>NZ_CP083254.1:0-3593247 GCF_059492215.1 Cupriavidus sp. HY129
GTGCACGAGCGCTCGCGCCTGAACCCGATCCTGACGTTCGACAACTTCGTCACCGGCAAGGCCAACCAGCTTGCGCGCGCCGCGGCGATCCAGGTGGCCAACAACCCGGGCAAGTCGTACAACCCGCTCTATCTGTACGGCGGCGTTGGCCTCGGCAAGACTCACCTGATTCACGCGATCGGCAACTTCATGCTCATGGAGAACCCGCGCGCGCGCATCCGGTATATCCATGCGGAGCAGTACGTTTCCGACGTGGTGAAGGCCTACCAGCGCAAGGCGTTTGACGAGTTCAAGCGCTACTACCACTCGCTGGACCTGCTGCTGATCGATGATATTCAGTTCTTCTCCGGCAAGAACCGCACGCAGGAAGAATTCTTCTACGCATTCGAGGCGCTGATCGCCAATCGCGCCCAGGTGATCATCACCAGCGATACCTATCCGAAGGAGATCACCGGCATCGACGACCGGCTGATTTCGCGTTTCGACTCCGGCCTGACTGTGGCGATCGAGCCGCCCGAGCTGGAGATGCGCGTCGCCATTCTGATGAAGAAGGCCGCCGCCGAGAACGTGAGCGTGCCCGAGGAAGTGGCCTTCTTCGTGGCCAAGCACCTGCGGTCGAACGTGCGCGAACTGGAAGGCGCGCTGCGCAAGATCCTGGCGTTCTCGAACTTCCATGGCAAGGACATCACGATCGATGTCACGCGTGAAGCGCTGAAGGACCTGCTGACCGTGCAGAATCGCCAGATCTCCGTGGAGAACATCCAGAAGACCTGTGCAGATTTCTACAACATCAAGGTCGCGGACATGTATTCCAAGAAGCGGCCCGCCAATATCGCGCGGCCGCGCCAGATCGCAATGTATCTGGCGAAGGAACTGACGCAGAAGAGCCTGCCGGAGATCGGCGAGTTGTTCGGCGGGCGCGATCACACCACGGTGCTTCACGCCGTGCGCAAGATTGCCGAAGAGCGTAGCAAGGACGCGCAGCTCAATCACGAGTTGCACGTGCTGGAACAGACGCTCAAGGGCTGACACACGTGCAGGTCGCGTGCGCCGAATGCGGCGCCGCAGCCTGCCGAAAGCGGCTCATCGACGATTTCGAGGGCCAGCCTTGCCGGGCTGGCATACTACTGGGTGCGCGTCCGACGGCAAGCGGGCGCCGGTAAACTGTTGGATCGCGGGAATCTGGCCTCAGATAAGGCTTTGCGGTGAGTCGGGACGGATTGGCAGAGGTTGGCGGCGGAATGTGGCATTTTGTGCACAACCGGGCGCCGTGCCGGGTTCGCCCCGCTTCACCGCAGCGGCTTATCCTTGGTACAATGCGACATTAACTCCTTGATTCCTAAGTGAATTTGGAGTTGTGTGAAACCCTGCGGTCGCTATCGACAAACGACGAAGGATAAATTCAATGCAATTGGTCAAAACCTCGCGAGACAATCTGCTGCGTCCGCTGCAAATCGTGAGCGGCATCGTGGAGCGCCGCCACACCCTCCCGATCCTGGCCAACCTGCTGATTCGCAAGTCCGGCTCGAACGTATCCTTCCTCTCGACCGACATCGAGATCCAGATCACGACCCATGCCGAATGCGGCGTCGGTAGCGACAGCGTGGCAACCACCGTGGCCGCGCGCAAGCTGCTGGACATCCTGCGCGCGATGCCTGACGGCGACGTGGCGCTGTCGCTGAACGACAAGCGCATGACCGTGCAGTCGGGCAAGAGCCGGTTTGCGCTGCAGACGCTGGCCGCGGAAGAATTCCCGACCGTTGCCGAAGCCGCCGAATTCAACGCCAGCGTGAGCCTGCCGCAGAAGACGTTCAAGCATCTGCTGGCGATGGTCCACTTTGCGATGGCGCAGCAGGACATCCGTTACTACCTGAACGGGATGCTGCTGGTGGTCGATGGCAAGAAGGTCATGGCCGTGGCTACTGACGGTCACCGCCTGGCGTACTGCGGCGTGGAGCTCGAGAATGAAGCGACCGGCGTCGGTTCGCGCCAGGAAGTGATCATCCCGCGCAAAACCATCCTGGAACTGCAGCGCCTGCTGGAAGACACCGATGATCCCGTGCAGGTGCAACTGGCCGCCAATCAGGTCAAGTTCACCTTCGCCAATATCGAACTGATCAGCAAGCTGGTGGAAGGCAAGTTCCCGGACTTCCAGCGCGTGATCCCGAAGGGCTACAAGAACGCGTTTGCGATCGACCGCGTGCAGCTGCAACAGGCGCTGCAACGCACGGCGATTCTGACCACCGACAAGTTCAAGGGCGTGCGTTGCATTCTCGATACGCACGTGCTGAAGATCAGCTCCACCAACGCCGATCAGGAAGAGGCGCAGGAAGAGCTGGAACTCGATTATTCGGGCGATGCGCTCGATATCGGCTTTAACGTGACCTATCTGCTCGACGTGCTCGCCAACCTGAAGAGCGAGCAGGTGCAGGTCAGCCTCGGCGACTCCAATTCGAGCGCGCTGATTACGGTGCCGGAAGACGACAACTTCAAGTACGTCGTCATGCCGATGCGCATTTGATGGCCACCATCAGACGCCATCCAGACCACAATCGGGCACACACCGCAGCAGGGGCCGGATCGAACCGATCCGCCCCTTTTGCCGTTTTTAAGTAACCCGCGAAACGCGGATCTACCGCACCCGCCGCATTTTTGGCGCAGGTTCGGTTTTCCGCTTTTTGCCGTCAGTATCGTGAGTAGAAAGACATGACCGATCAGCAGAAACCGCAGCAGGAAAACTCTTACGGCGCCTCTTCGATCCAGATCCTGGAAGGCCTGGAGGCGGTACGCAAGCGTCCCGGCATGTACATCGGCGATACGTCCGACGGCACCGGCTTGCATCACCTCGTGTTCGAGGTGCTCGACAACTCGATCGACGAAGCCCTGGCCGGTTATTGCACCGAGATCCAGGTCACGATTCACAGTGACAACTCGATCTCGATCGTCGACAACGGCCGCGGTATTCCGCAGGCCGTGAAGTTCGACGACAAGCACGAGCCGAAGCGCAGCGCGGCGGAAATCGCCATGACCGAGCTGCACGCCGGCGGCAAGTTCAACCAGAACAGCTACAAGGTTTCGGGCGGCCTGCATGGCGTGGGCGTGTCCTGCGTGAACGCGCTGTCGAAGTGGCTGCGCCTGACCGTGCGTCGCGATGGCCAGGTCAACCTGATCGAGTTCGCGAAGGGTGAGGTGCAGAACCGCATCATCGAGACCGTGACCGGCCCGGACGGCCAGCCCGTTGAAGTGTCGCCGATGAAGGTCATCGGCGCGACCGACAAGCGCGGCACCGAAGTGCACTTCCTGGCCGACGAGGAAATCTTCACGAACGTCGAGTTCCACTACGAAGTGCTGTCCAAGCGCATTCGCGAACTCTCGTTCCTGAACAACGGCGTGCACATCAAGCTGGTGGATCAGCGCACGGGCAAGGAAGAGGACTTCGCGTTCTCCGGTGGCGTGAAGGGTTTCGTCGAGTACATCAACCGCTCGAAGACCACGCTGCACCCGAACATTTTCTACGCGAACGCCGAGAAGGATGGCATCAGCGTGGAAGTGGCCATGCAGTGGAACGATGGCTACAACGAGCAGGTGCTTTGCTTCACGAACAACATTCCGCAGCGCGACGGCGGTACCCACCTGACCGGCCTGCGCGCGGCGATGACCCGCGTCATCAACAAGTACATCGAAGAAAACGAGGTCGCGAAGCGGGCGAAGGTCGAGACCTCTGGCGACGACATGCGCGAAGGCCTGGCCTGCGTGCTGTCCGTGAAGGTGCCCGAACCGAAGTTCAGCTCGCAGACCAAGGACAAGCTCGTTTCCTCCGAAGTGCGCCTGCCCGTGGAAGAGCTCGTCGGCAAGGCGCTGACCGACTTCCTGCTGGAAACGCCGAACGACGCCAAGATCATCTGCGGCAAGATCGTCGATGCGGCCCGCGCCCGCGAAGCCGCGCGCAAGGCTCGCGAAATGACGCGCCGCAAGGGCGTCATGGACGGCATGGGCCTGCCCGGCAAGCTCGCGGACTGCCAGGAGAAGGATCCGGCGATGTCCGAGCTGTTCCTTGTCGAGGGTGACTCCGCAGGCGGCTCCGCCAAGCAGGGCCGCGACCGCAAGTTCCAGGCGATCCTGCCGCTCAAGGGCAAGATCCTGAACGTGGAACGCGCGCGCTTCGACAAGATGCTGTCGAGCCAGGAAGTGCTGACGCTGATCACGGCGCTGGGCACCGGCATCGGCAAGGAGGACTACAACCTCGAGAAGCTGCGCTACCACCGCATCATCATCATGACCGACGCGGACGTGGACGGCTCGCACATCCGCACGCTGCTGCTGACGTTCTTCTATCGCCAGATGCCGGACATCATCGAGCGCGGCTATGTGTACATCGCCCAGCCGCCGCTCTACAAGATCAAGCACGGCAAGGAAGAGCGCTACATCAAGGATGACAACGAGCTGAACGCCTACATGCTGAAGCTGGCAATGGAAAAGGCTTCGCTCAGCCGCCCGGATGGCAGCGAGATCAACGGTGAAGCCCTGACCGAACTGGCACGCCAGTACCAGCTCGCCGAGGGCGTGATCGGCCGCCTGTCGCGCATCGTCGATGTGGACGCGCTACGCGCGATCGCCGACGGCGTGGCGCTCGACCTCGACAACGCCACCGCAGCCGAAGCCTCGGCCGTGGCGCTGAAGGCCAAGCTCGCCGAGATGCACGCCAAGACGCTGCTCGGCGCTGCAGTCAATGACGACGGCACCGCCGACGTCTATGCCCAGTTCGACGAGAAGACCGACAAGCACCGCCTGATGATCGCGCGTCGCCATCATGGCAACGTGCGTCTGTCACACGTGGATGCGGACTTCGTCCACGGCGCCGACTACGCGGCACTCGCCCGCGCGGCCACGACCTTCCAGGGCCTGATCCCGGACGGCACCAAGGTTCGCCGCGGCGAAGGCGAGAAGATGCGCGAACAGACCGTCGCAGACTTCCACCAGGCCATGCAGTGGCTACTCTCCGAAGCCGAACGCGGCGTCTCGCGCCAGCGCTACAAGGGCCTGGGCGAAATGAACCCCGAGCAGCTCTTCGAAACCACGCTCGACGTCACGCAGCGCCGCCTGCTGAGGGTCCAGATCGAAGACGCCATCGCCGCCGACCAGATCTTCACGACACTGATGGGCGACGAGGTGGAACCGCGCCGGAACTTTATCGAGTCGAATGCGCTGGTGGCTCGGAATATTGATGTTTGATTGAGGTGGTTGGCATTGCTGGACCACGCTTTGCCGACTGAGAGATGTTGAATGCATGAACGCCCGGCCAGTCCGGGCGTTTTGCTGTGGCTTTGGCGCTGCGAAAGGTCGAGGCTTGCCAGTGGAGCGAGGAATGTTGGAAGGGATCCGTAGCGGCATTGGAATTCTGACAAGCCTGGGAGTTGTACTCCCAGTCTTCGCAGTCGTTGGACTTGGATTCCTGGGGGCCTATGTCTGGCGACGAGCCGGGTCATCCCACAGCCTTATGACAAGGCTCTGGCAGCTATTTCACGGCAAGCAAGAATGCAAGGACCCCGTGATCGGTGAGTTTCTTGACGAGCAGGGGGCTCTTCTTCAATTTCGCTTCACGACGGGTGTGCGCGCGCGAACGCGGCAGCAGGCTCAGGCTTTAATCCGATGGACGCGTGAGAACAACGAGGACATGGGGCATGTCGCTGCATGTGGGCCATATTTCGATCTCGAGAAAGTCGAACTCAAAGCGGAAGATCAACTGCCCAACGGCTGGCTCCTTCTCGCGAGATTCTTCGCCGCCATAGTGTTCTTCACCCTTAGCTTGACAGCCGCGTGGGGAATCGCATTTTGGGATGATGCAGTTCTTCAAATGAAGAAGAGCAAAGTCTTCTTCTCTATCAACGCGACGAGTGCCAAACGATTCGGTGTCGCGGAGAAGCTCTCACTTGATCAATGCTCAAACCAAACGGCTGCCGACTCAACGTTTAGCCCAGAAGACAGAGAGATCGTGTGCAAGCTTCTCAGGAGCGATGGGCTGGCCTCATACATCAATGAAACCGTGAAATCGCAGCGACTTGCACTAGCATTTCTTCTACTGGCGTTTGCGTTCTTCTGCCGCGAACTCACTGTATGGTTCCTTCAAGGTGTGAGCTCTCAAGAAATGCTCCGGCGCCTGCGTGGCCGCAAGCGCTTAGAGGGCCCGTTGGCTCTCGTCGAGCCCGGAGGCAATCCTCAGACTCACGATAGCCGTCACGATGGTGCAGTTGGCACCCCCACACGCAAATGACGGAGCGGACAAGCTCGCAATGGTCGCTTCATAGGGACACTTGAATCGACGTCACAGCATCGCGGAGCGCGGCAGAAAATGGCCGCGAAGATATGCCGCAGTGCAAGCTTGAAGCGGAAATGGCGGCAAGCGCCATTTCCGCACAGGTGGGCACCAACATCCACCCCTCAAACCGCAAACCGTCTCCGTCCCTCCGACCAAGTCTCCAGCACCTTCAACTTCCCAATCTCCTCCGGCGCCATCTGGAGCGGGTCCTTATCCACAATCACCAGATCCGCATACTTCCCCGCCTCCAGGCTGCCGACGATCTGGTCCATTTGGCATTGCCACGCCGCGTCGATCGTCACCGCCCGCAGTGCCTGCGCCACGGTAATGCGCTCCGCCGGGTTGAGCACGCCACCGCCGTCGCGCATGGTGCGGTTGACGGCGTTGTCCATGTAGCGGATCGGCTCGATCGGCGTCACGTTGTAGTCGGAGTGGAGCGAGATGCGCAGGCCGCCGCGCAGTGCCGATGCGCAGGGGTCGTAGAACTGGGCGCGCTGGGGGCCGAGGATGTTGTCACGGAATGCCTTGCCCCAGTAGTGCACGTGTCCGATCAGGAATGACGGCGACACGCCGAGCTTTGCCATTCGTTGAATCTGCTCGGGGTGCAGGACGCTGCAGTGTTCGATGCGGTGTCGATGATCGGCGCGTGGTGAGCGTTTCAGCACGTGTTCGTAGACGTCCAGCGTGGTGTCGATGGCGGCGTCGCCGTTGGCGTGGACGGCGACTTGCCAGCCGAGGTCGTGCGCGCGTTGCACGCCCTCGATCAGTTGCTCGGCCGTGTAATTCAGCGCGCCGCGGCTGGTGGAGTTGAGATACGGCTCGCGCTGGTAGCCGGTGCGGGCCTGGTTGGAGCCGTCGGACCAGAACTTGATGCCGTGAAGCCGGAAGCGATCCGTGCCGGCGCCCGGCTTGATGCCTCGCTCTACCCAGCCATCCATCCGGTCGGACGTCAGGAAGCCCGAATAGCGGACAGGAGGATCGTCGCGCATGGCGGCGTTGACGATATCGAGGTCATGCACGCCGCTGGTGCCAATGCCGGCATCGTGCAGGCTGGTACACCCCACGGCGCTGGCGCGGTCGAATAGCTTGCGAATGCTGGCGACCATTTGCGCGGCGTTGGGCATCGGGGCGACTTTCAGGAAAGGGCCGTATGCGGGGCCTTCTTCAAGTCGGCCGGTCAGGTCGCCCTTGTCGTCGCGGACGAAGCGGCCCTGGGGCGGGTTCGGCGTATCGCGCGTGACGTTGGCGAGCTTCAGGGCCGCGCTGTTGACGTAGGCAATGTGTCCGTTCGATTCCAGGATGAAGACCGGATTGTTGGGCGCGACGGCATCGAGCCGTTGTCGCGTGACGGGTGCGCCGGGCATCAGCGAGGGATCGAGCGCCTGCGCGCGGACCCACTCGCCCGGCTTGGACTTTGCCGCCTCGGCCCGGATCTTCTCGAGTGCATGGTCAATCGACGTGGTGGTGAACGGGCCCACGTCGAGCCATGCGTCGAGCACGGCCAGCGCGGAGTGCATGTGTGGTTCGACGAATCCCGGCAGCAGCGTGCGTCCACCGAGGTCGATGGTTTGCGTGTCCGGGCCACGGAACTGCGCGACCGCTTCCATCGAGCCAACGGCCACGATGCGGCCGTCGCGCACGGCCAGGGCCTTGGCCGTCGGCGATCCGCTGGCCATGGTGTAGATCGGCCCGTTGGTGAAGATGAATTGCGCGTAGGGGGATGTCGAAGGAGACGTAGCCGGGGGGCTCTCGGCGTACGCCGACGGGAATCCGAAGGTGGACATTGCACCGAGCGCCAGCGCGCCCGTCAGGAAGTCTCGGCGCGACGCGCGCGCGAGCAGGACTGCTGCACCACCAGGACTGCAGTAGAAGCACATGTGGTTACCCCATCGTTATCGTTGCTGTGTTGGGAATGGCGCGTATGTGGCGTCGACTGTAGCCTGCCGGACGATAGCAGTGACCGTCCATCAGCGTTTTCGTCAATTGCCGGCGTGGCTCGCAAAAGCGAACGCCGTCTATCGGTGCGAGGCGGCATCACCTTCGGCATCTGCCATCGCACTATCGGTCATGTCAGTAGATTGAGACATCCCAAGGCTGAACACCGCGACCAGCACGCAACCGATGCCGATGATCTGGCTCTGGCCGATCTGTTCGCCGAGCAGCGCGGCAGCCAGCACTACCGCTGATACCGGTGCCACCGCAGTGAACAGCGCCGCCTCTGCACCGCTCACTCGCGCCGCGCCGGCGTACCAGAGCAGAAAGCCCCCCACGGTTGGAATCAGCGCGTAGTACGCGACGGCGGCGAGCGCGTTGCCGGAGAGCGCGTGCATCCACGGCATCTCGAAGCCGGCCGGTATCGCCGCCACCGCGAGTCCGAACGCGGCCATGATGGTCGAGAGTGCAAGCGGCGCGATTGGTGTCTGGATCCGCTTGTTGAGCAGGATGAAGACACCCTCGCAGCCCACGGCGCCGAAGATCAGCACGCTGCCGAGCAATGAGTGCGCACTGCCTGCGTCGTCGCGGAATACGATGGTCAGGACACCGGCAGCCGCCAATGCGATGGCCAGCAACACGGCGCGTCGCGGCCGCTCGCCAAGCACCATGATGGCGATTGCCGCGGAGACCACCGGCAGCGTGCCGATGATCACGCCCGCGTCGGTGGCAGAGGCATGCCGGAGCCCCAGGATCAGCAGCGTCGTATAGCCGACGCTTCCAGCGCCCGCCTGCACCAGCAGCAGGCCCCATTCCCTCGGCGCGAGGATTGGCCAGGTTGTTCGGGTCACGCGCATCAGTACAAGGAACAGCGGAAGCGCGATGGCGAAGCGAAGCGCCGTTGCAGTGAACGGTGGCAGGCCGGCGGCCACGATCTTGCTGGCCACCACGGTACTGCCGACCGTAATCATCGCCAGCGTCAGATAGAGATAGCCGTGCATTCGTCTGGACATGGTCCTTCCTTTCTTGCCCGATGGGGATAGCGGAAAGGTGCAGGATCGCGAACCGGACGCGGTGTCGTCTTGAACGAAATTGCGAGGGTGGCGGGGAAGGCCGGCTACGATGCGCCGCAGGCACGCGCGTACATGCTGGGCGAGATGCCGTACGTGCGAACAAAGATGCGCGTCATATGGCTCTGGTCGGCGAAGCCGCTCGCTGCGGCAGCGTCCGCGAGCGACATGCCGCGCGCGATCAGATGCCGCGCCGCGATGATGCGGCGCTGGATCATGTAGGCGTGTGGCGTCATGCCAGTCGCCCGCGAGAACGCGCGGATGAACTGGAAGCGGCTCAGGCGGCACTCATCGGCCAGTTCGCCGAGCGTGAGCGGCGCGGCTGAATCGTCGTCGATGCGGCGTCGCGCCAGTGCGATCTCCGCGAAGCCCGGGCCGCGTGTGTCCGAGCGGGTTTGCCCATGCATCGTGTCGGCAAGCAAGGTGAGCAGTAATTCCTCGCGCAGCACCGAGGCATGTTCCGCGTGCGCGGCCGTCATGGCGGCGAACAGCGTCAGGAAGCGTTGCGCAAGCCGCGCATCGCGCATGACCGGGTGGGCGAACTCGAAGCTCCGCGTCCGCCCTTCCGTCACGTCCAGGATCGCGTCGGCGACCACGGGTGGATCGAAATAGAGCATCTGCCAGGCACGGCCGGCATCGCCGATCGGCATGCCGTCGTGCACTTCGCCAGGGTTGACCGTGATCGTGTCGCCGGGACCGGCTTCCACGATTCCCTGCCCGCTGGCCGATTTCTGCGCGCCCTTGCCGATCACACCGATGCCAAACTGATCATGCGTATGCCGACCGAACGCGTGGCGCGAGTCGGCCTGCACAGCCTGTGCGCCGGCAACATGACAGCGGAACATCTGGAACTGGCCTCCGGCCATTTGCGCTCCCATTTGTCTGGCCATTCGTGCGACACCGCTACTTTATCGCGCCCACGGTGAAAGCGGCGACAAAGCGATCGAGGAACACGTTGTACAGCAGCGCTACCGGCACGCTGACGATCAGACATGCACCCATCAGCGAGCCCCAGAAGTAGACGTCGCCGCGCACAAGGAAAGTGGGCACGCCCACGCTGACCGTGTATTGCGAGGAGCTTGTGATAAACGTCAGCGCGTAGACAAACTCCTGCATCACCAGCGTCAGCGTGAAGATGATGACGGTGAGAATGCCCGCCGAGGATAGCGGCACGATGACCTTCAGGAACGCGCCAAAACGGCTCATGCCATCCATCATCGCGGCTTCCTCAATGTCCCGGGGCACCGCCTTGAAGAAGCCCATCATCAGCCAGGTGCAGAACGGCACGGTAAAGCTCGGGTACACGAGCACGAGCGACCAAAGCGAGTCCTGCAGACCCAGCGCGCCGACGATGCGCGAGAACGGAATGAACAGGATCGTGGGCGGAATCAGATAAGTCAGGAAGATGGCGATGGCGAGTTGTCGTCCTCGGGGTCCCGATAGTCGCGCCAGGCTGTAGCCCGCCGGTACCGCGAGCACGAGCGTGATGATGACCACGAAAACGCCCACCAGCAGCGTGTTGAGCAGCCATCGCAGGAATGCGGTTTCCTGGAACAGTACCCGCAGGTTCTCCATCGTGGGTGGCAGATTGAACACGAACGGATTGTTGGCTGTGTTGATCAGGTCGTGCACATCCTTGAAGGTGGTGATCAGCATCCAGTAGAACGGGAAGGCGCAGAACACGGCGAAGGTCGCTAGTGTGGCGAACACCACTACCCACGCGCAGCGCGCGGGCCAGCGCGACGCAAGCCAAGCCTGCTTCCAGCCTTCTGATGCCGATATCGCTTCCATGTCACGTCACCTCGGAACGATGCGCCACCGTCAGCAGCAACGTGACGACCGCCACCAGCAGTGGGAACAGGAAGAGCGAGATCGCCGCGCCTTCAGCCAGGTCACCGCCTTGTATGCCTGTAAAGAAGGCCAGGCTGGCCAGCACCTGGGTCGTATCGTAGGGGCCGCCGCGCGTGAGCACGTAGATGATGACCATGTCGGTCAGCGTGAAGACGATGCCGAACAACATCGCCACCAGCATGACCGGCATCAGCAACGGCACGTCGATCCGGAACAGCCGCCGCCAGAAGCCTGCGCCATCCATGGCAGCGGCATCGTGCAGATCCTGCGGGATGCCTTGCATCCCGGCCAGGATGATGACGGTGGCCAATGGCAGCAATCGCCAGACATCCACCAGAATTACGGACGCCATCGCCAGATCAGGCTGGCCAAGCCAGATCGGCCACATGTTCGGGCCGAAAAGGCCGATCGCGCGTAACGTCCAGTTGATGATGCTGTAGACCGGGTCGAAGATCCACAACCAGCCAATCGATCCCAGCGAAATTGGCGCCACCCATGGCAGCAGGATCAGCAGTCGCACGAGCCACTTGCCGGGGAAGTCACGCACCAACGCCAGCGCCAGCGCCTTGGCGAGCACGACTACCAGCGCTTGCGAGACCAGCGTGAACACCAACGCATTGCGCAGCGACTGCCAGAACGTCGGGTTCGCCACCACGCTCCGGAAATTCTCCAGCCCGATGAAATGCGGCATCGGACTTCCGACGGTGACATCGGTCAGGCTGTACCAGATCGATAGCAGGAAAGGAAAGCCAAGCAGCAGCGCGATATAGATGACCGCAGGCGCGAGCATCATGGCGCCTAGCCGGCGGTCATCATGCGGCGTATCCGACGTCTCGTGATCCGGTCTGCCAAGGGTGGCCGATAGCGCGCTCATGTCACGCCTTCCGCCACGCTCAGGCTTGTGCCGCTGCTCGTGTCGAAGCGGTGCAGATCGGCACGGCGCACGGCGAATATGTGACGCGTGCCAGGTTGCGGTGACACGTTCACCGTGCACGGTATCCGGGAGATGACTTTTACGGGCGGCTGCGGTGGCGCCAGCACGCCGTACACGAGGCGGTCCGCGCCCAGGTTCTCGATGCGGGTGATGTCCAACGGAAACCGCTCCAGCGATGCATCGGCGGTGAAGACGTCCTCGGGCAAGAAGTGCTCGGGTCGGAAGCCGATCTCCATGCCGTCCCTGGCAACGAGATTCATGGGAGGTGACCCGATGAACGTGGCGACGAACCGATCGACAGGATGCGCATACACGCGCTGCGGCGTGTCGAGTTGACGTATGCCGCCGTGATCGAGCACGGCCACGCGATCCCCCAGTGCCAGCGCCTCCACCTGATCGTGGGTCACGTAGATCGTCGTGGTGCCGAGGCGGCGTTGGAGTTGCTGCAGTTCCTCTCGCGCCGAAGCACGGAGCTTGGCGTCGAGATTCGATAGCGGTTCATCGAGCAGGAATGCAACGGGGTCGCGCACGACAGCACGCGCAAGCGCCACGCGCTGACGTTCGCCGCCCGAGAGCTGACGTGGTTTCCGCGCGAGAAGATGCCCAATGCCGAACAGCGAGGCAGCCCACTCGACCTTGCCGTCGATCTTGTCGCGCGCCATATGCCGGGCCTGCAGCGGAAAGGCGATATTGCCCGCTACGGTCAGATGCGGATACAGCGCGTAACTCTGGAAAACCATCGCCATGTTGTGCGCACGCGGCGGGAGCCCCGTGACGATGCGCCCGCTCACCAGGACATCGCCGGAGGTTGGCGTCTCGAGTCCCGCGATCATGCGCAGCAGCGTCGTCTTGCCCGAGCCGGATGGGCCCAGCAGCACCAGGAACTCGTGCTCGCGCACGGCGAGGTCGATGGCGTCGACGGCGGTGGTGCTGTCGTAACGCTTGGTCAGCGAGCGTGTTTCCACTGTGGCCATGATGATTGCGCACGCGAGGCTATACCAGCCCCCTGGCCTTCCATTTTGCGAAGATCCGCTTGCAGGCGTTCTCGGCATCGCGGATGGCGTCCTCCGGTGACGCGTCGCCGGTTGCGGCGCGGGCGAACATCGTGTTGAGGACCCACGTGTTGAAGATCTCGTCGATAGCGGCGTTGGCGTATCCGGGGTAGCCCACGTTGGTGGCCTGTTCCATCAGCACGCCCAGCACCTTGTACTTGTCATGGGGCGTGGCCTTGGCGTCCGCCGCGATCATCGTCTTGAGGTCGGGCACGGTGCTCGGGAAGCAGGGGAAGTTGTAGAACTCGCTGCCAACGAAGCCATCGCGAAAGTTGTCGATGTAGTCGACGAGGAACTGCTTCGCGCCGGCAATGTTCTCGGCGAATTTCCAGATCACGTAGCAGTCCATCACGTGCTCCAGGCAGATGCGTTGCGCGGGGCCGCGCAGTGCCTGCGTCAGCCAGATGTCGGGCGTGACCGGGATCTGCTTGTTTTCGCCTTCGCGCGTGATCGAGATGGCGTTCAGACAGAGCGAGATCTTGCCGGCCAACATGGCCCGGTTGTTCGAGGATGGATCCCAGGCCAGTACTTCGGGCGTCATGGTGTCGCGGTACAGCGCCCGCACGTACTTGACGGCCTCGAGCGTGCCGGGCGAGTTCAGCACGACATTGCCGCGCATGTCCTGCACGGCGCCACCGAATGCATAGAGGATCGTGCGCATGGCCATGGCGGTATCGAGTTCCGCGGAGAGGCCGATACCCACCGGCACGCCCTTCGCCTGCTTGATCTTGCGCCCGGCGGTCAGCACGTCGTCCCAGCTATCGGGAGGCTTCGCGCCGATGGCATCCCACAGGTCCTTGCGGTAATTGACCGGGTCCGGTACGAAGCTGTCGGAGAAGGCGAAGTACTTGCGGGTCTTCGGGTTGTAGGTACTGCGAACCGCCAGTTCCACGGGCTTGCCATGCTTGCGCTGGCATTCCTCGTAGATGTCGCGATGATCGATGACCTGGTCCTCATACACCGGCGGCGGCGACAGGAACATGAAGAGATCGTGTCCCTTCTGGGCCGACACTTCGGCAGCGGCACGCGTGGCCAGCGCAGGAATGCCGACGTGATCGACGATGACTTCCGTATCGTGGCGCTGGCCCCATTCCTTCACATATGTGTTGTCGAACCACTTGTCGTAGCCCGGCACGAAATGGTTCCACTGAAGAATCCTGAGCGTATGCCTGGCCGCCGCGTGCGCGGCACCGGGGCGCGCCAGCGGTGCCAGGCCCGTGGCCAGTGCGGCGGCGGCCGCGGCTTGCATGACGTGGCGACGCTGCGGACTGGTGACGGAAGCATTGCCACTGCTGGGCCGGGTACGGAGCCCGGCAACGGGCGTGGTGTTCTTCATGAGAGCCTCGCAAACATGATGAGAGCCTCATGTGCTCTGTTTGCGTGGCTACTGGGCAGGGTGGCTACGCGCCGGGGCGCATGTGCCTATTTTTCAAGCATAGGCCCGTGGGCGGGAAATTCAATCACGGTGTGATGCCAAGGGCTTGATTCGATTGGATTCCCGCCACGTGATCCGCGCGCGGGCCTAGCGCGCGGGCCTAGTACAAGCCCGGCAACATGCGCCACGTACGTGCGCAGTACTGTTCGTATTCGACCCCGAACTGGCTCCGCAACAGCGCTTCCTCTGCCCGGATGCGGGCGACAAGGGGCGGGAGCATCAGCAGGGCCAGCAGCACGCCCACCCATGAGCGGAACACCAGTCCCCATCCCAGCGAACTGATCACGAAGCCCACATAGCTTGGATTGCGAATCACGCTGTAGATGCCCGTCGTGACCAGCGTATGCCCGGGCTGGATCGCCACGAGCCCGCTGAAACGCCGGCCCAGCACGAAGACGGGCCAGAGCCGCAGCGCGCCACCGGCGACAAACAGGAACAGGCCGATCCAGCGAATCGTATTGCCGTCGATCGACCAAACGTCGAGGCGGTCCGTATAGGCAGGCAGGAATCCCGCGAGCAGGCTGAGCACGCTGAATGCCACCAGTACCCATCGGTTATTGCGGTCCTCGCGTTCGCCAGCGCTGATATTGCCGCCGGAGAAGATGGCGATGACCGCCATCACCAGCGTCGCGACGACTGCCAGCGTGCGCGCGGCATCGGCGAAGTACGCCGCGATACCACCCCATCCGAGCACGGGCAACGCCAGGTACGCGATGGCGCCCGCGATGGTGACGATCGCCATTTTGGGAGTGGGACGCATGAGTGCCTCCGTTTGCAGTGGGCTTCACATGCGAGCCTATGCCTCGCGCGCGGCGCTGTCGAGTGGCGGTATGTGGCAGCGTGTGGGGGCATCCGGCTGCCGTTCGGTGTGACAATACGTGCCTGTCAGCGACATCCACATTGCATCCACAATGGCTCTCATCGATATCAACAATCTCCAGCAAGCGGCGGCTGCCTTCGGCGAGGCCCGGGGCTGGGGCAAGTATCACAGCCCGAAGAACCTCGCGATGGCGCTCAGCGTCGAAGTGGCCGAACTGGTGGAGATCTTCCAGTGGCAAACCGAAGAGGAATCGCGCGGGATCATGTCGACCGACGAGCGCGCGCACGTCGAACAGGAACTGGCCGATATCACCATCTACCTGACGCAGCTCGTGACCGCGCTTGGCGTCGATCTCGACGCGGCGGTGCAGGCGAAGATGGAGATGAACGCACGCAAGTATCCCGCGCCAAAGTAAGGCCGGAGACGAGCAGGAGGGCTACGCCGCCCTCGCCCACCGGCGTGTTCCGGTTCACATGTCCGCGGGCTTCCGCCACGCCGCTCAAATCCGGCTAGACTTGCTCCACCAATCCTCGCGGAGATCGGGTCATGGCGGTTACCAGACAGGGCAAGTCGGCGAGCAACATCCATATCGGCATCGGCGGCTGGAACTATGCGCCGTGGCGCGACAACTTCTATCCGGCGGGTCTCGCGCAGGCACGCGAGCTGGAATATGCAAGCCGGCATCTGACCGCGATCGAGATCAACAGCACGTACCACGGCACGCAGAAGCGCACGTCGTTTGCGAACTGGCGCGATGCCACGCCCGATGGCTTCGTCTTCTCGGTCAAGGCTTCGCGCTTCGCGACCAACCGCCGCGTGCTGGCGGAAGGGAGCGATTCGATCAGCCGGTTCATCGACAGCGGCATTGCCGAATTGCGCGAGAAGCTGGGGCCGGTCGTCTGGCAGTTCGCGCCGACCAAGCAGTTCGTGGCCGACGATTTCGAGGCCTTCCTGAACCTGTTGCCGACCTCGGTGGAGGGTGTGAAGCTGCGGCACGTGATGGAGGTGCGTCACGAGAGCTTCATGTGCGACGCTTACCTGAAGCTGGCGCGCAAGTTCAAGGCGGCCACCGTCTTCACCGACTCACCGAAGTTTCCGTCGTTCGCGGATCTCACTTCGGACTTCGTGTATGCGCGGCTGATGAACGCCGACGAGAAGGTCGCGACGGGCTATGCGCCGAAGGCGCTGGACCAATGGGCGAAGCGAGCATCGGCGTGGGCTGGCGGCAATGCACCGGACGACCTGCCGCGTGTGGAAGACGACCCCGCTGGCAAGCTCAAACCGAAGGAAGTGTTCCTGTTCTTCATCAACGGTGCAAAAGAGCGCGCGCCGGCAGCGGCTGGCGCATTGCTTGAGAGGCTTGGCTGGGTGCCGACCGAGGCAGTGCCGATGAAGGCTTCAACGCCGAAGCTGCCTGCCGCGACGAAGACCGCGGCGGTCAAGACGGTGACCAGGAAGCCGGCGGCCACGAAGACCGTGGCGCGAAAGATTGCATGACGGTGTCTCTGCCATGCGCGTCACCAAGTTCTCCGCATCGATGCCGATTTCGACCGGCACGCCGTTTTCCGCGCTTCCGCTGACACCTGCTTTGCAGGTGACGCTGACGGAACTCGGATGGCATGCCATCAATCCGCTTCAGGCGGCCGTGCTGCCAGAGGCGCTGGCCGGCCGCGACCTCATCGTGCAGGCGTCTCCCGGCAGTGGGCGTACCGTGGCCTTCACCGTTGCCCTGCTCCATCGTCTTGATCCGCGCCGGTTCGATGTGCAGGCGCTGGTGCTCTGCCCGACGCGCGAGCGCGTGCAGCATGTTGCCCAGCGCATCAGGGACTGCGTGCGCGCCGCCCGGCACGTGAAGGTCGTGGCGCTGATGCATGGCGCGGCCATGCGTCCGCAGATCGACAGCCTGATCCACGGCGCGCACGTCGTGGTCGGCACGCCGGGCAGGGTTGTCGACCACCTGGATGCTGGCAGCCTCGATCTGCGGGCGATCGGCATCCTGGTGATCGACGACGCCGAATCGATGCTCGACCTCGGACTTGTCGACGATGTCGGCTTTGCGGCGAGCCGTTGTCCGAAGGGCCGGCAGACGCTGTTGTTTTCCACCTCGTTCGATAGCGACCTGGATCCCGAGGTGGCGCGGTTCTCAAGGCTCTGGCTCAGGAAGCCACGACACATCGTTCACTTGCCGGATTGATGCCGGATTGATGCCGGGGTGCGTGCCCCATTCCGATGCGCGTTTTGCGCGAAACAAAGATTCGTGAAAGTCACCCTGTGAGTGCCGCGATTCCTTTGCTAATCTGAATGGACGCAGCCGGACGCACGTTGCGCAGTGCCGCTGGCGCGGCCCGCACAGGGCAGTGAATGTTTCCAAAACGGCAACAAGGAGTCGGTGTCATGAAAACCGCGCGGCAGGTTCTGGAAAGCAAGGCAAATCAGGCGATCTTCAGCATTCCTCCCACGGCGACGGTCTATGCTGCGCTGCAACTCATGGCCGAGAAGGGCATTGGTGCCCTGCTGGTGATGGAGCAGCAGAAGATCGTCGGCATCATCAGCGAACGGGATTACGCGCGCAAAGTGATCCTGATGCAACGCACATCGCGCGAGACCCTGGTGCGCGAAATCATGACCTCAGCGGTGATCTATGTCCGGGCTGACCAGACCACCGACGAGTGCATGGCGTTGATGACCCGGCATCGCTTGCGTCACTTGCCAGTGATGAATAGCGATCAACTGCTCGGCATGATCTCGATCGGTGACCTCGTGAACGACATCATCAGCGAGCAGCGCTTCACTATCGAGCAACTGGAGCACTACATCCACGGAGGCTCGCGCTAAGCGGTCTGTTTTCGCGCCGATCGCACGGCGATCGGCCGCGATCTCCGGGTAACGTCAAATGTGATGCGAGGGCGGCCGCAGGCCGGCTTTCGCCTGTCCGGTATTCGGACAATTCCGTCAGCGCCAAATGCTAAGCATGCATATAATTATGCGGTTACTGAATTAGGCCGCATATACCGACTTGCGGCCGCACCCTCCCTCCCCGCATGTCGTCGACCGCCCCCGCCAGCCAGTCCACCGCAGAGGCCCTAGAGGCCACAACTTCCCTCCCCCAAGCCGCCGTTCACGATCACGCGTCGATCATGCGTGTGATCGGTGGCATCGTGCTGTGCATTCTGCTCGCGGCGCTCGACCAGACCGTGGTGATCCCGGCCGTGCCGGCGATCGCAAACGATCTCAACGGATTTGGGCACCTGTCGTGGATCGTGACCGCGTACCTGATCGTGTCGACGGTGACCACGCCGCTGTACGGCAAGCTGTCGGACAGTTTCGGGAGTCGCCGTCTGCTGATGGTGGCGATTTCGCTGTTCATCCTGGCCTCGGTGGCCTGCGCGCTGGCGCAGACGCTGCCGCAGCTGATCCTGTTTCGCGCGCTGCAGGGCCTCGGCGGTGGCGGCCTGATGTCGCTGGCGCAGGCGGCCATTGCCGACGTGGTGGCGCCGCGCGAGCGTGGCCGCTATCAGGGCTATCTGGCCACGGTCTGGGCGATCTCGTCGATCGCGGGGCCGCTGGTAGGCGGCTGGGTGTCCGATCACATGTCGTGGCGCTGGCTGTTCTGGATCAACGTGCCGCTCGGGCTCCTGGCCATGACCATGTGCTATCGCGGGCTCGCGCATCTGAAGCCGCGGGGCGGCCGGCCCCAGGTCGATTGGCTAGGCGCCCTGCTCCTGGCCGTGGCCATTGTCGCGTTCCTGCTTGCCATGAGCTGGGGCGGCGAGGCGTTCGCCTGGATCTCGCCCGAGATGGCCGCCCTGCTGGCGCTCTCGCTGGTGGCCGTGCTGTTGCTGGCCTGGCAGGAGCGCCGCGCCGCCGACCCTATGCTGCCGCCGCGCCTGTTCCGCAATCGCGCCTATGTGATGGGCGTGGGCGCATCGGCGCTGGCCGCGCTCAATATCTTCCTGTGCATCTTCGCCCTGCCCCTGCATTTCCAGCTCGTGCGTGACGCCGATGCGTCGATGTCGGGCCTGCTGGTGGTGCCGTTCCTGCTGGCGACCGTCGCCGGCAACTTCGTGGTGGCATGGCTCGCGCCACGGCTGGGCCGTATGCGTGTCATCCTGACCATCGGCTTCGTTGCCGCGGCGGTCGGGCTGGTCTCGCTGGCCGCCGTGACCGTCGCCGTGCCAACCTTCTTCGTCCTGCTGGCGATGACGATCGGCGGTATCGGCCTGGGCATGGCGATGGTTGGCACGCTGATCAGCGTGCAGAACGCGCTGGAGCGCCGCGATATGGGCGCGGGCACCGGCGCCCTGCTCGTGCTGCGCTCGCTCGGCAGCTCGATCGGCGGCGCGCTGGCCGGCACGCTGCTGGCCATGGAGTTTCGCGACGCGCTGGCCCGGGCCGGCGTCACGCAGGCGCTGGATCTTGGCGCGCTGCGGCATGGCAGCGAGGCGCTGGCGCACCTGTCGCCAGCCGTGCGCCATGTGCTGGCTGGCGGCGTGGAATCGGGCTTTCATCTGATTTTCGCGGCCGGCGCGGTTGCCACCATCATCGCGCTGCTGATCGTGCGTCGGATGCCGGATCTGGAACTGCGCAGCAGCGTGACCGAGCACGCGGCCAAGATCCACATGGAATAAGGACGTCAAACCAGGGAAGAGGCCGGGTGTGCCCGAATGACGCGAATCGGCCGAGAGCGTAGACTTCCTTGCACCTAAAGTTACTCCTCAAGCCACCGGAGCCCCGATTCATGTCCCGCCAACGTACCCTGGAATCCGTGCAACGAACCGCTCTGGCTGGCGCGCTGACGCTGGCCGCTGCCGTGGCAGTCATGCTGCCGCCACCTGCTCGCGCCGCCGAAAAGGCCGTGCCGGCGGCCGCGCAGCCGGCGGGCAATTGCCCGGCGTCGCTGAACTTCCGCTTCCCGCGGCTCCAGGACGAATCGCCACAGAACCTGTGCCAGTACGCTGGCAAGGTGGTGCTGGTGGTGAACACGGCCAGCTATTGCGGCTTCACGCCGCAGTACGAGGGCCTTGAGGCGCTCTACGCCAAGTACCGCGAACGCGGGCTGGTGGTGCTCGGTTTCCCATCCAACGATTTCTCCCAGGAACCCGGCTCGTCCAAGGACATTGCGGACTTTTGCTACAACACCTACGGGGTCAAGTTCCCGATGCTCGGCAAGAGCCATGTGCGCGGCAGCGACGCCAATCCGATGTACGCACTGCTGGCCCAGGAGACGGGCACTGCGCCGAAGTGGAACTTCTACAAGTACCTGATCGACCGCAAGGGGCAGGTCATCGGCAGCTACAACAGCATGGTCAAGCCGGACGACAAGCAGTTTGTCTCGAAGATCGAAGAGCTGCTGAACGCGCGCTGATGCGGGGCTTGCCCCGCAGCGTGTCCATGCGGCTGTCGTTTTCGTAGCTTGTTTCTTCCATAGTTTGATCGTCATCAATAAAGAAACGCCTACGTCTCATTACTTTCGCCTCTAGCCATTTACAACAAAACAAGAGCGGCGAGAGAGGGATCATGAGTAACGTGTTGTACGAAGCGGGCGGGCATGTCTGTCTGGCATTCACGGATCTGGTCGACGAGGGTCAAGGCGACGTCGTCCAGAGCAACCAGTTTCTGGTGGTCGACAACGGCCATGCGGCGTTGATCGATCCGGGCGGAAACATGACCTACAGCGAGCTGTATCTGACGATCAGCCGCTATTTCCCACCCAAGCAGCTTGACTACGTGCTGGCGTCCCATGCGGACCCGGACATCGTGGCTTCGGTGGGGCGCTGGCTGACATCGTCGGACAGCCGCGTGCTGATCTCGCAGGTCTGGGCACGCTTTCTGCCGCATTTCTGCCAGGCAGGCAAAACGGCGGGGCGCATCGTGACCATCCCGGATGGTGGCATGGTGATACCGCTTGGCAACAGTCAGCTGATCGCGGTGCCCGCGCACTTCCTCCATTCCGAAGGCAATTTCCAGTTCTACGACCCGGTCAGCAAGATCCTGTTCTCGGGCGACCTTGGGGCCACGATGACGTCTGGGACGGAAGCTGGCACCGTGGTGACCGATTTCGATGCTCACGCCCGCCGGATGCTGGCGTTCCATCGCCGCTATATGAGCGGTAACCGGGCGTGCCGGCTCTGGGCCGCGATGGCGCGGACCATGGATATCGAGTGGATCGTGCCTCAGCACGGGCCCTCGTTCCGGGGCCGCGAGATGGTCAATCGCTTCATCGACTGGATCGACCAGTTGCAGTGCGGGCTGGATCTGCTCGAGCCCGCCCACTACCGTGTGCCGTCGATGCTGGGCTGAACGGGCAGGGGTCTCGCGCTTGCGCTATGCTCGCGGGCTGGTGCTACCGCAAGGAGACGAGACCCATGAAACTAGTCCGCATTGGAGAACCCGGCGCCGAGCGCCCCGGCATGTTGGACAGCGACGGCCGCGTGCGCGACCTGTCCGGCGTGATCGACAACATCGGCCCGCAGGAACTGGCGCCCGGCGTGCTGGCCCGTCTGGCGAACATCGACCCCGCCACGCTGCCGGTGGTGGAAGGCGGACGCTTCGGCGTGCCCTGGAGCGGCGTTGGCAAGATCGTTGCCATCGGCCTGAACTACGCCGACCACGCCGCCGAAGCCGGCATGCCGCTGCCGACCGAGCCGATCGTGTTCCTGAAGGCCAACACGTCGCTGAACGGCCCGAACGACAACGTGATGTTGCCGCTCGATTCGCAGAAATCGGACTGGGAAGTGGAACTGGGCGTGGTGATTGGCACCCGGGCCCGGAATGTGTGGAAGGAGCAGGCGCTCGACTATGTGGCCGGCTACTGCGTGGTCAATGATGTCTCCGAGCGCGAATTCCAGCTCGAACGCGGCGGCACGTGGGACAAGGGCAAGGGCTGCGACACCTTCTGTCCGGCGGGCCCGTGGCTGGTCACGCGTGACGAGGTGCCCGACCCGCAAAAGCTGGGGATGTGGCTCGACGTCAATGGCGAGCGCATGCAGAAGGGCAGCACGGCCACCATGGTTTTCGATGTGGCGACGATCGTCAGCTACGTCAGCCGCTTCATGACGCTGGAGCCCGGCGACCTGATCGCCACCGGCACGCCGCCAGGTGTCGGCATGGGCTTCAAGCCGCCGCGCTACCTGCGTGCCGGCGACGTGATGCGCCTGGGCGTCGAGGGGCTTGGCGAGCAGTCCCAGAACGTCGTGGCCTACGTCGGGCGCGGTGGCGCAATACGAATCTAGGCGGATTCGGACGGATCCAGGCAGGGCGGTTGGGTGCCCGCGGCGACATCGGCGCGGGTTCCCAACGGAAACGTCTTCACACAAATCGTCGCAGTTCCACACAAAGCGTCCGATCAGGGCAACAGTTTTGCCGTGATTCCGGGCGTTTTCGCACGAAATCAGCATTCCAGGTTTTCTTCCTTGGGATGCGTGAAATACTGTTCATACATGTCTGCCGTTTAGAGCACTGCCATGTCTGAACACGCCCCCGAAATCGAAGACCCCGACATCGACGCCCCTGAAGTCGCATCGATCCTCAAGTCCGTCTCCGTCCGCCTCGCCAAGGATTCCCCCACCCGGTCCTTCTGCACCCTGCACGACACGCTCGACTCGCGTGACGAACTGCAGGACATCCGCCGCCATATCCACCAGCATCCCGAGCTTGCCTTCAACGAGGTCCACACGGCCGAACTCGTCGCCAGCAAGCTGGAGAACTGGGGCTACACGGTCACACGTGGCGTGGGCGGTACCGGCGTGGTGGCCTCGCTGCGAGTGGGCGCGGGGCAACGCAGCGTCGGCATTCGCGCCGACATGGATGCATTGCCGATCCACGAGCGGTCGGGCTTGCCCTATGCCAGCGTGCACGACGGCAAGATGCACGCGTGTGGCCATGACGGCCACACCGCCGTACTGCTGGGTGCCGCGCGACAACTGGCACGTACCCGGCAATTCGATGGCACCGTGCACCTGATCTTCCAGCCGGCCGAGGAGATCGGGGCGGGCGGTGGCGCGGAACGGATGCTGGCCGACGGCCTGTTCGAACGCTTTCCGTGCGATGCGATCTTTGGCCTGCACAACCATCCGGGTGCCGAGGCCGGTACCTTCATGTTCCGTTCGGGCCCGTTCATGGCCGCGTGCGACACCGTTGCGATCACCATCCGCGGGAAGGGTGGCCATGCCGCGCGGCCGCATCAGTCGATCGATCCGATCCTGGTCGCGGGCAGCCTGGTCATGGCGCTGCAGTCCATCGTGGCGCGCAACGTCGATCCGAACGAGACTGCCGTGGTGACCATCGGCACACTGCACGCCGGCCACGCGCCCAATGTGATTCCCGATAGCGCGCGCATGGAACTCAGCGTGCGCTCATTCAGTGCGGATGTGCGGGCATCCATGGAAACGCGCATCAAGCAGCTTGCCACGTCACACGCCGAGGGCTATGGCGCAACGGCCGATATCGAGTACGTGCGTGGCTATCCGGTGCTGGTCAACAGCGAAGCGGAGACCGAGTTCGCACGCCAGGTGGCCGAGGAACTGGTGGGCCCCGAACGTGCGATCGCGAATTTCCACCGCATCGCCGGCAGCGAGGACTTCGCTTACTTCCTGCAGCAGCGGCCCGGATGTTTCGTCCGGATGGGCAATGGGGTCAACCAGCCGCTGCTTCACAACGCCGGCTACGACTTCAACGACGACAACCTGACCGTCGGGGCGGCCTACTGGACGCGGCTGGTCGAGCGCTACCTTGCCGGGTAGGACAGGGCGACAGGACGACAGGACTATTTGAAGAAAGCGCTCGGCGGCACGCCGAACTGCCGCCGGAACATCGTCGCGAAGGCGCTCGGGCTGCCATAGCCCATGTCGAGCGCCACATCCACCACCTTGTCGCCTGCCGCCAGCCGCTCCAGCGCGGCCAGCAGCCGTGCCTGCTGGCGCCACTGGCCGAACGTCATCCCGGTCTCGCGCGCGAATCGGCGCTGAATGGTCTTGGGATCCACGCCAAGCCTGTCGCCCCAGTCAGCCAGCGTCAGGCCAGAGTCGGGGCTATCGGTGATCTGCTCGCAGATCACGCGCAGGTCCCTGTCCGTCGGGCGCGGCAGGTGGAGCGGCAGTGTGGGTACCAGCGTGACTTCATCGAGCAGCAATTGCATCAGCCGGGATTCGCGCGAGTCGGGCGAATAGGGCAGGGGAATGTCGATCGCGGCCAGGATCAACTCGCGCAGCAGCGGAGAAATACCGAGTACGGTACAGCGCGTGGGCAGGTTCGGCGCGGCGTCGGGGCGGATGTAGGCCGTGCGCATCTGCACGTGCCCGACCATGCGGATCCAGTGCATGGTGCCCCCGGGCATCCACATGCCGCGTGTCGGCGGCACGATCCACTGTCCCTCGGACGTAGACACCACCATCACCCCGTGCACGGCATGGATGAGTTGCGCGTGCGGGTGCTGGTGGGGCTTGGTGACGTGGGTCGGCAGGTAGTCCGCCGCCATGGCCGCCACGGGCATCGGGCCGCGGTCGTACTGGAGGTAGGCGGGCTGTTCCGAGTAGGTATCGGGCCGCCCGTCGGCATGGGCAGCGTTCGGCGCTTCGGCTGGCATGTCCTTTTCTCCAAAGTTACGGCCTCATTCTCGCAGGACAGGCGGCAGTTTGCCAATTAGCATCGTCACACTTCCCGGCCGCGCGCTGTTCGGGCGCCCGGGCTTTTGCCAAGCATGACTGGCCAATGCGCCCCCGCACCATGAGCACAACCATCCATCCGGCCCATCCGGCCGACCGTGAGGAAGGCACACGCTTCCGCGTGCTGTACGCGATCAGTTTCGCGCACTTCCTCAACGACATGATCCAGTCGCTGATCCTGGCCATCTATCCGATGCTCAAGGGCGGCTTCAACCTGAGCTTCACGCAGATCGGCCTGCTGACGCTGACGTATCAGGTCACGGCGTCGCTACTGCAGCCGGTGGTCGGCCTGTACACGGACAAGCATCCGAAGCCGCATTCGCTCGCCATCGGCATGGGATTCACGCTGTGCGGCCTGTTGCTGCTGTCAGTGGCCCCGACCTATGGCGTGCTGCTGGTTGCCGCAGCGCTGGTGGGAACCGGTTCGTCGATCTTCCACCCGGAATCGTCGCGCGTGGCGCGGCTGGCGTCGGGCGGGCAGCACGGTCTGGCCCAGTCGATCTTCCAGGTGGGCGGTAACGGCGGCAGCGCGATGGGTCCGCTGCTGGCGGCGTGGATCGTTCACTCGCAGGGCAGCGTGGCTTGGTTCTCGCTGGCCGCGCTGCTGGCCATCACCGTGCTGTGGCAGATCGGCGGCTGGTACGGCCGGCACCTGGCCGAGCGCGCCGCGAAGAAGAAGGGCGCCGGCGTCGTGGTCAACAAGCTGCCGAAGTCGACAGTGGTGCGCGCCATCGTGGTGCTGCTGCTGCTGATCTTCTCCAAGTACTTCTACATGGCCAGCCTGAACACGTACTACACGTTCTACCTGATGGAGAAGTTCGGCCTGGCGCGTCAGACCTCGCAGATCTACCTGTTCCTGTTCCTGTTCGCCGTAGCGGCGGGCACGATCATGGGCGGGCCGATCGGTGACCGCATCGGCCGCAAGCGCGTGATCTGGGCGTCGATCCTGGGCGTGGCGCCGTTCACGCTGATGCTGCCCCATGCCAACCTGTTCTGGACTGCCGTGCTGTCCGTGGTGATCGGCTTCATCCTGGCCTCGGCCTTCTCGGCCATCCTGGTGTTCGCGCAGGAACTGATCCCGGGCAAGGTGGGCATGGTGTCCGGGCTGTTCTTCGGGTTTGCCTTCGGCATGGGCGGCATCGGCGCCGCGGTGCTCGGTCGGCTGGCCGATGTGCACGGCATCGAGACCGTGTACCAGCTTTGCGCGTTCCTGCCATTGCTGGGCCTGCTCGCGGTATTCCTGCCGGACTTGCGCGAGAGAGCGAAAGCGGCTTGAACGGCTGATGGTTTTAACCCCCTCCCGCCACAGCGGGAGGGGGAGTCACTTCCCTCCCTCGATCACTTTCCCGTCTTGTCCTGCGAGACATCCATGATCATCCGCGTCAGCAGATACAGACGCGGCGTGACCGAGTTCAAGTCCACATACTCCGCATCGTTCGAATGCGCGCCGAAGCCGCGCAGGCCGAAGCGTTCGATCACCGGTGCCTTGGTTGCGGCCGCCGCAAATGCCGCATCGGTGCCGCCGCCTTCGGCGGTGTCATAAACAGCCAGCTTCTCGCCGATTTCGGCATAAATGCCCTGCGCGTGCGCGGCCAGCGCACGGGATGCCGGGGTGGCTTCCAGTGGTGGGCGACGGCGCTCGAACTTCACTTCGACCTTCGTGTCGGGAATCAGCTTCTTCTGAATCCGCTCCTGCAGCGTGCGCTCCAGGCCGTCGTAGTCGGCGGTGCGCAGCACGCGCACATCGGCCTGCGCGGTGGCCACGGCCGGAATCACGTTGCGGTTGGTGCCGGCGTGGGACAGGGTCCAGTTGACCTTGAGGCCGGTGTCCGGGTTGGACAGGTCGCGCATCTGCAGGATCTGGTGCGATAGCTCGTAGAGCGCATTACGCCCCAGTTCCGGCGAGCTTCCCGCGTGGGAGGATTTGCCGTCGACCTTGAGCGAGATGGCGCCGATACCGCTCGTGGCCAGCGAGAGCCGGTCGCCGGTGACGCGCGAGGCTTCGCACGAGAATACGGCATCCTGCTCCGCGCCCAGCTTCGTCAACGTGGCGCGCGCGCCCGGCGAGCTGATCTCCTCGTCGCCGTTGATCAGCACGGTCAGCGTGCCATAGTCCTTGAACTTCATCTTCTGCAGGATGGCCACGGTATGCAGGATCACCGCCACGCCGTTCTTGTCGTCGGCAATGCCCAGGCCGTAGGCGCGATCCCCGTCGACGCGGAAGGGCTGCTGCGCGAGCATTCCGCGCAGGTACACCGTGTCCATGTGCGCGATCAGCATGATCTTGCGCTGGCCAGTGCCCTTGAACTGCGCCATGACCATCTTGCCGACCTTCGGCGGGGTGTCCTCCATGCGATAGACGTCGGTTGGCTCGATCAGCTTCGCGTCGCCGCCGAGCGCGGCCAGGCGGTCGCGAATCAGGTTGGCGATGCGGTCCAGGCCTTCGATATCCTTGCTGCCGGACTCGATCGATACCAGGTCCTTGAGCGTGTCGATCAGCGCGGGCTTTTCCTGCTGCGCAAGCTGAAAGGCCGGCTGCACGGGCTCGGCCTGGGCCGGCAGGGCGCAGATCGCGCCGGCCAGCGCCAGCGCGGCGGGCAAGAGGGCCAGGCGGGCCAGGCGGGTACGCAGGGCAGGATGAGGGGCAGCGTGCATGACGGGAACACTCCTTGTGGTGTCTTCTGTGCGGAAAGTTGGAATGTTGCGGAATCGGGGCGCCGCGGTAAAGGCCCTGGCGTGGGTCTCGTCACGATTCACGCTCAGTCCGCGCATCCTGTCGCGCGGGCGCTGCAGACATTGGTCATCCTGGCATCGAATTTGCGGCATCATGGCGGTCATGAAGTCCGCCGTACTCCAGCCCTCCGGGACCCCCGTCATGCCTGACGCCGTGCCTTCCCATGCGCCAGCGCGCCCTGCCTGTGCCCATTGCCTGGCACTGGCCGACGATCCGCGCCGGCGCGAACCCCATCCCTGCCTGGCCCTGCACAATACGGCGCCGCTGGTCAGCCAGAGCGCGGCCGGCGTGCCGTTCAGCATGTTGTCGTTCAGGTGCCGGGAATGCGGTACCGCATGGCGGCTCTATGACCGGGCCAACGAGCTATTCGTGTCGTGGGTGCCTGAGCATCCGCTGGTGCGATAACCGCTCGCCCGTTTCAGGGGCGCGGGCCGGATCGGCTAAGATGGCGGCAATTCGGACGCGGCCATGCATTGCCCGCCACGTCCCGCCAAATCCGCAGATTCCCGCTAATTTCCCGCCAATTTCCCGCTCAAGCCCGATCATGGTCGCCTTCCGATCCCTGCCGCTGCACGCCGCGTTTATCGCGGCCGCTGCCCTGACCGCCTCTATCTCCGCCCCGGCCTTCGCCGCGGACAACTATCCGAGCCGCCCGATCCGCATGATCGTTGCCTATCCGACCGGCGGCATCAGCGACGCCGTGGCGCGCGCGCTGGGCGAAAAGCTCTCGGTGCAGATGGGCACCTCGGTGGTCGTCGAGAACAAGGCCGGAGCGGGTGGCAGCATCGGCATCGACGCCGTGGCCAAAGCCGCGCCGGATGGCTACACGGTCGGTTTCTCGTCGACCAGCCCGCTGACGCTCAATCCGCACGTGGGCCACGTCAACTACGACCCGCAGCACGACGTGGCGCCGGTGATGAGCGTGATGTACTCGCCGGTGCTCGTGGTCGCCACGCCGAGCTTCTCCGGCAAAACGTTCCAGGACCTGATCGCGCAGGCGAAGGCCAAGCCCGGCTCGGTGCGCTGGGCCACGTCTGGCCTTGGCACGGTGGGCCATGTGATGCTCGAGCAGATCAAGGCCAAGTCGAAGACGGAACTGACGATGATCCCGTACAAGGGTGCCGGCCAGCAGATGAACGACGCGCTCGGCGGGCAGTTCGAGGTGATGAGCACCAACGCCAGCCCCATGCTGACGCAGCACATGCAGGCCGGGCGTCTACGCGCCATCGCCGTGGGCGCGCCGAAGCGCATCGATTCGCTGCCCAATGTGCCGACCATGGACGAGCTGGGCTATCCCAAGGCCAACCTGACTTCGACGTTCGGGATCTTCGCGCCGGGCAAGACGCCGCCGGCCATCATCAACAAGCTCAATGCGGAACTGAACAAGGCGCTGGCCGAGCCTGATGTGCGCGATCGCCTGCTGCGTGGTGGGGAGGTGCCCACGGGCGGATCGGCGGCACAGTTCGGCGCAGCCATTCGCGCCGAGTCGGCGGAGAACGCGCGCATCGTCAAGGAAGCGGGCATCAAGATCGATTGAGATGGACTCCGTTCAGCGGAAGACGGCTGCCTTATCCACTTCATCCGCCTCATCCGTCTCATAGGGCAGCCAATGACGGCCGGTCGCGTGTCGCGACGGCTGTCTATATCGGGTCCAGGCGGCTCCCGAGCCGATAGACCGATCGCAGCATGATGCCGTTGAACGGCCAGAGCGCGAGTTTGGTGCGTACCCGCGACAGGTGGCTGTCAATGGTGCGCGCCTGCTCCCTGATGCCGGTGGCAGGCCAAACGTGCTCGATCATCGCGCGGCGCGTCACCAGCGCGCCAAGGTTGCGGAACAGCAGCAGCGCCAGCGCGTATTCCTTGGGCGACAGGGCCACGGTCATGCTGTTGACCCACACGCGGTGCTCCGCTACCGCAAAGCGGAACACGCCGCAGACGAGTTGATCGGAAGTGTCCCCTAGCGCGCCAGGCGGCACGTTGGCAACCGTCATGCCGGGCATCGCTGCCCGCCGGGTCAATGCCTCGATGCGGGCCCGCAGCTCATCGCATCGCGCGGGCTGCGGCACGTACGCATCCGCGCCAGCCGCGAGGCAGCCCACGACCACTTCCTCCGCATCGCTCTGGCCCAGCATCATCACCGGCATTCCGTGTCCCAGCGTGCGCCGCACCCAATCGAGCAGATCGTCGGCGTTGGTGCCGGCCACGTCCCGGTCCAGCAGCAGCAGATCGAACGGCTCGCGACGCATGGCCTCGATCATCGGCTGGCTGCTGCGAAATCGCGCAAGCGTGTGTCCGCCGGGATGCAACGCTCGCTCCAGCACGATGGCGCGGACGGGGTCGTCTTCGAGCGCGGCGATTCTCAAGGTGCGTTTCCTTCCTGATCAGGTCAGATGTTCCGGGTCATGGTAGGCCGATGCGCGCACCAAACGAAAGTAAACATTTGTGGCCGATGCAGAAAATGAGCATCGTCTTATAGGGTTCTCTCGCTCACACGCCTCTAATGGTCGTCAGCGATTTCACTGGACGCTCCACGTGGGCGCGACGACGCATGACAAGGATGGGACTGAGGGTTGCCTCGCTGGAGGACGACGCTGCCGAGGCCGCGAGGATTCGCGAGATCGTGACGGCGGAAGGGCATGAGTGCGTGACGTTCGCCGATGGCAGGCGCATGCTGGTCACGTTGCGCAAGGTCACGTTCGACCTGTTGCTGCTTGACTGGCACGTGCCAAATGTCTCGGGCCGGGAAGTACTGGACTGGGCGCGCGCGCACCTGGACCCGCGCATACCGGTGATGTTCCTGACCCGGCGTGACGCCGAGGCGGACATTGTCGCAACGTTGAGTGCTGGCGCCGACGACTATATGGTCAAGCCGATCCGGCCGCGCGAACTCGGCGCGCGCATCGCAGCGCTGCTGCGCCGAGCGTACCCGGACTCCCGCCAGCCAGACGATGGACGGCTGACCTGGGGCTGTTTCCGCTTTGATGCCGTGACGCGCGAAGCCACGTGCCACGGGCAGGAGGTACGGCTGACGCCGAAGGAGTTCGAAGTCGCGCTGCTCCTGTTCCGCAATGAGGGCCGCGCCGTGCCGCGCGAATACATGCTTGCGGCGATCTGGGGCAAGGAACTGCCGCCGCTGTCGCGCACCATCGACACCCATGTCTCGCGCGTGCGTACCAAGCTCGGCCTGTGGGAGCACAACGGCGTGCGGCTCCAGCCGCTCTACACGCATGGCTATCGCCTGGAACTGCTGACGACGTCGGGGATGGCGCCACCGCCAACATCACAGCCAACTCCACCGTCGACTCCATCTCCGCCTTCGCAAAAAAAGAAAGGCACCCGAAGGTGCCTTTCTGCCAACTGATCAAACCAGCAATCAGAAGATGTGGCGGATGCCAGCACCGAAGCTGGTCTGGTTGTTGCGGCCCGGCAGTTCGGTCGTGGTAGCGCCCGAAACCTTGTTGAAGTCCGCAGCACCATAGACTTGCGTGCGCTTCGACAGCGAGTACTCGGCGATCAGCGCGGCCGTGTAGCGGCGGCCGTTGTTGTCGGCGATACCGTTCTTGTTTTCGACGTAGTCGGCGTAGAACGCACCGGTCAGCGCCAGGGCCGGAGTGGCCTGGTAGGTCGCGCCGATGTAGCCCAGCGTGTCCTTGCGCGGGTTGGCGTTGGCGGCGGCAGTGCCCAGCGGGGACGGTACCGAGTTGGCGTTCGTCGTGATGACGGCGGCGTTGTTCAGGATGTTGTCCATCTGGCCAGTGTGGTCACGACCACCGATGTAGCCCAGGAACAGCTTTGCCGGTCCGATGGAGTACTTACCAGCAGCGCCCCACATTTGCTGCTTGTTGCCATTGGCGTCGCGGATTTCCTGGTACACGCCACCGATGCCGAACGGGCCGTAGTTGTACGCAGCACGCACGCCGAAGTACGGCGTGTTGGTGGCGTTGTTCACGTTGGTGGTGGTGCCGCTAGCCTTCGTGAAGCTGCCCGGCACTTCGCCGAAGCCGTAGCTGGCGCCGAAGTCGAAGCCGCTGAACGAACCGCCGTAGCTCACCACGTTGTTGCGGCGGAGCTGCGTCAGGCTGTAGTACATCCACGAGTTGCCGGTGTAGTTACCGATGGTCAGCGGATCGTAGTCGCCGAAGAAGTTAAACCCTTCGGTGTACTGGCGACCCAGCTTCACGGCGCCGAAATCACCAGCCAGGCCAACGTAGGCTTGACGATTGAACAGCTGGCCCGTCGAGGCGCCGTTCATCGTGCCGTTGTCGAGGCTGTAGCCGTTTTCCAGTTGGAAGATGGCCTTCAGGTTGTTGCCCAGGGCTTCAGCACCCTTCAGGCCCCAGCGGCTTTGCGTGATGGCACCATCGTCCACTGCCACGCGGCCATGGTTGGCTGCATCGGCGTTGGTCGTGTAATGGATGCTGGCGTCGGCAATGCCGTACAGCGTGACCGACGTTTGCGCGTAGGCGCCGCCGGCAAACAGCGAACCGAGTGCGAGGGTCAGTAGCGATTTCTTCATGGTGCTCCTTTTCTGTCTTGTGGTTGTCCGCTGCCGGATCACGGCGCGTCCATTTGAATAACGTTTGCTGTAAACGCCGCGAAAATTTAACAAAAGGCGGATCGTTCGGACATAAAACCAAGCAAGAGCAGTGCTTCAGGAGGGGATTTGGTGCAATTCCGTTGGTTTGCCGCTACACAATGCCTCTGAACGCTGAAAATGGTGCGCAGCAGCACGCGCCGTTCTGGTGCAGGGGCACGAACGGGCAACGACAGGGCAACGAAAAACAGGGGGATAAACGGAAGTGCGGAGCACAGCGCAGCAGTCGTGGAATACGACTGCTGCGCTGCAATAATCTAATCAAGAATGCGGGTTTTCCCTTAGAAGAAAATACCGCGGATTTATCGCGGATTTACTTTGGAATTACCCACAGCTTCGATCTCAGGCTTGTGGAATTTCTATCTTGACCTCGAGAACCTCGAGGTTGTCCTGGCGCTCCAGGCTGACGCGCAGGTCCTGATCGCTGATCTTGACGTACTTCGAAATCACGGCCACCAGCTCGCGCTGAAGGGCCGGCAGGTAATCGGCCGGCGCCGAATGGCCCGAACGTTCATGGGCGAGAATGATCTGCAGGCGCTCCTTGGCGACCGATGCGGATTTCTTCTTCTCTCCCAGCAGGAAGGACAGGATCGACATGTGGATGAGCCCTCCTTATTTGTTGCCGAAGATGCGCGAGAACAGCCCCGGCTTCTGATAATCGGTAAAACGCAGCGGTTTGTCCTTGCCCAGGAAGCGGTCCACGATGTCGCCGTAGGCATCGGCGACATCGGTGCCTTCCAGATGAATCGCCGGCGTGCCCTGGTTGGAGGCATGGAGCACCGCCTCCGATTCCGGAACCACGCCGATCAGCTTGATGCGCAGGATTTCCTGAATATCGGTGAGCGACAGCATCTCGCCACCGTGCACGCGCTTGGGGTTGTAGCGCGTGATCAGCAGGTGTTCCTTGATCGGCTCCCCTTCGCTGGCACGCTTGGTCTTCGACGACAGGATGCCGAGAATGCGGTCCGAATCGCGTACCGACGATACCTCGGGGTTGGTCACGATCAGCGCCTCGTCAGCGAAATACATCGCCATCAGCGCGCCCGTCTCGATGCCGGCCGGCGAGTCGCAGATGATGTACTCGAAGCCCATTTCCTTCAGGTCATTGATGACCTTCTCCACGCCCTCGCGCGTCAGCGCTTCCTTGTCGCGCGTCTGCGACGCCGGCAGGATGAACAGGTTTTCGCACTTCTTGTCCTTGATCAGCGCCTGGTGCAGGTTCGCTTCGCCCTGCACCACGTTGATCAGGTCATACACCACGCGACGCTCGCAGCCCATGATCAGGTCGAGGTTGCGCAGGCCGACGTCGAAATCGATCACGGCAGTCTTGTGGCCACGCAGGGCCAGACCGGCGGCGAAACTCGCGCTGGTGGTGGTCTTGCCAACGCCCCCCTTGCCGGAGGTCACTACGATGATTTTTGCCATGGCTCTATGGTCCGGTATGAGTGGTATTCGTTCGATTGCGTGCTGCCGTTACTTCATGCGCAGCGGTTCAAGGATCAGCTTTTCGTCGGCCAGGCGAACCTGTGCCGACTTGCCGAGCACGTCGGCCGGGAGTGTCTGCTCCGCGGTCCGGTAGATGCCGGCGATGGAAATCAGTTCGGGCTCCAGGCACGTGCAGAAGATGCGCGCATCGGGATTACCCTTGACACCCGCCAGCGCGCGGCCGCGCAGCGGGGCATAGATATGGATATTGCCTTCGGCGATGACTTCGGCGCCGTAGCTGACCAAGTCCAGGATCACCACGTCGCCCTGGGCGTAGATCTGCTGGCCCGAGCGCAGCGGCTTGTCGATCAGCAGCGTGGGGATTGTGCGGGGGGCGGAAGCCGCGTTCGCGGCCGCCATGATCTCGGCGATTTCCGAGGCCTTGCCGTTGACGACGGCGCCCTCGCTGTCCTTGCCCTTGCCGGTGTTCCTGGTCGCCTCGGCGCCCGCCTGTCCGCCTGCCCTCGCGGATTCGGGGTTGCCCGCCTTCTCTTTCGGGGCCTCGTCCTTGCCGCCACGCCGGCTCTGGCTGTCCAGCAGCGGCAGGCCGAAGCCGCCGGCCCAGTCGCGCTGGTCGGCACGGGCCACCACGCCGATGGCACGGGCCTTGAGGGTGGCCAGGGTGTCGATCACACGGTCCAGCGCCAGCGCCCCGTCGCCTTCCAGGCGGCGCAGGTCCAGCGCGACGACGTCATCGGAAAAGAAATCGGGGGTTGACTCGAAGCGGGAGAGGAGGTCGTCCCGCACCGCGTCCAGATCGGCGGTATTGAGAGCGAGAAGGAGGGCGTCGACGTTGCCACTGCGCAGCTCGAAGCGTGGCGATTTCTTCTGAGACATAGCCGGGTGACCGTGGAAATGCCACATTCTAACGTCGTATCTCCGGGGAACTGTAACAAATGTCGGACGGCTAGCCCCAGGTGGCCGATGCGGACCACGGGCGCGCCAGCTACATGTCAAAAAGTGGTGATGGCGGGGATGGTTCACACCGAATGCCTCGGCTTGTTACGATTGCACGTCCTCAAGTACGGAGCATCCATGGGAGCCATCGTTAACTGCGCGGCCTATCGCGAAGGCAGAAAGGTCGGAGATGTGGAGTTCGACGGCATTGCCAGAGCGCTGGCCGAGCCCGGCACCTTCGTCTGGCTGGGGCTGCACGAACCAGACCTGCCGCTGCTGCGCAAGGTGCAGCAGGCGTTCGGTCTGCACGACCTGGCCGTGGAGGACGCGCTGGAGCCACATCAGCGCCCCAAGATCGAGGCCTACGGTGACTCGGTGTTCGTGGTGCTGGGTACCGCGCGCCTGGTCGACGACGAAGTGGTGGTGGGTGAGACGCATCTGTATGTCGGCCCGAACTACGTAGTTTCGGTGCGGCATGGCGCCAGTTCCACCTACACGCCGGTGCGCGAACGCTGCGAGGAAGACCCGCGCGGCATGGCGCATGGCACGGGGTTCGTGCTCTATGCGTTGATGGACTACATCGTCGATCACTACCTGCCGATCGTGACCCGGCTCGAAGAAGCCTTCGAGGCGCTGGAGCAGGACATCTTCCACGACGAGTTCGATCGCGCGGCCATCGAGCGTCTCTACAAGGTCAAGCATCAGGTCTTGCGCCTGCGCAACGTGGTCTATCCGGTCGAAGACATCTGCAGCCAGTTGATCCGCCTGCATGAAGACCTTGTGCCAAAGGACCTGCGCGCGTACTTCCGCGATATCCAGGACCACAGCAGCCGCGTTGTGCGCACACTCGACGTGGTACGAGAGATGCTGACGACGGCCGTCCAGGTCAACCTGGCGCTGGTTACCGTGACGCAGAACGAGGTGGTCAAGCGGCTGGCCGGGTGGGGTGCGATTCTGGCGGTGCCTACCGTCGTGTTCTCGCTTTATGGCATGAACTTCAACTTCATGCCGGAACTGAAGTTCCACTACGCGTATCCCGTGGTGATCGGCTTCACGGCGGCCGCGTGCAGCTTTCTCTGGCGCAAGCTGCACCGCGCGGGCTGGATCTGACGGTTTCGTCGCCATGATTTCCCTTCTCCCGCGTGCCGGAGTGGGGAGATCCTCCTCCTGAAGACATCGGCAGAACAGCCTTCGAGCGCTGGCTGTCGCTGGCCTCCTGCATTTTTATATTTCGTTTACACCCCCCTCCCGCCTCTCTACCCCGTTTTTACCCCCCGATCCCTAACCTGCTATCCGTAAATCACTCAGTCAGGTGTTATCGCCTGCACAAGTCATGGACGGGATCTACTTCCTTGTATTGCTGGCCTTCGGCGCGTTGACGGGCGCGCTGCTGGCTCTTTGCGCCGCGCTTGGCGCCAATCCGCCGGCCAGTCGAGGTAACGGCGAAGCCGCCGCTGCCGATTCCAGGCCAGCCGCCGACAACAGGGGGCAGTAATGGAATGGACTGACCTGCTTAGCGCCGGCCTGGCCGCCGCGCTCTTCATTTACCTGCTCATTGCGCTGTTCCGGCCGGAGAAATTCTGATGTCGACACCGCACTTCACTCAATTTCTCGGACTGCTGGTTCTGTTTCTGGCCATCCTGTTCGTGGTGGGCCCATTTCTGGGCCGCTACATGCGCCGTGCCGTCGAGGAGGGCAACTTCAGCCTGACCGCCTGGGGGCGGCCCATCGAGCGCGTGCTGTATCGCGTGGCCGGTGTGCGTGCCGATGCCGAAATGGGCTGGAAGCAATACGCCATTGCGGTGCTCGTCTTCAACGTGATCGGCGTGATCGCCGTCTACGCGCTCCAGCGCGTGCAGGGTTTGCTGCCACTGAATCCGCAGGCGTTTGGCGCGGTCTCGCCCGATTCGTCGTTCAACACCGCCATCAGCTTTGTCACCAATACGAACTGGCAAGGCTACAGCGGCGAGTCGACGATGAGCTACCTGACGCAGATGCTGGCCCTGACGGTCCAGAACTTCGTCTCCGCAGCCACTGGCATTGCCGTGGTCTTCGCTCTGATCCGTGGCTTCGCGCGCCATACCTCGGCCACGATTGGCAACTTCTGGGTCGATATCACGCGCACCACGCTCTACGTGCTGCTGCCGCTGTCTGTGATCACCGCGCTGCTGCTGGTCAGCCAGGGCGTGATCCAGAACTTCGACGGCTACAAGGACGCGAATCTCGTCACGGCGGTCGAGTACACGCAGCCCAAGGTCGATGCGGCGGGCCAGCCCGTGCTCGACCCGCAAGGCAAGCCCGTGACAGAGGCGATGAAGACGACCACGCAAACGCTGGCGATGGGGCCAGTGGCCTCGCAGGAAGCGATCAAGATGCTCGGCACCAATGGTGGCGGCTTCTTCAACGCGAACTCGGCGCATCCGTATGAGAACCCGACGCCGCTGTCCAATTTCATCGAGATGCTGGCGATCTTCCTGATCCCGGCGGCCCTGTGCTTCACGTTTGGCGAGATGGTGCGGGACCGGCGCCAGGGCGTGGCCGTGCTGGCCTCGATGACGGTGATCTTTGTCGTGATGGCCGTGGCGGCGATGGCTTCCGAGCAGCACATCACGGCGGCGCTGTCGTCTCTGCCGATTGACCATGCCGCGTCCGCACTGCAGGCAGGCGGCAATATGGAAGGCAAGGAAGTGCGCTTCGGCATATCGGCCACTTCGCTGTTCGCCACGATCACGACCGCCGCTTCATGCGGCGCGGTCAACGCCATGCACGACTCGTTCACGGCGATTGGCGGCCTGGTGCCGATGCTGCTGATGCAACTGGGTGAAGTCGTGTTCGGCGGCGTGGGCTCCGGCCTCTATGGGATGCTCGTGTACGCGGTGCTGGCCGTGTTTATCGCGGGCCTGATGATCGGACGCACGCCCGAGTACCTCGGCAAGAAGATCGAGGCCTACGAGATGAAGATGACTGCCGTGGCGATCCTGGTCACGCCGCTGCTCGTACTCGTGGGTACCGCCATCGCGGTGATGCTGGAGCCGGGTCGCGCCGGCGTGTTCAATCCGGGCACGCACGGCTTCTCCGAGATCCTGTATGCGCTGTCGTCGGCGTCGAACAACAACGGCAGCGCGTTTGCCGGCCTTTCCGCCAACACACCGTTCTACAACACGCTTCTGGCCGCGGCCATGTGGTTCGGGCGTTTCTGGATCATCGTGCCGGTGCTGGCGATGGCCGGTTCGCTGGCCGCCAAGCGCCGCACGCCGGTCACGGCCGGCACCATGCCGACGCATGGCCCGCTGTTTATCGTTCTGCTCGTGGGTTCGGTGCTGCTGGTTGGCGCGCTGACCTATGTGCCGGCACTGGCTCTCGGGCCCGTGGCGGAGCAACTGCAGCCCGCGGCGGTGACCGCGGCTGCGAAGTAATCCTGCGGAGAATCGCACATGCAACAACAATCCACCGCGACACGCTCCAGCGCTGCCGGCACGGCGTCGCGCAATCCGGCACCGGGTTCCACGGTGATGACAGGCGGCGGCCTGCCAGGCCATCCGCGTCCCTCGCGCGGCATGATGTCGCCCGAGCTGGTGAAGCCGGCCATCGTCGATGCCTTCCGCAAGCTGAATCCGCGCGATCAGTTGCGCAACCCGGTGATGTTCGTGGTCTACGCCGGCAGCATCCTGACGTCGATCCTGTGCGTGCGTGCCTGGCTGCACCCGACGCCGGGTGGCGAATCGGCCGGCTTCATCCTGGCCGTGACGGTATGGCTCTGGTTCACGGTACTGTTCGCGAACTTCGCCGAAGCACTGGCTGAAGGTCGCAGCAAGCAGCAGGCCGCCGCGCTGCGCGGACTCAAGACCACCACCATGGCACGCGTGGTGCGCGCCGGCTATCGCGATGCGCGGGAAGCGCGCGCGCAGGGGGCCACCGAGCAGCGTGCGGCCACAGAACTGCGCAAGGGCGATGTCGTGCTCGTCGAGGCCGGCGACATGATCCCGGGCGATGGCGAAGTCATCGAGGGCGTGGCGTCGGTCGATGAAAGCGCTATCACTGGCGAATCGGCGCCGGTGATCCGTGAGTCGGGTGGCGACTTCTCGTCGGTCACTGGTGGCACGCGTGTGCTGTCGGACTGGATCATCGTGCGCATCACGGCCAACCCCGGCGAGAGCTTCATCGACCGCATGATCAGCATGGTCGAAGGCGCGAAGCGCCAGAAGACACCGAACGAACTCGCGCTGACGATTCTGCTGGTGGGGCTCACGCTGGTGCTGTTGCTGGCCACAGCCACGCTGCAGCCGTATTCGCTCTACGCGGTGCTGGTGGCCAAGGCCGGCGTGCCGGTCTCGGTGACGGTGCTCGTGGCGCTGCTGGTCTGCCTGATTCCGACCACGATCGGTGGCCTGCTGTCAGCCATCGGCGTAGCCGGTATGAGCCGCATGATGGAAGCGAACGTGATTGCCACGTCGGGCCGCGCGGTGGAAGCGGCGGGCGATGTCGACGTGCTGCTGCTCGACAAGACCGGCACGATCACACATGGCAATCGCCAGGCTTCGCGCTTTATCTGCGCGCCCGGCGTTACCGAGCGTCAGCTCGCCGAGGCCGCATGGCTGTCGTCGCTGGCCGATGAAACGCCGGAAGGCCGCAGCATCGTTGTGCTGGCACGCCAGCAGTCAGACGTGAGCGCGCCGGAGATGGGCGAGCGGGGACTGGCGGCGCCGGTGTTCGTGCCGTTCACCGCGCAGACGCGCATGAGCGGTGTCGACGTGGCCAATGGCCAGATCGTGCGCAGCGTGCGCAAGGGCGCGGCCGATGCGGTACGCCGTTACGTGACCGAGCGCGCGGGCAAGTTCCCCGATGTGGTGATGCAGGCCGTCGATGATGTGGCGCGCGCGGGCAGCACGCCGCTGGTGGTGGCGGAATCCATCGCGCAGGGCACCGAGGAATCGGTGCGAGTGCTCGGTGTGATCGAGCTCAAGGACATCGTCAAGGCCGGCATCCGCGAGCGCTTTGTCGAACTGCGCAAGATGGGCATCCGCACGGTGATGATCACCGGCGACAACCGGTTGACCGCTGCGTCGATCGCGGCCGAGGCCGGTGTCGACGACTTCCTCGCCGAGGCCACGCCAGAGGCAAAGCTGGCGCTGATTCGCGAGTACCAGAGCGAAGGGCGTCTTGTGGCGATGACCGGCGACGGTACCAACGATGCCCCGGCGCTGGCGCAGGCCGATGTGGCCGTGGCGATGAACAGCGGCACGCAGGCCGCGCGCGAGGCCGGCAATATGGTCGACCTGGACAGCAATCCAACCAAGCTGATCGAGATCGTAGAGATCGGCAAGCAGATGCTGATGACGCGCGGGTCGTTGACCACGTTCAGCGTGGCCAACGACGTGGCCAAGTATTTCGCCATCATCCCGGCCGCGTTCGCCACCACCTATCCGCAGCTCAATCTGCTCAACGTGATGGGCCTGTCGACACCGGGCTCGGCCATCATGTCCGCGGTGATCTTCAATGCGCTCATCATCGTCGCGCTGATTCCGCTGGCGTTGCGCGGCGTGGTGTACCGCCCGCTGGGCGCGGCGGTGCTGCTGCGCCGCAATCTGCTGATCTATGGCCTGGGTGGCATCGTGGTGCCGTTCGTCGGGATCAAGCTGATCGACATGTTGCTGACGATGTTCGGCTGGGTCTGAGCATCGCAAGGAGAATCGCAAATGACTACACAAAGCAATACCGTCGCGCAGGTGCCGCGTCAGACTGGGCTGTTGCGCCCGGCGCTGACTGTTTTCATCGTGCTGTCGGTGGTGACCGGCCTGCTCTATCCCGGCGTTGTCACCGGCATTGCGCGCGCGGTGTTTCCGCATCAGGCAGCGGGCTCGCTGATCGTCAAGGATGGCAAGACGGTCGGTTCCGAACTGATCGGCCAGCCGTTCTCGGACCCGAAGTACTTCTGGGGCCGCCTGTCGGCTACGGCGCCGATGCCTTACAACGGCACGGCGTCGGGCGGCTCAAACCTGGGGCCGACCAATCCGGCGCTGACGGACGCCGCGAAAGCGCGCATAGACGCGCTCAGGGAAGCGGATCCGGACAACAAGGCGCCGGTTCCGGTGGATCTGGTGACGGCGTCTGGTAGCGGTCTCGATCCGCATATCAGCCCGGCAGCGGCACAGTACCAGGCCGCTCGCGTGGCGCGGTTGCGCGGCGTGTCATTAGAGAAGGTCGAGGCGCTGATCGCCGCCAATACCAAAGACCCTGGTCTGGCGGTGCTTGGCGAGCCGGTGGTCAATGTGCTTGCGCTGAACCTGGCGCTGGATGGGCTGAAATAGATCTGGTGGCCGTTGATACCTGGTTTGCCCTCCGTCTTCCCCTCGCCCTTGCCCCGCCCGCGCAGGCGGGAGCGGGGGGAACGTCGAAGGCCTGTGAAACGCTGATGGTTTGCCCCGCCCTCCCGTGTGTGGAGTTGGGGACAGACGCATGTACGCATGGCAATCGCCTGCGTGGCACAATCATCGCCACCAACCGCCGTTGCCGATGACCGATCCAGACACCCGCCCGGACCCCGACGCCCTGCTGCAACGCATGCAGGCGGAGCGCGCGCGTGCCGCTCGCGGCAAACTGCGCGTGTACTTCGGCGCGTCGGCCGGCGTTGGCAAGACCTTCGCCATGCTGGGCGCCGCGCGCGCGTTGCGCGAACAGGGCGTGGACGTGGTGGTCGGCGTGGTCGAGACACATGGCCGCGCCGAGACCGAGGCTCTGCTAGATGGACTCGAGCGCCTGCCGCTGCGCGAGGTTCCGTATCGGGACCGCGTTCTGGCGGAGTTCGATCTCGACGGCGCGCTGGCCCGACGCCCCGCGCTGATTCTGGTCGATGAACTCGCGCATTCGAATGCCGCGGGCAGCCGGCACCCGAAACGCTGGCAGGACATCCAGGAACTGCAGGCCACAGGCATCGACGTCTGGACCACGGTCAATGTGCAGCACCTGGACAGCCTCAATCAGGCCGTGGGTGGCATCACCGGTGTGCGCGTCTGGGAGACCGTGCCCGATGCGGTGTTCGACGGCGCCGACGAAGTGGTACTGGTGGACCTGCCCGCCGATGAGCTGCTGCGCCGGTTGCGCGAGGGCAAGGTCTACCTGCCCGATCAGGCGCGCCACGCCGCACGCAATTTCTTCCGCAAAGGCAACCTGATCGCGCTGCGCGAACTCGCGTTGCGGCGGACCGCCGATCGTGTCGACGACGATGTGCGCGCATATCGACATGCAGAATCGATCGATCTGGTCTGGCGCACGCGCGAAGCCCTCGTGGCGTGCATCGGCACCGGCGACGATGCCGAGCAGGTGGTGCGCAGCGCGCAGCGTCTGGCGGGCCAGCTCGATTGCGACTGGCATGTGGTGACAATCGCCACGCCCCAGTTGATGCCGCCTTCCAACGAGGTCCGCGCGCGCATGCGCGCCGCCATGCAATTGGCAGAGGAACTGGGGGCCCGTACGGAGACGCTCGCCGGCAACGACATGGTCAAGGCGGTGGCAGGCTACGTGCGACGCCACAACCTGACCAAGGTGCTGCTTGGCCGCGCCCCTGCCGACTGGTATGCGCGAGGAAACTGGATCGACAAGGGGCGTGCCTTGCTGGCCCGCGCGCTGTCGCCGATGCTTGGTGTCGGCAACCGGCTGTTCGGCCGGCAGATGTTCGCCGATGCGCTGGCGGCGGGTTGCCCGGAGATCGACGTGATCCGCGTGGCGGCCGACTCCACACGGGCGGACCTGCGTCCGCGAGCGCAGGAAGGGCTATCCACCGCGGCGCACGATGCGGAGGCTGAAGCCGAGCTTGCCCGCGTGCGCCGTCTTAACTATGGCTGGGCCGTGGTCTGGTGCATGGCGGCGACGTTCCTGTCGACGCTGACCAGACCCTGGTTCGACCTGGTCAATATCGCGATGCTGTTCCTGGTTGCCGTGGTAGGCGTGGCGTTGCGTCATGGCCGGGGACCGGCGGCATTGGCATCGGTGATTTCGGTGGCGGCGTTCGACTTCTTCTTCGTGCCGCCCAGAATGTCGTTCGCCGTCAGCGACGTGCAGTACCTGCTGACGTTCTTCGTGCTGCTGGCGGTTGGTCTGGTGATCGGCCAGCTTACGGCGGGACTGCGCGAGCAGGCTCAGGTGTCCGTGCGGCGTGAAACCGATGCGCGCACGCTCTATGAGCTGGCGCGCGAGCTGTCCGCTGCGCTGACGGCGCAGCAGATTGTCGAGATCGGTGGTCGCTTCCTGCGTGCCGCCTTTGACGCGGACGGCACGTTCTTCCTCGTCGCAGAGAACGGACGGCTCATGCCGATGGCCGGCGGAGAAAAGACACCGGAGCCGCGGACAGGCAAAGGCGATGCCATCGACAAGGTGTTGGCGCAATGGGTGTTCGATCACGGTCAGCCCGCGGGTACGGGGACGCACACGCTACCCGGCAGCACGGTGCTGTATCTGCCGCTGAAGGCGCCGATGCAGACGCGCGGCGTGCTGGCCGTGGAGCCGCGCGCGTGGCGGGCGCTGGCGGACCCGGCATTGCGTCGTCAGGCCGATGTCTTTGCCACGCTGATCGCGATCGCGATCGAGCGTATCCATTACGTCGACGTGGCGCAGCGCGCGCTGGTGTCGATCGAGTCGGAACGGCTGCGCAGTTCGCTGCTGGCCGCGGTGTCGCATGATCTGCGCACGCCGCTGACCGGGCTGATCGGCATGGCCGAAACGCTGCAGCGTGCAGAGACGCCGCTGCCGGCCAGCGTCGCGGAGACGGTCGAGGCAATGCGCGTTCAGGCGCAACGGATGCGCACGATGGTCGTCAACCTGCTCGACATGGCGCGCCTGCAGCATCACGACCTGGCGCTCAAGCGCGGCTGGCAATCGCTTGAGGAACTGATTGGCGCGGCGCTGGCGTCGATGCGGGACGTGCTCGGTCGGCACCATGTGGAGGTGATGAATCTCGCGGAGTTGCCGCTGGTGGAGTGCGACGATGTGCTGATGGAGCGTGTGCTGTGCAACCTGCTGGAGAACGCGGCGAAGTACACGCCGGCAGGCACCGCCATCCGCATCCGCGGCGCGGTGGTGGGCGACGAGGTGCAACTGTCCGTGGAAGACGAAGGTCCGGGCGTGCAGTCGGGCCAGGAGCGCTACATTTTCGAGAAATTCACGCGTGGCGAGCGCGAATCGGCCACCTCGGGCGTCGGGCTCGGCCTGGCTGTCTGCGAGGCGATCATGCAGGCCCATGGCGGTCGCATCTGGGTGGAGGCCGCCCACCCACGTGGTTCGCGATTCACGCTGGCGCTGCCGCGCGGCAATCCACCGGCTATCGAGCCAGAGTCGCTGGACGAACCCATTCCGGATCATCACTGACATGCCTTTCGATTATTCGCCGACCGTGTTGCTGGTCGAGGACGAACCCCACATCCGTCGCTTCGTGCGTGAATCGCTGCAGTCCGAGGGCTGCACGGTGCACGAGGCCGATACGCTCAAGCGCGGCCTGATCGACGCCGGCACGCGCCAGCCGGATGTGGTGATCCTGGACCTCGGCCTGCCTGACGGCGATGGCATGACACTGATCCGCGAGATGCGTACCTGGACCGAGGTGCCCGTGCTGGTGCTATCGGCGCGCACTGGCGAAGCCGACAAGATCGCCGCGCTCGATGCGGGCGCGGACGACTACCTGACCAAGCCGTTCGGCGTCGGTGAACTGGTGGCGCGCGTGCGCGTGCTGCTGCGCCGGCACGCCAAGGCGAATCCTCAGGGCACGCCCCAGATCACGTTCGGCGACGTGCGCGTGGACCTGGCCAACCGGCTCGTCATGCGCGGCGACGATCAGGTGCATCTGACGCCGATCGAGTACCGCCTGCTGGCCGTGCTGATCGCCCATCGTGGCAAGGTCATGACGCACCGGGAACTGCTGCGCGAGGTCTGGGGCCCCTCGCACTCGGAGAGCAGCCACTACCTGCGGGTCTATATGGGCCACCTGCGCCACAAGCTCGAGGTCGATCCGGCCCAGCCCGCGCATCTGCTGACAGAGGTGGGCGTCGGATATCGGTTCGCCGGCTGAGCTAAATTATAAGTATGAAGAATAATAATGTCGATTAATCTGAGTCGATAATTTTTCATCGACATATCTATTCCCACGGATCGCCCACTACACTGAATCAAACACCCCCAGACGCGCCTAGCCGGATCGGAGCCAGCCATGTCGCAACTTGCCGCCCCAACGATCCGCCAGTCCGTCGTTGCACTGGCGCTGGCCTGCGCCCTGTCCGGATTGAGTGTTTACGCGGCAACCGAGCGACCGCAACCGGCACAGGAACAGACCCAGGCGGCGGTGGCCGCCTACGAGGCTGGCAATTTCGATGTGGCGATCCAGGGCTTTGCCGCGGCCGCGCAGAAAGGCAATCGGCTGGCCCAGTTCGACTACGCGATGATGTTGCTGCGTGGCGAAGGCACGCCGGCGAAGCCGCAGGAGGCGCTGGTCTGGCTGCGCCGCGCGGCAGACAACCAGATGACCCACGCGCAGTTCACATTCGGCGATCTGTACGAACGCGGTGACGTGGTGCCGAAATCGCTGCCCGAGGCCAACCGCTGGTATGAACTCGCGGCGCAGGGGGGGCATGTGCAGGCGCAGGTGGCGCTCGCCACCAATTACTTCACCGGTCGGGGCGTGCCCCTCGACTACGGTCGCGCGTTCCACTGGTACAGCAAGGCCGCCGCAGCCGGCGACGAAGGCGCGCAGTACATCGTCGCCAGCTACTACGAGCGCGGGTATCCGGGCGTGGTGGATCGCGATATCGAACAGGCCAAGCTCTGGTACGCCCGCGCTGCCGCGCATGGCGATCCGGGCGCGCTGGCCAAGCTGCGTTCGCTGCAGGACGAGGGCGCGCAGCCCGCGAAGGGCCCGATGTGAGCGATATGCGTGATATGCCCGGCATGCGCGGCGTGAGCGACGTGGGCGCCGATCCTGTCATACTCGCTGCGCATTGCGCCGATGCATCCCGGAGACCGTAGCCCTTGCCCTCGCAGTCGTCACTGCCTCTTGAAGGACCCGATGCGCCTGCCCTGATGGCTGGCCAACTGGCGCTGCCCGTGCCGGACGGCCACCTCGACGAGTTGCGCCTGCCCGATGGCGCGTTGCGCGAATGCTGGGCCCGCTTCTTCTCGGTACTCGGCGATCCACCGCCAGACGCACTGAATGCCCACGCGTCTGCCGTGGCGCGGCAGATTCGCCAGAACGGCGTCACGTACAACATCCGTGCCGACCAGGGCGATGGCGCGCGCGCGTGGCAACTCGAAGTGTTTCCGCTTCTGGTGCCGGAGCAGGACTGGGCCACTATCGAAGCGGGCGTGGCGCAGCGCGCGACGTTGGCCAACGCGATCATGGCCGACATCTACGGCCCACAGCTGCTGCTCAAGCGCGGCCTGCTGCCACCGGGGCTCGTCTACGGGCATCCCGGCTACATGCGGCCGCTAAAGGGATACCGGCCGCCGGATGGCAGCTACCTGCAGACCGTGGCGGTGGATCTCGTCCATACCGCGAATGGCTGGACCGTGATTGCGCATCGGACGGAGACGCCGTCTGGCATGGGCTATGCGCTCGAAAATCGCCTGATCGTCTCGGGCCAGTTCGCCGAGGCGTTCCGCGAGATGCGTGTGCGGCGGCTCCCGCAGGCGTTCGCCCAGCTGATCTCCACACTCGCGCTGGCGCCGCTGACGCCGTTGACGCCGCAGACGGGCGAGCCCGGCAGCCCCAGACCCTTGCAGACGAGGCGGCAGATCGTGCTGCTATCGCCGGGGCCATACAACGAGACGTTCTTCGAGCACACGTTCCTGGCGCGCTATCTCGGCATCACGCTGGTCGAAGGCAAGGACCTGACCGTGCGCAATGACGTGGTCTATCTGAAGACGTTCGGCGGTCTGGAGCGCGTGGACGTGATCCTGCGTCGCCTCGACGATGTTTTCTGCGACCCCCTCGAACTGCGCGGCGACTCGATGATCGGCGTGCCGGGCCTGCTCGAAGCGATGCGTGCGGGCAATGTGATGGTGTCGAACGTGCCGGGCTCCGGCTTTCTCGAGTCGCCCGCGATCCACGGTTTCCTGCCCGGCGTGGCGCAGGCGTTGCTCGGCGAACCGCTGGTCCTGCCGGCGGTGTCGAGCTGGTGGTGCGGCGAGGCGCCGGCGTGGCACGAGGCACTGGGTCTGCTCGACGAAGCGTTCGTGATGCCCACCTATCCGCGCACGCCTGCAGACGCGCCGCTTGGCATGGAGCAGGGGTTGCAGAAACTGGCGGACTGGCGCGCGCGCATCGACGCGTCGCCCGATCGCTATACCGTGCAGGCGCCGCTGCCGCTCTCGCATATGCCGTGCTGGGAACCCGACGGCCATGGCGGCGGCCGCATTGGCTCGCGCCCGGCCATGCTGCGGGTTTATGCGATTGCCGATGGCAATGGCGGCTGGCAGGTGATGCCGGGCGGATTCACGCGTCTGGCCCCGCCGCATCGCGAGGCGGTATCGATGCAGATCGGCGGCACCAGTGCCGACACGTGGGTGCTGTCGAGCCAGCCGACGCACGCGGTGCCGCTGACCTCGGCGCGCGCCGGGTTGGCGGCGATGAGCGCAACGACAGGATCGGCGCTTGCCCGGCAGCTGACGGTGTCGAGCCGCGCGGCCGAGAACCTGTACTGGGCGGGCCGCTACGCCGAGCGCGCGGAGAACCTTGTACGTCTGTGCCGGCAGATCCTCGGTTCGATCGAATCGAACGACGAAACCGACGACGGCACGCTGACGATGATCGGCGACCTGGCAACATGGTTCGGGCTGGTGCCGCCGCAGACGCCATCGCCTCGAGCTTCGTTGCGAGCGTTCGAACATGCCCTCGTTTCTAAGCTGGCCAACCCCGACGCGGATTCGGGGCTGGGCCCGACGCTCGCCAGCCATGCCGGCGCCGCCAACGAGATCCGCAACCGGCTCTCGAACGATCACTGGCGCACGATCTTGGCCGCGCGCAATGATTTTCGCGATGCGATGCAGGCAGCCTGCCCGGATGGGCCATCGGCGGGAGAGGGCGCTTACGATCGCTCGAAGGTGCTGGCGGCGCTCGAGCACCTGTCGATGCAGCTTGGCGCGATCAGCGGCGCGCAGGGCGACCGCATGGCGCGAGACGTGGCGTGGCGGCTGGTATTCATCGGCCGCCATATTGAACGGCTCGGCACGCTGGCGCTGTTCCTGGAAGTGGCCGAGCGCAGCGGCGCGTTGTACTCGCGCAGTGGTGTGGACCTCCTGCTGCATCTGTTCGACAGCACGTTGTCGTTCCGATCGCTGTTTCCCGGCCGCGCCGATGTACCTGCGCTGGTCGATCTGCTCGTGCTCGATCCGACCAATCCGCGCGGCATCTATGGTGTGCTGGATCGCTTGCGCGCCAAGCTCGTGCAACTGCCCACCGGCGCCACGGGGCAGACGCGTGTGCCGCTGGCGGAGATGCTGCCGCCAGCCAGCGCGCTGCCTTCGCGCACGCTGCTGTGCGCGAGCAACCGGCAGGGGCGTCAGACCACGCTCGGGGCGCTGTGCGATCAGCTTGGTGCGCGCATGGCAAAGTTGTCCGAAGAGATCGGCGGCCGCTACTTCAGTCACGCCGGCGTGACGATCGAAACCGAACTGCCATGAGCGACATCGGCACGACCACGCTCAGCGTGCACCACACCACCACCTACCACTACGCATGGCCGGTCGAGCTTGCGCAGCAGCGTGCCGTGGTGACGCCACCGTCCTGCGCGTGGCAGACCGTCGGGGCCCATTCGATCGAGGTGGACCCCGCCCCGTCCCACCAGCACATGCGCACCGACGGGTTCGGCAACAACGTGCTGCATTTCATGCTCGACGTGCCGCACGAGACGATGTGGCTGACAGCTAACAGCACCGTCACACTGAAGCCGCGCTGGCAGGCGCTCGATATCGCCCGCAGTCCGCGCTGGGAAGACGCCGCGAAGCGGCTACGCTATCGCGCAGGCCAGCCCTTTCATCCCGAGACGGAGTTTGTGTATGCGTCGCCCAACGTCGCATTGCATGACAGCCTGCGCGACTACGCGCTCCGGAGCTTCGGGCCCGGCGTGACGGTTGCGGCTGGCGCCATCGATCTGATGCATCGCATTCACGCAGATTTCGACTATCACAGCGAGATCACGGAGGTGCATACGCCGGCGCTGGAAGCGTTCGCGCTGCGCAGCGGCGTCTGCCAGGACTTCGCACAGGTGATGATCGGCTGCCTGCGCTCGATCGGCCTGCCGGCCCGCTACGTCAGCGGTTACCTGTGCACCGATCCGCCGCCAGGCGAGCCGAGGTTGCTGGGCGCCGATGCCTCACATGCATGGGCCGGCGTCTGGTGCCCGGAGAATGGCTGGATCGATCTCGATCCCACCAATGCAATGCTGGCTGACACGCGGCACGTGACGCTGGCCATCGCACGCGACTATAGCGATGTGCCGCTGCTGCATGGGGTGATCGTAGGGGGCGGGGAGCATACGGTGGGGGTGGAGGTCAGCGTGGTGCCGGTGATATCGGCATAGCGAACGCCAGGCGCAAAAAAAGCCGGCCACGCTTGATGCATGACCGGCTTCTTCACTTCCAGGGTGCCGATATCAGCCCAGCTTCTTCTTCAGCAGTTCATTGACCTGCGCCGGGTTAGCCTTGCCCTTGGTGGCCTTCATGGCCTGGCCGACCAGTGCGTTGAACGCCTTCTCCTTGCCGGCGCGGAATTCCTCGACTGACTTGGCGTTGGCGGCCAGCACGTCGTCGATGATCTTTTCCAGCTCGCCCGTGTCGGACATCTGCTTCAGGCCCTTGGCCGCGATGATCGCGTCGGCGTCGCCGTCGGACTCGCCAGCCCACATCGCCGGGAACACGTCCTTCTTGGCGGTGTTGTTCGACACCGTGCCGTCCGCAATGCGTGCCAGCAGCTTGGCCAGTTGCGCCGGGCGCACGGGCGCTTCGTCGATCGAGATGCCTTCGCGGTTCAGTTGCGATGCGATCTCGCCCATCACCCAGTTCGCCGCCGGCTTGGCGCTGGCCGCGCCAACGTTGGTCACGACGGCCTCGTAGTACGCCGCCAGCGACTTCGTTGCCGTGATGGTGCTTGCGTCGTACGCCGACAGGCCGTACTGCGACACGAAGCGTGCCTGCATCGTGGCCGGCAACTCGGGCAGTTCGCTCTTCACGCGCTCGACCCACGCCGCGTCGATCTCCAGCGGCATCAGGTCCGGATCGGGGAAGTAGCGGTAGTCGTGCGCGTCTTCCTTGGTACGCATCGCGCGCGTCTCGCCAGTGTCCGGGTCGAACAGCACGGTGGCCTGCACGATCTCGCGGCCATCCTCGATCTCGGCGATCTGCCACTGCACCTCGTAGTCGATGGCCTGTTGCAGGAAGCGGAACGAGTTCAGGTTCTTGATCTCGCGGCGTGTGCCGAATTTTTCCTGGCCCACCGGACGCACGGACACATTGGCGTCGCAGCGGAAGCTACCTTCCTGCATGTTGCCGTCGCAGATGCCAAGCCACACCACCAGCGAATGCAGGGCCTTGGCATAGGCCACGGCCTCGGCCGAGCTGCGCATGTCGGGCTCGGTCACGATTTCCAGCAGCGGCGTGCCCGCGCGGTTCAGGTCGATGCCGGTCATGCCAGCGAAGTCCTCGTGCAGCGACTTGCCGGCGTCTTCCTCGAGGTGGGCGCGCGTCAGGTTGACGGTCTTTTCATACACGCCTTGCTTGCCTTCCACCTGAATCGTGATCTGGCCGCCTTGCACGACGGGGATCTCGTACTGGCTGATCTGGTAGCCCTTCGGCAGGTCAGGGTAGAAGTAGTTCTTGCGCGCGAAGATGCTGCGTGGCGCAATCGTCGCGCCAATCGACAGGCCGAACTGGATGGCGCGCTCCACGGCGCCGCGGTTCAGCACGGGCAGCACGCCCGGCAACGCCAGGTCCACGGGCGAGGCCTGCGTATTGGGCTCGGCTCCGAACGCGGTGGAGGTGCCGGAGAAAATCTTGGAGGCCGTGGAGAGCTGCGTGTGCGTCTCCAGGCCGATCACCACTTCCCATTGCATGGCGGTTGTTCCTTCGTAAGCCTGATTTGAGTCTTTCTGTATCTGTGTTCGGTGCTCGTCGAGCCAGGTCCCGGTGATATCAGGGATCCGGGCTCGCAAGCCATGAATCGAGCTGTCCCAGCGCGGCCACGCGGGCCACGGCATCGCCGCCCACCGTGACGCCGCCGTTGCGCCGCGCCGCGATCACATCGCGCCGCACATGCAGTTCGCTCGTGCCGTCGAAGCCATGGTACGCGCCCGGATAGATCTCCAGCCGGAAGCGCGCGCCCGGCTGCCGCGACTGCACGGCGTTCTGCAGCATCGCGCAGCGCGTGGCGGGCGTCCAGTCGTCCGCGCCGCCGATCAGCAGCAGCAGCGGCGAGCGCAGCCGGAAGTTGTGCTGTTGCACCGCGCGCTTGCATCCCGGATAGAACGCCACCGCACGGTCCACCGTGGGCGTGCCGCCGGGCCAGGGCCGGCTGGCGTCGATTGTGGCCAGCACGGCTTGCGCCCCGTTGGACCAGCCCAGCAGCACGATGCGGCGGGCATCGATGCCAGGTTGCCGGGCTACCCATCGCATTGCGGCCAGCGCGTCGCCCCGGCGCGTCCGGTCGTCGATCGCGCGCGATTCGAGGGCGTCACCGCAGGTGCCCTGGGCCCTGCCGCGCACGCTGTAGCTGTCCGGCATCAGCACCGCATAGCCACGCTCGGCAAGCCAGTGCGCGTACTCGCGGTAGCGGCTCTGCAACGCGCCGGCCGGATCGATGACTTCCTCGATCGTGCCCGCGCGCTTCGCGGCCACGCGCATGTCGACCAGACCATTGCAACCGTGCAGTGCTACCACCACGGGCAGTGGCTGCGAACGGGGCAGGCCGCCTTCGCGGGGTGTGAACCAGTATCCGGTCAGTTCCGGCGAGCCGCCATCGCCGGGAATGCGCACCCGCTGGGCCGCCGGTTCCAGGGCCGCCGTAGCCGGTGTCACGGGGGCGCTGGCGGAAGCGGTCGGCGCCGGCGACGGTGGTGCCGATGACACAGCAGGCTGCGCGGGCGCGGCCTGCAGGAGCGCCATGCCGATCGCCACTGCCGCCACGCTCGCGCGCAGCCAGCGCCCCGCCATGGTCGGAACCAGCGGCGTGGGGGTCAGCGTGGAAAGGTGCGGTCGGCGCCTCATGATCTGTCGATGGACGGTGTCGCTTAGCGCGTGTTAGCGCGTGCGGGCGCAGTCGCCCGAACCCGGTTCGAACATCACCGGCCATGCCTGCTCATAGATGCCCGGCGTGCAGTGCGCCTGGCAATTCGCGTGCGCCAGCGTGATGCGGCGCGGGTCCTGCCAGACCATCAGCTCGCAGGCGCTGCCGTCGTTGGCGCGCAGTTCGATATGCGGCGTTTTCTTGACCTGACGGAAATCGGCCAGATTGAAGCTGCACGAGCCGCGCTTGCCCACCCAGAGCTTCCACTGGAGCTGCTGCACGGTGTTGTTGGACACGCGCAATTGCGCGTCCTCGCGGAAGCCATCTTCCTCGGTGCGGCGGCAATCGCCGACGAGGTCGATATCGCGCGCGGCGATCGGCGTCGAGCGGCCGCCGAACGGCAGCGGAATGCAGCCGGCCAGCGTCGCCGCTAGGGCCAGGGCCGCGGCGGCGCGCATGCTGACGATGGGCAGGGGGCGTGTTTGCATGGCGTTGTCAGGCCGGACGGCGCAGGTGCCAGTCGGTGGCCTGCTGGAACGCATGGGCCGTCTGCAGCAATTGCGCTTCATCGAAATAGTTGCCGATAAGCTGCAGGCCAACAGGCATGTTGCCTTCGCCAAAGCCGCACGGCACGCTCATGCCGGGCAGGCCCGCCAGGCTGGTGGACAGCGTGAAGATGTCCGCCAGGTACATCTGGACCGGATCGGCAGTCTTCTCACCGAGCTTCCATGCCACCGTGGGCGCCACCGGACCCATGATCACGTCGCACTGGGTGAACGCGCGCTGGAAGTCGTCGGCGATGATGCGGCGGATCTTCTGAGCCTGCAGGTAGTAGGCGTCGTAGTAGCCGTGCGACAGCACGTACGTGCCCACCATGATGCGGCGCTTGACCTCGGGGCCGAAGCCTTCGGCGCGGCTCTTCTTGTACATGTCGAGCAGGTCGCCATACTGCGCGGCGCGATGGCCGTAGCGCACGCCATCGAAGCGGGACAGGTTCGACGATGCCTCGGCCGGCGCGATGATGTAGTAGACGGGGATCGACAGTTCGGTCTTCGGCAGGGTCACGTCGACCAGCGTCGCGCCCAGCTTCTCGTACTCGGCCAGCGCGGCGCGCAAGGCCTGTTCGACGTCGGCCGAGAGGCCCTTGCCGAAATACTCGCGCGGCAGGCCGATGCGCAGGCCGGCCAGCGGCTGGCTGGCGGTGGCGCCGGCGCGGGGCTGGCCCAGCAGGCGCGTGAAGTCCTCGGTGACGCCGCCCAGTTCCGGGGTCAGGCTGGTCGAATCCTTCGGGTCGAAACCGGCCATGCCGTTGAGCAGCAGCGCGCAGTCCTCTGCCGAATGGGCCATCGGGCCGCCCTGGTCCAGCGACGACGCGAACGCAATCATGCCGTACCGCGATACGCGGCCATACGTCGGCTTGATGCCGGTGATGCCCGAGAACGAGGCCGGCTGGCGAATCGAGCCGCCGGTGTCCGTGCCGGTGGCGGCAGGCGCCAGGCCGGCGGCCACGGCGGCGGCGGAACCGCCCGAGGAGCCACCCGGCACGCGGCTGGTGTCCCACGGGTTGCCCACCGGGCCGAAGAACGAGTTCTCGTTCGACGAGCCCATCGCGAACTCGTCCATGTTGGTCTTGCCCAGCGTGACCATGCCGGCGGCGGCCAGGCGTTCGACCACGGTGGCGTCGAACGGGCTTTCGTAGTTGGCCAGCATCTTCGAGCCGGCGGTGGACTTCCAGCCGCGCGTCACGAAGACGTCCTTGTGGGCGATGGGCACGCCGGTCAGTGGCGTGGCCTGTCCCTGGGCGCGGCGCTCGTCGGCGGCGCGGGCCTGGGCCAGGGTCAGTTCGGGGTCGACGGCGACGAACGCATTGAGGGCGCGGCCGGCCTCGATGCGGGCCAGGTACTCGCGGGCGAGTTCCTCGGCGGAAACGGAGCGCGCCGCCAGGGCATCGGCGATCTGGCGCAGGGAAGTCACGGAATCAGCTGAAAAGGGCATGTCGATGATGGCGTCTGGGTGGTGGGCAACGTGGTATCGGAGACCGCGTTGTCACTCGATGACCTTCGGCACCAGGTAGAGGCCGTTTTCGGTGGCTGGCGCGGGGCGCTGGTAATCGGCGCGGCGGTCGGATTCCGTGACGGCGTCCTCGCGCAGGCGCTGGGCGATGTCGCGCACGGCGGACAGCGGGTGCGCCAGCGGCTCGATGCCGGTGGTGTCCACCGCCTGCATCTGCTCCACGAGCGAGAAGAAATTGTTCAGTTGCGCAAGCGTTTGCTCGGCCTCGGCATCGCTAGTTTCGATGCGGGCCAGATGCGCGATGCGCTTGACGTCGGAGAGTGCGAGAGCCATGGCGTGATGCGGCGCGTGCGCCGGGTTCGGTCCGTTGGACTGGAAGTATCTTGGCCGGATTCGGGGGTGCCGGCCATCTGGGGGCCGGAAGGGCGCTTCGGGTGGCACGGCGGCGGGGTGGCCAGGGCGTGCCGGACTGGTGCGCCCGGGGAGGCGCCCCAGGATCGTCGAAGTTACAAGTTTTTCCGGGGCCAAACGCCCCGAAACAGCGAGAATTATAAGGTATGATTATGCGTTGCAGATTCCCCGCAACGCGCGCTCCACTTCGGATGGGCAGGGATGCCCGATGGTGACGCCGTCGGCACAGTCCGGACGGTTTTCGCGGTCGACCAGAACGGCCCCGAGACCCGGGACGGACCACTTCCGAACGTCGGCCGTCGTAGCCGTGCAACACTGGCGGCGCATGATTGCCGTCGGCGCCATACAACAGGGGGACGCACTATCCGGTACAGCGTGGAAGTCCGGCGCGTATTGGACACGGGGTTGCGCGGTGACCATCCTGCGATATGCAGAGGGAAATCATCGCATTTTCAGTCGTAACAATCAGGTTCCTCCGATTAGGCTACTGCCACACGTCAGGTGTATTTGACCTGTCCGGCGCATCTGGCGGCGAACTTTCGCGCAGAGTCTAATCAAAGGTTCCCGTAAGGGGTGCTAACAAAGCGAAGCCTGGTGGGTCTGGCCGGGCGCGGCGAAGGCGTTTGTCCGTCGCCGCGCTGCCAGAATCGCCAGAGTCGTTTTGTTAGCACCTCTCGGTTCGGCGCGTGCAGGTCTGCGCCGTTTGCGGAGCGCCGCGGACCGCCGATCCGGCGTGCCAGCGGCATCGGGGCGTGCCAGCATGGCTGGCGCGGGCCGCACGCACCGGGGAGCCGTGAACCATCACCCTTGCAAACGATTCGTGGCCGGGCCGCAGGCGGCGCCGGCCGCTTCGCATACCCGCGAAACAACAGAAGACAGGATTCCTGATGTTCGGATTTCTCCGCAGCTATTTCTCCAACGACCTGGCCATCGACCTGGGCACCGCCAACACCCTGATCTACATGCGCGACAAGGGCATCGTCCTGGACGAGCCGTCGGTCGTGGCTATCCGTCAGGAAGGTGGCCCCAACGCCAAGAAGACGATTACCGCGGTGGGCAAGGAAGCCAAGCAGATGCTCGGCAAGGTGCCAGGCAATATCGAGGCCATCCGCCCGATGAAGGACGGCGTCATCGCCGACTTCACCGTGACCGAGCAGATGCTCAAGCAGTTCATCAAGATGGTGCACGACTCGAAGCTGCTGCGTCCGAGCCCGCGCATCATCATCTGCGTGCCGTGCGGTTCCACCCAGGTGGAACGCCGCGCCATCCGTGAATCGGCCCTGGGCGCCGGCGCCAGCCAGGTGTACCTGATCGAGGAGCCGATGTCGGCGGCGATCGGCGCCGGCCTGCCCGTGTCGGAGCCGTCGGGCTCGATGGTCGTCGATATCGGCGGCGGTACCACCGAGGTGGGCATCATCTCGCTGGGCGGCATGGTCTACAAGGGTTCGGTGCGCGTGGGCGGCGACAAGTTCGACGAGGCGATCGTCAACTACATCCGCCGCAACTACGGCATGCTGATTGGCGAGCAGACCGCCGAAGCGATCAAGAAGGAAATCGGCTCGGCCTTCCCGGGTTCGGAAGTCCGCGAAATGGAAGTCAAGGGCCGTAACCTGTCCGAAGGCATTCCGCGCGCGTTCACGGTGTCGTCGAACGAAATCCTCGAAGCGCTGACCGATCCGCTGAACCAGATCGTGTCGGCCGTGAAGATCGCGCTGGAGCAGACCCCGCCGGAACTGGGCGCCGACATCGCTGAGCGCGGCATGATGCTGACCGGCGGCGGTGCGCTGCTGCGCGACCTGGACCGTCTGCTGGCCGAGGAAACCGGCCTGCCGGTGCTGGTGGCCGAAGACCCGCTGACCTGCGTGGTGCGCGGCTCCGGCATGGCGCTGGAGCGTATGGACAAGCTCGGCAGCATCTTCTCGTACGAGTAATGCAACAGGACCCGGCAACGTGGTGAGTCGCGTCGCCGGATCCTCCTCCATCTTGAACGTTTTCTCCGCCAGCCCGGCCCGCCCCGTCCCGCAAGGGACGGGGCGTCGCGCTGGCGGATTGGCATCGCCTGCGCACGGGTAAATGGATTACTCTCCACCGCCGCTCTTCAAGCAAGGCACGTCCGCCGTTGCGCGTCTGGTTATCTTCGTGACGATCGCGCTGGTGCTGCTGATCGTCGACGCGCGCTTTGACGCCATGCGCAACGTGCGCCAGGTGGCTGCCACCGTGCTGATGCCGGTGGAGCGTCTGGTGCTGGTGCCGCGCGACGCCATCCGTGGCGTCTTCGACTACGCCCAGTCTTCCGTCGAACTGGCCAACGAGAACCGCGAGCTGCGGCGTGCGGCGCTCGAGCAGGCCAACGCCTCGGTACGCCAGGCCCAGCTCGAATCCGAGAACAACCAGCTTCGCAAGCTGCTGAACCTGACGCAGCAATCGACCACGCCGGTGACCCCGGCGGAAATCCTCTACGACGCCCGGGACCCTTACAGCCAGCGCATCGTGATTGACCGCGGCAGCATGCAGGGCCTGCGCGCTGGCTATCCGGTCATCGACGAGCGCGGCGTGATCGGCCAGGTGACGCGCGTTTCCCCGTTCCAGTCGGAAGTCACGTTGCTGACCGACAAGGAACAGGCGATCCCGGTCCAGGTGGTGCGCAACGGTCTGCGCAGCGTGGCCTTCGGCGGCTCACGCGCCGGTCTGCTGGACCTGCGCTTCATGGCGGCATCGGCCGATCTGCAGCAGGGCGACCTGCTGGTGACGTCGGGCCTCGATGGCACCTATCCGCCTGGCCTGCCAGTGGCGAAGATCGTCCAGATCGAACGCAAAGCCGATACGGCGTTCTCCCGCGTGTATTGCGAGCCCGTGGCCGGTGTGCGTTCGCACCGCCAGCTGCTGGTGGTGCGCTATGAGTCGGGCCTTGCCCCGCGCCCGCCGGATGCAGCCACGTCGCAGAAGGCCGAGCGCGGCGCGCGGTCGGCGGCGGCACGCGCTGGCGCCGAGCAGAAGGCAGACAAGGCGGCCACGCCGGCAGACAAGCCCGCGGACACGCCGGCGCAGAAACCCTCGGAGCCCGCACGGTGACGACATCCCAATACCTGCTGCGCCCGGTCAATCCCGCGTTCATCGCGCTGACCTTCGTGCTGGCGTTCCTGATCAACCTGATGCCCTGGGGCGAGACACTCTGGATTCCGGACGTCGTGGCGCTGGTGCTGGTGTTCTGGAACATCCACCAGCCGCGCAAGGTCGGCATGGGCGTGGCGTTCCTGCTGGGTTTGCTGATGGATGTGCATGACGCCCGCCTGCTTGGCGAACATGCGCTTGCCTACACGCTGCTGGCCTACTTCGCGATCACGATCCATCGCCGGGTACTGTGGTTTTCGGTCTACGCGCAGGCGCTGCACGTGCTGCCGTTGTTGTTCATCGCGCACGCGGTGCCGGTGGTTATCCGCCTGGCCATGGGCGCGCCGCTGCCCGGCTGGCAATTGCTGCTGGCCCCGGTGATCGAGGCGGTGCTGTGGCCGATGGCCACCAGCCTGCTGCTGGCGCCGCAACGCAGATCGAACGAAGTCGATGAGACGCGTCCGATCTAGTCCCAATCCCTGACGCGCTCACCACGCCGCCCGCAGTACCGCCATGACCGAAATTCGCAACGTCGAACTGGAAATCGGCCGCTTCCGCATCCGCGTGGCGGCCGCCGCCCTGTTCACGGTCGTCTGCTTTGGCCTGCTGTTCTCCCGCTTTCTGTGGCTGCAGTGGTACAAGCACGACCAGTACTCGGCCAAGGCCGAGGACAACCGCATCTCCGTGGCGCCGATCGAGCCGAACCGCGGCATCATCATGGACCGCAACGGGGTGGTGCTGGCGCGCAACTACTCCGCGTACACGCTTGAAATCACGCCGTCCAAGCTGACCGACACGCTCGACAACACAATCGAGGAGCTGGCCACGCTCGTCGATATCCAACCGCGCGACCGTCGCCGCTTCAAGCGGCTGCTGGAGGAGTCGCGCAGCTTCGAAAGCCTGCCGATACGCAGCCAGCTTACCGACGAGGAAGTGGCCCGGTTCTCGGCGCAGCGCTTTCGCTTTCCAGGCGTCGACGTGCGCGCGCGGTTGTTCCGCCAGTATCCGATGGGCGAAGCGGCCAGCCACGTGGTCGGCTACCTGGGTCGCATCTCGCAGCGTGACCAGGAGCGGATCGAGGCCATGGACGAGGCCAACGACGCCGCCGATGGCGACAAGTACGATCCGCGCAAGGACGCCGACAACTACAAGGGCTCCAACTACATCGGCAAGATCGGGCTGGAACAGAGCTACGAGACCGAGCTGCACGGCCTGACGGGCTTCGAGGAGGTGGAGGTCAGCGCGGGTGGGCGGCCGATTCGCACCCTGTCCACGTCGCCGGCCACGCCGGGCAACAACCTGATCCTGTCGCTCGACATCCGCCTGCAGCAACTGGCCGAGCAGCTGTTCGGCGACCGTCGTGGAGCGCTGGTGGCGATCGAGCCCGAAACGGGCGACATCCTGGCCTTCGTGTCCAAGCCGACCTTCGATCCGAACCTGTTCGTCGAAGGCATCGACTCCAAGACCTGGGACGAACTGAACACCTCGCCCGACAAGCCGCTGCTGAACCGACCGTTGCGTGGCACCTATCCGCCGGGCTCGACGTACAAGCCGTTCATGGCGCTGGCCGCGCTGACCACGGGCAAGCGCACCGCCGCCTGGGGGATGCACGATCCGGGGTTCTTCACGCTTGGCAATCACACGTTCCGCGACGACAAGCCCGGCGGCCACGGCTGGGTGGACATGCAGGCGTCGATTGTGCAGTCGTGCGATACCTATTACTACATGCTGGCGCGTGACATGGGCGTCAACGCGATCCACGATTTCATGAAGCCGCTCGGCTTCGGCCAGATCACCGGCATCGATATCGAGGGCGAAAACCGCGGCATCCTGCCATCCACGGACTGGAAGCGGAAGGCGTACCGCCGGCCCGAGCAGCAGAAGTGGTATGACGGCGAAACCATTTCGCTGGGCATCGGGCAGGGCTACAACAGCTTCACGATCCTGCAGTTGGCCAACGCGGTGTCGATCCTGGTCAACAACGGCGTGGCGATGAAGCCCCACCTGGTCAAGGCGGTGGAGGATTCGGTCTCGCGCAAGCGCACGCTGACCGTGCCCAAGGAAAGCTATCGCATCCCGCTCAAGCAGGGCGATATCGACGTGATCAAGCGAGCGATGGTTGCCGTGACGCACTCCGGTACCGCCGCCCGGGTGTTCGCCGGCGCTGCCTACGAGTCGGCCGGCAAGACCGGTACGGCGCAGACCTACACGCTGGGCAAGAACGAGAAGTACAACCACCATGCGCTGGACGAGCGCAAGCGCGACCACTCGCTCTACACCGCGTTCGCCCCGGCCGATCATCCGAAGATCGCGCTGGCACTGATCGTCGAGAACGCGGGTTTCGGCGCCGCCGTGGCCGCGCCGATCGCGCGCAAGGTGATGGACTACTACCTGCTGGGCAAGTGGCCGGAGGAACTGGCCGCGACGGCCCCGCCGCCCGCGGAGCGCGAGCGCGCTGGCGGCAAGCCGCCCGTCGATACGCCGAGCGTGTTCACGACCGGCCAGACTGCCAATGCCGCCAGTTCCACGGTGATGCAGACGGCACCGGCCGCCGCGTCGGATGCCGCGACGGGCACCGCCAATGCCGCAGGCGCGAGCGCGGCGGGGGCTTCAGCATCGGTGCCGGCGGCACGGTCGACATCCGACACGATTGCCGGCCAGCTCGACCCGAATGCCATCGCCCCGGCCTCGGCCGAAGTGACGCTCGATGCGCGGATGCTGCAGGCGCTTGGCCACAGCAAGCCAGCACCGACGCCACCCGCCACGCCGTCGCGTGCGACGCCCGCCTCGGCCCCGGCACCCGCCAAGCCGAAGACGCAGCCCGCCCGGCCCAAGCCCGCCAATGTCGCGGGCCCGGCCTCGGGCTCGGCGGCCCGCAACAACGTTTCAGAGTAACAAGGAGACGCGCATGGACCGACGCCGCGTCGTATCGATCATCAAGTCTGCCCTGACCGGCTTCGACAAGCCGCTGGCCTTGATCGTCTTTCTGCTGTTCGCCACCGGCATCATCGCGCTGTACTCGGCCGCGATCGACATGCCGGGCCGGGTCGAGGACCAGCTGCGCAATATCCTGCTGTCGTATGTGGTGATGCTGGTGATCGCTTACATGCCGACCCAGCTGTTGATGCGGGTTGCCGTGCCGCTCTACACCGTGGGGGTAGCGCTGCTGATCGCCGTGGCGATGTTCGGCCTGATCCGCAAGGGCGCGCGGCGCTGGCTGAATGTGGGGATGGTGATTCAGCCCTCCGAGATCATGAAGATCGCGATGCCACTGATGCTGGCGTGGTACTTCCAGAAGCGCGAGGGGGTGATCAAATGGTTCGACTTCGTCGTGGCGCTGATCATGCTCGGTATTCCGGTCGGCCTGATCGCCAAGCAGCCTGACCTGGGCACCGCGCTGCTGGTGCTGGCCGCCGGCATCTACGTGATCTACTTCGCGGGCCTGACGTGGAAGATCATCCTGCCGATTCTCGGTGCGGGCGTGGTGGTGATCACGCTGATCGTGACTTACCAGAACCAGATCTGTGCGCCGGGCGTGAACTGGCCGATCTTGCACGACTACCAGCAGCACCGTGTCTGCACGCTGCTCGACCCGACCACTGATCCGCTCGGCAAGGGCTTCCACACGATCCAGTCGATCATCGCGATTGGCTCGGGCGGGGTGACCGGCAAGGGCTGGCTCAAGGGCACGCAGACGCACCTCGAATTCATCCCCGAGAAGCACACCGACTTCATTTTCGCCGTGTTCTCCGAGGAGTTCGGGCTGATCGGCAATGCGGTGCTACTGGTCCTGTACCTGCTGCTGATCTTCCGCGGGCTCTATATCGCGGCGAACGCGCCAACGCTGTTCTCGCGTCTGCTGGCCGGCTCCATCACGCTGATCTTCTTCACCTACGCCTTCGTGAACATGGGCATGGTGAGCGGGATCCTGCCGGTAGTGGGCGTGCCGCTGCCGCTGATGAGTTACGGGGGGACCGCGCTGGTGACGCTGGGAATGGGCATCGGCATTCTGATGAGCATTTCCAGGCAGAAAAGGTTGATACAAACGTAGTGGATGGCGTCTTTGCTACACTGCCATCCAAAATTTGTTCCGGTGGAAGCCCATGAACGCTCAAGACGTTGCCGCTTATCTGCAGAGCCATCCGCAGTTTTTCGAAGATCACGCCGAACTGCTGGCGACGGTGCAACTGACCAGCCCACACAGCCATCGGGCGGTGTCGCTGCAGGAGCGCCAGATGGAAATCCTGCGCGAGAAGAACAAGGGCCTGGAACTCAAGCTGGCCGATCTCGTCCGGCACGGCCACGAGAACGATCGCACGCAGCAGCGTATGCATGACTGGCAGATGCGCCTGCTGGCCGAGGCCGATTCCCACGCGCTGCCCTATGCGGTGCGTGACGGCCTGCAGCAGGTGTTCGACGTGCCCGCCGTGGGGCTGCGCCTGTGGACCGTTGGTGAGACCTATGCCCACATGGAAGTGGCGCAGGGTGCCAGCGATGACCTGCGCCTGTTCGCCGAAGGCCTGCGCGCGCCGTTCTGCGGCGCGAACGCCGGTTTCGAGGCCGCTCAACTGCTGGAGCGCGACGACGTCGCATCGCTGGCGATGGTGGCGCTGCGCGTGCCGGCCAAGCCCGACGAGGACGGCCCGGGCGCGGCGTTCGGCCTGCTGGTGCTGGGCTCGCCCGACGCGCGCCGCTTCCATGAAGGCATGGGCACCGCCTATCTGGCCCAGATTGGCGAAGTCGCCGGCGCGGCGCTGAATCGCCTGCGCGACTAAGCGGGGCAAACACTCCCCCATGCGCACGCGCCAGCCGGCACGCAACAGGGCCCATGCGGTCGCTGGGGCCGATGAGGCCGATGAGGCGTCGGCCGAGAGGCCGGCCCCAGACCCGCTGGTGGTGCGCTATCTCGACTGGCTGGCCACGAGCCGAAAGCTCGCCGCGCACACGCTGACCAGCTACGGGCACGATCTGTCCGTGTTGCAGTCGCAAGCCATTCGCCTGGCGCCCGGCGTGGCGTTGCTGGCGCTGGAGACCCGTCACATTCGTTCGTTTGCGGCGCGGCTGCATGGCAATGGCCTGTCGGCCCGCACCATCGCACGCACGCTGTCGGCGTGGCGCGGCTTCTATCTCTGGGCGGCGCGGCATGGTCACGGCGTACAGTCCAATCCCGTCGACGGCGTGCGCGCGCCCAAGCGTGGCAGGCCGCTGCCCAAGGCGCTCTCGGTCGAACATGCGGTGGCGCTGGTCGCCCATCGCCAGGACGACACCAACGAATCGCTACGTGATCAGGCTGTCTTTGAGCTGTTCTATTCGAGCGGCCTGCGGCTGTCGGAGCTGATCCAGCTCGACGTCCGCTATACCGAGGACGGCGACTATCGCTCGTCCGGCTGGCTCGATCTCGATGGCGCCGAAGTGACCGTGCTCGGCAAGGGTTCGCGCCGGCGCACCGTGCCGGTGGGCAGCAAGGCGATCCAGGCGCTGAAAGCCTGGATTCACGTGCGCGAGGCGATGTTGCGGCCCGGCGCGCTGCCCGAGGATGCCCACGCGCTGTTTCTTGGCACGCGCGGCCGGCGGTTGCCGATCAGCACGGTGCAGCAGCGCATCAAACGCCAGGCGCTGGCCGCAGGGGTGCCCAGCGATGTTCATCCGCACATGCTGCGCCACTCGTTCGCCACGCATATGCTGCAGTCGTCGGGCGACCTGCGGGCGGTGCAGGAAATGCTGGGCCACGCCAGCATCTCCACCACGCAGATCTACACCTCGCTCGATTTCCAGCACCTGGCCAAGGTCTACGATCAGGCCCATCCGCGCGCCGGTCGGGCAAGCAAGCCGCCCAAGGCATCCAGCGTGAAACCCGGCAAGTCGGACGAATCGGACGAGTTGGCCGAGCCGGACGATTCAGGCGAAGACTAGTTCCACTGCGAGAGGATGTTGCGGAATCGCTCCATCTCGGGCAGCAGCCAGTGCCGGAAGGCCTGGACTTTGGGCGTCTCCAGACTGGTATGCGTGCAGACGAAGTGGAGCAGCCACGGGCACGGAATGCTGACGTCGAACAATCGCACCACCCGGCCGGACAGCAGGTCGTTGTAGGCCAGCGACGAGCGGATCAGTGCCACGCCCTGTCCCTCGGCCGCAGCCTGCAGCAGCAGCGACGAATCCTGCAGCAGCAGGCCCTTCATCGGCTCGGGCCAGTCGAGCCCGGCCGCTTCGAACCACGGTTTCCACGGATCGCCTTCACCCCGCAGCAACGGCATGCCGGCCATGTGGGCCGGTTGCTCGGGCAGGCGGCCGCCGTTGTAGTTCGGGCTGCAGACGGGGAAGAACACATCGTCGAGCAGCCGCTCCACGTAGAGGCCCGGGTAGTGGCCGGTGCCCATGCGCAGCGCGATATCGACCTCCTCGCTGGCGAAGTCGACGAGCGAGTTCGACGACAACAGTTCGACGTCCAGTTCCGGATGCTGCTCGATGAAGCTGCCGATGCGGGGCGTCAGCCAGCGCGCGGCAAAGGACGGCATGGTGCTGATAGTCAGGCGCTTGTCGCGATTGCCGGCTTGCAGCACGCGCGTGGCGTCGGCGATCTGCAACAGCGCGTCACGTACGCGCTCGGCATAGAGACGTCCGTTGGTGGTCAGCATCACGCGCTTGCCCCGGCGCTCGAACAGTTGCTGCCCCAGTTCCTCCTCCAGCGCGCGAATCTGGTGGCTGACCGCGCCGTGCGTGACGAACAATTCGGTGGCGGCCCGCGAAAAGCTCTCGTGGCGCGCCGCGGCCTCGAAGGTGCGCAGCGCGGCCAGCGCGGGCAGGCGCGGAAACTCGCGCTTCCAGCTACGCGGTTCGTCGGGATTCCAGGCTCCGGTCCAGACCATGGTGCTCTCGGCTATGTGAGGTTGGCTAACAAGACACAAGAATATATATCGTTTTGATAGTGGCAGGGCAATCACTAGAATTCACTTCACCGGACACCGCTGAATGCAATGAATAACTGGCCCGGTCCAAATGCCAAGCCAGTTTCTGGACCCCCGCCAAGACAGCTGGAATCCGGACTCACGGAGAGTCATCATGAAAGCCCTGCTCACAACGACCGTCTTCACCCTCGCCCCCGGGGAAGTCACCGCGCTGTCGCTGCACGCGGCACAGCGCCTGTTCGTGGAAGATGCGAAAGGCATGGATGTATGGGTGACCCGCGAAAACGACTCGGAGGATTACTGGCTGCGCTGTGGTTCGAGCCTGATGCTCCGGCGCGGCGATGAGATCGTGCTCAGCGTGGACCCGCGTGCCGCCGGCACGGTACGGTTGGCGCTGATCGCCGAAGCGCGCCGTCCGGCGCTGACGCTGGCCGATGTGCCGCATCTTGCATATCGCGCCGTAAAGCGGCTGGTTCGAGGCACGGAGTGGACGCCCGCGGAAGACAAGATCACCGCCTCCTGATGCCGATGGGGCGGTGCCGGAGCGGCGGCTTAGAATTGTCTGGCCGCCGCGCGACGAACGCTGAACACCGGTATGACGAAGCAAATCGGGTCGGCCCGCGCTCTGCGTAGGCCGGCCCTTTTCGTTACACTCTTGCCCATGCATCCGATTCACGTCATCGACCGGGGCCGCCAGCCGTATCAGCCCTGTTTCGACGCCATGCGGGACTTCACCGCCACCCGCACGTCCGAGACGCCCGACCAGATCTGGCTGGTCGAGCATCCGCCGGTCTACACGCTTGGCCAGGCCGGCGACCCCGCGCATCTGCTCGCCCCCGACGCCACGATCCCGGTCGTGCAGATCGATCGTGGCGGCCAGATCACATACCACGGACCGGGACAGGTCGTGGCCTACCTGCTGCTCGATTTGCGCCGGCGTCACCTGATGGTGCGCGAGCTCGTGCACGATATCGAGCAGGCGGTGCTGGACACGCTCGCGGCGTATAATCTCGCAGCCGAACGCAAGGCCGGCGCCCCGGGCATCTACCTGTCCGACGGTACGCACCAGGGTGCCAAGATCGCCGCGCTTGGTCTCAAGATCCGCAACGGTTGCAGCTATCACGGCGTCAGCCTTAACGTGCAGATGGACCTGTCACCGTTCCTGCGCATCAATCCCTGCGGTTATGCCGGACTGGAAACGGTCGACATGGCTACCGCGGGCGCCGCCTTCACGGTGGCGGACGATGCCGGCGGCACGGTGCATCGGCCCGTCACCGCGACACAACAACCCGAAATCGCACAACGCCTGGCGGCGGCCCTGTGCGAGGTACTGGCAGCACGCGAAGCGCGTGCCCCGGTACCGGGACAAGCCGCTGCCGAGGCCGCCTGAGCATGGCTAGCCCGGCCCGAATCACAGCCTATATTTACAGCCTACATTGCACGCTGACGCGCGTGCGGAGAACAGTATGAGCGACGCCCCGATCGCCACGTCCAGCGAAGTCACGCAATCCCCTGCCGACTACGATCCGACCAAGAAGCAGAAGTCGGCCGAGAAGACCGCTCGCATCCCCATCAAGATCGTGCCGGCGGAAAAGCTCAAGAAGCCGGACTGGATTCGCGTCAAGGCTGCCACTGGCAATTCGCGCTTCTACGAGATCAAGGACATCCTGCGCGCCAACAATCTCGTGACCGTGTGCGAGGAAGCCAGCTGCCCGAACATCGGTGAATGCTTCGGCAAGGGCACTGCCACGTTCATGATCATGGGTGACAAGTGCACGCGTCGCTGCCCGTTCTGCGACGTGGGCCACGGCCGCCCGGACCCGCTAGACGTGAACGAGCCCGGCAACCTGGCGCGCACGATCGCCCAGCTCAAGCTCAACTACGTGGTGATCACCAGCGTCGACCGCGACGACCTGCGTGACGGTGGCGCCCAGCACTACGTCGACTGCATCTCGCAAACGCGCGAGCTGTCGCCGAACACGCGTATCGAAGTCCTGGTGCCGGACTTCCGCGGCCGCCTGGACCGCGCGCTGGACATCCTGCAGGCATGCCCGCCCGACGTGATGAACCACAACATGGAAACCGTGCCGCGCCTGTACAAGCAGGCCCGCCCCGGCGCTGATTACGCGCATTCGCTGAAGCTGCTGCAGGATTTCAAGCGCCGCAACCCCAATGTGCCGACCAAGTCGGGACTGATGGTGGGTCTGGGCGAAACTGACGAGGAAATCCTCGAAGTCATGCGCGACATGCGCGCCCACGACATCGACATGCTGACGATCGGCCAGTACCTGGCGCCCTCGAACCACCACCTGCCGGTTACGCGCTACGTCCACCCGGACACCTTCAAGATGTTCGAAGAAGAGGCGTACAAAATGGGCTTCACCCACGCCGCCGTCGGCGCAATGGTCCGCAGCTCGTATCACGCTGATCAGCAGGCGCATCAGGCTGGGTTTGCCTGATTGGATTGGCCGCCCTTTGCGCTTCGAAGCGGAGGGCGGCTTCCTGATTCTCCCAATCGGAATCAGACGAACGCGTAGTAGGCCGCGACCGCGAAATACAGCGCCAGCGTGAGCGCCGGCGCGCCCAGGCAAGCCTTTACCCACTGCCACGCTCGCCATCCACGGCGCATTCCCCAGTAGACGATCGTCGAAAACGCAAGCGCAGGACCGAAGAGGAAGAGCAGTAGCTGCACTATTGCTGTCCAATGGAGATCATCGCAATGATCGATCTCCCTGCATTCCCACGTGCGGTTGGGATTCACGGGCCAGTCGATCATGCGGACAAGGCTGTCGCATGCCAACGTCCACGCCAAACCGAAAATGGCGACCCCTACGACGACAAGCAGGCGGATCGTTCTGTTTCTCAAAAGGCAGTGGGAGGGGTGTCGGGGGATTTGCGCAATGATCGAGGTCCCGGCTTCATTATTCGTCGCACAATCTCATGGACTTGAGTGGACTGGCGCCGATTGCGTTTTCCCTTGGCACCAATGCGAAGCTCGGCCAATCGCGTTCGTTCACGGCAAGAAGCATGTTGGACTTGCATTTCATGTAGGCCGTCCGTGGTTCGCCCGAACAAGCAACGGCATTCAGCGCGCAGCGTTCCCACTGAGCAATTGGAACGCTTTCAGAGTAGCTACCCTCGGAATAGATGCTGTCGATATCACTGGTCGCAATGAGCATGTGTCGATGGGCCAAGTCGGTCTGTACCGATCGCGTTTGATCCACTTCGGCCAAGTACTTGATCGACTCAACAAAATAAAACGCTCCCAATGCCATCGTGATCAGGAGCGAGAATATGGCAAGCGCGATGAAGATTGATCGACTGCGAAAGATAACTCGCCAGTACAGCAGCAGATAGATCAATGCGAGCGCAGCGCAACCGGCAAGCGCGAGCAGAAAGAACACCGCAATGGTGTGCCTTCCACCAACGTGGTTGTGCCCAAACTCTCGCAAAAGATAGATCGGTGCGGTCGTTATCCCGATGAGCGCACAGGCTGTCGCCACTCTTTCAGTCATTTGCAGGATTCTCATTTCACCTCCCAAAACAGAATCTCACTTGAATCGGCCAAATTTGAGTAGCCGAACGATCTGTCGGAGAGCATTGACGGATATCCTGCCCATCGCCCAAGCGTGGAGAACGCGCCGGAAATGCTACTAATAGTGAGTCGGGCGCCGTTCCAGAGGTCGATGTGTCCACCGGTCAGCGTGCCATCGCTATCTCCGTCCTGTCGCCAGTAGCCATAGAAGTAAATGATGCCGGTTCGGCCGCGGACTTTCGCTTCCCAGTTCTCGCCGGTAATGTCCTGCGGTTCTGCCGGCAATCCGCAAAATGGCCGCTCCTGCTTCAGCCATGTGGCCATCTCATAGGCGCGCAGCGCGACTGGTTTGCCGTCTAGCAGGTCGCGTCCGAGAGTTTTCTTTCCTGGCATCTTTGGGACGTACTTTTGCGAGAAAGACTTCATTGAAACGCCTACCCTGTGAAGGGTTGCGCTCAGCCGAATAGCGCATTGATTCTTGTAGTTCCGGTTGAGGTGTGGGCTTCCGCCCACATAGTTCTTCCATAGTTCCCTAAACGTGATGGGCTCGACGTTGAGGCAGACTTGGGAGTTCGGCAGTCGGGTTGTGCGGACTTTGAACCTGCCAGTCGCGGGAACATTGTGGCGAGTGTTCTCGGACATTATTCCTCCTCGTCGACGGCCTCATCGCCCCAGAGAACGATGTAAGCCGATTCCAATTGTGTGGTAACTCGCGGTAGCTCTCCATTGGCGGGCACTCGGCCTTCCTTGATCGGGCCATCGGGCCCCTCAATTCGGTACCGCATTCCTGCCATCGAGCGTCCTGCGGCGGCAGTCAGTCTCACCTGCTCATCAAATGGCATCTGATCATCACTTCGATGTTCAGATTGCTCCAACGGCTTGCCGAACACGTCGAACCCCATGGCTGCGAGTTCCGCTGCTTCGAAGCTGTGAAACATCGCTCGCTGGGACGCGATCATGACGGGAGGGGGATCGCATCGGCAGACGCAGATATCGCCTTCCAATGCATCCTGCTTGCCCATCCAGTCATTGCGATGGCGTGGGCCGACACCGACGATCTGGCCTGTCGTCTTGCAGGCGGGGCAATAGACGCTAGCGCCCAGGAAGGTCATTTCCCGACCCATGATGGTGCACAGCGCGATTCCATCGAGCGCCTCGCCCCCCAAAGCTGACTTGTCACCTTTCACCAGATTGCATCGAATCATATGGACCCTCTATGTGGATAAAGAGGCGCTCAACATAGCATCGCAGATCCGTCACGCCTTTCCAGTTCACTGGCGCTTGCCCATCGTCAAATCGCACGTTGCTCCATGCCGACGCCCATGGTGATCCATAGTTAACTTTGTCACCATTCCGGCGTGTTCTTGTCGCTAACGGTGCATAACTACCTAGGGTCAACACCGAGTGCCGTGCACGGGTAAGTTTCGATACCATGAATTTATCGATAAATCGTCGATGAAATTCGATTGAGTCGCGTCGGCTTCATCGGCGAGTCAGCACCGTGGTCTTGTGGCGCCTACACTGCCTGAGATTGCGGGCTGCAGTTACCTCGTGAGTTCCAAATGCCTCAATGCACTGTCCATCGTCTGGCTGAACAGGCGCTGCTTTACAGCGTCGAGCCGCCGGCGTCGCTCGATGTCCAGCGGCGTATCTGGGCGATGGCCGCGCGTGCCGCCGACTGGCGGGGCGTGGTCGATGTGGTGCCGGGCATGAACAACCTCACCGTGACCTTCGATGGCACGGCGGACGTGGCAGCGCTGGAGCGAAACCTGAAGCTAGCCTGGGCTTCGGGAGAGGCACGCAATGCGACGGGCAGGCTCGTGGAAGTTCCGGTTCGCTATGGCGGCGAGTTCGGGCCCGATCTGGCCGATGTGGCCGCCCACACGGGCCTGACGCCCGCTGAGGTCGTGCGCCGCCATGCCGCTGGCGAGTACGTGGTCTATTTCCTTGGATTCCAGCCCGGCTTTACCTACATGGGCGGGCTTGCGCCCGAATTGGCCACGCCGCGCCGCCGCGAGCCGCGTCTGGCCGTGCCGGCTGGCGCGGTGGGCATTGGTGGCGAGCAGACCGGCATCTACCCGGCCGTGCTGCCGGGTGGCTGGCAACTGATCGGGCGTACCGACGCCCAGCTATTCGTGGCCGATCGTGATCCGCCGTCGTTGTTCGCGCCCGGCGATACCGTGCGTTTTGTTGCCGAGGAGATCCTGCTGTGATCGAGATCATTCGACCTGGCGCGCAGGCATCGGTGCAGGACCTCGGTCGTGTGGGTTTCCGCCGCTTCGGCGTGGGCCGCTCGGGCGCGGCGGACGACCTGGCGCTGCGCGTGGGCAATCGCCTGCTCGGGAACGATCCTGGCGCGGCGGCGATCGAGTTCACACTGGGCCGCGCCGCCGTGCGTTTCGAGGCCGACATGCGCGTGGCGCTGACGGGCGCCGAATGCAGCGCGAATCTTGACGGTGTCCCGGTCTGGTCGTGGCACGCGTTCGACGTGCGCCGTGGCGAGACGCTCACGCTGCCGTCGCCGCGCGGCGGCACGCGCACCTATCTCTGCGTGGCCGGTGGCATCGACGTGCCCCTGGTCATGAATTCACGCAGTACCGATCTCAAGTCCGGCTTTGGCGGTTTTGAAGGCCGCGTGCTGCGTGAAGGCGATCGCGTGCCCGTAGGCCGGCCCGGCATCGAGCAGGGGCAGGACTGGGTGGGCGTGGCTGCGCCGGGTTGGGCGCTGCCGGGGCAAGACGGTGGCAATGCCATCGCCATCCGCCTGCTGCCCGGCCCCGAGTACGCCGACTTCGAGCCGGCGTCGCAAGCCGCGCTATGGCAGTTCGAATGGACCATCACGCCGCAAAGCAACCGCATGGGCCTGCGTCTGCAAGGTCCCGCATTGGCACGCCGAGCCGAGCGCTCGGCCGACCTGCTGTCGCACGGCGTGGTGCCGGGCGTGATGCAGGTGCCGCCGTCAGGCCAGCCTATCGCCCTGATGAGCGATGCGCAGACCACGGGCGGCTATCCGAAGATCGGCACCGTGATTGGCGCGGACCTGTGGCGACTGGCGCAGGTGCCGCTGGGCGCGACGGTGCGCTTCCGCCAGGTCACGCTCGAGGAAGCCGCCGCCGCGCAGGCCGAGGTGGACCGCTACCTGCGCCAGATCGACCAGGCACTGGCATGGCAGCGCGACGGCATGCAGATCGCAGCACGGCGCCGCGCGACCACGCGCTTTGTCGCCTGAACGCCCAGACGACGCAACGACGCAACGAACAACGAACTCTGCCCCTACATATCCCCGGAGGACGCACATGCAAATCGATCTGAATGCCGACCTCGGCGAAGGCTGCGGCAACGACGAAGCCCTGCTGGCGCTGATCAGCTCCGCCAACATCGCCTGCGGCTGGCACGCGGGCGATGCCGCCACGATGCTGCAAACCGTGAAATGGGCGTTGGCCAACGAGGTGTCGATCGGCGCGCATCCGAGCTTTCCGGATCGCGAGAACTTCGGCCGCACCGAGATGCAGCGCGATCCCGAGGCGGTCTATGCCGATGTGCTGTACCAGATCGGCGCGCTCGATGCGATGGTGCGCGCGCAGGGCGGCGAACTTGCCCACGTGAAGCCGCACGGCGCGCTCTACAACATGGCCGTGCGCGACGCAAAGCTGTGCGAGGCGATCGTGCGCGCCGTGCGTGACTACGACTCAGACCTGGTCTTCTTTGGCCTGGCCAACAGCCAGATGATCGACATCGCACGCGCGGCGGGCCTGCGCGTGAAAGAAGAAGTCTTCGCCGACCGCGGCTACAACCCCGATGGCACGCTGGTCAAGCGTGGCACGCCGGGCGCGCTGCACGAGGACGAGGAAGTGGCCCTGAACCAGACGCTGTCGATGATCCGCGACAAGCAGGTGCGCGCGATCGATGGCACCTGGGTACCGATTCGCGCCGAAACCGTGTGTCTGCACGGCGACGGTGCTCACGCGCTTGCCTTCGCGCGCCGCATCCGGGAACGGCTCGGCGCGGAAGGCATTGCCATCCGGGCCGGCAACTGACGAGCCATCACGACGGGCTCACTCACGCGCTGGTTTTGCTCCCCCCAAACCTTATCCGGTGCACTCCATGGAAACCGCACTCAATCTTTGGCCCCTGCTAGGGGTCGGCGTCATCATCCTTGGCTTTGTTCTGCGGTTCAATCCCATGATGGTGGTGGCCGCGGCTGCTATCGTCACCGGATTGGCCGCGTCGATGCCTGTCATGCAGATCTTCACGGCGATCGGCACGGCATTCGTCAAGGCGCGCAACCTGCCGCTGATCATCCTGCTGCCGCTGGCGGTGATCGGCCTGCTCGAGCGTCATGGGCTGCGCGAGCATGCCCAGGCGTGGATCTCGCGAATCGCATCGGCTACCGTTGGCCGCCTGCTGATCGTCTACCTGGGTGTGCGTGAACTCACCGCTGCGGTGGGGCTGACGAGCCTGGGCGGCCATCCGCAGATGGTGCGCCCGCTGCTGGCGCCGATGGCCGAAGGCGCGGCCGAGAACCGGTTCGGTCATCTGCCCGAACCGGTGCGCCAACGCATCCTGGCGTTCTGTGCCGCAACCGACAACGTTGGCCTGTTCTTCGGTGAGGACATCTTTGTGGCCTTCGGCGCCATCGCGCTGATGCACACGTTCCTGCTGTCATCGAACATCGACGTCGAGCCGCTGCACATTGCCGTCTGGGGCATCCCCACCGCCATCTGCGCGTTCCTGATCCATGCCGTGCGCCTGAAGCGCCTCGATGGCTGGCTCGAGCGCGAACTCGGTGGCAAGCAAGCCGCCGGCACGCCGGCCACTGCTGTAGCCAACGCAGCGAAAGGGGAGTAAGCCATGATTGTCTCGATCGACTATCTCTACTGGCTGGCCGGCTTCGTCCTGCTGATCACGGCCCTGATGACGTTCACGGACAAGACGCACCCGCGTCGGCTGTCCACGGGGCTGTTCTGGCTGCTGTACGCGGTCATCTTTCTCGTCGGCGACAAGATCCCGCCCGCGATTGTTGGCGTGGGCGCGGTGGTGATGGCGCTGATCGCCGGATTCGGCGGCGTGGGGCAGGGCAAGCATGGCAGCCTGCCCGACGAAGAGCGTCGCGCCAGCGCGCGCCGCCTGGGCAACAAGCTGTTCATTCCCGCGCTGCTGATCCCGCTGGTCACGGTGCTCGGTACCGTGCTGTTCAAGGATGTGAAGATCGCCGGACTGGCGCTGCTCGATCCGAAGAACGTCACGTTCGTGTCGCTGGGCATCGGCTGTATCGTCTCGCTGATCGTGGTCTGCTGGCTCACACGCGACACGGTGACGCAAAGCATGCGTGAATCGCGTCGCCTGATCGAATCGCTTGGCTGGGCGCTGGTGCTGCCGCAGATGCTGGCGATGCTGGGTCTGGTGTTTGCCGATGCCGGCGTGGGCAAGGCCGTGGCGCACCTGACCACGGCGTACATCAACATGGACTACAAGCTCGTGGCCGTGGCGGTGTACTGCGTGGGCATGGCGCTGTTCACGATCATCATGGGCAACGGCTTTGCCGCGTTCCCGGTGATGACCGGTGGTGTTGGCGTGCCGATCCTGGTCGGCATGTTCAATGCGAACCCGGCCGTGATGGCGGCGATCGGCATGTTCTCCGGCTATTGCGGCACGCTGATGACGCCGATGGCAGCGAACTTCAACATCGTGCCTGCCGCGTTGCTGGAACTGGAAGACAAGAACGCCGTGATCCGCGCGCAGGTGCCTACCGCGCTGTGCATCCTGGTGGCCAATATCATCCTGCTGTACTTCCTGATGTAACCGGAGCCTGACCATGACCACCCGTACTGTCCTGCTGACCGGCTTCGAGCCGTTCGAGAACGAACCGGTGAATCCGTCCTGGGAGGCGGTGCGGGCGCTCGATGGCGAGCGCGTGGGCGATGCCTTGATCGTTGCGCGGCAGTTGCCCTGCGTCTTCGGCAAGGCCATCGAGGCAATGGACGCGCTGGTCGATACGCTACGCCCTGACGTGGTGATCGCCGTCGGGCAGGCCGGCGGCCGCACCGAGCTGTCGATCGAGCGCGTGGCGATCAATGTCGACGATGCCCGCATTGCCGACAACGCCGGGGCCCAGCCGATCGACGCGCCGATCGCCAAGGATGGCCCGGTCGCGTATTTCTCGACCCTGCCGATCAAGGCGATCGTGCGCGACATGCGCGCGGCCGGCGTGCCTGCGATGGTCTCGCAGACCGCAGGTACCTTCGTCTGCAACCATGTCTTCTATGGGCTGATGCACGTGCTTGCCCATCGCAAGACGGGCAGCACCGCGACCACGCGCGGGGGATTCATCCACATTCCCTATCTGCCTGAACAGGCCGCACGCCATCCGGGGGCGCCGAGCCTCGCACTCGATACGCTGATCGCGGGGTTGCGCGTGGCGGTGGCCACGTCGCTATCGACGGACGCGGATATTCGCGAGGGCGGCGGGCAACTGCACTAGCAGGAGCGGAGCGGCCTCAGGATTGCGGCCGCTTCGATTCCTGCTGCGCTTCCGTCGCGGCCGCCACCGCGCGCTCGGTGGCGCGGCGCCTCGCGCGCCGCACCAGCCGGCGTCGCACGCTGGCCTGCTCGAATCGCCAGATGATGTAGAAGAACGCCAGGAGCGGCCATAGCCAGCCCAGCCATTGCGCGAGGCTGTTGAAATGGATAAAGCGGCCCATGCGCCAGCCTTGCTCCGAAATCCAAGCGTACGGGTTCGACGGCAGCACGTTGGTCAGCACGATCAGCGTCGCCAGCGCCAGCGTGGCGAGGATCGCCCGCAGCCAGCGTGGCAGGCGCAACAGCAGCACCAGCACCAGCGAACTCGTCAGCAGCGCGAAGCGCCCCCCCTCGGACAGCCAGTTGAAGGCGTTGTCGTCCGGGAACTGCAGCTCGGCTACCGCGGCCTTGATGATGAGCGCGGCAGTCAGCAGGCCCGCCAGGATGCGCAGCATCGGCGCGGTGCGCCGCATGGCGATCGAGGCGAACAGGCCGGTGCCGATCCAGCTCGATGCTGTGACCATCGTCTCCAGCATCAACTGGCCTTGCATATCGTCAGGGCGCAGACCGATGTTGTCCTGCCATGCGATCAGCGCAGGGAAGTAGGCCTGCACCAGCTCCATCGGCCACGAGTCCGGGTCGGTCAGCCATTCCCGCACGATCCCGCCCATACCGAACAGATGCTCCTGCGGGAAGATCTGCGCGAACGGCCAGAGCAGGATCAGGATGATCGCGAAGCTCGCGTACGGCTCGAACCACGCATAGCGCAGTCGCGTCAGGGTGCCGCGGTCCACCAGCGCGCTGGTGAACGGCGCCACCACGGCCGCGCCGAGCAGCGAGCCCAGCGCATTCGTGATCAGGTCAATGTTCGAGGAGATGCGTGTTGGCAGCCAGGTCTGCAGCGCCTCCATCGAGCCGGACAGCAGCGCGCCGGCCACCAGCGCGATCAGCGTGGCCCGCGCGCCGGACACGCGCGGATGCAGAGACAGCACAACGAGCGCGCCGAACGGGCAGTAGCCGAGCACATTGGTCAGCAGGTCGAACTCGGTGATGTAGCGCGGCTTCGGCGCGGTCAGGAAGGCGAATGCCGAGACGCCGTTGTTGACCCATCCGGTGAACGGATAGAGGCTCGCGTACACCACGAGCAGTGTGAAGCAGAGCAGGCCCACGCGCGCCACCGGCGAGTGACGCGGCAGCAGCGCGACTTCGAGTTCGGACTGGCGCGTGTCCTCCGGTTGGCTCCGCTGCGGCTCCGGAGGCTCTGGGGAGTGGGGAGAGGGCGGGGGCGTTGCCTGTGCCATGACTACGGTAGGACGTCGAACGATGTGACCGACACGGCTACCACTCTACGCTCATCGGCGCTGCGGGGCCGGCGGCGCGGTCGATGCCTGCGCGCCATCGAGCGGGAGCGTCGCGGTCCAGTCTAGGATCGCGGCGATCACGGCATCGACGCTGGTCGAAAGTGCCTTGACGCCACCCTGGCCGTCCGCGCTTGGCGCCGGCTGTTCGGCGACGAACGTTTTCTGTCCGATCAAGCCCTTGTGGTAGACCGTGGCGCGGGCTCGAACCACGCCGCGGCTGCTGGCCGGGGAGTCGAAGACCTGTTCGAAGGCGAGCAGATCAACCTTGAGCGCCGGGATCGTCGTATCGCCCGACCATGACAGCGGGCCGCGAGCGGCCACAGCGTCGCGGAGGCGATCGTTGAACAGGTGCTGCGGGGAGTCTACCCAACGCTGCGTCGAGTACGCCTGCAGTCGCTGTGCCTGCGTGTACTGGAGCCGGTAGTAGATGCCGCTGCCGTCCATCCAGATCGGCCCGTCGGTCTGCGTGATGCGCAGCTTTGGCAACGGTGCCGGCGGCTGAGATGGCGCCGCTGCCAGCGGGCCGAAATCATAGGTGGTCGAAGGCGGCTGCGAGGACAGCACGCTGCAGCCCGACAGTGCGATCAGCAGGCCCAGCGCGGTGAATCGGAGAGCGGAGGCGATGGTCATGGTGAATTTCCGTCGAGTTACCGTCAAATGTGGGGCCCTGCGGATCATGGCGCCTTGAAACCCGGCTCGCCCGGGCCAGGCGTGAGCGAGGGGCCACCGAACAGCACGCTGCTTGGCTTGTCGTTGAACTGGCTAGCGGCGCGGTCGATGCTGCGCACCGCCTGGCGTGACTCGCGTGCCAGTCCGTTGATCTGTGGTAGCGTTTCCTGATTCACGATAGTGGTGGTGGACTGTACTGAATCGGCAGCCACCTGCAGGTCGTTGCCAACGCGGTTGACCGTGCGCATGACCGTGCCGTCGGGGTTGCCGATCTCATCGGTCAGCCGCTTCGTCGACACCAGCGCTGCGTTCAGGTTGTCCACGGCCTTGGGCAGCTTCTCGGCGGCCGGCTGCAGGGTCGACTTCAGATGCGAGTAGTCGTCTGCGGTCTTGTGCACGGCCCGGATGGCCGCCATCAACTCGTCGCGGTTGGCGGGCTGGAACATGCTGTCGAGCGATGCCATCAGTGTTTCGGCCTGCGTCAGCAGTGAATCGCCGCGCTTTTCCAGTTCCTCGAAGAAACCGGGCCGCATCACGATGCGCGCGGGCTCGCGTGCCGACGTCTTCAACGGCGGCGAGCTCGTCGTGTCGCCCTCCGTGCGCTCGGAATCGTCGAGCTGCACGTAGGCAATGCCGGTCACGCCCTGAAAGCCTAGCGTGGCATACGTGGTGCGCGTGATTGGCGTGTCATGGTTGATGCTGATACGGACGATGATCTGGCCCGGCACCTGCGGATCGAACTTGATCGACAAGACCTTGCCGACCTCGAGTCCGCGATATTTCACGTCGGCCTGCGGCCCCAGTCCGTTCACCGTCGATCGCGTGATCAGGTCGTACGGCACGCGCACGGTGTGATCGCTGCTGAACCAGAACAGCGAAACGGAAACCAGGATGGCAAGGCCGATGGTGAACACGCCGGCCAGGAAGGCGTTTGACTTGTTTTCCATCAGACTTCTCCAGGATGCGCGTCCGGCGCGCCGGGGCCCTTGGGAGCCGGCAGCGCCTGCAGCGCGCGCTGGGCGCGTTCGCCCAGGAAATATTCGCGAATGAATGGGTGGTCGACCTTGATCACCTCGGGAATTGGCGCAGCGGCCAGTACTCGATGGTCGGCCAGCACGGCCACGCGATCGGACAGCGCCACCAGCGTGTCGAGGTCGTGCGTGATCATGACCACGGTCAGGCCGAGTTCACGGCGCAGTTCGCGGATCAGGGCCACATAGTCGTCCGAAGCCATCGGGTCGAGGCCAGCGGTTGGCTCGTCCAGAAACACCAGCTCGGGTTCCAGCGCCAGGGCACGGGCCAGCCCAACGCGCTTGATCATGCCGCCGGACAGGTCGGACGGCATCTTGTCGGCGTCCTTGGCGGAGAGCCCCACCAGTTGCAGCTTGAGCAGCGATGCCCGGCAGATGAGGTCGTCCGGCAGCGCGCGCATTTCGCGCAGCGGCAGCGCGACATTGTCGATCACCGACAGCGCGGAGAACAGCGCGCCACGCTGGAACTGCAGCCCCCAGCGGCTGCGCAGGGCCTGCAACTGGTCAGCGGACAGTTCCGCGGGATTTTCGCCGAAGACCCGGATCGTGCCCGAGGTCGGACGGTCCAGACCGACGATCTGGCGCAGCAGCACAGTCTTGCCCGAGCCAGACCCGCCAACGATCGACAGCACCTCGCCGCGATAGACCTCGAGGTTCAGATCCTTGTGAACCACGTTGTCGCCGAAGCGCTTTTCGAGGTTGCGCACCTCGATGATCGTCTCGCGCGGGGTGCCGCGCTCAATGGTTGGACTCATATGCCGATGTCCTTGAACAGGATCGCGAACACGGCGTCGGCGATGATGACCACGGTGATCGACGTCACCACCGACGCGGTCGTGCCCTGGCCCAGGCTCTGCGTATTGGGTTTGACGCGCAGGCCGAAGTGGCAGGCTGTCAGCGCGATCAGCATGCCGAAGACCACGCCCTTGCACAGGCCGAACCACAGGTTGGCAACCGGCACGGCATCGGGCAACTGGCGCAGGAAGTACACGTAGCTGATGTCGAGCTGCAGGCGCGCGGCGACCATGCCACCGAATAGCGCCAGCAGGTCGGTCCAGGCCACGAGCAGCGGCATGGAGATGGCCAGGGCGATCACACGCGGCATGACCAGCCGGAAGCCATGGGAAATCCCCATGACGGACATCGCGTCGAGTTCCTCGGTCACCCGCATCACGCCGATCTGCGCGGTGATGGCCGAGCCGGAGCGGCCGGCGATCAGGATCGCGGCCAGCACCGGACCGAGCTCGCGGATAACGGCCATGCCGAGAATATTGACGATGAACGTGCTGGCGCCAAATATCCGCAACTGATTGGCCGACAGGTAGGACAGCACGATGCCGATCAGGAAGGCGACCAGCGCCGTGATGCCGAGCGCCTTGTAGCCGACGTTGTAGATATTCGCGGAGATTTCGCGCCAGGGGCCGCGATGCGGCGCGCGCAGGAAGCGCAGCAGGTCGAACACCAGTTGCCCGAGCATCGTGACGCCGACGCCGAGTTGGGCCAGAAACGACAGCACGCTCGCACCGACGATCGTCACCGGGTTGAAGCGTTCGACCATGTGCTTCTTCCAGCCCTCGGTGCGCAGGCCGGCGATGCGCGCGAACACGCGCTTCTGGCCGTCATTGAGCGACACGTTGTCAGGCATGTGGCCATTCCAGGCCTGCCAGATCAGTTGTGCGCCGATATGGTCGAGGCGCGTGATGCCATCGAGGGACCACTCGGCGTGGCGCGGCGCCTCGGACAGTTCGTGCAGTTGCGCGCGCAGGCCACGTGCTTCATGGCATCCGGCTAGCGCAACGGCCGTCCACTCTCCCTGCAACTGCACGCGGAAGTCGGTGTCCTGGCGCGATATCTCGATGACGGGTGTCGGCTGGCGTTCCAAATGAGGCTGATGTGATGGGCGAGTCTCGATTCTATGCTACTGGCCGCCGGCATGGCGATCAGACACCTTCTGACACGGTGGCGGCTACAATCTCGCCAGACCGCGCCGCGCGGGTTTGATTCCCTGAAACTCCCCGAATTCCGAGTTCTTTGCTTTCGACATGTCAGAAGCCCCCGACCGTTCCCCATCCGCCCCCGACTGGCGCATCGATGCCGATTCCCTGCATCGCGAGCTTGGAGCGGGTGCCGCGCACGCCTGGGCCGTCGAGGTGGTCGAGGAAACCGGCTCGACCAATGCCGACCTGACCCTGGCTTGCCGTGCCGCGCCATGGTCGGACGATGCGTGCAGCGTGCGGGTGGCCTATCGCCAGACAGCGGGCCGTGGCCGGCATGGCCGCCCGTGGCGGGGGCAAGCTGGCCTGACTTTCTCGGTGGCGATGCCGCTGGCGCTGGCGCCAGCGCGCCTGAGCGGACTGAGTCTTGCCGTCGGACTGGCGCTGGCCGAGGCGCTGGAGGACGTGGACGCGGCGCTTGGCGCGCGCGTTGGCCTGAAATGGCCAAACGATCTCCAGATCGACGGCCGCAAGCTGTCGGGCATCCTGATCGAATCGGTGCCTGCCGGGCCGGAGCGGGTCTGGGCCGTGATCGGCATTGGCCTGAATCTGGTGCGTGACCCGGAGATGGAAGCCGCTCTGGGCCGCGATCTGGCTGGTGTGGCCGAGGCCATGACGATGTTCGATCCGCAGCGGGACCCGACGCGCATCCTGGCTGCGATCGCGAACCGGCTGGCGCGGATGCGCGAGGCATTCCTGGTGGATGGCTTCGCGCCGATGGCGTCGCGCTGGTCTGCGCGGGATGCATTCCGCGATGAGCCGGTGCGCCTGCTGCACGATGGCGTGGTGCAGGCAGAAGGGCTGGCGCGCGGCGTGGATGGCGAAGGCTACCTGCTGCTGCACACGCCCGAGGGGCTGCAGCGCATCGCCAGTGGCGAAGTCTCGCTGCGCGGAGCCGGTGCATGAGTCGGCTCTTGATCGACATCGGCAACACACGGCTCAAATGGGCGTGGTGCGATGACGCGCCCGTGGCTGCGGAGCATGTCGTCGAGGGTGGCGCGGTTCTGCCCTCGCCTTGGCGACACGGCGGCGCGGCGGCGCACGCCGTGCCTGCCGAGCGCTCGGCGCTGGTCGGCACATGGCGGCAACTCGCCGCCGGGACCACGCCCGAGATCTGGATCGCCAACGTGGCGGGCCCGACCATCGCGGCGGCCATGGAGGCCGTGATGGAAGACGCATTTGGCGCGGTGTCGCCACATTGGGTACGTACCACTGCCGCGCACGGCGATCTCGTCAACGGCTATCGCGAGCCCACGCAGCTTGGCGTGGACCGCTGGGTCGGCAGTATCGGCGCGCACCGGTGGTTGCCCGGCGAGAGCCTGCTGATCGTGACGGCGGGCACGGCCACCACACTCGATATCGTCACGGCCACGGCGGATGGCGCCCGCTTCGAGGGCGGGCTGATCCTGCCCGGCCTCGAACTGATGCTCGGCACGCTGGCCCGCAATACTGCGCAATTGCCTGAACTCGATGTGCTCGACACCGGCGCGGGCGCCGAACGAGCCGTTCGGGCGTTGGGCGCGGACAACACTCACGATGCGATCGCGGCTGGCTGTCTGGCCGCGCAGGCCGGTGCCATCGAGCGTTCCTGGCGTGCGCTCGCGGGACGCGGCCCGGTCCGCTGCCTGCTCTCGGGCGGCGCGCGGCACGCGGTGGCTGGCGCGCTCGCGATGCCGTTCGAGATGCACGATAATCTCGTGCTGCTCGGGTTGCACGCCATGGCGCTGCCTGCCTGACATACCTGCGCAACCCCTATCCGTCGCCTGTCATTCGTCACCATGCTCCGCAAAGGTTTCAACGCCCTGCTGCTGATCCTGCTGCTCGTCAACCTTTGGCTTGCGGCGGCCGTGGCCGGCAAGTTCGGTCCGGAGCCACTGGCCGGCTGGGCAGAAAGCCCGCGCGAGCCGCAACGCCTGGGGCAACAGGCGCGGGTGGAGCGGATGCAGATCCAGCCGCCGAGGGCGGCGGCGGCCGCAGAGGAGGCAGTGGATCCGGCATCGTCCCCGGCCGTGCCACGCGCGGCCCAGCCGGCGGCCATCTCCAGCACCGCGCGCGCATCCGCCGATAGTTGCATGGAGGTGGGCGGCTTCACGGCGCAGAACGTGCAGCGCGCGATCGAGGACCTGAAGGCGATTGCCGTGACCGCACCCCTGCCGATGGAGCAGTTCGAGCGATCGGAGCAGGTGCGGTGGTGGGTTCATCTGCCGGCCCAGCCGACGCGCGAGAACGCCGATCGAAAGCTGGCGGAGCTGCGTCGCCGCAAGGTCACCGACGTATCGGTGGTGGCGGGCGAGAATCCCGAGTCGTACACGGTTTCGCTCGGACTGTTCCGTGACCGCGAGCGTGCCGACAAATTCCTGGAAGTGTTGCGCGGGCAGGGCGTGCGCACCGCGCAGATCAGCGATGCGCCGAGAGCGATCGCGCGGCAGTGGCTGCGCGTGGCGCACGCCGACGATGCCGTGCGCGCGCGGATGGACGAAGTGAGGCTGCGCTATGGCGGCGATGTGCTGCAGGACTGCCGCCCGGTGACCCAGGCGCGCGGCGAGCCAGTCGCGGCGCGCGCCGAGGGTTAAGAGGCGGTTTCAAAATGAAGCGAAGCGGTTCTGGCTAGGCGAGGGGCCGCGGACAGTACAAGTAGTACGGCAAGGCCACGCAACGACGCCAGAATCTTCTTGAAACGGCTTCTAAAACCCGGCTCAGCCGCCGCGTACCTTCGTCAGCAGCTTGGTGGTCGAGCGGTCGTGCAGGAACTGGATCGCGTACGCCTGTCCGCCCCAGCTACGCACCAGCCGCGTTTCCTCCAGCGTGTCGATGTCGTAGTCGCCGCCCTTCACATAAACGTCCGGCCGCACCAGCCGGATCAGTTCCACCGGCGTCTTCTCGCGGAACATCGCTACCAGATCCACGGACGCGAGCGCGGCCAGCAGCGCCATGCGGTCGGCATCGTGATTGAGCGGGCGGTCGTCGCCCTTGCCGAGCATCTTCACCGAAGCGTCGCTGTTCACCCCGACCACCAGGCTGGCGCCCATCGCGCGCGCCTGCGCCAGATACGTGGCGTGGCCGCGGTGGAGGATGTCGAACACGCCGTTGGTGAAGACCAGCGGGCGCGGCAGCTTTGCCACTGCGGCGTGCAGGGCCGCGACATCGTCGGCGGGGACCAGCTTGGATTCGAAGGCGGGTGCGTTCATGGGTCGTGGAGAAAGAAAAACCCCATCGTATCCGATGGGGTTTGGCATGTTCAGGCGCTCAAGCGGGGTCGGAACACTCAGGCCTGGGCAGGCTGGGCACCGCCGCCCTGCAGGCTGACGTTCAGTTCCTTGCGGTAGCGGTTCAGGTCCTGCACCGTGTCGAACGTGCGCTCGAACAGCAGCGACATGTTGTGCAGAATCCGCTCGATGACCTTCTTTTCCCAGATCTCGTCGAAGCGGATCTGTTCGTCGAGCCAGTGCTCGAGCCAGTCCGGATCGGGCAGGCGGGACTGCACCGTGTCGTTCGGGAACAGCGCCTTGTTCACGTGCAGGTTGGTCGGGTGCAGCGGCTTTTCCGTGCGACGGGCCGACGCCATCAGCACGCCGATCTTGGCGAACGCGGCACGCGCGTTGTCGCCAAACTGGTTCAGGTACTTCTTCATGTAGCGCAGGTAGGCGCCGCCATGGCGTGCCTCGTCCTGCGACAGCGTGCGGTAGATATGCTTGATCACCGGTTCCGAGTGCCATTCGGCGGCACGGCGGTACCAGTGGTTCAGGCGAATCTCGCCGCAGAAATGCAGCATCAACGTTTCCAGCGGCGGAGCCGGATCGAACTCGAAGCGCACGGCGTGCAGCTCTTCCTCGGTCGGCACCAGGTCCGGACGGAAACGGCGCAGGTACTCCATCAGCACCAGCGAGTGCTTCTGTTCCTCGAAGAACCAGATGCTCATGAACGCCGAAAAGTCGGAGTCGTGGCGGTTGTCGCGCAGGAACATCTCCGTGGCGGGCAGGGCCGACCATTCGGTGATGGCATTCATGCGGATGGTTTTCGCCTGGTCGTCAGTGAGCAGGCTGGCGTCGAAGGTATCCCAGGGGATGTCCTTGTCCATATGCCAGCGGACCGCCTCCAACGATTTGAACAGTTCGGGGTAGAGCATGCTAAGCCTTTGAAATTACGGGCGGATTCTACCAGACAAGAATTATTCTCGAATGATTTCTCTACTCCGTTGTAGCCCGGATCGTAGCGATTTCAATCGGATTGCCGCTTGTTGTCGCAAAAAGTGGCGCTATTGCGACACTTCTGTCACTTCTTTTTTGACCGGCGTGGTTTCCGGCACCACACCATAGAGGAAAGCGGCGATCTGGTCGCCCTGGGCGGCCGCGTCACGTTCGCCCAGCGCCAGCAAGGCCTGGGTGAACTCGGGTTCGAACAACAGATAGCTCGCGAACGCGGCGCCGCGCGCCTCGGTGCCGCCCAGTGGCGACAGGAACGCGCGCACGGTGCGTGGCAGGCGATTCAGGTGCTCGGCTGCGATGGCCTCGATCGGCTCGCTGGGTGAAATCGTCATGACCTGCACCGGGCGCCAGCCTTCGGTGTCGTTGGCCATCTCGGGCATCCGCGACAGCAGCCGGTTGATGTGCATGAGTCGCTCGATGTCGGCCTGCAGGCCATCCAGGAAGATGCTGGCCAGGGCCTGGCCGCCAACCTGCGCCAGCGACGGATAGCCGCCTGATGGCACGGTATCGAACCAGCCGGCCCGCTGGCGCGACGCGGCGCCGATGGCCAGGATGCGCGACGCGCCAAGGTGAATCGCGGGCGATAGCGGCGACATCTGCCGCATCGTGCCGTCGCCGAACCATTCGTGATGGCCTTCGAGTTCGAGCGGTATGGCCGGGAACAGGAACGGAATCGAGGCCGATGCCAGTAGGTGATCGACGCCAATCGCGGACTCCACGGCCATGCGCTGGCTGCGTTGCCATCCGTGGATACGCCGGTGAGACTGATAGAACGTGACATGGCGGCCGGTGCTATACGACAGCGCCGTGACCGCGAAGGCCTGCAGCACGCCGGCGTCCAGACTGGCCTGGACCCGTTCCGGCTCGAACAGCTCGGTCAGGAAGCTGCCGAGCGGCGCATTGTCGAACAGCGCGCGCGGCGATGACCGCCGCGTGACCCAGCCGAAGGCCAGCGAGGACAGCCATCGCGCGCCGGAAACGCCCACGCGCAGCACGTCAGTCCGGTAGACGTCGTCGGCGTGCAGGCTGTGCCAGAGCGCTGACAGCTTGTCCGTGGCTGCACGGAAGTCGGCGGCGCCGACCGCCAGCCCCGCGCCATTGATCGCACCCGCGGATGTCCCGGCGATGATGCCGAACGGCAGCGGGCAATGCGCCAGCCCAAGACGTGCGGCGATCTTCGCGATACCGGACAGCACACCGGCCTGGTACGCGGCCCGCGCGCCGCCGCCCATCATCACCAGAGCGGTGCTCTGGCGCTGGCGGGCGCGGGCCGAAGCCTCCGCCGAATGTGCGGAGAGCGCGCTCACTCGAACGTGTCCTCCGGCGTGCCGGGCGCGGGTGGGGTCTGAGGCTTGGCCGTTGATTTCCCGGCCGGTGCCTTTCGGGCTGCGGGTTTCTTTGCAGACGACTTGCCCGATGTCTTCGCCGCTGGCTTTGTCGCCGATTTTGCGGATTTCCTGGCTACGGTCTTTGTTCCCGCCTTCTTCGTCCCGGACGTCTTCGCCCCCTTGGGCGTAGGGCCGGACTTGTTATCGCCGGCGCTCGTGGCGCTCTTGGTGCTCGTAGCAGACTCGCTGCCTGCCGGGCCGACGCTGAAGCCACCCAGGTTGCTGAACGGCGTGACATTGGCCGCCGCTGCCGCGCTGCTGGCGATCTGGTTGAACTGTTGCTGCATCAGGTCCCACCACAGCGATGCATTGGGCGGCACCGGGGCGGGTCCGGTGGAAGTGGCCGAGGCTTCGGCACCAGCTTCGGGGCCGGATTCGGGCGGCGCGTCGATGTCGTCATCGGCGGGCTCGTCATTTTCCGCATCGGCTTGTGCTTCCGAGACCGTCTTGCCGGTGCCGTACTCGTGATGCGGCGCGGCGCTCGGCGCGCTGGCGGCGCGCGCCACGTTTTCCATCGCGCTCTGCATGGCATCGGGGGAGAGCGCGCTGCCAAACGTCTGCAGCGCCACCAGCGTGGCGCGTTGCACTTCAAGGCCCTGGATGGTCGTGCGCAACAGGCTCGAGTTGAGCTGCAGCCAGCTTTCCACTGCCTTGAGGTCGTGAATCCGCTTGTCGATGCCCTCGAGATCCATCGGGGGCGTCATCGCGCTCAGGCCGGGCATCAGCCCGCTGGGCATTCCGCTGCCGGAAGCCCAGAGCTTGCGAAGGAACTCGTAGCTGTTGGTGAAATCGGGTAACTGTCCGAACATGGTCGCGCAACTCCGTCTGACATGGTCGTCCCGAACCGTGAGCAGGACGATCGGTTACTTGAATTCGGGCGGCCGCTTCTGACGCAGGCTCGCCATGCCTTCGTGCACGTCGGGGCCGGCAAAGCCCATGAATTCGAGCGCCAGCGAGGTATCGAACGCGGGTCCGGCCATACGCAGCCAATTGTTGAGCGCGTACTTGGTCCAGCGGATGGCGGTCTGCGATCCGGCCGCAAGCCGGTTGGCCACCTCGAACGCTTTCGCGACCAGTTCGTCTTCCTCCACCGCCAGCGACACCAGACCGATCCGCTCGGCTTCCTCGCCGCTGACCGACTCGCACAGCATCAGATAGTACTTGGCCTTGGCCATTCCGCACAGCAACGGCCAGACGATGGCGGCATGATCGCCGGCGGCCACACCCAGCCGGGTATGGCCATCCACGATGCGCGCGGTCTTTGCCGCGATCGAGATATCGGCCAGCAGCCCGGCTACCAGCCCCGCGCCAACGGCCGGGCCATGCATCGCGGAGACGATCGGCTTGTCGCAGTTGATGACGTTGTAGACCAGGTCACGTGCCTCATGCCAGACGCGGGTGCGCGTCTCGAAATCATTGGCCATCTCCTCGACCAGCCCGAGGTCGCCGCCGGCCGAGAAGCCCTTGCCTTCGCCACGGATCAGCGCCACGCGGATTTCGGGTTCCGCCGAAATATCACGCCAGATCTCGGCCAGTTCGCGGTGCATGGAGGCGTCGGCGGTGGCCAGCTTCTGGTTGGCCGATTGGGCCGCGCCCATGATCACCTCGAGGATGGGGCCGTGGCGGCGCAGGGTCAGGGCGCGATAGCGCGCCAGGCGCGGGGGCAGGGTATTGGCGTCGGAAGTGGTCATTTGGGCGGGTATCGAAGAAGTTTCGGGCCGCCGGGCAGGGGAACTGGATGTCCGAAAGAGGCGAAGGAGCGCGAAGGGACGCAAGGAAGACGCGTCGAATGCAATTCCCCGACCGGCTGGTCGGGGAATTATAGGCCCAGGAACGCCTGGCGCGGCAAGGCTTGCGTGCCTGATGGGATGGCGCCCGCTGCGGCGCCCGTTATGCCGCCAGTTATGGCGCGGCCACCACCTGGTCGATTGCGCCGAAGATCGACTTGTGTTCTGCGTCGAACATCTCGATACGGACGGCATCGCCGTACTTCATGAACTCGGTCTCGGGCTTGCCGCTGTCGATCGTCTCGATCATGCGTTTTTCGGCGATGCAGCAGTACCCCTTGCTGCGATCGACGTTCGAAATCGTGCCCGAGCCGACGATGCTGCCCGCGCGCACGTTGCGCGTCCTGCAGATGTGGGCAATCAGCTGGCCGAAGTCGAACACCATGTCGGTGCCGCAGTCGGGCGAGCCCACCTTCTTGCTGTTCCAGTGGACCACCATCGGGCGATGCACGCGGCGCTCGCGCCAGGCGTCGCCGAGCTCGTCCGGCGTAACCGCCACCGGAGAGAACGCCGTGGCCGGCTTGCTCTGGAAGAAGCCGAAGCCCTTGCCGAGTTCGGCCGGAATCAGGTTGCGTAGCGATACATCGTTAGCCAGCATCACCAGCCGGATGGCCTCCCCGGCCTGGTCGGGGGTGGCGCCCATGCGCACGTCGCCGGTGATCACGGCCACTTCGGCCTCGAAATCGATGCCGAAGGCCTCGCTGGCGCAGACGATGTCGTCCTGCGGGCCGATGAAGTCGTCGGAGCCGCCCTGATACATCAGCGGGTCGGTCCAGAACTCGGGTGGCATCTCGGCGCCGCGCGCCTTGCGTACCAGTTCCACGTGGTTCACGTAGGCCGAGCCGTCGGCCCACTGGTACGCGCGCGGCAGCGGCGCCATGCAGTCCTTGGTCTGGAACGGGAACGGGTGGCGTGACCGGCCGGCGTTCAGCGCGTCATACAGGTCCTGGAGCTGCGGCGCGTAGAAGGCCCAGTCGTCGAGCACAGTCTGGAGCTTGCCTGCGATATCGGTGGCGAAGTGCGCGGTTTTCAAGTCGCGCGAGACAACGACGAGCTGGCCGTCGCGCGAACCATCCTTCAGGGTGGCGAGTTTCATGCGGAGTCGAACATAGGCAAATCGGATGGGCCACAGTCTACCGGAGCGGCGCGGGCGCACCGTATAGAATGGCCGGCAATACCGATACGCTTGCCAGGAACGCATGACCGCAGCCGAAGACGACGATACCCGGGACGATATTGCCGACGACACCAGGCGTGCCGGCATCCAGTCCATCGAGGTGGGATTCCGGTTGCTGCAGGCGCTGGCCGCGTCGCCGCGCGCGATGATGCTGCGCGACCTGGCCGCGGCGGCGGACATGAGTCCGGCCAAGGCGCACCGCTATCTGGTCAGCTTCCAGCGGCTGGGCGCCGTGACGCAGGACACCGTGAGCCAGCGCTACGACCTTGGCCCGTTCGCGCTGCAGCTTGGCCTGGCCGGGCTGAACCGGCTCGACCCGGTACGCAAGGCGCGCCCGATCCTGTCGCAGCTGCGTGACGAGATCGACCAGACCGCCGGTATCGCCGTGTGGGGCAACCACGGGCCGACCATCGTCCACTGGGAGGAATCGAGCCATCCGGTCAGCGCCAGCCTGCGGCTCGGTGACGTCATGCCGATGCTCAACTCGGCCACGGGCCGCCTTTATGGGGCTTATCTGTCGCGCCGCCAGACGCTGCCGCTGATCGAGCGGGAACTGGCCACGCGTGGCACCGTCCCACTGCCTGACATGCCCGTATCGCTGGACGAATATGACGCGATCTGCGCGGACGTGCGAGAGCACGGCGCGGCACGCACGCGCGGCGGGGTGTTGCCGGGCATCAATGCGATCTCCACGCCCGTGTTCGACGCGAATGGCCATCTGGCGATGGCGCTGATCGTGCTCGGCGCGCAGAGCGTATTCGATGCAGAATGGGGCGGTATGGTGGATCGGCGCGTGCGCGATATCGCCCGGCAAATCTCTTCGGAACTCGGTTACCTTGACGGCAGCCAACGGGCCGGACAAACCGGTCAAACCTCGTAGTCGGTCGCGGGGCGGCATGCTGAGCTGGTGGCAGCGCCGTCGCAGATGGATTGTGGTCATTCTGTTGGTGGTGGCCGCCCATTTGCTGGCGCTGCTGCGTCTGGTTCATGCGCCGGCGCCGAGCCTGCCCGATATCGAGCCGAGCCCTACGCTCAGCGCCATCCTGCTGCCGCCGCCCAAGCCACCGGCTCCGCCGGCGCCTCCTCCGCCCGTGCCCGCGCCACGACCGGCGCCGCAACCGCCAGCCCCTTCAACACCGCCAAAACCTGCGCCACCGGAGTCCGCGCCGGCACTCGCCACGGCGGAAAGCGGCCAGACCGCGGCAACCACCGGATCAGGCGGAGAGGGATCGGCGGCGGCCGCGCCGCCCGCAGTGACGCCGGCAACCCCAGCCGCCCCACCGAGCCCGCCCGCGCCCAGGTACGACGCACCGCCGTCGGTGGTGCTGCGCTACGCCAGTTTCGTCAACGGCGTGCAGAACCCCGATGGCCGGATCACGTGGCAGCAGGACGGTCAGCACTACCGGCTGGCGGTGGAAACCCGCGTGCTCTGGTTCCGCTTCGCGTTCCAGAGCACGGGCGACATAAGCGACGGGGGATTGAATCCCACCCGTTACGAGGAAGCCCGGCGCAGCAAGGTCGAAGTCGCCCGCTTTGATCGCACGGCAGGCACAGTGGTGTTTGAAACGCGTGGCGGACAGGTGCCAATGCCGTCAGCATTCCAGGACCGCTTCAGCGTGTTCCTGCAACTGGTTGGGTGGGCGCGGGGCGATCCGCAGCGCTACGCGACCCCGGGCGTGACGGAGACGTTCAACGTGTCCGACACGCGGGAAGTGGAAGTCATGCAGGTGCAGTACGTTGGCGAACAGGACATTGATATCGGTATCGACAGGGTGCGCACGAAGCACTTCGTGCGCCTGCCGCGCCACCCGAACGACAAACGCAAGGTGGAAATCTGGCTGGCGCCGTCCCTGAACTGGATGCCGGCGCGTCTGCGTCAGACGGAGCCTGATGGCACTCAGATCGATCTCGTCTATCGTAGTAGTGAGACACATTGACGAATGCGCCTTGGGAGCCGGTGGGTGGCGCCATGACCGTACGGAGACTGACATATGTCTGACACTTCCGCATCGACCGCGTCGCAAACGAACCGGCTTCAGGTCGGGGATGTGCATTTGCAAGTGCGCGTCGATGGTGCCGAAGGCCCTTGGGTGATCCTGGCCCATGCGCTCGGTGCGAATCTGACTTTGTGGGATGACACCGCGCGGCACCTTGCCGCACGCTATCGCGTGCTGCGTTTCGACATGCGGGGCCATGGTGGTAGCGATGCGCCGGTGGGCGCCTACACCATGGCGCGGCTGGCCGACGACGTGGTGGCGCTGATGGACGAACTCGATATCGCGCAGGCCCACTTCTGTGGGGTGTCGGTGGGCGGCATGGTGGCGCAGACGTTGGGCGTGCGCCATCCGGAGCGGCTGTTGTCGCTGACGCTGGTGGACACGATTCACCACACGCCGCTGGAAGCCCGGGCGATGTGGGCCGACCGGATCGGACAGGTGGAAGCGCATGGCATGCGCGGGACCGTCGAGTCGACGTTGAATCGGTGGCTGACCGCACCGTTCCGCGAGCGGCACCCAGAAATCGTCGAGAGAATCAGGAAAATGTTGCTGGAAACACCGGTGCGCGGCTATGTTGGTGTAGCGCAGGCGATCGAAGCCTTCGATCTGGCCCGCGCGATCTCCCGGATTCACTGTCCGACGCTGGTGGTGGTCGGCGACAAGGACGAGGGCTCGCCGGTGTCGATCGCCGAAGCCATCGCCAATGAGATTCACGGTTCAAGGCTGGAAGTGCTGCCGGACGCGGCGCACCTGTCATTCATCGAACAACCGGAACGCTTCCATGCGATCTTCGACGCGTTCCTGGGACACGCGGCTTGTGGCGGCCAGTGTGATATTCCGTAACGCCATTGGAAATATCGCAACACAGTAGTGCACGGCGCTCAAGAAACTTGCAGGCTGCGCCGATGCCCAATGTAAGAGGGCAGCAATGGCACGACAAGGTCCGCCCGGTCGTACAACTTGAATTACGGGCGACTACCCTCAGCTTGGAGAGGAAATCGCGTCAATTCCACAGGCCTTGTGCCGGGAGCGCAGCAATGCGCGGAGTTGCCGCTAACTATGCCAGGAGGAAAGTGCGATGCAAATGATCTACAACAGCGACAATTACTGCATTGTCGAGTTTGGAGCAGACGTCGAGCATGCGACCCTTGCCTCGGGCGGTTACGAGATCGTCGACAAGAATCTGAAACGCGAAATTTTCCTCGGTGGCCTGATGGCCGAGACCTTCCGCGCCGATGTGACGCGTTTGATCGAGAGCGAACCCTCCGTGGAAGAAGTCGACGAGTTTCTCGGCAAATTCGATACGGTGATGAACAACCCGCTGGTCATGCACTGACCACTGGCGCGTCGCATCACACCGGGAGGCGCGGCGGCGGTAGACCGTTTGTCCGCTTCCAAAAACAAACGCCCGCTTATGCGGGCGTTGCTGTCTTCTCAGAAGTCGCGAAATCAGATCAATACTGTTCCCAGGGTAGCCCGTCGTGACGCCAGCCGTTGACCGTGTTGCGATGGCGCTGGGCGTCGAGGTCGCCTTCGAATCCATGCAGTACGCAGTAGATAGTGGCGAATCCGGCGCCTTCCAGCGCGCGAGCGGCTGCGGACGACCGGTTGCCGCTGCGGCAGATCAGCACGACCGGGCGGGCCGAGGCTTGCCCGGCCAGTTTTTTTACCGCCTGCACGAAGTGCGGATTGACTTCCCAGTCGGGGCCGTCGTTCCAGGGAACGTTGTGCGCCCCGCGGGGATGACCGACGAACAGGTATTCCATCTCGCTGCGGCAGTCGATGAACAGTGCATCGGGCTCGCCTTCGAGCAAGGTCCGGGCGTCGTTGGGGCTGAGGGTTTGCATGGTGCGGATAAGCGTGACGAATGCGTCTCTCAGTGTAGGCGCGCGGCCGGTTGCTGACAACTGGCCCAACACCCGGGCCGACACCCGGGCCGACACCCGGCCATCAAAGTGGCAGGGCAAGTCCCTGACCGCCGCAATGCCTTGATCTACCTGATAAAATCGCCGGTTCTGAATTGTCACAAACTGCGCGGCTCCGCCGTCGCATCGAAGATCGAGCCCCACCATGAGCGCCGCCCAATCCCAACCACGCCCCTACACCCGGGCCGCCAGCCTGCCGAAGCTGCTGCGCAACCGCATTCTGATTCTCGACGGCGCGATGGGCACGATGATCCAGCGTTACAAGCTCACGGAAGCTGACTATCGGGGCACGCGCTTCGCTGACCATCGGATCGACGTGAAGGGCAATAACGAATTGCTGCTCCTGACCCGTCCGCAGGTCATCACGGAGATTCACGAGCAGTACCTGGCCGCCGGTGCCGATCTGATCGAGACGAACACGTTCGGCGCCACGCGCGTGGCGCAGGAAGACTACAAGATGGCCGACCTCGCGTACGAGATGAACGTCGAGGCCGCCCGCCTGGCGCGTGCCGCGTGCGACAAGTACAGCACGCTGGACAAGCCGCGCTTCGTGGCCGGCGCGTTCGGCCCGACGCCGAAGACAGCCAGCATCAGCCCGGATGTCAACGACCCGGGCGCGCGCAACGTCACCTTCGAGGAACTGCGCGATTCGTACTACGAACAGGGCAAGGCCCTGCTCGAAGGCGGGGCCGATGTGTTTCTGGTCGAGACAATTTTCGACACGCTCAACGCCAAGGCCGCGCTGTTCGCGATCGACCAGTTGTTCGAGGACACCGGCGAGCGCGTGCCGGTGATGATCTCGGGCACCGTGACCGATGCCTCGGGCCGCATTCTCTCCGGTCAGACCGTGGAGGCGTTCTGGAACAGCCTGCGCCACGCGAAGCCCGTCACATTCGGCCTGAACTGCGCGCTTGGCGCTACGCTGATGCGCCCGTACATCGCCGAACTGGCCAAGGTGTGCGATGCCGCGGTGTCGTGCTACCCGAACGCCGGCCTGCCCAATCCGATGAGCGACACCGGCTTTGATGAAACGCCCGAGGTGACCTCCGCGCTGGTGGAGGAGTTCGCGGCATCCGGCCTGGTGAACCTGGTGGGCGGCTGCTGTGGCACCACGCCCGATCACATCGCTGCCATCGCCAAGAGCGTGGCCAACAAGACGCCACGCGCCTGGCCCGGCCAGTATCGCGAAGACACCGCACAATCGGCCGCCTGAAGCCATCGCACGCAAGAGAACAGAAATCATGAGCCAGCAAAACCTGCCCCCGCGTCCGATGCGCCTGTCCGGTCTGGAACCGTTCACGATCGACGACGACACGCTGTTCGTCAACGTTGGCGAGCGTACCAACGTCACCGGTTCGAAGGCATTCGCCCGCATGATCCTGAACGGCCAGTTCGACGAAGCCCTGGCGGTGGCCCGCCAGCAGGTGGAGAACGGCGCGCAGATCATCGACATCAACATGGACGAGGCGATGCTCGATTCGAAGGCGGCGATGGTGCGCTTCCTGAATCTGATCGCGTCTGAGCCGGACATCGCGCGCGTGCCGATCATGATCGATTCGTCGAAGTGGGACGTGATCGAGGCGGGCCTGCGCTGCGTGCAGGGCAAGGCCGTGGTGAACTCGATCTCGCTCAAGGAAGGCGAGGAGCAGTTCCGCCACCACGCCACGCAGATCCGCCGTTATGGCGCGGCCAGCGTGGTGATGGCATTCGACGAGAAGGGCCAGGCGGACACGTTCGAGCGCAAGACCGAGATCTGCAAGCGCAGCTACGACTTCCTCGTAAACGAAGTGGGCTTCCCGCCCGAGGACATCATCTTCGATCCGAACATCTTCGCGGTGGCCACCGGTATCGAGGAGCACAACAACTACGCGGTGGACTTCATCGAAGCCACGCGCTGGATCAAGCAGAACCTGCCGTACGCCAAGGTCAGCGGCGGGGTGTCGAACGTGTCGTTCTCGTTCCGCGGCAACGACGTGGTGCGCGAGGCGATCCACACCGTGTTCCTGTACCACGCGATCGCGGCGGGCATGGACATGGGCATCGTCAACGCTGGCCAGCTGGGCGTGTATGACCAGCTCGACCCGGAATTGCGCGAGCGTGTGGAAGACGTGGTGCTGAACCGTCGCGACGACGCCACCGATCGCCTGCTGGAGATCGCCGACCGCTTCAAGGGCGGTGGCACGAAGCGGGAAGAGAACCTGGCCTGGCGTGGCACGCCCGAGCAACCGGTGCCAGTGGGTGATCGCCTGGCGCATGCGCTGGTGCACGGCATCACCACGTTCATCGTCGAGGACACCGAGGAAGTGCGCCAGCAGATCGCGGCGCGCGGTGGCCGCCCCATCGAGGTGATCGAGGGGCCGCTGATGGATGGCATGAACATTGTTGGCGACCTGTTTGGCGCGGGCAAGATGTTCCTGCCGCAGGTGGTGAAGAGCGCCCGCGTGATGAAGCAGGCCGTGGCACATCTGCTGCCGTTCATCGAGGAAGAAAAGCGCCTGGTGGCCGAGGCCGGCGGCGACGTGCGCGCGCGCGGCAAGATCGTGATCGCCACCGTGAAGGGCGACGTGCACGACATCGGCAAGAACATCGTGTCGGTGGTGCTCCAGTGCAACAACTTCGAAGTGGTCAACATGGGCGTGATGGTGCCGTGCAACGAGATCCTGGCGCGCGCCAAGGTCGAGGGGGCGGACATCGTCGGGCTGTCCGGCCTGATCACACCGTCGCTCGAGGAAATGGCCTACGTTGCCTCGGAGATGCAGCGCGACGACTACTTCCGCGTGAAGAAGATTCCGCTGCTGATCGGCGGTGCCACTACATCGCGCGTGCATACCGCGGTCAAGATCGCGCCGAACTATGAAGGCCCGGTGGTCTATGTGCCCGATGCCTCGCGCTCGGTCAGCGTGGCGTCGAATCTCTTGTCTGACGAAGGCGCGGCGAAGTACCTGGACGAGCTGAAGTCCGACTACGACCGCATTCGCACGCAGCACGCCAACAAGAAGGCCACGCCGATGGTGTCGCTGGCGCAGGCGCGCGCCAACAAGACGCAGATCGACTGGAGCACCTATGTGCCGCCGAAGCCGAAGTTCATCGGCCGCCGCCTGTTCCGCAACTACGATCTGTCCGAACTGGCCAACTACATCGACTGGGGGCCGTTCTTCCAGACCTGGGATCTGGCCGGCAAATTCCCGGACATCCTCAACGACGAGATCGTCGGCGAATCGGCGCGACGCGTCTTCTCGGATGGCAAGAGCATGCTGGCTCGCCTGATCCAGGGACGCTGGCTGACGGCCAACGGCGTGATGGCGCTGCTGCCGGCCAATACGGTCAATGACGACGACATCGAGATCTATACCGACGAGTCGCGCAGCAAGGTCGCGCTGACCTGGAACAACCTGCGCCAGCAGAGCGAGCGTCCGGTGGTGGATGGCGTGCGTCGCCCGAACCGCTGCCTGGCCGATTTCATCGCGCCGAAGTCGAGCGGCGTGGCCGACTACATTGGCCTGTTCGCGGTCACGGCGGGGATTGGCGTGGACAAGAAGGAGGCGCAGTTCGAGGCCGACCACGACGACTACAGCGCCATCATGCTCAAGGCGCTGGCCGATCGTCTGGCCGAGGCGTTCGCCGAATGCCTGCACGAGCGCGTGCGCAAGGATCTCTGGGGCTACGACGCCGCGGAGTCGCTGAGCAATGATCAGCTCGTCGCCGAAGCGTATCGCGGTATTCGTCCGGCACCCGGCTATCCGGCTTGCCCGGAGCACACGGTCAAGGCGCCGATGTTCACGTTCCTCGATGCTGCCGATATCGGCATGGGCATCACCGAGGCGCTGGCCATGACGCCGGCGGCATCGGTGAGCGGCTTCTACCTGTCGCATCCGGACTCGACCTACTTCAGCATCGGCAAGATCGGTCAGGACCAGCTCGACGATATGGTGGCCCGTCGCGGTGAGGACCGTCTTACGCTCGAACGCGCACTGGCGCCGAACCTGTAGAAGCTGTAACCAGGTGCAAGAGCCGGGATGCCGCGCGCGCGTGGCATCCCGGCTTTTTTCATACTCGGCGTCAGCCGTTGATGGTTGGGGGCAGGCCCGCGATGCCCTCGCATGGCGCGCTGTGCCGAATCGCGTCGAATCGTGCCGATTTGTAGCGGCAATGTCCTCACCTCTGCTTACAGGGCATTACAAGTCCTCACAGAAGCGAGTGGAGCGAGTCCATAGACTGGGCCTCAGTTCACGTGACACCGCGTGAATGCCGCGGCGAATGTTTCGCTGCGGGGCATTCCAGTAAAGGAGTCTTCCATGAACAAGCTGCTGATCTCGCTGTCCGCCCTGTCGATTGCCGCCGCCTCGTCGCTTGCGATGGCGCAAGGCACTGGAGCCACCGCCGGAAGTGCCGGCACACAGGCCGGCGTCGGTGCCGCGGTGAACGCACCGTCCCTGCAAACCGGCACCGGCGCATCGGTCAACGCTTCCGGTGGTGCGGTGACGCCTGGGGCCTCGGCCGACGGCGGTACCGGCGCCCAGATGGACGTGCCGAAGGGCCATCAGGGCAAGCAAGCCAAGGGCAAATCCAAGAAGGGCGAAACCAGCGAATCCAGTGCCAGCGCGGGTGGTCAGGCCGGTACGAAGATGCAGTAATCCTGTCAGGTGCCGGGGCGGGCCCCTCCAGACTGCCCCAGCTCCCACTGTCGACAGACCGCGACAGACCTCGACAAACCGGCAACGGGCGCCTTGTGCGCCCGTTGTGCATTTCCGACAGCGCGCGTGGGGGCAGGTATCCTTCCGGACATGTCAGCCTGAGACTGACATATTTGGCCGCGCGGCAGCACTACAATGCAAAAAAGCCGGCCCGGTCCATCCATCCGAAGCCGGGCCATCCTTCACCGTGGAGACACAGATGATTCGCGTCCTGATCGCCGACGATCACGAGATCGTGCGTGCAGGTCTGCGCCAGTTCATTGCCGAGGAGCCTGACATCGAGGTGACGGGCGAAGCTGGCAGCGGCGACGAAGTGATGGCGCAGTTGCGCGACCGCGAGTTCGACGTGCTCGTGCTCGACATTTCCATGCCGGATCGGAATGGCATCGACGTGCTGAAGCTGATCCGACAGAGACTGCCTGCCTTGCCTGTGCTGATCCTGTCGACCTATCCGGAAGACCAGTACGCCATCAATCTGATACGTGCGGGAGCATCCGGTTACCTGACCAAGGAGTCGGCGCCGGACGACCTCGTCAAGGCGATCCGCACCGTTGCCCAGGGACGACGTTACGTGAGCCCGACCGTGGCCGACCTGCTGATCGGCGGACTGGACAAGCCCACCGATCAGCCCGTGCACCGCACCCTCTCCGAGCGCGAGTTCCAGATCTTCTGCAAGCTGTCGCGCGGGCAATCCGTCTCGGTCATCGCTGACGAACTGTTCCTGAGCGTCAAGACGGTGAGTACCTATCGTTCACGCATCCTGGAGAAGATGGGGATGAAGACTAATGCCGATCTGACGTACTACGCCATCAAGAACGGCCTGGTGGAGTAAAAGGCGCTATCAAAAAGATTCTGGCGTCGTTGCGGGGCCTTGCCGTGCGACTTGTACTGTCTGCGGCCCCCGCCTAGCCAGAACCGCGTCGCTGCATTTTGATAGCGCCTCTACGCAGGCATCCATAAATCGCTCAATTCTCGGAACCATCATCGCACCATGCCGGAGCAGCCCACTGCCTCCATACCCCGACCACTGCGCGTCCTCCTGATCGAGGACTCGGCCGTGATTCGGAGCATGTTGATGGAGTACCTGACCGCGTTCCCGTTCGTGGAAGCCGTGGATTGGGCCGATACGGAAAGCAAGGCGGTGGGGCTGGCCGCAGCCGGGGCCTATCACGTGGCGATCGTCGATCTGCAACTGCGTCAGGGCAACGGCATCAATGTGCTGCGCGAGATGCAGAAGGCGCGGTTCCCGGGCATCCGCATCGTCTACACGAACCATGCGCAGGTATCGATGTACCGGCGCCAGTGCGCCGAAGCCGGCGCGGACTATTTCTTCGACAAGTCACTCGAAATGGAGCAGGTGTTCCGGGTGATCGAGGACTACGCGATGTCGACGCCCTGACGTCGACGTTCATTCCTGCGTCACCTGTTCCGGTGCCCTTGGATCAGCGCCTTCATATCTTCCCCTCACTCGGCCGGCTCTTCCTGCGCCAGCACCGCCGCGGTCAGCGGCACCTCGATGCGGATCGTCACGCCGTGTCCCGGCGAGGAATCCACCTGCATTGTGCCGCCCAGCGCCAGTACGCGCTGCTCCATGCCGAGCAGGCCGTGATGGCCGGCAATGCTGCCAGCGTCGAAGTCGGGAGGCAGGCCACGGCCGTCGTCGCGCACGGTCAGCACCAGATGTTCGGTCGTGCACGCCAGGGTTACTGACACCTGCTTGGCCTCCGCGTACTTGCTGGCATTCGTCAGCGATTCCTGCACGATGCGGTACAGCGCGATGGCAGCAGGGTCATTCAGTCTTGGCAGCGTCTCGGGCAGGTCCAGCGCGGTATCCCACTGGTTGCGCGTGCCGACGTCCTCCACCAGCTGCACGATGGCCTCGCGCAGGCCCAGGTTCAGCAGCACGGTCGGACGCAGGTCCTCGATCAGTTGTCGCTTGATCTGGATGGCCTGGTCCGCGTGCTGCATCACGCGCGTCAGCTTGTCGCGCGCCTCCGGATGCGTGTCTTGCACGCGCATCCGCACCCAGTGCAGATCCAGCTTGATGGCGGTGAGGATGGCGCCGAGTTCGTCGTGCAGCTCGCGCGCCAGGCGCGTCTTCTCGTCTTCGGTCACGCGTTGCAGGTGAGCGGCCAGGGCGGACAGCTGGCGCGTGCGGGCGCGCACCTTGCGGTCGAGCCGCGCGCTTTCCTCTTCCAGTTCGGCCCGGGTGGCATCGGCCATCGCCATGCGGCGCGCGTGGCCCATGCCGAGCGTCACCATCAATGCGATGTTGATGGCCGTGAGCAGCCCAATGCCGTAGCGCGACAGTTGCAGGTCATGCTCGGCCGCTTCGAGATTGTGCGTGACCGTGCCCGACTCGCGCACCTGCAGATGCTCGAGACCGCGCCGCGCATTCTCCATGGTCTGCTTGCCGAAGTCGGTGCGGACCATGTCGAGCGCCACGTCGAAGTCGCGCTTGCCGTAGACCAGCGTCAGTGCCATCTCGTTGAGTTTGCGCGTCACGAACTGGGATGCCTCGCCGAATTGACGCAGGCCTTCCGGATCGTCCGCGTAGTGCTGGCGGATGCGCGACATCAGTTCGTTGATGCGGGGCAGCGCCTTGTAGTACGGGTCGAGGTAGCTGTCCTTTCCGGTCAGCAGGAAGCCGCGCTGGCCGCCCTCGGCATTGACGAGTTCGCCGATCAGGTCGCCCAGGTCGTTCTGAAGCTGCTGCGAACGGATTGCCTCGGTGTATCCCTCGCGCAGGCGCTGGTTGCCGGTCTCGGATGCGATCAGTACGGCCAGCGTCAGCATGATGCCGCTGACCAGCAGCAGTGTGTTTCGCACGAGTAGGGAATGCTTGGCCATTGAGAATTACCGGTTAGAAGACCGTTTCCAGGTGCGCGGCGGCCCGATGGGCGACCATCGCATCACATTGAGGGGGCGGGGTCAATCGTAGCCGTGGCCCGGCCGGTCTCGCACCCGGTGTGGCGCGCGGTGCGCTGTAGGACTTGGCTGACATGGGAATCGGTCTGGATTCGGTGCCTGCTCTGGCGAGCGAACCCTACGATGAGGCTATGAGCTTGCGCGCCGTGGTGCAAGCCGGACGCGCCACTTTCGGCGTGCCCATCATCCGAGGGAGGCTGGACATGCTGTACTACGCACTCGTCTTCTTTATTGTTGCCCTGATCGCGGCGATCTTCGGATTCGGCGGCATTGCCGCCGGCGCGGTAGAAATTGCCAAGATCCTGTTCTTGATATTCCTGGTGGTGGCAATCGTAACGTTTGTAATGGGCCTGGTGCGCCGACGGTAAGTCGCCCCACGTCCGGAAACAGGAGATCCCATGCTCACGCAAAACCCCAAGGTTCGCAAGGAAATCAACCACCTGCACGACAGCGCTGACGCAGCGGTCCGGCAGATCCGCCATGCCGCGCGCGACACCCGCGACGCGGCACGCGATGCCGCCGGCCCGGTGTCGGAGGACGTCAAGGCATTGATCGGGCAGCTTCAGCAAACGATCGACGTGCTGGCGCGTGAGGGTTCGGCGGAAAGCCTGGCGGCGGGGCGCCGACTGCGTGACCGTGCGCAGGATCTGGCCGAACGGCTGCGCGAGCGTGGCCGGGACGGCGTGGACTGGGCGCGTGTGCATGTTGACGATGCCGTCGACCACGGCCGTCAGCGCGTGGTGGAATCCCCGCTGATGGCGGTGGGGATTGCCGCGCTGGTTGGCGCGTTCGTCGGCCTGCTGCTGGCCGGCGGCCGACGTAGCGACGACTAAGAAGCTGTTTCAAAGCGATTCTGGCGTCGTTCCGCAGGTGGCTCGCAAGCGAGCCGAAACTCCTGCTTCACCCTGGCCAGAACCGCTTCGCTTCATGTTGAAGCTGCTTCCAAGGAAACGAAGCCGGAAGGCGCGCGGCAGGCCGCTGCCGCGCGCTTTTCCGCAGTAACCCCCCTTCCCGGATACCAATCCCTGGTCCGGGTCGCCCGGTCGCCCTGCGGCAGCCGGGCGCTTTTTCGTGTGCGACGACCGGATGTCGCAGAACCTTTCAAACGGCTTTCTGGGGCAGGGCGTGTGGAGACCGGCGGCACGGTGTCGCCGGACGAAGGTGGAGCAGGGCGCCAGCGATGGTGGCGCCCCGAGGGGGCGTCAGTGGGTCAGACGCCCCACATCACATCCGCGCCTTCCTTGACGGACTCACGCAGCATGTCGAGGAACGGATAGGCGCGCTGGCCCAGATGGAGCGGTTCCTCTTCGCGCTCGTCATCCTTGCCGGGGTGGACGGTGGCTTCGGCCGGGTGGACTTTCTTGGCGTCCTGGACGGCGGCTTCGAGCTTTCGGATTGCCGCCGGCATTTCGTCGGCCTTGATCACCCCGCGCTCGCCCAGATGCTTGCCGATGATGCCAAGCAGCGTAATGGCAAGATCCTTCATCATGATCAGGTCTTGCGCCGCGTGGGATTTGAAGGTGATCAACATAGTGGTTCCTTTCACGAGTGGCGGTGTCTGGCGCAGGGCGTACAGGCCATCCGCATGATGTCAGCATAGCACCTGATAAAATTCCGCGTTTCCCGATTTCCACTGCCGGTCACGCGGCGCGGCGTTCACTTGCCGACGCATGGCCGGAAGCACCCCAGCCTCAGGGCCCAGATATCCATGCTGCCTGTTCAGACCTCCCAACTTGCCGCCGCGTTCACGGATGCCGTGCGTGCGCTCGCCCCCGCCGATGCCAACCTGCCCGCGGTGACATTCGAGCGACCCAAGGCGGCCGCCCACGGCGACCTGGCCTGCAACATCGCCATGCAGGTGGCCAAGTCGCTCAAGACCAATCCGCGCGAACTGGCGCAGAAGGTCGTCGACGCAGTCAAGGCCGATCCGCGCGCGACCGCGCTCGTGGCCGCGCTTGAGATCGCCGGCCCGGGCTTCATCAACCTGCGCCTGAGCCCCGAGGCCCGCGCGGAAGTCCTGCGTGCCGTGCTGGCCGATGGCGACCGCTACGGCGCGCGTCCGGTCGGCGAGCATGGCCAGGTGCTGGTGGAGTTCGTCTCGGCCAACCCGACCGGGCCGCTGCACGTGGGCCACGGCCGCCAGGCCGCGCTGGGCGATGCGCTGGCGAACCTGCTGGCCTGGCAGGGCTGGTCGGTCCATCGCGAGTTCTACTACAACGACGCCGGCGTGCAGATCCATACGCTGGCCATCTCGGTACAGGCCCGCGCGCGCGGCCTGAAGCCAGGTGACGCCGGCTGGCCCGAGTCCGCCTACAACGGTGACTACATCGCCGATATCGCGGCCGATTTCCTGTCCGGCAAGACCGTGTCCGCCTCGGACGGCGAGCCGGTGACTGCCTCGGGCAACATCGAGGATCTGGAGTCGATCCGCAAGTTCGCGGTGACCTACCTGCGCAATGAGCAGGACATCGACCTGCAGGCGTTTGGCGTCAAGTTCGACCGGTACTACCTGGAATCATCGCTGTACAGCGATGGCCGCGTGGAAGCCGCCGTGCAGTCGCTGATCGCCAAGGGCAAGACGTACGAGAGCGAAGGCGCGCTGTGGCTGCGCACCACCGACGACGGCGACGACAAGGACCGCGTCATGAAGAAGGGCGACGGCACGTACACGTACTTCGTGCCGGACGTGGCGTACCACACCACCAAGTGGGAACGCGGCTTCTCCAAGGTCATCAACGTGCAGGGCAGCGACCACCACGGCACCATCGCCCGCGTGCGTGCCGGCCTGCAGGGCCTGGACATCGGCATTCCGCAGGGCTACCCCGACTACGTGCTGCACAAGATGGTCACCGTCATGAAGAACGGCGAGGAGGTGAAGATCTCCAAGCGCGCTGGCTCGTACGTGACCGTGCGCGACCTGATCGAATGGAGCAACGGCGGCGAAGAGACGATCCGCGGTTGCCTGGAAGCAGGCGTGGCCGACTGGCCCGCGCACTTCACGCGCGGCCGCGACGCGGTGCGCTTCTTCCTGCTGTCGCGCAAGGCCGACACCGAGTTCGTGTTCGACGTGGACCTGGCGCTGAAGCAGAACGACGAGAACCCGGTGTACTACGTCCAGTACGCGCACGCCCGCATCTGCTCGATTTTCGAGGCCTGGGGCGGCGCGGACTGGGAAGCGCGGCTGGGCGAGCTGGCCAGCGTGGACCTGGCCGCCGTGACGGCTGCTGACGTGAGCCCGCAGGCGATCGCGCTGGGCCGCCGTCTGGCCGAGTTCCCCGACATGCTGGCCGCTGCCTCCAGCGAACTGGCCCCGCACGCCGTGGCCTTCTACCTGCGCGACCTGGCTGGCGATTTCCACGCGTTCTACAACGCCGACCGCGTTCTGGTGGACGACGAGACGGTCAAGCGCGCGCGGCTGGCGCTGCTGGCCGCCACGCGCCAGGTGCTCAAGAACGGCCTGGCGGTGATCGGTGTTTCGGCACCGCAGCGCATGGACCGCGAAGCGGCTCCGGCCTGATCGTGGTAGGGGTGGTGGGTTGACGCACCACCCGCCAGCCCATGGCATCGGCGGCCGGCAGTCGACAATTTGCGACGAATCTGAAGCCGTGCGTCATGGGTCTGGCTCTATAATCCCCGGCATCACCGAAGAGGACTTCATGCAACAGATTGCCAAGCGCGCCCCGCGCACCGTCCGCCATACCAAGACGCAGCGTGGCGGCACGTTCCTGGGCCTAGTGCTCGGGTTGATCGTCGGCCTGGCCATTGCCGTGGTGGTGGCGCTGTACATCACCAAGTCTCCTGCGCCGTTCCAGCAGAAGGGCGGCAGTAGTGCCCCGGCCCCGCGTCCCAGCGAGCCTGGCAATGTGGTCAGCACCTTGCCGAGCCCGACGCAACAGGCGCAGCAGCCCGAGGAGCCGTCGGACCCGAACCGGCCGCTCTGGAGCAAGACGCCGGCCAAGCCGGTGGGCCAGCCCGAACAGGCGCAGCCCGGCCAGCCCGCGCCGCAGCCCCCGGTGGCGACCACCCGTCCGGCCGATGCCGGCACCGGCACCAGCGCCGCCGCCAGTTCCACCGTTGCCGGCAAGACCCCGGAGAAGCCTGCCGCGCGTCCGGCCGAGAAGCCGGTGGCCGACCCGATCGCGGAGATTGCCCAGGCCGATGCCAACAAGGTGGGATACCTGCTGCAGGTAGGGGCGTTCCGGTCGCAGGATGACGCCGATCGTCAGAAAGCCAACCTGGCCATGCAGGGTTTCGAGGCCAAGGTGACGGATCGCGATGTCAACGGCGTGAAGATGTATCGCGTTCGACTGGGACCGTTCAACCGCATCGACGACATGAACCGCGCACGTGACCGCCTGCAATCGGCCGGTTTCGAAGCCTCGGTGATCCGCTTTACCAAGCAGTAACAGGTTCGCGGCGGCAGGCGGTGAACCGCGCGCCGCCGCCGTGGTCATAGCCTGAGATCCGGGCCCGGCCGGGCGCTGGACAACGCAATCCGCTGCTTCGCTGTACCCTTGCATACCCTCGATAAACCGGAAGGCCCTTCGAACATGAAGAAAATCGCCGCACTGCTTGCCACCGTTGCCGCTGTCAGCGGCCTGCTGATGACCGCGCCCGCCGCCATGGCCGCGCCGACGGAAGGCAAGGACTACACGGTCCTGAAATCGCCGCAGCCCGTGCCGGCCGGCAAGATCGAGGTGACCGAGTTCTTCTGGTACGGCTGCCCGCACTGCTACGACTTCGAGCCCGAGCTCGAGGCGTGGGTCAAGAAGCAGGGCAAGGACGTGGTGTTCAAGCGCGTGCCGGTGGCGTTCCGCGACGACCTGCTGCCCCACACGAAGATCTTCTATGCGCTGGAAGCCATGGGCAAGCTGGACGCGATGCACACCAAGGTGTTCGACGCGATCCACAAGCAGCGCAAGCGCATGCTGACCACCGACGAAATCGCCGATTTCATGGCCCAGAACGGCATCGACAAGAAGCAGTGGCTGGACACCTACAACTCGTTCTCGGTGACTACCAACTCGCAACGTGCCAACAAGATCGCCGACGCCTACAAGATCGACGGCGTGCCGACCGTGGTGGTGCAGGGCAAGTACGAGACCTCGCCTTCGATCGCAGGCACCAAGGCTGGCGCCATCCAGGCCATGGACTTCCTGGTCACGGGCGTGCGCGACAAGAAGCTCTGATCGCCGCGACTTGACCGACGACGGCCCGGCGTACCATGTGGTGCGCCGGGCCGTTCTGCTTTGGAATCTCCGACTTCGCTATATTGACGCGATGCAACCACAGAAAATCTTTATCACCGGCGCCTCCAGCGGCATTGGCCAGGCGCTGGCACGCGCGTACGCGGAGCAGGGCGCCACGCTTGGCCTGGTCGGCCGGCGCGAGGATGCGCTCAGGGCGTTCGCGGGCACGCTGCCCAATCCCGACGCCGTGCGCGTCTATGCCGTGGACGTTCGCGATGTCGACGCCATGGGGGCCGCGGCCGCCGATTTCCTTGCGAACGTGGGCTGTCCCGACGTCGTGATCGCCAACGCGGGCGTCTCGGTGGGTACGGTGGCCAGCGAGCGCGAGGATCTGGAGGTGTTCCGCACGGTCATGGACACCAACTGGTTCGGCACGCTGACTACGTTTCAGCCGTTCCTCGGGCCGATGCGCGAGCAGCCACCCGGACCCGACGGATGGCGTGGCACGCTGGTCGGCATCGCCAGCGTGGCCGGGGTGCGGGGATTGCCCGGCGGCGGGGCCTACAGTGCATCGAAATCGGCGGTGATCAAGCTGCTGGAGAGCCTGCGACTCGAACAGGCGCACGAGAAGATTCGCGTGGTGACGATTGCACCGGGTTACATCCGCACGCCAATGACGTCGCACAACCCGTACCGGATGCCATTCCTGATGGATGCCGAGGTGTTCGCCCAAAAAGCGGTGCGGCGAATTGCCGCAGGCAGCCGCTTCGCGGTGATCCCCTGGCAGATGGGTGTTGTGGCTTCGCTGCTGCACCTGATGCCGCGCTGGCTTTACGACGCGCTGTTCGCGCGCGCGCCGCGCAAGCCGCGCCGCCCCCGGGACGCATGATGTGGACCGACGCAGGCGGGCAGGTACATGAGGCGGCATCCGGCGATGTCCGTATCGCATCGCTCGTGCCATCGATCACCGAACTGCTGTTCGATCTCGGCTTGGCTGACCAGCTTGTGGCGCGTACCGGCTTCTGCATTCATCCGGAGCCGGCAGTGCGCGCCGTTGCCAAGGTCGGCGGCACCAAGGATGTGAAGCTCGATCGCCTGCGCGCACGGGCTCCGACGCACGTGGTGGTCAATATCGATGAAAACCGTCGGGAGACCGTCGACGAAATCCGCACCTTCGTGCCGCACGTGATCGTCACCCATCCGTGTGCGCCAGAAGACAACTTCGCGCTTTACCGGCTGCTGGGCGGCATCTTCGGCCGCCGGCCGCAAGCCGAAGCGCTGGTGGGGCAGTTACGCGGTGAACTCGATGCCATCCAGGCGCAAACCTGGCCGGCCCGGCGCGTGCTCTATGCGATCTGGCAAGACCCCTGGATGACGGTGTCGCGCGCGACCTATATCAGCCGGATGCTGGCGCTGGTGAACTGGGCGACGTGGCCCGATGACGCAGATACGTCGGACACGCCGGCCGCCTGCGTTGACGGCGACTGCAGCCGCCCGAACGCGCCGGGCGAGCGCTATCCGACCTTCCGCTGGAGCGACGCGCTAGTGCGCGAGCTGGATGCCGTGCTGTTGTCGACCGAACCCTATCGCTTTACCGAGGATCATGCCGATGCGCTGGAGCGGCAGATCGGCAAGCCGGTATTGCTGGTCGATGGAGAGATGCTGTCGTGGTACGGCAGCCGCGCCGTGGCCGGCGCGCGCTACCTCAGGTCATTGGCCCAGGGCTTCTGATCAGCCCGCCTTCTTGAACCGGATCACCCCGTCGTCACCTACCACGCGCACCAGCTCGCCGCGGTGCCACAGCGCGTGCAGGTGGGCCAGCGCCTCGCCGATCGCAAACGTGAGCTGGTGAATGTCGAACTGGCGACGGAAGATCACGCTGACGATGTCGTGCGCGTTGCAGGGCTTTTCCGCGCACGCGGCCAGCGTTTCGGCCAGACGATCGACGTGGTGTTCGCGAAGCTGGTTGATGCGAGTGTGAAGATTGCGGAACGGACGACCGTGCGACGGCAGGATCAGCACATCCTTCGGCAGGCCTTCGTACTTGCTGAGCGAGTCCAGGTAGAGCTGCAGCGGATTGGCTTCCGGCTCCATGTCGAACACGCTGACGTTGGTCGAGATACGCGGCAGCACCATGTCGCCGGAAATCAGCACGTTGGTGGCCGGGTTGAACAACGCAACGTGCTCCGGCGCATGGCCGTAACCGGTGATCACGCGCCACGACGCGGTGGCCGGGTCCGCCCCGATCTTGACCGTGTCGCCATCCATCAGTCTGCGGTACTGGGTGGGCAGGTCTGGCACCAGCGACGGGTAGTAGCTCTTGCGGGCCCGCAGCTTTTCGAGGTTGTCGGGATCGACCATGCCGTGACGGGCGAAGTGGCTGGCCGCGAAGTCGCCGCCCGCGTTCGAGCCGACGCCCGAGCCGCCGGCCATCACGCGCGCCGACATGTAGTCACCCAGGCTCATCCACAGCCGCACATCCCAGTGCTTGCAGAGCCAGTGCGCCAGGCCGACGTGGTCGGGGTGGCAGTGCGTGACCAGCACGCGCAGCACGGGCAGGCCTTCGAGTTCGTTGGCGAAAATGGTTTCCCAGTGCGCCTTGATGGTGTCGTTGGTGATGCCGCAGTCCACGATCGTCCAGCCGTCGCGCCCGTCGATGCGGTCACGCAGCAGCCAGAGGTTGATGTGGTCCAGCGCGAACGGTAGCGGCATGCGCAGCCAGTACACGCCAGGTGCGACTTCCTGCCGGGTGCCCGGTTCGGGCATGGTTTCGCCAAACGGGTATTGGAGCTGGTGTTCGAGTGCGTTCATGGGGCTGTCTCTGGTCGTTATAAGGCGCTAGACTTGACGCTAACGTTAACGTCAATTCGCTCTGCTTGTTCGTCATCTTAGACGAAAACTTGATTGCGCAACGAACGATCGTTCACTTTTTCCGGACGCACCATGTCGGCTCAGCCAACAACCGTTACCTACACGATTACCGAACTCGCGCGCGAGTTCGACATTACACCGCGCGCGATACGATTCTACGAGGACCAGGGCCTGCTGGCGCCTGATCGCGAAGGGCCGAGCGGCCGGCGGCGTGTCTACAACAACCGTGAGCGCACCCGGTTGAAGCTGACGCTGCGTGGCAAGAGGTTAGGGCTTACTCTCAATGAGATCCGCGAAATTCTGGATCTGTACGAGTCTCCGCGCGATACCGCTCCCCAACTCGAGCGCTTCCTGCATCTCCTGGCCGGCCACCGTGGCACGCTTGAGCGCCAGTTGGAAGACCTGCAGGCGCAGCTTGCCGAGATCGATCAGCACGAGCGTCAGTGCCAGGCGCTGCTGGCTGCCCAACATGCGAAGAACGCGGGCAACAAGACTCCCACAGCCTGAGATTGCCGCCCCGGCGGCACACCATACGACTTCTAATTGACGTTTACGTAAACGTCAATAAAATAGCCGACACCGACCTCATCGAACCCATCGAACCAACAGGAGACACCACCATGACCGAACTACCCGGCCTGAAATTCGACCTTGGCGAAGACATCGAGATGCTGCGCGAATCGGTGCGCAACTGGGCGCAGGCCGAACTGGCACCGCGCGCCGCGGAGATCGACCGGACCGACCAGTTTCCGATGGATGCCTGGCGGAAGATGGGCGACCTGGGCGTGCTGGGCATCACGGTGGCCGAGGAGTACGGCGGCGCCAACATGGGCTACCTGGCCCATATGATCGCGATGGAGGAAATCAGCCGCGCGTCGGCGTCGGTCGGCCTGTCGTACGGCGCCCATTCGAACCTGTGCGTGAACCAGATCCACCGCAACGGCACGGCGGCCCAGAAGGCGAAGTACCTGCCGAAGCTGGTTTCGGGCGAATGGATCGGCGCGCTGGCCATGAGCGAGCCGAACGCCGGATCGGATGTGGTCAGCATGAAGCTGCGCGCCGATTTCAAGGGTGACCGCTACGTGCTCAACGGCACCAAGATGTGGATCACGAACGGGCCGGACTGCGACGTGCTGGTGGTCTACGCCAAGACTGAGCCGGACCTGGGCGCGCGCGGCATGACCGCCTTCATCGTCGAGAAGGGCATGAAGGGCTTCTCGGTGGCCCAGAAGCTGGACAAGCTCGGCATGCGCGGTTCGCACACTGGCGAACTGGTGTTCCAGGACGTGGAAGTGCCGGTCGAGAACATCCTCGGGGCCGAGAATGGTGGCGCCAAGGTGCTGATGAGCGGCCTGGACTACGAGCGCGCCGTGCTGTCGGGCGGCCCGGTCGGCATCATGCAGGCTTGCATGGACGTGATCACGCCGTACATCCATGATCGCAAGCAGTTTGGCCAGAGCATTGGCGAGTTCCAGCTGATCCAGGGCAAGGTGGCCGACATGTACACCACGCTGCAGGCCGCGCGCAGCTATCTGTACACCGTGGGCAAGAACCTGGACTCGCTGGGCACGGACCACGTGCGCCAGGTCCGCAAGGACTGCGCCGCAGTGATTCTGTACACGGCAGAGAAGGCCACGTGGATGGCAGGTGAGTCGGTGCAGATCCTGGGCGGTAACGGCTACATCAACGAATATCCGGTCGGCCGCCTGTGGCGTGATGCCAAGCTGTACGAGATTGGTGCGGGCACTTCGGAGATCCGCCGCATGCTGATTGGCCGCGAATTGTTCTCCGAAACGATGTAATCCGCTCAGTCGACAGAAAAGTGCTTCATGAGGCGTTCGGCGCCGCCATTGGGCCGGCACCGAACGCCTTTACAATCTCAACATCGCCGCCTGCCCGATTCTCACAGTCTTCGAGCCCTCCGAGCCATGTCCCACTTCCCCAAGCTGCTCTCGTCGCAGATTGCCTACGATGTGGCACGGACCATGCTGGATGGCTTCGACAAGCACTACCGGCTGTTCCGCGAAGTCAGCATCGAGGCCAAGGCGCGCTTCGAGGCCGGTGACTGGCATGGCCTGCAGCAACTGCAACGGGACCGCATCGCGTTCTACAACCAGCGCGTGCACGAGACCATCGTGACGCTCCAGGACGAGTACGACGCGGAGGACATCGAGGACGAGATCTGGCAGCAGATCAAGCTGCACTACATCGGCCTGCTGACGAACCATCACCAGCCCGAACTGGCCGAGACGTTCTTCAACTCGGTCTTCACGCGGATCCAGCACCGCTCGTACTTCAACAACGATTTCATCTTCGTGCGCCCCGCGATCTCGACCGAGTACATCGAGAACGAGGAGTCGCCGATCAAGCCGACCTACCGCGCCTACTACCCGGGCAGCCGCGAGGGCATGGCGGCCTGCTTCGAGCGGATCGTGAACAACTTCCAGCTCGAGCGTCCGTTCGAGGATCTCAAGCGGGATGCCGGCTATGTGGCCCGCGCGATCACCGAGCACTTCGGCGAATTCCGCATCGCGCCGAATTTCCAGGTGCATACGCTGTCGTCGCTGTTCTTCCGCAACAAGACCGCGTTCGTCATCGGCCGGGTGATCAACGGCGACCATACCTATCCGCTGGTGGTGCCGATCATTCACGCGGCATCGGGCAAGCTCGTGCTGGACACGGTGCTGCTGCACCGGGAGCAGATCCTGATCCTGTTCTCGTTCGCGCACGCCTACTTCATGGTCGACATGGAGATCCCGTCGGCCTACGTGACGTTCCTGCGAGACCTGCTGCCGCGCAAGTCGCGCGCGGAGATCTATACCTCGCTGGGTTTGCAGAAGCAGGGCAAGAACCTGTTCTATCGCGACTTCCTGCATCATCTGCAGCATTCGTCGGATAAATTCATCAGCGCGCCGGGCATCAAGGGGCTGGTGATGCTGGTGTTCACGCTGCCGTCGTTCCCATACGTGTTCAAGGTGATCCGCGATTTCTTCCCGGCGCCGAAGGAGACCACGCGCGAACTGGTGAAATCGAAATACCAGCTCGTCAAGCAGCATGACCGCGTGGGCCGCATGGCCGATACGCTCGAGTACTCCGATGTGGCGTTCCCGCTGTCCCGCTTCGACGACGCGCTGGTGCGCGAGCTGGAGCAGCACGCGCCGTCGATGATCGAGTACCAGCGCAGCAAGCAGGGCGAGGACGAGATCGTCGTGCGCCATGTCTATATCGAACGCCGCATGACGCCGCTGAACATCTGGCTTCAGGAGGGAACGGACGAGCAGGTGGATCACGGCATCCTCGAATACGGCAACGCCGTCAAGGAACTGATCGCCGCGAACATCTTCCCCGGCGACATGCTTTACAAGAATTTCGGCGTAACCCGCCACGGCCGCGTGGTCTTCTACGACTACGACGAGATCGAGTATCTGACCGACTGCAACGTCCGCCGCGTGCCCGCCCCGCGCAACGAGGAAGAGGAAATGTCCGGCGAGGTGTGGTACACCGTACGTCCGCACGACATTTTCCCGGAGACCTACGGCACATTCCTGCTGGGCGATCCGCGTGTGCGCGCCGCTTTCATGCGGCATCACCCCGATTTCTTTGACGCTGCGATGTGGCAGCACCACAAAGACCGGCTCCTGGCCGGCCATGTCCATGACTTTTTTGCGTACCACAGCCAAGAACGCTTCATCCACCGCTACGGGTCCGGCGCAACCGGCCCCGCAACTGAAGAACCAAGGAGGGCAGCATGAGTGACGCCATCGCCCAGCTGTTCCGCAACAACCGCGAATGGGTAGACCGCGTCAACGCGGAAGACCCGGCCTTCTTCACGCGCCTGGCCAACCAGCAGGCCCCCGAGTACCTGTGGATCGGTTGTTCCGATTCGCGCGTGCCGGCTAACCAGATTCTTGGCCTGGCGCCGGGCGAGGTCTTCGTCCATCGCAATATCGCCAACGTGATTTCGCACAGCGATCTGAATGCGCTGTCGGTGCTGCAGTTCGCCGTTGATGTGCTCAAGGTTCGCCACGTCACCGTGGTGGGCCACTACGGCTGCGGCGGCGTGAAGGTAGCGCTCAAGCGCGAGCGTGTCGGCCTGGCCGACAACTGGCTGCGCCACGTGCAGGATGTGGCCGACAAGCACGCGGGCTATCTGGGCACCGTGCTGCGCGAGGACGACGCGCATACCCGCCTGTGCGAGCTGAACGTGATCGAGCAGGTCAACAACGTCTGCCAGACCACCGTGCTCCAGGATGCCTGGGCGCGCGGTCAGGCCGTCACGGTGCATGGCTGGGTCTACGGTGTGTCCGACGGTCTGCTGCGCGATCTCGGCATGGCCGCCAGCAACAACGACGAACTGCACGCGCAGATTGCAGCCGCACTGCGCCAGTACGGCGATCCGCCACAAGCATCGATTCGCTGATTTCAACCCACGAAGCTCCACCCCTGCTTCAGGAGACAGACATGCAGAAGGACCCAGTCGTTATCGTTTCCGCGGTGCGTACCCCGATGGGTGCGTTCCAGAGTGAACTGAGCAGTCTGATGGCGCCGCAGCTTGGCGCCGCCGCGATCCGCGCGGCGGTCGAGCGCGCGGGCATCAAGCCTGAGCAGGTGGAGGAGGTGGTGTTCGGCTGCGTGCTGCCAGCCGGACAGGGGCAGGCGCCCGCCCGACAGGCCGCGCTTGGCGCGGGCCTGCCGCTCGACGTGGCGTGTACCACCGTCAACAAGATGTGCGGCTCCGGCATGCGTGCGGCGATGAGCGTCTACGACGGCCTGCTGGCCGGATCGTTCGATATCGCCGTGGCCGGCGGCATGGAAAGCATGACCAACGCGCCATACCTGGTGCCGAAGGCGCGTGGTGGCTATCGCATCGGCCACGGCATGATCTACGACCACATGATGCTGGACGGCCTGGAAGATGCGTACGACAAGGGCCGGGCCATGGGCACCTTCGGCGAGGACTGCGCCGCCAAGTACCACTTCACGCGCGAACAGCAGGATGCGTTCGCGATGGAGTCGGTGCGCCGCGCCCAGCGTGCCACCGAGCAGGGCGACTTCCGCTGGGAGATCGTGCCGGTGACGGTGTCGGGCAAGGGTGGCGATACCGTCATCGACACCGATGAGGGGCCGCGCCGCATCAAGGTCGACAAGATCCCGTCGCTGAAGCCGGCGTTTGCCAAGGACGGCACGATCACCGCCGCGTCGTCGTCGTCGATCAATGACGGCGCCTCGGCGCTGGTGATGATGCGCGAATCCACCGCGAAATCGCTCGGGTTGCAGCCAATCGCCCGAATGCTCGGTCATACGTCCCACGCGCAGGCGCCGGGCTGGTTCACCACCGCGCCGGTGGAGGCCATCGCCAAGCTGTATCGCAAGCTCGACTGGACCACCGGCAGCGTCGATCTGTTCGAAATCAACGAGGCCTTTGCCGTGGTGCCGATGGCCGCGATGCACGATCTCGACATTCCGCGCGACAAGGTCAACATCCACGGCGGCGCATGTGCGCTGGGCCATCCGATCGGCGCTTCCGGCGCACGTATCATGACCACGCTGATCGGCGCGTTGCGCAAGACCGGCGGCAAGCGCGGCGTGGCCAGCCTCTGCATCGGCGGCGGCGAAGCCACGGCGGTCGGCATCGAACTCTACTGACGTTACTGACTTTCCCGACGCACTCGCAACCATCCACAGGAGGCTGACCATGCCCACCGTTCTCGTCCTCGGCGCCTCGCGCGGCCTGGGTCTCGAATTTGTCCGGCAGTACCGCGCTGATGGATGGCGCGTCATCGCCGCCGCGCGTAGCGACGAGGGCGTTGCTGCGCTCACGGCGCTCGGCGCGGAAGCGCACAAGCTCGACCTGACCGACGCGGCCGCCGTGGCGGGGCTCGCCTGGAAGCTCGATGGCGAGACGCTGGACGTGGCGATCTACAACGCCGGCGTGATCGGCCCGCGCTCGGAAACGGCGGAGCCGGTGACTCGCGAGGAGTTCGACGCGGTGATGCACACCAACGTGCTCGGTCCGATGATGGCGCTGCCGGTGCTGCTGCCGTTCGTCGAATCCGGCAATCACGGCCGCGGTGGCGTGCTGGCAGTGCTGTCGTCGCGCATGGGCAGCATCGGCGCGATGGACAGCAACCGTAGCTGGCTCTATCGCGTGAGCAAGGCATCGGTGAACGCCGCGCTGAAGTCCGTTTCGCTCGATGCGCGCCATGCGATCTGCGTGGCACTGCATCCGGGCTGGGTGCAGACCGACATGGGTGGCGCGAAGGCCGACCTCACGCCGCAGCAGAGCGTGACGGGTATGCGCCGCGTGCTGGCCGGCGTAGCGCGTCACGATAACGGCAGCTTCCACAACTACGACGGTACGTCGATTCCCTGGTAAGAGACCCGGTAACAACATGCTGCTGACACCTGAACAGGAAATGATCCGTGACGCCGTGCGGCAGTTCGCGCAGGATGTCATCGCACCGCAGGCCGCCCGATGGGATCGCGACAAGACGTTCCCGAAGGACGTGCACAAGGAGCTGGCGCGTCTGGGTGCCTACGGCGTGGCCGTGCCCGAAGCCCTTGGCGGCGCCGGGCTCGACTATCTGTCGCTCGCGCTGATCCTGGAAGAGATCGCGGCCGGAGATGGCGGCACCTCCACCGTCATCAGCGTCAACAACTGCCCGGTGTGCAGCATGTTGATGGCCTTCGCCAGCGATGCGCAGAAGCAGCAGTGGCTGGTGCCGCTGGCGCAAGGTGACATGCTCGGCGCGTTCTGCCTGACCGAGCCGCACGTCGGTTCCGACGCATCGGCGCTGCGCACCACGGCCACGCGCGATGGCGACCACTACGTGCTCAACGGTGTGAAGCAGTTCATCACCAGTGGCAAGCATGCCGACGTGGCGATCGTGATGGCCGTGACCGACAAGGCCGCGGGCAAGCGCGGCATCAGCGCGTTCCTGGTGCCGACGTCAACCCCCGGCTATATCGTCGCGCGTCTGGAGGAAAAGCTGGGCCAGCATTCTTCCGACACCGCGCAGATCGTGTTCGAGAACTGCCGGATTCCGGCCGCGAACATGCTTGGCGAGGAGGGCGCGGGCTACAAGATGGCGCTCTCCGGTCTCGAAGGCGGTCGCATCGGTATCGCGTCGCAAAGCATCGGCATGGCGCGCGCGGCATTCGAGGCGGCGCTGGCCTACGCCAAGGAGCGCGAGAGCTTCGGGCAGCCGCTATTCCAGCACCAGGCCGTGCAGTTCCGGCTTGCCGATATGGCGACGCAGATCGATGTGGCGCGCCAGATGGTGTGGCATGCCGCATCGCTCAAGGATGCCGGCCGGCCCTGCCTGAAGGAAGCGGCCATGGCCAAGCTGTTCGCCAGCGAGATGGCGGAGCGGGTATGCTCGGATGCCATCCAGGTGTTCGGCGGCTACGGCTACGTGACCGATTTCCCCGTCGAGCGCATCTATCGCGATGTGCGCGTATGTCAGATCTATGAAGGGACCAGCGATATCCAGAAGATCCTGATCGCCCGCGCGCTTGGCTGACAGGCATCTCGAATACGAATACGAACACGAATATCCGCACTTTCCTCAACCGTTGTCTGTGAACCGGAGCCTTTGCGATGACCGCCCCCATCGACTTCTACTTCGATTTCTCCTCGCCCTATGGCTACTTCGCCAGCACGCGCATCGACGATATTGCCCAGAAGTACGGCCGCTATGTGATCTGGCATCCGATCCTGCTCGGCGTGGTGTTCAAGACAACCGGCTCGTCGCCGCTTCCCAGCATTCCGCTCAAGGGTGATTACTGCTGGCGTGATTTCGAGCGGACCTCGGAATTCAACCATATCGACTACAAGCGGCCCACGCATTTCCCACTGCCGACGCAACATGCAGCGCGCGCGATGCTATGGCTGCAGAACAACCACGGTGCGGATGTGGCCACGGCGTTTGCCAAGGCCGTGTATCGCGCGCTGTTTGTCGACGACATCAACATTGCCGAACCCGCCGAACTGGCGAAGCTGGCCGAGCCGCTCGGCGTCGACCCGATCGCCATGAACGAAGGCGCCAACAACTACCAGATCAAGGACCAGCTCAAGGCCGAGATCGACGTGGCGATGGCCAAGGGCGTGTTCGGCTCGCCGTTCGTGATCGTCGACGGCGAACCGTTCTGGGGCTTCGACCGCTTCGACCAGGTCGAGGCCTATCTGAAGAGCCGGCGGCAGACCGAACTGCGCGCCGTCGGCGGTAACGAACTCAACAAGGAAAAGAAACCCGCATGACCGCAGCAAACCAGGCCGCACGCTTCGATTGCGTGATTTTCGATTGTGACGGCGTGCTCGTCGATAGCGAACCGATCGTGCATCGCGTGCTCAATCGCGTGCTGAACGAGATTGGCATCGAGATCACGCTCGAGGAATCCATGAAGTGGTTCCTCGGACGCGCGGTGCGTGACGAGCTTGGCAATATCGAGGCGCGCCTGGGCAAGCCATTGCCCAGGAATTTCCTGTCCGAGTGGTTCGTGCGTCGCGACGCGGCGCTCATCGAGGAACTGGAAGCCGTGCCGCACGTCCGTCAGGCGATCGAAGCCATCAAGGCACGTGGCCTGCCGGTGTGCGTGGCGTCCGGCGCCGACCGCATCAAGGTCAAGCTGCAGTTGAACCACACGAAGCTGGTGGAACTGTTCACCGACGATGCCGCGCGCGAGCACATCTTCTCGGCCACCGAGGTGGAGCACAGCAAGCCCGCGCCCGATGTGTACCTGCTGGCCGCGCGCACAATGGGCGTCGATCCGTCGCGCTGCGCGGTGATCGAGGACAGTCCCACCGGCGCCACGGCGGGCGTCGCTGCCGGCATGACGGTGTTTGGCTACGCCGCGAGCACCAACGCCGACGCCTTGCGCGCGGTCGGCGTGACGACGATCTTCACTGACATGCGCCAGTTGCCGGGGCTGATCGGATGACGAACAAGCGTCGGGCCGGCGCAGGCCCGGCACCGTGCCCCTGCGGCAACGGCGCCTACGACACGTGCTGCGGCCGCTTCCATCGCGGCGAGGCATCGCCACCCACGGCGGAGGCGCTGATGCGGTCGCGTTACAGCGCCTATGTGCTGGGTGACGTGAGCTGGCTGCGGCAGACGTGGCACGCGTCGACCTGCCCGCAGGACCTCTCGGCCGATCCCGGCACGAACTGGCTCGGGCTGACCGTGAAGTCCCACGCGCAGCAGGACGCCACGCATGCCACAGTCGAGTTCGTCGCACGCTACAAGGTGGGTGGCCGCGCGCACCGGCTGCATGAGCTGAGCCGTTTTGTATTCGAGTCGCGTGAGCCGGGCGAAGCGTCGCGCTGGCTCTACGTGGATGGTGACCTGCACGAACCGGCTTGACCGGCGCTGCAATGCATCCTGGCGAATTGCGCCAGTAACGTTTTCTGAAGAAGGTTGGTTGTGAAGTCTCGCGTCGTCTCCTCCATCTGCGGCATCGCAGCCGCGCTCGCTGGCCTGATCTGGTGCGCGACGGCCATCGCTCAGGTGGCTCTGCCCGCGCATACGATCGAGCAGGTCGTGATGGTGCCGAAGGTCGGCGCGGAGGACACGGTGGATCTGGAAACGACGATCTTCCGGCCACCCGGCGAAGGACGCCGGCCGCTCGTGGTGATCAACCACGGCAAGACGCCGGGCAAACCGGCGTTTCAGCGGCGCGCGCGCTTTGCCGCGCAGACCGCCGAATTCGTGCGGCGCGGTTTCGTGGTGGCGCTGCCGATGCGGCAAGGCTTTTCGAAGTCTGGCGGCAAGTACGTCGGCGGAAGCTGCGATGTCGGCGCGAACGGCATGGTGCAGGCCGAGGATGTGATTGCCGCGCTCGATTACCTCGTGGAGCAGCCCTACGTGGACCCGACGCGCATCGTCGTCATTGGCCAGTCGTTTGGCGGCCTGTCGACCATGGCGCTGTCCACGATCGGCTATCCGGGCGTGGTCGGCGTGATCAACTTCGCCGGCGGGCTGCGCAATGAAAGCTGCAGCGGATGGGAAAACAACCTGGTCGATGTGTTCGGCGACTACGGCCGCGGCGCGCGCTATCCGTCGCTCTGGATCTATGGCGACAACGACCGCTTCTGGCCGTGGCCGTTGCCGGAGCGGATGTTCAACAGCTACAAGGCCAACGTGAGCGGCGCGGCAAAGGACACGCGCTTTGTCGACGTCGGCGAGTTCGATGGCGATTCGCACCAGCTTTTCAGCGACAGCGCGGGCATCGCCGTATGGCTGCCAGAGGTGGAAGCCTTCTTCCGCGACCACGGCCTGCCTTTCGACGTGCAGCCGCCGGAGTCCGAGCCCGTCACGCGCGGCGTGACCAGCAACCGGCGCCAGAAATCCTGAGTTGGCCGGATTCGACGGAATTCGGCCCCGTCCATTACACATCCGTTTCTCGGAGGAGACATGCAATTCACCACGCTTACGGTTACCGCTGAACGTCACGTCGCGACGGTCACGCTCAATCGGCCCGACGTCCGCAACGCATTCAACGAGACGGTCATCGCGGAACTGACCGGCGCGTTCCGGGCGCTTGGCGATACGCACGACGTGCGTGCGATCGTGCTGGCGGGTAACGGCCCGGCCTTCTGTGCCGGCGCGGACCTGAACTGGATGAAGAAGATGGCCGGTTACTCGAATGACGAGAACCGCGCCGACGCGCTGACGCTGGCGCAGATGCTGCACACGATCTGGTCCTGCCCGAAGCCCGTGATCGCGCGTGTGCACGGTGATACCTATGCCGGCGGCGTGGGTCTGGTGGCGGCATGCGATGTGGCGGTAGCGGCCGAGGGCGTGAACTTCTGCCTGTCCGAAGCGCGCCTGGGCCTGTTGCCCGCGACGATCAGCCCGTATGTGATTCGCGCGATGGGCGAACAGGCCGCGCGCCGCTACTTCATCACCGCCGAGCGGTTCGATGCGGCGGAAGCGCTGCGCATCGGCTTCGTCCATGCCACGGTGCCGGCAGCGGGGCTCGACGCCAAGGTGGCCGAACTGGCCGCGGCGCTGGTCGGCAACAGCCCGAATGCCGTGCGCGAAAGCAAGCGGCTGGTGCAGGACGTGGCCGGCCGCGCCATCGACAAGGACCTGCTGACCGATACCGCGGACCGGATCGCGGTCATCCGCGCGTCGGAGGAGGGCCGCGAAGGCGTGCGTTCGTTCCTGGAAAAGCGCGCGCCTGCGTGGAAGCCGCAGTAACGGCAATCGGGCGCCAGCCCTCTCGCGCTTGCGGGAGGGTGCGGCCCCGCCACATCGAGAGATTTTTTTTGTAGCGCGTTAGCCGATGTTATCGGCGCGTAGCAGGTAGCAGGGCGAAGTGCACGGCACTGCGGGCGACAAGATCGTCCAACGTCTGTGAAATTGCACTCAACTGGCTGAGTGCGGCCGGTTTGCCAATCCGGCGGGGACCTTCCTACCATGAGCTTCCCACATCCGGCCGTGCGTGATGCGCGGGCGGACACTCATAGGAGAGTCCCTTTGACACATCCTGTCCTCGATTCCGGAGGCGGTGACACGTCGCTCGCGGCACGCAGCCAGCGCGCCGTGTGGCATCCGTGCACGCGCCTGCGTCCCGACGCCAGCGCCAACGAGCCGCCGCTCGCCATCGCACGTGGCGAAGGGCCCTGGCTGATCGACGCTGGCGACAAGCGCTACTTCGATGCCATCAGCTCCTGGTGGGTCAATCTGTTCGGCCATGCCAACCCGGCCATCAACGCCGCCATCGGCGAACAACTGCAGACACTGGAACACGTGATGCTGGCCGGCTGCACGCACGCACCGGCCGTGGAACTGGCCGAGCGGCTGACGGCGCTTACCGGTGGCGCGCTCGGCAACGCGTTCTATGCGTCTGATGGCGCCTCTGCCGTCGAGATCGCGCTCAAGATGAGCTTCCACTACTGGCGCAACACCGGCCTCACGGCCAAGCGCGAGTTTGTCTGTCTGCGCCATGGCTATCACGGCGAAACCGTGGGCGCACTGGCCGTGACCGACGTGGAGATCTTCCGCGATGCCTACGATCCGCTGACGCGCCGCGCCCACGTGGTGATGTCTCCCGATGCACGCCAGGCCGCGCGCGGTGAATCCGCCGCCGATGTGGCCACCCGGGCGCTGGCTGAACTCGAAGCACTGCTGCGCGAGCGTGCCGGCCAGATCGCGGCGCTGATCGTCGAGCCGCTGGTGCAGGGCGCGGCTGGCATGGCGATGTACGACCCGTCATATCTCGAAGGCGCGCGCGCGTTGTGCGATCGCTATCGCGTGCACCTGATCGCCGACGAGATCGCCGTGGGCTGTGGCCGCACCGGCACGTTCTTCGCCTGGGAGCAGGCACGCGGCGGCGACGCCGTGCCCGCGCATGCCTGGCCGGATTTCCTGTGTCTGTCGAAGGGCATTACCGGCGGCTACCTGCCGCTGTCGCTGGTGCTGTCGCGTCCCGAGATCCAGCGTGCGTTCGTGGCCGACGATATCGCGCGCAGCTTCCTGCATTCGCATTCGTACACGGGCAATCCGCTGGCCTGCCGGGCCGCGCTGGCCACGCTGGACCTGTTCGAATCCGAAGACGTGCTCGCCAGCAACCGCGAGCGCGCGCAATGGCTTGGCACGGCGATGGCCGGTATTGCCGCCGACCCGCGCGTCAGCCATGTGCGCCAGCGCGGCATGATCTGGGCCGCCGACATCGACCCGCAGGCAGCGGGGGCGAACTTTGCCGGACGCTTCCATCTGGCCGCGCGCGAACGCGGCGTGCTGGCGCGCCCGATCGGGCACACGCTCTACGTGATGCCGCCGTATGTTTTCGATGCCGGGCTGGCCAACTGGCTCGGTGAACAATTGCTGGACACGCTGCAGGCAGTGCTCGATCCGGCGGAGGAGGCACGCCATGTTGCTTGATCACCTGAAACGCGCGGCCGCGGAACGCGATGCCCAGTCGCTGACGCGCCGTCGCCGCATTGCTCACACGGCCTGCGCGCCGCACCAGTCGGTGGGCGGGATCGACGCCACACCCACGCCGCTGCTCACGTTCTGCAGCAACGACTACCTGGGCCTGGCCAATCACGGCTCGATCGCGCACGCGCTGGCCGAAGGCGCGCATCGCTACGGTGCGGGCAGCGGGGCATCGCACCTGGTCAGCGGGCATTCGCTGGCGCATGCGCAGCTCGAGCGCGAACTGGCGCGCTGGCTGGTGCCTTACATCCCGCAGGCGCAGGCGCTGTATTTCTGCACCGGCTACATGGCGAACCTGGCGGTGCTGACGTCGCTCGGCGCGGCTGGTGCGACGCTGCTCTGCGAATCGCTCAACCATGCCTCGCTGATCGACGGCGCGCGTCTGGCGCGTGCCGATGTCCAGCGCTACCCACATGGTGATACCGGGGCGCTTGACGCGCTGCTGACGGCCAGCACGACTGCCTTGAAGCTGATCGTGACCGATAGCGTCTTCAGCATGGATGGCGATATCGCGCCGCTGGCGGCGCTGCTGGAAGTCGCCGAACGCCATGATGCATGGATCATCGTCGACGACGCGCACGGCTTTGGCGTCCTCGGCGAGAACGGCCATGGCGTGTTCGAACACCTGGGCCTGCGTTCGGAGCGGCTGATCTACATTGGCACGCTCGGCAAGGCCGCTGGCGTGGCGGGCGCGTTCGTCGCCGCGCATGAGACGATCGTCGAACACCTGATCAACACGGCGCGCCCGTACATCTACACCACGGCAGCACCGCCAGCGGTGGCCCACGCGTTGCTGACGAGCCTGGAAATCATCGCCGGCGAGGAGGGCCGCTCCCGCCGGGCGCATCTGGCCGGGCTGATCGCGCAACTGCGCGTGGGGCTCGCGGTGCTGGCCGCCCAGGCGGGGTGGTCGCTCGGTGAGAGCGAGACCGCTATCCAGCCGCTGATCGTTGGCGACAATGCCGCCGCGCTGGCGCTGTCGGCCGCGCTCGAAGCCGAAGGCATTCGCGTTGGGGCGATTCGCCCGCCGACGGTGCCTGCCGGTACCGCGCGGCTGCGCATCACGCTGTCGGCATCGCATTCGGCAGCCGACGTGACGCGGCTGCTGGAGGCCATCGCGCGCGCCGTGCCTCAACTGCACAAGGAGGCCGCATGACCGGCGTCGCCGACCGGCCAGAACGCTTCGCCTGCTTTATCACCGGTACCGATACTGGCGTGGGCAAGACGCATGCGACCGCCACGCTGCTGCACGCGCTGCATGGCGCGGGTTACAGCACGGTGGGCATGAAGCCCATCGCCGCGGGCGGAGAATGGCTCGACGACCAGTGGCAGAACGACGACGTCGATCAGCTTCGCGCGGCCGGCTCGGTGATCGTGCCGCAGGAAGAGATGTGCCCGTTCTTCTTTCGCACGCCGGTATCGCCGCACCTGGCCGCCGCGCTGGAAGGCGCGCGCATTACGCCCGAGCCGATCCGCGATGCATTCGAGTCGTTGCGCCAGCACGCCGAGGCCGTGGTGGTCGAAGGTGTGGGCGGCTTCATCGTGCCGCTCGACATGGGCGCCGCGCGCTGGAACACGGCGGACCTGGCCGTGATGCTCGACCTGCCGGTGATCATGGTGGTCGGCATCCGCCTGGGTTGCCTCAGTCACGCCATGGTGACCGCCGAAGCGATTCGCGCGCGCGGTCTCAGGCTGGCAGGCTGGATCGCCAACCGTATCGACCCCGACATGCTGCTGCCGAGCGAGAACATCGTCACGCTGCAGGATGCGCTCGAAGTACCGCTGCTGGGCGAACTGCCGTGGCAGGTCGCGCCCGCCGTGGCAGCCCAGTACCTCGACCTCGCGCCGCTGCTATCGGCCGCGCCATCCGTTGTTCCCCATCACAGTGCCGCGACGCCTCGCGCGTGAAGTGGCCAAGCCGAATCCACTACCGAACCCCATACCGATCATGACGCAACAAGCCAACCAGACCGTCGCCACCATTTCCGCCGAAGCCCTGCGCCAGTCGGCCCGCAATATCGCGGCCGCCGCGCCGAAGGAGGGCGATGCATGGCGTGTCGACGATGTCGCCGCACTGTTCGCACTGCCGTTCAACGACCTGCTGTTCCGCGCCCAGCAAGTGCATCGCGAGCACTTCGATGCCAACACCGTGCAGCTTTCCACGCTGCTGTCGATCAAGACCGGTGGTTGCGAGGAGGACTGCGGCTACTGCCCGCAGAGCGCCCACCACGATGCGGGCGTGAAGGCCGAGAAGTTGATGGACCTGGAAGCCGTGCTCGACGCCGCCAAGGCGGCCAAGGCCAACGGCGCCACGCGCTTCTGCATGGGCGCGGCATGGCGCGAGCCGAAGGAACGCCACCTTGAGCCCGTGATCGACATGGTGCGCGAGGTCAAGGCGATGGGCCTGGAAACCTGCGTGACGCTGGGGATGCTCAAGGCCGAACAGGCGCAGCGTCTGAAGGACGCTGGCCTCGACTACTACAACCACAACCTCGATACCTCGCCCGAGTTCTACGGCAAGATCATCACCACGCGTACGTACCAGGATCGCCTGGACACCATCGGCCATGTGCGCGAAGCCGGCATCAACGTCTGCTGTGGCGGCATCGTTGGCATGGGCGAAGCCCGTGAGGCGCGTGCCGGCCTGATCGCACAACTGGCCAATATGGACCCGTACCCGGAGTCGGTGCCCATCAACAACCTGGTGCAGGTGGAAGGCACGCCGCTGGCGGGTACCGAGGCGCTGGACCCGTTCGAGTTTGTCCGCACGATCGCGGTGGCCCGTATCACGATGCCGCGCGCGATGGTGCGCCTGTCCGCCGGTCGCGAGGCCATGGATGAGGCGCTGCAGGCACTGTGCTTTATGGCGGGCGCGAACTCGATCTTCTACGGCGAGAAGCTGCTGACCACCGGCAATCCCCAGGCTGACCGTGACCGTGCGCTGCTGGCGCGTCTGGATATCCGCGCCGAAGGCTACGCGGGGTAAGCCGTCCTGGCACCTGTTTCCCACAACGTGGGAAACAGGTGTCTCCCATCGATCCGCCATGCGGAACGCGCTTCCGCAATCCAACCGCTGACCCGCGACCTCTGCCAAAATACTTCATCCCATCCCCCAAAAAGAAAACTGGAGTCGAGATGAAGTTGCAGCTGTACGTGCCGGATGGCCGCTATGCCCCGTGGATCGATGGTTTTGCCGAAGTACTGCCGGAAGCGCAGTGCGTGACCTGGGAAGACAGCCAGGGCCAGTCCGTGGACTACGCAGTGGTGTGGCGTCCGCCGGTGGAAATGCTGAGCGGCCGTACCGATCTCAAGGCCATCTTCAATCTCGGCGCCGGTGTGGACGGCATCCTGAAGCTGAATGCCCAGCATCCCGACGCCCTGCCGGCCGGCGTGCCGATCGTCCGGCTCGATGACGCCGGCATGGCGGCCCAGATGGCCGAGTACGTCACGGCCGCCGCGCTGCGTTACTTCCGCCGGCTCGATGTGTACGACGCGCAGGAACGCGCCGGCACGTGGAAATTCCAGAAACCGCATCGTCGTGCCGATTTCACGATCGGCGTGATGGGCGTTGGCACGCTCGGTGCCCATATCGCCCGCACGCTGGCTGGCTTCGGCTTCCCGGTGCGCGGATGGAGCCGCTCGCCGAAGGCGGTGGACGGCGTGCAATCGTTCCACGGTGAAGACGGGCAGGCCGTCTTCCTTGATGGCTTGTGCGTGCTGGTCAACGTGTTGCCGCTGACGCCCGAGACCCAGGACATTATCGACACGGGCCTGCTGCATCGCCTGGCGCACGGCGCCTACCTGATCAATGTGGCGCGTGGCCAGCACCTCGTGGAAGAGGATCTGCTCGCCGCCGTGCGTGAAGGACAGATCGCGGGTGCCACGCTTGACGTGTTCCGCACAGAGCCGCTGCCTGCCGATCATCCATACTGGCAGGAGCCGCGCATCACGATCACACCGCATATCTCGGCGCTGACGCTGCGCGAGGACAGCATTGCGCAGATCGCCGGCAAGATTCGCCTGCTTGAGTCGGGCAAGCCGATCGCCGGCGTGGTGGACCTGCAGCGCGGCTACTAGACCGCGACGCGCCCAGACAAAGGAGACACGATCCATGAGCGAGAGCCCCACGCTTCCCGATGCCGCGCAACGCGTGGCCGATCTGTTGGTCGGCATCGGCCACGACCGCCCCGTGGTAATGCTGCCGGCCACCGGCAAGACCTCGGCGGAAGCGGCCGCCGGTCTGGGCTGCACCGTGGCCGAGATCGCGAAGTCCATCATCTTCCGCCGCGTGGAAGACGATGTGCCGGTGCTGGTGATCGCCAGCGGCAGCAACCGCGTCGACGAGGCCAAGGTGGCGGCACGCGTGGGCGCGCTGGGCAAGGCCGACGCCAAGTTCGTGCGCGAGAAGACCGGCTACGCGATTGGCGGTGTCTGCCCGATCGGGCACGCCGTCGCACCCGTGATGTTGCTCGATCAGGACCTGTTCCAGTACGACAGCGTGTGGGCAGCCGCGGGACATCCGCATGCGGTCTTCAACCTGACGCCGCAACAGCTTCAGGCGATGACCGGAGCGGAAGTCGCGGACGTGGCCCAGGTGACTTCGGCATGACCGCCGCGCAACGCCGTCTGCTGGCCGATCTGGTGCGTGGCGCTGCCGCGGCACAGATCGTCGCGCCGGTGCCGTCGCCCTGCCGCAACGTCTGCAAGATGGACGCGGCCAGCGGCTATTGCGAAGGCTGCCTCCGCACGATTCCGGAGATCGCGGGTTGGTCGAAGGCCGATGACGAGGAACGCCGCCGCATCTGGGCCCTGCTGCCCGCGCGCGTGCCGCGTCTGTGCGCCGCGGGGAGCGAAGCATGAACACGCCTCCGTTGCTGCCATCGACGATGCGCGTGTTCGAGCGCGGCTGGCTATCGGCAAACAACATTCTGTTCATTGACGATGCCGCCCGGGAGTCGGCGCTCGTCGATACGGGCTACGTCACACACGCAGCGCAGACCGAGGCGCTCGTGGCGGCGGCGCTCGATGGCCGGCCGCTGACTCATATCATCAATACGCATCTGCACTCCGACCATTGCGGCGGTAACGCGGCATTGCAGGCACGCTGGCAGCCCCGCACGGCGATTCCGGCGGCGGAGGCCGCGGCGGTCGCGTCCTGGGACCATGTCGCGCTGTCGTTCGATGCCACGGGTCAGCAGTGCGCACGCTTCGGCTTCGATGCCGTGCTGCAGGATGGGGGCCGTCTGCGGCTCGGCGGAATCGATTGGGACGTGGTGGCTGCTCCGGGCCATGATCCACACGCGGTGATGCTGTTCGCGCCGTCGCACGGCATTCTGATTTCAGGCGATGCGCTCTGGGAACGCGGCTTCGGCGTGATCTTTCCGGAGCTCGATGGCGAAAGCGGCTTCGTCGAGCAGGCCGCCGTGCTCGACCGCATCGCGGCGCTTGATGCGCGCATCGTGATCCCCGGACACGGGCGGCCGTTTGACGATGCGAAAGGCGCCATCTCGCACGCCAGAAGCCGGCTCGACTACCTGCAAGCCGACGGCGCGCGCAATGCCATCCACGCCGTGCGCGTGCTTGTGAAATTCAAGCTGCTGGAACTGCAGACGGTTTCGCGCGAGGCGCTGTTCGCATGGATGCGCGACACACCGCTGATGCAGCGCATTCACGCGCGCTTCATGGCGGCGCAATCCATCGAGGATGTGTTCGACCAGACGTTGCGCGCGCTGGCCAAGGCGGGTGCGCTGACGACCGAAGGCGATCAGGTCCGCAACCAGGACTGAGAATGCAGCCGCTGCGGGGCAAGGACTTCCTGTTGCGACCGTTCCGCGCCAGCGACGTGGACCCGTTCGTTGCCGCCGTGCGGGAGTCGATGGGCACCGTGGGCGCGTGGATGCCATGGGCCCACCCGGACTACAACACGCTCGATGCGCAGGAGTGGTTCGCGCGCTGCGCGACGTGCATGGACGAGGGCACCGCGTATGACGTCGGCGTGTTCTCGGCCGACGGGCGCACGCTGTACGGTGGCGTGGCCATCAACCAGATCCGTCGCGAGGACAACCTTGGCAATCTCGGTTACTGGATTCGCCAGAGCCATCAGCGGCAGGGCCTGGCGTCGGGCGCGGCAACGATGATGGCTTGCCACGGATTCCACGCGCTGGGCCTCACGCGGATCGAGATCGTGGCAGCCGAGACCAACCTCGCAAGCCGCGGCGTCGCCGAGAAGATCGGTGCAGCGTTCGAATGCATCGCCCGCAACCGCCTGATCCTGGGCGGCCGGCCCGTGGCGGCCGCCGTGTATTCGCTCGTGCCCGAGTCATTTGATTTCGGCCGATAGCCGTCGTTATGCGCGCCCCTCCCCCGTGCGCGGGAGAGGGGCGTTTCCAGATCGTCAGAACATCGTCCGCATTCCGATCTTGACGCTGCGACCCGGCAGCGGCGCGATGTCGCGCAGGATCGACGTGGCGCTGCGGGCTTCCGTATTGGTCAGGTTGTCGCCGCGGAGGTAGAACAGCGTCTGGGTACCCGACACCTTGAGCTTGTATGTCAGCGATACGCCCAGCATCGTGTATGCGTCGGTCGGCGTGTCGCCGGTCGGCACGCGGGTCTGGCGCGCGTTCCAGTCCACATTGATGCGTGCGCCCCACGGGCCGGCCGCATAGACCAGCGATCCACCCAGGCGCAGCGGTGCCAGTCGCGGCAGCGGCTCGCCGTTGTTGCGGTTTTCGCCATGCACGTAGTCGGCGCGGGCCTCGAAGTCGAGGGTGTCGCCGGTGGTCAGCATCTTCTGCAGCAGGCGCGTCTTGCCTTCCGCCTCGAAGCCATACAGCGTGGCCGGCACGCCCGCGTATTGCAGGACAGGCAGCGCGCCGTCGCTGCCGGCCGTCACCACATTGCCTTCGGCATCGCGGAACGTGCCCGTGTTCAGCAGCGCAAGGTAGTTCTGGAAGCGGCTGTAGTAGCCCGACACGCTGCCGCTATGATCCCCTTGCTTGAAGCGCATGCCGAGGTCGATCGACGTGGCGCGTTCCTTGTTCGCATTCGGGTCGCCGATTTCGTAGGCGTTGGTGGCCAGGTGCGGGCCGTTGGCGTACAGCTCGTAGAACGTTGGCGCGCGCTCGGTGTACGACAGGTTCGACGTGACGGTCCAGATCGGATTGAGCTTGTACAGCAGCCCGGCCGACGCGCTGCCCGCGTTGAAGCTGCGGTTGTCGTCGGTGAAGCGATCGTTGCCGTTGGCGCTGGCCTTGACACTGCTGTGGTCGATGCGGCCGCCAAGGTTGAGCTTGAGATCACCCGACGAAATCAGCGGCAGTTCCTCGAAGACGAAGAGCGCGGCGTTGTCGGTGGTGGTGCTCGGGACGAAGGCTTCCTCCCCCAGCGCCGAGAAATCGGAATGGCCGAACTGCGTGCCGATCACGCCGCTCATGTTCCCGATCTTGCCGTGCGTGGCCTCGATGCGCGTATCCCAGCCACGGTTCTTGAACGTCGTGCCGGTCACGCCGTTTTCGAGTTCGCGGTGTTCGTAGTCGGTGTAGTTGAAGCTGCCCTTCACCGATTCGATGATGCCGTTGGTATTGCCGGCCAGATTGCGCGCCTCGCCCGCCAGGCCGATGCGGTCCTGTCGCATCTTGATGCGGGCGTCGGCCTCGGCCGGGGTGCCGTAATCGTTGCGGTAGGTCGAGTAGTTGGCGCCGAGGAAACCGTCCGCCCAGGTGTAGGAGCCGCCCATCGAGCCGCCTTCCTGATGGGAGCTCGTATTCGGCAGCGTGCCGTAGGCCTCGCTCTCTCCTGCGGGCAGCGGCTGTGTGGCACGCAGGTTGGCGCTGCGCGCGAATCCGGGAATGCGCAGGTCGCTGGTCTGGCGGACAAAGGCGTCGGCGTGCACGGCGAAAGTGCCATTGCCCGCTTCCAGCAGGCCGCTGGCGTTGCGCCCCTTGTCACCACCGATCGTGCCACTGACATCGGCCGCGCCGGATACCCCGGTGACGGGGTCGCGCGGGATGCGGTTGTCGATCACATTGACCACGCCGCCCAGTGCATTGCCGCCGTACATCAGCGCCGCGGGGCCGCGCACCACTTCCACTTTCTCGGCAACCAGCGGGTCGATCGGCACCGCGTGGTCATAGGACAGCGACGATGCGTCGAGCGTGGAGCCGCCGCTCTGCAGCAACTTGATGCGGTCGCCATCGAGGCCGCGGATGGAAGGACGGCTCGCGTTCGGACCGAAGTAGGTGGAGGTGACGCCGGGCATGCCGTTCAGCGTCTCGCCAAGCGTGCTGGTCTGGCGCACGGTCAGCGCGTCGCCACCGAGCGTGGAGACGGGCGCGACCATCTCGTTCAGGTCGCTGCCGAGCGGATTGGCCGTGACCACCACTTCCTTCAGCGTTTGCGGTTGCGTTTGCGGCGCGGCCGGCGCTGCAGCAGCAGCGTTGTCCTGGGCCATCGCGTGCGAGGCAACGCCGGAAGTGACGATCAGGGCGGCAAGCGCCGCCAGCGGGGTGCGACGCACCGCCGGAATACGGGTGTTGTTCGAGAACATGGCTCGCGATTTTCGTTTTCGTTCATGCGTGCGCGGTGCTGCGCGGGCGAGATGCCCGGCACCGCGCCGTGAGGCAGGCGCGAGCGCGCGGCAAGATACCGCGCCCCCGGCCAATCAGGCGAAAGCGAATGCGGCCGGTGGGGCGCGCGAGCGGAATGGTTGCGCGGACGGCAGGTCCGGCCAGCGCCAGGCCAGGTTGGCTGGCTTGACCGGCTTGCCGAAGGCGAGCAGCGGCAGATGGAAGCTGCCGACGTGAATGTCGGCCACGGTTGCGCCGTCGAACAGCACGCAGGAGTGAAGGCCGAGCTTCAGGGAAAACGGTTCGGTGTGCGTTGCATCGTCGGCCGCCACCGTCAGCGCCGGCTGCGAGGCATTGGGCAGGCCACCATGCAACACGCGGTGGACCAGACCCGCGTGCTGGGCGAGCAGCAGGCACGCGACCAGCCACAGCACGGCCCAGAGGCTCGGGCCGCGCGCGCGCAAGCGAGAGAGGGTGCAGGACTCAGTGCGCATGTCCGCAATCGCACGGCCCGTCGCCATGATCGTGGTCGTGGCCGTGATCATGGTCGTGGTCGTCATCGAACGCGTTACCCCAGTCGGGGAACGGATCGGGGTAGGCCGCCCACGCCTCGGGGCCGGCGGCCATTTCGTCGTCGGTCAGCAGGCACGCATCGAGTTGCGCTTCCAGCGCGTGCGCGTCGAGATCCAGGCCGATCAGCACCAGTTCCTGGCGACGGTCGCCGTACTCTGCGGGCAGGCCGTCCTCGATCAGGTCGGCCTCGATGGCGGCGCGTGCCGGACCTTCGGGCGGCCACTCCTCGGCGTCGATCGCTGCCCACCATGCACCGGCGGCGCCGGGACGGCACACGCCGCCTGCCTGGCTCCAGTCGCCGGCGATGTCCATGCGGCTGGCGAGCCAGAACAGGCCTTTCGAACGCAGCACGTCGCCATGCTCGCGCATCCATTCGGTATGGATCAGGTCCGCGAAACGCTGCGGGTGAAACGGGCGGCGCCGGCGGTAGACCAGCGTCGACACGCCGGCGGCATCGGGCACCGTATCGCCCTGCAGCGCGGCTTGCCAGCCGGCGGCGTTGGGTGTGGCGTCGATGTCGAAGCGTCCGGTGCCCAGCACGCGCGCGGCGGGCACCTGGCCGTGGCTCGCATCGACGATGTCGGCGCGCGGATTGAGCGCATGGAGCATCACGTGCAGGCGCCCAAGCTGGCCGGCATCGACGAGGTCGATCTTGTTGACGACGAGGACGTCGCATACCTCGACCTGGTCGATCAGCACGTCGACGACCGTGCGGTCGTCGTCATCGTGCGCGGCCAGCCCGCGGGCCGACAGGAAGTCGGCGTCGTGGTAGTCCTGCAGGAAGCGGCTGGCGTCGATCACCGTGACCAGCGTGTCGAGGTGCGCCACGCTGGTGGTCTCGCCGTGCTCGTCCTCGAAGGCGAAGCCCTCGGCCAGGCCCAGCGGTTCATCGGTGGCGCCGGCTTCGATCACCACATGGTCGTACTGGCCGGTCTGGGCCAGCCGTTCGACTTCGGCAAGCAGGTCGCCATGGCTGTCGACCACGGCCACGCGCGCGCCGGCCTGGGCTTCCAGGTGGCGCAGCACGGTGGTCTTGCCGGCGCCGGTAAAACCGGACAGCACGGTGACGGGCAGACGAACGGCCATGATGATCGATGTTGATGCAACAAAGTTGCGACTGTAGCAGAAAGCCTGTCCCGGGGACAGGCGGTCATTCTGAAATCATTCTGCAATGGTAGTGTCGCAATCGTTACACCATCAAGGCAAATACGACTCCGGAAAAGAAAAAGCGGCCCGGATCACCGGGCCGCCGAGTTTTCCGCCTCTCGAAGGATCGAATCAGTCCCCGAACAGCTTCTGGCGCAGTTCGCGGCGCTGTTGCGCTTCCAGCGACAGCGTGGCGGTCGGACGGGCCAGCAGGCGCGGCACGCCGATCGGCTCGCCTGTTTCCTCGCACCAGCCATAGTCGCCGGATTCGATGCGCTGCAGCGATTGCTCGACCTTCTTCAGCAGCTTGCGCTCGCGGTCGCGCGTGCGCAGTTCCAGGGCGTGTTCTTCCTCGATCGTCGCGCGGTCGGCCGGATCCGGCACGATGACCGTTTCGCGCAGGTGTTCCGTCGTCTGGTCCGCATTCTTGAGGATTTCGTCGCGAAGCTGCTCAAGGCGATTTTTGAAGAAGGCGAGTTGCGCCTCGTTCATGTAATCCTTGTCGCTCATCTTCAGGATTTCAGCTTCAGTCAGAAGTTTGTTGCTGCTCATGGTCCCTGCTGATTCTCTTGTTGATGCGACCGGCGGCGTCGTCGTCCGCTCGGGTGCAGTGGCCGTCCGCTTGCGCGGGGCGGCTGTTTCACTCTGGCTGGCTGCAGTCTTGCTGCTTCGCGTGCCTCCCTTGGCCTCGCCCGCATCGGCGTGCGCCGCCGTACTGCCGCGAGGAGCTGGCGTCGCCTTTGCAGGCGCTGCCTTGCGCGTCTCCACCGCAGCGCTACCAGTCTTGCTGCGGCTTTCCTTCGTCTTTGTTGCGGCTGTCATGGGGACACCTCTCTACGCGTCGAAGAGTGACGGCGCATTGTCGAGGCGACCCCAGGCGGAGGGCGGTCTCCGCACAAAGCCCACGACCGCGCCTGCTGGCGGCCCCGCCTCATGCTGACGACGACTGCCGCCCTGCGGATACGGATGCGGCCAAAACGTGCGCCGTCCGTATCAAATCCGGCCTATTGTACTTGAACAACTTTCCGGTAGATATGGGAGAAAACCGGACAAAAGCCACGAGTTTTCCCTGTACCCCCTTTCGGGAGGGATTATCGGGCCGGATTTACGCAAGTGTCTGATGATGCACTAAACGCAAAGTCAGGCGAGGCAGGCCGTCAGTCCCTTCAGAATTGCGTCACGTGGCAGGTCCACGCCAATGAAGACCATCTTCGTGCACGGTTGTTCATCTTCCCACTTGGCGCCGATATCGCTGCCCATGAGCTGGTGCACGCCCTGGAACACCACCTTGCGGTCCACGCCTTCCATATAGAGCACGCCCTTGTAGCGCAGCAGCTTCTCGCCATACACGGACAGGATGCCTGACAGGAATTCCTCGAGCTTGCCGTAATGGAACGGCTTGTCGCTGCGGAAGACGAACGACGCGATCCGGTCGGTGTGGTGGTGATGGTGGTGGTGGTCGTGCGCGTGGCCGTGCCCATGATCGTGGCCATGTTCACGGCCGTGGTCGTGACCGCAATCGGCGCCGCAGTGTTCGCCGTGCTCGTGGTCATGGTCATGTTCGTGCTCGTCGGCGCGCAGGAAATCGGGGTCGATCTCGAGCTTTTCGTTCAGGTTGAAGCCGCGCAGGTCGAAGATCAGGTCGATCGGCGCTTCGCCGAAGTGCGCGGCGTTGATCGGCGCGCGCGGGTTCATGTGCAGCAGGCGATGACGCAGATCCGCCACCTCGGCTTCGCTCACCAGGTCGGCCTTGGTGATGAAGATCGCGTCGGCAAAGCCCACCTGGCGCTGTGCTTCTTCCTGCTTGTCGAGCTGCAGGTTGGCGTGCTTGGCATCGACCAGCGTGATCACGGCGTCCAGCAGGTAGCGCGAGGCGATTTCCTCGTCCATGAAGAACGTCTGCGCCACCGGGCCCGGATTGGCCACGCCCGTGGTTTCGATCACCACGCGATCGAACGCGATCTTGCCCTCATCGCGCTGGGTGACCAGATCGGAAAGCGCCTGCACCAGATCGCCGCGGATCGTGCAGCAAATGCAGCCGTTGCTCATCTGCACGATCTGCTCGCGGCCGTCCTGCACCAGGATCTCGTTGTCGATGTTTTCTTCGCCGAACTCGTTTTCGATCACGGCGATCTTCATGCCGTGCTGCTCGTTGAGGATACGCTTGAGCAGCGTGGTCTTGCCGCTGCCGAGGAAGCCGGTAAGGATCGTGACCGGAATCAGTTTGGACATGTTGTTGTACTCCGAGAAAAGGGCTCGCCGTCTAAAGGTGTCTGGGTGTGTCAGTGCGCGGATGCGTCGCCGTGCGATCGGCCGCATTCGGCGCAGATGCCGTTGACCGTCAGTTCCACGTGTTCGACCGCAAATCCGTTGGGTACCCGGGGGGCCACGGATTTTCCGGCAGACTCCAGGCAGAACGTGCGATCGCAGCGTGTGCAGTGAAAGTGGCTGTGCTGTCGATGGACTTCGGCGCGCGCCGCTTCGTGCTCCACAAGCGAGAAGCGGAACACGCGGTCGTTGCCGGCGCGTTTCTGTGCCAGGCCCTGGTCCACCAGCCAGTCCAGCACGCGGTACACGGTCACGCGGTCCACGTCGCCTTCGGCCGGCAGGTGATCGATCACGGCCTGATGGGTGAGTGGCTCGGGTGCTTCGATCAGGCAGGCCAGAATTGCCAGGCGCGGTTGCGTCACACGTGCGCCAAGCTGGCGCAGACGCAATTGCGCCGTGGCCAGCGGATCTCCGGGCATGACTGCGTCATCGGACGCAGCCGCATGTGGGGTGGTGCGTGTCATGCGAAGGATTTAACCATAGGCCCCTACCCGATGCAATTCAGTTGCACCAGCAGGGTCTTCGTGACGGCGGTGCGCCGGGATTCCGCCTATGATCGGCACAAAGCGCCAGAAAAGAGGCCCGGAGACAAAGTCATGCAGAACGATGCCAGTGCGTTGCTGTTTCCCAATTTCGAGTGGTTCCGGCTGAAGGTGGACGAGGTGGAGATCGCTGGCGTGCGTGGCGGTTCCGGCCCGCCGCTGCTGTTGCTGCACGGGTTTCCGCAAAGCCACCTGATCTGGCACAAGGTGGCCCCGGCGCTGGCCGACCGCTTCACGGTGATTGCCACCGACCTGCGCGGATATGGCAGCAGCAGCGCGCCACCGGCCAGCCCTGGGCACGAGGCCTACAGCAAGCGCGAGATGGCGCGGGACCAGGTAGAGGTCATGCGCCAGCTCGGTTTTTCCCGTTTCGCGCTGTGCGCCCACGACCGTGGCGCGCGCGTGGCGCATCGGCTCTGCATCGACCACCCCGAGGCGGTCAGCCGCGCGATGCTGCTCGATATCGCGCCGACGCTGGCGATGTACGAGGCCACCAGCATGGCCTTTGCCGCCGCCTACTGGCACTGGTTCTTCCTGATTCAGCCGGCGCCGTTTCCGGAAACCTTGATCAACGCCGAGCCCGCGTTCTTCATCGACAAGCTGCTGGGCTTGCGCCACGCCGGCCCGAGCCCATTCGCCCCCGATGCGATGGCTGCGTATGTCGCCGCGATGCAGGACCCGGCGCGCGTCCATGCGATGTGCGAGGACTATCGCGCCGCCGCTACCATCGATCTGGACCACGACCGCGCCGACCGCGAGGCCGGGCGCAAGCTGGCCATGCCCGTACGCGTGCTATGGGGCGAACACGGCGTGGTGGCGCGCTGCTTCGAGCCGCTGGCGCTCTGGCAGGCCCTGGGCGACGCAGTCAGCGGCGCGACGTTGCCGTGTGGCCACTATGTTCCGGAAGAGGTGTCCGAGCCGCTACTTGAGGAAATGCTCGAATTCTTCCGCTAGATGATAGTGGGTCACATTCTCACGGGTTAGCCCCTATACCTCGCAATTGTCCGGGGTTGCTAACATCCACCTCCGGCTCCGCCTGTCGGCGGGGTTCGCTGCCGCTTATCACCACTTACATAGATAGATGCCGATGGTCATCGTGGCGATTCCACCCGGATCGCCACGTTCGGGCGTGCCATGAAGACTGGCCTGCCCGGCGGCATACGCGGCGTTGGTACGGGGTATAGAGGGAATCAGGAGAGACGTATATGAAACGAGTTGCATTGAAATTCGCGGCCGTGCTGGCTGTTGCCGGCGTGGGCGTTTTCTCGGGAGCGCAGGCGGAGGAATATCCGGCCGGCAAGCCTGTGCAGGCGGTAGTGCCGTTTGCTGCTGGCGGCCCGACCGACAAGGTCGCGCGTGAACTGACGATGGTGATGTCCAAGCACCTGGGCACCACGATCGTGATCGAAAACCTGGGTGGCGCTGGCGGCACGATCGGCGCGAAGAAGGTGGCTCAGTCCAAGGGTGACGGCTACACGATCCTGATTCACCACATCGGCATGTCCACCGCCCCGGCGCTGTACCGCAACCTGGGCTTCGATCCGCTCAAGGACTTCGAGATGGTCGGCGAGATCGCCGACGTGCCGATGGTGCTGGTGGGTAACAAGCAACTGCCGCCGGCCAGCTTCAAGGAACTGGTGCCGTACATCAAGGCCAATTCCAGCAAGCTGTCGCTGGCCAACGCCGGTATCGGCTCGGCCTCGCACCTGTGCGGCCTGCTGTTCCAGAGCGCAATCCAGACCGAACTGACCACCGTGCCGTACAAGGGTACTGCTCCGGCACTGACCGACATCCTCGGCGGCCAGGTGAACCTGATGTGCGACCAGACCACCAACATCGCCGGCCAGCTCAAGGCGGGCGCGCTCAAGCCGTACGCGGCAATGCAGCCGCGTCGCGTCGAAGCGTTCAAGGACATCCCGACCGCCGCCGAGCAGGGCCTGCCGGGTGTGGAGGTGAAGATCTGGCACGCGATGTACGCACCGAAGGGCACGCCGAAGCCGGTGATCGACAAGCTGTCGGCCGCGCTGCAGAAGTCGGTGGCCGACCCGAACTTCCGCGCCAAGATGGCTGAACTCGGTGCCGAGGCCGTGCCGGCCCAGCGCGCCACGCCGGATTCGCTGCGCCCGTTCCTGGCGTCGGAAATCAACAAGTGGACGCCGGTGATCAAGAAGGCGGGTGTCTACGCGGACTGATCGGCAATCGCTGCTCCGTGCCGCAAAGGCCACGCGTATCGCGTGGCCTTTTTTATTGTCCGTCCCGTCCGCAGATAGGGATGGCGGCGGGAAAACGGGCGATTTCCTATATTGGAGAACCGTATCGGCGCCGGGCTCTTGAAAGCGGCTGAGCCGACGCCACCTACGCGGCTGACACCTATCACGGAAGGCACCATGGAACAGTATCACGGCACCACCATCGTCAGCGTCCGCCGCGGCAATCAGGTCGCACTGGGCGGTGACGGCCAGGTCACGCTGGGCAATATCGTGATGAAGGGCACCGCGCGCAAGGTACGCCGCATCTACAACGGCAAGGTGCTGGTCGGGTTTGCCGGCAGCACGGCCGATGCTTTCTCACTGCTCGACCGCTTCGAAGCCAAGCTCGAGAAGTACCAGGGCAACCTGACCCGCGCCGCGGTGGATCTCGCCAAGGACTGGCGCTCGGATCGCGCGCTGCGCCGCCTCGAAGCCATGCTGATCACGGCAGACAAGGACACCACGCTGGTCATCACTGGCAACGGTGATGTGCTCGACCCCGAAGGCGGCATCGCCGCGATCGGCTCGGGTGGCGCCTACGCGCAGTCCGCGGCCAAGGCACTCGTGGAGAACACGGAGCTGCCGCCGAAGGACGTGGTCGAGAAGGCCCTGACCATCGCGGGCGAGCTCTGCATCTACACGAACACCAATTTCGTTATCGAAACCCTCGACTGACGCGCTGAACGGATTCCCATGTCGCACACCATGACCCCGTCGGAAATCGTTTCCGAACTCGACAAGCACATCATCGGCCAGAACAAGGCCAAGAAGGCCGTGGCCGTGGCGCTGCGCAACCGCTGGCGCCGCCAGCAGGTGGCAGAGCCGCTGCGCCAGGAAATCACGCCGAAGAACATCCTGATGATCGGGCCGACTGGCGTCGGCAAGACCGAAATCGCGCGCCGTCTGGCCAAGCTGGCCGATGCGCCGTTCATCAAGATCGAGGCAACCAAGTTCACTGAAGTCGGCTACGTCGGCCGCGACGTGGACACGATCGTGCGTGACCTGGCCGAAATGGCCGTCAAGCAGACGCGCGAATCGGAAATGAAGAAGGTGCGCACCAAGGCCGAGGACGCCGCCGAGGACCGCCTGCTGGACGTGCTGCTGCCGCCGCCGCGCGACATCGGCTTTGCCCAGCACGAGGAGAAGGACTCGAACACGCGCCAGGTCTTCCGCAAGAAGCTGCGCGAGGGCGAGCTCGACGAGAAGGACATCGAGCTCGAGGTCTCCGCCGGGATGCCGAACATGGACATCATGGGTCCCCCGGGCATGGAAGACATGACCGAGCAGATCCGCTCGATGTTCGCGGGTCTGGGCCAGGGCAAGAAGGCGCGCCGCAAGATGAAGGTCAAGGACGCGTTCAAGCTGCTGATCGATGAAGAGGCCGCCAAGCTCGTCAATGAAGAAGAGCTCAAGCACAAGGCCATCGCCAACGTCGAACAGAACGGCATCGTGTTCCTGGACGAGATCGACAAGATCGCCAGCCGCAGCGAAGTGGGCGGCGGCGAAGTGTCGCGCCAGGGCGTGCAGCGAGACCTGCTGCCGCTGGTCGAAGGCACCACGGTGAACACGAAGTACGGGATGATCAAGACCGACCACATCCTGTTCATCGCGTCCGGCGCGTTCCATCTGTCGAAGCCGAGTGACCTGATTCCGGAACTGCAGGGTCGCTTCCCGATCCGCGTGGAACTGGAATCGCTGTCGGTGCAGGACTTCGAGGCCATCCTCACGCAGACCGATGCCAGCCTGACCAAGCAGTACCAGGCGTTGCTGAAGACCGAGGAAGTGGAACTGCAGTTCTCGCCGGATGGCATCCGCCGCCTGGCCGAGATCGCGTTCTCGGTCAACGAGAAGGTCGAGAACATCGGCGCGCGTCGTCTGTACACAGTGATGGAGCGCCTGCTCGAGGACCTGTCGTTCCACGCAACGAAGTCGTCGGGGGAAACCGTGACAGTCGATGCGGCATACGTCGATGCGCGCCTGGGTGACCTGGCGGGCAACGAGGATCTGTCGCGCTACGTGCTGTAACGCGGGCCGAAGCCTGAAAGTAAAAGAGCCGGGTGACCGGCTCTTTTCGCTTGGGGTGGCGTCGGACGCCCGGTTGCTCAGTGCGAGTGCGCGTGGCCGCCGGCAGCTGGCAACACCTCAAGCTCCGCTGCCGGGGTCTTCAGGTCCCGGGTGGTCTGCCCATCGGCGGGAATCTGTGTCCATTCGGACTTGCCGCTCTCGCATTCCTGCAGCACCGGGAAGTAGAGCTTGCCGCCCTGTTCGGGCAGCTTCATCAGCATGCGGAACTCGTCGAAGTGTTCGTCGGCGAGCGTGTTGCCAAACCACCGGATCGTATGCACGTCCTCGTCGATGGTCTTGCCGTGCGAGGTATAGGCCTTGGCGAGCTTCGCCCGTTTGATCTCGAGTTGCCAGCCCGGCTTCGGTTGCGGATGCACGCCCTGCACGCCATCTGGGATCGTCACCGTTACCGCGCGCGTCGCGCTGCCGTTGCAGCCATGGCCGACCAGCAGCGTGCCCTTGTAGTAGCTGCCCGCGGGCGCCTGCTTCTGCTCGAAAACGATATGGGCCGAAGCCATGGGGGCGGCAATGATAAGCAACGATGCCAGCAGGGTGCGGATGTTCATGGGGAAAGGTCGGAATGGCGAGCCGTGATAGCGCGCCAGTCTAGCGCCAAAGCGCGTTCGCACCGTGCGACCTGGTGACGCAGCGCATGGCGTGAGGGCGTTCACGTCCTCGGCTGGGCGTTGATGTCAGCGCGATGTATTGCCTCTGCTCACGCCGGTAAGGTTGGTAAGCATTGGTAAGCACACTGGCGCGGTCCTATCGGGAAATGAGACCCTTGCGCATCTTGATGGTCCTGGGAGTCTGCCCATGTCGCAGAACATTTCGCGAACCCCCTTTTTCCATCGCAACCAGGTGCGCAAGCGCCGAGTGGCGATGGCCACTGTTGGCGTCATGGCCGGCATTACCGCGGCAACGTTGTTCCTGTGTGTCCGTCCGACGATGGCGCAGCAGGGTGTCGCCGCATTGCCGGTGACAGATTCGGCCCACGCCGATCAGCCCGAACGTCGCGCCATGCACGAAGGCCAGGCCGCGGTGGCGGCCCTGGCGATGGCGTCCGGCGCGATGGTGACGCTGGCCGATCGCCATGCGACCGATGCCGTGCGCATTGCCGATGCGTCTGCGTCGACGGATGCCGACGATCTTGGTTGGGACTACGTCCAGTTGCGCCTGTAAGCCAGTGCGATGGCTGCGCGGCTGGCGCGAGCCGGCCGGATTCAGCGTGAAACCGGCCGCTTGCCCAGCTTGCGCTGCAAGGTGCGCCGATGCATGTTCAGCGCGCGCGCCGTGGCCGAGATATTGCCCCCATGCTCGGTGAGCACACGTTGAATATGCTCCCATTCGAGCCGTGCCACCGATAGCGGCACCGGTTCCTCCAGCGCGGCCTCGGCCGCATCCTCGGAAACACCCGCCATCAGCGCGGTCAGGATCGAGTCGACATTGGCCGGCTTGGCCAGATACTCGTCAGCCCCTTGTTTGACCGCGGCCACGGCCGTGGCGATGCTTGCGTAGCCGGTCAGCACCAGGATGCGCGCATCGGGCAACGCCGCGCGCAGCGGCGCCACCAGATGCAATCCCGATTCCGACGCTGACGTGCCGCCCGACTCCGGCGGCGGTCCCAGATGCAGATCCAGCGTGACGTAGGCGAATGGCGTCCTGCCGGCCAGGGCCAGCGCTTCGGCGCCGTTGTGGGCGACCTGCACCGCATAGCCGCGGCGCGTGAGGGCGCGGGCCAGGGTGCCGGAAAATACTTCGTCGTCGTCGATGACGAGGAAGGGCATGGCGTCGTTGGAGGCGGTGACGTCGGTCATCACGGTTGGAAGTCGGGTTGTGCGGCGATCGCGCGTTCGGATGCGGCCGTGAGTGGAAGGCGAAGTTCGAGCACCGTGCCCCCCGCCGGATTGTCATGCCAGGAGATCTGGCCACCGAGCTGGCGCGCGGCGCTCTGCGCGAGGTACAGGCCGATGCCCTGGCCACCGTGGGCGCTGGCCACCGGCGATTCGCCCAGCCTTGCGCGTAGCCCCGGCGGAAGCCCGTGGCCGTGATCGGTGACGCGGTACACCAGCGCATCCGCCTCGCGCGCGATGTCCAGCTGCAGCGGCGGCCCCTGGCGATGGTCGTGCCCGGCGGCCTGCTGGCTGCGCGCGGCATTGTCGAGCGCGATCGTCAGGATCTGGCTGATGCGTGCCGTGTCCACGGCCTGCGCGGCCGCATCGGGCGCGGCACTGGCCTGCAGGCTTGCCTGCGGATGACGCAGTTGCCAGCGTTCGACGAACGGCGCCAGCCACGCATCGATCCGCTGCGGTGCCAGTGTTTCATGGTCGGCGCGCAGCCGGGCCAGGATCGAACGGCAGAGTTCGAGCTGCTGCTCCATCGTGCGGAGGTCGGCCTGGTAGTCGGCCACCGGTGTGTCGCTGCGATTCGTGTTCTCGGCATCGGCACGCAGTTCCCCGGCGATCACGGCCAGCGTGGCCAGAGGGGTGCCGATCTCGTGCGCCACGGCGGCGGCCTGGTCGTTGAGCGCCTCCACGCGCGCCTCGCGCAGCAGCAGCTCGCGTGCCTCGTTCAGTTGCGCGTCGCGCTGGCGCAGCGCGTTGGACAGCCGCGCCACGAAGAACGCGATCATCACCGCACTGGCCACAAAGTTGAGCCACATCCCGGCCAGGTGATAGTTCACCGCGTTGTCGGGGTTGTGCAGATCGAGCGGTATGTACTCGAGCAGCAGCATCGAATAGCAGGCCAGCGCGTACGCCGCGAGCGTCACCACCAGCCGCCACGGCAGGATGGCCGAGGCAATCGCCAGTCCGGGCAGGTAGAACGACACGAATGGATTGGTCGCGCCGCCTGTGTAGAACAAGATGGCCGACAGCGCGGTCAGGTCGACCATCATCTGCACCATCAGCTCGGCGTCCGACGGCACCGTGCCGTGGCGTGTGTGCCAGTGCAGGCGCGCCACGGTGAACACGTTGAACACGGTCTGGACGGCGAACAGGAACAGCAGCGGCTTGTAGGGCAGGGCGATGCCGGCCAGCGACTCGCATGACACCAGCAGCATGGCCTGGCCGGCCAGCAGCGCCCAGCGCAGCCAGCTAAGGCGGCGCAGGCTCACCAGGCTGTGACGCTGCGGCGCCGTGCCGATGGGCGGGGCGACGGAGGGCGGTAGGGTGGACATGGCGATCGGGGGATGCATGGCGCGAGTGTAGCAATGCCGCGGATCGGCGCTTGCAACGTGCGACACAGTGCCGCATTCTGAACGGCGGGCGGCGCTGCCAGACTGCGAGGTTCAGATCGCGACAAGACACGCGGGATGCCGCGTGATCTAATGACCGCCCTCGACACCTAATTCGTGCTGAATCGTGGAGATGTTCCCTATGCAAGCCAAGTTCCGCGCGGCCCGCGCCGCATCGATCGCAACCCTCGCCCTGGCCGGTCTGCTGGCCAGCGCCCAGGCCATGGCGCAAGTCGACGTCAGCGACGCCTGGGTGCGCGGCACCGTGCCGGCGCAGACCGCATCTGGCGCGTTCATGACGCTGCACGCGCATCAGGACGCCAAGCTGGTCGGCGTGTCGTCGCCGGTGGGCACCGCCGAGCTGCATGAAATGAAGATGGAAAACAACGTTATGCGGATGCGCCAGATCCCCTCGCTGGATCTGCCGAAGATGCAGGACGTGCAACTGAAGCCGGGCGGCTATCACGTGATGCTGATGGGCCTGAAGCAGCAGCTCAAGGCGGGCGACACGGTGCCCATCACGCTGAAGTTCGAGCAGAACGGCAAGGTGATCGAGCAGCAGGTGAACGCGCAGGTTCGCGACATGACCGCCTCCGCGCAGGGTGGTGGCCACGGCGATCACAAGCACTGATACTGATGCACGGATTTTCGGCGCTGATCCGGCTACGTTGAGCGTCGGCACCGGACCCCATCAGGGGTCATCGGACAGGGCGGTCAGCCGCGCAGGCTGATCGCGTCCGAGCTTTCCGCTTCCGGCGCGACGGCTTGCAGTACTCGTTCGCGCAGCCAGGTCAGTCCCGGGTCCGCGTCGGCCTTCGCCGGCCAGATCATGCAGAACGCGAAGCCGGGGATCGTGAACGGCGCCTCGAAGATCGCCAGACGATCGTCTGCCAGCGCTTCGAGCGAGCGGCGCGCGGTGGTGAGGACCATGTTGGTGCCAAGGATCAGGCCGGGCGCCACGCTCCAGTGCGGCACGGTGCAGGCGATCTTGCGTCGCCCGCCCAGTCGGGTCACGGCCGCGTCGATGGCGTCCCCGCGCTCGGTGGCTGCGGTCACCAGCACGTGCGAGCGCGCCAGATAGGCCACGTGATCTAGCCGGCCCGTGTCGCGTACCGTTGCGGCGTCCACGGCACATGCAAAATCGTCGTCAAACAGCACGGCGGTGCGCACGCCTTCCGGCTCGAACGCGAAGGCGCCGAATGCCAGATCGATCTGGCCATCCGCCACCTGGGCGGTCATCGTTTCCAGGCTGCCCTGCGTGACGGTGAGGTCGATATTGGGCGCGGCCTTGCGCACCGTGCGCAGCAGGCGCGGCAACACCACCAGCGAACCATAGTCGGACATCGCCAGCTTGAATGTGCGCCGGGCCGTGGCGGGCTGAAAGCCTCCGGGCCCCAGCAGGATGCGGACCTGCGCGAGCGCCTCGGCCAGCGGTGCGGCCAGTTCGTGGGCGCGCGCGGTCAGCACCAGGCCGCCCTGGCCGCGTACCAGCAAGGGATCGTCGAGCAACTGGCGCAGCCGCGCCAGCGAGTGGCTCACGGCGGGCTGACTGAGCTGCAGGCGCAGTGCGGCGCGCGAAATATGGCGTTCCGCCAGCAGCGCTTCCAGCACCACCAGAAGGTTGAGGTCGATTCCACGAAGGCTATTCATGCCGCGAATGTTAAACCGAACTTGGGGTGTTTGGGCATTCGCTGCTCTAAAAATTCAATCTGGAGCAACGGCGTCCTGGGGGACGTCGTCCTGCCGCTGCCGAAGGCAGGTCGGACACAGGCAATGCTGGCCCGCCACGATCTTGCGCGACGGCAGCAGCGGCAGGCTGGCGCACCAGCATTCGGGCAGCCCGGCCACGTAGCCACAGACGAACGCGGTGCCGCAACGGCTGCAATGTTCGACCGGGCGCAACTGGCCTGTCTGGATTGTCGACGGATCGGTCATCGTATGCCACTCATCCGGATTGCAATGTGGTCGCGGGTTTCTTGTAAAATCGGCGCCTGCCGTGGCCGGATAGCGCACCCGGGGGGATCCCTGTGACGCGCTGCTTCCCAGACGGCTATTGCCGCAACGCCGGCCTCGCGCGTCCTTTGCCTGTCCGGCGGACGATTAGTCATGATACCTGCTCCACATCACACGGAATGTCCAAAGCCATGAACGCTGACAATCCTGAGCCTGCGACCAAGTCGGTTGCGGCCATCGCTCCCTCCCTCAAGGCTGAAATCCTTGCCGAGGCGCTGCCTTATATCCGGAAGTTCCACGGCAAGACCATCGTGGTCAAGTACGGTGGCAACGCGATGACGGAAGAGAAACTCAAGCACGGATTCGCGCGCGACGTGATCCTGCTGAAGCTCGTCGGCATGAACCCGGTGGTCGTGCACGGCGGTGGCCCGCAGATCGACGAGGCGCTCAAGAAGGTCGGCAAGGTCGGCACGTTCATCCAGGGGATGCGCGTGACGGACGAAGAGACGATGGAAGTGGTCGAATGGGTGCTCGGCGGCGAAGTCCAGCAGGACATCGTCATGCTGATCAACCAGTACGGCGGCCAGGCCGTGGGCCTGACCGGCAAGGACGGCGGCCTGATCCGCGCCAAGCGTCTGCAAATGCCGGACCGCGAGAACCCGGGCACCTTCATCGACATCGGCTACGTGGGCGATATCGAGGCGATCAACCCGGCCGTGGTGAAGGCGCTGCAGGACGATGCCTTCATCCCCGTGATCTCGCCGATCGGTTTCTCCGACGATGGCCAGGCCTACAACATCAACGCCGATGTGGTGGCTGGCAAGATGGCCGAGATCCTCAAGGCCGAGAAGCTCGTCATGATGACGAACATCCCGGGCGTGATGGACAAGAAGGGCAACCTGCTGACCGACCTGTCCGCGCGCGAGATCGAGGAACTGTTCGCCGACGGTACGATCTCGGGCGGCATGCTGCCGAAGATCTCGTCGGCGCTCGACGCGGCCAAGAGCGGTGTGCACTCGGTGCACATCATCGATGGCCGCATCGAACACTCGCTGCTGCTCGAAATCCTGACCGAACAGGCCTTCGGCACGATGATCCGCTCGCACTGAGCGCGTCGTACGGGAATCCGCCGCGTGCGGGTTCCCGCCTCTTCCTCCATCTCCAGTTACCCGCGTGTTCATTCGTCAGCCCACTCAGCGTCGCGGCTTAGAACGCGCTCGCCTGCTTTCTACCCACCGGCCGCGGCGTCATCTGGTCCGCGGCGCGGCCGGCAACACGTCTGGCGACACCGTCTGGCTGTTCGATCTCGACAACACGCTGCACGATGCCTCGCACGCCATCTTTCCGGCGATCAACCGACTGATGACGGCCTACGTGGCGCGTGTGCTCGGCTGCGATGACGCTACGGCCAGCCGGGTGCGCGTCGACTACTGGCAGCGCTACGGCGCCACGCTGCTCGGCATGGTCCGCCACCATCAGGTCGATCCGGCGGACTTCCTGCGCGCCGCGCATGATTTCCCCGAGCTGGCGGACATGGTGCGCGTGCGACGAGGTCTGGTGGCCGCGCTGCGCCAGTTGCCGGGACGGAAGATCCTGGTCACGAACGCACCGAGCAACTACGCGCGCTGCGTGATGGCGATCGCCGGCATCGATCGATGCTTCGAGCGGGTCGTGGCCATCGAGGACATGTGGGTACACGGACATCTGCGTCCGAAGCCGGACCGCCGCATGCTGCTGCGCTTGCTGGCGCAGATCGGCGTGGCGCCGCACCGGGCGGTGCTGGTGGAAGATACGCTGTCGCACCTCAAGCACTATGCGGGTTTGGGTATCCGCAGGGCCTGGGTGACCGGCTATCTGCGCACGATCGCGCCGTCACGGCCGCACGTGGTGGTGCCGGCTCAGGATGCCAGCGTGCCCGGCGCGGCGCGTGACGCGGTCACGCGCTCGACCCTGGCCGCCGAAGACCGCCAGCGCGTGGCGCATCTGGCGCAGGAACGGTCGGTGACGCTGGTGGCGGCCGAGAGCCAGGACCCCACCCGTGCGGCAACCACGCCACAATCGCAGCCCGATCATTTGCCGCGTGTGCGGGCACGCGTGACGAATCGGCCCGGCTATGTGGACATAAAAGTACAATCGATGCATCAACTCCTACGACGAATGTGGAGAACCGGGTCATGACTCAAACCATTTCAAGCCAGGCAGAGGCGGACACGCCCGCTGGCCACTCGCCGGAAGCGGCGCCCGCGCGCAAGCGTCCGCGCCCGGGTGAACGCCGTATCCAGATCCTCCAGACACTGGCAGGGATGCTCGAACATCCGCGCGGGGAAAAGATCACCACCGCGGCGCTGGCTGCGAAGCTCTCGGTATCCGAGGCCGCGCTGTACCGGCACTTCGCCAGCAAGGCGCAGATGTTCGAAGGCCTGATTGGCTTCATCGAGCAGACCGTCTTCGGCCTGATCAATCAGATCACCACGCAGGAAGAGCATGGGCTGCGCCAGGCGCAGGCGATCGTGCGCATGCTGCTGTCGTTCGCCGAGAAGAACCCCGGCATGACGCGCGTGCTGACTGGCGAGGCACTCGTCGGCGAACACGAGCGCTTGCAGGAGCGCATCAACCAGATGATCGACCGCATCGAGGCGTCGCTGCGTCAGTGTCTGAAGGTGGCCGTCAGTCAGGCGGCGTTTCCGCCCGATGCCGATGTTCCGTTGCGCGTGGCGCTGATCACGGCGGCCGTGCAGGGGCACTGGCACCGTTTTGTGAAGAGCGGTTTCCGCAAGGCGCCGACCGAGCATATCGACGCGCAACTGCGCATCCTGCTGGGCTGATCCGAACAGGAGCAGGCACAAAAAACGGTTTGCACTATAATGTGCGGGTCGCGCCGATTTGATGACTGGCTTGCGGGCGCGCGGCGATGGGAAGAGAAGTCTTCCGGTTGCCAATATAAATGCGGCTAAAGAGGTTGGGTCGGTGCCTCGCGGAAGATTCATGCATGGCACCGGCACGCGGGACACCGCGAACGCCCGACTTGGCTGCGAAGCATCACACGCACTGCCAGTCGGGTTTTTTTATGCCTGCCTCAATCGCGGGCCCCGCTCATGACCGATGTCGCTCCTCCCGCTGGTGTGCTCGACGTGCCAACCGATTCCGTCGGTGTCGTTACGCCCCAGCGCATGCATTTTTCGGAGCCGCTGCAGCTCCGCAACGGCAGCCAGATCGCCGACTACGACCTGATGGTCGAAACCTACGGCACGCTGAACGCCGCGCGGACCAATGCCGTGCTGGTCTGTCACGCGCTCAACGCCTCGCACCACGTCGCCGGCATTGCCGCGGACAATCCGCGCGATATCGGCTGGTGGGACAACATGGTGGGCCCCGGCAAGCCGCTCGACACCAACCGCTTCTTCGTGATCGGCGTGAACAACCTCGGTTCGTGCTTCGGATCGACCGGACCGATGAGCACCAATCCGTCGACCGGGGCGCCGTATGGTGCGTTGTTCCCGGTGGTGACGGTGGAAGACTGGGTCAACGCGCAGGCGCGCGTGGCTGACATATTCGGCATTCAGCAGTTCGCCGCCGTGATGGGCGGCAGCCTTGGCGGCATGCAGGCGCTGGCCTGGAGCCTGATGTATCCGGAGCGGCTGCGCCACTGTATCGTGGTGGCTTCCACGCCGAAGCTGTCCGCGCAGAACATCGCGTTCAACGAGGTCGCGCGCAGTTCCATCCTGTCGGACCCGGATTTCCACGGCGGCAACTACTACGCGCACAACGTCAAGCCGAAGCGCGGCCTGCGCGTGGCGCGGATGATCGGCCATATCACCTATCTGTCCGACGAGGACATGGCCGAGAAGTTTGGCCGCTCGCTGAAGGCCGAGGACATCCGCTTCTCGTTTGACGTCGAGTTCCAGGTGGAAAGCTACCTGCGTTACCAGGGCGACAAGTTCGCCGAGTACTTCGACGCGAATACCTACCTGCTGATCACGCGCGCGCTCGACTACTTCGATCCGGCGCTGGCCCACGGCGGCGACCTGACGCGCGCCATGGCGCAGACGCAGGCCGGTTTCCTGGTGGTCAGCTTCACCACGGACTGGCGCTTCGCGCCGAACCGCAGCCGCGAGATCGTCAAGGCGCTGCTCGACAACAAGCGACCGGTGTCGTACGCGGAGATCGACGCGCCGCACGGCCACGACGCCTTCCTGCTCGACGACGCCCGCTATCACAACCTGATGCGCGCCTACTACGACCGCATCGCAGAGGAGATCGGCGCATGAACGCGGCTTCCAATCCGAATATCCTCGCGCTGCGTCCGGACTTCCGCGCTATCGCGCGCTGGATCGAACCGAACTCCACTGTGCTCGACGCCGGCTGCGGCGACGGCAGCCTGCTGCGCGTGCTGCAGGACGAACTGGACGTTCAGGCCTACGGCATCGAGATCCGCGATGAAGAGGTGCTGGCCTGCGCTCAGAAGGGTGTGCATGTCATCCAGCAGAACCTGGAAGGGGGGCTGGCGCTGTTCGAGGACCAGAGCTTTGACACGGTGATCCTGTCGCAGACGCTGCAGACCATCCACAACACGGCCCAGGTGCTGCGCGACACCCTGCGCGTGGGCCGCGAGTGCATCGTCTCGTTCCCGAACTTCGGCTACTGGCCGCACCGGCTGTCGGTGTTTCGTGGCCGGATGCCGGTGTCCGAGTCGCTGCCGTACCAGTGGTACAACACGCCGAACGTGCGTGTGCTGACGATCAGCGATTTCGAGGCGCTGGCGCCCAAGGTGGGCTTGCGCGTGCTCGATCGCGTGGTGATGCACGAGGGTGTGACGGTGAACTGGGGCGTCAACTGGCGCGGCAGCCTGGCGGTGTACCGGGTCTGCGCGGTCTGATGGGGTATCGGTCTGGCGAGTCGATAGCTTGACGCAAGCCTCTAGCAGGCATACCGTACGCGAGTTACCGAACGATCGTACTATTTCCTGCCATGACGCAAGCGCCCCTGCATCCACTCGATCAAGCACTGAAGCTCGAACCCGCTGGCGAACATCGCTATGTGGGCCATACCAGCCAGGCTTACTGGAACATGATCGGCCCGTTCGGCGGCGCCACCGCGGCCGTGATGCTGCAGGCCGCCCTGGTGCATCCGGAGCGCCTGGGCGACCCGATCGCGCTCACCGTCAACTTTGCGGGGCCGATTGGGGAAGGTGACTTCGAGGTCGAGGCGCGGCCGTCGCGCACCAATCGCTCGACCCAGCACTGGCATCTGGAACTGCGCCAGAACGGCGAGGTGACGACCACCGGCAGCGCCGTGTTTGCCGTGCGTCGCCAAACCTGGAATTCGGGCGAGGCCGTGATGCCGCAGGTGCCCGCCGCCGAATCGCTGCCGGTCATGAGCGGTTTCGCGCCGGTGAAGTGGCTGGGCAGCTATGACATTCGGGCAGTGCGCGGCGCCAAGCCGACCACGGCCCCCGGGACCGAGAACCCCGACAGCCTGTCCCAGTTCTGGATTCGGGACGAACCGGCACGCACGCCCGACTATGCGTCGATGGCGGCATGGTGCGATGCGTTCTATCCGCGCATCTTCCTCAAGCGCGCGGGCTTCGTGCCGGCGGGCACGGTATCCCTGACCACATATTTCCACGCCGATGCCGCCACGCTGGCGGCAGTTGGCGACAGCCATGTGCTGGGCTGCGCGCAGGCGCGCGTGTTCCGCCAGGGCTTTTTCGACCAGAGCGCGGAGATCTGGAGCGCGAGCGGCGAGTTGCTCGCCACCTCGCACCAGATCGTCTACTACAAGGAATAAGTTACGCCGGGCGCGGTACCGCAGGTTCGGCCGGTTCCCGCGCCTGCGCTTCATAGCGGTGGACGGTGTTGCGCATGGCCCAGAGCAGCGCAACGCCGGGCACGGCCGCGATGACGGTGCCGAGGTAGAACGGCGCCCATCCCCAGGCTTCGACCATGTAGCCGGAGGTCGGCCCCACGTAGACGCGCCCGATCGACGCCAGCGCAGATAGCAGCGCGTACTGGGTGGCCGAGAATGACCGGTTGCACAGCGTCATCAGCAGCGCCACGAAGGCCGCGGTGCCCATGCCGCCGCAGAGGTTTTCGACGGCGATCGTCGCACCCATTGTCCACAGGTGTGGTGGCGTGACGGACAGGATCCAGTAGCCCAGATTCGACACGCCCTGCAGGATGCCGAACAGCATCAGCGAACGGTACAGGCCGAGGCGCACCATCAGCGAACCGCCGAACAGCGCGCCGATGATCGTCGCGGCTAGCCCCAGCGTCTTGTTGACGATGCCGACCTCTCCCGGATCGAAGCCCAGGCCGCGAATCAGGAACGTGGTCGACAGGCTGCCCGCGAAGGCGTCACCGAGCTTGTACAGCACGATCAGCAGCAGGAGCCACCACGCGCCCTGGCGGCCAAAGAAATCGCGCAGCGGTCCGACCACCGCTTCTTCCAGCGAGCGCGGCGCGCGCGCCGGGACGTCCGGCTCCGGCGCCCAGATCAGCGTGACCAGCCCAACGCTCATCAGCGCCGCCATCAGCAGGTACATGTGTGACCACCCCAGCACGCGATCGGCCAGATAGAGCGCCAGCCCTCCCGACACCAGCATCGCCAGCCGGTAGCCGAGCACCTTGACTGCCGCGCCGGCGCCGCGCTCGGTCGGGCGCAGCACGTCGGTGCTGTAGGCATCGAACACGATGTCCTGCGAAGCCGACAGAAAGGCGACCAGTGTGGCCAGCGCGGCCAGCGCCCACAGTGCCTCGTGGGGCGGACAAAACGCCATCGCCGCGATGCTGCCTACCAGCCCGAGCTGCGTGACCAGCAGCCAACCGCGCCGACGGCCCAGTAGCGGCGGCGTGAAGCGGTCCATCAGAGGGGCCCAGAGGAACTTGAAGATATAGGCCTGGCCGACCAGCGAGAAAAAGCCGATCGTCTTGATGTCCAGCCCTTCGACCGTCATCCACGCCTGCAGCGTGCCCGAGGTCAGCGCCAGGGGGAGTCCGGAGGCAAAACCGAGCGTCAGCATGGCCCCGATGCGGCGATTGCGGAAGATGTCGAGATAGTCTTGAAAAGTCATGATGGCGAGGACGGCGCGCGGCTGGCTGTGTATTATTGCATCACCAATTCCGCGCCCCCGAACAAGTCGAAACTTTCTACCCAGCGAGCCCTGCCTTGAACCCGAACGTGTCCGACACATCGTGCCGGTTGCGCCAGCAGGCCGTGGCCGCAGCCGTCGTACTGGCTGCCGCGCTGGGCGTCGCGCATCCGCTTCCCGCGCGGGCGCAGGGAGTTGCCGTGGTTTCCGCGCCCGAAGATGGCGTGCGGGTCGATCGCCGCTATTCGAAAGTGCGGGAAATCGTGCCGATGGAGGTGATCGACCAGCAGGCGGCGCGCGAGTACGAACAGGTCAAGCAGGAAGCGATCGCCAAGCACACGCTGGTCGACGAAGACGATCCGCAGGTGAAGCGCCTGCGCGAGATCGGCATCCGGCTGCTGCCGCAGACCGTGCTCTGGAATCCGCGCGCCGGGCGCTGGGCCTGGGAAATCAACCTGATCCGGTCCAAGCAAGTCAACGCCTTCTGCATGCCTGGCGGCAAGATGGCCGTCTATTCCGGCCTGCTTGATGAGCTCAATCTGACCGACGACGAAGTGGCCATGGTCATGGGCCACGAGATCTCGCACGCATTGGAAGAACACGCCCGCCAGCGCGCGGCGCAGGCCGAGATCTCGAACCTGGGCGCGAACGTGGTGTCGCAGCTGACCGGCTTCGGCAACCTCGGCAATATGGATATCGGCTCCAATGCCAAGATGCTGTCGCTGCGCTTTTCGCGCCAGGAAGAGACCGAAGCCGACCTGATCGGCATGGATATCGCCGCGCGCGCCGGGTATGACCCCCGCGCGGCCATCACGCTCTGGCAGAAGATGGGCGCAGTGCTCAAGGCCGGCGACGAGTTCACCTCGACCCATCCGTCCGGCCGCAGCCGGATCGCCGTGCTTCAGGCGCATATGAATGAAGTGCTGCCGCTCTATGCCAAGGCCATGAACATGCCGATGGAGAAGCTGCCGCCTTACAAGGCCAATATGGCTGACCTGCACGACGCACCGGTCGACGCGGGCGACGAGGATCTCCAGCATCCGCTGAAAAAGTAGGGACGGTGGCCCGGACGGGCGAAAAAAAACCGGCTCAGGTCGAGCCGGTTTTTCTTTTGAAGCGGGCGAGACGTCAGGCAACGAGCCCCGTGGCTTCGTCGGCGCCGATATGGACGTTCATGCATTGCACGGCCGCACCGGCCGCGCCCTTGCCGAGGTTGTCCAGGCGCGCCACCAGGTTCAGGCGGTCTTCGTTGCCGAAGACAAACAGGTCCACGCGGTTGGTGTCGTTGTTCGCCTGGACGTCGAAGAAGCCGTTGTCCAGATTGGCGTCGCTGTTGAACGGATGGACGCGCACGAACTGCTCGCCTTCGTAGTGCTTGCGGTAGATGTCGAGGATGGCTTGCGCATCGGCCTTGCGCGACAGCAGCCCCGGATACACCGGCACCGTCACGGCCAGACCCTTCAGGAAGTTGCCGACGATCGGGTTGAAGATCGGCGCCTGCGACAGGCCGGTCTGCACACGCATTTCCGGCAGGTGCTTGTGCGCCAGACCCAGCGCGTACGGGCGCGGGCTCATCAGCTTCGGATTTCCGCCGGCTTCGAACTCCGCGATCATCGACTTGCCGCCGCCGCTGTAACCGGTCAGCGAGAACGCCGAAGCCGGATAGTCGGCAGGCATCAGGCCGGCTTCCACCAGCGGACGCACGGCCAGCACGAACGCGCTGGCGTGGCAGCCTGGCACGGCGATGCGCTTGCTGCCGCGCACCTTCTCGCGCTGGCCACGGGTCAGTTCCGGCAGGCCGTAGGCCCAGTTGTCAGCCGTGCGGAACGCCGTGCTGGCGTCTATCACGCAGGTGTTGGGGTTGGTCACCAGCGACACGGCCTCGCGCGAGGCCATGTCCGGCAGGCACAGGAAAGAGACGTCCGAGGCGTTCAGGAATCGTGCTCGCTCCTGCGGGTCCTTGCGCTTGTCATCGGCAATGCGCAGCAGTTCCACATCGGTGCGACCCGAGAGATAGTCAAGCAGCCGGAGACCGGTAGTGCCTTCCTGACCATCGACGAACACTTTGAAAACCATGGCGGACTCACTCTGAAAAATGCGAAAAGTCTCGCGTCCTTGGGGGCGGAGAACCAGCATTGTAACGAGGTTGGGTGTCCGGTGCAGGGTTTACGCGAGAGTGGCGGCCGCTGCCATCCGATCAGGCGGCTGAAGCTGCGGGACCGTCACCCGAACCTGCTCGACGAGATGCGCGCCATCTGAAGGCGGACGGCACCCCCGGCGTTGCGCCGGGGGATGCGCACATCACAACGGAAAATCGTAATCGATCGACAGCGGGGCGTGGTCGCTGAACTTCTCGTCCTTGTAGATCGACGTAGCCTTGGCGGTAGCCGCGATTTTCGGCGTGGTCAGGTGGTAATCGATGCGCCACCCCACGTTCTTCGCGTACGCCTGACCGCGGTTGCTCCACCATGTGTACTGTTCGGGGCGCGGGTCGAGCTGGCGGAATACGTCGACATAGCCGTGGTTGTCGAACAGTTCTCCGATCCAGGCGCGCTCTTCGGGCAGGAAACCGGAGTTCTTCAGGTTGCCCTTCCAGTTCTTGATGTCGATTTCCTTGTGGGCGATGTTCACGTCACCGCACAGCACGATCTCGCGGCCGCTGGCTTTCAGTTCCAGCAGGTGCGGCAGGAAGGCTTCCATAAAGCGGAACTTGGCCAGCTGGCGCTCCTCGGAGCTTGAGCCGGAAGGCACGTAGACCGAGATCACGGCGAGGTGCGGATACTGCACTTCCACGTAGCGGCCCTCGGCATCGAACTCCTCATTGCCGAAGCCGATAATCACGCGCTCCGGCTTGTGGCGGGTATAGAGGCCCACGCCGCTGTAGCCCTTTTTCTCGGCATAGTGGAAGTAGCCGTGATAGCCGTGTGGCGCCAGGAACGCCTCGGTCATGTCGGCTTCCTGGGCCTTGAGTTCCTGAACGCAGACCATGTCCGCTTCCTGCTTGCCCATCCACTCGAAGAAGCCCTTCTTGGAGGCGGAGCGGATGCCGTTGAGGTTGGCGCTGATAATCCGTAACATCTCGGGAAATTTTGAATTCAGAGAGAAAAGATGACGCAGCAGACGACGCCGGACGACCTCAGCCAGTCCTTCATCCGCTTTGCACTGGACGCAGGCGTGCTGTCCTTCGGCGAGTTCGTGACCAAGGCTGGCCGCAAGTCGCCGTACTTCTTCAACGCCGGTCTGTTCAACCAGGGCGCGATGCTGGGCCAGGTGGCGCAATTCTACGCGAAGACCCTGCTGGAATCGGGCGTGCAGTTCGACGTGCTGTTCGGGCCGGCCTACAAGGGCATCACCCTGGCCTCCGCCACGGCGGTGGCGCTGGCCGGCATGGGACGTGACGTCGGCTTCTCCTACAACCGCAAGGAAGCGAAGGACCATGGCGAAGGCGGCACGCTGGTCGGCGCCAAGCTCCAGGGCAAGGTCGTGATCATCGACGACGTGATCTCCGCCGGTACCTCGGTGCGCGAGTCGATGCAGCTGATTCGCGCCGCGGGCGCCGAGCCTGCCGCCGTGCTGATCGCGCTGGACCGCATGGAAAAGAGCGGCACGGCCGACAACATCGGCACGCATTCGGCGGTGCAGGATGTGCAGCGCGAATACGGCATTCCGGTGATCGCGATTGCCACGCTCAAGGACCTGCTGGCGTATCTGGATGCGTCGAAAGACCCGTCACTCGGGAACTCCCGGGAGGCTGTGGCAGCCTATCGTCAGAAGTACGGCGTCTGACAACGAACACGGCCCCGGATGGGGCCGTTTCTTTTTGGGAGCATGGCGTGGCGGTCAAGCGGCGAAACAAGGAAGCGATCCAAAGGGAAATCGGCGAACAGGGTGGTCCGCCGCAGGATTCATCGTCACAGGCCACACCGGAGCGGGCGAAACGCGGCGCCAGTGGGCGCGGCTCGGCGCTCAGCGAGCATTGCGGCCAGCCGGTCGAGCCCGGGGACGGGCCGCCGCATGAGGCCTATGCGATCCGCGCGCTGGTGCTGCAGGGCGGTGGCGCGCTTGGTTCCTATCAGGCCGGTGTCTACCAGGGGCTGGCCGAAGGGGGCATCCATCCCAACTGGGTCGCGGGTATCTCGATCGGCGCGCTCAACGCCGCCGTCATCGCCGGCAATCCTCCCGAGACGCGCGTGGCGCAACTGCGTGCGTTCTGGGAATACATCTGTGCCCAGCCGTGGTTGCCCGGGCTGCCGCTGGAGATGCTCAGCGACTCCGCGCCGACGTGGCCCGAGCCGATGCGAATCTGGTTCGACAGCTTCAACGCCGCGCGTGCGATCGTGGAGGGGCAACGCGGCTTCTTCTCGCCGCGCGCGGTGACCGACCTCTGGGCGCATTTCGAAGACCCTACGCGGGTCAGCTACTACGACACCGCGCCTTTGAAATCCACGCTCGAGCGGTTCGCCGATTTCGACCGGATCAATCATCCGAAGGGGATGCGCGTGTCGGTGGGCGCCGTCAACGTCCACACGGGCAACTTCGCCTACTTCGACAACACGCGCACCACGCTGCGTCCCGAGCATTTCATGGCGTCGGGCGCGCTGCCGCCGGGATTCCCGGCGATCGAGATCGATGGCGAGTACTACTGGGACGGCGGGCTCGTATCGAACACACCCCTGCAAGAGGTGCTGACCGCCCAGCCGCGACGCGATGCGCTGATTTTCCAGGTGGACCTGTGGAGCGCCCGTGGCGGGCTGCCGCACAATCTGCAGGACGTGGTCGAGCGCCAGAAAGACATCCAGTATTCCAGCCGCACGCGGGCCATCACCGACTACATGCGCGAGCAGCAGAACTATCGCCGGATGCTTGGCGAAGTACTGGCGCTGGTGCCACAGTCAAAGCGCAACGACCCCTGGTATCAGCGGGCGGCGGACCATGCCTGCGACGCACGGCGCAACGTGATTCAACTGATCTATCGTGACAAGTCGTTCGAGGGCAGCGCGAAGGATTACCAGTTCGGCGTGCTGACGATGCACGAGCATTGGGCCAGCGGCCTCGAGGACATTCGCGAAACGCTCAAGCACCCGAAGTGGCTGGCCATGCCGGGGCCGGACCGCCCGTTCGTTACCCACGACGTGCATCGCGGCAACGGCGGCAACGACTGATCCGGTCGCCTATTCCACGGTCACTTTCGCCAGCTCGGGCTTGGGCGGTGGATAGCTTGGCTTGAGTTTGCGGAACACGTCCGCAAGGATCTCCGCGACCATCAGGTTGCGGTGGCTTTTCGAGTCCGCGGGCACGATGTACCAGGGACACGCCGGCGTGGCCGTGGCGGCGATCGCGGCCTCGTAGCGCTGCTGGTACTCCTTCCAGTATTTGCGCTCGGCCAGGTCCTGCATGTCGAACTTCCAGTGCTTCTGCGGATCGGCGATGCGGTCTTCGAGTCGCCGCTTCTGCTCGGCTTTCGAAATGTGCAGGAAGCATTTGACGATCGTCGTCCCGGTCTCCGTCAACATCTCCTCGAACGCGCGGATCTGGCGGAAGCGACGCTCGCACTCTTCGTCGTCGATCCAGTCATGCACGCGCGTGATCAGCACGTCTTCATAGTGGCTACGGTTGAAGATGGCGATCTCGCCCTGGCGCGGTACCTGCAGGTGCACACGCCACAGATAGTCGCGCGCCAGTTCCTCCGCCGTAGGGGCCTTGAAGCTGGCGACACGCACGCCTAATGGGTCGAAATTCCGGAAGACGGAGCGCACGGTGCCGTCCTTGCCGCTGGTGTCCATGCCCTGCAGGATGAACAGCAGCTTGCGGCGGTGCTCGGCGTAGAAAACGTCCTGCTCCGCATCGAGTCGTGCCGACAGGTCGGCAACATGCGCAACGTCAGCGTCTTTTTCCCCCAGGGAGAACGGCTTGCTCTCCGGGTCGAAGGCGGCAAGCTTGAACCCCTTGCCTGAGGTGATGCAGAAATCGTCCAGCTTCATTGGTGCTCCCGAAGACGGGACCGGGCCGGCCCCGCGTGTCTGCGAGCCTCAATGGTCAGGCAGGCAGCGTCGAGAGGTCAATAGTGCCTTCGAACACGGTCGTCGCGGGGCCCGTCATCTGCACGGGCTGGCCTGCGCCCTGCCACGCGATGGTCAGGTCGCCGCCGTGGGTGTGCACCCTGACCGGAGAGTCCAGCAAGCCGCGGCGGATGCCGGCCACCACGGCCGCGCAGGCGCCCGTGCCGCATGCCAGCGTTTCGCCCGCGCCGCGTTCGAACACGCGCAGCCGCACCGTGTTGCGGTCGACGATCTGCATGAATCCGGCATTGACCCGGTTCGGGAACGACTTGTGGTGCTCGATGACCGGGCCGTCCTGAAGCACCGGGAATGTCTCCACGTCGTCCACGATCTGCACCGCGTGCGGATTGCCCATCGACACGGCTGAGATCCACTCGATGCGGCCGTTGACTTCGAGGCCGTAGAGCGTGTCCTGGGCTTCGGCGCGTGTCGGCAGGCCGTCGGCGATGAATGGCACGCGGGCGGGCGTGAGTTCGGGCTCGCCCATGTCCACCGTCACCTGACCGTCGTCCTGCAGCTTCAGCGTGATGACGCCGTTCATGACTTCCACGCGAACCGACTGCTTGTCGGTCATGCCACGGTCCGTGACGAAGCGGACGAAGCAACGGGCGCCGTTGCCGCAGTGTTCGACTTCGCCGCCGTCCGCATTGACGATCCGGTAGCGGAAATCCACATCGTCGCGCGAGGATTTTTCAACGATCAGAATCTGGTCGGCGCCGATGCCGAAATGGCGATTTGCCAGCGCGCGCCATTGCGCGTCGGTCAGATCGAGCTTCTGGTGAATGCCGTCCAGCACGATGAAATCGTTGCCGGCGCCGTGCATCTTGGTGAACTGGAGTTTCATGTCCGGAATTGTAATCAGTAGATGTCAGGTTCGCCGGGCGGGCGGTGCTTGAAGCGTTTATGCACCCAGTAGTAGTCGGGCACGCGCGGACGGATGGCGTCCTCGAAGAACGCGTTCATGCGCCGTGTGTCGTCGGTGACGCTTTCGCCGGGATAGTCGTCCCAAGGCGGCAGGATGTGCAGGACATACCCCTTGTAGTCCGGCAACTGCTCGGTGTAGATGGGTACGACCTTGGCGCCCGCAAGCCGGGCCAGCCGGGAGACCGATGTCAGGGTCAGCGCCTCCACGCCGAAGAACGGCACGAACTCGGAGTCGCGCTCGCCGAAGTCCATGTCGGAGATCAGCTGCAGGGCCTCGCCTTTCTTCAGCACGCGGAGGATGTTGCGCACGCTGTCGTTGCGCGAAATCATGTTGGCGCCGAAGCGGCCGCGCGCGACCTTCAGGAAATCATCGAACAGCGCGTTCTTCTGCACCGTGTAGAGCGAGGCGCCCGATCGGCCCACGGTGTCGCGCAGGTGCATCGTCAGGCGAATCGCGCCGGCTTCCAGGCCGGACAGGTGCAGTGTCACCAGGATATGGGGCGAGCCGTCGAGCGAGGGCAGGTCGCCCTGGTCGTTGATCTGCACCAGCTGGCGCATCTTTTTCTCGTTGCAGGTCCAGAAGATGCCGCCCTCGGCAAAGCTGCGGAAGACCTTGCGGTAGGTCTCGCGCGACATCGCCTCGATTTCCGCATCGGTCTTGTCCGGGAAGCACAGCCGAAGGTTGGCCCGCACCACTTCGCGGCGCGGGTTTGGGATCATGAACAGAATGCTGCCCAGCGCCTCGCCGAAGCGGGCCACGAACGGGTAGGGGAGTTTGCCCAGCACCGTCAGCAGACCGATGCCGAGCCACGTGAAGATCCGGCTCATTGAATGTTGTTGTTGGTTGTGGCCTGTGTAGTGGCACGTGTAGTGGCCTGTGTGGTGGCGATTGTGTCCGGCGGCAATTCCGCGCCGGTTGGACACTTGTAGCGGTTATACCCCCACAGGTACTGGGTCGGGTCGATAGTGATCAAGTCTTCGATAGCCGCATTGATCACGGCCGACGCCGCAGCGGGATCTTCGGGCAGCATCCCGCCATCGCTCAGGATGCGCAGGTGGCCGCGATAGCCCGCGCCCTTCAGCAGGCGTTCGGCATAGACCATCACCACCGGGGCCTTCGTCAATTGCTGCAGCCGGTGCACCAGCGTCATCGAATAGGCTGGCTTGCCGAAGAACGGTGCCCAGGTGCCCTCGCCGCCGCTTGGCACCTGATCCGGCAGGATGCCGACCGCTTCGCCGCGCTTCAGGGCCTTGACCAGCATCCGCACGCCGCGTGGATTGGCCGGGGCCATCGCCATGTTGGGCCGGCTGCGCATCTGTTCGACGAACTCGCGCAACCATGCCTGGTGCGGCGGCTTGAACATCGCGGTGACGCGGCGCAGGCGCGCGTACGACTGGGGCAGCACCTCGAAGCAGCCCAGATGCGGCGTCAGGACGATCACACCGTTGCCGGCCGCCTCCAGGCGCGCCAGTTCCGGCCAGAGATGATCGTCGAAGTTGTCCGTGCGGACCGTGATGGACTTGCGGCTCCAGAAGTACGGCATTTCCATGATCAGCCGGCCCGAGTGGCGCGCGGCTTCCGCCAGCATGGCGTCGGATGCATCCGGATAGGCGTGGCGGAAGTTCTCCTCCAGTCTGCGTCCGTAGCGGCCTGGCAGCCGTGCCGCCAGCAGTCCCAGGGCGCCGCCGATCGCGTGGAGCGCGCGCAGTGGTAAGCGGGAAATCAGCCAGAAAATAAATGTCATGACGCCGTCAGGGCTAAATTCGGCAGCGTGCCGGCCGAGAATAACAGTATCGGGTTCGCGTCGGCCGCCGCCTGTGGCATACCCAACATGGCACGCTGCAGCGAGGCCGGCAGGCGCGTATAATAGCGTGCATCGCCGAGTTAACTGACAACTTGCGGGGCGATGCCGCTCTACCCGAGGGGCTTGAAAATACCGCTAAAGCGTCGCCGCATCGTTTCCCGAGGCTGGCACGCAATAGCCAACTTGGAGAAACCAGATCGTGTCGAACGATTTCCTCTTTACTTCGGAATCTGTCTCCGAAGGCCATCCCGATAAAGTAGCCGACCAGATTTCGGATGCTGTCCTGGACGCGATCCTTGCCCAGGACAAGTACGCCCGCGTGGCGGCCGAGACGCTTTGCAATACGGGACTTGTCGTGCTGGCGGGTGAAATCACCACGACTGCCAACGTCGACTACATCCAGGTCGCGCGCGAAACCATCAAGCGCATCGGTTACGACAACACCGAGTACGGCATCGACTACAAGGGCTGCGCCGTGCTGGTGGCCTACGACAAGCAATCGCCCGATATCGCCCAGGGCGTCGACCGCGCGTCGGACGACTACCTGAACCAGGGCGCTGGCGACCAGGGCCTGATGTTCGGCTATGCCTGCGACGAAACGCCGGAACTGATGCCGTTCCCGATTTACTACTCGCACCGCCTGGTGGAGCGCCAGTCGCTGCTGCGCCGTGACGGCCGCCTGCCCTGGCTGCGTCCCGACGCCAAGTCGCAGGTGACCGTGCGCTACGTGGATGGCCGTCCGCACAGCGTGGATACCGTGGTGCTGTCGACCCAGCATGCGCCGGACATCTCGCAGGCCCAGATCCGTGAAGCCGTGATCGAAGAGATCATCAAGCCGGTGCTGCCGGCCGAGATGCTCAAGGAAACCAAGTACCTGGTGAACCCGACCGGCCGTTTCGTGATCGGTGGCCCGCAAGGCGATTGCGGCCTCACCGGCCGCAAGATCATCGTCGATACCTACGGTGGCGCTTCGCCGCACGGTGGCGGTGCGTTCTCGGGCAAGGATCCGTCGAAGGTGGACCGTTCGGCCGCCTACGCCGCCCGCTACGTGGCCAAGAACGTCGTGGCCGCCGGCCTGGCGCGCCAGTGCCAGGTGCAGGTCAGCTACGCGATCGGCGTGGCCCGCCCGATCAACGTGACCGTGTACACCGAAGGCACCGGCAAGATCTCCGACGAGAAGATCGCCGCGCTGGTTCAGGAGCATTTCGACCTGCGTCCGAAGGGCATCGTCCAGATGCTGGACCTGCTGCGTCCGATCTACGAGAAGACTGCCGCCTACGGCCACTTCGGCCGCGAGGAGCCGGAGTTCTCGTGGGAAGCCACGGACAAGGCCGCGATTCTGCGCGCTGCCGCCGGCCTGTAAGCGCCTGCTGCTGCGTCCGGGCGTTCTGCCGGATCAAGACCCCGCCGGTCCTTCGGGAGCGCGCGGGGTTTTTTGTTGATCTTGTTGCACAAGACCTCGGGCACAGTAGGGGTAAAATCCGGTCCAAACCGAACTTAATGGAATGGCTATGTCTCTGGATCTGATCCGTACTCAGCCCTACACCGACTGGTCGCCCGAAGTCTCGCCGGAGACGCAGGCGACGCTGCGCCGTGAACTGGAACAAGGCGCCGTGCTGTATTTCCCGAACCTGCATTTCCGCTTTGCGCCGGGAGAAGAGCGTTTTCTCGATAGCCGCTACTCGGATGGCAAGTCGAAGAACATCAACCTGCGTGCCAACGAAGGCGCCGTGCGCGGCGCGGCGGGTACCCAGCAGGACCTGACCGATCTCTACAACCTGATCCGCCGGTACGCCGAATCGACCGAGTCGCTGATCCACGCGCTGTTCCCCGAGTACGGGCCGCACATGACGCGCGCGGGTACCTCGCTGCGGCCGAGCGAGATCGCCGGACGCCCGGTGAGCTGGCGCAAGGACGATACGCGCCTGCACGTCGATGCGTTCCCTTCGAATCCGCTGCTTGGCAAGCGCCTGCTGCGCGTGTTCCACAACATCGATCCGGAGGCACCGCGCGTCTGGCGCGTGGGCGAGCCATTCGCAGATTTCGCGGGCCACTTCGTGCCGAAGACCCACGGGATGTGGCCCGGCCAATCCTGGCTGATGAAGACCCTGCACATCACCAAGCGCGCGCGCAGCGAGTACGACCATCGCATGCTGCAGCTGCATGATCTGGCCAAGGCCGATCTCGACTACCAGAAGTCGGTGCCGCAACAGGAATTCCAGTTCCCGCCGGGTTCGACCTGGATCGTGTTCAGCGACCAGCTTCTCCATGCGGCCATGCGCGGCAAGGCCATGATGGAACAGACCATCTACCTGGACCCCGCCGCCATTGGTGACCGCACGCACTCGCCCGAGGCTGTGTTGTCGAAGATGCTGGGCAAGCCGATGCTGGCGGCTTGAAGGTGGGAAATACGCCCGTTCCCGTAGCGCGGGAGCCGGGCGTTGTCAGCGCAGCAGCAGCTTCAACATCGACTCGAACCGCTTGCCGTAGGGCGGCTTGAGCAGTCCGGCGCCATTGAGGCCGGCCTGATGGAAGATCGGCTTGAGCTTCGAGAACGTCTCGAAGCCGGCCTTGCCGTGATAGACGCCCATGCCGCTCGGGCCGACGCCGCCAAATGGCAGGTCGTCCTGGGCGATATGGAATAGCGTGTCGTTGACGGTCACGCCGCCGGCCACGGTCTGGCGCATCACACGGTCCACCACATCCCCCGACTTGTCGAACACATAAAGCGCCAGTGGGCGCGGGCGCGCGTTCACGAAGCCGATCGCGTCCTCGATGCTGCGATACGTCACCACGGGCAGTACCGGCCCGAAGATTTCCTCCTGCATCGCCATCACGTTGTCCGGCACATCCGTCAGCAGCACCGGCGGCAGGCGGCGCGCGGCGGCGTCCGGCGTAGCATCGGTCAGCGGCACTGCCTGCGCCCCCGCCGCGGTGGCGGCGGCGATCATCGACTCCAGCCGGTCGAAGTGACGCGGGCTGATGATGCTGGTGTAGTCGGGGTTGCGCGCGATATCGGGATAAAGCCGGCTGACGCAGCGGCGAGCCGTCTCGGCGAAGCGGTCGCGTTGGTCGGCTTGCACCAGCACGTAGTCGGGCGCGATGCAGGTCTGGCCCGCGTTCAGCAGCTTGCCCACCAGGATCCGCTCCACGGCCCGCTCGAAATCGGCATGCGGCCCGATGATCGCGGGTGACTTGCCGCCCAGTTCCAGCGTGACCGGCGTGAGGTTCGCCGCAGCGGCCCGCATCACATGGTGGCCGACGTTGGTCGAGCCCGTGAACAGGAGGTGGTCGAATGGCAGGGTGCTGAAGGCGGCAGCCACGTCGGCGTCGCCGTTGATCACGGCCACCTCGTCGGGTGCGAAGGCCGCCTGCACCAGTTGCGCGAACAATGCGGAGAAGCGTGGCGTGTACTCCGACAGCTTGACCATCGCGCGATTGCCGGCCGCCAGCGCGCCTGTCAGCGGTCCGATGGTCAGGTACAGCGGGTAGTTCCACGGCACCACGATGCCGACCACGCCAAGCGGCTGCGGCATCAGGCGCGAGCGGCCAGGCTTGAACCAGAGGCCGGTGCTGGCGCGGCGCACACGCATCCAGCGCTTGCCGTGCCGCAATGCGTCATCGATCCCGGCCACGCTCGGGAAGATTTCCAGCAGCGCGGTCTCCTGCCGCGGACGATTGGTGAAGTCCGCGCTGATGGCTGCGGAGATGGCTTCGTGATTGGCCTGCACGAGCCTGCGCAAGCGGCGCAGCCGGTCGGCCCGCACATCCCATGGCGGTGTCTGGTCGTGCCGCGAGGCTGCGCGCATTGCATCAAACAAGGACGACATGGCGGGCACTTCTCTCATTGGCGGTCTCCTTCTGGGACACGGTTTGGTTCCGGGGCGGGGCGGCAGCCCGCAGGCCATTGACGATTGACCATCGGCCACCATAAGCCAGTCGCGCGGTTATCGCAATGGAGGGTGACTACCAAACGCCGCGCGGCGGCCGGGTTGGGCGAAGTGGCATCGCCGCGCTTCACGGCTCCCCGCGCCAGCGCCTACACTGGATTTTCGCGACACGCGTCCGCTGGGGACTGGCAGTACGGACACCGACACGCGAGGAGACAGATGGAAGCGACCTTTGACTATCTCGTCGTGGGCGCCGGCTCGGCCGGCTGCGCGCTGGCCGGGCGGCTGGCCGACAGTGGCAACGACAGTATCGCGCTGCTCGAGGCAGGCGGCCACGATCACCATGTGCTGGTACGCACACCCGCCGCGGGCGCTGCGTTCCTGCCACGGGCCGGCTCGCGCAATGTCGGATACCGAACCGTCCCGCAGGAAGGGCTGGACGGCAGGCGAGTCAGCCTGCCGGGTGGACGCGGCCTCGGCGGCTCATCCTTGATCTCCACCATGATCTACACGCGCGGCCGCCCGGCCGACTACGACGCCTGGGCCGATGCCGGCTGCGACGGCTGGTCGTGGGTCGACGTGCTGCCGTATTTCCGCCGCGCCGAGTGCAACGCGCGTCTGGCCGGCGAGGACGACGATCCGCTTCACGGTGGCACCGGGCCGCTGCACGTCAGTGACCTGCGTTCGCCGAACCCGTTCGCGCACCATTTCATCGACGCAGCACAGCGTGCCGGCATCGTGCGCAACGGCGACTTCAACGGCGATGAGCAGGAAGGCGTGGGCTGGTATCAGGTGACCCAGCACAACGGCGAGCGATGGAATGCCGCGCGCGCCTATCTGCACGGCGGCAATGCCCGCAACCGGACCAGCAACGGCGGACGCAGCCACCTGCACGTGCTGACGGGGGCGCACGTGCTGCGCGTGCTGTTCGAACGCAGGCGCGCGGTGGGTGTCGTTGCGTGGCGCGACGGCAAGGAACTGGAAATCCGCGCGCGTCGGGAGGTGATCCTTGCTGCAGGCGCGTTCGGGTCTCCGCAATTACTGATGGCCTCCGGCGTGGGGCCGATGATGCATCTGCGCGAGCTTGGCGTTCCCGTGGTCCACGACCTGCCAGGCGTTGGCGCCAATCTGCAGGATCACGTGGATGTCTCGGTGCAACGACGCGTGCGTGCGTCCGAACTGTTCGGCATCTCGCTGGGCAGCGCCTTCCGGCTGATTGGCGAAAGCCTGCGCTATCGGCGCGAGCGATCGGGCATGCTGACATCGAACTTGGCCGAAGCAGGCGCCTTCGTGCGCAGCCGCGCCGGGCTGGCCGAGCCCGACCTGCAATTGAGTTTCGTGGTGGGGCTCGTCGACGACGAGACGCGCCGCCTGCGCCTGGGGCACGGCTACGCGTGCCATGCCAGCGTGCTGCGCCCGCGCAGCCGTGGCGCGGTGCGGCTGGCGTCGCCGGACCCGCGCAAGGCGCCGCTGATCGATCCGCATTATCTGTCGGATCCGCAGGACATGGATGCCCTGCTCGACGGGTTGCGTATCGCGCGACGTATCCTGGCGCAGGCGCCGCTTGCGGCATTCGGCGGGCAGGATCTGCGGCTGAGCCAACTGCGTGACGACGGCGGCAATGACGAAGCTGCACGGGCCTGGATTCGCGCGCACGCGCAATCGGCCTGTCAGCCGGTAGGCACCTGTCGCATGGGCATGGACCCGCTGGCGGTAGTGGACCCTCAACTGCGCGTGCGCGGCATCGAGGGCCTGCGGGTGGTGGATGCTTCGATCATGCCGACGCTGATCGGCGGTGACACAAACGCGCCGGCAATCATGATCGGCGAGCGCGCCCACGACCTGATTCGCTACGCGCCGCATGTGACGTTGCGGATTCTCGAAACCGTGGTGGCCGATTGACGCACGCCGCCGCGTTGGCGGCGTGCCGGGTGACCACTGCAGACGGCGTACTCAGACGCTCATCCTGAACTGGCCTACCATCTCGCGCAGCTTGCTGGCTTGCTCGTCCAGCGACTGCGCGGCGGCGGCGGCTTCTTCGACCAGCGCCGCGTTCTGCTGCGTAACCTGGTCCATCTGGCCCACTGCGTGTCCCACCTGCTCGATGCCAGTGCTTTGCTCCTGCGAGGCCGCCGAGATCTCCGTGATGATGTCCGATACACGTTTCACGGCTTGCTGGATTTCGGTCATCGTACTGCCCACGTCATGCGCCTGCTCGGAGCCGGCACGCACGGTTTCCGCCGAGGCTTCGATCAGATCCTTGATTTCCTTGGCAGCGCTGGAAGACCGTTGCGCCAGGCTGCGCACTTCGCCCGCCACCACGGCGAAACCGCGGCCCTGTTCTCCGGCGCGCGCTGCCTCCACGGCGGCATTGAGCGCGAGGATGTTGGTCTGGAACGCAATGCCTTCGATCATGTTCGTGATCTCGGCGATGCGCCCGGAACTGGTGCTGATCGCGCCCATCGTCTCCACCATCTGGTTGACCGCCTGGTTGCCTTCATCGGCCACCTGCGCGGCGTTGCTGGCCAGCGACGATGCCTGCTGGGCGTTGTCGGCGTTCTGGCGGACAGTCGTGCTCAATTGCTCCATGCTCGAGGCGGTCTCCTCGAGCGAGGCCGCCTGTTGTTCCGTGCGTGAGGACAGGTCGGTGTTCCCGGCGGCAATCTGCGCGGCCGCGACACCGACCGAATCGGTCGATCGACGTACGTCGCGCAACATATTCGCCACGCGCTCGATCAGCGTGTTGAAGGATTGCGCGGTCAGGCCGATTTCGTCGAGCCTGTCCACGACGGCACGATGATCGAGGTCGAGTGTTCGGCTGACGTACTCGAGCGAGCCCTGGATCTGCGCCAGGCTGCCTCGGATCCGCCGGAACAGCATCAGCGCCATGATCGCCGTGAGGGCGAGGGTAATGACGATCACGCTCAGGGAAATGCTGACAGACCGTGCATGTTGGGCCTTGTTGTTGTCCACGGCGATCCCGCCCTGCTTGGTGTTGTATTCAAGGTGCTCGGCCACCGCCTTACGCAGCGCCAGGGAGGCCTTGAACAGTTCGCCGGCCGTCAGCATCTGCTTCGCGCCGGCATAGTCGCCGGTACGGGAGCGCTCGAAGAAAGCCGGGATCTGGTCGCGATAGTGTTTGACCGCGGCGCGATCGGCCGCAAGCATTGTGCGGTCCGTCTCGTCCGAGACGTTATCGTGCGCGTACTTGTCGATCATCCTGTCAAAGCGCTTGCTGGCTTCGTCGAATTGTTGCTCGATCTCGGCCAGACCCTTGGCATCCTCGCTGAGGCCGTGGCGATACAACTCGATACGCATTGCGGCGACCGATTCGGCGACGGTATTCAGGTCATGCACGCTGCCTAGCGTGTTGTCGTTGAAGTACTCGAGGCGTTTCTCCGATTCGTTCATTTGCCAGATGCCGCCGATGCCGACAAAGAGCAGCGCGAGCAGTGCAATGGAGAGCGTAAGTAACAGACGTTTGCTGATAGTCATGGGGCTATTCGACGCACGCCGCAAGGCATGCGTCGTCCGTTGGGTGACTTGGATTTCGCAGCGGGCCGACTGCCCGTCACCTCAACGTTTACGGAGTGCACGCTTCCCCATGAAGATGAGTGAATTGCGGCACATCAACTTTCGTGCGATCTCTCCGCACGGACTGTCGTTGCTTTTCGGTGGCCTCAGGCGGGCCAGGCGCGTGCCGCGATGCGTGCCAGCGTGCTGGAGTCGGCGTCGAGCGTGCCGAACACGCGGCCGTGCTGGCGGCCAAGCCGGCTTGCAACGAATAGCGCCGCCGATTCGGCATTGCCGTGCGCGATCATCAGCGCCGCCTGTGCCGTCAGCACCAGTCCTTGCGCAAAACGTCGCGCGCTGGTTTCGAGCTGTTCAGCGGGCTCTCGCAGCATCGCCTGCAGCGACGCCAGCTCCGCGCGCACGGCGGCGTCACCATTCGACAGCCGCGCCAGATCCTGCAGGATGCGCGCGCCATCGCCAGGATCGCGCTGGAGCGCGCGCAGGACATCCAGGCACATGATGTTGCCCGAGCCTTCCCAGATCGAGTTGACCGGCGCTTCGCGATACAGCCGCGCCATCGGGCCGTCCTCCACGTAGCCGTTGCCGCCCCAGACCTCCATCGTCTCCCCGGTGGCCTCCAGCGCGCGCTTGCAGATCCAGAATTTGGCCGCCGGGGTCATCACGCGCTTCCAGGCGGCGGCCAGCGGATCGTCGTCGGCATGTTCGAAGGCATGAGCCAGCGCCATCATCATCAGTGTGGCGGCCTCGGATTCGAGCGTCAGGTCGGCCAGCACGTTGCGCATCAGCGGCTGGTCCGCCAGCAGCCTGCCGAACGCCATGCGGTGCCGCGCATGGTGGAGCGCCTGCACCAGACCGGCCCGCAGCAGCGCCGCGCTGCCGATCACGCAGTCGAGCCGCGTGTTGGTGGCCATCTCGATGATCGTGGGGATGCCCCGGCCTTCCTCGCCGATCAGGATGCCGGTGGTGCCGCGGAACTCGACTTCGCTGCTCGAGTTGGAGCGGTTGCCGAGCTTGTCCTTGAGCCGCTGGATCTGGACTGGATTCTTGCTGCCGTCGTCGCGGAAGCGTGGCACGAAGAAGCACGATAGTGGCCCGTCGGCCGCGCCCATGCGGGCGACCACCAGATGCGCGTCGCACATCGGCGCCGAGAAAAACCACTTGTGGCCCGTCAGCGCGTATTCGGCGCCCCGGCCGTCGCCGCGCACGGGCAGCGCCACCGTGGTGTTGGCGCGCACGTCAGAGCCACCCTGTTTCTCGGTCATGCCCATGCCGATCATCACGGCGGTCTTGTCGCGCCACGGCAGGTCGCGCGCATCGTGTTCGGTAGCGTAGAGGCGCGGTTCGAGATCGCGGAACAACGCGGGTTCCTTGCGCAGGACCGGAATACTTGCGAGCGTCATCGTGGTGGGACACAGCGAGCCGGATTCAACCTGGGCCTGCAGGAAGTAGCCCACCGTGCGCGCGGCCCAGACGCCGGGGCGTGGCTGGGCGAAGGGCAGGGCCTGGAGTTGCTGGCTGCGCAGCAGCGTCAGCAGGTTGTGCCACGATGGGTGGAATTCCACCTGGTCGATCCGCTCGCCAGTGCGGCTGTGCGTGTGCAGCTCGGGGATGAATCGGTTGGCGTCCGCGGCCCATGCCTGCACCTCCGGATCGCCCAGCCGCGCGCCGAATGCGGCGAGCGTATCGGCGTGCCACGCGCCGCCCAGGCGATCCAGCGCGGCACGCAGGCCGGGGTCCGACTCGAACAGGTTGTAGTGCGCCAGATCGGGCACCTGGTTGAACACCGTATGGGTTTGCGCACTGCCGGCATCGGGAAAGGATGTGGCGTCCATGGCATCTCCTGCGTGCGGAGTTCGATCGAGGGGGCGGCCTGATGCGGTTCATGGTACGGCAACAACGGCGCGCGCAACACTGCCGAATCCCGCCACAAGACCCGTCAGCCTGCTTGCATCCGCCGTTATCGTGCACCGCAACATGTCGATTCCGATACTGTGACGCATGACAGATGCAACCGATCTTTGGCTGGCGTCAGGCAGGGGCTTGTGCTTAAATTCACCCCGTTGGATGAAACAGGGGTGCCGTTCGGATGGGCCGGGCGGCTGAGAGAGTCCCTTCGAACCCGATCCGGCTAGTACCGGCGTGGGAAGTTTCAAATAGAACCGAATTGCTCTAGTCCCGCGGATTTCCACTTTGATCCGCACAAACGGGACACCGCCGCTGGCCATGCCGCGCGACGGACCTCACAGGGCTCCTGGTTTCGTCCATCCCCGCATGAGAGAGGACGATACCCATGGCCCGTACTGCCCCCGCTGCTTCGTTTGAATCGCTCGAAAGCGATCTCGACCAGAAATTCGCCTATCCGGCTTCCAGCAAGACCTATATCACCGGCAGCCGGCCGGACATCCGCGTGCCGCTGCGCACGATCCTGCAGACCGCCACGCGCACCGAGAAGGGCGAGATGGCGAACCCGCCGATTCCCGTCTACGACACCTCGGGCCCGTACAGCGATCCGGACGTGCATATCGACCTGAAGGCCGGCCTGCCGCCCGTCCGCGCCAAGTGGATCGAAGAGCGCAACGACACCGAGGTGCTGACTGGCCTGTCGTCGGAGTATGGCCTGGCACGCGCCAATGACCCTGCCACGGCACACCTGCGCTTCGCGCAACTGACGAACCCGCGCCGCGCCAAGGCCGGCGCGAACGTGTCGCAGATGCACTACGCACGCAAGGGCATCATCACGCCCGAAATGGAATACGTGGCGCTGCGCGAATCGCTGAACCTGCAGGCGCTCTACGACAAGCCCGAGTACAAGGCGCTGCTGCGACAGCATCCGGGCAACGCCCTGGGCGCCGCTCTGCCGCTGCGTCCGGAAGATATGACGCCGGAGTTCGTACGCCGCGAAGTGGCTGCCGGCCGCGCCATCATCCCGGCCAACATCAACCACACGGAACTGGAGCCGATGGCGATCGGCCGCAACTTCCGCGTCAAGATCAACGGCAACCTGGGCAATTCGGCGGTGACGTCGTCGCTGGCCGAGGAAGTGGAAAAGATGGTGTGGTCGATCCGCTGGGGCGCCGACACCATCATGGATCTGTCCACCGGCAAGCACATCCACGAAACGCGCGAGTGGATCCTGCGCAACTCGCCGGTGCCTATCGGCACGGTGCCCATCTACCAGGCGCTGGACAAGACCGGCGGTATCGCCGAGGACCTGACCTGGGAAATGTTCCGCGACACGCTGATCGAGCAGGCGGAGCAGGGCGTGGACTACTTCACGATCCACGCCGGCGTGCTGCTGCGCTACGTGCCGATGACGGCCGACCGCGTGACCGGCATCGTCTCGCGCGGTGGTTCGATCATGGCCAAGTGGTGTCTGGCGCACCACAAGGAAAACTTCCTGTACACGCACTTCGACGAGATCTGCGAAATCATGAAGGCGTACGACGTGTCGTTCAGCCTGGGTGATGGTCTGCGTCCGGGCTGTATCGCCGATTCGAACGATGACGCCCAGTTCGGCGAACTGCGCACGCTTGGCGAACTGACCGCCAAGGCGTGGGAGCACGACGTGCAGGTGATGATCGAAGGCCCGGGCCACGTGCCGCTGCAGCGCATCCAGGCCAACATGGACGAAGAGCTCAAGCACTGCTACGAAGCGCCGTTCTACACGCTGGGACCGCTGGTCACCGACATCGCGCCGGGCTATGACCACATCACCAGCGGCATTGGCGCCGCCAACATCGGCTGGATGGGCACCGCGATGCTGTGCTACGTCACGCCGAAGGAGCATCTGGGCCTGCCGGACAAGGAAGACGTGCGCGAGGGCATCATCACGTACAAGATTGCCGCGCACGCCGCCGATCTGGCCAAGGGCTGGCCCGGCGCGCAGCTCCGCGACAACGCGCTGTCCAAGGCGCGCTTCGAGTTCCGCTGGGAAGACCAGTTCAACCTCGGTCTCGATCCCGAGCGCGCGCGTTCGTTCCACGACGCCACGCTGCCGGCCGAAGGCGCCAAGATTGCCCACTTCTGCTCGATGTGCGGCCCGAAGTTCTGCTCGATGAAGATCACGCAGGAAGTGCGCGACTACGCGGCATCGTTGCCGGAAGCCGAACGCGGAATGCAGGAGAAGTCGATCGAGTTCGTGAAGACGGGCTCGAAGATCTACTCGTAAGCCGCTATCTGCGCCGACGTGCAGACGGGTGCGGCCCTTGTGGCCGCGCCCGGCAGTATCCGCAGTACCCGTAGCATCTGAGTCCCGCGCGCGGCGCCCCCACGCGGCGCGGCGGTATTCACCCAACCGGAGGCCGGACGGCACATACCTTTCTCATGCCGCCGGCAAACAATCTCATGACAGCAGTACAGTCCTTCGATGTCGCCATCCTCGGTGCCGGCCTGGCCGGGCGGTTATCCGCCTGGCAGCTCGTGCGCGCCGGCGCCCGCGTGGCGCTGATCGAGCGTGGCGGACCCGATGGCAGCGGCTCGGCCGCGCATGTGGCGGCGGCCATGCTGGCGCCGCTGGCCGAATCGGCGATTGCCGAGCGCCGCATCGTCGATCTCGGCATGGCCAGCGTCGATCTCTGGCGTACCTGGATTGGCGAGTTGCCAGAGCCCGTGTTCTTCCAGGAGGACGGCACGCTGGTGGTCTGGCATGCGCGTGACCGCAGCGAGGTGTCGCTGTTCACGGGGCGTATGCGTGCCGTGGCGCCGCCCGATCTGGTGCAGCAACGCCTGCGCGCGCTCGACGGCGAAGGCGTGGGCCAGATCGAGCCGGCCCTGGCAGGGCGCTTTCCGCAAGGCCTGCTGCTGCAGGGCGAAGGGCAGCTCGACAACCGAGGCGCGCTGCACGCGCTGCTGAGCTGCGCCGTGACGGAGGGCTTGCACTGCGTCTGGGAGGCCGGTGACATCGATGCCGACGCCTTGCCCGCGCTGGGTATTCGCGCCGGCGTGGTGCTCGACTGTCGTGGCCTGGGCGCGCGCGCTGCGTGGACCAATGCGTCCGTGGGCGGCGAGACCGCGCTGCCGGGCCTGCGCGGCCTGCGTGGCGAAGTGGTGCGCGTCCACGCGCCGGATGTAAAGCTGCATCGCCCGGTGCGACTGCTGCATCCGCGCTACCCGATCTATATCGCGCCGAAGCCGAACGATCTCTACGTGATCGGCGCGACGGAACTCGAAAGCGAGGACGAATCGCCAATGAGCGTGCGTTCCGCGCTCGAACTGCTCTCGGCCGCGCATTCGCTGCATCCGGCGTTCGGCGAGGCGCGCGTGCTCGAACTCAATGTCCAGCGCCGGCCAACCCGCCCCGACCATCTGCCGGCGATTCGCGTCGACCAGCAGGCACGCGTCGTGCGCGTCAACGGTCTCTATCGGCATGGCTGGCTGATCGCGCCGGCCGTGACGGAGGCCGCGTGTGCCGTCGTGCGCGCGATGCTCGGTGGTGACCCCGCCGCGCACGCGGTGCCCGCCGCGTTGCGCTGGCCCGGCATGATCGAAGCCGTGCAGGAGCGTGGCAGCGCGATGCTATCGGCCGGGGCCGGCAGCGGCCTGCTGCACTAATCAGACAGACACCATGGAAATCCTGCTCAATGGCCGACCGATCGAGTTGCCCGAAGCCGCCACGCTGGCGGACGCGGTGACGGCGGCGGCCATCGCGCCGCCGTTCGCCGCCGCGGTGAACGGCCAGTTCGTCCCGCGCACCCGCCATGCGGCCACGCCGCTGGCCGCGGGCGACCAGATCGATCTCGTGCAACCCGTGACGGGAGGCTAAGTCCCTTATGACATTCGAACCAACTGAAACCCTGCGCGACCCGTTCGTGCTGTACGGGGAATCGTTTGCGTCGCGCCTGCTGCTCGGCACGGCACGTTACCCGTCCCCCGCCACGCTGCAGGCGGCCGTGGAAGCCTCGCGTCCGGCCATGATCACGGTGGCGCTGCGCCGTCAGACCGCCGTGGGCAGCGGTGATGGCCAGACGCTCGGCGGCGAGACCTTCTGGCAGATGCTGCGCACGCTGGGCGTGCCGGTGCTGCCCAATACCGCCGGCTGTTTCACGGCGCAGGAAGTGATCACCACGGCGATGATGGCCCGCGAGGTATTCGAGACCGACTGGATCAAGCTGGAACTGATCGGCGACGACTACACGCTGCAGCCCGACACGCTCAACATGCCTGCCGTGGCCGAAACGCTGGTCAAGGAAGGCTTCAAGGTGCTGCCGTACTGCACCGAGGACCTCGTGCTGTGTCGCCGCCTGCTCGACGTCGGTTGCCAGGCGCTGATGCCGTGGGCTGCCCCGATCGGCACAGGCCGTGGCGCGGTGAACCCGCACGCGATGCGCACGCTGCGTGACCGTCTGCCCGACACCCCGCTGATCGTCGATGCCGGCCTCGGCCTGCCGTCGCACGCGGCGCAGGTGCTGGAGTGGGGCTACGACGGCGTGCTGCTCAATACGGCCGTGGCCCAGTCCGCGTATCCGGTGAACATGGCGCGCGCGTTCGCGCTGGCCGTGGAAGCCGGGCGCACCGCCTACCTGGCCGGCCCGATGCCAGAGCGCGAGGTGGCCCAGGCCAGCACGCCCGTGGTGGGGATGCCGTTCTGGCACGCCGAAGGCGCGGAGGACCGCGCATGACACGTCAGGGTGTTGCAGCGGCCATCGACGCCGCGCTGTTCGATGACTTGATGGCGCGTTACGCCGCGATGTTCGGCCGTGACGAAACGCCATGGCGCATCTGGTCGGCGGCGAATGCTCCCGCCGCGCTCGATCGCCATGACGTGGTGCTGTCCGATGGCGAGGCCACCGGGGATCTGATCGATCGGGTGGTGGTCGCGGATGCGGTGCTGATCGAATCGGAGCGCGAAGGCGGCCGCTGGATCGACACCGTGCGCTCGCCGATGGGTACCTGGGTGCTTGACGTGCGGGCCGATGACGACACGCCGCATTCGCCCGCGTTCGTGGCCGTGCTGCGTGCCGCGTTGTCGCTGCACTTTCCGGCGCACGACGCCCTTTGCATCGCCCGCGCCTGGCAGCCGGGCGCCACGGCCTGGCCGAACGATTTCGGGCGCTTTCCGCAGGTGCGACATGCTGCGCTGGTGCCGCCGGGCCAGACGGCGCAGCCCTTCGCGCCTTGTCCGCCCGATCTCGGTCTCTATGCCGTGATGCCCAGCGCGGCATGGATCGAGACGCTTGTGCCGCTGGCTGTGCCGACCGTGCAGCTGCGCTTCAAGTCAGACGATGCCGACGCGGTGAAGCATGAGGTGGCGCGCGCCGCGAAGGCGGTCAAAGGTTCGCAGTCGCGCCTGTTCATCAACGATCACTGGCGTGTGGCGATCGATCACCACGCAGCCTGCGGTGGCGACAGCGGCATCTACGGGATTCATCTTGGGCAGGAGGATCTGGACGACGCCGACCTTGACGCGATCCGCGCGTCGGGCCTGCGCCTCGGGGTGTCCACGCACGGCTACGCGGAAATGCTGCGCGTGGCCGCGATCTCGCCGAGCTACCTCGCGCTTGGCGCGATCTTCCCGACCACCACCAAGGTCATGCCGACCCAGCCGCAGGGCATGGGCCGCTTCCAGTCCTACGTGGCGTTGATGCAGCCCGTGATCCCGTCGCTGGTTGGCATCGGCGGGGTGAACGCAGGCAACATGGGGGAAGTGCTGGCGGTGGGCGTCGGCAGCGCCGCCGTGGTGCGGGCGATCACGGAAGCCAGCGATGTGCCGGCGGCGGTGGCGGGGCTCAACGCCTTGTTTGCCTGATCTGGACGTAGACTTTGGGCGCTGACCGGCCAGCCCGGCTGGTGGCGCCCGGCAATTGCGCATATCCTCTTTGGCTCACCATTAAAGGACTGAGGTTCCGCACTACGGAACGGAACCCTGCAGAGAGGAAACAGCAGTGAACGAGATCATCCCCGCCGCACCGGGCACCCCCGACAAGCCTTACTTCGGCATTGACATTCCGTTGATGCGCCTGCTGGGTCTGCAGCCCGTGCATATGGAAGAGGGTCTGTGCCGCACGCGTCTGCCGGCCAATCCCAACGTGGTGAACAGCCGTGGCGACGTGCATGGCGGCACCCTGATGGCGGTGCTGGACTTCACGCTGAGCGGTGCGGCGCGGTCTCATGCCCCGCTGGAGACCGGCGTCATCACGATCGACATGTCCACGCATTTCCTGTCCGCCGCACGCGGCGAACTGACGTTCGAGGCGCGCATCATGCGCCGTGGCGCCAAGATCGCCTTCTGCGAGGGCGAGGCCCGCGACGCGACGGGCACGCTCTGCTGCGTGGCCCGCGCGTCGTTCAAGCTCGTGAAGCTGGTCGGCGGCGATTAATCTTTCGGACCGTCCGCGGGACGGTACACCGCTTCAAATCGCGCGCGCTCGGTGATGCCATAGTCGCCGGGCGCGTATTGCATCAGCCAGTCGCCCGGCTTGCCGGTCAGCACGTCGCCGCCGGTCGAGCGCGCAATCGCGAATGCGTGCGGCATCTCCCGGGCCAGCACCGGCACCGGCTTGTTGCGATACGGGCCGGACTCACCATGGGCGTTCGGTCCCACCGCCACATACCGTGGGTCGAAGCGTCCGCGCGAAACCACCCAGCGGTCGCCGGTGGCGCCGGTCACGATCGCGTCGCCTGGCTGATAGCGGTTCGGGCCCTCGCGGCTGATCAGTTCTCCCGGCTCGGTGGCAAAGGCCACCTGCACCGTTTCATCCTTGACGTACCAGTGGGCGGCGCGGTCTTCGCGCAGGTCGATGTTGGTCAGTGTCTGCATGGTTTTCGCGATGCTCGCGATTAGCCCAGCGCGCGCGGCGCGAAGCTGTGATTGAGGGGGCCGTTGCCGCCGCCAAGGCGCAGCCGGGCGCCCGAGCGAATGGCTTGCGCGACGAAGTCGAGCGCCGCGGCGACCGCATCGGGCAGCGCGTCGCCCCGGGCGAGCTGCGCCGCGATGGCGGCGGCCAGCGTGCAGCCGGTGCCGTGCAGGTTCGGCGTATCGACGCGCGGATGGGTGTAGACGCGCACGGTGCCGTCGGCCAGCATCAGCAGGTCATCCAGGCCCAGGCTGCCGGGGCCGTCGTCTTCCAGATGGCCGCCCTTGAGCAGCACCGCCTTGCAACCGAGCGCAAGCAGGTCCGCTGCGGCCGCCTCCATTTCGGCGCGGCGCGTGATGCGGCGGCCCAGCAGGTATGACGCCTCAGGCAGGTTCGGCGTGACCAGCATCGCGCGCGGAAACAGCAGTTTCACCATCGCCTGGCTGGTCGCGTCGTCGGACAGCGTGGCGCCCGAGGTCGAAATCATCACCGGGTCCACCACGAGCTTGCGGATGCCATGCCGATCCACCGCCCCGGCTACGGCCTCAACGATGGCCGCCGTTCCCAGCATGCCGGTCTTGGCCGCGTCCACGCCGATGTCGCTGGCCACGGCGTCGATCTGCGCGGCCACCATGTCGGCCGGTATGGCGTGGACGCCGGTCACGCCGAGCGTGTTCTGAGCCGTGATCGCGGTGATCGCGCTCATGCCGAAACATCCCAGTGCCGCGAACGTCTTCAGATCGGCCTGGATACCGGCCCCGCCTCCGGAGTCGGATCCGGCGATGGTCAGGGTGCGGGGTGGCGTGGGGAGCATGTGCAAGGTGAGGAGAGACGGAGAAAGACCGGAAAAATGTGCCTGCTTGCGCCGCAAGGCGCGGACAGGCACGCTACAATACCGCCACTCCGAGGAGCGTTGCAACGGATGGCCCCGCCTTCCGCCAGGCTCGGAATGTTTCAACGGCGCTCGCAGTTCCGTGGTTCGCACGGACGCGAGTCGACCTGTCCGCCCGCCATGCCAAGTGCTGGCGCGGCCATCGGCACCCCTTCGGGGCTGCCGTCATCTTGTCGCCCTCCCGTTTCTTGCGTGACCACTTCAACTACGGAGTGACGTATGAACGCAGTGACCGACCTGAAGCAAGACTACATCGTGGCCGATATCGGCCTGGCCGGCTGGGGCCGCAAGGAAATCGCCATCGCCGAGACCGAAATGCCCGGCCTGATGGCCATTCGCGACGAATTCGCCGCCGCGCAGCCGCTCAAGGGCGCGCGCATCGCCGGTTCGCTGCACATGACGATCCAGACCGCCGTGCTGATCGAAACCCTCAAGGCACTGGGCGCCGACGTGCGCTGGGCCTCGTGCAACATCTTCTCGACGCAGGATCACGCCGCCGCCGCCATCGCCGCATCGGGCACGCCCGTGTTCGCCTTCAAGGGCGAATCGCTGAAGGAATACTGGGACTTCACGCACCGCATCTTCGACTGGGCCGACGGTGGCACGCCGAACATGATCCTGGACGATGGCGGCGACGCCACGCTGCTGCTGCACCTGGGTGCCCGCGCCGAAAAGGATGCGTCGCTGATCGCCAAGCCGACCAGCGAGGAAGAAACCTTCCTGTTCGCCGCCATCAAGGAAAAGCTGGCCAAGGATTCGACCTGGTACAGCCGCAACCTGGCCGCCATCCGTGGCGTGACCGAGGAAACGACCACCGGCGTGCACCGCCTGTACCAGATGGCGCAAAAGGGTGAACTGAAGTTCCCGGCCATCAACGTCAACGACTCGGTGACCAAGAGCAAGTTCGACAACCTCTACGGCTGCCGCGAATCGCTGGTGGACGGCATCAAGCGCGCCACCGACGTGATGATCGCCGGCAAGATCGCCGTGGTTGCCGGTTACGGCGACGTGGGCAAGGGCAGCGCCCAGGCCCTGCGCGCGCTGTCCGCGCAAGTGTGGGTGACCGAGATCGATCCGATCTGCGCGCTGCAGGCCGCCATGGAAGGCTACCGCGTGGTGACGATGGACTACGCCGCCGAGCACGGCGACATCTTCGTGACCTGCACCGGCAACTACCACGTGATCACGCACGACCACATGGCCAAGATGAAGGACCAGGCCATCGTCTGCAACATCGGCCACTTCGACAACGAGATCGACATCGCATCGGTCGAGAAGTACGAATGGGACGAGATCAAGCCGCAGGTTGACCACGTCAAGTTCCCGGACGGCAAGAAGATCATCATCCTGGCCAAGGGCCGCCTGGTGAACCTGGGCTGCGCCACGGGTCACCCGTCGTACGTGATGAGCAGCTCGTTCGCCAACCAGACGATCGCCCAGATCGAATTGTGGGCCGAACGTGACAGCGGCAAGTACCCGGTTGGCGTGTACGTGCTGCCGAAGCACCTGGACGAAAAGGTCGCGCGCCTGCAGCTCCGGAAGCTGAACGCGCAACTGACCGAACTGACCGAGCAGCAGGCGGCCTACATCGGCGTGAAGAAGGAAGGCCCGTACAAGGCCGACCACTACCGCTACTGATCGGCCACGGCTCTCGCCCCCGGCGCGGCTCCCCGCTCCCGCGCGGGAGCGGGCGCCGCGCCGGCCGCGCGACACGGCGTCATCAAGACCGTGCACAATTAGTGTCATCCAACCAAAAACAAAGGAGTTGCAATGAGACTGTTGGCCGTATGGATCATCAATGCCGCAGCGTTGTTCCTGGTGGGTTACCTGATCAGCGGGGTCCATCTTGGCAGCTTCGGCTCCGCCATGATTGCCGCGCTGGTGCTGGGCCTCGTCAATGCGCTGATTCGGCCGATCCTCGTCATCCTGACGCTGCCGGTCACGCTGCTGACGCTGGGCCTGTTCATCTTCGTCATCAACGCGCTGCTGTTCCTGTTCGTGGGCAACCTGCTGCAAGGATTCGTCGTGGACGGCTTCGGTTCGGCGCTGCTCGGCTCGATCTTGTACAGCGTGATTGCGTGGATCCTGGCCAGCGTGCTGCTGGGCGAGCGCAACTGACGCGTTGAGACTCTTTTTCTGGGCGCCGCCACGGCGGCGTGCCAACCATGACTGATCGTTACTTCAGCTTCGAATTCTTCCCGCCCAAGACGGCGGAGGGCGCGGAGAAACTGCGCAATACGCGCGCGCAGCTTGCGCCGCTGCAGCCCAAGTACATCTCGGTGACGTTCGGCGCCGGCGGTACCACGCAGCAGGGCACGCTCGATGCCGTGCTGGAGATCCAGCGCGAAGGTATCGAGGCTGCGCCGCACTTGTCGTGCGTGGGCTCCACGCGCGACAGCATCCGGACGATTCTCCAGACCTATCGCGATGGCGGCATCCGCCACATCGTGGCGCTGCGCGGCGACATGCCGTCGGGCATGGGCGAGATCGGCGAGTTCCGCTATGCCAACGAACTCGTCGAGTTCATCCGCGCGGAAACCGGTGACTGGTTCAACATCGAAGTGGCCGCCTATCCCGAGTACCACCCGCAGGCCCGTTCGCCGCGTCACGACCTGGAAAATTTCGTGCGCAAGGTCAAGGCCGGCGCGGACTCGGCGATCACGCAGTACTTCTTCAACGCCGATGCGTACTTTCGCTTCGTCGACGACGTGCGCGCGATGGGCGTGGAAGTGCCGATCGTGCCCGGCATCATGCCGATCACGAACTACTCTCAGCTGATGCGCTTTTCCGAGATGTGCGGCGCCGAAGTGCCGCGCTGGGTAGCCAAGCGGCTCGAGTCGTTCGGCGATGACAAGGAAGCGATCCGCGCCTTCGGCCTGGACGTGGTGACCGACCTGTGCGCGCGCCTGCTCGATGCGGGCGTGCCGGGCCTGCACTTCTACACGCTCAACGCCGCCGGCGCGACCAAGGCGGTCTGGCAGCGCCTGAAGCTGTAATTCCCGATGCCCGCCGCGCGCCGCCCGGACCCATTCGTCGAGCACCTGCTCGAACTGATGGCGCCGCTGGCGGCCAACATCGGGGCCATCACGGCCAAGCGGATGTTCGGCGGGCATGGCCTGTTCTACGATGGCCTGATGTTCGCGCTCATCAGTGGCGGCCAGTGCTTCCTGAAGGCCGACGACGTCACGCTGGCGCGCTTCGAGGCCGAGGGCAGCGAGCCGTTCCGGTACCAGTCCGCGCGCCGCGAAGTGACGATGCGTCACTACCTGGGCCTGCCACCCGCGTGTCTGGAATCGCCCGCAGCGATGACACCGTGGGCGCGCATGGCCGTGGAAGCCGCGTTACGTCTGGGTAACGCGCGCTGACCACATGACCACCTGACCGCCTGGCCACTGGCGTGGCCGTTGGTGTCATACTCGGCGGCATGGTCACCGCCACATTCCGTTTCTACGAGGAACTGAACGACTTCCTGGCGCCAGCACAACGTCGCCGGGATCTGTCGTGCCCCTGCGCGCGCGCCGCCACGGTCAAGCACATGATCGAAGCGCTGGGCGTGCCGCATACCGAGGTGGAGCTGATTCTCGTCAACGGCGAGTCGTCGCCGTTCGAGCGCATCGTGTGCGACGGCGACCGCATCGCGGTCTACCCAAAATTCGAATCGTTCGATATCGCACCGCTGCTACGTGTCCGCGAACATCCGCTGCGCGAAATCCGCTTCGTGGCGGACGCCCATCTCGGCGGCCTGGCGCATCTGCTGCGCATGACTGGCTTCGATACGCTCTACGACAACCACTTCGAAGACAGCGAGATCGCCCGCATCGCCTCGGACGAGAAGCGCATCGTACTGACCCGCGACCGCGAACTGCTCAAGCGCCGCGGCATCACCCACGGCTGTTACGTGCGGGCGATCCGGTCGTCATTGCAGGTCAGGGAGATCTTTTCCAGACTGGACCTGGCTCGCAGCGCCAGGCCATTCTCGCTCTGCCTCGATTGCAACGTGCCCCTGCGTCGTATTGGCAAGACCGATGTGGATGGGCGCGTGCCGGAAGGGGTGTTCGAGCGTCACGAGCATTTCGTCACCTGCCCGCATTGCCAGCGCGTGTTCTGGGAAGGATCGCACTGGCGCAAGATGCGGACGCTGGTGGAGGAACTGATGAGCGCCCAGGCCGACCAGGTTGCCTCTGGTGGTCCGGGTGGCCCGGGTGGAAATAGCTAGATCACCCCTCGTTCCGTGACCAGCCAGTCCATCGGCAGGTCATGCGACGCTGCCTGCAGCGGCACCTCGCACGCGGCAAAGCCGATTCCGATCGCTATCGGCGTGGCGTTTGCGGCAGCCATGTCCGCCAGCGTGCGGTCGTAGAACCCGCCGCCGTATCCCAGGCGGAACTTATCGGCGCTGAATCCGACACATGGAATGAGCAGCGCGTCGGGCGTCACGGCTCCGGTGCCATCGGGCACCGGAATGCCGTACTGGCCGGCGCGCATTGTCGTGTCCGGTGTCCACACATGGAAATCGAGCGGTGCGGCGGGCCGGCTCACGACGGGCAGGGCGGCCACGCGGCCGGGCATCGCGGTCAGCCATCGGGCCACGGTGTCGCGTGCGTCGAACTCCTGCTGGATCGGCCAGTAGAACCCCAGTCGTTGCACGCCGAGACGTTCGAGCAGTGTCGCGAGCGCTGCCGCGATCTGTGCATCCGCCGTCTCTCGATCGGGTAGCGCGGCGCGCAGCGCGAGCAGCCGGCGGCGCAGGGCGCGACGGTCCTCAGGGGCCGAGAAATAAAGGCTGTCCGGCCCGTTGTCCGGTGCTTGGTTTGGTGGCATGGCGTGCAATAATGGCCATCGAACAGACATTTGAAAACAATGCTGGACGCGCAAATGAAGATGCGCGCCGGTGGTACGAATCACGAATCCTGCGTGCCTGTCGCGTGACAGGCACGCACCCAACAAGGAATACCAAGAATGCCGAAGGGAGTATATCTGCGCCGTGCCGGACGCTTCGCCTGGCTTGCGTTCGCAGGTGCGCTGCTGGCTACCCCAGTCTACGCGCAGAAACGTACGGCGACGCCCCAGAAAGCGGTGCAGCAGCAACCGGCCGCCCTGACGATTCCGTCGGACCCGGACGATGCCTTTGTCGCGCTGCGCGAGGCCGCCCGCAAGAACGACGCGGACCGCGCCGCGGCCATCTCGGCCACGCTGGTCGACTATCCGATTCCGTCGTACGTCGAATACTTCCGCATCAAGTCGCAGATGTTCGACTCGAGCGGCCAGCCGCTGATCGACACGCCGGATGCCGAGATCAGCGCGTTCCTGCAACGCTACCAGGGCGAGGCGATTGCCGACCGGATGCGCAATGACTGGCTGCTGGTGCTTGGCAAGAAGCGCGACTGGGCAAACTTCGACGTCCAGTATCCGCAGTTCGTGCTGAAGGACGATACGCAGGTGGAGTGCTACGCGCTGCTGTCGCGCGCGCTCAAGGGCCAGAACGTGGCCGCCGATGCGCGTGCGGTGCTGGTCGACCCGCGCTACTACGGCGACGGCTGTGTTGACCTGATCAGCTACATGGCGCAGAGCCAGCAGATCCAGCGCAGCGACGTGGCTTTCCAGGCGCGTCAGGCGCTGGAGCAGAACTACACCACGCTGGCCGGCAAGATCGCCGCCGCGGTGCCCGATGCGCGCGTGGATGGCGATTCGCTGGCCACCGTGGTCAAGATGGCACGTAACGATCCCTCGCAGGCCGCCGCCTACCTGGGCACGATCTCGGGCAACCTGTCGCGTGACGAGCAGGGCGCGGCCTGGGGCGTGATCGGCCAGTTCGCGGCCAAGAAGCTGATGCCGGAGGCTGCCGGCTACTACCGTCGCCAGATGGACCTGGGCGGTAACCAGTGGCTGTCCGATGAGTCGCAGGAGTGGCGCGTGCGGGCAGCGCTGCGTCAGGGCGACTGGAAGCAGGTGCGCCAGTCCATCGAATCGATGCGTCCCGAGCTGCGTGCCAAGGATCCGGCATGGACGTACTGGTACGCGCGCGCGCTCAAGGCCGATGGCCGTGGCAGCGACGCCCAGCAGCAGTTCCAGTCGATCGCCGGCCAGTTCAATTTCTATGGCCAGCTAGCCAGCGAGGAACTGGGCAATCGCATCACGATTCCGACGCGGACCACAGTCACCGATGCCGAGGCGATGGCGATGCGCTCGCGCGCCGGCTTCACGCGCGCCAAGAAGTTCTATGACCTGAACCTGCGCTTCGAAGGCAACCGCGAGTGGAACTGGGAACTGCGCGGCATGAACGATCGTGACCTGCTGGCCGCGGCCGAGTACGCGCGCAAGATCGAGCTGCTCGACCGTACCGTCAACACGTCCGACCGCACCAAGGCCGAGCACGATTTCACGCAGCGCTTCCCGATGCCGTACCGGGACATCATGCAGCGTGCCACGGACGAGGTCGGCCTCGACATGGCGTGGGCCTACGGCCTGATTCGTCAGGAATCGCGCTTCATCATGAATGCGCGTTCGTCGGCGGGCGCGCATGGCCTGATGCAGGTGATGCCGGCCACGGCCAAGTACGTCGCGCGCAAGATCGGCATGACCGACTTCTCGCCGTCGATGATGGGAGACCCCAACATCAACATCATGCTCGGCACCAACTACATGAGCATGGTGCTGACCGATCTGGACAGCTCCTGGACGCTGGCGTCCGCCGGCTACAACGCTGGTCCGGGACGGCCCAAGGCGTGGCGTACCAGCCTGTCGCGACCGGTGGAAGGCGCGATCTTTGCAGAGACGATCCCGTTCACCGAGACGCGGAACTACGTGAAGAATGTGCTTTCGAACGCCACGTACTATGCTGCATTAATGAGTGGCCGGCCCCAGTCCCTGAAAGACCGTCTGGGAATGGTCGCGCCGTCTTCGGTCACGACGACCAGCCTCCCCTGAGCCTGACGAGGCACTCTCGCACTCAGACGGAGACGGTGGGCCCCGTGGCCACGGACGCGCGCATCGATGCCCGCGTAACGTGTTCGTCACGGAGCCCACCATGCAGACCAGCAATGTTCTTGTCATCGGGGGCGCCGGTTTTATCGGCAGCCACCTGATTTCCCGCCTTGCCGGCGCAGCCACCGCCTCCGGTGCGCCGCTCGATCCGGCCTCCAGTCCCGATAGTCCCATCGCGCCCGATCGCATCATCGTCGGCACGCGCAATGTCGAGCATGCCCAGCACCTGCTGCTGCTGCCGCGTGTCGAAGTGATCGAACTTGGCCTGGCCGACGACGCGGTGCTCGACGACGCCATCGGCTCGCTTGGCGTCGACGGTATCGTCGTCAATCTGGTTGGCGTCCTGCATGGCGAGCGTGGCGACCCGTATGGGCCGCAGTTCGCCGCCGCGCATGTCGATCTGCCGCGCCAGGTCGTCGAATCCTGCAAGCGCACTGGCGTTCGCAGGCTGCTTCACATGAGCGCGCTCGGCGCCGATCCACAAGGACCGTCGATGTATCTGCGCAGCAAGGGCGATGGTGGGAGGATCGTGCGCGAAAGCGGGCTCGACTGGACGATCTTCCGTCCATCGGTCGTATTCGGTCCCGACGATCATTTCCTGAACCTGTTCGCCCAGTTGCAGCAGATGGCGCCGGTGGTGCCGCTGGCGTGCGCCCACGCGCGATTCCAGCCGGTGTTTGTGCTGGACGTGGTGCAGGCCTTCGTCAATGCGATGGTCCATCCCGAAACGATCGGGCAGGTCTACGAGCTTGGCGGTCCGCAGGTCTACACGCTCGAGGAACTCGTCCGCTTTGCCGGCCGCGCGTCGGGGCATCCCCGTCCGGTCATCGCGCTACCCGACGCGCTCGCGCGGATGCAGGCGGCGGTGCTCGAACACGTGCCCGGTGGCACGGTGCTGTCGCGCGACAATCTCGACTCGATGCGGCTGGACAACGTGCTGGCGCACCCGATGGCGGCCGAGCTTGGCGTGCGCCCGGTCAGCCTGGAAGTCGTGATGACCGACGTGCTGTCCGGCCGCAATCGCGACAGCGCGCTGCGGTTCATGCGGGGCAGCGTGCATCGATGACCGGGGCTAGCGCCCGATCGATGTGATTGCGGCTCACACGCTTGCGAGCGTAATTCGCTTGGAATGCGCCCGGCGAGGTCGATAGAATGACCGGTTCGGGGCGCGCGCGTTGCTTTCCGTACGTTCACCGCCCGAAAACCTTTTGACCCTCGCCCCAAGGATCTGCGATGAAGCTCGTCATCGGCAACAAGAACTACTCTTCCTGGTCGCTGCGCCCGTGGCTGTTGCTGCGCCACGCCGGCATTGCCTTCGAGGAAATCGCGGTACGTCTGTTCACGAAGGAGTTCGCGACCGAGATCGCGCGCTATTCGCCGGCTGGCAAGGTGCCGGCGCTGATCGATGGCGACGTGACCGTATGGGATTCGCTGTCGATCAGCGAATATGTCGCCGAACGCTTTCCGGAGAAGGCCCTGTGGCCGAAGGACGCCGCCGCGCGCGCGCTGGCGCGTTCGATCTGCGCCGAGATGCATTCCGGGTTTGGCAACCTGCGCAGCCAGATGCCGATGAACGTGACGGCAATGCTGCCGGGGCTGGGCTGGAACGTCGCCGTGCAGCGTGACATCGACCGCATCGCGTCGATCTGGACCGATCTGCGCACGCGCTACGCGTCCGAGGGTCCGTTCCTGTTCGGCGGCTTTACGATTGCCGACGCGTTCTACGCGCCGATAGTCAGCCGCTTTGCCACCTACGGCGTGCATCTGCCCGAAGCCGCCAAGGCGTACGCGGACTTCGTGCTGGCGCTGCCCGCGATGCAGGAATGGGCGGCGGCGGCGCGCGAGGAACGGGACTTCGTCCCGGCCGATGAACCGTATCGCACCGAGCCGGATCGTCCGGACGCGATCATCGTTTCGGGTTGATTCATGCAGGTGTACGCAGTGGGCGGCGCCGTCCGCGACCAGTTGCTCGGAAAGCCGAGCCAGGACCGTGACTACGTGGTGGTGGGCGCCACGCCCGCGGACATGGAGGCCGCCGGCTTCAAGCCGGTGGGCAAGGATTTCCCGGTCTTCCTCCATCCGCAGACCAAGGCCGAGTACGCGCTGGCGCGGACCGAGCGCAAGACTGCGGTCGGCTACAAGGGCTTTGCCTTCTATACCGGCGCCGACGTGACGCTGGAGGAGGATCTCGTCCGGCGTGACCTGACCATCAACGCGATGGCCCAGGCGGTGGACGAGCACGACAACCTCGTCGGCCCGGTGATCGACCCCTATGGCGGCCAGAAGGACCTGGCCGCGCGCAAATTCCGCCACGTGTCCGACGCCTTCGCCGAGGATCCGGTGCGTATCCTGCGCGTGGCGCGTTTCGCGGCGCGCTTCCACGATTTCACGGTGGCGCCGGAGACCGTCGCGCTGATGCGCAAGATCGTCGACGCGGGCGAGGTGGATGCGCTGGTGCCCGAGCGCGTCTGGCAGGAACTGTCTCGCGGGTTGATGGAGGCGAAGCCGTCACGCATGTTCGACGTGCTGCGCGAGTGCGGCGCGCTGGCCCACCTGTTGCCGGAACTCGATCGCCTATGGGGCGTGCCCCAGCGCCCGGAATATCATCCCGAAGTCGATACCGGCGTGCACGTGATGATGGTGATCGACTACGCGGCGAGCGTCGGCGCATCGCTGCCGGTGCGCTTCGCCGCGATGGCGCACGACCTTGGCAAGGGCACCACGCCCGAGGACATGCTGCCCCGGCATATCGGACACGAGCAACGTGGTGTCAAGTTGCTCGAAGCCATCTGCCAGCGCCTGCGCGTGCCGAACGATTGCCGCGAGCTGGCCCTGGTGGTGGCGCGCGAGCACGGCAATATCCATCGCAGCATGGAGTTCGGCGCGGCGGCGGTGACGCGGCTGGTCGAGCGTTGCGACGCGCTGCGCAAGCCGGAGCGGTTCGCCGAGGCGCTGCTGGCCTGCGAGGCCGATGCGCGTGGACGCCTGGGTTTTGCGGATAAGGACTACCCGCAGGTGGCTCGCCTGCTGGCTGCGCGCGATGCGGCGGCTTCCGTGGACGCCGGCGCGATTGCCAAGGCTTGCGGGGACAGGGTCGATCAGATCAAGGACCGGGTGCACAAGGCCAGGGTGGTGGCGGTGGCGCAGCGGCTGGGGATGGCGGAGGAGTAGGGGGCGGGCCCCCTACAGCAGCTTCCCGATCACCAGCGCCGCCAGCGACAGCAGGATCGTCGACGCGAATGGCAGCACGTACTCGCGGCCGAACAAGCGGAACCGGACATCGCCCGGCAGGCGTCCCAGCCCGATCTTCTGCAGCCACGGCAGCGAGGCTGACAGCACGATCACGCAGAGAAAGATGGTGAACGTCCAGCGCAACATGGCGACCCGGGCTCCCTTAGTAGACTTAGAGTGCGAAGCTGCGGTCGCCGCGCGCGAAGCCGTCTAGCGGCATGGCGTCGTCGATGCCGCGGGTGAGGGCGATGACCTTGAACAGCTCGCCCATCTCCGCTTCAGACAACAGCTTCTGCACAGCATTGGCCTGCGGCAGGAATGCGCGGGCGTCGCTCGGATCGAGCGACATCATCAGATCCGTGATGCCGGCATTCATCAGGAAGCGCGCCTGCGAGGCGTAACCGGATACTTGCAGACCAGCCTCCACGGCCGCCTGGGCGATGCCACTGAAGTTCACGTGCGCGGTGATGTCCTGCAGTCCGGGGTAGAGGAACGGGTCGGGGTGTGCGTGATGACGGTAGTGGCACATCAGCGTGCCGCCGGTACGGTGCGGATGGTAGTACTCGGACGCCGGGAAACCATAGTCGATAAAGAACGCCGCGCCGCGCGCCAGCAGCGCGCCCACGGCGCGGGTGAATCCTTCCGCTTCGGCATGGGTCTCGGTGACGATGTCGTGGTCGCCCGGAATCCCGAGCAGTACCTCAGGGATCGCGCCGTCCTCCAATGGCCGGTCTTCGAAGGCGAAGGCCTCGGCGCCCGCCTTTCCATCCTTCGCGCAGACCACGCCACGTTCGTGCCAGCGGCCGCCAATACGCGCGTACAGCCGCACCGGCATTGCATCGAGCACTTCGTTGCCCACCACCACACCCTCGAAGCGGTCCGGCAGGGCGTCCAGCCAGGTGACGCGCCCGGCCAGATGTGGGGCCCGCTGGTCCAGTGTGGCCTGCTGGCGCGCGCGCAATTCACCGGACAGTTCGACGATCTGGTAGGTGTCTGGCAGCGCATCCTCGGTTTCGAGCGCGAGCAGCAGGTCGGCGGCCAGCCGGCCGGTGCCCGCGCCGAATTCCATGACGCGCGGCAGGTTCATCCTGATCAGGGGCACGAACTGGCGCGCCAGCGTGCGGGCGAAGAATGGCGTCAGTTCCGGGGCGGTGATGAAATCGCTGCCGTCGCTGACGTCGCGGCCGAACTTGGCCGCACCGCCACTGTAGTAGCCCAGCCGGGGGGCGTAGAGCGCCAGCGACATGAATCGATCGAAGCCGATCCAGCCGCCCGCTGCGTCGATGGCGCCGGCAATACAGATGGAAAGGGCCGCAGAGGCGTCCAGCGCATCTGCGGAGGGAAGGGGTAGACTAGCGACTTTCTGCATACCGCGAATTGTAGCAATGCCAGATTCTCAGACTACGGGCACTTCACAGGCTTCGGGCGTCAAATCTCGTGGCGTGGCGCTGGTCACCGGCGGCGCGCGCCGCCTGGGCCGTGCCATCGCCCTCGAACTTGCCGCACAAGGCTGGGACGTTGCCGTTCACTGCAACCGCTCGCGCGACGAAGCGGACGCGCTGGCCACCCAGATCCGCGGCCTTGGTCGCCGCGCCGCCGTGCTGCAGGCCGATCTGTCGAATGAAGCCGCCACGGCCCGGTTGATCCCCGCTTGCATCGACGCCCTTGGCGTGCCGGCCTGCCTGGTCAACAACGCGTCGCTGTTCCAGTACGACGTGGCGACGAGCTTCTCCTATGGGTCGCTCGACACGCACATGCGCACCAACGTGGCGGCCCCGCTGCTGCTGGCGCGTGAGATGCACAAGGCGCTTGGCGCCGGCGGCAACGAAACCGGGCAGCTCGGCGTTGTGATCAACCTGCTCGACCAGAAGCTGAACAACCTGAATCCCGATTTCCTGTCGTACACGCTGTCGAAGGCCGCGCTGCAGACTGCCACGGTGCAGCTTGCGCAGGCACTGGCGCCGCGTCTGCGGGTGGTGGGCGTCGCGCCCGGCATCACGCTGGTGTCCGGCGACCAGTCCGACCCGGGCTTTGTCCGCGCCCATGGGATGACGCCGCTGGGCCAGTCGTCCACGCCGGAAGACATCGCGCAGGCCGTGGCCTACCTGGCCGTGGCGCGCGCCGTTACCGGCACCACGTTGTACGTCGACGGAGGCCAGCACCTGATGCCGCTGGCCCGCGACGTGATGTTCCTTACTGAATAAGCTGTTTCTGATTTGCCAGCCATGACCTTTGCCGCCCTCTCCCATCCCAGCCTGCAAAACTGCCGTCGCATGTTCCTGCGCAACTATGAAGTGCAGATCAACATTGGCGTGCACGAATTCGAGAAGAAGGGCGAACAGCGCGTGCTCGTCAATATCGACCTGTTCGTGTCGCTGGCCGAGACCACGCCGCAGGCCGACAGGCTCGAGGAAGTAGTCGACTACGACTTCATGCGCAACACCGTGGCCGAGCGCATGGCGCGTGGCCATATCCACCTGCAGGAAACGCTGTGCGACGACGTGGCGCGCGCGATGCTGCAGCACCCGAAGGTGCGCGCCGTGCGCGTGTCGACGGAAAAGCCGGACGTCTACCCGGATTGCGATGCCGTCGGCGTGGAAGTGTTCCACGTCAAGCCCGCCTGATCTGGCCGCTCTGCCCGAGCGGGGCCGCGCAGCGCCGGGCGGTGGGCTCCAGTAGAATGTTGGCCCGTTGAAACCGGGCCATTGTTCCGCGCCCGTACTGATCCAGGTATGTCATATGAGTCACTCCGCTAACTTCTATCGTCTCGAAACCCGTCTGCAGTCGCTGACCGGCAAGGCCATCGGCGACTTCGGCATGATCGAGGACGGCGACACAGTGCTGGTCTGCATGAGTGGCGGCAAGGACTCTTACACGATGCTGTCGGTGCTGACGGCGCTTCAGAAACGGGCGCCGATCCAGTTCAAGCTGATCGCGATGAACCTGGACCAGAAGCAGCCGGGCTTTCCCGAGCATGTGCTGCCGGCATACCTGAAGTCTCTCGGCGTGGAGTATGTGATCGTCGAGGCGGACACCTACTCGATCGTCAAGGAGAAGGTGCCCGAGGGCAAGACCACCTGCTCGTTGTGCTCGCGCCTGCGCCGCGGCGTGATCTATCGCACGGCCAAGGAGCTGGGCGCCAACAAGATCGCGCTGGGCCATCACCGCGACGACATCGTCAATACGTTCTTCCTGAACATGTTCTTCGGCGGCAAGATGAAGGCGATGCCGCCGAAGCTGGCCACCGACGACGGCCAGCACATCGTGATCCGGCCGCTGGCGTACTGCGCGGAGAAGGACATCGCGTCGTATGCGCGTGCCATGGCGTTCCCGATCATCCCGTGCAACCTGTGTGGCTCGCAGGAAAACCTGCAGCGCAAGAAGGTGAGCGAAATGCTGCAGGCATGGGAGCGCGAGAACCCGGGCCGGATCGACAACATCTTCTCGGCGCTACGCAACGTGGTGCCGTCGCACCTGGCCGATACGGACCTGTTCCCGTTCACGGGGCTGGCTACCGGGTTGGGCAAGATCGACGAGGCATCGCTGTTCGGCGAGACCACGTTCACGCAGCAGGCGCTGACCTTCACGGGCAATGTCGAGGCGAACCGGATGGAGTTCGTGCGCTTCGACAAGATCCAGAAGGCCCAGGAGGCGTCGGAACAGGCTTCGGAACCGTCGGCCTGACGCCTCCCCCCGCCTCCCCCCGCCTTCCCCCGCCTTCCCCCAAGGTTGGCTACTGTGACGCCTGCGCGGAGCGCCCGGGCTCGCGCATCAACGCCTGCACATCCTCGATCCATCCCTGGAAGCGCTTGACCGCGTGGGCCTTCTGTTCCGGCGTGGTCAGGTTGGCGATCGTCACCGTCAGGTTGATCCCCGCATCGGTACTCCGCTGCTGGCCCGTGGCCGGGCGCTGCCAGTCGTCGGCATAGTGACGCAGCATCTCTTCGGCCTGCGCCTTGGGCGGGCGCGTGGTCGAGATCTCGCGCGCCAGCGCCACCCATTCCTGCTGGCGGCGCACGCGCTCGCTGTAACGGGCGTCGGCGTTCAGCATATAGGGCCCCATCGCGTCGCGGATGGCCTTTTCCTGGTCGCGCGAGAAGCTGCCATAGACCAGCTTGGCATAGTCCATGATCTTGTCGTAGCGGGCATCGGTGCGCGCGTTGGCATCGGAGCCGAGGAACTGCTTGCGATATTTCGTATTGCTCTCGGCGAACTTCGCCTCCATCCGCTTGATCTGGTCGGGCGATAGCGTGAGCATCAATTCTGCAAGGTCAGGAATCGTGTTCTCGTACGCCTGACGTCCCAGCCGCTGGCTGTCCTGCTGGGCCTGGCGGATCATCGCGATATCGACGGGTCCGGCCACCTCGCCCTTGACCCGGGCAAGGACCTTGGCGACTTCCGGAAGCTGCGAGCGCCGGTGCCACGCAAAGAATCGGGCGATGGCGTCGCGTGTCGGCACCTCCTGGGCATCCGAGACATCCACGTAGCGGTCCACCCACCAATAGGCGAGCCGGTCTCCCTGCTCGTAGCCCAGTTTCATGGCGTTGCAGCCGCCAAGTACCGCGACGAACGTGAGTGTTGTGATCGCCACATACACGCGACGTGACCAATTGTGAACAACGGTAACTCGGCGTGATCTGGCCAGATCGGTCAGGGGGGGCGTGCTAGAATCTGCGCGCATGTTTCCAGGGGCGGCGGATCGCCCGCCAGCCCAAGCGTGGCAACGGTTTGGGCGCGGCCAGCCAGTTCGGCGCACGGCCGGACGCGACGCTCCCAGGCACGGATTTTCCAGCTTATTCTCAGACACACTCACTTAGGGACCTCCTTGTGAATATCGTCATTCTTGCCGCGGGCATGGGCAAGCGGATGAACTCCGCGCTGCCCAAGGTGCTGCACCCGGTGGCCGGCCAGCCAATGCTATCCCACGTCCTCGATACCGCGCGCACGCTGTCGCCGTCGCGGCTCGTGGTGGTGGTGGGTCATGGTGCCGAGCTGGTGCGCAAAGCCGTTGGCGCGGACGATGTTGCCTTTGCCGAGCAGGCTCAGCAACTGGGCACCGGCCACGCCGTGATGCAGGCCCTGCCGCTGCTCGACGACAGCCAGCCCACGCTGGTGCTGTACGGCGACGTGCCGCTGACCTCGGTCGACACCCTGAAGGGCCTCGTGCAGGCCGCCGGCGCCGAGCGCCTGGGCGTGCTGACTGTCGAGATGCCCGATCCTACCGGATATGGACGGATCGTTCGTGACGCCGCCGGCAATATCGTGCGCATCGTCGAGCAGAAGGATGCCAGCGAGGACGTTCGCGCGATTCGCGAGATCAACACCGGCATTATCGTCTGCCCGACGGCGCATCTGCGCCAGTGGCTGGCCACGCTGCGCAACGACAACTCGCAGGGCGAGTACTACCTGACCGATACGATCGAGCGCGCCGTCAATGATGGCGTGGAGGTCGTGTCGGCCCAGCCGGCCGCGTTGTGGGAGACGCTCGGCGTCAACAGCAAGGTCCAGCTTGCCGAGATCGAACGTATTCACCAGCGCAACATTGCCCAGCGGCTGCTGGAGGCGGGCGTCACGCTGCTCGATCCGGCACGCATCGACGTGCGCGGCGAGCTAACCTGCGGGCGCGACGTCACCATCGACGTGGGCTGCGTGTTCGAGGGTCGTGTGCACCTGGAAGACGGCGTGTCCGTCGGCGCGCACTGCGTCGTTCGCAACACGACGATCGGCGCCGGCGCGCGTATCCAGCCGTTCTGCCACTTCGAGGACGCCAAGGTCGGGCCGGACGGACGCATCGGACCGTACGCGCGGCTGCGCCCGGGCACGGAGCTCGGCCAGGACGTGCATATCGGCAATTTCGTCGAGATCAAGAACAGCCAGATCGCCGACCACAGCAAGGCCAATCACCTGGCCTACGTGGGCGACGCGACGGTGGGGCAGCGCGTCAATATTGGCGCGGGTACCATTACCTGCAATTACGATGGCGTGAACAAGCACCGCACGGTGATCGAGGACGATGTGTTCATCGGCTCCGACACCCAACTGGTGGCGCCGGTGACAGTGCGCCGCGGCGCCACGATTGGCGCGGGGACCACGCTGACCAAGGAAGCGCCGGCTGACAAGCTGACTTTGTCGCGCGCCAAGCAGATGACCCTGGATGCGTGGCAGCGTCCGGTCAAGCAACCGAAGAAATAAGAGGGGTTCAAAACATGTGTGGCATCGTTGGGGCGGTCTCTCACCGCAATATCGTTCCTGTCCTGATCGAGGGCCTGCGCCGTCTCGAGTACCGTGGCTACGATTCCTGCGGCGTGGCCGTGGTGCGTGACGGTATTCTCGAGCGCGCCCGTACCGTATCGCGCGTGGCCGAACTGGACGCGCAGACGCAGTCGTCTGGCCTGGCCGGCCACATCGGCATCGCGCACACGCGCTGGGCCACGCACGGCAAGCCGGACACCGTCAACGCCCACCCGCACTTCTCGGACGAGACCATCGCGCTCGTTCACAACGGCATCATCGAGAACTACGAGCCGCTGCGCGACGAACTGCGCGCGGTCGGGTACGGTTTCGAGTCGCAGACTGATACCGAAGTGGTGGCGCACCTGATCCACCAGGCTTACACGTACCCGAGCAGCGCCACGCGAGGCGACCTGTTCGGCGCGGTGCGCGCGGTCACCAAGCGCCTGCACGGCGCCTACGCGATTGCCGTGGTGGCCAAGGACCAGCCGGACGTGGTGGTCGGCGCGCGCGCCGGCTCGCCGCTGGTGGTGGCACTGGGCGAGGGCGAATCGTTCCTGGCTTCTGACGCGCTGGCCGTGGCCGGCACCGCCAACCGCATCGTCTATCTGGAAGAGGGCGATGTGGTCGAGATCTCGCGCGGTGGCGCGCGGATTCGCGACGTGCACGACCACGAGGTCGAGCGCGAAGCGCGCGTGGTGGAAGCCCACGCCGCCGCGGTGGAACTGGGCCCGTACCGGCACTTCATGCAGAAGGAAATCTTCGAGCAGCCGCGCGCACTGGGCGACACGCTGGAAGGCATCTCCGCGATCACGCCCGAGCTGTTCGGTGAGAACGCCGCGCAGGTGTTCTCGGAAATCGACAGTGTGCTGATCCTGGCCTGCGGCACGAGCTACTACTCGGGCTGCACGGCCAAGTACTGGCTCGAATCGATCGCGAAGATCCCGACCCAGGTGGAAGTGGCCAGCGAATACCGCTACCGCGACACCGTGCCGAACCCGCGCGCGCTGGTGGTGGTGATTTCGCAGTCGGGCGAGACGGCCGACACGATGGCCGCGCTGCGTCATGCCCGCTCGCTGGGTCACACGCACACGCTGGCCGTCTGCAACGTGGCGACGAGCGCCATGGTGCGTGAGACCGAGCTGCGCTTCCTGACACGCGCTGGTACCGAGATCGGCGTGGCGTCGACCAAGGCCTTCACGACACAACTGGCTGCGCTGTACATGCTGACGCTGGCGCTGGCCAAGGTGCGCGGCTACCTGACCGATGCGCAGGAAGCCGAAGCCCTGACCAACCTCCGCCACCTGCCGGCAGCGCTGCATGGTGTGCTGGCGCTGGAGCCGCAGATCATCGCGTGGTCGGAAGACTTCGCGCGCCGCGAGAACGCGCTGTTCCTGGGGCGTGGCCTGCATTACCCGATCGCCCTGGAAGGCGCGCTCAAGCTCAAGGAAATCTCGTACATCCATGCTGAAGCCTATCCGGCTGGCGAACTCAAGCACGGCCCGCTGGCGCTCGTGACCGAGGCGATGCCGGTGGTGACCGTGGCGCCGAACGACGCGCTGCTGGAGAAGCTGAAGTCAAACATCCAGGAAGTGCGCGCCCGCGGTGGCCGTCTCTATGTGTTCGCCGACTCGGACACGCATATCCAGTCGTCGGATGGCATCCAGGTGATCCGGATGCCCGAGCACTATGGTGCGCTGTCTCCGATCCTGCATGTGGTGCCGCTGCAACTGCTGGCGTATCACACCGCCTGCGCACGCGGTACCGACGTCGACAAGCCGCGGAACCTGGCCAAGTCGGTGACGGTGGAGTAAATCCGGTTTTGACCGCCGTCCGTATCATTACTTGATCTCGGACGTGTCTCGCTTTGTGCGGGCAAATGAGTGCCGCTCATACGGCGGGGCGGTAGCCGCAGATGCTGGACGGCGTCTGCGGCCCGTCTGCGGCTGCCTTGCGGCAGTCATGAGAAGTTTCTTATACGTCTCTTTTCTTCCGCGAATTTCCCATTCAGACAACGGTGTGCCCGGCCGGAGTCCTCGCCATTCGCATGGTTGCATCGACCCAACAGAAGAGCGTTGCGCGTTGATCCGGGGCTATTGACACTCGTAGGTCACATCGGCCACTATCGTGCCGTCCAATCCCGGCATTGCACTTGCCGGAAGTCGCGGACAACAGAATCAAAAGAACATAATCGGGTTATTGGGAGCAGCGCCTCACCAGAGAGTGGGGCCTGTTGTCAGAAGAAACCGGGGGTCAAGATGAACAGGGTCAAGGCAACACTCGTCCAGTGTCCGCAGTCGATCATTCTCTGGCGACACTAGCATGCACGCGCCGCTCTGCAACAACGCAAGCGCGCCGCGCCGTTCCAACTTAGCAGCTTCCCGCTCAATCAGGAGGGGGGGGCTTCGTTCGGTAATTGTGCGTGCTTCTGGATTTACGCTCATCGAAGTCATGGTGACGGTGGCCATCATCGCCATCCTGGCTGCGATTGCAATCCCAAACTACAGCGACTACGTTCTGCGTGGCCAGCTCGCCAATGCTACCAACATACTCGGGGGCATTCGGGCGCAGATGGAGCAGTACTATCAGGACAACCGCACTTACGCGGTTTCCGGGACGTTCTCTCCCCCGTGCCTGTCGATTACCGCGGTTGCCCAGTTCACGTTGTCCTGCACGATTTCGAATAACGGCAACAGCTATCTCATGACCGCCACGGGCTCGGGGCCCACGGCCGGCTTCACCTATACGGTGAACGAAGCAAACGTGCAGCAGACCACCGCGGCGCGAGCAGGCTGGAACACTTCCAATACCTGCTGGGTCACCAAACGAGGCCAGGTGTGCTGATGTACGCCGGCACGCGGCGCGGCTTCACGCTGATCGAACTGATTACCACGGTCTCCGTGTTCGGCATTCTGCTGGCCATGGCCGCGCCGAATTTCATGAGCTGGATCCGCGACGCGCAGGTACGTACCGCGGCGGAAGCCTTGCAGAACGGCCTGCGCGTTGCGCAGGCCGAGGCCGCGCGGCGCCATCGCCAGGTGGCACTGGTACTGACCAATGGCGCGACAGCGGCAGGAGCTGCTGCACAGGCCAATGGCAAGAACTGGATCGTCAACGTCATTGCCAATACGCTCGCCGGGGATGGCTCCGACAGCAGCGATGCAATGCTGGTGCAAAGCGGTGCGCTTGGCTCGGTGTCGCCGACAGCGCAGATCACCGGACCAGCCGCAATTTGCTTCAATTCGCTGGGTCGGCTCACCACGCTGAACGACGGCACCTATAACTGCACCATCCCGGCAACCGGCGTGGTGACGTATAGCGTGACCAGCAGCCAGTCCACCGCGGCTCGCAATCTCAATGTGACAGTGAGCCTGGGCGGCTCGATTCGCATGTGCGACCCCGCCAAGTCGCTATCCCAGGGGGCGCCTGATGCGTGTTCGTAGACGCGAGGCATACCGCATCCATCGCGCCCGGTGCCGGCAGTCCGGGATGACGCTCATCGAGGTGCTGGTGTCGATGATTCTGCTGACCGTTGCCTTGTTGTCGATGGTGATCGCGCAGGCCCGCGTGTCGCAGATGTCGTCCGATGCCGAGGACCGCAACCGCGCCGCCATGCTGGCTAACGAGTTGGCGACGATGATGTGGCAGAACCGTACCGTCAGCCTGCCAGCCTCGGTCGTCTCCACGTGGCAAACGATGGTGGCCACCAATGTCAGCTACAGGAGTGCCACGACATCGAGCGCGGTGGGCAGTGGCCTGGGCGGCTTGCCCAATGGTACTGGCACGGTCTCCGTCAATGCCGCGACGAATACGGCCACGATCACGATAACCTGGCAGGCGCCGTCACGTGGCATCAACGCGGCGGTTGGCATGAGCGGCACAAGTCAGTACGTCACGCAGGTGGTGCTGCCATGACCATCCCAAGATCTCGGACGAGGTTATCGCGTACCGCTCGCCAGACTGGTCTCAGCCTGATCGAGCTCATGGTGGTATTGGTGATCAGCATGATCATCGTGGGCGCGGTGTTCGGCATGATGAGTGTCTCCGAGGGGCGGAAGCGCACCACCATGTCCGTCAACGACATCAACCAGGGTGGCATGTTCGCGCTGTACCAGCTTGACAAGGCGGTACGCAGTGCCGGGTCGGGATTCTCCCAGAACTGGCCGCTCACCTATGGCTGCCGACTCAACGTCAACCTCAACGGGGACCAGATTCTGCCGTTGCCGGCGACCATCGCTGCGCCATTCACCGGCTTGCCGGCACAGCTGGGCGGGTTGCGGCTGGCACCTGTGTTGATCGTGCAGAACGGCACGCCCTTGGCGACCGGAAGCTCCGACGTTCTTATCACGATGGCGGGTAATGCCGGCTTTGGCGAGATTCCTGCAGAGTTCTCGGGCACGGCGCCGGCGCTCGCAGGGAATGTGGTGAACCTCAGCCTGGTCAACACCATGACGTTCAACGACGGCAATCTGGTGCTGGTGGCGGACCGCAACGATGCACAAGGCAACGTACAGCCTTGCTATGTCGGCCAGGTGCAAACCGGCTTCACAGGCAGCGTGGCGGTACAACTTCCGCTTGCGGGGGCCTACAACGCTTCGGCTGGCAAGGATGGCGACGCCACCAGCATCTCCGCCACGGGCATCGCCATGAACTTGGGAAATGTCGGCGCGGGTAACCTGCCGGGATTTGCTGTCTACGGGGTTGGCGCAAACCAGACACTGATGTTCTACGACCTGTTGCAGTCGGGGGGCAACGGTTATGGCACGGTGCCGCTTGCAGATGGGGTGCTGGAAATGCATGCGCTATATGGCATCGATCCGAACAACAACGGCACCATCAGCTGGCAGGCCCCGACGGGGGCATTCGATGCCGCTCAGTTGTCGAACGGCAGCCAGACCGCTGCGGCGAATCTCTATGCGATCAAGGCCGTACGTATTGGACTGATACTGCGGACATCTCTGCCCGAGCGGGCGCAGCAGTTGATTGGGAGTCCCAGTACGGCCACCGCGACCGGCGTCGTCAGCCCGGGTCCGCTGGTGCTCTTTGCCGATGTGCCGGGTCTGTCCTATACCCGCACGCTGCAGGGCGCGGAACAGAACTATCGCTACCGCGTTTTCGAAACCACCATTCCCTTGCGCAACACGTTGTTGCAACGCTGACGATGCCGATCAAGCCAAACGTTCGTCCGGTTCGTGGCTCTCGCGGTCCATTGCGCCAGCGCCAGTCAGGCATTGTCCTGCTGGTCACGTTGATCGCCATGGTCATCCTGGCTATCGGCACGGTTGCGCTTCTTCGCTCTTCCGATGCCGCCCTGTTCAATGCTGGGAACCTGGCATTCAAAAGGGATTTGACCAATCGGGGCGAGATGGCGATTGCCGCGGCCAAGACGGCGCTAACCAGTGGCGCGCTCAGCGCCGAGCCGACGCGACAGAGCGATCAGCCGGCCAGCGGCTACTACGCCACGATGCAAGCGACGGACAAGCACGGCGTGCCGAACAATCTGGTCAGCCTGGCCACGGCGGTAGCGAATACGAAGATCAATGGTGGTGACGGCATCACGATCTACTACATGATCGACCGCCTGTGTACCACAGCGGGATCGACCGATCCAGCCAATGGCTGCGTGGTCAGTTCGATTGGTTCCGCAAAGGGTGGGACGGCCTTGCCATATCGCGGTCAGGCGCAACCGCCTTCCGTGCCTGTCTACCGCATCAGTGTGCGTGTGGACGGACCACGCAGCACCCAGACCTTCCTGCAGACAACCGTTTCTCTCTGAGTTGCCCGAATTGCCATGCACGCCAATCACGCTCAAGGTTGGAAGGCCAGCGTTTCACGGAAGCCTTCCCTCGCGACTTTCCTGCGCTACCTGCTTGCCAGCACGCTATCGCTGATTGCGTTGCTGGGGTCGGCGGCGCAAACCGACCTCGCGGACCAGCCGCTCTTCAGCTCCGTATCTGTTCCTGGCAACCTGCTGCTCTCGTTATCGGTGGAGTATCCGACCGCCAACAGCATTGCGTACGTCGGCGACTATCAGGCGGGGGTCAAATACCTGGGCTACTTCGATCCGCTCAAGTGCTATACGTACAACTACGACAGCAAGGTCGACAGCAATAACTATTTTGTCCCGGCAACGGCTGCCAACAGCAGTTACCAATGCGCCAGTGGCAACAAATACTGGAGCGGCTCGTTCCTGAACTGGGCGACGATGCAGACCATCGATCCGTTTCGATGGGCACTGACGGGCGGCTATCGTTTCACCGATACGGCGTCCCTGACCGTTCTCGAGAAAGCCTGGGCGTCTGGCCAGGGCGGTTCCGGCGAAACCCCGAATCGTACTATCAGCGGTAGCACCACTGTGGCGGCAGTCACACCGTTCAACTGGAAGAACATCAGTGTGCGGATCTGGGGCGCCGGCAACAAGCTCTACTTCACCAACAGTGGCAATCTGGATAAGGACTCGGTCAGTGTCTACAATCCCGGATCGTCGTCTGTGAGCTCCTCAAGCGTGTGGTCAGTCATCGTGCGAGCCAAGGTGTGCGACCCGGCGCAACCGGAGAGCAACTGCATCAAGTACGGGACCAATTACAAGCCGGAAGGCCTGATGCAGCAGTATGCGCAACGCATCCGGTTCGGTGCCTTCGGCTACATCAACGACTCGAGCATCATGCGCGATGGGGGGGTGTTACGCGCCAAGATGAAATTCATTGGCCCCACCCAGCCGGTTCCCGGTCAAAGTGCCAAGAGCAATACGCAAGCGGAGTGGAGTGCAACGGACGGAACCATGCTGGTCAACCCGGACACTGCTGATGCCACTGCCAGTGGTGTCAGCAACAGCGGGGTAATGAACTACCTCAACAAGTTCGGATCGCTTTCCCAGACCTACAAGACGTACGATCCTGTTGGCGAGCTCTACTACGCAGGCATCCGCTACTTCAAGAATCTGGGTAACGTGGCCGCGTACTCCAACGTGACGCAGGACGCGAACGGCAAAAACGTCAGCGCCAGCACTACGGCTACCTACATTGATGGGTTCCCGGTGGTACAGAAGTGGGATGACCCCATCCAGTACTCTTGCCAGAAGAACTACATCCTCGGCATTGGTGACGTCAATACGCATGCCGATGCCAATTTGCCGGGCAGCACCATCATCAATAGCAGCTATGAGCCTTCGCTGCCTGCGGAGGTCTCGAGCGATTCCACGGTCAACGTTGATTCCGCGACCAAGCTCGTGGGCAAGATGGAAGGGATCAGCAATCTCAACACGGCCGGGCCCTCGTGGTGCTGTGGAGACAACAACACGTTTCTGATGGCCGGGCTTGCCTACGATTCGCACGTGCGGGATATTCGCCCGAACGATTTCAAAGACAGCCTCGGAAACAAGTCCAAGATCCAGACCATCTCCACCTACTGGCTGGATGTCCAGGAATACCAGAGCTACTACTACCAGAATCAGTTCTGGCTGGCCGCGAAGTACGGTGGCTTCAACGTCCCCAACGGCTATAGCCCGACCAACACGACTGCGCTGGCGCAGTCGTTATGGAATGCGAGCACCAATACCGACCCCAATGGCAAGCCGATGCCAGACAACTACTATCTGGCCGGCCAGGCTGACCTGATGGTGAAGGGTTTGAATTCAGCGTTCCTTAACATATCCAATGACATTCAGGCCGCCACCACGGCGCTGGCGGTGTCGTCGGCCAATGTGAGCCTGACCGGTAACATCGGGTATTCGGCTTCATACAATTCGGCAAGCTGGAGCGGCGATGTCATTGGCAGTTCGCTCAGTTTCGATCCCACAAAAGGGACGCCCATCCAGCAACAGGCGTGGTCCGCGCAGGCGCAACTGGCGAGCCAGGTTGCCTTGGGAAGCAATACAGGCTGGGACAAGAAACGCATTATCGCCACCAGTACCGCAGTGGGGGCCGCGAAGGGCGCGCCGTTCAGGCTGGCGAGCCTGAGTGCGACCAATCAGACCGCGTTGAACAATTCGACGCTGAAGAACTGGAACAACCAGGACTTTCTGAACTACCTGCGCGGCGACCGCAGCAACGAAGGTTCGAATGGCAAGGCCGTATATCGTCAGCGCACGAGTCTGCTTGGCGATATCGTTGGCTCGAAGGTAAGCGCCGTCGGCCCACCGATCTCGGTGCTGTCCAGCGCAACCAACCCGGGCTATGCGGCATTCAAGAGCAATAACGCCACGCGCAATCCGGTGGTCTACGTCGGCGCCAACGACGGCATGATGCACGCCTTCGACGGCACGCTGGCCACCACGGGTGGCAACGAGTTGTTTGCCTATGTGCCGAGCTTTCTCTACCAGGGGCCTTGCAACTCGGGTTGCACACCGACGGTGGATGGCCTGGCTTCGTTGGGATTGCCTGGCAACAGCTTTGTCCATCATGCAATGGTGGATGCCACACCGCAGGCGTTCGATATCGATTTGTCTCGCGCGGGCGGCGCGAAGCCTGCTTCGGCGAGCACGTCGAACTGGCACACGATGTTGATCGGAGGCCTGGGCAAAGGCGGCAAAGGCTACTATGCCCTGGATATCACCAATCCCGCGGCGCTGACGACAGAACAGGCCTTGTCGGCAGCGGTGATGTGGGAGTTCGGTGGCCCGTCTGGTTCGCAGGCAGGAAGCCTGGGTTTCAGCTACGGCGACCCGATTGTGGTCAAGACCAAGAAGTACGGCTGGATCGTTGCATTTCCATCGGGCTATAACAATAGCGATGGTCAAGGGTGGCTCTTCATCGTGAATCCGGTCAACGGCGCCTTGCTGGAGTCGATCCCGACCGGGGCCGGCTCGGTAAGCAATCCCGCAGGTCTTGCCTATGCGTCGGCATACGTTGCCGACTATACGGACAACACCGCAGACTCGATCTACGCTGGCGACCTGCTTGGCAATGTCTGGCGTTTCGATCTGACGCAGACTGGAACGACGGCTTATCCGGTGGCCACCAAGATTGCGACGCTCACCGACCCGAACGGCGCTGCGCAGCCCATCACGACTCCGCCGTTGATTGAGATCCAACCGAACTCGCTCAAGCGTTACGTCATGGTCGGCACCGGCCGGCTCCTCGGCAGCACTGATGTCAACAGCAGTCAGACGCAGAGCTTCTACGTTATCTACGACGGCGTAGTCCAGCGTTTCAACAGCAGCACCGATCTGCCCACCGGGGTGTCGTTCCCGATCACGCGTGCGAATCTCAACGCGGACACCAACCTGGTGAACGGCATTGGCAGCGCGCCAAAATCACTGATGGGGTACTACATCGACCTTGGCCAATCGACCAACAATGTTGCAGAGCGGGTGAATGTGTCGCCAGTATCAAACTACGGCACGGTTTCCTTCGCCGCCAACCTGCCCAACGGCGATGCCTGCAATCCCTCGGGGACCAGCCGCGTGTTCTCGCTGGATATCGGCACCGGGGCCAGCCGCGTGGTCAGCATTACAGGGACGCCGCAACCCTACTACACCAGCGGCGGCCTGGTGGTGGAGTTGTCATACCTCAACGTGAACGGATCTGTCCGGCTCGAGGCAGGCATGGACAACAGCGCAATCAATTCCGTCCCATTGATCCCGACGCTGGTACAGGCGATCCGCCAGATCAACTGGCGTGAAGTGCCGACGGCGGACTGACGCGACGCAGACTAGTTGGGAAGCAGACGGAATGCGGCGCACCTGGATTGCATGTGCAGTGGTCGCTGCGGGCCATCTGGCCATCCTGTATGGCGCTGGCTTGTGGCTGCCGCAAGCTGGACAGGGCGGCCGCCAGGACGATCGCCAGGTGCTGTCCGTCCATTTGTTGGCGGCGCCAGGGGAAGAGGCAACGTCGGCAGCAGCGCAAGGTGGGGCGGCGATGCCATCCGTCCCCGTCCCGAGTCGGCCGCGTAGCGATTCATATGGCATCGGTGCGCCGGCCGGCGCGACGCGACAGGATGCGGCGCTGATGCATCAAGCGCAATCTTCCGCCGATCTCCCAAGGGTCCGGTTCTACACCACGTCCGAAGTCGATCGCCCAGCATTGCCCGCCAGCTCGCTCGAACTCCCGGACATCGCGGCACTCGTGGCAGACTCTTCATCGATGATGCTGCGTATTTTTGTCGACCGTGACGGCACCGTTGTGCGCGCCGAAGTTATCCGAGTCAGCGAAGGAAATCATGCCGCGGCAGCGCGATTGGCGTTGATACTCATGGAGACGCGCTTCGTCCCGGCGAAGCGTTCCGGCATGGATGTTGCGGCAGTCAGGGATCTGGAATTCCAGATTGAACCTTCCGGCGATGTCACTCGGGACGCTTGGCGTCCGGATGCCGGGCCGGCAGCCAAACCAACACCGGGATGACGAACGGCACCACGTCCCCCTGCTGCTGGTCGCCCATTCAGGCGCCGGTCGGCAGCATCGGCCGCGCGGGCGAGACACCTAGCGGGTCGTGCGCCACCACGCGTCCACGGCCCTCCTGCTTGGCCACATAGAGCGCGGCGTCGGCGCAGCGGTAGGCTGCCTCGAAGCCCTGTGCCGGCGGCAGGCAGCACAGGCCGATGCTCAGTGAAACGGCGCTGCCGTCCGGCATCAGGATCGCGCCCGCCTCCACGCGAATCCGTTCGGCCAGTGTCATGGCTTCAACGCCCGTCACATCGCGTAGCACGATGGCGAATTCGTCGCCACCAAGACGTCCAACGAGGTCACTGCCGCGCGTGTTGTGACGCAAGACCTGGCCGACGCTGGCCAGCACGCCATCGCCTTGCAGGTGGCCGAACGTATCGTTGATCGACTTGAAGTGGTCGACGTCGATCAGCACGAATGCCATCGGCGTTTCATTCCGTCCCGCCGCGGAAATGACCTCCGGTGCCTGCATCTCGAAGAACGAGCGGGACATGACGCCGGTCTGCTGATCGAAATTTGCGCGCCGCTCGATGTCCTGGTTTGCCGCGCGCAACCGTTGCTCGGTACGGCTCTGGACCAGATACAGCGCGCAGCAGGCGCGCAGGAACGCCGAGAATGCGGCGGCGAACGTTAGCAGCGGCAGCATCGTGTCCTGCTGCCAGGACATGATCGTATCCATATGACGCAGCACGTGGATCATGCGCGCGAAGAGCGCAGCGGCCACCAGCAGGATTGCGAGCAGCAGAAGCCGTTGCACGAAGCGCAGCCCATGGCCGTGCAGGCTGACGACGTACGTCAGCAGCAGTGCCAGCTGGATCAGGAACGCGCTGGAGAAGACGATCGCGCGCTGCGCGTAGGTCCATCCGCCTTGCCAGGTCAGGCACCATGCGCCAAAGACCAGCGCCGCAACAAGCCAGCGCAACGCCAGTCCGGGCCAGACCGCGTCGCGCAGGAACACGCGCAGGGCGGTTTCGATCGTGGCGACATTCGAGAAGATCAGCAAGTTCGACCCGGCCAGGATCATCCACGGCGGGAGCTTGCCGGCGGCCAACAGCAGCAGCGTGGCCATCGAGAGTTGCAGCCCGTCGAGAATCCACCAACCCAGGCCGCGTTCGGCGCGTCCGGCGCGCCAGAAGCTAGCCAGTACTCCGGCCAGCAGTCCATGGGCCATGAACGCAAAGACATAGCTGGTCCTGATATCCAGGGTGTGCATCAAATCGGCGGGCATGCGGGGTGGGGTGCGCTTTGAGCCAGGCCGCCCGAGGGTGTTCGGGCCGGCGAAGTGATGGCGACGGCTGGTCGCCCGGGGGCGATTCTACGAGCGTTTCATGCTGTCGCCGTCACAGTCTTCAGTCGGGTTGCCAACCGCCGAGGGGTGGTGCCGCCCCGTCCCCGGTAACCCCGCGCAGGGTAGGAAATTGCGTTTCGCGGTATCCTTGCCGGCGTGCCACGTCCGCGCCGCCTGCCCGGCGCCGCCCGGCGCGCCTGCCCCGGCCCGGTATCATGCCGCTCGGGCCCCACGGCGCATCAAGCATTTTGCATACCCTATGAAAGATCTAGAAAGTGAGCTGATCGGCTCTGCCCGGCTGCCGACCCGCTACGGAGAATTTACCGCACACGCCTTCCAGGGCGTTGATACCGGTACTGAACATCTCGCGCTGTCGATGGGCGAAATTTCGGGCGAAAACCTGCTCGTGCGCTTGCATTCGGAATGCCTGACCGGTGACGTCTTCGGTTCCTGCCGCTGCGACTGCGGCGAGCAACTCGACCTCGCGATGAAGCGGATCGCCGAAGAGGGCCGCGGCATCCTGCTGTACCTGCGTGGTCACGAGGGACGCGGCATTGGCCTGTCGAACAAGATCCGCGCGTATGCGTTGCAGGATGGCGGACTGGATACGGTTGATGCCAATCTGGCGCTGGGCCAGGCGATCGATTCGCGCACCTATGCGTTCGCGGCCGATTTTCTGCGTCAGTGGGGTGTGAGTTCGGTCCGTCTGATGAGCAACAACCCGATCAAGATCAAGGCGCTCGAGGATGCAGGCATCAAGGTGACCGAGCAGGTCCGCCATGTGGTGCCGGCGAACGCCGAGAACGAGAAGTATCTGGCCACCAAGCGGTCGCGCATGGGGCACCTGCTGGACTGATCGACTGGGTTGAGGCAAGCGGCCGATGGCTGACATCGAAGGCGCTTCGTATGACGAAGCGCCTTTTCTTTTGTGCATCGGAATCGAAATCAAAATCAGTCGCATAATCGTCGATACTGCCTTGATTTTCGCGGAAAATCGCACTGGAGCTTGATCTTCCGCTGTCGGGAATTACCATGAAAATCACGCCGAAAAACCTTTCGGAGGATTTGTCATGAAGGCAGACAAAAAGGTCATCCAGTTACTGAATGGCCAGCTCAAGCACGAACTGACCGCCATCAATCAGTATTTCCTGCACGCGCGCATGTATCGTCACTGGGGGCTCAAGGAACTCGGCAAGCACGAGTACGAGGAGTCGATCGAGGAGATGAAACATGCGGACAAGCTGATCGAACGCATCCTGATGCTCGACGGTCTGCCCAATCTGCAGGACCTGGACAAGCTGCTGCTGGGCGAGAACACCGAAGAGATGCTTGCCTGTGACCTCAAGCTCGAACTCGGGTCTCAGGTCACCAGCAAGGATGCGATCAAGTACTGCGAGTCGGTGGGCGACTATGTCTCGCGCGAGATCCTGAGCGAGATCCTCTCCGATACCGAGGATCACATCGACTGGCTGCAGACGCAGCTCGAGCTGATCGGCAAGATCGGTCTGCAGAACTACCAGCAAAGTGCGATGGGCGGCGTCGAATAAGCCCGTCGCCAGCAGGTTTTTCCAACATCGGATACACTGCGCCCCGCACCTCGGAGCGGTCCCACACGCGGACCGGCATCCCACGGCGGGGTGGCAGAGTGGTTATGCGACGGCCTGCAAAGCCGTTTACGACGGTTCGATTCCGTATCCCCGCCTCCAATTCCCCAATCTCCCCGAAATCCCTTTTCATTCTCCGGACGCATTTTCGTCATTGCGGTGTCTTCCGGTTCGTGAGTAAAAGCTGGCGCGTTTCATGCAGCATGGCGGGTGGTTTGCACCGTCATGCGTGGTCAGGCGTGGCGTGCGTCGCATCGGGCCATCTCCCTCTGGTAAGTCCGCCCCGATTGCGATACTGTCGAACCGGGCGTGCACCAAACGTCAGCATCTCGCCGCTCGCCAAGGGCGCACGTTCGTCGTACGACAAGTCCGGCTCTCGTACCAGCCGCCGGCAGCATTATCTGACCATGCAGGGCTTCCATGGCGTATCCGTCCAACGTGATGAGACATACAGAGGCTCCAGATGATTAGGGACTTGCGAATCCGCGCGGCGCAGCCGGCGGATGCCGCCGCAATCGGAGCGGTGCTCGAGCGATGCGGTCTTCCCGTGGACGACCTGGCGCGACTCGTCGGCGAGTTCCATGTGGCGGTACTCGAATCGCAGATCGTCGGTTGCGCGTGTGCCGAACTGTTCGGCGACTCCGCCATCGTGCGATCGGTGGCGGTACTGCGAGAATGGCGCGACCAGGGGATTGCGAGCCATCTCGTCAACGCCGTGATGATGCGCGCCCGTGCCAACGGCAGCCGCCGCGCCGTGCTGCTGACGTCGACTTGTCCGAGCTACTTCGCGCGTTATGGCTTCACGCTGATTCACGCATCGAAGCTGCCGCCGGAAATTCTCGAAAGCAAGGAGTTCCAGCGGATGCGCAATACCAGCGCGCTTTGCATGTGCTGCGAGCTGGCCTGAGAGACTTGAGCGTCGGCAGGATTCCGCAAAAGCGTCAATAATCGGGTCTCCGCAATTCGCACGAGCATCGAGGAGCCCCCATGCGAACCACCGTCCGCGCCGTCCGTCTTCACGAATTTGGTTTGCCGCAAGTGATGCGGCTCGAGTCCGTCGAATTGCCGCCACCAGCGGCAGGCGAGGCGCGGGTGCGACATACCGCGATCGGTTTCAATTTCATCGACGTCTACCAGCGGCGCGGCACCTATCCGCTGCCGGTCGGCACGGGTCTGGGCCATGAGGCCGCCGGCGTGGTCGAGGCGATTGGTGCTGGTGTGACCGATGTCGCGGTCGGTGATCGCGTGGCCTACATGAACGCCGGACTCGGCGCCTACGCCGAAGGGCGCAATATCCCCGTGGACAAGCTTGTGAAGCTGCCCGATGCGATCAGCGACGAGCAGGCCGCGGCCGTGATCTTCAAGGGCATGACCGCGCAGTACCTGGTCCGCCACACCTATGCGGTGAAACCGGGCGACACCGTACTTGTGCACGCGGCGGCAGGGGGCGTCGGGCAGATCCTGAGCGGCTGGGCGAAGGCGCTGGGCGCGCGCGTGATCGGCACGGCCGGGTCAGCGGCGAAATGCGAGATTGCCCGCGCCGTGGGATGCGACGTCGCTATCGACTACAGCCATGGCGATTGGGTCAAGCAGGTGCGTGATGCCACCGATGGGCGCGGCGTGAACGTAGTCTATGACGCCGTGGGCAAGGACACCTTCCTCGGCTCGCTCGATTGCGCGCAGACCTTCGGCATGGTGGTGCTCTACGGCGGCGCGTCCGGCCCGGCACCTGCCATCGAGCCCGAGTTGCTCAACAAGAAGGGCTGCCTGTACCTGACGCGGCCCTCGGTGTTCCCGCACAACGCCGATGCGACACGTTTCCGCGCCAATGCGAAGGACCTGTTCGATGCCATCGCCGCCGGTCACGTGAAGGTCCAGATTGGCGCGCGCTTTCCGCTGGAGGATGTGGCGCGCGCGCACGAGGCCGCCGAAGGCCGGGCGACTACCGGCGCGATCCTGCTGCTGCCCTGAGTGACATGAGCGGGTTTGCCGCCTAGTGACGATGGCCGCGATGCGCCGCGTGGCCGTCGTGGCCATCTCGGCCACCGTCGCATTGATTGATTTCGACGCTCACGTGCACGAGTTCATCGTGTACCGATAGCGCGTGCCGCACGCGCTGCGGCGTCAGGCTGGCGTCGTGGGTGACCAGGCTGGCGATGCACGCGAATTTCTCACGGCCCACGCGCCAGACGTGCAGGTCGGCCACGCGCGTGCCGTCCTCACCGTGCGAGAACTGCGCCAGCACTTCGCGCACTTCCTCGACCACCGGGTGATCCATCTCGCGATCGAGCAGCACCGTCCCGCTCTGGCGCATCAGGCCGACGGCCCAGCGGCCTACCAATACCGCGCCGACCAGACCCATCACCGGGTCGAGCCAGCTCCATCCCAGCCACCAGCCACCCGCCAATGCAACGATCGCCAATACCGAGGTGGCGGCATCGGCCACCACGTGTAGATAGGCCGAACGCAGGTTGATGTCGTGATGGCGGTGGCCGTGATTGTCATGTCCATGGCCATGATCGTGGTGGTCATGCCCGTGCGCCTGATGGTCGTGCCCGTGCCCGTGATCATGGCCGTGGTGCGCGCCGCCGAGGATCAACGCACAGGCCAGGTTGACGATCAGGCCGATCACGGTGATCGCCATCGCCTCCTGATAGTGAATCGGCTGGGGGGTGAACAGCCGCTCGACCGAGCCAAACACCATCAGGCCAGCGACGCCAAGCAGGAAGATGGCGCTGGCGAATGCGGCAAGAACTTCGATCTTCCAGGTCCCGAAAGAGAATCGGCCGTCCTGCGACAGTCGCCGGGCCGCCGCATAGGCGAACGCGGACAGGCCGATGGCCAGCGCGTGTGAACTCATATGCCAGCCATCGGCCAGCAGTGCCATCGAGTTGAAGACGAGACCCGCGGCGATTTCGACGATCATCATCGCCAGCGTGATCCACATGACCAGCCGGGTGCCGCGTTCGGCCGCCTGGTTGCCTGCGTCGAACACGTGGGAGTGGGTCCACGCGGAGAGATTCTGTGTGTGCATGGCGGTGCAGTCCGGATGGGTTGGATCAGGATTTGAAGTATGCGCGAAGGGTAGCAGCATGGGTGATCGACAGGGTCTTCACCCCTGCCGTCGACATGGCTGCCCGGCTGCAGTCGGCTACCAGCGATGAGTTACCAGCCGTGATATGGCGCAGCCGGGTCGTAGTGGCCGAAGCGCTCCGCGAGGAAGTCGACGAATGCGCGTACGCGTGCCGAGAGCTTGTCACGAGACAGATACACCGCATGGATGTCGGCGGCCGGTGCGGACCATTCCGGCAACACTTGCCGCAGCCGTCCCGAGCGCAGCAGCGGCGCGACCTCCCATTCGGATCTCAGCACGATGCCGTGGCCCTGCAGCGCCCAGTTGACGGCCACCTCGCCATCGTTGGTCGCCGCCATGCCGCGCACCTTGACCGTCTCCTGCCGTGCGGCGGATTGCTGGTGCTGGAGGTGCCAGGTGCCGTATGCGGCCTCGCTCTCGCGGATCACGATGCAGCGATGCTGCGTCAGCGCGCGTGGCGACGCGGGCTCGCCGTGGCGAGCGAGGTAGGCGGGGGATGCGCACAGGAGCCGGCTATTGAGCGCGAGCCGTCGGGCGTTGAGGCGGGCGTCGGGCAGGTCGCCCACCAGGATGCCGACGTCGTAGCCTTCCTCGGCCAGATTCAGCGCGCGGTCAGTCAACTGAAGCTGCACTTCGATATCGGGACAGGCCACGAGAAAATCACTGATGGCGGGCGCCAGATGGCGGCGTCCGAACCCGAGCGTGCCATTGACCCGCAGCAGGCCGCGCGGCGCCACGCGGCTGCCCCGCAAGCCCTGCTCCAGCTCGTCGAGCTCGGCCAGGATTCTTCCACCGTGGGCCAGATATGCCTCGCCCTCCGGCGTGACCGACAGTCGCCGCGTGGTGCGATTCAGCAGCCGCACCCCAAGGCGTGCCTCGAGCGCCGCCAGCCGCTTGCTGGCCGCCGACGGCGTGACGCCAAGCTGCTGCGCCGCGCCGGCAAGACTGCCGCGCTTGACCAGCAACACGAAGAACGCGAGATCGGAGAAGGCATCCATGGCGGCCGGTTATTGGTGATGCATTCGTGAACTAAAGGAACGAATGTAAGTAATTTGGCGAAATTATAGCGATGGATTCCGCGATTAGACTGCGTGCATTCATTCATTCGAATTGCATTCACCCAGCCAATGCCATGACCGGTCGCACGCTATATCAGAAGCTCGTGGACTCGCACACGGTCGTCACGCTCGATGCGGACAACGTGCTGCTGTACGCGGATCTCCACATCATGAACGAGTACACGAGTCCGCAGGCGTTCGCCGGGCTCGCCGAGCAGGGCCGCAAGCTGGCGGCGCCGGGCCAGAACCTGGCCGTGGTCGATCACATCATCCCGACTCACGCGGAATCCCCGCGCGTGATCCAGGATCCCGCCTCGGCGCTGCAGGCCCGCAACCTGAAACGTAATTGCGACCTGCACGGTATTCCGCTGTTCGATACCAACGATCCGCTGCAGGGTATCGAGCATGTGATCGCGCCCGAGCACGGCATGATCCGGCCCGGCATGGTCGTGCTTTGCGGCGACAGCCATACCACCACCTACGGCGCATTCGGCGCGCTGGGCTTCGGCATCGGCACCTCCGAGGTGGAGCACGTGCTGGCCACGCAGACGCTGGTCTACCGGCTGGCGCGCGACATGCGTATCCGCGTGGATGGCCCGCTGCCATCGGGCACGACATCGAAAGACCTGATTCTCCACATCATCTCGCGCATCAGCGCGCAGGGCGCGCGTGGCTACGTGGTGGAGTTCACCGGCAGCACGATCCGCGCGTTGTCGATGGAAGCGCGCATGACCCTGTGCAACATGACCGTGGAGGCGGGCGCGCGCGGGGCACTGATCGCGCCCGATGCCACGTCGATCGACTATGTCCTGCGCCGGGCGCCAGACATCGACGCCGACATGGCCGAAACCGCGCGCCGGGCATGGGCCGGGCTGCGGTCGGATGCCGATGCCGGCTTCGATCTCGAACTGGCATTCGATGCCGCTGCGGTCGAGCCGTTTGTCACCTGGGGCACGAGCCCGGATCAGGCGATTCCCGTGAGCGCCCCGGTGCCGCAGCCGGCCGACGCCGGAGACAGCATCGCCCGCGTCTCCGCCGAGCGCGCGCTTGAATACATCGGCGTGACGCCCGGAGTGTCGCTGCAGGGGCTGCCCGTGCAGCGGGTGTTTATCGGCTCCTGCACGAACGGCCGCATCGAGGACTTGCGCCAGGTGGCCGCCGTGGTACGCGGCCGCAGGGTGGCGCCGGGCGTGCGTGCAATGGTGGTGCCGGGCTCCGGCGCCGTGCGCGATCAGGCTGAAGCCGAGGGCATCGCGGCCTTGCTGATCGATGCTGGATTCGAATGGCGCAAGCCCGGCTGTTCGATGTGCCTCGCGATGAACGACGACGTGCTGGCGCCGGGCGAGCGCTGCGCGTCGACCACCAACCGAAACTTCGAGGGCCGCCAGGGCCGTGCCGGACGCACGCACCTGATGAGCCCGGCCATGGCAGCCGCCGCGGCTGTTACCGGCTGCATCACCGACGTGCGGGAACTGGAGATCCAACATGGATGACATCACGACGATCGAAGGTGTCGGCGCGCCGCTACCGCTGCCGAACCTGGATACCGACCAGATCATGCCGAAGCAATTCCTGCGTGGCATCGACAAGGCGGGGCTCGACCGCGGACTGCTTCACGACATGCGTTTCGACGCGAACGGCGCCCCGCGCGCGGACTTTGTACTGAACCAGCCGGCGTGGCGCGACACGCGCGTGCTGGTCGCCGGGCCGAACTTCGGCTGCGGTTCGAGCCGCGAGCATGCGGTCTGGGGGCTGCAGCAATATGGCATCCGCGCGGTCATCGCGCCGAGCTTCGGCGAGATCTTCTACTCGAACGCGATGAACAACCGGTTGTTGCTGGTGGCGCTGCCGCAGGCGGATGTCGACCAGATCATGGCGGCCGTGAGTGACCCCGTGGCGCCGGCGTCGATCCGTATCGACCTGTCGACCATGACGGTCCGTGCCGGCGAATTCACCAAGGCGTTCTCGCTCTCGCCGCGCCACCTCGACATGTTCCGGCTCGGCCTCGATGTCATCGGCATGTCGTTGACGCACGCCGATGCGATTGCGGCATTCGCAAGCCGGCACCACGCGGACAACCCCTGGCTACGCGACGTGGCCGCGACTACCATGGCACGGCTCGGCCGTATGGCTGGCTGATGGAGGAGACACGATGTTCGAAGGATTCACGACCCACCGCATCGATCACAACGGCGTGGCGATCCACGCGGTGGTCGGCGGAGACGGTCCGCCGCTGCTGCTGTTGCACGGCCATCCGCAGACGCATGTGATCTGGCACAAGGTGGCCGGTGAACTGGCCCGGCATTTCACGGTGGTGGCCACCGACCTGCGTGGCTACGGCGATAGCGACAAGCCGGCGGGTCTGCCCGACCACAGCAACTACAGCAAGCGGACGATGGCGGCCGATCAGATGGCGGTGATGCGGGCACTCGGCTTCGAGCGTTTCCGCGTGCTCGCTCACGACCGCGGCGCGCGCGTGGCGCACCGGCTGGCCGTCGATCATCAGCAGGCTGTGGAGAAGCTCGTGACGCTCGATATCGCCCCGACGCTGGCGATGTACGCGCAGACCAACGAGGCGTTTGCCCGGGCCTACTATCACTGGTTTTTCCTGATCCGTCCCGCGCCGTTCCCGGAGACCCTGATCGAGGCCGACCCCGAGCTTTACCTGCGCCAGACCATGGGTAGCCGCAGCGCCGGCCTGGCGCCGTTCACCGACGAGGCGCTGGCCGAATACCTGCGCGGGCTGCGCCAGCCGGGCGCGGCGCATGGACTGTGCGAGGACTATCGCGCCAGCGCGGGCATCGATCTCGATCACGACCGCGCCGATATCGCGGCTGGCCGCATGATCGAATGCGAGATGCTGGCGTTGTGGGGAGCCGACGGGGCTGTCGGAAAGTGTTTTCAGCCACTTGAAGAATGGCGCAAGGTCGCGCGCCGTGTGACCGGTCATGCACTGCCATGCGGGCACTACATCGCCGAGGAAGTCCCGGAGCAACTGCTGGCGGAAGTGCTCCCGTTCCTGCGCGCCTGAGCAAGGCAACCTGTTGATTCCACGATGTTTATCCCTCTCCCGCAGTCAGCCGGGAGAGGGATTGTCGGCATCGGCGTGTGATTCGCGCCGATCGCGCTCGCGTAGGCCCACCATATCCCGCCTCGCACTATCTCCAATTTTTTTGATCTTCATGTTTAACCGCCGTTGTGCAGCATATGTCCTACGCTGGCATGATGGCGGCCAGATGGTTCTTTGATGAGTCGGATGTTGTCGTGTCAACATGCGCGACAACCTGCGCAAACATACATTCATGGATGGATGTATAATGTGCAGCAAAAATTCATTCCAAGACCCCTTTACTGCTGTTAGTTTTCACAATGACGTACCGATTTATTGCAAGCTGTCTTGCCGTCTGGCTCGGAATCTGTGTCGCCGCGAGCTGGTTGGTGGAGCGACTCTGGGCTTGACCGCCATCTGAGCGGTAGAGTGCTTCAGCCGGCATGGCTGCCTATGCAGTTCCCTTCGATGTCCGTTGCCGAGCCAATCTCTCTTCCATGTCCATGAACAAGAAGACAGAACAACAAGAACATCACATGCCCCCAGTTTCCCTGTTCCGCAAGCTACCCTCCGTACGCCTTCTGGCTGTCGCCGCACTGGTGGCGGGCGCCAGTTCGGCGGCCAGCGCCGAGGAACTGGTCGGTTGGGCGCACCCGGCCGTGCAGGCCGCGTTCGCGCGCGATACCGACCATGGCATCAACAAGTACGAAATCGCGGTCAACTTCAACACGCCAATCCAGTACGGCAATCCCGATGGATGGCTGTTCAGGCTGCAGGCGGAAGCCAACATGGGCTACTGGGACGCGCGCAGCGGCACCAATCGCCAGAACCTGATGGAGTTCGGCCTGACGCCGATCCTGCGTGTGGAAAAGCGCGGCGGCTACTTCGTGCCGTTCCTGGAAGCCGGCGTGGGCTTGCGCCTGCTGACGCACACGTCGACGTCAGACCAGCACAATTTCAGCACAGCCTTCCAGTTTGGCGACATGGTCGGCCTGGGTGTGGGGTTCGGCAAGAATGCCGCGACCGAAGTGGGCATGCGCTTCCAGCACATCTCGAACGCCGGCATCAAGGAACCGAACCCGGGCACCAATCTGTACACCGGGTACGTGCGCTATCGCTTCTGATTCGGACGGCCGGCTGATCAGGCGGCGCGCGCCAACGCGCCCTGATCGGTGCGTACCGCATCGAAGAAGTCCCACAACTGCGGTGCGTCGCTGGTCGCCACATTGAAGCGAATCCAGGGCGAATCGGCTTCGCCGGGCTCGAAGTAGGCGCCGGGCGCCAGCCAGATACCGTGCTCCAGCGCAAGCGTGGCCAGCCTGTTGCCCGACGGCGCGGGCCCGTCGGCATCTCGCATGCGTGCCCACGCGAACATCCCGCCTTCGGGGCGCAGCAGGACCTCCAGGCCGTGCGCGTCCATCTTCTCGGTCACCAGATCCTGCTGGGCGCGTAGCCGCTCGGCGAGCGCCGCCACGTGCCGGCCATAGTGCCCGCTGGTCAGGACCGAATACACGAGCCGCTCGGTCACTTCCGAGGACGTCAGTCCCACGGCCATCTTCGTGCGTGCGAAGGCCTTGGCCAGATCCGGGCTTGCGGCCAGATAGCCGACGCGCAGCGACGGCGCGATCGTCTTCGAGAAACCGTTCACATAGACCACCTGCGAGAGCCCGTCCATTGCCGCGAGCATCGGCGACCCGGCCGGCGCCAGTTCGCGATAGATGTCGTCTTCCACCACCAGTAGCCGGTGCTGCTCCGCGATCTGCAACACGCGGAACGCGTTCATGCTGGTCAGGCTCGCGCCGGTGGGGTTCTGCAGCACCGTGTTGATGAACAGCGCACGCGGCGAGTGCTGGCGAATGGCGTCTTCGAGCGCGTCCGTGTCGAGGCCCGCAGCCGTGCGCGGCACGCCGATCGCGCGCAGGCCCGCCAGCCGAAGGATCTGCAGCAGATTGCAGTAGCACGGCGACTCCACCAGTACCGTGTCGCCGGGGCGCAGCAGTGTGCGCACGACCAGATCCAGCGCCTGCGTGGCGCCCTGGGTCAGCACCACCTGTTGCGATCGCGCCGGAATGCCGTACTGGCTCAGGTGCGCGGCGATATGCTCGCGCAGCGCGCCGAAGCCGTAGGGATGGCCGTATCCAGACACCTGCGCGGCCGGCACGCGCGCCGCGCTGCGCATGGCCTGATGCAAGCCTTCCTCGTTGAGCCAGTCGCCGGGCAGCCAGCCAGCCCCCGCCTTGATCGGCACGGAGTGGTCGGCGAATACATCGGAAAGCAGCCAGGCCGCGTTGAGTCCCGGGGCCTCCCAGTGTGGCGCGCGCGCATGGCCGGCTGGGGCGTGCCGGTGTGCCACCGTGTAGCCGGAGCCGGGGCGGGCCGCGAGATACCCGAGCGCTGTCAGCCGGCCATAGGCCTCGGCGACGGTGAAGGTGCTGACATCGTGCTGCTGGGCGAAGCGACGCACCGACGGTAGCAACGCGCCGGCCCGCAGGGCCCGGCTGTCCACGAGCGCGGCGATGCCGGCGACGATCTGTTCGGTCAGCGTCTCGCCGCCCCGGCGGCTGCGAACAAGGTTCAGGTTGAGCATTCGACGCCCGCAAGAGAACGAAACCTGTACAGTGTAGCGGGTACGGCGGATTGATGCGTTGCAGCGTGAACCCTTATTCCAGTGCCAACACGGGGCCTTCCGCTCGCGTCGTGTGATGTGGTGTACCTGTACGGTTTGAGCTTCCTAAACTGTACGGTAAGGCGTCGATCTCGCGACCGTATATTCTTGATGCCAGACCCCGCCGGTAGAGTTGCCCGAAACCGTGGCCGAACTCCCGAAATGAGCCCGGCTTCGCCCCACACCGCCCCACAACGCCTCACACCGCCATCAGGAGAATGTATGGACGCCGCCAAGACCGTGATCCCCGATCTCGAATCCCTGTGGATGCCCTTTACGGCCAATCGCCAGTACAAGTCCGCGCCGCGCCTGCTGGTATCGGCCAGCGGCATGTACTACACGACCCATGACGGTCGCCAGATCCTGGACGGTTGCGCCGGCCTCTGGTGCGTGGCCGCGGGCCACGCCCGCAAGGAAATCGTCGAGGCGATCGCGCAACAGGCCGCCACGCTCGACTACGCGCCGCCGTTCCAGATGGGCCACCCGCTCGAATTCGAAGCGGCGACCAAGGTGGCGTCGCTGATGCCGCAGGGGCTGGACCGCATCTTCTTCACGAACTCCGGTTCCGAATCGGTCGATACCGCGCTGAAGATCGCGCTGGCCTATCACCGTGCCCGTGGCGAAGGCCAGCGCACGCGCATCATCGGCCGCGAGCGCGGCTACCACGGCGTGGGCTTCGGCGGCATGGGCGTTGGCGGTATCGGGCCGAACCGCAAGATGTGGTCGGCCAATGTGATGCCCGGCACCGATCACCTGCCGGCCACGCTGAACATCGCAGAGGCCGCGTACTCGAAGGGCCAGCCGCAATGGGGTGCCCATCTGGCCGAAGAACTCGAGCGGCTGGTCGCGCTGCACGATGCCTCGAACATCGCCGCTGTGATCGTGGAGCCGATGGCCGGTTCGGCCGGCGTGCTGATTCCGCCGATCGGCTATCTGGAAAAACTGCGCGAGATCACCAGCAAGCACGGCATCCTGCTGATCTTCGACGAAGTGATCACCGCATTCGGCCGCCTGGGCGCCGCAACCGGCGCCGAGCGTCTGAAGGTGACGCCGGACCTGATCACCATGGCCAAGGCCATCAACAACGCCGCCGTGCCGATGGGCGCCGTGGCTGTGCGCCGCGAAGTGCATGACGCGGTGATCAACGCCACGCCGCAAGGCGGCATCGAGCTGCCGCACGGTTACACGTACTCGGGCCATCCGCTGGCGATGGCGGCCTGTATCGCCACGCTCGACCTCTACAAGCGCGACAAGCTGTTCGAACGCGCGGCCGAGATGTCGCCGAAGTTCGAGTCGGCCGTCCACGGCTTGCGTGGTGCGCCGTATGTGAAGGACATCCGCAACCTTGGCCTGGTGGCGGGCGTGGAACTGGAATCGCGACCCGGCGCGCCGGGCGCACGCGCCTACGAGGCATTCCTGAAATGCCTGGAGCTGGGTCTGCTGGTACGCTACACGGGCGATATCCTGGCGTTCTCGCCGCCGCTGATTATTTCGGAGGCCGAGATCGACCAGATGTTCGACACCGTGCGCCAGGCCTTGCATAGCATCAAGTAAGACCCGCCCCAGAGCGCCAGAGACAACGAGGAAGACCGCAGTGAACATTGCAGAAAACCGGCAGATCGCCGAAATCCATCACTACGTTGGCGGGACCGTGCGCCGTGCGGGCACGGACCGCTTTGCCGATGTGTTCAACCCTGCCACGGGCGAAGTGGCCGCGCGCGTGGCCATGGGCTCAGCCGATGACGTGGCGGCAGCAGTCGCCGCCGCCAAGGCCGCGGCCCCAGCATGGGCGGAGATGCCGCCGCTGCGCCGCGCCCGCATCCTGTTCAAGTTCAAGGAACTACTCGACCGCCATCACGACGACCTGGCCGCGCTGATCACGCGTGAGCACGGCAAGGTGTTTTCCGATGCCAAGGGTGAGGTGACGCGCGGTATCGAGGTGGTGGAATTCGCCTGCGGCATCCCCAACCTGCTCAAGACCGACTTCACCGACAACATCGGCGGTGGCATCGACAACTGGAACCTGCGCCAGCCGCTGGGCGTGGTGGCCGGCATCACGCCGTTCAACTTCCCGGTCATGGTGCCGATGTGGATGTTCCCGGTGGCCCTGGCGTGCGGCAACACGTTTGTGCTGAAGCCGTCCGAGCGCGATCCGTCGCCGAGCCTGCTGATCGCCGACCTGCTCAAGCAGGCCGGTCTGCCCGATGGCGTGTTCAACGTGGTGCAGGGTGACAAGGTCGCCGTCGACGCGCTGCTGGCGCACCCGGACGTGCAGGCGCTGTCGTTCGTCGGCTCCACGCCGATCGCCGAGTACATCTACACGGAAGGCACGAAGCACGGCAAGCGCGTGCAGGCGCTGGGCGGCGCGAAGAACCACCTGGTGGTGATGCCCGACGCCGATCTCGATCAGGCCGTGGACGCGCTGGTTGGCGCGGCGTACGGCTCAGCCGGTGAGCGCTGCATGGCGATCTCGGTGGCCGTGGCCGTTGGCGACGTGGCCGACCGTCTGGTGCCGCGTCTGGCCGAGCGCGCGGCCACGCTGAAGATCCGCAACGGCATGGAGGATGACGCCGAAATGGGTCCGCTGGTGACCGCCGCGCACAAGGCGAAGGTCGAGGGCTATATCGCCAAGGGCGTGGCCGAAGGCGCGAAGCTGGTGACCGATGGCCGCGGCCACAAGGTGGACGGTCACGAGAACGGCTTCTTCGTCGGTGGCACGCTGTTCGACAACGTCAAGCCGGACATGACGATCTACAAGGAAGAGATCTTCGGTCCGGTGCTGTCGGTGGTGCGCGTGCACGACTTTGCCGAGGCGGTGGATCTGATCAATCGCCACGAGTTTGGCAATGGCGTGTCGTGCTACACCAGCGACGGCGGCATCGCACGCGCTTTCGCGCGTCAGATCCAGGTGGGCATGGTCGGCATCAACGTGCCGATTCCGGTGCCGATGGCGTGGCATTCGTTCGGTGGCTGGAAGCGCTCGCTGTTCGGCGATCACCATGCCTACGGCGAGGAAGGTGTGCGCTTCTACACACGCTACAAGAGCGTGATGCAACGCTGGCCGGACAGCATCGCCAAGGGTGCGGAGTTCACGATGCCGGTGGCGAAGTAACGGCGTCAGCGCACGGCGATTGTCGGCTGGATCGGGCGTCCCTTCGGGGGCGCCCTTTTCTTTTGCGAGTTTCTTTTGCGAGTATCATGCCGCCCTTCCGCCGGTGCCGCTGCCGTTCAAAAGATGCGCAGCCCAGACCGCTGGCGGATTCCGCACAACCTATAGTCCTTACACGGACTTTTTGCCGGAGCCACGCCATGAGTCTCTTTCGCACCAAAAACATCGACGCCATGCTGGAAGTCAGCGAGCACGACGGATTGCGAAAGGTGCTGGGGGCGGTGGATCTGGTGCTGATGGGTATCGGGGCCATCATCGGCACGGGGATTTTCGTGCTGACTGGTACTGGCGCGCTGACCGCGGGCCCCGCGCTGACGGTGTCGTTCGTGATCGCGGCCATGGCCTGCGGCTTCGCGGCGCTGTGCTATGCGGAGTTCGCTTCCGCGATCCCGGTATCGGGTTCGATCTACACCTATAGCTATGCCACGCTCGGCGAGATCGTGGCGTGGATGATCGGCTGGGACCTGCTGCTCGAATACGGGCTGGCCACATCGGCGGTGTCAGTGGGGTGGTCCGGCTACTTCCAGTCACTGATCGCCGGGTTCGGCATCCATCTGCCGACCGCGCTGACTGCCGCGCCGGGCGCGGTGCCCGGTGAACACACGCTGTTCAACCTGCCCGCCTGCCTGATCATGCTGGCGATCACCTGGATCGTTTCATACGGCGTCAAGGAGTCGGCGCGACTCAACAACGTGATGGTGGCAATCAAGATCAGCGTCGTGCTGCTGTTCATCGCCGTCGGCGTCTGGCACGTGAAGCCCGCCAACTGGCAGCCGTTCGCGCCGTTCGGCATGACCGGCGTCTTCAACGCCGCCGCGCTCGTCTTCTTCGCGTTTATCGGGTTCGATGCGGTGACGTCGGCCGCCGAGGAGGTGCGCAACCCGCGCCGTGACCTGCCGATCGGCATTATCGGCTCGCTGGCGGTATGCACCATCCTTTACGTGACCGTGGCGGCCATCATGACCGGCATCGTGCCGTACATGAAGTTCGAGGGCGTCGACCATCCGGTGTCGCTGGCGCTGCAGTACGCGGGGCAGAACTGGGTGGCCGGGTTTGTTGATCTGGGCGCCATCCTCGGCATGACCACCGTGATTCTGGTGATGACCTACGGCCAGACGCGGATCATCTTCGCCATGTCGCGCGACGGGCTACTGCCGGAGGCGTTATCGACGGTGCACCCGGTTCATGCCACGCCGTACACGGCCACGTGGACCGTCGGCATCGTGTTCGCGGCGATCGCCGCCTTCGTGCCGCTGAACGTACTGGCCGAACTGATCAACATCGGCACGCTGGCCGCGTTCACGCTGATCTCGATCGCGATCCTTGTGTTGCGCCGCACGCGCCCAGATTTGCGGCGCGGCTTCCGCTGCCCGGGCGTGCCCGTGGTGCCGCTGCTGGCCGTTGGCTTCTGCCTGTTCCTGATGGCCCATCTGCAGGCGCTGACCTGGATCGCATTCCTGTGCTGGATCGGGTTGGGCTTGATCATCTACTTCGCTTACTCGCGCCGCAACGCGGTGCTGCACAACCACGGCGGCGACGCCGAGGGCTGATCAGCGGCTGCCGGCGTCTTCGAGGAACGCGCGTGCGCGGGGATCGCCCGCGTAGGCCGAGTTGATGCGCACCCACGCCGTGGTCTCGCCGCCGGGGCGAAAGAAGTGTCCCGGCGCCAGCGCCACGCCGTGGTTTTCGGCCAGCGTGACGAGTTCGCGCGAGTCCTCGATGCCGCGCGGACGCGCCCACAGGAAATTGCCGCCTGCCGGCTCGCAGAACACGTCCCAGTTGTACTGGCCCAGAAGCTTGACCACATCGGCCGTGACTTCGCGCGTGCGTACGCGCAGCCGCTCCACGTACTTGCGGTAGTTGCCGCGCTCCAGCATCGTCGCGGTGACGGCTTCGGCGAAATGGGAGCCCGCCACGCTCGTCAGCACCTTCACGTCGATCAGGTCCTTGACCAGCGCCTTGTCTGCAACGATGTAGCCCACGCGCAGCGCCGCCGACACCGTCTTCGAGAACCCGCCAACGTAGATCACGTGCTCGAGCTGGTCGAGCGTGGCCAGCCGGTCGGTGAAGTTGAGCTGGAAGTCCGAGAAGATGTCGTCTTCCACGAAACGGAAGTTGTGCTTGCGTGCCAGTTCGAGCAGCCGGAATGCCACCGGTGGCGCCAGCGTGGAGCCGGTTGGGTTCTGCAGCACACTGTTCGTGAAGAACAGCTTCGGCTTGTGATCACGCAGCAGGCGCTCGCAGGCCTCGGGGTCAGGCCCGTTCGGCGTGTGCGGCACGCCCACGAGCTGCACGCCCTGCATGCGCAGCAAGCCAAACAGGTTGTAGTAGCCGGGGTCTTCCACGAACACGGTATCGCCGGGCTTGAGCAGGTGGCGCGCCACGAGGTCGAGCGCCTGGCTTGCGCCCGTCGTGATCAGGATCTGAGACAACTCGGCCTGGATGCCGACCTGCCGCACGCGCGTCAGCACCTGCTTGCGCAGTTCCGGATGACCCAGCGGCGTGGCGTAGTGGATCACGCTGTCGATGTCGTGGCGCGTGATGTGACGAATGGCCTGCGTCAGGCCCTCCACATCGCGCCATTCCTCGGGCACGAAGCCGCCAGCCAGCTTCAGCGTGCCACTGGGGTGGTGGAACTGGTCGATGATATGGAGCGACAGGTCCTCCGCCAGACTCGGGTCGGACCAGCCGCGTCCGCTGCGCCCGGCCAGCGTGCTATCCGCGACGTAGAAGCCCGAGCCTTGCCGCGAATCGACCAACCCCTGCGAGACCAGTCGGTCGTATGCCTCGATAACCGGGAAACGGCTGATGCCGTGCTCGGCGGCCATTTGCCGGATCGACGGCAGACGTGCCCCGGGCAGCGCTTCCCGCGAGCTGATCCAGGCCTTCACGCCCAGCACGATCTGTTCGGTCAGCGGTACGCCGGTGGAGGGGTCTAGTATGAGTCTCATAGGAGGCGGCAGCGGCAACTGTCAGCAAAAACTACTGAACAGTTCAATGAAAACTGTTCGGAACTGTGCATGGGATTGTAGTCCGCGCCGTGAATAATGGAAGCGTGGCGCGGCGTCACCGGAATCCTCACCGTCGCGCCGGCAAGATCAGGAGACACCCATGCGCGAACTCAGGACATTTGAGCTTGAAGAACCCGACCAACCCGTGACGTGGCGTGCCCGGCACGGTCACAGCGTCACCGCGCTGGAAGGCCGGCTGTGGCTGACTGTGGAAGGGCATCTGGCCGATATCTGGCTGCGGCCCGGCGATGTCATGACGTTGCCGGAAGGCGCGCGCGTCTGGCTGTCGGGCGACGTACCCGGGTCGCGGTTCCTGCTGACTGAATCCCCGGCCCCGTGGTCGTTGCGGCGCGCAGTCTTCATCACCCGCCAGCTTGCCCGCCGCTGGGGCGAGCACAAGACCGCCGCCTTCGGCGACTGCCCGCGGATCAGCGCCTGATTCGCCCCTGATTCGCCGCCACGGCTTCACTGTCGAGACCCGGACGCCCGCCTGACGGGCGTTCGTGGCCATCAGGCCGCTTCACCCAGTCCCTCCTCTGCGCGACGATGCCGCCATGGCGACCGAGCTTACGCGCGCGCCTTGCCTTACGTTAACGTAAACGTCATATAATCGTCCGGCCCTCGTCAACGTGGTCGTCAGAACCACCGGCGTGCGGCAGCCAGCCACAAAACAGAGCGGTGGAGACAATGACTGATCTTTCTGATGTGAGCAGGACCGCGGCCGCCAAGCCGCAGGCAGCGCCTGGCCGGGGACCGGCCAACAAGGTGCGCTTTGTCACCGCGGCGTCGCTGTTCGACGGCCACGACGCCTCGATCAACATCATGCGGCGCATCCTTCAGTCGCAGGGGTGTGAAGTCATCCACCTCGGCCACAACCGCTCCGTGCAAGAGGTCGTCACGGCCGCGCTGCAGGAAGACGTGCAGGGCATCGCCATCTCCAGCTATCAGGGCGGGCACGTCGAATACTTCAAATACATGATCGATCTGCTGCGCGAGCACGGCGGCGAGCACATCCAGGTGTTCGGCGGCGGCGGCGGCGTGATCGTGCCGGACGAGATCCGCGAGCTGCAGGCCTACGGCGTGGCCCGCATCTACAGTCCCGAGGACGGCCAGCGCATGGGTCTGGCCGGCATGATCACCGACATGGCGCAGCGTTGCGATATCGACCTGACGCGCTACGCACCCACCACGCTCGACGCCGTGGCCGCCGGCGACCGCCGCGCGCTGGCACAACTGATCACCGCGCTCGAGAACGGCAAGGCGGACCCGGCACTGGTCAGCGCACTGCATGCCCAGGCGAAGGCCGCGGCCGTGCCGGTGCTGGGCATCACCGGCACGGGCGGCGCGGGCAAGTCATCGCTGACCGATGAACTGATTCGACGCTTCCGGCTTGATCAGGACGACGCGCTTTCGATCGCCGTGATCTCGATCGACCCGTCGCGCCGCAAATCGGGTGGCGCGCTGCTGGGCGACCGCATTCGCATGAATGCGATCAACCACCCGAACATCTTCATGCGTTCGCTGGCCACCCGCGAGGCTGGCTCCGAGATCTCTCAGGCGCTGCCCGACGTCATCGCCGCGTGCAAGGCGGCGCGTTTCGATCTCGTGATCGTGGAGACATCAGGCATCGGCCAGGGCGACGCAGCCATCGTGCCGCACGTCGACCTGTCGCTCTACGTGATGACGCCGGAATTCGGCGCGGCCAGCCAGCTCGAGAAGATCGACATGCTCGACTTCGCCGACTTCGTGGCCATCAACAAGTTCGACCGCAAGGGCGCGCAGGACGCCTGGCGCGACGTGGCCAAGCAGGTGCAGCGCAACCGCGAGCAATGGCACAGCCGGGCCGAGGACATGCCGGTCTATGGCACGCAGGCATCGCGCTTCAATGACGATGGCGTGACCATGCTCTACCAGGGACTGGTGGGGGCGCTGGGCGCGCGTGGCATGAGTCTGAAGCCGGGCACACTGCCGAATCTGGAAGGCCGGATCTCGACCGGCCAGAATGTGATCGTGCCGCCTGCGCGCAGCCGGTATCTGGCGGAACTGGCCGATACGGTGCGGGCCTACCATCGCCGCGTGGCCGCCCAGAGCAAACTGGCGCGGGAGCGCCAGCAACTGCGTGCGGCGCATGACATGCTGCAGGGCGCCGGGCACGAAAGTGCCGCGCTCGAGACGCTGGCCAGCGAACGCGACGCCTCGCTTGGCGCCGTGGAGCGCAAGCTGCTGGCGATGTGGCCGCAGATGCAGCAGGCCTACAGCGGCGACGAATACGTCGTGAAGATTCGCGACAAGGAAATCCGCACCGGCCTGATCAGCACCACGCTGTCGGGCACCAAGATCCGCAAGGTGGTGCTGCCGCGCTTCGAGGACGAAGGCGAGATCCTGAAGTGGCTGATGCGCGAGAACGTGCCCGGCAGCTTCCCATACACGGCCGGCGTGTTCGCGTTCAAGCGCGAGGGTGAGGACCCCACGCGCATGTTCGCGGGCGAGGGCGATGCATTCCGCACCAATCGCCGCTTCAAGCTCGTTTCCGAAGGCATGGACGCCAAGCGGCTGTCCACGGCGTTCGACTCGGTCACGCTCTACGGTGAAGACCCGCACGAGCGGCCGGACATCTACGGCAAGGTGGGCAACTCCGGCGTGTCGATCGCCACGCTCGAGGACATGAAGGTTCTCTACGATGGCTTCGACCTGACCAACCCGTCCACGTCGGTCTCGATGACGATCAACGGCCCGGCGCCCACGATCCTGGCGATGTTCATGAACACGGCCATCGACCAGCAGATCGACCGTTTTCGTGCCGATAACGGCCGCGATCCGACGGCCGACGAGGAAGCGAAGATCCGCGCGTGGGTGCTGCAGAACGTCCGTGGCACGGTACAGGCTGACATCCTGAAGGAAGACCAGGGCCAGAACACGTGCATCTTCTCGACCGAGTTCTCGCTCAAGGTGATGGGGGACATCCAGGAGTACTTCGTCCACCATCAGGTGCGCAACTTCTACTCCGTGTCGATCTCGGGGTATCACATCGCCGAAGCCGGCGCGAATCCGATTTCGCAACTGGCCTTCACGCTGGCCAACGGCTTCACGTATGTCGAGGCCTATCTGGCGCGCGGCATGCATATCGACGACTTCGCGCCCAACCTGTCGTTCTTCTTCTCGAACGGCATGGACCCGGAGTACAGCGTGCTGGGCCGCGTGGCACGCCGCATCTGGGCGGTGACGATGCGCGACAAGTACGGCGCCAACGACCGCAGCCAGAAGCTCAAGTACCACATCCAGACATCGGGCCGGTCACTGCACGCGCAGGAGATCGATTTCAACGACATCCGCACCACGCTGCAGGCCCTGATCGCGATCTACGACAACTGCAATTCGCTGCACACCAACGCCTATGACGAAGCCATCACCACCCCGACGGCCGAATCGGTGCGCCGGGCGCTGGCGATCCAGCTGATCATCAATCGCGAATGGGGCGTGGCCAAGTGCGAGAACCCGAATCAGGGCAGTTTCCTGATCGAGGAACTGACCGATCTCGTCGAGGAGGCCGTGCTGCAGGAGTTCGAGCGCATCGCCGAGCGCGGCGGGGTGCTGGGCGCGATGGAAACCGGCTACCAGCGCGGCAAGATTCAGGAGGAATCGCTGTACTACGAACAGCTCAAGCACGACGGCACCTTGCCGATCATCGGCGTGAACACGTTCCGCAATCCGAACGGGGACCCGACGCCACAAACGCTGGAACTGGCCCGCTCCAGCGAGGACGAGAAGCAGAGCCAGTTGCACCGCCTGACGGAATTCCATGGGGCGCACCAGGCCGATGCGGAGGCGATGTTGGCAAGGCTGCGTCAGGCCGTGATCGACAATCGGAACGTCTTTGCCGTGCTGATGGACGCGGTGCGCGTGTGCTCGCTGGGGCAGATCACGCACGCGCTGTTCGAGGTCGGTGGGCAGTACCGGCGCAATATGTAATTGCGTCGATGGAAATAATGGGTGGGGCGGTTCACGGCGGCGGACGCTGGGGCTACACTCAGCGTTCCGCTTGAAAAAACGAGACACCCATGCAGGCCGAGTACGACAGCAACAACATCTTCGCGCGCATCCTGCGCGGCGAACTCCCGTGCTTCAAGGTTTATGAAGACGCGGACACGATTGCGTTCATGGACATCATGCCGCAATCAGACGGTCACACACTCGTTGTGCCGAAGGAGCAGGCCGTCGACGTGTTCGGCCTGTCCGAGGCCGGCGCGGCCGCGGCGATCCGCGCGACGCAGATCGTCGCGCGTGGCGTGCGCGAGGCCTTTCAGCCCGATGGCGTGGTGATCAGCCAGTTCAATGGCGCAGCGGCCGGCCAGACCGTGCCGCACATCCACTTCCATATCGTGCCGCGCTACGTGGACCAGCCGCTGCGCGGCCATGCACGCCAGCAACAGGACATGGCCGTGCTCAAGCAGCATGCCGAGCGCGTCATTGCCGCGCTGGCGAAGCTCAAGGGCTGAGCGCGCCTGGAAATACGAATCTCCAAACAACTGGAAACTGAAGGAAGGAAGACAGACATGGCAATCAAGACAGTGGGCATCGTTGGTGCCGGCACGATGGGTAACGGCATTGCGCAGGCCTGCGCGGTGGTCGGCATCGACGTGGTGATGATCGACATCAGCGACGCCGCCGTCCAGAAGGGCATCGCCACCGTGGCGGGCAGCCTCGACCGCCTGATCAAGAAGGAAAAGGCCACCGAGGCGGACAAGGCCGCGGCGCTGGCACGTATCCACGGCAGCACGTCGTACGAGGATCTGAAGCGCGCCGACATCGTGATCGAGGCGGCCACCGAAAACTTCGACCTGAAGGTCAAGATCCTGAAGCAGATCGACGGCATCGTCGGCCCCGACGTGATCGTCGCGTCGAACACCTCGTCGATCTCGATCACCAAGCTGGCCGCCGTGACGTCGCGCGCGGACCGCTTCATCGGCATGCACTTTTTCAACCCGGTGCCGATGATGGCGCTGGTCGAACTGATTCGTGGCCTGCAGACCAGCGATGCCGCGCACGCCGACGTCGAGGACCTCGCCAAGCGTCTGGGCAAGTACCCGATCACGGTCAAGAACAGCCCGGGCTTCGTGGTCAACCGCATTCTCTGCCCGATGATCAACGAAGCGTTCTGCGTGCTTGGTGAAGGCCTGGCCTCGCCCGAGGAAATCGACGAAGGCATGAAGCTCGGCTGCAATCATCCGATCGGCCCGCTGGCGCTGGCCGACATGATCGGCCTGGACACGATGCTTGCCGTTATGGAAGTGCTCTACACCGAGTTCGCCGATCCGAAGTACCGTCCGGCCATGCTGATGCGCGAAATGGTGGCCGCAGGCTATCTGGGCCGCAAGACCGGCCGTGGCGTGTACGTGTACAGCAAGTAAGTCTCAGGCGCGCGTTGCGCGCTGATCCGGCCCCTTCCGCCACGGCGAGAAGGGGCCGCGAATAACGATGAGCCAATAGTTTGCCACACGTCAATTGTTCGCGAATGTTGGGTCGCACTGGGAAGTAGCATCGCTGCACATGTACTCGATGTGGTGGTGATGATGGTAACGAGGCGCGAGATTTTGATAGCCATTCCCGCAATGGGTGTGGCGGCAGCCACCGGCTGCCATGCAACGGAACCGGGGGACTCGCTGCGTTCCGACTTCAAGGACCCCGATATCACGGATCCGCTGGAGGATCTCAAGGCGGTGCTTCAGGTGCTGCTTGGCGAGATTCCGGTTGTCGGTTCGTCCGCCTCGGCATTGCTGGGTTTGCTCTGGCCCTGGAATCGAGATGTCTGGGACGATATCCGCGGGCGCGTGGAAGCGTTGATCAACCAGAAGATCGAGGAGGCCGTCTTCAGTCTTCTCAAGCAGAAGCTCAACGGTATCGCCGATACGCTCAAGCTCTACGTATCGGCCGCCTCGACGGGCGACACGCAGAACATGATGATGCAATTCGTCGCGACCAATACGTCGATGGTCGCCGCTTCGCGGGAATTCCGTAATCCCGATTTCCAGTGGAAAATCGCGCCGCTTTTCGCGGTATTCGCGCAATTACATATGGTGCTGTTGCGTGACGTCGCCCTGAACGGCAAGGACTGGAGCTGGAACGCGAAGGTCTATGAGAGCTATGTCAAGCTGGCCACCGACACAGCGCAGGACTATGGTCAGTATCTCGACGATGTGGCGCAGGCCGAGCGCAAACGACTAGCCGAGCAAGCGCCGACGAGTCCCGGCCAGCATCGCACGAACATCCACAATTACTGGCAACCGTTCGCGTGGCAACGCATCACGCTGTTGTCGGACTTCCGCGTACTCGTGGCGGCGATGGACCCGGTGACGCATCCAGGCCCCGTGCATGACCTGCCGTACGAAGATGTGTACAGCAAAGCGTATGGTACGGCCGACAATTGGGACAATACCGCTCGGGGTTGGGCCGATGGCGTGACCACGCCGTTCGCGCGGCCACTCGCCAATCCTTCGAGCATCTACATTGAATACTTCAACGGCACGCCGCGTGTCGTGGATGTGCGTTACCCGTCGGCGATGGGGCCGATGGTGTTCGGCGGCAGGCGCACCGACGTCGTTGGCATCATTGCCAATCGCGCTCCCGGCGTGGAGACGCGTACCGTGACCATTCCCGCCCCGGTGGGCGGAGCGCGCTTCAACATCGTTGGCGCATCGATACGCAGCGGCAGTATCCCGCTGACGCTGGTGCTCAAGCTAGACGACGGCACGTCGTTGACATTGTGGAATCGCACGGACCTGCGTGCGCCGATGGAGGATGTGCCGGTACCGTCCGGGCGCAAGCTCACGACGCTGACGATGTGGACGCGCAGCCGGTTCTACCAAAACGATCTCGGTTGTCTGGTGATTGGCTTCAGCCGCGATCCCGACGATGTGCCGCAACGCACACGCGATCTGCTCTATATCACGTCGACCGGCGAGGACCTCAACACACGGCTGCTGCGCAGTAGCGGCATCTCGCGGAGGCTGCAGGAGCAGCGCGACGCGTACTGGAATTGGCTGCGCAGCGCACGCTGATCGTCATTCCCCATACTGCCGCAGTCCCTCCAGATCGAGTGCTTCGATCACACCATAATCCACGCGTACCAGCCCCTGCTGTTCCAGCACCTTGAGGGCCTGGTTCGCGCGCTGACGCGAGATGCCGGCGAGCAGTCCGATCTCTTCCTGCGAGATTTCGAGCGTGGTGCCAATGCCGGGATAGAGGCTCTCATTGAACAGCGACGACACGGCGCGCGCCACGCGCGAATCGATGTCGAGCAGCCGTTCGTATTCGACCGCCGCGATGAACTGGCCAAGCCGGTCATTGAGTTGCATCAGCAGAAATCGCGTGAACGGCAGGCTGGTATCCAGCAACCACTGAAAAGTCTCGATGGGAATGAAGGCGATGCGTGACCGGCGCAGCGCCATGACGTCGTACTTGCGGATCTCGTGCTTGAGCACCGCGCCTTCGCCAAACCATCCGCCCGTGGGCACGCCCGTGAACGTGACCGACTTGCCCGACGGCGAGACAGTTGTGATCTTGACCACGCCCTCCACGACGCCGAGCCAGTGCTCGGCCATCTCGCCCTTGTGGCAGACATACTCGCCCTGGCTGTACTCGCGCACCGCAGTCACACGTTTGACACGCGCGCGCTGTTCGGGGCTCAGGTTGATGGCCCAGGCGCATCGGTCGATGAAGTCGTTGTTGGTGGCGGTCATCTCAATCGTAGGGATTAACCCGGAATTGTCATCGGCGTGACAACCCCGGGGGATGGCATCGGCTATCTTACGATCACGCGGAACCGGCCTTTGCCAGCACATTCAGATGCGATCGCACTAACAGGCAAGGCAGGCATGATGCAGTGCGGCAGCGCCGCATGTGACGTGCCCAGTATAACGACCGGTCTAGGGGCTTGATACCCGGCGTGGCCCGTAGGGAACCAACCCTGCGTCCGATGGTGGAGAGGAGACAGCGATGCAGGAATCGTCGGCAACGACCTTCCCGCGATGCCTGCTGGCGCACGCCACGCAGCGGCCCGATCATCCGGCCTATCGCGAGAAGGATCTCGGTATCTGGCAGACATATGGCTGGGCGCAGACCGCGAACGAGGTAAGGGCACTCGCCTGTGGGCTCGCGGCGCTGGGCTTCCGGCGCGGCATGAACCTGGCCGTGGTCGGTGATAACCGTCCGCGTCTGTACTGGGCCATGACCGCCGCCCAGGCGCTGGGAGGCATTCCGGTGCCGCTGTACCAGGACGCGATCGCCAACGAGATGATCTATGTGCTCGACGATGCGGAGATCGAGTTCGCGATCGTCGAGGACCAGGAACAGGTCGACAAGCTGCTCGAAGTGGAATCGCAGCTCGCCGCGCGAGGCCGCGCGGTACGCCACCTGATCTACGAAGACCCACGCGGACTGCGCGATTACGATCACCCGTCGCTGCTTTCGTACGAACGCGTGCAGGAGATCGGCCGCGAGTTCGACCGCGCGAACCCCGGATTCTTTGACGCGGCAGTGCAGGCCGGCGCGCCGGAAGACACGGCCATCATCCTCTATACATCCGGCACCACTGGCAAACCGAAGGGCGTATGCCACTCGCATGCGGGCCTGATTGGCTCGGCCCGTAACGGCTGCCAGTTCGATGGCCTTGGTGCCGATGACGACGTGCTGTCGTACCTGCCGATGGCCTGGGTAGGCGACAACCTGTTCTCGTACGCGCAGGCGCTGGTGGCAGGCTTCACAGTGAACTGCCCGGAGTCTCGCGAGACCGTGATGACAGATCTGCGCGAGATCGGCCCGACTTACTACTTCGCACCGCCGCGCATCTATGAAGGGCTGCTGACGCAGGTCATGATTCGCATGGAGGACGCGGGCTGGGTCAAGCGCCGCCTCTTTCAATGGGCGATGAACGTGGCGCGCCGTTGCGGCGCGGACATCCTCGACAAGCGGCCGGTAGCGACGCTGGATCGTCTGCGCTACGCGCTGGGTGAAGCGCTGATCTACGGCCCGCTTCGCAACGTGCTTGGCATGAGCCGCATCCGCGTGGGCTACACGGCAGGCGAGGCGATTGGTCCGGACCTGTTCCGCTTCTATCGCTCGATCGGCATCAATCTGAAGCAGTTCTACGGCCAGACCGAAACCTGCGCGTACGTCTGCCTGCAGCCGGACGGACAGGTCAAGTTCGATACGGTGGGACCGGCCGCCCCAGGCATGGAGATCCGCATCGCCGAGAACGGCGAAGTGCTGGTGCGCGGCGTGGGGCTGCTCAAGAACTACTACAAGCGCGACGACGCCACACGCGAGGCGATCAATGACGAGGGCTACTTCCTGACTGGCGACGCCGGCGTGATCGATGCCGACGGGCACCTCAAGATCATCGACCGGGCCAAGGACGTGGGCAAGCTGGCCGATGGCTCGATGTTCGCGCCCAAGTACATCGAAAACAAGCTCAAGTTCTTCCCGTACATCAAGGAAGCGGTGGCCTTCGGTACCGACCGCGACCGGGTCTGCGCGTTTATCAATATCGACTTCGACGCCGTGGGCAACTGGGCCGAGCGCCGCCATCTGCCCTATGCGGGCTACGTCGACCTGGCTGCCCAGCCCGACGTGATCGCGATGATCGCCGAATGCGTCGAGCAGGTGAACGCCGATCTGGCCGCCGATGCGATGCTGGCTGGGTCGCAGATCGCACGCTTCCTGATCCTGCATAAGGAACTCGATCCGGACGACGACGAACTCACGCGCACGCGCAAGGTGCGGCGCGGCTTCATCGCGGAGAAGTACGGCGTGCTGGTCGACGCGCTCTATGCGGGCAAGCCCGAGCAGTTCATCGAGACGCGCGTGAAGTTCGAGGATGGGCGCGAGGGCAGCGTGTCGTCCACGCTGAAGCTGGTGGATGTGAAGCGCTTCCCGCCCGTAGGCGGCGCGCGCGCGGCGTGAGCACGGAGGGTATGGCATGACGGTCACCCAGACAGCGTGGCAAGGCGGCATGGCCCGCGTGGACGCCACAGGCACGTTGGTGCCGCCGGGCGCGATTGCTCCGGCCGGGCACGTGGAGGGCACGCACGGCGACAGCCCGCGGCCCGACAGTGCGCGCGAGCCAGAATCGACGTCCCACGTCCGCACGCGCGGCGACGTGATTCTCGATCTGCAGAACATTTCGCTGTCGTTCGGCGGCGTGAAGGCGCTGACCGATATCTCGTTCGACGTCTGCGAGCACGAGATCCGCGCAATCATCGGCCCGAACGGCGCGGGCAAGAGCTCGATGCTGAACGTGATCAACGGCGTCTATCACCCGCAGCAGGGCCGCATCGTGTTTCGTGGGCAGGAGCGTCGCCAGATGCATCCCACGGCAGCGGCGCGGCAGGGCATCGCCCGGACGTTCCAGAACATCGCGCTGTTCAAGGGCATGACCGTGCTGGACAACATCATGACCGGCCGCAACACGCAGTTCCGCACGGGCGTGTTCGCGCACGCGCTGTGGTGGGGGCCGGCACGCGCCGAGGAGATGCGTCATCGCCGCAAGGTCGAAGAGGTGATCGACTTTCTCGAAATCCAGGCGATCCGCAAGACACCGGTCGGCAGGCTGCCTTACGGCCTGCAGAAGCGCGTGGAGCTGGCGCGCGCGCTGGCCGCGGAACCGTCGATGCTGCTGCTCGATGAACCGATGGCGGGCATGAACGTGGAAGAGAAGCAGGACATGTGCCGTTTCATCCTGGACGTGAACCATCAGTTCGGCACCACCATTGTGCTGATCGAGCACGACATGGGCGTGGTGATGGATATCTCCGACCGCGTGGTGGTGCTCGACTACGGCAAGAAGATCGGCGATGGCACGCCCGATGAGGTCAAGTCGAACCCGGACGTGATTCGCGCATATCTCGGCACGGCGCACTGAGCGCCCCGGGGTCATAGAGAGCATTGAGAGGATAGCGGCGATGAGTTTCTTCTTCGAAATCCTGATCGGCGGCTTGCTGTCAGGACTGATGTACTCGCTCGTGGCACTGGGCTTCGTGCTGATCTACAAGGCGTCCGGCGTGTTCAACTTCGCGCAGGGCGCGATGGTCTACTTCGCCGCGCTTGCCGTGGTCGGGTTGATGGACAAGGGTTTGCCGATGTGGGCCGCCGTGATCGGCGCGTTCATCGTCATGATCATCGTCGGCATGAGCACCGAGCGCTTCGTGCTGCGCAAGCTGGTCAACCAGCCGCCAATCACGCTGTTCATGGCCACGATCGGGCTGTCGTTCTTCCTGGAGGGGCTGGGGCCGCTGCTATTCGGCAACGAGGTGCGCCCGATCCAGCTCGGCATCGTCGACGAGCCGATCGAATCGATCCTGACGCGCTTCAACATCGTCGTGTCGAAGTTCGATCTGGCCGCCGCGCTGATTGCGGCGGTGCTGGTGGGGGGGCTGGCGCTGTTCTTCCAGTACACCAAGGTCGGCCGCGCGCTGCGCGCGGTGGCGGACGACCATCAGGCCGCGCTTTCGCTCGGGATTCCGCTGCAGAACATCTGGGCCATCGTCTGGGGCGTGGCCGGATTCGTGGCGCTGGTGGCCGGCATGTTGTGGGGCTCGCGCAATGGTGTGCAGTTCGCGCTGACGCTGACCGCGCTCAAGGCGCTGCCGGTGCTGATTCTCGGGGGTTTCACGTCGGTGCCCGGCGCGATCGTGGGCGGGCTGATCATCGGCGCATCGGAGAAGCTGGCCGAGATCTACATCCCGCCGGTGTTCCAGTCGGTGTTCGGCGGCAATTTCGGGGGGATCGAAGGCTGGTTCCCGTATGTGTTCGCGTTGCTGTTTCTGCTCGTACGGCCAGAGGGGCTGTTCGGCGAGAAGCACATCGACCGCGTCTGACGGAGAGCCGACATGCTTTATCGCGAATCCGGACAGTTCAAGACCAGCTACGTTGCCGACAGCCAGATTTTCCCGATCCGGCAGGACCGCATCTTCTTTGCCCTGCTGATGTCGGTGGCGTTTGTGGCGATTCCGTTCGTCGGCACCGAATACTGGCTCAGCGCCATCCTGACGCCGTTCCTGATCTTCTCGCTGGCGGCGCTTGGGCTCAACATTCTCACCGGCTACGCTGGCCAGCTCTCGCTCGGCACGGCTGCATTCATGGCGGTGGGCGCGTACGCGGCCTACAACTTCCAGCTTCGGATCGAAGGCATTCCGGTGCTGCTGACGTTCATCCTGGCCGGCGCGTCGGCGGCGGTGGTGGGTGTGGCGTTCGGGCTGCCGTCGCTGCGCATCAAGGGCTTCTACCTGGCGGTGGCCACGCTGGCCGCGCAGTTCTTCGTGGTGTGGGCGCTGACCAAGTTTCCCTGGTTGTCGAACAACAGTTCCTCGGGCGTGATCACGGCGCAGCGGCTCGACCTGTTTGGCGTGGCGATCGACACCCCGGTGAAGAAGTATCTGTTTGTGCTGGGCCTCGTCACCGTGCTGGCGCTGATCGCCAAGAACCTGGTGCGCTCGGCCACGGGCCGCGCGTGGATGGCGGTGCGCGACATGGACGTGGCGGCCGAGGTGATCGGCATCCCGCTGATGCGCACCAAGCTGTTGGCGTTCGCAGTCAGTTCCTTCTATTGCGGCGTGGCCGGCGCGCTGTATGCGTTCTGCTATCTCGGCTCGGTGGAGCCAGACGGCTTCTCGCTCGATCTGTCGTTCCGCATCCTGTTCATGATCATCATCGGCGGCGTAGGCAGCATCCTGGGCTCGTTCCTGGGCGCCGCATTCATCCTGCTGCTGCCGATCTTTCTCGACAACGTGCTGCCCGCGCTGGCGTCGTCGCTGCACCTGCCGTTCACGAACGCCACGGTGTCGCATATCCAGCTTATGGTGTTCGGCGGGTTGATCATCTTCTTCCTGATCGTCGAGCCGCATGGCCTGGCTCGCCTCTGGCAGATCGCCAAGGAGAAGCTGCGCCTGTGGCCGTTCCCGCACTAGTCCCGTGCCCCCGTATTTCATGTCGTTCCCATAACAACGCCCGATCGAGGTGAAGGAGACTGTGATGACAACCGTGTTTCGCAACGTGCAGCGCGCCGCCCTTGTGGTCAGCGTCGCGGCTGCCATGCTGGCACCGGCATTGCCGGCGCTGGCGCAAACCAATGATCAGTTCGTCGCGCTGCCAAGCTACCGTGTTGGCCCGTACGGCGCCAACGGCCAGTCGTTCTATGGCGGCTTCGTTGACTACCTGAACTACGTCAATCTCAAGGAGGGTGGCGTCAACGGCGTCAAGCTGAGCTGGGAAGAGTGCGAGACCGAGTACAACAACGCCAAGGGCGTGGAGTGCTACGAGCGCCTGAAGGCCAAGAGCAGTGCGAGCAAGGGCACCGCCTATCACACGATGTCCACGGGTATCTCGTACGCGCTGGTCGACAAGACCGCCGCCGACAAGGTGCCGCTGGTGATGATGGGCTACGGACGTACCGATGCCGTGGATGGCTCGGTCTTCCCATATGCGTTTCCGCTGGTGACGACGTACCAGATGCAGGTATCGGCCATCGTCAAGTTCCTGACGTCGAAGAACGGCGGATCGCTGGCCGGCAAGAAGATCGTCTACCTGTATCACGATTCGGCCTACGGCAAGGAGCCGATCGTCGCGCTCGAGGCCGAAGCCAAGCTCGGCAAGTTCAACCTGGTCGAGATTCCCGTGGCGCACCCGGGCAACGAGCAGGGCGCGCAGTGGCTCAAGATCCGCCAGGAGAATCCTGACTACGTGATCTTCTGGGGCTGGGGCGTGATGAACCAGACCGCGCTGAAGGCCGCGCAGAAGGTCGGCTACTCGCGCGACAAGATGATCGGGTCGTGGTGGGCCGGGTCCGAGGAGGACACGGTACCGGCTGGCGAGGCTGCCAAAGGCTATATGAGCGCCACTTGGAACGTGGCTGGCAAGAACGTGCCGCTGATCGCCGATATCGAGAAGGTGGTCTACGGCGCTGGCAAGGGCAACATGCAGGATCGCAACAAGGTTGGCTCGGTGCTCTATAACCGCGGCGTGTCGGCGGCCGTGGTGACCGTCGAAGCCATCCGCGGGGCGCAGGCGAAGTTCGGCAAGGGCAAGGTGATGAACGGCGACGAAATGCGCTGGGCCTTTGAGAACCTGAACCTGACCAGCGCGCGGTTGCAGCAGGTTGGCGCCACCGGGCTGCTGCCGGAGATCAAGACGAGTTGCGACAACCACGAGGGCTCGGGCAAGGTGAAGATCCAGCAGTGGGACGGCGCCAAGTGGGTGGTGGTGTCCGACTGGATCGAAGGCAACAAGAGCCTGATTCACCCGTTGTTCAAGGCCACGGCGGCGCAGTACGCGAAGGAGAAGGGCATCACGCCGGCTTGCATGAAGTCATAGGCGTTGTCTTTCCCCCGCTCCTACTCGTTGGGGGCGGGGAGCAAAACGATCTGGGATGCGGACATGACCCTTCTATCCGTCAACAACATCGAAGTCATCTACGACCACGTAATCCTCGTGCTCAAGGGCGTGTCGCTCGAAGTGCCTGAGGGTCGCATCGTGGCGTTGCTGGGCGCCAATGGCGCGGGCAAGACCACCACGCTCAAGGCGATCTCGAATCTGCTGCATGCGGAGCGTGGCGATGTCACCAAGGGCTCGATCGAATATCGCGGGCAGCGCGTGGACCAGCTCACGCCAAACGATCTGGTCAAACGCGGCGTGATCCAGGTCATGGAGGGGCGCCACTGCTTCGCGCACCTGACGGTCGAGGAAAACCTGCTGACGGGCGCCTATACCCGTGGGCTGTCGCGCGGCCAGACGCGCGATGAACTCGAGAAGATCTACGCGTACTTTCCGCGCCTGAAGACGCGCCGCAAATCGCAGGCGGGCTATACGTCCGGCGGCGAGCAGCAGATGTGCGCGATCGGGCGGGCCATGATGGCCAAGCCGGCGATGATCCTGCTCGACGAGCCGTCGATGGGCCTGGCGCCGCAGATCGTCGAGGAGATCTTCGAGATCGTGCGTGACCTGAATACCCGCGAGCGCGTCAGCTTCCTGCTGGCCGAGCAGAACACGATGGTGGCGCTGCGCCATGCCGACTACGGTTACATCCTCGAAAACGGCCGCGTGGTGATGGATGGCGATGCGGAATCGCTGCGCACCAATGAGGACGTCAAGGAGTTCTACCTGGGCGTGGCCGCCAACGATGCGGATGGTGCCGCGCGCAAGTCGTTCCGCGATGTGAAGAGCTACCGCCGCCGCAAGCGCTGGCTGGCGTGAACACAAGACAGACCATGGCTGCTGATCCTGTTGAATACTTCGATGCACTCGAGACACGCAACCCGGCCGAACGCGAGGTGGCGCTGTTTGCCGCCCTGGTGCGGCAGATTGCCCATGCGCAGTCGCGCGCGGCTTACTTCGCGGAGATACTCTGCGACATCGACGCGCGCGACATCACGTCGCGAGCCGCGCTGGCGACGCTGCCGGTCACACGCAAGTCCGAAATGACCATGCAGCAGCGTATCGCGCCGCCGTTAGGCGGCCTGAACGCGACCCCGCTGCGCGATCTGCGGCATGTGTTCCAGTCGCCGGGCCCGATCCACGAGCCCGACGGTCATGGACCAGACTGGTGGCGCACGGCGCGCGCCATGTTCGCCGCCGGCTTCCGTGAGGGCGATCTGGTCTACAACACGTTCTCATACCACTTCACGCCGGCCGGCATGATGATGGAGTCGGGTGCGCATCGGCTTGGGTGCTGCGTGTTTCCGGCCGGCGTCGGGCAGACCGAGTCCCAGGTGCAGGCGATGGCCAGCCTGCAGCCTTCCGCCTACGCGGGCACGCCGTCGTTCCTGAAGCTGCTGATCGAGCGGGGCGAGGAAATGGGTATGGCGTGCTCCAGCATTTCCAAGGCGCTGGTCAGTGGCGAGGCCTGTCCGCCCGCGCTGCGTGCCTGGCTGCAGGACCACGGCATCACCGCGCGGCAGATGTACGGCACCGCCGATCTCGGCCTGATCGCCTATGAGACCGAAGGCGGTGATGGCTGGGTGGTCGACGAGGGCGTGTTGGTCGAGATCGTCGAGCCGGGCGGCACGGAGCCGATGCCGGAAGGCGAAGTCGGCGAGGTCGTGGTGACGGTGCTCGGCAATGGCGACTACCCGTTGATCCGCTTTGGCACGGGTGACCTGTCGGCGATCGTAGCCGATTCATCGCATCGGGCAAGCCCGTGCGGCCGGACCAATATCCGGCTCAAGGGATGGCTCGGGCGCGCGGACCAGGCCACCAAGGTCAAGGGGATGTTCGTACACCCGGGGCAGGTGGGCGATGTCGTTCGGCGTCATGCGGAGATTCGCGCGGCGCGGCTGATCGTGACAGGCACGGTTGGCGCCGATGTGATGACGCTGCATTGCGACGTCACGCGCGAAGACGAGGCGCTGGCGGGGGCCATCCGTGAATCCATGCGCGAAGTCCTGCGGCTGCGTGGCGAAGTCCGCTTCGTGCCGGCAGGATCGCTGCCGCAGGATGGCAAGGTGATCGAGGATGCGCGTAGTTACGACTGACTACGATTGACGTGTGCCGACCCGCGCGGCCGCCTGATCCGCACGCCGGATCATTCCGGCTGCGCGTTGCTGCTCCGCGCATGGCCACCGCGAGGCCGCGTGGGCAGGCGCACCATCCACACGGTGGTTCCCAGCGCGATCGCGATCAGCGTGATCGACGCCACCGGCCGTTCGCGCATCATCCATGCCGTGATGGTCATCGAAGGCCACATCATCGATAACGCCAGGCATTTGGCCCGAAACGGGATGCTGCGGTGGGTCTGCCAGTCGTGCACGAGCGGGCCGAAGCGGTGATGTGCGAGCAGCCAGCGATGAAAGCGCTCCGAGCCACGCGCAAAGCACGCGGCTGCCAGCAGGACGAACGGCGTGGTGGGAAGGACTGGCAGGAAGATGCCGATGACCCCGAGCGCGAGGCTCAGGGTGCCGCAAGTGACCCAGAACGCGCGAATGGCGCGTTCGCGGTGCGTTAGCGTGGTCTGGCGTTCGGGGTCGTCTGGTTGCAACTGGAGAAATGCGGCTAGCGCGCCAAGGGCGGAAACGCCCTTATGCTACCAGCCCCAGGCGGGCGCGCGCGGCGTCGTACTCGCTCTTCATGCGTGCCACGATCTCACCGGCGGTGGGGATGTCTTCGATCTGGCCCACGCCCTGACCGGCGCCCCAGATGTCCTTCCATGCCTTGGCCTTCGAGCTGCCGCTGGAGAAGTCCATCTTGCTCTTGTCGGCCACGGGCAGGTTCTCCGGATCGAGCCCCGAATTGACGATGCTCTCGCGGATGTAGTTGCCGTGCACGCCCGTGAACAGGTTCGTGTAGATGATGTCCGACGCGGCCGAACTGGTGATCGACTGCTTGTACTCGAGCGCTGCGTGCGCCTCTTGCGATGCGATGAAGCGTGTGCCCACGTAGGCGAAATCCGCGCCCATGGCCTGCGCGGCCAGCACGGCTTCACCGGTGGCGATGGAGCCGGACAGCGCGATCGGGCCGTCGAAGAACTTGCGCACTTCGCCCACCAGCGCGAACGGCGATAGCGTGCCGGCATGGCCGCCCGCGCCGGCCGCCACCAGGATCAGGCCGTCAACGCCGGCCTCGATCGCTTTTTCGGCGTGGCGAATGTTGATGACGTCGTGCAGCACGATGCCGCCGTAGCTGTGCACGGCGTCGATCATTTCCTTGGGCGGGGCGCGCAGCGACGTGATGAAGATCGGCACCTTGTGTTCGACGCAGACCTTCACGTCATGCTCGAGGCGCGCGTTCGAGGCGTGCACGATCTGGTTGACCGCGATCGGGCCCACCGGCTTGCCGGGATTCGCCGCCTTGAAGTTGGCCAGTTCCGCCTGGATCTGGGTCAGCCATTCATCGAGCAGTTCGGCGGGGCGCGCGTTTAGCGCGGGGAACGAGCCGACGATGCCGGCCTTGCACTGCGCCAGCACCAGTTCCGGATAGCTGACGATGAACATTGGCGACGCGATAACGGGCAGGGCCAGGTTTTGCAGCACTGGCGGAATAAGCTTGGCGGCAGGCATGAAGTCTCCTCACATCCGTGTTATGGAACGATCGTTCGATTATAGGGAGTTTCGGGTAGCGTGGCGCCGGGCTAGAGGGCGCAGTCTATGCGCTTGCCTTGGGGTCTGGAATGGGAATCCTGCCAATCGTCCCCTGCGCGGTTGGCGCGCGAGACCTTGCCTGCTTGCTGAAAGCCACGACGAGTCGTGAGTTAGCGCAGAGCCAAAAAAAAGGCCCCGCTGGGTTAGCGGGGCGATTACCACGAAGACTGATAAGAAGAGACGGTCAGACACCTGCCAATGCCTTACCGTGAGACGAATCTTAGTAGCTGTTTGTGACCGCAAGAAGTCAGGCCAAGGACAATTCCGGAAAACCCTGAGTTTGGCCTTTCCGGGCGATTTTCGGCCCGTCCCCTGATTCCGGTCAGATCTTTTCGAGCAGCAGACCCTTCAGATATTCGCCTTCCGGGAAGGCCGCCGACATCGGATGGTCCGTGCCGGCCGACAGGCGGCGCAGGATCCGCGCATCCGAGCGCGCATCGGTGGCCGCGCCCGCCACGATCTTCTGGAACAGCTCCATGCTGATCGCACCCGAGCACGAGTACGTGAACAGCAGGCCGCCCGGACGCAGCAACTGCATCCCGACCAGGTTGATTTCCTTGTAAGCGCGGGCTGCACGGTCGATATGCTGTGCCGACGGCGCGAACTTGGGCGGGTCCAGCACGATCAGGTCGAACTGACGGCCCTCGGCGCGGAACTCGCGCAGCGTCTTGAAGACATCCGCGTCGAGCCACGTGGCGCGCGCCGGATCGAAACCGTTCAGCGTCACGTTGCTGGCCGCGATCTTGAGCGCCTCGCCCGACGAATCGATCGACGTCACCGACGTGGCGCCGCCACGCAGCGCCGCCAGCGAGAAGCCGCCGGTGTAGCAGAAGCAGTTCAGCACCTCGCGGCCCTCGGCGAGGTCGCCGACGAGCTTGCGGTTGTCGCGCTGGTCCACGTAGAAGCCGGTCTTGTGGCCGTTGCGCACGTCGACGTGGTAGCGCACGCCGTGCTCGGTCACCGACAGTTCCGGGTCGGGCTCGGCGCCTGCCAGCACGCCGGTCACCAGCGGCAGTCCTTCGCGCTGGCGCACCGCCGCGTCAGAACGTTCGTAGACGTTCGGGCAGCCGGTTTCCTTGATCAGCGCCTGCACCAGCGCGTCCTTCCATTGCTCCACGCCCGCGGCGTTGAACTGGCAGACGAGCTGGCCGCGTTCGCCCTGGCCGTAGTAGTCGACGATCAGACCTGGCAGGCGGTCGGATTCGCCGAAGATCAGGCGCACGGCGTTGGTGTCGCGCACCCATTGCTTGCGGTGTGCCAGGGCCGCCGACACGCGGCGCTTGAACATCGCGTGATCGACCGGCTCGTTCTCGTCGAACGTCCAGACACGCGCGCGGATCTGTGATTCGGGGCTGTACGCGCCGCGCGCCAGGAAGCGGCCGTCCGCGCTGCGGATGACCACGGTCGATCCCGGTTCGCAACGGCCTTCGGTAGCGGCGATGCCCGTGGCGTAGACCCACGGATGGCGCCGGAGCAGGGACTTTTCCTTGCCCGGCTTGAGGGTGATGACGTTCATGCGGTTACAGCACCACCTTGACCATCGGATGCCCGGTCAGCGCGCGATACAGCTCGTCGAGCTGCTCGCGGCTCGTGACCCACACGGTCACCGTCAGCCCCAGATAGTTGCCGTTGCGGGACGGACGCATCTCCATCTTGCCGGCGTGGAAGTTCGGGTCGAAGTCCTGGATCAGGGTCACGATCGCTTCGGCGAAGCCATCCTGCATCGCGCCCATGACCTTGATCGGGAAATCGCTCGGGTACTCGATCAGCGACTGTTCCGGCGGAATCTCCCCCGGAATCAGCGGACCGTTGTTCGAATCTGTAGACATCTCGAATCCTTGAACTCTTACTTGCGCTTGAACCAGAGGCGGATCGTATCCCACAGGCGGCCGAAGAAGCCGGCCTCCGGCACTTCCTCGAGCGCCACCACCGGGAATTCCGCCACCTTGTTGGCGCCGTCCATCAGCTTGACGGTGCCCACCTGCTGGCCGGCCGTGATCGGCGCGATCAGCAGTTCCTGGCGCTCCAGCACCGGCTTGAGGCGCGAGCCCGTGCCCTTGGGCACCGTGACGAACGTCTCGTTGGCCACGCCGATCTTGATCGTGCCGGTCTTGCCCTTGTAGATGTCGGGCGTGGCCAGCACCTGGCCCTTGTCGTACAGGCGCAGGGTGTCGAAGAACTGGAAGCCGTAGTTCAGGATCTTCAGGCTTTCCTGTGTGCGGATCTGCTCGGTGGCCGTGCCGATCACGATCGACACCAGTCGGCGCGAGCCGTTGGGCACATTGGCCAGCGGACGCTTTGCCGACGAAATCAGGCAGTAGCCCGCGGACTTCGTGTGGCCGGTCTTCACGCCGTCCACGGTCGGGTCGATGTACAGCAGACGGTTGCGGTTCGGCTGCCTGATCTTGTTATAGGTGAACTCCTTCTGCGAGTACATCGAGTAGTACTCGGGAAAGTCCTTGATCAGGCGCGTGGTCAGGATCGCCAGGTCCACCGCCGTGGTGTAGTGGTTCGGATCGGGCACACCGTCGGTGTTCGTGAAGTGCGTGTTCTTCATGCCCATGCGCTGGGCTTCACGGTTCATCATCACGACGAAGCCTTCTTCCGAGCCGCCCACGGCTTCGGCCAGCGCCAGCGAGGCGTCGTTGCCCGACTGGACGATCAGGCCCAGCAGCAGGTCCTGCACGCTGACCGGCTTGCCGGCTTCGATGAACATGCGCGATTCATCGCTTTTCACCTTGCGCACGATGTCGGTCGGCGTGACGGTCTGATCCAGCGTCAGGCGCTTTTCCTTGAGCGCCTCGAACGCCAGGTAGGCCGTCATCAGCTTGGTCAGCGACGCCGGCTCGATGCGCATATCTGCATTCTGTGACGCCAGCGCCTGGCCGCTCGTCACGTCGTACAGCATCCAGGACTTGGCGGCGACCTGTGGCACCGGCACGCCTTGCGCCATCACGGCTGCGGGCGCGGCGGCGAGTGTTGCCGCAACGATTACGGGAGCAATGGCGGATGCGACGTACGGCGTGACTCTGTTCAGCATGTGTAGGTTTCCAACAAGAAAGGATTGGCGCGGGCGGGGCGATTCACCGGTCCCACGCGTTGACGACGAGCTGCTTGATCAGGTGCAGCTTGCGATGAAAGAAATGGTCGGCGCCAGGAATGACGATGACCGGCAGGTCCTGCGGGCGTGCCCAGTCGAACACGCTGGCGAGCGGCACGGTGTCGTCCTGCTCGCCGTGGATCACGATTGTGTCAGCCGGCACGTTGGCCACGTCCCAGCGGCTCGTGGCGGTACCCACCACCACCAGGCGTTGCGCGGGCGTGCCAGCTTCGGCCAGACGGCGTGCCACGTGCGTCTGCACGAAGCTGCCGAACGAGAAACCGCCCAGCGCCAGCGGCAGCGTGGCCACGTCGGGCGACCACGCGGTCTGCGTGCGCATCCAGTCGATCACGGCCAGCAGATCGTCCTGCTCGCCAATGCCCTTGTCGTGCTCGCCGGCCGTGCCGCCAACGCCACGGAAGTTGGGGCGCACCGTGGCGTACCCCAGCGCAACGAAGGTACGCGCCAGCGTCTGCGCCACCTTGTTGTCCTTGGTGCCCGCGAACAGCGGGTGCGGATGCGCGACGAGAGCCAGACCGCGCACGGGCGCGTTCTGCGGCAGATCGATGGAGATGTCGATGGCGCCGACGGGGCCGGCGACGGTGGTGACCTGGGTATGCGCGTTCATGGTGGCAGGCGGCTCTCGCACAACGGGGCAACTACTGGGTAACTACAGCGCAGCTACGGAACTACAACAGCGGCACAACAAAAAACCGGGCTGGACCCGGCATGGCTCGGCGGGTAACGCGTTTCAGCGATCGACCATCAGGCGCTGCACGGGCTTTCCGTTGATCAGATGGCTTTCGATGATTTCGTCGATGTCCTGCTCGTCGACGAAGGTGTACCAGACGGCCTCGGGGTAGACCACGAGCACCGGTCCAAGTTCACAGCGGTTCAGGCAGCCGGCCTTGTTGATGCGCACGCGGCCTTCGCCACCGGCGATGCCAAGCTCCTTGCAGCGTTTCTTGGCGTATTCCTGCATGGCCTTCGCATTGTGGTCGGCGCAGCAGGCGGAGCCATCGTCGCGCTGGTTCAGGCAGAAGAAGACGTGGTGTTGGTAGTAGCTGCTCATGACGGCTGACTTGGGGCGCGGTGTGGCGAGGCGTCGTGGCCTGCCATCGCCCGTGATTGGAAGCTCGGAATTATACGTGTTCACGGCCACCAACCCGCGTAACACGTGGTGCACGGAATTCCGGAATCCGGGCCCCGGCCGGGGCCGTCGGGACGCTCTCGCGCCGTGATCGGCGCCCGAATGCGACCGAGGCTCCACAAATATCGAGGTTTAGGGCCATCTGGCCTTCCGAATCTCCGGAGCTGCGCATTCCGGATTTCCGGAATTCCGGAACCCGGTGCCGCCGGATTTCTCATCTTTTCTTTTAAATCAATGACTTGCGGCTGGGCGCCCAGATGGCACGCCTGTTGCAAATAGTTACTTCCAGACGCGCCGCCGTTCAGGTCGAGGCGCGCAACGCGCCACGCCATCGAGCGCCGGGGCACCGGTCAAACACCGAGGACGACATCATGAGGAAACCCTTCTACAAGATCCTGTACGTGCAGGTCCTGTTCGCGATATTCGTGGGCATCCTGCTGGGCCACTACTGGCCCGACACCGGCGTGGCCATGAAGCCGCTCGGTGATGCCTTCATCAAGCTGATCAAGATGATCATTGGTCCGATCATCTTCTGTACCGTGGTGTCCGGCATTGCCGGCATGCGCGACATGAAGAAGGTGGGCCGCGTGGGTGGCAAGGCGCTGCTTTACTTCGAGATCGTGTCAACGTTCGCGCTGCTGCTCGGCCTGATCGCCACGCACGTACTCAAACCGGGCGTGGGCTTCAACATCGATCCGGCCACGCTGGACACGAAGTCGATCGCGCAGTACGTGTCGAAGGCACACGGTCAGAGCACCGTCGAATTCTTCATGCACATCATCCCGGACACGATCTTCAGCGCGTTCGCCAACGGCGACATCCTGCAGATCCTGATGGTCTCGATGTTCTTCGGATCGGCGCTGGCCGTGGTGGGTGAGCGCGCGCGCATCATCCACGACATGGTGGACCAGGTGTCGAAGGTGTTCTTCCACATCGTGCACGTGATCACGAAGGTGGCCCCGATCGGCGCGTTCGGCGCGATGGCCTTCACCATCGGCAAGTACGGCCTGGGCTCGCTGATTCCGCTGCTCAAGCTGATCGGCACGTTCTACCTCACGGCGATCGTGTTCGTGCTGGTGGTGCTGGGTACCGTGGCGCGCCTGACCGGTTTCTCGATCATCCGCTTTGTCGCGTATATCAAGGAAGAACTGCTGATCGTGCTCGGCACCAGCTCCTCCGAGGCCGCGCTGCCGCACCTGATGGAGAAGATGGAGAAGCTCGGCTGCTCGAAGTCGGTGGTGGGCCTTGTTGTGCCGACCGGTTACTCGTTCAACCTGGACGGCACCAACATCTACATGACGATGGCGGTGATCTTTATCGCGCAGGCCACCAACATCGAGCTGACGCTGATGCAGCAGCTCACGATCCTGGCCGTGGCGATGGTGACCTCGAAGGGCGCCAGCGGCGTGACCGGCTCGGGCTTCATCACGCTGGCAGCCACGCTGGCCGTGGTGCCGACGATTCCGGTGGCCGGCATGGTGCTGATCCTCGGTATCGACCGCTTCATGAGCGAATGCCGCGCGCTGACGAACATCGTCGGCAACGGCGTGGCCACGGTGGTGGTCTCGGCGTGGGAGCACGAGCTCGACCGCGCCCGCCTGACCCGCGTGCTGCGGGGCGAAGATGAGGCGAGCAGCCTCGCCGACGCCAGCGCCCGCTGACGTGACCCGGGCAGCGACCGGCGCCCCGCAGGAAGGGGGCGCCGGCGCTGTCCCGGATGAACCTGCCGGCCATCCCCGCCAGCGGGTATCATCGGCGCGAGAGCTTCCGCGCGCGCCGATGCCCCATTCCGACGACTTCCTTGCCGTGCATGACCCTGCCGCGCCCGGCCCGGTGCACGCGCCGGAGTCGAGCACGCGCTGGTGGGGGTTTGCCGCCGCGCTGATGGTGGGGCTTCTGGCGCTGTGCTCGCTGACCTGGCTGTTTTCGGTCCAGCGCGGCATCGCCGCATTGCAGCAGTCCACGGCCATGCGTGCCGACCGTTATGCGGCCACGCTTGAATCGACGCTGGACCGCTACGAATTCCTTCCCGCGCTGGTATCGCTGCACCCTTCGGTGCGCGCGCTGCTGGCCAATCCTGAAGACCCGGCCCGTATTGCCGTGGCCAACAACTACCTGGCCGAGGTCAATACCCGGGCCCGCGCGTCGGCCACCTACGTCATCGCGGCCAGCGGGCTGGCACTGGCCGCCAGCAATCATGGCGAGCCGGGCAGCTTCGTCGGTACCGACTACCGCTTCCGCCCGTACTTCCAGATGGCTTCGCGCGGCCAGATTGGCCGCTTCTACGCGATCGGCATCACCAGCGACGAGCCCGGCTACTACATCGCCCAGCCGATCGAGTCGGGCGGCAAGGTCATCGGCGTGACGGTGGTGAAGCTGAACCTCGAATGGTTCCAGCGCGCGGGCTCCGGTAGCACCGAGCCCCTGATGGTGTCCGACGACCACGGCGTGATCTTCCTGTCGTCGGTGCCGGGCTGGCAGTACCGCACGCTTCGGCCCCTGCCGCCCACGCTTCAGGCCGAACTGCACAACACGCGCCAGTATCACGACGTCGACGTCACGCCGCTGCCGATCCAGCCGCTGGATTCCCCGGTCTCGCGCTGGCTGGCCAGCACCACGCTCAACGATGGCGAACGGCTGGTGAGGGTTGGCGCCGCGGGCAGCACGGGGGCCACGGCACGAGATGGCGATGACGGTCAGGGCGCGCACTTCGGGTTGTCCAGCGATGGCGCGGACCGCTACCTGGAAATCAATCGCGCCGTCGGGCCCGCCGGCTGGAACATGCAGGTGATGGCGCAACTGGACCCGGTGCTGGCCAGCGCGCGCACCGCGACGATTGGCGCGGCGCTGGCCTATGCGTGCATCTGCCTGCTGCTGGTGAACCTGCGCCAGCGCCGCCAGCGCGCGCGTGACATGCAATACAGCCGCCGGCTGCTGGAAGCGGCCTACGATCAACTGGAACGGCGCGTGGAGGCCCGCACGGCCGACCTGATGGCGATCAACGAGCAACTCGAAGCCGAAGTGGCCGAGCGCGCGCGGACTGAAGGCGAACTGCGCGCGACGCAGGATGAACTGGTGCAGGCCAGCAAGCTGGCGGCACTGGGGCAGATGGCCGCCGGTATCACCCATGAACTGAACCAGCCGCTGGCGGCCCTGCGCACGTTCTCGGACAACACGCGCGTGTTGCTGGAGCGCGGTCAGCTCGATGCAGCCACCGGCAATCTCTCCGCCATCGCCGATCTGACCGAGCGGATGGGCAAGATCACGGGCCAGCTCAAGCTGTTCGCGGGCAAGGCGCGTCAGCGCCGCAATGCCGTGCGCGTGCGCGCTGCCATCGACCATGTGCTGCAACTGATCGCGCCACGACTGGGTCGGGTGATGCTACGAGTGCGGGGGCTCGACGGCGACACGGCGGACCTGGCCGTATGGGCCGACGAACTCAAGCTCGAACAGGTGCTGCTGAATCTCGTCGGCAACGCGCTCGATGCCATTGCTGCGGCCGGTGCCGAAGATGGCCGCGTCGATATCGCCGTCAGTGCGACGGACGAGACCGTGACGCTGGTCGTGCGCGACAATGGGCCCGGCATCGCGCCGGATGCGCTGCCACGGCTGTTCGAGCCGTTCTTCACGACCAAGGAGATCGGGCAGGGGCTCGGCCTGGGGCTGGCGATTTCGTCGTCGATCGTGCGCGAGTTTGGCGGGCAACTGACGGCCGGCAATGTCGAGGGCGGCGGCGCGGAATTCGTCGTGACACTGCGGCGCTCGCGCCAGACGGCCACGGCGTGAGGTGCCTGAACGGCGTCAAGGATGACAGGTAAAGACATGATTGCGATGCAGGACGGATTGCGTGTGCTGTTCGTCGAGGACGAACCACTGGTGCGCCAGGCGACGGCGCAGAGCCTGGAACTGGCTGGCTTTTCGGTGCTGGCGCTGCCTTCGGCCGAAGCGGCGATGCCGCATCTTGGCGCGGATTTTCCCGGGGTGCTGGTTACCGATGTGCGCCTGTCCGGCGCGAGCGGGCTGGATCTGCTGCAGCACTGCCGCAATGCCGCGCCGGGCGTGCCGGTGATCCTGGTCACGGGGCACGGCGATATCACGATGGCGGTGCAGGCGATGCGCGAGGGCGCCTATGACTTCATCGAGAAGCCGTTCGGAGCGGATCGCCTGACCGAAACGGTGCGCCGCGCGCTGGAGCGCCGCGCGCTCGAACTGGAGAACCACGCGCTGCGCCGCGAGCTGGCTGGCCCGGCTGCCGGCACGCGGATCATCGGCCGGTCGCCGGCGATCGCGCAGGTGCGCGACCTGATCGCCAATGTGGCGGCCACCGATGTGCCGGTGATGATCAACGGCGAGACCGGTACGGGCAAGGAACTCGTGGCGCGGAGCCTGCACGCGCTCTCCACGCGGCGTGACCAGCCCTTCATCGCGCTGAACTGCGGTGCCGTGCCAGAGTCGATTTTCGAGAGCGAGATGTTCGGCCACGAGGCCGGCGCATTTACCGGCGCGGGCAAGCGGCGTGTGGGCAAGCTCGAACATGCGTCGGGTGGCACGCTGTTCCTCGACGAGATCGAGAGCATGCCGCTGGCCTTGCAGGTGAAGCTGCTGCGCGTGCTGCAGGAGGGCACGCTGGAGCGGCTCGGCTCGAATACGTCGATACCGATCGACGTGCGCATCATCGCGGCTTCGAAGGGCGACATGGAGGCACTGGTGGCGCAGGGCACGTTCCGGCAGGATCTGCTGTACCGGCTCAACGTGGTGACGATTCCGCTACCGCCGCTGCGCGAGCGACGCGAGGACATCGTGCCGCTGTTCGAGCACTTCATGCTCGTTGCCGCCGTGCGCTATCAGCGGCCGGCGCCGATCCTGTCCGAGATGCAGCGCCAGCAACTGATGCAACGGCCCTGGCCCGGCAATGTGCGGGAACTGCGCAACGCGGCAGATCGACTGGTGCTGGGCGTGCCGGAAGGCGGACACGCCGGCGGCAAGGCTGATCCCGTTGACGAATCGACGCCGCTACGCGAGCGGATGGAGCGCTACGAGCGCGCCGTGATCGCCGATACGCTGGCCCGCACGGGCGGTGCCGTCAGCCAGGCGGCGGACCTGCTGCAAGTGGGCAAGGCGACGCTTTACGACAAGATCAAACGCTACGGACTGTAACGGCCGTACTCGGGGAAGGCGGGGGTCGGTACACTCTGGCCCGGCTCTCTTCCCTGGTTTCTTATCCCGCGATATCCCGCGATACCCCGCGAGCGGAATAACGGTAGGGCAGACGGCAAGCGCCTCCATTGCTAACGCCCCGACCCATGCCCCACGCCCATCCCGCCGACATCGACGGCCACCACCTGACCCCCGACACCGTCGCCGCCATCGCACGCGGCCAGCGCGCCGCCATCGTCCCGGAGCCCGTCCTTGGCAAGGTTGCCGATGCCCGCGCCCGCTTCGAGCAGGTGGCTGCGGCCAATGTGCCGATCTACGGCGTTTCCACGGGCTTTGGCGAACTGGTGCACAACTGGGTCGACATCGAACATGGCCGTGCGCTGCAGGAGAACCTGCTGCGCAGCCATTGCGCGGGTGTGGGTCCGCTGTTTTCGCGCGACGAGGTCCGCGCGATGATGGTCGCGCGTGCCAATGCATTGGCACGCGGATATTCGGCGGTGCGGCCGGCCGTTATCGAGCAACTGCTGAAGTATTTGGAAGCCGGCATCACGCCGGCCGTGCCGCAGGTGGGTTCGCTCGGCGCCAGCGGTGATCTGGCGCCGCTGTCGCACGTCGCCATCACGCTGATCGGCGAAGGCAAGGTGCTGACCGACGATGGTGGTACGGCACCCACGGCCGACGTCCTGCGCGAGCGTGGCATCGCGCCGCTCGCGCTGGCGTACAAGGAAGGGCTGGCGCTGATCAACGGGACATCGGCCATGACCGGGGTGTCGTGCCTGTTGCTGGAGACGCTGCGCGCGCAGGTCCAGCAGGCCGAGATCATCGCGGCGCTGGCGCTCGAAGGACTGTCCGCCTCGGCCGATGCCTTCATGGCCCATGGGCACGACATCGCCAAACCGCATCCGGGACAGATCCGCTCGGCGGCGAACATGCGCGCGCTGCTGGCCGATTCGGCGCGGCTTTCCGGGCATGGCGAACTGTCCGCCGAGATGAAGACGCGCGCGGGCGAGGCCAAGAACACCGGCACCGGCGTGTTCATCCAGAAGGCCTACACGCTGCGCTGTATTCCGCAGGTGCTTGGCGCGGTGCGCGATACGCTCGATCATTGCGCCACAGTGGTCGAGCGCGAACTCAATTCATCGAACGACAATCCGCTGTTCTTCGAAGACGGCGAGCTGTTCCATGGCGGCAACTTCCACGGCCAGCAGGTGGCATTCGCAATGGACTTCCTGGCCATTGCCGCCACGCAGCTGGGCGTGGTGTCGGAGCGCCGCCTGAACCGCCTGCTGAGCCCGCATCTGAACAACAATCTGCCGGCGTTCCTGGCGGCGGCGAACGAGGGGTTGTCGTGCGGGTTTGCCGGGGCACAGTATCCGGCCACGGCGCTGATCGCCGAGAACCGCACAATCTGCAGCCCGGCGAGCATCCAGAGTGTGCCGTCGAACGGCGACAACCAGGATGTGGTCAGCATGGGGCTGATCGCCGCTCGCAACGCCCGCCGCATTCTCGACAATAACCAGTACATCCTCGCGCTGGAGTTGCTGGCGTCATGCCAGGCTGCCGAACTCGCGGGTGCGGTCGAGCAACTGGCGCCGGCAGGCCGCGCCGTGTTCGCGTTCGTGCGGGAGCGCGTGCCGTTCCTGTCGATCGATCGCTATATGACCGACGATATCGAGGCCATGGCGGCGCTGCTCCGTCAGGGCGCGCTGGTTGAGGTCGTGCGCGGCGCAGGCATCGAACTGGCCTGACGAACTCTGGCGGTAGCTTTCGGTAATGAGCGGTTTCCTACTTCCACATGCCGCGCATTCGGCTGGCGAGGTCTACCTGCGGTAGCGTGGCCTTCGCCTGGCCTTCCCCCGGCATTGGCGCGGGCGGCCACGAGCGGCTGTAGAAATTCGGCATCACGCGGTTCGGCAGGAAGCGCGTGCGCGATGCGTAGACGTGGCGATCGCCAAAGCCGACCTGGTTGTGCACGTAGAAACGCTGTGGCACGACGATGTCGAGGTGGTCGCGCGCGCGCGTCATCGCCACGTACAGCAGGCGGCGCTCTTCCTCGATTTCCTCGGTGGTGCCGGTGGCAAGATCGGATGGCATGCAGCCATCTACCGCATTGAGCACGTACACGGCCTTCCACTCCTGCCCCTTGGCCGAATGGATCGTCGACAGGATCAGGTAGTCCTCGTCGCGCGAGGGCACGCCCGATTCGTCGCTCGATGCGCTGGGCGGGTCGAGCGTGAGTTCGGTGAGAAAGCGTTCCCGAGACGCATAGGTGGCCGCGATGCGCTCGATCTGCTGCAGATCCGCCTGCCGCGCGGCGGCATCGTCGTGCATCCGTTCGAGGTGCGGCATGTACCAGGCGATCACCTGTTCGAATTCCGATGGCCAGGGCGAGGTCGGCGCCATCAGCGCACGCGCCAGCGTCACCAGTTCATCCCAGGCGGGCGCGGCGGCGGGGGGCGGCTCGAAGGCTTCGAGCGCGATCAACGGTTCGGTGGCGGCTTCCAGTCCTTCAAGCACGCGCGCGGCCGTTTTCGGGCCGATGCCGGGCAGCAACTGCAGCGTGCGGAATCCGGCCATGCGGTCGCGTGGATTTTCCAGCCAGCGCACCACAGCCATCACGTCCTTGACGTGCGTCGACTCCAGAAACTTCAGTCCGCCGAACTTCACGAACGGGATATTGCGCCGGGCCAACTCGATCTCGACCTGGGCGCTGTGGTCGGCCGCGCGGAACAGCACCGCCTGCTGCATCAGCGACAAGCCAGCCTCGCGCCGCGCCAGTACCTGCTCGACGACGAAGCGCGCCTGCTCGGCCTCGTCGTTGACCACCACCACGCCGGGCTTCTCCGCCGATTCGCGCAGGGACCAGAGATCCTTGGTGAAGCGTTCGGCCGCAAGGCCAATCACGGCATTGGCGGCGCCGAGGATCGGCTGCGTCGAGCGATAGTTCTGCGACAGCGTGACCTGCTCGGCCGGCGGCGAGAACCGTGTCGGGAAATCGAGGATATTGCGCACGGTGGCGCCGCGGAATGCGTAGATCGACTGCGCGTCGTCGCCCACCACGGTCAGGCCGCGCCCTTGCGGCTTGAGCGCCAGCAGGATCGACGCCTGCAACGCGTTGGTGTCCTGGTACTCGTCGACCAGCACATGGTCGAAGCGTGCGCCCATGTCCTGCGCCAGTGCGGGCTCGGTCATCGCCTGCGCCCAGTAGAGCAACAGGTCGTCGTAGTCGAGCACCTGCTGCTTCTGCTTGGCTTCCACGTAGGCGGCGAACAGGCCCTTGAGCGCGTCTGCCCACATCGCGTAGCGCGGGAACTGCGTCTTCAGCACAACCTCGAGCGGCAACTGCGTGTTGACCACGCGCGAATAGATTGCGAGGCAGGTTTCCTTGCGCGGGAAGCGCGAGGTCTGCTCGGATAGCCCGAGGTCATGGCGGACCACGTGCATCAGGTCGGCCGCATCGCCGCGGTCGCTGATGGTGAAGGTCGGAGCAAGCCCGAGCGTTTCGGCGTACTCGCGCAGCAGGCGGGCGCCGATGGCGTGGAACGTGCCTGACCACTGCAGCGCGGCGCGCCCCGCGCCGGTCTGGATGCCGAGTGCCTGGTCGACGATGCGCTCGACACGGCGCCCCATTTCGGAGGCGGCGCGGCGCGAGAACGTCAGTAGCAGGATGCGGCGCGGATCGGCGCCGTTCACGACCAGATGCGCCACCCGATGCGCGAGCGTGTTGGTCTTGCCAGAGCCCGCGCCGGCAATGATCAGCAGCGGCGCGTCACCGTCGTACTCCACCGCCGCGCGCTGTTCCGGATTCAGCCGGGAAAGATAGGCGGGGGCGTCGGCGACCTCGGTGTCGGGCGACTCGGCAGCGGCTTCAGGGGCAAGTTCCGGTAACACGTCAGGGCAGGCAGTCGGATGGATGCGATAAGAAAAATCTGGCGCTCACTGTATATCCATACAGCCCCGACAGGCAAGCCGGATGCCCGACGATGTGAGCCGGGCAACAAAAAAGGTGCCGCATGGGCACCTTTTCGTTGGACTTGGCGTTGTTCAGGCCGCGTTGGCCAGTGCGCCGTCGAGCAGCTTGTGCAGCGCGTCCCACTCGGGCTCGCCCACGTAGCGCTTGAGAATCTTGCCGTTCTTGTCCACCACGAAGGTCGTCGGCGTGAGCTGGACGTTGCCGAAGGCCTTGGCCGCCGCGCCGTCGGCGTCCATCGCCACCTTGAATGGCAGTTCACGGGTCTTGGCGTAGTTCATCACGTACATCGGCGGGTCGTAGTTCATCGCCACCGCCACGAAGTCCAGCCCCTTGTCCTTGAACTGCTTGTAGGTGCTGACCATCTGAGGCATTTCCTTGACGCACGTGGCGCAGCTCGTGGCCCAGAAGTTGATCAGGTAGACCTTGCCCTTCAGGTCGCCAGTGCTGAGCTTTTCGCCCGAAAGCAGCGTGAATGTGGCGTCGGGGACCGTATTCGCGGGCGTCATGGCGCGGTAGCCGAAGAAGCCCAGCAGCGCGACGATGACAACGGCTACAGCGATCGGCCAGCGCTTCTTGCTCGAAGGTGTGGCAGGGGTGGCGGAATTCGACATGGGGTTACGGTCCCGAGGTGAGGCCATCTACAGACAGCGGCTATTCTACTGCCGCTGTTAGCCGGCAGTGGCAAGCCGGATCAAATGCGCACTATCTGCGGCATTCCGCCGCATTTCCTCTGCGGCATTCCGCCGCATTTCCTGGTGATTGACTACTTGGACGCCGCCAGCCCTTCGGCGAGCCTGGCACGTGCCGTATCCACGGCTTGTTCGAGGTAAGCGCCGTAGAAGTCCGGCTGCAGGCCGCGCAGCGGGCTGGCCAGGTTGCGGCCGTTGCGATCCAGGAACAGGACGGTCGGGGCCACCGTGATGTTGTGGGCGCGTGCCCATTGCTTCGCGGTGGTCATGGTGCCGTCGGCGTCGCGCAGCGGCGTGTCGGCCGTCATGTCGAGCTCGCGCGCGGTGATCTCGCCAGCGGCCGCCTGTGGCGCCAGATAGTTGCGGCGGGCGGTCTCGCAATACGTGCAGCCGGGCAAGCTGACCAGCACGACCAGCGGCCCGCCCTGTTTCGCGGCGTCAGCGGACTGGGCGGCAATATCGGTGACGGGCGGCAGATGGCTTGCCGCCATCGACACAGCCGGGCCCACCAGCAGCAACAGCGCGGCGAGACCATGCAGAACGGAGCGAAGCAGGGGCGAGCGGGGCGTCATGCTGGGGCGTCGGTGGGTATTCCGTGAGAACCTGGTGAAGACGTCGCCGCATTTGATTTCGTGCGCATCTGGTGCGAACGTGCGCGGCTTCCCGGATAATACCGGCTTGCGCCAGATTGCGCCGACATCCCCCATGCGCCGCCCCAGCCCCCGACCTGCCCCTCGCGTTCCCCTGCTGATTGCCATCGTGCTGCTGGCTCTGGCCGGCTGCTCGCCGCGCTATGACTGGCGCACCATCGTCTCGAGCGAAGGGCAGTATGCGGCGCTATATCCGGACAAGCCGACCAGCGCCGCGCGCGATGTGGCGATCGCCGGGCGCCAGTTGCCGATGCGCATGGAGGCCGCCCGGATCGACAACACGTTGTTCGCCGTCGGCGTGGTTTCCCTTCCCGCCGATGATGCGGGGCTACGCCGCGAGGCGCTGGCGTCGATGCAGGCCGGCCTGATAGGCAACCTCGGTGCGCATCCCGACAGCCCCGCACACTCGCGTCCGGTCACGGTCATGTCGGCGGGGCAGCCACCCGTTGCGCTGGACGGCGTGGAGGTGACTGTCGCTGGCATATCGCCCCAGGACAAATCACCGCGCCGACTGACCGCGCGGCTGGTGGCGTCCGGCTCGCGTGTCTATCAGGCAGTGGTGCTCGAGGCCGGCGATGCGGCGAAGGATGCGCGCCAGGCCGAGCAGGTCGAGCAGTTCCTCACCGGTTTTCACCCGTTCTAAATCCGTTCCAAGTCTTTCAGGTAGTCAATCAAGGAGTTCGTCATGCGTTGGGAAGTCTGGCTGGCCTATTTTGCCGCGTGCTGGGTGATCGCTGTCTCGCCCGGTTCGGGCGCCGTGCTGTCGATGAGCCACGGTCTGTCATACGGCCTGAAGAAGACGTCGACGACGATTCTGGGCCTGCAGACCGGCCTGGTGATCATCCTGCTAATTGCGGGCGGCGGACTTGGCGCGCTGCTGCTGGCGTCCGAGGAAGCATTCCTGGTGGTCAAGACGATTGGCGCGATGTACCTGATCTACCTGGGTATCCAGCAGTGGCGTGCCAAGGTTGAGACGAACCCGCAGAACAGCGAGGACAAGACGGTGCGTGTGGCCACCATGAGCCGGCGCCGGCGCTTCGCCACGGGGCTGCTGACGAACGTCACCAACCCCAAGGGCATCATCTTTATGGTGGCCGTGCTGCCGCAATTCATCGACCCGACGCATGCGCTCGGGCTGCAACTGGCTATCCTGGCGGCGACGATGTGCTTTGTGGACCTGATCGTGATGCACGGCTATGCGCTACTGGCGTCGCGCATGCAGGGCCTGTTCCGCAACGCGCGTGCCGTGCGCTGGCAAAACCGCTTCTTCGGCAGCGTGCTGGTGGCCGTGGGCACCGCGCTGTTCTTTGTCCGGCGTCATCACGCCTGAGCGTTGATGGTGAGGGCGGGTGGCGCACAGTCGACAGGTTTGCTTCAATAGGGAGTGATCAGGAATCTATGGAGAACCCCGATGCCTGCCGTCGCCCACCTGCAAGCCACGTATCGCGCCCATCGGGAGCCTCCACCGGGTGAGCCGACGCCGCCCGGCTTCCCAGCCGACCAGCCGCCGATCGAGGAACCGCCACCGCCACCGGTGGAGCCACCGGTTTGAGTGGAAGCTGAAAATGACAAGGTCCGCGTTTTCCTAAGAGGCGCTATCAAAATGAAGCGAAGCGGTTCTGGCTAGGGTGAAGCAGGGGTTTCGGCTCGTATGCGAGCCGCCTGCGGAACGGCATGTGCCTGCGAGCACATGCGCGCCCTGCAAGGGCGCGGCCGCAGACAGTACAAGCGGTACGGCAAGGCCGCGCAACGACGCCAGAATCATTTTGATAGTGCCTCTAGGCGGTTCGCAGCACGCGCCGGTACTGGATCGCCTCGGCCACGTGGCCGGCTGTCAGAACCTCCGCGCCATCCAGGTCCGCGATCGTTCTGGCTACCTTGAGCACCCGGAAGTACGCGCGCGCCGACCATCCCAGCTTCTGCATCGCGTCGCGCAGCAGCGCTCGGGCCTCGTTGTCGAGCGGGCAGTGTGTCTCGATCGCGCGACCGGCTAGTTCGCTGTTCGGCGTGCCCTGTCGTGTCAATTGACGTTCGCGTGCGGCGACGGCGCGGGCGCGCACGGTCTGGCTCGGTTCGCCCGGCTGTCCATCGAACATTTCCTGCTGGCTCTGGGCGGGCACTTCGATCTGCAGGTCCACGCGGTCGAGCAACGGGCCTGACAGGCGTGACTGGTAGCGCTGCACCTGATCCGGCGTGCAGCGGCACATGCGGGTGGGATGCCCGAGGTAGCCGCAAGGGCAGGGATTCATCGCCGCCACGAACTGGAAGCGCGCCGGGAAATCGGCCTGCCCGGCGGCACGCGAGATCGTGATGCGGCCGGTTTCGAGCGGCTCGCGCAGGACTTCGAGCACGCGCCGTTCAAACTCGGGCAGTTCATCGAGAAAGAGCACGCCGTGATGCGCCAGCGATATTTCCCCAGGGCGTGGCGAAGCGCCCCCGCCGACCAGGGCAGGCGCGCTGGCCGTATGGTGCGGACTGCGGAACGGGCGATGGCCCCAGCGGGACGGGTGGAAGCCGCCCGAGGTCAGACTCTGCACGGCCGCTGCCTCGAGCGCTTCGGCCTCGGTCATCGGCGGCAGCAGGGCAGGGAAGCGCTGGGCCAGCATCGATTTGCCAGTGCCGGGCGGGCCGACCAGCAGTACGGAGTGCTGGCCCGCGGCGGCGATCTCCATGGCGCGTCGGGCTTGTGCCTGGCCGCGAACGTCGCGCATATCGGGGCCATCGGCGGATGCCTCAACCCGGGCTGGCGGCCGGGCGCGCGACAGCCGCCGCTCGGGAAGCAGGCCGATGTGATGGCAGACGTCGCGCAGTGTCGCGCCGGCATGGACGATCACGGCTTCGACCAGGGCCGCTTCTGCGCCATTCTCGCTGGCGACGACGAAGGCGCGCGGCGGGCGATCCTCCGCCACGCGTCGGGCGTTATCGCGGGCCAGTCCCATTGCCATCGCGAGCGCGCCGCGTACCGGGCGCAGGTCTCCTGCCAGCGAAAGCTCGCCGGCGAATTCGAAGGCGTCAAGCGTGTCGGCCTGCAACTGCCCGCTGGCCGCCAGGATGCCCAATGCGATCGCCAGGTCGAAACGGCCGGACTCCTTGGGCAGATCGGCGGGCGCCAGGTTGACCGTGATGCGCCGGTTGGGAAATTCGAACTCGCTGTTGAGCAGAGCCGCGCGCACGCGCTCGCGGCTCTCGCGGACTTCAGTATCGGCCAGCCCGACGATATTGAAGGCGGGCAACCCGTTGGCGAGGTGGATTTCGACGGAGACGGGCGGCGCCTCGATTCCAGTCAGTGCGCGGCTGCGCAGGACGGCCAGGCTCATATCTTTGCGGAAGTGTTAACGAAAAAGGCCACCGGGATCCGGTGGCCTTTCTGGCATTGAACGGGGTGCCGTGGGCGCGGCGTCATGCTCCGCCGGTTGGCGTGCCGCCAACGCGGCGCTCGAGTTCTGCTACGCGGGCCTCAAGTTCCTCCAGTCGGGCGCGGGTGCGGGCCAGCACCTGCGACTGGACGTCGAATTCCTCGCGCGTGACCAGGTCAAGGCGCGCGAAGCCCTGCGTCATCATGCTGCGCACGTTTTTTTCGATGTCCTTGGCCGGCGAGTTGCGCAGCGCTTCGCTGACCTTGCTTTGCAGGTCGTTGAAGAGATCGGTCGGTTTCATGGTGGAACTCCTGTGGTGACCAATTTCGAATGATTCGGGTCAGGCCAGCGTGCGCATGGCGGGCGGCTGCGCCCCATTCACCATGTCTGCACCGTGGTGGGGCGTCGCATCGCGGCGCTCGGCGGGCATCCCTGCCGCGCAGATGCACTGCTCTGGGGCGTGGCGCCTCGGCGGGTGTCTGACGCGCCGTGCCATGCCAGCCGTCGGGTGCTCGTACGCCAAGCACGCGGCACTTGACCTTGCATGACGCGGATTATGGCGCTTCGGCGGCCGCCATGAAAGCTCCGGCAACGCCAGCGCACATTTTTTGGCGGTTTTTCGATGCTTCGGGCGGCAGATACCTGTCGCCCGGCATTGTCGTCAAAGTGGTTCGGACACCGCTTGTCGACGATTTCTGACTGGGCGGCCAACGGTGTCGCAGGGCGATGGCCATGAGCTGGCACGGGTGTTGCAGTACAGCAACCGGGAGCGTCAACACCATAACGCTGTGCACAAACAGCAGCCTCTCACCCTCGAGCCAGCGAAGAACCTAAAGGAAAAGGAGAAAAACCGATGAAGAAGTCGAGCCTCGCAGTCAGCGCCGCTGCGGCCCTGTTCAGCCTTGCCACCTCCGTTGCGTTCGCACAGAGCGCGCCGGACGCGGCAGCGCCGGCAGCCGCACCCGCCGCCGAGCCGGCATCGCCCCACACGATCACGGCCAACGTGTCGCTGGTCTCTGACTACCGCTATCGCGGTCTCAGCCAGACCAACCGCCGTCCGGCCATCCAGGGCGGGTTCGACTATGCCCATGAGAGCGGCTTCTACATCGGCAACTGGAACTCCAGCATCAGCTGGATCTCGGACGCCGACAAGAGCGTGTCGGCGCCGGTCGAGATGGACTTCTATGGTGGTTTCAAGAACACGTTCAAGATGAGCGATCTGGAGTTCAACTATGACGTCGGCGTGCTGCAGTACTTCTACCCGGGCGGCTACTCCAACCCGCGCCCGTACACCACTGAGCTGTACGCGGGCATCGGCTATGGCCCGGTGTTCCTGAAGTACTCGCAGGCCGTGACAAACCTGTTCGGGATCGCCAACAGCCAGTACAGCAGCTACATCGACCTCGCCTTCAACTATCCGCTGAACGTGTGGGACCTGACGCTGAACGCGCACCTTGGCTACCAGAACGTCCAGCACAACAGCGCCGCTTCCTATCTGGACTGGAAGGTCGGCCTGACGAAGGACCTGGGCAAGGGCTTCGCGCTGGCGGTGGCCTACATCGGCACCAATGCGAAGGAGTCGTTCTACACGAACAGCTATAACCACAACGTGGGCAACAACACCGCGTGGGTCTCGCTTTCCAAGACTTTCTAATTGCGCGTCAGCCAGGGGGGGCCGAAGCTGGCCCGCCCAGAGGAGATAACCGATGAAACTCATCATTGCAGTCATCAAGCCGTTCAAGCTCGACGAGGTGCGCGAGGCGCTCTCCGATGTGGGCGTGTCCGGGATCACCGTGACCGAGGTCAAGGGCTTCGGCCGGCAGAAGGGCCACACGGAGCTGTATCGCGGCGCCGAGTACATCGTCGACTTCCTGCCCAAGGTGAAGATCGAGGTGGCGGTGCCCGACGAAGTGGTGGAGCGAGCCATCGAGGCCGTGGAGAAGTCGGCCCGCACCGGCAAGATCGGCGACGGCAAGATCTTCGTCGCACCCATAGAACAAGTCATTCGCATCCGCACCGGCGAGACCGGTGGCGATGCCCTGTGACACGAGACACCCCCGGAAAGAGGTTAAGCAAATGAAAACCTGGTTCAAGCGAATCCTGACGGCCGGCGCGATGACGCTGGCGCTCGGCACGGCCGGTCTCGGCCTCTCCACCCACGCCGTGGCGCAGGACAAGCCCGCCGCGGAAGCATCGGCCGCGACGGCGTCCGCAACCCCCGCAGCCGCCGTGGCAGCACCGGCTGCGGCAGCTTCGGCGGCCACGCCTGCCGCGGCGCCCGCCGAAGCTGCCGCCGCGCCGGCTGCCCCGGTGCCCAACAAGGGCGACACGGCCTGGCTGCTGGTCTCCACCGCATTCGTGATCCTGATGACGCTGCCGGGCCTGGCGCTGTTCTACGGTGGCCTGGTCCGCTCGAAGAACATGCTGTCGGTGCTGATGCAGTGCCTGATGATCTTCTCGGTGATCTCGATCCTGTGGGCCATCTACGGCTATAGCTTCGCGTTCACGGAGGGCAACGCCTTCTTCGGTGGCACGGACCGTCTGTTCATGAAGGGCCTGACGGTCGATGCCGTGGCCGCCACGTTCAGCAAGGGCGTTGTGGTGCCGGAACTGGGCTACTTCGCGTTCCAGTGCGCGTTCGCGGCGATCACTTGCAGCCTGATCATCGGCGCCTTCGCCGAGCGCGCCAAGTTCTCGGCGGTGCTGGTCTTCGTGGTCCTCTGGTTCACGTTCGCCTACATCCCGATGGCCCACATGGTCTGGTTCTGGCCCGGCCCGGATGCGTACACCGACGCCGCCGCAGGCACCGCCGCCACCGCCAAGGCCGGCTGGCTGTTCCAGAAGGGCGCGCTCGATTTCGCGGGCGGCACGGTGGTGCACATCAACGCCGCTGTGGCCGGTCTGGTGGGCGCGTTCATGTTCGGCAAGCGCATCGGCTTCGGTCGTGAAGCGATCCGCCCGCACAGCCTGACCTTCACGATGGTGGGCGCCTCGCTGCTGTGGTTCGGCTGGTTCGGCTTCAACGCCGGTTCGGCCCTGGAAGCCAACGGCAGCGCCGCGCTGGCCTTCGTCAACACGCTGCTGGCCACGGCCGCCGCGGTGGTTTCCTGGACCTTCGGTGAGTGGATCGGCAAGGGCAAGCCGTCGATGCTCGGTGGCGCCTCGGGTGCTGTCGCCGGCCTGGTGGCGATCACCCCGGCCGCCGGCTTCGTCGGCCCGATGGGCTCGATCGCGATGGGCCTGATCGCCGGCCTGCTGTGCCTGTGGGGCGTGACCGGTCTGAAGCGCCTGCTGGGCATGGACGATTCGCTGGACGTGTTCGGTGTGCACGGCGTAGGCGGTATTCTCGGCGCGCTGCTGACTGGTGTGTTCGCCGCGCCGAGCCTGGGCGGCACGGGTATCTATGACTACGTTGCCAACAAGGTGGCCGACGACTACTCGATCGCCGGTCAGGTCTGGATCCAGTTTGAAGGTGTGCTGACCACGATCGTCTGGTCCGGCGTGGTAGCACTGGTGGCCTACAAGCTGGTCGATATGCTGATTGGCCTGCGCGTGCCGGAAGAGGAAGAGCGCGAAGGTCTGGATATCACCTCGCACGGTGAAACCGCGTATGAGGTCTGATATCCGCCAAGGTGTTGTGCTGGAGAGCTGATTGGGAATCTTCTCTCAGGAGTTTCGCCCCGGCCATGTGCCGGGGCTTTTTTATTTTCGGGCTCGCCCCTCAAACGGGTGTCAGTATTCGCAGGGTGCTTAAATCGGATCTTAAAAAGTCTCAATTGTCTTTAATGCCTGCGGGGCATAGAGTGCCAGTGAGGCAGTTTCCTCCACCTGCAGAACGCTCCCCGTATCTGTCAGGCCATTTGAAAGCGCGACGCCATGTCGCGCTTTTTTTTGCCCATGGAGCACGCATGTAGCACCCATGGGGCGGCGCATGGTCTCCGGACCTTTGAAATGCGTCAAACATCCCCATATCCAGATCCCTTATGCTGGGCTCCGCATATGCTTATTCAGGGCGGGCCTGCAGCCTCGTGGCCGTTCCACTACAATCGGGGCGGACAATAAAGCTGATTCATTAGGATGGATATGGTCCCGCATCTCATCACCGCGCTGAACGGTCCGCTACTCGAACTCGAGAAGAAGATCCTGGACGCCACACCGTCCATCGAGCGCTGGTTCAGGCTGGAATGGCAGGAGCATACTCCGCCGTTCTATTGTTCCGTGGACCTGCGCAACGCTGGCTTCAAGCTGGCGCCGGTCGACACCAACCTGTTCCCGGGCGGTTTCAACAACCTCGCGCCCGAAATGCTGCCGCTGGCGGTCCAGGCCGCCATGGCTGCGATCGAGAAGATCTGCCCGGACGCCAAGAACCTGCTGCTGATTCCCGAGCGCCACACCCGCAACATGTTCTATCTGCAGAACGTGGCGCGGCTGTCGCTGATCATGCGCCAGGCGGGCCTCAATGTGCGCCTGGGCTCGCTGTCCGAGGAAATCACCGAACCCACCCCGATCGAGCTGCCCGACGGCCAGACGCTGGTGGTGGAGCCGCTCGCGCGCCTTGGCGCCAAGGGCCGCCGGCTGGGCCTGAAGGATTTCGATCCCTGCTCGATCCTGCTGAACAACGACCTGTCGGCCGGGATTCCGCCGATCCTGGAGAACATCAACGAGCAGTACCTGCTGCCGCCGTTGCACGCCGGCTGGTCCACCCGCCGCAAGAGCAGCCACTTCGCCGCCTATGACGAGGTGGCCAAGAAGTTCGCCAAGCTGATCGACATCGACCCGTGGATGGTGAATCCGTATTTCGCGCGGCAGACTGGCGTGAACTTCCATGAGCGCATCGGCGAGGAAGAACTGGCTGACGCGGTGGAAGGCGTGCTCAAGAAGATCGCGAAAAAGTACCGCGAGTACGGCATCAAGGAAACGCCCTACGTGGTGGTCAAGGCCGACGCCGGCACCTACGGCATGGGCATCATGACCGTGCGCGACCCGTCCGAGGTGAAGGGCCTGAATCGCAAGGAGCGCAACAAGATGAGTGTCGTGAAGGAGGGCCTCGAGGTCTCCGACGTCATCATCCAGGAAGGCGTGCACACCTTCGAAAAGGTCAACGACGCGGTGGCGGAGCCGGTGGTCTACATGATCGACCGCTACGTGGTGGGCGGCTTCTACCGCGTGCACACGGGCCGTGGCATCGACGAGAACCTGAACGCGCCGGGCATGCACTTCGTGCCGCTGGCCTTCGCGCCGAACGGTATGCCGGACAGCCACGCCAAGCCGGGCGCGGCCGTGCCGAACCGCTTCTACATGTATGGCGTGGTGGCGCGCCTGGCCCTGCTGGCCGCGTCGCTGGAACTCGAGAAGACCGACCCGAATCCGATCATCTGATTCGTAACGCCCCTGCAATCCACCATGCGCATTCTGTTCATTACCGACCCGCTGGAGACCTTCAAGACCTACAAGGACTCCACCTTCGCCATGATGACCGAGGCGGCGGCGCGCGGGCACGAGCTGTTCTTCTGCCTGCAATCGCAGCTTTCGCTGTCGGCCAACGTCGTGGAGGCCATGGTGCGGCCGCTGGAGCTGACCGACGACGCCCAGGCCTGGTATCGGCTGGGCGATGCCGCGATGATGCCGCTGTCCGCGTTCGATGCGGTGCTGATGCGCAAGGATCCGCCGTTCGACATGGAGTACGTGACCAGCACCTGGTTGCTGGAACTGGCCGAAGCGCAGGGCGCGCGCGTCTTCAACAAGCCGCGCGCGATTCGGGACCACTCGGAGAAACTGGCGATCGGCCAGCATCCGCAGTTCATCACGCCGACGCTGGTGACGCGCGATGCCGGCCGCATTCGTGAATTCCATGCCGAGCATAAGGACATCATCGTCAAGCCGCTGGACGGCATGGGCGGCATGGGTGTGTTCCGGGTAGGCGCCGACGCCATGAACCTGGGTGCGATCGTCGAGACGCTTGGCGACAACGGCGCGCGCACGCTGATGGTCCAGCGCTACATCCCGGCCATCAAGGATGGCGACAAGCGCATCCTGCTGATCGGCGGCAAGCCGGTGCCGTATTCGCTGGCGCGGATTCCGCAGGGCACCGAGATTCGCGGCAATCTGGCCGCTGGCGGGGTGGGGCGGGCGCAGGAGTTGAGCGCGCGCGATCGCGAGATCGCCGAAACCCTGGCGCCCGGACTATGGAAACAGGGCTTGCTGCTGGTAGGGCTGGACGTGATCGGCGACTACCTGACCGAAGTAAATGTGACGAGTCCGACCTGTTTTCAGGAGATCGCCCAGCAGACCGGCTTCAATGTCGCGGGCATGTTCATCGACGCGCTGGAGCAGGCCGTAGCCGCCGACCGTCGCTGACGGTCTCCAACCGCCGCTGGTCTCCGCCGATGTTCAGGCGCCACAGTTGGCGCGGCGGGCGGGGCCGCGGATTGGGCGGTCAGGCTGCCTGCTACAATTCGGGCAGTCCAACGGATTCACCATCATGGCAGGAATTCTGATCATCGCTCATGCGCCACTGGCTTCGGCGCTGCGCGATTGCGCTGGCCACGTCTACTGCGGCCAGCCGCAGCGGGTGGAGGCGATCGACGTTATCGCCGATGCCGACCCTGCGGCGGTGCTGGCCGAGGCGCGGAAGCGCCTCGCAGACGTTTGCGAAGAGAACGGCGCCCTGGTGCTGACCGATATCTTCGGCGCCACGCCTGCCAATATCGCCGCGCGGCTTGCCGAGCCGGGTCGGGTCAAGGTGCTGGCCGGTGTCAACCTGCCGATGCTCGTGCGCGCTATCTGCTATCGGACGGAGAAGCTCGACCAGCTTGCCACCAAGGCCTTGGCCGGAGGCGCCCAGGGCGTGCTGCAAATAGGCACGACCGCCGTCCAGAACCAAACCGCAAATCATCCCGACAAATATGCTGCAGAGGGACACCACCATCATCAATAAGCTCGGGCTTCATGCCCGCGCATCCGCCAAGCTCACGCAGTTGGCGGGTAGCTTCAACAGCCAGGTCAAGATGTCCCGTAACGGCCGCCAGGTCGACGCCAAGAGCATCATGGGCGTGATGATGCTGGCCGCCGGGATTGGATCGACAGTCTCGATCGAGACTGACGGCCCTGACGAGCAGGAGGCGATGGATGCGCTGCTGGCGCTGATCGCCAACCGCTTCGGCGAAGGCGAGTGAAGTTCGACGGTAATCCAGGCTTTTTCTAAACGTTCCTGACGGAGCGGTTCATGCCCTTTGCCTTGCACGGCATTCCGGTTTCTCGTGGGGTCGCCATCGGGCGAGCCCATATTCTTGCGCCGGCTGCGCTGGATGTGTCGCACTACCTGGTCGACGAAGACCGGCTCGAAGCCGAGGTGGAGCGATTGCGCTCGGCACGCGCCGCGGTGCGGGCCGAGCTGATCACGCTCAAGCGTGACCTGCCGCGCGACGCGCCGGAGGAAATGGGGGCATTTCTCGATGTCCACGCGATGATCCTCGACGATGAGGCCCTGTCGCGCGAACCCGAGACGCTGATTCTCCAACGCCGCTATAACGCCGAGTGGGCCCTGACCACGCGACTCGAAGAACTGATGCGTCAGTTCGACGAGATCGAGGACGAGTATCTGCGCGAGCGCAAGGCCGACATCGAGCAGGTGGTGGAGCGGATCCTGAAGGTGCTGGCCGGGGCGCCCGTGCTGGCGCCGGCGCCCGTGCCGACGCTCGCGCCGGATGGCGAGGCCACGCCGGGCGTGATCGTGGTGGCCCACGACATCGGCCCGGCCGATATGCTCCAGTTCAAGCACACCGTGTTCCACGGTTTCGTGACGGACCTGGGCGGCCGTACATCGCACACGGCTATCGTCGCGCGCAGTCTCGACATCCCCGCCGCGGTGGGCGTCAAGAACGCGAGTGAACTGATCCGACAGGACGACTGGATCATCATCGATGGCGATGCCGGCCTGGTGATCGTCGATCCGTCGGCCATCATTCTTGAAGAGTATCGGCACCGCCAGAGCGAGCGCGCGCTTGAGAAGAAGCGCCTGCAGCGGCTGCGCCACATGCCGGCGGTGACGCTGGACGGGCTCGAGATCGAGCTGCTGGCCAATATCGAGATGGCGGAGGATGCCGGTGCGGCGCTGTCCGCCGGCGCCGTCGGGGTGGGGCTGTTCCGGTCCGAATTCCTGTTCATGAACCGGCGTGGCGAGTTGCCGGATGAAGACGAGCAATTCCACGCGTATCGCAACGCCGTGGAAGCGATGCACGGGCTGCCGGTCACGATTCGGACCATCGACATCGGTGCCGACAAGCCGCTCGACGGCCGTGGCGACGACTTCGAGACCGCGCTGAACCCCGCACTGGGTTTGCGCGCGATCCGTTGGTCGTTGTCAGAGCCGGGGATGTTCCTGACCCAGTTGCGGGCGTTACTGCGCGCTTCCGCGTTCGGCCCGGTCCGGATTCTGATCCCGATGCTGGCTCACGCCGGTGAGATCGACCAGACGCTGGACCTGATCGAGCAAGCCAAGCGCCAGCTCGACGAACGCGGCCTGCCGTACGACCCGGGTATCAAGGTCGGGGCGATGATTGAGATCCCGGCTGCTGTGCTGCTGCTGCCGCTGTTCCTCAAGCGCATGGACTTCCTGTCCATCGGCACCAATGACCTGATCCAGTACACGCTGGCGATCGACCGCGCCGACAATGCCGTGGCGCACCTCTACGACCCGCTTCACCCGGCCGTGCTACAGCTGATTGCCCGGACGATCCGCGAAGCCAACCACGCGGGCGTGCCCGTCGCCGTGTGTGGCGAGATGGCGGGGGATCCGGCAATGACCCGGTTGCTGCTGGGCATGGGACTACGCGAGTTCTCGATGCACCCGGCGCAATTGCTGCGGGTGAAGCAGGAGGTCATCCATGCGGACTGCGAGCGCCTGAACAAGGCGGTCGACCAGATCCTGAACTGCTACGAACCGGACGAGCTTACGGCCGCGTTGAAGCAGCTGACGGCGTGACACCACCCTGAAACCCTGAGGATTTCAGGGTTTTAGGGCGCGATTACAGTGTCGTTTGCGGCACTTATGCCGCCGAAAAGTGGCCAGTCAATCGCCTCAATTCCTCGGTTTGTGATGCATACGGACAGTCCGTTGCAAGTGCATTAATGGGAATTGTTATCATTTCTAATCTCTGATATTCTGCCTCTCATCGCGTGCGGCATGCCGGTGCCGACGCCGCCCCCAAGGAGGCTTTTGTGTACGTCTGCATTTGCAACCAGGTCACTGATCATGAAATCCATGGCGCCGCCCACCTCGGCGTGTCGACAATGGATGAGCTGGCGGAAACGCTTGGCGTTGGGACCTGCTGCGGCCGTTGCCGCGAATGCGCGCAGCAAGTGCTGTGTGAAGGCGTTGCCGCGGTGAAGACCGTGAGGGCCTCAACTATGGCTACGATCAAAGTTGTCGAAATTTCGTCCTGTTCGACGACTACGTCACATGCCATAATGGACGCTCGGGACCCGGCAGTCGCGAACGACCGGCGCACAGCGCTGGTTGCCTGATTCGAATACCGCAGAATTACCCAAAGAACGCGTGCATTGAGAGCGCGCCCACGGACGAAAGTCCGAGGCGCGCTTTCTTGTATTTGCGCTCCTTGTCATTCGTGCCGCTGCCTGGGTCCGTTGTCGTTTGCAACAGGAGCCCTGTATGAAAGGTGACAAGAAGGTCATCCAGCATTTGAACGCGCAGCTGAAGAACGAACTCACCGCGATCAACCAATATTTCCTGCACGCCCGTATGTATCGCCACTGGGGGCTGAAGAAGCTCGGCGACGTGGAGTACAAGGAATCCATCGGCGAAATGAAGCACGCCGATCGCCTGATCGAGCGCATTCTGATGCTCGACGGCCTGCCCAACCTGCAGGACCTGCACAAGCTGCTCCTCGGCGAAGACACGCCCGAAATGCTCAAGTGCGACCTGAAGCTGGAGCAGGGTGCTCACGCCACCGTCAAGGAAGGCATTGCGTACTGCGAATCGGTTGGTGACTATGTCAGCCGCGAAATCCTGGTCGATATCCTCACGGACACCGAGGAGCACATCGAGTACCTGGAGACGCAGCTTGACCTGATCGACAAGGTCGGCCTGCCGAACTACCTGCAGTCTCAGATGGAGCCGGGCGAGCAGTAAGCGCGCAGGCAAAGGATTGGCCGCCGCGCGCGTCGCGATGACGCGCGGCGACGGCTGGTCAGACGCGCGGCGTTTCGAGACGCCGCGCCCGAATGCGCAATCGGTTAGTAACCGTTCTCATTCGGATTCTTGTACTCATCCAGCTGTATCAGCATGGACGGTCCGCGCCGGAGGGCTCCAGCGCCGGATCGTCCATCGCCCCGCAGCTCGGCGGACTCAGTGGTCCCCGCCGCAGACCTCGCAGCCCGGCGTGCGCAAGAGGCGCATCGTGGTCCACTCCATCGACATGGCGTTGACCATCAGCAAGCGTCCCGCCAGCGTCTCTCCTACACCAGTCAGCAATTTCAGGGCCTCAGCGGCCTGCACCGTGCCGATCATGCCGACCAGCGGCGCGAACACGCCCATCGTGGCGCAGGCGGCCTCAGGCGCCGGTTCGGATGGCGGGAACAGGCAGGCGTAGCAAGGCGCATCGGGATTGCGCAGGTCGAACACGGTGACCTGGCCATCGAAGCGTAGCGCGGCGCCGGATACCAGCGGCTTGCGGTGCCGCAGGCAGGCGCGATTCACGGCGTGGCGCGTGGCGAAGTTGTCGCAGCAATCGAGCACGACATCAGCCTGCGCGACGAGACCATCCAGTTCGGCGTCGCCCACCCGCATCGGCACCATGCGGATGTCGATGCCGGGGTTGATGCGCAGCATTCCCTCCCTGGCCGATTCGACCTTGGGGCGGCCCACGTTGGCGGTGGTGTGCAGGATCTGGCGCTGCAGGTTGGTCAGGTCAACGTCATCGTCGTCGACGATCGTGATCGTGCCCACGCCGGCCGAGGCCAGGTAGGGCAACGCCGCCGCGCCGAGCCCGCCTGCGCCGATCACCAGCGCATGGCCGGCCAGCAGGCGCTCCTGGCCTTCGATGCCGAGCTCGTCAAGCAGGATATGGCGCGAATAGCGCAGAAGCTGATCGTCGGTCATGGTCCACGTGGAATCAGGAGATCAAACAAAAACGGCCCGCCGGTGCAATACCGCGGGCCGCAGGGCTGAAGGCGGAAAGCGCCACGCGCCAGAGTCGCGCGGCGGGCTTCTCGCGTCCTGCCGTTACTTCTTGCCGGTCGGCGTACCCAGCGGATCGCCGATCGGGGCACTTGCGGGCGGCGGGCTGGAAGGCTTGGCCGGGGCCGCCGGCTTGGCAGCCGGTTTGGCGGGCGCCTTGCTGGCCGGCTTCGGGCTGTCGGAGCTGTCCGGCTTGCCAGCCGTGCCGGTGGCTTCCAGGCGCGACTTCGAACGTTGCACCGGCTTGCCGTCGAGCTGTGCGATGGCCTGCTGCAGCATGAAGTCCTCGGGCGAACCGAATTCCACCGGCTTCTTCTTGCGTTCCTTCTCGCGCTCTTCCGGCGTCTTCTTGGCGTTCTCTTCTTCCAGGCGGCGCAGTTCTTCCACACGGCGCTGCTCGCGTTCGGCCATTTCCGGCTCTTCCGACTCCTGCTTGTTGTGCAGGTGGCGTTCGGTGTCGATTTCACGCGTGATCAGCGCGTCGTCCGGATCGCCTTCGGGGTTCTGGTCGACCGGGATATCCGGGCGGATGCCCTTGGCCTGGATCGACTTGCCCGACGGCGTGTAGTAATACGCGATCGTGAGCTTGATGCCGGTGTCGTTGGTCAGCGGGCGAACGGTCTGGACCGAGCCCTTGCCGAACGTCGTCTTGCCCATGAGCGTCGCGCGCTTGTGGTCCTGCAGCGCGCCGGCCACGATTTCCGATGCTGACGCCGAGTAGGCGTTGGTCAGCACGACCATCGGCAGTTTCTTGAACTCTGCCGGCAGATCCTTGAGCGGATCGTCCTCGAGCGACGACAGGCGGTAGTTGCTGAACGACGCCTTGTAGACGCGCTTGGCATCCGGCACCTGGCCGTTGGTCGATACCACGACCGAATCCTCGGGCAGGAAGGCCGCGGCCACGCCTACCGCGCCTTGCAGCACGCCGCCACCGTTGTTGCGGAGGTCCAGCACGATGCCGCGCAGGTTCGGATTCTTATCGGCCATCTCCTTGAGGCGACGGCCCAGATCGGTCACGGTGCGCTCCTGGAAGCTCGTCAGGCGCACCCAGCCGATGGTGTTGTTGTCGAGCATCTTGGTCTTGACCGACTGCACGCGGATTTCCGCGCGCGTGATCGACACCGGGAACGTGCGTTCCTCGCTCTTGCGGTAGATCGTCAGCGTGACCTTGGTGCCCGGCTCGCCGCGCATGCGCTTGACCGCCTGTTCCAGCGGCAGGCCGCGCACGGGCTTGTCGTCGATTCGCGTGATCAGGTCACCCGGCTGGATGCCGGCGCGGAACGCGGGCGTGTCCTCGATCGGGTTGATGACCTTGACCAGGCCCTCTTCCTGGGAAATCTCGATGCCCAGGCCGGCGAAGCGTCCGCGCGTGCCTTCCTGCAGTTCCTTGAAATCCTTTTCGTCCAGGTAGGCCGAGTGGGGGTCGAGGCTGGCGACCATGCCCTTGATGGCTTCGGTCAGCAGCTTCTTGTCATCGACCGGCTCCACGTATTCGCGCTTGATCTGCCCGAAGATATCGGCCATCAGCCGTAACTGGTCCAGCGGCAGCGGCCCGGTCGTATTCTGGGCGGTCGCCGAAATCTGCAGCGTGGCGAGCACGCCGGCAACGACGCCTATTGAGACGAGGCTAATGTTCTTGAGCGTCTTACGCATGAGGGCAGCCTGAACGTGTGAGGATTTGTGCAAGGGTCAGGTCCGTGCCGGGATGACCCGGGGGGCGGATTTGACCGACAGTATAAGAGGGTGCGGAGAAAAAGACCTGAGGGCCGCCATTCCATGGTGGGGGCGGCCACACAACGCGGCGCGCCTACCCGGGTGCGACCCGGGCCGGCGCATCCGCGCGCCGGCTGTCAGCGGGCCTTGCCCTGGCTGGCCACGGCGGCCAGGGATGCCGCGATGGCTTCCTGGTCGCCCAGGTAGTAGTGGCGCAGGGGGCGCAGGTCGGCATCCAGCTCGTAGACGAGCGGGGTGCCGTTGGGAATGTTGAGGCCGACGATATCGTCATCCGAAATCTGGTCCAGATACTTCACGAGGGCGCGAATGCTGTTGCCGTGGGCGGCGATCACCACGCGCTTGCCGGATTTGATGTCGGGAGCGATGGATTCGTTCCACAGCGGCATCACGCGGGCCACCGTATCCTTCAGGCACTCGGTCAGCGGGATCTCCGCGCGCGGCACGTTGGCGTAGCGCGGGTCGCCGAAAGAGGCACGTTCGTCGGTCGGCTCCAGCGCGGGCGGCGGCGTGTCGTAGCTGCGGCGCCACACCAGCACCTGCTCGTCGCCGTACTTCTTGGCCGTTTCCGCCTTGTTCAGGCCGGCCAGTGCGCCGTAGTGACGTTCGTTCAGGCGCCATTCGTTGCGCACCGGAATCCACATCTGGTCCATTTCGTCCTGCACGTGCCAGAGCGTGCGGATGGCGCGCTTGAGCACGGAGGTGTAGGCCACATCAAAGGCGAAGCCGGCTTCCTTGAGCAGCGTGCCGGCCTGCCTGGCCTGCGCGGCGCCCGTATCGGTCAGGTCGACGTCGACCCAGCCGGTGAAGCGGTTTTCGAGGTTCCACGTGGATTCGCCGTGGCGGATGAGAACGAGCTTGTACATGCTGCTTCCAGGGAGTAAATGACCTGCAGTGCGCACGATCCGTCGCAAGGCCGGCGGCGGCCGGGAGGCGACGGACAAATATCGGCGTGGGCACGAAACCGCGTATTTTATAATGCCGCCGACCCAACCCAACGGAATGCCAACGTGAATTTCTTCGCCGATTACAATAACCTGGCCCTGATCGCCATCGCCGTGGTGTCTGGCGGCCTGCTGGCCTGGCCGACGATCAAGAGCGGCACGGGCGGAAAACGCGTCAACGCGGCCGCCGCCACGCAGCTGATCAACAAGCGCAATGCGGTGGTGGTGGATATCCGCGACGCCGCCGAGTTCGCCAAGGGCCACATGCCGCAAGCGAAGAGCGCGCCACTCGACGATCTGCCCAACCGGGCGGGTGGTCTTGCAAAGGATAAGGCCATCCCCATCATCGTGGTATGCCAGAACGGCCAGCGCTCGAGCAAGGCTCAGGCAGCCCTGAAGGAAGCCGGGTACAGTGAGGTCTATGCGCTCGAAGGCGGCATGACCGCCTGGCAGCAGGCCGGACTTCCGGTCATCAAGTAAGCCCATTCATCGAAGTATTCGCGGCGCGTACCGCCCCGGGCGGTCCGCGCCGTTGTTTTGAATTCAAGGAGATTTCGCATGGCCCGCGTCGTCATGTACAGCACGGTGGTGTGCCCCTACTGCCAGATGGCAGAGCGTCTGCTCAAGCAGAGGGGCGTCGAGTCGATCGAGAAAATCCTGATCGACCGCGAACCCGGCAAGCGCGAGGAAATGATGACGCGCACCGGCCGTCGGACCGTGCCGCAGATCTATATCGACGAGACACACGTGGGTGGATTCGACGACTTGTCCGCGCTGGACCGTCAGGGCGGCCTGGTGCCGCTGCTGGCGGCCTGAGCCCCAGGGCCCGCGGTTTCCCAGCGAGATCAACGACCTATCCGATTGACGCCGGCCCCGGGTGAATTCGCCCACGGCGTCATGTACCATATGCGCTTTCCAACTGGCCGCCGGTGATCGACACCACCGGCGCCGCATGGCGCAGCGCGCCCAAACCGATCCATCCGGAAGCCTTTCATGAGCGACCAGCAACAAGCCAACCAGCAGGACGACCAGCCCTTCTTCAACATTCAGCGCGTGTACCTGAAGGACATGTCGCTGGAGCAGCCGAATTCGCCGGGCATCTTCCTCGAATCGGAAGCCCCCTCGGTGGAAGTCCAGGTCAACGTGGGCGCCTCGCAACTGCAGGAAGGCATCTTCGAAGTGGTCGTGACTGGTACCGTGACGACCAAGGTGCAAGACAAGGTGGCCTTCCTGGTGGAAGCGCACCAGGCCGGCATCTTCGACATCCGCAATGTGCCGGTGGAGCAACTGGACCCGCTGCTGGGTATCGCCTGCCCGACCATCCTGTACCCGTACCTGCGCGGCAACATCGCCGACGTGATCACGCGTGCCGGCTTCCAGGCGATCCACCTGTCGGAAATCAACTTCCAGGCGCTGTACGAGCAACGCCTGCAGGCCGCGATGGAAGAAGCGCAAGGCCAGGGCGGCGACTCGGGCATCGTGATGCCTGACGGCAGCCAGGCCCGCCACTGATCGGCGACTGCCTGTCGGACACCAGAACGGGGCTGCGGCCCCGTTTGGTGTTTCTGCGAGGCGTCAACGTTCATACTGTCGCGACGACAGCGCTTTTCGCTGACTTCACAGGCCTGCCATGAAACTGACCATTCTCGGCGCCGGCGCATGGGGTACCGCGCTTGCAAGCCACGCGGCCACGGCCGCCGCCGATCATGACGTGGTGCTCTGGGGGCGCGATCCGGCTCAGCTTGCCGGCATCGCCGCAACTGGCGTCAACGCCACCTATCTGCCGGGCGTGAGCCTGTCGCCCCGGCTTGTCTGCGAGCCCGATTTCGATCGCGCCGTCGATCACGCCCTGACCGATCCGGAGGGGCTGCTGATCATCGGCACGCCGGTATCCGGCCTGCGCGAAATGACGCGCCGGCTGGCCGCGCGTCGCAAGGGGCCGCTGGCAATGCTCTGGCTCTGCAAGGGCTTCGAAGCCGAGACCCATGCGATGCCGCACCAGATGGTGCACGATGAATTGAACGCGCCCGGCGTGGCGCCGGGCGAGATCGAATATGGCGTGCTGACGGGGCCGAGCTTTGCCAAGGAAGTGGCGCAGGGTTTGCCGTGCGCGCTGACCGTGGCCGGCACCGCGCACGTGCTGATCGATCGCGCGCAGGCTGCATTCCATCACCATGCCATGCGTATCTACGGCAGCGACGACCTGATCGGCGTCGAAGTCGGCGGCGCGGTGAAGAACGTGCTGGCGATCGCCACCGGTGCCAGCGATGGCCTGGGGCTTGGGCTCAATGCGCGCGCGGCGCTGATCACGCGCGGGCTGGCCGAGATGACGCGCCTGGGCCTTGCGCTCGGCGGTCGTGTCGAGACCTTCATGGGTCTGGCCGGCATGGGTGACCTGATCCTGACCGCCACCGGCGATTTGTCTCGTAACCGCAAGGTCGGCCAGCAACTGGCGGGCGGGAAGACGCTCGACCAGATCCTGGCAGACCTTGGCCATGTGGCCGAAGGCGTGCGTTGCGCGCAGGCCGTTGCCGCGCTGGCAGCGCGCGTCGGTGTGGAAATGCCGATCACGCGCGCGGTCTGCGCGGTGCTGTTCGAGGGGTTGCCTGTTGCCGATGCGGTCTCGCAGTTGCTGCAGCGTGACGCGCGCGACGAGTAACACTTGATGCCGAGTCGACGCGACACTCTCAAGGCCCTGATCGCCACCTTCGCAGTCGGCGCGGTTCCTGCCGTTGCCCATGCCGATACCTGGCCCGCCAAGCCGATCCGCATGATCGTGCCGTTCCCGCCGGGCTCTTCGCCGGACTTGATCGCGCGTATCGTGACCGAGAAGCTCGCCACAGTGCTCGGTCAGCCCGTGGTTGTCGAAAACCGGCCGGGCGCCGGCGGCAATATTGGCACCGGCATGGTTGCCAAGGCCGCACCCGATGGCTACACGCTGCTGTTCACGATCAACGGTCCGCTTGTCACCGCGCCGTCGCTGTATCGCCACCTGAGCTACGACCCGATGAAGCAGCTCGCGCCGGTCACGCTGGTGGCGACGTCGCCGAACGTGCTGGTCATCGACGCCCGCCTGCCGGTGCATACGTTGCGCGAGTTCGTCGCGCTGGCCAAGTCGAAGCCGGGCGCGCTGAACTATGGCTCGGTCGGTAACGGCAGCGCGGCGCATCTGGCGATGGAGCAGTTGAAAGCGATGGCTGGCATCGATCTGCAGCACGTGCCTTATCCGGGCTTTCCGCAGATCACCACGGCGATCGTCGGCGGGCAGGTGCAGGCCGGCTTCATGGTGCCGGCGATTGCCATGCCGATGGTCAATGCCGGCAAGCTGCGCATTCTGGCCGTGACCACCACGGGCCGGACGTCCCTGCTGCCATCCTTGCCGACCGTGGCCGAATCGGGCTACCCCGGATTCGAGGCGATTTCATGGCAGGCGATTCTGGCGCCGGCCGGCACGCCAGCGCCGGTCGTCGACCGGCTCTACCGCGAACTCGTCCGGATCATCGGCAGCGATGACATCCGCGAAAAGATGCGCACGCAGTATTTCGTCCCGGCCGGTACCGCGCCGGCATCGTTGCGCGAAACGATGGTCAGCGAGAAGGCACGCTGGGACAAGGTGATTCGTGCGGCCGGCGTGCAGCCCGAGGGCTGACCACGTCGTCGATTCAACTGCCGCCCGCGAATCCGTTCTGACGCCACGCCTCGAAGACGACCACGGCCACCGTGTTCGACAGATTGAGGCTGCGGTTGTCGGGGCGCATCGGCAGGCGGATGCGCTGCGAGGACGGGAACCACTCGCGGCGCTCCGGTGCGAGCCCGCGGGTCTCCGAACCAAATACGAACCAGTCGCCCGGCGCGAAGCTGACCTGGCCGAACGGCGTGGAGCCGTGCGTGGTCAGCGCGAACATGCGCGTGGGGTCCGGCTGCTCGGCAGCCATCAACGCATCCCAGCTTTCATGCACACGCATCGTCGCGTACTCGTGATAGTCGAGCCCCGCGCGGCGCATCCGGGCGTCTTCGAGCGGAAATCCCAACGGCTTGACCAAATGGAGTTGCGCGCCGGTATTGGCGCACAGGCGGATCACATTGCCGGTGTTCGGCGGGATTTCGGGTTCGACAAGAACGACGTTGAACATGATGGGATAGGCGAAAAACCGGAGCGCAGCTTACCGCTAGTCGCAGCCGGTGTCACGGCGTGCGCAGCGCAGGCAGCGCCGTCACCCGCGCGGCGCCATGCGCCTTGAGCACCCGTGCCGCCTCACGTAGCGTGGCGCCCGTGGTCATCACATCGTCGACCAGTCCGATATGCAGTCCGTCTAGCCGGCGGGGCGGGTCCAGCACGAACGCATCCCGCAGATTCGCCTGCCGTGCCGACTGGTCGAGCGCACGCTGGCTGACCGTGTCGCGCCGGCGGGCCAGCAATGTTGCCGAGACCGCGATGCCAAGCTGCCTGCCCAGCGGCCGCGCGATTTCCCACGCCTGGTTGAAGCCGCGGCCCGCCAGCCGTTGTGGTGCAAGAGGAATCGGTGCCAGAACATCGGGCGCGACACCCGCAGCTTGCATCCGGGCCGCCATTTGCCGGGCGATCCATGCGGCAGCGGGGAGGCGCGCGGCAAACTTCAGGCGCAAGACCAGCCGATCGGCTGGCGTGATGTAGTCGCCCAGCGTCAATGTGGTGTCGATGGGGTCGTCGTCGGCACAGGCGTCACATCGGCCCGCTTTCACACTGGGTAGGGTGCCGGGCATCGCACAACGCGGGCAGCGCGGAACGATTCTCAACAGCGCGTCGGCGCAACCCGCGCAGACCACGTCGCGCTGGACCTTCGCGCAGATCAGGCAAACCGACGGCAGCAGCGCCGACCAGAGCCCGGTGATCCCGCCGGCACGCCCGGCGAGCCGCGAAGAGGGCGCGTATACTCCAGTCCCTGTTGGCCGGCCATCTGGGTCCGGCCCATGCCGAGGCGCGACACGCTGTTGCGCCGCCCGCCGATTCCACTGATTCCGTTCCGTCTCTCCGTGTCCCTGCATGCTGCTGATTCCCCCGATGCCTGGTTGCCGCCCGCGCGCCTGACCCGGCTTGCCTTTGACCGCCGCAGTCACAGCTTCGGCCAGCTCGATTTTCTGCTGGGCGAAATCGGCCAGCGGATGCAGGAGCGCATGGACGTGGTCAAGCTGACGCCGCGCCGGGCCATCGATATCGGCTGCGGCCACGGGCAGGGCCTGGCGGGATTGCGCGCGCGCTTTCCCGATGCGCAGATTGCCGGTCTCGATATTTCCGGCGCCATGCTGCAGCAGGCCGGACAACGCGATCCGCAGCGGCGCCCAGGCTGGATTGGACGCCTGCTCGGCAAGCGGCCGATGTTCGATCTGGTGCAGGGCGATCTTGCCACACTGCCATTCGACGCGGCCAGCTTCGATCTGTTGTGGTCGAACCTCGCCCTGCACTGGCATCCGGAGCCGCATCGCGTCTTTCCGGAATGGCATCGCGTGACCCGCGACGAAGGGCTCGTGATGTTCTCGCTGTTCGGCCCCGACACGCTGAAGGAACTGCGCGCGGCGTTCGCCGATGTCGATCTCGACGCGCACACGCTGCGCTTCGTCGACATGCACGATATCGGCGACATGCTCGTGCACAGCGGCTGGTCCACCCCCGTGATGGATATGGAAACGCTGACGGTCACCTACGAGTCGCCGGAGAATCTGTTGCGTGAAGTGCGATCGTTCGGCGGCTTCCGTCGTCCGGGGTCGGTCGGGCTGCGTGGCAGGCGGTGGTATCGGGCCGTGCTGGCCGCGCTCGATCGTCAACGTAACGCCGATGGCGTGATCCCATTGACGTTCGAAATTGTCTACGGCCATGCATGGAAGCTGGCGCCGCGTGGCAGGCAGGCAACCGACGATCAGGGTCGCGCAGTTGTGCCGGTCGACAGCATCGGACGCGCCCGGCCGCGGCCATGAAAGCGGTGTCGTGCATGGTTGCGCGACAATGCGCGCGCGCCGATTGTGTTGACTATCGGGGGCGATGCGGCCATGCACAAAAACTAGATGAGCGCAAGCACTTCGGTCAAATCCTACCTTGTTCAGGTATGCGAAGCGCCATATAATGCGCCAGTTTGTCGCAGTGGTCCCCTGGCACAAGAACGTCCCTGGAATGCACTTCGCATGTGCAAACCTCCGACGTGTTTCGTCCCGGGTGTGCATCCGATGCGGAGTGGTTGGCGATGCAAGACTTGGGTATCGCATTCCAGACGGCAGTTGGTGACTCCGGCGGAAATCTCGACGGACGCACCCCCTTGCCGAGCAACGACTGGCTGATGAAGCGGAATTGCTCGCTCACTCCGCGCCAGGCCGGCTGGTTCTACTTCTCCATCGTATGTTTCTCGACAGCCATCGCGGTGTTCTTCGCCGTGTGGCTGGGGGCCTGGCTCGTATTGCCGTTTGCTGGCCTGGAATTGCTCGGGCTGGGGATTGCCCTGCTGGCGTATGCGCGCCATGCGGCGGATTATGAACGCGTGAGTGTGACCGACGGAATGCTGGTCGTGGAGACAGCCAGCGCCAGCCGGATCACGCGGGAAGTATTCAACCCACGCTGGGTGCGGGTTGAACTGGGTGAATCGTTCCGGGCGCCGGTGGTACTGCGGTCGGACAAGCGCTCCGTGCAGGTGGGGTTGTATCTGGACCCGTATCGGCGGCGCAAGTTCGCGCAGGAACTCGCGGTGGCCTTGCGGCGTGTCTGAAAGGACAGGTTGCGGGGCAGGGCGGGGACAGATTTGAATCTGTAAATTGGGTAGATAAACAATGAAAATGTGGAAGAAGGCATCCGCAGCATGTCTGGCAGGCGCGTCCCTGCTTGTCAGCCAGGCGGCCTCCGCGGTCAGTGACATGCCAGGCGGCCCCGCCGTCCGACAGCTCAACCTGGCCGAACCCGTTACAAAAATCGCCGAACAGATTCACTGGCTGAACTGGATGATGCTGATCATCTGCACGGTGATCTTCGTCGCCGTGTTCGGCGTGATGTTCTATTCCATCTTCAAGCACCGGAAGAGCAAGGGCGCCCGCCCGGCCTCGTTCCACGAAAGCATCACGGTGGAAGTGGTCTGGACGATCGTGCCGTTCCTGATCGTGATCGCCATGGCGCTGCCGGCGACGAAGACCGTGGTGGCGATGAAGGACACCACGAACTCGGATATCACGATCAAGGCCACCGGCTATCAGTGGAAGTGGGGCTATGACTACCTCAAGGGCCAGGGCGAGGGCATCTCGTTCGTGTCCACGCTGACCACGCCGCGCGAGCAGATCAACAACCAGCAGGAAAAGTCGAACACCTACCTGATGGAGGTGGACAACGAGCTGGTGGTGCCCGTCAACAAGAAGATCCGTATCGTCACCACTGCCAATGACGTGATCCACGCCTGGATGATTCCGGCGTTCGGCGTCAAGCAGGATGCGATCCCGGGCTTCGTGCGCGACACCTGGTTCCGTGCCGAGAAGACCGGCGTCTATCGTGGCCAGTGCGCCGAACTCTGTGGCAAGGAACACGCGTTCATGCCGATCGTGGTGCGCGTCGTGTCCGATGCCGAGTACACGAAGTGGGTCGACGACAAGAAGAAGGCGATGGCCGCTGCGGCGGATGATCCCAACAAGGTCTGGACCCTCGACGAAATCAAGGCGCGCGGCGAAAAGGTCTACGCGACCAACTGCGCGGTCTGCCACCAGCCGACCGGCAAGGGCGGTGGTCCGTTCCCGGCGCTGGATGGCTCCAAGGTCGTCAACGGTCCGAAGGCTGGCCAGATGCACGTGCTGCTGGAAGGCCGTAACGCCATGCCGTCGTGGAAGCAGCTTTCCGACACCGAGCTGGCCGCTGTCATGACGTACACGCGGAATAGCTGGGGCAACAAGACCGGCGAAGTGATTCAGCCGGCGGACTTCACGGGCGCCCGCACGGGCAAGTTCCCGGAAGGCGGCGGCGCACAGGCCGGCGCAGGCGATGCAGCCCCGAAGGCTGCCGCGCCGTCCAGCACCCCCGACAAGCAGGCCAGCCTCGCGGGCAACCGCGTCGCAGGCTGACCCGCGGTAGCCCCGCATTCAGGAATTGATGGAGTCATTGCGATGAGTACCGCTACCCCGGAGACACTGGGCCATCCGCACGACCACGCGCACGATCACGATCATGCGCACGATCACCCGCATGGCTGGCGCCGCTGGCTGTTCGCCACCAACCACAAGGATATCGGCACGCTGTACCTGCTGTTCTCGTTCACCATGCTGCTGTCCGGCGGCGTGCTGGCGCTGCTGATCCGCCTGGAGCTGTTCGAGCCGGGCCTGCAGTTCTTCCGCCCCGAACTGTTCAACCAGTTCACCACGATGCACGGACTGATCATGGTGTTCGGCGCGATCATGCCGGCGTTTGTCGGCTTCGCGAACTGGATGATCCCGCTGCAGATCGGCGCCTCTGACATGGCGTTCGCGCGCATGAACAACTTCAGCTTCTGGCTGATGCCGCCGGCCGCGCTGCTGCTGGTCGGCTCGTTCTTCGCGCCGGGCGGCGCCACCGCCGCGGGCTGGACGCTCTACGCGCCGCTGTCGGTGCAGATGGGCCCGGGCATGGACATGGCGATTTTCGCCATGCACATCATGGGCGCGTCGTCGATCATGGGCTCGATCAACATCATCGTCACCATCCTCAACATGCGCGCGCCTGGCATGACGCTGATGAAGATGCCGATGTTCTGCTGGACGTGGCTGATCACCGCCTACCTGCTGATCGCCGTGATGCCGGTGCTGGCTGGCGCGATCACGATGGTGCTGACCGACCGCCACTTCGGCACGAGCTTCTTCTCGGCCGCCGGCGGCGGTGACCCGGTGATGTACCAGCATATCTTCTGGTTCTTCGGTCACCCCGAGGTCTACATCATGATCTTGCCGGCGTTCGGCATCATCTCGCACGTCGTGCCGGCCTTCGCGCGCAAGCGCCTGTTCGGCTACAGCTCGATGGTGTACGCCACGGCCTCGATCGCGATCCTGTCGTTCATCGTGTGGGCGCACCACATGTTCACCACCGGCATGCCGGTGACGGGCCAGCTGTTCTTCATGTACGCGACGATGCTGATCGCGGTGCCGACGGCCGTGAAGATCTTCAACTGGATCGCCACGATGTGGCGCGGCTCGATGACGTTCGAGACCCCGATGCTGTTCGCGATCGGCTTTATCTTCGTGTTCACGATCGGCGGCTTCACGGGCCTGATGCCGGCTGTCGCTCCGATCGACATCCAGCTGCAGGACACCTACTTCATCGTGGCGCACTTCCACTACGTGCTGGTGGCGGGCTCGCTGTTCGCGCTGTTCGCGGGCTTCTACTACTGGGGTCCGAAGTGGAGCGGGTTCATGTATGACGAGATGCGCGGCAAGATCCATTTCTGGGGCTCGCTGATCTTCTTCAACGTGACCTTCTTCCCGATGCACTTCCTGGGCCTGGCTGGCATGCCGCGCCGCTATGCGGACTACCCGACCCAGTTCACGGACTTCAACGCGATCGCCTCGATCGGCGCGCTGGGCTTCGGCCTGATGCAGGTGTACTTCTTCTTCTTCGTGGTCCTGCCGTCTTACCGCGGTGGCCAGGCCGCCGGCGACAAGCCGTGGGATGGCGCGGAAGGCCTCGAGTGGACCGTGCCGTCGCCGGCACCGTTCCACACGTTCGAAGAACCGCCGGTCGTCAAGTAATCCAGTAATCCAGTAATCCAGTAACACCGGCCGGATGCCAGCCCCCCGGGGCAGGTGTCCGGCCCGCTAACCAGATGCTCATGCAGCCCTCGGAAACAAGCCCATCGCCGCAGGATCGCAAGGCCGCCCAGCGGGCCGCCAACCGCCGTCTTGGCTGGATATTGCTCTCGATCGTGGTGGTCTTCTTTCTGGGATTCTTTGCCAAGATGGTGTTCCTTGGCGGCTGATGTCCCGATGAGAACGATGAAGTAGGAGGCAGACGCGTGGACGGGCAGGACAAGGCAATCGAGAAGCGTTTCAACCGCGGCATGATGTTGCGCCTGCTGGTAGTGGTGACGCTGATGTTCGGCTTTGGCTACGCGCTGGTGCCGCTGTACAAGGCGATCTGCGAGGTTACCGGTATCAATGTGCTGACCACGCGCGATCTGTATGGCGGGTCGGCGTTGAAGAACTCGCAGGTGGACACGAGCCGCACGATCACGGTCGAGTTCGATTCCAACGCGCGCGGGCCGTTTGCATTCCGGCCGGTGAAGCATTCGATGGAAGTGCATCCGGGCGAGCTGACGACGATCGTGTACGAGGTGGCCAACGGGCAATCGCGGGACATCTCGGCGCAGGCGATTCCGAGCTACGCGCCGAAGCAGGCCACCGAGTACTTCAAGAAGATCGAGTGCTTCTGCTTCAAGCAGCAGACGCTCAAGTCGAAGGAGGCGCGCGAGATGCCGGTGGTGTTCGTGATCGACCCGAAGCTGCCTAAGGACGTGAAGACCATCACGCTGTCGTACACGTTCTTCGAGGTGGGCACGCCGGTGGCGCAGGCGCCGCAGGATGAGCAGGCCCCGGTGCAGAAGGGGAGCTGACGATGACCAACCGCGACGATTCGGTGGATCCGGTGCATCGCAAGGCGTCCTTCGCGCAGACGGTGCGCGCGGTGCTGTGGTCGTTCATCGGGCTGCGCAAGGGGTCGGAGCATGAGTCCGACATGGCGCGGCTGAACCCGGTGCACGTGATCATCGCCGGGCTGATCGCGGCGGCAGTGTTCGTGACGGTGCTGATCCTGGTGGTGCGCGCCGTGGTGAGTCAGTCGTAGCAGGAAACTAGCAGGGAAAAAGGACAGAGCCGCTGGCAACCGAAGCGAAGCGGATCTGGCGAATAACCATTAGAGACTCTGAGCTGGAGATAGAAGAATGAGTGCGAATCGCGCAAACGCCCCGTACTACTTCGTGCCGGGCCCGTCGCGCCATCCGATCACGGCGGCATTCGGCCTGCTGATGACCGGCGCGGGAGCCGCGGGTTGGGTCAACGGGCAACCGTGGGCGCCGTACCTGTGCGGCTTCGGCCTGTTGTGGTTCCTCTTCGTGCTCAAGAGCTGGTTCGGCGACGCCATCCGCGAATCCGAAGGCGGCATGTACGGCAAGAACATCGACACTTCGTTCCGCTGGTCGATGGGCTGGTTCATCTTCTCCGAAGTGATGTTCTTCGCGGCGTTCTTCGGCGCCCTGTTCTACGCGCGCACCATCGCCATGCCGTGGCTGGGCGACCTGAACAACAAGATCATCTGGCCGGACTTCGCGGCCGTGTGGCCGAACATGGGCCCTGCCGGCACCGTGGAAGACTTCCAGACGATGGGCCCGTGGCCGATCCCGACCATCAACACGGCGCTGCTGCTGACCTCGGGCGTCACGCTGACCTGGGCGCACCACGCGCTGCTGGCCGGCAAGCGCAGCCAGCTGATTCAGGGCCTGGTCCTGACGATCCTGCTGGGCGCGATCTTCATGTGCCTGCAGGCCTATGAGTACATGCACGCCTACAGCGAACTGAACCTGAAGCTGACTTCGGGTGTCTATGGTTCGACGTTCTTCCTGCTCACTGGCTTCCACGGCTTCCACGTGACGATGGGTGCGATCATGCTGACGGTGGTGCTGATCCGCGTGTTGAAGGGCCATTTCACGCCGGAGCATCACTTCGCGTTCGAAGGCGCAGCCTGGTACTGGCACTTCGTGGACGTGGTCTGGCTGGGCCTGTACGTGGTGGTCTACTGGCTGTAAGGATTTCGCCGCGCCGCCTGCGGGCGGCGTGCGGTATCGAAGAAAGCGAAGCGCCGCGGGAGAGAAATCTCGGCGGCGCTTTTTTTCGCGAGGATGCCTGTCAGGGCGACGTATGGATGCCCGTGCTCTGGATCCAGCCCATCCAGTGCGAGAACAGGATGAACAGGAACAGCGCCACCGAGAAGCCGACGCGGAACATCAGCGAACGCATCATGTTGGGCGTGCGGCCACGGTCGCGCATCATGAAGAACAGCGCGGAGGCCAGGCTGCCAATGATCAGGATGAAGGCGACAAGGATGACGAAGCGCATGTGGGGGCCCGTTCTGCGAAGCGCCCATTATCGCACTGCGATGCCCGGAGGGAACCCGTGACGACCCGCACGCTCTGGCGTTCGCCGGGCACGGTGCCGATGGTGGCCGCGCTCGTGGTGATCGTCGTCACCTGCGCGCTCGGCAACTGGCAACTGCGCCGCGCGCATGAAAAGATCGACCGTGCGGAGCGGCTGGCTACGCTGGCGAAGCAGGCGCCTGTCGAACTGCGCGCGGGCCAGACCGATGCCGCACAACTGGTCGAGCGCCGCGTGCGCGCGCGCGGTACGTTCGACGCGGACAAGACCGTGCTGCTCGACAATCGTCCGCACGGCAACGGTACTGACAGCCGTGCGGGGTTCCTCGTGCTCACGCCGTTGCGCCTGGCGGACGGTGGCAGCGTGCTGGTGCTGCGAGGCTGGCTGCCACGCGATGCGCAGGACCGCACGCGCATCGCGCCGTTCCCGACGCCCACGGGGGAAGTCACAGTCGAAGGCACGGCGCTGGCCGCTGTGCCGCGCGTCTACAGCCTCGGGCAGGATGCTTCCGCGGAGGCCGGACGCAAGATCCGTCAGAATATCGACCTTGCCGCTTTTTCTCATGAGATCGAGGCGTCACTCCTGCCGGTGGTGGTAGAACAATCGGGCGATGCCGGAGACGGACTGGCCCGCGATTGGGCCCCGGCCGATTTCGGCGCGGACCGACACTACGGGTACGCCGCCCAGTGGTTCGGGCTGGCTGTGTCGACGCTGGTACTGGTGGCCGTGCTCGGCTGGCGGCGCGCCCGGCTGGACCGGGCAGACGGCAATGGAAACCTATAAACGAACGATGAACGCACAGACGAACGCCATGCCGCAGCCAGATCCCACGGCTTCGCCGGACCCCCGCATCGACGCGCGCACGCGCCGCGGCCGCCTGCAGATGCTGATGCTGCTGCTGGTCTGCGCATCGCCCGTACTCTTTTCGTACTTCACGTACTACGTGATCAAACCGACCGGCGGCAGCACCAACTACGGCGTGCTGATCGACCCGCAACGGCCCATGCCGCCCGTGCAGGTGACTAATGAGCGCAACGAGTCGGTGCCGCTCGCGTCCATGCGCGGCAAGTGGCTGATGGTGATGACCGACCCGTCCGCCTGCGACGAGATATGCGCGAAGAAACTGTTCACGGTGCGCCAGATCCGCGTCGGACAGGGCGAGGACCGCGAGCGGATCGTGCCTGTCTGGCTGATCCAGGACCGGGGCGATGTGGACGACCGGCTCGCCGCCGCCTACAACGAACCTTATGCGGGCGTGCGTTTCCTGCGCATGGACCGGGCCACGATTGCCCAATGGCTGCCGGCCGAGGACGGCGCGCGCGCGGAGGATGCAATTTATCTGGTCGATCCGCTCGGCAACCTGATGATGCGCTGGCCGAAGGACCCCGACCCCAAGAAGATCAGCAGCGACCTGAAGAAGCTGCTGAAGTATTCCCGTATTGGCTGAATTCCCATGCTGCTTCAGTTGGCCATCATTGGCATCCTGATTGCGCTGCTGCCCCTGTCCTACGTGATGGTGCGCGGCAATCGCGACAAATATCGCAAGCTCGTCTGGATCACGGCGTTCCTGACGCTGGACCTGATCATGTTCGGCAGCTTCACCCGGCTGACCGACTCTGGCCTCGGCTGCCCCGACTGGCCCGGCTGCTACGGCCACTCGAACCCGCATGCGGCGATGGAGCCGATTCGCGCGGCGCAAACGGCGCTCCCGAGCGGCCCGGTCACGCTGATGAAAGCGTGGATCGAGATGATCCATCGCTATTTCGCCATGGCGGTCGGTGTGCTGATCATCTCGCTGATGGTGCTGGCATGGGTCAAGCGCCGCGAACTGAAGCAGTCGCCGTGGTTCGCCACCGGCGTGTTCCTGCTGGTCTGCCTGCAGGGCGCGTTCGGTATGTGGACCGTGACGATGAAGCTGCAACCGATCATCGTCGTCACCCATCTGCTGCTGGCGATGGCGCTGCTGGCGTCGCTGATCCTGCTCGGGTCGCGTAACGAACCGCCGCATGTCGTGGCGCCACAGGCGGCTTCGCTGCGCTGGGCCGGCCTGCTGGCCCTGGTGCTGCTGGTCGTTCAGATCTTCCTGGGCGGCTGGGTCAGCACCAACTACGCGGTGCTGGCCTGTACCGATTTTCCGCTCTGCAACGGCCAACTCGTGCCAGAGATGGACTTCCGCCATGGCTTCACGCTGTGGCGCCAGCTCGGCATGACGGCCGACGGCGACTACATTCCGCACGCGGCGCTGGTGGCTATCCACTGGGTCCACCGTGGCTTCGCCTTCGTCGTGCTCGGTTTCCTGCTCTGGTTCGCGCTGCGCGCGCGCCGGATGGAAGGGCTGGCGCGGCATGCGCGGTGGTTGCTGGTCGTGCTGGCGCTGCAGTTGTGCACCGGCATGTCGAACATCGTTTTCGACTGGCCGCTGGTCGCGGCGGTGGCCCATAACGGCGGAGCAGCCCTGCTGCTGATGTTGTTGCTCCGTCTCAACTACAATATCGGCCTCGCCACTCGCTCCGCCGGCGCCGCCACGCAACCCTCGATTGCCGCGCGCGCCACATGAAGGACAAGATGCCCCCCGTGGTAACTGCTACCCACTCCCAATCCTCCGTGGGCCGATTACGCCATCTGGCCCGCCAATACGCCGCGCTGACGAAGCCGCGGGTGACCCAACTCGCCGTGTTCTGCGCCATCATCGGCATGTTCCTGGCCACCCCGGGCATGGTGCCGTGGTCGGTGCTGATCGGTGGCGCGGCTGGTATCTGGCTGCTGGCCGGCGCGGCTTTCGCCATCAACTGCCTGGTGGAACAGAAGATCGACGCGCTGATGCGCCGCACCGCGTGGCGCCCGTCGGCCACAGGCGAGATCACCACCACCCAGACGCTGATCTTCTCGGCCGTGCTGGGCGGTGCCGGCATGTGGCTGCTGCACGTCTTCGCCAACGACCTGACAATGTGGCTCACCTTCGCCACGTTCCTTGGCTACGCCGTCGTCTACACGATCCTGCTGAAGCCGGCGACGCCGCAGAACATCGTGATCGGTGGCCTGTCGGGCGCCATGCCCCCGGCGCTAGGATGGTCCGCGGTATCGGGAACGGTGCCTGCCGAGGCCTGGTTCCTGGTGCTGATCATCTTCACCTGGACGCCGCCGCACTTCTGGGCGCTGGCTCTGTACCGCCGCGCCGACTACGCCAAGTCCGGCCTGCCGATGCTGCCGATCACGCACGGCGAGCGCTACACGCTGCTGCATATCCTGCTGTACACGCTGATCATGATCGCGGCCACGCTGCTGCCGTTCGTGTACGGCATGAGCGGCTACATCTACCTTGCGGCGGCGCTGGCGCTGGGCCTGGTGTTCCTGGGCTATGCCTGGAAGCTGTACCGCAACTACTCGGATGGCCTCGCGCAGCGCACCTTCCGTTATTCGATCCTGTACCTGTCGCTGCTGTTCGCGGCGCTGCTAGTGGATCACTACTTCAAGTTCGTGCCGCAGGTCTGACAACCTGCGGCATCTTGCCGCGCCCGGAAGTCATCGCCGGCCCAATCGGCGATACTTTCGGGCAACTCCTCCCGATTCTTGCGCATGTCGACCTCTTCCCAAGGCCTTTGGGCCGCATTCCGCCGCTTTTGTCTGCTCGCGCTCTGCACGGCCCTGCTGGCCGCCTGTGGGCAACCAAAGCCGTCCTTCCGCAACGTCGATATCTCGGGCGCCACCGAGTTCGGCAAGGACTTCGCGCTGCTGGACCCCACCGGCAAGACCCGCACGCTGGCCGATTTCAAGGGCAAGGTGGTGCTGATGTTCTTCGGCTACACCCATTGCCCGGACGTGTGCCCGACCACGATGGTGGAGCTCAAGCAGGTGATGGAGCAGATGGGGCCCGATGCGGACAAGGTGCAGGTGTTGTTCGTCACCGTCGATCCGGAACGCGATACGGCGGCGCTGATGGCCCAGTATGTGCCGGCCTTCGACTCGCGCTTCCTGGGCCTGCGCCCGGCCGACGAGGCCGCGCTCAAGAAGGTGACCAAGGACTTCAAGGTCTACTACGCCAAGGTGCCGGGTTCGTCGCCGGACAACTACACGATGGATCACTCGGCCGGCAGCTACGTGTTTGACCAGAACGGCCAGTTGCGGCTGTTCATTCGCCACGGCCAGGGGCCGGAGCCGATCGCGCATGACCTCAAGCAGCTGATGTCGTAAATAAGAAAAGGCCGGTCGAATGACCGGCCTTTTTCAATGCGGGGAGCGTGGTCTCAGGCGAATGCCGCCAGCGCACCCTTCATCTTCTTCATTGCCGCCGATTCGATCTGGCGAATCCGCTCGGCGGATACACCGAACTCGTCGGCCAGTTCGTGCAGCGTGGCGCCGCCCGACCCATCGTCGTTGACGTCGAGCCAGCGGGCCTCGATGATGCGGCGGCTGCGCGGGTCCAGCTTCGTCAGCGCCTCTTCCAGGCCTTCGACCTGCAGACGGTCGTGGCGCTTGGCTTCCAGCACCTGCGTCGGCTCGTTGTGGTTATCCGCAAGGTAGGCGATCGGCGCGAACTCTTCCTCGCCGTCCTCGATTTGGCCTTCCAGCGCCATATCGCCGCCCGACATGCGGGTTTCCATCTCCATCACTTCCTCGGGCTTGACGTTGAGCTCGCGCGCAACGGCTTCGATCTGCTCGGGCGTGAAGGTATGCGAGCCCTGCTTGTGGCTGCGCAGGTTGAAGAACAGCTTGCGCTGGGCCTTGGTGGTGGCCACCTTGACCATGCGCCAGTTCTTCAACACGTATTCGTGGATCTCGGCCTTGATCCAGTGCATCGCGTACGACACCAGGCGCACGCCCTGTTCGGGGTCGAAGCGCTTGACGGCCTTCATCAGCCCGATGTTGCCTTCCTGGATCAGGTCGGCGTGAGGCAAGCCGTATCCCAGGTACTGCCGGGCAATGGAGACCACCAGACGCAGGTGCGACATCACCATGCGGCGGGCGGCATCGACTGAGTCGTTGTCGCGCAGGTCGCGAGCCAGGCTGAGCTCTTCCTCGGGGGTGAGCATCGGGATGCGGTGGACAGCCTGGATGTAGCTGTCCAGATTGCCCAGTGTGCCGGGGAAGGTCAGTGCGAAGGCATTCGCGGCGGCATTCTGGGGCGCCGTGGGCAGACGGTGGGTAACTTGGGTTTGATCGGCAGACAGGACTGCGTTCACTATGACTCCTTTCGCATCCGGCGGTGGGTTGCCGGTGTGTCCCGAAGGGACACCGCATTGCAACGCATATTAGCACTCGAACCGGACGAGTGCTAAGTTAGAAGGTCTATAGGGTTGATAGTTCCAGGCAATCGGAAAAATCTTCTGGATAGCCTGGTGTCGCCTTATAGTGGCCCAGCCCAAGCCTGACAAGGCCTGGCGGGCAGCGCTCTCGGAGCACTGTTGTTAGAGGGGGCAGCCCCGATTCGGTTTCGCAGCGATTTCGGGATGGTGTATTGCAGGATTCGCTACACTGAAGTCGTTTTTCAGACGCATCCCCAGGAGCCCCACATGTCTGCTATCGAACACTTGCTGAAGCCTCATGTGCGAGACATCGGCGAGTTCACCGTCCGCCGATTGCTGCCCGCCGCTACGACGCAAGCGGTCGGGCCATTCATCTTCTTTGATCACATGGGGCCGGTGGAGATGGAGCCCGGCGCGGGCATGGATGTGCGCCCACATCCTCATATCGGACTGGCGACAGTCACGTATCTGTTCGAAGGCGAGATCATGCATCGCGACAGCCTCGGCAGCGAGCAGGTGATTCGGCCCGGCGACGTGAACTGGATGACTGCCGGGCGTGGCATCACGCACTCGGAGCGCTCGCCGGACGGCGCGCGCTCGGCCGGACCGCACCTGCACGGCATCCAGACCTGGGTAGCCCTGCCTAAGGCGCATGAGAATGATCCGCCTTCGTTCCACCACCATCCGGGCGCTACGCTGCCCAAGCTCGAACTGCCCGGCGTGCGGATGACCGTTATCGCGGGCGATGCCTTCGGCGCCGAGTCGCCGGTCAAGGTCTACAGCCGCACGCTCTATGTGGCGATCGAGATGGATGCCGGCGCAAGCCTTGTGATCCCCGCCGAACACGTCCAGCGTGGCATTTATCCGGTCGATGGCAATCTGGAGGTCGATGGCGAGACGCTGCCGGCCGAGCATCTGGTGGTGCTGGTACCAGGCGAGCCCGTGACGATCAAGGCGACGATGCCCTCGCGCGTGATGCTGCTTGGCGGCGATCCGACGGACGGACGGCGTTTCATCTACTGGAATTTCGTGGCAAGCAGCAAGGAAGCGATCGAAGAGGCCGCCCAGCGCTGGCAGGACGACCAGTTCCCGCACGTCCCGGGCGAGACGGAGCGCATTCCGCTGCCGCCGCGCCGGCCCTGATCGCGCTGGCGGGCCATCCTGCATCCTGTAGCGGGAGGTGTTACAGCGGGCTGGCCCAGGTCACCCGCGTGGCCTGCGTCAGGCACGCCTTGATCGCCGCCACCTGGGTGGCAACCGGCGCGGGCACCGGTTCCGCGCCATCCAGCACCTTGCGAATCCACGCGGCCGTCTCGGCGATGTCCGTGCCCTGCGGCAGTTCGGGCACATCCGCGATCGAACCGCCGACTGGATCGACCATCGTGCGCTGATGGCCGTCGTGCAGCCAGTCGATACGGCCGCTGCGGCGCGCGTCGGCCACGACTTCCCCCTCGGTACCCCGGGCCAGCATCACGTTGGCGGGTTCGTGCGAGAAATACTCGGTCAGCGTTTCCCGATACTCGGGGTGGGTGTAGCTGTAGAGCCGCAAAGCCTCGGCAGGGGAGTGTCCGCCCACCGGTTGCAGCATCTTGACGACCGTGTGCGCCGAATTGCGCAGGCCGATGATCGCGCGCTTGTCGAGCAGTTGCGACAGCGCGGGCGACAGCACGTCGATCGGCAGCGCGGCCAGCGGATTCGATGCCGCGCCAAGCTGCGTCTCCGCGGACTGCGCGGTGGCGCATAGCGGCACGCCCAGTGCCTCGAACAGCGCCATGCTGGTGACGCGGCCCGGAAATTCGCGAATGCCGTGGACCAGCGTCGGCACGCCATCGCGCGCCAGCAGCATCGCCAGCAGCGGCACCAGGTTCGGTTGCTTGCGTGCGCCGTTGTAGCTTGGAATCACCACCACGGGTTTGTCGGCCGGCGCGGCCAGCGGCGCGCAGTGATCGTGCGCGGCGTCCAGCATGCCGGCCAGTTCGTGTGGTGCTTCGCCCTTGATGCGATAGGCCAGCAACACGGCGCCCAACTCTAGATCGGACACACGACCGGCGAGCATGGCATCGAACAGTGCCTGGGCGTCTTCACGCGGCAGCGCGCGGGCGCCATTGACGCCTCGTCCGATTTCCTTGATGTACTTGGCCGCCGGAAATGGCGCGCGGGATGCAGAGGTCATGATGCAGCGGGGATCGTGGGGTTGGGGTTCATGATAGCGGAGGCTCGCCGCTTCTCCCAATGCCGTGAGTCAATCATGATCCCCGCGCCGGGTACGCATCAGGCGGCTTCCTCCAACGCCGGATTGCGCTGCTTGCGATACAGGAAGTCGAGCACGGCGGTGCGGCACGCGTGGAAGGTCTTGTCGTCGGCCAGCGTCACACGGTCGCGCGGGCGCGGGATGTCGACGCGCAGGATCTCGCCGATGGTCGCCGCCGGCCCGTTGGTCATCATGACGATACGATCCGCCAGCAGCACGGCCTCGTCCACGTCGTGCGTGACCATGACCACGGTGCTCCTGGTGCGCGCAACGATCTTCAGCAACGCGTCCTGCAGATGGGCACGCGTGAGCGCGTCGAGCGCGCCGAATGGCTCGTCCATCAGCAGCACCTTCGGCTGCATCGCCAGCGCCCGGGCGATGCCCACTCGCTGCTTCATGCCCCCCGAGATCTCGTGCGGATATTTGCTTTCTGCGTGGGTCAGGCCCACCAGGGCCAGCGTGTCGTGCGTGCGCGCCTTGAGTTGCGCCGGTGTCTCGCTTCGGCCGAACACGCGCTCCACACCCAGATGGACGTTCTCGAAGCACGTCATCCAGGGCAGCAGCGAGTGGTTCTGGAACACCACGGCCCGCTCCGGGCCGGGGCCGGCGATCTCGCGTCCCGCGCAGATCAGCGCGCCGGTCGTCGGCGCGGTCAGCCCGGCGATCAGGTTCAGCAGCGTGGACTTGCCGCAGCCCGAATGCCCGATCAGTGTCACGAACTCGCCTTCCGCGATCGACAGGTCGATATCGCGCAGCGCCACGAACGGCCCCTTGCGCGTCTTGAAGGTCTGCCCGACATTTTCGATGCTGACGAACTTTTCCATGGTGGTCGTCTCCGGATCAGGTGTTGCCGTAGCTGAAGCGGCGGGCGAGGGCCAGCAGCAGGTGCTCGAGCACCAGGCCCACCACGCCGATGATGAAGATCGCGATCACGATGTGCTCGACCTTGAGGTTGTTCCACTCGTCCCAGAGCCAGAAGCCGATGCCGGTGCCGCCCGTGAGCATTTCCGCGGCGACGATCACGAGCCACGCTGTGCCGATCGACAGCCGCACGCCGGTCAGCATGTACGGCAGTACGGCAGGAAACAGCACGTGCCGGAAGATCTTCCACTCGGACAGGTCGAGCACGCGTGCCACGTTCAGGTAGTCCTGCGGCACGCGGGTCACGCCCACGGCGGTATTGATGACCATGGGCCAGATCGAGCAGATGAAGATTGCCCAGATCGCGGCGGGATTGGCGGCCTTGAACAGCAGCAGGCCGATCGGCAGCCAGGCCAGCGGGGATACCGGACGCAGCAGGCTGATGACGGGCGACGCCATCGCGTTCAGGAACGCGAAGCGCCCCAACAGGAAGCCGGCTGGAATGCCGACGACCGCGGCCAGGCCAAAGCCCGCCGCCACGCGCGCCAGCGACGCCAGCACGTTCCAGCCGATGCCCTGGTCGTTCGGCCCATTGCGATAGAACGGATCGGCGAACAGCGGCACCGCGGCGTTCCACGTGGCGCCAGGTGTCGGGATCGACGGGATCAGCGTGGCGATGCCGTGCCACACCAGCACCAACAACGCGAAGCCGATCAGTGGCGGCACGCACTTGAGTACGAACGCGGCAAACGCGTCGCGGCGCGCGGCGCGTTGCTCCAGTGCGGCGATCTCCTGCGCGCGGCGGCGCGACTGTTCCTTGGCGTCCGGATCGGCGGCCTCCGGATTCATGGGCGTGGCGCCTTCCGGCGATGACTGGGCGAGAGCATTCACGGCAAGCTCCTGTTCGTGTGGATGGGGGCTGGATGGGGCAGGACCGACCGGGCCGGTCCGTGCGGCGCGTCAGGCCTTGATCTTGAATCCGTCGGCGTAGGCCTTCGGGTCCTTGGTGGCATCCCACGTCACGCCGTCGATCAGCCTGGCGGTGCGGAAGTCGCTCTTCGGTAACGGCACCTGCGCGGCGGCAGCGGCCTGTTTGTAGATGTCGATGCGATTTACCTGCTTGGCCACGGCCAGATAGTCCGGATGCTCTTTCAGCAGCCCCCAGCGCTTGTGCTGGGTCAGGAACCACATGCCGTCCGAAAGGAACGGATAGTTCGCCAGGCCGTCCTGGTAGAACTTCATCGAATCGGGGTCGTCCCAGGTCTTGCCCAGACCGTTGCTGTAGCGGCCCAGCATCCGGTCCAGGATGATGTCCATATCCGTGTTCACGTAGGACTTGGCGGCGATTGTCTCGGCGGTCTTGCGGCGGTTGGATGCGGAAGCGTCGATGAACTTCGATGCATCCAGCACGGCGGCCACCATCGCGCGCGCCGTGTTCGGGTACTTCTGCACGAACTCGGCCGTGGTGCCCAGCGTCTTCTCCGGGTGGTCCTTCCAGATCGCCTGCGTGGTTTCGGCGGTGAAGCCAATCTTGTCGGCGATCGCGCGCGCGCCCCAAGGCTCACCGACGCAAAAGCCATCCATGTTGCCCACGCGCATGTTGGCCACCATCTGCGGCGGCGGCACTGTGATGGCCTTGGCATCCCGCATCGGATCGATACCGTTGGCGGCCAGCCAGTAGTAGAGCCACATCGCATGGGTGCCGGTCGGGAAGGTCTGCGCGAACACGTAATCGCGCTTTTCCCTGGACATCAGCGCCTTCAGGCTCGCGCCATCCTTGACGCCCTTTTCCGCCAGTTTCGAGGACAGCGTGATGGCCTGGCCGTTGTGGTTCAGGTTCATCAGCACGGCCATGTCTTTCTTCGGCCCGCCGATGCCGAGCTGCACGCCGTAGATCAGGCCGTACAGCACGTGCGCGGCGTCCAGCTCGCCATTGACCAGCTTGTCGCGCACGCCAGCCCACGAAGCCTCCTTGCTCGGCGTGATCTTGATGCCGTACTTCTTGTCCAGGCCCAGCGTCGACGCCATCACCACCGACGCGCAATCGGTCAGCGGAATGAAGCCGATCCTGACCTCGGGCTTTTCCGGCGCATCGGAGCCGGCGGCCCACGCGCCGCTGCGCACCAGCGGATCGACCAGCGTCATCACGCTGGCGCCGGCGATGGTGGCCAGCGCGCGGCGGCGACCATGGCAGGCGGGGGCGGCATCCGCGGCAGCGGTGTCGTTGGCGCGCTGGGGCTTCAGGACTTTGAGGCGAGAGGGCATGCGATACGCTCCAGAAAGAGAAAAGGCGTCCCGATCCCCGGCCCGGACACCTGGCCAGGAAGGCCAGCGTTCGGGGCGGGGTTCAGGACGCCGTTGTCCGATGCCTCGCGGTCGACGTTGATCGCGGGCACACATGTTGTGAGGTGCTTCCGGGTGATGCGCGGCCGTCGTTGGCCGTGTCTTGGGTAACGCAAGCGCTATGCCAGCGCTTTTTGGGGTGCCGGAAGGGAAATGGCGGGGCCGGTGGTGCCCGTTTCACTGTCGGGATGCGCCGCCGGGGAATGGCGCCGCGCCAGTCTTGTGCAACGCACCAACGACGTGCCGTGCAACGCTTCCGTGTGCCGCGCCCGCAAGCGCCGAGCGATCAGGCCATCACATCGATCACGCGCTGTGCGGCATCCACGAGCCGGATACCGCGCTCCATAGCCATCGAGCGCAGTCGCTTGAAGGCTTCGTCCTCGCTGATGCCGCGTGCCTGCATCAGCAGGCCCTTGGCGCGCTCCACCGTCTTGCGCTCGGCCAGCTTGAGCTTGGTGGCGTCGAGTTCGGCGCGTAGCTGCTGGTCCAGCTGGAAGCGGGCGTAGGCCACATCGAGCACCGTCTTCACCCGTTCCGCACGCAGGCCGTCGACGATGTAGGCGGTGATACCGGCCGACAGGGCGGCCTTGATGCGCTGAGCGTCGTCGTTATCCGTGAACAGCACGATCGGGCGCGGCGCATGCTGGGTGGAGACGCAGACATGCTCGATGGTGTCGCGCGCGGCCGATTCGGAGGCAATGATGACCAGGTCCGGCTGGCTGGCCGCAATGGTGTCCGGCAGGCGCAGGTCCGCATCGACCGTCTGCACCTCGGTGAAGCCTGCCTGCGCCAGACCGGCGCGGATCGTCTCCACGTTGAGCGGATCGGCCTCGTGCGGATCACGAACCAGCAGGATGCGCAGGCTCCGGCTCGTGGTGGCTGGCGGTGCTACGGCGGAAGGGGGCGGATGGCGACGGGTCATGGAGGGCGCTTGGTTGCGGTGCAATATGCAAGATTCGCGCCGGGTCTGCTTCCACTGTATGCCACCGTATTCAAGGTGTATCCTTTGCCCCTGCCGCGGCCCACCCGACTGGGCACGACCGGACACGACACCGGGTGCGGCGTTCCATCAAAAAGAGAAAGCTGGAGAGTTGGATGACCGAATTCGTCTTCGCGCCGCAAGCCCCCGTCGGTGTTCCCGTGCGTGGTGGCAGCGCAAGTTTCCCTGTGCGCCGGGTCTACTGCGTGGGCCGGAACTATGCCGCCCATGCCCGTGAAATGGGTTCGGACCCCGACCGTGAACCGCCGTTCTTCTTCTGCAAGCCGTCCGACGCGGTCAGCTACGTGGCCGACAACGTCGAGGGCGCCTTCCCGTACCCGCCGGGCACGGGCAATTGCCACTACGAGGTGGAGCTGGTTGTCGCCATCGGCAAGGGCGGCCGCGACATCCCGGTCGAGCAGGCCGCCAGCCATGTCTTCGGCTATGCCATCGGCCTCGACATGACGCGCCGCGACCTGCAGAACGAATCGAAGAAAACCGGCCGCCCTTGGGAAACCGGCAAGGCATTCGACAAGTCCGCACCGATCGGCCCGATCGTGCCGGTCTCGGCTATCGGCCACCCGGAAAAGGGCGCCGTGACGCTGGCCGTCAATGGCGTGGAGAAGCAGCGTGGCGACCTGTCGGATCTGATCTGGTCGGTGCCTGAAATGGTGTCGTACCTGTCGAAGCTGTTCGAACTGCAGCCGGGCGACCTGATCTACAGCGGCACGCCTGAAGGCGTGGGCCCGGTAGTGAAGGGCGACGTCATGCAATGCCACATCGAAGGTGTGGGCGATCTGACCGTCAAGGTGGTGTGAGGCAATGCTCGAGCTCCATAGTTACTTCCGTAGCTCGGCGTCGTTCAGGGTGCGTATCGCGCTGAACCTGAAGGGCTTGCCCTATGACTACAAGGGTGTGCATCTGCTGAGGGAAGGCGGCATGCAGCTGAAGCCCGAGTATCGCGCGCTGAATGCCGATGGCGTGGTGCCGACGCTCGTGGTCGATGGCAGGCCCCTGATCCAGTCGATGGCGATCATCGAGTATCTCGACGAAACCCATCCGGAGCCGGCGCTGCTGCCGAAGGACCCGTTCGAGCGTGCGGTCGTGCGCGGCCTGGCTCAGGAAATCGCCTGCGAGATCCATCCGCTCAACAACCTGCGCGTGCTCAAGTACCTCAAGCACGAGCTCAAGGTGTCGGAGGAGGCCAAGGATGCGTGGTACCGCCACTGGATCGAACAGGGGTTTGCCTCGCTCGAAGTCAATCTGTCGCAACTGGGGCGTGTGGGTCGCTTTGCGTTCGGCGATACGCCGACATTGATCGACTGCTGCCTGGTGCCGCAGGTATTCAACGCGCAGCGCTTCAATGTCGATGTGAGCCGCTTCCCGACGATCGCGAAGATCCATGCCACTTGCATGGAGGTAGACGCGTTCCAGAAGGCCGCGCCAGGGGCGCAGCCGGACAGCGAGTAATCGGTAGCGTTGCCAGAAACAAAAACCCCGGTGTCATCACCGGGGTTTTTGTTTTTGCGTGCCAGCAGGACTCAGCCCAGCAGCGCCTCGGCGAACTCGTCCGCCTTGAACGGCTGCAGGTCCTCGACCTTCTCGCCCACGCCGATGAAGTACACCGGTACCGGACGCTGGCGCGCGATCGCGGCCAGGATGCCGCCCTTGGCCGTGCCGTCGAGCTTGGTCACGATCAGGCCGGTCAGGCCGAGCGCGTCATCGAACGCGCGTGTCTGGGCCAGTGCGTTCTGACCGGTATTGGCGTCGATCACGAGCAGCACCTCATGCGGTGCGGTCGGCATTGACTTGCCGATCACGCGCTTGACCTTCTTGAGTTCCTCCATCAGGTGAAGCTGCGTGGGCAGGCGGCCAGCGGTATCCGCCATCACGATATCGATCTTGCGCGCGCGCGCCGCGTTGACGGCATCGAAGATCACGGCGGCTGGGTCGCCACTTTCCTGGGCCACCACGGTCACGTTGTTGCGCTCGCCCCAGATCGTGAGCTGTTCGCGCGCGGCGGCGCGGAACGTGTCGCCGGCGGCCAGCAGCACGGACTGGTGATAGGACTGGAAATGCTTGCAGAGCTTACCGATGCTGGTGGTCTTGCCCGCGCCGTTGACGCCGGCAATCATCATCACCAGCGGCTGCTCGCGGCCCAGTTCCATCGTCTTCTCGAGCGGCTTGAGGAGCTGCGTCAGCAGGTCCTTGAGCGCGGCTTTCACACCTTCGGCCGTTTCAATACGATCATTCTTGATGCGGCGGCGCAGTTCGCCCAGCAGATACTCGGTGGCCTCCACGCCGGCATCGGCCATCAGCAGCGCCGTTTCCAGTTCCTCGAACAGCGCCTCGTCGACCTTGACGCCGACGAACAGCACGCCGATGTTGCGGCTGGTCTTCGACAGGCCGGCACGCAGTCGCGACATCCAGCCGCGCTTGGCTTCCGCGGTTTGCGCGGGCGGCGGGGTTAGCTCCAGTTCCTCGATGACCGGCGGCGTATAGCTGGCCGGAGGCGGAGCCGACGCCACGGGCGGCACGACCGGTGGTGCCACGGGTGGCGCCACATGGACGGGCGCCGGGGCGGGCGTTGGAGCCGGCGCCGGTGTTGAAACCGGGGCTGAAACCGGAGTTGCAACGGGTACCGCTACAGGGGGGGCGACAGGGGTTACCGCAGGTGCCGCAGCCGGGGTGGGGGCGGGAAGCGGGGCCGGCGCGGGAGCAGGCGCCGGTGTGGGGGCGGCCGCGGGCGGCTCGACCGGTTCGGGAGCCGGCTCGGCCTTGCGCTTCTTCCAGAAACTAAACATTGGGAAAGGGGTCAATACCCCGGTAGAATCAATCGGCAAAATTCTAGCAGACGGGGTCGCATGAACCATTGCGCTGACGTGTCCGGAGCGGGTGTCGCGAAATTTCCGCGGCGTATTCTTTCTTCTCTCATCCTTGCTTCCCTGATCGGCCCCCTAGCCGGCACTGCGTGGTCCCAGACCCCAGGCGAAGCGCCCAGTGCCGCCACGTCTGCCTCGCCACGACAGGGGCCACCACCAGCCCAGCCCACGGCGACAGTCGGCCAGGCCCAGGCCGGCACGACCGAATTCCGCCTGTCCAATGGCTTGCGCGTGATCGTCAAGGAAGACCATCGGGCGCCCACGGTGGCCCATATGATCTTCTACCGCGTGGGCGGATTCGACGAGGTCAGCGGCACCACCGGCGTAGCCCACATGCTCGAACACATGATGTTCAAGGGCACGCCGAAGGTACCGGTGGGTGAGTTCTCGCGCCAGATCGCCCTGCTGGGCGGCCGCGAGAACGCCCTGACCAACCGCGACTTCACGCTCTACTACCAGCAGATCTCCAAGCAATACCTGCCGAAGATGATGGAGCTCGAGGCCGACCGCATGGCCAACCTCATCTTCAAGAAGGAAGAGTTCGAGCGAGAGATGAAGGTGGTGATGGAAGAGCGTCGCCTGCGCACCGATGATTCCCCCCGCGGCACCGTCTACGAGCAGTTGCTGGCCACGGTCTACACGGCGATGCCGTACCGGCACCCGGTCATCGGCTGGATGGACGACCTCGTCAACATGCGGGTCGAGGACGTGCACGACTGGTACAAGACCTGGTACGTGCCCAACAACGCCATGGTGATCGTGACGGGCGACGTCAAGCCGGATGAGGTTCGCGCGCTGGCCGAACGCTACTACGGCAAGCTGAAATCGCATCCGCTGCCGCTGCGCAAGACGCAGATCGAGGCGCCGCAGAAGGGCATCAAGCGCATCTGGGTCAAGGCGCCCGCCGAGAATCCCTACATGGTGATGGCCTACAAGGTGCCGCGCCTGCGCGACGTGGAAAAGGATGTCGATCCGTACGCGCTGGAAGTCCTGTCCGCCGTGCTGAACGGCTACGACAATGCGCGTCTGACACGTGAACTCGTGCGCGAGCGGCGACTGGCCGACGACGTGAACGTCGGCTACGACAGCATCAACCGCGCGGACTCGCTGTTCGTGCTCGACGGCACGCCCGCCAACGGCCACACCACGGAAGAGATCGAGGCCGCGCTGCGCGAGGAGATCCAGCGCATCGCCAAGAGCGGCGTGTCCGAGGAAGAGCTCAAGCGCGTCAAGGCCCAGGTCGTGGCAGGCCAGATCTACAAGCGTGACTCGGTGTTCGGGCAGGGCATGGAAATCGGCGTGGCGGAAATCTCTGACATCTCCTGGCGCCAGATCGACCGCATGCTCGACAAGATCAAGGAAGTCACGCCGGCCCAGGTGCAGGCCGTCGCCGCCAAGTATTTCAGCGACGACAACCTGACCGTGGCCACGCTTCTGCCGCAGCCGATCGACCCCAACAAGCCCAAGACCCCGGTCCCCGAAGGCCTGCGTCACTAGGAGCAACAATGTCCTTGTCTGTTATGACGATTGCGTCTCCGCGCCTGTTGCGCCGGCTTGCCGGCGCGGCCTTCGGGACAGCGGCGCTGCTGGCCAGCGCTGTTGCTCACGCAGCCATCCCAATCGAAAGCTGGACGGCCTCCACGGGCGCGAAGGTGTTCTTCGTGCCGAGCCCGTCGATCCCGATGCTCGACGTCAATATCGACTTCGACGCAGGCAGCCGGTATGACCCGCCCGGCAAGGCCGGCCTTGCCACGCTGACCGCGGCGCTGCTCGACAAGGGCGCCGGCGCGCAGGATGGCCAGCCTGCACGCAACGAGGCGCAGATCGCCGATGCCTTTGCCGATACCGGCGCCGATTTCGGTGGCGCGGCGGGCGGCGACCGTGGCGGCATCGGTTTGCGCACACTGACGGCTTCGCCGGAACGTGAGCAGTCACTGCGTCTGGCAGCTCAGTTAATCAAGGCGCCGACCTATCCGGACGCCGTGGTGGCACGCGAAAAGCAGCGCCTGATCACGGCAATCCGCGAGGGCGACACACGGCCGGGCGTGATCGCGGACAAGAAGCTGTCGAAGGCGATCTACCCGAATCATCCATATGGCGTATCGGCCACGGCCGAAACTGTCGGGTCGATCACGCATGACGACCTGGTCAAATTCTGGCAGGACAACTACACGGCGAAGCGCGCCGTGGTGACGTTGATCGGCGCGATCGACCGCAAACAGGCCGAACAGATCGCCGAGGAGCTGACGCGTGGCTTGCCTGCCGGCGCGGCGCCGCCGACGATGCCAGACGTGCAGATGACGATCCCGGCCAGCGAGCAGCGGATTCCCCATCCGGCCCAGCAGGCCAGCGTGGCGCTCGGGCAGCCCGCCATCGCGCGCGGCGATCCGGATTACTTCCCGTTGCTGGTCGGCAACTACGTGCTCGGTGGCGGCGGCTTTAGCTCGCGCCTGACCGATCAGGTTCGCGAGAAGCGCGGACTCACCTACGGCGTGGACAGCTATTTCGCGCCGTCCAAGCAGCCGGGGCCGTTCAGTGTCTCGCTGCAGACCAAGAAGGAAAACACCAACGAGGCGCTGGCGCTGGTGCGCGAGATCGTCGCGAAGTATGTGGCGGAGGGCCCCACGGATGTCGAACTGCGCGCGGCCAAGGACAACCTGGTCAATGGTTTCCCGCTGCGCATCGACAGCAACCGCAAGCTACTGACCAACGTGGCCAATATCGGCTGGTATGGCCTCCCGCTGAATTATCTGGACACGTGGACGAGCCAGATCAACAAGGTCACGCGTGAACAGGTGCGCGCCGCATTCCAGCGACATGTGCATCCGGACGCCATGGCGACGGTGATCGTCGGCGGCCCGGAAAAGTGATGCGTCGCACGTGATTTCGGGTGGTCTGGCGCCCATGTGTGGGCCGGGCCACCCGCTGCGGCGGCCGACCTTGCTGTGCAGGCGCGTGGCAGGCTCTACAATCACGGGATGAATTCGCAATCCCGACCTTCGCCCGCACCGCGCGGGCGAACTTCTGTTCCCCGCAAGTCCCCCACCCAGGTGCGCATCATCGGCGGGCGCTGGAAGCGATCGCTGCTGCCGGTGCTCGAAACCGAAGGGCTTCGTCCGACGCCTGACCGTGTGCGCGAAACGTTGTTCAACTGGCTTGGCCAGGACCTGTCCGGCCTGACCTGCCTCGACCTGTTCGCCGGTTCGGGCGCGCTCGGCTTCGAGGCAGCGTCGCGGGGGGCCAGTGCCGTGACGCTGGTCGAAGCCAACCCGCACGTGGTGCGCCAACTCCGTGACAACCAGTACCGGCTCGATGCCTCGCAGGTGAAGATCATCCACAGCGACGCCTTCGCCGCAGCCGCGCAGATGCCGGCGGCCAGCTTCGACGTGGTATTCCTGGACCCGCCCTTCGCCGAAGATTGGCTCGGGCCGGCGCTCGAACACGCGGCGCGTCTGTCACGTCCGGGGGGAGCCATCTACGTCGAAACGGATCGTGCGCTGATCGGCCCCGATGCGCCGATACCGGCGTCCCTGGAGATCATTCGCCAGGCGCGCGCGGGGGCGGTGCATTTCCACCTGCTGCAGCATCGCCTCGCCAACGGCGCTGGCTGACCTGGGTCGTACGACCTCTTTGGTATGCCAGACAAGGGTTTGCGGGCCTGCTGCGGCGCGGCAGAAATGCGGTCTGATGGACTTCCAATTGCCCCGTTTGGGGTTACACTACGCCGCTGTTGTTTGTTCAACGCCCGTCACGCAGCAAGAATCACATTGACTCGGCCTCGCTGATTTGTGGGCCGGCAACGGGCAGCCCAAAGGAGGAAACATGGTCGTCGCCGTCTATCCCGGTACATTCGATCCCATGACCCGGGGACACGAGGATCTCGTCCGCCGTGCGTCGAATATCTTTGACGAACTCGTGGTTGGCGTGGCGCAAAGCCCCAACAAGCGGCCGTTCTTCTCGCTCGAGGAGCGTATCGGTATCGCGCGCGAGGTGCTTGGCCACTACCCGAATGTGCGTGTAGAGGGATTCTCGGGACTTCTCAAGGACTTTGTCCGAAAGAACAACGCGCGCGTGATCGTGCGCGGCCTGCGAGCCGTCTCCGACTTCGAGTACGAGTTCCAGATGGCGGGCATGAACCGTTACCTGCTGCCGGACGTCGAGACGATGTTCCTGACCCCTTCGGACCAGTATCAGTTCATTTCGGGCACGTTCGTGCGTGAAATCGCGGTGCTGGGTGGCGACGTCAGCAAGTTCGTCTTCCCCTCCGTGGAGCGCTGGCTTCAGGAGAAGATCGGCAAAGCCGAATAGAATAGAGGCCTTCGATGCCGTCTCCGTGGCCAGTCGGGCGCGGGCGGATCGCAGGAAGGAAATATCATGGCGCTGATGATCACCGACGACTGCATTAATTGCGACGTTTGTGAGCCTGAGTGCCCGAACGAAGCCATCTCGATGGGGCCCGAGATCTATGAGATCGACCCCGGCAAGTGCACCGAGTGTGTCGGCCATTTCGACGAACCGCAGTGCCAGCAGGTATGCCCTGTGGCGTGTATTCCGAAAGACCCGAACCACGTCGAAACGCACGAGGTGCTGATGCAACGCTATCGGCTGCTCACGGCAGCCAAGCACGTGGCCTGACCGGATCTTTTGTCCGGCTGCTATCGTTCCGGCCCCCACAGGCAAGAGCAGAAAAGAGAAACCCCGCGAAACCGTCAGGTTTGCGGGGTTTTTTCTTTGGAGCCGGCTGTCGGGGCGCGTGCTAGCGGCCCGTGTGCAGTTCCATCATCGCGCGCTCGCTCTCGCCGCGCGCAAGCGTGCCCAGCGGGCCGATGCAGCGGTCGATCGCTTCGTCGATCGCTTGCTGTTCTTCCTTGCGTGGTGGCTTGAGCACAAAATTGACCACATCCTCGCGGCCGCCGGCCGTGCCGCCCGGCGCATTGCGCGGATGGCCGACGCCGATGCGCAGACGCCAGTAGTCCTGGGTAGTCAGGTGCGCTGAAATGTCCTTGAGGCCATTATGGCCACCCGAGCCACCGCCGCGCTTGAGCTTGGCCGAGCCGGCGGGCAGATCCATTTCGTCATGGGCGACCACGATCTCGTCGGGCAGGATCTTGTAAAAGCGCGCCAGCGACACCACGGAAAGGCCAGAGCGGTTCATGAACGTGGAAGGCTTGAGCAGCCAGACATCCTGATCCCACAAACGGGCGCGGCCAGCCAGGCCGTGAAAGCGGCTTTCCACGCGCAGGGTTGTGCCACCCATGCGGGCGAGTTGGTCGACAAGCCAGAAGCCGGCGTTGTGCCGGGTGGCTTCGTACTCCGCCCCGGGATTGCCGAGGCCGACGATGAGCTTGATCATGCGTTGAGAACGGAATGCGGTAAATCGGACGCCTGAGGGCACCGTGGAACGCGACACAGGATACGCGAAAAAGCGCACGAAAAAGCCGCGCGAAAAAAAACCGCCGGCGAACCGGCGGTCTTTCTTGATGCGCCAGCGGTTGCGAGACCGCTATGGCATCTGGCGCGAAGACGCTTAGGCAGCGGGCGTTTCTTCGCCGCCTTCGGCAGCTTCCGACGACTGAGCGCCAGCCGGCAGCGTGATGCTGGCGATGGCCGGGTTTTCGTCGCCGTGGGTGATGGCGGTCACGCCCTTCGGCAGCTTCAGGTCCGACAGGTGGATGGTCTGGTTCAGCTCGGCTGCGGCCAGATCCACTTCGATGAACTCGGGCAGGTCGGCCGGCAGGCACGACACTTCCAGATCGTTCAGGATGTGGCTGACGATACCGTGGCCCAGCTTCACGCCAGGAGCGGTTTCCTGGTTCATGAAGTGCAGCGGCACCTTCACGTGGATCTTCTCGGAGGCCGACACGCGCTGGAAGTCAACGTGCAGCACCAGCGGCTTGAACGGGTGCATCTGGAACGCACGCAGCAGAGCCTTCTCGGACTTGCCAGCCACTTCCAGATCCAGGATCGACGAGTGGAAGGCTTCCTTCTTCAGGGCGTGCCACAGCGCGTTGTGATCCAGTTCGATCATCTTCGGTTCGGCGGCGCCGCCGTAGATGATGCCGGGGGTCTTGCCCGAATTGCGCAGGCGGCGGCTCGCACCCGTTCCCTGTACGCTACGCTCGAAAGCGATAACTTTCATTTTTAACTCCAAATGTGAAGAAGGCTGTCCGCGACCAGACAGCCTCGACTAGCGGCGCGCATCAAGTGATTGCGCCGCCTGAATCACGTTGGCCGCCCTTTCAGGCGGCCAACGCAGTAAAGCCAAATATTCTAGCAGGTATCTGCCAGTACCGTCCCAACCAGTGTCGATCAGGCGTCGGCGAACAGCGACATGATCGAGTCGCCCCGGACGATCCGGGTGAAGGTCTCGGCCAGCAGCGGGGCGGTCGTGACCTGACGGATCTTGCCGGTCTGACGGGCTTCGTCGGACAGCGGGATCGTGTCGCACACCACCACTTCGTCCAGCGCGGACGCGGCGATGCGGGCAACCGCGCCACCCGACAGCACCGGGTGCGTGCAGTACGCGAATACCTTCTGGGCGCCACGTTCCTTCAGCACCTGCGCGGCCTTGCACAGCGTGCCGCCGGTGTCGATCATGTCGTCCATGATCACGCAGTTGCGGCCGGCGACTTCACCGATGATGTTCATCACCTCGGACACGTTGGCCTTCGGGCGACGCTTGTCGATGATGGCCAGGTCGCAGTCGAGCTGCTTGGCCAGCGCACGGGCGCGCACCACGCCGCCAACGTCCGGAGACACTACCAGCAGATTGCCGTAGTTCTTCTCGCGCAGATCGCCAAGCAGGACCGGGGATGCGTAGATGTTGTCGACGGGGATATCGAAGAAGCCCTGGATCTGGTCAGCGTGCAGGTCCATCGTCAGCACGCGTTCCACGCCGGCCACTTCCAGCATGTTGGCCACGATCTTGGCCGAGATGGCCACGCGCGCCGAACGCGGGCGGCGATCCTGGCGGGCATAGCCGAAGTAGGGCATGGCGGCGGTGATGCTGCGTGCCGAAGCGCGCTTGAGCGCGTCGACCATCACCATCAGTTCCATCAGGTTGTCGTTGGTCGGCGCGCAGGTCGACTGCAGCACGATGACGTGCTTGCCGCGAACGTTTTCCTGGATTTCTACCTGGACTTCACCGTCGGAGAAACGGCCGACCAGAGCCTTGCCGAGCGGAATGCCGAGGTGCTGTACGACAGCCTCCGCGAGTTTAGGGTTGGCATTGCCGGTAAATACCATCAAGCCTTCGACGCTCATTCGGGGCACCTGTCTTGCTACTGGGGGGGCTTTGCGCCACCGGCAATGCCGGCAGCGAATTTCTGCATGTCCGCTCTGGACACTATAGGAAGTAATGGCAGGGGAAGAAGGATTCGAACCTTCGAATGCCGGAATCAAAATCCGGTGCCTTGACCAACTTGGCGACTCCCCTACACAACCTTTAACGTCTGTCGTTGCGCTGACTTTAAACCGTCAGTACATCGCCAGGCGAAAACCTGCTACGCGAACGTTGCGAGCGGGTGATGTGACAAATTTTTCACACACCTGCCATCCCATTCAGATGGCAACCTTTCCATCACTCTCTGCGCAGTCTGCTCGTCTTCAAAGCGGGCAAATACGCAGGCTCCGGAACCGGTCATCCTTGCTTGTGGACTGTAATTTTTCAGCCACTCAAGGGCTCGGGCAACTTCGCCGAACTTCGCTGTTGCTATCGTTTCCAGATCGTTGCGACCGAAAGCGAATTTGTTTGTGCAAGCAGCGAAGTCCGCAACTATAGAGATTGGAGAATTCCTTGTCAAGCGTTCGTCCGAAAATATTGCTGCGGTCGGCACATGTTGCCGCGGATGGATGACCACGAACCAGCTGTCGGGCAGCGTCACTGGCGTCAACTCCTCGCCCACGCCTTCGGCGAACGCGTTCTGGCCGAACACGAACACGGGCACGTCCGCGCCGAGCGAAAGGCCGATGCGCATCAGTTCTGTGCGCGGCAGGTTCACGCCCCACAGGTGGTTCAGCGCCAGCAGCGTGGTCGCGGCGTCGGACGACCCGCCGCCGATGCCGCCACCCATGGGCAGGATCTTGTCGATGGCGATGTCCACGCCGAAACGCGTGCCGCCGGCCGCCTGCAATGCGCGGGCCGCGCGCACGACGAGGTCGGTATCGGCCGGCACCCCGGGGATGTCGGTAACACGCGTGATCACGCCATCGTCACGGCGATGAAAGTGCAGCGTGTCAGACCAGTCGATGAGCTGGAACACGGTCTGCAACGTGTGGTAGCCGTCGGGGCGGCGGCCGGTCACGTGCAGGAACAGGTTGAGCTTGGCTGGGGCCGGGCAGTTGCGCAGCTCCGGTGGCGGCAGGGCCGTGCCGACGGTCATTCTTTGTTCTCCGGGTCGATTACGAGCCGCACCGACAGCGGCGATTCATTGCCATCGCGTGCCATGTCGATACGGCGGGGCAGCGTGGTCGTGGGCGTGGCGTTCTCGGGCGTGTCCTGCCAGGCTAGGTAGCGCACGGTCCAGCCACTCTGCCGCAGGGTGTCGGGGCGGCCGTTCGCGTCGCGCGTGATGTTCGATGGTATGCCCGGCGCGGCGCGGCCATGCAGCCAGTCGCGCATGCCAGATACCGGCAGCGAGAATCCGAGCGCCTGCTCCATCAGGCTGTCGACCTCGGGCGCATTGCGCGGCGCCTCGTTAGGCAGGTCGAGCGTGGCCCCGGATGGGGTCGCCGTGACGATGGCCAGCGTCTGGCCCAGCGGCGAAACGAGATCGAGCCGCACGTTGCGGCCTTGTTCCTGCCAGCGGAAGCTGCCCTGCACGCCTTCGTTGCGGCCGTAGCGGACGTAGTTGGCGGAGAACCGGCCGGTGTAAAGCTGGCTGGCGGCGGTTTCGCCGGCATCGAAGCCGCGCGTTGGTGCGACGCTGGCGCACGCGGCGAGCCAGAGCGGTGTGGCCAGGCAGAGCAGGGCCAATCGACGGGATCGGAGCATGTTCAAGTGTTGGGATAATTGGCGCACGCCAGAACGAACCGCCCGGGCGCTGGCCCGGGCGTGCGACGTGCTTGCCTGATGTGAACTACTTCGACAGCAGGACGTTCTGGTTGTAACGGCGCAGGGTGTCGATCAGCGTCTGATTGTCTGGCTCGACCTTCGCCGCCTCGTTCCACGTCTTGCGTGCCTCGTCGTGCTGGCCGAGTTGCCAGAGCACCTCGCCCAGATGCGCGCCGATTTCGGCCTCAGGGGCCTTGGCGAACGCGTTCTTGAGCAGATCCGCCGCGGGCTGCAGTTCGCCCTGACGGTACTTGACCCACGCCAGGCTGTCCATGATGTAGGGATCATCCGGTCCGAGCTCGGATGCGCGTTCGAGCAGCTTGCGCGCTTCCGGCAGACGCTCGTTACGGTCGGCCAGTGAGTAGCCGAGCGCGTTGTAGCCCTGCTTCTGGTCGGGCTGCAGCGCGATCACCTTGAGCAGGCCACGCTCCATGCTGTCGTAGCGCTTCTCGCGTTCGTCGAGCATCGCCAGTTCGTAGATCCAGTCCGCATTGTCGGGCTCGGCCTTGACGCGTTCGTCCAGCACCTTGCGCGCGCGGTCGTACGCCTTGCTGTCCATCAGCGCGGCCACCTCGGCCTGACGGATAGCGGCCATGCGCAGGGCGCGCTGCGCGGGATCGGGGATGTCTTCGGCGTCGGCCAGCATGTCGCCAAATACGGCCTGCGCATCGTCGAGCTTGCCCATGCGTGCCAGCAACTGGCCACGCTTGGCCTGCGCGGCCAGGGTCAGGCGCGGGTCCTCGATTCGGTCGAGCCAGTCGATTGCCGCGGGATAGTCTTTCTTTTCCTCGGCGATCTGCGCGAGGTACTGGTACGCGATGTCGGGGTTGGCCGCTGGCGACTTCTCCGCCATCTGCAGGTACTCCTTCAGATAGCGTTCGGCATCGTCATAACTGCGCGCCTGCAGGCTGGTCAGCCCCAGAGCCAGCGGCACACGCGGATCGGTCGGCGCAACCTTGCGCAGGACCTCGAACTCGGCACGGGCCGAATCCATGTCGTTCTGCTGCAGATACAGCCTTGCCAGCGTGATGTGGCCGTTGACTGACGAGGGCGACTTGGCCAGGAAGCGCTTCATCACCGCGATCGACTTGTCGGGGGCCGATTCGGCTTGCATTTCGGCAGACATGAGCGCGGCAGCTTCGAGGTTCGGCTTGAGCCGAAGCGCCTCATCAAGCTCGGTCAGCGCGCCCTGGCTGTCTCCGGCCATCTCTTGCGCACGCGCCAGGGCCAGGTGAGTTTCCGGCAGCTTCGAATCGTTGGCGGTCAGGCGCTGGAGCACGGCGACTGCGCCTGCGGGGTCACTCGTGCGCGACATCTGCTGCTGCAATTGCAGGATGGCGTCCCCGCGATGCGCGGCTGGCGCCGTCGCCAGCTGGCGGCTCAGCAGGGGCTCGGCTTCCTCCCAGCGTCCGTTGAGCACGAGCAGTGTTGCCAGGACCTGGCTTGCTGCCGGCGATTTCGGCGCCAGGTCGGACCAGAGCCGGGCGCCATCCAGCGCCTGCTGCGAACTGCGCGCGTTGAATGCGATTTCGGTGGCGCGCTGGGCCAGTCTCGGGTCACGCGTTTCGCGAGCAAGATCAAGATAGGTCCGGTATGCCGCGCCGGCCATCCCGCGTTGCAGCGAGATTTCCGCCGCCAGCACTCGGTAGAGGATGTCTGGCGACAGCGAAACATTGGGTAGTGGCGTCCGCTGCGCGCGTGCTGCCGACGACGGCGCTGGAACGTCGATGACCTCGTCATCGTTCTGGGCAACCTTGGCCGGTGCGGCATGGGAAGCGAGCGAAACCAGCGCCAGGCACGCAGCCACGCCCAGGGCGCGCGCATGGCGACGGAAACGTCCGGCGGGGGAAATCGTCGGACCGGTGGCAGTGAAAGCTTTCATTTGCGAAGATTCCGGGCGCATGGCCTGAAAGGACGAAAGATGGTCCGGCATGAAATCGATGCTCCGGCGCGCGGGGGCGTTGCAGTCAATGGAGGCATTGTAGCCTGCCGCTACAATGCGCTGCTTGCCTTGCCCGGCGCCCTTGGGTTGGCTACGTACGGCAGCCCGCACAATGTGCGCCGCTTCCGGTCACATGGCAGGGCAAATCCTGCCTCGTTGGATCGGGAAAACAGGCAAGAGGTTCTTGGGAATTGATTGGATAAGGGCTGATAAGGGTCCGGAAGCCCGCTGCCGGCCGGCGGATGGAATAAGGGGGGGCGATGCCAGAACTGCCGGAAGTCGAGGTCACGCGGCGTGGATTGCTGCCGCACGTAGTGGGCCGCCGCATTGCCGATGTGACCGTGCGCCACCGGGGCTTGCGCTGGCCGGTCGAGCCGGAACTGGAGGCGCGACTGACGGGCCGCACCATCGGCCGTATCGAGCGACGCGGCAAGTATCTGCTGCTGGAATGCCTGCCGCCGGTCGACGCCACCCGGGCGGGGACAGGCGAGGACGCCGCGCCCGGCTGGCTGCTGGTGCACCTGGGCATGACGGGCACGCTGCGCGTCTATCCGGATCCGCCCGCGCCGGGCGCGCATGATCATCTCGACCTGTTGCTGGCTGCCGGCCCGGATACCGCGAAGGCCGAGCCGGTTGTCCTGCGTTTCCGCGACCCGCGCCGCTTCGGCGCCATTCTCTGGACGCCGCTTGCCGAATCGGACCTGCCCGGGCATCCGCTGCTGAGCAGGCTCGGCATCGAGCCCTTCGACCCGCGCTTCGATGGCGCATGGCTTCATCGAGGCATGCGCGGGCGTTCCATGGCGATCAAGCAGGCTCTGCTGGCGGGCGACGTCGTCGTCGGCGTTGGCAACATCTACTGCTCCGAGAGCTTGTTTCGCGCCGGCATTCGGCCGACCACGCAGGCCGGGCGGCTGAGCCTGGCGCGCTGCGAGAAGCTGGCCGTTGCCGTGCGCGAGACGCTGGCGGAGGCCATTGCACGCGGCGGCAGCACATTGCGCGACTTCGTCGGCAGCGACGGCAGCAGTGGCTATTTCCAGCTCGACTGTTTTGTCTACGATCGTGCCGGCGAGCCATGTCGCATTTGCGGCACTCCGATCCGTCAGATCCTGCAGGGCCAGCGATCGACGTTCTATTGCCCGCACTGCCAGCACTGACCCGTCGCCGGGGCGCAAAGCCTGTCCGGGACGGTCTGGCACACGCCGAACCGGTCTGGATTTCTTGTTGAAATCGCCTGCCGATGGGTCGGCGCAACACTCGCGCAGGTGGAATGCCGTAAGGGGCGTGAATTCCACAAAATCGTGCAAGAAACCTGTATCGTGTGCGCAGACATAAAAAGTTACAAAATGCGCCAAGCCACCCTGCCGATGGGGCATGGACCTGGCCGTCGACTTGCCAAGGGACCGCAGGGTCAGTGGAACCATCCCGGGGCCAGTTGTGCAATACGAGCCCGAAACCAATAAATCCGAGCCGAAAAGCGAACCACTCCATGACGAGCCTCGCACAGCAATTCGAACAATATGGCGCCTGGAGAACCGGGGTTCTTCATTCTCTCGCCGACTTCCAGTCCTGGCTGCAGCAATACGATCTCTATGACGCCACCGCGGAAGACCGCGTGCAGCGCATCCAGAACGTGCTCAGGAGCGACCGGCTCAAGGTCGCTTTCATCGCCGAGTTCTCGCGCGGCAAGAGCGAACTGATCAACGCCATCTTCTTTGCCGACTACGGTCGACGCATCCTGCCGTCATCGGCCGGCCGCACCACGATGTGCCCGACGGAGTTGCGCTACGACGAGAACGAGGTGCCGTGCATCCGGCTGCTGCCGATCGAGACGCGCCTGCAGGACGCGTCCACGGCGGACTTCATGGAGCCCGGTTCGGCTAATTCTCACTGGACCACGGTACCGCTCGACCCGTCGTCGCCCGAGGGCATGCTGGCCGCGTTCCAGCATGTCGTGGAGACCACGCGCGTGAGCCCGGCCGAGGCCGAGGCGCTGGGGCTGTACAACGAGAACGATCCGGATGCCGCCTGGGCAGTGGATGCCGATGGCATGGTGGAGATCTCGCGCTGGCGCCATGCGGTGATCAACTTCCCGCATCCGTTGCTGCGCCAGGGTCTGGTGATCCTGGACACGCCGGGCCTGAACGCGATTGGTACCGAGCCCGAACTGACGCTGCGCCTGATTCCCGATGCGCACGTGGTGGTATTCGTGCTGGCCGCCGATGCCGGCGTGACCAAGAGCGACCTCGATCTCTGGCGCAGCCATGTGGGCGCCGGCCATCGCCGCGGCTGCCTGGCCGTGCTGAACAAGATCGATGGTCTTTGGGACCCGCTCAAGTCATCATCCGAGATCGCGTCGGAGATTTCGCGCCAGGTCCGTACGACCGCGCAGACGCTCGGCATCGAGGAACGCCGGGTCTACCCGGTATCGGCACAGAAGGGGCTGGTGGCCAAGGTCACCAACGACGAGCCGATGCTCGTGCGCAGCAACTTGATGCAGTTCGAGCACGTGCTGTCGGACCAGCTCATTCCGCAGCGGCGCGAGATCGTGGCCGACCAGGTACAGCGCCTGGTACAGGAGATGTCGCGCGGCGCCCAGCAACTGCTGCAGAGCCGCCGGCGCGATATCGTCGAGCAGTTGTTCGAGTTACGCGGCCTGCGTGGCAAGAACCATGCGATGGTCAAGCACATGCTGATGCGCGTGCAGAGCGAGAAGGAGGAGTTCGAGCAGAGCATCGCGAAATTCCAGGCGCTGCGGCTGGTATTCGGGCGGCATAGCGCGGACATCATCAAGAGCCTGCAACTGCGCGACGTTCGCCGCACGATGCGCGATGCGCGCGAGCAGATGAAGGAGCGCTTCTTCTCGCGCGGCCTGCGCGAGGACATGGAAGCGCTGTTCGGCCAGCTTACCGGGTTGATTACCGACGCCGATCAGAAGATCGTTGGCCTGCACCAGCTCGTTGAAAGCATGTATCGGCGCTTCAATGCCGAACATGGTTTCACGCTGCCTTCGCCGATGCAGTTCGTGACGTCGCGCTATACCAACGAACTGCAGGAAACGCTGCAATTGGTGAACACGCATTTCGGCGCCGTGCACATGCTGACGCGCTCGCGTCCGCAACTGGTGCAGAACGCATTCGCGACGATGGCCAGCCGCGTGCTAGAGAACTTCCGCGATCTAAATCGCGATATCGAGATCTGGCTGAAGTCGGTGATGACGCCGCTCGAGGCGCAGGTACGCGAGCACCAGAAGCAATTGCGCCGACGCGTCGATTCGATCGAGCGCATCCACGAGGCCACGGACACGCTGGAATCGCGCATTGCCGAACTTGAGGAAGTGCTGAACGGCCTCGATGAGCGGAGCACGAAGATCGAGAGCTTCGCGCGCAGGCTGGTGGACGTGCCCCCGGAAGCAGCGGCGCGCGCGGCGTAGTCGGAGCGTCCCCCCCTCGTCCACTTGTGGGAGAGGGGGCAGACCCGGCGATCTGGGAAGGGTATTGCAACCGCCGATGTATCATGTGGCGCCGCCTGTGAGCGGCGCTTTTTCTTTTCAAGATCCCGCAATGCCCCGCAAGCCTGCCGCCGCCCCCACCATGCCCGAGACCATCGCCGTGCCATCCGATTTCGGTATGCGCGTGGTGACGTGGCAGCGCCAGCACGGCCGACACGACCTGCCCTGGCAGAACACTCGCGATCCGTACCGCATCTGGCTGTCCGAGATCATGCTGCAGCAGACGCAGGTGGCAGCGGTGATCGAGTATTTCCAGCGCTTCGTGACGGCGCTGCCCACGGTTGCCGCTCTGGCGGCAGCGTCTGCCGACGAGGTCATGGCCTTGTGGGCCGGGCTGGGCTACTACTCGCGCGCGCGCAATCTTCATCGCTGCGCCAAGACCGTGGTGGATGAGCACGCTGGCGTGTTTCCGACCGCCCCAGAGGTGCTCGTAACGCTGCCCGGCATCGGTCGCTCCACGGCTGCGGCGATCGCGGCGTTCAGTGCCGGCGTTCGTTCTCCGATCCTGGACGGCAACGTCAAGCGCGTCTTCGCGCGTGTGTTCGGCATTCACGGTTATCCCGGCGAGCGCGCGATCGAGAATCGGATGTGGGCGCTGGCCGAACAGGCGCTGCCGCCTGCCGGACGTCATCAGGCAGATCACATGGTGGCCTACACGCAGGGATTGATGGACCTCGGCGCCACGATCTGCTCGCGCGGCAAGCCAGCCTGTCTGGCCGACGCAGAGGCGTGCCCGCTCGTGGCCGATTGCGTGGCCCGCAAGGACAACCTCACCGCCGTGCTGCCCACGCCGAAGCCACGCGCGGCGATTCCGGAGCGCAGCGCTGTGATGCTGATCGTCCGGCATGGACGCGATGTGCTCGTGCAGTTGCGTCCCAGCAGCGGCATCTGGGGCGGCTTGTGGAGTCTGCCTGAAATGCCGGTCGACGCGGTACCGTTCGATTCGGAGGTCGCCGAGGAGTCGGCGCTGCAGTTAGCCCGCGCGTATGGCTCGCCTGCGCGCGCGTATCTGGCTGGCGAACTGACGCATGTGTTCACCCATTTTCGCCTGCTGATTCGCGCTATTCGCGTCGATCTGGACGCCGTCGCGCTCGAAGGTAATGCCGCGAGCCGGTGGCTGTCTCTTGACGATCTCGATATGCTGGGCACCCCGGCCCCGGTGCGCAAGCTGCTGGAAGATCAGGCGAGACTCGGACTTTTCTGAGTTGCCCGCTCGGAAGGCGGCTCAGAAGGCGGCTCAGACGATGTGGTGCTGTCGCATGTAGCGATGCACGATCTCGATGCGCACGCCGGCATCAGGTAGCTCCATCAGCATCTGCTTGGCCTTGAGTGGCACCGGCAACAACTCGCACAGCCGGTTGACCACCCAGCTCGGATCGTCCCAGAGATAGGGCTCTCCGAAGGGCAGTTTCGGCTTGTCGGGCTGGTCCGTGTGGAGCGAGGTCACGATTCGACGCAACGCGGCCAGGCACTCGCCCAGCAATTCCAGCTTGCAGTCGATGACATCCGGAGGCAGCAGTTCCACGCTCGCCACGAGCAAGCCGTCATCACGCGTGGCGTGGGACAGCACCCGGAAGCGTTGGCGTCCGCGCGTTTCAATCAGCAGGACGCCGAGTTGCTCCACATTGCAATCGACGATTTCCGCAAGACAGCCGATGGACTCGGGTTCGGTGGTTTGGCCCGGCTGCGCGACTTCCTCTCCGGTGGCAATCAGACAAACGCCGAACGGCAGATGGTCGCGCATACAGTTGCGCACCATGTCGACGTAGCGTTTCTCGAATACACGGAGAGGCAGACGGCCGTCCGGAAACAGGACCGTGTGAAGAGGGAACAGCGGCAGCGCATCCAGGGTAGCGGAATCGGATGCGGTGCCGGAAAGAAAGGTCGACATGCGGTTGGCCGGCTCCAGTCATGGGAAAACGGCGGGGCGCCGCGCGTCAGCCAGCGGGGGCCAACTCGCGGTGTCTGACCAGCACATTACCATGTGCCCGGAAGTAGTTGGCAAGTCTTTCCGCGATGAACACGGAACGGTGCTGGCCTCCGGTGCAGCCGATGGCGACGGTCAGGTAGCTGCGGTTGTCCGCAATGAAACTCGGCAGCCACTTCTCCACATAGGCGCGGATATCCTCGGCCATGGCCAGCACCATCGGCTGGCTTTGCAGGAAGTCGATGACTGGCGCATCGCGCCCAGTGAGCGGGCGCAGCGCGAGATCGTAATAGGGGTTCGGCAGGGAGCGCACGTCGAAGACGAGATCGGCGTCGCTGGGCACGCCGTGCTTGAACCCGAACGATTCAAACAGCAGCGTGAGCTGCTGGCTGTTCTTGTTCTCGTTCTCGTCTTGAATCAGTTCCTTGATCCAGCTGCGCAGCGTATTGGTGCGCACGTTGCTGGTGTCGATGCGGTGGGCCGATTCCGCCAGCGGGCTTAGCAGCTCCCGCTCCTTCTCGATGGCCTCGATCAGCGAGGTATCGTTGGGCGTGCCAGCGGCCGTGCCAACTTCGACTTGTGCCGAAAGCGGGTGGCGCCGGCGCGTTTCCGAGTAGCGCTGAACCAGCGCATCGGTGCTGGCGGTCAGGTACAGCACCTGTACCTGATGGTTCGCGGCCAGCTCTCGCACCGTATCGGGCAGTCGCGCGAGCGATTCGCGGCTGCGGATGTCGGTGGCAACACCAAGCTGTGAGTAGCCCTGTTCCGCCAGGTAGCAGGCGAGATCGGGGATGAACTGGGCCGGCAGGTTGTCGACGCAGTAGTACCCCGCGTCTTCCAGTACGTTCAGCGCGACTGACTTGCCCGAGCCGGAAATTCCGGTGATAAGGATGATCCGCATAGCGATGCAAGCATAGCATCGCGTGATGGCGGCGTCATGACACCTGCCCTAAAGCAAAATGGCGAATCGTCGCCGATTCGCCATCATTGCCACGGGATCTGTCAGATCTGGCGGATCAGGCCGCCGGCTTCGACAGGCAATCGCTCATGGACTTCTTGTAGTCATCGCCCTTCTTGCCCTTGTTTTCCTTCGAGCAGGCCGACATCTTTTCCTGCTGGGTCTTCGGTGCGGCCGGTGCGGCGGCTGGTGCGCTGCCCGACAGGCAATCGCTCATGGACTTCTTGTAGTCGTCGCCCTTCTTGCCCTTGTTCTGCTTCGAGCAGGCCGACATCTTTTCCTGCTGCGCGGTCGGGGCCTTGCCAGATTTTTCAGCGGCCGGGGCCGAGGCGCCCTGGGCGAACGCGCCCGTGGCGAACAGAGGGGTAACCAGCACGCACATCGCGATCAGTTTCTTCATGCTTCTCTCCTGGCTGTGGAAACACATCATGGCCGGACGCCGACCTTCAGGATGCAGCACGGCGGCTGGCGGTACCGGACTGGGCTCGATGCCCATTGAAGCACAAAACGGCGCGCGCCCAAAGCGCGTTGACGAGGGGAGGCCGGCCGCTTGTAAGCAATTGAAAGCGACGCCGGCGTTTCACAAAACCGCCGGAATTGTCTGATCAGAGCAGCCGACCCTGGCCGCGGGAAACCACGTCGGCCTGCATCGCTGCCCGCTGACGGTCCATGAAGTCGCGCAGGGTATCGATGCCACGCAGGCGCAGTATCGTATTGCGGACGGCGGCTTCCACCAGCACGGCAAGGTTTCGGCCAGCTGCCACCTGGATCTTCACCATGTGGATCGGGAGGCCAAGAACGTCGAGGTACTGGGAATCAAGCGGCAGGCGCTCGAATTCGCCGTCGTTGCGGCGCACCAATTGCACCACGAGCTTGAGCTTCATCTTCCGCCGCACGGCGGTCTCACCGAAGATCGTCTTGATGTCGAGCAGGCCCAGGCCGCGGACTTCAAGCAGGTTCTGCAGCAGCGGCGGGCAGCGGCCCTCAATGAAATCCGGGCCAAGCCGCACGAAATCGACGGCGTCGTCGGCCACCAGGCCATGTCCGCGCGAGATCAGTTCCAGGCCCAGTTCGCTCTTGCCAAGGCCCGACTCACCCATGATCAGCACGCCCATGCCGAGAATGTCGAGGAACACGCCGTGCATGGTGACGCGCGGCGCGGAGATGCGCGACAGGTACAGGCGGAGGTGGTCGATGACGGCCGCCGAGGATACCGGCGTCGTGAACAGCGGAGTCGACGAGCGCGTGCAGCGCAGTTCCAGATCGGGCGGCGGCTCCATGCCATCCGCCACCACCAGGAATGGCGGCTCGAGCAGGATCAGCTCGCCCATCTGACGTTTGCGGGGTTCGTCGTCGAGGCGCTGGTAGTAAAGGATCTCGGGTTTGCCGAGCACCTGAATCCGGTTCGGGTGGATGAGGTTCAGGTGGCCGACCAGATCGGCTGCCGATGTCGCCTCACGCGCGAATTCCACGTCGAAGGCTCGATCGGCCCCTTCCAGACCGGCGACCCAGGAGAGTTTGATGTCGGCTGCGTTGTCGTCGAAGATCGACTGGGAGGTGACGCCGGTGAGTTCCATGCGGGATGACTTTTCGGGAGGGGCTGTATCGCGGGTATCGCGTCAGGCTGCGCTGGCCTGCCGTCGTGTCAGGGGTGCCACTGGGTCAGTAATTCGTGGACCGCTTCGGGCGTGGGTAACGTGGCCAGTCCTTCGCGCATTTCCCGGTCCGACAACAACTGGGCGATTTCCGAAAGAATTTCCAGATGCTGCTGGGTGGCCTGCTCGGGCACAAGCAGGAAGATCAGCAGCGCCACCGGTTTGCCGTCGGGCGATTCGAACGGGATCGGCTCGGCCAGGCGCATGAAGGCAGCCAGGGGCTGTTTGAGTCCCTTGATGCGACCATGCGGAATGGCGACGCCGGCGCCAAGACCGGTGGACCCGAGCGATTCGCGCGCGAACAGGTTGTCGGTCACGGTGGCCCGGGCCACGCCATGGTTGTTCTCGAACAGGAGCCCGGCTTGCTCGAAGACCCGCTTCTTGCTGGTGACGGTGACGTCGAGATTAATGTTGCCGGGTGGCAGCAATTTGGCCAAACGATTCATGGGCGATGCACGAGGAGTCAGAAAGGCGAGCCGACGCACATGAGTCGTCCCGCTGCGTTGGGCAATTCAGGCTATTGAGCGCAAAAGGACGCCCGCATTGGAGCGTCCGGCCATTATAGAGCAGGGCCACTGCGCACTTGTGCGCTGCGGCGCCGGCGCCGCGAGTGGTGCCGCGAGCTTGCCGGTCGGATTGCCCACCCAGAAAACTGCACCCGCCGTCGCGCGATCTTTCGCCACGCGGAATGCCGGGCCGGTTGTCCGGGGCCGTCCTGTCTGTAGTTGTTGTATGGCGCAGCATACACCGAGCGGCGTCAGTTGCGAACACCCCCGGCTGACCAAATGTTGCAGGGCTGGTACTCAGGTAACGGGTGCGCCAGCGGCGCATCCGCATCGCGCCCATCAAAAAAGCCGCGCAGATGCGCGGCTTTGCTCTTCCTATCTATCCTCTCAGGGGCGACCTAGTGTCGCCGCCGACTTATTGTTGTTGTAGTTGTTCGGCAGCCATCTGGTACTTGACCGCTTCCCGGTCATGCCCTTGCACGCGGTCCTTGTAGCGGATCACCTGGCGGTCGAGCTTGTCGACCAGACAGTCGATTGCAGCATAAAGGTCTTCATGATGCGCTTCGACGAAGATGTCCTTGCCCTTGAGGTGCAGGTTGATTTCCGCGTACTGACGCTTGTCCTTTTCCTTGTGGTTGTCTACGGATAGCAGCACGCTTACGCCAATGACCTGATCGAAATGTCTGACAATTCGCTCCAGTTTCGTTTCCACATACTCACGCAGCGGCGGCGTGATGTCGAGGTGGTGTCCACTGATCTTGAAGTTCATAGCGCTTCTCCTTCTGAAAGAGCCGCACCAGGCAGGCGGTTGCGGCTCGGCTACAAAGTCTTGCGGAGATTGACTGCGGGGATCTTCAGCGCTTCGCGGTACTTGGCCACCGTGCGGCGTGCGACCACAAAGCCCTGTTCGCCCAGCAACTCGGCGATGCGGCTGTCGGAAAGGGGATTCCTGGGTTCTTCGGCTCCTATCAGTTGCTTGATCAGCGCGCGGATCGCCGTGGATGAGGCCGCGCCGCCAGTCTCCGTGGAGACGTGGCTACCAAAGAAGTACTTCAACTCGAAAGTACCCATCGGCGTGGCCATGTATTTATTCGTAGTCACCCGGGAAATGGTCGACTCGTGTAGACCCAGTGTATCGGCAATCTCCCGCAAAACCAAGGGGCGCATCGCGATTTCCCCGTGCGAGAAAAAGTTCTTTTGACGTTCCACAATTGCCTGCGCAACACGCAGGATCGTGTCGAAACGCTGCTGAATGTTCTTGATGAGCCACCGCGCCTCCTGGAGCTTCTGCTGCAGCCCGGCCGCGCCCGCTTCCCCTTTTGCACCGCGCAAAATCTGCGCATACATGTCGTTGATGCGCAGACGCGGCATCACGTCGGGATTGAGCTGCGCGATCCAGCTACTGCCACTCTTGCGCACGAACACATCCGGTACCACGAAGTCCGCTTCCGGACGGCTGTAGGCATGTCCGGGATACGGTGCGAGCGAGCGGATCAGATCGTGCGCGGCCTTAAGTGCAATTTCGTCAACCTGCAGGGCTTTCTTGAGCCGCGTGTAGTCACGCACGGCCAATAACTCCAGGTGGTGGTTGACGATCGATAATGCAAGGTCCCGCTGTGGATGCTGCAGACGGCGCAGTTGCAAGGTGAGGCATTCTGCGGCGTTGCGCGCACCTACGCCAGGAGGGTCGAAGCTCTGCAGCAGGGTCAGTATCGCCTGCACTTCATCGACTTCGAATTCGAGTTCCTTGGGTAGTTCCGAGCAGATCTCGTCGAGCGTTGCGCCCAGGTAGCCGTCGTCGTCCAGCGACTCGATCAGGAAGATGGCCAGGCCCTTGTCGCGCGTGGAGATCTTCAGCGGCGTGAGCTGTTCCATCAGGTACTCGCGCAGCGTGGGTTCCGCTTCGCGAAGCTGCATCGGCGTCTTCTCGTCCTCGTCGCCCTGAGGCCGGCGAGCGAAATCGTCCAGGCTCCAGTCGCTGCCGTAATCGTCACCCGAGCTGTCGCCGTAGCTGTCGTCTTCGCCGTTGGCGCCGTTCGCGCGATCGTCGCCATTACCTTGCGGTTCGGAAGATGCCGGAGCCGGGGCGCTTTGCACGTTGACCGACCCGTCCGCGGCCACGCGCAGCGGGCTTTCGATCCAGTCGTTCTCGCGTTCGAGCAGTGGATTCTCGGTCAGCGCCTGCTCGACTTCCTGTTGCAGCTCCAGTGTGGATAACTGCAGCAGCCGGATGGACTGCTGCAGTTGTGGAGTCAGAGCCAGATGCTGGGAAAGTCGAAGCTGAAGCGATGGTTTCATGCGACCTATTCTATGCGCATCTTCCCGTTGTTGGAACGGAAATTGCTATCACCTATCGCTGGCACTTCGTGATCGCCAACGGCTAGTTGACGAATGCTGCAAGGCGGCGTCGCGGCCGCTTGATCACATGCGGAAGTTTTCGCCCAGATAGACGCGTCGCACGGACTCGTTGGCGATGATTTCCTCGGGCTGTCCTTCGGCCAGCACGGTGCCTTCGCTGATGATGTATGCGTGGTCGCAGATGCCCAGCGTTTCCCGCACGTTGTGGTCGGTAATCAGCACGCCGATGTTGCGTGCCTTGAGGAAGCTGACGATGCGCTGGATCTCGCCCACGGCGATCGGGTCCACGCCCGCGAATGGTTCGTCGAGCAGGATGAAGCGCGGCGCTGACGCCAGCGCGCGCGCGATTTCCACGCGGCGGCGCTCGCCGCCCGACAGCGACAGCGCCGGGTTGTTGCGCAGGTGGGCGATCTGCAGGTCATCGAGCAGCGAGTCGAGCCGGCGATCGATTTCCTGCTTGGGCAGCGACTTGCCGTTGACCACCTGCAGTTCCAGCACCGCGCGGATGTTCTCCTCGACGTTGAGCTTGCGGAAGACCGAAGCTTCCTGCGGGAGATAGGACAGTCCCATGCGCGCGCGTTCGTGGATGGCCAGGCCGCTGATGTGCTGGCCATCGAGCACGATATCGCCTTCGTCCAGCGCGACCAGTCCGACGATCATGTAGAACGACGTGGTCTTGCCCGCGCCGTTCGGGCCGAGCAGGCCGACGACCTCGCCGCTTTTGACGTCGAGCGAGACGTCCTTGACCACGGTGCGCGAGCCATAGCGTTTCTTCAGATGGCGCACGACCAGCGTGCTGCTATCCGTGGATGGGGCGGAAGAAGCCTGGGCGGCGAGCGTGGCGGTATCGTTCATCGGGTACGGATGGAGCTTGAAACGGTCAGGGCTTGGCCGGCTGCGAGGACGGCTTCAGGTCGAGCGGCGCGCCGGCCGGCGCGCTGGCCGGGTTCGCGCGCGGCGACAGCACGGCGCGCACGCGGCCAGAAGGGTTCCCGGCGGACGCATTGTTATCGCCGCCGGTGGCGGTATAGAACTCGTTGCGGCTGTCGTACGTGATCACCGCGCCGCGGATTTCGTCCAGGATTTTCGCGCCGACACCGGAAACACGCGCCGCGCGTGCATTGCCGATCAGCTTGTTGATCTCCGACTTGCCGTCATATTCGATGCGGTCGCCCCAGCCGTCGATGTACTCATCCACGCCGTCGCGTTTCTGGCGGATATAGGCCTGGTGGCCCGGCTTGGAGGTGGCGATGGCGTACTGATAACCCTCGGGGTCGGTGCGCAGTTCGGCGGCATCAGACTTCAGCACCATCGTGCCCTTGGTCAGCACCACGTTGCCGGTCAGCGTGTAGATCTGCTTGACGTCATCATAGCTGGCGTTGTCGGCTTCCAGCACCAGCGGCTTGGTCTGGTCCGCGCGCTCGGCGAAAGCAGGCTGGGCCAGGAACAGGCCGATGGCGGCGATGGCCGCCATCAGGGCGGGCGCGGTGCGGCGACAGGACGATGTCGTCAGGGAAGCAGTCATTTTTGGCTTTGCTGAAAGGGAAAGGCAGCAGTCAGGCGGACGGCGGGGCGCAAATCCCGATGTCACTGGGCACTGGCCTGCCCCGGCGAATTCATGATGATGGTGCCGCGAACGTTACCCAGCAATTGTACTTCGCGGGTGACGTTGTTGAAGATCAGGCCGTTGGCGTTCATTACCGACGGTCCGCGCGTCAGTTCCACGGGCTTGTCTGTCTTGACGATGTCGTCGTTGATCAGCAACTGAAAGTACTGCGACGCCGCCGTCATGCGCGGGTCCTTCGACACATCGGTACCCGCCTGGCGCACGATGAACGCATTGCCGTACAGGTCGATGATCGAGCCCTCGGCATTCATCACGCCGCGATTCGCGTTGGCGGTAACCGGCGGGCGATCCGGCTCGTAGTTGCGCATGGCCGGCGTGGTCACCTCGTAGGTCTGGTCGTCCTCGAAATGGACCATCTTCACGCCGGTGAAGCGGATCTTGGTGTTGCCATCCTCGGCCAGTTCCGTGGCCGAGAAGCGGTCCATATAGTAGTCAGGGACGTGTCGCTTGACCTGTGCCTGCGCCGTGGCTTCGTGCGGCGAGTTGATCTGCACGAGCCAGAACGTGCTGCCGGCAACGATCGCCATCAACAGCAGCGGCAGCAGCCGCATGATCAGGCCGGTGATTCTGGACAGGAACTCTGGCATTGATCAGATGACCTTGGCCCGGGTCAGATCATGGATGTGGAGCGCGCCCGCCAGGTGGCCGTCGTCATCGACGACGAGCAACTGGTTGATGCGGTTCGTTTCCATGATCTGCACGGCTTCCACGGCGAGCTTGTCGAGATGCACGGTGTGGGGGTTGCGGTGCATGACCTCGCCGATCGGCACGGTCTTCCAGTCGCGCGGCGTTTCCAGCAGGCGGCGCAGGTCGCCGTCGGTGAACACGCCCACGGCGCGGCCGTCGGGGTCCACCACGGCGGTCATGGCCATGCCCTTGCGGGTGATTTCCATCAGGGCCTGGGCCAGCGGCGTGCTTTCACGTACCGCGGGCACCGCATTGCCAGTGCGCATCACGTCGCGCACGTGGGTGAGCAGCTTGCGGCCCAGCGCGCCGCCTGGGTGCGAGCGCGCGAAGTCGTCTTCGCCAAAGCCGCGCGCGTCGAGCACCGCCACGGCCAGCGCGTCACCCAGCGCCAGCGCCGCGGTGGTGCTGGCGGTCGGGGCGAGGTTCAGCGGGCAGGCCTCCTGAGCCACAGCGCCGTCGAGGTGGGCGTTGGACAGTTTGGCCAGGTTCGATTCGGCGTTCCCGGTGATGGAGATCAACCCGGCGCCGATGCGCTTGACGATCGGAATGATCGCCAGCAGTTCGGCCGTTTCACCGGAATTGGAGAAGGCGATCAGGACATCGTCGCGCGTGATCATGCCGAGGTCGCCATGGCTGGCCTCGGCGGGGTGCACGAAGAAGGACGGCGTGCCGGTGGATGCCAGCGTGGCGGCCACTTTGCGGCCGATATGGCCCGACTTGCCGATGCCGGACACGACGACGCGCCCGGTGCAGCCGAGAATCATCTCCACCGCCTTGGTGAACGCGGGCGTGAGCCGTCCGGCCAGCGCGGAAACGGCCTCGGCTTCGATTTCAAGGGTCTGGCGGGCGAGCCGGAGTGCTCGATCCGCATCGAAATTGGCTATCATGGCGTCGGAGTATACCAACGAATGCGATGGCGTCTGGCCCGGCTTTCGAGCCTTTTGCCGCTGTGACGACCGCCGCGCTTGCCGTGTTTCGCCGGCAGGGCGCAAATGCCGGGACGGCGCGCGTGCCCGGCTGGTACTTTTCAATCGCCGATGCATTCTCCGCTGGAACTGACCCTGGTGCTGCTGGCCGCTGCCGTGTTTGGCGTGGTGGCGTTCCGCATGTTGCAACTGCCACCGATGCTCGGGTATCTGGCGGTGGGCATCCTGATCGGCCCGCACGCCCTTGGCCTGGCCAGCGATTCGGGCCAGACCAAATACCTGGCCGAATTCGGCGTGGTCTTCCTGATGTTCTCGATCGGGCTTGAGTTCAGCCTGGCCAAGCTGCGCGCGATGAAGCGGCTGGTGTTCGGGCTGGGCGGATCACAGGTCATCCTGTCGATGCTGGCCGTGGTGCCGGCGAGCTGGATGTTCAACTGGCTTTTTCCGCTGTCCTGGCAGGCATCCGTGGCCCTGGGCGGCGCGCTGGCCATGTCGTCCACGGCCATCGTTTCCAAGATGCTTTCCGAGCGCATGGAGCTGGAAAGCGAGCACGGGCGCAACATCATCAGCATCCTGCTGTTCCAGGATCTGGCCGTGGTGCCGCTGCTGATTGTGATCCCCGCGCTGTCGCGCGATCCGGGAGACCTGGCGTTCGCGCTGGGGCTGGCCACGGTCAAGATTGCCGTGGCCCTGGGCGCGATCTTCTTCCTGGGCCAGCGCCTGATGAGCCGCTGGTTCCACGTCGTGGCGGCACGCCGGTCGCAGGAACTCTTCATGCTGAACCTGCTGCTGGTCACGCTGGGCATGGCCGCGCTGACAGAGCGGCTGGGCCTGTCGATGGCGCTCGGCGCGTTTATGGCGGGTATGTTGATTTCGGAAACGCCCTACCGCCATCAGGTGGAAGAGGACATCAAGCCGTTCCGGGACGTGCTGCTCGGGCTGTTCTTCGTCACGATCGGCATGTTGCTGAACGTCCGGGTGGTGTTCGACCACGTCTGGCTCGTGCTCGCGCTGCTCATCGTGCCGATCCTGTTCAAGCTGGTGCTGATCGCAGTGCTGGCGCGGCTGTTCGGCTCGCGCCAGGGGGTGGCGATCCGCACCGGCCTTGGGCTGGCGCAGGCGGGCGAATTCGGTTTCGTGCTGCTGAACCAGATAGATGGCATGGGGCTGGTGGACCCGGTGCTGATCCAGGTGATCCTGGCGTCGATGCTGCTGTCGATGCTGGCCGCGCCGTTCCTGATCCAGTACAGCGACGCGATCGTGCTGCGGTTTGCCGCGAACGAATGGCTGTTGCAGTCGCTGAACATGACCCGGATCGCGGCGCAGAGTCTGCAGACCGAGAAGCACGCGATCATCTGCGGCTACGGTCGTAGTGGCCAGAACCTGGCTCATATGCTGGAACGCGAGGGCATCACCTACGTGGCGCTCGACCTCGACCCGGATCGCGTGCGCGACGCGGCGGCGGCGGGCGATACGGTGGTTTATGGCGATGCCGGCCGGCGCGAGGCGCTGATCGCGGCCGGTATCCACCGCGCGGCGCTGGTGGTGGTGACCTATGCCAATACGCCGTCGGCGGTGAAAGTGCTGCACCACGTTCAGGAGCTGGCGCCGGCGCTGCCGGTGCTGGTGCGGACCGTCGACGATTCCGAGCTGGACATCTTGCAGAAGGCGGGTGCGACCGAGGTGGTGCCGGAAATCATCGAAGGCAGCCTGATGCTGGCTTCACACGCGCTGGTGCTGTTGGGCGTGCCGATGCGCCGCGTGGTTCGGGGCGTGCAGCAGGCGCGCGACGCACGCTACAGCCTGCTGCGCGGCTATTTCCACGGCCGTGACGACGAGGAAGACATGGTGGAGCGGGACACGGTGCGGTTGCACGCGGTGTCCCTCGGGCCGGAACACACCGCCGTGGGGCGTCGCCTGGGGGCGCTGGGGCTGGAGCGGATCGGCGTGGAAGTCACGGCGGTGCGCCGGCGCGGCATCCGCGCCTTCGACCCCGAGCCTGACACCGTGCTGGAGCCGGGCGACATCGTGGTGCTGCGTGGCACGCCCGAGGCGCTGGAGTCTGCCGAGGAACGGCTGATCAAGGACTAGAACTAGACGCAGAGGCGCGCTCGCCTCTGGCTGCCCTTGGCAACGGCGAACTGCCAGCTTCCACCCACGACGCGGGTAGACTATCCAGCACAGCTCGCGCATCGAGCGACCGGATCGGCACATTGGTATCGGCCGGGATGCGCCCTTCGTTTTGCAGAAGTAAGTAGCGCATACAGCACACACGCAAAAACGAGGCAAAGTTGGCCGATAGCGACGTCTCGCCGCGATGTTCGGCAAGTTCGTCGTGTAGCCGCGTCAGCAACTGGTTGACGGTCATGCCGTCGCGTTGCGCCAGTTCTTCCAGGACCTCCCAGAACAGGTTTTCCAGCCGGATGCTGGTGGCCATGCCGTGCAGGCGTAGCGATCGGGACTGGGTCTGGTACGAATCCGGATTGGCCCGGATGAAGATCTCACACATGGATACCTCCGTGCGGCGCGGCCGCGGGCCCGATGGCCCGCGCCACGTTCGGAAGCTTCTACTCTACGATCCGCGTCCCAAGCACTGCAAGGAACTGCGCCAGCCAGGCCGGATGGGCAGGCCAGGCTGGCGCCGTCACCAGGTTGCCGTCGGTATGGGCCTGGTCGACCGGGATATCGGCATATTTGCCGCCGGCCAGCCGCACCTCGGGCGCGCAGGCGGGGTAGGCGGAACAGGTGCGACCTTCGAGCACGCCGGCTGCCGCCAGCAGTTGCGCGCCGTGGCAGACCGCGGCGATCGGCTTGTTGGCCTGGGCAAAGTGGCGCACGATCTCGAGCACGCGGGCATTCAGTCGCAGGTATTCGGGGGCGCGGCCGCCCGGAATGACGAGGGCGTCATACTGCGCCGGATCGATGTCCGCGAACGTGGCATTCAGCGTAAAGTTGTGGCCGCGCTTCTCCGTGTAGGTCTGGTCGCCTTCGAAGTCATGGATGGCGGTGGCGCAGTGGTCGCCAGCCTTCTTGTCCGGGCAGACCGCGTGAACCGTGTGGCCCACCATCTGCAGTGCCTGGAACGGCACCATGGTTTCGTAGTCTTCGGCGAAGTCGCCGGCCAGCATCAAGATCTTCTTGGCCACGGTTGTCTCCTGTATCTTTGCGGGTTGCGGATGTTCAATCAGCCGGGCCATTGTGCGGCGATGGTTTTGGACACGGGTGGTAGCCCGTTACCGCATCGCGCGTAATTTCACTTTCCAGTTTCCTTCATGTCGAACTCCATCATCCAGTCCCCCGATCTTGGCGATGTCACCGGTTACCTGCGTGACCGCATCCGCACCGTGCCGGACTGGCCGCAGCCGGGCGTGATGTTCCGCGACATCACGCCGCTGCTGCAGAACCCCAAGACGCTGCGCGTGCTGATCGACGTCTTCGTGCACCGCTACATGGACCAGAACCTGGACCTCGTGGCTGGCATCGACGCGCGCGGCTTCATCCTCGGATCGATCATCGCGTACGAACTGAACCTGGGCTTCGTGCCGATTCGCAAGAAGGGCAAGTTGCCGTTTCAGACGGTGGCCGAGGAATACGAGCTCGAGTACGGCAGCGCCACCGTGGAGATCCATGCCGACGCCTGCAAGCCGGGAGACCGCGTGCTGCTGATCGACGACCTGATCGCCACGGGCGGCACGATGATGGCGGGCCGCAAGCTGCTGGAGCGTCTTGGCGCAACGGTGGTGGAAGGCGGGGCGATCGTCGACCTGCCTGAGCTCGGCGGCTCCAAGCTTTTGCAAGCCAGCGGCCTGTCGCTGTTCACGGTCTGCAATTTCGACGGCCACTAGGAAGCCCTGGGAAGCCCTGGGAAGCCTTTTCAAAAGGATTCTGGCGTCGATGCGGGGCCTTGCCGTGCCGCCTGTACTGCCTGCGCCCCCGCCCGGGTTTGCTCCCTTCGACAGGGGGGCGCATAATGCCTCCTTGAAATAACAAGGCGATGACCGGGCTGCGCGCCTCGCTTCTGCCCCTCGCGGCACCGGTCACGAAGAAGGCTGCACTATGGGCGTATTGCTTCATCTTCTCTCCGGCGTGGCGCTCCTGATTTGGGGCACCAACATAGTCAAGGTCGGTATCCTGCGCGTGTACGGCGCCAATCTGCGCCACGTGCTTTCCGTCAGCGTGTCCAACCGGTTTGCTGCGTTCCTCGCGGGCGTCGGCGTGACCGGTCTCGTCCAGAGCAGTAATGCCACGGCCGTGATCGTCAGTTCGTTCGTCGGACAGGGACTGATCGCGGTGGCCCCTGCGCTGGCGATCATGCTGGGCGCGAACGTGGGTACCGCGCTGATGGTGCAGGTGTTCTCGCTCGATCTGTCCTGGCTGTCGCCGCTGCTGATCTTTATTGGCGTGATCCTGCATCTGTCATGGAAGGGCAGCAAGGCCGGCCACGTGGGCCGTGTGCTGATCGGGCTGGGTCTGATCACGCTGGCGCTGGAACTGATTTCGATCGCCACGCGGCCCGTGGTGCAGGCGGCCGGCGTCAAGGTGCTGTTCAGCACGCTGACCGGCGATGCCGCGCTGGACATGCTGATCGGCGCGGTGCTGACGATCCTCTGCTATTCGAGCCTGGCCATGGTGCTGTTCTGCGGCGCGCTGGCATCGGCCGGGGTGGTGTCGATCCACGTGGCCATGGCGCTGGTGCTCGGCGCCAATCTCGGTTCGGGCATCTCGGCGCTGATGTCGACGTCGGGCAACAACCAGCCCGGTAAGCGCGTGACGCTGGGCAACCTGCTGTCGCGCCTGCTCGGTTGCGTGATCGCGTTGCCGCTGCTGACGAAGGCCGAGGAACTGCTGGCGCTGGTTGGCAGCGAGCCGCAGCGGATGATCGTGAACTTCCATCTGCTGTTCAACGTGGCGCTGGCGCTGTTGCTGCTGGGCGCTACCGCGCCGCTGGCGCGCCTGTGCGAGGCCATTCTGCCGGGCCGGAACACCGGCGACAGCCAGGTCACGCCGCGCCATCTCGATCCGGCCGCGCTGTCCACGCCGACGCTCGCGTTGTCCAACGCCGCGCGCGAGGTGCTGCGCATCGGCGATCGCGTTGAACAAATGCTCGACAACCTGCTGCGCGTGCTGCGGACCAACGATCTGAAGCTGGCCAATGCCACCTGTCGTATCGACAACGAAGTCGACGATCTCTACACCGCGATCAAGCTCTACCTGACGCAGATCAGCACCGAGGCGCTGGACGAGCACGATGGCGAGCGCTGGACGGAAATCATCTCGTTGACGATCAACCTGGAGCACGCGGGGGACCTGATCGAACGCGTGATCGTAGACACCAAGGAAAAGAAGATCGCGCACAACCTGTCGTTCTCCGAGGCCGGCATGCAGGAGATCGCCGAGATGCACGCCCGCGTGGTGGCGAACCTGCGTCTGGGGCTGTCGGTGTTCCTGACCGGTGACCTTCGCAGCGCTCAGCAACTGATGGCGGAGAAGGCGGCCTTCCGCGATCTGGAGCGCGATCTGTCGCGCTCGCACCTGCAGCGTGTGGCCGTGCAGACCGTGGAGAGCATCGAGACCAGCTCGCTCCATCTGGATCTGATCGCGGAACTGAAGCGCCTCAATTCGCTGTTCTGCTCCACCGCATATCCGGTGCTGGAGCGGGCGGGGATGATGAACCGCAGCCGGATGAAAGAGGATTCGGAGGAGAAGGTCGCTGCGGTGGCGGGCGCTCGCTAGCGGGGCTGGGGGAGAGGGCAGGGCGCGTCGATTTCCGACCACGCCCCGGAGACCTACCCCTGCTTCTTCAACAGAGGCGCCAGATACTTGCCCGTGAAGCTCGCCTTGCTGGCGGCCACGACTTCCGGGGATCCCTTCGCGATCACCTGGCCACCACCCGCACCGCCCTCCGGGCCCATGTCGATCAGCCAGTCCGCCGTCTTGATGACGTCGAGGTTGTGCTCGATGATCACGACCGTGTTGCCCTGGTCGCGCAGCTTGTGGATGACCTTGAGCAGCAGTTCGATATCGTGGAAATGCAGGCCCGTGGTGGGCTCGTCGAGGATGTACAGCGTGCGGCCGGTGTCGCGCTTGGACAGTTCCAGCGACAGCTTCACGCGCTGCGCCTCGCCGCCGGAGAGTGTGGTGGCTGACTGCCCCAGCCGGATGTAACCCAGGCCCACGTCGAGCAGCGTCTGCAGCTTGCGGCGCACCACCGGCACGGCGTTGAAGAACTCGTGCGCCTGCTCGACGGTCAGGTCGAGCACCTCGGAGATGGCCTTGCCCTTGTACAGCACCTCTAGCGTCTCGCGGTTGTAGCGCTGGCCGTGGCAGACATCGCACGGCACGTAGACGTCGGGCAGGAAATGCATTTCCACCTTGATCACACCGTCGCCCTGGCATGACTCGCATCGGCCGCCCTTCACGTTGAACGAGAAGCGGCCCGGGTCGTAGCCCCGTTCCTTGGCGGAGGGCACGCCCGCGAACAGTTCGCGGATCGGCGTGAAGAGGCCGGTGTAAGTGGCCGGATTCGAGCGCGGCGTGCGGCCGATCGGGCTCTGGTCGACGTTGATGACTTTGTCGAAGTGCTCGAGGCCTTCGATGCGGTCATGCGGTGCGGGCTCCGCAGTCGAGCCATACAGATGGCGTGCCACCGCGTGGTAGAGCGTGTCGTTGATCAGCGTCGACTTGCCTGAGCCAGAAACGCCAGTGACGCAGGTGAGCAGGCCCACCGGGATTTCGGCCGTGACGTTGCGCAGGTTGTTGCCAGTGGCGTTGACGATGCGGAGCAGCCGCTCGTCGTCGGGCAGCGCGCGCGTCTTCGGCACCTCGATGCGGCGCTGGCCGGACAGGTACTGCCCCGTCAGCGATGCCGGCGAGCCCTCGATCTGGTCCGGCGTGCCTTCCGCCACGATCATGCCGCCATGCACGCCCGCGCCCGGGCCAATGTCGACGACGTAGTCACACGCGCGGATCATGTCCTCGTCGTGCTCCACCACCAGCACCGAGTTACCGATGTCGCGCAGATGCTTGAGCGTGCCGATCAGTCGGTCGTTGTCGCGCTGGTGCAGGCCGATCGACGGCTCGTCGAGCACGTACATCACGCCGGTCAGGCCGGAGCCGATCTGCGAGGCCAGGCGGATGCGCTGCGCCTCGCCGCCGGACAGCGTGTCCGCGCTGCGCTCGAGCGACAGGTAGTCGAGCCCGACGTTGTTCAGGAAGTTCAGCCGGGCGGTAATTTCCTTGACGATCTTGTCGGCGATCTCGCGCTTGGCACCGTGCAAGTCCAGCGTCAGGAAGTACGTCAGCGCGTCGCGCAGCGGCCAGCCGTTGATCTCGAAGATCGCGCGGGCCTGATCGGCCTCGCCCACTTTCACATGGCGCGCCTCGGTGCGCAGGCGGGTGCCCTGGCAGACCGGGCACGCCTGGTTGTTCTGGTACTTGGCCAGTTCCTCGCGCACGGCCACCGAATCGGTTTCACGATAGCGGCGTTCGAGGTTCGGGATGATCCCTTCGAACGCGTGCGCGCGCAGCGTGGTGCGGCCGCGTTCGTTGATATACGTGAACGGGATCTCGGTCTCGCCGGAACCATGCAGGATTACCTGCTGCACTTCGGGCGATAGTTCCTCGAACGGGGTTTCCGTGTCGAATTCGTAGAACGCCGCCAGGCTCTGCAGCATCTGGAAGTAGAACTGATTGCGGCGATCCCAGCCCTTGATCGCGCCCGAGGCCAGCGAGAGGTTCGGAAAGGCCACCACCCGCTTCGGATCGAAGAACGTGATCTGGCCCAGGCCGTCGCAGCTAGGGCAGGCGCCCATCGGGTTGTTGAACGAGAACAGGCGCGGTTCCAGCTCCTGCAAGGAGTAGGAGCAGATAGGGCAGGCAAAGCGCGAGCTGAACACATGCTCGCGGCCGGTGTCCATCTCCATCGCGATCGCGCGGCCATCGGCCAGTCGCAGTGCCGTTTCGAACGATTCGGCCAGGCGCTGCTTGATGTCGGCGCGGACCTTGACGCGGTCGACCACCACCTCGATCGTGTGCTTTTCGGTCTTCTTGAGCTTGGGCAGCGCGTCGACATCGTAGACCTTGGCCTCGGCCTCATGCGCGGTGCCGCCGCCGGAGCGGATGCGGAAGCGCACGAAACCCTGCGCCTGCATCGTATCGAACAGGTCGGTGTGCTCGCCCTTACGGTCCGAGACCACCGGCGCCAGGATCATCAGCCTGGTGTCTTCTGGCAGCGCCAGCGCCGCATCAACCATTTGCGACACGTTCTGCGCCTGCAGGGCGATGCCGTGGTCGGGGCAGTAGGGCGTGCCGGCGCGGGCGAAGAGCAGGCGCAGGTAGTCGTGAATCTCTGTGACGGTGCCGACGGTCGAGCGCGGATTGTGGCTCGTGGCCTTCTGCTCGATCGAGATCGCCGGGGACAGCCCCTCGATCAGGTCGACGTCCGGCTTTTCCATCAGTTGCAGGAACTGGCGGGCGTAGGCGGACAGCGATTCGACATACCGGCGCTGCCCCTCGGCGTAGAGGGTGTCGAATGCGAGCGACGACTTGCCTGACCCCGACAGCCCCGTGATCACCACAAGCTTGTTACGCGGCAGGTCGAGATTGATGTTCTTCAGGTTGTGGGTACGCGCCCCACGGATCTTGATTTCTTCCATATCCCCGTCAATGTGCCTTGCGCAACGCCTGGGGCGCCCGAAACAGGGGCGCCAGCCTGCCGCGACACGCGATTTCCGGGCCCGCCGAAAGCGGAGCGTGATGCGGAAAGCGCGGGAAGCAAACCTGCTAATATACCGAACTTCGGTTTCCGGGGTTGCCCGGCGCCAGACTGGCGAATGACAACGGGGTGGAGACAGCCCCGCGTCAGCAACTTCCCGGCGTTCGGACGATCGAAGCTGTCGCCGACCGGACCAGATTCCTTATACGACCGCAATGCCGTCGATCCCGCCTTCTTCCCAGCCCGCATCCCTTGCCGACGAGTCCACCCGGACCGAGCCCGTGCGTGACCGCATGACCAAAGGCGAGTTGCGCGCCAGCCTCACACTCGCCAGCATCTTTGCCCTGCGCATGCTGGGCCTGTTCCTGATCCTGCCGGTCTTTGCCGAGTACGCGCGCACGCTGCCCGACGGGCACGACGCCCAGCGGGTTGGCATCGCCATGGGGATCTACGGGCTGATGCAGGCTTTCCTGCACATTCCATTGGGCTGGCTGTCCGACCGGGTCGGGCGCAAGCCGGTCATGGTCGCGGGGCTGCTGCTCTTCGTGGCCGGCGCGCTGGTTGCAGCGTTCTCCGATACCCTGACCGGCATCATCATCGGCCGCGCGTTGCAGGGCATGGGCGCGATCTCCGCGGCCATCACGGCCTGTATCGCGGATCTGACGCGTGAACGCCATCGCACCAAGGCCATGGCAATGGTCGGCGGCAGTATCGGCCTGACGTTCGCGCTCTCGCTGGTGATTGCTTCGCCACTTCTGCATTCGATCGGTATGTCGGGCATCTTCAGCCTGATGGCCGTATTCGGCGTGGTGGCGATCGGCGTGACGCTGTTCCTGGTGCCTGCGCCGCCGCCGCCGCATCCGGTGCGGCTGCCGTTCCGCCAGGTGCTGATGAATGCCGACCTGATTCGTCTGAATGTCGGCGTGCTGGCGCTCCATGCGAGCCAGGTGGCCATGTTCATGGTGGTGCCGGCCATGCTGAGCGACGCGGGGATGCCGCTGGACCAGCACTGGAAGGTCTACCTGCCGGTCGTGCTGGTGTCGTTCCTGCTGATGCTGGCGCCGATGATGGCCGCCGAGCGCTACGGCAAGGTGCGTCCGGTGCTGCTGGCCTCGGTGGCCCTGATGACGGTCGTCCAGATCCTGTTCGCGTCGGTCCACGGCCTTTGGCCGATCGTCGGCGTGCTGCTGCTGTTCTTCGTCGCGTTCAACGTGCTGGAGGCGATGCAGCCGTCGCTGGTGTCGCGTTACGCTGCGGTCAGCCGTGGCGCGGCGCTTGGCGTCTACAACACGACCCAGTCGCTGGGCCTGTTCCTCGGTGGCGTGGCCGGTGGCTGGCTGCTCCAGCACGAAGGACGCAGCGCAGTGTTCATAGGGTGCGCGGTGGTTCTGGTGCTCTGGCTTATAATCGCGTGGAGCATGAAGGCGCCCCCGGCCCGTGGGCAAGCAAGTACTTCTGCGGTGGCGGCTTAGAAGCCACCTCAGAATGATTCTGGCGTCGTTGCGTGGCCTTGTCGTACCTGGTGTACTGTCTGCGGCCGCGCGCCTGGCCAGAACCGCTTCGCTTCATCCTGAAGCGGTTTTTTAGACACAGTTTTTTTCGTATCGGTATTAGTCCGCTACGTTTTCCTGCTGTATTGGCGTTAGCATGAACACGCGCTTGACGGTTCATCCGTAGGGCGCGTGATGTCGTTTACGTCCCAGCTTTTTTTGCACGTTCCTTACGTTTAGTACCGCGCTGAAAGGGCGCGGTCCCTGGAGATCATCTACATGGCATCGGTCAACAAAGTCATTCTCGTCGGCAACCTGGGCGCCGACCCCGAAACCCGCTACATGCCCAGCGGCGATGCCGTGACCAACATCCGGCTGGCGACGACCGACCGCTACAAGGACAAGCAGTCCGGCGAATTCAAGGAAGCCACCGAGTGGCACCGCATCGCGTTCTTCGGCAAGCTGGCCGAGATCGCCGGCCAGTACCTGCGCAAGGGTTCGTCGGTCTATATCGAGGGCCGCATCCGCACGCGCAAGTGGCAGGACCAGTCAGGTCAGGAAAAGTACAGCACCGAAATCGTCGCGGACCAGATGCAGATGCTGGGTGGCCGTGGCCAGGGCGGCGGCGGCGGTGAGGAAGGTGGCTACGGCGGCGGTGCGACCGGTGGTGCGGGCGGTGGCGGTGGCTACAGCCGCGAATCGCAAGGTGGTGGTGGCCGCAGCCAGGGCGGTGGTGCCCAGGGCGGCGGTCAGCAAGGCGGCCAGCGTCGCCAGCAACAGGCACCGTCGAACGGCTTCGAGGATATGGACGACGATATTCCGTTCTAACCGTTCTAGGACCTCGTAACGGAAAGCTAGAAAGAAAACCCCCGCCTTTGAGCGGGGGTTTTCTTTTTTATCAGTACTTTTTGGGTGGTGGTGCCTTGGGCCCCATCGATGAAAACATGGGTGTGGTGGTCCTGGAGGCGCTCACTGACTGGCCGGAGAATTCCGAGCGATTGAAGATGGCGGACGGGAAACGCTAGTTCATGGACCATGGTGCGTAGCGATTGCAGCAGGACTATGTTGCGCTGGTCTTGAGCGGAGCCGATTGCCTGACCGCCATGAGCGCCAAGATCGCCACCATGCCAAGCGCGGAAGACAACCACAGCGACTTCGCTCCGAACTGGTCCAGACACATCCCGAAAATCCAGGGTGCTAACGCTTGTGCGACGCGGGCCGGGACCATCAATACTCCCTGGCGATGACCATAGCCGCCCGGTCCGAAAATGACCAACGGCAGCGTGCCCTTGGCAATGGTGAGGATGCCGTTGCCGGCTCCGTGCAACACGCCGAACAAGGCCGCGGCAGGCGCTCCGACCAGGCCGAATGCAAGTGCGCCAAGGGGATGAAGTGCTGCCGCGATCCGGGCGGACAGCAAGGGATGGACCTTGCGCAGTAGGCCGAACTCCAGAATCCGGGCACCAACCTGCGCCGGGCCGATCAGCGCGCCCACCATAACGGCCGTGGCCAGAGACGCGCCACCCGCTTGAAGCAGCCGCGGCAAATGTGCCGCCATCGCAGTGCTGATAAACCAGGTCGCCGCGAAAACGAAAGCCAACGCATAGGAGTCCGCTCGTTGCGAACGCTCGTCAGCAGGTTGCGTCAGCTCGCTGACCGTTGGCGACGCAGGCCTGCTCGGTGCAGTTGCCGTGGCGACTACGCGCGGCATGCTCAGGTTCAGCGCAAGTCCTAGCGTGAGATGCAACGCCGCCCAGGACAAGCAGGCCCCCCGCCATCCGATGTGCGCCTCCATAAAGGTGGAAAGCGGCCAGCCGACCGTGCTGGCAAAGCCAGCGATCAGCGTGATCCCGGTGATGGCACCGCGTGAGCGGTTGCCATAGAGCGCGACCAGTGTTGCGAATGCGGCTTCGTAGAGGCCGGCACCCATGCCGATGCCAAGAATTACCCATGCGGCAAAGAGTCCGACGACGCCCTGCGCCACGCCTAGCCCGGCAAGCCCGATGGCGAAAACAAGACTCGTTGCCACGAGGACAGATCGCCCACCGGTACGATCGATCATCCGTCCGGCTGTAGGTCCGAGCAGTGCCGATACCACCAGCGCGACGCTGAACGCCGCAAAGATCGTCGGCGTCGAGACGCCGAGATCCTGCGCCATCGGCGTTGCCAGCATGGCCGGCAGGTAGTACGTCGAACCCCAGGCCAGCGTCTGGGCGACTCCCAGCCTGGCAATCACGCTACTGCTCGGCTCCATGGCCCGTCCCGTGTCTTGTTATTCCACTTCGCCGCGATCGGTGTCGCTGATCTGGGCTTCGATCTCGTGACTCATGGCTGCTGCCGCGAGCGTCGTCGCGTTGACCGGAGCGGCTTCCTTGCGCTCGCTGTAGCGATCGGTCAGGTAGTCGCTGCGATCGCGCACCAGTAGCGTGAACTTGTAGAGTTCTTCCATGACATCGACCACGCGGTCGTAGTAGGACGATGGCTTCATTCGCCCGCTTGCGTCGAACTCCTGGTAGGCCTTGGCAACCGACGACTGGTTCGGAATCGTCACCATGCGCATCCAGCGTCCCAGCACGCGCAGCGCGTTGACGGCGTTGAAGGACTGCGAGCCGCCGCACACCTGCATCACGGCCAGCGTGCGGCCCTGCGTTGGGCGGATGCCACCCATCTCCAGCGGCAACCAGTCGATCTGATTCTTGAAGACGGCCGTCAGCGTGCCGTGGCGCTCGGGGCTGCACCACACCTGGCCCTCCGACCACTCAGAGAGCTTGCGCAACTCAACCACCTTCGGGTGATCGGCAGGCACGCTGTCGGCCATTGGCAACTCGCTTGGATCAAACACGCGGGTCTCCGCGCCGAAATGCTGAAGAATTCGTTCGGCTTCCTGCACCAGCAGGCGGCTATAAGACGTCTCTCGCAGCGATCCGTAGAGCAGCAGGATGCGCGGCGGGTGGGTGCTGATGCGTGCGGGCTCCAGCTTGCGGAGGTCAGGCGTATCGAGCACCGCAGGGACGATATTGGGCATATCCGTGGTCATCGGATCCTCCGGCCTTGTGTGTCGATCACGGACTCGCCGTCCTCCTTGGTGAACGCACCTTGTTGCGGCGCCGGCAGGATATCCAGCACGACTTCCGACGGCCTGCATAACCGCACGCCAAGCTCGGTGACCACAAAGGGCCGATTGATCAGGATCGGATGGGCCAGCATCGCATCAAGCAACTGGTCGTCGGTCAGCGCGGGATCGCCGAGGCCAAGCTCGGCGTAGGGCGTGCCTTTCTCGCGGATTGCTTCGCGCACGGAAAGACCGGCGGCGCGGATCAGCGACTGCAAGGTCTGTCGGTCCGGCGGCATGTTCAGGTATTCGACGACAATCGGCTCGATGCCCGCATTGCGGATCATGGCTAGCGTATTGCGTGACGTACCGCACGCTGGGTTGTGATAGATGGTGACGGTCATGGGGATACCTCAGTGCGATTCGTACCAGTGCTGTGAGCGGTTCACGACGCCCACCACGAAGAGCATCACTGGCACTTCGATCAGCACGCCGACGACGGTGGCCAGCGCCGCGCCGGATTGGAAGCCGAACAGGCTGATCGCGGTCGCCACGGCCAGTTCGAAGAAGTTGCTTGCGCCGATCAGCGCCGACGGGCCGGCCACGCAGTGCGCTACGCCGAGCTTGCGGTTGAGCAGGTAGGCCAGGCCGGAGTTCAACAAGACCTGGATCAGGATCGGTACGGCCAGCAGCAGGATGATCAGCGGCTGTTCGACGATGGCATTCCCCTGGAAGCCGAACAGCAGCACCAGCGTTGCGAGCAGTGCGGTGATCGAGTAGGGCCCGAGTGCGCCGACCACGCGCTTGTACGTAGCGTCGCCTCGGGCCAGCAACACCTTCCGGATGACCTGCGCGATCAGCACCGGCACGACAATGTAGAGCGCAACCGAGGTAATGAGCGTGTCCCACGGCACGGTAATCGACGACAGGCCCAGCAGCAGCGCGACGACAGGCGCGAAGGCCACGACCATGATCGCGTCATTGAGTGCCACCTGCGAAAGCGTGAAGTACGGATCGCCCTTGCAGAGCTGGGACCAGACAAACACCATCGCCGTGCAAGGCGCCGCCGCCAGCAGGATCAGGCCGGCGATGTAGCTGTCGAGCTGATCGGCCGGCAGCCAGCCCGCAAACAGATGGCGCACGAAGATCCAGCCCAGCAATGCCATCGAGAACGGCTTGACGAGCCAGTTCACAAAGAGCGTCACACCGATGCCACGCCAGTGGCCTGCCACTTGGCCCATCGCACCGAAATCGATCTTGATCAGCATCGGAATGATCATGACCCAGATCAGTATGCCGACCGGCAGGTTCACCTGAGCGACTTCCATCGCGCCGATGGCGTGGAACGCCGCTGGCAGCCATTGGCCGAGCAGGATGCCGGCCACGATGCAAAGCGCCACCCAGACCGTCAGATAGCGCTCGAAGACACTCATCGCGGAGTGACGTGCTATATCGGCGGGGGCGTAGTCGAGTTGTTCGGACATGGTGCGGGATTGAGACAAGCACGCGCGCCCCCATCCAAGGATGGGTATCGGCGTGTCAGGGAAAAAACTCAGCAGCAGCCGGATTCCGGCGTACAGCAGGCGGTCTTGGTTGATGGCTTCGGCGTGGCGTTCAATTGAACCGGCACGCAGCAAGCGGAGGCCTCGGCATTGCGATCGCGCGATTCGCCATAGGTCGGCGCGTTGCCCAGCGTGTGGAACGATTCCCAGGCGATACCCGTTGGGTCCACTGACCAATGCTTGTTCGAGGTCGCGTAGCAGCAGTTTGTCTCGGACTGGGACTGCATGGGCAGGTCGGCGTTGGCCAGCCGCCCCTGCATCTCGGCAAGCTCGGCGTCCGTCTCCACCTGGATCCCGAGATGATCCACGCCCAGCTTCTCGGTGCGATTGGATATGGCGAAGTTCACGCGTGGATCGTCCAGCGCCCACTTGGCATAGTCGTCCCGGACGACAGTCGGTTCTGCATCGAAGAGGGCCGAGTAATAGCGGATGCTGGCCGGCAGGTCGGCCACGCTGACGTGGACGTGGAAGCGCTTCATGGTTCAGGACTCCGTGGCGACTGAACAGGAGGACACCGGCGAACACGGCGCGCCGCCGCAACAGTTCTCGGTGAGATAGCCCAGCAAGGCGTTCATGGTCTCGAATCGAGCCATGTAGATGATCGAGCGGCCCTCCTGGCGGCTCGCCAGCAGTCCGGCGCGGTGCAGTTCCTTGAGGTGGAACGACAGCGACGACGCTGGCATCTCCATCAGCTCGGCAATGCGGCCAGCCGGCAGGCCTTCGGGCCCGGCCTGCACAAGCAGGCGGAAAACGGCCAGGCGGATGCCGTGGGCCAGCGCGGCGAGGGCTTCGAGAGCGTTATCGGTTTCCATGTTTCGAATATAGTCGAAACATGGAAACCGTGCAATGGAAGATTGGAAGTGTCGGTGACCGCCAACGCGTGGCGAATGGGCACAAGCGTGTTGATCGTCACCAGTTCGGCCTCAGCGAAGGCCGCGACAGCCGCAGCAAGGATCCCCGCGCGAGGCGAGGGTCCTTGTGCTCGAAACACCGCTGCCGCAGCGTCTACAACTTTCGCGCCACGAAGTGGAACCAGTTGACGTCGTCGAGGGGGTCGCCGGGCTGAAACGCCTTGTCGTTCAAGTTGCCGAACACCGCTTCGGTCTGCAGGCCGCAGGCCTTCAACTCGCGCAACTGGGTGGGCACGTCCGTATAGACGATGACGATGCCGAACTTGTGGGCAGCGCACACCCGCACCGCGTAGCCATCGAACTCGCGGTTCAGTTGTGAGTTACGCAGGAAGTTGATGGTGGCCAGCGGCAGGTTGACGACTGCGCGCGCGACGTTGAAGCCGAGTCGTACCGGGTTGTTGGACCATGCGGGCAAGCGCAGGAACTGTGTCAGGTTCTCGCGATAGGTGGGGCCGTGCAGGTTATGCGTGGAGAACACCAGCATACCGCCCGGGCGCAGCACGCGGGCGAACTCGGCAAGCACGGCGCGGCGTCCGGCGTAGTCCACGGCATCGATGCCATTGAAGCTGAACACCACCAGGCCGAAGGTATTGTCTTCAAATGCTGACAGGTCACGCGCATCCATTTGACTGACGCGTATATCAGGATGATTGTGCTGGCAGATCTCCACCATCTCCGGCATGTAGTCGATGGCCTCGTAATGCTGGCTCAGCTTGCGCAGCATCGGTACCGTTCTGCCGCCACCTACGCCGACGTCGAGGATGGGTGTGTCGCGCACGGCATCGGCCACGAAGGCTATCGCCGCGGCTTCTCCGGGGTCTGTCCAGTCCGAAAGGATCTTGAACCACCTCCTGGCTCCCCAGCTGCGCCATGCCTTGCGATTGATGGTGTCCTGCGCGACGGCCGTGCTCATGGTTGTCTCCCGACGATCGGTGCATCGCCCTGATGGCGATGGCAGAGAGAGTGTTCCGGCCGTGCACGACGTTCGGTGCGAAACCCCACATCCGTTTTATACACAGAGCGGGCTCAATCCATTGACCCCATCCATATGCATGAGGGCGACGGGCAAGGCGATGGCATCGGTGATCCCAGATACGCCGTCGGTATGAGCCGGGCACCAGACCCGGTGCCGTGGCCAGGCTTTACCCGGTCACCTTCTCCATGGCGCGGCTTCGTTCTTCCTGCGCATCCTCGATCAGCTTGTAGGCGGCGTAGTACTTGTAGATGTTGCGCACGTAGGTGGTGGTCTCGATGCCGATCCGCTCGGAGGTCACGATCTCGACGTTGTTGAACCACTTGTCCGGGTTCAGGCCCCGAGCCTTGGCTTCGGTGCGCATCTTGGAGATATTTCCCGGCCCGGCGTTGTAGCTGGCGAATGCAAACAGTGGCCGGTCCGATTCCGAGAAATTCGCATCGGAGAAGTACCTCGTCATCAGTTGGTCAAGGTATTTGGTACCCGCGTGGATATTGGATTCGGTGATCCTGATGCTGCCGACGTTCAGTTCCTTCCCAGTGGCCGGCATGATCTGCATGACACCGATCGCTCCCACATGGCTACGCGCGTTCTGATTGAGCTGGGACTCCTGGAAGCCCTGCGCCGCCAGCATCAGCGGATCGAAATGGTAGAGCTTGCCGTACTTCTCGAAGAACGCCAGGGTGTCCTGGAACCGCTTGATCTCCGCGCCGTTGGTGTTGTCCGAGATCTGCTTGATGACCTTCATGTATTGCTTCAGCCGGTAGTCGGCGATGCCCTGCTTCTTGATGAAGTTGTCGTTGTAGTCCGAGAGGACCGCGTTCAGCTTTGGACTGCCTTTGCGGATTGCCCAGCCGATCTTGCTGCCTTCACGTACCGCGAGGTCATCGCGAACCTTGATGCGCTTCAGGATCTGGGCCCAGATGCGCGCCTTCCAGTCGTCGACCACCAGGATCTGCAGCGTGCCGGCGTTGAGCATTTCCAGTGCGTCTTCGTCCTCCAGCGCGTCGGGTAGCAGCACCAGGCGCATCTGCGGTTTGCCGGCCTTACGGAAGCGGTCGTTCAACGCGGTCAGGCTTTCGTAGTAGCTGCTGCTGGGGCGCACGTGCACGGCCTTGCCAGCCAGGTCGTCGAGCGTGGCAAGCGTGGGGGATTTCGGGCCCGTGATGACCAGCTCCCGGATCGGCTTGCTGGTCTGCCCGACAACAAAGTCCGCTTGCTTGAGCCGGGAGTCGGTGACCGTGAGATTGCCGGCTGCGATGTCGCCAAGACCGGCATTGAGATCGGGCAGCAAACGGTCGCGCGTGACCGGAATCATGTAGACCGTGAGCGGCCGCTTGGCAAGCTGATCGGCCATGGTCTTGTTGATATAGCGCTCGAAATCCCGCACGGTGTCCGCCGTGACGCCCCGCTCGCGTCCCCGGTCGTTGAAGTACAGGGTGCGGCTGTAGGGCACCAGCACGCGAATGGTGCGGTGCTTGAACATGCCATCGAAGTCACCGGTCCAGGGCTTGTTCGTCAGGTTGAGCTGGCGCGGAGGGGTGAGCCGCTTTTCCTTGGGGGCTGGAATGGCGGGCGTCGCTGCCGCCGCCAGTCCTGACCACGTGATGGAAGCGCCGGCCAGTGCGCGGGCGCCGATGACAAGGAACCGCCTTCGATCGTTGACCATTGCACACCTCGCGACAGTCAGGTCCTGCTGGCACGCGGATGCCGGCCACCGGGAGCGGGCCCGGATGCGCAGGCAATCGCCGTCCGTTGACTAAGCATAGACGGGCAATTGGCGATCGTAGAGGTTCCGTAGAGGTTCCGATGAGGGCAGGCCGCGAAGCCGGCGGTGGCCGGTGCGCCAGGTCAGGCGGGCGCCGTGCCGCTCGCGCCGAATCGCCATGACAGCCGCCGCGCGGCCTGCCGCACCACTTGGGCGGTATCGCTGTCGAGCCGGCTGTCGAAGCTGCCGCTACTGCCCATCACCGCGATCACCAGGGCGAGGGCGCCGGTGTGGTCGAACACCGGTGCGGCCAGCGTGTCGATGCCGGGCACGGGCCGGCTCACGGCGTGGTCGATGCCGCCGGCGCGGATGCCGCGCAGCCGTTCGAGGTATCCGGATGGCAACGGGCCGTCGAAGGCAGTGCCCGCCATGCGGATAGCATCCTGCGCGAGCGCGTCGGCCAGCAGGTCGTCGGGGAGATGCGCCGCCACCACGCGGCCAATCGCCGTATTGACCATCGATAGCACGGTACCCACGCGCAGGCTCACGTGCTGCGGACGGGCCGATTCCTCGAGCCGGATCACGGTGGGACCTAGCGGCCCCTGGACGGCCATCGCCACCGACAACCCCGTGGCATGGGCCAGAGCGATGACCTCCGGCTCCGCCTCGCGCGTCGGGGAGAGCCGCTGCAGCGCAATCAGGCCGAGTTCCAGACCCAGCGTACCAGCCTGGAAGTCGCCATCGGCGTTGCGGGAAATCAGTCCGATCTTCTGCAGGCTGACCAGATGCGGAAATGCCTTGGCCGGCACCATGCCCGCCGCGCGCGCCAGTTCCCCAAGCGAGAGTGGCTGCCCCGCATCGACCAGCGCGCCGAGCAACTGGCCTGTGTTGTCGAGCGACTGGATGCCGCGTTGGGGTTTGGCGGCGTCCGCCAGCATCTCGTCGCTCATGCGTCACCTTCCTTCATCGCGCGGGCAATATCGCCGATCGCGGCACGTAGCGCGCCAGCCACCGGGCCATCCCACGCGACGTCGATCGCCCCGGTGGAGCCGATGGCGGTCAGCACCAGTCGCAGCGTGCCGTCGTCGTCGAGCAATGGCATCGCCAGACTGCTCACGGCCGGGCTCGGCGAATCGATGCTGCGCTCCGTGCCGCGTGCGCGGACGGCGGCAAGTGTTTCGAGAAAGGCGGGCAGGGTGGAGGCCGTGGCCGGTGTCTGCTGCTGCGCCCAGATCGGCTGCCAGTGCGATTCGGGCTGGAACGCGCAGTAGGCGCGTCCCGTCGCGGTGGTGGCCAGCGCCATCACCGTGCCGACGTGCAGGTTCAGATGCAGCGAGGTGCCGGCCGGTGCGTAGTCGACGATGGTCGGCCCTTGCGGCGTGGGCAGGCTGATGGCGACGTTGAAGCCGATATCGGTGGCCAGCGTCCGCACGCGCTGCACAGCGGCACGGTAGGCCGGCTCATTGTCGAGCCGCATCATGCCAAGCCGCAGCGCCAGCGGGCCCGGTTCGTAGTAGCCGTCCACGTGCTCGCGCTTGATCAGTCCCAGCCGCATCAGGCTCACCAGATAGGTGTGCGCCTGCGCCGGGGCCAGTTGCGCGGCAGCCGCCAGTTCGGCCAGCGGCAGTGGACGTCGCGCATCGGCGAGCGCCTGCAACAGGCGGCCGCCGACCTCCACGCTCTGGATGCCGCGTTGCGTCTTGCCCGAACCCTCGCCCGGCGTGCGTGCCATGCCTGTGCCTTGCCTGAAAAGTCCAAATGGTAATCCATGCGCCTCGCAAGGCGCCCCCTGTTGCCATGCTGGATGAGGGTTTTCCCGGGGCGGGTCACGTCAATACAAGGGTTTGCGGGGTATTTAGCGAATAGCAATTGAATTTGCCATTGACTAAAAATAGCCGAATTCCTAAGATTCCCATACCGCTCCCCACGATTCCCATAAAGAGACAGACATGGCAAAAGCATTCGCATCCCAGGCCGACCTGGAAGCCAAGCAGATCACCTTCACCCAGCTTTCCGAAAACGCCTACGCCTACACGGCCGAGGGCGACCCCAATTCCGGCGTGATCATCGGCGATGACGGCGTGATGATCATCGACACCACCGCCACGCCCGCCATGGCGCAGGACCTGATCGCCAAGATCCGCGCGATCACGGACAAGCCGATCAAGTACGTGGTGCTGTCGCACTACCACGCGGTGCGTGTGCTCGGCGCGTCGGCGTACTTCGCCGAAGGCGCGCAGCAGATCATCGCCAGCCGTGGCACCTACGAAATGATCGTCGAGCGCGGCGAAGCCGACATGAAGTCCGAGATCGAGCGCTTTCCGCGTCTGTTCGCCGGCGTGGAAACCGTGCCGGGTCTGACCTGGCCGACGCTCGTGTTCGAACGCGAAATCACGCTGTTCCTGGGCAAGCTCGAAGTCCGCATCGCCCATCTGGGCGCGGGCCATACGAAGGGCGACACCGTGGTGTGGCTGCCGCAGCAGAAGGTGCTGTTCTCGGGCGACCTGGTCGAATACGACGCGGCCTGCTATTGCGGCGATGCCCAGCTCGAGCAATGGCCCGCCACGCTCGACGCGCTGGCCGCGTTGCAGCCCGAGAAGCTGGTGCCGGGCCGTGGCCCTGCATTGACTACGCGCGAGGACGTGGCCAAGGGCCTGGCCTACACCAAGGATTTCGTCTCCACGCTGTTCCAGACTGGCAAGGAAGCCGTGGCCGGAAAGATGGACCTGAAGGCGGCGATGGCGCATACGCGCAAGTCGATGGACCCGAAGTTCGGCCAGGTGTTCATCTACGAACACTGCCTGCCGTTCGACGTGTCGCGCGCCTTCGACGAGGCGGCCGGCGTCACGCATCCCCGTATCTGGACGGCGCAGCGTGACCAGGAGATGTGGGCGGCGCTGCAGGACTGAGCGTTGTTAGGTTGTTGATTGTGGTCCCCATCTCCCATGAAGTGGAGAGGGGAGCAAACAGAAAGCAGTATCAAGCGCCGCAAGTGCGTGGATGGAGACACCATGAGCAGTACCAAGGTCGACATCGACTACCAGCGCATCCAGTACGACTACGTACCATGCGCCGAGCAGCGGGGGGCATCGACCAATGCCGCCCCGCATCCCGTGATCGTGGTCGGGGCCGGGCCGATTGGCCTGGCCACCGCCATCGACCTGGCCCGCCACGGCGTGCCGGTGGTGGTGGTCGATGACGACTGCATGCTCTCGGTCGGATCGCGTGCAATCTGCTTCGCCAAGCGCACGCTGGACATCTTCGATCGGCTCGGCTGTGGCGACCGCATGGTCGACAAGGGCGTGCGCTGGAACCTGGGCAAGGTCTTCCTGCGGGACAGCCAGGTCTTTGCGTTCGACCTGTTGCCCGAATCCGACCACCAGCGGCCGGCGTTCATCAACCTGCAGCAGTACTACCTCGAGGGCTATCTGCTCGAATGCGCGCAGACGATGCCCAACATCGAGATCCGCTGGAAGAGCAAGGCAGTTGCCATCGAGCAGCATGCGGACCACGTGGCGCTGACGATCGAAACGCCCGATGGCTGCTACGCGCTGCGCGGTGCCTACGTGGTGGCCGCCGATGGCTCGCGCAGCCCGCTGCGCAAGATGCTGGGCCTGGAGAGCCACGGTCATACGTTCCGAGACCGCTTCCTGATTGCCGACGTGAAAATGGAAGCGCCGTTCCCGGCCGAGCGCTGGTTCTGGTTCGACCCGCCGTTCCATCCGAACCAGTCGGTGCTGCTGCACCGGCAGCCCGACAACGTCTGGCGCATCGACTTCCAGCTCGGGTGGGATGCCGATCCTGCATTCGAGAAGACGCCAGAGCGCGTGCTGCCGCGTGTGCAGGCGCTGCTTGGCCCCGATGCGAAATTCGAGCTCGAATGGGTCAGCGTCTATACGTTCTCGTGCGTGCGGATGGACAGCTTCCGCCACGGCCGCGTGTTGTTCGCGGGCGATTCGGCCCACTGCGTCTCGCCGTTCGGCGCGCGCGGCGCGAACAGCGGCGTGCAGGATGCCGAGAACCTTGCCTGGAAACTGGCCTACGTGCTGCAGGGCAAGGCGCCGGAAAGCCTGCTGGATACCTACGCCAGCGAGCGCGAGTTCGCGGCCGACGAGAACATCCTCAACTCGACGCGCTCGACCGATTTCATTACGCCGAAGAGCGCGGTCAGCCGCATCTTCCGCGACGCGGTGCTGACACTGGCGCGCGACCACGCGTTTGCGCGGCAACTGGTCAACAGTGGCCGGCTGTCGGTGCCGGCGGTGCTGCGCGACTCGCCGCTGAACACTGCCGATGCGGAATCGTTCTCCGGCCAGATGGTGCCGGGCGCAGCATGCGTCGATGCCCCCGTGGCCGGCGCGCAAGGCAAGCCGTGGCTGCTGCCGCATCTGGGCGATGACTTCGTAGCGCTGATCTTTGGCGCGCCGGCTGGCATCGACGTCGCCTGCCGCGAAGCGCTGACGCAATTGCAGCAGGGAGACATTCCGCTGCGCGTGGTGTTCGTGACCGATGCGGCCATTTCGGCGTCGGCCGAAGCCTGGCCCGGCGCGATCGTGCTGCGCGACGCGGGCGGCGTGGCGGCCAGGCGCTATGACGCCCGCGCGGGCACCTGCTACCTGATTCGCCCCGACCAGCACGTCTGCGCGCGGTGGCGCGCGGTCGATGCGAACCAGATCGCCGGGGCGATCGCTCGCGCCACATGCAATGTCGCAGCAAGCGCCGCGGCGCAATCGCCAGCCGCGGCACGCGCGCCGGCACTGGCCTGATAGACAGCCACCAGGAGACAGGCCCATGCCGCTCAACACCGCTCCCAATCTTGCCCATCCCGACGAGTTCTACGAGGCGCTCATCGCGATGCATCACGACCTCGATGACGCCGAAAGCCAGGCGGTCAACGCGAGACTGATCCTGCTGCTGGCCAACCACATCGGCGATCTCGACACGCTGCGCGAAGCGATGCGCCTGGCGCGCGATGTCGCGCTCGAGCCCGCCGCAAGCTAGCCACTTCCTTCCTGCCCGCCAGTGACCCGACAGGGGCGCGACAGACGCCCCGGGGCCAACTCGACCCTATTCCGGAGACAACCATGCATACCCAGAGCCTGGGCGCCGCCCCCGTCTTGCCTGAAATCCCGTCACACGCACTACCGCAAGTCCTTCCCGCGCAGCAGGAGGACGCGCTGTACCGCAAGGTCTGGCTGCGCATCATCCCGTTCCTGTTCATCTGCTACGTCGTGTCGTTCCTGGACCGGATCAACATCGGCTTCGCGCAATTGCAGATGAAGCATGACCTTGGGTTCAGCGACGCGATGTACGGGCTGGGCGCCGCAGTGTTCTACGTTGGCTACGTGCTGTGCGAAGTCCCCAGCAACATGCTGTTGGCACGCTTTGGCGCGCGCCGCACATTCACGCGGATCATGCTGCTGTGGGGTGTCGCATCGGTGGGCATGATGCTGGTGTCGCAGCCGTCGCACTTCTATCTGCTGCGCTTCCTGCTCGGCGTGTTCGAAGCGGGCTTCTTCCCGGGCATCGTGCTGTACCTGACCTACTGGTTCCCGGCGCGTCGTCGCGCGGCGGTGATGGCGATCTTCTTTGCCGGCGTGGCCGTGGCCGGCGTGCTCGGCGGACTGATCTCGGGCTGGATCATGCGCGACATGGCGGGTGTGCTTGGGATGCGCGGCTGGCAATGGATGTTCGCGATCGAAGGCGCGCCGGCAGTGCTGCTGGGCCTGATCGCCGCCGTGTGCCTCGTCGATGGCCCACGCCAGGCGCGCTGGCTGACGCCGGCCGAGCAGGACTACCTGGTGGCCCAACATGAGGCGGAGTCGCGCGGCGCGGGTGGCCACGCCCATTCGATGCAGGCCCTGCGTCAGGCCCTGGCCAACCCACGGGTCTATCTGTTCGCGTTCATCTACTTCGCGCTGACGTGCGGCTCACTGACGCTGTCATTCTGGATGCCGCTTATGATTCGCGATTTCGGCATCCAGGACGTGGTGGCCGTCAGCCTCTACTCGGTCATCCCGAACGCCATCGGCGCGGTGGGCTTGATCCTCATTGCGCGGCGCTCCGACCGCCTCGGCGAACGTCACGGGCATTTTCTCTGCTGCACTGCAGGAGGCGCGCTGGCGCTGGCCGCGTTGACGCTACATGTGCCGAGCCTCGGGGTGTCGTTGGCGATCCTCTCCGTTGCCGCCGTGCTGATCTTCGCCGCGCTGCCGATCTTCTGGGCGCTGCCGCCAAGCCATCTGCCGGCCCAGACCGCCGCCACCGGCATTGCTTTCATCTCCAGCATCGGCATCACCAGCGGCATCGTCAGCCCCTGGGTCATCGGCCAGATCAAGGCGCACACGGGCAGCATGGACAACGCGCTGTACCTGTTGGCCGGGCTGCTGCTGGCCAGCGGGCTGGCGCTGTGGAAGGGCGTGCCGCGCACACCGACCGCGCACTAGCCCGGGGGGGTGTTCCCCGATACCGGGCGCTTCATGCCCGATATCGGGGAAAAATCATTTGTTTCATGGTTATCCATGATGGAACACTTGTTGCCATATGCCTAGCATTGCAACACCTGACGCTTTCCATCAACAGGAGTGTTCCCATGAACCAGTCCTTCATGACCCGTGCCGCCGTGCTGATGGCGGTGTCGCTCGGCGCCGGTTCGGCGCTTGCGGTCGACGTGGCCGCCAGCCCGACGCTCAGCAAGATCAAGTCGTCCGGCACGATTTCGATCGGTCACCGCACATCGTCGATCCCGTTCTCGTACTACGACGCGAACCAGAAGGTGATCGGCTTCTCGCAGGACATCTGCGATCGCGTGATCGATGCGGTCAAGAAGGAAACCGGCACGCCGAATCTGCAGGTGCGCATGGTGCCCGTGACGTCGCAGAACCGGCAGTCGCTGGTCCAGAATGGCACGGTGGACCTCGAGTGTGGCGTGACCACCAACCTGAAGTCGCGCCAGCAGCAGGTGGCGTTCTCCACCACGTTCTTCGTGGCCGGCACGCGACTGCTGGTGAAGAAGGGCAGCCCGGTCCATGACTTCGGCGATCTGTCGGGCAAGGCCGTGGTGACGAACGCCGGCACCACGTCGGAACGCATCCTGCGCAAGCTCAACGACGAGAAGGGCGCCAACATCACGATCCAGAGCGCCAAGGACTATGGCGAATCGTTCCTGATCCTGCAGTCGGGTCGCGTGGCCGCGTTCATGATGGACGACGTGCTGCTGTCCGGCTCGCGCACGCTGGCGCCGAACCCGAATGACTGGGTGGTGGTGGGCACGCCGCAGTCGTTCGAGGCGTACGGCTTCATGATGCGCAAGGATGACCCCGGCTTCAAACAAGTCGTGGATGCCACCATGACGGGTCTGATGCGCAGTGGCGAGATCAACACGCTCTACACCAAGTGGTTCCTGAAGCCGGTGCCGCCGAAGAACCTCAGCTTCGACTTGCCGCAGAGTGAGCAGATCAAGAAGGCCTACGCCAATCCGAATGACGAGGCGTTCGAGTAACGCACTGGCGTTTCAGCCGCGCCGCGACGGGAGGTAGGCCCCCGTCCGGTGCAACTGCCCCTCCGTCTGTTCCAGCGCCCGGATCGCCCCCTTGCCCTTCTTCGCCAGCAGATGCTCGACCAGCGCCTCCACCATCGCCACGCCGCTTGTGATCGACGGGAAGAACGATGGGCTGTCGATGGCGAAGAGCAGTGTGCAATCGGCTTCCAGTGCGATCGGCGCCACCGTGCTGTCGGTCAAGGCAATCACCGTGCAGCCCGCCTCGCGCGCGGCGGTGGCCACGCGCATGCTTTCCTGCGAGTAGGGCGCGAAGCCGGCTACCAGCACCGCATCCTTGGGGCTCAATGCGCGCAGTTCCATCTCCAGCGTACCTGCGTCGCCACGGATCAGGCGCACCGAGCTGCGGAACAGCCCGTAAATGTAGTGAAACGAGAACGCGATCGGAAAGCACGAGCGGAAGCCCGCGACGTGGACCATGGGCGCCGCCGCCAGCAGTTCGGCCGCGCGTGGCAGCGCGTCGGCGTTGCTGGCCAGCAGCGCGTCGAGGTTGTGATGCTGCACTTCGATCATTTCCGCGAACATGCGGCTCGAGCCACTTTCCCGCACCACCTTGCGGGCGCGCCTGGCGTAAGGCTGGCTGTCGCCGTCGCGCACCGCCTCGACGAACAGTTCGCGCAATCCCTGCCAGCCTTCGAACCCGAGCGCCTGCGACAGTCGCACCAGCGTGGCGGGCTGCACCCCGGCGTTGCCGGCCACCTTGCGCATCGACTGGATGGCGATGTCGCGCGGGTGATCGAGCAGGTATCTGGCGCCACTCTGGAACTGCGCGCTCAGATTCGGGAAATCGGCGCGGAGTTGCGCCAGCAGCGCATCGAGCGACTGCGGCGGCTTGGGCGTGGAGGCGGGCATCTCTGGTTCAGGATTCTTGTGATGCAACGATTGTTGCACAGCTTGGCCCGCCGCAGGGCGCCCTTGTGTTGTGAACGGGTGGCGCCAGTGAGGCATCGTATGTTTCGTGCCGATGCTTCAATGAAACACTTGTTGCGTTGCCGGGACGTTGTTCCTATACTCACACCTGTTTCCGGGCAGACCCCCGCATCCCGCACCTCACCATGACGCACGTATTCCACCGCAATCCGAAGCAAACCTTGCCGGTCGCCGTTGGCGGCCAGGGTATCGAACTGATCGACAGCAATGGCAGGCGCTACCTCGACGCTTCGGGCGGCGCGGCGGTTTCCTGTCTCGGTCATGGCCACCCGCGCGTGATCGAGGCGATCAAGGCGCAGGTGGACACCATTGCCTACGCGCATACGTCGTTCTTTACCACCGAGGTGTCCGAGACGCTGGCCCAGACGCTGGCCGATGCGGCCCCCGGAGATCTCGATCATGTGTACTTCGTGTCCGGTGGCTCCGAGGCGGTGGAAGCCGCATTGAAGCTGGCGCGCCAGTACTTCGTGGAGATCGGCCAGACGCAACGCCGCCACTTCATCGCGCGGCGCCAGAGCTATCACGGCAATACGCTTGGCGCGCTGGCGATCGGCGGCAATGCGTGGCGTCGCGAGCCGTTCCTGCCGCTGCTGGTGCCGGCGCACCATGTGTCGCCGTGCTATGCCTACCGAGATCAGGCGGCCGGCGAAACCGACACGCAGTACGCGCAGCGTCTGGCCGACGAACTGGAAGCAAAGATCCTCGAACTCGGCCCCGACTCGGTGGCCGGCTTCGTCGCCGAGACTGTGGTCGGCGCTACTGCAGGGGCGGTGCCGCCGGTGGCCGATTACCTGAAGCGTATCCGCGCCGTGTGCGACAAGTACGGCGTGCTGCTGATCCTTGACGAAGTGATGTCGGGCATGGGCCGGACGGGTTACCTGTTCGCGTGCGAAGAGGACGGCGTGGTGCCCGATATCGTGACGATCGCGAAGGGCCTCGGCGCCGGCTACCAGCCGATCGGCGCGATGTTGTCGACGTCGCGCATCTATGACGCGATCATCGGTGGCAGCGGCTTCTTCCAGCACGGCCACACCTATATCGGTCATGCGACGGCCTGCGCGGCAGCGCTGGCCGTGCAGCGCACGATTGTCGAGGACAAGTTGCTGGACAACGTGCTGGCGCGTGGCGAACAGCTGCGCGCGCGCCTGCGCGAATCGCTCGGCGACCATCCGAACCTTGGCGACGTGCGGGGCCGTGGGTTGTTCGTCGGCGTGGAGTTCGTGGCCGATCGCGCCACCAAGGCCACGCTCGACCCGGCGAAGAAGACGCACGCCGTGCTCAAGCGCACCTGCATGGAGCATGGCGTGCTGGTTTATCCGATGGGCGGCACGGTCGATGGCATCCACGGTGACCACGTGCTGTTTGCGCCGCCGTTTATCTGCACGCCCACCGACATCGACAACATCGTAGACCGCTTCACGCAGGCCGTGAAAACGGTACTGCCGGCCTGAGGAGCGCGACGATGCCGAACCAGAATCCTGTCGCTACCGCTGACACCTTGCGCCGCCCGTTCGCCCTGGCGGTGGCCCCGAATGGCGCGCGCAAGACGCACGCGGACCACGCGTGCCTGCCGGTCACGCCCGACGAGCTGGCGCAGTGCGCGCGCGAATGCGTGGATGCCGGCGCTGCGATGATCCATCTGCACGTGCGCAAGGCCGACGCCACGCACAGCCTCGAAGTGGCCGACTACGAGCCGGCCATCGCCGCGGTGCGCAAGGCCGTGGGCAATGCGCTGGTGCTGCAACTGACCACCGAGGCGGTCGGTATCTATCAGCCGGCGCAGCAGATCGCGACCGTGCGTGCGCTGCGCCCCGAGGCCGCATCGGTAGCCATTCGCGAACTCGTGCCCAATGCCGCCGCGTTGCCTGCCGCCGCAGAGTTCTTCCAGTGGATGCACCGCGAGCACGTAGTGGCGCAATACATCCTCTACGATGCCGACGACGTGCGCCGCTATGCGGCCCTGCGCGAAAGCGGCGCGATTCCGGCCGGGCGGCACTGGGTGCTGTTCGTGCTGGGACGGTATTCGGCCGGACAGAAGTCGTCGCCGGCGGACCTGCTGCCGTTCCTGGCCGCGTGGCGCGAGACCGGACTCGATCAGTCTGGCGTCGAATGGGCGGTCTGCGCATTCGGCAAGCAGGAGGCCGATTGCGCGGCCACGGCCGTGATGCTGGGCGGCCACGCACGTATCGGCTTCGAGAACAACATGACTTTGCCCGATGGCGCGATGGCGCCGGACAATGCCGCGCTGCTGCAAGCGGTGCGCACGCCGCTCGTCGCGCTTGGCTATGCCGCGATGACGGCTGATGCGCTGCGCGAGCGTTTCGCGGGCTGAGAAAGCCGTCTGGCGACGACAGCAGGGCAGGGCGGATTCCGGTACGCTAGGCGTTTCATCGTTCCCCAGAAGGAGTGCCGATGTCGACCAGCCCGTCCCGCCAGTCTTCCCTGACCGAAGCGCCGCCACGGGCGCGTGACGTCGTGCACGCGCTGCGCGCGTCGCGCATCCGTGAAGTGGCCAATGCAGGGATCGGCCTGCCTGACGTGCTGCCGTTCTGGTTCGGCGAATCGGACCAGGTCACGCCGTCATTCATCCGCGATGCTGCGAGCCGCGCGCTCGCCAACGGCGCCACCTTCTACAACCACAATCTTGGCATCGCGCCGCTGCGGGCGGCGTTGTCCGAGTACGTGACCCGATTGCACGGGGCCACGCCAGTCGACCATATCGCCGTGACCAGCGCGGGCGTCAATGCGCTGATGCTCGCCGCGCAACTCGTCACCGGCCCCGGCGACCGTGTGGTGGCGGTGACCCCGCTGTGGCCCAATCTGGTCGAGATTCCGCGCATCCTTGGCGCGACCGTAGAAACGGTGACGCTGGACTACGGCGCGGATGGCTGGACACTCGATGTCGACAAACTGCTGGCCGCGCTGACGCCGGGCACGCGCGCCGTGATGATCAATTCGCCGAACAACCCGACCGGCTGGGTCATGCCCCGCGCCGCGCAGCAGGCCGTGCTCGACCACTGCCGCCGCCACGGCATCTGGATCATCGCCGACGAAGTCTACGAGCGGCTTTACTACGGCGACGAGGGAGCGGTCGCGCCATCGTTCCTTGATATCGCCGGCCGCGACGAGCGCGTCATCGCGGTCAACTCGTTCTCGAAGGCATGGCTGATGACCGGCTGGCGGCTCGGCTGGATGGTGGTGCCATCTTCGATGATGGACGACCTGGGCAAGCTCATCGAATACAACACGTCCTGCGCACCGTCGTTCGTGCAGGAGGCCGGCGTGGTGGCCGTGCGTGAGGGCGAGGCATTCACTCAGGACCTGGTAAAACGGCTGCGCTCGGCGCGTGATCATCTGGTGAGCGCGCTATCGGCATTGCCCGGTATCGACGCGCACGCGCCGGACGGGGCGATGTATGTGTTCTTCCGCCTGAAAGGCACGACCGACAGCCTCGATCTGTGCAAGCGGCTCGTGCGCGATGCGCATCTCGGGCTGGCACCGGGGAGCGCGTTCGGCGACGAGGGCGAGGGCTTTGTGCGGTGGTGCTATGCGTGCGACGAGGCGCGGCTAGATGAGGGGGTGAAGCGGTTGCGGGGGTATCTGGGGCGGTAGCGGTTGATGGGCCTGACCCTCTGGCCCGGCCCCTCCCGCTCAAACTATCTCTACCCACCTCTATTTCAAACTTCCCACCGTCTCCGACTCCCCCCACCATCCACCGCCCAGCGCCTGCATCAGCGCGGCCGAATCCGCCAGCCGCGTGGCGCGGGCCTGCGCCAGATCCAGCGCCGCCTGTCGTGCCTGCCGCTCGGCGTCAAGCACCGTGAACTGGCTTACGCCGCCAAGCCGATACTGCTCGTTGACAATCGCCAGTGTGTCGCGCGTTTGCTTTGCGTTGTCCGCGCGCGCCTGCAGCGTGCCAGCGTCGGCGTCCAGCGCACGCAGGGTGTCGGCAACGTTCTGCAGCCCCTGGAGCACCGCCTGCCGATAGGCGCCCAACGACGCTTCGTAAGCAGCTTCCTTGGCGCGTTTCTGCGCGCGTAACTCGCCGCCGTGGAACACCGGCTGCACGACGCCGGCGGCCAGGCTCCACACATTGAAGCTGTTGAACAGGTCGCTCATGCGCATGGCCTGCGTGCCGCCGCTGGCGGTCAGCGTGATCTGCGGATAGAGGTTGGCCGTGGCCACGCCGATATCCGCCGAGGCCTGATGGAGCAGTGCTTCTGCCGCCCGGATATCGGGGCGGCGCCGCGCCAGTTCGGAGGGCAGGCTTACCGGCAGCGTCTCGGGCAACTGCATGTCTTCGAGCCGGAATTCGGGAAGCTGAGCGGCGGCAGGGGTCTGGCCGGTGTAGACGGCGAGTTGGTGACGCGTGGCATCGATCTGCTGCGACAGTCCCGGGATCAGCGCCTGTGTCTGCGCCAGTTCGGCCTGCTGGCGCTGCACGTCGACGCGCGCGACGCCACCCCGACCGAGGCGCTGCTGCATGATGGCTAGCTGGCGCTTCTGCGCGTCGGCCATGGCCACGGTATCGGCCAGTTGCGCGCGCAGCCCGGCCTCGCGAATCGCCGCCGTGGCGACGTTGGCCGCGAGCGAAAGCCGGGCCGCCTCGAACTCGTAGCGCTGGTAGTCGACTGCGGCCTGCAAGCCTTCCAGTTCTCGACGCTGACCACCGAACAGATCCAGCGCATAGGACACCTGCACACTCGCGTTGTAGAGCGTGAACGGTCCAGGGCTCGGGAACTGCGTGATGCCGACTGACTGCAGGTTGACCTGCTGCCGCGTTGCGTTGAAATTCGCGTCTACCTGCGGGAAGCGCGTGGCGCCGGTACGGGCCGCGAGATTTTCCTGCGCCTCGCGCAGCTTGGCCTGCGCTTGCGTCAGCGTTGGGCTGTTAGCCAGGGCCACGCGGATGGTTTCATCGAGCTGCGGATTGCGGAACAGCGTCCACCATTGCGCGGGGACGTCGCCTTCCACCAGCGATTGCGATGGATAGTCCTTCGCGTCAAGGCGTTCAGGCTGCGGGCCCGATGTGTAGCGAGCGTCAGCCGGCGCATCGGGCGTGCGGAAATCCGGGCCGACCGCGCAGCCGGCCATCGACATCGCGGCGGCGCACATCAACAGCATGGGGATCGCGCGCATGGCGGTCTCCTTTCAGTCGAGCGTGCGCTTGTAGAAGCGCACGGCAATGGTGAGGACGATCATCGTGAACAGTGCCACGGGCCACACGTTCGGCCAGAGTTCGGTCCAGCCGCTGCCCTTGAGCATGATGCTGCGGATCATCCGGTTGAAGTAGGTCATCGGCAGCACGTTGCCGATCCACTGCGCCCACGTTGGCATGCCCGCGAACGGGAACATGAAGCCGGACAGCAGGATATTGGGCAGGAAGTAGAAGAACGTGAGCTGCAGCGCCTGCAACTGGTTGGCCGCCAGTGAGGACAGCGTGATGCCCACGGTCAGGTTGGCCGCGATGAACAGCAAGGCGGCCAGATACACGGCCACGGGAGATCCGACAAACGGCACGCCGAACACGAAGTGCGCAGCCAGCAGGATGATCGTCGCCTGAATCAGTCCGATGAAGATGTACGGGATGATCTTGCCCGAGATCACCTCGAGCGGCTGCACCGGCGTGGCCAGCAGGTTTTCCATCGTGCCGCGCTCGCGTTCGCGCGTCATGGCCAGGCCGGTCATCATGACCATCGTCATCGTCAGGATCGTGCCCATCAGCCCCGGCACGATGTTGTACTGCGTGATGCCCTCCGGGTTGTAGAGCCGCTGCACGTTGACGTCGAAGGCGGGCTGCCCGCCGGCCAGTGGCGCCAGCGCGCCCTTCAGGTCGATCCGGGCAACGGTGGCCGGGAGTTGCGCCAGCGCGGCAATGGCCTGGCCCGTCGCGGAAGGATCGGTGGCATCGGCCTCGACCAGGATCGAAGGGCGATCGCCATGCAGCAGGCGTCGCGAGAAATCGGCCGGAATGCTGACCACGAACTGCACATCGCCGCGCATCAGCGCCTCGCGACCGGAGGCCTCGTCCGGCATCGTGCGCACCACCTTGAAGTACGTGGTGTTGTCCAGCGCGGCAATGAAGGTGCGGGAGAAGTCGCTGTGCTCGGCCACGATGACCGCGGTGGGCATATGGCGTGGATCGCTGTTGATCGCAAAGCCGAACAGCAGTAGCTGGATGATCGGTATCCCGATCATCATCCCGAACGTGACGCGATCGCGCCGCAGTTGCAGGAATTCCTTCAGGACGATGCTCCACCAGCGTTGCGCCGAGAAGCGGGAGATCTGACGGCGCACGGCTTTCACGCGTCCCCCTTCGGCCCGGTGGCCCTCTTGGTGGCTTCCTCGGCGGTTTCCTTGGTGGCTTCTTTGGCGGGAACGGCCATGTTGTCCTGCGCATCACCCATCATGTGGATGAAGACGTCCTCCAGGCTCGTCTCCACCGGCTCGATGCGGTGATCCCGGCCGGCGTACTGCCTGAGCGTCTGTTCGAGCGCGGTGCCGTCCTTGCCCGTGACATGCAGCGCCGTGCCGAACGCGACGGTCTGGTCCACGCCGGGCTTGCCCTGCAACTGGGTCGACAGTTCGGCCAGTTCGTCGCCCGATACGCTCCACGTGGTCAGGTTCTGGCTGGCGACGACTTCGGCCGAAGTGCCTTGCGCCAGCAGCTTGCCGTAGGCAATATAGGCGAGCTTGTGGCAGCGCTCTGCCTCGTCCATGTAGTGCGTGCTGACCAGCACCGAGATGCCACGGGCGGCCAACTGGTGCAACTGCTCCCAGAAGTCGCGGCGGGCTTTGGGGTCCACGCCGGCCGTGGGTTCGTCGAGCAGCAGCAACTGCGGTTCGTGCAGCAGGCACGCGGCCAGCGCCAGGCGCTGCTTCCACCCGCCGGAAAGCGAACCGGCCAGTTGTTCGGCACGCGACGCCAGCCCGAGGTCCTCGAGCGCGCGGTCCACGACCTCGCGCCGGTTCGGCATGGCATACACGCGTGCGACGAAGTCCAGGTTCTCGCGGATCGACAGGTCTTCCCAGTAAGAGAAGCGCTGCGTCATGTAGCCCACATTGCGCTTGATCTCGGCGGACTCCTTGATGATGTCGAAGCCCAGGCAGGTGCCCGCGCCGGAGTCCGGCGTCAGCAGTCCGCACATCATGCGGATCGAGGTGGTCTTGCCGCTGCCGTTCGGGCCCAGGAAGCCGAAGATCTCGCCACGGGCGACCTGCATCGTCAGGTCGTTGACCACGTGCTTGTCGCCGAAGTGCTTGTTAAGGCCGTGCACGTCGATAGCCAGTTCGTCGCTCATGATTGCGTGACCTCGACAGGCTGGCCCGGGCGCAGCTTCGGTGCTTCGGCAGGGTCCGGACGTGCCTCGATCAGGAATACGAGCTTGCGGCGTGTCTCGTTGCTGTAGATGACCGGTGGCGTGAACTCGGCTTCGTTCGAGATATAGGTGATCTTTGCCGCCACCGGGGCCGCGCAACCGTCGCAGCGGATATGGACGGCCTGCCCGTTCTTGAGCGCGCCGACCACGGTCTCAGGTACGTAGAAGCGCACCTTGACGTTGGCGGCGGGCAACATGCGGACCACGGTGCTCCCCGCGGGCACCCACTCGCCGGGGCGGAACGGCACGTCGTAGACCAGGCCCGGCACCGTGGCATTGACGAACTTGCGCGATAGCTTCCACTCGGCCTGCGCCAGCGCGGCGCGCGCGGCATCCACCTGCGCGCTTTGCGCGGCAAGCTGGTCCTTGCGACCCGGCAGGCGCGCGACGTCGATATCGCGCTGCAACTCGCGCACGCGTGCCGCGTCCGCATCCGCCGTGGCGCGGCTGTCGTCAAGCTGCTGTCTGGAGACGCCGCCGATCTCGAACTGGGCTTCGTCGCGCCGGCGTTGCGCCGCGCTGCGTTGGGCCTGCGCCTGCGCCTGCGACAGTTGCGCCTGGGTCACGGCCACTTCCACGGGGCGCTTGCCGATCTGGATATCGGCAAGCTGCGCCTCGGCCGCGCGTAGCTGCTCGGCGGCCTGTTGCCGCGCGGCGCGCTCGTCGTCGGATTCCAGCACGAATAGCGGCGCACCATCGGCCACCTGCTGGCCACGGTCGACCGACAGCTTTTCCAGGCGGCCCGCGAATGGCGACGCCACAGAGACGAACTCGCCCTCCACGTAGCCTTGCCAACTGACGGGCTTGTCATTGCTGCACGCGGCCAGTGCCGTTGCCATGATCAGCAGGGACCACGCATGACGGGGGACAGGATTGAACATACGGGCTCCGGATGGGCTTATTTGTCTTGGGACGGGGTGCCGGCGGACAGCCCGTGGGTGAGCAGGGCGGTGACGTGGCGCACGAGCGTTTCGGTATCGATATCGGCCGCGCCGGGAAGGCCGCGCCAGATGTGCGTGGTGGCGGGCGGCAGCAGCGCCAGCCCGATCAGCGACACCATGACGAGGGCCGGTTCGAGCCCCGGGGTCAGCTTGCCTTGCGCGTGGGCGGCTGCCAGTGGTCCCATGATCAGCGAGGCACGCCGCAGGGCTACGCGCTCGACCATCCGCTCGCGCAGATGGCCATCGGTACCGACGATCTCCCGGATCCACAGGCCCGGAAACCACGGCGTGGCAGACGCCGTGCGGATCAGTTGGCCCGCCAGCGCCGGGATCACCGTCACGATGTCACCGGCGTGCCCGGCCAGGGTGTCGAACACCTGCTCGAACAGCGGCTCCAGCCGTTCGTCGAAGACGGCATCGAGCAGTAGCTCCCGATCGTGGAAGTAGTAGTGGACCAGTGCTGGCGTGACGCCAGCTTCGGCGGCGATCGCTTTGGTGGAGGTGGCGGCCACGCCGTGGCGCGCGAACAGAGTGACAGCGGCGTCGATCAGGCGGTTGCGCTGATCGGCATCATTGGCGTTGGCCGTAGGGCGTCCCGGCCGGCGCTGTCGCGGTGCCGGGGACGTATCGGGCGAGGACTTGGCTGGCATCAGTCAACTCCAGACGGTATCGAGTAGATATTAATTTTCGAATTAATTAATTCAAGATCGGTTACAAAATCGAGTGAGAGCGCAGCGCGCTGGATATGCTGCGCTGCAACAATGCACGGTAGACATGTCATGGGGCTTTGGCTAAGCTGCCCGCCAATCCACTGGATGCTTGCATGCGCGCATCCACTGCCCCCAATTCCTATGTCGCGTTCTTGCCCGCCAGCCGCTCCGCAGCGGTTGCGCCCGAGCTTTGCCCGCCGCTTTGCCGTCCCGTTTGCCGCCTTGCTGGTGGCGGGCGGGCTTGCATTGCCCTGGGTGGCGCACGCGCAGGAAGCCCCCGGGCCCGGGCAGGAAGCCGCGTCCGATGTGGAAAGCCCGTTCGCCATCCATGGGCAGACCACGTACATCTGGCAGCGCAAGCCGTCTTTCGGCGCGGGGTACTCCGGCGAGAACAGCCTGACGCCCGATCGCGCCAAGAGCTATTCGTTCACGGCCACGCTCGACCTGGGATTGCGGCTCTGGCAGGGCGCCGAGTTCCATTTCAATCCGGAGGTGGCCCAGGGCGTGCCATTCTCCGAACTGCATGGCGTGGGTGGCCCCTCCAATGGCGAACTGGCCAAGACGGCCAGCACCAACCCGAAGTTCTACCGCGCGCGGGCCTTCATTCGTCAGACGTGGGGGCTGGGGGGGGGCGATGAAAAGCTCGAGGCCGATTTCAACCAGTTCGCCCGCACCGTCGACAAGCAACGCGTGGTGCTGACCGCCGGCAACTTCAGCGTGCTCGATGTCTTCGATCAGAACCCCTACGGGTCCGATCCACGCACGCAGTTCATGAACTGGTCGTTCCTGACGCACGGTTCGTTCGACTACGCGGCTGATGCGCGGGGCTACAACTGGGGGGCTTCAGTCGAGTACATCGGCGATGGCTGGTCGGCGCGTTTCGGCCGTTTCCTGCAGCCGCTCGAATCCAATGGCCAGGAGCTCGACACGCGCATGTTCGAGCACTACGGCGACGTGCTGGAACTCGAAAAGCGCTACCAGATCGGTGGCCGCCCGGGCCAGGCCCGGCTGCTGCTGTGGCGTAACAAGGCGAAGATGGGGGCGTTCAACGATGCCATCGCTTTCGGACTGGCCAACAACGTGACACCGGACGTGGCCGACGTGCGCCGCGAACACGCGAAGGTGGGCGTGGGGCTTGCGTTCCTGCAGGAGGTCAACGATTCGCTGGGCCTGTTCCTGCGGGCCAACTGGTCCGACGACAAGACCGAAACCTACGCGTTCACGGAAATTGGCCGGCAGGTGTCGTGGGGCGGCACGCTCAGGGGAACGGCGTGGGGTCGCCCCAATGACGAGGTGGGGCTGGGGATGGCGATCAACATGCTGGGGGCCAACCATCGCAACTATCTGGCGGCGGGTGGCCTGGGCGCGTTCCTGGGGGATGGGGCGCTCAACTACGGCCCCGAGCAGGTATTCGAGATCTACTACAGCTTCGCGGTCTGGAAGACGCTGAGCCTGAGCCCGGACTTCCAGTACATGCGGAACCCGGGCTACAACCGGGATCGCGGGCCCGCCAAGTTCATCGGCATCCGGGCCCACGCGGAGTTTTGAGTCAGTGCGGTCCTACTGCCGCGCATTGCGCCGGTTGTCCGGCCACGGCGTGTTGTAGTTGGTGCGGAATGGATTGATGTCCAGCCCGCCGCGGCGCGTGTAGCGTGCGTAGACCGCGAGCTTCACCGGCTTGCACATGCGCATGACGTCCGTGAAGATCCGCTCGACGCACTGCTCGTGGAACTCGTTGTGATTCCGGAACGAAATCAGGTACTTGAGCAGGCCTTCCTGGTCGATCGGCGCGCCCACGTAGCGGATCTGCACGCTGCCCCAGTCTGGCTGGCCCGTGACCAGGCAGTTCGACTTGAGCAGGTGCGACACCAGCGTTTCCTCCACCGGCGACTCTTCCTGCTCGGCCGACAGCAGCGTCGGGTCGGGTTCGTAGATATCGGTCTCGATGTCGAGCCGGTCCAGCAGCAGCCCGTCCAGTTCGCCCATCTTCTGCGTGCCGAGGTCGGCCTCGGTCACCAGCCGGACCTGCACCGTGCCGCCCGTGGCCTCGGAGAGGTCGTGATGCAGCAACTGCTGCAGCGCCTCGGGCGAAGCAATCCTGGTCTGGTTGAACGAGTTCAGGTACAGCTTGAACGACTTCGACTCGACGATGTTCGGCGTATCGGCAGGAATGATGAACGTGGCCAGCGCCACCTGCGGCTTGCCCTTCAGGTTCAGCCACGATACCTCGTAGGCATTCCAGATATCCACGCCGAAGAAGGGCAGCGCGCGCCCTTCCGGCAGGCCGATCTCCGCGCGTTTCGGCTGGCGCGGGATCGGGAACAGCAATGATGCGTCGTATTCGGTCTTGTACGCCGAGGGCTTGCCCAGCGGCGAGTGCTCAGGAAGCGTCATGATCGGGGGCGTCAGGAAAGGAACAGCTTGTAGACGGGGTTGTCGGTCTCATCCCAGTGTACGTAACCGAGCGTCGAAAGGAAGCTGCGGAACGCGCGCTTCTCGTTCTTCGGCACCTGGATGCCGACCAGGATGTTGGACGTGTCCGCGCCCTGGTTCCGGTAGTGGAACAGGCTGATGTTCCAGTTCGGGCTCATGCTGGACAGGAACTTCATCAGCGCGCCCGGGCGCTCCGGGAATTCGAAGCGATACAGCAGTTCGTCATGCGCCAGCGGCGAATGGCCGCCGACCATGTAGCGGATGTGCTGCTTGGCCAGTTCGTCGTTCGACAGGTCGAGCGTATCGAAGCCATGGCGGCGGAAGTTGGCGGCGATCTTGTCGCTCTCCGCGCGGCTGGCGATCTGCACGCCGACGAAGATATGCGCCACGCCCTTGTCGGCGATGCGGTAGTTGAACTCGGTCACGCTGCGCGTGCCGACCTGTTCGCAGAAGCGCTTGAAGCTGCCGCGTTCCTCGGGGATCGTCACGGCGAAGACCGCTTCGCGCGCTTCACCCACTTCGGCGCGCTCGGCCACGAAGCGCAGGCGGTCGAAGTTCATATTGGCGCCGCAGGCGATCGCCACCAGGTGCTGGTGCTTGAGCTTCTCGCGCTCGGCGTACGCCTTGAGGCCGGCCACGGCCAGCGCGCCGGCCGGCTCGAGGATGCTGCGGGTGTCCTGGAACACATCCTTCAGGCCCGCGCAGATCGCATCGGTATCGACCAGGATAATGTCGTCGACCAGTTCACGCGTGATGCGGAACGTCTCCTTGCCCACCAGCTTGACGGCGGTACCGTCCGAGAACAGGCCCACATCCTTCAGTTCCACGCGCTTGCCGGCGTCCACCGAGCGCTTCATGGCATCGGAATCGAAGGTCTGCACACCGATCACCTTGATCTCGGGGCGCACCGCCTTGACGTAGGCGGCGATGCCGGAGATCAGGCCACCGCCGCCGATGGCGACGAAGATCGCGTGAATCGGGCCAGGGTGCTGGCGCAGGATCTCCATCGCGATGGTGCCCTGACCAGCGATGACCTCGGGGTCGTCGAACGGGTGGATGAACGCGAGCTTGTGCTTCTTCTCGAGTTCGGCCGCGTGCAGGTAGGCATCGCTGTACGACTCACCGTGCAGAACGATCTGCACCCACTCGCCGCCGCGCTCGCGCACGGCGTCGATCTTCACCTGCGGCGTGGTGGTCGGCATGGCGATGATCGCCTTGCATTGCATGCGGGCCGCCGCCAGCGCCACGCCCTGCGCGTGGTTGCCTGCCGAAGCGGCGATCACGCCGCGCTTGAGTTCCTCGGGCGTGAGGGACGCCATCTTGTTGTACGCCCCCCGCAACTTGAACGAGAACACCGGCTGGGTGTCCTCGCGCTTGAACCAGACCGCATTGCCGGTGCGCGCCGACAGCGCGGGCGCATAGGTCAATTCGGTTTCCTGGGCCACGTCATAGACCTTGGCAGTCAGGATTTTTTTCAGATAGTCGGGCTTGGCGGGCGTGCGGGTCATGGTCAGCGGGGTGCGGCGCCGGGGGCAGCGGCAAAAAAACCGGAAAAATCGGCGGAAACCGCCAATGATAATGGATGGCGCACTTGGCAGTGCCAGGTTGGCAGTTGCCGTGCGACGGGTGCAGTGACAGCCACAGTTGTAGGACAGCGTCCGGCTGACACCTTCCAAATCGACGTGTTACGGTCTTGCGTGATGTCTTCGCTACCTCTCATCGAACCCGATACCGCGCTGTTTCTGGATTTCGACGGCACGCTGGCCGACCTCGCGCCGCGCCCCGAGCTGGTGCAGGTCGAGCCGGAACTGGTTGGCACGCTGCGCGCGCTGCACACCTGCCTGGACGGCGCCCTGGCCATCATCTCGGGCCGGCCTGTTGCCGAGCTCGATGGATTCCTGCAGCCGCTGAGGCTCCCCGCGGCAGGCGTGCACGGCGCCGAGCTGCGCCATGACGGCGAAGCGCTGTTTATGCCACCGGCGCCCGGCATCACGGCATTGATGCCGAGGCTCGAAGCCTTCGTCGCGCGCCATCCCGGCCTACGCATCGAGCGGAAATCCGTGGCAGTCGCCATTCACTATCGACAGGCCCCGGAACTCGAGGCGCAGGTGCGCGCGATGGTGGCCGACACCCTGCACGACGTGGATGGGCTGGAAGGCTTGCCCGGAAAAATGGTCGTGGAGATCAAGCCTGCCGGCGTCGACAAGGGGGGCGCGATTGCCACGTTCATGCGCATGGCCCCCTTTGAAGGACGCAAGCCGCTGTTCGCGGGTGACGATGTCACCGACGAAGCCGGTTTTGTCGTGGCGCGTGAACTCGGCGGGGTGGGCGTGCTGGTTGGCGAGCGCGCCACGGCCGCCACGGTCAGCGTGACCGGGCCCGCTGCGTTGCGTTGCTGGCTTCATCGATCCGCCCATGCTCTTCTGGCGCTCAGGGCGCAACGCGGCGGCAAGCCGCAGTCCGTCTCATCCACTTCGTCCGAAACGGAGGACTCGCTGTGAACGCCTCCCCCACCCCTACCGCGCATCATCCTGAAGCGCCCGCTTTCAATACCGATACCAACTGCACTGGCCGTCACGCCGATCCGTCGCTATCGCTCGGGATGATTGGCAACTGCGCATTCTCGGCATTGGTCGACGGACGCGGCCGCATCGTCTGGTGTTGCCTGCCGCGCTACGATGCCGACCCCGTTTTCAATGCGCTGCTCGACTCGAGCGAGAATGGCGGCCACTTTTCCATCGAGGTGGAAGACCTGGTGAAGTCCACGCAGTGGTACGAGCCGAATACGGCCATCCTGCGCACGCGCCTGTACGACAAGCATGGTCACTGCCTGGAGATCACCGATTTTTGCCCTCGGTTCTTCCGGCTCGGGCGCTATTTCCGCCCGCTGACGCTGGTGCGGCGGATCCGGCCGGTCCGTGGCGCGCCACGGGTGCGGGTCACGGTGGCGCCGCGCTTCAACTGGGGCCGGATCAAGCCGCAGATGACGCGCGGCAGCAGCCATGTGCGCTATATCGGCGAGGACCTGACGCTGCGGATGACCACTGACGCGCCGCTGGCCTATGTGCTGTCGAACACGCCGTTCCTGGTCACGCGCAACTACAACTTCATTCTCGGGCCAGATGAAACGCTGGCGCATGGCGTGGAGGAGACCGCGCGCGACTTCGAGCAGGAGACCACGTCCTACTGGCGCATCTGGAGCCGCCGGCTGGCCGTGCCGCGCGAATGGCAGGACGCCGTAATCCGCGCGGCGATCACGCTGAAGATGTCGCTCTACGAGGAGACCGGCGCGATCGTCGCGGCGATGACAACGAGCATTCCCGAGGCGCCCGGCAGCGGCCGGAACTGGGACTACCGCTACTGCTGGTTGCGGGACGCGTTCTTCGTGGTGCGCGCGCTCAACAGCCTGTCCGAGGTTGGCACGATGGAGGACTACATGCGCTGGCTGACGAATGTCGTCGTGCAGGCGCAGGATGGCCATATCCAGCCGCTCTACGGCATCGGGCTCGAACGCGAGTTGCCTGAAAGCGTTCTCGATCATCTGGGCGGATATCGCAATATGGGCCCGGTGCGCGTGGGCAACCAGGCGCAGGAGCACTTCCAGCACGATGTCTACGGCAACGTGGTGCTCGGCGCCGCGCAGGCGTTTCACGACCACCGGCTGCTGCATCGTGGCGGCCTGACTGAATTTCACCGGCTCGAGGACGTCGGCGAGCAGGCGGTGCGCGTGTTCGGCACGCCGGACGCGGGCATGTGGGAGTTGCGCACGCGCGCGCGGGTCCATACGTCTTCTGCGCTGATGAGCTGGGCAGCCTGCGACCGGCTGGCCAAGATCGCCACCAAGCTCGAGCACCCGCAGCGTGCGGCGTACTGGACGGAACATGCCGACCGCATGAAGCAACGCATCCTGACCGAATCGTGGAGCGAGTCGCGACAGGCTTTCGCGGAGAGTTTCGGCGGCAACGTGCTCGACGCCAGCGTGTTGCTGATGGCGGAAGTGAATTTCATCGATCCAAAGGACCCGCGTTTCGTTTCGACGCTGAAGGCGCTCGAGGACACGCTCTGCGACGGACCGTACATGCGGCGCTATGAGGCGCCGGACGACTTTGGCAAGCCCGAGACGGCCTTCAATATCTGCACGTTCTGGCGCATCGACGCGCTGGCGCGCATCGGCCGTCGCGAGGAAGCGCGCGAAATCTTCGAGGCCATGCTGGCGGCGCGCAATCCGCTAGGGTTGTTGTCGGAGGACACGCACCCGGTCACGGGCGAGATGTGGGGCAACTTCCCCCAGACCTATTCGATGGTCGGCCTGATCAATGGCGCCGTACGGCTGTCGGCCCCCTGGGACAGCGTGATTTGAACGAGGAGTGGATCTCAACCAGAAGCGAGATATGGGAAGACTAGTAGCAGTATCGAACCGGGTTGCCGACCCGCGGAATCATGCGGCGGGCGGACTTGCCGTCGCGTTGTCCGACACGTTGAACAAGACCGGTGGATTGTGGTTCGGCTGGAGCGGCAAGGTGGTGGACGCCAGCCGCGGCGGCACGCCCGGAGAGGGCGAGCTGCACCAGATCCAGGCCGGCAACGTCACGCTGGCCACGGTGGATCTGAGCCGGGAGGACTTCGAGTCCTACTACCTGGGCTACAGCAATGGCGTGCTGTGGCCGGTATTCCACTATCGGGTGGATCTGGCCGACTTCGATTCAGGCGGCAACCTGAATGCCTACCGCCGCGTGAACCAGCTTTTCGCGCGCAAGCTGGCGCCGCTGCTCAAGCCCGACGACGTGATCTGGATCCACGACTATCACCTGATTCCGCTGGCCGCGGAGTTACGGGCGATCGGTTGCGGCCAGCGCATTGGCTTCTTCCTGCATATCCCGCTGCCGCCACGGCTGATCCTGGCCACCATTCCGCAGCACGAGTGGCTGATGCGCGCGCTGTTTGCCTATGACCTGCTCGGCTTCCAGAGCCACGACGATGTCGAGCACTTCTCCCGCTACGTGCAGGGCGAGGCCGGCGCCGAGCCGATGGGCGAATACCGCTTCCGTGCATTCCATCGCACCGTGCGCGCGCAGGCGTTTCCGATCGGCATCGATGTCGACGAGTTCATCGAACTGGGCCGCGCCGACGAAGCGCGCGAGACCTACGAGATGATGCGCGGCCAGTACGCGCGACGCAGGCTGCTGCTCGGCATCGACCGCCTCGATTACTCGAAGGGCCTGCCCCAACGGCTCAAGGCTTTCCAGACGCTGCTGGCCGAGTACCCCGAGAACCGTTCAAGCGCCACGCTGATCCAGATCGCCGCGCCGTCACGGGAATCGGTCGACGCCTATGCGGACCTGCGGCGCGACATGGAAGGCATCACCGGCGCGATCAACGGCGAGTATGGCGAGCTGGACTGGATGCCGGTGCGCTACATCCACCGCTCCACCGCGCGCCGCCGCCTGCCGGGCCTGTGCCGTGCGTGCAACGTGGCGCTGGTGACGCCATTGCGCGACGGCATGAACCTCGTCGCCAAGGAATACATCGCGGCTCAGGACCCGGAGGATCCCGGCGTGCTGGTGCTGTCCCGCTTCGCGGGCGCGGCGGAACAGATGAAGGAAGCGCTGCTGGTCAATCCGTATGACACGCGCGCCACCGCGCAGGCGATCCAGCAGGCCTTGCATATGTCGCTGTCAGAGCGCCAGGCGCGTCACCAGAAACTGCTGGAGCGGATTCGCCAGCAGGATGTGCACTGGTGGAGCGGAGAATATCTGCGGGCGCTTATGGAGACGGAAGGGGGGTGATGGTTGAGGCCGCAGGCAGGCGCCGCAAATTCCGCGGCGACTACGCCTGTTTCAGGTCCCCCGGCACATCCACGTCTCGGAACGGACCATCGTCGTCGGTCAGGATGCGCGTCACCGGCTGCGACTTGAGCAGTGCGCGGGCGCCTTCGTCGCCGTCGAGCTTCAGCAGTTCCTCGCGCCATGCGGCGCCAAAGCCTACCGGGTGCCCACGCTGGCCATCGCGCCACGGCGCGGCGATGGTGTCGCGCGACGTGATCGTCAGTGCCACGGCACGCACCAGTTCCATCGACAGCCACGGCATGTCCGCCAGTGCCACGACCCAGCCGCGCGCGTCGGCGCAGGCCGTCACGCCGGCGCGTAGCGCCGCGCCCATGCCGGCCTCGGCGTCTGCGGATTCGACTACCTTGCAGCCGCCGCGGCGCAGCTCTTCCGATAGCTCGGGATTGCCGGGGCGCACCACGGCGATCGAACCCGGCAGCGCCGCCGCAAGCGTTCGCGCGCTACGCCATGCCACGGTGCGCCCGTCGGGCAGTTTCTCTAGCAGTTTGTTGCGTGCGCCAGCCGGGTCGAAGCGTCGGCCAAAGCCGGCCGCCAGCAGGATGCCGATGGGCAGGTCGGATTGAGAGAGCACGGGCTTCTTCATGGCTGTGCCGCCGAAGCGGTGGGCAGGATTGGACAGGCCGCCTCGCCAGCGGCGATTTCCCGCGCCGCTTTCGCGCCTTCGACTTGAAGGATGTCAGGGAGCGAGACGTGGTTCTTGGCCGCGATCACTTCGGCCAGGATCGAGATCGCGATCTCGGGCGGCGTGCGGCTGCCGATGTAGATACCCACCGGCCCATGCAATCGCGCGAGCTGCAGCTCTGTCAGGTCGAATTCCTTGAGCCGCTCGCGGCGCGCGTGGTTGTTGCGTCGCGAGCCTAGCGCTCCGACATAGAACGCCGGCGTGCGCAGCGCTTCCATCAGGGCCAGGTCGTCGAGCTTGGGGTCGTGCGTCAGCGCGATCACCGCGCAGCGCTCGTCGAGCTTCATGTCCATGACCGTGTCGTCCGGCATGGTGCGGACCATCGTCACTCCGGCGATGTCCCAGGTCTCGGTGTATTCCTCGCGCGGATCGCAGACAGTGACCTGGAAGCCAAGCCCCACGGCGATCTGGCACAGGTACTTCGACAGCTGGCCGGCGCCGATCACCAGCATCCGGTAGCGCGGGCCGTGGATCGTCAGCAGGGTCTTGCCGTCGAACGCCAGGCCGTCGGTGGCCTCGGCTGGCCCGAGCGTTGCCGCGCCGGTTGCCATGTCGAGCGTGCGGGCGATGAGCCTGCCGTTCTCCACCGCGTCGAGCAGATCGACGATGCCGCTGGCCGCAGACAGCGGCTCGGTCACCAGCTCGATCGTGCCACCGCAAGGCAGGCCAAAGCGGTGCGCTTCCTCCGCGCTGATGCCGTACTTGATCGCTTCGGGGAGGCCCGAATGGATGCCCTCGTGCCGCACGCGGTCGATGATGTCGTCCTCGATGCAGCCGCCGGACACCGAGCCCACCACGAGGCCGTCGTCACGCACGGCCAGCATCGCGCCTTCGGGGCGGGGCGACGACCCCCAGGTTCTGACGACTGTCACCAGCAATACGCCATGCCCTTCCTGCTGCCAGCGCACGCTGCATTTCAGGACTTCGAGATCCACGCTGTCCATGATCGTTTCCGCTTTGTTCCTGTGTCATCGCCGCCGTCGGTCGTTTTCCCCGCGTCGGCTGATTGTTCCGTTTCCGTACTGTTGTCGTCTTCGTTCGCGCCACCGCCACCGACGGCCTCGGTGAAGCGGGTGAAGAAGGTATCGGCCATCTTGCGCGCGGCGGCATCCACCAGCCGCGAGCCGATCTGCGCGATCTTGCCGCCGACCTGCGCGTGAACCGCGTAGGTGAGCAGCGTCTCGTCGCCTTCGGGCGTGAGCTTGACCTGCGCCGTCCCCTTGCCGAATCCGGCCGCGCCGCCCTGTCCGTCGAACTGGATCGTGTAGCTCTCCGGCGCCTGGATGTTCTGCAGCGCCATGCGCCCCTTGAAGCGCGCCTTGACCGGTCCGACGGCGGCGGTCAGCGCCAGTTGGTAGGCGTTGTCGCCGTCGGGCTCGATGCTCTCACATCCCGGAATACATTGCTTGAGCAGCGCTGTGTCGTTCAGTGCATCCCAGGCGACCTGTTGGGGCACGGGCAGTCGCTGGGTCTGGGTCATTTCCATGATGAATATCCTGGTTGGGGGCGTAATGCTTTGACAGGCGGGACGCGCGCGGGATCGGCCAGCAGCGATTCCAGCGCGAACAGGCTGTCCAGGTTGTGCGCCGCACGCAGCGCGTCGACGTGGGGCAGGATCGCCTGAATGCCGCGCGCCTGCGGCGTGAAGCCTTCATAGCGCAGCAGCGGATTGAGCCAGATGATGCGATGCGCAAAGCGGCGCAGGCGGGCCATCTCCTGTTCGAGTAGATCGATGTGCTCCAGATCGATACCGTCGCTGACCAGCAGCACCGTGGCGCGGCCGGATAGCGTGCGACGCGCCCATTGCCGGTTGAACGTTGCCAGCGCGGCACCGATGCGGGTGCCGCCAGCCCAGTCGCGGACCTGTTCGGTGATCAGGTTCACCGCGTCGTCCGGATCGCGTTCGCGTAGCGCGCGCGTCACGTTGGTCAGCCGCGTGCCGAACAGGAAGACGTGCAGTCGCTCGCGGGACTGCGTCAGCGCATGGCAGAAGTAGAGGACGGCGCGCGAGTACTGGCTCATCGAGCCAGAGATATCGAGCAGCAGGACCACGGGCGGCTTGCGTTCGGCACGCTTGCGGTACTTCCAGCGCAGCCATTCGCCATGCTGGCGCACCGCCAGTCGCGCGCTCGCGCGCAGGTCAGCGTGGCTCCCGCAGGTGGATGGGCGCAGACGCCGTGTCTTCTGCAGGGCCAGACGCGCGCGCCGTGTGCGCACCAGATGCTGGAGCGCGCGCCACTCTTCGGCGTTCAGGGTTTCGAAGTCGCGCCCCGCCAGACGCTCCTGATCGGAGAACGTAAGCGGGGCGGTGAAGCGTTCCTCACGGGGCGGCTGGTCCGGCTTTGGCGATGGCGGTTGCCGGGCGGCCAGGGCGTCGGCCAGGCGGTTGCTGCGTCGTGGCGGCGGAATCCCCGCATCGACGCGCGGCAGCAGCATCGCCCGCAGCTTGCTTTCCCAGTCGGGGTCGCGCCAGAACAGGTCGAAGGCGGCATCGAACAGCGGGCGCTGATCGGGGCCCGATAGCACCAGTGCCGCCAGCGCGGCCCGCACTTCGTCGCGCGCGCCGATATCGATATGCCGCAGGGCTTCCAATGCATCGACGGCATGAGCCGGCGACAGCCCGAACCCGGTGTCACGCAGCAGCCGCATGAAATGCGTGACGTTGCGGGCCAGCATCGGCAGCGGGGGTGGCGTGCCCGATGTGTCTGGTCGGGCAGAGGGGGCAAAGGGGGCAGAGGGGGCGGACGGTGCGGCGCGTGGCATGGTCAGCCTGCCGGTGCTGCCCCGGCGAGCAGTTCGGCGATGGTCGGTCCGTCCGCGCGTGCCAGGTCGTCCTGATACTTGAGCAGGACGCCGAGCGTGTCGCGCACCGATTGCGGATCGAGTTCGGTCACGCCCAGCGCGGCCAGCGCGCGGCACCAGTCGATGGCCTCGGCGATGCCGGGAGCCTTGAACAGGTCGATGCCACGCAGCCGGTGGATGAAATCGACGGCCTGCCGTTGCAGGGCCATCGCCGCTTCGGGCGCGCGCGCCGCGACGATCTGCAGCTCGCGGTCGCGGCCCGGGTAACCCATCCACTGGTAAAGGCAGCGACGTTTGAGCGCGTCATGCACCTCGCGCGTGCGGTTCGATGTGATCACGATCAGTGGCGGACGTTCGGCCTGGACCACGCCGATTTCGGGGATCGACACCTGGTATTCCGACAGGACTTCGAGCAGGAACGCCTCGAACGGTTCGTCGGCGCGGTCGATTTCGTCGATCAGCAGCACGCGCGGCACGTTCGGCGCGGCAGGGTCCGGCAACAGCGCCTCGAGCAGCGGTCGCTTGAGCAGGTAGTCGTCGTGATAGAGCGATTGCTGCTCCGGCCGTTCGCCACGCGCTTCGGCTAGCCGCAGCGCCATGATCTGGCGCGGGTAGTCCCATTCGTAGAGCGCGCTGGCGGCGTCGAGACCTTCATAGCATTGCAGGCGCAGCAGCCGCGTGCCGAGCGCGCGCGCCATGGCTTGCGCCAGCGCTGTCTTGCCGACACCGGGCTCGCCTTCGAGAAAAAGCGGGCGTTGCATCCGAAGCGCGAGATACAGCACGGTGGCCGTCTCGCGGTCGGCGAAATATTGCTGCTTTTCGAGCAGCGAGAGGGTTTGGTCGATCGAGGTGGGGAGCATGGTGAGAATGCGGGTTCCGTCGCTATGCGCACCTCTCTCCCGCCGCGCGGGAGAGAGGTACAAACACGACGCAGCCTTAGCCCTTCAGCGCCTGCTCCACGGCTCGCGCCGCCAGCACCGGGATCAGATGCGCGCGGTACTCGGCAGACGCATGCAGGTCCACGTTAAGGCCGGACGGATCCATCTTCACGGCTCGGGCGGCCGCTGGCGTGAAGCTGGCCGCCAATGCCTGCTCGAGCGCCGGCGCCCGGAACACGCTGTCTGCCGCGCCGGTCACCGCCACGCGCACGCTCTTGCCGGTGCGCGCGACCATCACGCCAACCAGCGCGAAGCGCGATGCGGGGTTGCGGAACTTGATGTAGGCAGCCTGATCCGGCGACGGGAAGCGCACCGCGGTGATCAACTCGTCGGGCTCGAGCGCTGTTTCATAGAGCCCCTTGAAGAAGTCGTCCGCCGCGATGCTGCGACGATCGGTGACGACCGTCGCGTTCAGCGCGAGCACGGCGGCGGGATAGTCCGCTGCCGGGTCGTCATTGGCGAGCGAGCCACCGATCGTTCCCATCGCGCGTACCTGCCGGTCGCCGATGCCGTTGGCCAGCGCTGCCAGCGCCGGAATACGGCGCATCACGTCGGCATTGGCCGCCACATCGGCATGGCGCGTGGCGGCGCCGATCACCAGCGCGTCACCCTCGACGCGAATCCCGTTCATGCCCGGAATGCGCGACACATCGACCAGCGTCGACGGCGAAGCCAGGCGCAGCTTCATCGCCGCCAGCAGGCTTTGACCGCCAGCCAGGAACTTGGCGTCGCCATCGGCCTTCAGCTTGGCCACCGCGGCATTGGCGTCGGCGGCACGTTCATACTGGAATGCATACATGTTGTGCTCTCCCCGGTTACGCGGTGCCAGATTGCGCGGACTGGATGGCTTGCCACACGCGATGCGGCGTGGCGGGCATCTGCAGATCATGCACGCCGAGCGGCGACAAGGCGTCGACCATGGCGTTGATGAAGGCCGGTGGCGAGCCGATCGCGCCGGCTTCGCCGCAGCCTTTCACGCCGAGCGGATTGTGCGTGCACGGTGTGCCGGCGGACGTCTCCACGGTGAAGTCGGGCAGGTCTCCGGCGCGTGGCATCGCGTAGTCCATGTACGAGCCGGTCAGGAGCTGGCCGCTCTCGGGGTCGTAGACGCACTGTTCGAGCATCGCCTGACCCAGACCCTGGCCAATGCCGCCATGCACCTGGCCTTCCACGATCATCGGGTTGATCACGTTGCCGAAGTCATCCACAGCGGTGAACTTGACCACGTGCGACTCGCCGGTATCGGGATCGACCTCGACTTCGCAGAGGTACGCGCCGGACGGATACGTGAAGTTCGTCGGATCGTAGAACGCGTTCTCGTTCAGGCCTGGCTCGAGCTTGTCGAGCGGGTAGTTGTGCGGCACGTATGCCGTCAGCGCCACCTCGCCGAACGTCTTGGTGCGGTCGGTGCCGGCCACGCGGAACACGCCGTCCTTGAACTCGATGTCGGCGTCGGATGCCTCAAGCAGGTGCGCGGCGATCTTCTTGGCCTTGGCCTCGATCTTGTCGAGCGCTTTCATGATCGCCGAGCCGCCCACTGCCAGCGAGCGGGAGCCATAGGTCCCCATGCCGAACGGCACGCGGCCCGTATCGCCATGCACGATCTCGACGGCATCCAGTGCGATGCCCAGGCGGTCCGCCACGATCTGCGCGAACGTGGTTTCGTGGCCCTGACCGTGGCTGTGCGATCCGGTGAAGACCGTCACGGTGCCCGTCGGATGCACGCGGATCTCGCCCACCTCGAACAGCCCGGCACGCGCGCCCAGCGCTCCGGCGATATTCGACGGCGCCAGCCCGCAGGCCTCGATGTAGCACGAGTAGCCGAGCCCGCGCAGCTTGCCGCGTTGCTTCGCTTCCGCGCGCCGGGCCGGGAATCCCGCCACGTCGGCCAGTTCTTCCGCGCGAGCAAGGCAGGGCTCGTAGTCGCCGGTGTCGTAGGTCAGGCCCACCGGGGTGGCATACGGGAAGGTGCGGATGAAGTTCTTGCGGCGCAGCGTGGCCGGGTCGACGTTGGTCTCGCGCGCGGCCGCTTCCACCAGCCGTTCGACGACGTAGGTGGCCTCGGGGCGTCCCGCGCCGCGATAGGCATCGACGGGGGACGTGTTGGTGAACACCGCGTGGACTTCGGCATAGATCGCCGGCGTGGCGTACTGGCCGGCCAGGAGTGTCGCGTAGAGGATCGTCGGCACGCTGCTGGCGAACGTCGACAGGTACGCGCCCATGTTGGCGATGGTGTGCACGCGCATCGCCAGGAAGTTGCCGTCGGCGTCGAGCGCAAGTTCAGCCTTGGTCACATGATCGCGACCATGGGCGTCGGTCAGGAAGGACTCGGAGCGTTCCGCAGTCCACTTGATCGGACGTCCCACCTTTTTCGATGCCCAGGTCAGTGCCACGTCCTCGGGGTAGAGGAAGATCTTCGAGCCGAAGCCGCCGCCCACGTCCGGCGCGATGATGCGCAGGCGCGACTCGGGCAGGCCCAGCACGAACGCCCCCATCAACAGCCGCTCCACGTGCGGGTTCTGGTTGGCCACGTAGACCGTGTAGCCGTCATCCTGGCGCGTATAGCTGGCATTGACCGCGCGCGGTTCGATCGCGTTCGGGATCAGCCGGTTGTTGACGATCTGCAGCGTGGTCACGTGAGCGGCCTTGGCGAATGCCGCGTCCGTGGCTGCCTTGTCGCCGTGGCCCCACGTGTAGCAGGTGTTGGCGGGGACATCGTCGTGGACGAGCGAAGCTGCCGACGAGGCATCGGTCAGGCCGATCACGGCCGGCAGTTCCTCGTAGTCGACAACGATCTTCTCGGAGGCGTCGCGTGCCTGCTGGAGCGATTCGGCGACGACCAGCGCCACCTGGTCGCCCACGTGGCGCACCTTGCCGTGCGCCAGCGAGGGGTGGGGCGGTTCTTTCATCGGCGAGCCGTCGATGCTGTGGATCAGCCAGCCGCAGGGCAGGCCGCCGACCTTGTCGGCTGCCATGTCATCGCCGGTCAGCACGGCGATCACGCCGGGCGAGGCCGCCGCCTCGGACGTGTCGATCGACTTGATGCGCGCGTGAGCATGCGGCGAGCGCAGGAAATAACCGTAGCTCTGGTGCGGCAGGACGACATCGTCGGTGTACTGGCCGTTGCCGGTCAGGAAGCGATAGTCTTCCTTGCGGCGGACCGGCGAACCGATCAGCTTTTCGGGTGCGTTCATGGCCGGTCTCCTTATTCCGCGCTGGCCACGGCCGCCGAGCCCTGCATGGCCGCCTGACCTTGCTGCACCGCACGCACGATGTTGTGATAGCCGGTACAGCGGCACAGGTTGCCTTCGAGCTGGTCGCGAATCGCCTGCGCATCGGCATTGGGGCGGTCCTTGAGCAGGGCCGTGGCCGCCATCACCATGCCCGGCGTGCAGAAGCCGCATTGCAGGCCGTGGCATTCGCGGAACGCCTGCTGCACGGGGTGCATTTCGCCGTTGACGGCCAGGCCCTCGATCGTCGTCACGCTGGCGCCGTCTGCCTGCACCACGAGCACGTTGCACGACTTCACCGCGCGGCCATCCAGGTGGACGGTGCAGGCGCCGCACTGGGCGGTATCGCAGCCCACGTGCGTGCCGGTGAGGCGCAGGTGTTCGCGCAGGAACTGGACGAGTAGTGTGTGAGGTTCGACCTGGGCGTCAACGGGCTTGCCATTGACCGTCAGGCGGATCGGAATCGCCATGCTTGTCTCCTGTGTGGGTCCACGCATGGCCAGCTCCATCCATCCCGATTCACTGCGCGGGACTGGCCACGACGCGGTACTGCCGTTTGGTTGAGACGGCTATTTCGTGATATTGGTGCTGCCGGGTTTGCCCGGTTTGCGAAAGCGTTGTGAACGATTGGACGCAAAAGGCTCTCCCAGTTAAACACAAAACCACCGGTGCTGCCATGCGGGTTCTCTTGCGATTCGCGGCCCTATGTTTCCTAGCGCATGGACGCCTTCATCCACTGGCTGTTTGACACCCTTGCCCTCCCGACGGTGGGGTTGCCCGCCATTTTCGTGGTCAGCCTGGTGTCGGCCACGCTACTGCCGCTCGGCTCCGAGCCGGCCGTGTTCGGCTACGTCAAGCTCAACCCCGATATGTTCTGGCCGGCCGTGCTGGTGGCCACGCTCGGTAACACGATTGGCGGGGCCATCGACTGGTGGATGGGCTACGCGGCCAAGCTAGCCGTGGTGCGCTACCGGCTGCGGCGCCAGAATCGGCAGCATGAGCGCGAACACGCGCAGCACCTGGAACACCCGAAGAAGGCCAGCAAGCCGGCGCTCGATGCCAAGTATTTCCGCTGGATGCGCCGCTGGGGGCCCCCGACGATGCTGGTGTCCTGGCTCCCCGGTATTGGTGATCCATTGTGCACTTTGGCGGGTTGGCTGCGGATGCCGTTCTGGCCCAGCGTCGGTTATATGGCCATCGGCAAGTTCCTGCGTTATCTGGCGATGACGGGCAGCCTGTTGTGGATTCCGGACTCCTTCTGGCACGGCGTGGGCCAGATCTTCCACCGGTTGTTCTGAGCGGGAATGCGCCGGACGGGCAGAAAACGGCGAGATCCCTGACGAAACCAAGGGTTATAGGGGGTTTTCGGGGTTGTTGCGGTGCGGCAAACATGGGCGTTGAAGTACAATCGCGCTTTAAAGACGAAATCGCGCACCGTCCCCGTGCGCAGCAGGAAGCGGTCCCGCCATGAACGCCCCACTCGTGCTCGATGCCAAGCTCGCCGCCAAGGACGCACCCCCGCGTCTGCGCGAGATCCCCTATAACTACACGTCATTTTCGGATCGCGAGATCGTCATCCGCCTGCTCGGCGAGGAAGCCTGGCGCATCCTGGACGAACTGCGCGGGGAACGCCGCACCGGCCGCTCGGCGCGGATGCTCTACGAGGTGCTCGGCGATATCTGGGTCGTGCGCCGCAACCCGTACCTGCAGGACGACCTGCTCGAAAATCCCAAGCGCCGCCAGATGCTGGTGAGCGCGCTGCACCACCGCCTGGGTGAAATCGAAAAGCGCCGCGCCGCCGACCGTGCCGAGCACGCCGAGCCCGCCGCGGAAGATCGCTCGCACCGTGTGGAGCAGCTGGTCGCGTTCGCCAAGCAGGCGATCGAGGCCTTCAAGCAGGAATTCTCCGACGCGTACGCGCTGCGCAAGCGCGCCCAGCGCGTGCTGGGCAAGGTGACGCAGCACGACAACATCAAGTTCGATGGACTCTCGCGCGTCTCGCACGTGACCGACGCCACCGACTGGCGCGTCGAGTACCCGTTCGTGGTGCTGACCCCGGATACCGAGGAAGAGATCGCGGGCCTGGTGAAGGGCTGTTTCGAACTGGGTCTCACCATCATCCCGCGCGGAGGCGGCACCGGGTACACCGGCGGCGCCGTGCCGCTGACGCCGTTTTCTGCCGTCATCAATACGGAAAAGCTGGAGCAGCTTGGCGAAGTCGAGCAGACCGATCTGCCCGGCGTGTCGCGCAAGGTGGCGACGATCTTCTCCGGCGCCGGCGTGGTCACGCGCCGCGTGGCCGATGCCGCCGACAAGGCCGGGCTGGTGTTCGCGGTCGACCCGACCTCGATCGACGCATCGTGCATCGGCGGCAACGTGGCGATGAACGCAGGCGGCAAGAAGGCCGTGCTGTGGGGTACCGCGCTGGACAATCTGGCGTGGTGGCGCATGGTCGATCCCGAGGGCAACTGGCTCGAGATCACCCGGATGGACCACAACCTCGGCAAGATCCACGACGTGCCGGTGGCCACCTTCGAGCTGAAGTGGTCGGACGGCAACCGCAAGCCGGGCGAGAAGGTGCTGCGCACCGAGACGCTGGCGATCGAAGGCCGCAAGTTCCGCAAGGAAGGTCTGGGCAAGGACGTCACCGACAAGTTCCTGGCCGGCCTGCCCGGCGTGCAGAAGGAAGGTTGCGACGGCATCATCACCAGCGCGCGCTGGGTCCTGCACCGGATGCCGAAGCATATGCGCACGGTCTGCCTGGAGTTCTTCGGCCAGCCGCGCGACGCGATTCCGAGCATCGTCGAAATCAAGGACTTCCTCGACGCCGAGTCGAAGCGCGAGGGCGGCGCCATTCTGGCCGGTCTGGAGCATCTGGACGAACGCTATCTGCGCGCGGTGGGCTACGCCACCAAGAGCAAGCGCAACGCGTTCCCGAAGATGGTGCTGATCGGCGATATCGTCGGTGACGACGAGGACGCCGTGGCCCGCGCCACCTCGGAAGTGATTCGCATGGCCAACGGCAAGAGCGGCGAGGGCTTCATCGCCGTGAGCCCCGAGGCCCGCAAGAAGTTCTGGCTCGACCGCTCGCGCACTGCCGCCATCGCGCGCCATACCAACGCCTTCAAGATCAATGAAGACGTGGTGATCCCGCTGCCACGCATGGGCGAGTACACCGACGGCATCGAGCGCATCAACATCGAGCTGTCGATCAAGAACAAGCTCAAGCTGACCGACGAGCTTGAGGCGTTCTTCGCGCGCGGCAACCTGCCGCTTGGCCGCAGCGACGACGCCAACGAGATTCCCAGCGCCGAACTGCTGGAAGACCGCGTGCAACACGCGCTGACGCTGCTGCGTGAAATCCGCGCGCGCTGGCGCTACCTGCAGGACCACCTCGACACGCCGTTGGCCGCCGCGCGCGCCGCGCTGATCGGGCATGGCCTGGGCCTGCTCGGCCCGGCGTTCGAGCAGCGTCTGCAAACGCAGCCGGACGCGACCGTGTTCCACCTGATGCAGGACCGCACGATCCGCGTGAGCTGGAAGAACGAGATCCGCGCCGAGCTGCGCAAGATCTTCTCCGGCGGCGAGTTCAAGCCGATCCTCGACGAGGCGCAGAAGATCCACAAGCAGGTGCTGCGCGGCCGCGTTTTCGTGGCGCTGCACATGCACGCCGGCGACGGCAACGTCCACACGAATATCCCCGTGAACTCGGACGACTACGACATGCTGCAGGACGCGCACCGCGCGGTGGCCCGCATCATGACGCTGGCGCGTTCGCTGGACGGCGTGATCTCGGGCGAGCATGGCATCGGCATTACCAAGCTCGAGTTCCTGACCGAAGACGAGATCTCCGAATTCCGCGACTACAAGCAGCGCGTCGATCCGCAGGGCCGCTTCAACAAGGGCAAGCTGCTGCCGGGCGCCGACCTGCGCAATGCCTATACGCCGTCGTTTGGCCTGATGGGGCATGAGTCGATCATCATGCAGCAGAGCGACATCGGCGCGATCGCCGAGAGCGTCAAGGACTGCCTGCGCTGCGGCAAGTGCAAGCCGGTGTGCGCCACGCACGTGCCGCGCGCCAACCTGCTGTACAGCCCGCGCAACAAGATCCTGGCCACGTCGCTGCTGATCGAGGCTTTCCTGTACGAGGAACAGACGCGCCGTGGCGTGTCGATCAAGCACTGGGACGAGTTCTCTGACGTGGCCGATCACTGCACGGTCTGCCACAAGTGCGTGACGCCTTGCCCGGTCAAGATCGACTTCGGCGACGTGTCGATGAATATGCGCAACCTGCTGCGCAAGATGGGCCAGAAGAAGTTCAACCCGGGTACCGCCGCGTCGATGTTCTTCCTGAACGCGACCAATCCGCAGACGATCAACATGACCCGTGCGGCCATGATCGGCTGGGGTTACAAGGCGCAACGCCTGGGCAACGAACTGCTGAAGAAGTTCGCCCGCAAGCAGACCCAGCATCCTCCCGCCACGGTCGGCAAGCCGCCCGTGCAGGAGCAGGTGATTCACTTCATCAACAAGAAGATGCCGGGCAACCTGCCGAAGAAGACCGCGCGCGCGTTGCTCGATATCGAAGACAACGAGATCGTGCCGATCATCCGCAACCCGAAACAGACCACGGCCGAAACGGAAGCCGTGTTCTATTTCCCGGGCTGTGGCTCGGAGCGGCTGTTCTCGCAGGTGGGTCTGGCCACCCAGGCCATGCTCTGGCACGTCGGCGTGCAGACCGTGCTGCCGCCGGGCTACCTGTGCTGCGGCTACCCGCAGCGTGGCGCCGGCCAGTTCGACAAGGCCGAGAAGATGGTCAGCGACAACCGCGTGCTGTTCCATCGCGTAGCCAACACGCTTAACTACCTCGACATCAAGACCGTGGTGGTGAGCTGCGGCACGTGCTACGACCAGCTCGCCGGATATGAATTCGACAAGATCTTCCCGGGCTGCCGCATCATCGACATCCACGAGTATCTGCTCGAGAAGGGCGTGAAGCTCGAAGGCGTCACCGGCACGCGGTACATGTACCACGACCCCTGCCATACGCCGATCAAGACGATGGACCCGACCAAGCTCGTCAATGACCTGATGGGCGGTAACCAGGGTGGCGGCAAGATCGAGAAGAACGAGCGCTGCTGCGGGGAATCGGGCACGCTGGCCGTTACGCGTCCGGATATCTCGACGCAGATCCGCTTCCGCAAGGAAGAGGAAATGCGCAAGGGCGCCGACAAGCTGCGTGACGGCGACTTCAATGGCGACGTGAAGATCCTGACGAGCTGCCCGTCGTGCCTGCAGGGTTTGTCGCGCTACAACGAGGATGCGTCGGTGACGGCGGACTATATCGTCGTGGAGATGGCCAAGCACCTGCTGGGAGAGAACTGGCTGCCGGAGTACGTGGCAAAGGCCAACGCGGGTGGTATCGAGCGGGTGCTGGTTTAAACCGCCGGCCGTAGTCATGAGCTCCTCTCTCCCATGTATGGGGAGAGGAGCAAAACAACACTCTCCAGTCAATCCACATGACCCGAGCCCCCAACTGCCCCCTCTGTGAAGCCGATGGTGGAGAACTCGTCTGGATGGGCGACCGCGCGCGCGTCATCCTGGTCGAGCATGATCGCTTTCCCGGCTTCTGCCGCGTGGTCTGGAACGACCATGTGGCCGAGCTGACCGATCTGGACGAGCACGACATGGCCTGGCTGATGCGGCTGGTGGCGCGTGTGGAGCGGATCGTCCGCGAGGTGATGACGCCGGACAAGGTCAATCTGGCCGCGTTCGGCAACATGGTGCCGCACCTGCACTGGCACATCATTCCGCGCTATCGCTGGGATTCGCATTTTCCGGAAGCGATCTGGGCCGCGCCGCAACGGACGGCCGACGCGGCGCGCGTCGCCGAACTGGCCGACCGGCTGCCGGCGCTGCGTGCAGCACTTTCGGCGCTGGATTTGGCCGACTGAAGCATCCCTCGGCACGACGCCGTGCCACCTTGGTAAAGTGCCGTTGCAGTCTGGTAAGGAACCCACCGCCGTGGCGGTGCGTCTGACACCAGTCAAACAACAACATGCCTGCCGGCGTCCCCAGGCCGCGGGCCATTCCGGGCGTCTTCCATGTCCACCACACCGTCGTCTGTCATCGTCCCCGGCCCGGCCGTACCGGCCAAGGCGCTCAAGGACCAGAGCCGCCTGCGCCTGGCTGCCACCTGGGCGCTGATCATGCCCTACTGGAAGTCTGAAGACCGCAAGGCGGGGCTTGGCCTGCTGACCCTGGTCGTAGCGCTGAACCTCGGTATCGTCTATATCAACGTGCTGCTCAACGAGTGGAACCGCGTGTTCTACAACGCCATCGAGCAGCGCGACTTCGTCTCCTTCAAGGCATTGCTGCTGCGATTCTCCTGGATCGCGGCCTGTTTCATCGTGCTGGCGATCTCGCGCCAGTACTACCAGATGATGCTGCAGATGCGCTGGCGTACATGGATGACCGGCCGGTTCATGCAGCGCTGGCTTGGCCACCAGGCCTACTACCGCATCGAGCAGACCCATTCGACCGATAACCCCGACCAGCGTCTGGCCGACGACCTGCGCCAGTTCACGGATGGCGCGCTCTCGCTGTCGATGGGGCTGCTCAACTCGGTGGTCACGCTGGTGTCGTTCATCGGCATCCTTTGGGTGGTGTCCGGGCCGATCAGTCTGGCGCTCGGCGGGTCTGAACTGACCATCCCGGGTTATATGGTGTGGTTCGCGATCGGCTACGCCGTGGTCGGTTCGCTGATTACCCACTTCGTCGGCCGTCCGTTGATCGGCCTGTCGTTCCAGCAGGAACAGTACGAAGCAAACTTCCGTTTCATGCTGGTTCGCCTGCGCGAGAACAGCGAGCCGGTGGCGCTGTACCGTGGCGAGGCGACCGAGCAGGCCGGCCTGCGCGCGCGTTTCGAACGCATCCGGGAAAACTGGAACCAGTTGATGCGCTATACGCGACGGCTGACGTTCGTGAACTCGGGCTACGGCCAGTTCGCGATCATCTTCCCGCTGCTGGTGGCGGCGCCGCGCTACTTCTCCGGCAAGCTGACGCTGGGCGGCCTTATGCAGATCAACTCGGCGTTCGGGCAGGTACAGGGTGCCCTGTCATGGTTCGTCGATAGTTACGCCACGCTGGTCGGCTGGAAGGCGGCCGCCAACCGTCTGATCGACTTCCAGCAAGCGATTCGCGTGGCTGAGCGCGAGGATCTGACCCACGAGGGTCCGGGCGATATCGAGGTGGTCGAGTCCACCGACAAGGCCGACAACAGCATCACGATTACCGGACTTGGTCTGGCCCTGCCGGTGCGCGGCGGCCCCGGCCCGGACGACGAAGGCGTCGATCCGCTGAAGCGCCCGGGACAACGTCCACTGGTGGCGCCGTTCTCGCTGTCGATCGGGCCAGGCGAGCGCTGGCTCGTCAATGGCCCTTCCGGTTGCGGCAAGAGCGTGTTGTTCCGCGCGCTGGCGGGCATCTGGCCGTACGGTCATGGCCAGATCACGGTGCCGCACAAGCGCATGCTGTTCCTGCCACAACGCAGTTACCTGCCGATCGGCACGCTGGCCGATGCGCTGTCGTACCCCGATGCCGGCAACGCGCATTCGCGCGAAGCGCTGGCCAACGTGCTGCGCCAGGCTCGCCTCGGTATGCTGATCAAGCATCTGGATGTGTTCGACAACTGGTCGCTGCGGCTGTCGCCGGGAGAACAGCAGCGGCTGGCATTCGCGCGTGCATTGGTGCAAAAGCCCGACTACCTGTTCCTCGATGAGGCCACGAGCGCGCTCGACGAGGAAACCGAAGGCGCGATGTACCGGCTCATGGTCGAGACCCTGCCGGATGCCGCGATCATCAGCATCGCCCACCGTAGCACCGTGGCCGCGTTCCACGACCGCCGCCTGCATTACCTGCCGGTCGGCGATGCCTCGGATGAGAGCGGCGGCGGGCCGCGGGATGGGCAATTGGAGGGCGGTGGAGTAAGCTATCGGGTCGTACAAGACGCGTGACGGCGCCGTCGCGGCCGGCCTCGCAGCAGTGGCGGAGGGTGGTCGGGTCGCGGCATCGTGCCCTTCATCTATGGCTGGCCTCGAAAAAGACACCCCTCATCCCACCGCGCTGACCGTGCATACGCAGTCGCGCGTGCTCGAAATCGGCTTCGACAATGGCAACACCTGGCGGCTGCCGTTCGAGTTACTCCGCGTATACTCGCCGTCCGCCGAGGTTCAGGGTCATGGCCCGGGACAGGAAACGCTGCAGACCGGCAAGCGCGACGTCGGCATTGCCGCCGTGGAGCCGGTGGGCAACTACGCCATCCAGATCCGGTTCGACGATGGCCACGACACCGGCATCTATTCGTGGGAGTTGCTGTACCGGCTGGGCGACCAGCAGGAAGCCCTCTGGGCCGACTACCTGAAGCGTCTGGCAGACGCGGGGCTGGATCGCGATGCGCCCATGGCGCCCGGCGGCGGCCATGCATGTGGTCATCACCATTGACCACTATTGATTGAAAGAATCCTGGAGTCCGAGAGATGAGCGAAACCCACTTCGGTTTCGAGAAGGTCGACGAATCTGAAAAAGCCGACAAGGTTGCTGGCGTTTTCCATTCGGTGGCAAGCAAGTACGACGTGATGAACGACCTGATGTCCGGTGGGATGCACCGGCTCTGGAAGGTGTTCACCATCGCCCAGGCCAATGTGCGCCCGGGCCAGAAAGTGCTCGACATTGCCGGCGGCACCGGAGATCTGGCCAAGGCCTTCGCGAAGCAGGCCGGCCCCACAGGCGAAGTCTGGCTGACCGACATCAACGAGTCGATGCTGCGCGTCGGCCGTGACCGCCTGCTCAACAAGGGTATCGTGACGCCGGTGGCGCTGTGCGATGCCGAGAGGATCCCGTTTCCGGACAACTACTTCGACCTCGTCACGGTGGCGTTCGGCTTGCGGAACATGACCCACAAGGACGCCGCGCTGGCCGAGATGCGCCGGGTGATCAAGCCGGGCGGCAAGGTCATGGTGCTCGAATTCTCGAAGGTCTGGAAACCGCTCGAGAAGTTCTACGACGTCTATTCCTTCAAGGTTCTGCCGTGGCTTGGCGAGCGCGTGGCGGGGGATGCCCCTAGCTATCGTTATCTGGCCGAATCGATCAGAATGCATCCGGACCAGGGTTCACTTGTACGCATGATGGAACAAGTTGGGCTCGAACAGGTCGAATACTTCAATCTGACGGCCGGAGTAGTGGCGCTCCACGTCGGGAGAAAGTATTAATTCGCCATGTTCGGTCGGCAATGCAAGGCATGTTGATCGAGAATGACAGGGGATAGAAGAATATGTCATCTTTTCGCGGAAAATTCCTGGCCATGTCGCTCATCGCGACACTGGCTCTCGGGGCAGCGCTCGACGCCAATGCCAAGCGTCTGGGTGGATCGCGCAGTATCGGCAAGCAGTCGTCGGGCGTGACGCAGCAGCGCCAGCAGGCGCCGGCGCAGCAAAACACGCCGCCGGCCCAGCAACCGGCGCAGGCAGCACCGGCTACGGCGGGTGCGGCAGGTGGCGCAGCCGCCGCGGCGGCGCCCAAGCGTAACTGGGGCGGGATGTTGGGTGGTCTGGCAGCCGGCCTTGGCATCGGCTACCTGCTTTCGCACTTCGGCCTGGGCGGTGCGGCCGCCAGCATCCTGTCCAACGTGATCCTGTTCGGCGTGATCGCGCTGGTCGCAATGTGGCTGATCCGCAAGTTCCGCGGTGGTTCGGCTCGCACGCAGCAGCCTTCGTACGCCGGCATGGGCGGCAATGGGTCGAATTACGGCGGTCCGTCGCACGCCGAACCGACGCTGCGCACGGCCGAGCCTGTTCGCAATGGCGGCGCCGCGAGCAATCCGGTGATGGGTGGCGCGGCAGCGGCCGCAACCGCGGCGGCCGTCCAGCAGCCGTGGGGCGTGCCGGCGGATTTCGACACCGAGTCCTTCCTGCGTAACGCCAAGGTTCACTATGTGCGTCTGCAGGCTGCTTGGGATGCGGGCAATCAGGACGACATCCGCGAATTCACCACGCCGGAAATGTTTGCCGAGATCAAGATGGACCTGTCCGAGCGCGGCAGCGAGGTCAACAAGACCGACGTCGTGACGCTGGACGCCCAGTTGCTCGGTATCGAGTCGGCCCCGACCCAGCACATCGCCAGCGTGCGTTTCTCGGGCATGATCCGCGAGAAGGCAGGCGAGCCGGCCCAGCCGTTCGGCGAGGTCTGGAACCTGGCAAAGGCGACGTCGGGCAACGGTGGCTGGCTGCTCGCCGGCATCCAGCAGGAATCCTGAGCGCCGCATGAATCCTCCGCCGCATCGGTGACATGATGCGGCGGGCGAGTAGCTTAGAATGGAGGCCCGCGCATTGCGTGGGCCTTTTTATTTGGGCTGTCTGCCCGAGCACCGGATGCCATGAACGCATTGCCGACCCCGCTGGCCGCACCGATCGTCGCCGCGCTGAATCACCTGATCGAACAGGAGCCGTGGGCTTGCAGCCTGCTCACGCCGTTTGCCGGACGTGTGATCCGGTTCGACGCGGCAGCGTTCGCGCTGTCGCTCAAGGTCACGGAGCAGGGCGGTATCGACCAGGCACCTGAGGCCGAAGCGGCCGCAGTCACGCTGATCGTGCCATTGCAGCAGTGGCCGCTGGTCGTGGCCGATGTTGCCGAAGGCGGCCAGGCGGCCGCGATGCGTCACGTGCGCATCGACGGCGACGCGGAACTGGCCAATGCGGTGTCGACGCTCGCACGCAACCTGCGCTGGGATGCGGCCGAGGACTTGTCCCGCGCGCTGCGTGGCGTGATGGGCGGGCCAGTCAGTGACAGCGTTGCGCAGCGCGTGGTCGACGGCGCGCGTCAGGTGCACGAAAGCGCGACGCGAGCCGGCCGCGCCTTGCTCGACAACGTCACCGAATACCTGCTGGATGAACAGCCGACGCTGGTACGACACGCTGCGCTGGATGGCTTCGGCGACGACCTGGCGCGGCTGCGCGACGATCTGGCCCGCCTGGAAAAACGGCTCGAACGGCTGGAGCGTGCTCCGGGCGCGGGCTCCCCGGATGCCTTGCCCTCGGCCCATCGCTGACCTGCCCTGACCCGCCACGTGTCGTTTCCTGAAGATTTCGCATGACCCGCCTGCTGCGTCTCTGCAAGATACTGTTTGTCATCCTGTACTACGGGCTCGATGAACTCGTGCTGTCCGGCTTCAAGAACCGGCGCATCAAGTTCCTCGTCCGAGTCATCACCATCGGCCGCAAGCTCGATCAGCCGCGCGGCGAACGCCTGCGTATGGCGCTGACGACGCTGGGCCCGATTTTCGTCAAGTTCGGCCAGGTGCTGTCCACGCGCCGTGACCTGATGCCGCCCGATATCGCCGACGAACTGGCCAAGCTGCAGGACCAGGTGCCGCCATTCGAGTCAGCGGTGGCGGTGAAGATCATCGAGAAATCGCTGGGCCGCCGACTGACGGAGCTGTTCGAGACATTCGAGCACGAGCCCGTGGCCAGCGCGTCGATCGCCCAGGTTCACTTCGCCACGCTGCGCGGCGGCCCGAGCCATGGCCGCGAGGTGGCCGTGAAGGTGCTGCGTCCGGGCATGTTGCCGGTAATCGATAGCGATCTGGCGCTGATGCGCGACATGGCCACGTGGCTCGAGCGCGTCTGGGTGGACGGTCGTCGGCTCAAGCCCCGCGAGGTGGTGGCGGAGTTCGACAAGTACCTGCACGACGAACTCGACCTGATGATCGAGGCCGCCAACGCCAGCCAGTTGCGCCGCAACTTTGCCGAAAGCGATTTGCTTTGCGTGCCCGAGGTGTTCTGGGACTGGTGCACGAGCAGCGTCTTCACGATGGAGCGGATGCATGGCATTCCGATCTCCCGCACCGAATCGCTGAAGGCCGCGGGCGTCGACATGCACAAGCTGGCCGAAGAGGGGGTCGAAATCTTCTTCACGCAGGTGTTCCGCGACGGGTTCTTCCACGCGGACATGCACCCCGGCAACATCCTGGTATCGGTCAGGCCCGAGACGTTCGGCCGGTATATCGCGCTGGACTTCGGCATCGTTGGCGCGTTGTCCGAGTTCGACAAGAACTACCTGGCGCAGAACTTCATCGCGTTTTTCCGCCGCGACTACCACCGCGTGGCGCTCTTGCACGTGGAGTCGGGCTGGGTGCCGCCGGAGACCCGGGTCGAGGAACTCGAATCCGCCGTGCGTGCCTGCTGCGAACCGTACTTCGACAAACCGCTGCGCGAGATTTCGCTCGGCATGGTGCTGATGCGGTTGTTCCAGACCTCGCGCCGCTTCAACGTCGAGATCCAGCCGCAACTCGTGCTGCTGCAGAAGACGCTGCTCAATATCGAAGGCCTGGGCCGGCAGCTTGACCCGGACCTCGACCTCTGGAAGACCGCCAAGCCCTTCCTGGAACGCTGGATGTACGAGCAGGTGGGCTGGCAGGGCGCCTGGGAGCGGATCAAGATCGAAGCGCCGCAATGGGCGAAGATGTTGCCCGACTTTCCACGGCTGGCCCACCAGTTCCTGGAGCGCCGCGCGCTGCAGAACAGCGAAGGGCAGGAGCGACTGCTTTCCCAACTGGTGGCCGAGCAGCGCCGCACGAACCGCCGGCTGTCCACGGCCCTGCTGCTGATGGGCGGATTCCTGGCCGGCATCGTGATCGTCCAGGCACTGGCCTGGGCGGGATACTGGTAGTCACTGCGCCTGAAGCGTCCCTGGTTCCCCTTTCCCCCGCAGTCGGTGGGAGGGGAGAACCACCATACAACACCCAAGTGAACCAAGATGGGGATTTGCCCGCCCTCGGGGGAATTTTTGCCCCCCGGATGGGGGCGCGTCGCTATAATCCGCGTTTTGATTCGGCTACGACCGCCAAATGCCCGCCCGGGCGCCCGCGGCCCCGACCGATGAATTGGACTCCGGCTGGCCCCAACCCTTGACCCGGTCAAGGGCGTCAGGTGCCCCGCCGGCATTCGGTTTTTCGCCGCCAGGGCACATCAATTCTGGCCATTCTGGGATAAGGGCAGCGGTATGCTGATCTGGTTCGTCATCATCTATTGGATCATCTCGGTCGGTATCGGCCTGTGGGCGGCGCTTCGCGTCAAGGGAACCGCCGACTTCGCCGTGGCTGGCCGCAGCCTGCCGTTCTATATCGTCACCGCCACGGTTTTTGCCACCTGGTTTGGCTCTGAAACTGTGCTCGGCATCCCGGCCGTGTTCCTCAAGGAAGGCCTGTCCGGGGTGGTATCGGATCCCTTCGGTTCCTCGCTCTGCCTGATCCTGGTTGGCCTGTTCTTCGCCCGGCCGCTGTACCGGATGAACCTGCTGACGATCGGCGACTACTATCACAACCGCTATGGCCGGCTGGCCGAAGTGCTGACCACGCTATGTATCGTGGTCTCGTATCTGGGCTGGGTGGCTGCGCAGATCAAGGCGCTGGGGCTGGTGTTCTATACGGTGTCGGACGGCGCGCTGTCCCAGGATGCCGGGATGATGATCGGCGCGGCCAGCGTGCTGGTCTATACGCTGTTCGGCGGCATGTGGTCGGTGGCCGTGACCGACTTCATCCAGATGATCATCATCGTGATCGGCATGCTCTATATCGGTTACGAAGTCAGCGGCCAGGCGGGTGGCGTGACAGCCGTGGTGTCGCACGCGGCGGCGGCCGGCAAGTTCGAGTTCCTGCCGTCGCTGGACCTGGTGCAGATCATCGGGTTTGCCGCGGCGCTGTTCACGATGATGCTCGGCTCGATTCCCCAGCAAGACGTGTTCCAGCGGGTCACTTCCTCGCGCACCGAGCAGATCGCCGGTCGTGCGTCGGTGCTGGGTGGCGTGCTGTACTTCTTCTTCGCGTTCATTCCGATGTTCCTGGCCTATTCGGCCACACTGATCGACCCGGCGATGGTCGAGAAGTACATCAACTCGGATTCGCAACTGATTCTTCCGCAGCTGATCCTGACGCACGCGCCGATGTTCGCCCAGGTGATGTTCTTCGGCGCGCTGCTTTCCGCCATCAAGAGCTGCGCCTCGGCCACGCTGCTGGCGCCGTCGGTAACGTTCGCCGAGAACATCCTGCGCCCGTACTTCCGCCATCTCGCGGACAAGCAGTTCCTGCGCGTGATGCAGGTGGTGGTGCTCGTCTTCACGTCGCTGGTCACGCTGTTCGCGCTGAACTCGCACCTGTCGATCTTCCACATGGTCGAGAACGCCTACAAGGTGACGCTGGTGTCGTCGTTCGTGCCGCTGGCCTTCGGCATGTTCTGGAAGCCGGCCACCCGCCAGGGCGGTCTGGCCGCGATCCTGCTTGGCCTGGCCTCGTGGCTGACCTGCGAGGTCGCCTTTGCCGATGCCACGGTGCCACCGCAAATGGTAGGGTTGCTGTTCTCGATCAGCGGGATGGTATTCGGGTCGCTGCTGCCTCAATGGATCAGCGATCGGCCGCCCGTTCGTGAAGTGCATATTGCATAACTTTATGCCTTCGAGGCCTTATCTGGCCTGCTTGCGGACGTTTGCGGCCCCGAATGTCCCCTTTTCCGGTCGGTAGCCGGTCCGGCAACGGTTTATAATCAACGGCTTTGCATCGCCGCGCGCCCCCGATCTCGCGCAATTCGCCTTGATCGACGCCCTTGTCATTTGGCGTGGCGCTGCCATCTATCAGTTTTACGTTTCAGTTTTCCGCGAAAGAACCACCATGCCGATCTATGCCTACCGTTGCGACGCCTGCGGATACGGGCGCGATGTGCTGCAGAAGATGAGCGATGCCCCGCTCACGGACTGCCCATCCTGCGGCGCCGCCGGAACCTATAAGAAGCAGCTGACTGCCGCCGGCTTCCAGCTCAAGGGATCGGGCTGGTACGTCACGGACTTCCGCGGTGGCAGCGGCGGCACCAGTGCCCCGGCCACCTCGGGCAACGCCGCCGCGCCTGCCGCCCCGGCAGCATCCGCCGAGTCGTCTACCGCATCGACCACTTCCGCGGCTCCGGCCGCCGGTGGATGCGGCGGTTCGTGCGCCTGCCACTGACGCACAGGCAAGCCGTGGTCACCAAGAAAACCTCCGCCTTGAAGACCTGGTTCCTGACCGGGCTGCTCGTGCTGGTGCCGCTGGGCATCACCCTGTGGGTGCTCAACGCCGTCATCAGCACGATGGATCAGAGCATGGCGCTGCTGCCGCTGGCATGGCAGCCCGAAAATCTGTTCGGGCTCCGCATTCCGGGCCTGGGCGCCATCCTGACGCTGCTGTTCATCCTGGTGGTGGGCGTGCTGGCCCATAACTTCATCGGCCAGCGGCTGGTGAAGTGGTGGGAAGCGCTGCTTCGTCATATCCCCGTGGTCGGTCCGATCTATACCAGCGTCAAGCAGGTCTCGGACACACTGCTGTCGTCGTCGGGCAACGCGTTCCGCAAGGCGCTGCTGGTGCAGTACCCGCGCGAGGGATCGTGGACCATCGCATTCCTGACCGGCCGGCCCGGCGGTGACGTGCAGAATCACCTGCAGGGCGATTACGTCAGCGTCTACGTGCCGACCACGCCGAACCCGACCTCGGGCTTCTTCCTGATGATGCCCAGGGCCGATACGATTGAACTCGACATGACCGTCGACGCCGCGCTGAAGTACATCGTGTCGATGGGCGTCGTGGCCCCGGCGGACCTGCCGCGCAAGTCCGGCGCCGACACGCGCCCGGCGCATGGCGCAGTGGCCGATGCCGATGCCGACGACGTCGTAGCCGACACTCATACCAACTGATTGCGCGCGGCCGTTCATCGCGGCCGTGCATTACAGGGAATCTCTCCTATGTCCTCCATGCGTACTCACTACTGCGGTCTGGTGACCGAACAACTGATCGGCCAGGAAGTGGCCCTGACCGGCTGGGTGCAGCGCCGCCGCGATCACGGTGGCGTGATCTTCATCGACCTGCGCGATCGCGAGGGCCTGGTTCAGGTGGTGTGCGACCCGGATCGTCCGGAGATGTTCAAGGCCGCGGAAGAAATCCGCAACGAGTTCTGCATCCGCATCACCGGCAAGGTGCGCCCGCGTCCGGCCGGCACCGAGAACGCCAACCTGACCTCGGGCAAGATCGAGGTGCTGTGCCATGAGCTGACCGTGCTGAACCCGTCGGTCACGCCGCCGTTCCAGCTCGACGATGACAACCTGTCGGAAACCACCCGCCTGACGCACCGCGTGCTGGATCTGCGCCGTCCGCAGATGCAATACAACCTGCGCCTGCGCTACAAGGTGGCGATGGAAGTGCGCAAGTACCTGGACGCACAGGGCTTCATCGACATCGAGACGCCGATGCTCGGCAAGAGCACGCCCGAAGGCGCCCGCGACTATCTCGTGCCGTCGCGCGTGAACCCGGGTCACTTCTTCGCGCTGCCGCAGTCGCCGCAGATCTTCAAGCAGATGCTGATGGTCTCGGGCTTCGACCGTTACTACCAGATCACCAAGTGCTTCCGTGACGAGGACCTGCGCGCCGACCGCCAGCCCGAATTCACGCAGATCGACTGCGAAACGTCGTTCCTGACCGAACAGGAAATCCGTGACTTGTTCGAGGACATGATGCGCACCGTGTTCAAGAACGCGATCGACGTGGACCTGGACGCCAAGTTCCCGGTGATGGAGTTCCGCGAGGCGATGGCCCGCTTCGGCTCGGACAAGCCGGACCTGCGCGTCAAGCTCGAATTCACCGAGCTGACCGAAGTGATGAAGGACGTCGACTTCAAGGTGTTCTCGGGCCCGGCCAACAGCGACAACGGTCGCGTGGTCGGCCTGCGCGTGCCGGGTGGCGGCGCGATCTCGCGTGGCGAAATCGATGCCTACACGCAGTTCGTGGCGATCTATGGCGCCAAGGGCCTGGCGTGGATCAAGGTCAATGAAGTGGCCAAGGGTCGTGACGGCCTGCAATCGCCGATCGTGAAGAACCTGCACGACGCCGCGATTGCCGAGATCCTGAAGCGCACCGGCGCCCAGGACGGCGACATCATCTTCTTCGGCGCTGACAAGGCCAAGATCGTCAACGACGCGATCGGCGCGCTGCGCCTGAAGGTCGGCCATTCGGAGTTTGGCAAGAGCACGGGCCTGTTCGAAGACACCTGGAAGCCGCTGTGGGTGATCGACTTCCCGATGTTCGAGTACGACGAGGAAGACGCCCGCTGGGTGGCCATGCACCACCCGTTCACGAGCCCGAAGGACGAGCACATGCAGTACCTGGAAACCGATCCGGGCAAGTGCATCGCCAAGGCCTACGACATGGTGCTGAACGGCTGGGAAATGGGCGGCGGCTCGGTGCGTATCTACCGTGAGGACGTGCAGAGCAAGGTGTTCCGCGCCCTGAAGATCAACGCCGAGGAAGCTCGCGCCAAGTTCGGTTACCTGCTCGACGCGCTGCAGTACGGCGCACCGCCGCACGGTGGCCTGGCTTTCGGCCTGGACCGTATCGTGACGATGATGGCCGGCGCCGACTCGATCCGTGACGTGATCGCGTTCCCGAAGACGCAACGCGCGCAGGATCTGCTGACGCAAGCTCCGAGCACGGTCGACGAGAAGCAGTTGCGAGAACTGCACATTCGTCTGCGTGCCCAGGAGCCGAAGACCACGGCCTGATCGTTGTTCAGACCTGCAAAAAAGCCGCGCCGATGCGCGGCTTTTTTGTTCTTGGCGCAATGATGCGTTTCCATTTGTTACTACCCGGAACGAAGCCGGCGGGGAGAATGTCTTTCTGCGTTGATACGCGTGATGCAGGCCCGCCTCGAAGGCCGCCACGACGTGGGAGGACCAAGGCGTGAATCTAGATACCGAACTGATCCGTGCGTTCCTGCAAGTTCATGCGGAAACGATCCTGACCTGGCTGGCGGCCGGGTTGCTCATGATGCTGCTGGCCCGCTTCGAACTGCGCCGCGCGGTACGCAAGTCGGCGCAGGCGATGTCCCAATCGGTGGCCGCCACGGTGGCCGCTTGTGTACCTGATATCGCGCACGCGGCGCAGCAAGGACATACGGTGCCGGGCGAACTGGCTGCTACCGGCGCCGAACCGATGGCCACCCAGCGCGCGGACGCACTGCGCAAGCTCGCGCTCGACACCGTGGCTACCGTCATGACGCGTGGCCGCTGGCTTGAAGACGTTGGCAACCTGCGCCTGGGCGAGGATGCGCTGTTGTCCGGCCGGCGTGCCGGTGGCGCGGATCCGCTGCTCGTGGTGGCGCCGCAACCGGTGGTGCAGGCGTACCTGAACGCCCAGCGCACCTTTGACGATGAAGCGACCACACTGCAGAACCATCGGCGCGAGGCGCTTCGGCTTCAAGAGGCGTTGCAGGCACTTAATGCCGAGGCGGCTCATGTCGAGCAGGAAACGGCAAGCATTGTGATGCGCTTCGAACAGGTCAATGCCCAAGTCGCCCAAGGCGTGGAAGCAGGCGACTACCAGCGGTTCCTGATCCAGAAATACAACCAACTCGGCGTGCGCGAGAAGGAAATCGGGCAGGAACGCGCGTCGATGGCAGCACAGGCACGCGAGGCCGCCGATGCGCTGGCCAGCCTTGCGCATACAGCCTCGCAGCGCTATACGCAGGCGCTGGCGCCACTGATGCAGCAGCTTCGCTCAGCATGGGGGCATGGCGATTCGCCTGAGGTGTTCGATACCTGGCTCCGAGCCGCGCCGGCCGAGCAGCCGGGTGACCGTCAGGCGACGATCCGCCCCGGCGAACATACATTGGCCTGAGTAGGGGGGAGGCAGCGGCCGGAGCGCGCCATTGGCGTCCGGCTGCGCTATGCTTTGGTTTGTCCCTGCCACCCTTCCCATGCGCTACAAGATTCCCGAATCGGTACTGGTCGTCATCCACACACCAGACCTGCAAGTCCTCCTGATCGAGCGCGCCGACCGGCCCGGCTATTGGCAGTCGGTGACCGGCAGCCTTGATGCCGAGGACGAGCCGCTACCCATGACCGCCGCGCGCGAGGTGGCCGAGGAAACCGGACTTATCGCCAGCCGCTATTCGCTGACCGACTGGCAACACACCATCGACTACGAGATCTATCCGCAATGGCGCCACCGCTATGCGCCGGGCATCACTCGCAATACCGAACACTGGTTCGGATTGTGCGTACCCGCGCCGATGCCGGTGACGCTGGCGCCGCGTGAGCACCTGCGCTTCGAATGGCTGCCCTGGCAGGCGGCCGCGGCGCGTTGCTTCTCCAGCAGCAATGCCGAAGCGGTGCGCCAGCTTGCCTGGCGCGTGGCTGGCGGCCAGGGCGCCGGGCTCGACGTCACGAACGGAGCCGCCGCACCATGAAGTTGCGCGTTGTCACCTACAACATTCACAAGGGCGTAAAGGGGTTCACCGGCAAGCCACGCATCCAGAGCGTGCGAACCGGCCTGCAGTCGATGGACGCGGACATCGTGTTCCTGCAGGAAGTGCAGGACCGCAACGATCGCCTGGTCGCGGCCGAGTTGTTTGACCCCGATCACACCCAGCTCAACTACCTGGCGACGGATGCCTATCCGCATTCGGTCTATGGCCGCAACGCGGTGTATGACCACGGCCATCATGGCAATGCCATCCTGTCGCGCCATCCGATCCTGATGTCGGAGAACCTCGATATCTCCGATCACCGCTTCGAGCAGCGCGGGCTGTTGCACGCGGTGGCCGATATCAACGGCGTCGAGGCACACCTGATCTGTGTGCACTTCGGCCTGTTCGCGGGAAGCCGCGTGCGTCAGACCAGCGCGTTGGTGGAGCGCGTGCGCAGCGTGGTGCCGGCCGATGCGCCGCTGGTGATCGCGGGCGACTTCAACGACTGGAACCACAAGCTCGACTCGAAGATCTGCAACACGCTCAATGCCGTCGAGTCGGCGGACGCGAAGAACGGACGCATCCATACGTTCCCGAGCCATATGCCATGGTGGCAGCTCGACCGCATCTACGCACGGGGATTCGAATTCGAGCGCACGCAAGCGCTGACCGGCCGCGAATGGGCGCAGCGCTCGGACCATGTCCCGCTGATGGCGGAACTGGCCCGGCGGGTGGCAATTCCGGAAGTCTGACGCCTGGGGATCGGATTCAGCGATCGAGGTAAGCGCGGATCCACGCGTAGATCGCGTCGACATCCGACAGCTTCAGAACGGGCAGGGTCGTCTGCCGGGAGACCTCTTCAGGGACATCGGTCGCCACTGCGACCACACCCGGCACATCCGTCCACAGCGGCGCCTTGCCGTTGGCGGGGCGATAGATTTCCAGCTTCGGGAAATCGCTCCACTTGTAGCCTTCCACCATCACCAGATCGGTTTCGGGCGGCAGTACCGACAATGCCTCGCTGATCTCGGGCGACGGCTTTTCCTCGGGGTAGTGCCGCATCAGCGTCAGGTGACGGGCGCCCACAAGCACCACGTTCTGACATCCGCCCTCGCGCATCCGCCATGAATCCTTGCCCGGGGTGTCAGGGTCGAACCCGTGGTGCGTGTGCTTGATGCCCGCGACGCATAAGCCATCGGCTACGAAACGGGGGATCAACTGGTCCAGTAGCGTGCTCTTGCCGCTGCCCGACGAGCCGGCGATGCCGAATACCTTCACAATGCTTTCCCTGTTGGGCGTCACAATGCTCCGACAATATCAGACTTCGCCAGGGCCATGTGCAGGAGCCGCCCGTTCGCCGATAATCGAGTCCATGTCACGGATCTACGATCGGGCATCGTCCCCAACGTCGAGTGCCCCAGGCACACCGGAATCGCCATCGAGCGCATTGCATCACGAGGATGGCGATCCCACTGCCACCACCGTTGCCACCGCCACTGCGCCATTGATCCGCTGGGTGCGCCGGCGCGGCAGCCCGGTCCAGGGCAACCTGGTCGATCTGCTGAGCAACGGCCAGGAGTATTTTCCTGCCCTGATCGAGGCGATTGATGCCGCGCGCGTGCACGTCGTGCTTGAGACCTATATCTATGCCGACGATGCTGTCGGCGCCCGCGTCACCGATGCGCTGATCCGGGCGGCGCAACGCGGTGTGGATGTCCGGCTGGTCGTCGACGGATTCGGCGCGGGGGATATGCCTGCCACGCTCGCCAGCCGGCTGCGCGATGGAGGCGTGCGCCTCGAGGTCTTTCGTCCGGTGCGCGGATTCAGACTGGCGCGCAGGCATCTGCGGCGGTTGCATCGCAAGATGGCGGTGATCGACGACAACGTGGCGTTCGTCGGCGGTATCAATATCATCGACGACCACAACTACGGCCCGCTGGAATTGCCCGAAGTCGGCCCACGCTACGACTTCGCCGTGCGCGTGCGCGGCCCGCTGGTGGCGCAGATCGCGCTGGCTTCGGCGCGGCTGTGGTTCCGGATGGCACAGCAACGTGGGCTGCGCGAAACCGCAGCGGCTTTCGCCGAAGTGGAAACCCTGACCACCGCCGCGCGGCAGGCCCGGCGCGAGCATCATGAGGGCGGCGTGGCTGCGGCCTTGCTGCTGCGCGACAATCTGCGCAATCGCCGCACGATCGAGCGCGAATATCTCTACGCGCTGGGCGCCGCGCGTCATGACGTGATTATCGCCAACGCCTATTTCCTGCCTGGCACGAAGATGCGGCGCGCGTTGCTGGCGTGCCGCGAGCGCGGGGTGCGCGTGCGACTGCTGCTGCAGGGGATGGTCGAGTACCGGCTGCAACATTTCGCGACGCACGCGCTGTATGCGCGGCTGCTCGAGGCCGGCATCGAAATCTACGAATACGAAGCGAGTTTCCTGCACGCGAAGGTCGCGGTCATTGATAACTCGTGGGCGACGGTTGGCTCGAGCAACCTGGATCCGTTCAGCCTGCTGCTGGCACGAGAAGCCAACGTCGCGGTGTATGACCCGGGCTTTGCCGGTGTGCTGCGCGCGCGTCTGGAGCGGGCCATGGCGCAGCGTAGCGCGCGCGTGGTGCCCGAGGTTCACGCACGCCTGCCGCGACTGCGCCGGTTTGCCAATTGGGCGGCGTACTACGTGTTGCGTCTCGGCGTCGTGATCGCGGGTGTCACAGGCCGTTACTGACGCCGCGCAAGCCGGGCACGGTAACATGCTGCCCTGCCGCAAGCCGCGCCTTCCGCGCAAACGTGCCCCGGCCATTTCAAGCCGGTTTTAAGCCGATGCTGCATTGCGCCGCAAGATACCAGCGCGATGCCGTCCGTTTAGAAACACGGGTCTAATTAAAAGCTTGATGCCAATCGGCCTCGCCAGAATAATCTGAACGACCGTTCTTTTTTGGCTTAGACTTCGTGCATTCGCGGCCGCCCCCTATTGAAAATCAGCGACCGAAGTGCCTGCCGACCGCAACGTCAGGTCAAGAACAGTGCTCCTGAGAGCACTGCAAAGAACGGAGAAAAAACATGCGCCACCAGTCAGTTCGCCTTGAATCCGCCGCCGCGCCCGCGCCCTTGCGCAAGGGCGAGATGACGCGCGTGGCGATTCTCGATGCGGCACTGGAACTGTCGTCTCGCGACGGGCTCGAAGGGCTGACCATCGGCCTGCTCGCGGAACGTATGCAGATGAGCAAGAGCGGTGTCTTCGCGCATTTCGGTTCGCGCGAGGACCTGCAGGTTGAAGTGGTGCGCGAGTATCACCGGCGGTTCGAGCAGGAGGTGTTCTACCCCTCGCTGCAAGAGCCGCGCGGGTTGCCTCGCCTGTGGTCGATGGTGCGACGCTGGATGGAAAAGCGTATCCAGGAGGTGACCACGGGGTGCATCTACATCAGCGGTGCGGTCGAGTACGACGATCGCGCGGAAAGCCCGGTGCGTGACGAGCTCGTCAAGAGCGTCACGATCTGGCGTGCCGCGCTGATGCGTGCGATCGATCAGGCCAAGGAAGAGGGGCACCTGCGCGCGGATTGCGATCCGCGCCTGATGCTGTTCGAAATGTACAGTCTTGAACTAGGCTTGCATCACGACGCCCGTTTCCTGCGCCTGCCGGACAGCGCCGAGCTTGCCATGGTTGCGCTCAACAAACTGATTCAGTCTTACCGAACCTGAGCCGCCCCACGGGCAGCGCTCGCGCAATCCCGCTTCAGGGTGTGCGGCTCGCGCGTGTGGTGGCACTAGCAAACCTCCAAGGAGTCTTTGATGGGCCAGTACACCGCACCGTTGCGCGACATGCAGTTCGTGCTCCATGAACTGCTCGGCGCCGAAGCCGAACTCAAGGCGATGCCGCAGCACGCGGACATCGACGTGGACACCATCAACCAGGTGCTCGAGGAAGCCGGCAAATTCTGCTCCGACGTGGTCTTCCCGCTGAACCAGCCTGGTGACCGTGAAGGCTGCACCTACGTCGGCGACGGCGTGGTGCGCGCGCCCAAGGGCTTCAAGGAGGCCTATCAGCAGTTCGTGGAAGCCGGCTGGCCCGCACTGGCGTGCGATCCGGAGTTTGGCGGCCAGGGTTTGCCGATCATCATCAACAACGCGCTGTACGAGATGCTGAACTCGGCCGGCCAGGCATGGACGATGTATCCGGGCCTGTCGCACGGTGCCTATGAAGCGCTGCACGCGCACGGCACGCCGGAACTGAAGCAGACGTATCTGCCGAAGCTGGTGTCGGGTGTCTGGACGGGCACGATGTGCCTGACCGAGCCGCACTGCGGCACCGATCTCGGCATCCTGCGCAGCAAGGCCGAACCGCAGGCCGATGGCTCGTACTCGATCACCGGCACCAAGATCTTCATCTCGGCCGGCGAGCATGACATGGCCGAGAACATCATCCACCTCGTGCTGGCACGCCTGCCGGACGCACCTGGCGGCACCAAGGGCATTTCGCTGTTCGTCGTGCCGAAGTTCATCCCCGACGCCAACGGCAACCCGGGCGAGCGCAACGGCATCAAGTGCGGTTCGATCGAACACAAGATGGGCATCCACGGCAACGCCACCTGCGTGATGAACCTCGACGGCGCGCGCGGCTGGATGGTGGGCGAGCCCAACAAGGGCCTGAACGCGATGTTCGTGATGATGAACGCCGCGCGCCTCGGTGTTGGCGCCCAGGGTCTGGGCCTGACCGAGGTGGCCTATCAGAACTCGCTGGCCTACGCGAAGGACCGTCTGCAGATGCGCTCGCTGACCGGCCCGAAGGCACCGGACAAGCCGGCCGACCCGATCATCGTGCACCCGGACGTGCGTCGCATGTTGCTGACGCAAAAAGCCTACGCCGAAGGTGGCCGCGCGTTCGCCTACTGGACCGCGCTGCAGATCGACCGTGAGCTGTCGCACCCCGACGAAAGCGTGCGCAAGGAAGCCGGCGACCTCGTGGCGCTGCTGACCCCGGTCATCAAGGCCTTCCTGACCGACAACGCCTTCACCTCGACCAACGAGGGCATGCAGGTGTTCGGCGGCCACGGCTACATCTCCGAGTGGGGCATGGAGCAATACGTGCGCGACGCGCGTATCAACATGATCTACGAAGGCACCAACACGGTTCAGTCGCTTGACCTGCTGGGCCGCAAGGTTCTGGGCGACATGGGCGCCAAGCTGAAGGCCTTCGGCAAGATCGTGCAGACGTTTGTCGAGGAAGAAGGCACGAGCGAGGCGATGCAGGAGTTCATCAACCCGCTGGCCGACATCGGCGACAAGGTGCAGAAGCTGACGATGGAAATCGGCATGAAGGCGATGGGCAATGCCGACGAAGTGGGTGCTGCCGCCGTGCCGTACCTGCGCGTGGTGGGACACCTCGTGTTCTCGTACTTCTGGGCCCGCATGGCCAAGATCGCCCTGGACAAGCAGGACAGCGGCGACAAGTTCTACACGACCAAACTGGCTACGGCGCGCTTCTACTTCGCCAAGCTGCTGCCGGAAACCGCGGGCGAGATTCGCAAGGCTCGCGCTGGCGCATCCACGCTGATGGCGCTGGACGCAGATCTGTTCTGATCGAGTTGCTCTACTGAGGGTTGCCTCCCTTCTCCCCTGACACGGGAGAAGGGGAGAATCCACCCGCAGCATATTCATCTCTCCTCAAACGCTCACTAGCCAAGGAGCGCGCATGTCCAATTTCATCGTCAAGAAAGTCGCTGTGCTCGGTGCAGGCGTCATGGGGGCGCAGATTGCCGCCCATCTGATCAACGCCCGCGTTCCCGTGATCCTGTTCGACCTCCCGGCCAAGGAAGGCCCGAAGAACGGTATCGCCGATCGCGCGATCGAGAACCTGAAGAAGCTCTCGCCCGCGCCGCTCGGCATCAAGGAAGAGGCCAGCCTGATTCGCGCCGCCAACTACGAGGACGACATCGCCCTGCTCAAGGAGTGCGACGTGGTGATCGAGGCGATCGCCGAGCGCATGGACTGGAAGCATGACCTCTACAAGAAGGTGTCGCCGCATCTCGCGCCGAACGCGATCTTCGCCACGAACACGTCGGGCCTGTCGATCACGGCGCTGTCCGAGGGTTTCGATGCCGACCTGAAGTCGCGCTTCTGCGGTGTGCACTTCTTCAATCCGCCGCGCTACATGCACCTGGTGGAGCTGATCCCGACCGCGACGACCAAGCCGGAGATTCTCGACCGTCTGGAATCGTTCCTGACCACGTCGCTGGGCAAGGGCGTCGTGCGCGCCAAGGACACGCCGAACTTCATCGCCAACCGTGTCGGCATCTTCTCGATCCTGGCCGTGTTCGCCGAGGCCGAGAAGTTCGGCATTCCGTTCGATATCGTCGACGACCTGACCGGCACCAAGCTGGGCCGCGCCAAGTCGGCCACGTTCCGCACCGCCGATGTGGTCGGCCTGGACACGATGGCGCACGTCATCAAGACGATGCAGGACAACCTGACCGATGACCCGTTCGCACCGGTGTACAAGACGCCGGCCGTGCTGAAGGGGCTGGTGGATGCCGGCGCGCTGGGCCAGAAGACCGGCGCCGGTTTCTACAAGAAGGAAGGCAAGGCAATCAAGGTGCTGGACGCCGTGTCTGGCCAGTATGTCGAGTCCGGCAAGAAGGCCGACGAGATCGTCGTGCGCATCCTGAAGAAGGAGCCGGCCGAACGTATCAAGCTGCTGCGTGAATCGACCAATCCGCAGGCCCAGTTCCTGTGGGGCGTGTTCCGTGACGTGTTCCACTACATCGCCGTCTATCTCGAGCAGATCGCCGGTTCGGCCGCCGATATCGACCTGGCCATTCGCTGGGGCTTCGGCTGGAACTCGGGTCCGTTCGAAGACTGGCAGGCCGCTGGCTGGAAGCAGGTGGCCGAGTGGGTCAAGGAAGATGTCGAGGCAGGCAAGGCGCTGTCGAACGCACCGCTGCCGGCATGGGTGCTGAACGGCGCCGTGGCCGAGAACGGTGGCGTGCATGGCGCGCAGGGTTCGTGGTCGCCGGCGGCCAGTGCATTCGTCAAGCGTGCCGAATTGCCGGTGTACCAGCGCCAGGTGTTCCGTGCCGCGCTGAAGGGTACCGATTCGCCCGATCCGCGCCGTGCCGGCAAAACGATCGAGGAGAACGATGGCGCGCGCATCTGGACCACTGATGGCGCCGACGATGTGCTCGTGATCTCGTTCAAGAGCAAGATGAACACGGTTGGCCCGGATGTGCTCGATACCATCGTGCGCGCCGTGGAACTGGCCGAAGCCAGCTACAAGGGTCTGGTGGTCTGGCAGCCGACGTCGCTGCAACTGGGCGCGCCGGGTGGTCCGTTCTCGGCGGGTGCCAATCTGGAAGCCGCGATGCCGGCCTTCATGATGAGCGGTGCCAAGGGCATCGAGCCGTTCGTCAAGAAGTTCCAGGACACGATGATGCGCGTGAAGTACGCGGCGGTGCCGGTGGTGCCGGCCGTGTCGGGCATCGCGCTCGGCGGTGGCTGCGAACTGATGCTGCATTCCGCGAAGCGGGTGGTGGCGCTGGAAAGCTATGTTGGCCTCGTCGAGGTGGGCGTGGGGCTGGTGCCGGCCGGCGGTGGCCTCAAGGAAGCTGCGATCGCAGCAGCCAAGGCCGCGCAGGCAGCGGGCAGCACGAACTACCTGAACTTCATCACCAATCGCTTCCAGGCAGCGGCGATGGCCAAGGTGTCGTCGTCGGCGCTCGACGCGCAGAAGATCGGCTACGTCCAGCTGACCGACACGATCGTCTACAACGTCCATGAACTGCTGTACGTGGCGCAGAACGAAGTGCGCGCGCTGGCCAACGCCGGCTATCGCGCGCCGCTGCCCGGCCAGCTGATTCCGGTGGCTGGCCGCTCGGGCATCGCCACGATCAAGGCATCGCTGGTCAACATGCGCGACGGCAACTTCATCTCGGCGCACGACTTCCTGATTGCCTCGCGCATCGCGGAAGTGGTTTGCGGCGGCGACGTGGAGGCTGGCTCGCTGGTCAGCGAAGACTGGCTGCTGGCGCTGGAGCGCCGCGCATTCATCGACCTGCTGGGCAACGGCAAGACCCAGGAGCGGATCATGGGAATGCTGCAGACGGGCAAGCCGGTGCGCAACTAATCAGGCCAACGAGGAACCGACATCATGAAACAACTGCAAGACGCATACATTGTCGCGGCTACCCGTTCGCCGATCGGCAAGGCCCCGAAGGGCGCTTTCAAGAACACCCGTCCCGATGACCTGCTGGCCACGATCCTGCAAGCGGCCGTGGCCCAGGTGCCGAGCCTGGACCCCGCGCTGATCGAGGACGCCATCGTCGGCTGCGCGATTCCCGAAGCGCAGCAGGGCCTGAACGTGGCGCGTATCGGCGCGTTGCTGGCCGGCCTGCCCAATACCGTGGGCGGCATCACCGTGAACCGCTTCTGCGCGTCGGGCCTGTCGGCCGTGGCAATGGCTGCGGACCGTATCCGCGTGGGCGAGTCGGATGTGATGATCGCCGCCGGCGTGGAGTCGATGAGCATGGTGCCGATGATGGGCAACTCGCCGTCGATGTCGCCGTCGATCTTCGAGCGCGACGAGAATATCGGCATTGCCTACGGCATGGGCCTGACGGCCGAGAAGGTGGCCACGCAGTGGAAGGTCAGCCGCGAGGACCAGGATGCGTTCTCGCTGGCATCGCACCAGAAGGCCATCGCCGCGCAGCAGGCTGGCGAGTTCAAGGACGAAATTACCCCGATTGAGGTAGTTGAACGGTTCCCGGATCTCGCGTCTGGTCAGATCAACGTCAAGACGCGTACTATCTCGCTGGACGAGGGACCGCGTCCCGATACGTCGGTGGAAGGGCTTGGCAAGCTGCGCGCGGTGTTCGCCAACAAGGGCAGCGTGACGGCCGGCAATAGCTCGCAGACGTCCGATGGCGCCGGCGCGCTGATCCTGGTTTCGGAGAAGATCCTCAAGCAGTTCAACCTGGTGCCGCTGGCCCGTTTCGTATCGTTCGCGGTGCGTGGCGTGCCGCCGGAGATCATGGGGATCGGTCCGAAGGCAGCGATTCCGGCTGCGCTGAAGGCCGCTGGCCTGACGCAGGACCAGATCGACTGGATCGAACTGAACGAAGCGTTTGCCGCGCAATCGCTGGCGGTGATGCGTGATCTGGAACTTGATCCGGCCAAGGTAAACCGGATGGGCGGCGCTATCGCGCTGGGCCATCCGCTCGGCGCGACCGGAGCGATCCGTTCGGCCACCGTGGTGCACGCGCTGCGTCGCCACAACATGAAGTACGGCATGGTGACCATGTGCGTGGGCACGGGCATGGGCGCCGCCGGGATTTTCGAGCGCGTATAAATAAAACGTGCCAGGGACAGCCCGACGGGTGGGCTGTCCCGACCTTCGATCAGGTGAGGAAATGCATGGACACGGAGATGCCAACACACTGAAACCGAGGGGAGAACAATAATATGCAGGAGACCGCCATTCTGGCCGACGCGGCGTGTGACATGCCGCGCGCGATGATGGACGCGCTAGGCGTCCGCACGATTCCATTCCGCATCCGGGCCGGCGACCGCTTCGTAGTCGACACCCGCGACGAAGCCGAGCTTCCAAACCTGTACCAGAAGTATCTGGTCGGCAAGCAGGACCACTACGCGGAATCGATCCCGCTGCTCGAGCGCGAGCTGGAAGACCATTTGCTCAAAAACGTGGTGGCCGGTTGTGACCGGGCCATTCTGCTGACCATCGCCAGCAGCCGCAGCAAGCTGTATTCGAATGCCACCGGCGCGGTGGTCGGTACTGTCGCGCGCAGTTTCAAGCTGCGCAAGGATGCCGGCCGCAGCGGGCTGTTCGACCTGACCGTGATCGACACCGGCGCCATTGGCCCGGGCCAGGCGCTGATCGTGCGCGAGGCTGCGCGAATGCTCGCCGACGGCGCCAGTGCGGCATCCGTGGTCGACGCGGTCGAGAACCGCCTGCGCGATGCGGCCCACATGTTCCTGATTCCCGACGAACTGCTCTACATGTACACGCGTGCCAAGCTCAAGGGCGAGAACAGCATCACGTGGAGCCGCTACATGCTTGGCAGCGCGTTCAACATCCGCCCCGTGATCCATATGCACCGGGGCGTCACCCAGGCCATTGCCAAGGCGCGTGGCAACGAAGAGGGCGTTCGGCGGCTGCTCTCCCACGTCGAAGCCTGCATTCGCGCCGACAGCCTGCTGACGCCGGCCGTGGCCGCGTGCTATGCGGGCGATATCGACGAGGTGGAAGCGCTGCCGGCCTGGCAATCCTTGAAGCACATCGCCGCATCGCGCAACGTGGAGCTGATGCTGGCGCCGATGAGCCTGACCGTCGCGCTGAACGTGGGAGCGGGCGCGTTCGGCTTGAGTTATCTTTCCGAAGCGCCGCCACCGTTCGTGTGATCGGCTTCCTTCTCAAAACGGAGACGAGGTAGAAATGAGCATTGCAACCAGCATCGACCAGGGCGTACTGACCATTGGCTTCGATCGCATCGACAAGAAGAACGCGATCACCGCGGCGATGTACCAGACCATGGCCGACGCGCTGCGCGCCGCCGAGACCGACGCCGCGGTACGCGTCATCGTGATCGAAGGCAAGCCCGAGGTCTTCACGGCGGGCAACGATATCGAAGACTTCCTGAAGCGCCCGCCGACCAACGGCGCCGATGGCGCGCCGGCTCCGGTGTTCCAGTTCCTCCAGGCGATCAGCCGGGCGACCAAGCCCATCGTGGCATCGGTCAGCGGCGCAGCCGTTGGCATCGGCACCACGCTGCTGCTGCATTGCGATCTCGTCTACGCATCCGAGACGGCAAAGCTGGCGTTGCCGTTTGCCCAACTCGGCCTCTGCCCGGAGGCGGCATCGAGCCTGCTGTTGCCGCGCATGGTCGGCTATCAGCGCGCCGCCGAAAAGCTGCTGCTTGGCGAGGCATTCAGCGCACAGGAAGCCTTTGAGATCGGTCTGGTGACGAAGGTGCTGCCGGTGGCGGAACTGCAGGGTTATGTGCGTCAGCAGGCGGCCAAGCTGGCGGTGTTGCCCGCGTCGTCGCTGCGCGAAACCAAGCGCCTGATGAAGGGCGATGACGCGGCTGCCGTGGAAAAGAAGATGCTTGAGGAGGGCGAGGTGTTCCGCCGCATGCTGGTGGCGCCGGAAGCGAAGGAGGCCTTTACGGCATTCTTCGAGAAGCGCAAGCCGGATTTCTCGAAATTCAGCTAAGGCGAAGCAAGGTGTAGCTTGTTTGCGTCCCTCTCCCATGCGATGGGAGAGAGGCTGCGGAGAGGAGAGAACGCTCTGCGATCAAGCCGCCGGCAACACCCTCGGTTGCCGGCTCTCGTCGGTGGCCACGTAAGTCAGCGTGGCCTCCGTCACTTTCACGATCTCGTTGGCGTGGCGCATTCGTTGCGCGTAGACCTCCACGGAGACTGTGATCGACGTGCGGCCCGTCTTGACGATGTCGGCATAGAAGCTGACCAGATCGCCGACGAACACCGGATTCTTGAACAGGAACGAATTCACCGCCACGGTGGCCACGCGGCCTTGCGCGCGCTCCACGGCGGGGATCGATCCGGCCATGTCCACCTGCGACATGATCCACCCGCCGAACACATCGCCGTGAACGTTGGCGTCGGCCGGCATCGGCACCACGCGCAGCGCGGGATTCTTGCCGGAAGGGAGTTCGGGAACAAAGCTGGAAGTGGTCATGGCGGGTCTTTCGGGGCGGATGAAGCGGAGGCCAGCCGGGTTGTCGGATCTCTGCGACAATCGCGGCATTGGCCCGAATTCTAACGTATGCGCCGCTATTCCACGACCGCCGAGCCCGCCCCCGCCGAGCCGGCAAATTCGCTGTTCCAGGGCGGCGCGCGCCGCAGTGACTGGCAGACCGTTCGCAACCTGCTCCCCTACGTCTGGCACTACAAGTGGCGCGTGATGCTGGCGCTGACCTGCCTGGTCGCCGCCAAGGTGGCCAACCTGGGCGTGCCGGTGCTGATGAAGAAGCTGGTCGACAGCATGAACATCGCGCCTGGCGATCCGGCGGCGTTGCTGGCCGTGCCAGTGGGATTGATTGTTGGCTACGGCCTGTTGCGGCTCTCGAGCACGCTGTTCACCGAGTTGCGTGAAATCCTCTTCTCGAAGGTCACGCAGAGCGCGGTGCGAGAGATCGCGCTGCAGGTGTTCCGCCATTTGCACGCGCTGTCGCTGCGCTTCCATCTGGATCGGCAGACCGGGGGGATGAGCCGGGACATCGAGCGCGGGACGCGGGGCATCCAGTCCCTGATCTCGTACTCGCTGTACAGCATCCTGCCCACGCTGGTCGAGATGTCGCTCGTGATCGGCTTCTTCGTTGTGCGCTACGACATCTGGTTCGCCGCGATCACGATCTGCGCGCTGGCTGGCTATATCGTGTTCACGATCGTCGTGACCGAATGGCGCACGCATTTCCGGCGCAAGATGAACGAGCTCGACTCGCGCGCCAACCAGAAGGCGATCGACTCGCTGCTGAACTTCGAGACCGTGAAGTATTTCGGGAACGAGGAGTACGAGGCACGCCGCTACGACGAGAACCTGCGTACCTATCGCACGGCGGCAATCCGTTCGCAGAACTCGCTGTCGTTCCTGAATTTCGGCCAGCAGGCGATCATCGCCCTGGGCCTGATCCTGATCCTGTGGCGTGCCACGGTGGGCGTTGCCGCCGGCAAGCTCACGCTTGGTGACCTCGTGCTGGTCAATACGCTGATGATCCAGCTCTATATCCCGCTCAACTTCCTGGGCGTGATCTATCGCGAGATCAAGCAGGCCACCACCGATATGGACCGCATGTTCGTGCTGCTCGGCACGCAACAGGAGGTGGCCGACACGCCCGGCGCGCCGGTGCTCGCCGTCAACGGCGCCGAGGTGCGCTTCCGCCATGTCGGCTTTGGCTACGAGAAGAACCGCGTGATTCTCGACGACGTCGATTTCACGATCGCGGCGGGGACGACAACGGCCGTGGTTGGCCACAGCGGCTCGGGCAAGTCCACGCTCGCGCGGCTGCTGTTCCGCTTCTACGACGTCACGCGGGGCAGCATCGAGGTCGATGGGCAGGACATCCGCAAGGTGCGGCAGGTCAGCCTGCGCGCGTCGATCGGCATCGTGCCCCAGGACACCGTGCTGTTTAATGACAGCATCTACTACAACATCGCCTATGGCCGCCCGGAGGCCACGCGCGAGGAAGTCATCGAGGCAGCGCGCGCCGCGCAGATCGACACCTTTATCAGCGAATTGCCGCAGGGCTACGACACACCGGTGGGCGAGCGGGGCCTGAAGCTGTCCGGCGGTGAAAAGCAGCGGGTGGCCATCGCGCGCACGCTGCTGAAGAACCCACCGATTCTGGTATTCGACGAAGCCACGTCGGCGCTCGACTCCCGCACCGAACAGGCGATCCAGTCGGAGCTGATGCGGCTGGCGCAGAATCGCACGACGCTGCTGATCGCGCACCGGCTATCGACCGTGGTGCACGCCGACCAGATCCTTGTGATGGACCGTGGACGCATCATCGAACGCGGCACCCATGCCGAGCTGATGCGGGCCAATGGCCACTACGCCGAGATGTGGCAGATCCAGGCGCGCAACGCGGCGGAGGGCTCGCCCGATACCGACGCGCTGGCGATCGATGTGGGCGACGCCACGCAGGACGCATAACGCAAGGCATCGATTGTCGACAATTGATGCCGGCAACCGCGGCTGAAAACTGTCCGCGCACAATCCTGGTTCGTCATTGCGCCACCGGCACGCCTTGCCCCGGTGCATGAGCGACGCCTGAAAAGCTGGCACGCCACTTGCGAAAAGCCCTCTCCAGAGAGATCAACTACTGGAGAAGGTCCATGCCGCAATCCCCTCTGCGCCGTCATCTGCTGAAGCTGTGCACCGTCATGGGCACCACCATGGTGCTGTCGACACTCTGCGCGGGCACCGCGCAGGCGCAGACCGCGACGAAGATCCGCTTTCAGCTCGACTGGCGCTTTGAAGGGCCATCCGCGCTGTTCCTGCTTGGCGAGCAGAAGGGCTACTACAAGGCCGAGAAGCTCGACGTGTCGATCGACGCCGGCAACGGATCGGGCAACGTGGTCAATCGCGTGGCCTCCGGCACGTATGACATGGGTTTTGCCGATCTGGCATCGGTGATGGAGTTCTACGGCAACAACCCGGACGCGAAGAACAAGCCGGTGGCCGTGATGATGGTCTACAACAACACGCCAGCCGCGGTGCTGGCGCTGAAGAAGTCCGGCATTCGCGCGCCGAAGGACCTGACCGGCAAGAAGCTCGGCGCCCCGGTATTCGATGCCGGCCGCCGCGCGTTCCCGATCTTCGCCAAGGCCAACGGCCTGCAGGCGGCGTCGTTCAACTGGCAGGCGATGGATCCGACGCTGCGCGAGACCATGCTGACGCGTGGCGATCTCGATGCGATCACCGGCTTCTCGTTCACGTCGATCCTGAATCTCAATGCGCGCGGCGTGAAGGATGAGGACATCGTCGTGCTCCCGTATCCGCAGTACGGCGTGAAGCTGTATGGCAACGCGATCATTGCGTCGGAGCAGTTTCTGAAGGCCCACCCTGAAGCGGTCAAGGCCTTCCTGCGGGCGTTCGCGAAATCGGCGAAGGACGTGATCGCGAACCCGGAGGAGGGGATCAAGGCCGTGAAGGCGCGCGACGGGATCATCGACGAGAAGCTCGAAGTTCGCCGGCTGAAGATGGCGCTCGACGCGGTGGTCAAGTCGCCCGATGCCAAGGCGGAAGGTTTCGGGCGCGTCAACAAGCCGCGCCTGTCGCTGATGGCATCCCAGGTGGCCGACGCCTTCGCCACCAAGGGGCGTATCAATCCCGATGCGCTGTGGACCGATGCCTATCTGCCGTCGGCAGCCGAACTGGATGTCCTGCGATGATGGCCCGGCAAGCGCTTCACCCCGCCACTGGCGGAGCCTCCAACGCAACCCGGCCGTTCGTCGATTTCAATCGCGTCTGGCTGGCCTATGACGACGAGCTGGCGCGGCGCGGGGAGTTCGCGGTCGAGGACATCTCGCTGCAGGCAGCCGAAGGCGAGTTCATCGCCATCGTCGGCCCATCCGGATGCGGCAAGTCGACGTTCATGAAGCTGGCTACCGGCCTGCGGCAAGCCACGCGTGGTGCGGTCAGCATCAACGGCGAGAAGGTCAGCGGGCCGCTCAAGCAGGTGGGCATGGCTTTCCAGGCGCCGACGCTGCTGCCATGGCGCACCACGCTCGACAACGTGATGCTGCCGCTCGAGATCGTCGAGCCGTACCGCTCGACGATGCGCGCGAAGCGCGACGAGTATGTGGCGCGCGCCCGCGATCTGCTGAAGACGGTCGGGCTTGCTGGCTACGAGGACAAGTATCCGTGGCAGCTTTCGGGCGGCATGCAGCAGCGGGCGTCGATTTGCCGGGCGCTGATCCATCAGCCGCGAATGCTGCTGCTGGATGAGCCGTTCGGCGCGCTCGATGCGTTCACGCGCGAGGAACTCTGGTGCGTGCTGCGGGACCTCTGGCAGGCGCAGCGCTTCAACGTGATCCTCGTCACGCACGATCTGCGCGAGGCCGTGTTCCTGGCCGATACCGTGTACGTCATGAGCGCGCGGCCGGGACGCATCCTGCTGCGCCGGGAGATCGACTTGCCGCGCCCGCGTCCGCTCGATGTCACCTATTCCGAACCCTTCGCCGAACGCGTGCACGAGTTGCGCGAGAAGATCGGCCATGTCAGGCAGCAATGATCATGAACACGATGTCTTCGATTCAGGCAAAGCGCGTGCAGCGTGTGGCGCCGTGGCTGTTGCTCGGTGCGTTCCTGTTGCTGTGGCAGGTGGCGTGCCTCGCGTTCAACGTGTCGGACTTCATCCTGCCGAGCCCATCTTCGATCGTCTCCTCGATGACCGAGTATGGCGATGTGATCGCCGCACACGCGTGGCGCACCTTCTGGACCACGATGGTCGGCTTCGGCCTGGCCATTGTGGTGGGCGTGGTGCTCGGCATGCTGATGGGATCGTCGAAGCTGGCGTACGCGGCAACCTATCCGCTGATGACGGCCTTCAACGCGCTGCCGAAGGCGGCGTTCGTGCCGATCCTGGTGGTGTGGTTCGGGCTTGGCGCCGGGCCGGCGATCCTGACCGCGTTCCTGATCTCGTTCTTCCCGATCATGGTCAATATCGCGACGGGGCTGGCGACGCTCGAACCCGAACTCGAGGACGTACTGCGCGTGCTCGGCGCCAAGCGCCGCGACGTGCTGCTGAAGGTGGGCCTGCCCCGCGCGATGCCGTTCTTCTTCGCCTCGCTGAAGGTGGCGATCACGCTTGCGTTCGTCGGCACCACGGTGTCGGAGATGAGCGCCGCCAACGAAGGCATCGGCTATCTGCTCGTATCGGCAGGATCGGCCATGAAGATGCCACTCGCGTTCGCCGGTCTCGTCGTCATCGCCATCATGGCGATGGGCATGTATGAGCTGTTCTCGGTGCTGGAGAAACGGATGACGGGCTGGGCGCATCGGGGGTGAGGTTTCTGCGTTTCTCCCCGCTCCCGCTCGGAGGGAGCGGGGAGTAGCCTCTCGGACGCCTGACCCGCTACGCGTAGTCCAGCGGCAGCGCCGTCGTGTACTTGATCTGTTCCATCGCGAAGCTGGAGCTGACGTCAGCAAGCTCGGAGCCCTGGATCAGCTTCTTGTACACGGCGTCATAGGCGGCGATATCGGGCACCACCACGCGCAGCAGGTAGTCGGTATCGCCCGCCATGCGATAGAACTCGGTGACTTCCGGGATCGACGCCACCAGCCCGTGGAAGGTCTTGAGCCATTTCTCGCTGTGCTGGTTGGTGCGGACCGAGACGAAGACGGTCACGCCGACGTTCAGCTTGGCGGGGTCGAGCAGCGCCACGCGCTTGCGGATGATGCCGGACTCTTCCAGCTTTTGTACTCGGCGCCAGCAGGGCGTCGATGTCAGGCCGACCTGTTCGCCGATCTCGGCGACGGGCACGGTGGCGTCCTCCTGCAGAATGCCGAGGATCTGACGGTCATAACGGTCCATGGGGTCTCGCAATCAAGGGGCGGAAGGGGTGCCGGGCACCCGCCGCCCTTGCGGTGCGAGTGTCAGCTGACGACGGTGTCCACCAGCAGGTTGACGCCGGTGGAGATACGGCTCTGTTCCACGCCGTAGATGTGCAGCGAGACGGTGACGTCGTCGCTGGCATTGCCGAGGGCGTGGATGTGTTGCAGGCCGGCCGGCACACTGAACGTGTCGCCGGCTTCGCGCGTCACGGCGCCGACCTGCGACGCCGTGCGGCTTTCCGGATCCCAGCGGTAGTGCCGCTCGTACATGGTGCCGCGCAGCACGCGATACGCGCACCACGTGCGATGGCCGTGCACCGGGCTGAACTGGCCGGGACGCCAGACCAGCAGCATCACGGAAAAGCGTTCGAACGGGTCGGCGTGGACCAGATGGCGGGTGTAGGTATCCGGGCTGCCTTCCAGCGCGCCCGGCGGCAGGCTGGCCAGCAGCGTTTCGGCGTCGGGCAGGCTCGCGGCGACCTGTTCGGCGACCATGCGGGCGTTCTTGGCCAGGGTGGCTTCGATTCCGCTGGTGAACGGCGTCAGTGGCGACGGTTCCGGGGCGCCGGAGCGGGCGCAAGGGGCGGAGGTTTGCATGGCGAGCTCGTCTTGGTGGTGTTATGGCTTCCATCATAGGAGGACCCTCCGAGCACAATGATGCAAATTTCAGTCTGGAATCGATTGGAATTGTAATCCTGTTCTACTGGATGCGCATTTTGGGGAATGAGCTTGCGCATCGTGCGTCCGGGCGGGCGCCGGGTGATAATCCGCGCCATGGAAATCAAATGGCTTGAAGACTTCGTCAGCCTGGCAGAGACGCACAGCTTCTCGCGCTCGGCAGAGCTGCGGCATGTCACGCAGCCGGCATTCTCGCGCCGGATTCAGTCGCTCGAGGCGTGGGTCGGCACCGAACTGATCGACCGTTCGAGTTATCCCACCAGCCTGACTGCCGCCGGCAAGGTGTTCTACGAACAGGCGCTGGCGATGCTGGCGCAGGTCAGCGAGACGCGAGCGCTAATGCGCGGCCAGCGCTCGGCTAACGCGCAAGTGCTGGAATTCGCGGTACCGCACACGCTGTCGCTGACGTTTTTCCCGGAGTGGCTCAAGGGCGTCGAGCGCAAGGTCGGCACGCTGCCATGCCGGCTGCGGGCGCTGAACGTGCACGACGCGGTGCTGATGCTCGTCGAAGGCGGGTGCGATCTCGTCATGGTCTATCACCACTCGCGCCAGGCCATCCAGCTTGACCCGGCGCACTACGACATGCTGGTGCTCGGCACCGAGCGCCTGTCGCCCTATAGCGTCCCCGATGCGTCCGGCCGCCCGTTGTTCCGGATGCCCGGCACCGACAAGAAGCCGGTGCCGTACCTGAGCTACACGCCCAATGCCTTCCTTGGCCGCATGGTGGACATGCTGCTGGCCGAATCGCCGGAAACGCTCAAGCTCGACAAATGCTATGAGACCGATATGGCCGAGGCGCTCAAGGTCATGGCGCTGGCCGGGCATGGCATGGCCTTCCTGCCCGAGAGCGCGGTACGCGAGGACGTGGCCGCCGGCCGGCTGGTACGCGCCGATGCCGCGAAGGGCTTGCCCCAGTCGATCGACATGGAAATCCGGCTCTATCGCGAACGGCCGCCGGAACACGCCAACGAGCGGCGCGGCAGCCAGCAGCGCCGCAAGCGCCAGCTTGTGGACAAGATCTGGGCGGCGCTGACCTCGTAAAAAACCCAATTTGGGGTGGGGTAATGGTTATGCGAGTCTTGCATAACCATGCATATGGGGATGATCAAACGGCATTGGATTCAGGGATGGGGCCGCCGATATGCTCCGTGTCACCTTTACTCGGGACCCAACGATGTCTTCCGCAGCACCGACGCAAAACGTCTCCAATGCTCATACCCTGCCTTCGTACCTGAACGCCGACAACCTCGGCCCGTGGGGGATCTACCTGCAGCAAGTCGACCGTGTCACGCCCTACCTGGGCTCGCTGGCACGCTGGGTGGAAACCCTGAAGCGCCCGAAGCGCGCGCTGATCGTCGACGTACCCATCGAACTCGACAACGGCACGATCGCCCACTTCGAGGGCTATCGCGTGCAGCACAACCTGTCGCGCGGCCCGGGCAAGGGCGGCGTCCGCTTCCACCAGGACGTGACGCTGTCCGAGGTAATGGCGCTGTCGGCCTGGATGTCGGTCAAGAACGCGGCCGTGAACGTGCCGTACGGCGGCGCCAAGGGCGGTATCCGCGTTGATCCGCGCAGCCTGTCGCACGGCGAACTGGAACGCCTGACCCGCCGGTACACGAGCGAAATCAACATCATCATCGGACCGAGCAAGGACATTCCCGCCCCGGACGTGAACACCAACGCCCAGGTCATGGCCTGGATGATGGATACCTACTCGATGAACTCGGGCAGCACGGCTACCGGCGTGGTGACCGGCAAGCCGATCTCGCTGGGCGGCTCGCTGGGTCGTCACGAAGCCACGGGCCGCGGCGTGTTCGTCGTTGGTTCCGAGGCGGCCCGCAATCTGGGCATGGACATCAAGGGCGCGCGCGTGGCGGTGCAGGGCTTCGGCAACGTTGGTGCCGTGGCAGCCAAGCTGTTCCATGAGGCGGGCGCGACGGTGGTGGCGGTGCAGGACCATCGCACCACGCTGTTCGATCCGGCTGGCCTGGACGTGCCGAAGATGATGGAATACGCGTCGCACAGCGGCACGATCGAAGGCTACCGCGCCGAGGTCATCTCCACCGAGCAGTTCTGGGAAGTTGATTGCGACATCCTGATCCCGGCCGCGCTGGAAGGGCAACTGACCGCCAGCAATGCGCCGAAGATCAAGGCGAAGCTGGTGATCGAGGGCGCCAACGGTCCGACCACGCCCGAGGCCGACGATATCCTGCGCGAGCGCAATATCCTGGTTTGCCCGGACGTGATCGCCAACGCCGGCGGCGTGACCGTGTCCTACTTTGAGTGGGTGCAGGATTTCTCGAGCTTCTTCTGGACCGAAGAGGAGATCAACGAGCGCCTGGTACGGATCATGCAAGAGGCCTTCCGGGCAATCTGGCAGGTTGCCCAGGACAACAAGGTCACGTTGCGGACGGCTGCGTTTATCGTTGCCTGTACGCGTATTCTGCAGGCGCGCGAAATGCGCGGCCTGTATCCCTGATGAGGCAGGGTTCCCGGTGGGCGGCCGGTGCTGCGACGCAGCAAGGTTGCCCATTGCCTGGATGACACCGAAACGCGGCGACTGGTTGGTTCCAGTCGCCGCTTTTTTATTTCCGGGGCTTGCGGGGGAACGAGGCCATGTGGGCAGTTGTGTCACGATTTGGCGCATCGCCGCGAATCTGTGCTCTAACTTGCCCCAATTAGGGGAATACCCGTTGTGCTGGGTGGCGAGCTAAGCAATACTGTTTCGTCGGTGGGACATTTGATAAAGTCCCGCCTTTCTCTTCATGGTCAAGGAGATGTTATGAATGTAGCCAAGCTGGCTGGCCTGATGATCGCCGCAGGCGTCCTGTGCGGTAACGCGCAGGCCGCAGAGCAGCTCACGGGCACGCTGCAGAAGATCAAGGATACGGGTGTCATCACGCTGGGCGTGCGCGATTCGTCGATTCCTTTCAACTACAACCTGGGCGGCGTGCGTCAGGTGGGCTATTCCTACGATATCAATATGAAGATCGTGGAAGCCATCAAGGACCAGCTCAAGCTGCCGAACCTGCAGGTCAAGGAAATCCCGATCACGTCGCAGAACCGCATCACGCTGTTGCAGAACGGCACGATCGACATCGAGTGCGGCTCCACGACCAATAATCTGGAACGCCAGAAGCAGGTCTCCTTCACCGACACGATCTTCATCATCGGCACGCGCATCATGGTGAAGAAGGACGGCGGCATCAAGGATTGGGCCGACTTGAAGGGCAAGAACGTGGTGACCACTGCCGGCACGACGTCCGAGCGCCTGCTGCGCAAGATGAACGATGACCAGAAGCTGGGCATGAGCATCATCAGCACCAAGGATCATGGCCAGTCGTTCCTGACGCTGGAATCGGGCCGTGCCGTGGCATTCATGATGGACGACGCACTGCTCTACGGCGAGCGCGCCAAGGCCAAGAACCCGAACGACTGGATCGTGGTGGGCAAGCCGCAATCGCGCGAAGCCTATGGTTGCATGATCCGCAAGGATGATGCGCCGTTCAAGAAGGTGTCTGATCACGTGATCGCCGGCCTGATGAAGGATGGCACGATCAACACGATGTACACCAAGTGGTTCATGCAACCGGTACCGCCGAAGGGCCTGAACCTGGACTTCCCGCTGTCCGATGACATGAAGGCGCTCTTCAAGAACCCGAACGACAAGGCACTCGACTGATCCCCACGATTGGAGCAGTGCGAAACGGAAGGAGCAGTCCTTCCGTTTCTTTTTGAGGACGCATCATGGATTACGCTTTTCATTGGGGAGTCTTCCTCGAGCAGGCGGCGGCGAACGAGACCTACCTGGACTGGATGATTTCCGGTCTCAAGGTGACGATCGCGCTTGGCCTGTCCTCGTGGATCATCGCTCTCGCCATCGGGTCGGTGCTGGGTGTGCTGCGCACCGTGCCGAACAAGTGGCTGTCGGGGATCGCCGCTACCTACGTCGAGATCTTCCGGAACATTCCGCTGCTGGTGCAGCTTTTCATCTGGTACTTCGTCGGCCCCGAACTGCTGCCCGGCGGCGAGACGATCAAGCAGATGAATCCGTTCACCCAGCAGTTCCTGGCCGCCATGCTCTGTCTGGGGACCTTCACGGCCGCCCGGGTTTGCGAACAGGTGCGCTCGGGTATCAACTCGCTGCCGCGCGGCCAGAAGAACGCGGGTCTGGCGATGGGTTTCACGCTGCCGCAGACGTATCGCTACGTGCTGCTGCCGATGGCATTCCGCGTTATCGTGCCGCCGCTGACTTCCGAGTTCCTGAACATCTTCAAGAACTCGGCCGTGGCGTCGACGATCGGTCTGCTGGAACTGGCTGCGCAGGGACGCCAGCTGGTGGACTACACCGCGCGCCCGTATGAGTCGTTCATCGCCGTCACGGTGCTGTACGCGCTCATCAACTTCACCGTGATGCTGTTAATGCGCTGGGTGGAACGTCGCACCCGCGTGCCCGGCTTCATCGGTGGCAAGTAAGGAGCTGGAACATGGCATACGAATTTGATTTCAGCTCGATCAACCCCTCCACGCTGCATGTGCTGGGCGAAGGGATGCTCGTGTCGGCCAAGATCACCGTGACCGCGGTGATCGTCGGCATCGTCTGGGGCACGATCCTGGCGATGATGCGCCTGTCGTCGAACAAGCTGCTGAACTGGTTCGCGCAGGGGTATGTGACCCTCTTCCGCTCCATCCCGCTGGTGATGGTGCTGTTGTGGTTCTTCCTGATCATTCCGCAGTTGCTGCAGAAGACGTTCAACCTGTCGGCGGCATCGGACCTGCGCATGACTTCGGCGCTGATCGCGTTCTCGCTGTTCGAGGCCGCGTATTACTCGGAGATCATCCGCGCCGGTATCCAGAGCGTGTCGCGCGGACAGATGTTCGCCGCGCAGGCGATGGGCATGACCTATGGCCAGAGCATGCGGCTGGTGATCCTGCCGCAGGCGTTCCGCAACATGGTGCCGCTGCTGCTGACGCAGGGCATCATCCTGTTCCAGGATACGTCGCTGGTCTACGTGAGCGCGCTGGCGGACTTCTTCGGTCAGGCGTACGGCATTGGCGAACGTGATGGCCGCATCGTCGAGATGCTGCTTTTCGCCGGCCTCATCTACTTCATCATTTGTTTCTCCGCTTCGCTGCTGGTCAAGCGTTACCAGAAAAAGGTGGCTGTATGATCGAAATCAATAACGTTTCCAAGTGGTACGGCGCCTTCCAGGTGCTGACCGACTGCACCACCAAGGTTGCCAAGGGTGAAGTGGTGGTGGTGTGCGGTCCGTCCGGTTCGGGCAAGTCCACGCTGATCAAGACCGTCAATGCGCTGGAGCCGTTCCAGAAGGGCGACATCCTCGTCGACGGCACGTCGGTGGGCAATCCGAAGACCAACCTGCCCAAACTGCGTTCGCGCGTGGGCATGGTGTTCCAGAACTTTGAACTGTTCCCGCACCTGTCGATCACCGAGAACCTGACCATCGCACAGATGAAGGTGCTGGGCCGCTCGAAGGACGAGGCGATGGCAAAGGGCCTGAAGTATCTGGAGCGCGTGGGCCTGAAGAGCCAGGCGGAAAAGTACCCGGGCCAGCTTTCCGGCGGTCAGCAGCAGCGCGTGGCGATTGCCCGCGCGCTGTCGATGGACCCGATCTGCATGCTGTTCGACGAACCGACCTCGGCGCTCGACCCGGAAATGGTCAACGAGGTGCTGGACGTGATGGTGCAGCTCGCACAGGAAGGTATGACCATGATGTGCGTGACCCACGAAATGGGTTTCGCGCGCAAGGTGGCCAACCGTGTGATCTTCATGGACGCCGGCAAGATCGTGGAAGACTGCGCGAAGGAAGAGTTCTTCGGCAACATTGACGCCCGCTCGGACCGAGCCAAGCAGTTCCTGTCGAAGATCCTGCACCACTGAGCGCAGGCAACCAGACGGACGCAGGCGCCAAGTGCCCCTTCCCGCCACGCGGGGAGGGGCATTTTCATTTGGTCAGGGTCGGACTCAGGGTCGGACTCAGGTGCAGGCCGTATTCGCCGCGTTCTTCGCCTGGACTTCCGGCGGGATGGGCACGCTCCACGTCATGGTGGGCCTACCGTCCTCGAACATGATCAAGTCTCCCGGCGCGAACTGGGTCCAGGTCTCGTTGTCCGTCAGCGGCGCGGTGGCGATCACGGCCACGCGGTCGTCGGGTGTGGTCACCTGCGCGAAGTCGATCGACAGGTCGGCATCAATCAGGTGCGCCTTCGAGAACGGCCACTGGCGCACGATGTAGTACAGGCGCGTGGAGCAGTGCGCGAACAGCGCCTGCCCGTTGCAGAGCAGGTAGTTGAACACCCCGTGCAGCGTGATGTCGCGCGTGATGTCGGCCAGCGCATGGCCGAGTTCGTTGAGCGGCGGCTGAGATCCGGGGAAGCGCTTGCGCAGGCCCTGCATCAGCGCGCAGAACGCCAGCTCGCTGTCGGTGTCTCCCACCGGCTGGTAGACGCCGGACAGGAACGGCGCAAAGCCGTGCAAGTCACCGTTGTGGGCAAAGATCCAGTGCCGTCCCCAGAGTTCTCGCATGAACGGATGGCAGTTCTCGAGCAAGACAGTGCCCTGAGTGGCCTTGCGGATATGCGAGATCACGTTCTTTGACTTGATCGGGTAGCGCTTGATCAGGTCGGCCACCGGCGAGGTACCCGCCGACTGGTTGTCGATGAACAGCCGGCAGGCCTTGTCCTCGAAGAATGCGACGCCGAATCCATCGGAATGATGGTCGGTCACACCGCCGCGGGCGGCGAAGCCGGTAAAGGAGAACGTCACGTCCGTGGGCGTGGCGCAATTCATGCCTAGAAGCTGGCACATGGCGAAGGCACCGTGCGGCAGGGGGCTGCCGCTTTGCAATAGAATGCAGGCATTATCCTGCGCGTGCCCGGCGCTGCCAAGCACGGCGGCGGTACGCGCCTCCCCCCGCAGTCACCCCCTCCTTCCCAGCCATGAGTCAATACAAGATCGCTGTCATTCCCGGAGACGGAATCGGAACGGAAGTGATGCCCGAAGGCATCCGCGTCATGGATGCCGCCGCACGCCGTTTCGGCATCGATTTTCAGTGGGACCACTTCGATTTTTCCAGTTACGCGTACTACGAGCGCCACGGCAAGATGCTGCCGGACGACTGGTTTGACACCCTGGTCAAGTACGACGCCATCTACTTTGGCGCGGTTGGCTGGCCGGCGAAGATTGCCGATCACGTGTCGCTGTGGGGCTCCCTGCTGCAGTTCCGGCGCTCGTTCGACCAGTACGTGAACCTGCGCCCGGTCCGGCTGATGCCCGGCATCAAGAGCCCGCTAGCCGACCGAAAGCCGGGCGACATTGATTTCTACGTGGTGCGCGAGAACACCGAGGGCGAGTATTCGAGTATCGGTGGGCGCATGTTCCCGGGCACCGAGCGCGAGATCGTGATGCAGGAGACGGTGATGAGCCGGCACGGCGTCGACCGCATCCTGAAATTCGCGTTCGAACTGGCGCAGAAACGTCCGAAGAAGCACCTGACGTCGGCCACCAAGTCCAACGGGATCTCGATCACGATGCCGTACTGGGACGAACGGGTGGAGGCGATGGCCGCCAACTATCCCGGCATGAAGGTCGACAAGTACCACATCGACATCCTGACCGCCCACTTCGTACAGCACCCGGACTGGTTCGACGTAGTGGTGGCCAGCAACCTGTTTGGCGACATCCTGTCCGATCTCGGCCCGGCCTGTACCGGCACGATCGGCGTGGCGCCGTCGGGCAACATCAATCCTGACAAGGTTTATCCCAGCCTGTTCGAGCCCGTGCACGGCTCGGCGCCCGACATCGCTGGCCAGGGCATCGCCAATCCGATCGGCCAGATCTGGTGCGGTGCGATGATGCTCGAACACCTGGGCCACGCCGAGGCTGGCGCGGCCGTGCTGGCGGCCATCGAGCAGGTGCTGGCCGCGGGACCGGGTCATGCGCCGCTGACGCGTGATATTGGCGGTACCGCCTCCACGGTCGATCTCGGCCAGGCCATCGCGGAGGCGCTGTGAACGCACAGGTCGATCCCCGTACATTGCTGCTGGAGAGCTTCCGCGCCGCCGTGGCTGCAGCCGATCCGCTCGAAATCGTGGCCGCGCACCTGCCACCACCGCACGCGGGCGGCCGCACGCTGGTCGTGGGGGCAGGCAAGGCCGCGGCGTCGATGGCGCTGGCCGTCGAACGCGCGTACCAGGGCAAGGCCAGCCTGGAAGGCATCGTCGTCACGCGCTATGCGCACGGCCTGCCGACCGAACATATCCGCGTGATCGAAGCCGGCCATCCCGTGCCGGACGAGGCCGGCGAGCAGGCGGCCGCCGACATCCTTGCCCGTGTGCAGGCGCTGGGCCCGGATGACCGGTTGATCGTGCTGGTCTCCGGCGGCGGGTCGAGCCTGCTGTCGTTGCCGGCCGAGGGCATTCCCATGGCCGACCTCAAGGCCACCACGCGCGAGTTGCTGCGCTGCGGGGCGCCGATCACGGACATGAATATCGTGCGCAAGCACACCTCGCGCATCCAGGGCGGCCGCCTGGCGCAGGCCAGCCGCGCGCCGGTGACCACGTTGATCGTCTCGGACGTGGCCGGGGACGACCCGAGCGCGATTGCATCGGGCCCGACCGTGCCGGACGCGAGCACGTACGCCGATGCGCTGGCGATCCTCAAGCGCTATGGCGCGGCGGTGCCGGCAACCGTGCAGGCGCATCTGGAGCGCGGCGCGCGTGGCGAGATCGAGGAAACGCCGAAGCCGGGCGATCCGCTGTTCATGAACGTGGACAATCGCATGATCGCCACGGCACACGACAGCCTGGAAGCCGCGGCGGCCGAGTTCCGTCGGCAGGGCGTCAATGCGGTGGTGCTCGGCGATACCGTGACTGGCGAGGCGCAGGAGGTGGCCCGCGTCTACGCGGCGCTGGTGCGCGAGATTCGGGCGTACAATGCGCCGTTCGCCGCGCCGGTTGCGCTGATTTCTGGCGGTGAATGCACGGTCACATTGCCAAGCGGCGCGTCCGAATCGGCGCGCGGCGGGCGGTGCTCCGAATTCCTGCTGTCTCTGGCGATCGAATTGGCAGGCACGCCGAATGTCCACGCGATCGCGGCCGATACCGACGGTATCGACGGGTCCGAAGACAATGCCGGCGCGTTGCTGGCGCCCGATTCGCTGGCCCGGGCGGAAGGCAGCGGCACTTCGGCCCGGCAGAAGCTCGACGCACACGACGCGTGGGGCTTTTTCGATGCGATCGGCGACCTGGTCGTGACCGGCCCGACGCGTACCAATGTGAATGACTACCGCGCCATTCTGATTCTCTAGATTTCCCCGTCTTACTCGTTTCGCTCGTCCCCATGACCCAGAAACTCACAATCACCCGCCCGGACGACTGGCACCTGCACCTGCGCGATGGCGCGGCGCTGGCGGCCGTACTGCCCGACACGGCACGCCAGTTCGCACGTGCCATCATCATGCCGAACCTGAAGCCGCCCGTGACCACGGTGGAGCAGGCCAGTGCCTACCGCGCGCGCATCCTGGCCGCGCTGCCGGCGGGCATGGCGTTCGAACCGCTGATGACGCTGTACCTGACCGACAACACGCCGCCGGAGGAAATCGTCGCGGCCCGTGCGAGCGGTTTCGTCCACGGCGTCAAGCTGTATCCGGCCGGCGCCACCACCAACAGCGATGCCGGCGTGACCGATATCCGCCGCTGCGCCGCCACGCTTGAGGCGATGCAGCGTGAAGGTGTGCCGCTGCTCGTCCACGGCGAGGTCACTGATGGCGACATCGACATCTTCGATCGCGAGGCCGTGTTCATCGACCGCGTGATGAAGCCGCTGCGCCGCGACTTCCCGGAGCTCAAGGTGGTGTTCGAACACATCACCACCCGCGATGCGGCCCAGTACGTGGCCGAGGCCGAAGGCCCGGTCGGCGCGACGATCACCGCGCATCACCTGCTGTACAACCGTAATGCAATCTTTACGGGCGGGATTCGTCCGCACTACTACTGCCTGCCGGTGCTCAAGCGCGAGATCCACCGCGAGGCGCTGGTCAAGGCCGCGACGTCGGGCAGCCCGCGTTTCTTCCTTGGGACCGACAGCGCACCCCACGCACGCGGCCTCAAGGAGCACGCATGCGGCTGCGCCGGCTGCTACACGGCGCTCCATGCCATGGAGCTCTATGCCGAAGCGTTCGACGCTGCCGGCGCGCTGGACAAGCTCGAGGCATTCTCCAGCTTCAACGGCCCGGCCTTCTATGGTCTGCCGCGCAACAGCGGCACGCTGACGCTGACGCGCGAAGACTGGGAATTGCCGGCCGAGCTGCCGTACGGTGATACCACGCTGGTGCCGCTGCGCGCCGGCGAAACGCTGCGCTGGAAGGCGAGCTAAGTCGGTTGCTGTCGAAGATCGACTGGACGCGGCCGTGGTTCTTGCCGTTCGCCGCGTCCGTATCCCGCCTCCGTGGCAGTGACCTGCGCGAGGCTTTCAACGCGGCGGCATCGGGCAGCCTCAACGCCCAGGGTTTGCGGCTGCGCTTCGTGCGCCAGGACAGCCTGCCCGAGGGTGTGGCCTACGAGTCCCACATCTTCGCCACCGGGCAGGTGCCAACGCGCGATAACCTGCACGACGCATTCAACGCGCTGATCTGGCTGCATTTCCCCGAGACCAAGCGACTGCTCAACCGGCTGCAAGCCGAGGCCATCGAGCGGGACGGCGTGCAAGCCGTGCGCGGGGGCCTGCGTGACGCGGCGACGCTGTTCGACGAGAACGCCGTGATTCTGGTCAGTGAAGATGCAACGCTTGCCGATGCGCTGCGCGGTTTTGCCTGGCGCAAACTGTTTGTCTCACGTCGTGATGCCTGGCGCGATACCTGCGCGGTAGTGCCGTTCGGCCATGCGCTGCTGGAAAAACTGGTGCAGCCCTACAAGTCCGTGACCGCCCATGCATGGTGGATTCCGGCGTCGCCGATGACGCCGATCGCCAGGCTCGACGGCTTGCTGGCGGCGTCACTGGCCGAAGCTGCGGAGCAGGGGCGTCTCAAGGGTGGCCGCAGTTTCGCGCCGCTACCGGTGATGGGCATTCCAGGTTGGTGTGACGAGAGCGCTGCCCCTGGTTTCTACGACGATCTCAGCGTGTTCCGGCCCGGACGCCGCGGTGCGGCCACCAATGCCGAGGCGGGCTGACCGGCAACCGCGCATCGGTGTTAGACTGCGGGCCGCAAAGCAGGCCAGACAATCGCTGCTTGCATCGCAAGGTGCAAGGGGAGGAAAGTCCGGACTCCACAGGGCAGGGTGTTGGCTAACAGCCATCCACGGTAACGTGCGGAATAGGGCCACAGAGACGAGTCTTGCCGCCGGCTTCGGCTGGCGGGAAGGGTGAAACGCGGTAACCTCCACCTGGAGCAATCCCAAATAGGCAGACGATGAAGCGGCCCGCCGAGTCTGCGGGTAGGGAGCTGGAGCCGGCCGGTAACGGTCGGCCTAGAGGAATGGTTGTCACGTTCCGGGCGCCGCAAGGCGTGCGGGGCGCACAGAATCCGGCTTATCGGCCTGCTTTGCTTCAGATACGCGAACGCCCGGCATTGCGCCGGGCGTTTTTATTTGGCCGGGACGGATGCTTTCGCCCGGCTTGCACGAAGACGGTCAGCCTTCGACGATTTCCATCGTGTGCGTGATCTCGGCCGTCTTGGCCAGCATGATCGAGGCCGAGCAGTACTTCTCGTGCGACAGCTCGATCGCGCGTTCGACCTTGCCCGGATCCAGGTTGCGGCCGGTCACGGTGAAGTGGAAGTTGATCTTCGTGAACACCTTCGGGTCGGTCTCGGCGCGCTCGGCTTCCAGCTTGACGCTGCAACCGCGCACGTCCTGGCGGCCACGCTTGAGGATCAGCACCACGTCATATGCCGTGCAGCCGCCGGTGCCCAGCAACACCATTTCCATGGGCCGGGGCGCCAGGTTGTTGCCGCCGCCGTCAGGTGCGCCATCCATCGCCACGATGTGACCGCTGCCGGTCTGGGCTACGAAGCTCATGCCCTCCGGCCCCATCCATGTCACTTTGCATTCCATTTTTTTCGTTCCTCGGTTCTGGTTTGTGTGTTTTCGCGCATCACCGCGCGATCACGCATCTTGCATTTCGTGAGTATATGACATGCGGGAATTGGCCTCCGACCATGCCATTTCCCGCGAAATTCTGAGGGTTTCCTCTAATGCGATGCCTGCGAGACCTTGTGGATTCACACTCAACTCCTTGTTTAATAAGGAATGTGAGGCATTCGATATGATCTATCCGCAATTTCATATTGCGGTATCGCATTTCGCACTGCAAATTTTCTTGCAACGGCTGTGCCGATATGTATAATTCAATCCATCGAACGACGGCGCATGAGAGCGCGCCAGAGTGCGAAAGCGAAAGTCGGTAACGTACCCAAATCGCTCGTCGCACCGCCCGCCAGGACCGGCCCCGTCGATCGCCCGGTGTCTCCTCCACCCTCCTCCTTTGGTGGATTCGAACCCAAGTCCAACCGACTTGGGTTTTTTTTCGTCTTTTGCAAGGGCGGCCCGGCGAAATCGTGACGCAGGCTGCCCATCCAGTTCTATGGCCCTTTGCTGGCCACTGGCCATCTTGACGAAAAGCCACAATTTTGCTTGTGCGATCGACTCGACAGCCCGTATAATGGCCGACTTTTCCGGTCATTGCCCCCGGAAAGAAGTCAGGGAGAGCCTGCAGATACAAGCAGGAAGGTCAGGTCCAAAGGACCGGCCGATTGACAGGACGCTAAAACGGCGACCGTCACCTCGGGCAGTTTTCAAAATTCAGGAAAAATCATGAAGACCTTTTCCGCCAAGCCTGCAGAGGTAAAGCGCGACTGGTACGTGATTGACGCGACGGACAAAGTCCTCGGCCGTGTTGCCAGCGAAGTGGCACGCCGACTGCGCGGCAAGCACAAGCCGGAATTCACTCCTCACGTCGATACTGGTGATTTCATCATCATCGTCAATGCGGCCAAGCTGCGCGTGACGGGTACCAAGGAACAGGACAAGAAGTACTACCGTCACTCGGGTTACCCGGGCGGTATCTACGAAACCACGTTCGGCAAGATGCAGCAGCGTTTCCCGGGTCGCGCCCTGGAAAAGGCTGTTAAGGGCATGCTGCCTAAGGGTCCGCTGGGCTACGCGATGATCAAGAAGCTGAAGGTTTATGCCGAAGCCGAACATCCGCATAGCGCACAGCAGCCCAAGGTGCTGGAAATCTAAAGGGGCCAATATCCATGATCGGTAACTGGAATTACGGTACTGGCCGCCGCAAGAGCGCCGTGGCTCGTGTCTTCATCAAGTCGGGCAAGGGCGATATCATCGTCAACGGCAAGCCCATCAAAGAGTACTTCGCTCGCGAAACCTCGCTGATGATCGTGCGCCAGCCGCTGGAGCTGACCGCTCACGCCGAAACGTTCGACATCAAGGTCAATGTGACCGGTGGTGGCGAAACCGGCCAGGCCGGTGCTGTCCGTCACGGCATCACCCGCGCCCTGATCGACTACGATGCCACGCTGAAGCCGACCCTGTCGAAGGCAGGCTACGTTACGCGTGACGCCCGTGAAGTCGAGCGTAAGAAGGTCGGTCTGCACAAGGCACGTCGCCGCAAGCAGTTCTCGAAGCGCTAATGCGCATTTGCCAGGTTCTGCCAAGCGGAGCCGGCAAATCCAGAAAAACCGCACGCCCTGGCGTGCGGTTTTTTTTCGTCCAAAACAAGCCTAGGTCAAACGTTGGCACGGCCCATGTATGCCGATTGCTACAATTTTCATCCGCGCGCTGACCAGCCAGCGATACAATCACCGGCCTGCGGAATGAGGGGGCGAACAATGGGTCGAGGGATGGCACGATGGGCTTGACGTACCGGCCGCTACGGCCGCGCCGCGGCTTGCGCTCGCATACGGCGGTGATCCGCCAGCAACGGCCTTGGCGCGTCTGGGTACTTGTGGTCGCGCTGCTTCTGGTCGGGGGTGCGTTGGCGGCGGGGATGTATGAAATGGGCCGCCGCGCCGGCAAGCCGGCTGCCAAATCGGTCACGAATCGCTCCGAAGAGATCGCGCGGTTGCAGCAGCAACTGGTCGATATCACTGGAGAGCGCGATCGACTGCGGGCCACCGCGAATACCGCCGGCGCGGAGTTGCAGATGGCGCGCGCGGCGCAGGAGCGGCTGGCCCAGCAGCTCAAGACAGCCGAAGCCGATGTCGGGCAGCTCAAGGAGGATCTTGGATTCTTCGAATCGCTGCTCCCGGCCAGCGGGGACACCTCGGGCATCCACGTGCGGAGTTTCCGGGTCGCGTTGGACGAGGCCCAGCCGCGTGCCGTGCACTACCGGCTGCTTGCGATGCAGGGTGGGTCCAAGGCCTTCGTCGAGCAGCCGGATTTCATGGGTGAGCTACAGTTCACTATCTCGGCGGTTCGCGACGGCAAGCCGTTGGCATTGACCTTGCCACAACCGGGGGATCCGCCGTTGCCAAAAGTGAGGCTTACACATTACCAGCGTATTGAAGGCGATCTGATGGTTCCGCAGGGCGTCGAAGTACGTGCCGTCATGGTCCGCATCGTCCAGAACGGCCAAGTCCGTGCAACGCAGTCGGCTACGCCCTAGTCTGCGCGAAAAGGAGAGAAAGCATGCTGTTTTCGAAGAAGAAAGGCCTGTCCATCGACACCCTGATCGGGCTGGGTGCCACGATCGAAGGCGATGTGACGTTTTCCGGGGGGCTTCGTCTCGATGGTCGGGTGCGTGGCAACGTGATCGCTGCCGAAGGCAAGTCGAGCATGCTCGTGATCAGCGAGAAAGGGATTGTCGAGGGCGAGATCCGTGTGGACCACCTGATCCTGAACGGCACCGTGACCGGTCCGGTGCATGCCGTGGAGTTGCTCGAACTGCAGCCGCACGCGAGGGTGTATGGAGAGGTGCGCTATGCAGCGCTCGAAATGCACCAGGGCGCAATCGTCGAAGGTCGACTTGTGCCACTGACGCAAACCGAGGTGAGGGCGCTGCCGAACCTCGTTCCCTCCGCGGAAGCCAAGACTGATGCGCCGGCCAATAATGGCGAGGCGACGGCGTCGGATCAGGCAGCCGATAACGACAAGGCGCCGGAAGGCGCGGGCGTGCCGGCCTGAGTGAAGCAAGCGGTACCCAGAGGGCCCAGAGCCCCTTGAAAACAAGGGGTTTCGGCACGATTTGTCAGTAACGCTTAGAATACGGGCGTATCTAACCAGGAGATTCCCATGAACGCAGTCGCAGAGGCACCCGCAACCGAGGACGTGCCGGCACCGTTCGTCTTTACCGACAGCGCAGCCGACAAGGTCAAGCAGTTGATCGAGGAAGAGGGCAATGCCGAACTGAAGCTGCGCGTGTTTGTGCAGGGTGGCGGCTGCTCGGGCTTCCAGTACGGCTTCACCTTCGATGAAGATGTGAACGAAGACGACACCACGATGGTCAAGAACGGCGTCACGCTGTTGATTGACTCGATGAGCTACCAGTATCTGGTGGGCGCCGAGATCGACTACAAGGAAGACATCAACGGCGCGCAGTTCGTGATCAAGAACCCGAACGCGTCGACCACCTGCGGTTGCGGTTCGTCGTTCTCGGTCTGAGCCGGGTTCGTCCCCCCAAAAAAAGCGCACCAGTCGGTGCGCTTTTTTGTTTTCGGGCCGTCGACAACCCGACCGGATCAGCGCACAGCCTATCGCGGATAGATGGCGCCAAGCACGCGCGGCCCCATCGCACCGGTGACGGTGGCCACGTTGCCTGGTGCGCGGCGCGTGCACTGCCGTGCCAGCCATGCGAACGCGATGGCTTCCACTTGCGACACTGGCACCCCGAAATCGGCCGTTGTCTGCACCAGCACACCCGGTAACTGCCTCGCCATCGTCGTCATGACGAAGTCGTTGTGCGCACCGCCTCCACATACGATCAACCGCCGCGCCTCGGGCGCATACCGTTGCACGTCCTGGCCGATCGCCGTGGCCGTCAGCGTGGCCAGTGTGGCCTGGATGTCCACCGGCTGCGGCTGGGCAGCATTGCCATATGCGTCAAGCAGCGACTGCAGCCACCCCGGATGAAACAGGTCGCGCCCGGTGCTCTTGGGTGGCAACGCGCGAAAGTAGGGTTCGGCGAGCATCTGGCCCAGCAGGTCTTCGTCGACCTTGCCACTGGCTGCCCACACGCCACCATCGTCGTAGGGCGTGCCACGGTGGCGATGAACCCAGTCGTCGAGCAGCGCATTGCCCGGGCCGCAGTCGAACCCCGTCACCGGGCGCCCGGTGCCAGCCGCAGGCAGGATGCTGATGTTCGAGATCCCGCCGATGTTGCAGACCACACGCGTTTCGTCGACAGCGCCGAACAGCGCGGCGTGTACCGCCGGCACCAGCGGCGCGCCTTGCCCGCCGGCCGCGACATCGCGGCTGCGGAAGTCGGCCACCACGTCGATGCCCGTTAGCTCGGCCAGCAGCGCCGGGTGCTGGCTCTGTCGGGTATATCCAATGCCATCGTACTGGCCCGGCCGGTGACGGATCGTCTGGCCGTGCGCGCCGATGGCCGCCACGCTGCCGGCAGTCACATTGGCCATCCGGAGCAGCGTTGCCACGCAATCGGCGTAGACCCGGGCCAGGCCGTTCGATGCCAGTGCTTCGCGATGGATTTCGTCGTCGCCGGGCTGCTGCAGGGCGCCAAACGCGTCGCGCAGCGGTGCGGGGAACGGTGTATGGGCGGCAGCCAGCACTGCCGGCTGCGCGCCGGAGAAGTCGACGAGCACGCCGTCCGCGCCGTCCATGGAGGTGCCGGACATCAGGCCGATAAACATCTCGCTGGACTGCGGGGAGGCGGGCATGGTCAGTTGCTGGCCGTCAGGACGTTGTAGGTGCGCAGCATGTTGATCCGGCTCAGCATGGCGCTCGTGTAGTTCAGGAATTCCGAGCGCGACTTGCCGGTCAGCGTGGGCGCTTCCATCAGTGTTGTCGTCAGCGGATTCTGGGGCACGTCGTTGTAGCGGAATTCGTAATGCAGGTGCGGCCCGGTAGCCCAGCCGGTGGACCCGACGTAGCCGATCACCTCGCCCTGGCCGACGTGCTGGCCGTCACGCAGGCCGGCAAAGCCGGACAGGTGGGCGTAGTAAGTCGAATAGCCGCCGGCATGTCGCAGGATGATCAAGTTGCCGTAGCCGTTCTGCTGGCCCACGAACTCTACCGTGCCTTCGCCCGAGGCGAACACCTTGGTGCCCGTGGGGGCGGCGAAGTCGACGCCCTTGTGCTGCGCCCACTTGTGATGCAGCGGATGGTCGCGGCCGCCGAAGCCCGACGAGACGCGCGAGAACTCCACCGGCGAACGCAGGAACGGGCGCTTCATGCTGCGGCCGTCGAACGTGTAATAGGCCCCGGGTTCGCCGTCCGTGGGCGAATACCAGAGCGCCTGGTACAGCGTGTTCCGGTTGATCAGTTCGATCGCCACCACGCGGCCGTTGCGCACGAAGGCGCCGTCGCGGAAGCCGGCTTCATAGACGATGCGGAAACGGTCGCCACGGGCAATGTCATGGTGGAAGTCGATGACCCCCGAGAAGATCGAGATCATCTGGCTGACGATCTCGTCCGGCACGTTCGCCGCGTCCATCGACTTGAAGAAGCCGTTGTTCTCGATGGCGCCAGAGGCCATCTCGTAGTGCACGTCGTTGTCCACTGAAGCGATACGCGCCCTGTACGTGTAGTCGCCGCCGTCCTTCTGCGGGGCCACGCGCTCGACCACGAGTTCACGGGAACTCGCGGCGTCGCCGCCCAGGTTGGCCTGCAGCGCGACCAGCAGATTGCTGTCGTCGATCTCGGCCTGCACCGTCTGGCCGGGATTCAGGCCGAACAGGCCACGGGCGGTCGGGTTCTTGAGGATGAACGATTGCGCGTCGGGATCGTCGACGCCGAGCCGGCGCAACAGCGTGGAGATGGTGTCGCCGCGCTGCATTCGTTCCTGACGCACGTAGACACTCTGCTCATCCGTCTCGGTGAGCAGTTCGAGTTGCTGGCGCACATCCGGCATCCGCAGGGCCTGCTCGACGCGCGGGGCCAGCGGATCATCGAAGGCATTGCGCGGGGCGACGCCCATGGCTGCAGCCATGCCAAGGGTGAATACCGTGCCAACGGCGACGGTCAATTGTTTGCGGCGACGCGTGTGCTGGGGATTGGTAGGGTCGACGAGTACCACCAGCTCGCGCGCGAAAACTTCGCGGAGACTAGACCACATCACGTAGAATTCAAGCTTTCCGTATTACCTAGGGCCGCTGCCGCGACGATATGTGTCGTCTGCCTTCCTCCCCCGAGGTGCGGTGCGGGCGTTGTTTGTATGCCGCCTAGAATGACGGTTGGCCGACGGTTTATCCCGTCTGGCGCAAAGCGCGGATTATACCAGAACGAATCTGATTGTCCGTCGCAAATTCTTTATAGATTTCAAAGACTTACGTCATGAGTGAAGTGTCCCCGGCCGCCGCGGCCAACTATCCACTTACGCCGTCGGTGATGCGCGCACTGGAGATCACCAAGCGCGGCTGCGACGAGCTCCTTGTTGAATCCGAATGGTTGCAGAAGCTGGCCCGCAGCGAGGCCACCGGCGTGCCGCTGCGGATCAAGCTTGGCCTGGATCCGACCGCGCCCGACATCCATCTGGGCCACACCGTGGTCCTGAACAAGCTGCGCCAGCTCCAGGATCTGGGCCACCAGGTGATCTTTCTGATCGGCGATTTCACGTCGACGATCGGCGATCCCTCGGGCCGCAATTCCACCCGCCCGCCGCTGACCCGGGAGCAGATCGAGGCCAACGCCCAGACCTACTACCGCCAGGCCAGCCTGGTGCTCGATCCGGCACGTACCGAAATCCGCTACAACAGCGAGTGGTGCGACCCACTGGGCGCCCGCGGCATGATCCAGCTCGCGGCCAAGTACACCGTGGCCCGGATGATGGAGCGCGACGACTTCACCAAACGGTTCCGGTCTGGGATTCCGATTTCGGTCCATGAGTTCCTTTATCCGCTCATGCAGGGCTACGATTCCGTGGCGCTGAAGTCGGATCTGGAGCTGGGCGGCACCGACCAGAAGTTCAATCTGCTGGTGGGTCGCGAGCTGCAGAAGGAGTACGGCCAGGAATCGCAGTGCATCCTGACGATGCCGCTGCTGGTGGGGCTGGACGGCGTTGAGAAGATGTCGAAGTCCAAGAACAACTACATCGGCGTGACCGAGGCCCCGAACGACATGTTCGGCAAGCTGATGAGCATCTCGGACGAACTGATGTGGCAGTACTACACGCTGCTGTCGTCCCGCCCGATGAGCGAGATTGACCTGATGAAGAACGAAGTGGCGCTGGGCCGCAACCCGCGCGACTGCAAGGTGGCTCTGGCCCAGGAGATCGTCACGCGTTTCCACAGCCAGGCTGATGCCGAGAAGGCGCTCGAGGACTTCAATCATCGCGCCCGTGGCGGCGTGCCCGACGACATCCCGGCCGTGAGCCTCGAAGGCGCGCCGCTGGGCATCGCGCAACTGCTCAAGCAGGCCAATCTCGTGCCGTCGACCTCCGAGGCCAACCGCAATATCGAGCAGGGCGGCGTGAAGATCGATGGTGCCGTGGTCAGCGACAAGGCGACCAAGGTGGCCGCCGGCACGTACGTGGTGCAGGTGGGCAAGCGCCGCTTCGCGCGCGTGACGCTTTCCTGAGCCCGGGCCCTCGATGATCGCCCTGATCCAGCGCGTTTCGCAGGCGCGCGTGACTGTGGATGGTCGCACCACCGGCGAGATCGGCGCGGGCCTGCTGGCGCTGGTCTGTGCCGAGCGCGGCGACACCGAGGCGCAGGCCGAGCGATTGCTGGCCAAGCTGTTGTCGTACCGTGTGTTTTCCGACGCGGAAGGGCGGATGAACCTGCCGGTGCAGAACATGGACGGCCAGGGCACCGCAGGCGGGCTACTCGTGGTGTCCCAGTTCACGCTGGCTGCCGATACCAACAGCGGCACCCGGCCGAGCTTCACCCCGGCCGCCGCGCCCGAGGACGGCCGCCGCCTTTACGATCATTTCGTGACCCGCGCCCGCGCCGCGCATCCGTCGGTGCAGACCGGCGAGTTCGGCGCGATGATGCAGGTCAGCCTGACCAACGATGGTCCCGTGACGTTCTGGCTGCGCGTGCCACCGGCAGCGAATGCCTGACGTCGCCCGAGATCGACACCCAAGGAGATCCCCATGAAACTCTGGAGCAAGGCCTTTGCCGACAATGCGCCGATTCCCGGCGAGTTTGCGTTTTGCGTGCCCGACGCGGCCAGTCATGTCGCGCTGTCGAGCAACCGCAACCCGGATCTGCATTGGGATGACGTGCCCGCCGCCACCCGTTCGTTCGTGCTGATCTGCCATGACCGCGATGTGCCGAGCAAGGGCGACGACGTCAACCAGGAAGGCCGCGAGGTTCCGGAATCGCTGCCGCGCGTGGACTTTTTCCACTGGGTGCTGATCGACGTTCCGCCCGGTCTACACACGATCTCGGCAGGCTCGCACAGCGACGGCGTGATCGCGCGAGGCAAGCCGGGCCCCGAGGCGCTGGTGGGTACCGCCACGGCTGGCGGCCTGCGCCACGGCCTGAACGACTACACGGGCTGGTTCGCCGGTGACGCGGATATGAAGGGCGACTACTTCGGCTATGACGGCCCGTGCCCTCCGTGGAACGATTCGATCATTCACCACTACGTATTCACCGTGTACGCGCTCGATATCGACCGCGTTCCGGTCGAAGGCAAGTTCACCGGTGCCGACGTGCGCCGCGCGATCCAGGGCCATGTCCTGGCCGAGGCCAGCCTGACCGGTACATACACCCTTAACCCGAGGCTCGTGAAGTAACCTCGTTCGCCCCGCCGGGCGTCAGACCCGGCCCGAACCGTCGCCTCCCGAGGAATCGGCAATGTCGCAAAGCACTGGCCCGCAATCGCTGGCCTACACCCACCTGATCGTGATTCGCCATGGCGAGACGGCCTGGAACCGCGAGCGGCGGCTGCAGGGCCAGCTCGACATCCCACTGAACGACACTGGCCGCGCCCAGGCGAGCGCGCTGGCCGAGGCGCTGGCCGGCGAGCCGATCGACGCGGTCTATTCGAGTGACCTGGGTCGTGCCATGCAGACGGCGGCGCCGCTGGCCGAGACGCTGGGTTTGCAGGTGCGGCCCGAGCGTCGACTGCGGGAGCGTTGCTATGGCGATCTGGAGGGGATGACCTACGCTGAAGTGGCGGAGAAGCGCCCTGAGGATTTCGCGCGCTGGCAGGCGCGCGTGCCCGACTACGCGCCGCCCGAGGGCGAATCGCTGCGCGAGTTCCACGACCGGGCGGTCGAGGTGGCGCTGTATCTGTCGCGGCGCCATCCTGGCGAGCGCATCGCGCTGGTGGCGCACGGCGGCGTGCTCGACTGCCTCTACCGCGAGGCGGCGGGCATGACCCTCGAAGCGCCGCGCGAGCACGAACTGCTCAATGCCAGCGTCAACCGCCTGCGGTGCGACACCGCCCACCTTACCCTGCTGCAATGGGCCGACGTCAGCCACCTAGAGGCGCTGGCGCTGGACGAAGTCGATCGACGCGTCCCCTGATCCTATCTACCTGATCCGATTCTCCGGACTACGCCCGGGCGTCCAGCCGCGAGCGTCGGTGCAATAAAAAACTCCCGGCCACGGCCGGGAGTTGTCCAATCGCAGAGGAGGAGAGACCCTGCGAATTACAGGTCCAGCTTGCTGATCTTGGACCCGTCCAGTGAAACGTCGAACATCAGGCCGGCATTGGTCTGGACGAAGCCGATCACCGGCTGCTGGCCCGTAACCGTATCCACCTTGCCGTTCGCGCCGACCTTGGCCAGTGCCACGCTGGCATCGACGCCAGCCGTCCAGCCCTTGGCCTGCAAGAACTTGTTGTAGGCTTCCGGCGTCATGAACATGATGATCACCGAGCGCGACTGGCCGCCAGCCGTCAGGCCGAACGACGCGGCGATCGTGCGGTAGTAACCCACATTCGCGCCCTTGCTGCGCAGCACGCCGTCGCCGTACTCGCCGCCGATCACCAGGCCACCGGCCAGCACGCGCGGGAACACCAGAATGCCCTGCGCCTTATTGGCCAGTTCGCGCGAACCATCGACCGACGTGAACAGCCGGTTCAGCGCGCCCTCGGCGCCAGCATCGATTTCCTGACGCCGAGCAGCCGCGTCTTTCGAATCGCTGGAGCCCGTGGTCGTGCAACCTGCAGCCATGGCGGTAGCGACGAGCAGGCCGGAACCTGCCATACGGGTGACAAAGTTGCGTCGATTCATTGTTGTTCTCCTGATTGGGATGGCAGGTGGATTCTCCGGCTGAAAATCAGCCGGCATTCGGCGACTTGACGGTGATGGCCACCACTTCGCGCACAACAATCTTGGCCATTTGGCCCTGCTTAATGCTCGCCAGGTCGATATTCGGGTCCTGCACCTTCACGGTACGCAGGGTTTCACGCGGGCCGCGGAAGGTCACCATACGCTTTGCCACGTCCACCTTGGTGATCTGAGCGGTGATCGTGGTCGTGATTTCACGCATGACGCCAGGCTTGCCGCCCTCGGCGGCGTGGGAAACGCGTTCCACCTGCTCCAGCAGCGGGGTGTCCTTGCTGTCCACCGGCTGGAGCGCCGCCACCACCGCCGCGCCGCGCGTGAGCGTCACGATATCGCCCTTGCGCACGTTGCCGATGTTCTTGGCTTCATCGCCAGCCACGAGCTCGACCAGATTGCCGCGCGGTCCCTGGACGAGTACGGCCTTCGACTGCGGATCGACATCGACCACCTTGCCGCTGACCACGGCTTCCTCGGCCACGCCGATCGGCGCAGGTGTCTTTGCCTGCGGCTTTTGCGCGTGCGCCACGCCCGTCGCGCCGATCGCCAGGGCGGCCGCCGCGGCAAGTACGGAGATCAGGGAAGTTGGTTTGGCTCGCAAATTCATTTCTGATCCTTATGGCGCAAACGCGCACCTGTAATTAAAGGGGATGCAGCCATTGTGGACAAGCGGCCAGAGGCCAGCAATCCACTTCGAAAAAATTTGCGACGGGGTGCTAAAACGTTTAAATGGCGCGCCCGGCGGTCGCCGGGGCATCTGGAGGCGCAAAAAAAAGGCCGTGGAACGGCCTTGGGCGGGATGCGGAAAATCAGAGCCCTTCGGCGGGCTCGGCACCACCGTCGCGGGGCGATGCCAGCCCGAAATGGCGGTAGGCGGCGGCTGTCGCCATACGTCCTCGCGGCGTCCGCTGCAGGTAGCCCTGCTGGATCATGTAGGGCTCCAGCACGTCCTCGATCGTGTCGCGGGCTTCGCCGATCGCTGCGGCCAGATTGTCCACGCCGACCGGGCCACCGTCGAATTTATGCAACACGGCTTCCAGCAGCTTGCGGTCCATCAGGTCGAAGCCAACGCTATCCACGTCGAGCATCTCCAGTGCGGCGTCGGCCAGCTCTCTAGTGATTGTTCCGTCGCTTTTCACCTCGGCAAAGTCGCGCACGCGACGTAGCAGCCGGTTGGCGATCCGGGGCGTGCCACGCGCGCGGCGGGCAATTTCCAATGCGCCGGCCGGGTCGATGGCGGCATTCAGCAATTGTGCCGAGCGCGCGACGATGCGCGCGAGCTCGTCCGGGGTATAGAACTCGAGCCGCGCCACGATGCCGAAACGGTCGCGCAGCGGATTGGTCAGCATCCCGGCGCGCGTGGTGGCGCCCACCAGCGTGAAGGGTTGCAGGTCGAGCTTGACCGAGCGGGCCGCCGGGCCTTCGCCGATCATGATGTCGATCTGGTAGTCCTCCAGCGCCGGGTACAGGATTTCCTCGACCACCGGCGACAACCGGTGAATTTCGTCGATGAAGAGGACGTCGTGGGCTTCGAGATTGGTCAGCAGGGCGGCCAGATCGCCCGGGCGTTCGAGCACCGGCCCCGATGTCTGGCGCAGATTGACGCCCATCTCGCGCGCGATGATGTGGGCCAGCGTGGTCTTGCCCAGGCCGGGAGGCCCGAACAGCAGCACGTGGTCCAGTGCTTCGCGGCGCTTGCGGGCCGCGTGCATGAAGATGTCGAGCTGGCCGCGCACCTTCTCCTGGCCGACGTATTCGTCGAGCAGCTTGGGCCGTAGCGCCCGCTCGAACGCTTCTTCCTGCGTGGAAGCGGGCGTGGCCGAGATCACGCGGTCGGGCAGGCGGTCGGCGCCGGTCAGCTTGTCGGTTTCAATCATGGCAGTCAGAAGCAATTTGCCGCCATTCTACGCTGCGCCCCCGCCCCGAGCCGTTCGCGGTGCGTCCTTAGCCTTTCGACAGCGCCTTCAGCGCGAGCTTGATACCGTCGGACACGCCGGTGCCGGCCGGCACCTGCTTGATGGCCTGCGCGGCCTCCTTCTCCGAGTAGCCGAGCGCGAGCAGCGCGTTGAGGATGTCGATGGCGCTATCGGCCACCGGGGTGGCGCCGGGAGCATGGCCCAGATCCGCGCCAAGCTTGCCCTTGAGCTCCAGTAGCAGCCGCTCTGCTGTCTTTTTGCCGATGCCCGGGATCTTGGTCAGCCGGCCCGCTTCCTGCATCGTCACGGCCTGTGCCAGTTCCGGTACCGAAAGCCCAGACAGCACGGCCAGCGCCATGCGCGCGCCGACGCCGGTGATCTTGATGAGTTCCCGGAATGTATTGCGTTCGGTGGCCGTGGCAAAGCCGAAGAGCAGGTGCGCGTCCTCCCGCACGATCTGCTGGGTCAGCAGCGTTACGGGATGGCCGATCGCCGGCAGGTTGTAGAACGTGCTCATCGGCACATCGATCTCGTAGCCGACGCCGTGGCAGTCGACCAGCAGATGCGGGGGATTCTTTTCGAGCAGGGTGCCGGCGATACGTCCGATCATGGTGGGTGCGATGAAGAAGCGAAATTGGCCGCAAGTGTAGCGCGGCGAGCGTGCTTAATGGCCGCCGTTGGCGGGTGGATCCACGGCGCGACGACCCAGCGCCGGGTCGTCGGTGAATACGCCGTCGACACCCGCGGCTGCGAAAGTCTGGATCTCGCTGATCATGCCGGCCGGGTTGCGCGTGGCATCGTCACCGGGCGCGCGCAGCGATTTCGGCAGGAACGCATTCTCGGGCCGGAATGTGTAAGGATGCACTACCAGGCCCGCCGCGTGAGCGTTGGCGAGCAGCGCGGTCGGCGAGGCGAGATTGCCGTTGGCATCGCGCGGGATCACGCTGTTCTTCTCGGGGCCGATGCCGTTGGCGTAGGTGGCCACTTCGCGCAGGCCGATCGGCTTCATCATGTCGGCGTACGTGCGCGTATCACCTGCCAGACGCCAGTCCGCGGGACGGCTGCGCGGATTGCCGATAAGCTGGACGATCATCACGTTGGGCATCGAATTACCCAGCAATCGCTTGACGGTGCGCAGCGGCGTGGCTTCGAACGACTGCACATAGACCGGCACGGTCTTCGCGTAGGCGCTGCCCTGCAGCGCGGTTACGAGTCGCTCCTCCAGCGGCAGGCCGATACCGCGATAGTAAGTGGGATGCTTGAGTTCGGGATAGATCCCAACCGACCGTCCACGCTTCATGGCGGCCAGCTCGGCGAGCTTCAGGATTTCGTCGAATGTCGGGATCTCGAACTGGTCATTGAGCTTCGCATTGGCGGGACGCAGCTTCGGAATCCGCTCACGGGCGCGCAGCGTCTTCAGTTCGGCCAGCGTGAAGTCCTCGGTAAACCAGCCGGTCAGACGCTCGCCGTCGATGACCTTCACACGCTTGCGGTCTGCGAACTCCGGCACCTCGGCCACATTGGTGGTGCCCGTGATGTCGTTCTCGTGCCGCGCCACCAGCACGCCATCCTTCGTTGCCACGAGATCGGGCTCGATGATGTCGGCGCCGTCGTCGATCGCCTTCTGATAGGACGCCAGCGTGTGTTCCGGCCGCAGCGCGCTGGCGCCGCGATGGCCGATGATCAGCACGGGCTTCCGCGCGGCGCTGGTGGGAACGGATGCCGTGGATGGCACCTCCGGTGCAGCCGTGGACGTGGGCGCACGAGGCGGCGCCGCGCAGCCGGCAATGAGGCCAGCGGTCAGCGCGGCAAGCGAGAATCGGGTGATGAACGGATGGTGCATCGGAGCATTCCTGACGGTGTCACGAACGACGATTGTAAGCGCCGGCCGTAGCGGTCATCCCTAGGCGTTGCTCTGAAAATGGCAATCGATCGGCGTCGATCCGCTGGCGACAAATCAGCCGACCAGCCGGCCGCGCCGCACGCGCATTCCCTTGCGCGCCAGCTCAGGCGCCAGCCCGGCCAGCGTGCCGAGCGTGTCGCCGCCATTGGCATGGCAGATCGCCACGCCAAGCGCATCAGCCGCATCGGAGCTCGGACGGCCGGACAGCGACAGCAGCCGCATCACCATCTCCTGAACCTGCTCCTTGTTGGCCCGGCCGTATCCGACCACGGCTACCTTGAGCTGCAGCGCGGTGTATTCGAACACCGGCAGCCCTTGCACGACCAGCCCGCAGATCGCCGCGCCGCGTGCCTGGCCGAGCAGCAGGGTCGATTGAGGATTGACGTTGACGAAGACCTTTTCAATCGCCGCGCAGTCTGGCGCGTAGGTCCGCGCGACTTCGGAGATGCCGTCGTAAAGCGTCTTCAGGCGTTCGGGCAGGCTGGTCTCGCCATTGCTGCGGATCGTGCCCGACGCGACGTAGGCGAGCTTGTTGCCGTGCTTTTCGAGCACGCCAAAGCCAGTGGTTCGCAAACCGGGGTCAATGCCGAGAATACGCATGAAGCAAGGGCAGGGGGAGATGGGCGTAGTGTAGAGGATTACGCCGCAGGGGAGGGGTTGCGCGCCTCTCCCGTAGCGCGGGAGAGGCGCCGGGGCGAGGGCAGCGGTGTGCCCTCGCTACCGTTTTAGTGGCGGAAGTGGCGCGTGCCGGTCAGCACCATGGCGATGCCGCGCTCGTCGGCGGCGGCGATCACTTCATCGTCGCGCATCGAGCCGCCCGGCTGGATCACGCAAGTCGCGCCAGCGTCGACCACCACGTCCAGACCGTCGCGGAACGGGAAGAACGCGTCCGATGCCACGGCCGAACCCGCCAGCGTGAGGCCGGCGTTCTGGGCCTTGATGCTGGCGATGCGTGCCGAGTCCACGCGGCTCATCTGGCCCGCGCCCACGCCCAGCGTCATGCCGTTGCCGCAGAACACGATGGCGTTCGACTTGACGAACTTGGCCACGCGCCAGGCGAACATCAGATCGTCCATTTCCTTCGGCGTCGGATGGCGGCGCGTCACCACGCGCAGTTCGGACGGCTGCACGTTGCGCGCATCCGGGCCCTGCACCAGCAGGCCGCCGCCCACGCGCTTCAGGTCGTACTGATTCACGCCCTTGCCCAGCGGGATCTCCAGCAGACGCACGTTCTGCTTGGCGGCAAACACGTTGCGCGCGGCCGCGCTGAACGACGGGGCGATCAGCACTTCCACGAACTGTTTGGCCACGGCTTGTGCGGCAGCTTCGTCCAGTTCGACGTTGAAGGCGATGATGCCGCCGAAGGCCGAGGTCGAGTCGGTCTTGAAGGCCTTGTCGTAGGCTTCTAGCGCGTTCGCGCCAACCGCCACGCCGCACGGATTGGCGTGCTTGACGATCACGCATGCGGCGTTGTTGGCGGCGTCGAACGACTTGACGCATTCCCACGCGGCGTCGGCATCGGCGATGTTGTTGTAGGACAGTTCCTTGCCCTGCAACTGCACGTAGTTGGCCAGCGCGCCGTCGAAGGCCTTGAGGTCGCGGTAGAACGCGGCTGACTGGTGCGGGTTCTCGCCGTAGCGCATTTCCTGGACCTTCTCGAAGGCCAGGTTCAGCGTCTGCGGATAGGCGCTGCGGGCCTGGTGCGACTTGTCGGCGCCGAGGCTGGTCAGGTAGTTAGTGATCGCGCCGTCGTACTGGGCGGTGTGGGCGAACACCTTGGTAGCCAGGCGGAAGTTCGTGTCGTAGCCGACGCTGTTGACATTGGCGCGCATCTCGCCGAGTACCACCGCGTAATCGGCCGGATCGACGATCACGGTCACGTCGCGGTGATTCTTGGCCGCCGAGCGCAGCATGGTCGGGCCGCCGATGTCGATGTTCTCGATGGCGTCCGGCAGCGTGCAGTCATCCTTGGCCACGGTCTGCTGGAACGGGTACAGGTTCACCACCAGCAGGTCGATCGTCGGAATGTTGTGCTCGGCCAGGGCTGCCATGTGTTCCGGCAGATCGCGACGGGCCAGGATGCCGCCGTGAACCTTCGGGTGCAGCGTCTTCACGCGGCCGTCGAGCATCTCGGGGAAGCCCGTGTAATCGGCCACCTCCGTGACAGGCAGGCCGGCCTCGGCCAGCAACTTGGCGGTACCGCCGGTGGAAAGCAGCGTGACGCCAAGCGCATTGAGTTCGCGCGCGAAGTCGACGATGCCGGTTTTGTCTGAAACGGAGAGAAGAGCTTGCTTGATCATGGCTGTGGGGAACGCGTCAAATTCAAAGTAAACCGTGTTGCTGCAGCTTCTTGCGAAGGGTGTTGCGGTTGATGCCGAGATACGCGGCTGCCAGTGACTGGTTGCGCTCGGCGCGCGTCATCACGGCTTCCAGCAGGGGCCGCTCCACGGCCTCCAGCACCATGTTGTACATGTTGGACGGCACTTCGCCGTCCAGATCGCGAAAGTAGGTATCCAGGCTATCCCGGATGCATTGGTCGATGGCGTTGCGGCTCATGCGGCAAGCAATTCCCGTTTCTTGTTGTTGTCGAGCGCGTCGTCGTCCGCTGCGGCATTCTCGTCGACATAGACCAGGCGGTCGGAGATTGCAGCCTGTTCGTCGAAGAATGCGTTGACGGCCGCGAGTTGCGCGTCGGTGGATTCCAGTGTGTTCATGCGATGCCGGAACAGGTTCGCGCCCTTGAGGCCGCGCGTGTACCAGGCAATATGCTTGCGGGCGGTGCGCACTCCGGTGAACTCGCCGTAGAACGCGTAGTGGTCCGCAAGGTGATGGTTCATGATCGCGCGGATCTCGGCCACTTCTGGCGAGGGCAGCAGTTCGCCCGTCTTCAGGTAGTGCTCGATCTCGCGGAACAGCCAGGGGCGGCCCTGCGCGGCCCGGCCGATCATGATCGCGTCGGCGCCGGTCACGGCCAGCACATGTCGCGCCTTCTGCGGCGTGGTGATGTCGCCGTTGGCGACCACGGGGATGCGGATCGACGACTTGACGGCGGCGATCGTCTCGTACTCGGCTTCGCCATGATAGAGATCGGCGCGCGTGCGGCCGTGGATCGTCAGCATGCTGATGCCGGCGTCTTCCACCATGCGCGCCACGCGCAGCGCATTCTTGTGCTCGCGATCCCAGCCGGTGCGGATCTTCAGCGTGACGGGCACGCGGTCGCCCACGGCGGCCACCACGGCCTCGACGATGCGCACGACCAGCGGCTCGTTCTGCAGCAGCGCCGAACCGGCGGCCACGTTGCAGACCTTCTTGGCCGGGCAGCCCATGTTGATGTCGATGATCTGGGCGCCGCGGTCCACGTTGTAGCGGGCCGCCTCGGCCATCATCGACGGCTCCGCGCCTGCGATCTGCACCGAAATCGGTTCCACCTCGCCGGCATGGTTGGCGCGGCGCATGGTCTTTTCGCTTTTCCAGAGCTGGGCGTTCGACGCGACCATCTCGGACACCGCGTAGCCCGCGCCAAGCTGCTTGCAAAGCTGGCGGAAGGGCCGGTCGGTCACCCCGGCCATGGGGGCGACGAACAGGTTGTTGCGAAGTTGGTGCGGACCGATCTGCACGATGGAACGGTGTTGGGTGCGTTCAGGCGAAGCTGGCGATATGCAAAAACATGCCCCTGCCAAGCCTTGGGGCCGGCGCAAGTCGGGTCATGTGCGAGGGCGGGATTTTACCGCCAATCCGGTACGGTTGCTCAAGAAATGAGCAAATATCATGAAGACGGCCCCGCAAAGGGGCCGTCGGGGAGCCGCCTGGCAAATATCGACTAGCCGCGTGCGCCGTACATCATCTGCCGCGCCAGCGCGTGCTTGAGCGGCGCCACGCAGGCCAGTGCTGCGAGCGACGCGCCACGGGCGTGGGCCGCCATCGGGCCGCCCACGGCGAACACGCGCGGCAGCAGGTCGGTGATGCCGATTGTCATCGCGCGGTCGACCCGGTGCCGGCTCGCGAACGCCTCCAGTGCCTGTGGTGTGCAGCCGGCGCGCAGCGAATCGGCCAGCGCGAATGCATCGCGAAGGCCCAGGTTCAGCCCCTGTCCGGCCACCGGATGTAGCGTCTGCGCGGCATTCCCGACCGCGGCAACGCGCCCGTCGACCGTGACCGGCGCGGCATTGAGCCCGAGCGGGAACGCGTGGCGCTTGCCAACCAGCGTGAACCGGCCCATTCGCGTACCGAACGCCTGGCCCAGTTCATATGCGAACTCGTCCTCTGGGAGCGCGAGCCGGCGCATGGCCTGCTCGGGCGGGCAGCACCAGACCAGCGCGTAGCCCTGCACGCCATGTTCCTCGTGTGGCAGCAGCGCCAGCGGCCCTTCCTCGGTAAAACGTTCCCACGCCCAGCCGGGTTGTGGTTGCGTACACGTCACATGGCCGATGATCGCGGTCTGTTGATAGTCGCGTCGCCGCGCGGCCTCGGTGCCACGCGACAGCCGCTGGATTTGCTGGTGGAACAGTCCGCCTTCGGCCTGCACAGCGATGCGGGCCGCAAACGCTACCGGCAATCCTTCCTGCTCTGCGTGCGAGGTGCCGGTCAGCCGGACCAGGGCGGCGTCGCTCCGGTTGCTGCCGTCGCTGCGGTCGCCTTGATCGATGTTGTCGATACGCGTCTCGAAGGCGCGTTCAAGCCGGCCCGGAGCGGCGTCGGCGGCGCGGGCGAGCGCGCGTTCGAGGGTCTGGCAAAGGTCGCCGTACCTGACCACATAGCCCAGCGCGGGCACGCCGTAGTCGTCGCCATGGAGCTTCACATGACCGAAGCGGCCGCGCTGCGAGACATGGATATGCTCGATCGCCTGCGCCGGCACCGGCCATGCGCCGATCTGCTCGAGCAACTGGCGGCTGCCGTGCGACAAGGCAATGGCGCGCGGATCACGTGCGGCGCGCGCCGGCGTGGCCGCGTCGATCAGCGTGATGCGCCACGATGTGGTGCGTAGCAACTGCGCCGCCAGCGCCAAGCCGACCGGCCCGCCGCCGACAATGACGATGTCGCGCGGCTCAACCGCGAGTGCGTCAGTGCTGGTTGGCAGCGTCATGGCTGGTTTCCTCGTCCTTGCGCGCTTGGGCTTCGGCTTCGGATCGCTTCCACAGATTCGCGTCGGTGCGTGACTTGCCAGAGGTGGCGTCGCGCATCGCGTTATCGAGTTTCTGCTGATGGAAGCCGGGCAGCTCCTGCAGGCGCCGCACCAGCGCCTCGTGGTTGGCCGCGGTCATCGGCACCACGCAGCCTTGCTGACTTGCGGCGTCGCCGGCCAGGATCAGCCATGCGGTGCCTGCCCACGGCGCGCGGTCGGACACGCGCACCACGACTTTCTCCAGCGCGTCCCAGGCCAGCTCTTCGCGCTGGCCGTCGGGGCGGTGCACCACGACGCGGTCGTCATAAATATTGATCACGAATGGTTCGTTCGGATCGACTGCTCGCGTCGTGTGGGTCTTCGTGACGCCGGTTCCGAACAGTTTGCTCAACAATGCCTTCATCGCGACATGCCTCCGTTGTCGCGCATCAGTGCCTCGATCTCGTCGGCCTTCACAGGCACGCCGCGCGTGATCAGTTCGCAATCTCCCGAAGTCACCACGGCGTCGTCCTCGATGCGGATGCCGATGTGCCAGTAGCGTTCGGGTACGTCTTCGGCCGGGCGCACGTAGATGCCCGGCTCGATGGTTACCACCATGCCCGCCTCGAGCGGACGCCATGGTCGTTCGCCCTCGTGGCCTGCCGGCAGCGGGCCGGGCACGCGGTATTCACCCACGTCGTGCACGTCCATGCCGAGCCAGTGGCCCGTGCGGTGCATGTAGAAGCGGCGATAGCTGCCGCTGGCCAGCACATCGTCGAGCGTGCCTTCCTTGTTGCGGTCGAGCAGGCCGGTGTCCAGCATGCCTTGCGCCAGCACACGCACCGCCGCGTCGTGCGGGACGTTGTATGGCACGCCCGCGCGTGTCTCGGCGATGGCGGCGTCCTGCGCGGCCTGCACGAGGTCATAGAGCTCGCGCTGCGCCGGCGTGAATCGGCCGTTGACCGGGAACGTGCGCGTGATGTCCGACGCGTAGCCGTCGAGTTCGCAACCCGCGTCGATCAGGCACAGGTCGCCGTCGCGCAGTTCGGCCGGACCCGCCCGGTAGTGCAGCACGCAAGCGTTGGGGCCCGTGGCGACGATCGAGTTGTAGGCCACGCTCTGGGCGCCGTGGCGGCGGAATTCGTAGAGCAGTTCGGCTTCGAGGTGGTACTCGCGCAAGCCTTGGCGCGACGTGCGCATCGCACGAACATGCGCCTGGGCCGAGATCTCGGCGGCACGGCGCATCGTGACCAGTTCGCCCGCATCCTTGAACAGGCGCATCTCGTCGAGCAGTGTGCGGACGTCTAGCGCGGCCGACGGGGAGGACACCCCGGCGCGGCCCTGCATCCGTACCGCATCCAGCCAGCCACGCACGCGTGCGTCGAAGTCTGCGGTGGCGGCCAGCGGATAGGCCAGCGTGGCGCGGTTGGCCAGCATCGGCGGCAGCAGCTTGTCGATGTCTTCGACCGAGTGCGCCTCGTCGAAGCCGAACATCGCGCGCGCGCCTTCTGGCCCATAGCGGAAGCCATCCCAGATCTCGCGTTCTTCGTGCTTGGGCCGGCAGAACAGGATGCTGCTGTTGGTGTCGTCGCCCGGGCCGCCCGCCACCAGCACGAGCACTGCGTCTGGCTCGGTGAATCCGGTAAGGTAATAGAAATAGCTGTCGTGCCGGTACGGATAGTCGCTGTCGCGATTGCGCATGGCTTCCGGCGCGGTTGGCACGATGGCCACGCCGCCGCCGTTGGCGCGCAGATGTTTCAGCACACGGGCGCGGCGATCGCTGCACGCGCCGAGGAGGGCGGAGTCGGGTGCGGACATGGATGAAAGACGGTGAGGGGAATGCCCCGATTCTAAACCCGTCGGCGGGTAAAGCGGGCCGCGCGTGCGCACGATGCGGCGCAAAAGCGGGCGCGTACGGGGCTTTGGTAACGTTTGGGAGCGCGCCGCTATGCCCGCAGCGAGCGATCAAGCGCCGACAGTTGCGCAGGAGTGCCAACGTTTTCCCAGCGTCCGTCGAAGCGCTCGCCCGTGGCCAGGCTTGCCGCGATGGCTTCCCGATAGTAGGGCGACATCGCCACCTTCGCCCCGCGTTCGATTTCGCGGAACAGGCGGGTGTCGTACAGGCCGATATTGCCGAACGTCAGCGCGTGGCCGTCGGCGCTGGGCATCCGCAGCAGTCCGCCCGCATCCAGCACGAAATCGCCGCGCGGATGGAAGGGCGGATTCGGCACCATCACCAGATGCATGTGCGGGCGCGGGGCCGTGGCCATGGCGCGGGCGCGCGGCAACAGGGTGCGGTAGTCGAAGTCGCAGAAGATGTCGCCCGATACGGCCAGGAACACGTCGTCGGCGTCGGCCTTGCCGGTCAGCAGGGGCAGCGCGTGGGCGATGCCGCCGGCCGTTTCCAGCGCCGTGCCTTCGGCCGACCAATGGATGCGCGCGCCGAATTGCGAACCATCGCCCAGTGCCGACTCGAGCTGCTCGCCGAGCCAGGCGTGATTGATGACGATATCGGTGAGGCCGGCCCGCACCAGCGCCTCGACCTGCCACACGATCAGCGGCTTGCCTCCCACGGCCAGCAACGGCTTCGGGCAGGCATCTGTCAACGGTCGCATACGATCGCCGCGGCCGGCGGCGAAGATCATCGCTTTCAAATCAGAGCCTCCAGGGCAACCAGGGCGGCCATGCCTCCGGCGATGGTCCAGCCAACGCTGCGCGTGCGCGCGGCGATGACGATGGCCACCACGCCGGCGATCAGGCGTGCATTGTGCAGGCTGACGAACACGGCGCCGTCGCGCATCAGCAGGTCCGGCGCGATCAGGGCCGACAGCATGGCCGCCGGCACGAACTGCAGCGCCGTGCGAAACCATGCCGGAAGGCGCACGCGGCCCTCGACGGCGATGAATGACAGCCGGATCAGGAAAGTGGCCAGTCCCGCGCCGATGAATACCCACAGCAGGGTCATCTGGCTCATGCTGCGTGCTCCTTGCGATCGGTTTGGCCCGATGCGTCCGACGAGCGCCGCCCGGTACCGTCCCGGTCCCGCCCGCGCAGCAACATGCCTGCGGCAATGCCGCCCAGCGCCGCCACCATGATGCCGAGCTTGTGCGGCATGGCGAAGCACGCCACGGCCAGTACCGAGGCCACCAGCGCGGCGGCGGTCTGCGAGCGGTGCTTCAAATTCGGCACGATGATCCCGATGAAGGTCAGCGGCAGGAAGAAATCGAGCGGCCAGTCACGCGGCACCTGCGCGCCAACCAGCACACCGGCCAGCGTGGAGACCTGCCAGCTCGCCCAGAGCGAAAAGCCCGCGCCAAAGTAGAACCAGTGCCGGTAGCGCGCGCGCGGGCCAGTGTCTCCCAGACGGCGGGTCATGGCCGCGAACGCCTCGTCGGTCAGCAGATAGGCAATCAGCGCCTTCCAGCGGCGTGGCAGCGGTGCCAGGGATGCGGCAATCGTCGCGGAATAGAGCGCGTGTCGCAGATTGACCATCGCCACCGTGAACGCGACCACCAGCGCCGGCGTGCCGGCTGCCCAGAGTTGCGTCAGGATCATCTGCGATGCCCCGCCGAAGACGATCGCGCTCATCGCGCAGGCCAGCCAGGCCGGCATTCCGGCATTGACTGCCAGCACGCCGTAAATCAGGCCGAACGGCATCACGCCGAGCAGCATCGGCGCCAGCGCGCGGGCGCCGGCCCACCATTCGCCGCTGCGGGTGATAGCCTCGGCGGCCTCGGGGGTGTCAGGGGTGTCGGATGGGACCTCCACGTTGCACCCGCCTAGAACGTGAAGCCGGTGGGCCGCTCGGTGCCTTCGATCGCATCGAGCAGGCGCACGAGCTTGCGCATCTCGCTATACCGGCCTGCCACGTTGCGGGTGTATCGGAGCACGAGCGGCAGGTTGGCCAGATAGCCGTCCTTGCCGTCACGGTGATACAGACGCGCGAAGATACCAAGCACCTTGAGGTGGCGTTGCAGGCCCATCCATTCAAAGTCGCGGTAGAACTCGCCGAAATCGGCCGCCACGGGCAGCCCGGTCTTGCGGGCGCGTTCCCAGTAGCGGATCAGCCAGTCGAGCTGTTGCTCTTCTTCCCATTCGATATAGGCGTCGCGCCAGAGCGACACGGCGTCGTAGGTGATCGGGCCGATCACCGCATCCTGGAAGTCCAGGACACCGGGGTTGCTGGCTTCGGGCAGCACCATCAGGTTGCGCGAATGGTAGTCGCGATGCACGTAGACCTGCGGCTGCGCCAGGTTGTTGGCCATGATGGTCTCGAACACCTCACGCAGGTCGGCCTGCTGACGGTCGTCGAGCGTCACGCCGAGGTGCTTGGCGATGTACCACTGCGGGAACAGGTCCAGTTCGCGCTGCAGCAGCGCGCGGTCGTACGCCGGCAGTTCGCCCGGGCGGGTGGCGGCCTGGATCTTGACCAGCGCGGCGGCCGCATCGGTATAGAGATTGTGCGCCGAGGTGTCGTCCAGGCGCGACAGGTACGTCTGGCTGCCCAGATCGGCCAGCAGCAGGAAACCCTGCTCGAGATCCTGGGCCAGCACCGTCGGCACCGTCACGCCGGCATCGCCGAACAGCTTTGCCACATGGATGAACGGTCGGCAATCCTCGTGCGAGGGTGGCGCGTCCATCACGATCGCGGTGGGGTGCGCAGGGTGGCCGGTCCGCACGCGGAAGTAGCGGCGAAAGCTTGCGTCGGCCGACGCGGGGGCGCAGGAATCCGGGTCGATCGACCATGCCGCACCGAGTCTGGCTACCCACGTTTTGAGTTGTTCGATGCGCGGGTCTTGGCCCGTGGCGTGAAGAAGTGCAGACATGCCTGAAAGGGAGAATACGATGCCCCGTATAATACCCGACCAGACCCGGGCGCCGGGTGGCCTCCGGGAGGGGCCTTTGTCGCCCCGCAGCCCGCTCTGGCAATGGGTTGGCGTCGAAGCAGGGGCAAACTTTGCAGCCCCTTCGAAGCGCCGGCCCGCCGAGCTGACCGACCACCGTTTGCATGACCGAACAACGACGATCACCGCATCATCCGGCCACCCGACCGCCAGCGCCCCCGGGCACGTCCCGGCGCGTCCGCCTGCCCGCCAGCGCGCTGCGGCCGCTCGTGCTCGCCATGGCCGGGCTGACGGTGAGCGCCCATGCGCAGTACGGCGCGACGTCCGCCATTCCGAACATCGACCTCGTCGAGCCAGTGGTCACGCAGACCCCGGAGGCACCGCCGCCGCCGGCTGAAGGCGGCGATCTCGTTCCGCGCCTGACCGAGCCCGCCATGCGGACCGCTCCCAGCGGCAACACGCTCAACCTATCGCCGTCATCTACGCCCTCGAATCCGAACGCCCCAGCCTACGCGTCCGGCGACCGCGTAACGGGCTACAGCGAGAAGGGCGTGGAGATGGAAGGGCACGCCGAACTGCGCCGCGACGGTGGTGTGATCAAGGGCGACAAGGTCACCTACGACCAGGACACCGACGAAGCACATGCCACTGGCAACGTGCGACTTTCGAAGAGCGGCACGCTGGCCGTAGGCCCGGAAGCGCGGATGCGCGTGCAGGCCAATGAAGGCTACATGCTGTCCCCGGACTACTACTTCCAGCAGACCGGCGGCTCCGGCAGCGCCGAGCGCGTAGATTTCCTGGATCCGGACCGCAGCACGCTGAAGAAGGCGACCTACACGACCTGTTCGCCCGATAACGCGGACTGGTACTTCAGCGCCAGAAAGCTCGATCTGGATAGCGATCGTCAGGTGGGCACGGCCTATGGCGGTGTGCTCAATTTCTTTGGCGTGCCGATCGCGGGCGCGCCGGCGTTCAGCTTTCCGCTCAATAGCGAGCGTCGTAGCGGCGTGCTGCCGCCGTTGTTCGGATACGGCTCGAACTCCGGGTTCGATCTCACTGTTCCGTACTATTTCAACCTGGCACCGAACCGTGATCTGACGCTCTACCCGCGAATTCTGTCGTCCCGCGGCGTGCAGCTTGGCGAGGATTTCCGGTACATGGGGGACGGCTACAGCGGCCGCATCCGCGGCGAGTTCCTGCCCGACGACAAGAAGGCGGGCCGCAATCGCTGGGCCTACTCGATCCAGCATTATCAGACCGTCATCCCCGGCATGACGGCGTACGTGAACGTCAGCAAGGTTTCGGATGACAAGTATCCCGACGACCTGACGCGTTCCGTATCGCAGTCGACCCTGCGTCAGTACACGCAGGAAGGCGGCGTGATTTATGCGTGGCAGGACTGGGTGTTCATGGCACGGGTGCAGAAGTTCCAGACGTTGTTGCCCAGCGAGCCGTCCTACGAGCGCGAGCCGCAGTTGAACGCGAAGTACAACCGCTATGACTTCCACGGCTTCGATATTTCGCTCGAGACGGACTACACGCGATTCCGTATCCCGCTGACCAGTACCGGCATCCAGCAGCCCGAAGGCAATCGCGCATTCATCCAGCCGACAATCAGCTACCCGATCATCCGCCCGGGCTGGTACGTGACGCCGAAGTTCATCTTCAACGCGGCGCAGTACAACATGGATACCGGCACCAACACGGTTGGCGCGTCGAATACGCTCAATCGCACTATTCCGACCGTAAGCCTGGATTCGGGCATGACGTTCGAGCGTGACGCGCCGGGCGTCAGCAAGCTGTTTGGCGTGAAGTACACGCAGACACTCGAGCCGCGCCTGTTCTACGTCTATACGCCGTTCTACGACCAGAGTCAGTTCCCGCTGTTCGATACGGTGCAGTCGGACTTTGGCTACGGTCAGATCTTTACCGAGAACCCGTTTACCGGTAACGACCGCATCGCTGACAATAACAAGCTGACGCTGGGCCTGACCACGCGCCTGATCGAATCTGAGACTGGTGTCGAGCGTTTCCGTGGCACGATTGCGCAGCGTGTCGACTTTACGGGCCAGCGTGTGCAGCTCAATGGCACGCTGCCGGATGCCAAGCCGAGCTACTCAGACCTGCTGGCAGCCACCACGATCCAGCTGTTCCGCGGCTACTATCTTGATGCCGGCATCCAGTGGAATCCGGACCAGGACAAGGTCAACTACTCGAACGTGGCATTCGCGTACCGGCCGGAATCGCGCAAGCTCATCAATTTCGGCTATCGCTACCGTCGCCCGACCTCGGTGACGGACAATACCGCGATCGACCAGATCGAAGTGTCGGGGCAGTGGCCGATCACGCAACGCACTTACGGTATTGGCCGCGTGGCATTCGACAAGTCGGCCAACCAGCTCGTGGATGCGCTGGCCGGTTTCGAGTACGCCGCCGACTGCTGGGTCGGCCGATTCGTGTACCAGCGTTTCCGCAATACCTCGAACGGTTACACCGGGCGGGTTTTCTTCCAGGTGGAGTTCCGTGGGCTGTCGAAGATTGGCTCCAACCCGCTGGACATGTTGCGCCTGAACGTGCCGGGCTACGAGCCCGTGACGGCACGGCCGGTGCCGACAACCCCGTACGATCACTATGAATGACGGACCAAGATGAAACGTCAAGCCTTCTCCCTGTTGTCCCGCCTGAACCCCTGGCAGCAGCTGCTGCTGTCGGCCGTGCTCGTGACGCTGGCCGCGCCGGCGGCTGCGCAATTGCGCGCGCCCGGCACGCGTACGCAGGGTATCTTCACGCAGCAGGGCAGCCAATCGGCCAGCCAGGGCAGCGGCAGCACCGTGGCGCCGAGCCAGCCGATGATGGGCGTGCCGCAGCCTTCGTCCCAGCCGCGCTCGCAGTTGGTGGACGAGGTGGTGGCTGTCGTCAACAACAGCGTGATCACGCGCCGGGAACTGCTTGACCGCGCTGACGAGATCGAAAACCAGCTTCGCGCCGCCAAGCGCGAGGTGCCGCCGCGGCCCGACTTGCTCGGCGAAGTGCTGGAACGCCTCGTGATGGAGCGCGTGCAGACGCAGGCCGCGCAGGAAGCCGGGATCAAGGTGACCGATCAGGAAGTCGATCGGGCGATCGAATCGGTGGCGCAACAGAACAAGATGTCTGCGACGGAGCTGCGCAGCCGCGTGGAAGCCAGCGGCATGTCGTGGACCAAGTACCGCGACGAACTGCGCAAGCAGGTCCAGGTGATCCGCCTGCGCGAACGCGAGGTGGACTCGAAGGTGCAGGTCTACGACGGCGAGATCGACAACTATCTGGCCGCGCGTAACGGTGGCCAGGCGGCCGCCTCGGGCCCGACTGAGTTCAATGTGGCGCAGATCCTCGTGCGCGTGCCCGAAGATGCGTCCGATGCACAGAAGGCCCAGCTCAAGACGAAGGCGGAAGGCCTGCTGAAGCAGGCGCAAGGCGGGGCGGACTTTGCCGAACTGGCCAAGGCCAACTCCGAGGCGCCGGAAGCCTCGCAAGGCGGCTCGCTGGGTTTCCGCGAGATTGGCCGGTTGCCTGCCGTGTTTGCCAATGCCGTGGTCGACCTGCAGCCGGGCGCGGTGGTGCCCGAGGTTCTGGAATCGGCCAACGGTTTCCACGTGATCAAGCTCGTGTCCAAGCGCACGGCCGCCGCGCAGCCGGCGGCGAGCGACCGCATCGCGCAGACGCAGGTGCGCCATATCCTGATCCGCACCGGCCCGAACATGCCCGAGGCCGAAGCGAAGCGTCAGATGGCGACGATCCGCGACCGGATCACGCACGGTGTCGATTTCGCCGATGCCGCCCGTCGCTACTCGCAGGACGGTTCGGCGTCGCAAGGTGGCGAACTCGGCTGGGTGTCGCCGGGCGAACTGGTGCCCGAGTTCGAGCAGGCCATGAACCGCCTGCGCCCGGGCGAGATCTCCGACCCGGTCGTCACGCAGTTCGGTGTGCACCTGATCCAGGTGGAAAACCGCCGCGAGACCGAAGTGTCGCCCGAGAAGCAGCGTGACTTCGCACGAGCCGAAGTTCGCGAGCAGAAGCTGCGCGCCGCCTATGATGACTGGGTGCGCCAGCTCCGCAGCGCGGCGTATGTCGAATACCGGATCAACCGCCAGCGCTGATGCGCTGGCCCGAACCATGCCCGACCCCGCGCCACTCGACCTAGCAATCACGACCGGAGAACCGGCCGGCATCGGCCCCGACATCACGATCGGTGCCCTGCTGCAGTTCGCCGCCAATCACGGCGCCAACGGCGGCAACGTCGGCCATGGGGGGACGGTCCGCTTCCATGTGATCGGAGATGCGCGTCTGCTCGATCAGCGTGCCGAGGCGCTTGGCGTGGCCCATGCGTGGGCACGTCGGATTGCCGACGGCGACGTGATCGTGGAAGACATCGCGCTGGGCGTGCACTGCGAGCCGGGGCGGCTCGATGCCCGCAATGGCCACTACGTGCTGGCGCTGCTGGATGCCGCCGTCGATGGCCTGCGGACGGGCCGCTATGCGGCCATGATTACCGCGCCGGTGCAGAAGAGCACGATCAATGATGCTGGCGTGCCTTTTTCAGGGCATACCGAATATCTGGCCGAATGCGCCGGCGTGCCGCGTGTGGTAATGATGCTGGCCGGCCCGCAGCCGGCGCATGACAACGCCATGCTGCGCGTGGCGCTGGCCACCACGCATCTGCCGCTGCGCGCGGTGCCTGATGCGCTGAACGTTCCGATGCTGGTCGAGACGCTGACGATTGTCGATGCCGATCTGCGCCGGAATTTCGGCATCGCGCGCCCACGTATCCTGGTAACCGGGCTGAACCCGCACGCGGGGGAGTCCGGTCATATGGGGCGCGAGGAAATCGACGTGATTTCTCCCGCGCTCGAGCAGGCCCGCGATGCCGATATCGACGCGCGCGGCCCGTATCCCGCCGACACGCTGTTCCAGCCGCGCCATCTGCGTGATGCCGACTGCGTGCTGGCGATGTACCATGACCAGGGCCTGGCGCCCCTCAAGTACGGTACCTTTGGTCACGGCGTGAATATCACGCTGGGGCTGCCCTTCATCCGCACATCGGTGGACCATGGCACCGCGCTCGACCTGGCCGGCACTGGCCGCGCCGAGCACGGCAGCATGATCGAAGCCATCCGCTGTGCCATTACCATGGCCGGACATGCCAGCGGGCGCCACAGCAATGGGCGCGCGGACAATGGCATCGCCAACGGCCAGCACTGACTTATGCGTTCAAACGTGCATCAGGGCCATGTGGCCCGCAAACGGTTCGGACAGAACTTCCTCGTCGATGACGGCATTATTCATGGCATCGTCAGCGCGATCGACCCGCAGCCAAACGACATCGTGGTCGAGATCGGTCCGGGCCTCGGCGCGCTGACCGATCCGCTGCTGGAGCGGCTGCCAGGCATGCAGGTGGTCGAACTCGACCGAGATCTCGTGGAGCGGTTGCGCCGGCGCTACGGCGACCGCCTTGTGGTCCACGCCGGCGACGCGCTGGCGTTCGACTTTGGCAAGCTGCGCGAGCCCGGCCGCGCGCTGCGCATCGTCGGCAACCTGCCGTACAACATTTCCAGCCCGCTGCTGTTCCATCTGGTGGATTTCGCCGATGACGTGCGCGACCAGCATTTCATGCTGCAGAAGGAAGTGGTCGAGCGCATGGTGGCCGACCCCGGCAACAAATCGTATGGCCGCCTGTCGATCATGCTGCAGGTCCGCTATCACATGGAGCACGTGCTCGATGTGCCGCCCGCGTCGTTCAATCCGCCGCCGAAGGTCGATTCCGCCGTGGTGCGCATGATTCCGTGGCCACGCGCCGAGGATGGCACGCTGCGGTCGCCGTACGCCGCGTGCGATGCGGGCGTGCTGGGCGACGTGGTGACCGCCGCGTTCTCGCAGCGCCGCAAGGTGCTGCGCAATACGCTGTCGTTCCTGCGCGACCAGGTTGATTTCGACGCGCTGGGCTTCGATCTGACCCGCCGCGCCGAGGAAGTGCCTGTTGCCGAGTATGTCGAGCTCGCGCGCATCGTCGGCGGCGCGGAGCCGCCCGCCCGCGTGGCCTGAGCCCCCTTTTTATCCTGAATACCCTGAAGTCCTTGCGACGCCCATGACTGACCAGACCAACCCTGATAAGCGTCCCGTCATCCTGACTGGCGACCGTCCTACCGGCCCGCTGCACCTTGGCCATTTCGTCGGCTCCCTGAAGAGCCGCGTCGCCCTGCAGGAGACGCACAAGCAGTACGTGCTGCTGGCCGATACCCAGGCGATGACCGACAACGCCCATGACCCCGACAAGGTACGCCGCAACGTGCTCGAAGTCGCGCTCGACTACCTCGCCGTGGGCATCGATCCGACCAAGACCACGATCTCGGTGCAGTCGCACCTGCCGGCGCTGGCGGAACTGACGCTGATGTACCTGAACTTCGTCACGGTATCGCGCCTGGAGCGCAACCCGACGATCAAGGAGGAAATCCAGGCGCGTGGCTTCGGCCGCGACATCCCGGCTGGTTTCCTCTGCTACCCGGCTTCGCAGGCCGCCGATATCACCGGCTTCAAGGCCGTGCTGGTGCCCGTGGGTGAAGACCAGGCACCGCTGATCGAGCAGACCAACGAGATCGTGCGCCGGGTCAACAACCAGGTCGGCCGCGAGGTGCTGCCCGAAGCCGCTGCGCTGATCCCGAAGCATGGCCGTCTGCCGGGCGTGGATGGCAAGGCGAAGATGAGCAAGTCGCAGGGCAACGCGATTCCGCTCGGCGCGTCGCCGGACCAGATCCGCGAAGCCGTGCACAAGATGTACACCGATCCGAACCACCTCAAGGTGTCCGATCCGGGCCAGGTGGAAGGCAATGTCGTGTTCACGTACCTCGACGCATTCGATCCGAATCCGGCCGAAGTGGAAGCGCTCAAGGAGCACTACCGCCGCGGCGGCCTGGGCGACATGGTGCTGAAGCGCCGCGTGGAAAGCGTCCTGCAGGAAATGCTGCGCCCGATCCGCGAACGCCGCGAGCAGCTTGCCCAGGACCCGGGCTATGTGTTCGACATCCTGAAGAAGGGCACCGCCGAAGCCCGCGAAATCACCCAGCAGACGCTGGACGAAGTGCGCGGCGCGCTGGGGATGTTCTCGTTCCCGCAGTGATTCGGCACTGATCGTTGTCGCCCTTGCCCGCTACGCGGGAGAGGGCGACAAACCGACGGCGTTCATTACGCCCGTCGATTCACCAGCACAATCCCCCCCAGCACCATTACCGCCGCCAGGGCGAACCGCACGCCGACGTGGTCGTGCATGAGCAGCACGCCGAATGCCACGCCGAACAGCGGCGTCAGGAACGAGAACACTGACAGTCGTGATGCCAGATACTGGCGCAAGAGCCAGAACCAGATCAGGTAACTCGCGAACGCGATCAGCACCGACTGGTAGAACAGGCTGGCCACGACGAAGCCCGTGATTTCCACCGTATGCGCCTGGCCTGCCGCCAGCGCCATCAACAGCAGCATCACCGCCGACACACCCAGCTGGTAGAGCAGCGTCTTGCTGGCAGGGGCACCAGACAGCTTGCTGCCGCGCACGACGACGGTTGTCGCCGCCCACAGGGCGCCGGCCACCATGCCCAGGACATCGCCAATCACCGTGCTGCCTTGCGTGGAAGGCGAGGCAATACCGTCGGCGAAGGCCAGCGCAATGCCGCAGAACGCCAGAACCACGCCGAGCCACTGGCCCCGGTGCAGATGCTCGCCCGGCACAAACAGGTGCAGGCCGAGTGCGGTGAAGATCGGGGCTGTATAGAGAAACACCGCCATGCGGGATGCGGTGGTGTGGCCGAGTCCGACGAAGATGCAGAAGAACTCGGCCCCGAACAGTAGTCCGGCTACCAGTCCCGCGCGCAATGTGCCATCGCGTTCCCAGAGCGGCGTGCCGCGCCAGGCCGCGAAGCCGAACACCAGCAGCGCCGCGATGGCCGAGCGCACACCCGCCTGCAGCACGGCGCCCATCAGCGGGGCGGTGACCTTGATGATCACCTGCTGGAGCCCCCAGGCGGCGCACAGCAGCACCATCAACCCGATGGCCGTGCCGTCCAGCGGGCGCCGCGTCATTGCTTGCGCGCTCATTGCGCGTTACGGGCGGGCAGCGTCGCGCGTCGAGTGACGCTCGATCAGTTCGATCTTGTAGCCGTCCGGGTCCTCTACGAACGCGATCACCGTGGTGCCGCCCTTGACCGGACCGGCTTCGCGGGTGACCTTGCCGCCGGCCGACCGGATGCGCTCACAGGCTTCGGCCGCGCTGGGTACTTCCAGGGCGATATGGCCATAGGCGGTGCCGAGGTCGTACTTGTCGACGCCGTAGTTGTAGGTCAGTTCGATGACGGCGGTCTCGGTCTCGGGGCCGTATCCGACGAAGGCGAGGCGGTACTTGTATTCGGGATTGTCGCTCTCGCGCAGCAGCGTCATGCCGAGCACGCGCGTGTAGAAATCGATCGAGCGCTGGTAGTCGCCAACGCGCAGCATGGTGTGGAGAAGTCGCATGGGGGTCTCTTTGGCAAAACTGTAAAGACAGAGTCCGCCATTCTATTCCCATGCCGCGGAACGCGCCGGCCGCCGTCGATGTCGGTCCCTATGCCGATACCCGGTTTCGGTATGCGTGGTTCGACAACAGCGTGCGGGGCGACCAGTCGCCGGAGGCCGGTGATTACAGCCAGGTGTGGAACATATCCGTCGATGGCGCCTGGACGCACGGTATGCACGGTGAGCGACGAGGGCGCCGGAGCGCCGGAACGTCAGAACGTCAGAACGTCGGCAACAGTTCCGGTGGATGCGCGCGAAGCTGGGCGCGGGCGTCGCGGAACTCGGGGAAGATCGATTCCACTGTTTCCCAGAAACGCGGTCCGTGGTTCATCTCCTTGAGATGCGCCAGCTCGTGGGCGGCCACGTAGTCGATCATCGACAGCGGGAAATGCATGAGGCGCCAGTTCAGCCGGATCTTGCCGTCGGCCGTGCAGCTTCCCCAGCGCGTGGCTGCCGAGGTCAGGGCGAAGCCGGTATGACGCACGCCCAGTTTCGCGGCATAGATGTCCAGCCGCTCCGCCAGCAGGCGGCGCGCCTGGTTCTGCATCCAGCCCTGCACACGGTCCTTGATCTGCTGCTCATCGGCGTGCGCGGGCAGGGCCAGATGCAGCATGCGCAATTCCGCATTGAACATCAGCACGCCGGCCGGCGATTCGAGTTGCAGGGTGATCGGCTGGCCCAGGAACGGTAACGACGCGCCGTCGCGCCATTGCACCGTCGGCAGGATGCGGCGTGCTTCGCGATGGCGCCATTCGCCCAGCTTGTTGAAGATCCAGCGTTGCTTCTCGAGGATGGCTGCCTCGACGTCGGCCAGGGTGACCCAGCGGGGCGCGGTGATCGACAGGCCGCGATCATCCACGGTGAAGCCAATGGTGCGCCGCGACGAGCGCTTGAGGGCGTAGTGCACCGTGCGTTCGCCCACCTGCAGTCGCCGGCCGTTAGGCAGGGCCGGGGGCCAGGGCGACGCGGTCTCGGGTGTGTGCGGCGCGGATGTCGGCGACAGGTCCTGCTGCTCCGGCGTGACGGGCGGCAATGCCTCCGCCAGCGGCAGCTCGAGCTGCGCGCCGGGTGTCTCGGGAGCAGGACGCAGCAGCTTCATGCGGTGGCCTGGTTACCTGCGCGGCGATAGCTGTCCGGATCGATACGGCGCATCTCTGCCTCAATCCACGTTTCGACTTCCTGATTCAGCATGTCTGCGGTCTTGTTGGCCGACGCAATCGGGGCGCCGATTGAAATCGTAATCATGCCCGGATATTTCAGGAAGGAGTTGCGGGGCCAGAGTCGTCCCGAATTGACAGCCATCGGGATCACCCATGCACCGGTTTCCACTGCCAGACGGGCGCCGCCGCTCTTGTAGCGCGGCTTCTCCAGGCCCGAGGCGGTGCGCGTGCCCTCCGGGAACATGATGATCCAGGCGCCTTCTGCCAGGCGGTCGCGGCCCTGGCGGGCGGCCGACGCGAACGCGCGCGGGCCATCTTTGCGATTGATATGGACCATCTTCAGCATGCCCAGGGCCCAGCCGAAGAACGGTACCAGCAGCAGCTCGCGCTTGAAGACGAAACACAGCGGCTTGGGCATCAGGGCCACATAGGCCACGGTTTCCCAGGCGGACTGGTGCTTGGACAGCAGTACCACGTGCTTGTCGAGCATCGACTGCGCCTGCTCCATGCCCTCGATGCGATAGTGGATGCCGCAGATCAGGCGGCCCGCCCAGATCACGAGCCTTGTCCAGCCGCGCACGAAGCGGAAGCGGTTCTCCGCGTTCATGAACGGAAACACGATGAAGCAAAGGCACGCATAGGGGGGCGTGAGTGCCAGGAGGTACAGCGAGAACAGCAGGGAACGGAGGAAAGTCATCGATCGGGGGCGGTAATCGGGGACGGATATCAGGGCGCGGTTGGTTGCGGCTTGGGCGCCGCATCGTCGATCAGCCAGCGCGCAAACGCTGCCAGGTCGTCATGCACGCGCGTGCCATCGGGCAGGCCGCCTTTTTCCAGCGTTTTCATGCCCTTGCCCGTGCGAACCAGATGCGGGATGCAGCCAACCGCCACGCCCGCCTGAAGGTCGCGCAGCGAATCTCCCACCGTGGGCGCGGTGCGCAATTCGATGCCGAACCGCTCCCCAATCTGCTCGTACAGGCCGGATTTGGGTTTGCGGCAGTCGCAGTTGTCGGCGGCCGTGTGCGGGCAGAAGAAGATGGCTTCGACGCGGCCACCGAGGTTGGCCAGCGCCTTGTACATCTTCTCGTGCATCGCGTTGAGCGCGCTCATCTCGAACAGGCCACGGCCGATGCCCGACTGGTTGCTGGCCACCACCACGCGGTAGCCGGCCTGGTTCAGCATGGCGATGGCTTCAAGGCTACCCTCGATCGGTATCCATTCGTCGGGTGTCTTGATGAACTGGTCGCTGTCGCGGTTGATGACCCCGTCGCGATCCAGGATGACGAACTTCAACTGGGACTGTGGCATGGCGCGCTCCGGTGATGCAGCGTATGAGACAGCTTAGGCCGCCAGCTTCGAAATGTCCGCGACGCGATTCGCCAGGCTGTGCAGCGTGGCCAACAGCGCCAGGCGGTTGGCGCGCAGCTTTGCGTCCTCGGCCATGACCATCACGTCGTTGAAGAAGCGGTCCACGGCATCGCGAAGCTGGGCCAGGTCGCGCAGCGCGGCGGTGAAATCACCACCCGCGAACGCGGCTTCCACGCCCGGGCGCACGCGCTCGATCGCCTCGTGCAGCGCGCCTTCGGCGGCCTCCTGGAACAGCGATACATCGACGCTGCCGATTGCCTCGTCCGTCTTCTTCAGGATGTTCGTAATGCGTTTGTTCGCTGCGGCCAGGGCTTCGGCTTCAGGCAACGCCGCGAACGTGCGGACGGCTTCCATGCGCGCCAGGATGTCGTGCAGTTGCTGCGGGCGCAGGCTGACCACGGCTTCCACCTCGTTGGTCGTGTAGCCCTTGTCCTTCAGGTAGCCACGTACGCGGTCGAAGAGGAAGTCGGTGATCGCTTCGCGCGAAGGCTTGACCGCCGCGATGCCGGCGAAGGCTTGTTCGGTCAGACCCAGCACGTCGTTCAGGGACAGCGCCAGCGGTTTTTCGATCAGCATCCGCAGGATGCCCAGCGCGTGGCGGCGCAGTGCGAACGGGTCCTTTTCGCCGGTCGGCTGCAGGCCGATGCCCCAGATGCCAATCAGCGTCTCAAGCTTGTCGGCCAGCGCCACGGCGGTGCTCACGTTGCCTGCTGGCAGCGCGTCGCCGGCAAAGCGCGGGCGATAGTGCTCGGAGCAGGCCAGGGCGACGTCCTCGGCTTCGTCGTCGTGGCGGGCGTAGTACGTGCCCATCGTGCCTTGCAGCTCGGGGAACTCGCCGACCATGTCGGTCAGCAGATCGGCCTTGGCCAGTTCGGCGCCGCGCATCGCGGCGGCCTTGTCGACCGGGGCGCCGGCGGCGTTCATCGCGTCGGCAAGATGGCCGGCGATCTGCTGCAGGCGCTGCACGCGGTCGAGCTGGTTGCCGATCTTGTTGTGGTAGACCACGTTGGCGAGTTGCGGCACGCGCGAGGCCAGCGTCTTCTTGCGGTCCTGGTCGAAGAAGAACTTCGCATCGGCCAGGCGTGGGCGCACCACACGCTCGTTGCCCGTGATGATCGATTGCGGCGTGTCGGTGGCCAGGTTCGAGACGATCAGGAAGCGGTTGCGCAGGTGCCCTTCGGCATCGGTCAGCGCAAAGTACTTCTGGTTGGTCTGCATCGTCAGGATCAGGCACTCCTGCGGCACGGCTAGGAAGGCTTCCTCGAAGTGGCACGGGTAGATCACCGGCCATTCGACCAGCGAGTTCACCTCGTCGAGCAGCGAGTCCGGCATGATGACCTTGTCGGCGCCGGCTTCCTTGAGCAGCGCCGTGCGGATGCGCTCGCGCCGGTCGGCGTAGCCGGCGACGACGCGGCCGCGCGATTCCAGCAGGCCGGCGTACTCGGCCGCGTGGGGAATCTCGATCGTGCCCTGCGACAGGAAGCGGTGACCTTGCGTGAGATTGCTGGCTTGCAGGCCGAGTGCCGAAACCGGCACGATCTCCGCGCCATACAGGGCGATCAGGCTGTGTGCCGGACGCACGAAATGCACGGTGGTGCCGTCCGGACGCTGGTAGCTCATCACCTTCGGGATCGGCAGCTTGGTCAGCGTCTCGTCGAGCGTTGCCTGCAGGCCATCGGCCAGCGTCGCGCCGCGCGCGGTATAGCGGTAGAAGAACGCATCGGCCTTGCCATCGGAGGCGCGCTCGAGCGTCTGCCAGTCGATCTCGGCTACGCCGACCGACTTGGCCAGTGCCGCCAGCTTCTTGCCCAGCGGAGCCGTCGGGGCGCCGTTGGCATCGAGCGCCACGGTCAGCGGCAGTACCTTCTCGCGCTGCTCACGGTCCGGCGCGGTGCGGCGCACGCCGGAGACCAGCGCGCCCAGGCGGCGCGGCGTGGCGAAAGGCGTAACGGTGGCGCCTGCTTCGAGCAGATCGCGCGCGCCGAGGCCGTCGAACAGGCCCTGGGCAAAGGCCTCGCCCAGGCGTGCCAGCGCCTTCGGCGGCAGTTCTTCAGTGAACAGTTCGATCAGCAGCGAATCGGTCATGGGTTGCGACATGAATCGTATCCAACAGGTATGGGCGCGCGCTTAGCAGCGCGGCGAGAGATTGGGTTCCACGCCAGACAGCAGCCACAGGCCATTCTGCTGGCGGAATTGCAGCGTGGTGTAGGCGCATTGCGCCGCCACGCCGGAAGCGCCGCGGGTACCCGCGGCTGGAAAGCGTGCGTCGATCCGCTGCGTACGACGGTCATAACGGATCTCGTCGATGCGTCCGCCGATCCAGAACTCGATCTTGGCGGGAAGCTGCGCGGCCGAATAGTAAGTGCGCACGGTGCGGCGCGGCCGGCCGTTGTGGTCTTCCCACTCGGCCCACTGCAGCGGGTAGCGGATCGCGCTTTCATAGGCGCGCAGCGGCACCCGGTGCCAGCCGAGATCGCGCGAGCCCGACAGGTCGCACGAGAACGACCGCACGAGCTGCGTCCACTGGTCGATTGACTTGAGCGCCGGACGCCAGTGCCGCGTGATGGCCAGTTGCAGGGCCTGCTGGTCGGCTTCGCAAACATTGCTCAGGTCCTCGGGCAGGTAGAGCGCCTGCGGACTTGGCGGCGATGCGGTGCGTGCCAGGGCGTCGGCGCTGCCACCGAACACCGCCACGGCGGACACGGCCAACGCGACGATCGCACAGACGCCGCGCAGATGGGGTGTCATGCGCGGGCCTCGGTCTTGCACATCGGGAAGCCAAGCGCTTCCCGCGAGTCGTAGTAGGCCTGCGCCACCTGGCGCGACAGATTGCGGATTCGCCCGATATACGCGGCACGCTCGGTCACGGAGATCGCGCCGCGCGCGTCCAGCAGGTTGAAGGTGTGGGCGGCCTTGAGCACTTGCTCATAGGCCGGCAGCGCCAGGCGTGTGCCAGCGGCCTTCTCCTGCTCGCCTTCGGCCTTTTCGCCGGTATCGCCCATCAGGCGTTTGGCTTCGCTCTCGTGCTCGGCAAAGTGGCGGAACAGGATTTCCGTGTTGCTGTGCTCGAAGTTATAGGTGGACTGTTCCACTTCGTTCTGGTGGTACACGTCACCGTAGGTCAGGCGGCGCGTCTCGCCGTTCTCCTGCCATTCGGTCCAGACCAGGTCGTAGATGTTCTCGACCTTCTGCAGGTACATCGCCAGACGCTCGATGCCGTAGGTGATTTCGCCGGTGATCGGCTTGCAGTCGATGCCGCCAACCTGCTGGAAGTAGGTGAACTGCGTCACTTCCATGCCGTTGAGCCAGACTTCCCAGCCCAGGCCCCATGCGCCGAGCGTTGGATTTTCCCAGTCGTCCTCGACGAAGCGGATGTCGTTCTGCTTCAGGTCAAGGCCCAGCGCCTCGAGCGAGCCGAGGTACAGCTCGAGAATGTTCTCGGGCGCCGGCTTGAGCACCACCTGGTACTGGTAGTAGTGCTGCAGGCGGTTGGGGTTCTCGCCGTAGCGGCCGTCCTTGGGACGGCGCGACGGCTGCACGTATGCGGCACGCCACGGCTCCGGGCCGATGGCGCGCAGGAAGGTGTGCACGTGCGACGTCCCGGCGCCGACCTCCAGATCGATCGGTTGCAACAGCGCGCAACCCTGCCGGTCCCAGTAGGCCTGCAGGGTCAGAATCATTTGTTGGAAGGTCAGCATAGGAAGACGAAAAGGAAATCTGGCGGGCAAGTGCGCGAGCCGTCTCGCGCGGGGTTTGCCAAACCTTGAATTCTATCGGGTTTTTGGGTCGCCCCCCGCGCAAGCGACGTCGAAACAGGGGGGGCGGGGCATGAATCATGCTTGGCGACACTGTCGGGCTTTTGCAACGGGTCGGGTAAATCCTGACCGGGGTTTCAGAACCGTCTTATAGGTGCCGATAACGTTTTTGTATACAGTTGAAGCACGCGGCTGAACACAAAACGAACAGGCTGCGGCTGGAACCGCCTCCCTTATCCGCGTGGGTCGATGCACAGGCCGGAAGGCGCTCCGGGAAACATCATCTTTACTTCTTGGGATTGGTCATGTCGCTGCTGTCTCGCAAACCGTACCTCGTCGCCATCGCTGTGATGGCCGCCGCTGCGGCCGTCTCGATCGCCACTTCGGTGATCGGCTAAGCCCCGAGGCTTCGCACCGTCGTTTCGCCTACCCGCGCGCGCGTCGCGCGCGGGCGGCCACCAACAGCACCAGCAGGCTGCCGATCAGCACCGGCACGTTGCCCCAGCGGATGTAAGGCGTCAGGCCCTGCATGCCCTGCACGGTCGCGGTCAGCGTCCCCACGTGAAACGTCGGCAGCTTTGCCTGCACCGTGCCATCCGGTGCCACCACGGCGGTCATGCCCGTATTCGTGGCACGCAGCATGGGCCTGCGCATTTCCAGCGCGCGCATCCGCGAGATTTGAAGGTGCTGGTCCAGTGCGATCGTGTCGCCAAACCAGGCCAGGTTCGTGACATTGGCCAGCACGTTGGCCGGTGTTGCCTGCTGGCGCAGCGTGGCCGCGATCTCCTCCCCGAACAAATCCTCGTAGCAGATATTCGGTGCCACATGAATGCCGCGCACCGGAACCGCTGGCTGGTCCAGCGTACCGCGCCGGAAATCGCCTAGCGGCATTTTCATCATGTCCACGAACCAGCGGAAGCCGAACGGGATGAACTCGCCGAATGGCACCAGATGGTGCTTGTTGTAGCGGTAGAGCTGATCCTGTTCCGGGCCGATCGCGAACACGCTGTTGGTGAAATCCACCGGCGAATCGGCGCCGGCAGCGCCGAAGATGATCGTGGTGCCGGTCTTTTCCATGAAGGTACGCACCGCACGGGCGATCTCGACGGGCAGTTCCTGCAGGATTACCGGGAATGCGGTCTCCGGCGTGACCACCAGATCGGCCGGCGCCTCGGTGATCAGGTCGCGGTAAAGCTCCAGCGATCGCTCGATGCCCTCGGGTTCGAACTTGATGTCCTGGGCCACATTGCCTTGCAGCAGCCGGACATGGATCGGTTGTCCGAAGGGCGAGGTGTACTGGATCGGCGCAAGCGCCGCGCCGCAGGCCAGCACGCCTACCGCGAGTCCGCCGGCGAGCACCGCGGTTCGGGCTTTTCGCTGGCGACCGATGGCGCCGACGACTGCCACCAGCAAGGCCGCGATGAACCCGGCCAGCGCGGAAATGCCATAGACGCCGATCAGCGGCGCGAAGCCCGCCAGCGGGCCGTCAGTGTGGGGATAGCCACTGCCGAGCCACGGAAACCCCGTGAACACCACGCCGCGCAGCCACTCGGAGAGCGCCCACGTGGCGCCGAACGCCAGCGCGGGGAGCACGCCATCACGGCCGCGTTGTGTCAACCAGTGCCAGGCCGCGCCGGCCAGGGCCGGCCAGATCGACAGGTAGCCGGCAAACAGCACTACGGCCAGCCCAGCCATCCACGACGGCATCTCGCCGTAGACGTGCATGCTGATGAACAGCCACCAGATGCCGGACAGGAACCAGCCCAGCCCGAAGGCATAGGCCGTGGCCGCTGCGGCGCGCGGGCGTGGGGCGCCGGCGATCAGCGCGACGAGTCCGGCCAGCGACAGGATCTGCAGCCACCACCAGTTGTGCGGTGCGAAGGCTTGGGTATGGGCCACGCCCAGGACGGCCGCGATCAGCAGCCGGAACACGGTGCCGGAGCGGGACGTGACTTGCATGGTCTGAAAAGGGGAGGGCGGCGTGCCGCCCATTGGTGAGTCGGCCGAACCGGCCCGAGGGGTGCCCACGGCGCCGGGCGTGCCGACACGCGTCATGCTTCGGCGACGAGAGCCGGTTCGGCGGGCGCCTCGCGGCGCACCAGCAGCAGGTGCACCTGGCGGGCGTCCGCGCGCAGGACTTCGAACTGCATCGGCGGCAGCGTGATGATCTCGCCACGATGCGGTACATGGCCCACATGGTTTGTGAGCAGCCCGCCGACCGTATCGACGTCGTCATCGGGAAATGCCGTGCCGAAGGTCTCGTTGAACTGCTCGATCTCGGTCAGACCATGCACGCGCCAGGCGCCGTCGGCGGTAGGCAGGATGTTGTCATGGTCCTCGTCGAGGTCGAACTCGTCCTCGATGTCACCGACGATCTGCTCGAGCACATCCTCGATCGTGACCAGACCGGCCACGCCGCCGTATTCGTCGACGACGATCGCGATGTGATTTCGATTGATACGGAACTCGCGCAGCAGAATGTTCAGCCGCTTCGACTCGGGGATGAACACGGCCGGGCGCAGCGTTTCGCGCAGGTCGAAGTTCGGGTCCGTGTAATAGCGCAGCAGGTCCTTGGCCAGCAGGATACCGATGATGTTGTCACGGTTGCCTTCGTAGACGGGAAAGCGCGAGTGCGCGGTCTGCTGCATGTACGGGATGAAGGTCTCCGGCGCGTCCGCGATGTTGACCGTGTCCATCTGCGCCCGGGGCACCATGATGTCGCGCGCGGTGAGTTCAGACACCTGGAACACGCCTTCGATCATCGACAGCGAGTCGGCGTCGATCAGGTTACGCTCGTGCGCGTCCTGCAGCACTTCCAGTAATTCGGCGCGGGTATCGGGCTCGGGAGAGATGAAGTCCGAAAGGCGTTCGAGTAGGGATCGTGGTCGATCCGTCTGCTTATGATTGGCAGGTTTCGAACTGGGATAGGGGTCGTTCATGTCGCGGCTAGCGCGTGGTGGAGATCGTCTGAAGCATACACTAAAAGCCTTCCGGGCCCGTGACAGGGCCGGGTGGGGCGGCTGATCAGGTGGCTTTTCGTGCTCCCCGCTCACGCTTGCGGGAGTGGGGAGCCAGACTGGCTGTTACTCGCGGATCGGCTTGTACGGATCCTCGTAACCCAGGGCCTGCAGCGTTTCGGTCTCGATGGCTTCCATTTCCTCGGCCTCGGTGTCGTCATCGTGCTCGTAGCCCTGGGCATGGAGCACCCCGTGCACGATCAGATGGGCGTAGTGGGCTTCGAGCGACTTCTTCTGCGCCTTGGCTTCGGACTCCACCACCGGGCAGCACAGCACGATGTCGCCGGCTACCGGATCGTCGTCGTTCTCGGCATAGGCGAACGTGAGCACGTTGGTGGCGTAGTCCTTGCCGCGGTAGCTGCGGTTCAGTGTGCGGCCTTCCGCCTCGTCGACGAAACGCACTGTCAGCGCGGCGTCGGCATAGAGCGCGGATTTCACCCATTTCTCGATTTGCTTGCGGCTCGGCAGGCCGTTGCGCTTCGACACGCCATCGCCATGCTGGACGTCAAGCTCGAGCGCGGGCGGGGTCGCCGGCGTGCCCGTGGTGGTGACGATCGGCGTGGCGGTCACGGCCACGGACAGCGCGTCGCTGTTGTCCGGGCGCACCAGCAGGCCAGCCTGCTGGCGGGTATCGGTGTGCTCGGCAAGCAGCGCCACCACGCCGTCGCCGGCCTGGGACAGGTCCAGCGTCAGGCTGCGGCCGTCGGCCAGCTGGATACGCAGCGCGTGCGCGTTTGCCTTGCGGGCGCGGCCATCGGCATCGAACAGCACGAGGCTGGTGGCATTGGGAGACTTCTTGGTCAAGATCAGGCGTCCTTGTGCTGGGCGTGATATTCGTCATAAGCCTCGACGATGCGCGCCACGAGCGGGTGGCGAACGACGTCGACGCTGGTAAAGCGTGTGAGCGACACCCCACGCACGTCGCGCAGCACGTGCTGCGCCTCCACGAGGCCGCTCTTCTGGCCGCGCGGCAGGTCGATCTGGGTGGTGTCGCCGGTGATCACGGCCTTGGAGCCGAAGCCGATCCGCGTCAGGAACATCTTCATCTGTTCCGGCGTGGTGTTCTGTGCTTCGTCTAGGATGATGAACGCGTGATTGAGCGTGCGGCCGCGCATGTACGCGAGCGGCGCGATCTCGATCATCTGGCGTTCGAACATCTTCTGCGTGCGGTCAAAGCCGAGCAGGTCGTAGAGGGCGTCGTAGAGCGGGCGCAGGTACGGGTCGACCTTCTGCGCCAGGTCGCCGGGCAGGAAGCCGAGCCGTTCGCCTGCTTCCACGGCCGGGCGCGTCAGCACGATGCGCTTGACCACGTCACGCTCGAGCGCGTCGACGGCGCAGGCCACGGCGAGGTAGGTCTTGCCGGTACCCGCCGGGCCGACGCCGAGCGTCAGATCGTGCGACAGGATGTTGCGCAGATAGTCGCGCTGCATGGCCGTGCGGCCCTGCAGCCCGGTGCGGCGCGTATGCAGCACCGGCGATTCGTCTTCGATGCTGGAACCGTCGTCGCCTTCCGTGCTCGGCAGGTAGGCGCCATGCGCGGCCACCTGACGCGATTCCACGAGCCCAAGCTGCACGTCGTCGATCGATAGCGACACGCGGGCATTGTTGTAGAAGCGCTCCAGCGCCAGCGTCGCGTCCTGGGCGCGTTCGCCGCGCACCGTCATGCGGTGGCCGCGGCGCTGGATCGTCACGTCGAGCGCCTGTTCGATCTGGCGCAGGTTCTCGTCGAGCGGCCCGCACAGGTTCTGCAGGCGCGTGTTGTCGTCCCTGGGAGCGACGAATTCGGCGGTTGGAATCTTCATGGGGCCTTGTTGAACGGCGCTTACTGGCGCACGACGAACTCGCCGCGCAGCGAATGCGGGAATGCCTGCGTGACGTTCACGTCGACCATTTGGCCGATCATGCGGTCGCGCTGGGCCTGCGGCACGCCCGGCAGCGCGAAGTTGACCACGCGGTTGTTTTCGGTGCGGCCGTGCAGTTCGGTCGGGTCCTTGCGTGCCGGGCCTTCCACCAGGATGCGTTGAACCGTGCCGACCATACCCTGGCTGATGCGCTGCACGTTCTCCTCGATCGTGGCCTGCAGCAGTTGCAGGCGGCGCAGCTTGACCTCGTGCGGCGTCTCATCGTGCAGGTTCGCCGCTGGCGTGCCGGGGCGCGGGCTGAAGATGAACGAGAACGAGGTGTCGTAGCCGATCTCGTGAACCATGGCCATCAGCTTGTCGAAGTCGGCATCGGTCTCGCCGGGGAAGCCGACGATGAAGTCCGACGACATCGACATGTCCGGACGCAACGCGCGCAGCCGGCGGATGATGCTCTTGTACTCCAGCACGCTGTAACCGCGCTTCATGCCTGCCAGCACGCGATCGGACGCGTGCTGCACGGGCAGGTGCAGATGGTTCACCAGCTTGTCGCAACGGCCGTAGAGTTCGATCAGGCGCGACGTGAATTCCTTCGGGTGGCTGGTGGTGTAGCGGATGCGTTCGATGCCGGGGATTTCGGCCACGTACTCGATCAGCAGCGCGAAGTCGGCGATCTCGCTCGTGCCGCCCATCGCGCCGCGATAGGCGTTGACGTTCTGGCCCAGCAGCGTCACTTCACGCACGCCCTGTTCGGCCAGCCCGGCCACTTCGGCCAGCACATCCTCGAACGGGCGGGATACTTCCTCGCCGCGGGTGTACGGCACCACGCAATAGCTGCAGTACTTCGAGCAGCCTTCCATGATCGACACGAACGCGCTCGGGCCGTCCACGCGCGCCGGCGGCAGGTGGTCGAACTTCTCGATCTCCGGGAACGAGATGTCGACCTGCGACAGGCCGGTCTGCTGGCGGCGGTTGATCAGGTCGGGCAGGCGGTGCAGTGTCTGCGGGCCGAACACGACGTCGACATACGGCGCGCGCGATACGATCGAGGCGCCTTCCTGGCTGGCCACGCAGCCACCCACGCCGATCACCAGATCGGGTTTGGCGGCCTTCAGCGCCTTCATGCGACCCAGTTCGGAGAAGACTTTCTCTTGGGCCTTTTCGCGGATCGAGCAGGTGTTGAACAGGATCACGTCGGCGTCTTCGACGTTGTCCGTGGGCTCCATGCCCTGCGTGGCGTTCAGCACGTCCACCATCTTGTCCGAGTCGTACTCGTTCATCTGGCAGCCGTACGTTTTGACAAATACCTTCTTCATGGTGCCGGTCTCAGTGGTTTACCTGGGGGCATCAAGGGCACAACAGGTTGAATCGAAAATGCGTCAGTGCGCGGCCTTCCAGGCCTTCACTTCGGCGTCGGTCATGACCCAGGCGGTCAGCAGCTGACCGTACAGGTCGAGCTTGTAGCGCACCGGGAATTTCTTGCCGGCCACGGTGACCGGATTCATCAGCAGCGTTTCCGTGCTGAAGATGCGCAGGCCTGGCGCCAGGCCAAAGGCCTTGCCGTCGAGCTTGGCGCGCATCGGATCCGTATCGGTCGATCGCACGATTTCCATGCGAGCCATCATGGCATCCGCAGGGATCACGCGCACCGGCGCGCCGGGAATCGGCTGGGTTTCCTGCGCCATGGCGGGGGCCACGGACATCAGCAGCGTCGCGGCGCACGCGACCAGCGACAGACGCGAAAACAGCATGGGCATGAAGGCTCCGGCAAAAGTGGCGAGTGAGTGGAACTACAACGCCACGGGCGCCGGACGCGGTCACCGCGGTCCCGAAAACGGCCGGCGTCGCGCTGGCAGGATAACCCGCGATTCTACCCTTTTGTCCCCGGAGCGGGGGACGGTGGCCGGGCCCGGTGTGGCGTATTCAGAACAAGGAGGAGGCTTCCTGCAGCACCCGCTGCTTGGACACCGTGCCCATCAGTTCGCGGCCGGTGGTGTCGCGGACCAGCGGAATCCGGTTGATGCCATGGACCGAGAAAATCTCCAGCGCGTCGCGCAGGCGCGAATCCGGCGTCAGCGACGGAAAGCCGAGGTCGCCGAGGTCCAGCAGATTTGCCGAGGGTGCATCGCGTTGGGCGCGCTGGACGGCATGGATCGAGATTGCCCCGATCAGCGCGCCGTCGGCATTGACCAGATAGAGGTAGCGCGTGCCGGTCTCGGCAAACTTGTCGGCGGCCTGGGCCACGCTGGCGCCGGGGTCGATGACGGTGTCGGTCGGGTCGCACAGGCCCGCCAGCTGGAGCCTGCGGGCGCGCTCGGCGGCCGCGGAGGCCTGCTCGCGCTCCACCACCACGCTGTAGAGCGACAGGGTCTGGCAGCGTGACGCCGTGTAGTAGGCCGCCACGGCGCCGATCATCGACGGCAGCAGCAGCGCCGGGGCCAGCGTCATCTCGAACACCATCAGCACCGACATCAGCGGCGCCTGGCTGGTAGCCGCCAGGAACGCGGTCATGCCGACCAGCGGCAGCACCGGGGTCATGCCGCCACCGGGCACCAGCATCGCCAGCAACTGGCCAAGCGCCGCGCCGACGAACAGCGACGGCGTGAAGACACCGCCCACCGCGCCCGAACCGATGCTGGCCACGGTGGCCACGAGCTTCGCCACCAGCACACCCCAGACCGGCACCGACAGCGGATGGCCCTGGAGGATCGTCTGGATCGTGAAGTAGCCGTTGCCGACCACCTCCGGCACCACGATTGCCAGCAGCCCGACCAGTGCGCCGCCGAGCGCCAGACGGGCGACCGGGCCACCGGGCACGTGACGGAAGCCGTTGCGTGCGATCGTGGTGGCGCGCATGAACAGGGCACCGGCCGCGCCGGCCAGCACGCCGAGCAAGACCGCTGCCATCAGCATCTGCGGGCGCAGGTCGGGTTCGATATGGAGGCCGGGATAGAGCGGTTGCAGGCCGCCATGCCACTGGCTGACCATCGCGCCCGCCACCGAAGCCAGGAACAGCGGCATCAGTCGCTGCACGGCCAGTGCGCCGAACACGACTTCGGCGACGAAGACGGCGGCCGAAAGCGGCGTGTGATAGACCGAGGCCAGGCCGGCTGCCGCGCCGCAGGCGGTCAGCATCCGGCGCATATTGGTGTCGCCCGAGGTGTGGTCGGCGCGCGCCGACGGGAACAGCGAGCCGCATAGCGCCGCAAGCTGGATCATCGCGCCTTCCTTGCCGACCGAACTGCCCGAGATGATCGAGCAGAACGACGACAACGAGCGCAGCAGCGTGATCTTCAGCGGCAGCTGCCCCGTGCCGCGAGATACCGCGTCCATGTAGTCGGCCGGGCCGGGCTCGGCGGCAGCCAGGCGATTGGCCAGCACGAGCAACGCGCCGGCCAGCGCGCCGCCAAGTGCGGGGATCACCACGCGCCAGGCCACGGCGAGCCCTGCGAACACCATGACGATGTCCGCCTCGGTGCCGAACATGACCAGCCCGCTCGATTCGAGCGCGGCCTTGAACAGCGTCGTGACGATGCCGGCCAGGATCCCCACGGGGATGGCCGCGAAAAGCGTGACTTCCTGATCTTCGAGAAAACGGAGCCGCATGGCGATGAGCGGTGACGGTGGGGGGGCGGGCCGGGTGGCCGCAATGATAGCGCAGCGCCACCTCGATATCGTATCGCTCCGGGTCTCTCGCCGGACTGGTACACTACGGCCCTTTCCTGATCGGAGACGGGGGCAATCGACCTGTCCCGCCGAACCTGACCCTCAGGTAACGGTTTTCTACCCGAGCTGCCCCACGATTGGCGCACTTTCTTGCGCGACGGGCGGCCGAAGCGTCATTTCATGTCTTTTTCCGAACTCGGCTTGTCCGACAAGCTGGTGCGTGCCGTGGCCGAACAGGGCTACACCACGCCGACCCCGATTCAGGCGCAAGCCATTCCCGCAATTCTCAAAGGTGGCGATCTTCTTGCCGGTGCGCAAACCGGCACCGGCAAGACGGCAGGTTTCACGCTGCCGATGCTGCAGTTGCTCTCCGAATCCGCCGCGCGTGCCAATGGCGGCAATGCGCCCCGCGGCGCGCGCCCGAACGTGCGCGCGCTGGTGCTGACGCCCACGCGTGAACTGGCCGCGCAGGTCGAAGAGAGCGTGCGCAACTATGGCAAGTATCTGAAGCTGCGTTCGATGGTGATGTTCGGCGGTGTCGGCATCAATCCGCAGATCGAAGCGCTCAGGCGCGGTGTCGACATCGTGGTGGCCACGCCTGGCCGTCTGCTGGACCATGTGGCGCAGCGCACGATCGACCTCTCGCACGTGGAACTGCTGGTGCTCGATGAAGCCGACCGCATGCTCGACATGGGCTTCATCCACGATATCCGCAAGGTCCTGAACGTTCTGCCGCCCAAGCGGCAGAACCTGCTGTTCTCGGCCACGTTCTCGGACGAAATCCGCGCGCTGGCCGATCGCCTGCTGGACAACCCGGCGTCGATCGAGGTGGCACGCCGCAATACCACGGCGGAAACCGTGGCGCAGCGCGTGTTCCCGGTCGACCGGGAGCGCAAGCGCGAACTGCTGGCCCATCTGGTGCGTCAGCACGACTGGCATCAGGTGCTGGTGTTCACGCGTACCAAGCATGGCGCCAACCGGCTGGCCGAACAGCTGACCAAGGACGGCCTCTCCGCGCTGGCGATCCACGGCAACAAGAGCCAGTCGGCCCGTACGCGCGCGCTGACCGAGTTCAAGGCCGGCACGCTGCGCCTGTTGGTGGCCACCGACATCGCCGCACGCGGCATCGACATCGACCAGCTCCCGCACGTGGTCAACTTCGATCTGCCTAACGTGCCCGAGGACTACGTGCACCGTATCGGCCGTACTGGTCGTGCCGGCGCCGAAGGCGAGGCGATCTCGCTGGTCTGCGTGGACGAGCACGGTCTGCTGCGCGATATCGAGCGCCTGATCAAGCGCCAGATCGAACAGGTGCTGCTGCCCGGTTTCGAAGTCGATCCGAGCATCAAGGCCGAGCCGATCCAGAAGGGCCGGCAACAGCAGCGTGGCGGTCAGCCGCGCGGCAACGGCCAGGGGAGTGCCGGCAACGGTGGCGAGCGCCGCCAGCCGCGCGCCGCGCAAGGTGAGCGTCAGGAAGCGCCACGCCAACCGCGTCCGGCGCAACCGGCGCGTGGCGAGGCCCGCAACGGCAACGCCGGAGGCAGTGGCAATGCGCCGCGCACCGGGCAGGGAGGTGGGCGCGGTAACGGTCACGCCAATAGCTCCGCCAAGGGCAATGCGCAGGGCAATGCGAACGCCAGGGGTGCGAACCCGCGTCCGCAGCAAGCGCGTCCGGCTCAGGACAACACTGCCGCACCGCCCGCTCGCAATCGTCGGCCGGCCCCGCAGGCGGCCCTGCTTGGCGGTGGCCGCAAGCCCGCCCACTGATCGCACCCATCATGAGCGAGCCGGATCGTCCCTCGTCGACCGATGACGTCCCCTACGCGGGACTGACACCCGAGTGCATCCTCGATGCGCTCGAGGCGGCGGGGTTCTATCCGGATGGGCGCCTGCTGGCGCTCAACAGCTACGAGAACCGTGTCTGGCAGGTGGGCATCGAGGATGCCGCGCCGGTCGTCGCCAAGTTCTATCGGCCGGGCCGCTGGACCGATGCAGCGATCCTTGAGGAACATGCATTCGTGCAGCAGCTGGCCGGTGCGGAAGTGCCTGCTGTGCCGGCCCTGGCGGCCAACAGCGGCGACCAGCCCGGCACCACGCTGTTCACGCACGAGGGCTTCCGCTTCGCGGTGTTCCCACGCTGCGGGGGCCGCGAACCGGCGCTCGACAAGGCCGAAACCCGCACCTGGCTCGGGCGCTTCATCGGCCGTATTCACGCCATCGGCGCCACCGCGCCATACCAGGCGCGGCCCGCGCTGGATATCGACACCTTCGGCATTGCATCGCGCGACTATCTGCTCGCGCACGACTGCATTCCCGCCGACCTGCTGGCGCCCTGGCGTGCAGCGGCGGACCTCGCGCTGGACGGTGTGCGCCGCAGCTATGAGCGTGCCGGAGACGTTCGCCTGTTGCGTCTGCATGGGGATTGCCATCGCGGCAACGTGTTGTGGATCGACGAAGAGGATGCACGCGGCCGGGGCACGCCCGGGCCGCACTTCGTTGATTTCGATGACAGCCGCATGGGACCGGCCGTGCAGGATCTGTGGATGCTGCTGGAGGGAGACCGTGCGGCGATGCAGGACCAGTTGGCCGACATCGTGGCGGGTTACGAGGACTTCGCGGAATTCGATGCGAGGGAGCTCTGGCTAGTCGAGGCGCTTCGCACGCTGCGCCTGTTGCACTACAGCGCGTGGCTGGCCAGCCGATGGCGCGATCCCGCCTTTCCGGCCGCGTTTCCATGGTTCGGCACGGCGCGCTACTGGCAGGATCGCATTCTGGAGTTGCGCGAACAGATCGCGCTCATGGACGAGGCGCCGCTCTGGGCCTGAAATCAGCCCAAAGCCGCGCCGTCATGGAACGGCTTGGCCCGAACGGGCCGGTCTTCAGCTTTTTTCCGGCTTGACCATGATTACCGGGCATCCGGCGTGCGCCAGCACGCGGCCCGCGACCGAACCAATCACCGCATCAAGGAACGAGCCACGTCCGTGGGTACCCATGACGATGGCGCCCGCGTCGACCGACTTCGCATAGGCCACGATCTTCTCCGGCGGGAAGCCGTGCAGCGCGTGCTGCTCGAACGGCACCTTGGCTGCCGACAGGATTTCGCAGACCGATGCCATCGCCTTGCCGCTCTCTTCCTGGTGCCAGGCGTCGATGGTTTCCTTGCTGACAAATGCGCGTACCTGCCCGGTTACGTCGGGCGTGACGTGGATGACGTGAACGGTGAAGCCGGTCTGCAGCAGTTTGCCGTCGGCAAGAAAGCGCGCTGCCTCGTCGCTGAAAGCGGAGCCGTCGGTGGCAAGTACGATTTGGGGCATGTTTGGATCTCCTAATAGAAAGGTCTGCAACTGCAAGTTTCCATCATGGCACGTGCCTGATGCTACACCTCTAACTTAGGTCAATTCCCGTTGAATTTTTTAAAGATTTCATGATTGTCATCTGTGCTGGGAGACTCTGCGGCCACAGATCTCCGGTGTCTGGTGTCGCTCGGAGCTGGTGCAATCCAGCGGAAACAAGTCTGCAACATCCGAAATGTCCGCATGATGGTCTGGAAATTTCGAAGCGCATCGCTGGCGCCTTCCACATCCGGCCCATGACCTGACGACCTATGCTCTCCGCACATTCGTTTCATCGGAGAAATCGTATGTCCAATGCGCTCGTAATCGACAATCATCCTGGTGTACGCGCGGCGGCTTCCGCCGCGTTGATGGAAGGCATGGGCTTCGAGGAGGTCCGCCTGGCCACAACTGCCATTGAAGCCTTGGAGGAACTGCGCACAAGACAGCGCCCCGACCTGGTCATGGTAGACCTCGATCTCGGTGACCTGCCGGGCGATGCCGTGGTGGAGGAGGTGGTGTCCCATCACCCGACAACGCGCGTGCTGGTGCTGTCAGCCGCAGCCGGCGCTGCCGAACGTGCGTTGCTCAGCGGCGCGCACGGATATGTCGACAAGGGCAACGGCATCGACGGCATCGAGCATGCCGTGCGCGCGGTCATGAGTGGCTATGCCGCATTTCCGCTGGCCCTGCTTACGACGATTCGCCGCGCGGCCAACGCGCCGGTCGATCCAATCTATGTCTTGAGCCGACGCGAGCTGACCGTCATGCGTTTCCTTGCGGCCGGGCATTCCAACAAGGCGATCTCCGTGGTGCTCGGTATCAGCAACAAGACCGTGAGTTCGCACAAGGCTAGCATCATGACCAAGCTGGGGTTCCGTTCCCTGATCGATCTGGCCGAGTTTGCGCGGCGGCATCATCTGGCCTGCTGACAGGGCTTGGGCGATCGTGCGATCGGGCGTGCAGCGCCGGCCTCGGCTTATCCGGCATAATCCCAGCGATTCGCCGCCGCTGCAGTGGCGGCACCACACTGGACTGGGACTGGAAGAGGCACATGAAGGCGCGCAAGGCGGGGAGGTCAGACAACGCTCGCGAGGCAACCGGCAACGACGCGGAAATGGGCGAAGGCTGTCCGCTGCACTGGTTCGATGCGGACCTCGGCGCGTTCGACGACCTGGAACGGCGCGTTGCCGAGCATCCCGCGGACTTCTTTGCCGGGCAGGACTTCGATCCGGTTGGTGCCTGCGCGACGCGCGAGGCGTCCTTCGCCTCGGTCCAGATACCGGAAGATCCGACCGCGCCGCAGCAACACGCGGATCATCTGCTCAACGATGTGTTCCGGCATGTGATGCCCGTGGCGTCGCCAACGTTCGTCGGTCACATGACGTCGTCGCTGCCATCGTTCATGCCGTCGCTGGCCAAGATCGTGGCGGCGCTGAACCAGAACGTGGTCAAGCTTGAAACGTCGGGTGCATTGACGGGACTGGAGCGTCAGGTGATCGGGATGCTGCATCACCTGGTCTTTGCGCGGGACGACGCGTTCTACGCGCAATGGCTGCACAATGCCGAGCATTCTCTCGGAGCATTCTGCTCGGGCGGCACCACGGCCAACCTCACCGCGCTCTGGGCCAGCCGCAACAACACGCTGCGCGCGCGCGACGGCTTTGCGGGCATCAACCAGGCGGGGCTGGTAGCGGCGCTGCGGCACTACGGTTACGCCGGGCTGGCGATCATCGTATCGGAGCGCGGCCATTATTCGCTGCGCAAGGCGGCGGATATCCTCGGCATTGGCCGCGAGAATCTGGTGCCGGTAGGCGTCGATGAAGACGGGCGGATGCGCGTCGACCTGTTGCGCGAGACCTTGCGCGAACTTCAACAACGCAACATCCGGACGGTGGCGATTGTCGGTATCGCCGGCACCACCGAGACCGGCGCGGTGGACCCGCTCGATGCCATTGCCGACGTGGCGCAGGAGGTCGGCTGCCACTTCCACGTGGACGCCGCGTGGGGCGGTGCCACGCTGCTCTCCGAACGCGAGCGCGCGCGCTTTGCCGGGATCGAGCGCGCGGATTCTGTCGTCATCGACGCGCACAAGCAGTTCTATGTGCCGATGGGCGCCGGCATGGTGCTGTTCCGCGATCCGGCGTGGACGCAGGACATCATTCAGCACGCAAACTACATCGTGCGGAAGGGCTCGGTGGACCTGGGGCGCCATACGCTCGAAGGGTCCCGCGGGTCGGCAGCCGTCATGCTCTATGCGAACCTGCACCTGCTTGGCCGCAAGGGGCTGGCGAAGCTGATCGATACGGGCATCGACAACGCAAAGTACTTCGCGTCGCTGATCGAACAGCAGCCCGACTTCGAACTGGACAGCCGGCCGCAACTTTGCATCCTCACCTATCGCTATGTGCCGGCGCCGGTGCGGGCGGCGTTGCTTTCGGCCTCGCCCGAAAAGCGCGAACAACTGCTCGGGGCGCTCGACGCGCTGACCATCAATATCCAGGAAATGCAGCGCGACGCAGGCCGCTCGTTCGTGTCGCGGACGCAGTTGACGTCGTCCCAGTGGGGTGGGCGTCCGATCGCGGTGTTCCGTGTGGTGCTGGCGAATCCAGATACGACGCACGAGATCCTGCAGAGCCTCCTGGAAGAGCAACGTGGGCTGGCGATGCAGAGTCCGATACTGCCGGAGTTGATGGCGTTGGTTGGCGGCTAAGAGGCGCTATCAAAATGATTCTGGCGTCGTTGCGCGGCCTTGGCCAGTCTACTTGTACTGTCTGCGGCCGCGCGCCTAGCCAGAACCGCTTCGCTTCATTTTGATAACGCCTCTAAGGGAGTTCGGCTGCAACCTATGGCGGCTGGACAGCCTCCTTGCAGGTAACTCGTGGCCTTCTGCTCGGCATGACTGACTCTCTTCAAGGGCGACCTGCGTGGCGCTGCCCGTGCCCGCAAGTTGTCCGAGGCCACGATCCGGAACATGAAGCAGAACCTCGGCTTCGCTTGCGTCCACAACGCCCTGGGCATTCCCTTGGCTGCGGGCGTCCTGTAGGCATTGACCGGACTGCTGCCTGCCGTTCCTGGTGATCGCCGCGCTGGCAGTGAGCCTCAACTCTGCGCCGGTAGTGACCAACGCATTGCGGCTGGGTAGGGCGAGGATGTAGGAGGGGCGGGTTCCAGGGTGCTGGTGGTAGCAGAGACCGTCGGCGTGTTCCAGCGCCCCAAAGAAAAAAGCCGCAATCCCGTGAAGGACTGCGGCTTTTTAAATAGATGGTGGCGAATCAGGGACTCGAACCCCGGACCTGCGGATTATGATTCCGTCGCTCTAACCGACTGAGCTAATTCGCCAACGAAGACCGCAATTATACCTGTGCCTTTTAGGCTGTCAACACCTTTGTGACAACTTTCTGCAAGCCTCGGTGGCTGCCTAAAAAAACGGCAGGCGCGAGGCCTGCCTGGGAAGCGGAGACCAGCCTGCCGGCTGGCCACCCTGAGCGAAGGTTCACCGACTGGCGATCAGTCGTTCGCGTAGATATCCACGTCCTTGGTCTCGCGGACGAACAGCGCGCCCAGCACGAAGGTCATGGCCGCAATGATGATCGGGTACCAGAGGCCGTAGTAGATGTTGCCGTTCTGCGCCACCAGGGCGAAGGAGATCGTTGGCAGCAGGCCACCGAACCAGCCATTGCCGATGTGATACGGCAGCGACATCGACGAATACCGGATGCGGGTCGGGAACATCTCCACCAGCATCGCGGCGATCGGGCCGTAGACCATGGTCACGTAGATCACCAGGATAACCAGGACCACCAGCACCATGATCGTGTTCATCTGCGCCGGGTCTGCCTTGGTCGGATAGCCGGCCGCGCTCATGGAGTCGCTCACTTCCTTCTTGAACGCCGCGATCTGCTTCTTGCTGGCGTCGTCGAAGCTGTGGCCGCCGGTCACCGTGGCGTCGAAGGCCTTGATTTCCTTGTCGCCGATCTTTACCGAAGCCATCGTGCCGGCCGGGGCCTGCACCACTTCATAGCTGGCCGATGCCTGGGCCAGCGTGCGCTTGACGATATCGCACGAGCTGCGGAAGTCGATTTCGCGAGCGATCGGGCTGCCCTGGAACGAGCAGGTCTTCGGATCGGCCGTGACCACGATCTGCGCGGTCTGCTGCGCACGTTCCAGCGCCGGGTTGGCGTAGTGGGTCATCGCCTTGAACAGCGGGAAGTAGGTCAGCACGGCCAGCGCGCAGCCCAGCATGATGATCCATTTGCGGCCGATCTTGTCCGACAGCGAGCCGAAGAAGATGAAGAACGGCGTGCCAATCACCAGTGCGCCGGCGATCAGCAGGTTGGCCGTCTTGGCGTCCACCTTCAGCACCTGCGTCAGGAAGAACAGCGAGTAGAACTGGCCGGTGTACCAGACCACGGCCTGGCCGGCGGTCAGGCCTACCAGCGCCAGGATCACGATCTTCAGGTTGCGCCATTGACCGAATGCCTCGGTCAGCGGGGCCTTCGAGGTCTTGCCCTCGGCCTTCATCTTCTGGAAGGCCGGCGATTCGCTCATCGACAGGCGGATATACACGGACATGCCCAGCAGCAGGATCGAGACCAGGAACGGGATGCGCCAGCCCCACGTGTCGAACTGCGGGCCCGTGAGTTCACGGCACAGCAGAATGACGATCAGGGACAGGAACAGGCCCAGTGTGGCGGTGGTCTGGATCCAGGCGGTGTAGGCGCCGCGCTTGCCGTGCGGAGCGTGTTCAGCCACGTAGGTGGCTGCGCCGCCGTACTCGCCGCCGAGCGCCAGGCCCTGCAACATGCGCAGTGCAATCAGGATGATCGGTGCGGCCCAGCCGATCGTGGCGTAGCCGGGCAACAGGCCGACGATGAATGTCGACAAGCCCATGATCAGGATTGTCACCAGGAAGGTGTACTTGCGGCCGATCATGTCGCCGAGACGGCCGAACACCAGTGCGCCGAACGGGCGCACGATGAAGCCTGCTGCGAACGCCAGCAGAGCGAAGATGAATGCGGAAGTGGGGTCGAGGCCCGCGAAGAACTGCTTGGCGATCACCGCCGCCAGCGAACCATACAGATAAAAGTCGTACCACTCGAACACCGTGCCGAGCGACGAGGCGAAAATGACCTTCTTCTCCTCGCGCGTCATCGGCGCATTGTGGGCTTTGCCGCCAGGCATTGCCACGTTTTGCGCGTTTGCCATTGTTGTCTCCTCCGTCTGTCGAAAGGGTCCCCGGTCTGGCCGTGTCTTGCGCTTGAGGTATCCGCGCGTGCCGGCCTCTGCACCGAAGCTGCAAAGGATTGTGGGAGGCGAAACTTACTGAGTTCTGACAGAGTTCCCGCAAAACGTGCCGGATTCGTCGGGGTATACGCTAGACGTTTCGAGGCTGCTTTCAGCGGAGTATTTGCTGCGTTGCGTCGGTCCGAAACCGCAAACCGCATGGCTTGTAGGGTGCGCGGGAATCTTGCTTTGCAGCATTGGCGCACGTGACGCGGCATGGTCATCGAATTGCCCCTTACGAGGGGTGCCGCGTGTTTGCGTCAGGATCGGCCGGCTGCGTCAGGATCGGCCGGTGGGATTGGTGGGTGGTGCGGGATGGGTCTCGGCGTCTGGCGTCTCGCTGTCGAGTTCGCGATCCACCCGATTCATGTGCCAGGCGTAGAGCGCGGCCATTGCTACATATACGATCAGCGCGCCCTGCGCGGCCGCCCAGAACGAGAAGGGCCAGCCGAAGAAGTCGAAACGCAGTTCGCGTGCGAACCAGGCGACGACGAACGTCACGACGAACCAGATCACCAGCAGCACGGCGATCCAGCGCAGGTTGTGGCGCCAGGCAAGCCGCTCGCGCGGCGTCATGCGGTCGGGCGGGGCTTTCCTCATGTGTTGGTCTCTTCCGGCGGCGCGCGGCGCAGCGTCACGTGGAACCGGGCACCGGCCAGACGAGGCTCGGTCTGGTACACGTTGTCGTCGATGGATACTTCGCCGCCGTGCTGCTGCACGATCTCGCGCACGATGGCCAGCCCCAGGCCGCTGCCTTCGGTGTTGGTGCCGAGCACACGATAGAAACGCTCCATCACGCGTCCGCGCTCGCTCGGGGGGATGCCCGGCCCGGTGTCTTCCACATCGAGATATGCGAACGGCTCGAATGCATCGGCGATGACGCGCACCGTGGCATGTCCGCCGGGTGGCGTGTAGCGAATGGCGTTGTCGACGAGGTTGTTGAGCATCTCCGTCAGCATCACGCGATTGCCCGTGACCATCACGGGGTGCTCGTCGCCTTCCAGGCCAAGGTCGATCTGCCGCGCCCATGCCTGGGGCAACAGGTCCTTGACCACGTCGCGCGCCAGCGCGGTCAGGTTTACCGGCGTCATGCCGCCTACCCCTGCCAGATTTTCCATGCGTGCCAGCGACAGCAACTGGGTAACCAGATGCGCGGTGCGTTTGGAGCTGCCGGCGATCTGCGCCAGCGATCGATGCAGTTCCTCCGGTGATTGCTCGCGCTGGGCCAGTTCCGCCTGCATGCGCAGACCCGCGAGCGGTGTCTTCATCTGGTGTGCGGCATCGGCGATGAAACGCTTCTGTGTCTGCACCGACTGCTCGAGTTGCGACAACAGGTCGTTGAACGATGCTACCAGTGGCGTGATTTCCTGCGGCGCGGCGCGCTCGTCGATCGGGCTCGTGTCGCCGGGATTGCGCGCGCGGATGCGCTGCTGGATCGCGGTCAGCGGTGCCAGCCCGCGCGTGAGGCCAAACCACACCAGCACCACCGCGAGCGGCAGGATCACGAACTGCGGCAGGATGACGCCCTTGATGATTTCATTGGCCAGCCGCGCGCGCTTGTCCAGCGTCTCGGCCACCTGCACCAGCACGGGCTGGGCGCCGTTGACGTTCTTCAGGTCGACGTAGGTATAGGCGACGCGCACATCGTTGCCGGCCACGCGATCGTCGCGCAGCGATACCAGCCCGGCATGTCCCTCTTCGTCCTCGGACGGAAGCGGCAGGTCGTGATCACCCGCCACGTACTCGCCGTGCTTGCCTACCACCAGGTAGTAGATGTTGTCGGTCTCGTCGGCGCGCAGGATCTCCCGCGCGGACAGTGGAAGCTGCAGCGTGACGCGGCCGTTGACCTCGCGCACCTGCTGCGACAGCACGATGGCGCTTGCTTCTAGCGCGCGGTCGAACGGCCCGTTGGCAATCGACTTGGCGACGAGGTATGTGACGGCGATGCTCATCGGCCAGAGCAGCAGAAGCGGCGCCAGCATCCAGTCGAGAATCTCGCCAAACAGCGAGCGGGGCGCTGGGTGCGCCGAGGTTTCTTCGAGGTGCGGCAGGGCGTCGGCCAGCGCCTGGTCTTCGGCCGCGGCATCGGCCAGCGTGGGCCGGGTGGGGTCCGTCGCGCGTGCGGGGCCCGCGGCGGAACGGCGTCGCCACGGCAGTCGCAGCAGGCTCATGCGCGATCAGCCCCCGTGGTGTCAGCCATGCGCGGCCACGGCCGGCTGGAATTTCTCGAGGCAGTAGCCCAGCCCGCGCACCGTGGCGATGCGGATGCCGCCAACCTCGATCTTCTTGCGCAGGCGGTGCACATACACCTCGATCGCGTTATTGCTGACTTCCTCGCCCCATTCGCACAGGTGATCGACGAGCTGCTCCTTCGATACGAGCCGCCCGCTGCGCGTGAGCAGGATTTCGAGCAGACCGACCTCTCGCGCGGAGAGATCCAGCATCTGTTCATTGAGATAGGCGATGCGGCCGACCTGATCGAACGCGAGCGGCCCGTGGCGCATCAGCGTGGCGCCACCGCCTGCGCCACGGCGCACCAGCGCGCGCACCCGGGCCTCGAGTTCGGACAGCGCGAACGGCTTGGCCATGTAGTCGTCGGCGCCGAGGTCCAGCCCCTTCACGCGTTCGTCGACGCTGTCGGCCGCAGTCAGAATCAGCACGGGCACCATGGCGCTGCGCGCGCGCAGCCGCTTGAGCACCTCGAGCCCGGACATGCGGGGCAGGCCGAGATCGAGGATCAGCAGGTCGAACGACTGCGTGGAAAGGGCCGAATCGGCTTCCACGCCATTCGCAACGTGATCGACGGCATAGCCGGACTGGCGCAACGAGCGCGTCAGCCCGTCTGCCAGCACATCGTCATCTTCGGCGATAAGAATCCGCATGATTGTCTCCACCTCGTGGCCGGCCACAGCCGGCCGCCGGCCGCGGTGCCGGTGGGGCTTGCCAAGCATACTGTTTTTTTATACAGTACCCGACATTCCGGGCGAGCTACCATGAAAGGTGATCGCACCATGCCGGGTTGGGCGTCGTGGCCTGGAAATTCCATCCCGAAAAAGGGCTTTGGGTTCCGGGCGCCGCGCCGTATGCGGCCTATTTATACACCATTGATTGAAGGACGACCATGGACGACAAGAAGGCCGGCGCCGGCGTGAGCGCTGAGAAGCAGAAGGCGCTTGCCGCCGCGCTCTCCCAGATTGAGAAGCAGTTCGGCAAGGGCTCGATCATGCGCCTGGGCGATGGCGAAATCGAACAGGACATCCAGGTAGTGTCCACCGGCTCGCTGGGGCTGGACATTGCGCTGGGCGTGGGTGGCCTGCCGCGCGGCCGCGTGGTCGAGATCTACGGTCCGGAATCGTCCGGCAAGACCACGCTGACGCTGCAGGTGGTGGCCGAGATGCAGAAGCTGGGCGGCACCTGCGCGTTCATCGACGCCGAGCACGCCCTGGACGTCCAATATGCCGGCAAGCTTGGCGTGGACGTCGGCAACCTGCTGATCTCCCAGCCCGATACCGGCGAGCAGGCCCTGGAAATCACCGACGCGCTGGTGCGCTCGGGCTCGATCGACCTGATCGTGATCGACTCGGTGGCCGCTCTGGTGCCGAAGGCGGAAATCGAGGGCGAGATGGGCGATTCGCTGCCCGGCCTGCAGGCTCGTCTGATGAGCCAGGCGCTGCGCAAGCTGACCGGCACGATCAAGCGCACGAACTGCCTGGTGATCTTCATCAACCAGATCCGTATGAAGATCGGTGTGATGTTTGGTTCGCCTGAAACCACCACCGGCGGTAACGCGCTGAAGTTCTACGCTTCGGTGCGCCTGGACATCCGCCGTATCGGCTCGATCAAGAAGGGCGACGAAGTCGTCGGCAACGAGACCAAGGTCAAGGTGGTCAAGAACAAGGTGTCACCTCCGTTCCGCGAGGCGTTCTTCGACATCCTCTATGGCCAGGGTATCTCGCGCCAGGGTGAAATCATTGACCTGGGCGTGGACGCCAAGATCGTTGAGAAGGCCGGTGCCTGGTACAGCTACAACGGCGAAAAGATCGGCCAGGGCAAGGACAACGCACGCGAGTACCTGCGCGAGAACCCGGACATCGCCGACGAGATCGAGAACAAGGTGCGTCTGGCGCTGGGCGTGGCGCCGCTGAATACCGTGGCGGGCGCGCCGGCAGAGGTCGAAGGCTGACCCTGACGTCGCTGTCTGACGAAAGCCGTCGCATACTTGTGCGGCGGCTTTTTTGTTTTCACCCCGATTTTCCCGTATCCCGCAGCGCCGACTGCCGGCTTCCTCGTTATCAGCCGAATATCAGCCGAATATCAGCCGAATGCCCCGTCCCCCCCTCTCCCTGAAAGCCCGTGCCGTCGGCTACCTTTCCCGTCGGGAGCACAGCCGGGCCGAACTCGCGCGCAAGCTGGCGCCTCATGCCGAATCGGCAGAGGAGGTGGAGGCTCTGCTCGATGTGCTCGAACGCGACAACTGGCTGTCCAATGAGCGGTTCGTCGATAGCCTCGTTCACCGCCGGGCCAGTCGCTACGGCGCGGCGCGTGTATTGCAGGAAGCCAAGACGCACCAACTCGGCAATGAGCAGCTACGTGATCTGCAGGACCGCCTGCGCGATTCCGAGCTGGATCGCGCACGCGAGGTTTGGCGCAAGCGTTTCGGTGCTCCGCCGGACTCGCCGGAGGCCCACGCCAAGCAAGTCCGGTTCATGATGGCGCGCGGATTTTCCCGATCGGTTGTGGGCAAGATCATCCGCGGGGCCGAGGACGAAGGCCTGGACGACTTGGGGAAATGACGGGCTATGCGGGCAGCCGCATACCTGTGTACGCATGAGGGGTATTCGTGTGAAGTCGGCGTAGTCGTCGTACCACTGATGCATCGCAGCGAGGCGTCACGTGGACGCCGGCCAGCCGTTGCGCAGGCTGGGTTTGCCGGGATCGTCGCTGCAACAATTGCGTGCGGACAGTTCGTTGCGCAGGATGTATCCGGTCAAACCAGCGCGGCATGTTAAACTCCACGAGTTCAGCGGCCCAAATGGCCGTCCATGGTGGTCTTACCCATGGACCAAGCCATTTGCCGTGATGAATTGCCCCCGATCCGCCACTTTCAGCCTGCCGCGTCAGCCCCTGGTGTCATGCCGCTTTCCCCGCCAGCCAATCGAGTCCTGCGTCACCGTCGTGCCATCACGGCCGAGGCCTATTTGCGGGACGATGGCCTATGGGACATCGAAGCGCGCCTGACTGACACCAAGCCCCGCGACATCGAACTGGCGGGCGGCCGGATTCGCCCTGAAGGCCAGCCGCTGCACGATCTGTGGCTGCGCGTCACGATTGATCTGCGCATGAACGTCGTCGATGCGGAGGCATGCTCTGATTGGGTGCCTTATCCGACGCATTGCGACCTCATCGGCCCTGCCTACCGCAAGCTGATCGGTCTGAACCTGTCGAAGGGGTTCCGCAAGGCAGTTCGTGAGCGCCTGGGCAGCGTTGCCGGTTGCACCCATCTGACCGAACTGGCCGGCGTGCTGCCGACTGCGGCCATTCAAGCCTTCGCGGGCGATGTGTTCAATATCCGCGATGGCGCGCAAGACATCGATCCCGAACCCCCCATGCAGCTCCATGGATGCCACGCGCTCCATTTCGAGGGCGAGGTGGTTCGTCAGTTTTACCCGCGCTGGTATGGTCACCAGCCGAAACCGAAAGCCGGCGCTGCGGCGTCGTCCCCCCAGACCGCGTCACGCGCCGATGCCCCCGCATCAGGTGGCGAAGACACCCTGGCCCACCGGCCCAACGGTACGTCAGGCTGACTGTCACGGTCGGCCCCAGGAAAAGGCGAGAGCCCTTCGTCTCCTATCATTTTTCCCATCCCTTTACGCCTACCCGAAAGGAAACACGCATGAATATCCATGAGTATCAAGGCAAGGAAATCCTGCGCAAATACAATGTGCCGGTTCCGCGCGGCATCCCTGCTTTCTCGGTTGAAGAAGCCCTGAAGGCGGCTGAACAGCTCGGCGGCCCGGTGTGGGTCGTCAAGGCGCAGATCCACGCAGGCGGCCGCGGCAAGGGCGGCGGCGTGAAGGTGGCCAAGAGCATCGACGAGGTCAAGACCTACGCCACCAACATTCTCGGCATGACGCTGGTGACGCACCAGACCGGCCCGGAAGGCAAGAAGGTCAATCGCCTGCTGATCGAAGAAGGCGCCGACATCAAGAAGGAACTGTACGTTTCGCTGGTGGTGGACCGCGTGTCGCAGAAGGTGGCCCTGATGGCATCGAGCGAAGGCGGTATGGACATCGAGGAAGTCGCTGCCCACACCCCGGAAAAGATCCACACGCTGATCATCGAGCCGTCGGAAGGCCTGAAGGATTCGGACGCTGACGACATCGCCCGCAAGATCGGCGTGCCCGACGCCAGCGTTCCCCAGGCTCGCCAGGCCCTGCAAGGCCTGTACAAGGCATTCTGGGACACCGACGCCTCGCTGGCCGAAATCAACCCGCTGATCCTGACCGGCGACGGCAAGGTCGTTGCCCTGGACGCCAAGTTCAACTTCGACTCGAACGCGCTGTTCCGTCACCCGGAAATCGTCGCGTACCGTGACCTGGACGAAGAAGACGCCAACGAAATCGAGGCCTCGAAGTTCGATCTGGCCTACATCTCGCTGGACGGCAACATCGGCTGCCTGGTGAACGGCGCTGGCCTGGCCATGGCCACGATGGACACCATCAAGCTGTTCGGTGGCGAGCCGGCCAACTTCCTCGACGTGGGTGGCGGCGCCACCACCGAGAAGGTGACCGAAGCCTTCAAGCTGATGCTGAAGAACCCGAACGTGCAGGCCATCCTGGTCAACATCTTCGGCGGCATCATGCGTTGCGACGTGATCGCCGAAGGCGTGATCACCGCTTCGAAGGCCGTGCAGCTTGGCGTGCCGCTGGTCGTCCGCATGAAGGGCACGAACGAAGAGCTGGGCCGCAAGATGCTGGCTGATTCCGGTCTGCCGATCATCTCGGCCGACACGATGGAAGAAGCCGCCCAGAAGGTCGTGGCCGCCGTCGCTGGCAAGTAAGGACAACTTTCGTTGCCGCCTGGCCGCAGCCGGGCGGGGCGACTAAAAGGACTAGCAAATGAGCATTCTGATCAACAAGGACACCAAGGTCATCACCCAGGGCATCACCGGCAAGACGGGCCAGTTCCACACCCGCGGCTGCCGTGACTATGCCAATGGCAAGAACTGCTTCGTGGCAGGCGTGAACCCGAAGAAGGCCGGTGAAGATTTCGAAGGCATTCCCATCTACGCAAGCGTCAAGGATGCCAAGGAACAAACCGGCGCGACCGTGTCGGTGATCTATGTGCCGCCCGCAGGCGCCGCAGCCGCCATCTGGGAAGCCGTTGACGCCGATCTGGACCTGGTGGTCTGCATCACCGAAGGCATCCCCGTCCGCGACATGATGGAAGTCAAGGACAAGATGCGTCGCCAGAACAAGAAGACGCTGCTGCTCGGACCGAACTGCCCGGGCCTGATCACGCCGGACGAGATCAAGATCGGCATCATGCCGGGTCACATCCACCGCAAGGGCCGCATCGGCGTGGTGTCGCGCTCGGGCACGCTGACGTATGAAGCCGTGGGCCAACTGACCGCGCTGGGCCTGGGCCAGTCGTCGGCCGTCGGTATCGGTGGCGACCCGATCAACGGTCTGAAGCACATCGACGTGATGAAGATGTTCAACGACGATCCGGAAACGGACGCCGTGGTCATGATCGGTGAGATCGGTGGTCCGGACGAAGCCAACGCGGCTTACTGGATCAAGGAAAACATGAAGAAGCCGGTGGTTGGCTTCATCGCTGGCGTGACCGCGCCTCCGGGCAAGCGCATGGGCCACGCCGGCGCGCTGATCTCGGGCGGTGCCGACACCGCCCAGGCCAAGCTGGAAATCATGGAAGCCTGCGGTATCAAGGTCACCAAGAACCCGTCGGAAATGGGCCGCCTGCTGAAGGCAATGCTGTAAGGCATTCCCACCGATGTCGCTTGTGTGTGCTCTTAATAGCACGTGCAACGCGATTGCCGTACCTGCGGCGTATGCCGGCTCCTGCCGGAGCGCTTCGCCGCATTCGTTGCCCCCGCCTCAGAAGCGGGGGCAATGTCATTCTGGCGACGCAAAATCCTAGGGTATATCCCGAGGCTGTTGCAGCGCGGATTGAAACCGAATCGAAAGGTTCGTACGATAAATCTCCATGTCTGGTAACTCAGACATCCAAAAGTCCGCAGTGGGAGCCCCTGCGGACCTGGAATAACTTAGAAATCGAGGAAGGAGTCTTGCCGTGGAATTGTTGTCCAGCAGCGCATTCTGGATTGCGCTGGGATCGATCATCCTGACCAACATCGTCCTGTCGGGCGACAACGCAGTCGTGATCGCGCTCGCATCCCGCAATCTGCCCCCTGCCCAGCAAAAGAAGGCCATTTTCTGGGGTAGTGCCGCCGCCATCATCATGCGGGTGGTTCTGACCGTGGCCGCAGTCAAGCTGCTGAGCCTGCCGTATCTGAAGATCGTGGGTGCCTTGCTGCTGGTCTATATCGGCGTGCAACTGCTGACCGGCGACGACGATGAAGATGGCCATGACGCCAAGGACAATATCTGGGCTGCCATCCGCACCATCCTGATCGCCGACCTGGTGATGTCGCTGGACAACGTGGTGGCCGTGGCCGCAGCCGCGCAGAAGGGTCCCGAAGGCAGCCAGCTGATGCTGCTGGTGCTGGGTCTGGGCCTGTCGATTCCGCTGATCGTCTTCGGCAGCACGATCCTGCTCAAGGTGATGGAGCGCTTCCCGATCATCATCGTGCTGGGCGCCGCGCTGCTGGGCTATCTGGCTGGCGAAATGCTCGTTAGCGACCCGGTGGATGCCGAGTGGTTCCAGGTACACGTGCCGCATGCGCATCTGGTGTTCGGCGTCGTGGGCGCGGTGCTGGTTGTCATGCTCGGCAAGTTGCTGCGTCGCCGTTCCGCACAGACGGCCTGATCGCAAGTCATATCGCGAGCCTGAAACGGGCGACCCTCACGGGGTCGCCCGTTTTGTTTTGCAGGGAGCGAATTGCCTCCAGCAGGCCTGTCTCGCGCTTTTGCCTGTGAAAGAGCGGTTGGAGCGGTCGGGCCGGTTGGACAAGGGGCGACGCAGGCGTACCCAGTGGTTTCGACGCAACACCCGTCTTGCAGCATCCACACCACACACTCCTGTGGTTTTCCAAACAATTCCCACAGCGCTGTCAGATTTGTCCGAGGTCATTGGGACCTCGCGGTTTCGCTCGCGATCATGGCCCCGTGCGCATCGCGGATTGCGGGCGCACCCGCACTTTTCCAATCGCACAACACTAATGAAAGGGGTCAACATGACGCGTCAAACCAAAGTCGTTTTCCTGCGCGGACAACGTCGCGCATTGGAGCGAAAGAATCGTCGAGGCTTCACGCTGATTGAGCTGATGATCGTTGTCGCGATCATCGGCATTCTTGCCGGCATCGCCATCCCGCAGTACCAGGACTACATCGCGCGGTCCCAGTTTGCCGAAGGCATGAGCCTGGCCTCCGGGCAGAAAGCCGGCGTGATCGATTCGTTCGCGGCGGCTGGTACCTGCCCAAACAATGCGAGCGCGGCGGTCGGCGGCGTGCCCGTGGCCTCGGCGATCAAGGGGAGCTATGTGCAGAGCGTCACAACGGGTGGCACGGCCTCCGATGCTGGCGGCTGCACGATCATCGCCAAGTTCAAGGACGAAGGCATTACCAGGGGCCTGCTCGGCAAGCAGGTGACGTTGACCATGGGTAATGCAGACGGCGGGTCGGTGACCTGGCAGTGCGAGTCTTCGGCGGACAAGCGATACGTGCCGCAGGCCTGCGCGAAAGCGAGCCAGTCTGGCAAGACGACTACGACGACCACGACGACGGGCTGAGGTAACTAGCATTGCTTCGCGCGCTGGGCTGCCGATGGCATGGATCGGAGGCATCTGATCCGCGTATCGGCAAGGGCTGGGGCATCGCGCGATTGTGCATTTTCGTCGCACATACCTGCGATTGCGACGTTCCTCCGCCACTTGTGCAACGTCAATTTCTACGCAACCGACTCCTTGGAAGATGCCTCGGGCCGGGCGGCACTCAAGCCGTCCTGGCCAGATGCCAACAACAACTTCCTAGGGGGTCATATGCAATACCGGGTCTCATGCCAACGTTCGCAAGCGCGTTCACTGCGCCAGGCAGGCTTCACACTGATCGAACTGATGATCGTCGTCGCGATCGTCGGCATTCTTGCGGTGATCGCGGTTCCGCAGTATCAGGACTACGTGGCCAGGGCGCAGTTTGCCGAGGGCCTCACGCTAGCTTCGGCGCAGAAGACGGCGGTCGTCGAATCGTTTTCGCAGCGTGGTACCTGCCCGAGCAATTCTTATGGGGAATACGACGGTATTCCCGTGTCTGGGAACATATCCGGCTCATATGTTCAGTCTGTAACTGTAGGCGGATCTGCGGCGAGCGGGGGTGGTTGCACGATTACGGCAACCTTCCGGACTAAGGACGTCTCGCAGGGGCTCAACGGAAAAACGCTGACACTGACGATGCTTGGCGCCAATACCGGCTCCATCGCGTGGACCTGTACGTCCAATGCCGAGGCTCGATACATTCCTCGATCCTGTACGAATAGTCCCGAGGCGGTCTAGGGCGACCGCCTGGGACGAACGTAGTGTTGGCCTGTAGTACGCGAGCGCGTGGCCCATCCGCTGGGCCGAAGAACACCTTGGTGCAGGCGCCTGGTCCCACCGCTGCGCGGGAGCTCATACCTCCAAGTCATCGCCGATCTACGTCACCGATCTTTCGGCACCCCCACTGTGCCGCGCTATCATGTCGCCTTTGCCCCTGATTGCGCGCGAATGCCGGCACCTCGAGCTACGCTTCCCGCGACGGCGATCGTCGTCGCATTTACCTTGCCCCTGCTGGTTTCGAAGCACACGCTGCCGCTTGCCACGTTCTATGGCGAGTGGACGGCCGGATTGCTTGGCGTATTCCTGGTCATCGCCCTGGCGCTGAGGTCAAACCAGTCGGGCTCGCGAGCGTCCGGAGCGTTCCCGTGGATCGTGCTGTTGCCGATCTGGTTGATCGTCACGACCGTCGCGCAAGCCGCCATGGGTATGGTCGATGTCACCGGCAGCCGTCAGCTCACGCAAATCGTGCTGGCGCTGGGCGCGGCGCTGATGTTGGCCGCATGGCGTGCCAGCCAGTCGATGTCGACCGACGAGCGCGCGAGTATTGTCGATTCGCTCGCGATCGCCTTCATGATTGCGGGGCTCCTCGGCACGCTGGCGCAATGGGTGCAGGTCTTCCATCTGGAAGATCAGGCATTCAATCTCGTATCTGAATACTTCTACGACAACAACCGCCGCCTCTGGGGCAATCTGAACCAGCCGAATCATCAGGCCACGATTCAGGGCCTGGCGCTGGTGGCTTCGGTGTGGCTCGCCACGCGTGGGTGGCTGCGGTTTCCGGGCTGGCTCGTCGCGGTGCTGCTGCTGGAAAGCGGCATCGTGTTGAGCGGGTCGCGCACGGGCGTGCTGCATATCGGATTGGCCGCGCTGTACGCGCTGATCGCCGCGCATCTGGCACGGGGCACGCCTCGTGGCACGGATCCGATGCATCGCGCGCCGGGGCTGATTGTCGCCGCAGTGCTGATGGTCGTCGGCATCGTGGTGCTCCAGCCAGCCATCAAGCACGCTGGTCAGTTGTTCGACTGGCGGCTGTTTGACACCGTCGCGCAACTCCAGTCCGGCGATCAGGTTTCCGGCCGCGGCGCCTTGTGGGCACATGCCTGGGCGATGTTCCGCACGCATCCACTGCTCGGGGTTGGCTATGGCGAGTTTGGCTGGGCCCAGTTCCAGCAGATGGCCGAGGTTGGCAAAACGGCCGAGATGTCGCTCCATGCGCATAACGCAGTACTCGATCTGCTGGCAAAGACAGGTCTGGTCGGCACCGTCGGCGTGGCGCTGGTGCTGGTAGGGTGGCTCTGGCGCGTGGTGCGCGATCGGATCTGGACAGCGTCGTCGGGCGAGCGCGCCATGGCCGTGCCGATGCTGTTCTGGCTTGCGATGTATGGGGCGCACTCGATGCTCGAGTATCCGCTGCACTACCTGTACTTCTTCCTGCCGTTCTGTTTCCTGCTGGCGTGGCTCGAACCATCCGGCTTTGGCAAGCGCTTGCCGCGTGCCGTTCCGGCGATGGCGTGCGTGGTGTTCATTGTCGTGTCCGCCTTTCTGCTTGTGACGCTCTGGCAGGACTACAAGCGTGTCGAGGCACGCGAGTACGCGCATGAAGAGAAGCGGGATAGCCTGCCGATGCCCAAGCTCTGGTTCCGCCAGCACGCGGCTTCGGACAGCGTCGAGCACGCCAGGATCACGCCGGACAATGCTGCCAGCCTGCTGCCGGCGCACATGGCCGCATTGCATCTGCTGCCAACGCCGAACCTCATCGGGCGCACGGCCTGGTTGCTCGCGTTGACTGGCGATCAAGCGAAAGCACGCCAGTGGGTAGAGCGCTTGCAGTACTACTTTCAGGGCGACGAGGCGACGGTTTTCGAGATGCTCTCACGCGACTGCGACGCGTTAGGCGCCGACCGCAGGCCGCGCGAGTTCTGCGCCTGGGCGCGTCTGCGCGCCCGGCGCGGTTGAGGCACGTTCGCGCCGGCAGTATTCAGCGAACGTAGCCAGGCGGCGGAGGCGGCGGATAGTAAGGCTGGTAGTTGGCCGGAGGCATCGACTCGTGCGCGGGCCCGGGCGGCGGTGCGGACACCATCTGCCCGTACACCGGTACGCGATTGCCGGTTGCGTACATGCACTGGACGTATGCGGCGTCGTACTGGCGCTGCGTGCCGTAGGCGGAGTTATAGGCGGCACCAGTGCCAACGGCCGCGCCCGTCAACATGCCGGCGCCCGCACCCACGGCTGCGCCGCTGCCGCCACCGAATGCCGCGCCGGCCGCGGCGCCGAGCGCAGTCCCGACCACCGTGCTACCCACAGCTGCTGCGTTGGCGTTTTGCTGGGCGGTGGTTCCGCCGATCTGTTGGAAGGCGAATTGGCGGCAGTTGTAGTCGTCACCGCGGAACTGGTCGAACGTCTTGTTGGAGCCTGGCAACGCCATCACCGTAGGCCCGGATGGCATCACCGCGCAGGCTCCCAGGCCCAGCGAGGCTGTCGCGGCCAGGGTCAGCAAGCTCAGGGTACGCAAATTCATGAAGACACTCCGGGGTTAGAGGGATTTGAAGACGACGGCTGCTGTGGCGGCACGCGTTGCCATCCTCCAGGGCAATCCTTGACGTAGGGGTAATAGCCCTCCGGCCGGCTGCAGTGGTACCACCACGCATTGGCGTCGCCGGGCGCGCCGTGGTTGCTCACGTTGCCCTGTTCGACGTATTGCGGAGGCTCGGAAGGGGCGACCGCTGCGGCGGGCGGATAGTAAGGCGGGTAGTAGCCGGGATAGTAGTAAGGACCATAGGGCGCATACCAGCCGGGGCCCCAGCCCCATCCGGGACCCCAGCCCCAGCCCCAACCCGGTCCGACGACGACGCCGACACCAACATGCGCGTGTCCGCCTCCGCCACCGTGTCCACCGCCGTGAGCCTGCGAGGACGTGCTGACGATTGCCAATGCCGCCGCTGCCACCAGCGCTATCTGGCAAAGCTTGCGCCCGTTCATGATGTACCCCCTGCCTGGCCTATCTTGCTGTTAACGCGTCTTGTCCTGATCCCGCGTACCGAGGCCGGCGGCGCGCGTCAATCCAATTACATTGAATAGCAATTTGCCTCAGGCAGGGGTAGCCTGGATCATTCCGAAATGTGGCGTTACCTTTATTACGGGCGGGATATGCGGTGACAGATACGCGGCGGTCCGGTGTCGTGAATCACGATACGTCCACGGTACGTCATGGGTGACATTGACTGGCTGGGTTCATCCCACGCTGTCACGGGTGCCGGCTGATGAGCACAAGAAAAAGCCAGGGACGTTGCCCTGGCCTGGTATTCCGGCGCCCATCTCGCCACCCGTGAAGACGCCTTTCAGGCGCCGTCGGTGAATGTGTCTCGCTTGTCAATGGTGCTCGCGCCATCGCTGAACACGTCACGTTTGCCAAGCACACTTGCCCCATCGGTATAGACGTCGAAGCGGGTGGCCTTGGCGCCATCGGTGTACGGATCTGGCGTCCTCGCGCCATCCAGGTACATATCTCTCGGACCATTACCGGCGTGGGCCATGCCGGCGCTTAGCGCGGCACAAGCGGCCGCTAGCATAAAGAATGTCTTCACTTTTCCACCTCCCCTCAGGTGGCTGTTGTCCCCGGCGTAAAAACGTTCGTTCCAATATAGGCGCGACGGTAGCGGTGGTCGAATGCAGTTACGACATTAATGTCATATGCGATATTTCAGTGCGGCATAAGCGGCGTCGGTGATCGGGAAGGCAAAGCCCGGCTATGCAGCGGTGTCGTTATGCGGTGCCCGCCACCCAGTCGCCCGACTTGCCGCCATGCTTTTCCAGCAGCTTCACATTCCCCATCACCATCCCCCGGTCCACCGCCTTGCACATGTCGTAGATGGTCAGCAGGGCGACCTGCACGCCGGTCAGCGCTTCCATCTCCACGCCGGTCTGGCCGTGGGTCTCGGTGCGGACGATGCAGGCGATTGTCGAACTCGGTTCGTCGAGTGCGAAGTCGACCGCCACCTTGGTCAGGCCAATTGGATGGCAGAGCGGGATCAGGTCGGCGGTTCGCTTGGTGGCCATGATCGCCGCCACGCGGGCGATGCCGAGCACGTCGCCTTTCTTGGCGTTGCCGTCGCGCACCAGCGCGAAGGTCGCGGGCAGCATCGTGATCGTGCCGGTTGCCACGGCGACGCGATGGGTGTTGGCCTTGTTGCCGACGTCGACCATATGGGCTTGTCCGGCGTTGTCGAAATGTGTGAGCTGGCTCATGGCGAAACAGGAGGAAATGTGTGCTGGGGCTTGCCCGATGGGAACGTCAATCGCAGGCCGCTATCATAGCAACATGCCCAAGACCCTCCGGCCTTTCCGCCTGCCAGCCCGGCTGAGTGCTCACCCACTCGCAGCCGCAGCGCCAGCCTCGCGCGCATCACATATGACGCGTGCGCTTGCCGCCGCGCTGGTGCTGACAATGGCTGCTCCGGCGTGGCCTCAGGGCGTGCAGGGGACGTCCGCAAAGCCGCCGGGCACGACGAGCAGCGCCCCGGCCGCGCCCCCCCCTCCAAGCGACGCCAGCGATCAGGTCTACGACAACCTTAACCGGAGCGTGCGGGCCGGCCAGAAATCCGAATTCGGGCTGCGCAGCGCCAACACGGTGGTGGAGAGTTCAGGCAATCAGTTGCCCGATCTTGGTGATCCGTCGACGGCCTCGCTGTCGCCGGACATGGAGAAGCGCCTCGGCGACCGGATCATGCGCGACATCCGCCGGGATCCCGACTATGTCTCCGACCCGCTAATGAACGACTACCTGAATGCGCTTGGTTACAGGCTCGTCCAGGCGGCCCGTCGGCAAAACATCTCGGGCTCGAACGGTTCGGGCACCTTTGCCACCGGTTTCGAGCTGTTTGGCGTGCGGGATCGCTCGATCAATGCCTTTGCCATGCCGGGTGGCTACATCGGCGTGCATACCGGGCTGCTGGTGCAGTCGGAGACCGAATCCGAACTGGCGTCGGTGCTGGGACACGAAATCGGCCACGTGATGCAACGGCACATCGCGCGCGGCATCACCAATCAGAACCAGTCGATGTGGATCGCGCTGGCCTCGATGGTGCTGGCCGGCCTGGCCGCCACCAAGAGCGGCGATGCCGCGGCGGCGCTGGCGATGGGCGGGCAGGGCGCGGCCGTCGCGAACCAGCTTTCGTTTTCTCGCGGCGCCGAGCGCGAGGCCGACCGCGTCGGCTTCCAGATCATGACGGCGGCGGGATTCGATCCCCAGGGGATGCCCGATTTCTTCCAGCGCCTGCAACGCGTGATGGGCATCTCGGACAATTCCGTCCCGGCCTATGTGCGTACCCACCCGCTGACGTCCGAGCGTATCGCCGACATGCAGGACCGCGTAAGTCACGTGCCGCCGCACAAGGTACCGAACACGCCCGAGTACGAGTTCGCGCGCGCGCGGGCACGCGTGATCCAGGAGCCCACACCGAACGATGTGCGCAACGTGCTGGCCGTCTTCCAGGCCCAGGTGAACAGCAACACGTCGGCGGTGCGACTGCCGGCGGTCTACTACGGCATCGCCTTCGCCAATCAGCGGCTGGGCCGTTTTGCCGATGCCGAGAAGGCGCTTGCGGAGGCGCGTCGCCTCTACGGCAATATCCCGGGTGCGACGTCGGGCAGTCCGATGCTGGATGTGATGGCGGTGGAGCTGGCGCGTGCCGAGGGGAGGACGCAGGATGCGCTGACGCAGGCGTTGGCCACGATGCGCGCGTTTCCGCTGTCTCATGCGGCGGCGCTGGCCTATGCGGACACGCTTGTCGCAGCGAACAAGCTAGACGACGCCGTAACGTTCCTGCGGTCCCGCACGCGCGAGGAAACCAGCCGATCCGAATGGTGGGAACTGCTCGCGCGCGCCTACGCGGCGCAAGGCAAGCGCCTGCAGCAGCATCAGGCGATGGCCGAGAAGTATGCGATGGATGGCTCGTACCAGGCCGCTATCGAACAACTCCAGATCGCGCGCAAGGCTGGTGATGGCGACTTCTACACGCTGTCCGAAGTCGATGCGCGTCTGCATCAGCTCCAGCTTCAGTTCAAGGAAGAGAAGCAGGACAACAAGGGGATGCCGAACTGATCGGCCTGGGTGATTGGCCCAGGCGTGGGGAGAGGAGAAAAGCCTAGGAGCCGCTATCAAAATGAAGCGAAGCGGTTCTGGCTAGGGTGAAGCAGGGGTTTCGGCTCGTATGCGAGCCGCCTGCGGAACGGCATGTGCCTGCGAGCACATGCGCGCCCTGCAAGGGCGCGGCCGCAGACAGTACAAGTGGTACGGCAAGGCCGCGCAACGACGCCAGAATCATTTTGATAGCGGCTCTTACTCGGCTACCGGCGTTCGCACATAGCCATAGCGCTTGGGCAACTCCGCTTCCGTCACCGGTTCGATGTCGATGTCGACCCCGTCGTGATGGAACACCCCCAACGTGGCGCCGCACGCTTCGCCATGCCAGTCGCACGCCTCGCTGAATGCCTCGAGATCATGGTCGTGCAGCAGCGCGACCTGCACGGCATTGTCGACACCCTGCACTGTGCCCGCGAATACCACGTTGCCTTGCTCGTCGGTAAAGCAGGCGGTTGGCGTGAATGGACGGTCCGACGTCGTGGTCAGGCGGCCGTTGTGCAGCCTCGCCACCCACGGCGTGTACATCAGTGAGACGAACACGCGCTGCGGACCATTCTGGAAGTACCACGCGCCGCGTTCGTCGTGCGTGTAGTTGCGCTCGATGAAACCGATCAGCGCCTCGTGCCGGATCGGATCGCCCGAGAGTCCATGCTGCTGCGCGAACTCGTTGCGCATCCGCCATTGTCCGCGCCGGTCCAGTGCTAGCCAGCCGTAGCAGTACGGCACATTGGGCCAGCGCGCCATGGCCTGCTTGACCATCTCATCCATGTCTGTCTCCTTCTTGTCTCTGCCAGTGTGGCGGTTCCGGCGTTGGGCCGGAGATGCGCCGCCTCAGGTGGCTGGTGTTCCTCGGGCCGCGCGCACGCTGTCGAAATAATCAAGGATGCGTGTGGGCAGCCATTCGATATGGCCCGCGAAGGGTAGCAGCGGCAACTGGCCCAGCAGACCCTCGCGTGGCGTCATGAAGCCGACATGGCCGCCGTGCTCGGGCTGTTCCAGCAGCACGTCGTCGCTGACCTCGCGTGGGCCCGGCAGATGCTGGCTGGGCAGGAACGGATCGTTGCGGGCGTTGAGGACCAGCGTCGGGATGCGGATCTCGCCGAGGATCGGCTTGCTCGATGCGCGCGCCCAGTAATCGTCGGTGTCGCGAAAGCCGTGCAGAGGCGCGGTCACGACGTTGTCGAACGCATAGAGATCGCGGCTGCCGAGCATCGTTTCCCGATCGTACAGACCCGGAAACTGTTCCAGCTTCGCCAGCGACTTGCGCTTGAGCGTCTGCAGGAACATGCGCGTGTAGAGCATATTGAAGCCACTGGACAGCGCCGCGCCGCCAGCGGCCAGATCCAGCGGCGCCGAGACGGCCGCGGCGGCGGAAAGGAAGTTCGCTCCGCGGCCTTCCTCGCCCAGATAGCGCAGCAGCGCATTGCCGCCCAGCGAGATGCCCACGGCGAGCAGCTGTCGTCCCGGTTGCACCGTGTGGACCTGATTCCGCACGCGTTCCAGCACCCAGCGGATCTCGGCCGAGTCGCCCGAATGGTAGAAGCGCGGCGCGATGTTCAGTTCACCCGAGCAGCCCCGGAAATGCGGGATCACGCCTTGCCAGCCACGTTCGCGCAGCGCGGCCATCAGCGTTTGCGCATAGTGGCTGCGCGAATCGCCCTCGAGACCGTGGAACATCACCACCAGCGGCGCGCCCGGGGTGGTCGGGTGGGTGGTCCAGTCCAGGTCGATGAAGTCGCCGTCGGGGGTATCCCAGCGTTCGCGCCGGAACACGATGCGCCGATGACGCGTGAAGCGTGCCGGCAGGATCGTCTGCGCGTGGCCACCGCGCAGCCACCATGGCGTTTGAAAGGCTTCGCCGAACAGCATGGCGTCTTGCGCGGGGATCAGTGCAGTGCCTGCCCCGGAGCCGCCGCCACGGCCGCTATCTGCACGGCATTCGCCGGGCTGCAGTGGATGTGGGCAAGGCGCCAGCCCTCGTGGTTCTGCATCAGCACGTAGGTGGTGTGCACGTAGAGGTCGGCCTCCACGCGGTCGGTGCCGAATCGCAGCGCTTCCGTCACGTCGAAGATCGACACGGCCAGCGACGCATGGCTGCTGGTCTCGATCGCATCGATCAGCACGGGCTGCTCCTCGAGCAAATGCGCGAATGCCTGGCGCAGTTGGTCGTGGCCGATCAGGCGCTGGCCATCGGGCATCACGCACGTGACAGAGTCTTCATCCAGCCACAGTCGCAACGCGCCATCGGCGTCGCGCAATTTCATGGCTTCACGGAAGGCATCGACGATGTCTTCGGCGGAATCGAACAGGCGGGCGAAACGAGGCATGTTGGATGAGTCAGGGGCGGTGCAGGAGCTTGCGCAGCTCGACAAATACCATTTCGGGCTCGATCTCCTTCAGGCAGCGCAGGTGGCCGAGCGGGCACTCGCGCTTGAAGCAGGGACTGCACTCGAGTTGAAGCCACATGATACTCGCTGCCTGTGACAGCGGGGGGGTGTGGCGCGGATCGCTGGAGCCGAAAACGGCTACCTGCGGCCGGTTCAGGGCGGCGGTGACGTGCATCAGGCCCGAGTCGTTGCAGACCGCGGCCTCCGAGAGCGCCAACAGGTCCACGGCATCGTCGAGCGATGTCTGACCGCACAGATTCCTGACGAACGGCGCGCCTTTGACGATCTCGTCGGCGATCTCGGCATCCTTGGCCGAGCCGAGCGCGATGATCTGCGCGTACGGGAACGAGCGGCGCAGCATCTGCGCCAGCGCGGCGAAGTGCGCGGCCGGCCAGCGCTTGGCCGGGCCGAACTCCGCGCCCGGGCAGAACGAGATCAGACGCGTGCCCGGCGCGATGCCGAAGCGCTCGGCCGTGGCGGCCATGCGCCTGGGATCGCTCTTGAGCTTCGGGTCGGGAATCGACTCGGGCAGGCGGGCGCCGGGTTTGAGCGCCAGACGCGCGTAGTGCTCCACCATCGGCGGCCGCTTGTCACGCGGCGGATTGGCGTGGCGCACGTTGAGCATGCCGAAGCGTGCTTCACCGCGATAGCCGATGCGCAGCGGAATGCCGGCCAGAAACGGAATCAGCGCTGACTTCAGCGAATTCGGCAGCACGTAGGCCATGTCGTAGCCTTCGTGCTTGAGCTGTTGCGCGAACAACAGGCGCGCGCTCAATTGCAGCTTGCCGTGTGCCAGATCGGTCGGGAAGACCTTGCCGATCTCCGGCATGCGCGCCAGCACGGGCGCGACCCATTTGGGGGCGAGCGCGTCGATCACCAGTTGCGGGTGACGGGCCTTGAGCAACGCGAACAGCGGTTGCGCCATCAGCGCGTCGCCGATCCAGTTCGGGGCAATGACGAGGGCTTTTCTCATATTGTGGGTATTGCGTGGCCCTGTGATGCGGTGCCCGGGCATGTCAACGCCCCGGGGCGCTGGGCGGCCCGGGGCGTCAGGTCGAAACGACAGGAATTGGCGAGGGCCGGGCGGGTCAGTGATGACCCTTCAGCACGGTGCCCGGCTTGAGCTTGTACACGGTGCCGCAGTACGGGCACCTGACCTCGCCAGTGTCTGCCACGTCCAGGAAGACGCGGGGATGGTAGTTCCATGCCGGGGTGTTGGCCGTGGGGCAATGCAGCGGCATGTCTTCTGCGCCGATTTCTACGACGGATGCGGTTTGAGTCATGGTGTTGCTTTTCTGTCTTGCAGGGATGTCGATTGGAAATGCAGGGTTGGCGCGGTCGATCAGACCAGCGTCAGCCACTTCTTGTACTTTTCGTCGGTGCCACCCACGGCCGCGAAGAACGCGTCCTGGATGCGCTTGGTAACGGGGCCGCGGCGGCCTTCGCCGATGACGCGGTCGTCCAGCTCGCGGATCGGCGTCACTTCGGCGGCGGTGCCGGTGAAGAACGCTTCGTCAGCGCAGTACATCTCGTCACGCGTGATGCGCTTCTCGCGCACCTCGATGCCGAGGTCACGGGCGATCGTCAGCGTGGCGTCGCGCGTGATGCCGTCCAGGCACGAGGCTAGGTCCGGCGTGTAGATCACGCCGTTGCGCACGATGAACACGTTCTCGCCGGAGCCTTCGCTCACATAGCCTTCGGTATCCAGCAGCAGGGCTTCGTCGTAGCCCAGGCCGGTGGCTTCCTGGTTGGCCAGGATCGAGTTGATGTAGTAGCCCGATGCCTTGGCGCGCACCAGCGACACATTCACGTGATGGCGCGTGAACGACGAGGTCTTCACGCGGATGCCGCGCTCCATGCCTTCCTCGCCCAGATACGCGCCCCAGGGCCAGGCGGCGATGGCCACATGGATCGTGTTGCCCTTGGCCGACACGCCGAGCTTCTCGGAGCCGATCCACACCAGCGGACGGATGTAGCACGACTCCAGATTGTTGGCGCGCACGACTTCGCGCTGGGCGGCTTCGAGCGTGGCCTCGTCGAACGGCATGGCCATCTGGAAGATCTTGGCGGAGTTGAACAGGCGGCGCGTGTGCTCCTTGAGGCGGAAAATCGCGGTGCCTTCCGGCGTCTTGTAGGCGCGCACGCCTTCGAATACGCCCATGCCGTAATGCAGCGTGTGCGTGAGTACGTGAATCTTTGCGTCACGCCACTCAATCAGCTTGCCATCCATCCAGATCTTGCCGTCGCGATCTGCCATCGACATGGTCGTCTCCCTCTGCAGCCCAGGTAAATGTCGCAAAGGCACCATTGTAAGCCGCGCGTCCTTGCGTGCCAACGAAGGGCGGCGGATAGAGCGTTCTACAATCGCACCTTCCGACCTTCTATCGTTCCGCAACCGCGTGTCCCAACCCGAACTTCCCGTCGAGCGTGCCGATCATGATGCCGATTCCGTCGCGGATAGCGGCTGGCAGGCCACGCTTGGTGCACTTGAAGCGTTGGCGGGGGGCGTGGATGAGGCCGCCGGCACCGGCGACGGACGCCGCCTGCTCTGGGCGCTGACCCTCGACGCCGACGGTGTGGTCGGGACGATCGAGCCGCTGGAGCAGACCCACGGGGCGCGTGGCTGGAGCAAGCCCAGGCCGGTGCCGCTGGCCCGTGTGGCCGAGGACGATACCCTGCCACCGTGGGATGTCCGCGTTGCCCGTGCCATTCGCCGCGACGCATCGCGCAACCGGCGTCACGTGCTGGACCGCGCCGCCGCCGTGGTGGCGCTGGTGGGGCATCCGGCCGTGGTGCTGTCCCACGCGCCGACGGTGCCGATGGAAGTGGTCGAGTCCGCGCCTTCGCTCGAGGCGGTGCGCGAGGGCGACCGCTACGTGCTGCGGATCGTGCCGCCGCTGCGCGAGGCGCTGGCCATGGAGGACTTCCTGCCCGCCGCCGCGCGTCAGGAGGCCGAATCGCTGCGCCAGATCACTGTGCTGCAGGATGGTCCGCGCCGGCTGCGCGTGGTCCGCTTCACGCCGGCGCAGCAGGGCGCGGCCAAGCTCATCGCAGGCGGACTCTCCGTGCCGGCCGATGCCCAGGCGCGGCTCGACAGCACGTTGCGCGCGCTGGCGGGCCACTTCCAGATTCACGCCGACAGCTCGGGCGAGGCACGCGAGCGCGATCCGGAGTCGCGGCTGCGTGCCGAGGTGGCGCCGGTCGGGCGCGGCATCAGCCTGCGGCTGGTGGTGACGCCGCTCGGCGTGCTCGGGCCCAGGCTCGCGCCGGGCCATGGTCGCGCGCAACTGATGGCGACGATCGGCGGCGAGACGCACGTGACGTACCGCGATCTCGATGTCGAGCACGCACACGTGGCCGAGGTGTTCGAGGCGTTGCCGTTCCTCGTGCAGCAGGCCCCCGCAGGCGGCGAGCACACCTGGACGCTGGACGATCCCGAGGATGCGCTGACCGCCATCGAGGTGTTGCCCGGACTGGCCGGCGTGATCGATCTCGAATGGCCGCGTGGCCGCGAGTTGCGCGTCTTGCCGGCTGATATCGCGCAGCTTGCCGTCAGCGTGGAGAGCGGCAGCGAATGGTTCAAGCTCGTGGGCGAACTGCGCGTGGCCGAGGGGCTGGTGATCTCGCTCGAAAAGCTGGTCGCGTGGGCGCATGGTCATGCGGGCCGCTTCATGCCGATGGCGCACGGCGTCTACGTGGCGCTGACCCGCCAGTTGCGCGACCGGCTGCGCGATCTGGCCGGCGTGGGTGATGGCGTCCGCGACGGCATCCGTGTGCCGCTGGTGGCCGCGCCCTGGCTCGACGACGTGCTGGCTGGCGCCGGTATCGACCCCGACGCGCACTTCCGCACCCGCGTGAAGCAACTGCGTGCCGCGCGCGGTCACGATGCGCCGGTGCCGCCGACGCTGGCGGCGGAGTTGCGGCCGTATCAGATCGAAGGCTTCCGCTGGATGATGTCGCTGGCAGAAGCCGGCTTTGGCGCATGCCTGGCCGATGACATGGGACTGGGCAAGACGTTGCAGTCGCTGGCCGTGCTGCTGGCGCGGGCGGCGGGTGGCCCCGCCCTGGTTGTCGCGCCAACCTCGGTCTGCGGCAACTGGGCCGCAGAGGCGCGTCGCTTCGCCCCGGCGTTGCGGGTTCACGTCTATGCCGAGGGCGACCGCGAGGCGATCGTCGGGCAGGCCGCCGCGCACGATCTGGTGATCGTCTCGTACAACCTGCTGCAACAGGCCCGCAGGGCTTTCTGCGACCGTCACTGGCATACGGTCGTGGCTGACGAGGCGCAGTCGTTCAAGAATCCGTCCTCGCGCCGCGCACAGGCGATGTTCGCGCTGCCGGCCCAATGCCGCATCGCGCTTTCCGGCACGCCGGTGGAGAACCGTCTTGCCGAGCTCTGGGCCGTGATGCGCTTCTGTGTGCCGGGATTGCTTGGCTCGCTGGCACGCTTCAACGAGCATTTCGCGAATCCGATCGAGCGCAGCGGCGCACGCGATCCGCGTCAGCGGCTCCGGCGCATGATTGCCCCGTTCGTGTTGCGCCGGACCAAGGCGCAGGTCCTCGATGAATTGCCGCCGCGCACGGAGCTGGTGATTCGCGTCACGCCCGAGCCCACGGAGGCCGCCCACTACGAGGCGTTGCGCCGGCAGGCGCTTTCCGAGGCGGAACGGGCGCTGCTGCGTCCGCGCAAGGACAAGAAGGCGCCCGCGGCCATGACCGAGCCCGAGGCGCGCATCCATGTGCTTGCCCAGTTGATGCGGATGCGCCGTGCCGCGTGCGATCCGCGACTGGTCACGCCCGATGTCGGGCAGCCCGGCGCCAAGGTGCGGGCATTCGCCGAACTGGCGGCCACGCTGGCCGCCAACGGGCACAAGACGCTGGTCTTCAGCCAGTTCGTCGATTTCCTGCAGATGCTGCGGCAGGCGCTCGTTGACGCGGGTCTGGCGTGGCAGTACCTCGACGGCGCGACACCGGCCGGCGAGCGCACGCGACGCGTGGCGGCATTCCAGGCGGGCGAGGGCGATGTTTTCCTGATCAGCCTGAAGGCAGGCGGGTTTGGCCTGAACCTGACTGCTGCCGACTACATCGTGATTGCCGATCCCTGGTGGAACCCGGCTGCCGAGGATCAGGCGATGGGCCGCGCGCACCGCATCGGCCAGCAGCGGCCGGTCACGGTCTACCGGCTGATCGCGGCCGGCACGATCGAGGAGCGCATCGTCGATCTCCACCAGGGCAAGCGGGCGCTGGCGGACGGCGTGCTCGACGCGATGGATGGCGAGGCGATCGGACGCGATGTGCCGTTGCCCGACGTCGATGAACTGGTGGGGCTGCTGCGGCGATGAGCGATACGCCGCTCAGGCACCAAACGGTATACAAAACGGCTCCCATGCATGGTGCATCGCACCATCAATCCGCCACCTGATTTCCCCTCATTTCCCTTTTTCTGCCTTGTTGCGGTGCATCCACCCTGGCACAAATACTGCCTTGTGGTCTGTGGTGTCGTGAATATAGTATACCGATTGCTTCTCCAATCGCCCCCACAGACCGACCCACCGCCCCAAGCCTGATGGGCTCGGTCCAAGATGACAACGGAGCTACCGTGACCCTGCCAGACCTGTCTCCGGCTGACGCCGTTCAGCCCGAGGCGAGCTTTCATCCGGTTCACCAGGCGGCCGCGCAACTCGCGCGCGGCGAGACCTCCGCGCAGGCGCTGGTCGATGCCTGTCACGCGGCCTGGGCCGCCCGCAATGGCGAAATCAATGCAATGGTGCTGGCGGATTTCGAGGCCGCCCGTCACGCCGCCAGGCAGAGTGATGCGCGCCGTCGGGCCGGACAGGCGCTCGGGCCGCTCGACGGCATTCCGTTCTCGATCAAGGAGTCCTTCGACGTGGCTGGCTGGCCGACTACCTGCGGCAGCCCCGCGCGGCGCGCGCATCAGGCCGGCAGCGATGCGGTGGTGGTCGAACGGTTGCGTGCCCAGGGCGCCGTGTTGCTCGGCAAGACCAATGTGCCGCTCGGGCTGCGCGACTGGCAGAGCTACAACGCGATCTATGGCACCACGCGCAATCCGCACGACCTGTCGCGCACGCCGGGCGGGTCTTCCGGCGGCAGCGCGGCGGCGGTCTGCGCGGGCATGAGCTATTTCGATATTGGCTCGGATATCGGTTCGTCGCTGCGGAATCCGGCGCACTACTGCGGGGTGTTCTCGCACAAGAGCAGCCACGGCATCGTGCCGCTGCGCGGCCACGGCAACGCAGCGGCAGGGTTTGCCGGGCAGGACATCAACGTGGCCGGCCCCGTGGCCCGAAGCGCGTATGACCTCGAACTGATCCTGCGAGCCATCTCCGGTCCCGACGCGGCCGAATTTCCCGCCTGGAAACTTGATCTGCCGGCGTGCGATCACGCCCGGCTGGCCGATTTCCGCGTGGCCGTGCTGCCCACGCATCCGTTGGCAGAGGTCGATGCCACGGTGAGCGGCGCGATCGAGGGCCTTGGTCGCTGGCTGGCCGGGCAGGGCGCGCGCGTGGACTGGAACGTACGACCGGACTTCGATGCGGCGGCGCTTTGGCGTACCTATGTGCTGCTACTGCGTGCCACCACTTCGCTCTACATGGACGACGCGGCATTTGCCGACGCGCTCGCCAAGGCAGGCGATGCCGGCAACGACGATGACTACGCCACGCTGCAGTTCTCTGGCGCCACGCTGAGTCATCGCGACTGGCTATTGCTGCAACACGCGCGCGCCCGGTTCGCGGACGCGTGGGAGCGATTCTTCGCCGACTACGACGTGCTGCTGTGCCCGGCGGCCTCGACTACGGCGTTCCCGCTCGACGAGGCCGGCGAACCGTGGCAGCGGAGGATCGACGTGAACGGCACGGCGTGGCCGCTGACGTCGCAGTTGTTCTGGGCCGGCCATTCGGGGCTATGTGGATTGCCGTCCACGGTGGCGCCGATCGGTCCGGCCAGCGATGGGTTGCCGGTTGGCGTGCAGATCGTGGCGCGCCGGTTTGGCGACCTGACATCGCTGCGGTTCGCGCAGCAGCTTGAGGCAGCCGGCCACGTGTTCCGCCAGCCGCGCGCCTGACACGCAAGTTCACAACGGTAAAAGGGGAGAAAGACCATGCTGGACTGGTTCAGAGAGTTGTCGCGCGCCGAGCGCAAGGGGTTCTACGGCGCCTTCCTGGGTCATGCGGTCGACGTGTTCGACTTCATGATCTATTCGTTCCTGATTTCCACGCTGCTGGCCCAGTGGGGCATGAGCAAGTCGATGGCGGGCGCCATCGTCACGTGGACGCTGGTGTCATCACTGATCGGCGCGATCGGCGCGGGACTGCTGGCGGACCGCTTCGGCCGCGTGCGTGTGCTTCGCTGGACGATTCTGGTGTTCGCGGTGTCGTGCTTCCTGTGTGGTATCTCCACCTCGCCCGAACAGCTCATGATGTTCCGTATGCTGCAGGGGCTGGGTTTCGGCGGCGAGTCGTCGCTGTGCATGGTGCTGGTGACCGAGCTGATCCGGAATCCCGCGCACCGCGGCAAGTACTCGGGCTTCACGGCCAGCAGCTATTCGTTCGGCTGGGGTGGCGCGGCCATTGCCTACGCGATCACGTTCAACCTGTTCGAGCCGGAAGTGGCGTGGCGCGTCTGTTTCTTCCTGGGCATCCTGCCGGCGCTGGTGGTGGTGTACCTGCGTCGTAACCTGCAGGAACCTGAGGTCTTTCTCAAGAGCCGCGCGGAACGCGGCAACGTATCGGCGGCCGCCGATCTCGCGCGCGTGTTCCGGGGCCCGCTGCTGCGCAAGACCGTGCTGTGCAGCCTGCTTTCTGGCGGGATGCTGGGCGCGTACTACGCCATCGCAACATGGCTGCCGACGTTCCTGAAGACCGAGCGCGGCCTGTCGGTGTTCGGCACGAGTTCCTACCTGGCGGTGACGATCCTTGGCTCGCTGGTGGGCTACGTGGCCGGCGCGTACGCAACGGACCGCTGGGGCCGACGCCTGACCTACATGGCATTCGCGGCGGGCGCGTTCGTGATGGCGATGATCTACATGGTCATCCCGGTGTCGAACACGTCGATGCTGTTCCTCGGCTTCCCGCTCGGCGTGCTGATGCAGGGCGTGTTCTCGGGCATCGGCGCGACGATCTCCGAGTCGTATCCGAGCAGCATCCGTGCCACGGGCTATGGTGTGTCGTACAACCTCGGCCGCGTGATCGGCTCGTTCTTCCCGCTGGCGGTAGGTTGGCTCAACAGCGGCCGCACGACGCTGGCGCTGGCGATCGCGATGGTGGCGGGCGTTGGCTATGCGCTGGTGATGGTGTCCGCCGCGATGTTGCCGGAAACGTCCGGTATCGATCTGGGCCAGGCTGGTGGCGGCGATGACGGCGAGGCGAAACAGCAGGCCGCGGCCGAGCCCGTGACGGTGGCGCCGACCGCCGGACGTCCCGCCTGAAACCGGGATGCCGACGCCCGCGGATTGACCCCGAAACAACACTTTTAAGCCGCCACTTACCAGCGGCTGTCACACGCCTATAATGGCTCTTTCGCTGTCGGCCACGCACTGCGTGGCCGATGGTCCTTCAAGACGGCCAAGCCACGACAGACGGGCTGCCGTTGCGTCTCCTCTTCACATCCAAGTCATGACACCCCGACCATTGTCCCCGGTGTGGCAGCGCCTTTGGCACCGCTTTACCGAGGTGGAGCGCGATGCCTTTCTCGAAGGCGCGCGCTTCTTCGCCCGTTTCCAGCCCGCGATTTTTTCCTGGGGGCTGGTCACAGGGGTGGCGATGAGCAAGTCGGCGCTGACCGTGCCGGAGGCGATCGGCATGTCGCTGCTGGTCTATGCGGGGTCCGCGCAACTGGCCGTACTGCCGCTGTTCGCCGCCGGCATGCCGATCTGGACCGTGCTGCTGACCAGCGCCGTGGTCAACCTGCGTTTCGTGATCTTCAGCGCGGCGCTACAGCCGCATTTCAGCTACCTGCCGCTATGGCGCCGGACCGTGCTCGGCTTCTTCAATGGCGACCTGCATTTCGTCTACTTCATGCAGCGCTACACCGAGCCGGGCTACGCGCCGGGCAAGGAAGGGTATTTCTGGGGCATGGCGCTCTTCAACTGCGTCACGTGGCAGGTATCGTCGATCATCGGCATCCTGCTGGCGAGCCTGTTCCCCGATAGCTGGGGGCTGGCGCTGGCCGGCATGATGGCGCTGATCCCGGTGATGGTTTCCACGATCAATTCGCGTTCGACGATGCTGGCCGTGGCGGTGTCCTCGGTCCTGGCGCTGCTGTGTTTCGACCTGCCGTACCGGCTGGGGCTGGTGGTGGCGGTTATCGGGGCAATCGCGGCGGGCATGGCCAGCGATGAGATGGCCGCTCGCGCCACGCTGCGTGGCATTCGCGCGCGCAAGTCCGCGCAACCCCAGGCCGGAGACCAGACATGAGCCACCTCGAAATCTGGATCTCGATCATCGGCATGACGCTGGTCACGATAGTGACGCGCGCGCTGTTCCTGATGGCGGGCGAGCACGTGACCGTTCCTGATCGTATCCAGCGCGCGCTGCGCTACGCGCCAGCCGCCGCGCTGGCAGCGATCATCCTGCCCGAGTTCCTGAGCTTCGAAGGGCATTTCTCGTTCTCGCCGACCAACGACAAGCTGATGGCCGGCATTGCGGCCACCGCCTGCTATCTGCTCACGAAGCGCATGGTTGGCATGATCGTCGTCGGCATGGGGGTCTACACCGCGCTGCGCCTGCTCGGCTGACCAGGCCGGCAGCGCCGGCCCCGAACGGCTACTGGGCTGCCACCGGCCTGCTACTGGCCTGCTATCGGGCGGGTTCGGCCAGCACGCTGCCCAGTCGCGTGAGCAGATGAGCAAGCTGCGCCTGCGTGCTCGTGTTGGTCTTGGTGAAGATCGACTTGAGCTGGGACCGGCCCGTCTCGCGCTTGATGCCGAGCTGGATGCTCGCCTCCGGCAGGCCGATGCCGGTGGTCAGCAGCGCGGCGAGCCGCGTTTCCGCTGGCGTCAGGCCGTAGAGGTCGCGCAGCACGGTGGGCACCGCCCGCGGCGTGCCGTGGCTTTCGTGAATCGCCACCAGCAGCGGCTGCCCGAGGCATGCCGAGGACAGCGGTGTGCCCGGCGTCAGTCGCATCGCAACGATCTGGGCCTCGTGGCCGTCCGTGCTCACGGCGTGAATGGCGCCAGCCTCCAGCGGCGCGCCCGCATCGGTGAGCCCGCGCATGACTTCGTGGAACGGCTTCGAGAGCCGCCAGCCTTGTCCAGCCGGTGCCAGCGTGCCGTCGGCGGCGCCGTCCGCGCGTATCGGCATCAGCCGGCCTATCCACGGCTCGCCTGCCGCATTGGCCAGCAGTGGCTCGCCAGCAGCCGTGAAGACGATCACGCCGAATGGCAACTGGTTCAGCAGATTGGCTGACACGCGGCCATGCGTGCTGGCGGCCTGCGCGCGGTCGCGCATGGCCACTGCTTCGCGCAGGTGCGGAATGATCCAGTCCAGGGCGCGGGCATCGGCTTCCAGAAAACTATCGGCGCCGGCCGGACGCTGCAGCGACAGGTAGATCTCGTGGCCGGGCTGCCGGTCAATCAGGCAGGTCATCATGGAAGCGGGTGCGACGCCGGCGATGTCCTCCTGCGGAAAGGCGCCGAGGGTTGCAGCGAATCCCGTGTCGCGTCGATGAATGAACCAACCGCCCACGTTCAGCCGTTCGTTGAAGGAAAGCGTTTGCGGCGAATCGTGGGGCGTTGCCTGCGAGGCAAGGGCAGCAAGCGCTGCCGTCTGCCGCACGCGCACACTGCCGCTCGCGGGGTCGAAAACCAGGAGCGAGGCGCGCTCGCTCTGGCTGAGGTCGCATAGCGCGGACAGACTGCGCTGCCAGGCCTGCGGTTCCAGAACGCCTTGATAGAGACCACGAATGGTCTCGTGCATGTCCTCTGTCACCATCACTCGATCAACCTCCGTCGAGCGTGGCGGCGAGTCGCGTCAGCAAGTGCGTCAGCTGTGCCTGGCTGGTGCAGCCGGTCTTGAGGAAGATCGCCTTGAGCTGGGTGCGCGCGGTCTCGTGCCGGATGCGCATCTGCCGGCTGGCTTCCGGCAACCCTTCACCCGTGGCCAGCCGCGCGACCAACCGGGTCTCGGCGGGTGTCAGGCCGTACAGGTTGCGCATGACCGAGTCGAGCAGCACCGACGGGGCGCCCGCCTCATGCACGACGACCAGCGCCGCGGGGGTCTGCCATGTCGAGGCAAAGGCGTGGCTGGCTGGCAGGGGCAGCACCAGCACTTCGGCCTGGCTGCCATTCGGGCCGGTGGCGCGGGCGGCCATGGCGGCCTGCGGTTTTGCGGGATCGCAGGCGCAGTGCAGCATCTCCATGAAGCTGCGCGAAAGCTGCCACTCGGTGGTCTTGCCCAACGGGTCGAGCCGGCGTGCCCAGCGTTCACCGGCCGTATTGGCCAGCAGCAGCCGTCGGTCGGGTGAATAGATGGCCACGGCGAATGCCAGTCGTTCGATCAGCCGCGTTGCCAGCGTGGTCATCGTCGACAGCGCCAGCGTGCGGTCGCGGATCGCGATCGCGCTGCGCATGTGCGGTACCACCCAGTCAAGCCGCTGCGCGTCATCGCCGCTGAAGTTGCCCTGCGCCAGCGAGCGCTGCATCGAGAAGTAAACCTCGTAGTGCGGCTGGCGCTCTACCAGGCAGGCCATGTACGAACCCAATTCGAACTTGTGGAAGAACTCGCCATAGAACGGATGACGCGCCATGGCCTGATGGCCCAGGTCGCGCGCATCGACATACCAGGCGCCGGGCACCAGCCTGGGTGCGAACGCCTTGGCCGGGTCCATGGCCTGGAAATCGTTTTCATAGGCGAGAAACAATTCCTCGACCGGGTTGACCACCTCGTTGACGGTCACCTGGTCGCGGACCGTGTCCCATACCATCATGGAGGCGTGCGTCGTGCCGGCGATTGCCGTTAACGCACGCAGACTTTGCTGCCAGGCTGCCGGGTCCAGGATGCCCTCGTAAAGCCCCCGGATCGCGCCATGCATGGTCGCTTGATCCATTTCAGACTACCCCCTTGCATTCGCCACGCTTATTCTTGGCCTCTTGGTAACCGGGGGTGTCCCGGGTCCGCGGGTCATATTTCTTATGGTCCGGTCGCGCCGGACCTGCAGTGATGTACTAAAACCACCAGAATTGACGTGAGTGTCTGGCCATGCATACGTTTAGTACATTAAGGCGTACATTACTCCAACCCGGTTGTTGAGCGTGCAATCGGGTGCCCCCCCTTCGGTAGGGGATGTTCCGGGCTGGGCATGGCATGTGACGGATATGCCGCGAAACGGGCAGATCGCGTCGTACGGTAGTAACGATCAGGTAAAATGCCGGTTTTCCCGATTTCCACGGGCGGCGCATGTCGCCCACGTCCCGCTCTTATCGCCATGACCTCTGTCCTGCGTCTTACCGATCTCATTTCCCAAGGCAAAATCTCCGGCAAACGTGTGTTCATCCGTGCCGACCTGAACGTGCCGCAAGACGACGCAGGCAATATCACCGAAGACACCCGCATCCGCGCGTCGGTGCCGGCCATTCAGGCCTGCCTGGACGCCGGCGCGGCCGTCATGGTGACGTCGCACCTGGGCCGTCCGACCGAGGGCGAGTTCAAGCCCGAGGATTCGCTGGCCCCGATTGCCACGCGCCTGTCCGAACTGCTCGGCAAGCCGGTGAAACTGGTCCAGAACTGGGTCGACGGTGTCGAGGTGGCGCCTGGCCAGATCGTGCTGCTGGAAAACTGCCGCGTGAACAAGGGCGAGAAGAAGAACAGCGACGAGCTGGCCCAGAAGATGGCCAAGCTCTGTGACGTCTACGTGAACGACGCGTTCGGCACCGCCCACCGCGCCGAGGCCACCACCCACGGTATCGCCAAGTTCGCCCCGATCGCCTGCGCCGGCCCGCTGCTGGCCGCCGAGATCGACGCGCTGGGCCGCGCGCTGGGCCAGCCGGCGCGTCCGCTGGTGGCCATCGTGGCCGGCTCGAAGGTTTCGACCAAGCTCACCATCCTGAAGGCCCTGGCCGACAAGGTGGACAACCTGATCGTCGGCGGCGGCATCGCCAACACGTTCATGCTGGCCGCTGGCCTGAAGATCGGCAAGTCGCTGGCCGAGGCCGACCTCGTGGGTGACGCCAAGACGATCATCGACATCATGGCCGCGCGCGGCGCATCGGTGCCGATTCCCGTCGACGTGGTCTGCGCCAAGGAGTTCAGCGCCACGGCTGCGGCGACGGTCAAGGACGTCAAGGACGTTACCGACGACGACATGATTCTCGACATCGGCCCGAAGACCGCCGCGATGCTGGCCGACCAGCTCAAGGCTGCCGGCACGATCGTCTGGAACGGTCCGGTCGGCGTGTTCGAATTCGATCAGTTCGGCAATGGCACCAAGGTGCTGGCCGAAGCCATTGCCACGTCGAAGGCATTCTCGATCGCAGGTGGCGGCGACACGCTGGCCGCCATCGCCAAGTACGGCATCGCCGATCGCGTCGGGTATATCTCGACCGGTGGCGGCGCCTTCCTGGAATTCCTGGAAGGCAAGAAGCTGCCCGCATTCGAAGTGCTGGAGCAGCGCGCCGCAGGCTGATGACCCGACAGGCCGGCGCGGGACACCCCCGTCCGGCCAGTTTCCAGAAAAACCAAGCGCCCCCCACCAAGGAAGCTGCCCGCATGACACGTTCCACCAAGATCGTCGCCACGATTGGCCCCGCATCCAGCACGCTGGAAGTGTTGACCCGCATGATCGGAGCAGGGGTCGATGTGGTGCGCCTGAACTTCTCGCATGGCACCGCGCAGGACCATATCGATCGCGCCGCCCTGGTGCGTGAGGCAGCGGCGGCCTGCGGGCGCGAGGTGGCCATCATGGCCGACCTGCAGGGCCCCAAGATCCGCGTGGGCAAGTTCGAGAACGGCAAGATCACGCTCAAGCCGGGCGATGCGTTCATCCTCGATTCGGCCTGCCAGATGGGCAATCAGGAGCGCGTGGGCCTGGACTACAAGGATCTGCCGCGCGATGTGGGCCCGGGCGACCTGCTCCTGCTCAACGACGGTCTGATCGTGCTGGTGGTGGACCGCGTGCTCGGCAACGAGATCTTCACCACGGTGCGTATCGGTGGCGAGCTGTCCAATAACAAGGGCATCAATCGTCAGGGTGGCGGCCTGTCGGCGCCGGCGCTGACCGCCAAGGACATGGAGGACATCAAGACCGCCATGGCGCTGGGCGCGGACTACGTGGCCGTGAGCTTCCCGAAGAACGCCACCGACATGGAAATGGCCCGCCAGCTCACCAACGTGGCAGGCCAGCCGCACAACCACAAGGCGCGCATGATCGCGAAGATCGAGCGGGCCGAGGCGATTCGTCCTGGCGTGCTCGAGGAAATCCTGCTGGCGTCAGACGGCATCATGGTGGCGCGTGGCGACCTGGCCGTCGAAGTTGGCAACGCCGCCGTGCCCGCGCTGCAAAAGCGCATGATCAAGCTGGCGCGCGAGGCCAACAAGCTGACGATCACCGCCACCCAGATGATGGAGAGCATGATCGTCAACCCGGTGCCGACGCGGGCCGAAGTGTCCGACGTGGCCAACGCCGTGCTCGACGGCACCGACGCCGTGATGACGTCGGCCGAGACCGCTGCCGGCCGCTATCCGGTGGAAACGGTCGAAGCCATGGCCGCGATCTGTCTGGAAGCCGAGAAGTCGGAGGTGGTGCAGCTCGACACCGACTTCCTGAACCAGACCTTCGCGCGGATCGACCAGTCGATCGCGATGGGTGCGCTGTTCACCGCCTATCATCTAGGTGTCAAGGCGATCGCGGCGCTGACCGATTCCGGCGCCACGGCGCTGTGGATGAGCCGTCACCGCATCCACGTGCCGATCTATGCGATGACGCCGAACCTGGCGTCGCAACGCAAGATGCAGCTCTATCGCAATGTGGTGCCGCTGCCGCTGCAGTCGAGCGCGGACCGCGACGTGGCGCTTGAGCAGGCCGAGGAACTGCTGCTGTCCCAGGGCGTGGTGCAGCGCGGCGATTTCATCGTGCTGACGATCGGCGAGCCGATGGGCCAGCCCGGCGGCACAAATACGCTCAAGATCGTGAGGGTGGGCACCCGGTAGGACGCGCGCCCATGTGGCGTGCCAGACAGACATGACCGCGCCCGATGCGCGAGCCTGTCTGGCGCAGCAACGACAAGAATTCAGAAATACCCCAAGCTATTTACATTCAGGAGTTAGACATGCCACTCGTATCCATGCGCCAGTTGCTGGACCATGCCGCCGAGAACAACTACGGTCTGCCGGCTTTCAACGTGAACAACCTCGAACAGGTTCAGGCCATCATGCAGGCCGCCGACGAGGTCAACGCCCCGGTGATCATGCAGGCATCGGCTGGCGCGCGCAAATACGCTGGCGAGCACTTCCTGCGCCACCTGATCGAAGCCGCTGTGGAAGCCTACCCGCACATCCCGGTGGTGATGCACCAGGATCACGGCCAGTCGCCGGCGATCTGCAAGGCCGCCATCGACCTGAACTTCTCGTCGGTGATGATGGACGGCTCGCTGAAGGAAGACGGCAAGACCCCGTCGGACTACGAGTACAACGTCGACGTGACCCGCAAGGTTGTGCAGATGGCCCACGCGCTGGGCGTGACCGTGGAAGGCGAACTGGGTTGCCTGGGCTCGCTGGAAACCGGTGAAGCCGGCGAGGAAGACGGCATTGGCGCCGAAGGCAAGCTCGATCACTCGATGCTGCTGACCGATCCGGAGCAGGCCGCCGACTTCGTCAAGGCCACCCAGCTCGACGCGCTGGCCATCGCCATCGGCACCTCGCACGGCGCGTACAAGTTCACGCGCAAGCCCACGGGCGACATCCTGGCCATCGGGCGCATCAAGGAAATCCACGCCCGCATTCCGAACACTCACCTGGTGATGCACGGTTCGTCGTCGGTGCCGCAGGAACTGCTGGCTGAAATCCGCCAGTTCGGTGGCGACATGAAGGAAACGTACGGCGTGCCCGTGGAGGAAATCCAGGAAGCGATCAAGTACGGCGTGCGCAAGATCAACATCGACACCGACATCCGTCTGGCGATGACCGGCGCGATCCGCCGCTTCTTCGTGGAGAACCCGAGCAAGTTCGACCCGCGCGAGTACCTGAAGCCGGCCCGCGAAGCCGCCAAGCTCGTGTGCAAGGCCCGCTACATCGCCTTCGGTTGCGAAGGCCAGGCCAGCAAGATCAAGGCCGTGTCGCTGACCGACGTTGCCCAGCAGTACAAGGCCGGCAAGCTCGCCCAGGTCGTGCAGTAAATTGTGTCGTTGCCCCGCCTGGTGCGGGGCTTTGCTACTTCATGGGGCTTCGCATCGCGCTCGAAGCCCCGCTTGTTTTTCAGCCGCAGCCGTTTTCACACCATGTCCGACGCCCTCTACGAATCCTCCATCCAGTCCCTGCCGCTGCTCGGCAAAGGCAAGGTCCGCGATAACTACGCTGTCGGCGACGACAAGCTGCTGATCGTGACCACCGACCGTCTGTCGGCCTTCGACGTGATCCTGGGCGAGCCGATTCCGGCCAAGGGCCGCGTGCTGAACCAGATGGCCAACTTCTGGTTCAAGAAGCTCGCGCACATCGTGCCGAACCATGAGACCGACGTGACCGCTGAGTCCGTGGTGGCGCCGAACGAGGTGGAGCAGGTGAAGGGCCGCGCCGTGGTGGTCAAGCGCCTGAAGCCGATCCTGGTGGAAGCGGTGGTGCGCGGCTATCTGGCCGGCAGCGGCTGGAAGGACTACCAGGCCACGGGCAAGGTGTGCGGTATCGCCCTGCCGGCCGGCCTGCAGAACGCGCAGAAGCTGCCCGAGCCGATCTTCACGCCGGCGGCCAAGGCCGAGATGGGCGAGCACGACGAGAACATCTCGTTCGATGAAGTCGAGGCCCGCATCGGCAAGGAACTGGCCGCGAAGATGCGTGACATCTCGATCCGCCTGTACAAGGAAGCCGCCGACTACGCCGCCACGCGCGGCATCATCATCGCCGACACGAAGTTCGAGTTCGGTCTGGACGAGAACGGCACGCTGACGCTGATGGACGAAGTGCTGACGGCCGACTCGTCGCGCTTCTGGCCGGCCGATTCGTATCAGGTGGGCACCAACCCGCCGTCGTTCGACAAGCAGTTCGTGCGTGACTGGCTCGAAGCCGTGCGCATCGACGGCAAGCCTTGGCCGAAGACCGCGCCGGCGCCGAAGCTGCCGGAAGACGTGGTGCAGAAGACCGCCGACAAGTACAAGGAAGCGCTGACCCGCCTGACCGGCGAAGCGCTGCAGTAAAGGCAGGAAGGGTAATTGAAGATGAGCAACGAATCGAAGCCTGTGGTTGGCGTGGTAATGGGCAGCAGTTCCGATTGGGACGTGATGCAGCACGCCGTGGCCATGCTCAAGGATTTCAACGTGCCGTTCGAAGCGCAGGTGGTATCGGCGCACCGGATGGCCGATGACATGTTCCGCTATGCCGAAGCGGCGCGTGGCCGCGGCATCCGCGCGATCATCGCCGGCGCCGGCGGTGCCGCGCACCTGCCGGGCATGATCGCCGCCAAGACCATCGTGCCGGTGTTCGGCGTGCCGGTGCCGTCAAAGTACCTGCGCGGCGAGGACTCGCTGTTGTCGATCGTGCAGATGCCGAAGGGTGTGCCCGTGGCCACCTTCGCCATCGGCGAGGCCGGCGCCGCCAACGCGGCGCTGCACGCGATCGCCACGCTGGCCACCACCGACGACGCGCTGGCCAGCGCGCTGGAAGTGTTCCGCGCCAAGCAGACCGAAGCCGCGCGCGCGATGACGCTGCCCGTATAACTTTCTGAAGTCTCACCGTAGCCTGAGCCATGCCGACCGATATCCATCCCCACCTGTCCGAAGCGCATACCCCCGAGTCGCGCGCCGAGTTCGGCGTGGACAGTCCGAACTCGCCGATCCTGCCAGGTGCCTGGCTCGGCATGCTCGGCGGCGGCCAGCTCGGCCGCATGTTCACGCACGCGGCGCAGTCGATGGGGTACCGCGTTTGCGTGCTCGATCCGGACCAGGACAGCCCGGCCGGCTCCGTGGCTGACCGGCACATCTGCGCGGCATACACCGACGATGCGGCGCTGGCTGAACTGTCCAGCCTGTGCGAGGCGGTGAGCACCGAGTTCGAGAACGTGCCGTCGATCTCGCTTGAGCGTCTGGAGGAAGCCGGCGTGTTCGTCGCGCCGCGCGGCTACTGCGTGTCGATCGCGCAGAACCGCATCGGCGAAAAGAAGTTCTTCGCCTCCTGTGCAGACCGTACCGGCGTGCCGCCGGCCCCGCACTGGGTGATCCAGCACGATGCCGACGTGGACCGGCTGCCTGATGAAGTGCTGCCGGGCATCCTGAAGACCGCGCGGATGGGCTACGACGGCAAGGGCCAGGCGCGCGTGAAGTCGCGCGAGGACGTGCGCGTCGCATGGAAGGCCATGCAGCATGTGCCGTGCGTGCTCGAGCGGATGCTGCCGCTGGCGTACGAGGTGTCGGTGCTGGCCGCGCGTGCCGCCGATGGCTCCACCGCCACGTGGCCGCTGGCCGAGAACGTGCACCGCGATGGCATCCTGTTTTCGACGACGATGCCTTCGACAAGCGTGTCGGACGATATTTCCCAACGCGCCCGCAACGCCGCGGCGACGATTGCTTCGGAAATGGGCTACGTCGGCGTGCTTTGCATTGAATTCTTCGTGCTGACCGATGGCACGCTGGTGGCCAATGAAATGGCGCCGCGCCCGCATAACTCGGGGCACATCACGATGGATGCTTGCGAGACCAGCCAGTTCGAGCAGCAGGTCCGCGCGATGGCTCGCCTGCCGCTGGGCAGCACCCGCCAGCATTCGGCCGGCAAGATGCTGAACCTGCTTGGCGACTGCTGGTTCGAGTTCGGCCTGGAGCGTACGCCCGCGTGGGATGAGGTGCTGGCACAGCCCGGCGCCAAGCTGCACCTCTATGGCAAGAACGATGCGCGCCCGTCGCGCAAGATGGGACACGTGAACTGCGTTGGCGACCACGCCGAAGCGGCTGACCGCACGTTCGATGCCGCCGCCAAGGCGCTGCACATCCCCAGCTGAAACCGGTAGTTCGCGATGTCTTCACGCATGCCCACCGCCGCGGAGCTGGAAGAAGCTGTTCGCCTGCTCGAAGCCGGCGAGCTCGTGGCCTTCCCGACCGAGACCGTCTACGGTCTCGGTGCCGATGCCGAGAATCCTGAAGCCGTGGCGCGTATCTTCGCCGCCAAGGGTCGTCCGTCGAACCATCCGGTGATCGTTCACGTGGTCGATGGCGCCGATGTCGGCTACTGGAGCGACGACGTACCCGACGCCGCGCAGAAGCTGATCGATGCGTTCTGGCCCGGTCCGCTGACGATCATCCTGACACGCGCCGCCCACATCCCGGCAGCGGTTGCCGGTGGGCAGGACAGCATCGGTTTGCGCTGCCCGTCGCATCCGGTGGCGCAGGCGCTGCTGTCGCGCTTCCGCCGTGGCCGTGGTGGCATTGCTGCGCCATCGGCCAACAAGTTCGGCCAGGTCAGCCCGACCACGGCCGAGCATGTGCGCGACGAGTTCGGTGGATCGGTCTATGTGCTCGAAGGCGATGGCGTGGACGTTGGCATCGAATCGTCGATCGTCGATCTGTCCCGCCTGGATACGGCTGGCCCGGTGCTGCTGCGCCCGGGCGCGATCACGGCGGCGATGATGGCCGACGTGCTCGGCACCATGCCGCTACCGCCGGATGCCGCCGCGCCGCGCGCATCGGGCACGCTCAAGGCCCACTACGCGCCCCGCACCACGCTGACGCTGGCCCAGGCCGATGCCTTGCCGCAGTACCTGCATGGGCTGTCCGCCGATGGCAGGCTGGCCTGGGTGGGTCGCGCGCCGGCAACCAGCGATCCGCGCTGCACGTTCGTTGAAGCACCGGCCACGCCGGACGCTTATGCGCAGGAGCTGTACCGGCTGTTGCGCCGGCTCGACAAGGAAGGATTCCAGCGGCTGGTGTTCGAACCCTTGCCGGAGAGTCCCGAGTGGGACGGGGTGCGAGACCGGTTGGGTCGCGCCGCGGCTGCGTTCGAGGATTGCTGAGGTTAGGGGGAAGGCGGAGGAAGGCGGGGAGAGGGCCAGGCGCTCCATCCCCCACCATGCCTGTCACAAAACCCTCACCTCAAGGCGTGCCCTTATACACCCACTGCATCAACGCATCGTGCGCCTCCTGCGCTCCCGATGCGTTCGGGTGATTGATATACGCCACCACCACATAACGCTGCCCGTCGAGCGCGTCGACGTAGCCCGCCAGCGCGCGTACATCCTGTAGCGTGCCCGTCTTCAGGTAGGCATTGCCGGCCGCATTGGCGCGGGTCAGGCGATTGCGCAGCGTGCCATCCACGCCGAGGATCGGCAGGGAGTCCATCAGCACCGGCCCAACATTGCTGGCCAGTGCCTGTTGCAGCAGGCGCGCCATGTCATAAGCGCTGATCCGTTCCTCGCGCGACAATCCCGAGCCGTTCTCCAGTACCAGATCCGGCATGTCCAGCCCCTGGCGCGATAGCCAGCGCTTGATCACGCGTGTCGACTTCTCGGTGCTGGCCGGGCCGCTCCGGTCGATCTCCGCGCCAATCGTCAGGAAGAGCTGACGTGCCATCACGTTGTTCGAGAACTTGTTGATGTCGCGCACGATCTCGCCGAGCGGCTGGCCGTAGTGCCGCGCCAGCAGGAACGCGCTGCGCGGCACGGTGCCGCCGCGCAGTCCGGGCGGACGCACGAAGCGGCCACCCGCCGCCTGCCATTCGGCCACGAAGCCGCCCCAGATGAAATCGCTGTGCGAGAGTGTGGCCAGGTTGACCACGTGTTCGCCACAATCGGCGGAGTAGTTGCCGTCGAACGCGGCGACGATGGTGCCGTCTGACTGCGGCGTGATGCTTGGGTTGGCACGTGCGCGCCAGTCACCGCAACGGCCGTTGACCAGCGTCAGGCGGTTATCCACACGCAATTGCGCCAGCGCCGGCGTGACGGCCACGTCGACGGCGCGGCCGGCGGCGTCGGGCGTGATCGTGAAGGTGAGCGTCTTGAAGGCATAAAGCAGCGCATCAGGATTGACGTTGTAGGCGCGTTGCGTCTCGCCATCGATCGTGTAGCTGTTGTCCTGGGTATCCGCGAAGAAGCTGCGGTCGAGCACGAGATCGCCGTTGATGGCCGTCGCGCCAGTCGATCGCGCCGTGTTGACCAGCTTGGCCATTTCCTCGGGCACCAGCTTCGGGTCTCCCCGGCCGCGCAGATAGACGTTGCCGTTGATCACCCCGTCCGGGCCCGGCTGGCCATCGGCGTAGAGCGAAGTGAGCCAGCGATAGTCGGGCCCGAGCAACTGCAGTCCGGCGAACGTGGTGACCAGCTTCATCGTCGACGCCGGGTTCATCGGCGCCTCGGCGTTCCAGCTCACACGCGGGCGCGGCGCGCCGACCTTGATCACGTAGAAGCTTGCTGCCGACAGTGGCACATGCGCGCGGCGCAGCGCCGTGGTGACAGTGGCGGGCAGGCCGGTGCGCGCGGCGGCCGGGTCCGCGGCTTCTGCACTGACGCGCTGGACCGACGGTTTGGTGGCTTTGACGGATTTGACGGGTTTGGCCTGGGCTCCAGTCAGGCCGAAGGCGAGCAGCGCGACCGTTGCGATAACGGGAGACAGGCTGCGGCGGAGCAGGGAGGGGCGGATTGGCATGGCGCTCATGTTAACGCATGGCCCATGCCCGATGGATGACGTGAATGCGGCCATTTTCGACCGCTTCCGGCCGCATTTTGTTGCTGAGGTCGACCGCACGTCGCACGGTCGGATTTCCGCGGTTCCTAGTTGGCCGACGGGCAATCGGCAGGCTGGCTATCCTCCTTCGCCTTGAGGCCAGGGATCGGGAAGACCGCGTCATAGACCCAGTTGTAGACCAGCGCGTAGACCATGTAGAAGCCGGCCACGGCGATGTCCATGATGAACGCGTCGAGCAGGGTCATGTCGAGGTACCACGCCACCGATGGCAGGAACACGAGCAGCAGGCCACCCTCGAACAGGATTGCGTGCAGCACGCGAATCGCCGGCGTCTTCCGGAGTTGGCCGGTGAAGCGCAGCATCCCGCGGTCGAAGAGGATGTTGTAGACGTAATTCCAGACGGCAGCGATCAGTGACGCGACCGCGCCCACCAGACCCATCTTGTGCAGCGCGTAGCCAAATACCAGGCTGGCAAGCGGGGCGAAGATCAGCAACCCGATCAGCTCGAAACCGACGGTGTGACGGATCCGGTCTGCGGTGGTGCGCATGAAGCTCTCCTTTGTGAAACGATGGAGCGCATTCTATCGGCAGGACAGCTAATCGCAAGTTGGGTAGTATCGGTTATTCCGATAGAAGGGGATTCCCCCTGCGACCGGCTTTCGCCACCGTCTGCCCCCGTCGCCCCCTCCTGCTTGTGCGAGAGGGGAGAAAGCCAACGAGAACGCACACCATGAGCCTGTCCCTCGAACAGTTGCAAGCCTTTGCCGCCGCAGCCGAGACCGGATCCTTCTCCGCGGCGGCCCGCCAACTTGGCAAGGCACAGTCCGTCGTCAGCGCCGCCGTCGCCAATCTGGAGATCGACCTCGGCAATGCGCTGTTCGACCGCACCGCCCGTTACCCGGTCCTGACGCCGGCCGGCGAGCGGCTGCTGGTCGAGGCGCGTGTGATTTTGGAGCGTTGCGAGCACTTTCGGGGCGTTGCCAAGAGCCTGGGCGAAGGTGTCGAGTCCCGCCTCACGCTGGCCGTCGACGAGCTATATCCGGAAGAGACCCTTGGCGTGCTGCTCGACGAGTTCTCGCAACGCTTCCCGTCGGTCGAACTCGAACTGCTGTTCCCGCTGATGGAGGACGTGAGCCGGCTGGTGCTGAGCCAGTGCGCGGACCTCGGCATCATGTGGCGCCAGGAGATCCTGCCGCCCGAACTCGGCTTCCATGCGCTGGGCTGGGTGCCGATGCCGATCATCTGCGCGCCCGACCATCCCCTTGCCGCCCAGCCGCGCGTGGACTTCGAAGAGTTGAAACGCTACCGGCAGTTGATGGTGGCCACGCGCAGCGACAGCGAGGAAAAGAAACGGCTGCGTGTGGCGGCCGAAGTCTGGTGGGTGGAAAGCCAGTGGGTGATCGTCGAACTGGTCAAGCGCAAGCTCGGCTGGGCGTTTGTGCCCTGGCACGTGGCGGCCAACTCGCCCGCCGCTGCCGGGCTGGTATCGCCGCAGCTGACCTTCCAGGATCAGGACTGGCCCGTGGCGATGGAAATCGTGTGGCACAAGCAGCGGCCGCTGGGCAAGGCGGCCACATGGTTGCGGGAGCGGGTCAGTCAGCAGCCGTTGCCGATGCCGGAGGGGCGGTAGCGCGCTGCAGCGCCGCTACCGAGTCCGCTATTGAGTCCGCTATTGAGTCCGCCACCGAGTCTGTTATTGCGCTGTCGAAGCGGGCGCGGTAGCCGGCGGGGCGCTATCGGCCTTCCCCACCTCCATATCCGGCCCATGCCATCCGCCGCCAAGTGCCTTGATCAGCGTGACGGCCGCGGTGTACTGCCGCCCCATGATCGTCAATGTGGTGTTCTCCGCCGTATAGGCCGCGGTCTGGGCCGTCAGCACATCCAGCAACGCTGCAGTGCCGGCCTTGTAGCGGTTGTTGACCAGCGAAAGCGCTTCGCGTGCCGAGCGCAGCGCGTCGTTCTGGACGATCGACTCCTGTTCGAGCACGCGGGCCGAGGCGAGGTTGTCCTCGACCTCCTGGAACGCGCCCAGCACAGTTTGCCGATAGTTCGCCACGGTCTGGTCGTACTGAGCCACCGCAATCGCTGTATTGGCACGGCGCAGGCCGCCGTCGAACACGGTGCCGGCCAGACCGGCACCGATTGACCAGACACGGTCGGGCAGGGAGAGCCAGCGCGCCAGGGTACTGGCCGTCAACCCGCCTGTGGCGGATAGGGAGAGCGTCGGGTAGTAGGCCGCCTCGGCCACGCCAATATTGGCGTTCGCAGATGCCATGCGCCGTTCTGCCGCCGAGATATCGGGGCGGCGTTCCAGCAACTGCGATGGCACGGCCACCGGTACGCGCGGAATCGTGTCGCGGTTGTCGACGGTCGCCACGGTCAGGTCCGCCGGGGGTTTGCCGACCAGTACCGCGATGGCATGTTCGAGCTGCTGCCGAGTGATCTGAATATCGAGTTGCTGTGCTTGCGCGGACTTGAGCTGGGTTTCCGACTGCAGCACGTCCGAGCGTTGCGCGGTGCCCGCCTTGTACTGGTTCTGCACGAGCTGCAGCGACTTCGCGTAGTCGGCCACGGTGCGGTCCAGCAGCGCGTGCTGGGCGTCCGCCACGCGCAGCAGGAAGTAGCTCTGCGCCAGCGTTGCCTGCGTGGAGAGCAGGATCGAAGCCAGGTCGGCCTCGCTGGCCTGCGCGCCGGCCTGGGCGCTTTCCACCTGCCTGCGCACACGGCCCCACACGTCGATTTCCCAGTTGGCGGACAGCGTCAGGTTCTGGCCGTTGATGATCTGGCCATTGCCGCCTGTCGCGCCGCGCGAGACGCCGGCATTGGCGCCGACCGTCGGGAAGTAGCCCGCGCGTGCCGCGGATAGCGATGCCGTGGCCTGGCGATACTGTGCTTCCGCCGCCTTGATGTTCTGGTTCGATATTTTGACCTGAGACATCAGCGCGTCGAGCACGGGATCGTCGAACACGCGCCACCAGTCGGGGCGCGCCATGATGTCCTGCGGCTCGGCGGTTTTCCAGTCGCCGGTCCATGCGGGCATGTCCTCGCTGGCTTCCTTGAAAGCCTTGGGCACGGGCGCATCGGGCCGCTGGTAATCAGGGCCGACCGCACAACCGGTCAGCAGGGCACAAGCCAGCGCAACGACGGTGAACGAGAATTGGCTTCGAGACATGGCAATTGCCTTCATCAGTGTTCGAGGCGCGGCGTGGTGCCGCTTGCCTGGGTGCGACGACGCTCGCGCCAGGCCTTGACCTTGAGGCGCCAGCGATCCAGCGTGAGGTAAACCACAGGCGTGGTGTACAGCGTCAGCAACTGGCTGACGAGCAGGCCGCCGACGATCGAGATACCGAGCGGCGCGCGCAGTTCGGCGCCATCGCCGCGGCCCAGTGCCAGCGGAATCGCGCCCAGCATCGCTGCCATCGTGGTCATCATGATCGGGCGGAAACGGAGCAGGCAGGCGCGGTAGATCGCGTCGCGCGGGCTCAGGCCGTCACGCCGCTCGGCGTCGATCGCGAAGTCGATCATCATGATCGCGTTCTTCTTCACGATGCCGATCAGCAGGATCACGCCGATCAGCGCGATGATGCTGAACTCGGTCTTGAACAGCAGCAGGGCCAGCAGCGCGCCCACGCCCGCCGACGGCAGCGTCGACAGGATCGTCAGCGGATGAACGTAGCTCTCGTACAGGATGCCCAGCACGATGTAGATCGTGATGATCGCCGCCAGAATCAGGATCGGCTGGCTCTTGAGCGAATCCTGGAACGCCTTGGCGCCACCCGCGAAATTGGCCTGTAACGTCTCCGGCGCGCCGATCCGCGCGAGCGCATCCTTGATCGCGTCGGTAGCCTGCGACAGCGAATAGCCTTCGGCCAGGTTGAACGAGATCGTCGACGCCGCGAACTGGCCCTGGTGGTTCACGCCGAGCGGCGTGCTGGTCGGCATCACACGCGTGAAGGCCGCGAGCGGCACGCGCTTGCCACCGCCGGTGACGACATAGACATCCTGCAGCGCGTGCGGCCCCTGCAGATACTCGGAACTGAGCTCCATCACCACGCGGTACTGGTTGAGCGGGTGGTAGATCGTCGAGACCAGGCGCTGCCCAAAGGCATCGTTGAGGATCGCGTCGATCTGCTGCGCGCTGACGCCGAGCTTCGACGCGGTGTCGCGGTCGATGATCACTGACGTCTGCAGGCCTTTGTCATTGGTATCGGTGTCGACGTCCTCGATGCCCTTGATGTTCGAAATTGCCGCGCGAACCTTTGGCTCCCACTCGCGCAGCACGTCCAGGTCATCGGACTGCAGCGTGAACTGGTATTGCGAACTGCTCTGTCGCCCACCGACGCGGATATCCTGCACCGACTGCAGGAACAGGCTGGCGCCTGGCTCCTTCGCCAGCTTGCCACGCAGCCGCGCGATGATTGCATCGGCGGATTCCTTGCGCTCGGACAGCGGCTTCAGCGTGACGAACATCTGTCCCGTATTGCGCTGCGAGCCGCCCGTGAAGCCGACCACGTTGACCACGGCCGGGTCGGTCTGGACGATCTGGATAAAGTTGTCGAGCTTGGTGCGCATCGCCTGGAACGATGTGGCCTGGTCCGCGCGGATGAAGCCGATCAGGCGGCCCGTGTCCTGCTGCGGGAAGAAGCCCTTTGGCACGATCACGTAGAGCCAGACGTTCAGTGCCACCGTGGCCAGCAGAACGATCCAGACCAACGTGCTATGGCGCAACGCCGCGCCCAGCGTGCGTGCGTAGGCCTGCTGCATCCATGTGAAGACGTGCTCGGTTGCGCGATGAAAACGGCCCTGGGATTCTTCACGCACCGGGCGCAGCAGCCGTGCGCACATCATCGGCGTGGTGGTCAGCGACACGACCAGCGACACCAGGATGGCGACCGACAGCGTGATCGCGAACTCCTGGAACAGCCGGCCGACGATGCCACCCATCAGCAGCAGCGGGATGAACACGGCGATCAGCGAGAGACTCATCGACAGCACCGTGAAGCCGACCTCGCGCGCGCCGCGCAAGGCGGCGGCCAGCGGCTTCATGCCTTCCTCGATATGGCGCGAGATGTTTTCCAGCACCACGATCGCATCGTCGACCACAAAGCCCGTGGCGATGGTCAGCGCCATCAGCGAAAGATTGTTCAGCGAGAACCCGGCCAGGTACATCACCGAGAACGTGCCGACCAGCGATACCGGCACCGCCACACTCGGAATCAGCGTGGCCCGCACGTTGCGCAGGAACAGGAACACGACCATGACCACCAGAGCCACCGAGATGATCAGCGTCTGTTCCACCTCGCGCAGCGAGGCGCGGATGGTGGGTGTGCGGTCCATCATCACGTCCATCGAGATCGCGGCCGGGATCATCTTGCCCAACTGCGGCAGGATGTCGTTGACGCGGTCCACGGTCTCGATGATGTTGGCGCCGGGCGAACGGTTCAGCACCAGTAGCACCGATGGCTTGCCGTTGGCAGAGCCGGCATTGCGGATGTCCTGTACCGAGTCGACCACATTGGCCACGTCCTGCAGGCGGATTGGCACCGCGAAGCCGTTTGGCCCCTTCGCGCCGTTGCTGCCGCCGGTGGCGCCCGTGGTGATCGTCGTGGTGCCGCTGCTGGTGGTGATGGTGGTCGTGGTGACGCCGTTGACGGTCTTCGTGCTGACGTTGCCGCCGGCGGCGGCGTTGGCGGTGCTGGCGATCAGTGCGCCGGCCGACGCGGACGAGTACGTGCCCGGTGTCGCGTAGCGGATGATCAGCGGCATATAGTCCTTGGCCGCCATCGCCTGATCGTTGGCATAGACCTGCCACGCGTTGTTGCTGTTCTCCAGCACGCCGAGCGGCCGGTTGGCGTTGGTGGCGCTGATGGTGTTGCGGACGTCTTCCAGCGAGATGCCGTACTTGTTCAGTGACGTGGGATTCAGCTCCACCCGCACGGCCGGCAGCGAGGAGCCGCCGATGGTCACCTGCCCGACACCTTCCACCTGCGAGAGCTTCTGCGCGAGGATCGTCGACGCCGCATCGTAGAGCTGGCCGCGTGACATCGTCTGCGATGTCAGGCCGATGATCATGATCGGCGCGTCGGCCGGGTTGACCTTGCGATAGGTCGGGTTGTTCGGCAGGCTCGTGGGCAGCGTGGCGCGCGATGCATTGATCGCCGCCTGCACGTCGCGGGCCGCGCCGTCGATGTTGCGCGACAGGTCGAACTGCAGCGTCACGCGTGTGGAGCCGAGCGAGCTGGTCGACGTGATTTCCGTGACACCGGCAATCGTCCCCAGCGCGCGTTCGAGCGGCGTGGCCACCGTGGCGGCCATCGTCTCGGGGCTGGCGCCGGGCAGTGACGCAGACACCGAGATGGTGGGGAAGTCCACCTGTGGCAGCGGCGAGACTGGCAGCAGCCGGAACGCCGCGATGCCCGCCAGCAGAATGCCGATGGTCAGCAGCGCAGTGGCAACCGGGCGATGGATGAAGGTGGCCGACAGATTCATCAGACGTTCGGCTCCTGCGGACGGTGCGACGGCTGGCCGCCATCCTCTCCGGTGCCGCCTTCATCGGGGTCGCCAAAGCGGTTGCGGCGCCAGGCCTTCAGGCGGATCGCGACGCGGTCGAACGCCAGGTAGATCACCGGCGTGGTGAACAGCGTCAGCACCTGGCTGACGAGCAGGCCACCCACCATCGTGATACCCAGCGGACGGCGCAGTTCCGAGCCGATGCCCGTGCCGAGCATCATCGGCAACGCAGCCAGCAGTGCGGCCATGGTCGTCATCAGGATCGGGCGGAAGCGCAGCAGGCAGGCCTGGAAGATCGCATCGCGCGGCTTCATGCCGCCTTCGCGTTCGGCCTCGAGCGCGAAGTCGATCATCATGATTGCGTTCTTCTTCACGATACCGATCAGCAGGATGATGCCGATGATCGCGATGATGCCGATATCCTGCCCCGACACCAGCAGCGCCAGCAGGGCGCCGACGGCGGCCGACGGCAGCGTCGAGAGGATGGTTACCGGATGGATCGTGCTTTCATACAGCACACCGAGCACGATGTACATCGTGACCACAGCGGCCAGGATCAGCCACAGCGTGTTGGAGAGCGACGCGCGGAAGGCGAGGGCGGCGCCCTGGAACTCGGTGGCCATCGAGATTGGCAGGCCAATCTCGCTCTCGACCTTGGTGATCTTGTCCACCGCCGCGCCAAGCGATTCGCCCGGCGCGAGGTTGAACGAGATCGTCGCGGACGGGAACTGGCCCTGGTGATTGATCACGAGCGGGCCGGTGCGCTCCGAGATGTGCGCGATCGACCCGAGCGGCACCTGGCCGCCAGACGACGACGGCAGGCGCAGCGCGGACAGCGACTCCGGGCTCACCCGGAACTGCGGCATCGTTTCCAGCACCACGCGATACTGGCTCGACTGGGTGAAGATCGTCGAGACCAGCCGCTGGCCGAACGCGCTGTAGAGCGCGCTGTCGATGACCGCGGTGGTGATGCCGAAACGCGCGGCGGCGTCGCGGTCGATCTCCACGTAGGCGCGCAGGCCGTTGTTCTGCTGGTCGCTGGCCACGTCGCGCAGTTCCGGCTCCTGCTTCAGTCGCTCGATCAGCTTCGGTACCCATTCGGCCAGCACGGCCGGATCCGGGTCCTCGACGGTGAACTGGTATTGCGTGCGAGCCACGCGGTCCTCGATTGTCAGGTCCTGCACCGGCTGCATGTACAGCGCCACGCCGCCAAGTTTCTGCACCGAGGCCTGCAGCCGGTCGGTCACGACTGCCATCGAGTCGCGTTCGTCCTTCGGCTTCAGGTTGATGATCATGCGGCCCGCGTTGATCGTCGTGTTGGTGCCGTCGACACCAATGAACGACGACACGCTTTCGACGGCGGGATCTTCAAGAATCACCTTCTGCACCGCCTCCTGCTTGCGGCCCATCGACTGGAACGAACTGGTCTGCGAGGCTTCGGTGATCGCCTGGATCATGCCCGTGTCCTGCACCGGGAAGAAGCCCTTGGGCACCACCACGTAGAGCAGGCCGGTCAGCACCAGCGTGCCCACGGCGACGAGCAGCGTGGCCGTCTGGCGTCCGAGCACCCAGTTCAGCGCGCGGCCATATTGTTCGATCACGCTGTCGAAGAAGCGGCCCGTGACCACGTGGAAGCGGGACATTTCGCTCTCCGGCACGTGACGCAGCAGGCGCGCGCACATCATCGGCGTCAGCGTCAGGGAAACCACTGCGGAGATCAGGATCGACACGGCGAGCGTGATGGCGAACTCGCGGAACAGGCGGCCGACCACGTCGCCCATGAACAGCAGCGGAATCAGCACGGCCACCAGCGAGAACGTCAGCGAGATGATGGTGAAGCCGATCTGTTTCGAGCCCTTCAGCGCCGCTTCCATCGGCGGATCGCCTTCCTCGATGTAGCGCATGATGTTCTCGATCATCACGATGGCGTCGTCCACCACGAAGCCGGTGGCGATGGTCAGCGCCATCAGCGTGAGGTTGTTGATCGAGAAGCCGGCCATGTACATCACGCCGAACGTGCCCACCAGCGACAGCGGCACCGCCACGCCCGGGATGATTGTGGCGGACAGGTTGCGCAGGAAGATGAAGATCACCATCACCACCAGCGCGACGGCCAGCAGCAGTTCGAACTCGACGTCCTTGACCGAGGCGCGGATCGTGGTGGTGCGGTCGGTCAGCTGCTGCACCTGCACGGAGGCCGGCAGCGACGCCCGCAACTGCGGCATCAGCGTCTTGATGCGGTCGACCACCTCGATCACATTGGCGCCGGGCTGGCGCTGGATGTTCAGCACGATGGCCGGCTTGGCGTTGGCCCATGCGGCCAGGCGGCTGTTTTCGGCCGCATCGACGATGTCGGCCACGTCGGTGATGCGGATCGGCGCGCCGTTCTGGTAGCCGATGATGATCTGCTTGTACTCGTCGGCCGACCTGAGCTGGTCGTTGGCGTCGATCGTCGACGCGCGCGCGGGGCCGTCGAAACTGCCCTTGGCGCCGTTCACGTTCGCATTGCCGATGGCGGTGCGCAGGTCGTCGATCGACATGCCGAGGTTGGCCAGGGCCGTCGGGTTGGCCTGGATGCGCACGGCGGGGCGCTGGCCCCCGCTGATCGTGACCAGACCCACGCCCTGGATCTGCGAGATCTTGGCGGCCACGCGCGTGTCGACCATGTCCTGCAGCTTGGGCAGCGGCAGTGTGTCGGACGTCATCGCCAGCGTCATGATCGGCGCGTCGGCCGGGTTGACCTTGCTGTAGATCGGCGGCATTGGCAGGTCTGCCGGGAGCAGGTTGCTGCCCGCGTTGATGGCGGCCTGCACCTCCTGTTCGGCCACGTCGAGCGACAGTGTCAGCTCGAACTGCAGCGTGATCACCGATGCGCCGCCGGAGGACGAGGACGACATCTGCTTGAGGCCAGGCATCTGGCCGAACTGGCGTTCCAGCGGCGCGGTGACCGACGAGGTCATCACATCGGGGCTGGCGCCTGGGTAGAGCGTGGTGACCTGGATGGTCGGGTAGTCCACCTCGGGCAGGGCCGAGAGCGGCAGCAGCCGGAATGCGACCAGCCCCGACAGCAGGATGGCCACCATCAGCAGCGCCGTGGCGACTGGCCGCTCGATAAAGATGCGTGAGGGATTCATGCCGCTCCTCGACTCCTCGCCTTACGGCTGTGCCTGCTGCGGGCTCGCGCCCGAGCCATGGGCGCCGCTGGCTGCCCGCGCGCCGCTGGCACCGTGGGCGCCGCTCGCGCCGCCGCCGCGACGGCCGCGGGCGCGTGGCGAACTCGCCGGAGTGAGCGCCGCGGCACGTGCCGCCGGGTCTACCGCCTCGACGGTCATGCCTTCCTTCAGGCGGTCCGCGCCATCCACAACCACACGCTGCCCGGGCTCCAGGCCCTTGAGCACGGCGCTGTGGCTGCCGTCGCCCGGCCCAAGCGTGACGACCTGCACCTTGACCGTGCTCTGGTCATCCACGACATACACGAACGTGCCCTGCTGGCCGCGCTGGATCGCCGCGATCGGGATCACGGTGGCGTCTTCCAGCGTGTCGATGCGTGTGCGCACGTTGACGAACTGGTTCGGGAACAACATGCCGTCCGTGTTCGCGAAGATCGCCTTGAGCTTGACGGTGCCCGTGGTGGTGTCGATCTGGTTGTCCGTGGTCAGCAGCGTACCCTCACCGAGCTGGTTGCGCATCTGGCGGTCCCAGGCTTGCACCGGCAGCTTCTCGCCGGCGTTGAGCTTCTTCAGCACCGAGGGCAGGTTGTCCTCGGGGATCGTGTACAGCACCGCGATCGGCTGGATCTGGGTGATCAGGGCGATGCCGTTGGTGTCGCTCGGGTTGACGATATTGCCCGGATCGACCTGACGCAGGCCAATGCGGCCCGACGTCGGCGCGACGATGCGCGTGTACCCAAGCTGGATGCGCGCGTTGTCGACGTTACCCTGGTCGGTCTTGACCGTCCCCTCGTACTGGCGCACCAGCGCGTCCTGCGTATCCACCTGCTGGCTCGAGATCGAGTCCTGCGCCAGCAGCGTCTTGTAGCGCTTCTGGTCCAGGCGGGCGTTCTGGAGCAATGCCTGGTCGCGGGCGAGCTGGCCGACAGCCTGGTCGAGCGTGGCCTGGAACGGGCGCGGGTCGATCTCGGCCAGCACGTCGCCGGCCTTGACCATCTGGCCTTCCTTGAACAGCACCTTGAGCAGCGGGCCGGAAACCTGCGCGCGCACCGTGACGTTGGCCACCGGCGTCACGTTGCCCAGGCCGTTCAGGACCACGTCCATGTTGCGGCGCGTCACGCGGTTGACCACCACTGGCGAGCGCTGCTGCGCGCCCGGCCCGCCAGGGCCACCGGCGCCGCTAGCGCCTCCGGGGCCCCGCCTGCCCGCGCCCATCCCGGCGGCGCCACTGGCCGCGCCGGCACTCGTGGCGCCGGCTTCCTGCGCGGCCTTGCGATGGCCATGCCAGTACCAGCCGGCACCGGCCAGCACGACGATGACTGCGCCGGCAATCCACGTGCGGCGTCGGGACCGGGTATTACCGCCCGGTGTGGGCGGATTGGGAGGAGTGGGTTGACCTTGTTCTGGGTTGGACATGACCGGAATCCTGGGAGCGGCACGACGAAAAAGTGGGGCGTGCCAACGGTATTCGCACAAGCATTGTGACGGCGAAGTTGCAGCAGTATGCCGCATCGCACGGGCAGGGTGCCTCGCCGTCAGGGGGATGGCCTGAAGCATAATGTGCGGCTCCCATCCCACCTGTTTCGCCGCGCCCTGCTTTTATTACAGCGGATTACCAGCGACGTGGGTGTAACCTCCGGAAACAAAACGGTCCGGGACATTTGCAAAGCCGCATGTCCGGCCTGACTATCATGTGCCTATGCGTACAAACCAGCCCACCCAGATTCTCGTCGTCGATGACGATCCCGAACTGCGCGACCTGCTGCGCGAGTACCTGACATCCCAGGGATTCGCGGTTTCCGTGCTCCATGATGGCGACGGCCTGCAGGCGCGGCTCGAGCGCGAGCGCCCGGCGCTGATCGTGCTCGACCTGATGATGCCGAAGGTCGACGGCCTGACCGCCCTGCGCAACCTGCGCGCCAAGAACGACGATATTCCGGTGATCCTGCTGACCGCGCGCAGCGACGAGATCGACCGCATCGTCGGGCTGGAGATCGGCGCGGACGACTACCTCGGCAAGCCGTTTTCGCCACGCGAGTTGCTGGCGCGGATCAATGCCGTGCTGCGCCGCAAGCTGGCCCGCCCGGCCGCCGCCCCCGAAGATCGGGAATCCGTGGTGTTCGGGCCGTTCCGGGTGAACTTCCGTCAGCGCTCGCTCGAACGCAGCGGCCAGTCCGTTTCCATCAGCGACACCGAATTCGCGCTGCTCAAGCTGCTGCTGTCGCATCCGCTTGAAGTGCTCTCTCGCGAGCGCATTGTCGAACTGATGTACGGCACCGCCAACGGCATCAGCGACCGGGGCATCGACGTGCAGATCTGGCGCCTGCGCCGCCTGCTCGACGAGGACGCCCAGCGCCCGCGCTATATCCAGACCGTACGTGGCCGCGGCTACACCTTTGTGCCCGACGAGGCCGAGGACAGCATTCCGCAATGAAGCTTCGCATCGATACCCTGTTTGGCCGCATCGCGCTGCTAATCGCGGCCGTGTTGGTAATCAGCCACTTTTCGTGGCTGGCCATCCTTCGCATGGACCGGCGCCAGCAGCAGATCGACTATTCGGTCGAGCAGATGATCTTCCAGCTCGACAGTATCCAGCGGGCGCTCGATGCGACGCCGCCGTTGCCCCTGCCGAGCCTGGTGGAAGTGGCGGATGCCTCTACCGCCGACGAGCACGCCTCCGTTCCGCAAGCCGGCCGGGCGCGCCGGCTGGTGGAGCAGTTCACGCGGCGCCTGCCGCCGGGTACCGAGGTGCGGCTCGAGGACGAACTGTCCACGCCGCGGCTGTGGATCAAGCTTCCCAAGCGCAATCGATGGATCGCCATGCCGATCCTGTTCGTGCACAACCCGCCGCCGGACAATCGATTGCTGCCGGGCGTGGTGCTGGTGGTAGGGATAGCGATCATCTTCGCATTGCTGATCGCATGGCAGATCCAGCGCCCTGTGCGGGACATGGCCGAGGCGGCGGAGAAGCTGTCGCGCCAGCAACTGGTGTCGCCGCTGCGCGAGCGCGGACCGCATGAGCTGCGGCAACTGATCGTGCGTTTCAATCGCATGGTCGCAGACCTTGTGCGCATCGATCAGGAACGCAACACAATGCTGGCCGGCATCGCGCACGACCTGAAGACCCCGCTCGCACGCCTGCGGTTGCGTGCGGAGATGCTGTCGGATCCGAAGGCCGCTGCCGGCGTGACGCGCGATGTGGAGTCGATGTCGGCCATCGTCGAGCAGTTCCTGACCTTCGCGCAAAGCAGCGAGCCTACCGCGCGGCCCGTGCCGGTGGACAAGCGTATCGGCGAACTGGCGGCGTCCTTGCAGGAACAGGACAGGAAGGTGGTGCTGGAACTGAACGCGGGCGATGGCTTCCGCATGATCGCCACTCAGCTTGACCGGATCATCGGCAATCTTGTCGACAACGCCTACGCCTACGGCCAGCCGCCGGTGTGCGTGGCCACGAGCCGCACGCAGGAAGGCTGGAAGCTGATCGTCGAGGATGAGGGGCCGGGGATTCCGGATGACGCGATCGAACGCGTGACGATGCCGTTCGTGCGGCTCGATCCGGCACGTGGCGGCAATGCGCATTCGGGATTGGGCCTGGCGATCGTCGATCGCCTGGTGCGGCAGGCAGGCGGACGCCTGTCCATTGCCAACCGCGAGGAAGGCGGCCTGCGCGTGGAAATGGTGTTTCCGTTCGCAGCCATGGCGCAGGCGGCTTGATGCGGTAACTTTGCCGAAGGCTTCCCCCTCGTCCATGAATGGGAGAGGGGAGCACACAGCTTGTGCTTCAGACGTTCAAACCTTCTTCTTCTCCCCGATCCGGCTTTCCTTGCCCGCCAGCAGCTTTGCGATGTTGGCGCGGTGGCGCGCGATCAGCAGCACGCTGATCACCAGAATCGCGCCGGCCATGATGTCCACGCCATTCATCAGTACATAGAAGAACGGCGCGAAGATCGCCGAGATCAGCGCGGCCAGCGACGAATAGCGGAAGAAGAACGCGATGATCAGCCACGTGGCCAGCGTGCCGGCGCCGAGGATCGGATCGATCGCGAACAGGATGCCGGCGGCCGTAGCCACGCCCTTGCCGCCCGCGAAGCGATGGTAGAGCGGGAACAGATGGCCGAGGAACACGGCCAGCGCCACCAGCGCGATGCCGGTCTCGTCCACGCCGTATGCCGGGCCGAAGTGTTTGGCCAGCAGCACCGCTGCCAGGCCTTTCAGTGCGTCGCCGATCAGCGTGAAAATGGCCGCCTTCTTGTTGCCGGTGCGCAGCACGTTCGTGGCGCCGGGGTTGCCGGAGCCATAGCTGTGCGGATCGGGCAGGCCCATGACTTTGCTGACCACGACGGCGAATGACACCGATCCGATCAGGTAAGCGATGACGGCGAAGAGCAGGTTGATCATTTCTGTGGGAATAGGGCTAGGAATTTCAGGCTGGCGCGATTGTAGCGCGGCGCCGGGTCATCCAACTCCGTGACTTTCCCCTATACGCGGTGTCAGTCCGGCAGCGCGCATTCCACCGGCTTGGCGCCAACCAGCGCTTCCAGTACCGACGGCGCGACGCTGACCAGGTATCCACGGCGGCCGCCATTGATGTAGATCTTGTCCAGCGTCAATATCGACGCCTCGACATAGACCGGCATTTTCTTCTTCGTGCCGAAGGGCGACGTGCCGCCAACCATATAGCCGCTGTGGCGCTGCGCCACTTCGGGCTTGCATGCCTGCACGCTCTTGGCGCCGATCTGCCGTGCGAGATTCTTAGTCGAGACCGAGCAGTCGCCATGCATCAGCACGATCAGCGGCTTGGCCGCTTCGTCTTCCATCACCAGTGTCTTGACCACGTCGTGCTCGGGCACGCCGAGCTGACGTGACGATTCGCCCGTGCCGCCGTGGTCGACGTAGTCATAGGTGTGCTCGCCGAACGTGACGCCGTGCTTGCGCAGCATTTGCGTGGCGGGGGTTTCGGAGACGTGCTTGCTCTTGCTCATATCGGGTGGTCGGTCGCGCGGGTCAGCCGCGCGGATGGTGATGCAGGTGCAGTTCGCGCAGGCGCTCGCGCGCGACGTGCGTATAGATCTGCGTGGTGGAGATATCGGCGTGCCCCAGCAGCAACTGCACCACGCGCAGGTCGGCGCCGTGATTGAGCAGGTGCGTGGCAAAGGCGTGCCGGAGCGTATGCGGGGAAAGCGGGGCGTGAATGCCCGCGTCACGCGCGTGTTTCTTGATCAGGTGCCAGAACGTCTGGCGTGTCATGCCCTCGCCGCGCTGCGTGACGAAGAGTTCGTCGCACGCGCGGCCCGCCAGCAACGTGGGGCGCGCATCGGACAGGTAGCGATGCAGCCAGTCGCCGGCCTGCGCGCCGAATGGCACCAGCCGCTCCTTGTTGCCCTTGCCGCCAACCACGCGCGCCACGCCTTCATTCAGGCCGACTTCGATGGTCTTCATGTTCGTGAGCTCGGACACGCGCAACCCGCTCGCATACATCAGCTCGAGCATGGTGCGGTCCCGCAGGCCCAGCGGCGTTTCGATATCGGGGGCTTCCAGCAGCGCCACCACCTGTGCCTCGGACAGCGTCTTCGGGAACCGGGGCGGCTGCTTGGCGGGGCGCAGCAGCAGGCAGGGGTCCGCCTCGATCATGTGCTCGCGCAGGGCCCACTGATAGAAGCGGCGGAACACAGTCAGGCGGCGATTGGCCGAGGAAGCGCGTGTCTCCAGGTGACGCGCGGCGAAGTATCCGGATAGCGCGGTGTCGTCGACGCCCAGCAGCGCCGTGGCGCCAGACTCGTGCAGCCAGCGCGCCAGCATGGCCAGGTCGCGCCGGTAGGCGTCGATCGTGTTGCGTGCCAGGCCATCTTCGAGCCACAACGCATCGCAGAACCGGTCGACCAGCGACAGGTCGCCATCGAGTGCGGCCGTCATAGCAGCATCGCGCCTTCATGGCGCAGCAGCCAGCGCTTCACGCCCAGATGGAATCCTTCCTCGCCATGATGCGCGAAGCCGCCGAGTCCGTTGGCCGCCACCACGCGATGACATGGCACCACGATCGGAAACCAGTTCTGTCCGCAGGCCTGGCCCACGGCGCGCGGCATGCTCTGCAGCGATTTCGCAATGGTGCCGTAGGTCGTCAGGCCGCCTCGCGGCACGGCGCTGATGGCTGCCCAGACTTTGCGCTGGAAGTCCGTGCCACGCCGCGCCAGCGGCAGGTCAAACACGGTGTCCGCATTGGCGTAGTAGGCGTCGAGCTGCTCCGCCACGCGCTTTGTCAACGCGCTGGTTGGCGGGACTTCGGCAAAGCTGTCGGGCAGATAGACGATTTCGTGAACCTGCGTGCCATCGACACGTACGCCGACCTTGCCAAATGGCGCGGGCAGGACGGCATCGAAGTGATGTTGCATGGTGGATGGCGGGATAACGTGGCGATGAGCGATTTTATGCCGATTCCAGATGCATATCGAATGCAATGGGACGACCCGCCCGCTCGGCGGGGGCGGACAGGGGAAGAATGCTGGCGCCGCGTCTGTCAGGCGCAACAAAAAAGGACCTCCGTGGAGGTCCTTTCTCGCTACCTGCGGATACCCGCTTATTGCTCGAGCTTGATGTTCTGAACCTTCACCAGGTTCTTCATCTTGTCGAATTCCTTCTTGATTTCGGCGGCGTGCTGCGCCGGCGTATTGCCCGACGGTTCGGCGCCAGCCGCCTGCAGGCGCTGGACGAAGGCCTTGTCCTGCAGCGCCTTCACCACCGCGGCGTTGAGCTTGTTGATGACGTCGTCAGGCGTGCCGGCCGGGGCCACCAGACCGTACCAGGCCGGGTCGTTCGGCTCCTTCAGGCCCATTTCGCCGAAGGTCGGCACGTCAGGCAGTCCCTCGACGCGCTTGTTCCAGGCCACCACGATCGGGCGCAGCTTGCCGGCCTTGATGTACGGCATCGACGACGGCAGGTTGTCCACCATGATCGGCACCTGGCCAGCCAGTACGTCGTTCAGGGCAGGGCCCGCGCCACGGTACGGAATGTGCACCATGAACGTCTTGGTCGAGACCTTGAACTGCTCGCCGAGCATGTGGCCGAAGCCGCAGGTGCCCGACGACGCGTACGAGTACTTGCCCGGGTTGGCCTTCAGCACCGCCAGGAACTCCTTGTAATCCTTGGCCGGGAAGTTCGGGTTCACGGCGATCACATTGGCCACGTTGGCCACGTTCGCGATGGGCTTGAAGTCCTTGATCGGGTCGTAGGAGAGCTTCGGGTTGCAGGCCGGGTTCACCGCCATCGTCGACACGGTGGAGATGCCGATCGTGTAGCCGTCCGGCGCCGCCTTGGCGATCGAATCGGCGCCGATCGAGCCACCCCCGCCCGCGCGGTTTTCCACCACGACCGTCTGGCCCAGGATGCGGCTCATCTGATCCGCCACGCCACGGCCGACGATGTCGGTGGTGCCGCCCGGCGCGAACGGAATGATCAGGCGGATCGGCTTGGTCGGATAGTTGCTCTGCGCGTGAGCCACCGACGCCACGGAGGCAGCCGCCGCGACGGCAGCGATCAATGCGGTTTTGCGAGCTTGCATGAGGAAAGGATCTCCCGTACGTGAAAGCCGGGCGGATCACACCCGGGGTTGGAATCGCCGGCGTGCCTTTGCGCGGATTTGCGCGGCACGGCGGCGTGCATGGGTCAGCCGCCCAGCAGGCCGCGCTTGAGGTTGCGGTCTACCGGATGGTCGCCCAGGAAAATGCGCAGTACGGCCTGGTAGAAGTCTTCGCCGGCAATGGCCTGGCCGCGTGGGATGCCGTTGAGCGCCACTACGGTGCCGCCTTCGGGCGTGAAGTCGAAATTGATGATGTCGCCACGGTGCGCGGCGCCCATCTCGGTCATGGTCTGTTGGAGCTGCGCCAGGCGATCGGCCAGCATCTTCATCTGCAGCTCGGAATGGTTCTCGCGCAAGCCTTCGTTGAGCGCCTTGATGAACGATTCCGCCTCCACTTCCCGCAGCACGCGCAGTTGCAGCCGCTTGGGCCCGCGCGTGGCCAGCGCCACCGTTGCATTGCGGGCGCGTTCGGGCAGGTACAGGCCCGCTACATAGCCCTTGATCACGAATACCGAGCGCAAGCCGGCGCCGTTGAGTGCCAGTTCCTTGCCGCCGAGCCGCGTCGCGTCGTCGAAGCGAACCCCCTCGATGACCATCGCCGATGCAGGTGGCGTCAGCATCCAAAGCGCCAGCGTCGCGCACAGCGTGGCGGCGAAACGGCGGGGAAGGGCGGTCGTACGGGAGGGAGACTTCAGGGACTTCATGGTGCGACGGGCGGCGGGTAAACCGCGGGCGAGACGAAATACAGCGTGCCATGCTGCCGGAATTCTGAAAAAATACCCATCCGTATCTGCCCTAGGCTGCACATTTCATGATGCAAGGCAAACGAGCAGATGTGATGAAAACGACAAAACAAACGAGACAATGTCTTCCGCACTCCTGCTGGTCCCGGATTTCAGCCTGATTCTGATTGGCTGGCTGCTGGTTCGATACACCCCATTCGACCGCGGTTTCTGGGCCGGAGTGGAGCGCCTGGTCTACTTCGTCCTGTTCCCTGCACTGCTGCTGCAATCGACGAACAGCGCCAAGTTCGACTTCTCGTCGACGTCCGCCATGCTCGGCCTGGCCCTGCTCACGATGGTCTTCGGCATGGCCACCGGATATCTGGTCAAGTGGGTGTTGCGGCCGGCACCGGCGGATTTCGCCTCGGGCCTGCAGACAGCCTTCCGTTTCAATTCCTACATTGGCCTGGCCCTGGCCGCGCGGCTTGGCAATGGCGAGGGCCTGGCGCTGATGGCGCTGGTCGTCGGGGTGACGGTGCCGCTGTGCAACGTCGTGGCGGTGTGGGCGCTGGCGAAGCATGGCGAGGCGCGTGTGCTGCGCGAACTGGTCCGGAATCCGCTGATCCTGGCCACGGCCACTGGGCTGGTCACGAACCTGCTGGGCCTGCATCCGCCCGAGGTGGTGGCGATGACGCTGAATCGGCTGGGTTCGGCTTCCACCGCGCTCGGGCTGATGACCGTCGGCGCCGGGCTGCAGATGAGCGGGGCCACCGGCACGGCCGGCCCGATGGCTTGGTGGAGCGGCGTAAAGCTGCTGGCCATGCCCTGTTTTGCGTGGCTGGTGGGGAAGTATCTGCCGCTGACTCCGTTGCAGTACCAGATCGTGGTGGTCTACGCGTCGCTGCCCACAGCATCGAGTTCGTACATCCTGGCCGTGCGCATGGGCGGCAATGGCCCAATGGTGGCTGCGACGATTTCCGCGATGACCGTCGTGGCGATCGTGACCACGCCGGTGTGGCTGTCGCTGGTGAGCTAGCGGCCTACGCGTAGCCGCCTAGCCGCGCTCAGGGGCCCGGTCCTGCGCGAGCGCCCATTCGATATGCTCGCGCACCAGTGGCGTGGCCGCATCGAGCCGTGTGTGGAGTGACGCGCGGATGCGGTCGGCCAGCGCCGGATCGTTCACTGCCGCGGCGCGCAGGCTGTTGCCGAGGCCTACGGCCAGGTTGCGCAGCCAGCGTTCATGACCGATCCGCCGGATCGGGCTGCCTTCGAGCCGCTGGTTGAACTCTGCTTCGCTCCAACTGAACAGTGCTGCCATGTCGGGCGCGTCGAAGCCATTGCGCACGTCGAAGTCCGGTAACGTGGCGCGATGGGCGAACTTGTTCCACGGGCACGCCAGTTGGCAATCGTCGCAACCGTAGACGCGATTGCCCATCGGCGCGCGCAGGTCTTCGGGGATCGCGCCCTTGTGTTCGATCGTCAGATAAGAAATGCAACGCCGCGCATCCACCAGATAGGGCTCCACGATGGCCTGGGTCGGACAGATGTCGATGCAGCGGCGGCAGTTGCCACAGTGCGGTGCCTCGGCCGAATCGGCGGGCAACGGGATATCGACGAGGATCTCGCCGAGAAAGAACATCGAGCCGCCATCGCGGTCGAGCAGCAGGGTGTGCTTGCCGCGCCAGCCCAGGCCACCCTGGCTGGCCAGCGCCACCTCCATGACCGGGGCCGAATCGGTGAAGACGCGGTAGCCGAACGCGCCGATCGCGGTCTCGATACGGGCCGCCAGCTGCTGCAGCCGGTTGCGGAGTACCTTGTGATAGTCGCGGCCACGCGCATAGAGCGAGATCACGGCGGTCGCGGGGTCGTCGAGGCGGGCGAGTTCGTGCCGGCGCCAGTCGTCGTCACGCTGCATGGGCAGATAGGGCATGCGCGCGACGATGGCGCGCACGGTGCCGGGCACCAGTTCGGCCGGGCGGGCGCGCTTTGTGCCGTGGTTGGCCATATAATCCATGTCGCCGTGGTAGCCCGCCTGCAACCACGCCAACAGGCCCGCTTCGGCGTGCCGAAGATCGACATCGGCGATGCGGATCGCATCGAATCCGAGCTCACCCCCCCAGGCACGAATTTGTGCCACCAGCGACGCCAGAGAGTCCCTGGCAGCTTGCGGGGACGACGTGGACGGCACCGGAACGGGGTCTTTCGCGGGGGAGGAGGCGGGAACTACTCGGTCGATCATTCCTGAATTGTACGCAATGCCCCTGCTCGAAGAACGCATTCTGCCGCTACCGGACGAAGCCGCCACCGAACGGTTTGGCGCGGCGCTGGCCGCCGCTGCGCGCGCGATGCCGCCGCGCACGATCCATCTGCAGCTGTCCGGAGACCTTGGCGCGGGCAAGACCACGCTGACGCGCGCCGTGCTGCGCGCGCTCGGACACGCCGGCAAGGTGCGTAGTCCCACCTACACGCTGTGCGAACCCTATGAAGTGCTGCGTGCCGATGGATCGCCGCTGACGGTCTACCACTTCGATCTCTATCGCTTCGCCGACCCCGAGGAGTGGATCGACGCAGGATTTCGCGACTGTTTTGCCGAACCGGCGCTCAATCTTGTGGAGTGGCCGGAAAAGGCGGGCCGCCTGCTGGGGGAACCAGACCTCCATGTGTTGCTCCAATCGGACAATCGTGTCTCACATTGGGCCGATAACGGGGCCGATGCGGGCGCGGATCGCCGCATGGCAACGCTGCGCGCCTATACTCCCACTGGACTTACCCTGCTGAACGCATGCTGATCAAGCGACTCGCTACCGACCGACCCGATGGACCCGACGGACTGCTGAAGGCCCGCCGCAAATGGATGGCGCAGGCGCTGAAAGCCAGTGCCGGTACGGTCGTATTGACCATTGCCGGGCCGCAGATTGCCTTTGGCGCCGGCATCGTCGCGGTGCGGGTGTGGCCGGCCGAGGACTACACGCGGGTGACCATCGAGTCCGACGAGCGCCTGGTGGCCGTGCACCAGATGATCCGCAACCCGGACCGTCTCGTGGTCGACATCGACGGGCTCGACCTGTCGCCGACGCTGCGCGAACTCGTGGCGAAGATCACGCCGAACGATCCGTATATCCAGTCCGTGCGCGTGGGACAGAACCGCCCGCGCGTGGTGCGGATGGTGTTCGACCTCAAGGAAGACGTCTCGCCGCAGGTGTTCACGCTTGCGCCGATCAGCGACTACCGCAATCGACTCGTATTCGACCTGTATCCGGTCAATCCGCCCGACCCGCTCTGGAAGCTCGTGCGTGATACCGAGGACAAGCAGCGGCGATTCGCCGCCGCGCCGCCGCCTGCCGGTACCGATGGTGTGTCCGGTGCGCCCGCTGGCGCGGAAGAAGATGCAATCGGTGCGATCGTGCGCAAGTTCGAGGATCGGGACCAGCTTCCGTCGCCGACTACCGCTCCGCCTCCCGCGTTGGCCGGCGTGAAGCCCAGGCCCCCCCTGCCGTCCCCCGCGCCCGTGGCGCCGCCGCCGACGGCGCGGACCAATCTGCCGCCACCAAGCGAATTCAAGATGCGCCGCCTGCTGACCGTGGCCATCGATCCCGGACATGGTGGTGAAGACCCGGGGGCGATCGGTGCCGCGGGATCGCGCGAGAAGGATGTGGTGCTGCAGATCGCCACGCGCCTGCGCGCGAAGATCGACGCGCAGCCCAATATGCGCGCGATGATGACGCGCGATTCGGACTTCTTCGTGCCACTCAACGTGCGCGTGCAAAAGGCCCGCCGCGTGCAGGCAGACCTGTTCGTGTCGATCCACGCCGACGCTTTCCTGTCGCCCGAGGCGCGTGGGGCATCGGTGTTCGCGTTGTCTGAACGCGGCGCGTCAAGCTCCGCCGCGCGCTGGCTGGCCAACAAGGAAAACAATGCCGATCTGATCGGTGGTGCCAATATGGGCAACAAGGATGCCCAGGTGGCGCGTGTGCTGCTGGACTTGTCCACAACGGCGCAGATCAACGACAGCATGCAGGTAGGCAGGTCCGTGCTGCAGGAGATCGGTGGGATCAACAAGCTGCACAAGGGCAGCGTGGAGCAGGCGGGATTCGCGGTGCTCAAGGCGCCCGATATTCCGTCGATCCTGATCGAGACCGCGTTCATCAGCAATCCCGAGGAAGAGCGCAAGCTCAACGACGACAGCCATCAGGAGCAACTGGCCAACGCCATCCTGCGAGGCATCAAGGCGTACTTCGCGCGCAATCCGCCGCTGTCGAAGAATCCATCGGTGTGATGGTCGACGGTGGCCAATGCGACAGCGGGCCACCCTTCACCATGCAAAAGAAAACGGCGCCTGGGGCGCCGTTTTCTTTTGATCGACAAGCCTGTCTCAGGCACGCACCGCCTCACGCGTTTCCACGTCATCGCGGTTTGCGTACCGCGCGGCGATGACCGAGCAGACAATCAGTTGGAGCTGGTGATAGACCATCAGCGGCAGCACCAGCAGGCCCAGGGCCGGATGACCGGCGAACAGGATCTTGGCCATCGGGATACCGTTGGCAAGGCTCTTCTTCGAGCCGCAGAACACGGCCGTGATTTCATCTTCCACCGAAAAGCCCAGGCGACGTGCCGTGAACGTGGTGGTGCCCAGAATCACGAACAGCAGGACGGCTGCGATACCCATCACTGCGCCGATGGTCTGCCAGTGGTACTGATGCCAGAGGCCGGCGGCGGTGGCGTCGCAGAACGACGAGTAGACGATCAGCACGATCACGCCACGGTCGATCTTGTTGGTGATCTGCTTCTTCTTGGCCAGCCAGTTGCCGATCAACGGACGCGCGGCCTGACCCAGCGCGAACGGCAGCAGCAGTTGCAGCGCCACGCCCATCAGCGCGCGACCCAGCGGCATCGACGCGCCGCTGGCGCTGATCACCAGGCCCATCAGCAGCGGGGTCAGCGCCATGCCGATCAGGCCCGAGATCGTGGCGTTGAAGATGGCGCCGGGCACGTTGCCACGTGCCATCGACGTCATCGCCACCGACGACGACACCGTGGACGGCAGTGCGCACAGATAGAACACGCCCAGCAGCAACTCGGGCGGCAGCGTGTTGCGCAGCGACAGCATCAGCAGCACGCCGACGATCGGGAACACGATATACGTGAAAGACTGCACGAACACATGCAGACGCCAATGCTTGGCACCCGCCACGAGCTTGTCACGCGACAATGCGGCGCCGTGCAGGAAAAACACCAGGGCGACACCGAGATTGGTGACCACGCCAAGGCGCAGCGGGCCGTCACCGGTTCCGATTTCAGGGGCAATCAGCGCGATGCCGATGGCGGTCAACATGATCAGCACGAACCCGTCGATCAGGTCGTAGATCTTTTTGAAGGGGGCGAGAATGGCGGACATTGATAGGGATAGTGCGTAAGGGTTTCTGCTTGGTATTGGACCCTCGTCCTGTCTAGAATGCAAATTCATTTATTTCATCCATTCATTTCAACGTTGCATGAATTACACACTGCGGCAGTTGCGGGTCTTTCTGGCGGTGGCGGGGCATGGCAGTTTCAGCCGGGCAGCGGATGCCGTCGGGCTGACGCAGCCGGCGGTCAGTCGGGGTGTTGCTGAGCTTGAAGAGGCACTTGGCGTACGCCTGCTGGATCGCACGACGCGGGAAGTCGTGCTGACCGAGGCTGGAACGGCGCTGGTACCAGCGCTGGAGCGGTTGCTGGGCCAGCTAGACGACACCCTGGAAGAGACGCGGCAGTCCGGTGAACGCTATCGCGGTCGGGTTGTGATAGCCAGTGCCCCGACGATCTCGGCACGACTGATGCCGATGTATGTGGCGGCCTGCGCGAGCCAGTATCCCGACATCCGGTTGTTCGTGCGCGACAACGTCCAGGCCGACGGCCTCGAGCAGATCCGCGCCGGCGCGGTCGATTTCGGGGTGTTGATCGATCCGATGGCACGTGAGGGGCTGACCATCGCGCCGCTCGCCACCGATCCGTTCTGTTTCGTATGCCGGCGCGACCATCCACTGGCCGAGGCGGATTCGGTGCCCTGGACCGCGTTGCACGGCGAGCGCCTGGTGCTGCTCGATTTTGCCTCCGGCAGCCGGCCGTTGATCGACCGGATCTTCGCCCGTCATGGCGCGGTGCCGCAGGTGGTGCAGGAACTCGGGCACTCCGCCAGCGTATTCGGCATGGTGGAGGCAGGGATCGGGGCCTCGGTCCTGCCGTCCTTCTCGTTGCCGTTGCCCGAGGCGTCCCCGCTGGTCTCGAAGCCGCTGACGCCGCGCGAGGAACGCAGCATCGTCATGGTCCGTCGCGAGGACCGGTCGCTGTCACCGGCGGCGGCCGCGGTCTGGAACATGGTCCAGACCATGGCGATCCCGGCCGAAACTGCGACGGGCTGACTGCGACCGGCGAGGGGAGGACTGAGGGGAGGGCTGTTACGCGCGGGGAGAGGCGGTCACCATTGCCGCTTCCAGCGCAAAGCTGCCGTCGGGCTGCACGCGATAGCGATCACGAACTTCGGCTGGCGCCTTTTCCCACAGGTGGCGGATCGCGGCCGCCGCAACTTCTGGCGTGCGCATCCGGGCCACCCAGCTGCTGAACTCGATGTCGATGCGCCAGACCGGCGACACCTCTACCTGGAATCCGGCAGCCTCGAACATCTGCGTCCACACGGTCGGCGTGTAGTCGCGGATGTGCGATGGGTCGCGGAGCAATTCCACGGATTGCAGCCAAGTATCGCAAAGCGGGTCTTCGGCGCCGACGATGTCGATCAGCGCTACCTTGCCGTTCGGCTTCAGCACGCGGCGGATTTCACGCAGCGCGGCGGGAACGTCGCGCCAGTGGTGGGCACTCATGCGCGAGACCACGGCGCAAAAGCTGGCGTCGTCGAACGGCAGTTGCTCGGCAGCACCCTGCTGTGTCTTGACGTTGCCAAGGCCGCGATCGCGTGCCGCGCCTGCCACGACGTCGAGCATTTCCGCCGACAGGTCGTAAGCCACCACTTCGTTGGCAACCGTTGCAGCAGCAAAGCTTGCGTGGCCTGCGCCGCAGCCCAGGTCAAGCACACGGCTACGCGCCACCGGCTTCAGGTGAGCCAGCGCTTGCTTGAGTTGTTCGAGATCGGCGCCTTGGGCATGGACGGCGCTGGTCAGGTAGGCATTGGCGGTGGCGCCGAACTGGGCGGCGACGAGTTCCTGTTGTTGCATGGGGTGCCTCGATTCTTGTCGGATTGGCGATGGGGATTGCCCGGGCCCGGGGGTTCACGTACTGTAGATGTGCTCTTTTCCCGGTACAAGTCACAGATTTATCCTGGTATAAGCACCACCAGTCATGTCCATCGAACCCACTCAAGTCAGTCGCGAAGCTGAACTCGGCGCATTTCTGCGCACCCACCGAGAGCGGCTGACGCCAAGCGACGTCGGCCTGCCGCCTGGCCGCAGGCGGCGCACGCCGGGATTGCGGCGCGAGGAAGTCGCGCAACTTTCGGGTTTGAGTGCTACATGGATCACGTGGTTGGAGCAGGGGAGACCGGTGGCGATGTCCGTGCGCGCGCTGGGCAGTCTGGCCGAGGCCCTGCGACTGTCTCGCGCCGAACGCGCCTATCTGTTCGCGCTGGCCGGCAAGCCCGAACCGCGCCAGGATGCCGAGCCCGCCGTGCCCGCCGCACTGCTTGCGAGCGTGCAGGCGATCTCGGGGCCTGCCTATCTGCTGGATCGCCAATGGACCGCCCGGGCATGGAATGACGCGGCCGCCGACCTGTTCGTCGGCTGGCTCGATGCGGCGTCCGGGGAGCGGAACCTGCTGCGAGCGATGTTCCTGCCGACGGCGTTGCAGGCGTTGGTGGAAGACTGGCCGCACCGCGCCGCACGGCTCGTGGCCGAGTTTCGCGTTCACAGCTTGCGTCATGCCGAAGATCCGCCGACACGCGCACTGATCGAGCGGCTCATGGAAGACAGCCCCGCGTTCGCGGCGGCCTGGCGTTCGCAGGACGTCGACGAGCGGCAAGGCGGCCGGCGCGGGTTTCATCACCCGACGCGCGGCCTGGTCTATTTCGAACAGCTCACGCTGGTACCCCCGGCTGCACCGGGGATGATGCTGGTGATGCTGCTGCCGGAAACAGCCTGATTCGGCGCGATTCGCCGCGAGTCGTCCTGCATCGGGCGACGCGCGGGCTTACTTCGGCTGCATACGGATCGCGCCATCCAGGCGGATCACTTCGCCATTCAACATCGTATTGCCGATGATCGACTGGACCAGCTTCGCGTACTCCGCGGGGCGGCCCAGGCGCGGCGGGAACGGCACCATCTTGCCGAGCGCCTCCTGCACCTCCGGCGGCATCCCAAGCAGCATCGGTGTTTCGAATAACCCTGGGGCGATGGTCAGGCAGCGCACGCCGTCGCGGGAAAGATCGCGCGCGATGGCCAGCGTCATGCCTACCACGCCGCCCTTCGATGCCGCATACGCAGCCTGGCCGATCTGGCCATCGAATGCAGCGACCGAGGCCGTATTGATGATCACGCCGCGTTCGCCTTCGGCATCGGGAGTGTTCTGCACCATCTCCGCGGCGGCGAGGCGAATCATGTTGAAAGTGCCGATCAGGTTGACGCGGATGGTCTTCTCGAACGCATCGAGCGGATGCGGTCCGTTCTTGCCGACCGTCTTGGCGGCCACGGCGATACCCGCGCAGTTGACCAGCCCGGAGAGCCGGCCTAGCTTCCGCGCGGCATCCACGGCCGCCTGACCGTCGGCTTCCGACGCCACGTCGCATTTGACGAACTGCCCGCCAAGCTCCGTGGCCAGCGCCGTGCCCGCGGCTTCGTTGAGGTCGGCAATCACGACCTTGCCGCCGGCAGCCGCCAGCATGCGCGCCGTGCCCGCGCCGAGCCCCGATGCGCCGCCCGTGACGATGAATACGTTGCCCTGAATGTCCATGCGTCTGTCTCCTCGTTGTAGATGCCGTTTACGTTAACGTCAATTGGAGGCTATTGTACGAACCGCGCGAACCGATCGGCAAATAAAAAAGCGGCCCGGTTGCCCAGGGCCGCTTCTTCTTGATGCTGGAAGCGCTTCGCGACTTACTTCAACGCGTCGAACACGCTTGTCGTGATCTTGTCGACTTCTCCAAGACCCGCGATCTTGCGGTACTTCGGCGGCGATACCTTCGCCGAGGCATCGCCGTTGGCGGCCCAGTTCGAGTAGTAATCGACCAGCGGACGGGTTTGCTGCGAGTACACGTCCAGGCGCTTGCGCACCGTCTCTTCCTTGTCGTCGTCGCGCTGGATCAGTGCTTCGCCCGTTTCGTCGTCGACCATGTCGGCCTTCGGCGGGTTGAACTTGACGTGGTAGGTCCGGCCCGACGCCACGTGCACGCGGCGGCCGCTCATGCGCTCGATGATGGCGTCGAACGGCACGTCGATTTCCAGCACGTAGTCGATCGCCACGCCGGCTTCCTTCATTGCCTCGGCCTGCGGAATCGTGCGCGGGAAACCATCGAACAGGTAGCCCTTTTCGCAATCAGGCTGCTTAAGACGGTCTTTCACCAGGCCGATAATGATGTCATCCGACACCAGTCCGCCCGCGTCCATCACCTTCTTGGCTTCGATGCCCAGCGGCGTGCCCGCCTTCACCGCGGCGCGCAGCATGTCGCCCGTGGAGATTTGCGGAATGCCGAACTTCTCGCAGATGAACTTGGCTTGCGTGCCTTTGCCGGCGCCAGGTGCGCCCAACAGGATCAAACGCATTTACGGGTCCTCAAGGTATTTGAATTCGGTCTGGCGGGAGGGATGGAAGGAGGGTACCGCCGCAACTTGACGCAGGACTTACGCGGTCAGGCCAGACTGTACGAGTCGAGCCATGTGCCGGAGTCAGGTCATGCTCGACGCGCCGGGCGCGCAGCAGGTGCCAGCGGGCACGCGCGCATCCGGTCGGGCTCGATCTCTATCTCCCCACCGAGTCTTTGCGAAGTGCGGCGAACGCGCCTCACGGACTCTGTTTCGGCAAGCATTATGCCATGGGCCGTATGGATTCGGCCCCCGCCGAAGTTGCAGCAGTGTGAACTTCAGCGGGCGAATGTTGTCACGGCCCTTCCTGAGCCATGCCCTGCGCCCATAGCGCGCGCACGCGTTCCAGGTCCGCCGGCGTGTCCACGCCCGGCGCCGGTGCAGCCGCCGTCACCATGACGCCGATCCGCTCGCCATGCCACATGGCGCGCAGTTGCTCGAGCGCTTCGGTCTGTTCGACCGGCGCGACCGCCAGCGTCGGGAAGCGGCGCAGGAAGCCCGCGCGATAGGCATAGATGCCGATGTGACGCAGCACCGGCATGGCCGGCAGCGGGACTTGCGCGGTGGCAGCGGGCTGGGCCGGCACGGCAGACCAGGCGTCGCGTGCCCACGGAATCGGCGCGCGCGAGAAATAGAGCGCGCGGCCCGCGTTGTCGCAGACCACTTTCACCACGTTCGGGTTGAATACTTCGGCCACGTCGTCCAGCGGATGCGCTGCCGTGGCGATCGCGCAGTCAGGGTGCGCCGCCAGATGCAGCGCGACTTCGTCGATCAGCGTCGGCTCGATCAGCGGCTCGTCGCCCTGTACGTTGACGACGATCGCGTCATCGGCCAGCCCGAGCTGTGCCGCTACTTCCGACAGCCGGTCGGTGCCGGACTGATGGTCGGCACGCGTGAGCACGGCTTCGACGCCATGCGCGGCGCAGGCCTGCGCAACTTCCTGCGAGTCTGTTGCCACCACGGTGCGCTGGGCCGACGATGCGTGGGCGCGTTCAGCCACGCGCACGATCATCGGATGGCCGCCGATATCGGCCAGCGGCTTGTTAGGCAGCCGCGTGGAGGCGAGGCGGGCGGGGATGACAACGGTAAAGGTCGGGATGCTCATCGTGCGACCATTGCCCATCAATTGCCGGTCGGCGCCGAGGGTTCCACCGGTACCACACGGCCCGGCACGGTCTGGCGCGCTTCGTCCGCCAGCATGACCGGAATGCCGTCACGGATCGGGTAGGCCAGCTTGTCGGCGTGGCAGATCAGTTCCTGGGCGGCGCGATCGTATTCCAGTTTGCCCTTGCACAGCGGGCAAACGAGGATTTCAAGCAGCCGGTTGTCCATCTTGGTGTTCCTTGTCGAGACCGTCGGCCATCCCGGTGGCGGTGGATTGCCCCACGGTGACGGGTGTGGCGATGGCCGGGTTGCGCGCCTGCACGACGCGGCGGATTTTATCGATCAGGCCCGCGTCGATCACGGGCGTGGTGGGGACGACCCAGATACGCGGGTCGTCGAAGCGCTCGCATTTTACGGCATCCTTCTCGGTGATCAGGATCACGTCGGCTTCGAGCGCGGCAGGATTGTCCGCGAACGGGTCCTGCACGAAATCGTAATGGTCCGGCAGCGGCATCGTGGCGGGGGAGAGCCCCGCCTGACGCAGACTGGCGAAGAAGCGTTCCGGGTGGCCGATGCCGGCTGCCGCCAGCACTCGCTTGTCCGCGAACTTGGACACGTCGCGCGACATCGTCGGATCGTTGAGCTGCCAGGCCTCGTCGAGCTCCAGGCGCATGCCGTAGACGTCGGGTTTGTCTGGCGTGGCGCGGAAATTCGGATCGTTGATCAGCGTGGCGTCGCGTGGCCGGGTCAGCGGTTCGCGTAGCGGGCCGGCCGGCAGCATCATGCCGTTGCCGCCCATGCGCGTGTCGAACATCACGATCTCGAAGTCCCGCTGGAGCTTGTAGTGCTGCAGGCCATCATCGAGCAGTAGTACGTTGACGCCGGGATGCGAGACGAGCATGGCCTGCGCGCACAGGGCGCGGTCCGGGAAGACCCACACCGGGACGTCCGCGGCGCGTGCGATCAGCAGCGGCTCGTCGCCGACGTCGGCAGCCTTCGAGGTCGGCTTGACGCGGCGCGGGTGGTTCAGCTTCACGCCGTAGCCACGCGAAACCACGCCCGGGCGCAGGCCGGCTTCCGTCAGCGCATGGGCCAGCGCGATCACGGCCGGGGTCTTGCCGGTGCCGCCCACGGTCACGTTGCCGACCACGATGACAGGCATCGGCAGACGGGTCGACTTGAACCATCCCTGCTGATAGCCGTACCGGCGAATGCGCGCGATCAGGCCAAACAGCAGCGACAGCGGCCACATCAGCCAGGCAAACCAGCTACGGCGCTGCCACTGGTCGGTGACGAAGTCGGCGAGGGTGTGTTGGGGAGCGGCCATGAAGATCGGGGACGGGAACGGGCGGCGCCACCGCTAGGGTGGCGCCGGGCGGATGCAGACAGAATGCAGACATTATGGGCATTGCCCGACGCTTGCCGCAAGCCTGCCGTTCGCCGCGCCGGGACTGCGGGGCGTCCAGCGTCTTATCGCTTCTGACTGCTCTGGGTGGCGAACGTCAGCCGCGACAGACCTGCAAGGCGCGCGGCCTCCATCACATTGATCACGGCCTGGTGCGTGGCCTGGGCATCGGCGTTGACGATGACCACTGGCGGTTGCCCGTTGCTGGCCGGACCGGCTGCGCTACGCAACTGGTCGGCGAGGCTGGTGACATCCGTCTGCTCCAGCACCTGCTTGTTGACGGAATAGACCCCGCGCGCCGAAACGGACACAACGATCTCGGTCGGGCGCTGCTGCGCCCGCTCGGCATCGGCCGTCGGCAACTGAATCTGAAGTTCGGTGAAGCGCGAATACGTGGTCGTGATCATCAGGAAGATGAGGATCACGAGCAACACGTCGATGAGCGGGATCAGGTTGATCTCCGGCTCCTCGCGTCGCTGACGGGAACGGAAATGCATGGCGCGCTCCCGCGGCGTTACACCCGCCGCTGGGGCAGGATGGCGTCGAGGAACGAGGTCGCGCGGAATTCCAGCTCGGCCACGTAGTCGTCCACGCGGCGGCGGAAATAGCGCCAGAAAATCAGCGCTGGGATGGCGACGATCAGGCCGAACGCGGTGTTGTAGAGCGCCACCGAGATCCCGTGCGCGAGTTGCTCCGGATTGGCACCGGTGCCGCCCTGGTTGCCGAAGATTTCGATCATGCCGATGACTGTGCCGAGCAGGCCCATCAGCGGGGCCACCGAGGCGATCGTGCCCAATGCGTTCAGGTAGCGCTCGAGTTCGTGCGCGACCACGCGGCCGGCTTCCTCGACCACGTCCTTGGCGGCGTCGCGCGACGTCTGCGGTTGCAGCACCACGTGGCGCAGGCCGGCGGCCAGCACGCGGCCAAGCGGCGAATTCTGCTCAAGGGTGTTCACGACCTCGGGCGTCGCCCTGCGCTGCTGGGCGGCGGAGAGCGCCTCCTCGTACAGCTTGGGCGGCAGGATCTTGCTGCGCTTCAGGGAAATGAACCGCTCGACGATTAGCGCCAGTGCGATGACCGACGCGAGCAGCAACGGCCAGATCGGCCAGCCGGCCGCTTGAATGATGGAAAACACGTGGACCCCCGAATTCTACAAACGAACGACAGACCCGAAATCAGAACGATTGATGCGTGGCAGCCTTTGATGCGCCGGGACGCGCCCCGCGCAGCGGCAATGCTCGAAAAATTGCAGGCGCCACTCTACCCCGCGACTTGGCGCGGGGCAAGCCGCGCAAATACGCGGTGTCTGCCGTGCGCATCGCCGCACGCCGGCAGCTTTCCACATTTGTGCGGGACAGGACTGTGGACCGATTGTGGAAAGCATGCGGAAAAGCACGCTAACCCATTGATCGCAAAGGAAGGCGCGTGGCCTGCCTGTTTTTTGGGCAGGCTTCGGCGCAACGGCTGCCGGCACCTGTTCCGACCGCTTCCGACCGCTTTAGATGGGCGTGGCGGCGACTTTCCACACATACGCGGGACAGGATTGTGGATCGGTTGTGGAAAGTTATCGGAAAAGCGTGCTAAGTCCTTGATCGACAAGGGGGAAGCGAGGTCTGCCTAAAAAACGTGCAGTTCGGGTGTGGCGCCGGTCCGGCAGTCAATCCGGTAAGCCCGTCACTTTCCACATCTGTTCAGGACAGTACTGTGGACGCATTGTGGATAAGCACGGGAGAAGCAACGTAAACCGTTGATTCGATTGGCCCTGTAACTGGCTGCCTAAAAAATGAGCATTTGCGGTGCCACAACCCCTCGTGACGTGGTGAGGACATTTCGCCGGACCGACATTGCTGCAGCTTGAGTCGCGATGCCATCGCCGCGATTATCCACAGCATTGACGCTTGACAAATCATTTATCCAAAGCTTCTGTGGATAACTTTGTGAACAAGCCAAGTGGCCTTTCGGTAAGTCGTTGACGCGTAAGGTTTTCTCTTACATTGCCTGTTTTTTGCGCCGTCCAAAAAATCATAAGAATCAAAGGCTTGCACCAGAACATGCGGATTGCGGCCAGGCGCGCGTGAAGGGGGAGGTGCCCCTTGACATTGCCGGTATGCTGTGGACATGTCCATCCCAGGCCGCGTGCGCGGTTGCGAACCATGCCAGACAACGAGAACTTTCCGCGCGCGATGCCGTCTCAGCCGCCCACGCGCACCCGTGATGTGATCCAGGTCAGTGAACTGAATCACGCCATCGCCGGAGTGCTCGAACGCAGCTTTCCACTCGCCTGGGTCCGGGGAGAGATCTCGAATTTCACGCGGGCGGCCAGCGGGCATTGGTATTTCTCGCTCAAGGACGCACGCGCGCAGATTCGTTGCGTGATGTTTCGCGGACGCAATCAGCATGTCGACTTCTCGCCACGCGAAGGGGAGGCTGTCGAGGTGCGCGCGCTGGTGTCGATGTATGAGGCGCGTGGCGAGCTGCAGCTCGGCGTCGAAGCCATGCGTCGTGCCGGGCTCGGGAATCTCTACGAGGCGTTCCTGCGGCTCAAGGAAAAACTGGCGCAGGCAGGTCTGTTCGATACTGAGCGGAAACGCCCCATTCCGGATCATCCGCGTGTGATCGGCGTGGTGACCTCGCTGCAGGCCGCCGCGATGCGCGACGTGCTGACCACGTTGCAGCGCCGCGCCCCGCATGTGCCGGTGATCGTCTATCCGGTGCCAGTCCAGGGGGCGGGCGCTGCGGAAAAAATCGCCGCGATGCTCGACGCAGCCAGCGCGAGGCGCGAGTGCGACGTGCTGATCCTCTGTCGGGGCGGCGGCAGTATCGAAGACCTCTGGTCGTTCAACGAAGAGGTGGTGGCCCATGCGATCGCGCGGTGTGCCGTGCCCGTGGTCTCCGGTGTCGGTCACGAAACCGATTTCACGATCGCCGATTTCGTGGCCGACGTGCGCGCGCCGACGCCTACCGGCGCGGCGGAACTGGTGAGCCCCGACCGCGCGCATCTGCTCCAGGCCACGCGCCGCGCACGCGATGCGCTGGCGCAGGCAATGGACCGGCAACTCGAGCGCCGCGCGCAGCATCTGGAATGGCTCGGACGCAGGTTGCGCAGCCCGCAGGCGCAGTTGCAGGAGCGTCGCGCCCAGGTCGACAATCTGGCCCGGCACATGCGCTCGGCACTGCGCGATACGGTGGCCGTACAGCGCCACCGCGTGGACGTGCTGGCGATGCGCTGGCGTGCCTGCAAGCCCGACATTAGCGCGGCGCAGGCTGAGTTGGGCCGCCTGGCGGCACGTATGGAAGCTGCCGCCGCGCGGCGGCATGAGCGCGAGACGGCACGCCTGGCGCGTGCGTCGGGTGCGCTGGAGCTGCTGGCGCCCCAACGCACGCTCGAGCGCGGCTATGCGGTGTTGCTTGACAATCGTGGCCGAGCCCTGCGGTCGCCGGTCGAGTTGCGTGCGGGCAGCATTGTGGAGGCCCATTTGGCGGACGGGGTTGCCGACATCGAAATCGCCGGTGTGCAGGCCAAGCTGGCAAGCTTCTGACAACTGCCCCCGGCCCTGTGTCGGGGAAACTAACATGAGGGCAGGGGGCTTTCCGGCGTCGTTTGCGCGGGTCTGGCAAGTCACCTACAATCGGCAGTTCTCCCCACCACAAACCGCAGAGACAGAACAATGGAACACAAGCTCCCTTCTCTCCCGTACGCGCATGATGCCCTCGCTCCGCATATCTCCAAGGAGACCCTGGAGTTCCATCATGACAAGCATCACCAGACCTACGTCACGAACCTGAACAACCTGATCAAGGGCACCGAGTTCGAGAGCGCATCGCTGGAAGAGATCGTCAAGAAGTCGTCGGGCGGCATCTTCAACAACGCTGCCCAAGTGTGGAACCACACGTTCTACTGGGAATCGATGAAGCCGAACGGCGGTGGCCAGCCGACCGGCGCCCTGGCTGACGCGATCAACGCCAAGTGGGGTTCGTTCGACAAGTTCAAGGAAGAATTCACGAAGGTGGCCGTGGGCACGTTCGGTTCGGGCTGGGCCTGGCTGGTCAAGAAGGCCGACGGCTCGCTGGACCTGGTGTCGACCTCCAACGCCGCCACCCCGCTGACCACCGACGCCAAGCCGCTGCTGACCTGCGACGTGTGGGAACACGCCTACTACATCGACTACCGCAATGCCCGTCCGAAGTACGTCGAGGCATTCTGGAACGTCGTGAGCTGGGACTTCGCGTCGAAGAACTTCGCCTGAGCGAATTCGGCAAGTCGAAGCTGAGTAACAAGGCCCTCCTTAGTGAACTGAACCCCATAAGTTGGACGGTTCAAGAAGACTAGGCTTGCAAGGGCTGAGTCCTGTATTGCACGGGACTCAGCCCCTTTAGTTTCAGTCGGATACGCTCGTGGTTGTAGTAGTGGATGTATTGCCGGATGCCAGCCTGCAACTGCTGCACGCTGTCGAATTCGTTCAGGTAGAAAAACTCCGACTTGAGCGTTCCAAAGAAGCTTTCCATCGCGGCATTATCAAGGCAATTGCCCTTGCGTGACATGCTCTGTCGGACCTTCTTGCCCAGCAGGCGTCGATAGGCTGGCATCTGATACTGCCAGCCCTGATCCGAATGCAGCAAGGGCCGCTCACTACGTTTAAGGTGTGAGATCGCTTTCTTCAGCATGCCGCTGACCAGATCGAAGGTGGGCAGTGTGGAGCTTTGCCAGGCGATGATCTCGCCGTTGTACAGATCCATGACCGGCGATAGGTACAGCTTCTGCCCCTTCACGTTGAACTCGGTCACGTCCGTCACCCATTTCTCGTTGGGCCGTTGCGCAGCGAACTGCCGGTTGAGCAAGTTCGGCGCCACCCGTCCCAGCATTCCCCGGTAAGAGCGGTATTTCTTCGGTCGTACCAGCGACTTCAAGCCCAACTGCAGCATCAGGCGCCGGATCAACTTGTGATTGACTATCTCGCCAGCCTGCCGGATCACCGCGGTAATGCGCCGATAGCCATATCGGCCCCGGTGGTGCTCGTAGATCGAGCGGATGCGCTGCTTGAGTTCAGCGTAACGATCCCCGGCCAGCAGGACTTTCTGCTGGTAGTAAAAGGTGCTGCGCGCCAGTCCTGCCACATTAAGCAGGATGGCCAATGGATGATGCTGCCTCAATTCGAGTACTACTTGCGCTTTGCGCGCGGTGCCTGACGCTGCTCCACTCGAATCAAGGCATCGAGTTTTTTTAGGTACGCCACCTCCGCGCGCAGGTATTCGTTCTCCTTGAGCAACTGCTCACGGGTGCGCTGATCCGGCTCGGATTCCGGTGGGAGGGGTTCGGGTGGCAGAGTTTTCGGCATCTTCCGGGGGCGTCCCTTGGGACGGGGCAATAGTGCAGACAGACCACCCTCATGATACTGGCGTTCCCAGCGGCCGATGGCCCCCGGATCACGAATCCCCAATATCGCTCCCACCTGAGATTGCGACAGGTTGTCTCGCCGCATGCGCTCAAGCGCCGCGAGCTTGAATTCTGCGCTGTACTTACTGTGCCCCTTGCGCCGTAAGCCGCGTTGACCGTGGAGTTCATACTGAGCAACCCACTGCCGGGCTAGCGTACGCGCCACTCCATACTCCTGCGCCAGCGCCCTATAACCGATACCTCCGGCTAAATATCGCTTCACTACCTTGAGCTTCAGTTGCTCGTCGTGTCTCACCATGAAAAACACCCCAAGGGTTGGATCGGTGTCCAACTCTTGGGGTGCAGTTCATAGCGAGGGCCTTGTTTTTTTGGGGCGCGGGTGATGAACAGAGGCCAATTCATCGTGCTGAGTACAGGGTGAATTGCCGCATAATCCACACTGTTCCCGAACGGCTTTCACCCACTGTCATGCCCACGTCTACCAAGCCCTCGACCCGGTCCGTTACCGCATCCCGCGCCCGGTCGGCCAGGCGAGGCGCCGAAGAGGTGGTGCGTCCGCCGTTGCAGTCGCGTAGCGAAAAGAGTCTGGAGAAGATGGTGGCGGCCTGCCGCGCGCTGGCCGAGGAGCGCGGCAATCTCGACGACATTTCGCTGAACGAGACCGTTGCCAGGGCGGGCACGTCGATTGGCGCGTTCTATGGGCGTTTCAAGGACAAAGAGGCCTTTCTCGGCTATGTGCTCGAAGTGGCGTTGCGCGAGGCGGAGGACGTCATGCAACGCTCGATCGACGAGGAGCCTGTCTGGCAGGCGGGTCCCGCGCAGGCGATCGTCGAGCGCATCATCAGCGGCTACGTCGGCCAGTTTCGGCTGAATCGTGGCTTGTTCAGGGGATTCCTGCGGCACTACTCGGCGCGTGACGCGCGCGACAACCCGATGCGCGATGCCAACCGGCGGATCTACGGGCTGGTCGTGCCGTCGCTCGCAGCGCAGCTGGGCGATCGGCCCCAGGACACAGCGGAATTTGAAGTCCGCGCCGCGCTGCAGTTCATGGTGGGCACGCTCGCCAACATCCTGCTCAACGATCCGGGGCCGCTGCATCTCGATGACGATGCTCTGGCGCTGCACCTGAATCGCATGATGGTCCGCTACCTCGGATTGCCTGAGGCAGTCGCGCCTGTAGCATCCGCGGCGCCTCGCCGCAGCAAGCGCTAGCCTCCAGTTATCGCGCGTCTCGCGTTAGGCGTTTCCCGAGCGAAACCCTATCAGTATTTGCCCTCTGCTGTCTGAACCGAAAAATAGCACTACCGTTCGTAATCCGGTCGGATGGCACATGCCTTCCGGCACGCCCCCGGTGCGCGCGCGAGCACGCAAGGAGACTACGAATATGGCAGAAGCGTTGACATCGTCACGAGGCAGTGTGTTGCCGCAAGAGGCTGAGGAAAGCGGCCCGGCCAATGTCTATCAGCCACGCAAGGCATGGACCATCGCCATCTGGCTGACTGCCTTCTCCGCCATCAACTTCCTCGACAAGGTCGTGCTGGGCATGCTGGCCGTGCCGATCATGGAGGATTTTCATCTGACGCCCACGAGCTTCGGCGTGATCGCCGGCAGCTTCTTCTGGCTGTTCTCGCTGTCGGCGGTCGTGGTCGGCTTCATCGGTAATCGGGTGGCCTCGCGATGGATCCTGCTGTGCATGGCGTTCATCTGGTCGGTGGTCCAGCTTCCGGTCGCCTTCGCGTCGAAGTCATGGGTGCTGCTGGCCTCGCGGGTAGCGCTGGGCGCGGGCGAGGGACCGAGCTTTCCGGTCTCGGCACATGCCCTGTTCAAGTGGTTCCCGCATGACAAGCGCAATCTGCCGGTGACGCTGATCAACCAGGGCGCGGTCATCGGGCTGCTGCTGGCGGGCCTACTCGTGCCCTATGTCTCGCACAACTGGGGATGGCGCACCAACTTCATCATGCTGGCGATTGCGTCGGCGGTGTGGGGGCTGGGCTGGCTTTGTTTCGGCCGCGAGGGCACGCTGAGTTCGGCCGCCGCCGATGACGGGCCCGCGCGCGCTGATACCTTGCCGCGACGTGTGCCTTACCGCAAGCTGCTGACCGACCCCACGATTCTGTCGGCCTGTTTCGTCGGCTTCACGGCGTACTGGAGTCTTGCGCTGGTGCTGACCTGGATTCCTTCCTATCTGGAGCAGGCGCTCGGCTTCGATCGCATCAGCGCGGGCAAGGTGTTCGCCGTGCAGGTTGCCGCGGGTATCCCCATCAGCATGACGCTGAGCTGGCTCTCGCAGCGCATGTTGCAGCGTGGCGCATCCACGCGTGTGGCCCGCGTGCTGTTCGGCGCCGTTTGCGTCGGCGTGGGCGGGCTGGGCCTGCTGGTGCCTGCATTCGTGCCGATGCCGACGCCTTATCGGCTGGTATTGCTCACCGCTGCGGCCACGCTGCCGAACATGGTGTTCTCGTTCGGCCCGGCGATCCTGGCCGAGATTACGCCCGACGCACAACGCAGCGCCATCGTCGCGCTCAATGTCGCGATATCCACCTGTGCGGGCGCCATCGCGCCGATCACGATGGGATGGTTCGTGCAGGCGCATCCGGGCGACCTTGCCCATGGATACGAACTTGGCTTTGCACTGGGCGGCGCGGTGATGCTGACGGGATTCGTAATGAGCTGGCTGGGTCAGCATCCCGAGCGTTCGCTGCGACGGCTGCAAGGCTAACGAACAGAGGCCGGCTTGCCGGCGAATCTCTGGCACGAAAAAAAACCCGGCAAGTATTTGCCGGGTTTTTTCACTTGCGCGGATTCAGTGCGCGCTGTCGGTGGCCTGCTTGATGGTGTCCATCACATGGCGGCGCGCGTCGAATTCCTCGGCTACCTTGTGATCGTTGGCGAACTGGGCTTCGACGTCAACGTTGGCGAACTCGATCGCGCCCATGGCGGCAAACGCGTCCTGCACGCGCTGGCTCCACAGACCGATGTCCTTGACCGTCGGCACGATCCGGCTGAACAGGCGCTGGCGGAACAGTCGCATGGTTTCCGAATCGCGTACCGCCTGCGCGCATTCGTCCTCGGGCAGGCCCAGCCGGCCCCAGACTTCCTTCTGGTCGAAGCGCTCGCGCATCAACTGGCAGGCTTCGATCACGAAGTCCTCGCGTTCGCGTTGTTCGGCCTCCGTCAGTTGCGGATAGTAGCCGCGCAGCGCGGTGCGGCCGAAGGCGACATGGCGCGACTCGTCCTGCATCACGTAGGCATTGATCGAAGCAGCCAGCGGGTTCTTCGCGAAGTCGCGAATGCGCTGGAAGGCGGCGAGCGCCAGCCCTTCCACCAGCACCTGCATCCCGAGGTAGCAGAAGTCCCAGCGCGAATCGGTCAGCGTGGTTTCCAGCAGCGACTTCAGACCGGGCGTGATGGGATAGAGCAGGCCGACCTTCTCATGCAGCAGACGCGAATAGGCTTCGACGTGGCGGGCCTCGTCCATCGTCTGCGTGGCTGCGTAGAACTTGGCATCCATGCCAGGCACCATCTGCACGATGCGCGCGGAGACCATCAATGCGCCCTGTTCACCATGCAGGAACTGCGACAGCGAATGCGCCTGCTGGTGGCGGCGTACCTCGATGCGGTCGTTGTGGCCCAGCTTGTCCCACAGCTTGGTGCCGTAGATCGGGATCATGCGGTCATCGAGTTCCTGCGGGTTCTCCGGGTCCAGCTCCCGGGACCAGTCGATCCGGTCGCTCGCATTCCACTGCTGCTTCTTGCTCGTCTCGTAGAGCTGCAGCAGCTTGGACGACCCATTGTCGTATTCCCAGTTGAACTCTGTCGCTACCTGGCTGCCGACGGACCAGCCGGTCTGGTCCACAGGCAGGGTGTAACGGTGCATCGATGTCATGACGTCTCCTTTGGCTTGCCTTGGGGTTTGGCCGATCATCGTGACCTGCTGCGCCGGAGCCGGGAAGATCGGCCTTGTTCTTGCGGGGGCTTCCGACTATAAACAGAAGAATAATTCTGTTTCTGATTAATGCAAGGAGCCGATACAGGTTCCGCAGAACGAGGAGACGCGGATGCAGTTCCATCGCCTGACCGTTGCCGATGTGGTTGCGGAGACCGAAGACGCACGTTCGTTCGCGCTTGCGATACCCGAGCCGCTGCGCGGCGCGTTTCGTTATCGTGCGGGGCAGCATTTGACCTTCCGGGTGGACGTCGGCGGGGAAACCCTGATGCGTAGCTACTCGCTGTCCAGTGCTCCGGAGTCCCTTGGGCTACCGGTAGTGACGGTAAAGCGGGTCGCGCGAGGCAGAGTGTCGAACTGGTTCCACGCGCACGTCGGCCCCGGCAGCGTGCTGGAAGTGAGCGAGCCCACCGGGCGCTTCGTGTGTGACGATGGCGCGGCGCCGCTGGTGTTCTGCGCGGCGGGTAGTGGCATCACGCCCGTCCTGTCGATGATTCGCTCCGCGCTAGCCACCACCACGCGCCACATCACACTCTTCTATGCAAATCGTGATGCCGCGAGCGTTATCTTCGGGCAGGCCATCGCCAGGCTGGTGGCGGACCATCCGGAACGGCTCGCGGTCCGGTGGCACTACGATGACGAACACGGCACCCCCGACGCGCAGACCCTCGGACAAATGCTGCGGCGCAATGCGGACTTCCACCTTTATCTTTGCGGTCCCGCGCCGTTCATGGCCATGATTCAGCAGGCCGCGGGCGAAGCCGGCGTGGCGGGTGGGCGTGTGCACCTGGAGCGTTTCGATGCGGCGCCCGTGGTCGCCAGCGCCGCGGTTACCGCCACGGCAGCGATGGCCTCATGCGATGCGCGCGTGACGATCAAGGGCGAACAGCATACGGTGCGGGTGGAGGGCGGCCAGTCGCTCCTGCAGGCCATGCTGGAGGCCGGGCTCGATGTGCCGTACGCGTGCGAGGAAGGCTACTGCGGATCGTGCGCGGCAAAATGCCTCGATGGCGAAGTCGCCCACGCGCACAACGACGTGTTCAGTCCCGACGAACTTGCCGCCGGCTGGATACTGGCGTGCCAGGCGCGTCCGCGTCACGATCGATCATTGATCATCACCTACGACGTATGAATCCGATCATTCCGATGCAGACCGTGGAAGGTTTGCGCACGCCGCGCCAGGAGCGCAGCGAGGCCTCCCTGCGGGCCATGCTTACGGCGGGGCGAGGGTTGATCAACGCATCCGGCAGCCTGACCGGCTTCTCGCTGGCCGAGCTGACCCAGGCGGCCTCCACGTCGGTTGGCGCGTTCTACACACGCTTTCGCGACAAGGAGACCTTTTGCGCGCTGGTGCTCGAGGATATGCTGACCGAACTCCGGGCCGGGCTCGATGCGCAGATGGCGCAAGACCCGGTCTGGCATGACGGACCGGCTGATGCCATCTGCGCACGCATCATCGCGTTCTACGTTGCCACCTTCCGCTCATATGCTGGTGTGTTCGCGGCCTACCTGCGACATGCCGCCAGCGGTGGACCGTTATGGGGGCCCATTCGCGATGCCAACCAGCGCATTCTCGATGTGATGGTGCCCTGCCTGTCCGGCCATCTGCGCGCGGAAGGGCGCGACTGGGCCGAGGACGAGATCCGGATGGCGATCCGGCTGGTGGTCAGTACCCTCACGAGCATCGCGCTGGAAGTGCCGCATGGCATCGGCATGGAGGACGCGGCGCTCGAGCCTCGCCTTGCCGCGATGCTGCAACGCTATCTGGCCGGGCCGCCGCACGTCCCGGCTCCGTGAAGCAAGTTGATTCAACCAAGGAGACACAGAAGATGAAAGCCGCAGTGATGGAAAAAGCAGGCGCGCCGCTCGTGATCCATGACGTTGCCATTGCCGAACCGGGTCCGCGCGAGGTGCGGGTGCGAACGGCGGCCGTGGGGTTGTGCCATAGCGATCTTCACATGATGCAGGGCACCTATCCGCTACCGCTGCCTGCCGTGCTTGGGCACGAGGTGTCGGGTGTGGTGGAGGCCGTTGGCTCGCAGGTATCCGGACTGAAGGCGGGCGATCATGTGGTGGGCTGCCTGTCGGTCTATTGCGGCCACTGCTCGGTATGCGCGGCGGGCCGCCAGGTGCTGTGCCAGAACCCGGAGGTGAAGCTTCCGCCGGGCAAGGCCAACCGTCTGCGCCTGGCGGGAAATCCGCTCAGCCAGGTATTCAATCTTTCCGGTTTCGCCGAAGAGATCCTCGTGCACGAGAACGCGCTGGTGAAGATTCGTGACGATATGCCGCTCGATCGCGCGGCGTTGCTCGGCTGCGCGGTCATTACTGGCACGGGTGCGGTTTTCCACAGCGCGAAGGTGCCGCCGGGCAGCACCGTGGTGGTGGTCGGTTGCGGCGGCGTCGGGCTCTCCGTGATCAACGGCGCGGCGATTGCCGGCGCGTCGCGTGTGATCGCCGTGGACATGCTGCCTGCCAAGCTGGAACTGGCTCGCAAGTTCGGGGCGACCGACGTCGTCAATGCGGGCGATGGAGACCCGGTAGCGCAGGTGATGCAACTGACCGGCGGCGGTGCCGAATTCGCCTTCGAATGCATCGGCCTGAAGCAGACCGCCGAGCAGTGCTACGCGATGCTGGCCCCCGGTGGCACGGCGACGGTGATCGGCCTGTTCCGTCCTGATGCGAGGATCGAACTGCCCGCACTCGACTTCCTGAAAGAGAAGCGCATCCAGGGCTCGTTCATGGGTTCGAACCGCCTGAGTCTGGATATCCCTCGACTGGTCGAGTTGTACATGCAGGGCAAGCTGCTGCTCGACGATCTGATTTCGCAGCGGATCTCGCTGGAGGACATCAATGAGGGGTTCATCGCGATGCAGTCGGGAAGTGTGGCGCGAAGCGTGATCACGTTCCCTGGCGTAGGCGGGCTGTAAGAGGCCGCCCATCTGCCGCGCGCCATGCCGGATGCGGCGTGGCGCGCGGTGTCCTAACTGCTACAGCTATTGCGCGGTCCAGCCGCCGTCCATGGCCCAGGCTGCGCCGCGCACCTGATCGCCGAACGGCGAACAGAGCATCAGCACCAGATTGCCCAACTGCTCCGGCGTGACGAACTGCCCCGAGGGTTGCTTGTCCGACAGCAGCCGTGCCTGAGCCGCTTCCAACGAAATGCCGTCTCGCTTCGCGATCGCATCGATTTGCGCCGCTACCAGCGGCGTCAGCACAAAGCCGGGACAGATCGCGTTGCAGGTGATGCCGGTACCGGCCGTTTCCAGCGCGGTGACCTTGGTCAGCCCGACGAGACCATGCTTGGCCGCCACGTAGGCGGACTTGCCGGCTGAGCCGACGAGCCCGTGCACCGACGCGATATTGACGATACGACCCCAGTTACGGGCTCGCATCGCGGGAACCACGTGCCGGGTTGTGTGGAAGCTCGACGTCAGGTTGATGGCAAGGATGTCGTCCCACTTCTGCGCGGGGAAGTCCTCTACCTGCGCCACATGCTGGATGCCGGCGTTGTTGACCAGCACGTCCACGGCGCCAAAGCGATCCCGTGCCATGGCGATCATCGCTTCGATCTCATCGGGCTTGCGCATGTCCGCCGGATGATGGGCCAATTGCGCGCCAGTCGCCGCAATTGTGGCGTGCGCCGCGTCGACATCGCCGAAGCCGTTCAGCACGATGTTCGCGCCAGCGCGGCCCAGCGCTTCGGCGATGCCCAGTCCGATGCCGCTGGTGGAGCCGGTGACCAGCGCGGTCTTGCCTTGCAGATTGACCATTGCCGCTCCTTAGACCAGACCGGTAGCGTAGAACACGAAGATGACGAAGAACACCGCCATCGTCTTGATCATCGTGATTGCGAAGATGTCGCGATACGACTGGCGATGCGTCAGGCCGGTGACCGCCAGCAGCGTGATTACCGCGCCGTTATGCGGCAGCGTGTCCATGCCGCCGCTGGCCATCGACACCACGCGGTGCAGGACTTCCAGCGGAATCTGGGCGGCGTGCGCGCCCTGGATGAAGACGTCCGACATGGCGGCCAGCGCGATGCTCATGCCGCCCGACGCCGACCCCGTGATACCCGCCAGCGTGCTGACCGACACCGCCGCATTGACCAGCGGATTGGGAATGCTGCGCAGCCCATCGCTCACCACCAGGAAGCCCGGCAGCGCGGCGATCACGCCGCCGAAGCCGTATTCCGATGCGGTGTTCATCGAGGCCAGCAGCGCACCGGACACGGCGCTCCTGGTACCTTCGGCAAAGCGCGAGCGCACCGCGCCGAATGCCGTCACGAGCACCACTACGATGCCGAGCAGCAGCGCGGCTTCCACGGCCCAGATCGCGGTCACGCTGGCGATCTTGGTTTCCACCGGCTTGGCCAGACCGGGCAGCGACACGCTGTTGGCCTCGCCATACCAGAGCGGAATCATGCGCGTGAGCCAGAAGTTGGACACCCCCACCACGATCAGCGGCAGGATGGCCAGCAGCGGCGGCGGCAGCTTGCCGCCTTCCACACGTTGCGGTTCGTTCAGCAGGTTGGTGCCGTAGCCCTCGCCATTGGCGGCGGCCACGCGGCGGCGCCACTCCAGGTACGACAGGCCAACGATGATGATGAACAGCGAGCCCGCCACGCCCAGCACGGGCGCGGCCCACGAGGTGGTCTTGAAGAACGTGGTCGGGATGATGTTCTGGATCTGCGGCGTGCCCGGCAGCGAATCCATCGTGAACGAGAACGCGCCCAGTGCGATGGCGCCCGGCATCAGGCGCTTCGGGATATTGCTCTGGCGATAGAGCTCGGCGGCGAACGGGTAGACCGCGAACACCACCACGAACAGCGACACGCCGCCGTAGGTCAGCAGTGCGCAGACCGCCACGATCACGGCATTGGCGCGCGAGCGGCCGATATAGCGGATCGCCGCGGCGACGATCGACTCGGAGAAGCCCGAAAGCTCGATGACCTTGCCGAACACGGCACCCAGCATGAACACCGGGAAGTAGAGCTTCACGAAGCCGACCATCTTCTCCATGAAGATGCCGGAAAACACAGGCGCGACGGCCGACGGGTCGGTCAGCAGCACTGCGCCTAGCGCGGCGATCGGTGCGAACAGGATGACGCTGTAGCCGCGATAGGCGGCGAACATCAGGAACGCCAGGGCGGCGAGCACGATGACGAAAGACATGAGGTCTCCGAAGACTTGTTATTGGATACCCCCTGGATGTGGCGCAAGGGGCAACTTTTGGGGGCCGCTTGTTCAGCACGTTCCATGCCCACGCTATAAGTTATCTATACGGCATATTCATGACGGTTTGATGGAGAATGTCTCCCGATGGAGATGTCGGGTTCTCCCGGGAGACCTATAAGTCTCCAATATGAGACACTGCGCGTCTCCAAATCGAGAATCGAAAACGAGAACATGCACAAGATCGCCGAACCGGGCGGCGCGCTGCTGCTCGACTACGACGATGTCGCGCGGCGGGCCATGGAGTCGCTTTTCCGCACCTTCGAGAATTTCAGCGAGGGGACTTTCGTCGTGGACGACCAGGCACGCGTGGTGTGGATCAACAAGCGCTACGCGGCGCGTTTTGGCTTCAGTAATCCGCAGGACGCGATCGGGCTTGATTGCGAGCAGGTGATCCCGCACAGCCTGATGCGCGAGGTCGTAACAACCGGCAAGCCGATCCTGCTGGACATCCTGGAGACAGGGCGCGAGCCGATGATCGTCACCCGCCTGCCGATCAAGGACGACGAGGGTCGGACCATCGGCGGCGTGGGCTTCGCACTGTTCGACGAACTCAAGGCCCTCACGCCGATCTATGCCCATTACGCGCGGGTGCAGGCCGAACTGGCTGCCGCGCGGCGATCGCTGGATCAGGCGCGTCGCGCCAAGTACACCTTCGCGAGCTTCGTCGGTACCAGCCGGGCGGCGCAGGAGGTCAAGCGTCAGGCGCGCCGGGCGGCCCAGGTGGAATCGCCAGTGCTGCTGCTCGGCGAGACCGGCACCGGTAAGGAGCTGCTGGCGCACGGCATTCACGCGGGTTCGGCGCGTGCCGAAAAGCCGCTCGTGACCGTCAATGTCTCGGCGATTCCCGACACGTTGCTCGAAGTGGAGTTCTTTGGCGCCGCGCCGGGTGCCTATACCGGCGTCGACCGCAAAGGCCGCGTCGGCAAGTTCGAACTGGCCGATGGCGGGACGCTGTTTCTCGATGAAATCGGCGACATGCCGCTCGCGCTGCAGAGCAAGTTGCTGCGCGCGCTCCAGGATCGAGAGTTCGAACCACTTGGCTCCAACCGGATCGTGCGATCCGATGTGCGCATCATCGCTGCCACGTCCGCCGACCTGCCGGGGCTGGTGGCGGCAGGCAGGTTCCGCCCGGACCTCTACTACCGGCTCAACGTGCTGACCATCGACCTGCCGCCGCTGCGGGAGCGACTGGGCGATCTGGTGCCGATGGCCTACGCAATGATCGAGGAACTCTGCATCAAGGCGGCCCGGCAGCCGATGGGGCTGGGCGCGGACGCATTGAAGCTGCTCGGCGAGTACGACTGGCCGGGCAACGTGCGCGAACTGCGCAATGTGCTGGAGCGTGTGGTGATGCTGTGCGACGAGGATGCGATCGACGCCGCGACACTGGCGCCGCTGCTTGGGCTGGGGCGCGTGCCGTCCGCCGTCCATGCGGGCCCTCAATCGGCACCGGAATCCGCACGCCGTCCGACGACAGTGATTCCGGAGACACCCGTGCCGCCGGAGGTGGCAGCAGACGTGGCCATCGCCCACGTCCCCGGCGTTCAGACCGCGGTGCCCGCGCAATCCTATGCCGACGCCATGGCGCAGTTCGAAGCGGCCTTCCTGCATCAGGCGCTGGACGCCTGCGGAGGCCGCGTAGCCGAGGCCGCCGCCCGCATCGGGCTCAGCCGCGCGGCGTTCTACAAGAAGCTGGCGGCCGGAAAGGCCAGGTAGTTCCGGGGCGTCACGGCGCCATGCTAACGTCGCGCGTCACACAGTTATTTCGATCCACGGGAGTCTTCATGCAATCGGGCATTGTCGAGTCGGGCTACGGGTCAGATCCGGTCGGTCTGGTCAGCGGTTTCTTGTTCGAACCGGGGCAGCCCTTGCGGGAGATCGACTCGACAGGCGCGGCGGCCTGGCTGCGTCAGAACGGCAATGCCGCGCCGACCACGGCACGCCACGACCAGTCGTTTCTCTGGCTTCACTTCAACCTGTCCCACAGCGCCTGCGAGCGCTGGATGAAAGGCCAGCTCGGCCTGCCAGAAGACTTCTTCGAAGCGCTGCGGCAGGGCTCGCATTCGACACGTATCGAGCGCCAGGACGATGCGCTGCTGGCCGTGGTCAACGATGTGATCTACAACTTCGGCGTGGTCTCCACTGACATTTCCACGCTGTGGGCCCATGCCGATCACCGGCTGCTGGTGACGGCCCGCGCACGGCCACTGCGGTCGGTGGACCGCCTGCGCGCCGCGGTGCGCAGGGGCGAGCCATTCCGCTCGCCGCTGGATCTGGTGGTGCACCTGCTGCGCGATCAGGCCGACGTGCTCGTGCAGATCGTGCGCGAGACCGGTATCAATGTCGACCAGATCGAGGACCAGTTGTTGTCCCAGCGGCTGCACTCGAACCGCGCGGACCTGGGCGCGATGCGTCGTGGTCTGGTGCGACTGCAGCGCCTGCTGGCGCCGGAGCCCGGCGCGTTGTTCCGCCTGCTGAACCGTCCGCCGGCGTGGCTGCTCGAAGGTGACTTGCGCGAGCTGCGCGAGTCGACCGAAGAGTTCTCGCTGGTGCTGAACGACCTTGCCGCGCTGGTGGAGCGGATCAAGCTGCTGCAGGAAGAGATCGCCGCCAAGCTCAACGAACAGACCAACCGCACGCTGTTCACGCTGACGCTGGTCACCGTACTGGCGCTGCCGATCAACATCGTGGCTGGCTTCTTCGGCATGAACGTGGGCGGCATTCCGCTAGCGGATCATCCGCACGGCTTCTGGGTGCTTGTGGTGCTGGTGGCCAGCTTCACGGTGCTGGCCGGGCGCTGGGCGTTCCGCAAGCAGGCCGAGTAGGCTGGCAGTCGATTCATGCAAGTGCCACACTGAAAGCGTACGATTTCCGGCGCACAGCCGTACGTCAGTCCGGCGTACGTGATGGAGGAAAGCCATGGATTACAACGACGAGGCGCTGATCCGCCGCATCCACCAGGAAGTGGCGGATTACTATGACGAAGAGCTCGAACTCGAACTCGAAGATCGTGACCCGGGACTGGTCCAGCGTGTGCTGGATGGCGATATTGGTGGCCCGGGGGACAACAGCAACCTCAACGGCGACGATATCGAGCGCGCCGAACGCCATCGCTATTTCCGTGAACTGTTCCGCCTGCAGGGCGAACTGGTCAAGCTGCAGAGCTGGGTGGTGGAAACCGGCCACAAGGTCGTTATCCTCTTCGAGGGGCGCGATGCAGCGGGCAAGGGTGGTGTGATCAAGCGGATCACGCAACGCCTCAATCCGCGTGTCTGCCGCGTGGCCGCGCTGCCGGCGCCGAACGATCGCGAGCGCACGCAGTGGTACTTCCAGCGTTACGTGTCGCATCTGCCGGCTGCCGGCGAAATGGTGCTGTTCGACCGTAGCTGGTACAACCGCGCGGGCGTCGAGCGCGTCATGGGTTTCTGCACCGACGAGCAGTATGAGGAGTTCTTCCGCTCGGTGCCTGAGTTCGAACGCATGCTCGTGCGCTCTGGTATCCAGGTCATCAAGTACTGGTTCTCGATCACGGACGACGAGCAGCATCTGCGCTTCCTGAGCCGCATCCACGATCCGCTCAAGCAGTGGAAGCTGAGCCCGATGGATCTGGAGTCACGCCGTCGCTGGGAAGAGTACACGCGCGCCAAGGAAGTGATGCTCGAGCGCACGCACATCGACGAGGCGCCGTGGTGGGTGGTGCAGGCGGTCGACAAGAAGCGCGCGCGCCTGAACTGCATCCATCACTTGCTGCAGCAGATGCCGTACGTGGAGCCGCAACAGCAGAGCGTCCTCCTGCCCGAGCGGGAGCGCCATGCCGATTACGTGCGGCATCCCGTGCCGGGCAACATGATCGTGCCGGAAATCTACTGACACCGGACGCCGCGGCCGGACCCCGGTCGCGGCGCTCCCGAGATGATCGATACCCTGCGTTAACGCAAATCTTGCGCTGCACCGGGGTGATTCGGGTCTCAAGCGCAGCCATGGGCGCGTCGATATCCAAGGGTGACCCCGGGGACGACGCGCAAGCGCGCGTCGGCATCACTGGGGACCGTCTACTTTTCCTCGGGAGTCCCCTTGATGCGTCAAAACCTGGCACGCGCGTCCGCGTGCGTACGACCCTTTCCGCGTGTTTCTGGCTGGGCGGGGCTGGCAGCGATGGGTGTGCTGGCACTGGCAGCCTGTGGCGGCGGTGGCGATGGTGGGTCTGGCCCCACCGCCACGCCCTCTGCCACCGCGACCACCACTACCACTACCACCACGACGACGCCCCCCGCTACGCCTGCGCCGCTGCTGGTCACCGGCCTTGACCAGTCGTGCAGCGGCTGCGGCGCGGCCTCCGCCAGCAGCTATGCGGGCGCCGGTGCCGGTATCTGGGGTCGCGCTCCGGGTAGCAGCGACATGGACGTCCAGTACGCCATCTCCGGCGTGGCCGGACGGTCGATCTCGCTGATGCTGACCAACCTGTCAAGCATGTTGGTCGCCATGCCGGCCTCGGTCTCGTCGAGTGTGGCGGCGGATATGCTGTCGCCCCAGGCATTGAGCGTGGTCTCGGACGCCGAAGCCACGCAGCGCGCCATCGGCGAGTACAACCGCGCGGGCTGGGTGGACACCCTCCAGAACGGGCCGGCGCCACGGCTGAGCACGATGGGCGTGTCCGCGCCGCTGTCCGCGACGGTCGGTCTGGCAGTGGGTGCGCAGAAGAGCTGGTATCACACCGACAAGACCACGCGTCCGGCCACGTTGCGCACGCAGGTGACGGCCCCGGGCAATGTGCGAGTCAACTTCTGGGTCGAGGACGCCGAGTTCACCGCGGGGAACATCACGCAGGCGATGGTCGACGGTCTGGCCGCTGCATTTGCGAACAGCGGTGGCATCTACGACAAGCTCGTCAATATCGGCGGCCCGGTCTGGGGACCAAACAGCTACGGCGGCACGATGTTGCCCGATGGCCAGCCGCTGGACATCGTCATTCTCAATTTCAACCGCGACGGTCAGCCGTTCGGTACGGTCGGCTACTTCTGGAGCATGCACAACTTCCTGAAGAGCAGCGCACAGAACAGCAACGAGGCGATCTCGCTTTACCTGGACAGCGAGACCCTGTCTCTCGGCGGTGCATCGGGCTTGCAATCGGTCAAGACGGTCATGGCGCACGAAGGCACGCACATGCAGAACTTCTATCGCCGTCAGGTCAGCATGGGGGCTGCGTATGCCTACGACACGTGGCTGGAGGAAATGACGGCGATGCAGATGGAGGACTTCCAGAGTCACGATATCGACCCGACGTACAACCCCATCCGCGATCTGCGCCTGCCGGACTTCTATCGCTATGGCGCCTATAACTGCAACGTGCTGCAGTTCACGGGATTTGGCGCGTCGTGCGAAAGCTATTCGGTGTCCGGCAGTCTTGGCGGCTTCCTCGATCGCCAGCTTGGCCTGGCGTTCTACAAGGATCTGCTGACGCGCGCCACGGCGGATTCGAAGACCGTGCTCGATCAGGCGATTCGCGCGGCACGACCGGGCTGGACGTTCGAGCAGGCCCTGCTGAACTGGAAAGTGACCACGACCGCCGCGTTGCCGGCAGCGTCGGCGCCCACCGGATTTGGCTACCCGGGCCGGACGGATGGCACGTATGTGCTGCCACAGATCGATCCGTCGCTGCCGGCGTATGCGGCGCTGCGAAAACTGCCGGCCATCGCCCCAATTTTCCTGCAGGGCTATGGCACTTACGCGGCTGCGCGTAGCGACAGCAACGGCGTGTACAGCGACAAGGTGCGCGTGCCGGCGGGTGCGGCGCTGTCGGTCGTGGTGTATTGATTCGGGAGTCAGGCGCGTCAGGCGCGTGGATGGGATTTCCCCGCCACGCGCCTACGGCAGCATTCCCGGAAACGCTTCCTCGAATGACTGCACCAGTCCGGTCATCTCGCCATCGTAGCCGGGCAACGCATTGACGCGCTCCCGGAAACTCCCGCTCTTCATCGCGTTCACCGCTCCCGTCAGCGCCGGGTTCTGCAGCGCCTTCGTCTCGATGGCGAAGAAGTAGCGCTCCTTGAGCACCGGCACGAACTCCAGCCCGAAGCGGCGCGCGGCCGTCTCCACGCCGAAGCCCACGTCGGCCATGCCGCTGCCGATATACGCGGCCACCGCGGCGTGGGTGAACTCGCCGTTGTTGAAGCCTTCGATGCGGCTGCTGTCGATGCCGCGCCTTGCGAGCATCAGGTCCAGCAGCAACCGGGTGCCGGAGCCCATCTGGCGATTGACGAACCGCACGTCGGGTCGCACCAGGTCTTCCAGCGTCAACACATTGAGCGGGTTGCCCGGCCGCACGAACAACCCCTGCGCGCGCGTGGCCAGGTGAATCAGGCAGTGGGTTTGCGGATGCAGCAGGCGCGTGAATCGCCGCAGTGTCTCTTCCTCGAACTCGCCGATCGGCACGTGGAAGCCGGCGATGTCGCAGGCGCCTTCGGCCAGCGCGGCGGCGGCTTCCAGGCTGCCGCAGTACTTCAGGTCGTGCCGCACCTTCTGTTCATCGAGAAAATCGCGCAGCGCGGCCACCGCGAATCCGTGGCTGGCATGGATGCGCACGGCCGGGTCGGACTCGGCCATCAGCTTCTTGAGTTCGATCTCGAGTTCCGAGGCCAGGCTTTCCAGCGTGGGCGACAGCCGCGCGGCAATGCGCTTGCTGGCCCAGACGAGTTGCTGCGCCAGCGGCGTCAGCACCGATCCGCGCCCGCGTGTCTTGGCGATCAGCGCGCCGCCGAACAGGGTTTCCGCATCGCGCAGGATTCCCCAGGCGTAGCGATATGACAACGACACCGCTTCCGCCGACTGGGCGATATTGCCGGTGGCCTCGATATGGCCGAGCAACGCCACGAGCCGCGATACGTCGAGCGCTGGCGCCGGTGTCCGGGCCGTGTCGTCGCGAATCTGCAGATGGGGGTGGATCGAAATGCGGAGCATATGCGGAAAATAGCATATTGAACGGGGCAAACCACGATCCTATAGTCGCACAAAGCGGCAAAAAAGCCAGCTTCGGTGCCACCAAATATGTAGAAAAAAGCCGATATCGGTGGGCGCCGCAAAACGGTACGGAGACACAGTTCATGCCAGATACCATCCCCACCGGCGGTGACGCCGCGGGCGTTGCCGACGCCGTCGCACGCATCGTGGCCGCCCGGCGCGACATGCCAGGCGCGCTGCTGCCGATCCTGCACGACATCCAGGTCAGCCAGGGTTTCATTCCGGCCGATGCGGTACCGGTCATCGCGCGCGCGCTCAACCTGTCGCGCGCAGAGGTCCATGGCGTGATCACGTTCTATCACCACTTCCGCGAGCGGCCGGCCGGCCGTACCGTGGTGCAGATCTGCCGCGCCGAGGCTTGCCAGTCCGTCGGCGCCGATGCGCTTGCCGCCCATGCGCGCAAGGCACTCGGGTGCGACTTCCACGAGACCACCGCGGATGGCCAGTTCACGCTCGAGCCGGTCTATTGCCTCGGCCAGTGCGCCTGCGGCCCGGCGATGACAATCGGCGATCGTTTGCATGGGCGCGTCGACACGCAGCGATTCGACAAGCTGATCGACGCAGTCCGCGAGCGCGAGGAGGCCCAGGCATGAGCACGACGATCTTCGTACCCCGCGACTCCACCGCATTGGCGCTGGGCGCAGATGAAGTGGCGCAGGCCATCGCGCGCGAGGCGGAAAAGCGCGGCGTGGATGTGCGCATCGTGCGCAACGGCTCGCGCGGGCTGTTCTGGCTGGAACCGCTCGTCGAGGTGCAGACCGATGCGGGCCGGGTGGCGTATGGCCCGGTCACCGAGGACGATGTGTCCGTGCTGTTCGACGCGGGATTCCTCCACGGCGGCAGCCATGCGCTGAGCCACGGCGCGACTGCCGAGATTCCGTTCCTGAAGAAGCAGGAGCGGCTGACGTTCATGCGCGTCGGCATTACCGACCCCTTGTCGCTTGACGACTACATCGCGCACGAGGGCTTCGTTGGGCTGACCCGCGCGCTGTCGATGACGCCCGCGGAGATCGTGCAGGAGGTCATCGATTCTGGCCTGCGCGGCCGTGGCGGCGCAGCGTTCCCGACCGGCATCAAATGGAAGACCGTGCTCGGCGCCAGGTCCGACGTCAAGTACGTGGTGTGCAATGCCGACGAGGGCGACTCGGGCACATTCTCCGACCGCATGGTGATGGAGGACGATCCGTTCATGCTGATCGAGGGCATGGTGATCGCGGGTCTGGCCGTCGGGGCAGAGCAGGGCTACATCTACACGCGATCCGAGTATCCGCACGCGATTGCCGCGACGGCGGCAGCGATCGAGATCGCCACGCGTGCCGGCTGGCTTGGCGACGACATTCGCGGCAGCGGCCGCCGCTTCCAGCTGGAAGTGCGCAAGGGTGCCGGCGCCTACGTCTGCGGGGAGGAAACCGCGCTGCTCGAAAGCCTGGAAGGCAAGCGCGGCGTGGTGCGCGCCAAGCCTCCACTGCCTGCGCTGGAGGGGCTGTTCGGCAAGCCTACCGTCATCAACAATGTGATCTCCCTGGCCACCGTGCCGGTGATTCTCGCGCGCGGCGCGAAGTTCTATCAGGACTTCGGCATGGGCCGGTCGCGCGGCACGCTGCCGTTCCAGCTGGCCGGCAACATCCGCCAGGGTGGTCTGGTCGAGAAGGCGTTCGGCGTGACGCTGCGCGAGCTGATGCTCGACTATGGCGGCGGCACGCGCAGCGGACGTGCAATCCGCGCGGTGCAGGTGGGCGGGCCGCTCGGCGCCTACCTGCCCGACTCACGCTTCGATACACCGATCGACTACGAGGCGTACGCGGCGTTCGGCGCGGTAGTGGGGCACGGCGGCATCGTGGTGTTCGACGAGACTGTGGACATGGCGAAGATGGCGCGCTACGCAATGGAGTTCTGCGCGATCGAGTCGTGCGGCAAGTGCACGCCATGCCGGATCGGGTCCACGCGCGGCGTCGAGGTGATGGACCGCATCATCGCCGGCGACCAGCCCGTGAAGCACGTGGCGCTGGTGCGCGATCTTTGCGACACGATGGTCAACGGATCGCTTTGCGCGATGGGCAGCATGACGCCGTACCCGGTACTGTCCGCATTGGACGAGTTTCCGGAAGACTTCGGCCTGTCGGGCAAGGCTGCGAAGGCAGCCTGAACGCGGCCTGAGCGCGGCAATCAGAAAAAGCACGACGCGCTCCTCAGGAGCGCGCGACCTCACAGCAGTGAAAGACGGGAGACATCCCTTGAACGCTCGAGACGATTTCGACTACGGTACCCCGGCCAGCGACGCCGAAACGCAGGTTACGCTGGAAATCGACGGGGTATCCGTCACCGTGCCAGCTGGCACCTCCGTGATGCGCGCCGCCGCCGAGGCGGGCGTGGGCGTGCCGAAGCTCTGCGCCACCGATTCGCTGAAGGCATTTGGATCGTGCCGCCTGTGCCTGGTGGAGATCGAAGGCCGGCGCGGCTATCCGGCTTCGTGCACCACGCCCGTCGAAGCAGGAATGAAGGTGCGCACACAAAGCGAGAAGCTCGGCGATCTGCGCCGGGGCGTGATGGAACTCTATATCTCCGATCACCCGCTCGACTGCCTGACCTGCCCGACCAACGGCAACTGCGAGTTGCAGGACATGGCCGGCGTGGTGGGCCTGCGCGAAGTGCGATACAACGATGGCGCCGGCACTGCCCCGCCGATCGCCACGCACACGCATCTGGCCAAGGACGAATCGAATCCGTACTTCACGTATGACCCGTCCAAGTGCATCGTCTGCAATCGCTGCGTGCGTGCCTGCGAGGAGACGCAAGGCACGTTCGCGCTGACGATCAGCGGCCGGGGCTTTGATTCGCGTGTGGCGGCCGGCACCAGCCAGCCGTTCATGGAGTCGGACTGCGTGTCGTGTGGCGCCTGCGTTCAGGCGTGCCCCACCGCCACCCTGACGGAAACGTCGGTGATCCAGCTGGGCCAGGCATCCCACAGCAAGATCACCACGTGCGCGTACTGCGGCGTGGGCTGCTCGTTCAAGGCCGAGATGAAGGGCAACGAGGTCGTGCGGATGGTGCCTTACAAGGACGGCGCCGCCAACGAGGGCCATGCCTGCGTGAAGGGCCGTTTCGCGTGGGGCTATGCCACGCACAAGGACCGCATCCTGAAGCCGATGATTCGCGCCAGGATCACCGACCCGTGGAGGGAAGTGTCGTGGGAAGAGGCGATCGGATACGCGGCCTCGCAGTTCCGGCGCATCCAGGCGGAGCACGGCAAGGATTCGATCGGCGGTATCGTTTCGTCGCGCTGCACCAACGAGGAAGGCTATCTGGTGCAGAAGCTCGTGCGAGCCGCGTTCGGCAACAACAACGTCGACACCTGCGCACGCGTCTGCCATTCGCCCACCGGCTACGGCCTGAAGACGACCATCGGCGAATCGGCTGGCACGCAGACGTTTCGCTCGGTGGCCAAGGCCGACGTGATCATGGTTATCGGCGCCAATCCGACCGATGGGCACCCGGTGTTCGCCTCGCGCATGAAGCGTCGCCTGCGCGCCGGGGCCAGGCTGATCGTGGTGGACCCGCGCCGCATCGACCTGGTGGAATCGCCGCATATCCGCGCCGACTATCACCTGCAGTTGCGTCCCGGTACCAATGTGGCGGTGGTGACGTCGATCGCGCACGTGATCGTCACGGAGGGGCTGCTGGCCGAGCAATTCATCGCCGAGCGTTGCGAGGACCGCGCGTTCCAGCAATGGCGCGATTTCGTCGCATTGTCCGAGAACTCGCCTGAGGCACTCGAAGCGGAGACCGGCGTGCCGGCCGAACAACTGCGCGGCGCGGCCCGCCTCTACGCCACTGGCGGCAACGCCGCGATCTATTACGGCCTGGGTGTGACCGAACATGCGCAGGGCTCGACCACGGTGATGGGCATCGCCAATCTGGCCATGGCCACCGGCAACATCGGTCGCGAAGGCGTGGGCGTCAATCCGCTGCGCGGCCAGAACAACGTGCAGGGGTCGTGCGATATCGGCTCGTTCCCGCATGAACTGCCGGGCTATCGTCATGTGTCGGACTCGACGGTGCGCGGCAGCTTCGAGGCCGCGTGGAATGTCGAGATCAACCCCGAGCCCGGTCTGCGTATTCCGAACATGTTCGAAGCGGCAATCACCGGATCGTTCCGGGGTCTGTACTGCCAGGGCGAGGACATTGTCCAGTCCGACCCGAATACGCAGCACGTGGCCGAAGCGCTGTCGTCGATGGAGTGCATCGTCGTGCAGGATATCTTCCTGAACGAAACCGCCAAGTACGCGCACGTGTTCCTGCCGGGTTCGTCGTTCCTGGAGAAGGACGGTACGTTCACCAACGCGGAGCGCCGGATCTCGCGCGTGCGCAAGGTGATGCCGCCGAAGGCCGGTTACTCGGACTGGGAGGCAACGATCCTGCTGTCGAACGCGCTCGGCTATCCGATGCACTACAACCATCCGTCCGAGATCATGGACGAGATTGCGCGCCTCACGCCCACGTTCGCGGGTGTCAGCTACAAGAAGCTCGAGGAACTTGGCAGTATCCAGTGGCCGTGCAATGCCGAGGCCCCGGAGGGCACACCGACCATGCACGTGGACACCTTCGTGCGCGGCAAGGGCAAGTTCATCATCACAAAGTACGTGCCGACCAGCGAAAAGGTCAACCGGAAGTACCCGCTGATTCTGACTACGGGGCGCATCCTGTCCCAATACAACGTTGGCGCGCAGACACGGCGCACGCACAACGTGCATTGGCACGACGAGGACCGGCTTGAGATCCATCCGCACGATGCGGAGGAACGCGGGATCAAGGATGGCGACTGGGTCGGGATTCAGAGCCGTGCCGGTGAAACCGTGCTGCGAGCGATCGTCAGCGAGCGGATGCAGCCCGGCGTGGTCTACACGACGTTCCACTTCCCCGAGTCCGGCGCCAACGTGATCACGACCGACAACTCGGACTGGGCCACCAATTGCCCGGAGTACAAGGTGACGGCCGTGCAGGTGATGCCGGTGGCGCAGCCCTCCACGTGGCAGCGCAACTACCATGCCTTCAACGAGGAACAGCTGGCACACCTGCGCGCGGCCGGCGAGCCCGCACCGACGCGATGAACCAGGGAGCACGGCGATGAAGCGAGACATGCCTGACGAGAACGGCCTGGGTGAAGCTGGAGTATTGCCAGTGCAGCACACGCGTGTGGTCACGCGCTGGCGGCAGGGCGCCGCCTCCGCCGAGATCGATCATCTGGCCGAGGAAGTGCCGGTGGCGTTCGAGTACAACGGCATCTCCCACGCGGTGATGCTGGCCACGCCGGCGGACCTGGAGGATTTCGCGATCGGCTTCAGCCTGACCGAGGGCGTGGTCGACAGCGCGCGCGACATCTACGGCATCGAGGTGGAAGCCGCCGAGAATGGCGTGACGGTGAAGCTGGAGATCGCCAGCGCCGCGTTCGTCGCGCTCAAGAGCCGGCGCAGGGCGCTGGCGGGACGTACCGGTTGCGGTCTCTGCGGCACGGAATCGCTCGAGGAGGTCATGCGCGCGCCGCGGAAGGTGCAAAGCGCCGCGGTGTTCGATCCCGTGGTGTTCGATGATGCCTTCGCCGCGCTGCACAAGCGGCAGGCGCTGCTGCGCGATACCGGGGCCACACACGCGGCAGCGTGGTTGCGGGCAGATGGCGACGTATCGCTGGTGCGCGAGGACGTGGGCCGCCACAACGCGCTCGACAAACTCGCCGGCGCGCTGGCGCAGGGCGGCGAGGACGTGAGTCGTGGCGCCGTGATCGTCACCAGCCGCGCCAGCTACGAGATGGTGCTCAAGACGGCCTCGATTGGCGCGGGCATCCTGGCGGCGGTGTCCGGATCAACGGGGCTGGCTGCGCGTCTGGCCGAATCGGCGGGTGTCACGCTGGCCGGTTTCGTGCGCGGCGGCAGCCTGGTCGCCTACTCTCACCCCCAACGACTCAAGCTTGCGTAGGGTCTTTCATGCATATCGACAATCTGGTCAAGATGGCCAATCAGATCGGCACGTTCTTCGAAGCGATGCCAGATCGAGATGAAGCGCTGGGTGATATCGCCAGCCATCTGAAGCGGTTCTGGGAGCCACGCATGCGGCGCGCGCTGCTGGCCCATATCGACACGACGGGCGGGGAAGGGCTCGATCCAATCGTGCAGGCCGCCGTGGCGCGTCATCGCGACAAGGTGGCGGTGGCGCAGGCGGCCGCGTGACGCGCGAGCCTATTTCAGCCGCAGTGGTTCTAGCAGTGCGGCATCGTACTGGGCGCGCGTGATGCGGCCCAGTTCCAGCATCCGCAGCAGGATGTAGGCCTGGCGCTGGCGAGCGCGGCGCGGGTTGACCACCGGGTTGTTGGCGGACGGCGCCTTGGGCAGCCCGGCCAGCATCGCGCATTCGGCCAGCGTGAGACGGTCGACCGGTTTGCCGAAGTAGGTCTCGGCAGCCTCACCGAAGCCATACGCGCCCTGGCCAAGGTAGATCTTGTTCAGGTAGATCTCCAGGATTTCATCCTTGCTCAGTGCGTTTTCGATCCGGTACGCCAGCAGGATTTCGTAGAGCTTGCGCGTGTAGGTCTTCTGGCGCGACAGATAGAAGTTACGCGCCACCTGCATCGTGATCGTCGACGCGCCTTGCGAGAGGTCGTCGGAGAGATTGGCGATGCCGGCGCGCATCGCGCCCACATAGTCCACGCCGTCATGCAGGTAGAAGCGGTCGTCTTCGATGGCGACCACGGCCTCGGGCAAGTTGTGCGGGAAATCCGCGATCTTCACGTAGCCGGGCGAATCGCGAAATGCCGTCAGCGCGTCGAGGGACGGCAATTGCCGATTCGCCATCACGATGACGAAGGCCAGCAGCAGGGCGCCACCGATGGTGGCGAGCAGAACGAATTTGACGAGGGCGGACCAGAGACGTTGCATGGCGCGTATTGTGCCATTGGCGGCTATCGCGTCTGGGAAATCTCTGATGCTCTCCTGTCTCCGGTCCGTGCGAAGCGTGCTTCAACGGCCTACGCCGCCGGCATATCCACCCCGAGATCCCCCGCCAACGCTGCCAGATGGCTCCAGATCTTCGGATTGATCTCCAGATGCGTTGCCGCAGCGGCGCGATGCATGGCCTCGTACTCGCCCGGATACTGCACCTGGTCGAAACCCGGTGCAGGCGGCGTGTCGTGCAGGTAGCGCACGAAGGCCTCTACCTCGTCCCGTTCCCAGTTGATGCCGAGATCGAGTTCGGGATTCAGCAGCACCGCGAACAGGTTGTTCGTGGCCACGCCACCGCGCGGGTTGTCCGGCTGGATCGTGCCGCCGCCGGACAACACCCCGGCCAGCAGTTCCGCCACCACGCCGAGGCCGTAGCCCTTGTGCGCGCCAAACGGCAGCAGCGATCCCGGTTGATCGTCGAACATGACCCCCGCATCGGTAGTCGGGTTGCCTTCGGCGTCGATGATGCTGTTCTCCGGCGCGGGCTCGCCTTTCTCCGCCAGCACGCGTGCCTTGTTGATGGCGATGGCGCTGGTGGCGATATCGACGACCAGCGGCGGTCGCCCGTTCGGCATCGGCCCGGCAAAGCAAAGCGGATTGGTGGTGAGCCGTGGCACGCGGCCGCCGAAGGGCGCGACCACGGGCGGCCGGTTGATCACGTTGGTGAAGCTCAACAGCACGAAGCCCGCGCTGGCCACCATCTCGCCATAGTGGCCCATACGGCCAAGGTGGTGCGATTTGCGCAGTGTCACGATGCAATGACCGTGCTGGCGCACACGTTCGATGGCACGCGCCATCACGGTCTTGCCGACGTGCTGGCCAAAGCCGCCGTTACCGTCGAACACCATCAGCATGTCGCGGTCGAGCACGCACGCGGCGCGGCCGGTGGGGTTCACGTTGCCGCTCTCGATGGCTCGGCGGTAGTTCGGCAGGATCGACAGGCCGTGGCTGACGTAGCCGCTGCGGTCGGCTTCCACCAGGTGCTCGGCCACGTCATCGGCGATATCGGCGGGCACACCCTGCGCCGCCAGGATACTGCGCGCGAACTGCCGCGCGCTGTCTAGGGTAATTTTCATCATCGTTGGGGGCGAAGGTTTGGGGGCGCTTATGTCAGCGGCGAGATTGCATGTTTTCCGGTCAGATCCAGCCAAGCCAGCGCCAGTACGTCGACGCGAACAGCAGCATTAGCAGATACCCAATGATCGTGGTCGGGATGCCGATGCGTGCGAACTGTCGCCCGTTGAAGGTATCGGTCCCCAGGCAGACCATGTTCTGCGGCGCGTTGATGGGAAGGATGAAGCCGAAGCTGACCGTGAAGCCGAGCAGCATCGTCATGCCGACCTTGTTCATGTCACCGGGTATGGTTTGCAGTACCGAGATCAGGATCGGCAGCATCGCGGAGGTCAGCGCCGTGGCGCTGGCAAAGCCGAGGTGGATCAGGATCAGGAATGCCGCCAGCACGGCAAAGACCAGCAGCGTGCCGTGATTGGCCAGGCCGGAATGCGTGACGACGAACTTGCCGAGCCATTGACCGGCCTGCGTTGTCAACAGCGCGGTGCCCAGACTGATACCGACGCCGAACACGATCAGCGTGCCCCAGGGCGTACGTTGCTGCATCGTCTTCCAGTCCATCACGCCGATGCGCGGCAACATCAGGATTACCAGGCCGACGAACGTGATCGACGCCGTATCGAACTTGTGCAGCTTGCCCTCGGTGGCCCAGAACAGCAGCAGGCCGATGGCGACGGCAGCCAGGCGCTTCTGTGGGCCGGTCATCGGACCCAGCGCGGCCAGCTCACGCTGCACGGCTTCCTTGCCGCCCGCAATCGCGTCGGTTTCAGGCGGTAGCAGCCAGCGCACGAGGAAGTACAGCACGATCGACATCGCGATGGCCCAGGGGGCGCCGGCAATCAGCCATTGCAGCCAGGTCACGCGTTCGCCGAGCAGCTTGTCCATGAAGCCCGCGGTCAGCAGGTTCTGTGCGGCGGCGGTCTGGATACCGACGTTCCAGACGCTGGTGGCCTGGGCGACCATGATCATGATGCCGGCTGCGATGTTCGACTTCTTGTCGACGCCGAATGCGGCGATCACGCCCATCATGATCGGCACGGTACATGCGCTGCGCGCGGTGGCGCTCGGCACCACCAGGCTGAGCAGGATCGTGACGGCGATCGTGCCGATCAGGATGCGCCGGGTACTGGTGCCGATGGCCGACAAGGTGACCAGCGCGATGCGCCGGTCCAGTCCGGTCACGGTCATGGCCGCCGAGATGAACAGCGCGGCGGCGACGAGGGCCAGCGCGGTGTTCGAGAAGCCCGCCAGGGCCATGCCGAGTGCGCGCGACGTGCCGTATAGCGTGTTGGGGTCATTGACCATCGGCGAGAAGCCGATCAGGCCTGCCATCAGCGACGTGATCATGATGGCGCTGGTCTCGTAGGTCACCGCTTCGGTAATCCACACCACGACCGCGAATGCCAGGATGGCCAGCATGCGCTGACCGGCCACAGGCAGGTCGGCCGGCATCGGAATCAGGAGCACCGCGATCAGCACGATCACGGCGGCATATAGACCCCAGTGGATGTTGAGCTTGGGCGCGGCCGGGATGGCCGTCGCGGCGGTGGGGGCGCCGGGGGCGGCAGGAGGTACTTGTGATTCAGGCATCGTGGAATCCCCATGTTGGATCAGCCTGTCGGTCGCGTCGTATCGCAGGATCGCCGCGGCCGACATGGGCTCATTATGTGAAGCCAAGGCCGATGTGCCAAGGTGCCGATGACGGCGCAATTGCTGGATATCAACTCACTGCGATGTCAGGCTTCGATGCCGGCAATGGGGCCTTGTGCGGATCGAGTGAGTGTGATTGCGCGTGGATGGGCGTATGAGCGGCACGGAAGCATGAAGCCGTACGTGGCACCTGTCCTTCGATGCGGCGATCTGAAATAATTGAAGTCGATGTTGAACGTTTTTGGAAGGCGTGCATGACGGCACGCGGATGTGAAATGACCAACAATATGAATCACGACGCACGTCCCTCCTTGGGGCTGGAAACGATCCCCAATGCGCGTGACCTTGGCGGACTGGCCGGTTTGTCCGGCCGTCGCGTCAGGTCGGGCAAGCTCTATCGCAGCGCGAATCCCGCGCTGGCCTCGGCCGCCGATCTCGATCGCCTGCATTCGCTCGATCTGGATATCGTCGTCGATTTCCGGTCTCCGGGCGAGAAGTCGCCTGCCGAGGCCGCTTTCGGCGAGCGCTTTCACTGGCTCGCGGTGCCGGTGCTGGAGGGTAGCATGGCGATGGATGTGCTGGTGCCGCGCCTGCGTGCAAGCACGCCCACGCAGATGCGCGACTTCATGCTCGATGTGTACCGCGATTTTCCGGTGCGCTACCGCGAGGCGTTCGGCGCGTTCCTGCGCCATGCCGAGGCCGGCCGCACGCTGTTCTATCACTGCACCGCAGGCAAGGACCGCACAGGCTTTGCGTCGTTGCTGTTGCTATCGGCGCTTGGCGTGTCGCAGGACGAGATCGTCGCCAATTACCTCGAATCCAATCACTGGAATCGTCGCCTCAACGAAGATGTGCTGGCGCGCGTGGCCCCGATCGGGGTCGACGCGGACGTCATCACGCCGTTGCTCGAAGTGCGGCCCGAGTACCTGGAAGCATCGATGGATGCGATTGCGCAGGCCTACGGCAGTGTGGAGCAATTTCTTGCCGATGACCTGGGCATCGATGTGGGGCAACTACGCGGGCACTACCTCGAAGATTAGCCGCCGTTTAGCAGGATCTTCGCGGTCGAGAGAGCGATCATGCCTTCCTCGTCCGTCTGCAGCGCCAGCACCGGCACGCGGCTTGTGTCGCTGCTGATGCGTTGGCAGTTGTCGCCATTGGCCGCGGCATCCAGCGAGATGCCGAAGAGATCGGTGAGGTGCGCGCAGACGCGTGCGCGCACGTCCGGCGAGTTGGCGCCGATACCAGCCGTGAAGACCAGTCCATCCAGGCCACCCAGCGTGACGGCGAGCTTGCCGATTTCCTGTGCGGCGCGATAGGCGTAGAAGTCCACGGCCAGCTTCGCGCGCGGCGTATCGCTGGCCAGCAGCGCGCGCATGTCGCTGCTGACGCCGGAGATACCCTTCAGGCCCGATTGCCCATAGAGCATCGTCTGGATTGCGTCGGGCGTCATCCCTTGCGCCGCCAGCCACAGCACCGCACCGGGGTCGATCGTGCCGCAGCGCGTGCCCATCGGCATGCCGTCCAGCGCCGTGAGGCCCATGGTCGATTCCACGCTCTTGCCGCCGCGCATCGCGCACAGGCTCGCGCCGTTACCGAAGTGGGCAACGATCACGCGGCCCTCGGCCAGGTCGGGCGCCACCTGCTTGAGCCGGCGCGCGATATACGCGTAGGACAGCCCATGAAAGCCGAAACGCCGGATGCCCTGCTCGTAGTACTCGTAGGGTAGCGCCATCAACTGGGCCATCGGATCGTGCCCGGCGTGGAACGCGGTGTCGAAGCACGCTACCTGCAACAGGCCGGGCGCGGCGGCCCGCACCGCGCGGATCGCCGTCAGGTTGTGCGGCTGGTGCAGCGGCGCAAGTGGTACCAGCGCATCGAGCCTGGCGATCACGTTGTCGTCGATGCGCACGGCGTCGGCAAAGTCCATCCCGCCATGCACCACGCGATGGCCGATCGCTACCGGCGGCGTGTCGCGCAGGCCTTCCTGCAGCCTGGCCTGGATCAGGCGGAACGCCGCATCGTGATCGGGCACCTGCTCCACGGGAAAGCGCTCGTCGGCGACGACGGTTCCATCGGCCAGGCGCCCCTCGATATGCGGCGCCACGCCGATCCCTTCGATCTGGCCGTGCGCAAGCTGCGCGGGCAGGACTTCGACGTCCTCGTGGGCAGCCTCCGGCACGGAGAAGATGGAAATCTTGACGCTCGATGAGCCGGCGTTGACGACGAGGATGACAGGGTGAGCAGTGGCCACGCGGCGAATCTCCTTAAGTGGCTTCAGACCTTGACGGCTGCCTCGGTGGCAACACGGCGTGCATGGGCGATGAGCACGGCGATCGCGCAACTACCAATGCGCGCGCGCACGCTGTCGGCGCGGCTGGTCAGGATGATCGGCACGCGCGCGCCAAGTACGATGCCAGCCGCTTCCGCACCGGCCAGGAACGTGAGCTGCTTGGCGAGCATGTTGCCGGCTTCGAGATCCGGCACGAGCAGGATATCGGGGTCGCCGGCCACTTCGGAGTGGATGCCCTTGGTTTCGGCCGCGGCCTTGCTGATGGCGTTGTCGAACGCCAGCGGGCCATCGAGCAGGCCGCCTTCGATCTGCCCGCGCAGGCTCATCATGCACAGCGCGGCGGCGTCGATCGTCGACGGGATCTTGTCCGTCACCGTTTCCACGGCCGAGAGAATCGCCACCTTGGGGCGCTCGACGCCGAGAATGCGCACGAGGTCGATCGCGTTGCGCACGATGTCGGCCTTCTCATTCAGCGTGGGGAAGATGTTGACCGCGGCGTCCGTGATGAACAGCGGCTTGTGATAGGTCGGCACGTCCATTGCGAAGACATGCGAAAGGCGCCGTTCCGTGCGCAAACCGCTGGTGCTGCGCGTCACGGCGTGCAGCAACTCATCGGTATGAAGGCTGCCCTTCATTAGCAGTTCGGCGCGGCCCGAGCGCACGGCTTCCACGGCGGCTTCGGCCGAAGCATGGCTGTGAGCTGTATCGATGATCGGCGTATCGCCGAGGGGCAGGCCGTGCTCTTCCGCCACTTGCCGGATGCGCCACTCCGGGCCAACCAGCAGTGGAGTAATCAGGCCAAGCCTTGCCGCTTCCAGTGCGCCATCGAGCGATGACTGGTCGCACGGATGCGCTACGGCGGTGGGGATGGGGGGCAGCCCCTCGCAACGCGCGAGCAGCTGGGCGTACTTGTCGGTGGACGATGTAATCGGCATAGGCAGCGTTCCCTGGAACCAAACGGTTTTGGAGGGCAGGCATCCTGGGGGCCACGGATGCTGCATTGCGCAAACGTCTTGCGGCAAAGTATATGCCAATGTTCCAACCGCCACGATGACACGCATATGTCATGGGTGGCCGATATGTTCGGAGTGGCGCTTCGGCCAATTGCCATGGCGCCGCGACACTGGTAGATTTTCGCTGTTGCATCGCAGCAAGCACACCGGCGCTGATCTATCGATCATCCGGACGACACGTCTTGCCGCGACACCCTGACTCCGCCTATCCAGACTGGGAGAAACGGAATGACCGCACGTCAACCGACCGCTGTCACATCGACAGCGGAGGCACCCTCACCGGCCGCGACCGCGCTCGCCGGGTTTCTTCCACCAGTTCCGCCTACCGCCATTGCGCATGCCGCATGGGAGTACGGCATCGATGCCTGGCAACGCTCGATCCTGTTCCTCGACATCCTTCGGCAGCGCGGCAATGAAACCGCGGAGCACGAGCGCGGTGGCATGCCGCCAGTGCTGGTGTTCGACTACGAGGTACTGATCGACGGCCGCGATTTGCCGACGCCGGTCAACTACGCGCTGGTTCGCATCGTGCCACCTGAAGGACAACCGACGGACCCGGCCAAGCGGCCGTTCGTGGTGATGGACCCCCGCGCGGGGCATGGTCCTGGCATCGGCGGGTTCAAGTCCGACAGCGAAATTGGCAATGCGCTGCGTGGTGGGCATCCGTGTTACTTCATCACGTTCTTTCGCGATCCTTGCCCGGGGCAGACGATCGAGGACGTCGCGCGTACCGAAGGCCTGTTTCTGCAGGCGGTCGCCGAGCGTCACCCCGATGCACCCGGGAAGCCATTCGTCGTCGGCAACTGTCAGGCAGGCTGGGCCCTGCTGATGCTGGCGGCTGCAGCGCCGGAAGTCACCGGCCCGATCCTGCTGGCTGGCGCGCCCGTGGCGTACTGGTCTGGGGTGCGTGGCAAGAATCCGATGCGGTACTCGGGTGGCCTGCTTGGTGGCACCTGGCTGGCATCGCTGGCGGCGGATCTGGGCAATGGCCGCTTCGACGGCGCCTGGCTCGTACAGAACTTCGAGAAGCTCGATCCCGCGAACACGTTCTGGTCGAAGCTCTACAACGTTTATGCCAAGGCCGACACCGAGGGTCCGCGTTTCCTGGAGTTCGAGCGCTGGTGGGGCGGCCACTTCCTGATGAACCGGGAAGAGATCGACTGGATCGTGCAGAACCTGTTCGTCGGCAACCACCTCACAGCGGGCGAAGTGCGCAGCAACGACGGCAAGACGGTCATCGACCTGCGGAACGTGCGCTCGCCGGTGATTGTGTTCGCCTCCTGGGGTGACAACATCACGCCGCCGCAGCAGGCGCTGAACTGGATTCCCGATCTCTACGCGAACGTTGACGAGATCGTCGCCAACGACCAGACCATCGTCTATTGCCTGCATCCTTCGATCGGCCACCTCGGCATCTTCGTGTCGGGTAGCGTGGCCAACAAGGAACACTCGGAACTCTTCTGCGCGCTGGACCTGATCGACGTGCTGCCGCCGGGCCTGTACGAAGCGAAGATCGAGGACATCGCGCCGGGCACGTCGCACAAGGATCTGATCGAAGGCCGCTACATGGTGCGCTTCGAACGACGCACGATCGACGACATCCTGTCGCTCGACGACGGCCGGGACGACGAACTGCCGTTCCAGGTGGTGCGCCGCGTGGCCGAGGTCAACCAGCATCTCTACGATACGTTTGCCTCGCCGTTCCTGCGCGCGATGTCGAACGAGTCGATGGCGGAGGTGATTCGGGCGGTGCATCCGACGCGGCTTGAACGATCGCTGGAAGGCGACACCAATCCGTGGATGCAATGGGTGAGCGCGATGGCGCCGGCCGTGCGCGAAGCGCGCCAGCCCGTATCTCCCGACAATCCGTTCCTGGCCATGCAGACCGCGATCTCCGATCAGATCGTGCGCTCGCTCGACCTGTACCGCGATATGCGCGATGCCTGGCAGGAACAGGCGTTCTGGTCGATCTACGCCACGCCGTGGCTGCCGGCCCTATTCGGCATGAAGGTGGATACCGAGCGCGCCGAGTCGCCCGCCGTTACCGCGCTGCGTACGGAGGTGGCGGAACTCCGCCGTCGCGAGGCGCTGTCCCGGATCGACGAGGGCACGCTGGTCGATGGGTTCCTGCGCATCCTGGCCTACGTGACCGGGGGCAAGTCCGCCATCGAGGAACGTCCATTCAACCTGCTACGCAAGCTGGCGGTGGAAAACCCGCCCGACGAGCGTTTCACACTGGCCGAATTCAAGGACGCGGTACGGCGTCAGAGCTATGTCGTCAGTCTTGACCCCGACGGCGCGCTGCGCACGCTGCCGCAACTCGTGCCGGACATGAAGGAGCGTCGCCGGGTGATGGTGCTGGCACATCGCGTGCTGACCGTTGGTGGCCCGCTCGAGGGTGAGTGGATGGAGCGTTACCGCAAGGTCGCCGACGTGATGGGTACCGATCACGGCAAGGCCACGCGCGAGGCGGGCGCCGACGCCCAGACCTGACTCCCGATAACCATTTCGCCCCGCCACCGCGTGCCGGAGGCGGGGCGGTCGTCGCGCATCGCTCATCACGTAGCTTCGCCGGAGAATCCGATGGTGCAAGTACCGAATCCACCCCTTGCAGGGGCGCGCGTGCTCGTCGTGGGCGTGGCGAACGAGGACTCGATTGCCTGGGGCTGCGCCCGGGCGTTCCGGGAAATGGGCGCCGAGATCGCGCTGACCTATCTCAACGACAAGGCACTGCCGTACGTGGAACCACTGGCGCGCCAGGTGGAGGCGCCGATCCTGATGCCGCTCGATGTCGAGGACGATGCGCAGATGGACGCGCTGTTCGCGCGCATCGCGGCGGAGTGGGGGCAACTGGATTCCCTGATCCATTCCGTGGCTTTCGCGCCGAAGGCCGACCTGCAGGGCGGACTGCTCAATTCATCGGCCACCGGGTTCGCGCGGGCGATGGATGTCTCCTGCCATTCCTTCATACGCATGGCGCGCCGCGCGGTGCCGCTGATGCCGCACGGCGGCACGATGTTCGCGATGAGCTATGACGGCGCCAACCGCGTGGTGCCGAACTATGACCTGATGGGGCCGGTAAAGGCTGCGCTGGAGGCCAGTTGCCGCTATCTGGCCTATGAACTCGGTCCGCGCTGCATCCGCGTGCACGCGATCTCGCCCGGGCCGCTGAAGACGCGCGCGGCGTCGGGGCTCAAGGACTTCGACGCTCTGCTGGCCGAGGCGGCGGGGCGCGCGCCGTTGGGCGAACTGGTCGACATCATGGATGTGGGCTTCGCCACCGCCTACCTGGCTACGCCGTACGCGCGACGGCTGTCTGGCAACACCGTGTACGTCGATGGCGGCGTGCACGTGATGGCCTGACAGGATGGGGCAACGTCGTGTGCGATCAGCGCATGAGGCACACGACGTGACGCGGAGCGCGGCCTACAATACACACAATGCCAACGCACCGAGGGAGAGGCCGCCATGCAGGTACTGATCCGCGGGCTGCATCGAGATGTGACGGCGGATATGCTGCGCGAAAAGCTCAAGATCTACGCCCGCGTCATCTCGATCGACATCATGCGCGAGGGTGACGCCGATCATCCATGGGCATGGGTGGATCTGGACGTCGACGCCTTCACGGCCTGGCGGCTGCTGCGGCAGCTCGACAAACAGTACTTCGCCGGCAGCATCATGCGCTGGTATATCCCGGCGCACCAGAACTAGTGGATGCCGCGTGAATGCCGCGCCGATACCGCACTGACACCAGTGCGGTATCGGCGCGGTGTCGGCTGGCGGTACCATACGCTATCTTTCACTTCCCACACCGTTAGCACATGCTCGAACTCCAGGGAGCGATCTGGTTTCGCGCCGGCACGCATGATTGGGGCGGCAAGGACCGCATCGCGCTGCTGGCTGCCATTGGCGAACATGGTTCGATCACGGCCGCGGCGCGCGCCGTCGGCATCAGCTACAAGGCCGCCTGGGATGCCATCGACGCCATGAACAACAGCGCCGGCGAGCCGCTCGTCTCGCGCGCGGCTGGCGGCAAGGGCGGGGGCGGTACCCGACTGACCGAACGCGCCGAGCGCCTGATTCGTACCTACCATGCGATGGAGGCCGAGCACGCCCGCTTCGTCGCCTACCTTGACAAGGTCGGGAGCGCATTGAGCGACGCGGATGCCGACGACCTTCACCTGATGAGGAAATTCATGGTCCAGACCAGTGCGCGCAACAAGCTGTTCGGCCGCGTGGAAGCAATTCGCGGCGGGGCCGTCAACGATGAAGTCACGCTGGCGCTGCCGGGTGGCCAGCGCGTCGTTTCCACCATCACGCACGAGAGCGTGGAGACCCTGGGCCTGACGGCCGGCGCCGAGGCGTTCGCGCTCGTCAAGGCATCGTCGGTGATGATCGGTCTGCCCGACCCCAACGTGCGGCTGTCGGCGCGTAACCAGTTGCCGGGCGTGGTCTCGCGCGTGCAGCCGGGCGCGGTCAATGCCGAGGTGGTGCTCGATCTCGATGGCGGCGGCACGGTCGCGGCCATCATCACCAATACAGCGGTGACCGAACTCGATCTGAAGGTGGGCACGCGTGCGGTGGCCATTTTCAAGGCTTCGAGCGTGATCCTCGGGACAGTGGGCTAAAGCAGCATGGCACGCAATATCGAAATCAAGGCACGCATCGCCAGCGTCGAGGCGTTGATACCGCGCGCCGCCGCCGTCGCGGATCATGGCCCGGAACTGATCGAGCAGGACGACACGTTCTTCCCGTGCCCGAACGGCAGGCTCAAGCTGCGCGCGTTCAGTGCCGATCAAGGGCAACTGATCTTCTATTCCCGACCTGACCAGACGGGGCCGAAGGAGAGCTTCTACATCCTGTCCCCGACGGCCTCGCCCGACACGTTGCGTGCCGCATTGGTCTCGGCCCACGGCGAGCGTGGACGCGTGCGCAAGGTGCGGACACTGTTCCTCGTCGGTCGCACGCGCGTGCATCTCGATCGCGTGGAAGGGTTGGGCGACTTTCTGGAACTGGAAGTGGTGCTGCACGAAGGCGAGCCAGCGGAAGCTGGCGTGGCCGAGGCGCATGGACTGATGGCGCGGCTGGGCGTGAACCATGACGCCCTGATCGAAGGCGCCTATGTCGATTTGCTGATAGCGGATCAGGCCACGTGCGCGGGCAGGGGCGCGTAGACCGGCGGATGCCGCTTGCCGGTGCCGCTGCCGAAGATGCGGCCCTCGCGAATCTCGAGCACGTGGTCGCCCAGGATCTCGACGTCTTGCGGATCGTGCGAGATCACCACCATTGGCACATCGAGGTTCGCCTGCAGCGACAGCAGTTCTTCGCGCATACGCGTCCGTAGCGCTGGGTCCAGCGCCGAGAACGGTTCGTCGAGCAAAACAATATCCGGCTTGGGCGCCAGCGCGCGGGCCAGCGCCACGCGCTGCTTCTGACCGCCCGAGATCTCGGACGGATACTGATTCACGATCTCGCGCAAGCCGAAGGCATCGACCCAGTGCGCGGCCTCTGGCGGCAACTCGCGCCGCCGGGGATTACGCCAGCCGTGGTTCAGGCCGAACGCGATGTTCTGCGCCACGGTCAGATGCGGAAATAGCGCGTAGTCCTGGAACAGGTACGCCACGCGGCGCTCCTGGGGGGGCAGGTCGATGCCGGATTCGCTGTCGAACAGCGTGCGTCCGTTGAGTACGATGCGCCCGCTGTCCGGCACCAGCAACCCGGCGATGGCCCGCAGTGTCAGGGTCTTGCCAGAGCCGGAGGGTCCGAACATCGCAATACGGTGACTGTCCGACTCAAATCCGATGTCGAGCGCGAACTGGCGATCTCGCGACACCAGGCGCTTGCGGATGGTGATCTGCATGCTCATGGCGGGCCTCACTTGCCCACGGCTTCGCGCCGGAAAGCGCGTCGCTCGTAGACCTCGCCAACGCCACGCGCGGCGGGCGGCACCAGTCGGCCAGCCACCACCAACAGCACGATGCATGTGACCGACGTCACCAGCACCAGCAGGTTGGCGGTGTTGTCGTCGCCAGCCTGCACGGCTTCATAAATGGCCACAGAGAGCGTCTGGGTGCGGCCCGGCAGGTTGCCGGCCACCATCAGCGTGGCGCCGAATTCGCCCAGTGCCCGCGCAAACGCCAGCACCACGCCGGCGGAGATGCCGCGCAGCGCCATCGGCAGCGTGACGCGAAAGAAGATGCCGGTCTCCGATACACCCAGCACGCGGGCGGCATTCTCGAGCTGGTGATCGACGCCTTCGAACGCAGCGCGCGCGGATTTCAGCACGAGCGGGAATGCGACCACGGTAGACGCCAGCACCGCGCCCTGCCATGTGAACACAAGTTCGATCCCGATCCGGTCCAGCCAAGCGCCAAACACGCCGCGCCGGCCCACCAGCACAAGCAGGTAGTAGCCGAGCACGGTGGGTGGGAGAACCAGCGGCAGGGTCAGGATGGCATCCACCACATCACGCACGGACGAGCGCCAGCGCGATATCGCATAGGCGGCCGCCACGCCAAGAATGGCGTTCAGCAGCGTGGCCCAGCCCGCTACCTTGAGCGACAGCAGCAGCGGTACCCAGACGGCATCCATGACAGCAATCAGACCTTGTTACGGTTTCTGGAATCCAAATTTGGCCAGCACGGCCTGGCCTTCGGCCGACAGCACGTACTGGACGAAGCTGTTGGCCTGCTGGGCCTGCTTCGTCTGCGTGGTGACGGCGATGGGGTAGGTGACCGGCGTGCGATTCGGCACGCGCACCGCCACCTTGACCTTCTCCGGCATGATCGCGGCATCGGTGGCGAACACGAAGCCGGCGTCGACCTCGCCGCGTGCCACGTAGTCGAGACTCTGGCGAACGTTCTGGGCCGGCACGCCCTTGGCCGCCACGGCATCCCAAAGGCCCTCGGCTTCGAGCGCGCCCTTGGTATAGCGGCCCACCGGCACCGACGACGGATTACCGTACGCCACGCGCTTGACGTCGGCGCGGGTCAGGTCCTTGAGCGACCCGATGCCGAGCTTGCTGTCCTGCGGCACGATCAGCACTACCTGGTTGGCGGCAAAGTCCTTGCGGCTGGCCGGTTGCACGACCTTCTCGGCCTCGGCCTTGTCCATGGCGGTCTGGTCGGCGGAGGCGAACACATCGGCCGGCGCGCCCTTGACGATCTGCTGCATCAGCACGTCCGAAGCGCCGAAATTCAGCACCACCTTGGTATCCGGGTGGGCGTGCTCGTACTGCTCGGCCAGCGTCTTGAACGCGTTGGTCAGGCTGGCGGCGGCGGAGACCACGAGATCGGCGGCAAAGGCCGACGGTGCGGCGACGGTCAGGGCCAGGGCGGCGCCGACGCAGGCGGTGCGGCGCAGGAAGGGCAGGGTGCGGAAGGTCATGGCGTGAAGGGGTGCGGTGTGCGCGATTGTTACCTTGCGCAATATAAGCGGGTATATAGCGCACCGTCAATTGCCCGGATGGATAAGGGTCTTCAGCCATTTGGAATAGTCCGGCGCGCGATTTGTGCATTCCCTGATGACGCTGACATCCGTGGTGCCTGTCACACGAATGACGCGATTTCGCCACTTTCCTGCCATCGCGGCTGCCGACAATTCCGTGGCTGCACCAAAACCAAAATCAAAACAAATCCAATCAGGGAACCCGAAACATGCAACTCCATCGCATCCAGGCCGCGACGCTCGCGGCCTTGCTGGTGGGGGTGACCGCGCTGGCCGCCTGCGGCTCAGACGACACCTCGTCCTCCACCTCCGGCAACAACGGCGGCAATAGCGGAAACAGTGGCAACGGCGGCAACAACGGTGGCAACACCCCGGCGGCGATCGTCGCGGGTACCAAGTCCACGCTGGCGCTGCTCGAGACCACCGACCTCCACACCAACGTCCTGAGCTATGACTACTTCAAGCTGGCCGAAGACAAGTCGCTGGGCTTCGAGCGCGTCTCGACGCTGATCAAGTCCGCGCGGCAGGAGTTTCCGAACAGCCTGTTGCTCGACAACGGCGACACGATCCAGGGCACCGCGCTCTCGGACTATCAGGCACTGGTGAAGCCGGTCTCGTGCACCGAGACCCTGGCGATGTACAAGGTGATGAACGCCGCTGGCTTTGACGGCGGTGGCATCGGCAATCACGAATTCAATTACGGGCTGCAGTACCTGAGCCAGGTCACCGGCAGCAAGTTCAACGTTGACGGTCTGCCCGATCCGACCGCCCAGACCACATGCGCGGGTCCGAAGTTTCCGCAGGTGCTGGCCAACGTCTACAGCGTCAAGACGCGCGCGCCGTTGTTCCAGCCGTACGCGATTCTGAGCAAGACGCTGACGGCTACCGGCCCGGACGGCAAGACGGTCACCGCGCCGATCAAGGTTGGCATCATCGGTTTCGCGCCGCCGGCCATCCTGAGCTGGGACAAGCGCTGGCTCGACGGCAAGGTCTACACCGAAGGTCTGGTAGAAACGGCCCAGAAGTACATTCCCGAGATGCGCGCCAAGGGCGCCGACCTCGTCGTCGTGATCTCGCATGGTGGCCTCGATAACTCGACCTACTCGCCGACGATGGAGAACGGCAGCTATCACCTGTCGAAGGTGGCTGGCGTGGACGCGATGCTGATCGGCCACTCGCACCAGATCTTCCCGGATGCCAACAGCACGGTCGGCCAGTTCAACCTGCCGGGCGTGGACAAGGTCAAGGGCACGGTCAACGGCGTGCCGACCGTGATGGCCAACTACTGGGGCAAGCATCTGGGTGTGATCAACCTGTCGCTGAACCACGACGGCAAGAGCTGGAGCGTCGATCGCACCAAGACCACCGTGGAGGCGCGCTCGACCCAGAACGCCGACAAGACCTATGTGACGGCCGACGCCAGCGTGGCGCCGATGATCGACACCGAGCACCAGGCAACTATCCAGTACGTGAAGACGCCGATCGGCAGCACCAACTACCGCATGTCGAGCTACTTCGCCGACGTGGGTGATCCGGGCGCGATTCAGATCGTCAACATGGCGCAGGCTGCGTACGTGAAGGACTACGTGACCGCGAACCTGCCGGCGCTGGCCTCGCTGCCCGTGCTGTCGGTTTCGGCCCCGTTCAAGAGCGGCTTTGGCGGCGGCAGCGACTACACCGACGTGGCGTCCGGCAACCTGGCCATCAACAATGCGGCCGATCTCTACCTGTACCCGAACACGGTGTATGCGGTGAAGGTCAACGGCGACGAGGTGAAGGCGTGGTTGGAAACCGCCGCCAAGCGCTTCAACCAGATCGACCCGGCCAAGACGACGGACCAGCAGTTGATCAGCACCTTCCCGGGCTACAACTTCGACATGTTCACCGATCCTGACATGCAATATGAGATCGACGTGACGCAGCCGGTTGGCAGCCGTATCAAGAACCTGACGTACAAGGGCACGCCGGTGACCGCGGCGATGAACTTCATCGTGGCGACCAACAACTATCGTGCCAGCGGGGGCGGCAACTTCCCGGGCCTCGATGGCACCAAGACGATCTATGCCTCGCCCGATGCCAACCGCGACGTGCTGATCAGCTACATCAAGAAGGTGACCAATGTCACACGCGTGGCCAACGGCAGCGCGCGTAGCTGGAAGTTCACCAAGGTGACCACGACGGGCAAGGTGGTGTTCAGCTCGGGTATCGGGATGCTGCAGCAGGCAACCGACGCTGGGTTGACCAATATCTCGCTCGACAAGGCTGACGATGGGTCCGGCAAGAATCTGTCGCAGTACAAGCTCGATCTCAGCTTGTGATTGACTGACCATGCACGCCATGCCAACGACTATGGCCGTACCGCGGCGCTTTCCTCGCATTCACCCGCTGTTTGTGGCGGCCACGCTGGCTGTAACCGTTGCGGCGGCTGGGGTAGCTGGCGCCGCCGTGTGGCGACAGCAATCCGATGTGCGTCAAAGCGAGATCGCGCGATGGCAGTTGATGGCGACCTCGGCGAATGATGCCGCCGCACTGTCACGACTACAGCGCGCGGCCGCGGCGGGCGAGGTAGCGGCATGCGCGGCTCTCGGTGAAACACTACTGTCCCGGACAGACACCGAGAGCCGCGCGCAGGCGGAGCACTGGCTTGGCCTGGCGGCAGCGAGCGGACACACCCGCGCGCAGTTCCTGCTCGGCAAGGCCGCGATGCTTGGAGAGTTGGCATCCGGTCGTACGGACTTGCCTGTCGCATGGCGCGAACTCGGCGCGGCGGCAAGGGTGGGCGATGTTGGTGCAGCGTATTACCTGGGGCTGCTCTATCGCGGTGGCTACGGCCATACAGCGGATCCGGCTGCCGCTGCGCACTGGTTCAGAGTGGCTGCTGACGGCGGTGTTGCGCAGGCCATGTTCTTGCTGGCCAACGCCTACCGTGAGGGCGATGGCGTGCCGCGTGATGATGCGACTGCGGTGTCCTGGTACGAGGCCGCCGCCGAGCGCGAGCATCCGGCCTCGATTCAGGCGCTGGCGATGGCCTATCGCAGCGGAGAACTTGGCCTCTCGCGAGACGAGGGCAACTACCGCCAGCATCTGGCCGAGGCTGCGCATGCGCTGAAGCATCCGGCGATCAATCCGTAAGCCTGCCGCGATCGTTAGCTCGGGGTGAACGATTGCCCGGCGTGGTGGTGTCCGTCAGCGTGGTAATGACAATGGGCCGGAGAGGTTGCCGCGCGCGATAGTTCGAGTGCGAAACGATTGCAGCGTGCCGATAGTGATCGGACCAAGCAGAGTCGCCGCGATGGTTGGCAACATTTGGTACGACCTGATCGCAGTATCGACATTCACGATTCCGCCTTCGTGTTGGGCTGGCATACCGATCGGATCTGCGTGAACGACGTCGCGTTGCGGACCTTCTCCGGCAGCTGATATTCGATCGCGCAACGTTGTGCGGAGTGTGTGCCCCAGGAAACCTGCAAGCGTCCGGTGTCTTCGATGCCACGCACGAAGATGATGCCGCTTTGGCCAACCACGCCGATTTCGGCATTGTCCTTATCCAGCACTGATGCGCCGAAGGGCAATGGCGCCCCATCGGGCTGGCTGGCTGAGATGATGACGGAGCGTCCGCTGAGCGCGGCGAACTTGATTTTCACCGCTGCGTTCGCGCGTGGCGCTACCTGGGTGCTGGTCGCGTCCAGCGATACATCCAGCGGCATCCCGCGTGGATCTATCTCGATCGTGTTCATGTTGTAGGGCTGGAGGTACGGCACGATGGCGTAGCCGAATGCGTCGATCCTGACGCCCGTCGCATTGGCGACGCGCGCGCCGGTGGCGCCCTTTGCTTCGACGATGCCGATGGTGTCGCCAAGGTAGTTGGCGAGTGTGATGCCTCCTGAGTGGGCGACCAGGGCGCCTTGCAGGCCGCCCGAATATTGCGTGTAACTGCCGCCACCGCTGACAGAAGCGGAAACCGTGGTGTAAGGCGTCCGGTACTGTACGTTGCCGCCGCCGGTGGTCGTGTTCGGCGAACGGTCGACGTTCAAGCCATAGGTGATGGCGTTGTCCTCGAGTGCGGTGCCGCTCAGCCGCATCTGTTGCGAGGATTGGCTGTCACTGTTATGCGTGGCGCCGAAGGACAGCATTGGGGCGTGGATGCTCTTGCCCAGCGGGACGGTGAGGCTGGCGAAGACTTGGGTGGTGAACCGGCCAGTCATCGCTTCGCGTTGGCGCGAGGCCGCGATGTTGTAGGTCATCGGCAGCCCCAGCACACGCAGCGAGTTGCTGTAGCCCACCTGAAACATCAGTGCTGTACCGCCCCGATTCCAGTACTCCGCGGAAGTGCCCGTGAGATAGAAGTTGCCCCAGCGATCGCCGAGGCTCTGATTCAGCGTGAGCTGGATCTGGCTGCGCTGGCGGTCCACGGCGCGGGCATTGCCACCGCTGGCGCGGGCGGTGAATGCGTCGCTCATCGTCCAGAAGCCGCGGGTCGCATAGCGATAGGCGGCGAGTGACATACTCGTGCTTGTTGACGGCACGAACTTGCTGTAGCTGAGGCGGACGCTTTGTCCGCTGGTGTTGTCAACCTGGTCGATCGAGGCGCGGGCATGAGTCGCATCCAGCGCGAATGCCCCAATGGGAAGATTCAAGGCCGCGCCGACCATGCCCGCCTGATAACCCTCCGAGAGGACTAGCCCGGCATAGCCTGTTACGAAGTTGTTGAACCCGTGCTGCACCGTGCCCTGGACCAGTTTCTCGCGGCGGGAAGACGTGCGCGAGCCACCGCGGTACTCCCCAACCGTGGCCGAGTACCGCGTGATACCGGGCCGCAGAAGCTGAGCCACGGATGCATAGGGCACGGTAAAGCTGCTCTGGCTGCCGTCGGCTTCTGTCACCGTGACGAGCAGATTGCCGCCATAACCGGTGGCGTAGAGATCCTTGATCTCGAACGGTCCCGGGGCCACGGTCGTTTCATAGAGCTTGTTGCCATTCTGCGTGACCGTGACACGCGCATTGGAGCGGGCGACGCCTCGGACCAGTGGCGCATAGCCGCGCGCGGAGTCGGGAAGCATCCGGTCATCGCTGGCCAGATTCACGCCGCGCACGGAAAAACTGTCGAAGACGGCCCCATCCGTGTAGGCATCGCCAAGGGTAAGTTGACTACGCAGACGTGATATGTCCCGTTGCACGTAGGTCGCGATGTTCTGGTAGTCGTAGGTGCTTTGGCCAATGGACTGCTGCCAGCTCATCGAGGAGCGCTGCCGCACGTGCCAGGCACCGATATTCAATCCGGAATCGACGCCAAGGTAGGTAGAGGTGCCAGGCGAACTACCAGTGGTGTGGAACGTATTGAAATTGTAGGCGACCGTCCCGGACGGGACGCCATCATCCAGGAGTTCTGGGCTGACACTGCCACGCGGCGTGCGGCGCAGCAAAGCCTGCGCCACGCCGATGTCGAGACGCAGGTCATTGAGGTGGAACGACCAGGTGAGATCCTCCGAGATGTCAGATGAACGCGTGCATTCCCCGCTGACGGCATGCGCTATCGCATTGCGGTTGGCGGGCGGCAGCGCCTGCTCGTCGAGATTCAACCGGGTAATGAGCGATCGGTCCATGCATGGGCCGACGACCTCGTCCCGGGACCGGAATCGCACTGTCTCTCGACCAACCCAAGATCCGTTCAGGTATATGTCGACCGGATAGTCGCCAGGTGAGATGGGGTTGCCAAATGCAAACCGGTCGACGTCGACGCTGGTGCCATCGGAACGTTTCAGAAATTGTGAATTGAACTTGATGGCTGCGGCGGTGGCTGTCTTGCCCGGCTCATCAGCAAATACCGCAGTAGGCAGCGCGGCGGCCAGGACCCAATGCACAGCGAGAACGCGCGAGGCGCGTGGCTTCCGCCTCCGCATCGTCATTGTCCCTTCGCTTTCTGCATTGGCTTCGCATTGCGGATGCCAGATACACCGGCGCCATAGTCCGAGATAAACGTGTAACTGACCTGGGCTGGTTCACCGGACACTGGCGACGTGTCATCCATGGCAAATTCGACTGTGCCGCCGGGATTCACCATTGCTCCGGCATCATTGCTGTACACATGCCCGCCAGCGGCTGCCTCGACCTTTGTGTAGGTGATGTGGTACGGCGTTGGATTCGTTGCCCTCAGTACATGATGGCCGTCATCCTTGCGTGCGAAGCGCCAAGTGACCTTGGTGGGCGCGCTGTCCGCGTCGCCGGGTAATCCCGTTGGACGGAAGAACAGCTTGATGCGTGACCGAAAGGCGAACTGAAGCGAGTTCTGCTGATCCTTGCTGCTGGATGCGACGGGTGGCACTTCGAGAACGTTGAGCCAGAACAGCGATTCCTGATCGCGGGGCAGCGCTTGCTGGATCTGAATGATGCGTAGCGTCTGGCCCTTCTTCGCATCCAGTCTGAACAGCGGCGGCGTGAGCGTGAATGGCGACTTCGCGTTCTCCGGCGTCGCATTGGGGTCGCCGTCGTCGATCCATGCCTGCACTAGAGCGGGCGCATCTCCTTCATTTGTGAGTTTGAGGCTGACTTCCCGCTCCGACTCGGAATAGATGACGCGGGTCCCGGTCAAAACCACGGACGCAAGGGTTTCCGGCGTGACCATTGCCAGGAGGACGGCAGCAATGGCTGCGCGACAACTTGAAGTCTTGAACATGATGAACGGCGACGGGAAGGAGGTGCCGGCTCGAAGCCGGCTGGCTGGAGGTGCCGGCATGTGTGCGCATGCCGGCAGGTATAGGCCTGACTTACGGGTACACGATGGAATACGTCGCCGAAGTCTGGAGTGTGCCGAGTGTGGCGGCGCCGGTTGCCACGTACTGGGCGTAGTACTGCAGTGTTGCGGCACCACTTGTAATGGCCACACGTTGCGAGTTCTGCGAGGCGAACGCGGCCCCTACGTTGATGTTGGTCATATCGCTGTTCAGCAGACCGATCTGGACGTTCGATGCACCAGTAATTGCTGGGGTGCTGCCAGAAGCGGGACTGTTGACAACCGTGTTTTTCAGGCGACCGGTGCCGAGATCCACTGCCGCACCGGGTTCGAAGTGAACTGCCACGTTACCGGTGTTTGGGTTGCAGTTTGTGAGCCGAATATTGAAAGGCGTGCGACCCGCGATGTTGCCGGCGGTGTTCAGCGTCGAGGCAGTAACGGTGGGCAGCACAATGGTGAAATCGCCAGCCGGTCTACCGTTGCCAGAGATGGTGCAGGTCTGCCCTGTGACTCGGCCAGTAAAGGTGATCGTGCCATCCACGGCAAACGCGGCCGGACTCATCGTGGCAAGCAGCAGGGATGTGGCAAGGATCTTTGTTCGAATATGTTTCACTTTGACCTCATGTATTGATGTGATTAGTGACTGTCAAGGCGAATCGCGGAGATCCGCATAGCGAGCGATGGCAGCTGTATCCGGGATAAGAAGCCGCACATTCCACGCGGATATCCCCGGAATTTCGCGAGTGAAATCGCTATACGTCGCGTCTTCCTGACAGGGTCAAAGACTATTGATTTTTAGGAATTCTTTTAATCGTATTTATCTTGAATTTACGATTTTCTTGGGAATGTTCCGATTGACTGTGTCGGCGATGGCTGCTGTGCAGACTAAATGCGATGAATGGAAGGTAGGAAACTTCCTTGTGCCTTCAAGATCGGCCGATATGGGAATTACAAGTCAACCGCAATTTCACTAAATCTGTTCCGCGCGCGGATCAAAAATGAAAGACGCACACCTCTGCGCTATTCTTTCGTTCGTTCCAAATGGAGGAAGTGCCATGAAGATGGTCTATCTCGCTGGCTTTGATGTGTTCCGCGAGGACGCGCGCGACTGGGGTGAACACCTGAAGGCGCTGTGCCTGCGGTATGGCTATGAAGGCTTGTACCCGCTGGACAAGGCGGCGCCGTCCGGGCTGTCGGGGTCAGCCACGGCACAATGGATCTACGAGGCCAACATCGCGTTGATTCGTCGCGCAGATGTCGTGATGGCGAATCTCGACGATTTCCGCGGGCCGGGGGAGCCTGACAGCGGTACTGCGTTCGAGGTTGGGTTTGCCGTGGCGCTGGAGAAGCCCGTCTGGGGCTATGCGGCCGATGCTGGCACGTTGCTGGATCGCGTGCGTGTCAGGACCGATGCCGACGGGAACGCGCGCGATGCGCGCGGCTATGTGGTGGAGGACTTCGGCTTGTCGATGAACCTGATACTGGCTTGCAGCGTGCGGCTGGTGACGGGGGATGCCGAAGTGTGCCTGGCCGCGATGGCCGAAGCGGACCGCCAACTGGCGGCCCGGAGGGATTGACGCCTTAGCGGCGCAGCGATTGCACGCCGGCGGCGATGTCGGCGGCGGTTGTCGCGACGATCTGGCGATAGGCGTTCACCACGCCATCCACCTGACCGGGCGCGGGCAACTCGGCTTCCGTGCGGCCGCCCAGGACCTTGCCATCGGGCAGGCGGCGTACGGTCCAGGCGATCGAAGCGCTGGCGCGCTGGCCAGGGTCCGCATCCAGCCGCACCACTTCCGTGGTCACGCGATAGACCGGCTCCACTTCGGACAGGCCTTGCTGATAAGTATCCACGGCACCGAGTTTCGCCTGAAGCTGCTGTGACAGCGCATCGCGCAACTCGTCCGGCAACGGCGCGGACCAGCGCGACAGGTCCAGCATCTTCACGCCGCCAGCGTTGCCGTCGGCCACCACGAGCTGGGCGCGGTTCAGGCGCTCCGGCACCCGGACCGGCGACACCTCGATCCAGATGGGCTGCGTGCCGGGTGTCGGGGACGTGGTGGCCGGGGCGGCTGTGGATGCGAGCGTGTAGTAGCGGGGCTCCGGCGATGCGCAGCCGTTGAGCAGCGCGGCGGTCAGCGCCAGAAGCATCAGCGAGCGTTTCATCATTCCTTCTCCGTCTTCCCACGCAACAGCGCCTCGGGATGGCGCTCGAGATAGTCGGTCAGCGCGCGCAGCGACACGGCCGTGCGCGTCAGTTCCTGCATCATGCGGCGCGTATCCTGCTGCAGCGGCGCGTCCGATGCCAGCGTGCCATTGGCGGCGTTCAGCGTGCGTCGGGCATCCTGCAGCGCCGCGAGCACCTGGGGCGCCACATCGCCGTGCAGTTGCGTCACGAGCTTGTCGGCGTTGTCGAGCATCTTGTTCATCGACACCACGCTGGTACGCAGATCCTGGCCGATCTGATCGAACGGCACCTTGTCGATCTTGTTGACGATATCGCCAAGCTTGGCCTGCAACTCATCGAAGGCGCCCGGTGTGGTCGGCAGTTCCGGCATTGCTGCGTTGAGGTCGAGGTCCTTCGGCGGTGGCGCCTTCGGGAAGAAGTCGAGCGCCACGTAGAGCTGACCGGTCAGCAGGTTGCCGGTGCGAAGTTGCGCGCGCATGCCGCGCTTGACCAGGCCTTGCACGATGCTGCGCTTCTTGGCCTCGTCGGACACATCGCGCTCCCGGAATCCCATGCGCGACGGATAGAACTCCACCACCACGGGCATACGGAATGCCTTCTTGTCGCGCTGGTATTCGATGCCGATCGAGCGCACCTGGCCCACGATCACACCGCGGAAGTCGACCGGCGCGCCCGGCGACAGGCCGCGCACCGACTGGTCGAAGTTCAGCACCGCCAGCGCTGGCGCCAGTTCTTCAGGCTCCTTCATCGCCTCCGACTGGTCCGATGCCAGCAGGAATTGCGTATTCTCGGACGCCGGCTGCGTTGCGGTGGAGTTGTCCGGTGCCTGGAAGGCCACGCCGCCCAGTAGCACCGTGACCAGCGATTGCGTGGAGAGCTTCAGGCCGTTCGCATCGAGCTTGAGGTCGACGCCGCTGGCGTGCCAGAAGCGGGTGTCGCCATTGACGAGCTTGTCGTACGGCTTGTTGACGAACACGCGCAGCGAGATGTCACGCCCGTTCGGGTCGAGCTGGTACGCCACCACCTGGCCTACCTGCACGCGGCGATAGTAGACCGGCGAGCCGATATCGAGCGAGCCCAAGTCCTGGGCGCGCAGCACGAACTGGCGACCGGACGCGTCGGCGGTGACCACGGGTGGCACTTCGAGACCGATGAAGTTGCGCGTGCTTTCCCGTGACTTGCCGGCATCCACGCCGATGTAGGCGCCCGAGAGCAGCGTTTCCAGGCCGGATACGCCACTGATCGCAAAGCGCGGGCGCACCACCCAGAAACGCGTGTCCTTGACGGCGAAGCTCTCGGCGTCCTTTGTCAGCTCGATCGATGCGATCACGTGCGAGCGATCGGACGCGAGCCGCACCGACTTGACCAGACCGATGTCGACGTCCTTGTAGCGCACGGCGGTCTTGCCCGGTGTCAGCCCATCGGCGGAGCGGAAGGTGACGTTGATCTCCGGCCCGCGTGAGGCGAGCGTGTTGATCAGCAGCGAGACGCCGACCACGGCGGCGACAATCGGGATCAGCCACACCAGCGATGGCAGCCAGCGGGCGCGACGCTTGCGCGCGGGCTGGGGCACGCCACCGGAGGTCGGCGGCGGGGAGGGACTATCGTGATCGGGCATTGTCGGATTCCGGCAATTCGATGGAAGAGGGGTTCGGGGTCTCGAGCGAGTCCCAAAGCAGGCGCGGGTCGAAGCTTAGCGATGCCAGCATGGTCATCACGACCACCGAGGCAAATGCCAGCGCGCCAGCGCCGGGGATGATCGTGGCCAGCGCGCCCGCGCGCACCAGCGAGGCCAGCAGCGCCACCACGAAGATATCAAGCATCGACCAGCGGCCGATGACTTCGACCAGCCCGTACAGCTTGGTCTGCTGGCGGATGCGCCATGTCGATTTCATGTGCACCGAGATCAGCAGCAGCGTCAGGATCATCATCTTCAGCAGCGGCACGACGATACTCGCGATCAGCACCACGCCAGCCAGCATGTGCGATCCGGATAGCCACAGATAGAGCACACCGGACAGGATGGTGTCGCGCTGCACGCCCAGGATCGACTCGGTGACCATCACCGGTAGCAGGTTGGCCGGGATGTAGAGGATGTACGCGGCCAGCAGGAAGGCCCAGGTGCGCGCCAGGCTGGCAGGCTTGCGGCGGTGCAGCGTGGCGCCGCAGCGTGGGCACGGTTCGCCTTCGAGCGTGATGGGGCTCACCAGGTCGCATGCATGGCACGACAGCAACCCGCGCGAGGACGCGGTGGGTACCTCCGCCAGCGGGGTACGTTCGTCGTCGTCGGTCAGCTCCGCCATCACATCGGCGGCCACGCGCCGTGACCGCGCGATCTGGTCGCGTGCCATGGCTGTGCGTGATGGGCGCGATGGGCGTGATGGCTGGCTCATGGCGTGGGCTCCTGCGCGCCGGGCGGGGTGTCATCCCCATCCGGCGTTTCCAGGTAATGCCACAGGTCGCGGGGATCGAACGACAGCATCGCGGCCAGCACCACCACCAGCGCGCCGAACGACCACAGCGCCACGCCGGGCAGCACTTCCGCCATGGTCGACAGCTTCACCAGCGTGACCAGCACGCCGATCATGAAGACCTCGATCATGCCCCAGGGCCGGGTCTGGCGGATGCCACGCACGATGGCGTCGAACCCGCGCGGCATCTTCCGCTGCGCCATCGGCACCAGCAGGTAGCACATCATCAGCATCTCGGAGAGAGGGAACAGGATCGTCGTGGCGAACACCAGCATGGCCACCAGCGTCATCTGGTCCGAGTAGAGCGCCTGCACCGCGCCCCAGAGCGTGGTCTCGGTGCGTACGCCCTTCAGGTCCATTTCGACGATCGGATACGTGTTCGAGATCACGAACAGGATCAGGGCGGTGAACACGAGCGGCAGCAGGCGGCGATAGGCGCGGGTGCTTTCGCGATAGAGCTCGCTGCCGCAACGCAGGCAGTTGGCGCGTTCGCCGGGCGCGAGCGACGCACGCTCATAGAGCGCGTCGCAGTACTCGCAGGCCACAAGGTGGCGCAGGTCCGGCGCCGGCGCGGACGCCGACGCCGCAGGGCCGTGGTGCTCAGGCATCCGGGGTCAGTTGGGACGGCGGCGGCGCCGTGACGGCGGTCACGCTCGCGCGTTCCTGGTTGCCGATGGTCCAGTCGCGCAGCAGCGCGTACGCCACTGCCAGCACGGTTGGCCCGATGAAGACGCCCAGGAAGCCGAAGGCCAGCGCGCCGCCCAGCACGCCCATCATGATCCAGATGAGCGGCAGGCCGGTGCCCTTGCTGATGAGCAGCGGCTTGATGACGTTGTCGGCCATGCCGACCACTGCGGCGCCCCAGACCACCATGAAGATCGCCCAGCCCGTCTCGCCGGTGTGATAGAGCCACAACGCGGCGGGAATCCAGGCCAGCGGCGGGCCCATCGGCACGACGGAAAGGAAGAACGTGATGAAGCCGAGAATCGCCGCGCCGGGCACGCCAGCGATCCAGAACCCGATGCCGGCCAGCACGGCCTGCACAAAAGCGGTGCCGAGCACGCCGTAGACCACGCCCTTGACCGTACTGCCGGCCAGTGACAGCAAGTGGTCGGCCCGGTCGCCGGACACACGGCGCATGCCGCCGCGTACCCAGTCCACGGCCAATTCGCCGCCGGTATAGAAGAAAAACGCCAGTACGATCGACAGCGCGAGCTGGCCGAGACCGGCTCCGATCGACAGGCCAGCGCCGAGCAGCGCGTGTCCCACCGGCGCAATCAGCTTGCGCAGGCTGGCCACGGTTTCGGAGTCGGCAGTGATGACCTTGTTCCAGGCCGATTCGATCTGCGGGCCAACGAACGGTAGGCTGCTGAGCCAGTCCGGCAGTTGCGGGATACCGTGTTCGGTATAGCGATTGACCAGCGCGGTCAGTTCGTCGATGTGCGCCGAGAAGCTGGCGCCAGCGTAGACGAACGGCCCGAGCACGATCACGGTGGCGATCAGCACGCAAATCAGCGCGGCCAGGCCGCGGCGGTTGCCGAGCCAGCGCGTCAGCACGGTATAGGGGTGCCAGGAGCTGTAGGCGAGGATCGCGCCCCACAGCAGGGCCGTGGCGAATGGCGCGAGTACGAGCAGCGAGCCGCCGATCAGGACGATCAGCGCGAATACGGCAGCCAGCTTCTCAATCAGTTGTCCGGAACTCATCTTTGGCGGGCCAGGGGCGTCCACTTTATAAGAACGCCGATAGCATAGCGGAATTCGATGAGCCGTCCGGGTTTCCCCTCGATCACTCAGTTTGCGGTGGTGTCCCGGCGCAGCAGGGCGGCTACCAGATCCGACTGGGTCACCATGCCCACGACGTGCCGGTCTCCATCGACCACGGGCACATGGTGCAGCCCGCCATCGGAGAACGCGTGCGCCAGTTCCACCATCGGCTGGTCGACATGCGCGGTCACCACCACGCGCGTCATCAGATCGCGCACGGTGCCGTTGGCACGGCGCGAGTTCGAACGATGCGCGCGGAAGAAATCGCTCTGCGTCACGATACCGAGCAGGCGGCGATTGCCGTCCACCACAGGTAGCGCCTTGATGTGGTGGCGCGCCAGCAGCGCGGCGGCATCGGCCGCGCGCTGGCCGGGGCGCACGGCCACCACGTCGCGCGACATGATGTCGCTGCAGCGCACGTCGCCGAAGCGGCGCGAGTAGGCACGCAGTTCGGCGGCCACCAGGATCGCCTCGAGATCGTCTTCCTCGATGTCCAGGAATTCACCGCGTGCAGCCAGCACTGCATCCAGGTCCGCGCGTGTGAAGCCCACGCGCCGGCTGGGCGGCACATCCTTGGTCAGGTGCTGCGAGGGCGGCTCGGGCGGCCGGTGCGGATAGCGCCGCTGCATGAGGTTATTGAACGCCAGCGCCGTCAGGAGCAGCAGCGCCGAGTTGATCGCGACCGGCGCCACCACGAAGCCGAAACCGAGCGCCTGCACGGCAGGTCCGCCAAACACGGCGGTGATCGCCACTGCGCCGCTGGGCGGGTGCACGCAGCGAAGCTGGAACATCAGTGCGATGGCCACCGCGACGGCCACGCCGGCGGCCAGCCCCGGCTCCGGAATCCAGCGCGCGCAGGCCACGCCGACCGTGGCGGCCACGAGGTTGCCGCCGATGATCGACCACGGCTGTGCCAGCGGACTGGCCGGCACGGCGAACAGCAGCACTGCCGACGCGCCCATCGGCGCCACGAACCACGGGTTGAAGCCCTGCAGGAAGTGGCGGCAGATCCATTCCGTGAGGAACAGGCCGATCAGCGCGCCGATGCAGCTCTTGATGCGCTCGCGGCGGCTCGCCGCGATGGGCATGGGGACGAAAGTGCGTAACCACGCACGTGTTCCGGCAACGGAAGTGGATAAGTCGAATGCTGCTGGCATCGAAAGCGGGGGCGGTTGGGGCGTTGGGGGCGCAACGGGGGCGTTTTTGCTGTGCGCGGGGCGCGTCGCAGCGTACCACGCTACAGGAGCGAGGCCCGCCAATATATCATGGCGTGATATATTCCGCCGGCCGGCAATCCTGCCGGAAAAGAAGCCGCCCCCGCTCATGCATACGGAAGTTCACACCGTCGAAAAACGCGACTACGCCGTCAATGGCCGCCTGCCCATGCTGGCTGCCATCGCGCTAGGCATCGGTGCCATCAGCACCGGCGCCGCCTATGTGCTGGTCAATCTGATCCACTTCTTCACCAACCTGTTCTTCTTCCAGACGCTGTCGTTTGCCGATCGCTCGCCGGCTGGACACATGCTGGGCCCCTGGGTGATCGTGGTGCCTGCGATCGGCGGGTTGATCGTCGGCCTGATGGCGCGCTATGGCAGCGACAAGATCCGCGGCCACGGCATTCCAGAGGCGATCGAGGCGGTGCTGTTCGGCAAGAGCAAGATGTCCCCGAAGGTGGCGGTGCTCAAGCCGCTGTCGTCGGGCATCGTGATCGGCAGCGGTGGCCCGTTCGGGGCGGAAGGGCCGATCATCATGACCGGCGGCTCGATCGCCTCGCTGCTGGCGCAATACCTGCATCTGACGGCGGCCGAGCGCAAGACGCTGCTCGTATCCGGTGCCTGCGCAGGCATGACGGCGATCTTCGGCACGCCCGTGGCGGCCGTCCTGCTGGCCATCGAACTGCTGCTGTTCGAACTGCGCCCGCGCAGCCTGCTGCCCGTGGCGCTGGCCTGCGCCGTGGCCGGGTTCCTGCGGCCGTTCGTGTTCGAAGCGGGGCCGCTGTTTCCGCTGCAGACCGCGCCGGCCAGCACGCTGGCGCTCGGGTCATGCGTGCTGGCGGGGCTGCTGTGCGGCGTGCTTGGCGCTGGGCTCACGCTCGCGCTGTATCGCACCGAGGATGCATTCGACCATCTGCGCCTGCACTGGATGTGGTGGCCGGCCATCGGTGGCCTGGTGGTCGGGATCGGCGGCTATTTCGAGCCGCGCGCGCTCGGCGTGGGCTACGACGTGATCGGCGACCTGCTCAACAACCGCCTGCTCGTGGAAGCGGCGGTGGCGCTGCTGGCCGTCAAGGCGGTGATCTGGATCGCCGCGCTCGGCTCGGGCACCTCGGGCGGGGTACTGGCCCCGTTGCTGATGCTTGGCGCGGGGCTTGGCGTGGTGCTGGCGCCGATGCTGCCGGGCGGATCGCCGGGCCTGTGGGCACTGGTCTGCATGGCCGGTGTGCTTGGCAGCGTGCTCGGCGCGCCGCTGACGGCCATCGTGTTCGCCTTCGGCCTGACGCACGATAGCGAGGCGCTGTTGCCGCTGCTGCTGACGACGGCCGTGGCCTACGGCTTCTCGGTGCTGACGATGAAGCGCTCGATCATGACCGAGAAGATCGCGCGCCGTGGGCTGCATATCTATCGCGAGTACGGCGTCGATCCGCTGGAGCGCGCGCATGTGGGCGAACTGATGACGCGGGACGTGGTGTCGATCGACGCCAGCCTGCCGGTCACCGAGGCACTGCCGCGATACTTCGGTGATCATGCTGCGCATCGCGCCTATCCGGTGCTCCGGGACGGCAGGGTGATCGGTATGCTCCAGCGCGCGGCAATTGTCGCGGCACATGCCGGCGACGATGCCGGACTGACCTGTGGCGATCTGCTTGCCGATGCCGCAAATCCGAACGCCGGCCCGGCCGTGCTGTTGCCCGCACAGACCGGTCGCGCCGCCGCCGGACGTATGGCCGAACTCAGCGTGGCCAGGCTGCCAGTGGTCGAGGACGAGACCACGATGCGGCTGGTGGGCATTGTGTCGCTGCGCGACCTGATGGCGCCCAGCAGCCACGTGCTGCACGAAGAAACCCAGCGTGAGCGGTTGCGCGGGATGGCGATAAAGGCGCTTGGCCGCACCGTGTAGCAGGGGTCGGCTGTTCCGCTGGCATTTTGTGCACAGTTGCTTCGCATATCGGCTACGAAGGATAGCAATCTGGTCAGTTTGTTAGCTGTTTTTTGACGTGCGAGGGCACCAGAATTCACTCACCGAACACGAGAGTGAAATCAAGGAGCCCCCACCGTGACAGACTGCCCGACCATCCTCCTGGTAGCCCCCACCTTCTACGACGTTTCCTACAGCATCAATCCCTGGATGGACCCCGGGGCGTGGGCACGCGACCCGCGTGGCATGCATCGGCACGCGATGGCGTCGTTCGACGCCCTGCGGGAAGCGCTCGGCACGGCCGGATTTCAGGTTGAAGTCATGGAAGGCGCGCCGGGTCAACCCGACATGGTGTTCCCGGCCAACGCGGCTGTCGTGCTCGATGGCAAGGCCGTGCTGGCGCGCTTTCGCTATCCGCAGCGGCGTGGCGAGGAGGCGCCGTTCGCCGCGATATTCGAAGACCTGCGCGCGCGCGGCCTGATCGACAGCGTCGAGACGCTGCCCGAGGGTTGCTATCAGGAAGGCGCGGGCGACTGCATCTGGGATGCGTCGCGTGGCCACTTCTGGGCCGGCTTCGGACCGCGTTCCTCCCGTGAAGCCGCCGATGCGATGGCGCGTCACTTCGGTCAGGAAGTCGTGGCCCTGGAGCTTGCCACCGAACAGAGCTATCACCTCGACGTCTGCTTCTGCCCCCTGGCCGGTGGCGAAGTCCTGTACTACCCACCCGCATTCAGTCCTGCCGCGCTGCGCGAGATTCGCGCGCGCGTTCCGGCCGCGCAGCGCATCGAGGCCACCGAGGACGACCTGCGGCATTTCAGCGTGAACGCGGTCAATCGCGGCGACACCGTCGTGATGACGCGCACCACGCCGCATCTGCGTACCGAGCTGGGCAGTCGCGGCTATCGGGTGCTCGAGGTGGATCTGTCGCCGTACATGATGTCGGGCGGTGGTGCGTATTGCATGACGTTGCGTCTGGACCGCGTCAGCACGTCCGTGCGGCGTGCGGTCGCGGCATGAAAGGAGTCGAGCATGAAGCACGCACTGAAAGAAACCGGGATGACGCGATTCCTGGATGCCGGTGACGTTGCGGCGCTGGTGCGGCGCATCGGTGTCCCGGTGGCCATCATGCAGATGGCGGACTGTGTGCGGCAGGATTTCCTGCGCTGGGATGCGTTCGAGAAGTCGGCACGGCTGGCCAGCCATTCATCGGTGGGCGTGATAGAGCTGATGCCTGTCAGCGATGGCGTCCAGTTCGCGTTCAAGTACGTCAACGGACATCCGCGCAACGCGCGACACGCGCTGCCAACGGTGATGGCGTGCGGCATGCTGGCCGAAGTGGAGACCGGATTCCCGTTGCTGCTGGCCGATCTCACGCTGGCCACGGCCTTGCGCACCGCGGCGACATCGGTGCTCGCCGCGCGCGCCATGGCGCGGCCCGGCGTGCGGACCATGGCGTTGATCGGCAACGGCGCCCAGGCCGAATTCCAGTCGCTGGCCTTCCATGCAGGCCTCGGTATCGAGACGGTACGCGCCTTCGACATCGACTCGCATGCCACCGCACGGCTGATGCGCAACCTCGCGGCTGTGCCGGGGCTGAGCATCGTGCCGACACGTTCGGTGCGAGAGGCGCTCGACGGTGCCGATATCGTCACCACGGTAACGGCGGACAAGACCCGCGCAACGATCCTGACACCGGACATGATCCGGCCGGGGATGCATCTCAACGCCGTGGGGGGGGATTGCCCGGGCAAAACCGAGCTGCACGTCGACATCCTGCATCGCGCGCGGATCATGGTGGAGTACGCGCCGCAGTCGCGCATCGAAGGAGAGATCCAGCAGTGGCCGGAGGCACCGGTCAGTGAGCTGTGGCAAGTGTTGTCGGGCGCGGTGCCGGGGCGTGCCAGTGCGGATGACGTGACGATCTTCGATTCTGTCGGTTTCGCGCTGGAAGACTACTCGGCGCTTCGCTGGCTCCATGCGGCGGCCATCGCGCATCACGCGGGCCAGTTCATCGAGCTTGTGGCCTTGCCGCCAGATCCGCGCGATCTCTACGGATGGATGATGAAGCCGGATATTGCCATACCCGGTGCGATGAGCGATGTTCCCGGGAAGGCCGTCGCCCTGGCGTGAGGCATCGCCAACGCCAGGCGCATGCCGTGACAATTGGCGCGCCCAATGGCACAACGGCCCGGACTTGCGTCCGGGCCGTTGTCGTATCGGGAATCAGGCGGGTCAGGCGCCCACGCGCCCCATCATCAGTTGGGCGCGCAGAAATCCCTTGATCTCTTCCAGCGACGGTGTCTTGAGGAACACCATGATGCCCCATTGCTGGAGCGCGTCAGCCACGCCGTCGTAGGCCTGGCGGTTCGTGATTACCGCGAAGACCACGTGCTGGCGCGAGAAGAAATTCTGCAGCTTCTCGATCGTCGCCGATTGCGCGTCATTGAGTTCTTCAACGTAGTAAAGCACCACGCGCGGACGTGAATCGACCGATGTGATCACCGTGTCCACCACGTCCTCGAGCACCTGGCTTTTGAGCGGCAACGACCATTTGCCAAGCTGCGCGCTGATGCGTTGCGCTTCCACATGGTTCGGATGGAAGACCAGCAGATCGAGGTCGTGCTCCATTGCCGCGTCGGGCACGGACCGGCTGGCGAGCAAGCGGTGCACCGTTTCCTTGTGGATACGGCGGTGGCCGCCGTTGGTTTTCCAGGCGCCAAGCTCACCCCGTTCGACCATCTTCTGGACGGTGCCCAACGAGACGTTCAGGAGTTTTGCTGCGGTGCGCGTGCTGTAGTATGGCTTTTCAGCCAGTTCTGGATCCAGTTTCATCCAATCACCCGTAGTATCGATCAGCAGCTCGGCGCGCAACGCGCACGCCGTGGCGCCTTCGGACACGCCACGCCGGTTAAATACCGGGCTGTCGAATTTTTACTGACCCTGATGCGTGCGACCCGCTCCCCGGCTGGTCTTTGTTGCTTTTGCATTTGCTACGTGACATGACAACGGCTACAGGATGCCGTGCACGTTTTCGGTGCCTGCAGTCTTGTGCTGCCTGGTACCTGTCTACACCATCAAATCGCATCTCTGCGAAAACGTCACTAGTATGGCCCCTTGATACGCACTCGTCACAGCCAGAGTCATGACTGACGTCACACTTTTGTCGTTTAACGTACGCTGCGCGGATCGCGTGGACAGGTGAGTGCAAAGATCATGTTGCGATATGTATCAGACGTTCTTCACATGACGATTGCAGAGACTCCCCGCGTGGTCGCCAGTTCCCATCAAAACGGCATTTTGTAAGTTGCCACATTCTCATGACGAAAGTCCGTACTTGCGGACCTTGTCGAAAAGAGTGGTCTTGGCAATGCCGAGCGACTCGCCGGCGCGTGTCAGATTTCCATCATGGCGGCGCAGCGCGTCTGCTATCAGTGCACGTTCGAACTGTTCTACCGCCTGCGCCAGCGGCAAGGCCGCGGGTGGCGCCATATCGTGTCCGCCTTCTCCTGGCCGGCATCCCAGCCCCAGCACGTGGCGCTCGGCCAGGTTGCGCAACTCGCGCACGTTGCCGGGCCACGGGTAGGCCATCAATCCGGCCATCTCGGCTGGCGTGGGCGGTATCGCCTCGCGTTCGAATCGCAGCGCGGCCTGCGCGACGAAGTGCTCGAACAGCAGCGGGATGTCTTCCCGGCGCTCTCGCAACGGCGGAAGCTCAAGCGTGACGACATTGAGACGGTAATAGAGATCGGCGCGGAACTGGCCCAATTCGGCCGCCGCGCGTAGATCGGCCTTGGTGGCCGCCACCACGCGCGTGTTGACCTGCACCGCCTGATTCGAGCCCAGCCGCTCCACCACACGCTCCTGCAACACGCGCAGCAGCTTGATCTGCATCTGCATCGGCATGCTCTCGATTTCGTCGAGAAACAGCGTGCCGCCTTCAGCGTGTTCGATCTTGCCGATGCGGCGTTTGGCCGCACCCGTGAACGCGCCGGCCTCATGGCCGAAGATCTCGGATTCGAACAGTTGCTCGGGCAGCCCGCCGCAATTGATCGGCACGAAATGCCGCGCCCGCCGCGCGCTGGCTTCGTGCAGGCAGCGTGCCACCAGTTCCTTGCCGGTGCCGGTCTCACCATGAATCAGCACGCTCGCGGTCGTGTTGCCGAGGCCGGTGATCATCTGGCGCAGGCGCTCGATGGCGGGCGAATGACCGATCAGGCGCGCGGAGAGCGATTCCTGCCCCGCCAGCCGGGCTCGCAGGTCTGCCACCTCGAGTGCCAGGCGACGCTTCTCCAGCGCGCGCCGGCAAGTGGCCACGAGCCGTTCGGGCGAGAACGGCTTCTCGATGAAATCGTAGGCGCCCTGTTTCATGGCCTGCACGGCCAGCGTGATATCGCCATGGCCGGTGATCATGATGACGGGCAGCGCGGCATCGCGCGACGCGAGTTCGCGCAGCAGCGCCATGCCGTCCGATCCCGGCAGGTTGATATCGCTGACGACAATGCCCGCGTAGCCGGTATCGACCTCACGCAGCGCGGCTTCGGCGCTGCCTACCGCGCGTGTGGCAATGCCTTCGAGGCGCAGCGCCTGTTCGCAGCCGAGCCGCACGTCGGCGTCGTCCTCGACAATGAGCACGGTCAGCACGGGGCTCGTTGCCTCGGCGTTCAGGGGCGCTTCGATCGGGTTAGCGGACATGGCGAAGTGTCTCGCGCGCCTGCGGCAGTGCCAGCGTGAAGCAGGCGCCGCCATCGGGGTGATTGATCGCGCTCAGGTTGCCGCCGTTCTCGTTGAGGATGCCGGCGGACAGGGTGAGTCCAAGGCCGAGCCCTTCGCCCGCGGGTTTGGTGGTGAAGAACGGTTCGAACAGCTTCGCGAACGCGGCTTCGGAGAGGCCCGGGCCGTTGTCCCGCACCGTCAGATGCACCATGCCACCGTTTTCGCCGGTCTCGTAGGCGTGCAACGACAGCAGGGGATCGGGGCGATCGCGCAGCGCGTCGAGCGCATTGCCGATCAGGTTGACCAGCACCTGTTCGAGGCGGTTCGGATCGCAGGCCACGGCCAGGTGCGGGTCGATCTGGCGCTCGATGCGCGGCGCCACGGCCGTCACACGCGTTTCCAGCAGGAACAGCGCGTTTTCGACCGCGTCGCCCAGATGCGCCACGCTGCGCTGGCTTGCCGACGGATTGCGGGCGAACGACTTGAGCGCGCCCGTGATGCGACCCATCCGCTCCACCAGTCCGACGATCTTGTCCAGGTTGTGCTGCACTGTCTCGTAGTCGCCGCGCTCCAGGAACTTGCCCGTGTTGCCGGACAGTGTGCGCAGCGCGGTCAAAGGCTGGTTCAGTTCGTGCGCGATGCCGGCCGACATCTGGCCTACAGCGGCGAGCTTGCCCGCCTGCATCAGGCCGTCCTGGGCCTGTCGCAACACCGTCTCGGTGCGGATCCGTTCGGCCACTTCGGCGTGAAGCTGCTGGTTGCTGGCGGACAGATCGGCGGTGCGCTCGGCCACCTTGCGCTCGAGTTCGCTGTTGGCCGCTTCCAGCGCGGCGCGCGCGGCCAGTCGCTCGCTGATGATGCGCCGCCGCACGTTCCATGCAGCGGCAAGCAGCAGCACGAAGGCCGCCAGCACGCCGGCCAGCGCGGCACTGTTGAGCGCGGCCACGCGTGCCTGGGAGGTGTTGGTGAGCAGGGTGAGATTCCAGTCCGTGCCCGCCAGCGCCAGATGCTGGGCCAGCATTGGCGGGCCCTGGCGCAGACGCATCAGCGCGTCGCCGCCCTCGGCCGGGCCGCTGCCGAGCGCGCGGACTTTGGACAGTTCCAGTTGCGGCAACGGCGCGCGGTTGTACTGCAGGCTGCGGTCCAGCGTCGCGCGTTGGTCGGCGGAGAGCGGCCGCAAGGCGGCCAGCTTCCATGACGGGTCGGAGGCCAGGATCACCACGCCATTCTCGTCGGCCAGCAGCATCTGGCTGTCGTTGCCCTGCCAGCGGTTCTCCAGCGGTTCGAGGCCGATCTTGACCACGGCCACGCCCTGAGGCCGGTCACGGTCGCCGAGCGGCGCGGACAGGTAGTAGCCGGATTCGCTGCGCGTGGTGCCCACGCCGTAGAAGCGCCCGAGCTGGCCGTCGATGGCCGTGCGGAAATAGGGGCGGAAGCTCAGGTCTTCGCCCAGGTAGCTGTCGGGGCGCTGGTAGTTGCTCGTTGCCAGCACCTTGCCGCGGGCGTCGAGCACATAGACCACGCGCGTGCCGGCGCGGATGTTCAGCGATGCCAGATAGGCATTGGCCTGCGCCACGCGCGCGGGATCGCCCGGCTCGCGCAGCAGCCCGTCGATCCGCGCGTCCAGCGACAGCAGGCTCGGCACGTAGTCGTAGCGCGCCAGTTCGCTTTCCAGCGCCTGGGCGTAGAGCCGCAGCTGCACCTGGCCGCGCTCGGCCTGGCGGGCCAGCGCGGTGTCGTACGTATAGCGATAGCCGAGCCACCCGGCCAGCGTGACCAGGGCGGCCAGCGCGAGCAGGGCGACGAACGGCGCGACGCGACGCCATGGCGAGGGCATACCGCCGCCCTCGGACTGGCCGGGAACGGGGATGGATTCAAGGGGGGCAATCATGCGGAATCGGTGATACGGGCGCCAATGAGTGCTCTATGAGGCATTTATCGAATGCTTTCACGCATTCGGGTGATGCGAGCCATCGGCAAGGCGACGTTTTACCACACCCGGCGTTACAGCCGCCAAAAAGCAAAAAGGCCCGGTTACCTGATCGGCAACCGGGCCCTGGCACGCCTGGGAGCAATAACCTACTTGCTCGCCAGGACCTGAGCGGGTGTCAGGCCGGCATTGCTGTCCTCGGAGGTGTCTGCCTCCTCGGAGAGTTCCGGCGCGCCGATCGCGCCTTCGCTTTTGGCGACGACGGTCGTGGCAATGGCATTGCCAAGCACATTGGTCACGGTCCGGCCCATATCGAGGATATGGTCGATACCGAGGACGAGCAGGATGCCGGCTTCGGGCAGGCCGAACATCGGCAGAACGGCGGCTACCACCACCAGCGAGGCGCGCGGCACGCCGGCGATGCCCTTGCTGGTGACCAGCAGCACCAGCAGCATGGTGATCTGCTGGGTCAGCGAAAGCTGGATCCCATACACCTGCGCCACGAACAGGGCGGCAAAGGAGGTGTACATGATCGAGCCGTCAAGGTTGAACGAGTAGCCCAGCGGCAGCACGAAGTTCGTGATGCGCGGCTTGACGCCGAAGCGCGTGAGCTGGTCGATCACCTTCGGGTAGGCCGATTCGCTGCTGGCCGTGGCGAAGCCGATCATCAGCGGCGCGCGCAGCGTGCGCATCAGGCGGAAGACGTCACGACCCAGGAAGAAGTAGCCACCCGCGATCAGTGCCAGCCACAGCAGCGCCAGCGCCGCGTACACGCTGCCCAGCAGCTTGGCGTAGACCACCAGCACGCCCAGGCCCTGTGCCGAGATCACGGCGGAGACGGCGCCGAACACGCCCAGTGGCGCGAAGGCCATCACGTAGTTGGTGACCTTGAGCATGATGTGGCCCAGGCCATCGATACCGGCCAGCACGGGCTTGCCCACGCCGTCCTTGAGGGTACCCAGCGCGAAGCCGAAGAACAGCGAGAACACCACGATCTGCAGCACTTCGTTGGTGGCCATCGCTTCCACGAAGCTCTTCGGGAACATGTGGGCGATGAAGTCGCGCAGGTTCAGCGCGCCGGTCTTCAGGTTCGACGCGGCGTCGGCGGCCGGCAGCGGCAGGTTCATGCCGTGGCCCGGGGCCAGCAGGTTGGCCATCAGCAGGCCCAGCAGCAGCGACGTGATCGACGCGGCCATGAACCAGGCCATCGCCTTCAGGCCGATGCGGCCGACGGTCTTGCCGTCGCCCATGCTGGCAATGCCGGAAACCAGTGTGGCGAACACCAGCGGGCCGATGATCATCTTGATCATCCGCAGGAACACGTCGGTCAGGATCGACAGGTGATCGGCGATCGACTTCGCGGTTGCGGCGTCCGGCGACATGTTGTGCACGGCAGCGCCGACGAGCACGCCTAGCAGCATCGCGACGAAGATCAGGGTTGGCAGTCGTTTTGTCATCGTGGGTACATCCTCCTTTGTACTGTGGCGGCCCCCGCGTGTTTCCTCTTGGGGATGGCGCGGCCGCGCTTGTGTGCCCTACGGCGGCGCCTAAATCGCACGAGCCGTGCCAGCCCGGTTGCATCTGGATACAGATGTAAGTGGATGAATACAAAGGGATTTTCTGAGTGATGCGTACGCGCCGTTCGGAAATCCGGATGCGGAAGCAAAAACGCCGTTCGGATTTCCGAACGGCGTAAGGGGAGGGGAGGTGCCGAGAGTGCCGTGGAGGGCACCCGGGCGAGACGCAGGCTCGTCAGATGTCCGCGTTCTCGCAGATCTCCAGGAAAATCTCTATCGGCATGGGGCGACCGATAGCGTAGCCCTGTGCGTAGTCGACGCCAATCGCGCGCAGCACGCGCAGCGTGGTTTCGTCCTCGACCCATTCGGCCACCGTGCGCACGCCGAGCCGGTGGCCGATGTCGTTGATCGAGCTGACGATCTCGCGATCCACCACGTTGTCGGCCAGGTTGCGGATGAAGCTGCCGTCGATCTTCAGGTAGTCCACCGGGAACTGCTTCAGGTACGCGAACGACGACAGCCCCGAGCCGAAGTCGTCCAGCGCCACGGTGCAGCCCGCGTGGCGCATCTCCTTCAGCAGGCGGCTGGCGGCGGTCATGTTGTGGATCAGCGCGGTTTCGGTGATCTCCAGCACCAGGCGCGCTGCGGGCAGCATCGAATCTTCCAGCGTGCTGTGCAGGAATGGCAGCAGGAAGGGTTCCCCGAGCGAGTTGGCGGACAGGTTGATCGACACCACCAGATCCGGCACCCGCGCCAGCCGTTCGCCGAACTGGTGGAGCACGTTGCGGATCACCCAGCGGTCGACATGGCCCATCAGGTCGTAGCGTTCTGCCGCGGGGATGAACGCGCCGGGCATGATCAGGGTGCCCTGTTCGTCGACCATCCGTACCAGCACCTCCACGTGGCGCGCGTGCTCGATCTCGGGCTGCAGCGGTTGGATTTCCTGCACGTACAGGCGGAAGCGGTTAGCCTCCAGCGCCGAGTGAATGCCCGCCGCCACCTCGAGTTCGCGATGGTGGCGTCTGGCATCGCTTTCGTCGCGGCGGTAGACCGACACGCGGTTGCGGCCGGCTGCCTTGGCGGCGTAGCAGGCCACGTCGGCACGGCTCATCAGTTCGCTGACCGGTGGCGCGTCGGCGTCGATCGCGGCAATGCCGATGCTGGCGCCCACGTCATAGACGCGCCCTTCCCACGGAAAGCGGCGCTCGCGGATCGCGTTGATGACCTTCTGGCAGACCTGCTCGGCGTGGTCGATGCTGCAATCCTTGAGCAGCAACGCGAACTCGTCGCCCCCCAGGCGCGCCAGCAGGTCGTCGGGGCGCACATGGTGGCGGATCACGTAGCCAAGCTCGCGCAGCAGCACGTCGCCGGCCCCGTGGCCGGCTGTGTCGTTGACGATCTTGAAGCGGTCCAGATCGATGAAGCAGAGCGCGGTGCGGTGTCCATGCAAGCGCGCCTGCTCGCACGCCTCGCGCAGGCGCTTTTCGAACCAGGCCCGGTTGGGCAGCCCGGTCAGGGCGTCGTGGGTGGCCGAGTGGGCCAGTTCGCGCTGCATCGCCCGTGACGAGGTGATGTCCTGGAACACGAGCACCGCGCCAAGCACGCCGCCATCGTTGGTCAGCACCGGCGCGGCGGAGTCCTGCACGTCGTGCCGCTCGCCGGTCAGGCTCTGCAGCACCGCGCCTTCCTGCAGGTAGGCTGGGCGCAGCGTTTCCAGACATTGCTCGACCGGGCTCGGGATCGTGAGTCCGGTGATCTCGTCGACGATGCGGAACACCTGATCGAGCGGCTGGCCCATCGCGGCATCCAGACTCCAGCCCGTAAGCTGTTCGGCGATCGGGTTCATGAACGTGACGCGCATCACGCGGTCCGTGCAGATCACGGCGTCGCCGATCGAGCGCAGCGTGATCTGCAGCCGTTCCTTTTCCTCGAACAGCGCGCGTGTCAGCGTGCGTTGCTCAGTGATGTCCCAGTTCGTGCCGACCAGCGAGTGGGCGGTGCCGTCCTCGTGGCGCGAGATCATGGCCATGGCGCGCACATGCCGGGTCTCGCCGGCAGGGCGAACGATGCGGTATTCGGTATCGAACCGGCGCGCGCCGCGGATGGCCTGGCGCATCTCCGAACTGACGCGGCTGACATCCTCGGGATGGATCTTCGCGATCCACTCGGCCAGCGAAGGCGGCCCGAGTTCCATATCCGTGCCGTGCAGCGCATACATGCGTGCGTCCCACGTGATGGCCGCCGTGTTGAAGTCCCATTCCCAGATGCCTACGCCACCGGCCTCGACGGCGAGCTGTGTGCGGCGGGTCTGTGCCTCGAGCTGTTCCTGGGCCAGCTTGCGCGTGTGAATGTCCTCGATCTGGGCGATGAAATGCCGGGGCTCGCCCGAGTGCTCGTCGCGCACCAGGGAGACCGCCAGCAGCGCCCACAGGTAGTGGCCCTGCTTATGCCGGTAACGTTTCTCGAGCCGGTATGCGTCGATCTCGCCCGCCAGCAGCCGGTCGAGCTGGCTCAGGTCGGCGGCGAGATCCTCGGGGTGGGTCATGACCTGGAACGGCAGGTCGCGCAGTTCCTCGGCGCTGTAGCCGAGCAGATCCACCATCGCCCGATTGACCAGTTGCCACTTGCCATCGAGGCCGACCAATGCCATGCCGATGGCCGAATGTTCGAGCGCCTGCCGGAAGCGGCGTTCGCTACTGCGCAGCTCGGCCCGGCCATTGCGGTTCTGCTCGGTCATGAACGCGATGCAGATCGGGAAGACCAGGATCAGCGCGCCTGAAAGCGGCGTGGTACGCGAGACCAGGAACTGCATGCCACCCAGATGCGCGATGCTCTCCAGAGCCAGCGCCGAGACCAGCGTCAGCAGCGCCGTGGCGAACGGATTGCTGGCCAGTGCCACGATGACCAACGGCAGGGACATCACGACGAACGGCTCGTGGCCGGCCAGGATCGCGCCCGTGCCGATCGCCATGCACAGCACGAACAGTGCAATCAGGCGCAGCAGCATCGGGCGGCGCAGCGCGGCCTGCACGCGCTCGCGCGAGATCGACACCATGAGTGGCAGCAGCATCACCATGCCGATGGCGCCGGCGTTCCACCACGCCCACCACACGCGCGGAAACTGGGTGCCGTATGCGGTGGCCAGCACGGCGGCGCCGGGCACGCCGCTGATGGCCGGCCCGAGCGTGGCCGCCACGCCGAGCTTGAGCGCGAAGGTGGCCAGCGGTCCGGTGCGTGCGAGGGTGCCACTGCTGGACATCAGCCGCAGCAGCATGGCCATCCCGCCAATCTCGAGCAGGTTCGCCCCGGCCAGCAGCAGCGCCACGCCAGCAGTGTGGTGGGCCAGCAGGTTGGCGACGACGTCTGCTGCCAGCATCGACGCGAGCAGTGCCGGCGCCTCCTGTCGGGGGCGGTGCAGCAGAAGGCCCAGCCCGAAGGCGTTGCCCATCCACAGCATGGCGCCGGTGCCGGGCTGCCGGCCCAGCCAGATCCCCGCTGTCGCCAGCGCGAAGTAGCCCACGGCGGCCAGCAGCAGGCCCCAGCGGGCAGCCGGCACAGGTATCGGGAGGGTGGAACGGGTCGCGACCGTCTCAGGCGTCATCTTTCTCGCTATCCGGGGGCGCAGGCGCCGGGCGTTGCCGGTGTGGGTGCGATGGTCGGACCCTGCCCAGCGTATGGCGCACTTTATTCCCGCCGGGTGGAATCCAAGCGGCAATAAAGAGGGATTGCCGAGGCTTTGTTAGGGGTGGCGTTCGCGGCAGAAGTTTGGTATGGGCGCGAATTGCGGCGATTACCTCATGCGTAATCGCGCCGCTTCGGGCGGGCGACGATCATGCAGACATACCGCATCACAACCCGCAGACATCAAGGAGCGCAACATGACCGAAATCGCCGCCAACATCGCCAACGTCGCCCTGACCGATCTGGCCGACCGCTATCTCGCCGCCTGGAACGAAACCGACGCAGCCCGTCGCCGCGACCTGATTGGCCGCGCCTGGACCGAGTCGGCGGTCTACGTCGACCCGCTGATGCGTGGCGAGGGCCACGCGGGCATCGACGCGATGATCGCCGGTGTGCAAGCCCGTTTCCCCGGCTTCCAGTTCCGCCGCGTCACGCCCGTGGATGCGCATGGCGAGCACATGCGCTTCACCTGGGAGCTGGGCCCAGCCGGCGAAGCCGCGCTGGTGGTCGGCACCGACTTCGCGACGGTTTCGGCCGATGGGCGGCTAAATGGCATGACCGGCTTCATCGACCGGGCGCCGGCCGGGCTGGCCGGGTGAGCGGGCGGGGTAAGCGGGCCGGGTAAGCGGGCGGGGTGAGCAGACCTTCCCGCTGACGCGCTCCCCTTTCCCATCTTTTCCATCATTGGAAGAGGGGAGCAACTTCCCCCCACTCGCCACCATCCCGGTTCGTCTGTACCATCCCGCACGGAACATCCGGCACGCAGCCGCTCCAATCAGCCCGGCGGCTTCAGAGGGGGGGTACCGATGGACGTCAAACGTTTCTACCGGATTGCCAGTTCAGCGGCGGTCGCATTTATCGTGTTCGTGGTGATCGCGGTGGGCAGCACGTACTGGTGGGGCGGGCGCAAGCTCGTGCGCAAGATCGACGTGTCCGTGCAGCCGGTGGCCTTCCCGACGGATACCGGGGCGGTCGACCACGGCAAGTATCTCTACGAATCGCGCGGATGCATGGATTGCCACGGTGCCAACGGCGCGGGCAAACAGGTGTTTGACGAAGCCAATGGCCTGCGCGTGCGTGCCCCCGACATCACGCGAGGCAACCCCGACATCGAGAAGTATCAGCCACGTGACTGGGATCTGGCGATCCGTCATGGCGTGGCGCCTTCCGGGCGTCCGCTGCTGATCATGCCGAGCGAGGACTACAACCGGCTTTCCGATAACGACTTCGGGGCGCTCGTTGCCTACGTCCGCAGCCTTCCTGCCGGGGGCGGCCAGCCGGCCGAGATCCATCTGCCGTGGTTCATCCAGGGCCTGTACGGCGCAGGGGTGGTCAAGGATGCGGCCGAGAAGATCGACCACAGCCTGCCGCCGTCGCCACCGATCGCGGCTGCCTTGAATGCGCAGTACGGCGCCTACGTCGCCAATTCCTGCAAGGGATGCCACGGCGCCACGCTGCGTGGCGGCAACATTCCCGGGGCGCCGCCCGACTGGCCGGCCGCCGCCGACCTGCGCCCGTCCGGCGCGATGAAGACGTATCCGCAGGCGGAACAGTTCGTCGCCATGATGCGCAGCGGCAAACGGCCCGATGGCAGCGAGGTGAGCCGCGTGATGCCGTTCGGCGCGTTCGCGAAGATGAACGATACCGATCTCAATGCGCTGTATCTGTTCCTCGCCGGGAAATAATCCCGCTTTCGGTGCGCGCTGCCCGATGTGAGCGGCGCTGCGCAAGTTTTTTCCGTTTGCACTATGCTCCTCGGGTCTGCCGGCCTGGCCAGCCCCCGCGTCGCCAGGCCCGGCGGTAGATCGAACAACCGACTGGGCAATGCACCCAAGGAGTTTCCCCCGATGACTTCCCTCACCATCAACGGCAAGACCGTGGAGGTGGACGCCGATCCGTCCACGCCGCTGCTGTGGGCCCTGCGCGATAACCTCGGCATGACCGGCACCAAGTTCGGCTGCGGCATGGCCTCGTGCGGTGCCTGCACGGTCCATATCAACGGCACGGCCACGCGTAGCTGTGTGATGCCGATTTCCGGCACCGCCGGCAGCAAGATCACGACGATCGAGGCGATGGGCGACGACAAAGTCGGCCGCGCCGTGCTGGCCGCCTGGCTCAAGCACGACGTCGCGCAATGCGGCTACTGCCAGAACGGCCAGGTCATGAGCGCGGTGGGTCTGCTGCGCAGCAAGCCACGGCCGACTGACGCCGACATCGACCAGGCCATGGCCGGCAACGTCTGCCGCTGTGGCACCTATCAACGGATTCGCGCGGCCATCAAGGACGCAGCGCACGCCATCGCCTGAGGAGCCAACATGCGAATTCGTGGGATTGAAGCACTGGCCGGCGGCAGCGGCGAAGCAGTGAAAACTGGCGATGCCGTGGCGCCGCTGACGCGCCGTGGCTTCCTCAAACTGACCGGCATGGCCGGTGGCGGGCTGGCGCTCGGCATCGGTAGCGTCGTGGAATCGGCCCATGCGCAGGGTGCGGCCAAGCCGGCTTCCTCGCCGCAGGCCTTTCTGCAGATCGCGCCGGACAACACGGTGACGGTCGCCGTGAACCGGCTCGAATTTGGCCAGGGCGTGCATACCGCGCTGCCGATGGCGCTGGCCGAGGAACTCGACGTCGACTGGAAGAACGTGCGCGCCATGCTGGCGCCGGCAGGCGATCCTTACAAGGACCCGATGTTCGGCATCCAGATGACCGGCGGCTCCACGGCGGTCAATCATTCGTTCGAACAGTACCGCGAGCTGGGCGCGCGGGCGCGCGCGATGCTGATCGCCGCGGCGGCCCAGCAGTGGAAGGTGGACCCGGCAAGCTGCGCCACGTCGCTCGGCGTGGTGACTTCGGGCGCCAACCGCGCCACGTATGGCGAACTGGCGCAGGCCGCCATGGCGCAGCCGGTGCCGGCGCAGGTCAAGCTCAAGGACCCGGCGCAGTTCCGCATCGTCGGCAAGCCGACGCCGCGCCTGGATGCTGCTTCCAAGCTGCATGGCGATGGCGTGTTCGGTCTGGACGTGAAGCTCAAGGATATGAAGGTGGCCGTGGTGGCCCATCCGCCGCGCTTCGGTGGCAAGGTCAAGTCGTTCAATGCGGACAAGGCGCGCAAGATCAAGGGCGTGGCCGATGTCTTCCTGGTGCCCGTCGATCGTGGTGGCACCGGCGTAGCGGTGGTAGCCGACGGCTACTGGCCCGCCAAGACCGCGCGGGAGGCACTGGAAATCGTCTGGGAAGACGCAGGCTCGAAGGTCAGTTCGGCGGCGCTGTTCGACGAGTACAGCAAGCTGGCCGCGCAGCCGGGCACCGTGGCCAGGGCGCTGGAAGGCGGCAACATCGATACGGCGCTGTCCGGTGCCGCGAAGGTGATCGAGGCCGAGTACCGTGTGCCGTACCTGGCCCATGCGCCGATGGAACCGTTGAACTGCACGATGCAGGCCGAGATCGCCGCGAACAAGGCCACGGCCGTCAAGGTGTGGGTGGGCTCGCAGTTCCAGACCATCGACCAGGCCGCGATCGCGCGCACGCTGGGGCTCACGCCGGACAAGGTCACGCTCAATACGATGATGGCAGGTGGCGGCTTCGGACGCCGTGCCGTACCGACTTCCGACTATCTGGTGGAGTCGGCCAACGTGATGCGTAGCTGGATCGCCGCTGGCCACACCGAACCGCTCAAGGTGATGTGGAGCCGTGAGGACGACATCAAGGGTGGCTACTACCGTCCGCTGCACGTGCACCGCGCACGCGTTGGCGTGGACGCGCAAGGCAAGGTGGTGGGCTGGCAGCATACGATCGTCGGCCAGTCGATCATCACCGGCACGCCGTTCGAGCCGATGATGGTCAAGAACGGCGTCGATGCGACCATGGTCGAGGGCATCATCGAGAACGACTACGGCCTGCCGCTGCAGCTGAACGTGCATCACCCGAAGACCGACGTGCCCGTACTCTGGTGGCGCTCCGTGGGCAACACGCACACGGCGTTCGTCAAGGAAACGCTGGCTGACGAAATGGCCACTGCCGCCAAGCAGGACCCCGTGGCATGGCGCATGGCGCGGCTCGACGAGAAGGCGCACGCTCGTCATCGCGCGGCGCTCCAGCTTGCCGTGGACAAGTCGGGCTACGGCAAGAAGAAGTTGCCCAAGGGACACGCCTGGGGCGTGGCCGTGCATGAATCGTTCGGCTCGGTGGTGGCGTACGTGGTTGACGTGTCGATCGAGAAGGGCCAGCCGAAGGTGCACCGCGTCACGGCGGGTGTGCATGCCAACCGCGTGGTCAACCCGCTGACCGCGGAAGCCCAGGTCCAGGGCGGCTGCGTGTTCGGCATTTCGATGACCAAGCCCGGGTTTGCGATCGAGATCGAGAACGGCGTGGTGAAGAACAGCAACTTCCCCGACTATCCGCCTCCCCGCATTACCGATGCGCCGGTGGTGGACGTGTTCTTCGTGCCGTCGAACGACAACCCGACCGGGCTCGGCGAGCCGGGCGTTCCGGCGATCTCGCCGGCGATCGCCAACGCGCTGTTCCGGCTGACGGGCAAGCGTCAGCGTCAGATGCCGTTTGTGCTGACCTGAGCGTTTGCGCGTTTGCGTGTTTGCGTTAAGGTGGGTTTGCTGCCCCCGCTCCCACAAATGGGAGCGGGGGCGCGCAACACGAGCAATCCCACGGCTCCTACCGTTCCACTCCCCCTTCCGCATTCCTCCACGCCTGCACGAAAGCGCGCAGGTCGCCGGCCGAGGCATCGGTCACGGCCCAGTAGCGCATGCCGTGCGCGCCCCAGGTTTCGATCTGGTAGCCCTGGCGTTCCCGTTCCCCCAGTGACCCCGAGTTGTTGCCCGGTATGACGAACACGTCGATCGGATGCTGGTTGCGCCGGTAGACGATGACCGCCACGCGCTGACCATCGACGTAGTCGAGCCGTCCGCCTACCAGCGGGAATCCCGCCGCGCCCAGGTCGCGCACGTCGGGCGCGTAGTCGATGCGGCCGTTGAACCAGGGTTTGACGGTGTGCTGGTCCGACGACACGACGTCGATCGCGCGATTCGAGATCAGGCCACGCACGTGGCTGGCGACAATCGCGTTCGCGGTCAGGTCGCCCTCTGACGGCTGCTGATTGAACTGGAACAGGCTCAGTCCCACGGCCGCAGCCGTGATCGTGGCCAGTGCGGCGTTGGCGGCGGGCGACCATGTGAACCAACTGCGCCAGCCCGCGGGCTCGGCGGCGCCAGAGTCGGCAAATCCGGGTTCTGCGGGGGCGGGTAGCGATGCCACGATGCGCGCGCGCAGATCGGCTGGCGCGCGATGATAGGCCGCGCCATGACGGGTGGCCGCGCGCAGCGCCTGCAGGTTACGCAGGCTGTCGACGCACGACTCGCAATCTTCGAGGTGGCGTTCCAGGCGCACGCTGTCGGCCGCGCCGGCTTCGCCATCGGCGCAGGCCTGCAGCAGGTTGCGGGCGTCATTGCAGTCCATGGCGGGTGCCTCCTGCGGGTTGAACGATATCGGCCGGGGCGTTGGCGGTGTTGGGGGCGTCGGGATGGGCCAGCCGTACCGCGCCTTCGTCGCGCAAGGCCACGACGGTGGCGGCCAGCATTCGCCTGCCACGTGCCAGCCGCGACATCACGGTGCCGACCGGAATATCGGCGATGCGTGCGATGTCGCGGTAATGCAGTTCCTCCAGTTCGCGCAGCACCAGAACCTCCCGAAACACGACCGGCAGTCGCTCCAGCGCGGCATGCACCAGTCGCACATCCTCCTCGCGCACCAGCCACTGTTCCGGGTCGCCGGGCCCGCCATGCCAGTCGGGCAGCTCACCCGGTGGCGCGGCTTCGTCGTACTCCACCTCGGCAGCCGCCTTGCGCTTCTGCCACGTGGTGAACCACGTGTTGCGCACGATGGCCAGCAGCCACGGCCGGGGCTGGTCGCCGCGGAAACTGCCGAACAGCCGGAACGCGCGCAGGAATGCTTCCTGCACCACGTCATCGGCATCGCCCGGATTGCCGCATAACCAGCGGGCGAGGTTGTAGGCGGCGTCCAGATGCGGCAGCACCAGGTCGTCGAAGCGGCGGCGCGTGTTGGCGGCGTCCAAGTCAGTCCTTGCGTGTCGGCTGGTCGAAATGGCATAGCGGCATGAGTGCGTCTCCCCCGTTATACCGGCGCTGGGCCGATTCTATTCCCGGCGCTTGTCCGGCGCCAATGGTGTTCTCACCACTCCTGTGTGGTGGCACGGCAGTGGTGCATCAGAATCCCACGGTCCCGGGAATAAACGCCGGGCGCCTCCGGTATGACAGTCACCACCCACAAAACGAAGGAGGCTGTCATGCACGGAAACTGGAGTCGGCGCGACATATTGCGCCTGGCGGGCGCGGCAGGCGGTGCCGTGGTCGCATCGGCGCTGCCCGGCTGGGCGGCGGGGCGTGACGAGGACTTTGTGTTCGTGCAATTGTCCGATTCGCACTGGGGGTTCGAAGGGCCGCCGAATCCGGACGCGCGCGGCACGTTGCCCAAGGCCGTGGCGGCCGTCAACGCATTGCCGAGCCAGCCCGATTTCATCATGTTCACGGGCGACCTGACGCATTCCACCGACGATCCGGCCGAGCGCCGCCGCCGCATGACGGAGGTACGCGACATCATCGCGCCGCTGCGTGCGGGCGCGGTGCACCTGATGCCGGGCGAGCACGATGCCAGCCTGGACGCGGGCGAGGCATTCCGCGAGCTGTTCGGGCCCACGCACTACACCTTCGATCACAAGGGCCTGCACGCCATCGTGCTCGACAACGTGTCTGATCCGGCCGGCATGGTGGGCGAGGCGCAACGCAAGTGGCTGGCCGACGACCTGGCGAAGCAGTCGCGCGACGCGCGCATCGTGGTGTTCACGCACCGGCCGCTGTTCGATCTCTATCCACAGTGGGATTGGGCCACGCGCGACGGCGCGCAGGTCATCGACATCCTGATGCCGTACCGCAACGTCACGGTGTTCTACGGCCATATCCACCAGGAGCATCACCATATGACCGGCCACATCGCGCACCATGCGGCGCGCTCGCTGATGTTTCCGCTGCCGGTCGCGGGGTCGCAGCCGAAGCGTTTGCCCATACCGTGGGATGCCGCGCATCCGTATCAGGGTCTGGGCTGGCGTCAGGTGACGGCGACACCGTCGCCTGACGGATTCCAGCTGGCCGAGGTCTCCGTTAACGGGAGCAAGGCATGAGCACAGCCAATGCAAGCCGTCGCACGCTGCTGGGCTGGATGCTGGCCGCCGCGGTGGTGCCCGTGGTGTCGGTGGTGAGCCGGAGTGATGCCGCGGCGCCGCGCGTGATCCCGATGCGCGCGCGGCGCTTCGTGTTCATCCCCGATCGCGTGAAGCTCAAGGCGGGTGAGACCGTGGTGCTGTCGATCACGGCGGAAGACGTGGTGATGGGATTTTCCGCGCCCGACTTCGACGTCCGTGCGGACCTGCCGCCCGGCCAGGCGATCAAGGTGACGCTGACGGCGGGCAAGCCCGGCAGCTATGGCTTCCTGTGCGACATCTTCTGCGGGTCGGGGCACGAGAACATGAGCGGCCTCATCGAGGTGACGTAGAGACGCCATCAGAATGGTTCTGGCGTTTCTCGGGCCGAAAGGCCGTCACTCGCCTTCGCCACCCATGTACTCGTGCGTCTTGCCGTGCGGTGTCTGTTGCGTGGGTGGCGGCTTGCCGCCGCGCGCGGCCTTGCGGCGCACGTACCAGTAGTGCGCGCGATCCAGGTAGAGATAGACCACCGGCGTGCTGAACAGCGTGAGCATCTGCGATACCACCAGCCCGCCGACCATCGCGTAGCCCAGCGGCCGACGCAGTTCGGACCCCGCGCCGTGCCCGAGCATAAGCGGCAGCCCCGCCAGCAGCGCGCACATCGTGGTCATCATGATCGGGCGGAAGCGCAGCAGACACGCCTCGTAGATCGCGTCGCGCGGAGACATGCCGCGCTCGCGCTCGGCCACCAGCGCGAAGTCGACCATCATGATGCCGTTCTTCTTGACGATGCCGATCAGCAGGATGATGCCGATCAGCGCGATCACGGTGAAGTCGTAGCCACCCAGCATCAGCACCAGCAGCGCACCGACGCCGGCGGATGGCAGCGTCGAAAGAATCGTCAGCGGGTGGATATAGCTCTCGTAGAGCAGCCCCAGCACGATGTACACCGCGATCAGCGCGGCGGCGATCAGGTAGGGCTGCGAAGCCAGCGACGCGCCGAATGCCTGCGCGGTACCCTGGAACGCGCCGCCCAGCGTGCGTGGCCGCCCCATGCCGGCCAGGGCCTTGTTGATGGCCTCCACGGCATCGCCCAGCGACGCGCCCTGCGCCAGGTTGAACGAGATGGTCACGGCCGGGAACTGCCCCTGGTGGCCGATCGACAGGTAGGCCGTGCGGTTCGTGTCGATCTTCACGAACGACGAGAGCGGCACCTGCTCGCCGGTGATCGGGGACGTCAGGTAGAGCTTGTCGAACAGGCGTGGGTCGTCCTGCAGTTGCGGCGTGGCTTCGAGGACCACGTGGTAGCTGTTGATCTGCGTGAAGTACTGTGCCACCTGGCGCTGGCCGATCGCGTCGTAGATCGTGGCGTCGATCAGCGCTGGCGTGATGCCGAAGCTCGACGCCCGCGCGCGGTCGATTGTCAGCATGGCCGCGGCTGCGGAGTTTTGCTGGTCGGACGCTACGTCGGCCAGTTGCGGCAACTGGCGGAACCGCTCCAGGACGCGCGGCGCCCAGTCGTTGAGTTCGGCGAGATTGGCGTCGGTGAGCGTGTACTGGTACTGCGTGCGCGACAGCCGTCCGCCAACGTTGATGTCCTGTCCGGCTTGCAGGAACAGGTTGGCGCCCTCCACCTTGGCCAGCTTCGGTCGCAGCCGCGCGATGATCTCGTCGGCCGTGGCCGTGCGGCCTTCCTCCTTCGGGCGCAGCGCGATGAAGAAGTTGCCAGTGTTGACCGTGTTCTGCCCGCCTGTCATGCCGACGGCCGAGATGTCGGGGTCGCTGCGCACCACATCCGCCAGCGCCACCATGCGCGCATTCATCGACTTGAATGATGCATCCTGCGCGGACTCCGCGGTGCCGAACACGAAGCCGGTGTCCTGCTGGGGAAAGAAGCCCTTCGGGATGATCACGAACAGCACCACCGTGGTGGCCACGGTCAGCAGGAACACGCACAGCGTCAGGAACTGGTGATCGAGCACGTGATCGAGCCCGCGCCGGTACGCACCGAGCATCGCATCGAAGCCGCGCTCGAACATCAGGTAGAGCCGTCCGTGATGGCGGGCGTGGGCCGGGTCGTGCGGCTGCAGGAATTTTGCGCACATCATCGGCGTCAGCGTCAGCGAGACGATCACCGATACCGCGATCGTCAGCGTCACCGTGACCGCGAACTCGCGGAACAGCCGGCCGACGATGCCGCCCATCAGCAGCAGCGGGATGAACACAGCCACCAGCGACACGGAGATCGACACGATCGTGAAGGCGATCTCGCCGGCACCCTGCAGCGCGGCCTCCAGCGGCGACATGCCCGCTTCCACGTGGCGATAGATGTTCTCAAGCATCACGATCGCATCATCGACGACGAAGCCCACGGCAATCGTCAGCGCCATCAGCGACAGGTTGTCGCGGCTGTAGCCCAGCAGGTACATGCCACCGGCCGTGCCCAGCAGCGCCAGCGGCACGGTGATGCTCGGGATCACCGTGGCCCATACGTCGCGCAGGAACACGAAGATGATGCCGACCACCAGCACGATGGTCAGGATCAGCGTGAACTCGACATCGGCTTCCGAGGCGCGGATGTTCTGCGTGCGGTCAGCCAGCACGTTGACGTTGACCGCGGCTGGGATCGAGAGCTGCAGGCGGGGCAGGGCGGCCTTGATGCGGTCCACCGTGGCGATCACGTTGGCGCCCGGCTGCTTGGTCACGGCCAGGATGATCGCGCGGCCGTTGTGGAACGTGTTGTCAGCGGGGGCGGCGGCGCCGGCGAACGCCCAGCCCGCGAGCCGGTTGTTCTCGGGGCCATCCACCGCCACGCCGACATCGCGCACGCGCACCGGGGCGCCGTTGCGCCATGCCAGCACCATGTCGTTCCACGGCGCCGCGCGGGTGATCTGGTCGTTGGTGTAGACGTTGAAGGCCTGGGTCGCGCCATCGGTGGCGCCGGTTGGCTGGTTGACCGTGGTCGCCGCGATCACGCCACGGATGTCTTCCATGCTCAGGCCCATCGACGCGAGCTTGGCCGGGTCTACCTGGATGCGCACGGCCGGCTTCTGCTGGCCGCCAATGTTGACCAGGCCCACGCCTTCGATCTGCGAGATCTGCTGCGCCAGGATGTTGTCGGCGAAGTCATTGACGGTGGTCAGCGGCAGCGCGTCGGACTGCACCGCCAGCACCAGGATTGGCGCGTCGGCGGGGTTGATCTTGCGGAACGTTGGCGGTGTCGGCAGGTTGGACGGAAGCTGGCCGCCCGCGGCGTTGATGGCGGCCTGCACGTCCACGGCGGCGGCGTCGATGCTGCGGTTCAGGTCGAACTGCAGCGTGATCTGCGTTGTGCCTTGCGCGCTGGTCGATGTCATCTGCGACAGCCCCGCGATCAGCGAGAACTGCCGTTCGAGCGGCTGCGCCACGTTCGACGCCATCGTCTCGGGATTGGCGCCTGGCAGGTTGACCGTGACCTGGATGGTCGGAAAGTCCACTTGCGGCAGCGGGGCGATCGGCAGCAGCGGCCACGCGGCCAGGCCAACGAGCAGCAACGCGAGCGCCAGCAGCGAGGTGCCGATCGGCCGCTTGATGAAGGTGGCCGAAATACTCATGGGTGGCTCATCGGAAGGCTCACTGGCGCGCGGCGGCCGTGGCGCTGGCGGCGACAGCAGGGGAGGTGCCGGCAGTGGATTCGGCGGTCGACCCGCCAGTCGGTGCGGCGCCTGGCCGCGCGGGCGCCTCGGCGATCAACGCGCCGGGCTTGAGCTTGTATTGGCCATCTGCCACCACGCGCTCCCCGGCCTGGACGCCCTTGGCGATCACGGCCCGCGCGCCCTGGAGTTCCGCTACCTCCACCGGCTGCAGCTTCACGGTCTGGTCCGCCTGCACGGCATAGACGTAGGTGCCGGCATCGTTACGTTGCACCGCTGACGCCGGAATGACCACTGCGCGGTCACGCTGGCCCAGCACGAGCCGGGCGTTGACGTACTGGCCCGGCCACAGCAGGTGCTTCGGATTCGGAAAGCGCGCCTTGAGCTGGATGGTGCCGCTGGTGGTGTCGATCGTGTTGTTCAGCAGGATCAGGCCGCCGTGCCCGAGGTCGGCATCGGTGCCGCGCTCGTGGGCGAACACTACCAGTGGCGACTGGCTGGCCTGCATCGCGCGGTTGATGCGGCCGAAGGCGTCGTCGGGCAGCGTGAAGACGACGTCGATCGGGTCGATCTGGCGGATCACGACGAGGCCGGTGGTGTCGGTGGCATGGACGATATTGCCGGGGTCGACCAGCCGGGCGCCGACGCGGCCGGAGAGCGGCGCCGTGATGGTCGTGAAATCGAGCTGCACCTTGTCCAGCGCGATCTGCGCTTCGTCATTGCGCACGGCGGCGGCAAGCTGGTCGACCAGCGCGCGCTGGGTGTCGAGTGTCTGGCGCGTGGTCGAGTCGACCTTGATCAGTTCCTCGTAGCGCTTCAGGTCCAGGCGGGCGTTGGCAAGCTGCGCCTCGTCGCGCGCCTTGGTAGCCTGCGCCTGCTGCAATTGCGCCTGGAACGTGCGCGGGTCGATCTGCGCCAGCACCTGACCTTCCTTGACGTCCTGGCCTTCGACAAAGCCAACGCGCTCGAGCTGCCCATCCACGCGTGGCTTGACCGTCACAGTCTGCATGGCCTGGACTGTGCCGACGCCAGTCAGGCCAATGTCCACGTCCTCGCCCTGCGCCGCGGCGGTGGTCACTACGATGGCCGGGTTCGCCTGCGCGGCCTTGGGCGGGAACAGCCATCGTCCCAATGGCCTGGCAACCAGCCAGACGACCACGATGGCGATGACGACGTACAGGGCGATGGCCAATGGCCGCCGGCGGGGAGGAGGCGAAGCAGACATGCGTGACATTGGTCGCTTGACTCGACAAGCATAGTCGGTGGCTGTCATGTGAGATATGACCGCCTTATTACCGTTTATTTCAGGTTCACGATGTGACTCGCGCGTCAAGCCTCGGGCCCTTGCGTGGCCCTCCATCCAATCTCCTATTGCGCTGCCACGATGTGCAGCGTAGAAGATAGGCGGGAGGCCGCAATTCGTGGCCGGCGGCCTGTCACAACAACGAAAGGGTTAGAGAAAAGGGGTAGACCATGGAGACTCAGGAAAGCGCCCTCGTCTTGGCACTGCTGACGGCTCCCGTCCGCGTCACGATCTGCCGCGCCCTGCTCGATGCGGGCGAGGAAGGCATGTCCGCGGCGGAGCTGGCCGAACTGGCCGGCCTGACGCTGCGCCACGCTGCGCACCACTTCCAGGAAATGACCCAGGGCGAGATTCTGGCCCTGGCGATTCGCGACCGCCGCGTCTGTTATACGCTCAAGGCCCGTGTGGCTGTGCGCGAGGCGCTCGGCTACGTCGACGCCAGCGGCATGAATTGACACCGCAGCGGGGTCTCGTCTGACCCTGCTGTGTACAATCCGCCACACTTCTGGCGGCCCAGGTCAACGGCGGGCCTCGTCTTGCCGTTCAGATCATGGTGATAGTCAGTCATACTGAATCGGGAACATCACAGTGAATCTCACCAACCGGGCCGTCACATTGCCGCTCTGGGCAATCCTGTATTTCGTCCTCGGATACTTTTCGCACAAATTCAATGGGCCGTTCACGGCCGCCGGCTACATCTGGCTGCCGGCCGGCGTGACCGTGGCCGCTTTCATGCTGGCGCCGATGCGCCGCTGGCTCGGGCTCGGCCTGGCGTTCCTGGTGGCCCAGATGCTGCTGGGCATGGTGGAAGGGCGCGATGCGTTCCGGATGCTGCTGTTCTCGCTCGACGAGATCGGCTTCGCAGCGCTGGCCGTGGCCGTGATCCATCTGACCAAGTTCTCGCTGGAAGGGCTGGCGTTCCTGCGCGGGTTGCTGCTGGCCGGCGTGATCGCCAGTGTCGGCGGGGCGGTCATCGGCGCGGGCTGGTTCTGGCTGTTCCTTGATGTGCCGTTCTGGGCTACCGCCAAGGTGTGGGCCGCGGCGGACTTCGTCGGGGTGCTGATCGTCACGCCGGTCTTCGCCGGATGGGCGCGTTTTCGCGCCGCGCGTTCGGGCGGCCGCCAGCCCGGCGAGTTCTTCTTCGGCCTGGCCGCGCTGGCATGTGTGCTGGTGACCGCCGCACTGGTGTTCGACGGCACGCGGATTGCGCAGCTCTCGCTCGGCGTGGCCTATGCGCTGACCTATATCCCGTTGTTCTTCGTGGCCATCGTGGCGTTGCTGCTGGGTGGGCGTGGCGGATCGGTCGCCGTGGCGTTGCTGACCGTGCTTGTGCTGGTCAATACCGCGCAGGGCGACGGCCCGTTTGCCGAAACCGCGCTGTACCACGGTGACTCTCTGTTGATCGCGCAGCTTTACCTGGCCGTCGCCGCGCTGCTGACGCTGCTGATCAACACGCTGCGAACGGCGCGCGAGCAGACGAACGCGCAGGCCGCCGCACGCCAGAACGACGTGGAACTCGCGCTGGCTGCCAGTGGGCAACTCGTCTACCGACTTGATCCACATAGCGGGCGGCTGCGCTGGAGCGGCAGCGTGGAACGCGCGCTGGGCCTGCACGACTCGGCGTTGTCCACGCTCGACGATGTCCTGGCCCGCGTGCATCCGGACGACCGCGCCGAGGTGCGCCGCCGCTGGTTGCGCGAATGTGATGGCGAGATGCGCGGCGACCTGACGTTCCGGCTCTTGCTGCCGGCGGGCGCCACCACGACGATCGTCGACATGAGTGGCCCGCTGCTCGACGGCGACGATTCCGTCGCGTTGATTGCCGGCGCATGGCGCGTGATCGCCTCCCACGACACGGAAGGGCGGCGCGCAGCATGACAACGCAACAGGCTCCACGCACCGGAGCCCTGCTGATTCACGGATTGGGCGGTACCCAGTACGACCTCGGGCCGATGCACAAGGTGCTGCGCCGCGCGGGCGTGGAGACGCACGCCGTCACGCTGCCCGGTCATGGCGGCGTGCCCGAGGACCTGTTGCCCGTGGTGGCGGAGCAGTGGATGGACGTGGTGACCCAGTCCTACGACGAACTGGTCGGCCAGTACGACACGTTCCATGTCATCGGCATGTGCATGGGAGCGCTGCTCGCGCTGGAACTGGTCGCGCGGCGCCAGCATCGCAAGGGCCAACTGGTGGCGCTGGCTGCCCCGGTCTATATCGATGGTTGGTCCACACCGTCCTACCGCTGGCTGCGGCACGTGGTCTATCACCTGCCGGGGCTGCCCACGCGCATCAAGGTAGAGGAGAACGAGCCGTTCGGCATCAAGAACGACCTGGTGCGCGCCATCGTCAAGGCCAAGTTCGAGCGCGGCGACAACTTCCACTATCGCTGGGTGCCGTTGACCTGCATCCGGCAGGTGGACCGTCTGCGCCGCTGGGTGCTGGACAGCGCGCACCGCGTGCCTTGCCCGACGCTGGTCGTCAACGCGCGCGAGGACGAGCTGACCACGCTGCGCTCGTACGATTTCCTGCTCGGCGCGGTGCCGCAGGTGCGGGGTGTGGTGCTCGAGAACAGCTATCACATGATCTGCGTGGATAACGATCGCGAGCAGGTCATCGCCAGCGTGCTCGAGTTCCTGGGGCTGGAGGCGTCCGCTGGCAGACCCCGCGCGCGTCGGTCCGTGGAGGTGCCGATGGCGGAGGAAGCCGTCGCCACGCTGGTGGGCGAGTATCTCTCCGCGCTGACCACGCGGCATTTCGAGGCCGTCTATCCGCTGCTCGATCCGGCCATCGAATGGCGCCATCTGGGTGAGCACCCGCTGGCAGGGGTCTATGCAGACCGGGATGCCGTGATTGGCTTGTTCCAGCGCGTGGCGCAACTGGCCGGCGATACCGTGCGGATCGAGGTGGCCGGCGCGCCGCGCATCGACGGCCAGACGGTGGAAATCGACATCGCGGCGTCGTACCGGTTCGACGGTCAGCCAATGGATGGCCGTGGCACGCAGACGCTACGGCTGGCCAACGGCCGCATCCGCGCGGTCGAATATCGTCCCGAATCGGCGGCGGACAGCGATGCGCCGCTGGTCCGCCAGGCGGGCTAGAACACGCGGCCCAGCTGCAGGTAGATATTCCACACACCCTGCGGCGCCGCCGCGACGCCAAAGTAGAGCGGGCCGATCACGCTGTTGCCGCCGATGAACAGGCTGGCGCTGGACTTGTAGGGTCCGCTGCCGAAGTTGCGGCGCCTGAGCCAGACGTCGCCCACTTCGAGGCTGGAGCCGAACACCGTTGTGCGCAGCCCCGGCAGCACGAATTCACGCAGATCGTTCAGGTACGTGATGCGGCCGTAGAGCAGGTAGTTGCCCGAGAACTGGTCCGGCGCATAGGCTGACAGGCGCTGGAATCCACCCAGCGTGAATCCCAGCCCGCCACTGACGCTGCCGGAGGTGCGGTGGTCGTTGTAGGTCATCGCCCCCTCGGCCGCCAGGTTCAGCGTATGGCGCCCGTAGCTGCCCGCCCACAGGGCCTTGCCGTGGACGTCGTCGAAGCTGTTGTCCGTGCCGCCGAACGATAGCTGGTTCACCGCATTGAAGTAGTAGCCCTTGCGCGGAAAGAGCGGGTCATCGAGCTGGTCGATCGTCAGTTCCGCCCGCACCACCGGCTGCTGCACCGAGGCACTGAACTTGCCGTTGCTTGCCGCGCCAATCAGATAGTCAGAGTAATAGCGGACCTGCTGATAGTTCGCGCCGACCCGGAACTCGCCCAGCCTGCCGATCGGCAACCCGAGGTCGACGCCTGCCAGCGCCGTGTCCACGCGCACGGCGGTGAGCGGCGTGGTGCTGCGGGTGGGGCTGCTGTCGGGGTAGATGTCGACGTGCTTGCGGCCGTATTCGAGGTATGGCGCGATATAGAAGCCCAGCCGGTCCAGCACCGGTTGGCGAAGCTCCGTGTGCCACTTGGCCTGGGTGCTGCCCAGCACGATGTCGTTGCGCCATTCCAGACCGCTTTGCGTCAGCCACGGATAGCGGTGACCCAGTTGCAGGTTGAACGCGCCCTTGCCGTCGAACGTCGTGGACATGCCGAAGCCGAACAGCAGGAACTGCGGCCCCCATGATTTCTCCTGCGCGTCGATCTTGAGCACGGACCGGCCGTTCTCGGTAACCACATCCTGCGTCACGCTTTCGAAGTTGCCGGTGGTGGAGAGCTGCGAGAGGTCGCGGTTGATCGCTTCGGCGTCATAGGTGTCGCCTTCGCGCGTTCGCAGATACTGCTTGATGTAGGCGGGCGGAATGCGCCCCGAGGCATGGATCTCGATCGCGTCGATGCGCTTGGGCTCGAATCGCGCGCTATGCGTCTCCCGGGCGGCGATGTACTGGTCCCAAGCGTCGGGCGGCAAGGCCAGCGCGGCAAGCCGTGGCGCGATGCCTTCAGCCGCCGTGTAGCCAAGCTGCACGCCACGGCGCGCATTGGAGAAGTCGGTGAACGACAGATCGCCGAGATCGGGTTCCAGCAGCACATCCCGCTGCCCCAGCAATGCCTTTTGCGCGGCGAGGTTCTGGTTCATCAGGATCGTCACCATCTGCTGGGTGACGGCCGCTGGCGAATCGAGGTTGGAGGGGTCGTCGAGTGGCGAGGCCACATTGACCGCGATGACGATATCGGCGCCCATGTCGCGCGCCATCTGCACAGGCAGGTTGCTGACCAGGCCACCGTCCACCAGCGTGCGCCCATCCACCTTGAACGGCGCGAACAGGCCCGGCACGGCCGCGCTGGCGCGGATCGCACGCGGCAACGACCCTTTCTCGAGCACCACGGGCGCACCCGAGCTGAGGTCCGTGGCGATGGTGCGGAATGGAATGGGCAGTTTGTCGAAATCGATATCGCCGGGCCACGGCGCCGTCCAGTCCTGCAGCAGTGCCAGCAGCCGGTTGCCCTGCACCAGCCCGCCGGGCAGCTTGACCTTGCCGTCGCCATAGCCGACCGAGAGGCCGATCGGGTATTCGAAACTGTCCTCGCGCAGCGTCTGCGGCAGGTGCGCGCGTTCGTTACGGTCGAAGACGATGTCGCTCAGGTTGATCTGCGACAGCCGGGTGTCGAGTTCGTTTGCCGGAATCCCGCTCGCATACAGTCCGCCGACCACCGCCCCCATGCTGGTCGCCGCAATGCAATCGATTGGCACGTGCATCTGTTCCAGTGCCTTGAGCACGCCAATGTGGGCATAACCGCGCGCGCCGCCGCCGGACAGCACCAGGCCGATGCGCGGTCGTGCGGCATCGGCGGCGGAGGTGTGGCTGGCGCTGCACTCGGCGTAAGCCTGCTGGAACAGGCCCGCAATGAGCAGGCAAAACAAGGGCAGCCAGCGCAGCGGTGCGCAGCGCGGCCCGGAAACGAGTCTCGACATGATGGCGGTGCCGGGAGGGGAACGATCGGCAGCGCCGGGCGGAGGCAGGCCGCGAATACGTCGCGATGCCTCCGTCTGGCGCCGACAGGGCGGACGGGGAAATCCACCAGGCAGGAGTTTAACCGGGTGGGCGGGACTCGGGCGGCGGCGTGCCTGGCTGTGTCACGGGCCCCCACACGGCATCGGCGTGTTCCGTCTGGAACCGGACCGCGGCCAGGTCCATCGTGAAGAACATCCGCTCATGCGTCAGGGTCTGGCCCAGCGCCGAGCGCCGGACCATGTCTAGGACGTCGGGATTCATCCCGATCAGCCAGAGCATGACGCCATCCTCCTCGCGCAGCACTCGTTCGGCATCGGTCAGCATGTGCAGTGCCGTGTACTCCATGTCAGAGACCGCGGTCAGGTCGAGCGCGACCACCTTCGGCTTGTCGTGCAGGATCATTGGCCGAAGTTTGTGACCGATACGCCGCGCGTTGACGAAGTAGACGCGCCCCTCGGGCCGCAGCATCAGCAGGCCGGGCACGGTCTCGTCGTGCGGGTGTGCGTCCGATTGCGGACGGAATACGTTGGTGCCGGGCTTGCGCGCCAGCTTGTAGACCGGCGGATCGGAGGTCTGATAGGCCAGGGCCAGCATCGATACGACGATCGCCACGACGATGCCTTGCAGCGTGCCCAGGGCCACCACGCCAGCCAGGGCGACCAGCGCCCAGATGAACTCGGTGCGGCGGATGCCGAGGATCGCCAGAAATTCGGCGGGTTTGATCAGAGAGACGGAGTAGACGATGACCACCGCGGCCAGCGTGGCTTCCGGCAAACGGCCGACCAGCGGGGCGAGCAGCAGCATCGTGCCAAGCGAGGCCAGCGCGGTGACCAGGCCGGCCAGTTGCGAGCGCGCCCCCGAGAGCCGGTTGACGGCGGTCTGCGTTGTGCCGCCGCCGGCGGCCATCGCGCCGAGGAACGCGCCGCCGAGGTTGGCCAGTCCGGTGGCCGTCAACTCGCGGTTCGCGGCAGGCGCGTGCTCGCCAACCTGGGTGAACGCGCGCCCCGCGGCGATGGTTTCCGTGAAGCTCATCAGCGCGATACCCAGCGCTTCGGGCCACAGCCGTTCCATCATCGTCGGGTCAGGCACGGTGACCGGCGGCAGGCCGGTTGGCACCGCGCCGACGATGGCTACCCCATGCGCGGTCAGATTCAGCAGCCATACGCCGATGATGCCCACGGCCACCGCGATCAATGGCGCCGGGGCACGTGGAAACCGGTGCTCCATGCCCAACAGCAGCAGGACCATGAGGATGCCGACCGCGGCCGTGGCGACGGATGCGTGCGGAATGTTCTGGATGATCGCCAGCACGTTGTGGAAAAACGGGCCTTTCGGGAAATGCATCCCGAGCAGTTTCGGGATCTGGTCCACCACGATGACCAGCCCGATGCCCGCCTTGAAGCCGATCAGTACCGGCTCGGAGATGAAGTCGGCCACGAAGCCCAGCCTCAACAGCCGGGCAACCAGCAGCACGGCGCCGACCAGGAAGGTCAGCGTGGCCGAGGCCGTGATCAGCGTTTCGGCGCTGGGCGATGGGCCCACATGCCGGAACGCGGCGGCCACGAGGATTGCCAGTGTCGTGGTGGTGCTGACGCTAAGCGTGCGCGAACTGCCGAGCAGCGCGTAGATCAGCATTGGGGCGAACACGGTGTACAGGCCGACCTCGACGGGCAGGCCCGCGATGGTGGCGTATGCCAGCGCCTTGGGGATGACCACGGCGGCGGCGGTCAGCCCGGCAATGACGTCGGGCGCCAGCCATTCCTTCCGGTACGTCAGCAGCCACCCGGGGATGGGCAGCGTGGCGGCGCCAGATGACTGGCGCCTGGACAGCAGGGGGCAGGGGTGCGGCCGCCGTTGTCGTCTCATGGTTCTGTTTCCGAGCGGACTTCACAGAACCTGAGTCTAGGCGCGATCACGGCCGCCGCAAGGACGGCGTGTCAGTGGTCAGGTTACGCGCAGGTCGCCTCGCCCGCCTGAGAGGCCCACTTTGTCAGCAACGCCCGGCCGACGCGCGAGCTGTTGGCGCGGCCGATGGCCTGCGAGATGAAATCGCCGGCACGCACCACGTCATCGAGTTCGATGCCGGTATGCAGACCCATGCCGTGCAGCATGTACAGCACGTCTTCGGTGGCCACGTTGCCGGTGGCGCCTTTCGCGTAGGGGCAGCCACCCAGGCCGGCCACGGACGCGTGGAAGATGGCGATGCCGACCTCCAGACTGGCCAGGATGTTCGACAGCGCCTGGCCGTAGGTGTCATGGAAATGGCCGGACAGGCGGTCGATCGAAAACTCGGCCGCTGCGGCGCGCATGACTTCCTGCACCCGGATAGGCGTGCCCACACCGATCGTGTCGGCGATGTCGATCTCGTCGCAGCCGAGTTCGCGCAGGCGGCGCACGACGTCCACCACGGCATGCACCGATACCTCGCCCTGATACGGGCAGCCGAGCGCGCACGAGATGCTGCCGCGCAGCCGCACGCCGGCTTCCTTCGCGGCAGCAGCCACCGGTTCGAAGCGGGCGATCGACTCGGCGATCGAGCAGTTGATGTTCTTCTGCGAGAACGCCTCGCTGGCCGCGCCGAAGATCACCACCTCGTCGGCACCGGCGGCCACGGCGCCCTCGAAGCCCTTCATGTTCGGCGTCAACACCGAGTACAGCGTGCCGGGGCGCCGCGTAATGCGGGCCATCACGTCGGCGCCGTCAGCCATCTGCGGCACCCACTTCGGCGAGACGAACGATGCGGCCTCGATGTTGACGAAGCCCGCGTCGGTCAGCCGGTTGATCAGCGCCACCTTGACGTCGGTGGGCACCATCGCCTTTTCGTTCTGCAGCCCGTCGCGCGGGCCGACTTCGACGATCTTTACGTATTGGGGGATTGTCATGGGGGTCTCCAGAGCCTGTTTGTCACGCCAGGCCGATGTGATGCGCTGCCCCTCTCCCGCACAGCGGGGGAGGGGAGCCAAAACAGTTATAAGCCATTTCAAAACGATTCTGGCGTCGTTGCAGGGCCTTGCGGTACGACTTGTACTGTCTGCGGCCCCGCGTCTAGCCAGAACCGCTTCGCTTCATGTTGAAACAGCGTCTTAGGCCGCTGCCTCCGCCAAGGCGAATGCCAGCAGTTGCGCGCCCTCGCTCACCTGTTCGCCCACGCCGTAGAGCACCTCGCTCACCACGCCATCGGCCGGCGCGGTGATCGTGTGTTCCATCTTCATCGCTTCCATCACCAGCAGCGGCGTGCCGCGCGTGACCTTGCTGCCGGCCTCGACCATCACGGCGATCACCTTGCCCGGCATCGGCGCGGTCAGCTTGCCGCCTTCGCCTTCACTCTCGCTGGCGTGCGCAAGCGGGTCGAGCCACTCCAGCACCGTATGGCGGCCGTCGTGGAAGACGTGGAACGTGTCGCCTTCCACGTGCACCTGGCCGTGCGTGCGGCGCGTGCCAAGGTCGACGCGGATATCGTCGGCATTGAACGTGTACGCGAACGGCGCGGCCTGGTCGGCGTAGATCAGTGTGTTCTTGCTGGTGTCGCTGGCGTTGCCCTTCAGCACGGCCTCGAGCTTGTGGCCGCCGCCGTGGAAGTGCAACGTGCGCACGTCGCGGCCGTTCAGTCGCCAGCCGCCCGCGTGGGTCCACGGCGAGTGGCGGTCCGCCTCGTCGATGCGGCGTGTGCGCGTCTCGCGTTCGAGCAGTGCCGCCATCGCCAGCGCGATCGCTTCGATGCCAGCCGTCTTCTGCGGCGGGAACAGTACTGTCTGGTTGCGTTCGATCAGGCCGGTGTCGAGGTCGGCGGTACGGAAAGCCTCCGATTTCACCAGCCGCTGCAGGAAGGCGACGTTGGTCGACAGCCCCACCACGTGATACCCGGCCAGTGCCTGGGCCATGCGCGCCAGTGCCTGGTCGCGGTCGCGGCCCCAGACGATCAGCTTGGCGATCATCGGGTCGTAGTACGGGCTGATCGTGTCGCCTTCGCGCACTCCCGCGTCGATGCGGACCGCAGCCGGTGCGTTGGCATCGCCGCCGCGCATGAACTGCACCGCGGGCGGCGTGCGCAGGAAGCGCAGCGTGCCCGTGGACGGCAGGAACTGCTTGTCTGGGTTCTCGGCGTAGATGCGCGCTTCCAGCGAATGACCGTGGATGGCCAGTTGCTCCTGCGCCAGCGGCAGCGCCTCGCCGGCCGCGACGCGCAGTTGCCACTCCACCAGATCCTGGCCGGTGATCATCTCGGTGACCGGATGCTCCACCTGCAGGCGCGTGTTCATCTCCATGAAGTAGAACGAGCCGTCCTGGTTGGCGATGAACTCGACGGTGCCCGCACCCACGTAACCCACCGCGCGCGCCGCGGCCACCGCCGCCTCGCCCATCGCGCGGCGGCGTTCCTCGGTCATGCCTGGCGCTGGCGCTTCTTCCAGCACCTTCTGGTGGCGACGTTGCACCGAGCAGTCACGCTCGAACAGGTAGACGCAGTTGCCGTGCGAATCGGCAAAGACCTGGATCTCGATATGGCGCGGCCGGGTCAGGTATTTCTCCACCAGCACCTTGTCGTCGCCAAAGCTGGCCGACGCCTCGCGCTTCACCGAGGCCAGCGCGGCGTCGAAGCCATCACCAGCTTCCACCACGCGCATGCCCTTGCCGCCACCGCCCGCGCTGGCCTTGAGCAGCACCGGGTAGCCGATACGGTCGGCCTCGCGCCGCAGCAGGGCGGCGTCCTGGTCTTCGCCGTGATAGCCGGGCACCAGCGGTACCGCGGCCTTTTCCATCAGTTGCTTGGCGGCGCTCTTGCTGCCCATCGCGTGGATTGCAGAGGCCGGCGGGCCGATGAACACGAGGCCGGCTTCGGCGCAGGCGCGCGCGAAGTCCTCGTTCTCGGACAGGAAGCCGTAGCCAGGGTGGATCGCCTGGGCGCCGGTCTCCTTCGCCATTTCGATGATGTGGTCCGCGCGCAGGTAGCTGTCCCGCGCGGCGGCGCCACCAATATGCACGGCCTCGTCGCAGAAGGCGACGTGTCGCGCGTTGGCGTCGGCGTCGGAGTAGACGGCCACGGTGCGGATGCCGAGGCGGCGGCAGGTGGCCGCCACACGGCAGGCGATCTCGCCACGGTTCGCAATCAGGATCTTCGTGAACATTATTGTTTTCCCCTTACATGCGGAACACGCCGAACTTCATGTCGCCAATCGGGGCGTTGAGGCTGGCGGACAGGCCCAGGCCGAGCACGGTGCGCGTCTGCGCGGGATCGATGACGCCATCGTCCCAGAGCCGCGCGCTGGCGTAGTACGGATGACCCTGCAGTTCGTACTGGTCGCGGATCGGTGCCTTGAAGGATTCTTCCTCCTGCGGGCTCCACTGGCCGCCCTTGGCCTCGATGCCATCGCGGCGCACCGTTGCCAGCACACTGGCGGCCTGCTCGCCGCCCATCACGGAGATCCGCGCGTTCGGCCACATCCACAGGAAGCGCGGCGAATACGCGCGTCCGCACATGCCGTAGTTGCCCGCACCGAACGAGCCGCCGATGATCACCGTGAACTTCGGCACTTGTGCCGTGGCCACCGCCGTCACCATCTTGGCGCCATTGCGCGCGATGCCCTCGTTCTCGTACTTGCGGCCGACCATGAAGCCGGTGATGTTCTGCAGGAACACCAGCGGGATCTTGCGCTGGCAGCACAGCTCGATGAAGTGTGAACCCTTCAGCGCCGACTCCGAGAACAGGATGCCGTTGTTGGCGACGATGCCGACCGGGTAGCCCCAGATCCGCGCGAAGCCGCAGACCAGCGTGGTGCCGTAGCGGGCCTTGAATTCGTCGAACTCGGAGCCGTCGACGATGCGGGCGATGACCTCGCGCACGTCGTACGGCTTGCGTGTGTCGGTCGGGATCACGCCGTACAGTTCTTCGGGCGGATACAGCGGCTCGGCCGGCTCGTGCAGGCGGATCTGATCCGGCTTGCGGCGGTTCAGGTGCTGCACGATATTGCGCGCCAGCGAGAGCGCGTGATGATCGTTCTGCGCGAAGTAGTCCGCCACGCCCGAGAGGCGGGTATGCACGTCGGCGCCGCCCAGGTCCTCGGCGGTCACTTCCTCGCCGGTGGCTGCCTTCACCAGCGGCGGGCCGCCCAGGAAGATCGTGCCCTGGTTCTTGACGATGATCGACTCGTCGCTCATCGCCGGCACATACGCGCCGCCGGCCGTGCACGAGCCCATCACCACGGCGATCTGCGGAATGCCTTGCGCCGACAGGTTGGCCTGGTTGTAGAAGATGCGGCCGAAGTGGTCGCGGTCGGGGAACACCTCGTCCTGGTTCGGCAGGTTCGCGCCGCCGGAATCCACCAGGTAGATGCATGGCAGGTTGTTCTGCTCGGCGATCTCTTGCGCACGCACGTGTTTCTTGACCGTCATCGGGTAGTACGTGCCGCCCTTGACCGTGGCGTCGTTGCAGACGATCACGCATTCCTGGCCGGCCACGCGACCGATGCCGGTGATGATGCCCGCGCCGGGCGCCGCATCGTCGTACATGCCGTACGCGGCCAGTTGCGACAGTTCCAGGAACGGCGTGCCCGGGTCGAGCAGTTGCTGCACCCTGTCGCGCGGCAGCAGCTTGCCGCGCGACAGGTGCTTGTCGCGCGCGGCCTCGCCACCGCCTTCGGCCAGCTTCGTGATCTTCTGCCGGAGATCGGCCACGAGCGCCTGCATCGTCTCCGCATTGGCCTTGAACGACTCCGAGCGGGCGTTGAGTTTGGTTTCTATGGTTGGCATGGCTTCACTTGGCCTTGGGGCTGATTCCGAGTTCCTGGGTCATCTGGTCCCGCATGACGAACTTCTGCACCTTGCCGGTGATCGTCATGGGCATCTCGTCTACAAAGCGAATGTAACGGGGGATCTTGTAGTGGGCAATCTGGTCGCGGCAGTAATTCCGGATTTCCTCGTCGGTGGCGCTCTGGCCCGGCTTCAGGACGATCCAGGCGCAGACTTCCTCGCCGTACTTCTCGTCGGGCACGCCGAAGACCTGCACGGACTGGACTTTCGGGTGCCGGAACAGGAATTCCTCGATCTCGCGCGGGTAGACGTTCTCGCCGCCGCGGATCAGCATGTCCTTCACGCGGCCGACGATGTTGCAGTAGCCCTCTTCGTCGATCGTGGCCAGGTCGCCGGTGTGCATCCAGCCGTCGCGGATTGCCTCGCGCGTGCGTTCCTCGTCGTCCCAGTAGCCAAGCATCACCGAGTAGCCGCGCGTGCAGAGTTCACCGGTGGCGCCGATGGGCAGCGTCTGGCCGTCCACGTCGACTACCTTGCATTCCAGATGCGGCTGCACGCGGCCGACCGTCGATACCCGCTTGTCGATCGGATCGTCGGTGGCGCTCTGGAACGACACCGGGCTGGTTTCGGTCATGCCATAGGCGATGGTGATCTCGGCCAGGTGCATGTCCGCCACGACGCGCTTCATGACTTCCACCGGGCAGGGCGCGCCGGCCATGATGCCGGTGCGCAGGCTGGAAAAGTCGTACTTCGAGAAGTCGGGGTCGTCGAGTTGCGCGATGAACATGGTCGGCACGCCATGCAGGGCCGTGCAGCGTTCCTCGCTGACGGCGGCCATCGTGGCGCCGGGGTGGAATGCCTCGCCCGGGAACACCATGCTGGCCCCGGTGGACACGCAGGCCAGCACGCCCAGCACCATGCCGAAGCAGTGGTAGAACGGCACCGGGATGCAGAGCTTGTCCTGTTCGGAAAAGCGCATCGCGCCCGCGATCGAACGGCCGTTGTTGACGATGTTGCGGTGCGTGAGCGTGGCGCCCTTGGGCGCGCCAGTGGTGCCGCTGGTGAACTGGATATTGATGGGGTCGCGCGCGTCGAGTCCGGCGGTGATCTCGTCGAGCGCAGTCTTTGGCACGTTTGCGCCGCGCGCCAGCAATTCGCGGAAGGTCAGCATGCCGGGCGTCGGCACGTCTTCCATGCGGATAACCCAGCGCAGCAGCGGCAGCCGGGCGGCGTTCAGCGCGCCCGGTTCGGCTTTGGCCAACTCGGGGGCCAGTGTTGCCAGCATGTCCAGGTAGCGCGAGGTCTTGAATGCTTCCGGCGCGATGATCGCCTTGCAGCCAACCTTGTTCAGCGCGTATTCGAGTTCCGCAAGGCGGTACGCCGGGTTGATGTTGACCATGACCAGGCCAACCCGGGCCGTTGCAAACTGCGTCAGCAGCCACTCGAAGCGGTTGGGCGACCAGATGCCGACCCGGTCGCCCTTGCGCAGGCCCAGCGCGTGGAGGCCGGCGGCCATCCTGTCCACTTCGGCGCTGAATTCATTCCAGGTCCAGCGGATGTTCTGCTCCCGGAATACCACCGCTGGCCGGCTGCCGTGGAGCGCGGCAGTGTTCGCCAGCAGCGCAGGCACCGTCAGTTCGCTGAGTGGTGGGGTGTCGGCCCCTTTCACGTAAGACAGCCCCCCAATGGGCAGGGAGGTTCCCGGTTGCATCGCCATACCTGTCTCCTGTCGCGGCCGGATCGCCGTGAATTGAGTAATACTCAATCTCAGGAAATCAAGCCTATTGAGCGTTATATTAGGAATACGATGCGGAGACTGTATACTCTGCTGAGTCAAAGGGCAAACGAAATTTGAGTGGTATTCAACTTTCGGGCGAACGCGGTCGGACAGGCGTGCCGAGCGCCGCTCGCGCCCTATAATTCCGGGCCATCACCGTTCAGGTTACGCAACAGGGACCGCAAATGCAGCAGATCGTGAATCAGCGTCGTATCCCGGCAGGCGCCAAGGCGGAGCAGCGTATTCGCGACATCCTGCGCGTGGGCCGCGAAGTGTTCTCGGCGCTTGGCTACGAGCGGGCGACCACGACCGAGATCGCGCAGCGCCTGGGGATTTCCGAGGGCACGATCTTCACGTACTTCCACAGCAAGCGGGACCTGTGTGTCCGCGTGATCCAGGACTGGTACGACGAGATCATCGCGGCGATGGAGGGCGGCATGCCGCGCGAGGGCACCGCCCGGGCGCAACTGGAGTTCTTTATCGGCACGCACCTGCGGCTGTTCCTGATCCATGGCACCGGCCTGTGCGCGCTGGTGCTGTCGGAAGGGCGCGCCAAGGGGCAGGGGCTCGACGAGGTGTTCGTGCCGTTGCAACGGCGCTACACGGCGCCGCTGATGGCGCTGCTGGCTGCCGCGCAGGCGGGTGGGGAGATCCGGGCCGACATGCCGTTGCGGCTGATGCGTTCGGCCATCCTGGGCCCGATGGAGCACATTCTCTGGGATGCCATCGTGAGCGGCCGCCCGGTCGACATTGACCGCACCACGCAAGACATGATCGCCCTGCTGTGGCCCGCGCTGCAGCCGCAGAACCTGCATGCCGCCGCGCTGGGGCAGTTCTATGGCGAGGTCAGCGCGGCGCTGGCGCGGGTGCAGGCGGCGGGCGGGGCGGCGGGCTCCGCTGAAGGCCCCGCCGAGGGTTCCGAAGCCTCTTGACGCCGCATCGCCGGTATCCCCGGCTACCTGTAATCGGGGATGCCACATACGGCCCGTTTCTGGCAGGCTGGCATGACCTCGTCCGGAATCGTCCGGGCGTTCGCCAAGCCCGGCGGTAGTACGGCTACACTCAGGCCGCGCCCCCACCACTGTCACCCCATGATCCAACCCTTGCCCGACACGGCTGAATCGGTATTGCCAGCGCCCCTGCTGGTCGTTGAAGACGAGCCGCCGATGCAGTCCAGGCTACGCACGATCCTGGCCGCACTGGGTTATAGCGACGACGCCATATGGTTTGCCGGCAGCCTCGAGGCTGCCAACACGTTGCTGGCCACGCAGCCGTTCGCCATGGCGCTGGTTGACGTGGGGTTGCCCGACGGCAACGGTATCGACCTCATTCGGGTGATGCACGAGCAAGACCCGGCCTTGCCAATTTTGGTAATCTCCACGTGGAATACGGAACGGGTCATCGTAAGCGCGCTGCAGGCCGGTGCCACCGGCTACCTGCTCAAGGAGCGCGACGACGTCGAGATCATCCTGTCGATTCGCAGCGCGCTGCGGGGTGGTGCGCCGATCGACCCCTTCGTGGCCAGGCGCATTCTCGATCTGGCTGGCAAGATGGCGCCGCTGGCTGGCGGCGCGGAAGTCCAGGCCGAGCCAATGGTCGGTGCGTCGCCACTGAGCGCGCGAGAAATAGAAATCCTCTCGCTGGTAAGCAAGGGTCTGACCAATCGGGAAATTGCGGAGGTGCTGTCCTTATCAAAGTTGACGGTCGAATGCCATATCAGAAACACATACAAGAAACTGGCAGTTCACTCCCGCACCCAGGCCGTCTTCGAGGCGCGTGCCTCTGGCTTATTGCGCTGATCTGCGGCGTCGTGCTGCTTGCCGGCGCAGCCAGCGCCCGGGCGCAATCGGAGGCCGTCACCTTTACCCGAATCGAAGCCGCACAGTCGACCTGGCAGGACGATGGCCCGCCCGCCACGGGCTGGGTGCCCGTGTCGTTGCCGGACATCTGGTCCACGCGCTGGCCCGGCTTCGACGGTGTGGTCTGGTATCGCCTGAGCTGGCAGGGCTCTGACCCGCGCCAGCCCGTGGCGCTGCTGCTCGACTACCTGAACATGGCCGGCGCGGTCTATCTCAATGGCAGCCTGTTGATGCGCGACACGAGCCTGGTCGAACCGCTCACGCGTGCCTGGAATACCCCGCGCTACCAGTTGCTGCCTGCCGCGCTGCTGCGAGAGGGCGCCAACACGCTGCTGGTTCGCGTCTCGGGGTTGTCGGCCTACCAGCCTGGCCTCGGGCCCGTATCGATCGCCGCCCCTGAACACCTGCGGCCCGCATACGATCGCGCGTACTGGCTGCGGCACGATCTGCAACTGATCAGCCTTGCCGTCACCGTCGCGCTTGGCTGCCTCTTCTTTTCGCTCTGGGTGATGCGTCGGCAGGAAGCGGCTTACGGATGGTTCAGCCTGATGTCGCTGGCCTGGTGGTGCGTGGCGCTGAACCAGGTGGCGACTACCACCTGGCCGTTCGCGAGTACCGACGCCTGGGAGCGTGCGAACACCGTCGCGCTGCTGGTCTACAGCGTCGCGTACATGTTATCCATGGCGCGATTCTGCGAGCGGCGTCTGCCGCGTGTCGAAGGCGGACTCTGGCTGCTTGCCGCGGTGGGAGCGGCGGCGGTGATCTGGGCGCCGACCGAATCCCTGTCCACGGTGCGCAATGTGCTCACGCTGTGGGCAGCGTGCGTCTTCTTCGCGACGTGCATTGTGTTCCTGGGCTTCGCCTGGCGTCATGGCCGCACCGATCATCGCATCCTGTCGGTTTGCATCGCCATCTTCCTCGTCGCGGCGGTGCACGACCTGCTGTCCTTTCTCGGCATCCTGACGGACAACGCCTACTACGCGGCGCTGACTTCGCAGGTCCAGATGATCGCTATGGCGCTGGTGCTGGCATGGCGCTTCGTGGCCAACCTGCGTCGGATCGAACGGTTCAACGACGAGTTGCACGGCAAGGTTTCCGAAGCCAAGGCCGAACTCGTCGTCAACCTGGGGCGCCAACGCGAGTACGAGGTTGCCAACGCGCGGCTCAACGAGAGGCTCAATCTGGCGCACGACCTGCACGACGGGCTCGGCGGCACACTCGTCAGCGGCATCGCCACGCTGGAGCGCAGCCCGCATGACATCCCGCCCGGGCAGGTGCTGTCGATGCTCCGGGCGTTGCGCGATGACCTGCGCATCATCGTCGATACGACCGCCAGCCAGCAGTTCGGCGAGCCGGCGCTGGCGGGGCAGATCGTGCCGCTGCGCCACCGCCTTAGCCGGTTGCTGGAGAGCCATGACATCGCGTGTCATTGGCAGCTCGATGGCCTTGAGCAATGCCATCTGCCGAATTCGCGGATTCTCGATGTCATGCGGACCTTGCAGGAAGCACTGACCAACGTGATGAAGCACAGCAAGGCCAGCCGCGCGGACGTCGCGGTACGCGTCGGCACGCGCGGGCTGGAGCTGTTGGTCAGCGATAACGGCGTTGGCTTCGATCCGGCCGCCGCCGGGCGGTACGCCGGTGCGGGCATGCGCAGCATGCGGGCGCGTACCGAGCGCCTTGGCGGCACGTTCAGCGTGCGATCAACGGGAGAGGGGACCGTGCTGGCCGTTCATATCCCGCTCGATGCTGGTGGCACTGGCCTACCACTTGACCTGCAACCCGGCGGAGCCAAGGATCGAGTTTCTGACCTTGGCATTGCCGCCGGCGGCCCAGATCCTGCCGACCTCGCCGTACAGGCTGAAGCGCCGGTTCAGGGCCGCGGTTAGGCCCGCGGCCACCTCGATGCTCGTGCCGCCGGTCGCTGCCACGATGTCGGTGGTGGCGGCCGGGTTTGTGAAGCGGGCGACGTCGCTACCGTTCGATGCCATGTAGAGGTTGACGCGGCCATATGGCCGCAACGCGGCGGAGCCTGCCTCCATTTCACCCTTCACCCGCGCGCCGACGCGCGCGAGCCAGCTGCTGTTCACGTCGGTCTGGACCATTGCTCCGGGGATCTGCGCGTTGTCGAGGTGAATGCGTTGGTGAATCACCTGCAACTGGGGTTCGATGCTCCAGGCGCTGCCGCCAAGTGGAAAGGCGCGTCCCAGTTCCAGAGATGCCAGCAGGCTGTCTCCCTTGGTCTCGACCCCGGAGCTGGACGCTGGCGTCACCGTGTAGCGGTGACGGCCCAACTGCAGCACCGCGTCGGCGTAGATGCCGCTGTTCCCGGCATATGTGCCGTAGAAGCCCAGATACTGGTTGTGCAGATCGTTGCGGCCGGCGCCAGCATTGTCGATGCCGCCGATGAAGCCATTGACGCTTACGTTGCCATCCAGCTGGCCGACGTAGAGGCCAGCGCGCCAGTCCTGCGTGGCCAGCAAATCCGTGCCGGCCTGGAAGCCGGTCAACCGGCCCTTGCTCTTGGGCGCCACCGTGCCGTCCTGGCTGACGTCGACATCGGTGGTCAGCACGCGGGCCCATGCCCGGCGATCGCGACCGGCAGGGGTGCCCGATGGGGTGCCGGATAGGGTGCCCGATGTGGCGGACCTCGGGTCGTCATCGCCCACGCGCTGGTGCAGGTTGCCGATCATGGCAAGGTTGCTCTGGCGCAGTTGACTCGGCAGCGCCGCGTACAACGCGGCTTCGGCACGGTAGGTCGTGACGGGCGGGTCCGCAGGTTCGGTGGTCGGGGTGGTTTCGGTGGTCTCGCCATTGGAGCGCAGATACCAGTTCTCGCCCGATCCCTTGGCGTCGGCAGCGTACAGGCGGTACTGGTAGGCGCCGGCATCTACATGGCCACCTGCGAGCACGAACGCGCTCTTGCTGGTCTGCGCCGTGGTGCTGGCGCCATTGACGGCGCTGATCACCTCGATGCCGTTGCCCGCGGTCAGCGCGCCAAGCCCATTCAGGTTGGAGATCTGCAGCGTGGTCTGACCGCTGGCGATGGCGGCGGGGCCGCTGAGGATCAGCCGGTCACTCACGCCGGTGCTGTCGCCGAGCGCAGTGCCCATGCGCAGCGTGCCGTTGTTGCCCGTGTAGGGGCCCGTCACCGTCAAGGTCGCGCCGGGTGTCGTGCCCATCAGCGAGACCACGCCCCCGTTGTTCAGTCCCGCGACGCTCTGGCTGAAACCGGCGAGATCCAGCGTGGCGCCGCTGGCCACCGTGTGAACGGATGCCGCGCTGAAGGTGTTGGCCGCTCCCGCCCGCAGCGTGCCGGCCGCAACGTTGGTGGCCCCGGCGTAGTCGTTGGCGCCGGCAAGCGTCAAGGCGCCACTGCCGTTCTTGGTGAGAAAGCCCGAACCACTGATGGCCCCGGCGAGCGTGGCATTGAAGGCGCCAGTGTCGATCACAGGATCGTTGCTGCCCGTCAGGCGGATCGCATTGGCGATGCGCAGCCCATCGGTGGCAATGCCGAGCGTGGTGCCGTCATCCATCGAGAGTGTGCCGGTCCCCAGCGCGCCGTTGCTGCCAAGGTCGATGCGTCCTTGCTTGAGCGCGGTGCCGCCACTGAAGCTGTTGTCGCCGCCAAGCGTCAGCGTGCCGCTGCCGGTCTTGAGCAAGCCGCCCGTGCCCGAGATGGCGCCCGATAAGGTGCCGCTGCTGTTGTCACCGCCCGTTGCCAGCGTTCTGGTGCCCAGCTTGATCTGGCCAGCGCCACTCAGGCTTCGGAAGCTGGCCTGTGCGGCGGTGATGCCGGAGATGTCGAGGATGCCTGCCGCATCGACTTGCACACCGCTGGAGTTTGCGATGCTGCCCGCGCCGGACAGGGCAAGCGTGCCGCCGGCGACCTGTGTCGCGCCGGTATAGGTGTTGACGCCAGTCAGGGTCAAGGTGCCGGTGCCTTGCTGGACGAGATTCCCGGTGCCACTGATGACGTCGGCATAGCCGATGCTGTCGGTCCGGTTGAACATCAGTGTGCCGCTGTTGACCACGTTGCCGCCAATGCTGCCGGTGGTGGTGCCGTTGCCGATGCGCAGTGTGCCGCTGCCGATTTGCGTGGTGGCGGCCTGCACGTCCCCCAGCGCGAAGATCCACTGGCCGGTGCTTGTACTGAGCGCGAGTTGTCCGCTGGCCGTCACTGGCCCGTACAGCGCGATGCTGTCGCGGGCAGAGATCGTGATATTGCTGCCGCTCAACGCGGCATTGGCTAGCAACGTGCCGCCGTTGGCCGCGAGTTGCAGATTGCTCGTGCCGGTGTTGATTGCCGATACCGGTAGCGTCAACGCCCCGCCAGCGGTCAGGCTGACCGCGCCGTTCGTGCTGTTGTTTAGCGCCGAGACGCGCAGATCGCCAGCCGCGCGCAATGCCACGCTGGACCCCGTTGCAGCGATCGGGCCCTGAAAGCTGTTGCTCGCGTCGGTCAACGTGATGGCGCCAGTGCCGGCGCTGATGGTGGTGCTACCGGCAACGCTGAGCGCTCCGCTTTGGGTGATGGCATTGTCGTTGGTGGATGCCGACAGGTAGCCACGCACCGTGCCGGTGCCAAGGTTCATTGGACCCAGGCTCGTGGCAAGCAATGTATCCGTATTGACGTTACCGAAGGTCAGGGCCGAGGCGCTGCTGATTATCGTGGCGCCACCGGTCAGGTTCACGGTGCCACCAAACCAGTTGCCGATGTTGGTTAGCGAGATAGCGCCCGTGCCGGCATTGAAGGTGCTGTTGCCCGCAATGGTGAGCGTACCGTTTTGCATGATGAATCCGCGGTTGCTCGTTGCCGACAGGCTACCGTTCACGGCGGTGGTGCCGAAGACCAACGCACCCGAGCTTGTGGCGGTCAATGTGCCGGCGTTGACGGTGCCCAAGTTCAGTCCCGCGCCACTGGTGATCTGCGTGGTGCCACCGGTCAGGTTTACCGCGCCACCGAACGAATTGCTGGCGTTGGTCAGCGTAATGGCGTTCGTGCCCGCGTTGATCGTGGTATCGCCACCGATCGACAACGGGCCGGATTGTCCAAGCGAACGGGTCGTGGTCAACGCGAAGTCGCTGCCCGTGCTGATCGGCCCGAGCGCGGCGATGCTGTTGCTGCTCTGGTCGAGCTTCATGCTGCCGACGGCGCTGCCTGTCAGGGTTCCCGCTGTCAGGCTGCCCCAGGTCTGGAGGACGTCCCCCAACGATTGCAGGCTGATCTGGCCTGTCCCGGCGGTCAGCGTGCCACCGAGCTGGACACTACCACCCGAGATGGCAATCGAGCCGCCCGTCGTCGTGCCCGACGCGTCGATGTTGCCCCCCAGGCTCACGGCGGCGTCTGACGTGATCTGAACCTGCCCAGCTTGGGACTGGCCACCCTGCGAGACGTCGATGCTGCCGTTGTTGACTACGGCGCCCCCTATTGCGCTGAGGCTGACGTTTCCACCATTCGCGATGATGACGCCGCTGTTGTTGACTAGCGTGCCGTACAACCCCGGCTGGGCTGCTGCCGCCATGATGATCGTGCCGCCGGTTGCCTGGAGGGTTCCGGTATTGACGACCGCGGTGCCGCCCTGCGCGGTGCTCAGTGCGCCGGCAATGGCAACATTCATCAGACCCTTGTCGTCGAACGTCATCGTTGCGTGGTCCGCGGCCACCAGGCTGATTCGCCCGCCATTGGCCGTCAGCACGCCATTGTTCGACACGCCGGCGCCGACGAGTGCCGCGGAGTTGCCAATGAACGTTGCACCGCCAGCAAACGCTACGGTGCCGCGCATGGCCGCTGCATCAAGGCTGTAGCTGCCTCCCGTCGTGGCAGGGGCGGAAACACCGAGCGAGGTGGCGAGAAGTCCGCCGGCTGATGTCGTGCCACCGAAAACCAGGCCGTTTGCATTGGCAAGGATCGTCTGCCCGGCTGCCGACACGGTTCCGTAGATCTGGCTGGCCGTAGTGCCAGAAATGTTGTTGAGGGTGACGGCGCTCGCACCCGTATTCGGCGTGAAATTGACCGTACTGTTCGAAGCGACATCGAAAGAGGACCAGTTGATCGTGCCCGATGACGAATATTGATTGACCGTCGTGGTGGTCCCTGTCGAGTTGACAGTCCCGCTCCCGCTGATCCAGACCGAGCCGGTTGGCAGCGTTCCGGCAATCGGTGTGGCAGCCATCACAATGGCGGGGAGCAGGCCCGCGGAAAGCGCCGACAGTGCCGGCAAGCCGACGCTCCAGCCGGCACGCCGCCGGGAAGCCGTTGGGGCGATGGTTGCGGTGCCCGTGCCTCCCGAGCCCTGGCTTCCGGCCGTTTCCGGCGCCACCTTCAATGCGCACAGCGTGCGATTCCAGACAAGTCGATAGATGTGGTTCAAGGTGCGGCCTCCCCGGTGGCTGCGAATGCCCCAGAGGGCGGCAAAGCCTCGAAGTTACAAATTGCAACAACTACAGGGAATCCCAAGAACTAGGGAATTCGGGGTGGGAGGACCAGATTTTTGTGTGATCTATGGAGCGTATTCATCGGCTGGGACTGTTTCCCTCGGCGCATTCTTGTGATCTGTACGGGAAAACCCCCATTCAGCCCGCGTCTTGAAAACGAAATACCCCGTCCCTATAATTAGCACTCGCTGGGGGAGAGTGCTAACAGTCGCCCCCGCGGTACCCGAAACCCGATGGTCGTCGCTATCAGACGACCATTTTGTGATTTAACACTCACTTTTGTATCTAGGAGTCCGTATGAACCTGCGTCCTCTGCACGACCGCGTGATCGTGAAGCGTCTGGACAATGAAACCAAGACCGCATCCGGCATCGTGATTCCCGACAATGCTGCCGAGAAGCCCGATCAAGGCGAAGTGCTGGCGATTGGCCCTGGCAAGAAGGATGACAAGGGCAACAACATCGCCCTCGACGTCAAGGTGGGTGACCGCGTGCTGTTCGGCAAGTACGCCGGCCAGGGCGTGAAGGTGGATGGCCAGGAACTGCTGGTCATGCGCGAAGAAGACATCATGGCTGTCGTCAACAAGTAATCGACGCCCACAAGCCACCCAATTCCCGATCGTCCCCCTGACAATCCAGCGGGACGCATCCATCCAGATTCGGAGATTCAGAACATGGCAGCAAAAGACGTAGTGTTCGGCGACGCCGCCCGTGCCAAGATGGTCGAAGGCGTGAACATCCTCGCCAACGCAGTGAAGGTGACCCTGGGCCCGAAGGGCCGCAACGTGGTGCTGGAGCGCAGCTTCGGCGGCCCGACCGTGACCAAGGACGGCGTGTCCGTGGCCAAGGAAATCGAACTGAAGGACAAGCTGCAGAACATGGGCGCGCAGATGGTCAAGGAAGTGGCTTCCAAGACCAGCGACAACGCCGGTGACGGTACCACCACCGCAACCGTGCTGGCCCAGTCGATCGTGCGCGAAGGCATGAAGTTCGTTGCCGCCGGCATGAACCCGATGGACCTGAAGCGCGGCATCGACAAGGCCGTTGGCGCCGCCGTCGAAGAGCTGAAGAAGCTGAGCAAGCCGACGACCACCAGCAAGGAAATCGCCCAGGTTGGCGCGATCTCGGCCAACAGCGACGCCTCGATCGGCGAGCGCATTGCCGAAGCCATGGACAAGGTTGGCAAGGAAGGCGTGATCACCGTCGAAGACGGCAAGTCGCTGGCCGACGAGCTGGAAGTCGTGGAAGGTATGCAGTTCGACCGTGGCTACCTGTCGCCGTACTTCATCAACAACCCGGAAAAGCAGGTTGTTCAGCTGGACAGCCCGTTCGTTCTGCTGTTCGACAAGAAGGTCTCGAACATCCGTGACCTGCTGCCGGTGCTGGAGCAAGTGGCCAAGGCTGGCCGCCCGCTGCTGATCATCGCTGAAGACGTGGAAGGCGAAGCCCTGGCCACGCTGGTGGTGAACAACATCCGTGGCATCCTGAAGACCGCCGCCGTGAAGGCTCCGGGCTTCGGCGACCGCCGCAAGGCCATGCTGGAAGACATCGCCATCCTGACCGGCGGTACCGTGATCGCCGAGGAAATCGGTCTGACGCTGGAAAAGGCCTCGCTGCAGGACCTGGGCCAGGCCAAGCGCATCGAGATCGGCAAGGAAAACACCATCATCATCGACGGCGCCGGCGACGCATCGGCGATCGAAGGCCGCGTGAAGCAAATCCGCGCCCAGATCGAAGAGGCGACCTCGGACTACGACCGTGAGAAGCTGCAAGAGCGCGTGGCCAAGCTGGCCGGCGGTGTTGCCGTGATCAAGGTTGGCGCAGCCACCGAAGTCGAAATGAAGGAAAAGAAGGCACGCGTGGAAGATGCACTGCACGCTACCCGTGCTGCCGTGGAAGAAGGCATCGTCCCGGGCGGTGGTGTGGCCCTGCTGCGTGCTCGTGCTGCGATCGCTGGCCTGCACGGCGAGAACCCCGACCAGAACGCCGGTATCAAGATCGTGCTGCGCGCCATGGAAGAGCCGCTGCGCCAGATCGTGCTGAACGCTGGTGAAGAAGCTTCGGTCGTGGTGGCCAAGGTTATCGAAGGCAAGGGTAACTACGGTTACAACGCGGCTTCGGGCGAGTACGGCGACCTGGTGGAAATGGGCGTGCTGGATCCGACCAAGGTGACCCGCACCGCGCTGCAGAACGCCGCTTCGGTGGCTTCGCTGATGCTGACGACCGACTGCGCCGTGGCCGAATCGCCGAAGGAAGAGTCGGCTCCGGCAATGCCGGGCGGCATGGGCGGCATGGGCGGCATGGAAGGCATGATGTAATTCATGCCGGACTGCTGAGCCAATCAGCCTGTCTGAGAAAAACCCCCGAGAGCGCGAGCCCTCGGGGGTTTTTCATTGGCCGTTCAGATCGCGGACAACGCCTTTCCAAGCGCGTCCGCAGCGGCGGTCAGCCTATCCAGAATGCGCTCGGGGCTGCAAATCACCTCGGGCAGCAGTTTGGCCAGTTGTTCGGCAATGTCGTTGGTGCTGCCGCCGGCGCGTTCGGTGCTTTAGTAGTGTGCGGCGGCATGTGCCGCTGAGATCCCTGGCAGCGCTCAGGGGGGATTGGTGGTTAGTCATGATCGTGCGCCGACCTCAGCAGCTTGAGCCGTGTCTTGCCGTCCGGCATGAAATGCGTGCCGAATCGCACCAGTCCAGACTGATGCAAATGGCAGGTCATCGTGAAGCTCAACAGCATGCCCGGTTCGGGCTCCTCGATCTCGAGGTCGAGGGCCTTCAATCTCGGCTCGTAGCGCAGGAGCGTCGTCTCGATTTCCCGCTTGAGCGTGTGCGCCGAGGCAGGCAGGTGGCGGTAGATGCGGGACAGATCTCCCAGTCCGTAGTCAGGCAGATGCGCAAGGCCACCGCGCCGACTGTTAAGGATGCGCTGGATGTTGTCCTGGACCGACAGGAAGGTCTGGGTCGAGGCATCTAACTCGTCAACGGCAACGCCATTCGCAAAGAACCCGGTAACCGCTTCGAAGAGACCTGGCCCGCCGCGCGTCACGCGTGTTCCTCTGTGGTGGTTGCCGCATCATCGAAGTCCAGCCCAATGCAGTCGTCCTCAGAGAACGAAAGGCGGATAGATGCAGGTGCCCGCTTGCTGGTCATGCGTACCAGTAACTCACGCGACAGCACGGGCAAGATCTGCTGGTCGAGCAGGTTGTCGATATTGCGTGCGCCGGAATCGGGCAACAGACAGGCGCGCACCAGTTCGGCCACCAGGGCGTCGTCACAGCACAGCGGCACGCCGAACCGGCGTTCGATGCGCTCGGCCACCTTGGCTAGCTTCATCCGTACGATCGTGGCCATGGCCTCGGCGGCGAGCGGCCGGTACACAATGGTCTGGAAGCGCGCCAGCAGCGCGGGCTGGAAGCGGTCGATCAGGAGCGGCCGGATGGTCTCCATCAGCGCGCTGGCGGGGATTTCCCCGCCAGCCTCCGTTGCGGCGTCGGTGGCCGCCAGGATTTGCTCGCTGCCGAGATTCGACGTCATCAGGATGACGGTGTTGCGGAAATCAATGACCCGGCCTTCGCCATCGCGCATGAAGCCGCGATCGAAGACCTGGTAGAACAGGTTGACCACGTCCCGATGGGCTTTCTCCACCTCGTCCAGGAGGACCACGCTGTAGGGTCGCTGACGGACAGCCTGAGTCAGGATGCCGCCCTCGCCATAGCCGACATAGCCCGGCGGCGACCCCTTCAATTGCGATACGGTGTGGGCTTCCTGATACTCCGACAGGTTGATCGTGATGAGCGAGCGTTCACCGCCGAACATGAGATCGGCCAGTGCCCGCGCCGTTTCGGTCTTGCCGACCCCAGAAGGCCCCACGAGGAGAAAGACGCCCAGCGGTGCCTCCTCGGACTTCAAGCCCGCCTTGGCGGCGCGCAGGCTCTTGCCGAGCGCGGCAAGAGCCTCGTCCTGCCCAACCACGACCCGTCCGAGGCGTGCCTCCAGTTCCAGCAGGGTGGCCAGTTCATTCGACAACAGGTTGTCAACCGGCACGCCGGTCCAGTCGGCGATTACCTGTGCTACGACAGTCTCAGCAACTTCTGCATGTAGAAGTGTCGCCTGACCGTGCGCGGCCAGGACCTGGTGGGCGGCCTGAATGGAGGACGCGAGATCGTGGCGCTCGGAAGCGTCGGTCGCGGCCTGCCATTGGGCACGCAGCACCATCAGCTTGTCGGCAGCGTCTTTCTGCTTCGCAAATTCGGACTCGAGCTGTCCGAGTTCGATGGCAAGCTCGCGTAGGCGCGTCTTGATGGCCGACAGACGATTGCGCTTGTCCTCGCCGGTGGCCCCCTGATCCTGCTGCAGCGCCGAGGACTCGACCCCCAGCGCTGCACGTTCGGCTTCAAGAGTGCAGATCGCCACGGGCCTGGCCTCCTGGCTCATGCGCACCCGCGCAGCCGCCGTGTCGATCAGGTCAACCGCTTTGTCGGGGAGCTGGCGCCCAATCAGATAGCGACGTGAAAGACGGACGGCGGCTGCGACGGCGGCATCGGTGATATGGACGTTGTGGTGCTGCGCGTACCGATCCTTGAGCCCGCGCAACATCAGGCAGGCGTTCTCATCATCGGGCTCATCGACCTTGACCATCTGGAAGCGGCGCTCCAGCGCCGCGTCGCGCTCGAAGTACTGCTTATATTCGGACCAGGTGGTCGCCGCGATCGTGCGTAATTCGCCCCGCGCCAGTGCAGGCTTGAGCAGGTTGGCGGCATCGGCGCCTCCGGCCGTATTGCCGGCGCCAATCAGGGTGTGCGCCTCGTCGATGAAAAGCAGAATGGGCGTCGGCGACTGCTGGACGGCCTCAATGACATTCTTGAGGCGCTGCTCGAACTCGCCCTTGACGCCCGCACCGGCTTGCAGGAGGCCCATATCCAAGGTGAGTACGGTCACGTCCCGGATGGCTGCGGGCACGTCCTCTTCGGCGATCTTGAGCGCCAGCCCTTCGACGAGCGCAGTTTTGCCCACCCCCGGTTCGCCGACCAGAATCGGATTGTTCTTGCGGCGCCGGGCGAGGATATCGACCATCTGCCGGATCTCGAAGTCGCGGCCAAACACGGGGTCGATCTTGCCATCGCGCGCCTTCTGCGTGACGTCCGTGGTGAAACGAGAGAGGGCTGAATTGTCGGGCTGGTCGGCAGGGCGCCTTGTAGCGATGCTCGGCGGTCCATGGCTCGGCGTGACCGGCGATGTTGCCTCGACAGATATCTTGTCCAGTTCAGGCATCAGCCGCTCAATCTGCGCGGCAGACACGCTCAGCAGCGGCCAGGCATCCGGGGCGCGCAACAGGTGCGGCGTCTCCGCCAGCGCCGCCAGCAAGTGGGCCGAACGAATCGATCTGTCTATGCCCGGGGCCGTGGATTCGAGCGAGGCACGCATCCACGCGGCCTCCAGCCACTGGCCCAGGCGCTGCGATAGCCCCGGCTTGCCCCGGAGGTCATGCGGCAGGTGGTCGACCGCAGCCAACAGTCCGTTCCAGATCCCATCGGCATCCAGTTCGTGGCGACGCAGGATGGCAAGCAGGTCGCCTTCGCCTTGCTCCAGCAGTTTGATCAGCCAGTGCTCCACCTCGATGTCACGGTGCGCGCGGGTTTCGCAAAGACTGGCTGCATTCGCCAGAGCACGGGCGCAGTGGTCGTTCAGGCGTCGCAGAAAGGGAGAGTAGTCGCGGGTGGTCATGGTGGCGTATCGCTGCGGTGGCGCAATGGGGGAGACGAGAGCGCTGGTTCGCAAGCCGACGCCAGGCACCGGCCGCGATGGCGCTTACGAGCGCTCGTTCCAGCTGTCGGCGTGGATGATGTTGCCGTCCTTGTACGACCAGGTGATCTTCTCGTAGCGCAGCTCGACGTCTTCGAGGTGATTGTGCTTCTCGAAAACCGGGTTCTTGATGTCCAGCATCTTGGGCGTGACGCCAACCACCTTCACGTTCTCCAGTTTGGTGTTGAAGTACTCCTTTTCCTTGCCGGCGTCGTCAATCCTGTACCACTTGATCTCGATCGACTTGAGCGTCTGGCCGCTGGTGACCGCCTTGTACAGATACGGGGTCGAAGCGTCAGTTTCCTTGGTGAACAGGATCGGCATGTGCACGCGTGTGCCAGTCAGCTTGCCGGTGTTGGCGTCGGTCGGGATGCTGACCGAGTGATTGAATGCCACGACTTCGACGCTGCCCTCACGCTCCGAGACAGTGACCGAGCCCTTGATGTCGGCGCCACCGTCGTCCTTGATCCACATATATGCGGGAATTGCCATTTTTCTTGCTCCTTCTACTGCAATGAACAGGCCGGATGGCCCAGGGATTCCCGGTTGTCGTGATGTTCGTCGCGACAATCGGGGATTAGCGTGATCTCGACACGGCGGTTGGCCGCGCGCCCGGCTTCCGATTCGTTGGGAGCCTTGGGACGGGTCTCGCCGTAGCCCTGGATGGCGAAGCGGGTGACCGGCAGGTCGGCGGCGTCCGCCAGCCAATCCCGCACGGACGCGGCGCGCGCTTCGGAAAGCTTCAGGTTGGCTCGCGGATCTCCCACCGAGTCTGTGTGCCCAGCCACGAGCACGCGCTTCTCGGGATGGGCCTTGATCATCTCCAACGCACCGATCAGCACGCGATTGGAGCCGGGGCTGAGCAGCGCGCTACCGCTCTTGAAAAGCGACAGGCTGTCGAGTTCGATGGTCGCGGGCAGCGGCGCTGGGGGTTGATAGGCGGCGATCAGAGTATTGAGGGGCGCGAGCAGTGCGGCACCCCGGTAGAAGCCCAACCCGAGGCGAGGCGGCACGCCGGACCGGCCGTATTGATCGAGCTCATCGCGGTCCCGCTTGAGCGCCTGTAGTGCATCCACGCGCGCAACATCATGGTCCGGGCCGATCACTCGATAGCGAGCCATGTCGGTCATGACACGTGCGACCAGGGCACGGTTTTGCCACGCGGAGGCCGCAGCCGCTGCGCAGAAGGCGAGCGCGAGCCAGGCGAGTGCATGCGCTATTGCACGCGGCATAGCCCGCTGCACAGGCTGCAAGGCGATGCCACGCAGTAGCGGCTCCGGCAAGGGATAAGACGCGTTGCGCCCCACTCCCGTGCCGCGTGCCAACCCGGTTACTTGCGTAACGAAGCGCGCATAGAGAGAATCAGGGACCGGCGCACCGTCGATGGCGGTCACCCCAAACGCGCTGATATCGACGGGGGGACCGCTGCGTAAGCCATTACGCTCGTCGTCACGCAACGGCGGCAACAAGGCGCCGGATGCCCACCTGATTAGCGCGTCGAGGCGGGCCGCACGGTGCATGCGTGCCTCGCGGTCTGCAGGGACGGCCGCCTGTGGCAAGCTCATGAGACCATCCCAAAGCTGCGAGCACAGCGTTTCGGCTGAAGGGACGGTGCCGCCGGACACGCCGAACCACGCGCAATCGTCGGCCGGTCCGCCGGCTTCTTCGGCATAGACGGCAACGCAGACGGGCAAGGAATAGCCAACAGCCCGGCTGGCTTCGCCAACGGCGACACGCCAGCGCCTGAGTCCGACGATCAGCGCGGCGGCGTCGCGAGCGTGGTCCGCTGCAATCAGGCAGGCAACGGCGTCCGGGCCCTGTCCTTCGCGCCAGCGCTTGAGTGCGTCGGCCACATGCGCTAGCCGCGTTGCATCATCGACGCGCACCCAGATCGCTGTATCGGTGATCCGGACCAACGCCTCGCCGAATGCCCTCGCTGGCGCTCCGTCGCGATCTCCCACCACCAGCGCCAACGGCGTGTTACGGCGAGTATCGCCCGGCAGCGCATCCAGCAACACGTTGATGGCCTCAAGCACGTCTCGGGAGGCGCGTTGGCGTGCGCGAACGCGCCGTGTGGCTACCACGATGGCGGTAGCTACCACCGCGATGACGAATGCCCCGAGTAACAGGTTCCAAGCAGGCCGCCAGGGCGAACTGAACGCCAGCCAGGCCAGCGCGAGTGCCGCGATCCAGCCGAACAGGCTGCGGTAGGGGTAGCCGGTCACGACGTCCCTTTTAGCTCGCCAGCCGGGCAATAGAGACGGCCAGCCATCGATCCAGCGCAAAATACACCAGACCAGTACTGACCAGTGCAATGGCTACCCAGGCCAGTGGCGACAGGCCGCGCCATCCCCGCGCCTTGCCGGCGGTGACGATGACCGGCCCGGTAGTCTTCTGCACGCCGGCGTGCTTGAGGCGCTCATCGATGGCGTGCACCAGCGCCTCGCGGGCGGCGTTGCCCTCCAACGCAAATTTTCCCTGAAAGCCCAGGCCCAGTACCGTATGAAAGACGACCAGCAGGGGGATGACCGGCTGCGCTTCCGCCAGCCTGCGTTCGATGCGCGCAATCAACTCCTCGCCCGCGTTATGGCTCTGGAACTCCTGGACCTGCAATGGTTCGCGCTCCCAGGCGCTACGCTCGTCGCCGGCGAGCCGACGCAATGCGTACTCGTCCAACAAGGCACACTGCGCATAGGCAGCATCCTCGGCCACGGCCTGGGCGTGGCCCGCGGCCTGGAACTCCTCCCGCAGGCGGGTCACTTGATCGAGACACTTTTTTCGAAATACTGCGAAGGTATCGCCGGGCGCAGCGTCATCGGCTAGCTCCGTTACGGTGAGCGCGGTGTCGCGCAGGGCGAGGGGCAGAATGGTGGTCAGCGTTGTCATGCTGGCAATACCGCAAAGAGCTCAAGGGAGACGTCCGGCACAGAAGCGGGGATGTAGAACTGGCAGGCCCGAGCAGCCAACATGCGTTGGAATGCTGGATGGCCACTGTCGAGCGCGAAATACTGATTCTCGATCCGAACCGGAATGGCTGCGGGCAGACGTGACATGGTTCGCAATGGAATCCCCGGCAAGGCCGAATTGACGATCTGTTCGACCTCATCGGGCGCCCCCGCCTTGCACAGACGGGACAGTTGCTCGATCAGTATCTGGGCGGGTAGTCTCGCCTGGACCGACAGGTAGTATTCGGCGCCTTCGACAAGCCGCTCGTCGAGGATCTTGCCCATCCAGACCGTGGGCCGGATTTGCTCAAGCGCCACAGGGACGACCCGCGACGGAATCACCGTATCCAGGAGCGTACGGATAAGCGATTCCAGCTCCGCGAACATCGGTTCGGGCGTCTGGTGGTCATAGGCCGGGATGGCCTGCAGCGTTTCTGTGGTGGAGAAGGTCAGGAGCGACCCGGCCAGACGGGAGAGAACAGCATAAAGCCGCTCCGGATGCTGCTGCGGTGCTGCGCACAGGCGGGCCAAATCCGGCCAGGTTCCGTTCACGCTGTGCAATAGCCAAAAGAGTGCGACGTCAGCGACTGCAAAATCCGCAATCTGGTCGGAACGCTCACGCCTGCGCACAGCAAGGCTCGCGCTCTTGGCAGCCAGGATCTCCGAGAGTCGGCGCATGCGCTCGGTGAGCCGGTCGTTCGCTGACAGCAAGAGGCATGGCGGCACGAACACCGGATCGAGTTCGAAACGCCCCTGCGATGTGCGTACCAGCCGCGTGATCGGGCAGGTCACGTAGTCGCCGTGCGTCTCGAAATCGAAGAGCAGGGCCAGTGCGTGCCGCTCGACACTGATCTCTTCCTTGCCTTCCCCATGCAGGTCGGCGACTTCGAGATACTCGCGCAGGAAGCGCCGCGGCCGGACGGGCCGCTCGCCGGTCTCGACGCAGTTGCCGCCTTGCGTATCGACCAGAGGCAGGCCGATCAGCACCACGACGCTGTCGACGTTGGACGGCACGTCGGCGAGATCGCGTGTGGGTGGGGTCTGGTCTACAGTGTCCGTGTCGATCACCGTGCCATCCGGCAGGCGGATCGCCAGCGCATTGACCATCAGTCGATGGATGGATAGCGCCTGCGAATCGATCTCCACGCGCACCGTACCCCATGGCTCGGGGCTCGCGATGCGCGCAATGTGCTCGTTGGTGTACTGTTCCCACAGCGCTTGTTGCTGGAAATGCTGCGGGGTCATGAAAATGCCCTGCGCCCACAGTGGCCTTGCTATCTTCATCGTGATCGATTCATCGTGATCGGCTCATACGCCGAAACAACCCTTTCCACATGGGAGACGCTGCACGGTGACTCATAGCTACCGTGCGGCAGGCCTACGACATGTCTGCGAGCTGTCTAAATCGCCGTCGAAGCCGACAGCAGTCGATCGGCTTTCGCCTTGGGCATCTGCGAGACCAGCGATAGATTGATATCCATCCCTTCGATCTGGAAGTGCGGCACGATGAAGAGCTTGACGCGGAAGAAGCCCGGGTTGTCTTCGATGTCCTCGACGATCACCTTGGCTTCGCGCAGCGGGTGCGAGGCCTGAAGTTCATCGCCCGGATCTGTCATCTCGGTGACGAGCGTCTTGATCCAGGTGTTCAGTTCCAACTCCAGCACGCGGCGGTCCTTGGTGGTACCGATGTTCTCGCGCTGAATCAGTTTCAGGTAGTGGGCGATGCGTGACAGCAGGAAGATATATGGCAGGCGCGCATTGACGCGGCTATTCGCCGTAGCCTCTCTGGTGTCGTAGAGCGCTGGCTTCTGGGCAGAGTGGGCCGAGAAGAAGCACGCGAAGTCGTGGTTCTTGTAGTACGACAGCGGGATGAATCCCAGATTGGCGAACTCGAACTCGCGCGTCTCTGGGATCAGCACCTCGGTCGGGATTTTGGCCTGATTACCGGTGCCCAGGTCATACAGGTGGATCGGCAGATCCTCGACGAGACCACCGGCCTGCGGGCCACGGATCTGCACGCACCAGCCGTTCTTGATGAAGCTATGCACCATGTTCACGGCAAAGGCGAACGAGGCGTTGCCCCACAGATAGCGGCTGTGATCCGGCCCTTTGACGGCTTCGGTGTAGTTGAAGGCGCGCACAGGTACCGTATCCGGGCCATAGGGCAAACGCGCGAGGAAGCGCGGCAGGGTCAGGCCGATATAGCGGGCGTCATCTGAATCGCGGAAGCTCTTCCACTTCAGATACTCGGCGCGATCGAAGTAATTACCGATATCGCGGATGCTGGCCACCTCGTCCATCGAGTCCTTGCCAAAGAACTTCGGCGACACCGAGCCGATGAACGGCATATGGGCGGCGGCGGACACCTTGGAGATATTGCGCAGCAAGACAATATCCTGCTGGCTGCGGTCGAACTCGTAGTTGGAGATGATCGAGCCGATGGGTTCACCGCCGGGGGTGTCGTACTCCTGAATGTAGGTGTGCAGGTACAACCCGCTCTGGATGACCTCTGGGGTGTCCTCGAAATCCTGGCGCAGCGCGTCCTTAGACACATCCAGCACTTCGATCTTGACGTTCTTGCGGAAGTCCGTCCGGTCGACCAGGAACTTCAGGCCGCGCCACGCCGACTCGATCTGTTGGAATGTCTCATGGTGCATGATCGCGTCCAACTGCTGGCTGATCTGCTGGTCCAGATGCGCGATATGGAAGTCGAGTAGGCTCTTGTCTAGACGATCGACCTGTTGCGATGAGTCCTGGATCATTCTCAGGAACACGGTCATCGCCTGGGCGACACGCTCATCCAGCGACGATTCGGACAGCGCATCGGCGCTCTGGAACGACTCCATCGGGCGCGCGGCCTTGACCGGGGTCAGGTTGATCTTCTCGCACAGGGACTCATAGACGCTCTTGCCCGGCGCATCCAGGACGACGGTGTCGGTTTCGCTGTTGGCGCTGGGGGACATTTCATGCTGGGCCATGGGGCTCAATCCTCAAGAATTCGGGTTACTGGGCAGATTGGGAAATCGGTGCAGCCTCGCCGATCTTCTGCAGATCGGCCCGCAGGCGCTCGGAAAGACCAGGGTCCTTAAGGATCTTTTCGAGCTCGCGACGAAACATGGCGTTGTCGAGCAGATTCGACTTGAGGTCGCGCAGCAGGTTGCGTGCGGCCATCAGGGCTCGCAGCTCGGGCACGCGGCTCGCAACCACTTCTGGCTTGAAGTCATCCATCGACTTGAAGTCCAGATCGACCGACAGTTCCGAACGATCCTGTGCGAGGGTGTGCTCGACCGCGATCCGCGCCTTCGGGTTGAAGTCGGCGAGGACGGAGTTGAAGTTGTTCTTGTTGATCGACACCTTCTCGCGCTCAGCGAGGGCTTGCGTTTCCTGCCCGTTGCTGTAGTCGCCAATCACCAGCAGCTTCAGTGGCAGCTCGACTTTCTTCTGCGTACCACCCGTATGCAGGTCGAGCTTGATGTTGACCCGCGCCTTAGGCACTTCATTCTGAAAACTCTCGGCCATATGCAATCCTATTTAATTCGCGAAATTCGCAATTAAGCGATCTTCAATTCCGAAGGTTGGTGCAACCAAGGAACAACGATCCGGCGGGCAGGGTAGTGGAATCCAGTAGGTGCGGATATAGCATTTATCCGGTTTTGCACTGGACATTGTTTTGCACTCAACTGCGGCTGAAATCGCATTTCCGGCACCGTCATTTGCGGGTAGCGTTCGATGCGCGGGAGCGTACATCGTCGCTAGATGTTGGCTCCTTGCAGCTGGTTCGATCACGCTGACAACGGAGCAAGAAGCATGGCGGGTGAGTTGGATGGACTAAAGGCGAACGGAGCTGGGGCGCCGCGCAATGCGGTGGCCATGACGGTTACCGGGCGGCAGGCGTACTTCCTCGAGGTACCAGGCACCGCCAGTGCCGCAGAGTTGTCTGTGGTGTCTTTCGAGGCAGTGGAACGCCTGGGCGAACCCTATGAAGTTCGGGTACGGCTGACACATCCGCTGGAGTTGGACCGGGCCGAGTACCTGAACCGGGACGCCACCTTCATCATCAATGCGATCGACGACAGTGAGCCGCGCAAGTTCGCGGGCTGGATTTCGGAGTTCTCGAAGACCCGTCAGACCCGCGACTTCTGCGCTTACGAGGTGGTTGTTGTGCCGCAGGTCGCGCGGTTGAGGCTGACGAAACGCAATCGCATTTACCAGCAGAAGACTGCCCCGCAGATTATCGAGGCCATCCTGCGTGGCCATGAGCTGAAGGGGCATCAGTTCGCGTTCAAGACCCGGCGCACCTATCCGCAGCTCGCCTTTCGCATGCAGTACGAGATGTCCGATTGGGACTACATCCGGCTGCTGATGGAACAAGAAGGGTTGTACTGCTATTTCACGCCGGGCAAGTTCGGCGAGATGGTGGTGTTCGGGGACGACATCGACCACTACATCTACCAGCCCGAGCTGCGCGTGCCCTACCGCGAAACAGCAGGCCTTGAGTCGGGCCTGGAAGCAGTCTACGAAATCCAGACGCACGCAGTAACGGTGCCGGCGTCGGTCAAGGTGGCGGACTACAACTCGGCCGATTCGTGGGAACGAAAAGTGGTCGAGGCCAACATCGCCTACAAGGACAAGACGACCTACGGCCAGCCCTACGTCTACGGCACGCATCACCTGGACCAGGCCGGAGCGAAATGGCAAGCGCAACTGCGGCACGAAGCGGCTATCGCTTGGCAGCTTGTCTACGCGGGTAAAAGTAACGTGCTGGCATTGCGTCCGGCGCGCATTTTGCGCATCGACACGACCTTGCCGGACGCGCCCAATGGGCAGGTCATCACCGAAGTCATCCACACCGGCGCCCGCGATCAAGCGTACCGCAATACCTACAAGGCCATTCCTTGCGACCGGCGCTTCCGCCTGCCGATGGACGAGTCAAAATGGCCGCGCATTGCCGGAGCGCTCAGTGGCCGGATCACGTCGCCAGGCCAGTACAAGTATGCGTACCTGACGCAGGACGGGCACTACATCGTCCGGTTCGACTTCGACTTTGACGAGTGGCCCAAGGGCGGCGAGAGCGTGCCGCTACGCCTCGCCAAGCCGTTTGCCGGGGCCTTGCAGACGGGATTTCACTTTCCGCTGATTGACGGTACCGAGGTGGCGATTGCCTTCCATGATGGGAATCCCAACAAGCCTTTTATTAGTGGCGCATTACACGCAAGCCTGCAGCCCGATCACGTCACCAATCAGGACCGGTGGATGTCACGCAGCGTCTTCCGCACGCAGGCCAATAACAAGCTGCGCTTCGAGGATTGGCAGGGGCAGGAGAGCGTCAAGCTATCCACGGAGTACGGTGGCAAGACCCAGCTCAATCTTGGCTACCTCGTCGATCACAAGAAGAAAAAGCGAGGCGATGGGTTTGAGCTGCGTACTTCGGGTTGGGGTGCGATCCGGGGTGGCAAGGGGCTGTTCCTATCGGCGGATGATCAGCCGGGGGCGACAGGCCAGCAGCTCGACATGCAGGATGTCGAAGCCACGCTCAAGCAAGGCAAGGAGATACTAAGCTCCCTCAACGACTCGGCCAGCGCGGCCAAGGCTTGGCTCGCAGACATCGACCAGCAACGCACGCTCATTGAACAGAAGCTGCTGAGCCTGCAGAAGCCTGTCCTCATTGCCACGGCCCCGCATGGCGTAGGCGTGACGAGTGGGGAGAACATGCAACTGGCAGCGCGCAAACAAATGTTCGTGACCGCTGGCAGTGGTCTGGACATCGGCGTTCTTAAACGAATGACGGTCGCCGCTGGGGAGGCCATATCGCTATTTGCCGCGAAGCTGGGTATCCGTCTCTTTGCGGCCAAGGGCAAGGTTCAGATCCAGGCGCAAGGTGATGCGTTGGAGTTGATGGCGCTGAAGGATGTTGTCGTCAGTTCGTCCGAGGGCAAGGTCATGGTCACCGCGTCTCAGGGCATCACGTTGGGCGACGGCTCCGGCGCGTACATCACGATTGGCAACGGAAAGATCGTGCTGGCCAGCCCGAGCGGTCAGATCGAAGCCAGGGGCAACCTGAATGTCGAGGATCCCGCAGGCGGCAACTTTACTTTCCCGAACTGGATAAACGCCCCGGTGAAAGACATCAAGGGCGACATGAACTTCGGGTTCTCCGAGTAAGGCAAGCGCATGGCGACTACCCCGACGACTCCGTCTCTGCCACCACTGAAGCTATTGCGCTTCACGTTCCCGTTCCGCAAGAAAGGCAATGGCACCGCATCCATCGAGATTACGGACGAGCACGAATTTCACAGAATCCTGAAGAACGAGCCATCCGGGACGTATTCCCTCAGCAGCAAGGGAATGTGGCACGGTGGCATCCACATATCGGAAGCTGGCGCCGGCCAAGCCCTTGACCTGAAAGGCGGTGTGCGTTGCATCGCCGACGGTGACGTGGTCGCATGGCGCCTGAATCGCAGCTACCCCATCAGCGAACTGCCTGCGCAAAACGGCAAGCCAGCTTTCAGTGCCCCCTACAGCACGGGCTTTGCCCTGGTGCGCCATGCGATGGAGTTCCCCAGGGGCACCAAACTTACGTTCTTCAGCCTGTACATGCATCTGCAGGACCTCGCTGGGTACGAGAGCGATGCGACACTGCCCAAGCCAGCTTACTGGACTCCGGAATTCAAAGTTACAGAATATGCCCAGGACAAGCCCCATGTCAGCCCGCGCGGCGTGACTGCGCCGTCGGAGCAGAAAGGCCTGAGGGTCCGGGCCACCCATCCGCACGGCGCACCCCGTTGCATCCTGCCGCAAGGCACGCAGTTCAGCATCAGCGAACGCGCGGGCGATTGGGGCAAGATCAAGGATATACACGGGACACAGGCGTATCCGCCGACTGTGGGGGCGTACGTCGCGCCATCCGCTGCGGTCGGTGGCTGGGCGTTTCTGGGCAAGGAGCATGGTGGCTATGTAGCTGAAGCGGTCATGCCGGACTCCATGTTGGACCAAGTGGTGGTGCCACCCCAACCGGTGCCCATCAAAGCAGGCGACCTGATCGGCTACCTGGGCCGCTATGACTCGTTGGGTCAGCAGACATCGAATCAGATGGTGCATATCGAGGTCTTCTGCGGCGACGCCATCAAGCCATTCCTCCAACAAGGTCGCGCCTGGATTGAGCAACACTCTCCCTTTCCCGATCGTTGGAAGCAACTCGGGCTACCGAGCGAGCCAACTATTTTGCGGATTGCCAGGCAGACCAAGCTGTACAAGGCCGCCCTCAACGAAGGACAAGACGCCCCGCAGACCGGCGTCATCCAGGTGCTGTCGTTGGCCGGGTTGGCCAGGCTGAAAGACAACAAGGTCATGGAGACCACGCCGGGTACAGACAACCAGAAGCGGCCGTGGTGGAAGGTGGACAGTGCGGATGTGCGAAGCCGGGTCGTCAGTGGTTGGGTGCGCGAGCAGAGTTTTGCCGGCGGCCGGGTGACCCGCGAATTTGCGCAGGCCTGGATTGACTTCGATGCTTCTTTCGACGACCCGCACGATCCGACACATACGATGTTCGCCACCACCAAGGCGTATGTCGATTACTTACTGGGTGCCGATGTCCCCGCTCCAGGCGCACTCGCCAAACTCAGTCCCTTGATGGCAAAGGTATATCGGGCCATTTACGCCACCGGGGACGGCAGACAGGCGGCGGATGAGTTGTGCGATGCCGCCAACGATCCGTGGCGCGCGCTGCGCATGTCACGCCTGATTATCAAACACGAAAGCGAATGGGCTAACCCGGTCAAGTGGAGGCGCCTTATCCAGGAAATTGAGACACGAACCGGGCCGCAAGTCCAGCACGAGGCCGAGCAGAAGCGTATCGAGAAGCTGGTCTGGTGGGATGAGGTGAAGGCCGGTGTGAGTGATCTGCCGGGATCGGATGTGTTTCATATTCATCCGATTGGATTGGTTGGGAATTTTGCAAGGGAAAACTGCAAGGCTCTGGAAATTACCACCGATATGCTGAAACAGGTAGCTCGAGCAACATCGGATGAGCTGCTTGATGAGTACGTTAGCCCTCTAAATCGTGCTTTTGTCGATCACAGATTCGATTCTTGTATATCTCAGGGGCATTTTCTTGCGCAAATTCTTCACGAAAGTGGTGAGTTCAAATTCACCAAAGAACTCGGTGGGGCGAAAACATATGACCCTTGGCGTGGCCGCGGGTTAATGCAGATAACTTTTGAAAAGAACTACAAAGAATATCAGGCCTATTCCGGAGTGGATTGCACATCCAATCAGATGGCCATGGCTGAACTTGAGAAACCAAATCATGCATTGTTGTCTGCAGCCTGGTTTTATATTGTTAAGGAAGGATTGCGTGATCCAAGTAATGCCGACGATTTTATTTGGATTACTAGAGTTATTAATGGTGGATTTAACGGATACGATGACCGCCTTAAATATTTCAACCGGGCAGTACAGTCCCTAAATCTTCAGGGTTGCCTCAAACTCAACAGAGATGGCAAGTATCGATTCGAGGAAAGTCGTGCCTACAACGAGAAGAGGGCATCTTGCGCATGGGGCATGTGGAACGACTCTGGGCTTGGCAAAGGCGGAATAGCGAGGAAAAGTAACGATGAGGCGAAGAGGGGGTACAAACGCTATCTGGAACTCGACTTGGCAGCGGGAAGCCCAGTAGATGTAGCCGGCCAGCCAAAAGACAAGAATTGGTATGGAATATCTGGCTCGGTTAAAACATACGTGCAGAACAGACTTGCAGCATTGGAGGCTTCATCGTGAAATCAATATTGAGCTTCCGTCAGATATATTATATTTTCCATTTTTTCTTGTTCCTGCTAACTGACGCTGGAGGTTATGCATTGGCTCTGGCCAATCCAGCTGACTTCGATCTGGTAGATGATTTTGAAAACAACGGAATGCCAGGAAGAATAATATATCGCGATAGTGGGGGCGGAATTTATGTTGAATATAAATCACAGTTCCTAAATAAGACGTTCAAATATTCGATTGATAAATTTGATGAATGTAGTTCCATGTCAATTTACAAAATTCAAAATACTCGTCGAATCGCGATTGACGGTAGCTGTTCAAGTAATGGTGGACAAATATACAGGGATGTATATGAATGGAACTCAAATTACTCGAATTGGTGCCTTGTTAGGCGGGTTACGGGTGAGCGTGCCGATGTTGTTAATGAAAAATATTATTCGTCAGAGAGAGTGGCTAGAGTTTCTGGTTGCGCGATCATTGGGTCAACCGACTCATATGGATATGAATCAGTCGTAGATGTCCGCAAGAAGATTCAAGCTAATCTAAGTGCCTTTCGGCAGGCAAGTAGAGGCAAGGATACCCTAAGAGCCTATTTGTCCTCGATGGCGCCTTATGACGTATCTGAGCTTGCTGAGTATGTTGATTCAGATAATGTGGCAGATTTCAATAATATTGCGTATTTCTTGATAGAAAATGGGAGATCTGGTGATGCTATAGCTCTCCTGGAGGAAGTAGTAAAAGAATTTCCAGATCGAATCGTCGCAAAATTGAATCTGGCGGACGCCTACTGGAATGTCGATATTGGTCGGAAGGCAAGGAAATTATATGGCCAATATTATGACGGTATGATTTCGAAAAATATGGGCGGTAAAATTCCATCTCGAGTTATTGAGAGAATTAAATAGAGGTGATTGCTTTGTGTTGGGGGGGCTTATTATAACTATATATAATATATTAATACTCGGAAAAAATCTGAGTGGAAGTGGTACGCCTTGCATTTTTCGCATCTGCCGTGATGTCGAGCAAAAGGACTCTTCCGGTAAATGATAAATTTCAAATGGAATTCTCCGGTCCTCTTCATGGTCAGGATCAGAAAGTATCTGGGAAAGGCTGGAGGCGGGCGACGTTAATAAAGTCGCGAGGGGAGGTGGTGGAACTCCTGTCCTCCGAGAGAATGACCTCCACGGGAGGTGCCTTCTTTTCTGGTGCAGATTATTCTCGTGTATCGCCCAACGGAAGATATGTCGTCCTGTCAACTATCAGGGCTCGTGGTCGGTGATAGTCCCGGGCGGGTAACAAGTTACGTAGCCAGTCGACAGTGTTGCCCGGTAGTTGATACGAAAACCTATTGCATTTTGGCTAATAACTTTGTGCCGCAAAGATGTCTTCCTTGTTCGCAAAGGTTGAAAGATAACCTAGTAGGAATGAATACGTGAAAAACCTTGCATGCGAAAACGACGACACGACCCACGGCGGCAAGATCCTGACGGGCTCCGACCGCATTAAGGTGAAGGGGCGGCGGGCCGCCCGTGTTGGCGACATCGTGTCGTGCCCGATTCATGGGGACAATCCGATTACCTCAGGAAGCGCCCGCATGACCGACGCTGGTGTTCCTTTGGCACGGGATGGAGACCAAACCGAATGCGGCAGCGTCCTGATTGCTACCTCGGAAGGCGCGACGGTTCGATAGATGCCTGTCGATTTTGCTAGAGTTCCGCCGCGCGTCGCGGTGCCGGAGTCGCCTCAACCGTCGGTGGTGGTGTGGGCGCTGCTGTTCGTGGTCATCATGGGGGCCGGGGCCGCGCTCACCATTACGTCGTGGCCTGCCGGGAAGCCGCTTGATGCGTTTTTCTGGCTTTGCTGTGTCGCCTATGCGCCGTTTCTGTGGGCATTCCTACTCTTTCTATACCTTGGGCACGGTCATCTGCGATGCCGTCAGACCATTGCCGACAATGCCGCCAGTGACAAGATTGACGTCGAATGTCACGCGGAGGCCAGCGTGCCCCTCGCGGTGCTTGGGCATGGCTGGTGTTTTGCTGGTGACGAGAAAGAGGACGATGTCGATGGCATCGTCAGCGGCGCGACACTATTGGGCTTGAGATCCAGTGGCGCGGAGCCCGGTACTGATGTGCAGGCGCGCTGGCTGGAAATACCCGGTAAACCGCTTCCCCCTGGCAACGCGCAGACCGAGTTCGTTCGCCAACAGGTAATCACTGACTGGCTGCTTGGCAGACTGGTCGAGCGGATCAGCGCAGGTTTGCTGGTGTTGCCGGCGGGTTGCTCCCTTCACGTGCATCTGAGCCTGCAAGCCTTGTGCGAAGTGGAAGAGGTGCGTCTTGGCCTAGCGAAGCTCATTTCGGCTACCACCCCCGCATTGCGAGTGACCACTACTGTGAGCGCAAACGAGATGCCACTGTCTGAGGCAGATGTGTGGCACGACGGATTGGCGGCGCACGATGCGCATTTGCTGTTAGCGGTGCGGCTTCGTCCCGCCATTAGCCAGCGGTTGGAGGACGGAGTGGCGGAGGCAGGTGTGGCCTTGCTGGTGACTCGACCCGAACTCGCTCGCAGTGCGTCGCCTTTGATGGCGCCGCTGTTCTTGCATCGGCCAGCCATCGACTCGCTTGAGAACGCGGGCCAGGCTGCGCATCTTGCCGTGCGCTGGGGAAAAGCTGCGGCCCCACAAGCCCAAGTAATTTGGGCTCATGCGCTGACAGAGGGTGCGGTGCGGCAGATCAAGGGCGTGTCTGCGTTCGATCCGCATGCGCCATGGTTCGATATCGATGCTGCGGTTGGCGACTGCGCTAGCGCCGGAGCCTGGCTTGCCACGGTGCTTGCTATCGAATACGCCTCTCGCACCGAATCCCCGCAGATTGTTGTTTCCCAAAACGATGACCACATCGTCGCCTTAGTGTGCAGAAAGCAGGTATGAGCGATAACAATCCCAAACTATCCGCAGAGTTCTATCTTGGCGTAGCCCTGTTTCTTGTCTATGTCGCATTGGCACTGACGGCGCCGCTTCTGGTGTCTGAACGGCGCTGGACGACTGAGTGGTTGGTGATCACGGAACTGTGCCTGCTGGTACTGTTGCTACTCGGGCTGGTATTCCTGAAGGTGTTGCACGCTGTTCTCTTGTGGATTGCCAGCATGAAAGCGATTCGATATTTGCGGGCGCATTTGCAGCAGAAGCACAGTCTCGGTGCTGCTGCAAATGCCGGACAATCAAGTCTGGACGCTAAGGAGCAGTGCCGAGCATTGCGCGAGGCGCTGCGTGCGCATTGGGGTTGGCGTTGGCGCTTTCGCCAGCCGTGGCTGCTGCTCACATGCAACGATACGGCTATTGCTCGCCTCCTGCCAGGCCTCGTTACCTCCGGGTGGTTATTGACCGACGATGGCGTACTGCTGTGGTCCGGGGCCAGCCAGAGCGGTCAGCCGGACGTCGCGTGGCTCAAGCAGCTCTACAAGTTGCGACGCCACCGTCCAGTGGATGCGGTGATCGCTGTAACCGACGGCGAGGCGGATCTTCCGAGCCAGCGCCACGGCACTCACCCCTATGGCATGAGTCTCGCGCGTGTCGTAAAGGCCCTGCGGTGGTCGGCGCCGGTCTACATGCTGGATGTGGCGGCAACGAACGCTGCAGGCAGCAGCAACTCGCCGGTCGTCGCCTGTGAATTGTCGAATCACGCTGATGCGACCGCCATCGAGGTAGCACTGCGGTCACTAGGCGGCCAGTTGGCGCAGCGTGGCATGGCGCAGTTAGCTCACGGGGATCGCAATTCCTACCTTGCCAAACTATCCCAGCAACTCGATACCCGCAGCAAGGCGCTGATTGACTGGAGCGCCGGTCTGACTGCTCGCCAGCGTTGGGCCATTCCCATTCGTGGCATCGCCTTTGCCCCATACCCCTCGGGGACGAGCACTCAGCCCGAGATGCTAGGCAGTGCCAATCTGCCGCACTGGCGCTACCTCAGTGAGGCGGCTCGCCGCCAGCCCGGCAAGCGAATCGGCTGGCACCCGATGACGGTGTGCGCTGGATTCGCGCTGGCGGCAGTCGGCTTGTGGTTCGCAGGCATGCTGGCATCAAGCTGGTTCAACAGCCGGGATGTTCATGCTGCGCTGCAAGCCGTCACGGAGATCCGTTCGGCATCGAACCCCGCCGCCCGCCTGCATGCACTGCTGGCCCTGCAGCAGCAGATCGAGCGCTACGAATACCGCACGCAGCAGCACGCACCGCTGCTGACCCGCTTCGGCCTGAACCGTGACGCCGATGTGCTGGCCGCCCTGTGGCAGCCCTACGCGAAGGCCAGCCGTGAGAGGCTTGTCGCGCCGGTGCAGCAGAATCTGGAGGCGACGCTGGTGGACCTCGGCCAGTTGCAGACTACGGCGCTGGACGACAAGACCAGCCAGTGGGCGCTCGGCGGTCGTGACGACCTCAAAGCCTACCTGATGCTGGCCCATCCGGAGCGCACCGAGCCTGATTTCCTTGCCAGGCGTCTCCCGCAGGACTGGTCCACCGAAGCCCGCATCACACCGGGAGAGAAACAGGATCTGGCCGAGCGCCTTTTCAAGTTCTACGCGCGGCACCTGAAGGCCAACCCGGACTGGAAGATTGAGCCCCGCCCCGAACTGGTGGCCGGTGCGCGCCAGACGCTGCTGGCGGTCATCGGCGCGCGCAGTGCCCAGGAGACGCTGTACCGGGGCATCCTGAGCGGCGCCGGCAACAAGTATCCGGACCTGACGCTGCCGTCGCTGACCGCTGGTACGGATACGCGCGGCCTGCTGCGATCCACCGCCGCTGTACCTGGCGTTTTTACGCGCCAGGCGTACGAGGGCTATGTGGCGAACGCGATTGACGCCGCCGCCACGCGTCGCGATGTCGCCGCCGACTGGGTACTGACCGGCAGCCAAGTGGCCGGCGTCATGGCTACCAAATCCTCCGACGAACTGCGTGCGGCCCTGACCGAGCAGTACTTTGCGGAGTATGCCGCGCACTGGCAGGACTTCATGAACAGCCTGCAGTGGGAGTCGGCGGCCACCTTGCCCGGCGCCATCGACCAGCTCAAGCTGCTGGCCGATGCGCGCCAATCCCCGGCGATCGCGCTGATGAAGTCGCTTGCCTACCAGGGCGGCGCGGGCGTGCAGAAGACTTCCCTGTCGGACGCGCTGGTGAGCAAGGCCAAGGACATCCTTGGCAAGAAGGACGACGCGCCTGACAGCGCGAAGGCGGCCCCGACCGGCCCGCTGGACGCCGCGTTTGGCCCGGTGCTGCGCCTGGCGGGACACCCCGGCCAAGCAGGGCAAGGCGGCAACAGCGATCTGAGTTTGCAGCGATATCTGGACCGCATCACGGCTTTGCGCCTGCGCCTGCAACAGGTCAGTGTCGGCGCCGACGCGGATGACCGGGCCCGCCAGATGGCGCAGGCGATGTTCCGGGGCACGAGTTCGGATCTGGCCGATACGCAGGCCTACGCGCAACTGGTCGCGGCGAGCCTCGGCGCGGAATGGGCGGGCATGGGCGAAGCGCTGTTTGTGCGTCCGGTTGCGCAGGCGACGCAGGCCATCGTGCTGCCGGCACAGGCCAGTCTGAACGACGTCTGGCAACGGTTCATTGTGGCGGAGTGGAATCGGATCTTCGCCGGGCGCTATCCATTCGCCAACACGGCCAACGACGCCTCACTGCCTGAACTCGCGCAGTTCCTGCGTCCGGAGGGTGGCACCATCCAGACGTTCCTGGCCACCCAGCTCGCAGGGGTGCTGGAGTTGCAGGGCGGTCAGTGGGTGGCTGCAGCGGGCGCGCGTGGCATTACGTTTGACCCGGAATTCCTCAAGACCATCAACACCCTGCAGCGCATCGGCGCCCACATACTGGTCCAGGGGGACCCGCAGTACCGCTTCGAACTCAAGCCGATCGCGACGCCGGGACTCACCGATACGAAGCTCACCATCGACGGCCAGAAGCTGCACTACTACAACCAGCGTGAAACCTGGCAACGGATGACATGGCCCGCGAGCAACCTCCAGGATCCGGGCACGCTTCTGCAATGGCAAACCGAGAAGGCAGGCACCAACAAGAACTACGAATATGGCGGACGCTTTGCGCTGCTGCGCATGATCGGACATGGCCATATTGCCCCGATCGATAGCGCCACGGTGCAAATCACGTGGCCCGCTGCACCGGATACACGTGGCCCCTTGGAAGAATCCACCGACGCCCGGTCTGCCAAAGCGCCTTACGAGATTCGCTTCCTGATGCGTAGTGAGGCTGGCCAAGGGATATTGGAACTGCTGCCCCTGATCGGCCTCAAGCTGCCGCAGCGCGTGTTCCTGGTCGGCAAGGGCGGCTCAGCAGTGGATGTGCTATCGCCCGCAGCACGGAAAGCCAAACGCGGAGGCTTGTGATGAATACGAGGATGATCGACGTCACGGCACTTCGCCCATGTCCGTTCGCCGCAGGGGCACCTGACACTGGCGATGGAAGGGTCTGCCTATGCCTCGACCTTTCGGCTGCGCGAGGCAACGCGCACTTGAAGCACGTAAAGCACGCGAAGGAAGCGCATGTTCAATAACCTGTTCAACGCGCTGTTCGGTGCCCGTGCCCCCGCCGATCTGGCCCGCTCCACGCTGGCCCGGTGGGAGCCATGGCTGCAGCCGGTCCGTCAGGAGGCACCAGTCGGAGACGACCCGGGTTACGAGGATGACTTCCTCGCCATCAAGGAGGAAGTGGCCAGACGCTCGGATATCAATGAGGCCCTGATCGTGGAGTCGGCCGAGCGCCTGCTCAAGTCCAGCGCCAAGGATGTCCGCCTGGCGGTCTACTACATCTATGGTCGTATGAGGCGCGACGGTGCCGAAGGGGTCGCAGCCGGCTTCGAGTTGCTGGCGGCACTGATCGATCGCTTCGGTCCCCAGTTGCTACCTGCCCGGGCGGAAAGCCGAAAGGCCGCACTCGAGTGGTTGGCCGGTTCCACCTTTACCGAGCAGCTTGACCGGGTGCAGGGACTGTCCGGTGCGCCCCTGGAGCGCGCGCTGTCGGCGCTGGCGCTGATCCTGGAGGGCACCGGACAGTGGCCCAAGCCAACCCGTCCGGCGCTCGACGCGCTGTTTCGCCGGTTCGAGGAACGGGTCGAGACGCCGTTGTCGGCGGAGGGTGAGGGGAACATCGCTGCTCCGAAAGCCCTCGCCACGGCGTCGCTCTTGGACGGAGAGGTGGCCTCCACGCGCGACCTGGTGGATCGGGCGCGCCAGATGGCGCTGTTCCTGCGCCAGCAGCCCGACGGCTATCTCGCCGCCTACCGGCTGATGCGCTGCGTGCGTTGGGACACCCTTACCGAGGCGCCGCCGCATGAAGCTAGCGGCAGGACCCGTCTGATAGCCCCACGCGCCGAACTACGCGCGCAAATCAAGCGATTGGCGTTGCAAAAGCAGTGGCCGGAATTGCTCGACCGGATCGAGCCGGCCTTCGCCGAGGGCGCCAATCATTTCTGGCTGGACTTGCAGTACTACGCGTTCATGGCGCAGGACCAGGCGGGTGGCGCCTACGCACGCGTGCGCGACCTGCTGGCCACCGACTGCGCCCTGATGCTGGAACGTCTGCCGGGCCTGGACCAGCTTGCCTTCTCGGACGGCACGCCGTTTGCTGACGACGCCACGCTCGAATGGATTGCGCGCTACGCCACCGTGCGGGATATCGAGCGCGGCGAACCTGTGACGCCGGTTGCGGTGGCCTCTGTGAGTACCGACTTGGCGGAAACGGAAGCGCAGGCGGCCGACCTCGCCGCACAGCAGAGCCTGGAGGCTGCCTTTGCCTGGCTGCAGGGGTTGCCGGCACCGGCTGGCGAGCGCGATCGCTTTGTGCGGCAACTGGTGATGGCGCGAGTGGCCGAGCGCGCCGACCGGGCCGATACTGCCTTGCACCTGCTGTCCGCGCTCGAATCTGGCACCCAGCGCTATCAGCTGGCCAACTGGGAGCCCGCCCTCGCGTTCGAGGTCAAGCAGCAACTGCTGCGCCTGCTGAAAGTGCGCCTCACCCGCAAGGACGCGGACAAGGCAGCCCTGAGCGCGCGCATCGAGGCGCTGGTGGGCGACCTGATCGCCATCGATCCTGCCCGCGCCGTGGCCGTGGCCGTGGCCGTCGCCGCCGCCGCCTAAAGCGTACCCATCCTGTACTGCATGAACCATCCCACCCAAGACAACGAGATCCTGCGTTACTACGAAGCGGAGATGCGCTACCTGCGCGAAGCCGGAAAGGAGTTCGCACAGGCGTTCCCTGACCGCGCCCGCATGCTCAACATCGACCGTATCGGCGAGCGGGACCCCCACGTCGAACGGCTGTTCGAGGGCTTCGCCTTCCTGATGGGGCGGCTGCGCCATAAGCTGGACGACGAGTTGCCGGAACTGACCGAGGGCCTGGTCAGCATGCTATGGCCGCATTACCTGCGCATGATCCCGTCATTGTCGATCCTGGAACTGACCCCGAACGGCGGAACGCTGCAGCGCCATGAAACGCTGCCGGCCGGGCTGGAGGTGGTCTCCGACCCCATCGCGCTCGCGATACAAGGCGGGAGTGAGGGCAGTGTCGAATGCACTTACCGGACCACGCAACCGGTCGATCTATACCCGTTGCGGCTCACTGAAGCCAACGCCTATGCGCGCGAGGATGGCCGCTCGGTCATCCGGCTGCGGCTGGCACTACAAACTCAGGGGCGCCGCGAGCAGTTGGCGGTGCCGCGCCTGCGGCTCTACCTGCATGCCGATCGTCCGCTGGCGCTGGCGCTCTATTCGGCGCTCACCGCTGAGCCATTGGCCATACAAGTGCGGGTACCGGGCTATCCGGCCGACCGGCCCGGCGCACCGCAGCCGATGACGGGGGTGCGGCTGGAGCCAGCCGGATTCGCGACCGAGGAACGCCTGTGGCCGAAGGCTGACAACGCCTTCGGGGGCTACCAACTGTTGCTGGAGTACTTCACCTTCCCCGAGAAGTTCATGTTCGTAGATCTCGTGGGGCTCGATCTGGACGCCATCCCGGAAGGCATCGAGCACTTTGATGTGGAGGTGGTACTCAAGCAGCCGTTCCCGGACGACATGCGCTTCTCGGCCGATAACGTGCGCCTCTTTTGCACGCCGATCATCAACCTGTTCGAGCTGGAAGCCGACCCGATCACCATCACCCACTTCGAGACCGAGTACCGGGTGCGGGTCATGGAACAGCATGGTCAACATGTGGAGCCCTATTCGGTGGAAACCGTACGGGGCTTCGAGGCGGGCAGTGGCAAGCGCTTCGAGTACGCGCCGTTTGCCGCGTTCCGCCACCGGGGTGGCATGCTGCGCCACGAGATGCCGGAGCGCTATTTCCACACCCGCGTGCGCCGCGGTCCTTCGGGGAGGTTCGACACCTGGGTGGTACTGGGGGGGCACGCCTGGGATCATCAACAGTCCCTGCCCGAGGAGACGCTGTCACTGTCGGTCACCGGCACCAACGGCATGCTGCCGCGCAAGGGCCTGCGCGAGGCAGGCATCACCCGCACGAGCGGGGGATTTACGCACATTGGCACCGTGCGCAACCTGACCGCGCCGACGCTGCCGGTGTATCCACCTACCGCCGATCGCTTCCATTGGCGCGTGCTGTCGCACCTGGCGCCCAACTACCTGTCGCTGCTCGACGCCGAGGTTTTGCGCGGCAGCCTGGCGCTGTACGACTGGACCGATGGGGAACTGAACCGTCGGCGTATCGAGGCCATCACAGACGTGCGACATCGCCCGCTTCAGAAGCTCGTCAAAGGCGGCCTGTTGCGCGGCGTGGAGATCGAAGTGGTGCTGGATAGCACGCGCTTTGCCGGCGAAGGCGATGTGGAATTGTTTGGCGAGATGCTTAACCGCTTCCTGTCGCTATACGCAACCGTCAATCTCTATACGCGCTTGGTGATCGTGTCGCAGCCTAGCGGCAAGCGCCAGGTGTGGCCCGACAGCAAAGGGGAGGGGGCTCCGTTTTGAGCGCACCGAGTCAGACCATGTCACCCCCGAAGGAAGGCCCCTTGTTGCGAGCGTTGCTCGCCAATGCACACCGGATGAATTTCTTCCGGCTTTGTGAACTGATCGAGCTGTCCGCGCCGCATCGCCCGCCGTTGGGCACCACGGATTCCCTGGCCGACGAACCGGTGCGCTTCCGCTCCAGTGGGGGGCTTGGATTTCCGGGACGTGAGATCGATGCGGTTGAGTACGACGATGACGACCCCGACCGGCCACCAGTCATCCGCACGGCCTTCCTTGGCCTGTACGGCGTCGACGCGCGTATGCCGTCGTATTTCGTGGACGAGATTGCCCAGCGTCGCGATGGCGCGGAGCCGCTGGCGGCCTTCCTGGACCTGTTTCACCACCGCGTTGTCACGCAGTTCTACCGGGTCGCGCGCAAGTATCGCTATCCGATGGGTTTCCTGCCGGGCGGACAAGACGAGGTTTCACGCTACCTGCTCAGTCTGCTCGGGCTGGGGCTGCGCGAGCCGGGAGCCGGGCAGCCAAGCGTTGCACAGGGCGAACACGTCGAAGGTACCGTCAGCCCGCGCAAGCTGTTGTCGATGCTGGGACTGGCCAGCCAGCGCACGCGGACTGCCGAGGGTCTTGCTGGCGTATTGCAGCATGCCGTGCCGGATGCGCAGATCCTGGTGGAGGAGTTCTACCCCGTGTGGGTGCGCCTCGATGCCACCGAGCGCATGCCACTCGGCGAGAACTGCGTGCTGGGACGCGGCTTCTACGACCGGGCGAACACCGTGCGTGTGGTGATCACGCCCCAGACGCCCGAATCGGTGCTTGGGCTGATGCCGGGTCGGGCCATGCACCGGGAGCTGATGGCGCTGTTGCGTTTCTATCTCGGCCATGCCGCGCACGCGCATCTGGAAATGCAGGTGAGGCCAGCGCTGATGCCGGCTCCGGTCCTGAACTCGAATGAAGTGAACCTTGGATATAGCACGCAACTCCAGTACTCCGTGGCCACCGCCAACGCGACCCGGAAAGACGCGATCACGCGCGTGCAGTTGGGAACATGGAATGGACTCAGCGCCGGTGCATCCGCGCCGCCAAGCCATCGCAGTCAATGAAATCAAGCCGCACACTAGAACGAAGGGATGAACACGATGAAGCAAGCGCTGCGAAACGGGGGCATAGCCTTAGTCGCCACCCTTACCGTTGCCGGATGCGGGGCCGCACAAGCCGTGAAGAACAGCACAGTGGAAGCAGCGAAGTGGGCCTTCACGACGCAGGTCAAGACCATGAACCTCGATCTCGTCAGCCGGTCGTCGTTGAATACAAACAGCGCAGGCGAATCGTTGTCGACAGTGGTGCGGATCTATCAGTTGAAAACGCCGCAGGCTTTCGAACAGCTGAGCTACGTGCAGTTGCAGACAAATGACCTGGAGTCGCTGAAGGCGGATCTGCTCGCAAGCAACGATGTGGTGCTGCGCCCGGCGGCGAGCGTGAGTCTTGCAGAACCGATGCGAGAGGACTGCGAGTACGTTGGCGTCGCGGCGTTGTTCCGCGACGTGGGCAACAACGCGGTGTGGAAGCTGGTCATCCCGAAGAAGCAGTGGAAGAAGACCGATCCCGTGAAGATCGAGGCGCGTGGGAATGTCCTCGAACGTATCGGGGTGCCGTCAGGTGCACTCAAGTCGCAGGCGTCACAGCTTGGCGCAACGAGCGATACGTGACGACCGTCGGCGCCTGTCGCCTTGATGCGGCGAGATGCGCGGCAGTAACGAGACCGGCCCGCGCTTGCCGGAGTACGGCGTAGGCAGTATGTCTCTTATGAACACAAATCAAGATTCGTATTCATAAGCCGCTTCAAAGCGCCACAGCCTTGCTCCAGTCGAACGCCGGGTTCTCCGGCTCGCCACTGCGTCGGGAGATGTAGCCGCGCGGGTTGCACACCACGCGTGAACTGTCGATCCAGTAGTCGAAGCTCGTATGGGTATGGCCATGGATCCAGAGGTCGGCCTGGGCCACTAGATCCGGGCGGCGGGAGATAAAGCCGGCCGAGACGATGTCGTGCGCATAGCGTGCGTCGAGGCTGCCGAGGTCGGGGCCGTGATGGGTGACCACCACGGTCTTGCCGTCGAACGGTTGCGCCAGTGCACCGGCCAGCCACGCCGTGGCCGCGTGATGGCGAGCCAGCGCATCGGCGGGCGTGAATGGGCGGTGCTGGCCGTCGGCATCGGCGGTAGCGATCAGGCGATGATCAAACATCACGCGCGAGCACGCCTGCATGGCTTCGTCGACACGATCGACGCCATAGAGGCAGTAGTCGGTCCACCACGTGGTGCCGATCACGCGCACGCGCTGGCCGTCGGCGTCCTCGAACTCGGCGATGCCGTCGCTGAGCAGCGTGACATTCCCCGACTCCCCGGCCGCGTCGGCCATCTGCCGATCCACTGCGTCGAACGTGCTTTCGTAGTACTCGTGATTACCCGGCACGTAGAGCACGGGCCCCTCGAACACGCGCGCCGCCCAGTCGATGCCGTCGCGGCCGTTGGCGATGTCTCCGGCCAGGATCGTGAGGTCCGCGCCACAGGCGGGGACCTCCTCGGGCATGTTGTGTTCGATGTGCAGATCGCTCAGGATGCGGATCTTCATGCGGCGGCTCCCGGATGACTGTACGGACAGGGGTGGGGGATGGGTTTGCCCAGTATTTTTCAGAAGACTGGCGCGCGGGTCAAGCCGCCAGCCACGACCGGGTCACTGACGCGTCGTCGCCGCAGAAAGCAGAAAAGCCCGGACACTGTCCGGGCAAGACTGTCCACCTGGTGTTGCACCAGGGCGAGACAGCCGGGGGAACCGCTATGGCAAGGCGCCGCTTGTGCGACCGTCAGTTGGTGCCGGTCATGGTTGGCAGCAACACGCGGTAGATCTGGATGAACGCGGGCCCTAGCAACACCAGCAGGAGTGTGGGGAAGATCGTGAAAATCAGCGGAAACAGCAGCTTCAGCGCAATCTTCGCCGCCTGCTCCTCCGCGCGCATCCGGCGCTTGGTGCGAAGCATGTCGGACAGCACCCGCAAGGATTCGCCAAGGCTGGTACCGAAACGGTCCGCCTGGATCAGCATGGACGCGAACTTGTCGACGTCCTCGACGCCGGTGCGCAGCGACAGATTGCTCAACGCTTTCTCCTTCGAGAAGCCGGAGCGGAGCTCCAGCAGCATCAGTTGCAGTTCGTCGGCCAGCACCGGGCAGCGCAGCGCAAGTTCGTCGGCCACGCGCATCAGTGCGGCATCAAGGCCGAGGCCGGCTTCCACGCAGACCGTCAGCAGGTCGATGACGTCGGGGAACTCCTCGAACACCGTTCTCTGGCGTGCCGTCACTTTCCGGGACAGCACGATATTCGGAATGTAGTAACCGATCGCGGCCAGCACTGCCAGCACCGCGAACATCATGCTCTGTTCCTGGAATGCCGGGACACTGCTTGTCGCGATCAGTCCGATCATCGGGAGCGCCACCGCCAGCAGCGTCTTGGCGGCGAAGTACAGCGGGGCGGCGCTCGCATCGCGCCATCCGGCGTTCATGAAGCGCACGCGCAGCTGCGAATTCTCCCAACCCTCCTTGGGCAACGAGAGCCGCGAGACCGGCTGCGCCCATTTCACGAGCTTCTCGACCCAGGCCTGCTGCTGCCCGGCGTTGCCCGGGACAGTGCCAGTCTCGTTGGCGATCTGTTCCATCCTGCCGCGCATGCGGTCTGGCGAGAACACATAGAGCACGCCAAGTACCGTGCCGAATGCCGCAACGAAGACCAGCGCCAGCACGATCAACTGGTCTGCCCGAAACCCCTGCATGATGTCTTGCATGATCGACTCCCCCTCAGGATGCGCGCTCAAGCCTGCCTGTTGTTATCTGACTCATACCCGGATGCGGATGATCTTGCGCATCCACAGCACGCCGAAGATCATCGACGTCATGGCGGTACCCACCATTCGCCATCCAATCGGGTCTTCCCACAGCACCCGCATGAATCCCGGGTTGACCACCATGATCAGGCCCGCCGTGCCGAACGGCAGCAGGCCGAGAATCCACGCGGAGAGTCGCCCTTCGGCCGAGAGCACGCGGATCTTGTCGAAGAGCTTCAGCCGCTCGCGCACCATCGTGCCGATCGTGTCGAGGATCTCCGCCAGGTTGCCGCCACTCTCGCGCTGGATCAGCACGGCGATGACGAAGTAGCGGAGGTCGCCCACAGGCACACGCATGGCGAGGTTCGTCATGGCCTCGTCGAGCGCCACGCCATAGTTGATCTCTTCGAACGTGGTGCGGAACTCGGGACCCAGCGGCGCCTTGATCTCCTGGCCGACCATGCCAAGCGCCCCGGCGAACGAGTGGCCCGCACGCAGCGCGCGGCTGATCATGTCGACGGCGTCGGGCAGCTGCACTTCCATCTGCTTGAGCCGTTTGGTGCGCAGCCGCATGACATGCAGGAACGGCAGCAACCAGACGAATGCCACGCAGCCCAGTATGATCGGCAGCGGCACCGGCACCAACGGAATCAGCGCCACCGCGCACAGCACCACCAGGCCGCAGTAGCCGAACAGCTGTGCCACGGACCATGTGCTGCCGGACTGCTCGAGCCAGCGGTCCAGCGCGCCGATACGCGGCACGCTCATTAGCCAGCGCTGCATCCGCGGCGAATCGCTGAGAAGGCGCTTCTTGAGAATGGACAGCCGTTCGGCGCTGACGTGTCCGCCGGCCGAAAGCGCTCTCAGCCGCGCTTCGATGCGCTTGGCCGCGGGGCCGTGGGCATTGTTCCACCACAGATAGATGGCTTCGACACTGAGCACCACGGCGACGAACAGCAGGATGCCGAAGGCATAGAAGATCGTGCTCATGTGTTACCCCCCGGATATGTTGTCGTTGATCAGTGCGTGGGCTCAGACTTCGTAGCGCCGCGCGGGATCGTAGGTCTCGTCCGGCAGCCCGACGCCAAAGACGCGCAGCCGCTCCGCGAACTTCGGATACACGCCCGTGGCCTTGAAGTGGCCGCGGACCGCGCCATCCTCGGCCACACCTGTGCGCTGGAACGTGAAGATCTCCTGCGTGTTGATGATGTCGCCTTCCATGCCGGTGATTTCCTGGATGCTGATGATCTTGCGCCGGCCGTCTGTCAGACGCGCCGCCTGCACGATCACGGTGATCGCCGAGGCGATCTGCTGGCGCATGGCCTTGGCCGGCATGGTCAGGCCTGCCATGCTGACCATGTTCTCGAGCCGCGTCAGCGCATCGCGCGGGGTGTTGGCGTGAATCGTCGTGAGCGAGCCCTCGTGGCCGGTGTTCATGGCGTTGAGCATGTCCAGGGCCTCGCCGCCACGGATTTCGCCGAGGATGATGCGGTCAGGGCGCATCCGCAGGGCGTTGCGCACTAGCGCGCGCTGGGTGATTTCTCCCTTGCCCTCGATATTGGGCGGCCGGGTTTCCAGGCGCAGGACATGAGGCTGGCGCAGTTGGAGTTCGGCGGCATCCTCGATGGTCACCACGCGTTCGTCTTCCGGGATGAAACCGGACAGGATGTTCAGCAGCGTGGTTTTCCCGCTGCCCGTGCCGCCCGAGACCAGCACGTTGATCTTGGCATGCGCCAGCGCCTGCAGCATTTGCGCCATCGGCTGCGTGAGGCTCTTCAGCTCGACCAGGTCGGACACTTGCAACGGGTTCACCGAGAAGCGACGAATCGACAGCAGCGGACCATCGATGGCAGACGGCGGGATGATGGCGTTGACGCGAGAGCCGTCCGGCAGGCGCGCATCCACCATCGGGCTGGTTTCGTCGATGCGGCGCCCGACGCGCGACACGATTTTCTCGATGACTTTCATCAGATGAGCGTCGTCATAGAACACCACATTCGTCAGCTCGAGCTTGCCGCGCCGCTCCACGTAGGTTTGCCGTGCCGTGTTGACCAGGATGTCCGAGACCGAAGGGTCCTTCAACAGTGGTTCCAGCGGCCCGAAGCCGAACATCTCGTCATAGATCTCGACGGTGAGTTGTCGCCGCTCGTTGTCATTGAGCAGCACCTTATGTTCCTCGATGATCAGGCTTACCAGCGAGGCAATCTCCTGGCGCACCTGTTCCTGCGGGAAGTGCGCCAGGCGTTCCAGCTCCACGCGGTCCAGCACGGTCTCGTGCACGTCGCGCTTCAGCGCGTGGTACCCGGGCGATGTCGTGTTGGTGGCCATCGAGAAATGGATCGCGGCGTGACCATTTGCCGTGTAGGGTGTCCCGGCGCTGGCGAGCTGTTCGCGGATTGACATGATGGACTCCTTGCTAAGCGTATTCGGTTCGGGTGGCACGGATGGCACTGACGACTCTGATGGTTCTGATGGCTCTGATGGTTCGGTGGCCTGCGGATTCAGGTGCTACGGGCGCGCAGCATCAGCTTGCGCAACGGCGACACGCCCTCCTGCCGGCTGCGGCGCTCGGCTTCGTGCGAGGGCGCCAACTGCATGGCCATCGTCTGCAGCGCCCGGGCGATGCTGCTGCGCTTGCTCAGCTTCGCAACCGGCTCGCCATGGCTGACGGCTTCGTCCACGGCCGACGGATCGTCTGGCAGGGTGAAGGACACCTTCATGCCGAAGATCTCCTCCATCGTGGTTCGGGGCACTTCGTTCTTGCGGCCTACGCGATTCAGCACCACGCGAATCTTGTCGTCGGGGTAGTGCAGCGCTCGCAGGATGTCGAGCAACCGTCGGCTGGGGCGGCCGAATGCGATGCTCGGCTCGGTCACTACGCAAATGCGGTCGCTGTGGTCGAGCATGCTGATCGACAGCGGGTCGATGCTCTGCCCGACATCGAAGATCACGTAGTCGTAGTTCGGCTGCATGACCGACAGGATCCACTCGAGCTTTTCCTTCTGGATCTGGCTGGCACGCACCGGGTCGGCCGCGCCCGCCAGCATGTCGAATCCGTTGTCCACGTGAACGAGACAGGCTTCCAGGAACGCCGCGTCCATGCGATCGATCTGGCTGCAGATCTCCGACAACGTGCTGGGCGGCGCCTTGTCCGAGACGATGTACGTGAGATCCCCGAAATGGCGGTTCAGGTCGACGACGAGCACGCGCTTGCCGAAGTGGCGGGCGAGGGCGTCGCCAAGGTTTGCGGCCACGAAGCTGGTGCCCGCGCCACCCTTGCAGGAGATCATCGATATGACCTGCGCTACCTCCTGCATGCGCGGCACGTGTGTGGCTTCCACGCGCTTCAGCGCCTCGACAAGCTGGCCTTTGTCCAGCGGCCAGGGCAACACATCGCGCACGCCGGCGCGCATCGCCTGGATCAGCACGCTGGAGTCCTGGGATTGCGTGATCAGGATGCAGGGAAGTTCGGGGTGCTGCTGGCGCAGGGTTTCCACCCCGAACATCTGCGCAGGTCCGATTTCGGGCAGGTCGAGCACCAGCAGATCGGCCATGCGCAGCCGGCTCGCCTGGAACGGCAGCCGAGCCAGACCTTCCTGCAGCGACGTGGTCTGGAAGTTTCCGGCGATGGTAGCGAGCCGATTGATCTCCGCCAGCCGTGCGGTGTCATCGGATGCAATCAGGATCTTCAGCATGGTGTCCTCGCGATGTTCGGGTCGGATGGATGGAATGGGTGTATTGGATGTCAGCTACAAACCGACCCGCCGGTCGATGTCTGCATGCTCTCGCGCGTCATGGTGGTCGTGAACGGCGGCATGCCGATGCGCAACCGCGTCACGGGGATCATGGTGGCGATGGTCACGTTGGACACGCTCACGGTTACTGTCTGACAGGTGGAGCGCGCCGTGGCGGGATCGCTGTCGCAGCCCGTCGGGGCGTAGACCACGCTGATGTTCGAGTCCTGCAGCAGCGGCAGCATGCTCTCCATCCTGGTCTTGATGATGCTGGCGCCGGAGTCGCAGACCACGGCCGATCGCGCGGCCATGCGCGTGACTTCGGCCGCAGTGTTCCAGTAGAACAGCACGCGCGAGAACTCCATGATGCCGATCAGCAGCGTGAAGAACATGCCGGCGATAAGGGCGAACTCCACGGCGGCCAGGCCGCGCTGGCGTGCGACGCGGAGCGGATGGGCGCGATGTTTCATAGCACTTGCCTCATGACGGTGGTGATGTCGCCGAAAGTCAGGCCGGACACGTTGATGAACGACTGCAGCGGCGTGTAGGTGTAGCCGCTGATCCTGACGGCGATCAGGTTCACGGTGCCGGCCTGCGTGCCGCTGCCACCACTGGTGCTGTCGTAGGTTGCGACGTTGCTGAACGTTTGGGTGGCGCCGGGGCAGCCGGACGAATCGACGCGATCGCAGATGATCACCATGGCGGTGGTCAACCCGGGTGCCAGAGGCTGGCCCGAGCAGGCGGTGTTCCCATAGGCCGCCAGACACTTGGTGGCCGCCGTCGGGTAGGCGACGTCATCGGGCGAGTATTGCGACAGGTAGCGCGCTGCCGAGCGGGTGGCCTTGGTCAGCGTGTCGTACTGGTAGATCGCGCGGCCGAACTCGGCCACGCCGCACGCCATCAGCAGCATCGGCACGAGCATGATGCCGAACTCGACTGCGGCGACGCCGCGCTGGCGCCTGCGTGATTGCCTGTGTGCGTTGGTCAGTCGTTTCATGATCGACTCCCGTTTTGACGCCTATTGCACCAGCACTGGGACGAGCGGGCCGACGCCGGTACTCGCACCCGGCATGCCCTGCGTGGCGCAGGGGCTGCCTGGCAGGCTCGAGTCGCCGCGATACTCGAGATGTACCGTGTCGATGTTGCCGCCCTGCTGCATGGGGTCGACCATCAACACGCAGGCCCAGCCCGTGACGTTGGCCTGATGGGTGCCCGGCGTGCTGAACGTCGAGCAGTCAACGATCGGCGCCAGCACCAGGCGCCGGTCAGCGCCAGCCTGATAGGTGGCCTGCGACGCGGCTGTGCCTTTCGTGCTCAGGCCGGTAACGGAGTCCCCCTGATAGGGCTGATAAGCCTTGCGGGCAGCCAGGAAGTTCGGCTGGGAGGTACCCTTGCTGTCGGTCGATGTGCCGTTGTAAGCGTTGCTCTGCGCCGTCCACGTTGTGCTCGTGTAGGCGAAACCCGTAAAGTCGGTCACGCCGGTGGTCTTGTTCGTGGCGATGCCGAAGCGGCTGTTCCACGCGTCCGAGAGCGAGGCCTTGTTGCCGGTCGTACCGATCTGGGTGTTCAAGGCGGGCAGATTGCATTGCCCCGCTCCCTGAAGCTGGGTGTCCAGAGCAGGTGTGTTGCCCTTGCCACCGCTCAGGTCGGCCCAGCCGAAATTCCCGCCTCCGTAGACGCCCCCGCCCGAGGTCCCTATCTTGGCTGTCAGCCATTGACCGATCGTGTATCCGCCGGGCACCGCCGGCGTAGCGGTGTCGGGTCTGCAGATGTACACAGGAATCGCGCAGGTGGTCTGCGCCGAAGTCGTCGTTGCGACAGCGAAGGCCCCAACAGTATTCGCTCCGATGTGGATGCCGGGAATTGCATTCAGTACCTGCGCGAACCAGTTCGCGATGTTGCCGCGCGAGACGTCGCATTTGACGTACTTGATCGTGTTCAGCGCATAGGTGACAGAGTTCTTGTCCAGAAAGGGATCCGCCAGCGAATCGCTGTAGGTCACGGATTCGGCCGATGTGATGTTCGGCTGCTGTTCCAGGTTGCCCTGGAACAGCACCAGATTGCGGGCCGCCGCGGTCAGGCCGGCGGCTTCGGAAACCGTTAGCGGGGTAGCACCGGTCAGGTCGCGCGCTGCGGCCAGCGCGCACGAATCCGCGCGGTTCTGCAACTCGCTCTTGCTCACATACAGTTTGCCGAGATCGAGTGCCAGGCCGATGAAGCCGACCAGCACCACGATCATGAGGCCGACGATGATGGCAACGGCGCCGCGCTGCCTCTCGTGAATGCGAGGCAGTGACATGCCGCGAGACCTGGTTGTGGACATGATGGTGCTCCCCGCGGTTTGCTTAGCGTTGGCTGCCGCCGCCCATACCCACGCCGCCATATCCGCCCGCGCCGAAGTCGATGCCGAAACCACCGACGGGGCTGCCCGTTCCGGTCTGGAAGCGGATCAGCGAGCGGTCGAAGTTACGCATGGCGGCTACGGCGGTCTTGCCGTCGGTGCCGTCCATGGTCGGCAATCCGGCCGGCGCATCCGGGTTGATGATCTGCTGCTGCTTGACCGCGGCGAGGGCCTCGCCGCGATGCTGGTCCCACGACGGCGTCGAGGTCATGCAGCCGGACAGTCCGATGCAGGCCAGGGTGCCAATCGCCAGCACTGTGGCGCCACGCGAAAGCTTGAGTGTCTTGTTCATGATCGTTCTCCTTGGTTTCCCTTGCGCGCGGCGGATCAGTTGCTGCCCGTGGTGCCGGTGGTGGTCGCGGCCCCGGCCCCGGCCCTTGCCTGGGCCAGGCGGAGCGCGGTGGCCTCGATGCGCGCGACACGCGCACTGTTGTCCTCGGGAGGGGTGGCGGCTACGAGGTCACGCGCGGGCCCCTGGGGCGGCCGTGGCCCCACGGTTGCCACTGGCGCTGGCGAAGCCGCGTGGGCCGACGGCGCCGGCTCGTCCAGGAGCTTGCCGATCGGAGTGGGGCTGGTGGGAACCGACGTGGTCGGGCCGGTTTCGCTGCGCGGGGTCGAAGGCACGGGAGCAGGTGCCGTGGCGGGCGCGGCGGGTTGCGAAGGCGCCGGTGCCGGCTGCGGAGCAGGCCTGCCCTTGCCTTCCATGTTGCCCATGAAGTAGAGCGACAGCGGGTCAGGCGTGGTGAAGCCGTCGGTCGGCAGCGGGTAGTTCTGCGTCTGCATCGGCTTGACCAGGTGCGGTGTGATGATGAACACCAGCTCGGTCAGGTCTTGCTGGAACTGCGTGCTGCGGAACAGCGTGCCAAGCACCGGAACCTCGCCGGCACCAGGCAGTGCCTTCAGCGAGCCACGTGCGCTGTCCTGCAGCAGGCCACCGATCGCGAAGCTCTCGCCATCGCGCATCTGCACGGTGGTGGAGGCGCGGCGTGTCGTGATGAGCGGCAGGATCGTCTGTCCGGTCAGCGTGCTGCCGCTGACTGTTGCGCCAGTGGGCGACAGTTCCGAGACTTCCGGCGACACCTTCAGGTGGATCCGTCCGTTGGCCAGCACGGTCGGGGTGAACTTCAGCCCCACGCCGAACTCTTCTTCCTGCAGCGTGATGGTGGAGGCGCCACCGAGCGCGTTGCTCTGCGCGACCGGGATGTAGATCTTGCCGCCAGCGAGGAAGCTGGCTTCCTGACCACTGATGGTGACGAGATTCGGTTCGGCCAGGACCTTTACCAGGCTGTCGTTCTTCTGCGCGTCGATCGCGAGATTGAACGGCTTGTTATTGGCCTTGCTACCGAAGATGCCGGCCGCCGCGCCCGTGAGCAAGTTCGAGATCACGCCACCGGTCCACGATCCGAAGCCGCCCTGGATATTGACTGCCGAACCGAGCTGGTTGAGCAGCGTCTTGGAGACTTCGGCAACCTTCACCTCCAGCATCACCTGCTGCGGGGTGTCGACGGACATCATGTTGAGCACGCCGCCCTTCTTGCCGTTGGCGCCGTCGCCCTGTGCCGCGTTGGCGTACGCCTGGGCGATATCCATGGCCTGCAGCGCCGCCTGTGAGCTGGAGACGCTGCCGGTCAGCACCAGATTGTCCGCGGCGGTCATCACGCGGATGCCCGATTCACCCGGCAGCAACTGGGCCAGCGAGGTCTGCAATCCGTTAGCGTCCGCGTTGACCACCACGTTGATGATGCTGCAACCGCCACTGCGGCCCTGCACGATCATGTTGGTGGTGCCCACGGTGCGCCCGAGGACATAGAGCGTCTGCGGCGACACCATCGTGGCCTGCACGACGTTCGGGTTGCCCAGGGTACGGTTGCGCACTGGCTCAGGCAGCGGAATCAGCTGCGACTTGCCGATCGGCACGATCACGCTCGATTCGTTGCGGATCGCGCCGGAGCAGTTCGGGCCACGGGCGTCAGCGGCAATCGAGGGGGCGGCGGGCACGGGCGCCATGCTGATGGTCATCTGCACCGGCCCTCCCGGGACCTTGACCGCTGGCGAGGCCGCCGGCGTGGTCGACCTGGCAACGTTGCCGGCTTCTACCGCGACCTGTGCTGCGGCGGCGAGTGGTGTGCAGAGGATGGCGGCCAGGACGAAGTGGCGTGTGCCGCGTGCTGCTTCAGTTGTCTTCTGGTTCATTTTTGATCTCCCCCCGGAGAGTGAAGCGGATCTGGATGCGCTAAGCGTCTGGGTGTCTCGGTGCTTCGGCTGTTTCATCCATTGCGGTCAGAAGCACTCCAGGCTGCCCTGGATGCCTGCGAGCACGCCGACACAGTTGCCAGCGCGCGGTGCGGCGGCGACCGTACGGGTCTTGACCACCGTGCGCGTAACGGGAGCCGGCGCAGCGAGCGGAGCCGGCGGGGGCAGTTCGGCCTTGCCGAGCAGCGTGTGCTTGGTGGCGCCGCCAGTGTTGATGTCGGCCACGTCCATCTGATTGCGCAGCACCAGCGACAGCGTTCCCACGCTGCGCGCCACGTCGAGCTTCTCGGCCTGATCCGGCGAGACTTCCAGCGTCACGGCGTTGACCACCTTCGGCTGCGTGTCATCGCGGCTGACCTGTTGCGCCACGGCCAGCACCAGAATCTTCTCGAGCACGATTTTCGAGATGCTGCCGTTCTGCGCGCTCTTGGAGTCCTCGTTGGTGTTGACGATCACATCGACGTAGTTGCCTGGCAGCGCGAAGCCAGCCACGCCCACCACGTCGTTGACGCGAACCGTGATAGCGCGCTTGCCGTCGTTGATGACGGCGGAGAGGCCGCCCTTGGTACCCACCGGCGCCAGCTTCGCGTCGATAATGGGCTCGCCGCGTTGCAGGCTGGTGCGGACCACGCGCCCGTCCAGTGTCTTGGGGTCTTCGAATGCACCGGGCGGCACACTGCCGGCGGGCCAGCTGACGAGCTTGAGCTGGCTGCCGTTGAGCGGCTGGCCGAGATCGAGATCGTTCGCGGCTACTACCACCTGCTTGACCGAGCTGGACGACTGCTGCAGCAGCCAGCGGGATGCGGAAACCACCGCCGCCGCGCCGGCCACCAGCGCAATCAGCAGCATCAGGATTGCTCGCGTGTTCTTCATGATGACTCTCCCCTACGTATGTACTTGCTTCCTGGTTGGGCTGACTCAGCCCGCTGCACGATGGCCGGCGGGCCAGCGGTGTTCGTTGTCCGGCGGTGGTGCTTCCGGTTTGCCCTGCAATCCGTAGTAGCTCTGCCAGGCGCGGCACAGGCTTTCTTCCGTGACTTGCGGTGCGTGGCCGTGGTAGCGCACGTGCGATGCCACAAGCCGCAACAGGTCGCGCGGGATGCACGCGAGCAGGGGTGTGTCGCTGGAGAAATGCAGGCTCTCCAGCAGGAAATCGAAGGCGGGCTCCGGCCACGTCAGACCGAGTTCGGTGGCGGTGCGCAGGCAGACTTCGCGGTAGTCGTCGATCGACAGCGGGCCGACGTAGAGCTTGCTGCCAAGCCGGCGCAGGAAGGCATCGTCGCTGAGGTCCGTGGGCGAAAGGTTGGTCGAGAACACAGGCCATACGTCGAAGGGCACCGAGAACCGCACGCCGCTATGAAGCGTGAACATGTCGATGCCGCGGTCCAGCGGCACGATCCAGCGATTCAGTAACTGGTCGACGCCGACCATCTGCCGGCCAAGGTCATCCACGATGTAGATGCCGTTGTTGGCCTTCATGTGCGGTGGCGCCTGATAGAAGCCCGAGTTGCTGTCGTAGCGCAGGTCGAGCATCGACAGCGTCAGTTCGCCGCCGGTCAGCACCACGGGACGATGGCAGACGACCCAGCGGCGGTCCATTGACCGGCGGGCGGACGAAGCCTCGCTGTCGTCGATCGGCGTGTGCACGAGCGGGTCCATGATCTGGATGATCTCGCCCGCCACGGTGATCGCATGGGGCACGGGCACCGCACCGGGCAAGAGCGCGCCAAGTCGCTGCGCCAGGTAGGTCTTGCCGCTGCCCGGCGGGCCGTAGATCATCAGTGCGCGGGCGGTGTTCAGCGCCATGCCGATGCTGTCGAGCAGATGGACCGGCGCCACCAGGTTGTGGAATGCCGCGGTGACATCCGCCTTCGTGACCGATGTGTGATGGATCGAGTGATGCTGGATCGCATCGAGGTAAGCCTGAAGCGTGACCGGCGCGGCACCGGCGTAGCTGCAGCGGGCCGAGGTCTCCGCGGCGCGGGCGTAGCCGGCGTCGGTCAGGCGAAATCGCACGTCGATGTCGCTGGCGCCGCGATGGGCCACTTCCAGCAGCCGCTCGCGAACGGCGACCGCCGCGATCTCGTTCACCACAGAGGCAGGCAGCTTGAGCGTGTCCGTCAGGATCGTCAGGGAGACGCTGCGGTGCAGGTAGGCGGCCTTCAGCAACAGCCCAAGCAGCAGCGAGATCTCCAGACCGGTATCCGCGATGGATCGCGGCGGAACGTGCCAGGCCGGCAGCGCGTCGTGATCAGCCTGGGCATGCCGCACCATCGAGGCGACTGCCTCGGGGAGTCTTGTTGCCTGGCCTGCTTCATGGTGCTCTAACATTGCCGTTCCCCTTGTGTTTGTCCCTTGTGGTCCGGTTGGTCCATCACGTGCTGGCGAACAGCATGGTCAGCGTGCCGGCCGCGATCGCCACCCCATAGGGCAGGGAGCCGACGGATGCGCCACCTTGTCCAGTGAGTGCGATCCCGCCGAGGTTGCGCACGACCTGGCGGCCCTTGCCGGATGCCAGCACAAGGGTCAGGGCCCACACGCCCCCAATGACGAACGACGCCAGCGCGATCGATGCGGCAAGGCTTGCGCCGAGCCACGCACCCACGGCGGCCATCAACTTGACGTCGCCGGCGGCCATGCCGCGCAGCAGGTAAATGGGCAGGAAGATGCCAAGGCCCGTCAGCCAGCCCAGCGCCCAGGCGGACGCGCCGGCGGCCAGGCCGTGGATCGTCATCTGGATGGGCAACGCCACCAGCCACGCGCCAAACGTCAGCCAGTTCGGAATGCGGCGCCGCTGCAGATCCGTGGCGGCGGCGGTCAGCACCACCGCGATAACGATGGGGCCGATATAGGGTGAGAGCGTCGGGATGGTGGTCATGGCGTGCTCGGCTCGTTCTGGTTGGGTGCGGCCCGTTTCAGGGCACCTCCGCGGCGACCATGTCGTAGAGCGCCTTGAGATTGGTGCCGAGGAGACTCACCGCGCCGATGATGACCATGGCAATCAGCGCCCCCAGCAACGCGTACTCGATGGACGTCACGCCGCGCGCGTCACGTCGGAAGGTGTCGCACATGGTCTTGAGACTGGACATGGTGGTCTCCTCGATGGCGTGTCGTGTCGGGTGACTAGGCTCAGGACAGTTCCGAGGCGATCGTGCTGAAGATGCTGCTCAGGTTCGTACCGACGAGCTGCACCGAGGCGATGATCACGACCGCGATCAAGGCGGCGATCAGGCCGTACTCGATGGCGGTGACGCCGTCGTCGTCGCGGAGGAACGCCTTCAAGCTGACGAAGTGGTTGGACATGTGGCTCTCCTTGGGAGGTGATCCGTGATGGCCGGTATCAACGGTTCGCGGCGTGGCACATGAACCGGCCACGCCGCGAACCGTCGAGCCGTCAGGCCAGTTCGGCGCCGATGAGGCTGAAGACCTTGCTCAGGTTCGTGCCGACGAGTTGCACCGAGGCGATGATCACTACGGCGATCAGTGCGGCGATCAGGCCATATTCGATGGCGGTAACGCCGTCTTCGTCACGGACGAAACGCTTCAGGTTTTGGGTCAGACGTTGCATGGTGGACTCCTTGGGTTGAAAAGCACGCTTGCGACTACGGACAGAAACTTCGAACAGACATCTGTGATTTCAGAGCGGGAGGAAGCGGCAGGACGGTGGCGCGCAGATCGCGCAGCAATGAAATGGCCAACGGCCAGCGCCGACGCTTGCGCCGTGAGGGCAACGCGCCTGCAGCCGTCGCTCGGCGGAGGCGTGGATGCACCGTGCCGCGTGTTGGGCGTGGCTTGCGCGAACCATGCAACGGTAGGGCACGCTGCCGCCGCTGCGAGCGGCGGCGATGCGACCCATGGTCCGATGCATTCTCACGAGCTGACCGATAGCTGGCATGGTGTTGCTCCCCGAATCTTTGTTTTCCTGCCGGCGGCGAACAGCTCGCTGGCAGTTGCGGCTTACCGTGAGTGACGGTGCTGCAGGCTGACATAGGCAATCCGTGGGCCAGCCCTGATGAATTCGTTGTGCCACAAGGCTTTGCGGGGAGGCCCGCCTGGTGGGGGCTGCGGCGATGCGGGCGGAATGCCGCGTTTCGGGCCCGCGTCGTTGCCAGCCGGAAACGCTGGGCCCTGATTTATTTTGGATGAGCCCACCGGCGGGTCAGCCCCAGTATGAATGGATCGCCGACATCACTAGGTCGGGCGGATGTGTCGCTCATCCAAAAGAAGTAGTCAGGTGCGGCGCATTACGCAGACCGTTCGCCCTGGAGGATGACAACCGTGGATGCATGACTGCGCGATGCCTGCGCCGGCCCGACTGATGGATGAAGCGGACCCTGCGGAGGGCAACGTTTCCGAATGGAAACGCGCGTGGTTGCCTGCGTTGCGGGGCGGCACGTGCGCTGGCATCGCGCGCCGCCCGCAATCGCTTGTGCGACGCCATTCTCCACCTCCAATCCGCGCGTGATTCAGGAAGGAAACATCGCGCGCACGGATCGCGTTTTCCGGGGCGCCGGCTCGTTCTCGACCCCTTGGGGCGCCTTGCGCTAACGCGCTCGCGTGACAAGACTTAGGCAACACCAGGCGTTGCCGACGTTCGGACAAGACCGCGGCATGGCACCTGCAAGAACATAAGGCAAGAACATAAGGGAACGGGGTGAGTCATGAGTCAGGAAGCAGTGCGGGCGGACACGGGGAGGCAAGGCGGGGCGTGGCTGGATCTGGATCGCGCCCGCGTCTACAGCGCGGCCGTGCTGTTCCTGTTCATGGTGTTGATGGTGACGTGGGCCTGGTACACCGAGGGCTTCACCGATAGCCACGTCAGTCGTCCGGGTACAGATTTCGCCGTGTTCTGGAGCGCATCGTATCTGGCGCTGAGCGAGGGGGCAGTGCGGGCCTACGACGTGGCCAGGCACCTGGAGGTGATGGCGACCTACGGGCCGCTCGACATCGGCAACACTGCCGTCCTGCCGTGGCTGTATCCGCCAACGTTCCTGCTGGTGGTCCTGCCGCTGGCCACATTGCCGTTCGCGTTCAGTTACGTGCTGTTCATCACCGCAAGCGCCTATGCCTACCTGTGCGCGATTGGCGGGCTGGTCGGAGCCGGCTCCATGCTGCGGCGCGGCTTGTGGCTGCCGGTGCTGGCGTCGCCGGCCGTCCTGGTCTCGGTCATCCTCGGGCAGAACTCGCTGCTGACGGCGTCGCTGGTCGGTGGGGCGATCTGCCTGCTGGGCAAGCGGCCGGTTCTGGCCGGCGTCCTGATCGGGCTGCTGGCCATCAAGCCGCAGCTGGCATTGCTGATTCCGGTGGCGCTGATCGCGGGTCGCCATTTTCGTACTTTGGCGAGCGCCGCCGCCACGGCGGCGATCTTCGCGGCGGTCAGCGTCGTGATCTGCGGCTGGGAGACGATTCCGGCATTCCTGAACAGTGTCGCGTGGGCCCGCGCAAATCTTGTGGAAGGCACGCCGGAAGGGTGGTACGGCATGCCATCGGTGCTGGCCGCCGCGCAACTGTCAGGGTTGAACCGCGCTTCGGCCTACGCCGTGCAAGGGCTGGCAGCGCTCGCCGCCGCGGCCGCCGTCGTCTATGTATGGTCCCGCACGCGCGAGGCGCCACTGTGCGCCGCCGTGCTCGCCGCCGCCGCGTTGCTGGCCACGCCGTATGTCCGTCACTACGAACTGACGTGGCTGGGGATCGCGGTCGCGGGTCTCGTCGGCGATGGCATTCGTCATGGCCTGTCCAACCGCGAGCGCCTCTTGTTCCTGGTGGCGTGGTGGTTGCCGATCTTCGAACAGATGAACCCCAAGCTCGGAATGCCGCAGATCGGCCCCGTTATCTCGGCATTGCTTGTGATCGTGGCCGTTCGTCGGACCATGGCCCGCACTGCGTCCGCGTCGGTGCCGGCGCCGGTGGGAACCTGACATGGCCACGCTGCAGGCTGCCGCGCGCCGGGCACGGGACGATGCGTCACGCTCGCATTGGCTCGATGCCAGCCGGTTGCGGCTCTATTCGTGCGTGGCGATTGCTTGTTACGCGCTGTACTTCGGGATCTGGCTGTTCCGCGCCTGCGTGCTGAAGGTACCGGGCGTATTCGCACCGGGTGGCGATTTCGTCGTGTTCTGGAGCACGGCGAAGCTGGCGCTATCCAGTGGGGCGGCCGCGCCCTACGATCTGGGCGCGCTGCGGCATGTGGAACTCTCCGCGGTGCCCGGGCTTGCCATCGGCGATGGTGTGCTGCCCTGGCTGTATCCGCCCATGTCGTTGTGGTTCGTACTGCCGTTCGGGCTGGTGCCCTATGGACTGGCCACGTTCGTGTTTCTGGTGGGTGGCGTTGCCTGGTTTGCGTGGGCGCTATGTCGCACGTTGCCATGGCGCGATGCCCGGCTGGCGGCGGTTGCGTTTCCCGGCATCGTGGTGGTGCTGGCCACCGGACAGAACTCGCTGTGGCTTGCGGGCTGCGCCGGCCTGGCACTGACGTGCCTGCGCTCGCGTCCGTTGCTTGCGGGGGTGCTGCTGGGCGTGGTGGCGATGAAGCCACAGCTCGCGCTGATGGTCCCGGTGGCGCTGCTTTGCGCGCGCGCTTGGCGTGCGCTGGGCGCCATGGCTTGCACGACGCTGGTGCTGACGGTGGCGTCGCTGCTGGTGTTCGGCTCGGAGCCCTTCGCCGCATTCCTGCGCAACGCCGCCATGGCGCGCGAGTCGGTGGAGCAGGGCTCCGCACTGATGGCGCGGATGCCAACGGTGTTTGCCTCAATGAAGCTGATCAGTGGCGGCTTGCTGTTGCCTTACGCGATACACGGTCTGGTGGCAGCGGCTGCGCTGGCGTCGGTGGTGTATGCGTGGTCCCGGCCCTGCAGCTTCGCGCTGCGTGCCGCCGTGCTTGTGGTGGCCGGGTTGCTGGTGCCGGCCTACCTGTATGACTACGACCTCGTGTTCCTCGGGCTGGCAATTGCCTGGCTCGGCGCGCACGGCCATCGCGCCGGCTGGTTGCGGGGCGAGCGGGAGTTGCTGGTGCTGCTGTGGCTGATGCCGCTGTGGAGCCGTGTGACAGGTCCGGAGATCGGATTCCAGCCGTTGCCGCTCGGGCTTATGCTCGCGTTGGCGCTGGGCGTCTGGCGAATCCGGCTGGAAAGGATGGACAAGGCATCGTTCAATGCCTGATGACGGAGCGCGCGGCAACGCGTGCCGGGAGGAAAGAGATCATGGCCGACTATGACAACATCCAGCTCCTGTCGCTGGTGGTGCCGTTCTACAACGAGGGCACTGCGCTGCAGACGTTCTTCGACCGCGTGGTGCCGATCCTTGAGTCGGTGCCAGCGACGCGTTTCGAGATCGTCTGCGTCAATGATGGCAGTGCCGACGACACGCTCGCGCGGCTCGTCGACATCTCGCGGCGCGATGGCCGCATCCGTGTGATCGACCTTACGCGCAACTTCGGCAAGGAGGCGGCATTGACCGCGGGCATCGACGAAGCATTCGGTGACGCGGTAATCCCGATCGACGCCGATTTGCAGGACCCGCCGGAGCTGATTCCCACCCTCGTCGAGAAATGGCGGCAGGGCGCCGAAGTGGTGCTGGCGCAGCGTGCCAGCCGCGCCAGCGATTCGTTCCTGAAGCGTGTCACCGCGACGGCCTACTATCGCGTGCATAACTGGCTGTCGGACCTGAAGATTCCGGAGAACGTCGGGGATTTCCGGCTGATGGACCGCGCCGTTGTCAACGCGCTGAAGCAGTTGCCCGAGCGGCACCGTTTCATGAAAGGGCTGTTCGCCTGGGTTGGCTTCAATACGGTAGTCGTCCAGTACGAGCGCGCGCCGCGCTGCGCCGGGGAATCGAAGTTCTCAGGCTGGCGGCTCTGGAACCTGGCGCTCGAAGGCATCACCAGCTTCAGCACGTTGCCGCTGCGAAGCTGGACGTACGTCGGGTCGTTCATCGCCATGATCGCCTTCTGCTACGGCACGTTCATCGTGGCGCGCACGCTGATCCTGGGGGTCGACGTGCCGGGTTATGCCTCCGTGCTGTCGCTGCTGCTGTTCTTCGGTGGCATCCAGCTCATCGGGCTGGGCGTGCTGGGCGAGTATATCGGCCGCATCTACGACGAATCGAAGGGCCGCCCGATCTATCTGGTCAAGCGCCGCTACCAGGAGCGCCGTCCGCAAGGCCGCGCTGTGGGCAATGGCCGCGTCATCCCGATCGCGGCGGCGGCCAAGCGGCACTGAGAGCTTTTGAAGCTGCCCTTCCGTTCAGGATTGGGCGGTGCTTCTCGCGGCTTGATGACGCAGGACGATCAGGCCAAGGAGGCACACCAGCACGAGGGGCGTGAGTTGCGGGACGTGGTCGATGAAGAAGGGGCTGAGGCCCTGCATCGGCGCGAACCAGGTGACGATCAGCAGCAGGCGCTCCCATCCACGGCTGCCAAAGCGGATCATGTCGACGCAGAGCAGGGCCACGGGAATGGCCAGCCACGCAAGGTCGTAGTAGATCAGATAGGGCTGCGTGAGCAGGGTACCAACCACGAGCGTGGAAGCGCTCAGCGCGAGCCGAGGCCTGGTGCACCATACCCACACGCATGCCGCGATCGCGCAGAGCGCCACGGCGGCATGCACGCTGTTAGCCAGCGGAATGCTGGCACCGGCCACGTACAGCACACCAAAGACCGTCGGCGCGCCGCGCAACGTGTCGATGTTCACGGCCACTGTTTCCCGGAACATCGCCAGGCTGTGCAGGAACGCCGGGTAGATGTCGACGCCGAAGGCCATGACAGTCAGGCCGACGAACAACGCAGAGCATCCCGCCGCCGCAGCCATTGTGGTCCAGCGCCGCTCGCAGAGGAGCATCAGGGGAAACAGCACGCCGAGCTGCGGCTTGACGCAAAGCAGCGCAATGCAGGCCCCCGCAGCCACCGGGTGACGACGCATGAGCCAAAGCGCGCCACCCGCGGCTGCCAGGGTGTACAGCGAGTTCTGACCCGAAATCAGCGTGGTCCAGACTCCTGGGAATGCGAGCGCGGGAACGAACCAGTAACGGTGCAGATGGCCGACCACGGCGCGCAGATAGCCCAGATACAGCGCGATGCCCGTCAGCGCGAACAGGACAAGCGCCATGCTGAAAGGCAGCGCGGCAAGCGGGTAGATCATCAGCAGGAACGTGGGGGGATAGGCGAACGGACCGAATGTGTTCGGCAGTAGCGGTGTCTTCGCCACGCGCAGCAGTTCCCAATCGTAGGCAGCGACCGCGCCATGCATCTGCGCGAGTCCCGAGGCGCACCAGTAGACGACGAAATCCCAACCCAGACGCGGCACAGTCGGATTGGCAATGACCGAGTGGCCGTACCACCACGCCGTGACCACGACGCATTCGAGCACCAGCAAGGTGGCGGCATACAGGCAGATGCGTCCCGGCGTGAGCCAGCGGACAGGGGTGGCGCTGTCGAGCGAAGCCGTCTTGGGCGTGTCGGTGGCGGCTGGCATGGGGGCTCCTCGAGGTGATGCGGATGGCCGGCCGGGCCAGGCACGCCCGCCCGGTGGCATGGTGTGGCTGCTCGGTCAGCGATACGTCCAGGTCCGGTGCAGCATGAACGTGACCGCCGGCACCACCGACAGGATCGCGGCGAGACCGGCCCAATAGCCAAGGCCAAGCGCCTGCGCGCCGGCAGAGATGCCAAGTGTCAGGCCCAGACCCAGCAGCGATACGATCAGAAAGCGCACGTAGCTGTCACGCGTGGGGATAGCGCCGAAGCTCCACAGCGTATTGAGCAGATACGACGCGATATTGGCGACGACGAACGCCACGCCGTTGGCGCCCACCTGCGAGGCATGGAGCAGGTAGATCAACGGGGTGGCCACCGCCACGTGGATGCCGGTGGCGATGACGCCGGATACACCGAATCGAAAGAGCCGGACCAGTGTGTCCCGCGCGGGCAGGCGATGCCAGATGGCATGACCGGCGGGCTCGCCTGGCTCGTCTCGGGAGCGGGACTGGACTTGCAGCATGTTCGAACTCCGCGTCGTGGATCGACACCAGCCTTCAGTTCTGCACGCAGACCAGTCCCACGTTGCCCTTCCGCACCTGCAGCTTGTAGTCGCGCATGAGCCGGAACAACGTGACTCGCGAGATGCCAAGCTCGGCCGCCACGTCGATCAGACGTTCGTGGTGGCGTTGCAGCGCTTCGAGGATCGCGGCCTGCTCGGCCGCTTCGCGAATCGCGGCCAGCGTCGGCGGCTTGCTTTCCACGGGTGTGTCGAGTTCGAGGTCGGAGGGCTGGATGACCCCGTTCTCGCACATCGCCGCGGCAAGGCGGATCCGGTTGAGCAGCTCGCGCACGTTGCCTGGCCAGACATGGGTGGTGATGGCGCGCAGGGCCATGGGCGAAAAGCCACGGATGTGCTCGGGCGAGTCCTTGCGGACGGAATCCAGGATATGTTCGGCCAGCAGCAGCACATCGGAGCCGCGTTCGCGCAGCGGTGGCTGCTTGACGCGCAGCACGCACAGGCGGTGAAAGAGGTCGCCACGGAACCGTTCGGTCGCCACGGCGGCTTCGAGGTCGACGTGCGTGGCCGAGATGACCCGGACATCGACGGCGACGGATTCGGTACCACCCAGCCGTTCAATCCGGCCTGTTTCCAGGAAGCGCAGCAGACTGGTCTGGCTCTCGAGCGGCATGTCGCCGATTTCATCCAGGAACAGCGTGCCGCCTTGCGCGATCTCGATCCGGCCCGGCTTGCGCTTGGTCGCGCCCGTGAAGGCGCCACGCTCGTAGCCGAACAGTTCGGACATCAGCAAGGTGGGCGGGATGGCCGCACAGTTGACTGCGACGAACGGCTGGTTGGCCCGGCGCGAGGCGCGATGGATGGCCTGCGCGGCGAGTTCCTTGCCGGTGCCGGATTCACCGGAGATCAGTACCGGCGTGTCCCACCGCGACACCTTCTCGATGCTGCGGAACAGCGCCTGCATGGCATTGCATTCGCCGATGATCCCGTGCGGGCGCGTCAGCGGCACGGCTGGCTGCTCGCGGCCCGGCCGCAGGGCTGCCATGCCAACCGCGTGTCCGAGCGTCCGGCTCAGCTCGGCCATGTCGAACGGCGCCGTGTAGTAGTCAATGAAGTACAGGCCGAGCAGCTTGCGCGCCGTGTCCGTCAGCTCGTCGGCGCAGCTGATCGCGCCAATCCAGCCGATCTGGCGCGTCGCCAGCCAAGGCTCCATCAGTTCGAGATCGGCATCGCTGAAGCCGCTCTGGAAGTCGAGCAGGCCCGCCGAGAATGGTCCGTCGAGCGGCAGCGCGGCCAGATCCTCGAGGCTGTTCGCGAACACCAGCTTCCAGCCGTGCTGCGATAGATAACGGCACAACGACGCGTCGTGATGCCTGGAGACATACAGCAACGGGCGGTTGACATAGTGACTCATTTTTTCCCCCAGCCTTTTTTTGTTTTTCCCGCTGCGCGGCGAGGCGCCATGGACGCCTTCGGCCACGTTGCTCAAGGGAGAAGGGGGATGCTGGAACGCTGGAGGCAAGCCTGCCCGGCGCGACTGCGCCCGGCTGCACGTCACGAACCAAAGCGCAACCCATGCCGCCTGGTAGTGATCGTGACTAACCCCCGGATTCCGGCTGTTGGATTCGCCGATTCCCGTTTTCCCGCAAGCATTTTCCCGGCCGGCCTTCCGGACTGACTGCTTACCCCAATAGGCCGCAAACTACGAAAAGAAACCCCGGGACTATGGCGTCGTGGTGGCACCCGGCTGTTGCACCAGATGCCACCACGCGGATTGGATCCGCGCATCACTGCGTCGGTCCATCGCTTATTTGCGGATCGAATTGCCTGGGAGCACTCCGGCGCCGCACGACTGACCCGTCCCTGGAATCAGCCCTTTGACGGGAATATAGTCGTGGATCTCTCAATCTCGCTAAGCACATGATTTTTAAGGGTTTTCATTTTTGTGCGTGGAAATTGCAGGATGGCGTCGCAAAAAGTGTTTCGTTGATGAAACCTTGGCGCGATTGATGATCGGCAGGCGCACGGCGTTCGCCCAGGGGCTAGTCCCCATAATTGATTAGCCCATATGCTCGCCATTGCATGTTTTTACCCCTCGACGGGGGTGTTTAATACGATCAGCACGTTTCTCTGGAAGTCATTCTGTAGAAAAGTTTCATGGGACTGATGTCTCTCTTCTGATACTTTTCTGGACGACTTGCCTTGAGATAAGTCTTGGCCTGGGACCTGCGCCAGGGAGAATCCGGAAGTTGCTGAAACTCATTCTCGATGCCGAGCCCATTCCATCGGGAAAATATCGGCTCCAGTCCATCGTTTGGTCTATTTTTTTCACTTGCCCTCGCCTTTACGGATGAGTTCGGAGGGGTAAGGGACGCATTTGCCAGTTTCGGAGTCAGATGGTTGCAATTCTGAAACTGGCTATCCAACCAAATGCGCAACCTGTTTCACAATTGAGAGTCATTTTCCGGCGCAATGCCGGCAATCTGCTCCTTGAGCCAGGCATGAAAGCGCAGGATCGCCTTTTCGCGCGGATTGCCTTCGCGCCAGGTCACCCAGTAATGCAGGCTCGATGGAATCCGCGTGGTGCCGATCTGCACGAGTTGTCCGCTGGCGATGTAGTCGTGCGCGAGCTGCGCGCGAGCGGTGGCCACGCCCAGGCCGGCCACGGCCGATTGCAGCATCAGGCCGGCATCCTGGAAGATCGGCCCCCGCACGGGTTCGTCGGGCGGCAGGCCGGCCAGCAGCAGCCAGTCGCGCCATGGCCGGAGCGCGAAACGCAGCATCGGCAGCCGGGGCAGGTCCGCCACGGTGAAGCCCGGATACCGCGCCAGCAGCGAAGGGCTGGCCACGGCGATCACGTAGTCCTCTAGGAGGTTGTGGCATTCGAAGCCGGGCAGGTCCACGCGCTGGTGCCAGATGCCGACGTCTACCGCGTAGGGGTCGGGCGGCGAAATCTCCGCATGCAGCCGCAGATGCAGATCGAGCTCGGGCGCCTGTGCGTGCAGGCTCGGCAGCCGGCGGATCAGCCAGGCGTTAGCAAGGTCTGCCATCACACTGACCTGCAGTTGCACCACGGGTGGGCCTGACACGCTGCCGGCTTCCCGCAGGGCCGATTCAAGCTGGTCAAGCGCGCCGCGCACCTGTTCGGCCAGGCGCGTGCCGGCGCTGGTCGGCGTCATGTTGAGGCCAGTGCGCTGGAACAGCTTGGTGCCAAGGTTGCTCTCGAGCGCGCGGATGTGGTGGCTGATGGCGCTATGCGTCAGGGCCAACTCCTCGGCTGCGCGGGTGAAGCTGCGGTGGCGCGTGGCCGCCTCCAGTGCGCGAAGCGCCTGAAGCGGGGGCAGATGGGGGGAGCGCGAGTGACGCGGGGGGCGCGAATCGGTCATGGTCGTCAAATTCTACTCACAATTGCCGCAGGTATCTTTCGCTGGTCTTGCACCATGCCGGTGACGACAATGCATGCATGACTGCATCCACTACCAATCCGGCCACTGACATGGCCTCCCAGCCTAACCATGCGTCTGGCGCGCGCTGGCGCGTGCTGGCGTTCTTCTCGCTCGGCTTCCTGGTCTCTTATGTGTTCCGGGGTGTCAATCTCGGTTTCGCGCCCTATCTGACGCGCGAACTGGGACTTACCGCAGGCGATCTCGGGCTGCTCACGAGCTTCTATTTCCTCGGGTTTGCCTGCGCCCAGTTGCCGGCCGGCATCCTGCTCGACCGCTTCGGCCCGCGCCGTACCGAGGCCGTCATGCTGATGTTGGCCGTGGCGGGCTCGCTCGTGTTTGCCTGGGCGCCGGGGATGGTGGGGCTTGCTGCCGGGCGGGCGATGATCGGCGTGGGCGTATCGGTCTGCCTGGGCGCCGCGATCCAGGCGCTGTCGATGTGGTTTCCGCTGTCGCGCATGCCATTGCTGAACGGGCTGGTCATGGCCATCGGCGGGCTGGGTGCGGTGGTCGTGGGTGCGCCGCTGTCGTGGCTGCTGTCATGGACCGACTGGCGCACCATCAGCGCCGGCATGGCCGTCATATCGTTCGGCATGGCCGCGCTGCTCTGGTTTGGCGTGCCCGACGTGAAGCGCCAGGGCAAGGAGAGCTTTGCCGAACAGTTGCGTGGCACGCGGCAGATCCTGAGCAGCGAGCGCTTCTGGCGCGTGGTGCCGCTGACGCTGCTGAACCAGGGTATTTTCCTGGCGGTGCAGACGCTTTGGGTCACCGCGTTCATGCGCGATGTGCAGGATCTGGGGCCCGGCGAGAGCGCGCGTCTGGTGTCGGTGATCGGGTTTGCGATGATGGCCGGTTGCATCGGCGCGGGCTGGGCCGCGCGTCACCTGGAGCGCCGTGGCATCAGCCTGTATGCGCTGGCCGGCTCCGGCATGATTGGCTTCATCGTGATCCAGTTGCTGCTGATGGCCCGGCTGCCATTCCTGCCGCTGGGGCTGCTGTGGGCGCTGTACGGTGTGTTCGGCTCCACCGGCATCCTGACGTACGCGCTGCTGGCGCGACGCTTTCCCGACGCGCTGATTGGCCGGGCCACCACTGCCATGACGCTGACCGTGTTCCTGGCCACCTTCGTGTTCCAGGTGGGCATCGGCTTCGTGCTCGATTTCTTCCCATTGAATGGCGACCGTTACCCGGCGTCGGCGCACCTGATGGTGTGGGCCGGGCTGGTGGTGATCCAGGTGCTTGCTGCCATCTGGTACTTGATGGAAAAACGCTCCTGAGCGTTCTCCGGGAGGCGCCGATCTTAACGCCCCGTTGGCGCCTCGAAACCTCCGGCCGCAGCGGTTTTTCTGGCGTCCGGAATTACTCGGAATGGGTTATTGGCGTGCTCCCGCACGCCCGCCATACTCCCCCGGACGGAGCGTCCGCGCGGGGGCATCCGCAGTAAGAAATCATTAAGAAAGGGCCACTGCAGTCCTTATCCTCGCGCGCATCCGCCGCATCACCTGCTGTCGACGCATTGCATTCCCAAGATGTCTTTGCCGTAACAACGACGCCTTCGCCCGAAGGCGGAAAACAGTCGGTGTCCTACGAGGGGTCTACATGTTTAACGGATTTGCAGCCGTCCCCGGCGCAGTCGTGCCGTATTCGTACAACTGGCTCATGGTGGGCCTGTCCTTCCTGATCTCCGCGTGCGGGGCCTACGTGGCGTTGCGATGGTGCCGGGGTATCCGAAAACCGAACGGCCGCCTGGATGTGGATCGCCTGATGTGCGCGAGCGTCGCGCTCGGCGGTGGCGCGGTCTGGGCGATGCACTTTATCGGCATGGTCGCGTATCAGACGCCGACCCATATGGAATTTAGCCTGCTGGTCACGCTGGCTTCGCTGTTGGCCGTGATGGTGTTTGCCGCCGCCGGTCTGGCGAAGGCATCGAGTCCCACGGGTAATCCCCTGACCAATACGATCAAGGGCGGCGTGCTGACGGGCACCGGCGTGGTGGTGATGCACTACACCGGCATGGCCGCGATTCACACCAACAGCGTGTTCGAGTGGGATCTGTTCATCGTGGCGCTGTCCGCCTTGATCGCCATTGTCGTGTCCGCGGTCGGCCTGTGGCTGGCCACCAACGTGAAGACCGTGGCGCAGCAGATCGGCGCCGCGCTGGTGATGGCCGTGGCGGTTTGCGGGATGCACTACACGGGCATGACGGCGGGCACCATGATCTGCACCGGCCGCACCTACTCGCCGACGCTGCTCGCGCTGGAAGGCGACAACATGGGTTATGCGGTCTTCGCGCTGACAGCTGTGGTGCTGATTTTCATTCTGGTGATCGAGGCGACGCGCAGTGGGTCGCAATCGGTTTCGGTGGTGTCGGCCAGCGGCCGCCGCTGATGCGCAACGCGGGCGGGGCATGGCTCCGCCCGGTTGCGTGACAGGTCAGAGCACGATCGGTCGATCGTCGAGTTCGTTGGGATTGTTGCCACCACTGGCCGGGAAATGGCGCGTCAGCAGCGTGTGAATCTGCGCGATGGCTTCGAGCACCGGCTCCACCGACACGTTTCGCGCCAAGCCTTGCGCCAGATGGGCGCAGATGTCATGCCAGGCCTCGGGCTTCACGCGTGCGTCGATGCCGCGATCGGCCAGCAGTTCCACCGCATGGTCGGCCAGGTTGATGTACAGCAGCACGCCGGTATGGTCCTCGGTGTTCCACACTTCGAGTGCGCCGAACAGCGTGCGGGCGCGGGCGCGCGGCGTCACGCCACGCCAGGCCAGCGAGAGGGGCAGATTTGCCTCGATGACGACGCGCACCTCGCCGCGATGATGCTGCTCGCCGGTGTGCACGGCCACCTGGAGTTGGTGCCTTGCCTCGTCGGGAAACGCCCTGCGCGCGACGTTGTGGCCCGTGCCGATATGCCGCAGCGCGCGCTTGAGCGACTGATGAAACGGCGGACGCGGATGGCTGGCCTTTTTCATGATGGTCTCTCCGTTACCAGTTGCCGGATGAGCCGCCGCCGTCGAAGCCGCCGCCACCACCGCCACTGAAGCCACCGCCGGAGTCGCCTCCGCCGAAGCCACCGCCACCGCCACCTCCACCGCCCCAACGGCGGCCGATTTCGTAACCGGTCATGCCGCCGAGCCCGCCGGCGGTGACGTCGGGCCAGCCGCGCCGGCCGGTGACGACATGCGGGCCGCGGCTACTGCGCAGGATGGCGGACAGGAAGAAGAACACGATGATCGCCAGCGGGAAGAGCACCGGCAGCCAGTTGGCCACGTTCTCGGTGGGCGTCTGGCGCGCGCGGTTGGGCGCGGCCAGTCCTTCCTTGTCGATCAATGCCTGGATGGCGGAAATGCCGGCGGAGAGTCCGCCGTAGAAATCGTTTTGCCGGAAATGGGGAGCCATCACGTCCTGAAGGACGCGATTCGACATGGCATCGGTCAGCGACCCCTGCACGCCACGGCCCACTTCGATGCGCATCCGCCGCAGTCCGGGCGGATTGTCCTTGGCGATCAGCACGATCACGCCATCGTCGACGCCCTTGCGGCCCGCGCGCCAGGCGTCCGCCACGCGGATGCTGTAGGCGTCGATCGTCTCCGGCGCGGTGGTCGGCACCATCAGCACGAAGATCTGGCTGCCGCGCTGCTGCTCGTATTCGGCCAGCACGTTTTCGAGCGAGCTGCGCTGATCGGCGCTCAGCGTCCCGGTCAGATCGGTCACGCGTTGCGTGAGCGCGGGGACGGCGACGAAGCCGTCCGCTGCCCATGCCGGGAGCGCCAGCATCAGCGCCAGGAACCAGAAAACGACGGCCTTGCGCATCATGATGGTCGTGGTATCAGAACTTCACGGCGGGCGGCGTGGAGATGGCCTTCTCGTTCTCCACGGTGAACGACGGCTTGACCGGGTACTTGAAGATCATCGCCGTGAGGTTGGTCGGGAAGCTGCGTGCCAGCACGTTGTAATCCTGCACGGCTGCGATGTAGCGCTGGCGCGCCACCGTGATGCGGTTCTCGGTGCCTTCGAGTTGCGATTGCAGGTCGCGGAACGAGGCGTCGGCCTTCAGCTGCGGGTAGTTCTCGGAGACGGCCAGCAGGCGCGACAGCGCGCTGGTCAGTTGTCCCTGGGCCTGCTGGAACCGCGCGAAAGCCTCGGGATCGTTGAGGGTCTCGGGCGTGACCTTGATGCTGGTGGCCTCGGCGCGTGCCTTGGTGACGGCTTCAAGCGTCTCGCGTTCGTGTGTGGCGTAGCCCTTGACCGTGGCGACCAGGTTCGGAATCAGGTCAGCGCGGCGCTGGTACTGGTTAATGACCTCGCCCCATGCCGCCTTGACGGCTTCGTCCTTGGCCTGGAAGTCGTTGTAGCCACAGGCGGAGAGCAGGCTTGCCAGCATGGCGATCGCCAGCCAGCGGAACAGGGCGGTGGAAGAGGCAGCGCGCATCTAGGGCTCCGGCAAATGTCAGGGGTCGATAACGTTGAAGTGTAGCGCAGGGTGATTGCCGTACATTGTCAAAAGCTGTCAAGGCGCCACGCTCCGGCAAGCGGGCAGGGCGCTGGATTGGTATCCGGGCACTTGACCACGCCCGCCGTGCCGGCTAGATTCTCCCCCATGCCGCGCGTATCCAATGCCTCCACGACTCGCATCGCCCTCCAGGGCGTGGGTCAGGCCGCGCGCGCCAAAGCCAAAAAACAGTCGCTCGTCTGACCGGAGCGCACTGTTCCGTCAGATGGGCGACGGAACAGTACCGGTCGAAGGGGCGATCTGCCCGCGTTTGCATTCCCCGTGTCCTGCCGCGTCGCGCTCTGACGGTTTCCGAATCGGTCGATCCGGAGTCCTTTCATGCAGAACACGCAGTCCCATCCTGGTTTTCGCGGCATCTGGCTGCCGCTCGTGACCCCTTTTCATCGTGGCGAAGTCGATTTCGACGCCTTGCAGCGTCTGGTTGGCCACTTCAGCGTAACGGGCATCGCCGGCTTCGTCGTATGCGGCAGCACTGGCGAGGCGGCTGCGCTGGAGGAGCCCGAGCAACTGGCTGTGCTCGACACGGTGCTCGAATGCGCCAACGGGCTACCGGTGATCATGGGTCTGGCTGGCAACCATCTGGGCCATGTGCTGGCACGCCTGGGCCGCTGCAACGAACGGCCGCTGGCGGGCGTGCTGGCCCCCGCGCCGTACTACATCCGTCCGTCGCAGGACGGATTGCGCGACTACTTCCGGCGACTGGCAGATGCCTCGCGCGCCCCGCTCGTGCTCTATGACATTCCGTACCGAACCGGCACGACGCTGACGCTGGAGACGCTGCTGACGCTGGCTGATCACGGCAATATCGGCGCGATCAAGGATTGCGGCGGCAATGCCCTTAACACGCAGGCGCTGATCGCCGATGGCAGGCTGGCGGTGTTGGCGGGAGAGGATCACCAGCTTCTCGGCACGCTGGCGTTGGGCGGGCAGGGCGCGATCATCGCTTGCGCGCACTTCCATCCGGAGCGGTTCGTGGCGATCTGGCGCGCCGTGTCCGAGGGTCGGCTGGACGAGGCGCGCCGCTTGTTCTACGCATTGATGCCGCTGATCCAGACGCTCTTCGCGGAGCCGAACCCGGGGCCGATCAAGGCGCTGCTGGCGCGTCAGGGCTGGTTGCGCGACGAACTGCGCGCGCCGATGACCCGCGCATCGCCGGAACTGGCGAACCAGCTCGCGGCGATGTTCGATGCGATGGATATCGTGAACGGGGCGGTCAGCCAGCCTTGAAGGCCTTGGCGGCGGCAGCCACTGTCGCCTCGATGATCGCATCGTCATGCTTGGCCGAGACGAAGCCGGCCTCGAAGGCCGACGGCGCCAGGTAGACGCCTTCGGCCAGCATTGCATGGAAGAAGCGGTTGAAGCGGCCCACGTCGGCCTTGGTCACCTCGGCGAAGCTGCCGGGCACTTCGTTGGTGAAGTAGATGCCGAACATGCCGCCGATCGCGTCCGCGCAGAACGGCACGCCAGCCTCACGGGCGGCCTTGGTCAGGCCGTCGGCCAGCTTGCGCGTCTGCGTGGCCAGTCGGTCGTAGAAGCCCGGGGCCTGGATCAGGCGCAGCGTGGTCAGGCCAGCGGCCACGGCCAGCGGGTTGCCGGACAGCGTGCCGGCCTGATAGACGCCACCGAGCGGCGCCAGCTTGGCCATGATGTCGCGCCGGCCGCCGAACGCCGCCGCCGGCATTCCGCCGCCGATCACCTTGCCCAGGCAGGTCATGTCCGGCTTGATGCCGTAGTGCGCCTGCGCGCCGCCAAGCGCCACGCGGAAGCCCGTCATCACCTCGTCGAAGATCAGCACGCTGCCGTGTTCGCTGCACAGGTTGCGCATGGCGGTCAGGAATGCCGCGCTGGCGCGCACCAGGTTCATGTTGCCGGCCACCGGCTCCACGATCACGGCGGCGATCTCGCCCTTGTGGCGCGCGAACGCTTCTTCGAGCTGGGTGACGTTGTTGTACTCCAGCACCATCGTGTGCCGCGTGACATCAGCCGGCACGCCCGCCGACGACGGCGCGTTCTGCGTGGTGTCGGCAAACGTCAGCAGGCCCGAGCCGGCCTTGACCAGCAGGCTGTCGGCATGGCCGTGGTAGCAGCCCTCGAACTTGATGATCAGGTCGCGGCCGGTGAAGCCGCGTGCCAGGCGCAGCGCGCTCATGGTGGCCTCGGTGCCCGACGACACCAGGCGCACCTGCTCGATCGACGGCACGAGCTTGCAGATTTCCTCGGCCATGTCGATTTCGGCCTCGGTCGGCGCGCCGAACGAGAAGCTCTGGGTGGCGGTCTCCTGCACGGCGCGCACCACGTCCGGATGCGCGTGGCCGACGATCATCGGGCCCCAGGAGCCGATGTAGTCGATATAGCGCTGGCCGTCGGCATCCCACATATAGGCGCCCTCGGCGCGGGTGATAAAGCGCGGCGTGCCGCCCACCGAACGGAAGGCGCGGACGGGCGAGTTGACGCCGCCGGGAATGGTCTGCTGGGCGCGATCGAAAAGCTGCTGGTTACGGGACATGGGAATCTGGCTGAAAAGGATTCAGGAGGAAAAACATGCGTCCGGCCGGGGGCCGCGTCGGCTTCGAAATGCTCAAAATATGAGCAAATCGGGTGAATTGCGTGCCGTTCGGGCGGCATCTGCACGCTAACATGCGCGAACGCAAACGAAACTGGTGTGAACGCGCCGGGGCATGGGTGGCGTCATCGGCGCTGATTCGGTACCATCTGCGCTTGATTTTAATGGAGACTGGCAAGAGCCTGCATATGGAATACAAGACTTGGATGTGCCTGATCTGCGGCTGGATTTACGACGAAGCCGCTGGCGCGCCGGAAGACGGCATCGCCCCGGGTACCAAATGGGAAGACGTGCCCATCAACTGGACCTGTCCGGAATGCGGCGCGCGCAAGGAAGATTTCGAGATGGTGGCGATCTGAAGCCATTCGCCGTAACCGTTTCCCGTCGCGGGAAAGAGACAGTTCGACAGGCCGGGCCGGAAGCCCCGGATTGACGGCCTAACTATGAATTGTCACACTTTGCGGCAAAACTGCACCCCGGTCCGGCCTGCGCACGCAGGCTGAGCGCGGTGGTATGCAGCTACAAGAATAAAAGGAGCCGCCAGGTCAAGGCGGCTTCCAGCAAGGCAGGCGCGAGCAGTCAGAACGCGCCGCCGGACCGGCCGGGTAGCCGGGTTTGTTGATTGGGAAAGTTGAAATCGGGGGCCGCCGGCACGCCATGGGTGATGCCGTGCGGGAGTTCTCAAGTGAATGCCGGCGTCCGTGCTTCTCTGCGGGCAGTTGGTCGCGGGAACAACATGCGGGTCACGCAAACAGAAATAGACAGCAAGTCTGTCGACGGGGTCAGAATCGGTGCCGATGCCGGCGCCGACGAGGCATCTGCGGTGTCGGGCCGCAGGGTGTCGGGCAAGATTCTTGTCATCGACGACTCCAGCACCATCCGCCGCACGGCGGAAATCTTCCTGACGAACGCTGGCTATCAGGTCATGCTGGCCGAGGACGGATTCGAGGCGCTCGCCAAGGTTGGCGACCTGCGCCCGGACGTCATCTTCTGCGACATCCTGATGCCCCGTCTGGACGGCTACCAGACCTGCTCTCTCATCAAGAAGAGCCCACGCTTCCACGCCATTCCCGTGATCATGCTGTCGTCTCGCGACGGCGTGTTCGACCGTTCGCGCGGCAAGCTTGTCGGCGCGCATAACCATCTTGCCAAGCCCTTTTCCCGCGAAGCCCTGCTGCAGGCCGTCCAGTCCTGCCTGACGGGTTGCGTGGCCGACGAGGGTGCGGCCGTGGCGGCCTGACAACCGGCCGCCCGAAGCATCCAGGAACAAGACAATGACCATCAGCAAAATCCTTATCGTCGACGATTCGCCCACCGAAGCCCTGTTCATGTCCGACCTGCTCGGCAAGAAGGGCTTCAAGGTTTCCGTGGCCGGCAACAGCGACCAGGCCATGGCCCGGCTCGAGGCGGACGCTTTCGACCTGATCCTGATGGATGTGGTGATGCCGGGTCAGAACGGCTACCAGGCCACGCGCGCGATCAAGCGCGACGACCGCTTCAAGGACATCCCCGTGATCATGTGCACCAGCAAGGGCCTGGAAACCGACCGGATCTGGGGCATGCGGCAGGGCGCGTCGGACTACGTCGTCAAGCCGGTGGACAGCGAGGAACTGCTGTCGAAGATCGCCGCGCTGGCGAACTGAGCCAGCCAGCCCATCAGCAAGCGGGCAACGCGCTCCGGCACCACTGCCCCAAGGTTTCACCTACCGGTATCCCCATCATGAACGCGCCGCGCCAAGACCTTCGTGCCCGCCAGACCCGCCTGCAGGATTACCAGGCCATGCTGGCCCGACGTCTGCGCGACGCGCGCAACCTGCCGGCCGTCGATAGCTACCTGGGTGTGGTGGTGGGCCAGCGCAACTGGCTGCTGCCGTTGCTGGAAACCGGCGAGGTGATCGAGATGCGCCAGCCTGCCGGCGTGCCGCTGACGCAGCCCTGGTATCGCGGCCTGGTCAACGCGCGCGGCAACCTGCTGGGCGTGATCGATTTCGCCATGTTCTGTGGCGACGGCCCCACGCCGGTACAGCCGGGCAGCAAGATCGTCGTCCTGTCGCGTCACGTCGAACGTGCGTGCGGCATCATCGCCACGCGCGTGCTGGGTCTGCGCCATGCGGCGGATCTGACGCCGGCTCAGGGTGAGGAACCCGAAGGCTGGCAGGGCTTGCGCTTCGCGGACAGGGAGGGGCGTGGCTGGCAGGTGCTTGATATCGGGCAGTTGCTGGCGTCGCCTGTGTTTCTGCAGGCCGGCCGTACCGTGGCTTGATCAGCGGAATCTGGAAATGAAGCCGTTTCAGAATGAAGCGCAGTGGTTCTGGCTGGGCGCGGGGCCGCAGACAGTACAAGTGGGTTGGCAAGGCCCCGCAACGACGCCGGAATCATTCTGAAGCGGCTTCATAATAACGAACGAACAGAGGGTTGCTATGGGTATCAAGAAGATCGGCCTGGGTCGCCGCACCGCAGCCGCGGGCGCTGCCGCAGAAGTGGCGGCGCCGGGTGGCGCCGCGTTTGCGGCGGCCGGCGCGGCCAGACAGCAGGGCGGCCTTGGCCAGACCCCTGTCGAGATGATGTCGGGCTGGCTGACGCGGATGCCGTTCTCGGCGCAGCAGCGCGCGCTGACCGTGGGCGTGGTGGTGTCGCTGTCGGCGCTGCTCGCCTCCGTGTACCTTGATAACCGGCAGGCCAGCAACGGCGCGGCGCAGATCGAGGTGACCGGCGACATGCTGATGCACTCGCAGCGTCTCGGTAAGGCGGTGCCTGTGGCGCTGCTCGGTAACGCCCAGGCGTTCAAGCAGCTGCGAGAGTCGAAAGAGCAGTTGACCACCGACATGCTGGCGCTGCAGAACGGCAGCGACGAGAAGCATGTGCGGGCCACGAGCGGGCCGGGCGAGCCGCTGCTGGAAAAGGCGATGGGCTCGTGGAAGCGTTCCGAGAAGAGCGCCGCCGACGTGCTCGCCCAGCAGGCCATTCTGACGACGATCGGCCAGACGCTGCAGATCTTCAACGCGTCCAACCCCGAACTGCTCGAAGCCGCCGAACAGGTGGCGGCCATCAAGCTGCAGTCGGGTGCCAATACACGTGAGGTGGCGGCTTCCGCTCAGCTGGTGATGCTGACGCAGCGTCTGGGCAAGAACCTCAACGAGTTCCTCTCGGGCGAAGGCGTCAACCCTGAAACCGCGTTCCTGCTTGGCAAGGACACCAACACGTTCCGCGAAACACTCGACGGCCTGATCAACGGCTCCGAAGCGCTGCGTCTGACCGCCGCGCACGATGCCGAGACGCGCAGCTACCTGCAGCAGCTTTCGCAGCGCTTCGACGCCGTGCAGAAGACCACGCAGACGATTCTGCAGAACCTGCCTGGCCTGATCGCCGCCAAGCGCGCCCAGCAGCAGATCTTCAACGACAACGAAGCCCTGCGCGGCGAGTTGTCGGCGTTGCAGTCGGCCTATGCGCAGGATGTGCGCTTCCGCCCCTGGACACTGGGCGCGATGGTTATCTCCGCGCTGGCCACGCTGCTGTGCCTGGCCGGTCTCGCGGCCCTCTACCTGCGCGACTCGCGCGTCCGGGCGCTCGAAGCCGAGGCGCGCGAGCACGAAGCCGAAGCGCGCCGACTCGATGAAAAGCGCAACAACGACGCCACCCAGAAGGCCATTCTGCAACTGATGAATGAGCTGCAGGACATTGCTGACGGTGACTTGACGCGTCAGGCCACCGTGACCGAGGACATCACTGGCGCCATCGCCGACTCGGTGAACTACACGGTGGAAGAACTGAAGGAACTGGTGGGCCGCGTGCAGCAGACCGCTGGAGACGTGCAGCACGCCTCGACGCAGGTGCAGGAAACCTCGGTGCAACTGGCCACCACGACCGAGCAGCAGTCGCGCCAGATTCGTCAGACCGGCGAATCCGTGGTGGAGATGGCGGACCGCATCACGCAGGTTTCACGCGGTGCGGCCGAATCGGCCAACGTGGCACGCGCATCGCTGGCCGCGGCGGAGCAGGGCCAGCACGCCGTGCAGAACGCGATCGCGGGCATGAACGGCATTCGCGAGCAGATCCAGGAAACGTCCAAGCGGATCAAGCGTCTGGGCGAATCGTCGCAGGAGATCGGTGAAATCGTCGAGCTGATCTCGGACATTACCGAACAGACCAACGTGCTGGCACTGAACGCCGCCATCCAGGCGGCTTCCGCAGGCGAAGCCGGCCGCGGCTTCTCGGTGGTGGCGGAAGAGGTGCAGCGTCTGGCCGAACGTTCGGGCGAGGCAACCAAGCAGATCGGCGCGCTGATCCGCACGATTCAGACCGACACCCAGGACGCCGTGCACGCCATGGAGCAGAGCACGCAGGGCGTGGTCGAGGGCGCGCGCCTGTCCGATAACGCGGGTGCCGCACTGGTCGAGATCGGTCGCGTGTCGCGCCAGCTCGCCGAGCTGATCGAACAGATCTCGCAGACCACATCGCACGAAGCGGGCCTGGCCACCAACGTGGCCCGCCACATCGACGGCATCCTGCAAGTGACCGCGCAGACCACCGCCGGCACGCGCCAGACCGCCGCGTCGGTGCGCCAGCTGACCGCACTGACCGAAGAGCTGCGTAACTCGGTATCGCGGTTCAAGATCGCCTGACGGCCGCCCGCAAGGGCGCAACGGAACTGGTCATGTCTTTCAATACCATCCTGTCGAGCGAAGTGGCCGAGGCGGCCGCGGCGCAACTGTCATCCACGCCGGAGCCTGCTCCCGTTCCGGCGGCGGAGGCACCCGCCGCGCCGCAGCGCGACCTGTCGGTGCTGGCCTGGCTCGCGCCAAGCCTGCGTACCGCGCTCGACGATGCCGCCATCGAACTCGGCCACTACGTGGACGAGATCCAGCAGACGCCGGAGGCGTTGGGCGCGCGCGATACCACTTCGCTGCGGCTGGCCGGCCAGCAACTGCATCAGGCCGCAGGCGCGGTGCATATCGTCGGGCTGCGCGGCGTGGATGCCTATTGCCAGGCATTGCGCCGCCTGCTCGAGGCCATCGACGCCGGCACGGTGCCCGCCAGCCAGGAAACGCTCGTGGTGTTCCGCACCGGCGCGCAGGCGCTGGCCGAGTACGTCGACGACCTGATGGCGGGCGATGCCGAAGACCCGCTGCGCCTGTACCAGCCCTATGCCACCGCGTTGAACCTGATGAAGGAAGAGCGCGTGCATCCGGCGGACCTGTGGCTCGATGAGCTGCAGATGCTGCCGGGTATCGTGCTGCCTACGCTTTCGGCATCGGCCGTCACCCGGGCGCGCCAGCGCTTCGAGGCTGCCTTGCTGCGCGCGCTGCGCTTGCCCGCGCCGTGCCCGGACACGTCCATGCTGCGCGAGGCCTGGCTGCCGCTGCAACTGGCGCTCGACGACGTGCGCAACCAGGAGCAGGAGGCGCGCCGCGCCACAGACACGCCTGATCGCGGTATCTGGCATACGCTGGCCATGGTGTTCCGTGGCCTCGCTCATGGCCTGCTGCCGTCCGATCTGCTGGCCAAGCGTTTCGCTGCACGCACGCACCTGCTGGTGCGCCAGTACCTGCAAGGCCAGGTGCGCGTGCCGCAGGCGCTGTTGAACGATGCGATTTTCTTCCTGGTCAGCACCGGGCTGGCCGCCGATGAATCCGACGACATCGCGACGCCCGCCGTGCAAGTTGCCGTGCAGGTGCTGCGCGCCGATATCGCTCGCAGCCTGCAGGCATATCGTGTCGACCCGGCGCATGTGGTGGCGCGTGCCGACTTCCGCCAGCGCTACTACGGCTGGCTCGATGCCATCGACACCCGCAATCTGCAGCAGGCCGCGCGGTCGATCGAGCGTGCGGCAGGCGAGGATCAGGCCGGCTGGGAGCTGGCGGTGGCCTCGCTCGCCGAAGCGGCGCTGCCGCTTGCTCAACCGGCTTTGGAGCAATGCCTGACCGCGGTGGCTGCTCATGCGGGCCGCCGTCCGTCGAACGACGCGCTGGGCCGTGCTGGCGTGGCGCTGTTCCTGTCGCAGGCGCTGGCAATGCCGTGGCGTGTGCATGGCAAGTCAGGTCACGCATCGGCACAGGAATTCGCGCAGCGCTGCGACGCGCTGGCTGCCTGCCTGGCCAATCCCGATGCCCAGGCACCGGCCTGGCTCGCCGGGATGGTCGAGGCCGCCAGTGCCCAGGCAATGCGTGCGGAAGCGGTCGCTCAGTTGCGCGCGCAACTCGACAGCGGCGAATCATGGCTCGATACGTATGATCGCAACGCGGCGCGTCCTGACGCCAGCGAAGCATTGGCCGATGCCAGACAGGCATTCGAATCCCTGCTTGCCACGCTCGAGCGCGTGTACGTCAGCGCGGCGATGCGGGATGGCATCGACGAAGCGGCGGAGGCGGCGCTGGAAGCGGTGCGGACCGTGCTGCGGTGGCTGGAAGTCCTGCCCGGAACTGTCGAGGAAGCGTCGCGCATCGCGATGCTGTCCGATATCGCCGCCGAGCTTGGCGCGGTACATGCCTTTGCCGATCTGCTGGAGTTTGGACGGGCCAAGGCCGATGTCACGGAAGACGACATCTACGCGGACTTGCAGCATCGCGATCCGGCGCCGCAGGGCGTGCTGGCGGTGGCGCGTGGCGCGGCCATGGATGCGATCCGCGTCGCGGCAGGCGCCGACTCGCCAGAGATCCAGCGGCTGCGCGGCGCGTTGCAGGCGGTCTCCGATCAGGCCGCCATCGACGACGACGCAGCACTGCGGCGTCAGGCCAGCGAAGCCACCACGCAACTCCATGCATGGCTGGCCGGCAGCGATTCGGCGGCCGAACGTATGATCGTGGCACTGGCCGATCCACTGCCGGCGACGGCTGCAGCACCCGCAGCCACCGTGGCGCCGGCCGCCGCGCCGATGCCGGTGGATGCCGAAGCGATCGACGCCGAGCTGCTTGAGATTTTCCTCTCCGAGGCCGAAGAGGTGCTCGGGAGTATCGCCGCCGACGTGCAGGGCGGGCTCGAGGCACTGCGCGATACCGATGTGCTGAGCCGCGTGCGTCGCGGCTTCCATACGCTCAAGGGCTCCAGCCGCATGGTTGGCCTGAGCCGCTACGGCGAAGCCGCGTGGGCCGTCGAACAGGTCATGAATCTGTGGATTGCCGAAGCACGCGAGCCGCAGCCCGAACTGCTCGTGCTGCTGCACCAGGCACACGATCTGCTGCGCGAATGGGCGCAGGCGTTGCAGCAGGACCCGTCGACCGTACGGGACATCGCCGGACTCGTTGCCGCCGCGCAGCGTGTGCGCGATCCAGACTCGGCGCCGGCCCACGCGGTCGTCGACGCTGCCGTTGAGGCAACTGCGCCGCTGGACCCGCTCGATGCGCTGCTGACGCTGCCGGCCGCGCAGCCAGATGTGGCTGCGGAGGAGGTTCCGGTCGAGGACAACGTGCTGCCGTTCCGCCTGTCCGGCGGACTCGCCAGCGACGACGACAACTACAAGGTGATTGGCCCGGTCCGGATCGGACTGCCGCTCTACAACGTCTACCTGCAGGAAGCCGACGATCTGCTGCGGCAGTTCGCGACCGATCTGTCCGAGTGGAAGCACGAGGAACATCCTTGTCCGAGCGAGCTTGCGCTGCGCGTGGCTCACACGCTGCAGGGCAGCGCGTCGACGGTGGGCCTGGAGCCGGTGCGCGAGATCGCCGAGGCGCTGGAGCAGCTTCTGCTGCTGCTGGGCCGGCACCCGGTCGCGATGCATCCGGGCGATTTCCGCTTGCTGGAGCAGGCCGTCGAACGGCTGCGTGGCATGCTGCACCAGTTCGCCGCGGGCATCTGGCCTGATGCCGATGCCGCGGTCGTCCGCGACCTGAACGATTTTGGCGAGCGAGCGCTGATGCGCCCGCGCGCAGCGGTGCCGGAGACCGATGTGTCGGGACAGGTGGGCTCGGTCGCGCGATTGTTCGGTCAGTCGCAGCCTGCTGAAGATACCGATGATGCCGATCTGCGGGAATTGCCCGAGCCGCACGCGGTGACGAACCTTCCGCCGGTCAAGCTGACGCCGATCACATCGCTCCCGCCGGTCTCGGCGCCAACGCTGACGACAGTCGGTCCGGCCGACGCCGAGACGCCGGTGCATGATGCGGTGGTGATTTCGTTGCCGACGCCGCGCCATGAGTCGGCAGCCGTCGCGCACGTATCGCCGGGCGCTCCTGACGTACTTGACGCACCGCAGGTCGACTTGTCGACCGACGCCTCGTCACTCGATCCGGCACTGGTGGAGATCTTCCTTGAGGAAGCACAAGGCAGTCTGCCCGACCTCGGCAAGATGTTGCGCACCTGGGAATCCGCACCTGCCGATACCCAGCACGGCGGGCTGATCCTGCGCGGGCTGCACACGCTGAAGGGCAGCGCGCGCATGGCTGGCGCGATGGCCCTGGGTCAGGCCGCGCACGAAATGGAAACGCTGCTCGAAGCGAGCGTGCGTGGCCAGCGCATGGCGCCGGAGTTATTCGGCCGCCTCTATGCCTGGTACGACCGCATCCTCGCGCACGTTGATGCGTTGCAGAGCGGCCGGCTGCTGCCGGTGGACGATGCCGATGTGGTCAACGGGCTGATCGCGGCCGAGCCCGAATCCGCCGTGCCGGCTGTGCCGGTTACATCGGTGGTGTCGATGGACGTGACGCAGCAGCCTACGCAGGATCTGCTACCGGCCGCGCCGCAGGCGATGCCGGTGCCGGCGAACCTGCCGACCGATGCCGATCGCCAGCGCGCGCTGGTGCGGGTGCAGGCCCGCGCGCTCGATACGCTGATCAACGATGCGGGTGAAGTGGGCGCGACGCGAGCGCGTCTGGATAGCGAACTGCTGGCGCTGCGCAGCTACCTCGGTGAACTGAACGATAACGTCGCGCGTCTGCGGATGCAGCTTCGCGAGATCGAAATCCAGGCCGAGACGCAGATGGCATCGCGCATCGCCGACGCGCAGCAAAACCAGGAATTCGACCCGCTCGAGTTCGACCGCTTCACGCGCTTCCAGGAACTGACGCGGATGATGGCCGAGTCGGTGAACGACGTGGCGACCGTGGAGCAGAACCTGCAGCGCGGCTTTGACCGCGCGTCGGGCGACCTGGCAGCGCAGGCGCGACTCACGCGTGGCTTGCAGCGCGGGCTGATGCAGGCTCGCATGGTGCAGTTCGATGCGCTGGCCGAGCGTCTCTACCGCGTGGCGCGGCAATCCGCGACCGAGACTGGCAAGGAAGTGCGCCTGCTGATCAAGGGCGGCACGGTGGAAATCGACCGCTCGGTGCTGGACCGCATGGCTGGCCCGATCGAACACCTGATCCGCAATGCCGTGGTGCATGGCATCGAGCCGGCCGACGCGCGTCGTGCCGCCGGCAAGTCGGCCACGGGCGCGCTGACGCTGGAAGTGCAGCAGGAAGGCAACGAGGTCGTGCTGACGTTCTTCGACGACGGTGGCGGCCTTGACCTTGCTCGCATTCGTCAACGCGCGGTGGCGCGGCACCTGCTGGCGCATGACGAGGATGCCAGCGACGCACGCCTGACCGAGATGATCTTCGCGCCGGGCTTTACGACGGCCGATGCGGTGTCCGAACTCGCGGGCCGGGGCGTTGGCATGGACGTGGTGCGATCGGAGACGGTGGCGCTGGGTGGCCGTATCACGCTCTCGACGGAAGTTGGACGGGGCACCAGTTTCACGGTGCATCTGCCGCTGACCACGGCTATCACGCAGGTGCTGCTGGTCTCGTTGGGTGGACGTCTGTACGCCATCCCGAGCGGCATGATCGACCAGGTGCACCAGCTGCGCGAAAAGCCGCTGCTCGATGCCTACAATGCCCGCCGCTTTGGTCCTGCGGGCGCGGATGCGCCGTTCTACTACTTCGGCGCGCTGCTGGAGGAAACCGCGCCGATGGCGTCGGGCCGCAAGTACTCGCCGGTGGTGGTGGTGCGTTCGGGCGCCGAGCGCGTGGCCGTGCACGTGGACGAAGTGATCGGTAACCGCGAAGTGGTGGTGAAGCACATCGGCCCGCATCTGGCTCGCCTGGAAGGCATTGCCGGCGCAACCACGCTGGGCGATGGCGAGATCGTGCTGATCTACAACCCGGTGGTGCTGGCGCAGCGGTGGATGCGCGAGCGCGGCGGCGTGGCGCCGTCCGCGCCGGTACACCTGCGGGCGCCGGAGACGATGGGCGCCGTGGCCGAGTTTGCGGGCAATGGCGAAGCGGTGCCCGTGGCGGGTCTGATCACACAGCCGACCGTGATGGTGGTGGACGACTCGCTGACCGTGCGCAAGGCCAGCCAGCGGCTGTTGACGCGTGCCGGCTACCAAGTGGTGCTGGCCCGCGACGGCGTCGACGCACTGCGTCAGCTACAGGAAGTGATGCCCGATGCGATGCTCGTCGACATCGAGATGCCGAACATGGACGGTTTCGACCTGACGCGCAATGTTCGCGCCGACAACCGCACGAGCCAGATGCCGCTGGTGATGATCACCTCGCGCACTGCGGAGAAGCACCGTCGCTATGCCGCGGAGATTGGCGTGAACGTGTACCTGGGCAAGCCGTTCAACGAGGATGAATTGCTGCGCACGCTGCAGCAGCTGATCGGCGAGAAGGCCGCTGCAGCGGCCGGGTCGGTGGCGCAGATGTTGGGCGAGTCGTAAGCCGTTCGCTTCGGCCGGCGCCGCTCTCCCGTCCTACGGGAGAGCGGCGCTTCAACCCAAACCTTCTATCCCTCAATCCTTCTTCTGATTCACCATCCGCGCCGGCACCGACAGCGTCAGCGCAGCGCCCACCACCATGCAGACCGCCAGCAGGTACATGCCTGAGTCGGTACTTTGCGTCATGTCCTTGAGCCAGCCCACCGCGTAGGGGCTCAGGAAGCCAGCCAGATTTCCGAGGGAATTGATCAGCGCGATGCCCGCGGCGGCGCCGGTTCCGGCCAGGAAGGACGTCGGCAGGCTCCAGAACAGCGGCAGCGTGGTCAGGATGCCAATCGTGGCGATCGTCAGGGCCACCATCGCCATGGTCGTGTCGCTGTGCCATTGCACCGACAGCACCAGACCCACCGCGCCGGCCAGCGCCGGAATCGCGATATGCCAGCGCCGCTCGCCGCGACGGTCGGCGCTGCGCGCGAACAGGATCATCCCGATCACCGCGCACCCGTAGGGGATCGCGGTCAGCAGGCCCACGTCGAGCGCCCCCTTCACGCCGGTCTGCTTGATGATCGTCGGCAGCCAGAAGCTCACGCCATACAGGCCCATCACGAAGCTGAAGTAGATCGCGCTCATCAGCCACACGCGCGGGCTCGACAGCACCTGGGCCACGGGCGGGTCTTCCTTGTGCTGGTCCTCGCTGGCGATATTCCGCTGGAGCAGCGCCTTCTCGTCATCGGTCAGCCACTTGGCGTGGGTGATGCGGTCGTCGAGATACGCCAGCACCCACAGGCCCACCAGGATCGACGGGATGCCTTCGACCAGGAACATCCATTGCCATCCCGACCAGCCGTTGTGGCCGTCGAACGATTGCATCAGCCACCCGGACAGCGGGCCACCGATCACGCCGGACAGCGCGATGGCCGTCATGAAGTACGTGGTCGTGCGTCCGCGCCGGCTGGCCGGGTACCAGTAGGTCAGGTACAGGATGATGCCGGGGAAGAAACCCGCTTCCGCCACGCCCAGCAGAAAGCGCAGCACGTAGAACATCATCGGCGTGGTGACGAACATCATCGCCGCCGAGATCAGGCCCCAGGTGATCATGATCCGCGCGATCCAGATGCGCGCCCCCACCTTGTGCAGGATCACGTTGCTCGGCACTTCGAAGATGAAGTAGCCGATAAAGAAGATGCCCGCGCCGAGGCCGTAGATCGTCTCGCTGAACTTGAGGTCGTTGAGCATCTGCAGCTTCGCGAAGCCCACGTTGACGCGGTCCAGATAGGCCACCACGTAACAGAGCAACAGGAAGGGCACCAGGCGCCAGCTCACCTTGCGGTAGGTGGCGTCCTCGAAGCCGGCGTCTTGCGCGCCGGAACTGACTGCGGTCGTTGTCATTGCTGTCTCCTCTTTCGGGTTTTGCTTTGGGATACGACGTTACCGCTGGGTTGGAAAAACGAATCGGGGGCGACTCGGATTCACATCGGATGTGAATCCGGGGTGTGGATCAGACGCAGCGTCCTCCATCGACTTCGATGCAGGTGCCGGTGATGAACGCGGCTTCGTCTGATGCCAGGTACAGGCAGGCGTTGGCCACGTCCTGCGGTGTCGACATGCGACCCATCGGGATTGTGGCCAGGAACTTCGCGCGGTTCTCCGGGGTGTCAGGCAGGCCCATGAACTGTTCGAGCAGGCCGGTGGCGCCGATGACGGGGTTGACGCAGTTGACGCGGATATTGTCGGGGCCAAGCTCGGCGGCCATGGCCTTGCTGGCGACGATGACCGCGCCCTTGCTGCCGTTGTACCAGACCAGCCCGGGGCGGGGGCGAATGCCGGCGGTGGAGGCCACGTTGACGAAATTGCCGCCGCCGCGCTTGCGGAAATGTGGGATGAAGTGATGCGCGGACCAGTAGATGCTCTTGACGTTGACCGCGTAGACGCGATCGAACTCGGCTTCGGTGACTTCCAGGATCGGCTTGTTGCGATGGGTCGTGCCGGCGTTGTTGACCACGCAGTGGACGTCGCCGAACGCGGCCAGCGTCGCATCGCGCATCGCGGCCACGTCATCGCCCTGCGACACGTCGGCACGCATCGCGCGCGCCTGGCCTCCTGCCTCGCGGATGGCCGCCGCCACACGCTCGGCGGCTTCCAGGTTCAGGTCGGCCACCATCACGCTGGCGCCTTCGCGCGCGAACGTGTGCGCGATGCCCTCGCCAAAGCCCGAACCCCCACCTGTGACTACCGCTACCTTTCCAGACAGTCTGGCCATCGTTTGTCTCCTGTGATTGTGGTCCGGACGCGGTGCATGCCGCGCCTGGTAACCGTCCAGCTACGGATGCTCAGTGGAAGGGGCCTTTGCCCCGCAATGCATTGCCGACCATCATGATGGCCAGCAGGAAGGGCAGGGCGACATAAAGGCACCAGTGGATGCGATCCCCCAGCGACTCGCCCCATTTGCGTTTGAAGACTTGCAGGCGCGGCATGCCGGACGGGTTCGTGGCGCGCTTGTTTCTCACGTGCCAGGCCATCCAGAAAAAGAAGATGGCGAACGCGACCGACAGGAAATTGATGTTACCCATGTTGAATGGCAATGGTTTTCAGAGTGGTGAATCCGTACAGGGCCTCGAAGCCCTTCTCGCGGCCGTAGCCTGACTGGCCGGTGCCGCCGAACGGCAGCTCGACGCCGCCGCCGGCGCCATAGTTGTTGATGAATACCTGGCCCGCGCGCAGCTTGCGCGCCAGGCGCAACTGCCGCCCGCCGTCGCGCGTCCAGACCCCGGCCACGAGGCCGTACGCGGTGCCGTTGGCCAGTTGCAGGGCTTCGTCCTCGGTATCGAACGGCATGGCCGCCAGCAGCGGGCCGAAGACTTCCTCCTGCGCCAGCCGGTGCGTGGCCGGCACGTCGCGGAACAGCATCGGCACCTGGTAGTAGCCGGACTCAGGCGCTTCCGCCACGATCTGGCCCTGCGCCATCACGGAGATGCCGGCGTGCTGCGCATCGGAGACGAAGTCCCAGACACGCTGCTGCTGCTTGCGGCTGATCAGCGGGCCGCATTCGAGATCGAGTTCCGATGGGCCCACGCGCAGCGATTCGAAGACGCTGGCGACGCGGTCGAGCAACTCCTCGTAGACCGGACGTTCCACCAGCAGGCGGCTGCCCGCCGAGCAGGTCTGGCCCGCATTCTGCACGATGCCGTTGACCACCACGGGCAGCAGCGCGTCGAGGTCGGCATCGGCAAAGACGATTTGCGGCGACTTGCCGCCGAGTTCCAGCGTCACCGGCACATGGTTTTCGGCCGCGAGCTGGGATACGAGCTTGCCGGTTTCGGGCGATCCTGTGAGCGAAATATGGTTGATGCCGGGGTGCCGGGCCAGTGCCGCGCCCGCCTCGTGGCCGTAACCGGTGACGATGTTCAGGGCGCCTTCGGGCAGGCCGGCCTCGGCGGCCAGTTCGGCCACGCGCAGCAGCGACAGGCAGGCATCCTCGGCCGGCTTGATCACGCACGCGTTGCCGGCGGCCAGCGCCGCGCCCACGCTGCGGCCGAAGATCTGCAGCGGGTAGTTCCACGGGATGATGTGGCCGGTTACGCCATGCGGCTCGCGCACGGTCAGGACGGTATAGCCGGCCTGATAGGGGATCGTCTGACCATGCAGCTTGTCTGCCGCGCCCGCGTAGAACTCGAAGTAGCGTGCCACCGCCCGTGCGTCGGCACGGGCCTGGCGCAGCGGCTTGCCGGTGTCGCGTGCTTCCAGCGCGGCCAGTTCGTCCTCATGCGCTATCAAGGTGAGCGCCACGCGGTTCAGCAGACGCACGCGGTCGGCAGGGGACATCGCGCCCCAGGCGCCGTCGAACGCCCGGCGGGCCGCGTGGACGGCCACGTTGACGTCCGTGGCGTTGCCGCGGGCGATCTCGGCGAAGGGTTGGCCGCTGGACGGGTCGAACACCTTGATGCGCAGGCCGGAGTCCGGGGCGATCAGGCGGTTGGCGACAAAATGCTGGGCGTGCATGCGGGGTCTCCACGGGCTCCGTTATGGAGCCATTGCTGAATTCGGGAATGCCGCATTATCGCGCACCGCGCGGGGCGTGCAAGGCACCCGGATGTCAGCCAGAGGTAAGAAGCAAACCGCTATAATGCCGGCCATCCCAACACACAGGCATTCGGAGAACTCTCATGAGCTTCAACCTCGTCTCCCCGGGCAAGGACCTTCCCAACGATTTCAACGTCATCATCGAGATCTCGGCCCAGAGCGATCCCGTGAAGTACGAGGCCGACAAGGAGACCGGCCTGCTGTTCGTGGACCGCTTCATCGGCACCGGCATGCGCTACCCGGCCAACTACGGCTTCATCCCGCAAACGCTGTCGGGCGACGGCGACCCGGTGGATGTGCTGGTCATCACCCCGTTCCCGATCCTGGCCGGCGCCGTTGTGCGCTGCCGTGCACTGGGCATGCTGAAGATGACCGACGAGTCGGGCGTGGACGCCAAACTCGTGGCCATCCCCATGGACAAGCTGTGCCCGGCTACCGCCCACATGAAGGGCCTGTCGGATGTGCCGCAAAATACGCTCGACCAGATCAAGCACTTCTTCGAGAACTACAAGGCACTCGAAGCCGGCAAGTGGGTCAAGGTGGAAGGCTGGGCTGGCATCGAAGAAGCCCACAAGGAAATCAGCGACGGCGTGGCGAACTTCAAGAAGTAATTCGCTGCCTGCCGCGTTGTCGAAGAAACCCGCCATCTGGCGGGTTTTTTTGTTGCCGGGGACTACGCGCTACACGCGCTACTCTCGGTACGCGCGCGCGCCCGCGAACGGATTCCGCTCGTTCAACTCATCCATATACGCATCGATCCCTTGACGCTCCCGCTCCAGGAAGCGCTCGACCGCGTCGGCGAACGACGGGTGCGCCAGCCAGTGCGCGGAGCGCGTGGCCACGGGCAGGAAGCCGCGCGCCATCTTGTGTTCCCCCTGCGCGCCGCCTTCGAACGTGCCGATGCCTTCGCGGATGCAGAACTCCAGTGGCTGGTAGTAGGCAGTCTCGAAATGCAGGCAGGGATGGTGTTCCAGCGCGCCCCAGTAGCGGCCGTACAGCGTGCTGACCGCCGGATCGGCATCGTAGACCAGCAGTGAACTGGCGATGTCGCGGCCTTCGCGCTCGGCTATCACCAGCAGCAGGTGCTCGGGCATCGCCGCGCCGATGCGGCGGAAGAAATCGAGGTTCAGGTAGGGCGTGGAGTGGTGATCGCGGTAGGTCTGGCGATAGCAGCGGTTGAACAGCTTCCACGCATCGTCGTCGATGTCGGCCCCGCGCAGATGGCGGAACGTGATGCCGGCCTCCGTCACGCGACGGCGCTCGGCGCGGATGTTCTTGCGCTTCTTCTGCGATAGCGTGGCCAGGAACGCGTCAAAGTTCTCGTAGCCCGGATTGGTCCAGTGGAACTGCACGCCGTGGCGCATCATCATCCCGGCCTCGTCCATCAGGTCGGCTTCATGGTCCGACGGAAACAGCACGTGGAGCGACGAGAGCTCGCTCTCCTGGGCCAGCGCCAGCGCGAAGCGCAGCAGCACTCGGCGCGACAGTTCATCCTCGGCCAGCAGCCGCGCGCCACGCACCGGTGTGAACGGAATCGCGGCCAGCCATTTTGGGTAGTAGGGGATGCCGTGCTGGCGGTAGGCATCGGCCCAGGCCCAGTCGAACACGTACTCGCCGTAGGAATGGGATTTGGCGTAGAGCGGCATTGCCGCAGCCAGCTGGTCCCGGCCCGGTTCCTTGCCGTCGGGCACCCACAGCGCCAGGAAGCGCGGCGACCATCCGGTTTCGTCCGTGGCGCTGCCGCTGGCGTGCAGCGCCTGCAGGAACGCGTGGCGCAGGAACGGCGTGGGCTCGGCCTGCGCGGCGAGCAGCGCATCCCAGTCGTTGGCGTCGATGTCGGCAAGGTCCTGCACGATTTCCGTGCGGTAGTTGGGGCTGAGGCGCGATTCGCTCATGAATACTGGGGAGGGCGGGGGAGGGCGGGTTGTCCACGGCCAGGTGCTGGTCGAGTCTACCGGAAACGATGCTGCGGCGCAGGATGCGGGGCAGCACGTGCCGCGTGTGCGTCGTAGAATGCAGGCATCCTCAGCCCCCCAATCCTGGGCCATCCATGACTCACCCGTTCTTCAACCTCTATTCCCACGGCTTCGCGCGCGTGGCCGTGGGCGTGCCCGAGTGCCGCGTGGCCGATCCGGCCTTCAATGCCGAGCAGACGATCCTGCTGGCGCGCCAGGCGGCCGACGGCGGCGCCGTGCTGGTGGCGTTTCCGGAACTGGGCCTGTCGGCTTACACGTGCGATGACCTGTTTCACCAGCGGGCGCTGCTGCGCGAATGCGAACTGGCGCTGCAACGGATCGTGGAGGCGTCGGCCGGGATCAATGCGGCGCTGATCGTCGGCCTGCCGGTACTGGTGGAGCACCAGCTGTTCAACTGCGCGGTGGTTGTGGCCGGCGGCAAGATTCAGGGCGTGGTGCCCAAGAGCTATCTGCCCAATTACTGGGAATTCTATGAGGCACGCCAGTTCAGCTCCGCGGACTGCGCGGCCACGCCGCTGGTCTCGCTGCTCGGCGCGGAGGTGCCGTTCGGTGCCGATCTGCTGTTCGAGATCGAGAGCATTCCATTTTTCCGCTTCCATGCGGAGATCTGCGAAGACGTCTGGGTGCCGATTCCCCCGTCGTCGTTTGCCGCGCTGGCCGGTGCCACCGTACTCGTGAACCTGTCGGCATCGAATATCGTGATTGGCAAGTCGGGGTATCGCCATCAGCTCGTGTCGCAGCAGTCGGCGCGCTGCCTGGCCGCGTACCTGTACACGTCCGCCGGCAAGGGCGAATCGACGACCGATCTGGCCTGGGATGGCCAGGCGCTGATCTATGAAAACGGTGAACTGCTGGGCGAATCGGAGCGGTTTGCCGACAGCTCTCACCTGCTGTTCGCCGATGTCGACCTCGAGCGGCTGTCGCGCGAGCGGATGCACCAGACGTCGTTTGGCCAGTCGGTGCGCCGCCACCGCGAGGAAGTGGAACGCTTTGACACCGTGTCGTTCCACATCGACGTGCCGTCCACGCAGGCCATGCCGCTCCAACGCAAGGTGGCGCGTTTCCCGTATGTGCCGTCGGACCCGCGCCAGCGCGACGAGCGCTGCATGGAGGTCTACAACATCCAGGTGCAGGCGCTGGTGCAGCGGCTGTCGTCGAGCAAGATCTCGAAGGTGGTGATCGGCGTCTCGGGCGGGCTCGATTCCACGCATGCCCTGCTGGTATGCGCCAAGGCGATGGACCGGCTCGGCCTGCCCCGCTCGAACATCCTGGCCTATACGATGCCGGGCTTTGCCACGAGCGACCGCACGCTGCAGCAGGCGCGCGAACTGATGAAACTGGTGGGCTGCACCGCGCGCGAGATCGATATCCGGCCGAGTTGCCTGGCAATGCTCGCGGATCTGGATCATCCGTATTCGCGCGGCGAGCCCGTCTACGACGTCACGTTCGAGAACGTGCAGGCCGGTGAACGCACCAACCATCTGTTCCGGCTGGCGAATCACAACCATGCGATCGTGATCGGCACCGGCGATCTCAGCGAACTGGCGCTGGGCTGGTGTACCTACGGCGTGGGCGACCACATGTCGCACTACAACGTCAACGCCAGCGTGCCCAAGACGCTTATCAGCCACCTGGTGCGCTGGGTGGCCGAGACCGGGCAGGTGGCCGAGGGAGGCCAGGATGTGCTGCTGGCGGTGCTGGCCACCGACATCAGCCCGGAACTGGTGCCCAGCGGGGCAACCGCGGCCGGGCAGGACAAGGCACCCGAGCAGAAGACCGAGCAGATTATCGGGCCGTACGAGTTGCAGGATTTCAACCTGTACTACACGCTGCGCTTCGGGTTCACGCCGTCGAAGGTCGCATTCCTGGCGCTTCATGCCTGGGGCGACGCGGCGCGTGGAACGTGGCCGAACGGGCCTCATGTGGCCCGCAACGTCTATCAACTGCCCGAAATCAAGCGCGTCCTCGGTATCTTTGTCGACCGCTTCTTCCGCACCAGCCAGTTCAAGCGCTCCTGTATTCCGAACGCGCCCAAGGTCGGCTCGGGCGGCTCGCTCTCCCCGCGCGGCGACTGGCGCGCGCCGAGCGATGGCGAGTCGGTCGTGTGGATGCGGGATCTCGCGCGGATCCCGGATTGAACCGGCAGAAATCGGGTGCGATTGCGGGCAATGTGGGTCTGCCCGCAATCGTCATGTGGTGTTTCGGGCTAGAATCCTTCATCTTCCGACATATTTAGAGACAGAGGCCAGCCATGAAGCAGATTACCGCCATCATCAAACCGTTCAAGCTCGACGAAGTGCGTGAGGCAATGGCCGACGTCGGCGTGACGGGGTTGACGGTGACCGAAGTCAAGGGTTTTGGCCGTCAGAAGGGCCACACCGAGCTCTATCGCGGAGCCGAGTACGTGGTCGACTTCCTTCCGAAGATCAAGATCGAAGTGGTCGTGGCCGAGAACCAGCTCGACACGGTGCTCGACGCCATCGTCAAGGCCGCCCACACCGGCAAGATCGGTGACGGCAAGATCTTCGTGACCGAGATCGAACGTGTGATCCGCATTCGTACCGGCGAGCAGGACGAAGCCGCAGTCTGATCGAGACTGAGATGGCAAAAAGGCCGGCAGATGCCGGCCTTTTGTTTTGGGTCGCGTCGCGGGCTTGCGCTAGCTCGGCAGCTTCCAGCCAAACTGCACCGACACCAGCCGCATTCCCATCGTGACCAGCGCGCCGGCCAGCAGCGCCACCTCCTGGTCGGCACGCAGCCAGGTCAGCCCCACGTAGATCCAGCAGCCGACGAACGAACAGGTGGCATACGGCGAGCGGTCGCGCAGGATCATCGGCACCTCGTTGCAGAGCACGTCACGCACCACGCCGCCGAACACCGCCGAAATGATGCCCATCATCACCGCTACGGTCGGCGTCATCTGCGCTACCAGCGCCAGCGAGGTGCCGGTGACCGAAAACAATCCGAGCCCGATCGCATCGGCCACCAGCATGGTGCGGTCCGACGCCACCCGGCTGGCCACGCGCAGGACGAACGACGCGCCCAACGACATCACAAAGATCAGCAGGACGTAGTACTCGTGGTCCACCCAGTAGAAGGGCCGGCGGTCGAGCAACACGTCGCGCAAGGTACCGCCGCCAAATGCCGTGGCGAATGCGACGACGAAGGTGCCGACCACATCCAGCCGCTGCTTGCGGGCATCGACCACGCCGGAGACGGCGAACGCCAGCACGCCGATCACTTCCATCACGTGCAGGATCAGGGGCAGTCGCCCCATCAGCAAATCGAACGGCAGGTGATATTGCATCCGGTTCTCAGGTCTTGGGCTGGCGTAGCAGGACCATCAGCGCGCCGGCGCCGCCCTGCGATTCGCGTGCCTGGACGAAGGCGATCACTTCTTCCTTCTGGACCAGCCAGCTACGTACCTTGCCCTTGAGCACCGGCAGCTTGTCTGGCGACCCGATGCCTTTGCCGTGGATCACGCGCACGCACCGCACGCCGTTGCGCACCGATCGGCGCAGGAAGTTGGCCAGCGCCTCGCGGGCCTCGTCGGAGCGCAGGCCGTGCAGGTCGACCTTGTCCTGGGGTACCCATTCGCCGCGGCGCAGCTTCTTGATGACGTCCTCGCCGATGCCCGGGCGCCGGAACGACATCGTCTCGTCGATATCGAGCAGGTTCTCGACATCGAATTCATCGGACAGCGATGCCTCGAGCACGGCCTTGTCGTTGAGGCGGGTTTGCACCGGCTCCGGGGTCGGCTTCTTCACGGGATGCTCGACGCGGTTGCGGTCGCGCAGGTTGCTGACCTGCCCGACGCTGGTGCGGAACACGTTGGCTTCTTCCTCGGCGCGCCTGGCGGCGGCCTCGGCGGCTTGCCGCTCGGCTTCGCGGCGCTCGGCGTCGGCCTTGAGGCCGTCGCGCACCGTGGCCAGATCGTGCAGGCCCATGCGTTGGGGGGGCTTGGATGTGGGTTTGGCGCCGTGCGACATGGAGCGATTCTCTAAGGGGGCAGGTGGCTCGGCGTCGATTATAAGGAATCCAATAAGGAATCGGGCCGGTAAAAACCGGCCCGATTCGGTGACGCTAGTACCTGGTACCCGGGAGCGATTACTTCAGCGCTTCCACATAGCGTTGCGCGTCGAGCGCGGCCATGCAACCCGTGCCGGCGCTGGTAATGGCCTGGCGGTAGACGTGGTCCTGCACGTCGCCGGCGGCGAACACGCCCGGGATGTTGGTGGCCGTGGCGTCGCCCGACAGGCCGCTCTTGGTCACGATATAGCCGTTCTTCATCTCGAGCTGGCCTTCGAACAGGTCGGTGTTCGGCTTGTGGCCGATGGCCACGAACACACCGGCGAGCTTCAGATCCTCGGTCTTGGCGGCGTCCTTGGTGTCGCGGATGCGCAGGCCGGTCACGCCCGACTCATCGCCCAGCACTTCGTCCAGCGTGCTGTCGTAGCGCAGGGCGATCCGGCCTTCTTCCACGCGCTGCATCAGGCGGTCCACCAGGATCGGCTCGGCGCGGAACTTGTCGCGGCGGTGGATCAGCGTGACCTTGCTGGCGATATGGGACAGATAGAGCGCTTCTTCCACGGCGGTGTTGCCGCCACCGATCACGGCCACTTCCTGGTTCTTGTAGAAGAAACCGTCGCAGGTGGCGCAGGCCGAGACACCGCGGCCCATGAAGGCTTCTTCCGACGGCAGGCCCAGGTACTGGGCGGACGCGCCGGTGGCGATGATCAGGGCGTCGCAGGTGTACTCGCCCGAATCGCCGATCAGGCGGATCGGCTTTTCCGTCAGCTTGGCCGTATGGATGTGATCGAAGATGATTTCCGTGTTGAAGCGTTCGGCGTGCGCCAGGAAGCGCTGCATCAAGTCCGGGCCCTGCACGCCGTTAGGATCGGCGGGCCAGTTTTCCACGTCGGTCGTGGTCATGAGCTGGCCGCCCTGGGCCAGGCCGGTGATCAGCACCGGGTTCAGGTTGGCGCGGGCAGCGTAGACGGCGGCGGTGTAGCCGGCCGGACCAGACCCGAGAATCAGCACTTTTGCGTGTTTTGCGGACATGATGCGTTCCTGTAGGCAGCGCGTGCACCGGCACGGTGGTTGCGCCGGTGTCACTCGAAACCGCCATTATAAGTGGCATGGCGTTTTGCCGACTGTTGCAAATTCCAATGAGGGCGATAGCCCGGCCAAGGTTAAAATGGCCGCCATCGTTCACTTCGTACTCTCGAACCGACCCTGACGCATGGCGCGCGCTACCACGACTACCCGGACCGACCCGTCGGCACTTCCATCGCGTATCGGCAAGCTGCTGGGCGAGGTGCGCTGGTTCCTGCTGCTGGCCGTCACGCTCGGCTTTCTCTGCGTGCTGGCCAGCTACAGCAAGGCCGATCCCGGCTGGTCTCATGCGAGCCAGGTGGCCGACATCCATAACCTTGGCGGACGTGTGGGCGCCTGGGTGGCCGACGTCCTGTTCTTCATCTTCGGATTCTCGGCCTACTGGTGGAGCGTGTTGCTGATCCGCCGCTGCTGGCGTGGCTGGCGCGAGCTGACCGCCGAACTGCCCGAGCGCGTGCAGGAGCCGCAGCACAGCACGGTCATCAGCTGGATTGGCTTCGGGCTGACGCTGGTGTCCAGCATGGGCCTGGAGGCGATCCGCATGTATCCGCTGCGCTCGGCCCTGCCGCGCGCGCCCGGTGGCGTGCTGGGTGACCTGCTGGGCGGCTGGCTGCAGCTTGCGCTCGGCTTCTCCGGCGCCACGCTGCTGTTGCTGCTGCTGTTCGCGATCGGCCTGTCCCTGTTCTTCCATTTCTCGTGGCTGTCGGTGGCCGAGCACGTCGGCGCCTTCGTCGAAACCCTGTTCATGGGCATCAAGGCTCGCCGCGAGAACAAGCAGGACCGCATCATCGGCGCCGCTGCCAAGGTGGAGCGCACCGAGACCGTGGAAGTGCAGCGCGTCCGGCAGGAAGAGGCGCCGCCGATCCAGATCGTGCGCCCGCAGGCGGTGCCTAAGCACGAGCGCGTCGAGCGCGAGAAGCAGCAGCCGCTGTTCGCCGATATCCAGGATTCGGACCTGCCGCCGCTGTCGCTGCTCGACCCGATACCTGCGCATCAGGAAACGGTCAGCGCCGAAACGCTCGAATACACCTCGCGCCTGATCGAAAAGAAGCTCAAGGACTTCGGCGTGGAGGTCAAGGTCGTGGCCGCCTATCCGGGCCCGGTCATCACGCGCTACGAAATCGAGCCGGCCACCGGCGTCAAGGGCAGCCAGGTGGTCAATCTGGCCCGCGATCTGGCGCGTAGCCTGTCGCTGGTGTCGATCCGGGTGGTCGAGACGATTCCGGGCAAGAACTACATGGGTCTGGAGCTTCCGAACCCGAAGCGCCAGACCGTGCGCTTGTCTGAGATCCTGGGCTCACAGGTCTACAACGAGAGCGTGTCGCACCTGACCATGGCGCTCGGCAAGGACATCGCCGGCAAGCCGATGGTGGCCGATCTGGCCAGGATGCCGCACTGCATGGTGGCGGGTACCACAGGCTCGGGCAAGTCGGTGGGTATCAACGCAATGATCCTGTCGCTGCTCTACAAGGCCAAGGCGGATCAGGTTCGCCTGATCCTGATCGACCCGAAGATGCTCGAAATGAGTGTCTACGAAGGCATTCCGCATCTGCTCTGCCCGGTGGTCACCGATATGCGCCAGGCCGGCAACGCGCTGAACTGGGCGGTCGGCGAGATGGAGCGCCGCTACAAGCTCATGAGCAAGCTCGGCGTGCGCAATCTGGCCGGCTACAACAAGAAGATCGACGAAGCCGCCGCCAGGGAAGAGAAGATTCCGAACCCGTTCAGCCTGACGCCGGACGCGCCGGAGCCGCTCGACAGGCTGCCGACGATCGTGATCGTGATCGACGAACTGGCCGACCTGATGATGGTGGTCGGCAAGAAGGTCGAGGAACTGATCGCCCGGATCGCCCAGAAGGCGCGCGCGGCTGGCCTGCACCTGGTGCTGGCCACGCAGCGGCCGTCAGTGGACGTGATTACCGGCCTGATCAAGGCCAACGTGCCGACGCGCATCGCATTCCAGGTGAGCAGCAAGATCGACTCGCGCACGATTCTGGATCAGCAGGGCGCCGAAGCACTGCTCGGCATGGGCGACATGCTTTACCTCGCGCCGGGCACAGGCTTGCCGGTGCGTGTCCACGGGGCGTTCGTATCCGATGAGGAAGTGCATCGCGTGGTCGAAAAGCTCAAGGAAAGCGGCGAAGCCAACTACATCGAGGGCATTCTCGAAGGCGGTCTGGTTGACGGCGATGGCGCGGGCGATAGCCTGGGCGGCGGTGCCGGGATTGGCGGTGGTGGCGCTGAGGCCGATCCGCTCTACGATCAGGCCGTGGAGGTGGTGATCAAGAATCGCCGCGCATCGATCTCGCTGGTGCAGCGCCATCTGCGCATCGGCTACAACCGCGCGGCGCGCTTGCTCGAGGACATGGAAAAGGCCGGACTGGTCTCGGCCATGTCGGGCAACGGCAACCGTGACATCCTCGTGCCGGCCGGCGCGGGCGCGCACGACGAGTAAGAGGCGCTATCAAGATGAAGCAAAGCGGTTCTGGCTAGACGCGCGGCCGCAGACAGTACAAGTGGTACGGCAAGGCCGCGCAACGACGCCAGAATCATTTTGACAGCGCTTCTAAGGCGTGAGGAGGATGAAACGCGTCATAGCGCGTTTCACACGGCTTCGGGCCCCTCGCAAGTGACGGTTAATATACCGTTACGCCGCTCACAAGCCGCTGCGGAATTCAGGGCGCCGACTCCGGCTCTAACCCGACATCCCGGCCAGCGCCGGGCATCAGCCACTCAAGAAAGGAATCGGATACATGCGATATCGCATTCTTGCTCCCCTGGTTTCCCTGGGCGCCGCACTGGCACTGCTGGCGGCCGCGCCTGTCGCGCAGGCGGCGGCAACCGACCAGTTGCAGACCTTCGTGACCAGCGTGAAGACGGCTCGCGGCGAATTCACGCAGCAGCAGATGAAGGGGAAGGGCGCCGATCTCAAGGTAGCCAGCACGTCGAGCGGGACATTCGCGTTCTCGCGCCCCGGCAAGTTCGCGTGGCGCTATACCAAGCCATACGAGCAACTGCTGCAGGCCGACGGCCAGATCCTCTACATCTACGACAAGGACCTGAACCAGGTGACCGAGCGTAAGCTCGATGGCGCGCTTGGGTCGAGCCCGGCGGCCATCCTGTTCGGCAGCAATGACCTGTCGAAGAATTTCGACGTGAAGAACGGGGCCACGCGCGATGGCGTGGAATGGCTGGAACTGACGCCGAAGGAAAAAGACACGCAGTTCGAGCGGATCGGCATCGGTTTCAAGGGCGGCAACCTCGAGGCGATGGAGTTGCGTGACGCCTTCGGCAACACGACCATCCTGACCTTCTCGGCGATCCAGAAGAATCCGTCGCTGCCCGCCGATGCATTCCGCTTCACGGTGCCCAAGGGCGCCGATGTGATGAAGCAGTGAGGAGCGCCATGACACACGCCCAAGCATTCCTTTCGTTGCGTCGCCTGGCCGTGCCGGGCGCCACGCTGGCCGCGGCGCTGGTGCTGTCCGCCTGCGCAAGCTCGCATGCAAGCCGTTTCGACGTCGATGCCTTCCTGCGCGGCTCCGATACGGCGCTGCCCGAAGTGCTCGGTAATCCGGACTTCCTCAAGGCCACGCGCATTCCGCAGACCGATTGCGCGACGATGCTGCAATCGCCTCACAACGGCACCCTGGAAGACCTGCCGGCCAGCAATACGGCGCGGGGTCCAGCATGGCTGCTGCATCCCGCCGATACGCCGGACAAGGTCTGGCTCGTGGTGGGAGAGGCCGGCGGCGAGCGTAGCTGCCACGGTCCGCTGCCTGCCGATGCCATGAAAAAGCTGACCGAGCGCGCCAAGGGCTGACCCGGCGACGCCCCGCCAGCCTTTGACGCTAGGCCTGTGCCTCACGCGCGTAGCGCAGACGTGGCTTGGGCATGGCCTGCAGTTGTTCGCGGCGGATGCGGATCGCCTCCGCGTCGCCGCGCTTGATCGCCGCGCGCAACTTCAACACGGCTTTGCGGTACTGCTTCTTCTTGCGGATGCGGGTCGTGATGGCCATGGCTACGGTTTCCTCATGGGGCCGGCACCAGCGCCGGGTGTCCGTCATGGTAGGCCGCACTGGCCGTCCCGATCCCGTCTATCGAAAGAATTCAGATCGGATTGCCATCGCACATATTGCGGCGACGCAGCATCGGCCGCGCCGCCGTGAACCAGCCGAGGCTCAGAGCAGAAAGCGCCGGTTGTCGTTTTCCGCGTATCGCGGCTCTACCTTGCGGAATTTCAGCTTCGTGCTGCTGCGCAGCTTGCGCGCCGCCATCTTGCGCTGCAATTGCCGATGGGCGGAGTGGATCTGGCCAATCGAGCCTTGCGCGTAGGGCTTGCCATCGTTGGCGCCTGCCAGCGCGCCACCCGCCGCCAGCGCGGCATTGTGCGCCGCAGCCGACTTCTTGATCAGCGCGTCAAGCACATGCCGCGCACGGACGGCAGCATGGAGCAGGCCGTCGGCAGGATTGTCGCGCGCCCGCACCGCATCCTGCGGCAGCCGGACATTGCCAGCCACCCGCCGCAGCGCGGCCCGCAGTTCGGCGCTATCGAGCTGGCCTTCCTGCGCGATCCAGACCGCATCGTGGCGTAGCCAGCCTTCCACGTCGGCCAGCCGGCGCAAGAGTGCCTGCATCAGCGTCTGGCCACCAAAGCGGTGCGAACGACGGATCGCGGCCAGGCCAATACGGCGTACCTGCGGATTCTCGTGATCGACCAGATCCGCGATGATGCGGTCCACCTCCTCCTGTGACGTGATCATCTCGGCGAACTGGCCCGCCAGTGAGATCTCTTCCGCGCCCGTGAGCCTGTTCTTGCCCACCAGCCGATTCAACTTGAACATCAGCATTCGGTAACGCAACATACAAATCCCCGATTTTCGCTAGGCCGACCAAGGGTCGGCCGATATCCGCCTGGCCGGCGGCCGCATCGGCGCGATGCGGGCCGCATCCGTCGAAACGCAGGCCATTAGGAAATATCGGCAGATTCGGAGCGAGCTGTAGGGAAGCGGCGCAGTGTCCGCTGTCGCACGGCGAAGATAGGGTTCGCCCCGACATCGAATCGGAAGCGTCACAAATAGACTATGTTTCTGCTGCACCCCACAAGACCTTCTTCAACCGAGGAGAGAATATGCAAGCAGACTTCAGGCGGAAACTCCGCCAGATCGCCGGCGTGGCAACGCTGTCCGCGCTTGCACTGAGCGCAGCACCGGCCAGTGCCGACCAAATCGCGGATATCAAGGCCAAGGGCCAACTGGTGTGCGGCGTGCTTGGCACGGACGAGCCGTTCAGCTTCGTCGATCCGGCCACCCGCGAGATCGTGGGATACGACGTTGACATGTGCAATGCGGTGGCCAAGAGCCTGGGCGTGAAGCCGGTGCTCAAGCAGATCTCCGTGGCGGCCCGTCTGCCGGAGCTTCAGCAGGGTCACGTGGATCTGCTGGCGGCGTCGCTGACGCATAACAAGGAGCGCGAGTCGCAGATCGACTTCTCGCTGTCGACCTTCATCACCGGACAGAAGGCGATGGTGCGCAAGGAGAGCGGCATCACGACGCTGGGCCAGCTCGATGGCAAGAAGATCATGACCGTCAAGGGTTCCACCATGGAATCCAACATCGCCGCCAAGATCAAGAATGCCACCGTGGTGTCGTTCGACAACAGCCCGCAGGCGCTGCTGGCGCTGGAGCAGGGCAAGGGCGTGGCGTATGTGAATGACGAGACGTCGCTGGTGAGCAACCTCGTGAAGCTCGGCCCCGCGGCCAAGGACTACACGCTGGTGCCGCAGTACCTGTCGAGCGAGCATCTCGCACTGGGCATCAGGAAGGGCGAGACCGGGTTCCGCAACCAGGTCAACCAGGTGCTGAGCAAGATGGAAGCCGATGGCGACGCGCAAAAGCTCTACGACAAGTGGTTCGGGCCCAACACCAAGATGAAGTTCCCGCCGCGCGCGTTCAAGATCTCGACCGACAAGATCGACTGAGGCGCCAACCCCAGGCCCGGGCCAGGCCAGAGGTCCGGCTTGATCAACCCGGTCCGATAAACCTCCCCCGGCTGTCCGGCATCGCGCCGGACAGCCACATTCCATGCCCACCTTCAACCTGTCGATGTTGCTGTCGGGGCAGTATCACGAATGGCTGGTCAGCGGGTTCGTGATGTCCCTCAAGCTGTCGGTCATCGCGTTTGCCATATCGTTGCCGCTGGCCATCGTGATCGCCCTGCTGCGGCTTGCGCCGCTGGCGCCCCTGCGGGGATTGGGCCAGGCCTATGTCGAGGCGATTCGCAACGTTCCGCTGCTGGCCCATATGCTGTTCTGGTATTTCGGCGCGCCGCAGCTGCTGCCGTTCGCGATCAAGAGCTGGCTGTACGAGCACAACTACGAGGCCGTCAGCGCGCTGATCGCGCTGGTCCTGTACACCACGGCCTATATGGCGGAGGACATCCGCAGCGGCATTCGCTCCATCCCGAAGGAACAACTGGAAGCCAGCCGCGCGCTTGGTTTCAGCTTTCTGGCGTCGATGCGGCTGGTGGTGTTGCCGCAATCGCTGCGCATCACCGTGCCGCCGCTGGTGAATCAGATCCTGAATCTCTGGAAGAACTCGAGCATCGCGATGGTGATCGGCGTGGCCGAACTGATGTACCAGGCGCAGCAGGTGGAGAGCGCCACCTTCCGGGGCTTCGAGTCCTTTGCGTTCGCCACGCTGGCGTACCTGACCATATCGATGACGATCACGCTGTTCTCGCTCTGGTATCAACACCGGTTTCCGGTTCGGAGCATGTAGCCATGCTCGACGTTCTGCAGAACTACGGACTCTACTTCCTGATCGGCCAGTATCCGAATGGCCCGCTGGGCGGGCTGGCATTGACCGTGCTGCTGGCGGCGTCCGGGCTGGTGCTGGCGTTGCCGGTCGGCATCGTGCTGGGGCTGTGCCGCGTGAGCCCGTTCCGCACGCTGCGCTGGCCCGCCACCGTCCTGATCTACGTCGTGCGCGGTACGCCGCTGCTGATGGTGGTGTTCTGGGCGTACTTCCTGCTGCCTTCGGTGACCGGGCATCGCACGCCGCAGTTCGCGACGATGCTGGTCGCGCTGGTGGTCTTCGACGGGGCCTATCTGGCGGAGATCGTGCGCGCCGGCATCCAGGGGCTGCCGCGCGGGCAGATGGAAAGCGCGCGTTCGCTCGGCTTGTCGTATGCGCAGGCGATGGCGCTGGTCATCCTGCCGCAGGCGCTGCGCAACATGCTGCCGTCGCTCGTGAACCAGCTTGTGTCGACGATCAAGGAGACATCGCTCGGCTACATCATCAGCTTGCCGGAGGTCTCGTTCATCGCCGGGCAGATCAGCACGCAGATGCTGACCCAGGCCGCGCAGGTCTACCTGCTGCTGGCATTGAGCTATTTTGTCATGTGCTTCGGATTGACCCGTTGCGCCTATCTGCTCGAGCGCCGGCTCGCGGCACGCAACGCTGTGAAGGTGTAACCATGATCAGCATCGAACATGTCAGCAAGTGGTACGGCGATTATCAGGCGCTGGTCGATATCAACGAATCGGTGGCGAAGGCGGAGGTGGTCGTCGTGTGCGGGCCGTCGGGCTCGGGCAAGTCGACGCTGATCCGCACGCTGAACCGGCTCGAGGCCATCCAGAAGGGGCGGATCGTCGTGAACGGGCAGGATGTGCACGCGCGCAACGTGGACGTCAACGCACTGCGTAGCGGCATCGGCTTCGTCTTCCAGCAGTTCAACCTGTTTCCACACCTGACGGTGCTGGAGAACTGCACGCTGGCGCCAGTGCGGCTCAAGCGGATGTCGACACAGGAAGCGAAAGATTTCGCGATGAGCCTGCTGGAGCGGGTGGGGCTGCCGCACAAGGCGTCGGCCTATCCGGGGCAGTTGTCTGGCGGCCAGCAGCAGCGTGTGGCGATTGCCCGCGCGCTGGCAATGAAGCCACCCGTCATGCTGTTCGACGAACCGACGTCGGCACTTGACCCCGAAATGGTCAACGAGGTGCTCCAGGTGATGAAGGGGCTCGCGCGCGACGGCATGACGATGGTCTGCGTCACCCACGAAATGGGCTTCGCGCGCGAGGTGGCGGACCGCGTGATCTTCATGGACCAGGGAGAGGTGCTCGAGCGCGCCACGCCGGAGCGCTTCTTCCTGAAGCCCGAGCATCCGCGCGCGCAGCGCTTCCTGGCCGATATCCGGTCGCCTTGGGAGTCGGTCATCGCGCCCTGATACCGACCGGCCGGATGGCGTGGGGCGGGCCGCGGCAGGCGGCGCCGATGGTCTACACTGTGGCGTTCGCAAGCCGCTTCCGGCGGCCGCACCAGATTGAGAGGCCTAAGTACCGTGGCGGATTCGCTGTTCTCCGACCCCCCCGACCGTTCCCGAATGCCGCTGGCCGAGCGCCTGCGCCCGCGCAATATTGACGAAGTCATCGGCCAGCAGCACCTGCTCGGCCCGGGCAAGCCGCTGCGCGTGGCGTTCGAATCGGGTGAGCCGCATTCGATGATCCTCTGGGGCCCGCCCGGCGTGGGCAAGACCACGCTGGCCCGGCTGATGGCCAATGCGTTCGATGCCGAGTTCATTGCGCTGTCGGCCGTGCTGTCGGGAGTCAAGGATATTCGCGAGGCGGTGGAACGAGCCGAGCAGTTCCGCGCGCATGGCCGGCGCACGCTGGTGTTCGTTGACGAGGTGCATCGCTTCAACAAGAGCCAGCAGGACGCGTTCCTGCCGCACGTGGAAAGCGGGCTGTTCACGTTTATCGGCGCCACCACTGAGAACCCGTCGTTCGAGGTCAATGGCGCGTTGCTGTCTCGGGCGGCCGTCTACGTGCTCAAGAGCCTGAACGAAGACGAACTCAAGCAGCTGGTGCTGCGTGCCAGCGAGGAACTCGGTGGCATTCGCTGGGACGACGAGGCGATGAGCCTGATCGTCGCCTCGGCCGACGGCGATGGCCGCAAGCTGCTCAACAATATCGAGATCGTGGCGCGCGCGGCTCGCAATGCCGGTGTGGATGCGGTGGATACGGCGCTGTTGGGCAGCGCGCTATCGGAAAACCTGCGTCGTTTCGACAAGGGTGGCGACGCGTTCTACGACCAGATCAGCGCCTTGCACAAGTCCGTGCGCGGTTCCGACCCGGATGGCGCGTTGTACTGGTTCTGCCGAATGCTCGATGGTGGCGCCGACCCGCGTTACCTGGCGCGCCGGATCGTGCGGATGGCGTGGGAGGACATCGGCCTGGCCGATCCGCGCGCGGCACGGATCACGCTCGATGCCGCGGAGACCTACGAGCGGCTGGGGTCGCCGGAGGGCGAACTGGCATTGGCGCAGGCGCTGCTGTACCTGGCCGTGGCGCCAAAGTCGAACGCGGGCTACAACGCGTACAACGCGGCGCGTGCCTTTGTCGCCAAGGACAAGTCGCGGGCCGTGCCCGTGCATCTGCGCAACGCGCCGACAAAACTGATGAAGGAGCTTGGCTACGGCCATGCGTATCGCTATGCGCATGACGAGCCGGAAGCCTACGCGGCGGGCGAGCACTACCTGCCCGACGATCTGCGCAGCCAGGACTGGTACCAGCCCACGCCGCGCGGGCTGGAAGGCAAGATCGGCGACAAGCTGCGGCATCTGCGTGATCTGGACGACGCCTGGCATCGCGAGCAGCGCGACAAGTCCGGCAAGGACTGAGCAGGGGGCGAGGGGAGAGCGGGGCGGCGAGCAGGGACCCGGATAACTCCCAAAGTGTGGAGCAGACGGCAAAATCCAGCCGGATTTGCTCCCGGCGGGTCGTGCCAGTGCAGTAAAATGTTCCGTTCGCCGGCATGTTGCCGGCACTGCACATGACCAAGCAACATGCTCGACATCCAGCTGCTCCGCAAAGACATCGACGCCGTGGCCCAGCGCCTCGCCACGCGCGGTTTTCAACTCGATGTGGCCCTGTTCCAGGCCCTTGAGGCCGAACGCAAGCAACTGCAGACCCAGACCGAGGATCTGCAGGCGCGCCGCAACAGCCTCTCCAAGCAGATCGGGATGCTCAAGGGCAAGGGCGAAGACGCCTCGGGCCCGATGGCCGAAGTGGCCGGTATCGGCGACACGCTGAAGGCGTCCGCCCAGCGCCTGGCCGAGATCCAGGACCAGATCAGCGACGCGATGCTCTCGATCCCGAACCTGCCGCACGAAAGCGTGCCGACGGGCAAGGACGAAACCGAGAACGTCGAAGTGCGCCGCGTGGGCACGCCGCGCACGTTCGATTTCGAGATCAAGGATCACGTGGATGTCGGCGCCCGTCTCGGCCTGGATTTCGAGACGGCCACGAAGGTCACTGGCTCGCGCTTCGCCTTCCTGCGGGGTGGCGTGGCACGCATGCATCGCGCGCTGGTCCAGCTCATGGTGGACACGCACACGCTTGAACATGGCTACACCGAGATGTACGTGCCGTACATCGTCAATGCCGCGTCGATGCGCGGTACCGGCCAGCTGCCGAAGTTCGAGGACGACCTGTTCAAGGTGCCGCGCAAGGTCGGCGGTGAGGATGGCCAGGACGCTATCGAGAACTTCTACCTGATCCCGACCGCCGAAGTGCCGCTGACCAACATGGTCCGCGACGCGATCGTTGCCGCGGAAAAACTGCCGCTGCGCTTCGTGGCCCACACGCCATGCTTCCGTTCGGAAGCCGGCTCGTACGGCAAGGACACGCGCGGCATGATCCGCCAGCATCAGTTCGACAAGGTCGAGATGGTGCAGGTGGTGCCGTCCGAGCAGTCGATGGACGCGCTCGAGCAGATGACTGGCCACGCCGAGACGATCCTGAAGAAGCTCGAGTTGCCGTTCCGCACCGTCGTGCTGTGCACGGGCGACATGGGCTTCGGCAGCACCAAGACCTACGACATCGAAGTGTGGATTCCGGCGCAGAACACGTACCGCGAAATCAGCTCGTGCTCGAGCATGGGCGACTTCCAGGCGCGCCGCATGCAGGCACGTATGCGCGCCGGACAGGGCAAGCCGGAACTGGTGCACACGCTGAACGGCTCCGGCCTGGCCGTGGGCCGCACGCTGGTGGCGATCCTGGAGAACTACCAGAACGCAGACGGTTCGGTGATGGTGCCGAAGGCGCTGCAACCGTACATGGGCGGCATCACGCGTCTGGAACCGGAAGCGTAAAAATAGTTACAGAAGGGGCTTGCGCTCCGGATATGGATATCCCTATAATCTTGGTTTCGCCGCTAACGCAGCGACGGCCAAGTTACCGGAGAGGTGGCAGAGTGGTCGAATGTACCTGACTCGAAATCAGGCGTACCGGCGACGGTACCGTGGGTTCGAATCCCACCCTCTCCGCCAAACAAAAAGCTGCTGACGGATTCGACCACCAGCAGACAAAAACAGCGTAGTAAAACTAAGAACCGACGTTTGCGAAAGCAACGTCGGTTTTGTTTTTTCTGCACTGACATTCTCGGCGGGGTACGGGAACGACTCACAGACACCGGAATTACTCACAGACGCCCGATAAAGATCGTTTCATACAACTACAGATGAAGCGGCCTCATGCTAGTCGGATACGCGCGAGTTAGCACGCAGGAACTGGAAACACACGCACAAACCGACGCACTGCGAGAAGCGGGCGTCGGTTTTTTCCGAGAGGCGTTCGGGGGGGGGCACATCGAGGCGGCCTGCGCTTGACGAGATGCTCACAAAAATCGGTCCAGGCGATTCCGTTGTCGTCTGCAAATTTGACCGCATCGCGCACCCCCTCAAAGTACTACTCATCACCGTCGAACGCATCGAAGTAGCAGGCACACAATTCCGCAGCTTGGTCGAGCACATTGATGCCCGCTCGCCAGCCGGCAGGATGATCTTCCAAATCGTCGGAGCGTTTGCAGGATTCGAGCGAGAACTCATCAGGGAGCGAAGCTTCAGGCGTTCGCTTAGCAAGTCCATCAATTCGTCTCTGAGGGAGTCGGCAAGCTCAGAAACATTGTGCAGAGACAACGAGCCACTCATAAAGACAAAGGGCGCCCGGGGGCGCCCTTTTTTAAGTCGAGCTAAGCTTAGACGCCAGTTTGCGCACGGCCGCAAACGGTCGTGGCTTGGTTCCACGTGATCGACGAGGCCGAGAGCTGCGGCGTGACCGTTACGGTACAGCCGTTGGCTGCCAGCTGGTTAATACCGGTGATCGTGATGACGCCGGCGGCGTAAACAACCTGGCCATTGGCCGGCGTCGGGTTAGCAGTGAAGCCAACGCCAGTGTTCGCGGCGCCAAGAGCCGCCAAGTCGGCGCACAAAGCGGGAACGTTGATTGCGGCGGCGCCAGCGGCCGGTGCCAGCGCGTTTTGCTGTGCACACTCCGCGATTGCCTGCTTCATCGGCGTAATCGAGGCCAGATTGTCCGTCCAACGGCTGCGCGTCACATAGTCCTGATACTGCGGAATTGCGATCGCAGCCAAGATACCGATGATCGCGACCACGATCATCAGTTCGATCAGCGTAAAGCCCTTCTGTACCCGCTTGATTCCCATCCGTGCTTTTTTCATGAGTGACCCCAGTATGAATTGTTAGGCAGCCAGAGTGCTGCTGGGTCAACAAAAAGCAACTCGCGTGCCAGGGTCAAAAACAGCCTCGCAGCCCGGAAATTGACAAATTTTGTCAGTCAAAGGTAATCAATTTGAGGTACTGGTGACAGAATTTGTCAGTGTCAGGTGCCGTAATTTGTCCAAGTAGCCGCCCTGGAGTGACAAAATTTGTCACAATTTGTGACAGACCCTGTCCACTGCAGGCCGCCTCACTCACCAGATGCCACAGGTTGCGAAGCGCTCGGCGGCAGCCTTGAAACCAGCAACTGGTCGATCTTGTGATGGTCGATGTCGACCACCTCAAACCGGAAGCCCGCCACGGTGATCGCTTCCGACTTCTTCGGGATCCGTTTCAGCGAGTAGATCACCAGGCCGGCTGCTGTATCCACATAGTCTTCGCCAGGCAGCACGTCGATATCCAGTGCCTTCTTCAGGTCGACCAGCGGTGTCAGGCCGTCGACCAGCCACGAGGATTCGTCGCGGCGCACGATCTGTTCGTCTTCGTTCGAGTAGAGGATGTCACCCATCAGCGCGCCGACGATGTCGTCCAGCGTGACGATGCCCACCACCAGCCCGTACTCGTTCATCACCACCGCAAAATTCTCATGCATCTCGCGGAAGCGGGTCAGTGACTCCGAGAGTGTCAGCGTGTCCGGGATCACCAGCACGTTCTTGTCGTAGTGTTTGCCGATGCTGTCCAATGCTGCGCCGCTTTCATCGGCCAGCAGCAGTTGCAGGATGACTTTCGACTCCATATAGCCCAGCACGTCGTCGATATTCTTGCCGCACACCGGGTATTGTGCGTGCGGTTGCTTGACCAGCTTGCGGCGCAGGCCGTCGGCGGTGTCGTCGAGGGTCAGGAAGACCACGTCGTCGCGCTGGGTCATGATGGCCGTGATCGGCTTCGAATCGAGTTCGAACACGTTTTCGATCAGATGCAGTTCGTGCTTGTGCAGTACGCCGGCCTCGGCGCCGGCATCGACCATGGCGGCGATGTCCTCGGTGGTGATCTGGTCGACCGGCTTGGTGGGAATGCCGAACAGCTTGAGCGTGGCATCGGCCGCTGCATTGAACACCCAGACCACGGGCTTGAACAGCTTGAGCAGTGTCAGCATCGGGCCGATCACCTGCACCGCGCAAGCCTCGGGGAAGGTCATGGCGATGCGTTTGGGGATCAGGTCCGCGAACTGAATAAACAGCAGCGTGACGATCAGGAACGAACTGATGTTGGCGATGCGCTGTGCCATGCCGGCATCGAGGTACGCACTCAGGAATCCGTAGACGAGATCCGAGACATGCTTCTCACCGAGGATACCGGCCAGGATCGCCACGCTGTTGACGCCGATCTGTACCACGGTGAAGAAGTTGCCGGGCTCCTCTTTGAGCAGCAATACCTTGGTCGCGCGGTGGTCGCCGCGTTCAGACAGGACTTGGAGCTTGGTGCGGCGGGCGGCGGTCAAGGCGATCTCGGAGATCGAAAAGAACGCGCTTACCACCACGAGAAGGGTCAGGATCAGTACGAACATAAGTTATTCACGCGCCGATCTGGGCGTGTTGATATTGGTGCACAGGCGGGGGCCTGTCAATTGTCTGGTAAATGTCTGCCAGTCAGCGCGGGGCAGGATCAAACTGGACGACGGGCGAATCCAGGCGATCGTCGAGCGTGGCGGCCAGCGCCGAGGCGGCGGCTGCGAACTGTGTCCGCATATCATCGACCAGGCTCGATTTGCCACGATGGGTGGCGCGCAGCATCTGGATTTCGAACGGCAATTCGGGTTGCACGTCGTGCAGCGCGACATTGGCCGGATTGGCGCTCAACGCGGTGTACTGGTCGAGCAGCGTGACGCCCAGGCCCGCATCCACCAGGGCCAGCGCGAGGGAATAGGTTTGGACCTCGAGCGTCGAATGTGGTTCCAGCGCGTGACGGGCCAGCGTTTGCCGGACCAGCAGCCCCAGCGAGCTGTCGTCGTCATAGCCGATGAACGGCCGCTCCATCAGCTTGCGGATCGACACGATGCCGCGCCGGCCGCCCGAGGGCAGTGCCTGCGGACGCGGCACGGCCAGCAGCATTCGGCCGGCGGCCACGGGCTCGCTGGTGATCGCTTCATGCCGGGGCGGCGAAAAGGCAAAGCCCACGTCGATCTGGTTGGCCAGCAGCGCCTCGACGATCTCGCTCGTATGGTGCGTCAGCACCTGAACCTGCGTTTCCGGGTGCCGCGCGCAGAAGCGGCGCACCGCCGGCACCAGCAGCGGGTTGGCCAGGCTCGGCGTGGCGGCCACGCGCAGGCGTCCCGTGCCCTTGTGGCGCAGGCTTTCCGATACGCGCCGCACACGCTCGATCTCACCATATAGCCTTTCGACATCGCCATAGAGCGCAAGCGCTTCCGGCGTCGGTTGCAGCCTGCCGCGCTGGCGATCGAACAGGCGGAAGCCCAGCGACGATTCCGCATGCTGCAGTACCCGGCTGACCACGGGCTGAGACACATGGAGCAGGCGCGCCGCCTCGCTGACGGTACCGGTTAGCATCACGGCGCGGAACACTTCAATCTGGCGCAGGCGCATGGTTCTGGTGCGGGGGAATGGTCGCGCTGGTGCTTGCGCTGGTGTTCGTGTTGGTGCGGGAAATGGTGCTCCGCACTACGGGTAGACCCGGGTGGCGGGCCCCTATAGCTTGAGGACATATTCTGGCACGTATTGGCATTGGGCAAGCCGCGCCGGGTGCTCTACGCTCTGGCCCATCGTTTGAACAGGACGCAAGGCAAGCGGATGCGCATAGCGATCGTGGGTGCCGGTGTGGTCGGCATGACCTCCGCGTGGCGGTTGGCCAACGATGGTCACGAAGTCACCGTGGTCGAGCGCCATGATGGTCCGGGCGAGGAGACCAGCTTCGCTAATGGTGGCCAGCTCAGCTACAGCTATGTGGCGCCGCTGGCCGGACCAGGCGTGTTGTCGAAGGTGCCGGGCTGGCTGCTGGATCGCGATTCACCGATGCGCTTCCGGCCATCCATGGACCCGTCGCAATGGCGCTGGCTGCTGGAATTCGCCCGCGCGTGCAATGCATCGGCTAGCGAGGCCGCCACGCGCAAGCTACTGCGCCTGTCGTTCTACTCGCGCGATCTGATGCAGGCTTTCGTCGATCGTCCGGACGCGCGGCAGGAGGGCGGTGGTTTCGATTTCGCGCGTAGCGGCAAGCTGATCGTGCACCGTGATGCGGCAACCTACGAATCGGCCTGTCGCCTGCTCGATTATCAGGCCAGCCTTGGTTGTGAACAGCAGGCATTGGATCGCGATGCCACGGTTGCGCTGGAGCCGGCGTTGGCCGGCATTCGGCAGGACATCGTCGGTGCGATCCACACGCCGAGCGAGGAAGTGGGCGATTGCCATCGCTTCTGCGTGTCGCTGGCCCATCTGTTGCAAGGCAGGCCGGGTGTCACGCTGCGCTTTGGCACGCGTGTGAACGAACTGGTGCGTGCGGGGGACCGCGTGACGGGCCTGCGCACCGATGCGGGTGATATCCGCGCCGATGCGGTGATTGTGTCGGGCGGCATCGGCAGCGTGCCGTTGCTCAAGCCGCTCGGTGTGCGGCCGATGCTGTGGCCGCTGAAGGGGTACAGCATCACGGTGCCGATCAGGCAGGGCGTGCTGGCGCCGCGTATCAGCGTGACTGACTTCGCCAACAAGATCGTCTATGCGCGCATCGGCGATACGCTGCGTGTGGCGGGGATGGCGGATATCGTGCGCGGCGGCGCGGTGATCGACCGCGAGCGCGCGCAGACGCTGGTCACGCAGACGCGTGCGGTGTTTGGCGACGTGAGCCATGGCGCGGACCTTGATGCATTGCAGCCGTGGGCCGGCCTGCGTCCGGCCACGCCCACGGGTTTGCCGATGATCGGCGAATCACGCATCCGCGGTCTGTGGCTGAACCTTGGCCACGGCGCGCTGGGTTTCACGCTGGCCATGGGCAGCGCGGGTGTGCTGGCCGATCGGATGGCTGGCCGCAAGCCGGTGGTGGATGCCGAAGATTTCAGTGCAGCGCTCGCATAGTCATTCTCGCGGGCGCACACGGGTTGTGCTGGAAGTCGCAGTTAGAGAGTCGTGCCATTAAATCAAGCCCCAACCAAGGAGCCGCACCATGAAGTCACTGTCCGTCCGTCCGACCCCCGTCACCCGCCTGCTGGCTGCCGCCGCGCTGCTCTGCGCCGCTGCCGGCGCACATGCCGCCGATGGCGATACGCTCAAGAAGATCAAGGACAGCGGTGTGATCTCGCTCGGTTACCGCGAGTCGTCGATTCCGTTCTCGTACTCGGACGGCAAGGAGGTGATGGGTTACTCCCATGACTACCTGCTGGCGATCGTCGACAAGGTGAAGGCGACACTGAACATGCCGAACCTGCAGGTCAAGCTGACGCCGATCACGTCGCAGAACCGCATCCCGCTGATGCAGAACGGCACCATCGACATCGAGTGCGGCAGCACCACGAATAACCTCGAGCGCCAGAAGCAGGTGGCGTTCTCGAACAGCCTGTTTATCTACGGCATCCGGATGCTGACGAAGAAGGATTCGGGCGTTACGGACTTCCCGCAGCTCAAGGACAAGAACGTGGTGACCACGGCTGGCACCACCGGCGAGCGCCTGCTGGTCAAGATGAACGGCGAAGGCATGAACATGAACCTGACCAGCGCCAAGGATCACGGCCAGGCGTTCCTGATCCTCGAGTCCGGTCGCGCTGCTGCATTCGTGATGGACGAGCCGCTGCTGTACGGCGAGCGCACCAAGGCCAAGAATGCCGCTGAGTGGGTGGTCGCTGGCAAGCCGCTGCAGACCGAGAACTACGCCTGCATGTTCCGCAAGGACGATCCGTCGTTCAAGAAACTGGTGGATGGCGTGGTGGCGGACATCATGACCAGTGGCCGCGGCGAGAAGCTCTACGCGAAGTGGTTCCAGTCGCCGATCCCGCCGCGCAACATCAATATGAATTACCCGCTGTCGCCGGACATGAAGCAACTGTTTGCCGAGCCGAACGACAAGGCATTCCAGTAAGACCGATCAGCAGCTTGTATCGCGATTTGCGCGGGGTGTTCCTTCCGTCTGGTCAATGTTGACATGTTGACGTGGAAGGGGAGGAGAGGGCCGATGCATCCAGAACAACAGCGTGCCGTACACCGGCACATCAGCATCGCGTCCTCTTCTCATTTTTTTCCCGCACGCCGATGACACGTCACTGATCCGGCGGCGCGGGCGGTGGCTGTGGCGTCTCGAGCTTGAGCCGGCGTCCCGTTTCAAGCCATGTCTTCAGGCCCGCCACGATCATCGGCCAGCCGTTGCGGCCGCCCTGCAGGATCTGTTCGTCAACCGGCTCACGATGGGTCTCGCTGACGGTCAGGCGTACAGCCTCGTCACCGAGCGCGTCGATTTGCCAGGTGACAATCACTTCCGGTAGTTGCCGAAATGCCTCGAGCCATTCCACGCGCCATGTGACGGACAACCGGTAAGGCGCGTCGGCGGTCAGCACCACGCCCTGCGAATCGACCTGACCATCTTCCATGCGTAGCACGAACGGGCTGTCGACCTTCCAGTCGGATTCGACGCGTCGGCCGAAGAAGTACTGCGTGCTTTGCGTGGGGTCGGTCAGCGCACCCCAGACTTGCTCCGGCGTGGCGGCGATGTAGGTGACGACGATGGTCTGCGGGATAGCCATGTGGAATCTCCTCGATGACGGGCGGAGCAGGGGCCGTCAGGGTAATGATGGGGAGAAGGGATACTGTCGCACCGAATGATGGTGGACGGCAAGCAGGTGAGAGTCGGGGGAGGGCTTGTGGTTCCGGCAACGTTACGTCGTTGTTGAGCCGGAAAGCCCGCTTCCCCGGCCCCTCTCCCGCGTGGCGGAAGAGGGGTGCAAGCCACGTAGCGGCTGATTCGGCCGAATCGGCGGAATCAGTTGCCCGCGACGCGCTTTGCGATGTGGTCGAGCGCTTCTTCCACCTGGTCGATCAGGATCAGGCACAGATCGCCGGGCTGCAGATGGCTCAGTGCCGTGTCGATGGCGACGAACTCGCCGCGGATCTCCTCGACATGGCTCGTGCGCTGGGCGCCTTGCAGGCCCTCGCGCAGCAGCGCCAGTACCTCGCCATCCTCGCGGCCGCGCTGGCACTGGTCCTGATACAGCACCACCTCGTCGAACACGCCACCGAGGATCTGCGTCTGCTTGCGGATGTCCTCGTCGCGTCGGTCGCCCGCGCCGCTGATCACCACCACGCGTCGCTTCGACGGCATCGTCGCCACGGCATTGCACAGCGCCTGGATGGCGTCGGGGTTATGGCCGTAGTCGGCGATCAGCGTGGCGCCCTTGTAGTCGAACACGTTGAAGCGGCCCGGGGCCGTCGCGGCGTCGTTGACAAAGGTGGCCAGCGCGCGGCGGATTACCGCCCAGTCGATGCCAAGCGCCCAGGCGGCGGCGATCGACGACATCGCGTTTTCCACCTGGAAGCCGATCGAGCCGTTGCGCGTGAGCGGGATGTCCGCCAACGGGATGCGCACTTCGGTGTCGCCTTCGGTTGCCACGATCTGGCCGCCCTCGACGAACACCACGCGCCTGCCTTGCGCGCGATGCAGCGCCATCGTCGGCAGACCGGCATCCTGCGCGAAGAACGTCACGGTGCCCGGGCAGGCATCGGCCATGCGCACCACCATTTCGTCCGCGGCGTTGAGCACGGCCATCCCGTGCGGTGCCACGTTCTGCACGATCACGCTCTTCAGCACGGCCAGGTCCTCGACGGTGCTGATGTACGACAGGCCCAGGTGATCCCCTTCGCCAACGTTGGTCACCACGGCCACGTCGCAGCGGTCGAATGCCAGGCCTTCGCGCAGCAGGCCACCGCGCGCGGTTTCGAACACGGCGGCGTCCACGTCCGGGTGCAACAGCACGTTGCGCGCGCTGCGCGGGCCGCTGCAGTCACCGGTATCGATGCGCTCGCCCTGGATGTACACGCCGTCGGTACCCGTCATGCCCATGCGCAGGCCGTTGGAGGCCATGATATGGGTGATCAGGCGCACCGTGGTGGTCTTGCCGTTGGTACCCGAGACCGCAACCACCGGGATGCGGCCATCGTCGCCATCGGCGAACATGGTCGAGATGATGGCTTCGCCGACCGCGCGTCCTTTGCCGTACGACGGCTGCAGGTGCATGCGCAGGCCCGGCGCGGCATTGACTTCGACGATGCCGCCGGCCTGCTCCTCGAACGGCTTGAGCATCGTTTCACAGACCGCGTCGACGCCGCAGATGTCCAGACCGACCATTTGCGCGGCCGCCACGGCGCGCGCCGCGATGTCCGGATGCACGTCGTCAGTGACGTCGGTGGCGCTGCCGCCGGTCGACAGGTTCGCGTTGTTGCGCAGGACCACGCGGGTGCCCTTGGCCGGCACGGCGTCGGCGCTCAGGCCCTGCTTGGCCAGCGTGGCCAGCGCGATATCGTCGAAGCGGATCTTCGTCAGCGACGTGGCATGACCCTCGCCACGGCGCGGGTCGCGGTTCACTTCTTCCACAAGCTGGCGCACGGTGTGTGCGCCGTCGCCAATCACCTGCGGCGGATCGCGGCGGGCGGCGGCCACCAGGTGCTTGCCCACCACGAGCAGACGGAAGTCATGGCCGGGGATGTAGCGCTCGACGAGCACGTCCGAGGAAATATCGGCGGCCACTTCATAAGCCGTCATCACTTCCTCGCGCGTGCGGATGCGCACGGCCACGCCCTTGCCCTGGTTGCCGTCGCGCGGCTTGACCACCACCGGACCGTTGATTTCCTGCGCGGCGGCCCATGCCTCTTCGGCGCTGGAGACCGAGCGGCCCATCGGCACCGGCACACCTGCCGCGTGCAGCAGGCTCTTGGTGAGTTCCTTGTCCTGTGCGATGGATTCGGACACCGCGCTGGTCATGTCGGTCTCGGCGGCCTGGATGCGGCGCTGCTTGCTGCCCCAGCCAAACTGGACCATCGAGCCCTGCGTCAGGCGGCGATACGGAATGCCACGCGCCACGGCGGCGTAGACGATCGAGCCCGTGCTCGGACCCAGGCGCACATCCTCGTCGAGTTCACGCAGACGATGCAGGGCATCGTCCAGGTCGAAGGGCAGGTCGTCGCGCGCGGCGATGCAAAGCTGCTCGGCCAGATTGAATGCCAGTCGGCCCACTTCCTCTTCGCTGTACTGCACCACCACCTGATAGGTGCCGGGTTCCAGCGTCGGTGCGGTGTGGCTGAACGTCACCGGGCAGCCGGCCGCGGCCTGCAGGCCAAGGGCTGCCACTTCGAGCACATGGGCCATCGAGGGCGATCCGGCCTCATCGTCCGGGCGCAGCGGGCCGATGCCCGGAAAGCGCCCGCGCAGGCGGTCTTCGAAACCGGGCAGCTCGGCCAGCCGAAGGGACTTGTCCGAGCACGCCACGATCGCTTCGATGGCTGTGTGACGACACCAGAGGTTCGGGCCACGCAGGGCCCGGATGCGAGAAACTTCCATAGAATCAGCTTTCCGTTTTTCTTTCCGGCTCGCGCATCACGCGCGGCGTCCGGCGCGGCCCATCCACTGGTGTACCTGTTCCACCGTGCTGTCTGTCGAGCCCTCGTCGCACTGCAGTACCAGCAGATCACCCGCCACGAGTTGGGCCAGCGCGGCTTCCACCGCCGCGCGGCGCGCGCCTTCGTCGATGATCTTGGTCACGCGGCGGCCTTCGTACAGGCCCTTCTTGAGCAGCGCGCGCGCCTCGGTCTCGGGGAGTTCGCGCTTGACGCTCTGGTCCTCGCACAGGAACACGCGGTCGAACGTGGCGCCAATCACCTTGCCCTGTTCGATCAGGTCCTCGTCACGACGCTGCACGCCCGCGCCGAACACGAGCATCCGGCGCTCGGACGGAAAGCGGTCGAGCGCGGCCGCCAGCGCCTCGAGCGCCGGAGCGTTGTGCGCGTCGTCCACCACCACGGTGGCGCCATGGTGCTCGAACAGCGTGAAGCGGCCCGGAACGTCCACCTGGCCGACGTCGAACGTGACGATGCCGGCACGGATCAGGTCGTTCGAAATGCCGAGCGCCCAACCCGTGGCCACGGCGGCCAGCACGTTCTCGATCTGGAATGCCACGCGTCCGGCGTAGGTCAGTGGAATCGCCGACACATCGGTCAGCGCGGTCTCGCTGTTGCCGGTGGCCAGCACCACCTTGCCGTCGCGCACGAACACCGCGCGCTTGCCTGCCGCGCGATGCATGGCGATGGCCGGCAGGTCGGCGGACAGGCCGAAGAAGATGACGTCGCCATCGCACAGCTCGGCCATTTCGACCAGACGCGCGTCAGCGGCGTTGAGCACGGCCACGCCGGTCTTGAGCACCACATCCACCTGCGTGCGCAGCACGTTGTACATGCGGTCTTCATCTTCGACGTAGAAGTCGCCGATGTGGTCGGGCTTGCCGAAGTTCGTGACCACGCCCACCTGGCAGCGGTCATAGGGCAGGCCCTGCGACAGGATCATGCCGCTGTCGTTCTCGAATACGGCGGCTTCCACCGCGCGGTTCATCAGGATGCGATGACCGGCATCCCAGCTCGCGCGGTCGCCCCGGCCGCCTTTCTCCACCTGGCGGCGGTCCAGGAACAGGCCGTCGCTGCAGGCCAGGCCCGTGTGCTTGCCCGACAGTTGCAGCAGTCGTGCCACGAGCTTGGCCACCACAGTCTTGCCGTTGGTGCCCGTAATGCCCACCACGGGGATGCGGCCATCGTCTTCCACGCCGTTCCGGCTCGGGAACAGGTGATCAACGATGGCGCGGCCCACCGGGCGCGGCTCGCCTTCAGCGGGCTTGATATGCATCAGCAGGCCCGGGCCGGCGTTGACTTCGACGATGGCGCCACGTTGTTCGGCCAGCGGGCGCGAGATGTCTTGCGCGACGAGGTCCACGCCGGCGATGTCGAGACCCACCACGCGAGCGGCCAGCGAGGCATGGGCGGCCACGCTCGGATGCACGCGGTCGGTCACGTCGAACGCGACATTGCCATTGCGCTGGATCAGCACGGTGCGGCCTTCCGGCGGCACGGCGCTGCCGTCGGCATAACCCTGGCGCTTCAGTTCCAGGCGTGCGGCCGAATCCAGACGCACGCGGTTCAGCGGATGGTCTTCGGTGCTGCCCCGACGTGGGTCGGAGTTGATCTGCAATTCGATCAGCTCGTCGATCGTCGACTTGCCGTCGCCGACCACCGAGGCGGTTTCGCCCATCGCGACGGCGACCACGCGGCCGCCCACCACCAGCAGGCGGTGCTCGTTGCCGGGCACGAAACGCTCGACGATCACGCCACTGCCTTCCTCGATGGCCACGGCATAGGCCGTTTCCACTTCCTCGCGGGTCATCAGGTTCGTGAACACGCCACGGCCGTGGTTGCCGTCGTACGGCTTGACCACCACGGGCACGCCGATGTCCTCGGCGGCATCCCAGGCGTCTTCGGCACTTTCGACCATGCGGCCTTCCGGCACCGGCACACCGCAGGATTCCAGCAGGCTCTTGGTCAGGTCCTTGTCGCGCGAGATCGACTCGCCGATGGCGCTGGTCCGGTCGGTCTCGGCCGTCCAGATGCGACGCTGGCGGGCGCCATAGCCGAGCTGGACGAGGTTGCCGTCCGACAGGCGGACCGACGGAATGTCTCGGTCATCCGCGGCATCGACGATGCACGCCGTGCTCGGGCCCAGGCAGTGTTCGTCGACCAGGCGGCGCAGGTTGTCCACCGCGGCGGGCACGTCGAAAGGACGGTCCTCGATGGCGGCCATGACCAGGTCACGGGCCGTGAACAGGGCTGCGCGCGTCACTTCCTCGTGCCAGGCGCGGACGATGACCTTGTACACGCCGCGGATCGGGGTCTCGCGGGCCTTGCCGAAGCCGCCCGGCATCCCGGCCAGGTTCTGCAGCTCAAGCGTGACGTGTTCCAGGATGTGGCCCGGCCAGGTGCCTTCCTTCAGGCGCATCAGGAAGCCGCCGCGCACCCCCGGGCTGCAGCGGTGTTCGATCAGCGTTGGCAGCCATGCCGACAGGCGCTCATAGAACCCCGGAATCGTGTTGGAGGGAAAATCCTCCAGTTCGCCGATATCGACCCATGCCTCCAGCACCGGCCGATATGTCCACATATTCGGGCCGCGCAGCGACATGACATCGAAAATCTCAATGTCCTTCTTTTTCATTGACTTAGCTTGAGGCAGTGGGCTGAATGCCCGAGAAATGGAAGCCTAACCTTTCGTTAACGTTACGGCGCCTTCAGGGTTGACCCTTGGCTGCCCCGATCTGGCCGGAACGTGTTGTGCAGTGCACCAGGCTCCTCCGCTTGTTTGCGTTATGTATACTTGCGGGCAAAATTGCGGGCCGCCACATGGCGCTCCGCTTAAATTGTTTCAAGTTATGTCCGTCGCTGATCCCTTCGGGACCCATTGCGGACGCGCTTTTCATTCGCTTTTCGCTTCTTGTCTGACGCGCCAACAATGACCCAGTCTTCCCCGTCCGTCCCTCCCAGCCCCGGTTTGCAAGGACCCTGGGGTGCCGAAATCGGCGCCACCCTGCAGCCTGGGGAAAACGTCCTGGCCGGACTGACGCTGGACCTGGACGCAAGGTTGCATTTTACCCAAGGGTGGCTGGTTGTGACGGACCGTCGCCTGATTGCGCGCGCGCCCGGTGAAAAAACCCTCCAGGACTGGGAAATCACGGCCGGCCAGACGCTGGCCCATGGGGACCACGCCGGGGTGGGCATGCTGGAACTGTCGGATGGCCAGCGCCGCCTGGCAAGCTGGCGCTATACGCTTGGTTACAATCCCGACGCATTGAGACTGGCCGACCAGTTCGATACGCGTCGCGACGCCCTGGCAACAGGCCGCGCCCCGGAGCCGGCCGATACCGAGATCTGCCCCACCTGCAAGGCGCCGTTGCCACCGGGCGAGGAACAGTGCCCGCAATGCAGCCGGGAACTGGAGACGCCCCCGTCGACATGGGCGCTCCTGCGCCTGTGGCGCTTCGCGCGGCCCTACCGCTGGGAACTGCTGGGCGGCTTCGTCCTGCTACTGCTGGGCACCGCCGCCACGCTCGTACCGCCGTACCTGACCATGCCGCTGATGGACAAGGTGCTGATTCCCTACCAGAACGGTGTGCCGATCGATATCGGCCTTGTCAAACTCTACCTGGCCGGCCTGCTGGGCGCCGCCCTGGTCGCCTGGGTGCTGGGCTGGGCACGTACCTACCTGCTGGCCCGGGTGTCGGAGCGGATCAGCGCCGACCTGCGCACCACCACCTACGAACATCTGCTCAAGCTGTCGCTCGAGTATTTCGGCGGCAAGCGCACTGGCGACCTGATGGCGCGCATCGGCTCGGAGAGCGACCGCATCAGCGTGTTCCTGTCCTTGCACCTGTTGGACTTCGCCACCGACGTGCTGATGATCGCAATGACGTCGATCATCCTCGTGTCGATCAATCCGTGGCTGGCGCTGGTCACGCTGGTGCCGCTGCCGTTCATCGCGTGGATGATCCATCTGGTGCGCGACCGCCTGCGCCATGGTTTCGAGAAGATCGACCGGATCTGGTCGGAGATCACCAACGTGCTGGCCGATACGATCCCCGGTATCCGGGTGGTGAAGGCCTTCGCGCAGGAAAAGCGCGAAGTGACGCGCTTTCACGAGGCGAACAAGCACAACCTGGCCATCAATGATCGGGTCAACGCGGTGTGGTCGCTGTTCACGCCGACGGTCACGTTCCTGACCGAGGTGGGCCTGCTGGTGGTCTGGATCTTCGGCATCTGGCAGGTCAGCCACGATGCGATCACCGTGGGTGTGCTGGTGGCGTTCCTGACCTACATCAGCCGCTTCTACACGCGCCTGGATTCGATGAGCCGCATCGTCTCGGTGACGCAGAAGGCCGCCGCCGGCGCCAAGCGGATCTTCGATATTCTCGATCACGTGTCGAGCGTGCCGGAGCCGCAGAAGCCGGTGCACATCGACAATGTCCAGGGCGCCATCGAATTGCGCGACCTCGGGTTCCGCTACGGGAACCGTGCCGTGATCCGTGGGCTGAACCTGTCGATCCAGCCGGGTGAGATGATCGGCCTGGTGGGGCATAGCGGCTCGGGCAAGAGCACGCTGGTCAACCTGATCTGCCGTTTCTATGACGTGTCCGAAGGTGCGATTCGCGTGGACGGTGTCGATATCCGCTCGTTGCCGGTTTCGGAGTTCCGCCGCCATATCGGCCTGGTTTTGCAGGAGCCATTCCTGTTCTTCGGCACGATCGCCGACAATATCGCCTACGGCAAGCCCGACGCGACCCGCGAGGAAATCATCGCGGCCGCCCGTGCCGCCCACGCGCACGAGTTCATTCTGCGGCTGCCGCACGGCTACGATTCGCTCGTGGGCGAACGTGGTCAGGCGTTGTCCGGCGGCGAGCGCCAGCGCATCTCGATCGCCCGCGCGCTGCTGATCAATCCACGCATCCTGATCCTGGACGAAGCCACCTCGTCGGTGGATACGACGACGGAGAAGGAAATCCAGAAGGCGCTGGACAATCTCGTGCAGGGCCGTACCACGATCGCCATCGCGCACCGCCTCTCCACGCTGCGCAAGGCCGACCGTCTGGTGGTGATGGATCGTGGCCAGATCGTCGAAGTGGGCAATCACGACGAACTGATGGCGCGTGAAGGCGCGTACTACAAGCTGTACCAGGCACAGGCGCGCAACGTGGATACCGACGCCGATGCGATCAGCGACGGCGAAGTCGCGGAAGCGAAGGAGGCCGTCGGTGCGCAGTAATCAAACTTCCGAACAGACTCACGAACAAGCGGCCATGCAGACGCCTGACTTCAATCTGACCCGCAACAGCTTCGGCAAGCTGGTGCTGACGCTGGCCGATGGCGTGTCGCACGAAGGGGTGGTGCCGGTGCGAGCCTTCCCGATCTCCGCGCCCGACGGCGGCGTGGGCATGATGAGCACGGATGGCCGGGAACTGGCCTGGATTCCGAGCCTCGACGGCCTGCCGGCGCCGACCCGCGAACTGATCGAGTCGGAACTGGCCGGGCGCGAGTTCATGCCAGAAATCCGGAAGATCGTGGGCGTCTCGACGTATGCCACGCCGAGCGTGTGGACCGTGCAGACCGATCGTGGTCAGACTGATCTGGTGCTGCGTGGCGAGGAGGATATCCGTCGGCTCGTTGGCAATACGCTGCTGATCTCGGACAGCCACGGCATCCACTATCTGATTCGAGACCTGATGGCGCTCGACAAGCCCAGCCGCAAGATCCTGGATCGGTTCCTCTGACGCTGCCGAGGCCATCGCCCGGCACAGCATGAAAAACGGCACGCAATGGCGTGCCGTTTTCGTTTCCTCATCTGACCGTCGCGCAGTCGCGAAGCGACTCAGTGCAGCAACGTCGATACCTGGTCGTCCTCGTCATCCCAGTCTTCGAGTTCGATCGGCGAGTCCGGCGCCATGTCCCACACCATCGAGTGAAAACGAGGGGTGAACCACTGGCGGAACATCTCCAGCGAGATCTGCTGGGGCCATAGCGAGTCGTCAAACCATTCCCCGAGCATGAATTCGAAGAACGTACGCCAGCGCTTCTCCACCCAGCGCAGCGCGTTCTCAGGTGTATCTGCCACCTCGGGCAACAGGAACACGCTGGCGTCGTCGCGGATGGCCTCGAGCGTCAGCGTGGGCACAGGTTCGGGATCCACCGCCTTGACCCAGTCAAGGAAGGGCTGCTCCGGCACAAGCAGGCAGACGGAGCGGTTGACGGTGAAGCGGGGGTGGTCGGACATGGAGGCGATGCGGGGAAGGGAAAACAGCGATGGCCTATTGTAGCGTCCCCCGTCCTGACGGCAGGCAGGGTGCCCGATGATTTATGGAAATTACGATTTCCTTGGTGTTGGCGGACAGATCAACGCAAGACGTATCCTGGCTATCGCTATGGAGTCGACAAGGACGCACCCAGCGCAAGCGGCCGTTCTGGTGGCAACGACAGTTCCAGTGGTAGATCGACAGGGCAGCCCGATGGCGGCAGCCATGACACCTGGCGCGATGGCCCCACGTATGAACCACGTATGAAATTGGTCAGGCCGTCACCTATCAGGGCACGCGCTGCGTCTGCCTCCAAAGCCTTACGATGTGGTGCAGTGCTGGATGGGTCCCAGCGGTAGCGCCGGCCTTGTGGCGTGTGGTTCGCTAAGTGTTGTTTTTTCGCTGGATCTTGCGTGAATCGGTTCCGATTTTTTAAGTTTTCTGCGAAGAATGCCGTCATCGTTCAGATACGGGGACTGGAGTCGTTTGATGAGTTTTACTTTTCTCCCGCCGGGTGACGCCTTCATGCCGACCATGACAGAGCGTTTCGCCGAAGCGGAAAAAATTGAAGATCGCACAGCGCGTTGGACTGCCCAGGCAGAGATCGCGCTGAACACTGGCGACATGTACCTGGTCGGTCTCGTGCTGTTCAAAGCCATCCAGGAGTTCGGCCCCGAGGCGTTTGCCGCGCACTCGGGCGAACCCCTGGCGCGGCTGCAGCGGCTATGGATGCCTGGTGTGCTCACCTCGCCTGATCAGGCGGAGCGGCTGTATACGCACCTCGGCGTGACGGTCGGCATCGAACCGTTTCATGCGGCGCGGCTGGCTGGCATGCCTCTGGATGGCGCGTCGATGCACTGACGACGGGCGCGCCACATCGGCGCGCGATGAATCGTGCAGGCAACAAAAAACCCAACCGGTGACGGTTGGGTTTCATGTTTGGTGGAGCCGGCGGGAATCGAACCCGCGTCCGCAAGCCCTCCACAGAGAGTTCTACATACTTAGTTCTGTCATTTGATTTAACCGGCGCATCGCGGACGAACACGCTCTACGACGGCGAGTCACTAGGTTTTCGTCCTCGGGCCCGTGACACTCCCAAAGCTTATCTGACGTAAATGACCTCGCTGGTTCTTGCGAACCCTAGCCCGTCAGCGAGCCAGTGCGAGGACGGCGGCCCTTAGGCTGCCAGTGCGTAACGTTCGTCGTTAGCAGTTATTGCATTCCCATTGATTAACGAGGTGACGGGTCCTCGGTATGCCCTCCACTGCTTTGTAACCCACGTCGAAACCAGGTCGGCCCCTATGTGCGTCAAAACGCGAAAGAACATGGATTGTACCTGCTTTCGACGCACTCCGCGTGGTTCTGTTCCTTGGTCAGGAGAATAGCGGTAGCAGTTCCGCTGGATGGCGGATCAGGTAGTCGGCGCCCCAGGTTTCCGGAGGTTCAGCTTCGCCGCAGTAGCCGTATGCCGCTGCGACCGTGGTCATGCCGGCGGCCTGGCCAGCCTGAATGTCGCGCAGATCGTCGCCGACGTATATGCACCGGCCGGGCGCCACGCCGCTCAATTCCGCAGCTCGCAGCAGCGGTGCGGGGTGGGGCTTGGCGTAAGGGGTGGTGTCACCACTGACCACGGCCGAGGCGCGTGGCGTCAGGCCGATCGCATTGACCAGCGGCACGGTGAAGCGGGCAATCTTGTTGGTCACGATGCCCCAGCGAATGCCCGTGGACTCCAGTTGCGCCAGCACCTGGTCCATCCCCTCGAACAGGCGCGTATGGACGGCGATATCGGCCTCGTAGTAGTCAAGGAACGCGTCGCGCAAGGCCGGGAACTCGGGATCCTCCGGGCGCTTGCCGAACGCCACACCGAGCAGGCCACGCGCGCCGTGCGAAGCTACCGGACGGAGCCGTTCGTACGCGACTGGCAACATGCCATGTTCGATGACCAGCCGGTTCGCGGCAGCGGCGAGGTCAGGAGCGGTATCGGCAAGTGTGCCGTCAAGATCGAAGAAAACTGCGTCGAACGTCATCATGGTTCAAGGCTTGCGGAAAGCCATCATGTAATTGACGTCGGTGTCGCGGCCAAGCGAGTAGATCTGCGTCAACGGGTTGTAGGTCATGCCGCGCATCTCGATCATGTCCAGTCCGGCATTTCGCGCGAAGCGGGCGAGTTCGGATGGCGTGATGAATTTCTCGTAGTCGTGCGTGCCGCGCGGCAGCATGTTCAATACGTACTCGGCGCCGACGACGGCAAGCAGGTACGCCTTGAGGTTGCGGTTGATGGTCGAGAAGAAGACGTAGCCGCCCGGCTTTGCGAGCGTCATGCACGCGCGCACGATCGACTGGGGGTCGGGCACATGCTCCAGCATTTCCATGCACGTCACCACGTCGACGCTGGCCGGCGCGCGGGCCGCCAGGTCCTCGACGGCGATCTCCTCGTAGGTCACCGCCACGCCCGATTCCAGGCTGTGCAGGTCGGCGACCTTGAGCGCCTTCGTAGACAGGTCGATGCCACGCACGGTAGCGCCCGCGCGGGCCATGCTTTCGGAAAGGATGCCGCCTCCGCAGCCGACGTCGATGACCTGCTTGCCCGACAGGTGGGCAATGTCGTCGATCCAGCCCAGGCGCAGCGGGTTGAGGTCATGCAGCGGCTTGAACTCGCTGTTGGGGTCCCACCAGCGGTGGGCCAGCTCGCTGAACTTGTCGATCTCCTTCGGATCGGCGTTGCGGCTGCTTGGCGTATCGGGAGTGGAGTGCAGGGTGGTCGATTGCGACATCATGGGTGCCGGCGAGCGGCAAATCAGGTGAGAAGTCTGCGGCAACTTTACCAAAAAAAAAGCCCAGCTTGCGCTGGGCTTTTCTTCATCGGAGAGGATCCGATTAACGTGCGCTGCGGGTGCCGACCACTTCGACTTCCACGCGACGGTTCGGCTGCTGGCAGGCGATCTGAGCAGTGCGGTTGCCCTTGCACGACTTCGGATCAACCTTCAGCTGACGCTTGCCCTTGCCTTCGGTGTACACGCGGTTGGCTTCAACGCCCTTGCTCACCAGGTAGGCCTTGACCGACTCAGCACGACGGATCGACAGGCGATCGTTGTACTTGTCCGAACCGAACGAATCGGTGTGACCAACAGCGATGATCACTTCCAGGGTGATGCCTTGCAGCTTCGAAACCAGGTCGTCCAGCTTGGCCTTGCCTTCGGGCTTCAGAACAGCCTTGTCGAAGTCGAACAGGGTGTCAGCAGCGAAAGTGACCTTCTCGCTCGACACAACCGGCGGTGCCACCGGGGTCGGGGCCGGAGCCGCAGCAGCCGGAGCCAGCGCGCCATCGCACTGTGCATTGGCCGTTGCCGGGGTCCAGGAGCTGTCGCGCCAGCAGAGCTCGTTCGTGCCATTCTTCCACACGTACTCGCTCGTACCGTTGCCCCAGTTGTCGTTCACTGCCTTCTTTTCATAGGGGACGGACTGGGCTTGAGCGGATGCAGCCATTACTGCGGTAGCTGCAACGAGCGCGAGCTTGGCAAATTTTTTCATATTTCTCCTCTCAGGATGAGATCACCGCAGGGTTACTGCGAGCAAATGGACGAAAACAAGTCATACATTCTTCGGAGTATAACATTCTCGACGTGGAGCATGATCCACTTCGAACAACGTCTGGCTCTTCGCTGGGGAATTGTGCCACAAGGCTCGTTTCCTAAGAAGTAAATATATTCGATTCAACCAAGCGGTTTTGGGCCTGTGGTGTTTGTGCAACATCCGCCTTGCGGCGCCCGCAAAGCCTTGTCCCATATGGGGTTGCCGGGTGAGGGGGTGGTCGCTGAAAGCGCCGTCGAGGGGCGGGAGCGAGGGGTTCCCGCAGGGTCGGGAAGGGGGGTGCGTGCATGATAGAATGCCATGTTCGCCCGATGCCGTATGCCGGTCTCCGTCATGCGGGAATCGGAGTCCCATTTGCCTAAACCCGCCGCATAAACCACGTCGCAATGGATCAATTCGCCAAAGAAACCCTTCCGGTCTCACTGGAAGAGGAAATGCGCCGCTCATACCTGGATTACGCAATGAGCGTAATCGTGGGGCGCGCGCTTCCCGACGTTCGGGACGGCCTGAAACCGGTACACCGGCGCGTGCTGTTTGCGATGCATGAGCTCAACAACGACTGGAACCGGCCGTACAAGAAGTCGGCCCGTATCGTCGGCGATGTGATTGGTAAATATCACCCGCACGGCGATACCGCGGTGTACGACACGATCGTGCGTATGGCGCAGAATTTCTCCCTGCGCTACATGCTGGTCGACGGTCAGGGCAACTTCGGTTCGGTGGATGGAGATAACGCGGCGGCAATGCGTTATACCGAAATCCGCCTGTCGAAGATTGCCCATGAAATGCTTCAGGATATTGACAAGGAAACTGTCGATTTCGAACCGAACTATGACGGTTCGGAGAAAGAGCCTGGCATTTTGCCGGCACGTATTCCGAATCTTCTGATCAATGGTTCGTCGGGTATTGCGGTCGGCATGGCCACCAATATTCCGCCGCATAACCTCAATGAGGTTGTCGATGCCTGTCTGCATCTGCTGCGTAATCCCGATGCCACCGTCGATGAACTGATCGAATTGGTGCCGGCGCCCGATTTTCCGACCGCCGGCATTATCTACGGCATCCAGGGCGTGCGCGAAGGCTACCGCACTGGCCGTGGCCGTGTGGTCATGCGTGCCCGCACGCACTTCGAAGACATTGACCGGGGCCAGCGCCAGGCGATCATCGTCGACGAGCTGCCGTACCAGGTGAACAAGCGGACACTGCTCGAGCGCATTGCCGAGCTGGTGACCGAGAAGAAGGTCGAAGGTATTTCGGACATCCGCGACGAATCTGACAAGTCAGGTATGCGCGTGGTGATCGAACTCAAGCGCAATGAGGTGCCTGAGGTCGTTCTGAACAACCTATATAAGAACACCCAGCTCCAGGACACCTTCGGCATGAACATGGTGGCCCTGGTCGATGGCCAGCCGCGCCTGCTGAACCTGCGCCAGATGCTGGATGCGTTCCTGTCGCACCGGCGCGAGGTGGTTACCCGCCGTACCGTGTTCGAGCTGCGCAAGGCGCGCGAGCGCGGTCACGTGCTGGAAGGCCTGGCCGTGGCGCTGGCCAACATCGACGAGTTCATCGCGATCATCAAGGCTGCGCCGACGCCGCCGATCGCGAAGCAGGAGCTGATGTCGAAGCCCTGGGATTCGGGTCTGGTGCGCGAAATGCTGGCACGTGCCGAAAGCGACACTGCGGGCGGCCGTGCATCGTACCGCCCGGACGGTCTGCCGGCGGTGTTCGGCATGCAGCCGGATGGCCTGTATCGCCTGTCCGACGGTCAGGCTCAGGAAATCCTGCAAATGCGCCTGCAACGCCTCACGGGGCTCGAGCAGGACAAGATTGTCCAGGAGTACCGCGAGGTCATGGGCCTGATCGCCGATCTGCTCGACATCCTGGCCCGCCCGGAGCGCATCGCGACGATCATCACCGACGAGCTTGGAGCGATTCGGGCGGAATTCGGTGACGAGCGCCGTTCGCAGATCGAGCTGAACGCGACTGAACTCGATACCGAGGACCTGATCACGCCGCAGGACATGGTCGTGACGCTGTCGCATTCCGGCTATATGAAGAGCCAGCCGATTTCCGAGTACCGCGCGCAGAAGCGTGGTGGGCGCGGCAAGCTGGCGACGGCGACGAAGGAAGACGACTGGATCGACACGCTGTTCGTCGCAAACACGCACGACTACATCCTGTGCTTCTCGAACCGGGGCCGGCTGTACTGGCTGAAGGTCTATGAGGTGCCGCAGGGCTCGCGCAATTCGCGTGGACGGCCGATCGTGAACATGTTCCCGCTGGCCGACGGCGAGAAGATCAACGTCATCCTGCCGGTGCGCCAGTTCGATGCCGAGCACTTCATCTTCATGGCCACGGCGCGTGGCACGGTGAAGAAGACCGTGCTCACCGATTTCTCGAATCCGCGCAAGGCGGGCATCATCGCCGTGGATCTCGACGAGGGCGACTTCCTGATCGGTGCTGCCGTGACCGACGGCCAGCACGACGTGATGCTGTTCTCCGACGCCGGCAAGGCCGTGCGATTCGATGAGAACGACGTGCGTCCGATGGGCCGGCAGGCACGCGGTGTCCGCGGCATGAACCTCGATGAAGGTCAGGCCGTGATCGCCATGCTGGTTGCGCCGGCCGAATCCGCGGAAACGGAATCGTCGGTTGTGGAGGGAGATGTGTCTCCGGTGGGCAGCGTTCTGACTGCAACCGAGAATGGTTACGGCAAGCGCACTCCGATCTCCGAATACACTCGACACGGACGTGGCACCAAGGGCATGATTGCGATCCAGACGAGCGAGCGCAATGGCCGCGTGGTGGCTGCGGCGCTGGTTTCGCCCGAAGATGAAATCATGCTGATCACGACCGGCGGCGTGCTGATTCGCACCCGCGTGGCCGAAATCCGCGAGATGGGTCGTGCTACGCAGGGTGTGACGTTGATCAACGTCGACGAGGGCACCAAGCTGTCGGGTCTGCAGCGCATCGTGGAAAGCGACGCGGACAACGGCTCGGGGGCAGAGGAGGGCGAAGCGGCTGATGATGCCGCGGGCGCCACCGATGCCGGAGCCACTGACGCGGATGCGAATTCGTAATTTGTTGCAACATTGGAACCACGGTCGGAACTCGCCAGACGGCCGTGCGGACTAATCCGGACTTATTTTCCAGGGAGTCATAATGCTCAAAACCTATCGACGTATCGCTATTCTGGCTGCAGTTGCTCCGATGATGATGCTGGCGCAAGCCGCGCATGCACAGGCGGACGACAAGGATAAGACCGCGGCCATCAAGGAACTGCTGACCGTCATGCAGGCCGATCAGGCTGTCAAGGGTCAGGCCGACAACTGGCAGCAGGGCGCGAAGCAGGAAGCGCCGCTGGTGCTGGAGCAGGTGCTGGTTGAGAACAAGACGCTGAACGACAAACAGAAGCAAGCTGCTGTCGAGAAGCTCAAGAAGAACGGCGCTGTACAGCGCATGGTCGATGGCGCCGGCACGGCCTTCTCGACCGATGCGTTCAAGCAGGACGCCCTCAAGGCTCACTACGACGCCTTCGGCAAGTACTACTCCACGCAGGAAATCAAGGACCTGACCACGTTCCTGAAGTCGCCGACCGGCCAGAAGTTCATGGCCAACCAGGGCAAGGCCACTCAGGAAATCTGGGGTTCGATGATGCAGAAGTACGGCCCGCAGGTTGGCAAGTCGATGCGTGACGCCGCCGAGAAGGAAATCGCCGCCGCTGCGAAGTGATCGGCAAGTGATCCGCAGGTGATCGGTGGCTGGCCTGTGGGGCATTCTCCCGGGCTGGTCTGCCGCTCACGCCGCCCCTGGCCGGCACCCATGGTGTCCAAGGGGCGTGGGTTTGAGGGATAATGGCTGCTTGGTTCAAACCGGCAGCCATTTTTCCATCTTCCCTCCATGAACGATCCCCAGAATCCCGCCCTCGTCGGCCTGCAACGTTCCCTGGCCGAGCGCGTGTTCAATTTCTCGCCTGGTCCGGCCGCCCTGCCGACTGAAGTCCTGCATCAGGCCGCCGAGGAAATGCTGTCGTGGCGCGGCACGGGTGTATCTGTGATGGAGATGAGCCACCGCAGCCGTGAGTTCGAAGGAATTCACAACGAGGCGCTGGCTGACCTGCGCGAACTGCTGCAGGTGCCCAAGAATTTCCGCATCCTGTTCCTGCAAGGCGGTGCGATCGGCGAGAACGGTATCGTGCCGCTGAATCTTGCCAGTCGCATCAACGCAGCAAAGCCGAAGACCGATTTCGTCGTGACCGGCACGTGGTCCGTCAAGACCGAGCAGGAAGCGCGTCGCTACAGCGAAGTCAACATCGTGGCTTCGAGCCAGGACCAGAAGTGGCACAAGATCCCGGATGTGGCATCGTGGAAGCTGTCGGACGACGCCGCGTACGTGCACCTGTGCACCAATGAGACGATCGTTGGCACGGAGTTCCAGGAGATCCCCGACATTGGCCAGACCGGCACGCACGACAAGGGCCGCATCGTCGTGGCCGATGCGTCGAGCCACATCCTTTCGCGCCCGATCGACTGGTCGCGCGTGCAGGTGGTCTATGGCGGCGCCCAGAAGAACATCGGCCCGGCCGGTGTGACGATCGTCATCGTGCGCGAAGACCTGATCGGTTTCGCGCATCCGCTGTGCCCGTCGGCGTTCAACTGGCGCCTCGTGGCCGAATATGATTCGATGTACAACACGCCGCCCACCTATGCGATCTACATCGCCGGGCTCGTGTTCAAGTGGCTCAAGGCTCAGGGAGGTGTGCCCGCGATCGAGCAGCGCAATATCGCCAAGGCGCGCGCGCTTTACGACTTCCTGGACCAGAGCGACTTCTACCGCAACGAAATCGACCCCAGCTGCCGCTCGCGCATGAACGTACCGTTCTTCCTGCGCGACGAATCGCGCAACGAAGCGTTCCTGACCCAGGCGCGCGCGAACGGCCTGGTACAGCTCAAGGGCCACAAGTCCGTGGGCGGAATGCGTGCAAGCATCTACAACGCGATGCCGCTCGAGGGTGTTACCGCGCTGATCGAGTTCATGCGCGAATTCGAGCGTACCGCCGCCTGACGGCGGTCAAAGCGTCGCGCCGCGCACAGCCATGCGCGCGGCGTGGCTTCGCCCCAGACTTTCCGAGGCCGCCTTTTCGCGCGGCCCGCCAGGCCTTGATATGACAGAGCAAGACAAGTCCCCCGCCGCCGATGCCCCCGCACAGGAAGCCGGGCGCCAGGACGCTCCTGGACCCAGCGCGCAGGAGCAGGCGTTGTCGGCCGATCTGGCGCCACTGCGCACCCAGATCGACACCGTCGACCGTGAACTGCTGGCGCTGCTCAATCGTCGCGCCCAGCTCGCCCTCGACGTGGGCGAGGTCAAGAAGAAGTACGGCGCCCCGGTATTCCGTCCCGAACGCGAGTTGCAGGTGATCCGCAAGGTGCAGGGCGCCAACCCCGGACCGCTGCTCGACGAAAGCGTGGCATCGATCTGGCGCGAGGTGATGTCCGCGTGCCGCGGCCTGGAAAAGCCGCTTGAGATCGCCTTCCTGGGCCCGGCCGGAACGTTTTCCGAGCAGGCGCTCTACGCGCACTTCGGCCACGAGGTGACGGGCGTGCCGTGCCCCAGCATTGACGAAGTGTTCCGCGCCGTGGAGGCCGGTACCGTCGAGTACGGCGTGGTGCCGGTAGAGAACTCGACCGAGGGCGCGGTGTCGCGCACGCTCGATCTGTTCCTGCAGACGTCGCTCAAGATCAGTGGCGAGATCGCGCTGAAGGTCCACCACAACCTTATGGCATCCACGCCGGACATGAAGGGTGTGACCGTCGTGCGTGCCCATGCGCAGGCGCTCGCGCAGTGCCAGAACTGGCTGTCCGCGAACTATCCGCATCTGGAGCGCCAGGCTGTGTCCAGCAATGCCGAGGCCGCGCGCATGGCCAGTGAGGACCCTACCGTTGCGGCGATTGCCGGTGAATCGGCGGCCAATCGCTATCACCTGCACATTATCCGTTCGCACATCCAGGACGATCCGCACAATCGCACCCGTTTCGCAGTGATCGGCCGCTATGAGACCGAGCCTTCTGGCAGCGATCAGACCTCGTTGATCCTGTCGGTGCCGAACAAGGCGGGCGCCGTGTATCAACTGCTGGCGCCACTGGCCGAGAATGGCGTGTCGATGTGCCGGTTTGAGTCGCGCCCGGCGCGCAGCGGCGCGTGGGAGTACTACTTCTACGTGGATGTGGAAGGCCATCAGCACGAACCGGCCGTGACGCGGGCGATCGAGACGCTGCGTCGCAATGCCGCGTACCTGAAGGTGCTGGGCTCGTACCCATCCAGCAAATAACGGCAGCGAGGAGACAGATATGGCAGTGCAGGAGAACGCGGCTGACTACTTTGGTCCGTCCTATGTGCGCAAGATCTCGCCGTATATCGCGGGCAAGCCGATCTCGGAAGTGGCTCGCGAATTCGGACTCGACGAGGCGCGCATCGTCAAGCTGGCGTCGAACGAGAACCCGCTTGGCATGCCGGCCTCGGCAAAGGCGGCTATCGCCGCCGCGACGGAGGATCTGGGCCGCTATCCGGACAGCAACGGCTTCGAGCTGAAGGCGAAGCTGTCGGAGAAATACGATGTGCCGGCCGAGTGGCTGACGCTCGGCAACGGTAGCAACGACATTCTGGAACTGGCCGCGCACGCATTGGTGCGCAATGGCGAGTCGATCGTCTACGCCGAGTACTCGTTTGCGGTCTACGCACTGGCTACGCAGGAAGTTGGCGCGCGCGCCATCGAGGTCAAGTCGCGCGACTATGGGCACGATCTCGATGCGATGGCTGCGGCGATTGCGCCCGACACCAAGCTCGTCTTCATCGCCAATCCGAATAACCCGACAGGCACATTCGTGTCCGCCGCCGAGATCGAGGCTTTTCTGGCCAAGGTGCCGCCGCATGTGGTGGTTGTGCTGGATGAGGCCTACAACGAGTATCTCGATGCGGGCCAGCAGTACGAATCGGTTGCCTGGGTGCGCAAGTATCCGAACCTGATGGTGTCGCGGACGTTCTCGAAGGCCTATGGGCTGGCGGGGCTGCGGGTCGGCTATGGCGTGGCACAGCCCCAGCTTACCGATCTGCTGAACCGTGTGCGACAGCCGTTCAACGTCAACAGCCTCGCACAGGCTGCTGCTGTGGCAGCGCTCGACGATACGGCGTTTCTGCAACGCAGCGCCGAATTGAATCGTCAGGGCAAGGCGCGGCTGGTGGAAGCGTTCGAGCGGAGTGGGCTCGAGTACGTGAAATCGTCCGGCAACTTTGTCATGGTTCGCGTGGGTGGCGACGATGGCGCTGGCGCGCGGGTCAATCTGGCGCTGCTGAAGCAAGGTGTGATCGTGCGCCCCGTGGCCAACTATGGCCTGCCGCAGTGGCTGCGCGTGACGATCGGTCTGCCGGAAGAGAACGACGCGTTTATCGCGGCGCTGGAACAGGCCCTGAAGTGAAACTCAAGCATGTCTGAAACCGTGAGCGCATTGCATTTTTCGAAAGTCGTGATTGTCGGCGTCGGCCTGATTGGCGGATCGCTGGCGCTGTCGCTCAAGCGCGCGGGCGTGGTGGGGACGGTCGTGGGTGTAGGCCGTTCTGCGGCGTCGCTGGACAAGGCCAAGGCGCTCGGCGTCATCGACGAGGCCGCATCGCTTGAGGACGCGATGCGAGGCGCAAGTCTGGTGGTGCTGTGCGCGCCCGTGGCGCAGAATTTCGCACTGCTCCACGCGCTGGAACCACATCTGCAGCCGGGCACGATCGTGACCGACGCAGGCAGCACCAAGTCCGACGTCATCATGGCGGCCAAGACCGCGCTCGGCGACAAGGTTGCCCAGTTCGTGCCCGCCCATCCGATCGCGGGTCGTGAGCTGAACGGCGTGGAGGCTGCGCTCGACGACCTCTACGCAGGCAAGAAGGTGGTGCTTTGCCCGTTGCAGGAAAACTCGCGGGCGGACGTGGCCGCTGTGCGCGCCATGTGGGAAGCCACGGGTGCTGATTGCCACGTGATGTCGGCCGTGCAACACGATGCCGTGTTTGCGTCGGTCAGCCACCTGCCGCATCTGCTGTCGTACGCGCTCGTGGCCCAGGTGGCCAACGCGGAGGACGCGGCACTGAAGCTGGACTTTGCGGGCGGTGGCTTCCGCGACTTCACGCGCATCGCGGCGTCGTCGCCAGAGATGTGGCGCGATATCTGCATCGCCAACAAGGATGCGTTGCTGCGCGAGATCAGTATCTACGAGTCCGTGCTGGCGCATCTGAAGACCAAGATCAAGGAAGGCGATGGCGCGGCGCTCGAACGGCTGTTCGCGCGTGCCAGCGACACACGCCTGAAATGGGGCGCCGCACGGACGGCTGCCAACAACGTCGAACCCTGATGCCGCCAGCGCGCGCGGCGCGCAACGGCCATGCTGCAGAAAACATGGAACAACTGACCCTCGGCCCCCTGACCCGTGCTTCCGGCACGGTGCGCCTGCCCGGCTCCAAGAGCATCTCCAATCGCGTGCTGCTGCTGTCGGCGCTCGCCACCGGCGAGACGCGCGTCCGCGACCTGCTCGATTCCGACGACACGCGCGTCATGCTCGAAGCGCTCAAGGTACTCGGCGTGGCATGGCGGCGCGAGGGCAACGACTGCATCGTGTCCGGCGTGGGCGGAAATTTCCCGAACAAGGCGGCAGAACTGTTCATGGGTAATGCCGGCACCGCGATCCGGCCGTTGACCGCCGCACTGGCGCTGCAAGGCGGTACGTACAAGTTGAGCGGCGTGCAGCGGATGCATGAGCGGCCGATCGGCGATCTGGTCGATGGCCTGCGGCAGGTCGGCGCATCGGTGGATTACCTGGGCACGCCCGGCTACCCGCCTTTGCAGATCAACCCGGCGCAGATTCGCATTGATGCACCGATCCGTGTGCGCGGCGATGTATCGAGCCAGTTCCTGACCGCGCTGTTGATGACGTTGCCAATGGCCCAGGCGCAATCGGGTCGCATCGAGATAGAAGTGGTCGGCGAATTGATTTCGAAGCCGTATATCGAGATCACGTTGAACTTGCTGGCACGCTTTGGTATTGCCGTTGAGAGACAGGGCTGGGAGCGCTTTATCCTGCCGGCCGGCGCGCGGTACCGTTCGCCGGGCGAGATTTACGTTGAGGGCGATGCGTCCACGGCATCGTACTTCCTGGCGGCGGGCGCCATCGGCGGTGGCCCGGTACGCGTGGAAGGTGTGGGCATGGCGAGTATCCAGGGCGATGTTCGGTTTGCCGATGCGCTGAACCGGATGGGCGCCAACGTGATGGCCGGTGACAACTGGATTGAGGTGCGCGGCACCGAGCGTGACGACGGCCGACTCAACGGCATCGAGCTCGACTGCAATCACATTCCTGATGCAGCGATGACGCTGGCCGTGGCCGCGCTGTTCGCGGAGGGCACCACCACGCTGACCAACATCGCCAGCTGGCGGGTCAAGGAAACGGACCGCATCTCGGCGATGGCGACGGAGCTGCGCAAGCTTGGCGCCGAGGTGGAGGAGGGGGCTGACTACCTGAAAGTGACGCCGCCGGCCTCACCGACGACGTGGCAGACCCCGGCTGCTGGAATTGGCACCTATGATGACCATCGGATGGCCATGTGTTTCTCGTTGGCCGCATTCGGCCCGTTGCCCGTGAAGATCAACGACCCCGGCTGTGTGGCAAAGACGTTCCCCGAGTACTTCGAGGTATTTGCCGGAGTGGCGCGGTAAGCGGTCACTCAGCCCGGGAGGCCATGATCAGGCGGCGGCGTAACGGGCCGCCGTCTTTGCTTCGGGGGTTGCTGCATGGGTTTTGGCCTGGCGTTCGCGGCGCTCCCAGAATTTGTCGAAGAAGTAGTGAGCCACCGTGTTCACGGCGGGCTCGATGAATGTAATCGCGCCGCTGATGGCCAGGCTGCCCGTCAGGGCGTAGGTCACGCTGAAAGCGATGCCCAGATGCATGATGCCGAAGGTCAGGGTCTTGGCCATGGTAGATTGCCTCGCGTTTGGGAATTCAGGGCGGTTGCGCGACCGCTTTTGTGGGGGAGCCGGGAGAGGGAAGGCCGGTAGCCGCGCAACCATGAGTCAAATGATAATGAGTATCAATTGATTCTAGAAATTAATAGTTTTTACGTTGGTAATAATCAATGACTATCGTTGATGTCATCACCATTGATGGCCCGACGGCATCCGGTAAGGGTACCGTGGCGCACAAAGTGGCGGATGCTCTCGGCTTTCATCTACTCGACAGCGGCGCGCTGTACCGTCTCGTGGCGCTGGCGAGCGACCGTGCAGACGTTGGCGTGCAGGACGTCGACACCCTTGCAAAAATGGCCGCGCGTCTCGATGTCAAGTTCGGCCCGGACCGGGTATGGCTGTCCGGCGAGGAAGTCAGTCAGACGATTCGCCTCGAAGCCATCGGTAACCGCGCGTCCGCGATCGCCGTGCACCAGCCCGTGCGTGATGCGTTGACTGCACTCCAGCGCGGCTTCCGCAAGCTCCCGGGCCTGGTGGCCGACGGCCGCGACATGGGCACGGTGATCTTCCCGGATGCCCCGCTCAAGGTGTTCCTGACCGCAAGCGTGGAGGCCCGCGCTCGTAGGCGCTATAAACAATTGATTGATAAGGGAATTTCTGCTAATATCGAAGACCTTTTGCGTGACCTTGAGGAACGCGACGCGCGGGATCGCACCCGTGCCGCCGCGCCGCTGCGTCCCGCTGAAGGCGCTTATCGCCTCGATACGTCAGAAATGACGGTGGAAGAGGCGGTGGCGCAGGTGCTGGAGTGGTTCGCCGCAGTGCGGTGATTAAAACCACTAGGCGCCAACCTGGACCTGTATCGGAACCCAACCCGTCCGGTACCGGTTGTTCAACTTGACCCCGCTGCGCAAGGCAGACTGAGCGCGATAGTCGCGCCGGCCCGCGTACTGCGGATTGCTAAATTACGTTTATGTCCGACCTGCAAACTAACGAATCCTTTGCCGCACTGTTCGAGGAATCGATCGCCCGCTCCAATATGAAGGCTGGCGAAGTGATTTCCGCTGAAGTCGTGCGCATCGACCACAACTTCGTGGTCGTCAACGCCGGCCTCAAGTCCGAGGCATTTGTGCCGGTGGAGGAGTTCCTGAACGACCAGGGCGAACTCGAAGTGCAGGCCGGCGACTACGTGTCCGTGGCCATCGACGCGCTCGAGAACGGCTATGGCGACACCATCCTTTCCCGCGACAAGGCCAAGCGCCTGGCATCGTGGCTGAACCTCGAGAAGGCGCTGGAAGACGGCGAGATCATCTCGGGTACCGTGACCGGCAAGGTCAAGGGCGGCCTGACCGTCATGGTCAACGGCATCCGTGCTTTCCTGCCGGGTTCGCTCGTCGACGTGCGTCCGATCAAGGACACCACGCCGTACGAAGGCAAGACCCTGGAATTCAAGGTCATCAAGCTCGACCGCAAGCGTAACAACGTCGTGCTGTCGCGCCGCGCCGTGGTGGAAGCCACGCTGGGCGAAGAGCGTCAGAAGCTGATGGAAACGCTGAAGGAAGGCGCGATCGTCAACGGTATCGTCAAGAACATCACCGACTACGGCGCGTTCGTGGACCTCGGCGGTATCGACGGCCTGTTGCACATCACCGACCTGGCATGGCGTCGTGTGCGTCACCCGAGCGAAGTGCTGTCGGTTGGCCAGGAAATCACCGCCAAGATCCTCAAGTTCGACCAGGAAAAGAACCGCGTCTCGCTGGGCGTGAAGCAACTGGGCGAAGATCCGTGGGTGGGCATCTCGCGCCGCTACCCGCAAGGCACCCGCCTGTTCGGCAAGGTGACCAACCTGACCGACTACGGCGCGTTCGTCGAGATCGAAGCCGGTATCGAAGGTCTGGTGCACGTGTCCGAAATGGACTGGACCAACAAGAACGTGGCTCCGTCGAAGGTTGTCCAGCTGGGCGACGAAGTGGAAGTCATGGTTCTGGATATCGACGAAGACAAGCGTCGTATCAGCCTGGGCATGAAGCAGTGCAAGGCCAATCCGTGGGACGATTTCAGCCGCAACCACAAGAAGGGCGACAAGCTGACCGGCCAGATCAAGTCGATCACCGACTTCGGCGTGTTCATCGGTCTGCCTGGCGGCATCGACGGCCTGGTGCACCTGTCCGACCTGTCGTGGCAAGAGTCGGGCGAAGAAGCCGTGCGCAAGTACAAGAAGGGCGACGAAGTGGAAGCTGTCGTTCTGGGCATCGACGTCGACAAGGAACGCATCTCGCTGGGCATCAAGCAACTGTCGGGCGATCCGTTCAACAACTTCATCTCGGCCAACGACAAGGGCTCGCTCGTGAATGGCACGATCAAGGCCGTTGACGCGAAGGGCGCCGTGGTGCAGCTGGCTGACGACGTGGAAGGCTACCTGCGCGCTTCGGAAATCTCCGCCGATCGCGTGGAAGACGCCCGCAACGTGCTGAAGGAAGGCGAGCAGATCACCGCCCTGGTGGTGAACGTCGACCGCAAGTCGCGCAACATCAACCTGTCGATCAAGGCCAAGGATTCCGCAGAGCAGCAAGAAGCGATGCAGAAGTTCCAGGCTGACACCGGCACGGCTGGCACGACCAACCTCGGCGCACTGCTGAAGGCCAAGCTCGGCCAGGACAACCAGTAATATCGAGCCGCGCCGCGCGCAGCGAGACCGCCCATGACCAAGTCAGAGCTCGTCGAAAAACTGGCTGCCCGCTTTCCGCAGTTGCTGCTGCGGGATGCGGACATCTCGGTGAAAACGATTCTCGACGCGATGTCCGAGGCGCTGGCCGATGGCCATCGCATCGAAATCCGAGGTTTCGGCAGTTTTGGTTTGAACAAGCGGCCGCCCCGCGTGGGCCGCAACCCCAAGTCCGGCGAACGAGTGCTGGTGCCCGAGAAACGGGTGCCGCACTTCAAGGCTGGCAAGGAGTTGCGCGAACGCGTCGATCGTACGGTGGCGCAGGGCGGCGGCATGAACGGCAACGGTCATGCCCCGCACGGCAAATCCGGGCAATCGCAGCTTGGCTCGCAATCGCCGGCGTCGTTGCACGATGATGGTCAGCTCAATCTGGTACGGTCCTGATCGGACTGGAAGGCTTGCTGGCCTGACTGGAAGTCTGTTGGAAAGCGCTCCCTCGGGGGCGCTTTTTTGTTGCGCAACTGTTGAGCCGACCTAGTCGCGATGCGACCAATGGTTACCGTTTGTCATAAGTGATTCCGTTACAATGCCGGGAATCCGTCGCCGGAGATGTCCGGATGCGTTTCCTGCATATCCTGACGATTCCGATCCAATTTCGATGGCTCTGACCGCATGAAACTCGTCGCCTGGATTTTCCGCATTGTCCTGTTCGTCCTGTTGTTCGTGCTGGCCCTGCGAAACACTGGCGATGCATCCCTGCAACTGTTCTTCGGTGCGGTCTGGCATGCGCCGCTGATCCTGATCCTGCTGGCAGCATTTGCCCTGGGCATCGTCGCGGCATTGGCTGCCGTGGCGCCAGGACTGATGCGACAGCGCATGGAGGCAGGGCGCTTGCGACGGGCGCTTGGCGAAGCGCGGGCAACGTCGCCCGCCGAGGCAGTGCCGCCCGAGGCCAAGCCCGGCGTTCCTTATAACGTAGTCGGTCCGAAAGTCTGACCCATGATGTTTGAAACCTGGTGGCTGCTGGCGTTGCCACTTGTCTTTGGCCTAGGCTGGATGGCGGCACGCTTTGATCTGCGCCAGCTCATCAGCGAGCAGGGTGCCTTGCCGCGCTCGTACTTCAAGGGCCTCAATTTCCTGCTGAACGAACAACCGGATCAGGCCATCGACGCCTTTGTCGAAGTGGCGCGCCTCGATCCGGAAACCACCGAGCTTCACTTCGCGCTCGGCGCGCTGTTTCGCCGCCGTGGCGAAACCGAACGCGCGATTCGCGTGCACCAGAACCTTGCCACGCGTCCCGATCTGCCGGAGCCCGAACGCGAACACGCGCTATATGAGTTGGGGCAGGACTTCCTGCGCGCCGGCCTGCTAGACCGTGCGGAAGAGTCGCTGCGCCGGCTGATGTCCGGTCCCTACGCGGCCTCGGCCAAGCGTGTGCTGCTCGAACTGTATGAAGTCGAGAAGGAGTGGCAGAAAGCCATCGAAGCGGCACGCGAACTGCAAGCACTCGACCAGCAGGACTATCGCGTACAGATCGCCCAGTTCTGCTGCGAGCTGGCCCAAGATGCGCTGCTGAAGAAGCGTCCCGAGGATGCGGTGGAATGGCTGCGCCGTGCCATGCAGGAGAATCCCGCCAATGTGCGTGCGCCGATCCTGCTTGGCGACGTCTCCGCCGCAGGCGGTGACACTGAAGGCGCGCTCAAGCAATGGCTAGCGATCGAAGCGCAGGATGCCGCCTATGTGCCGCTCGTCGCCGACAAGGTCGTGAAGGCGTATGCGACGCTCGGCGAACAGGGCAAGGTACTGGAGTGGTTGCACGGCCTACTGAAGGGCAACCTGGCCCCCGAACTGCTCGATACGGCGTATCGCACCGAACTTGAAGTGAACGGCCCCGTGGCCGCGGCTGCTTTGATGCGCGAGCAACTGCGTCGCCAGCCGACGCTGCTCGCCTTGACCAAGTATTTCGAGGCACAGGCCGCCGAGAACCAGGCGGCGCAGGAGCAGTCAGCCGAATCCGCCGAAGGTGGTGGGGATGCCGTGGTCGCCCCGCAGGCGCAGGAAACGGCCGCCATCCGCGATCTGCTGCAACTGCGCACTCGCAATCTGGCGCGTTATACCTGCCGTGAATGTGGCTTCCGTGCCCGCCTTTTCTACTGGCAATGCCCTGGCTGCAACCGCTGGGAAACGTATGCGCCACGCCGCTCCGAAGCGCTGGGCTAAGCCGCTACACGCAATGCCCCGGGCGATCAAGATCATTACTATTCTGGAGCTTCCGCAATGAAAGTCACGATTATCGGTAGCGGCTATGTCGGTCTGGTGACCGGCGCCTGTCTGGCCGAACTCGGCAACTCCGTGTTCTGCCTCGATGTCGACGAAAAGAAGATCGCGCTGCTGAATGCCGGCGGCGTGCCGATCTACGAACCAGGCCTGAAAGAGCTGATTGACCGCAACCGTGCGGCCGGCCGCCTGACGTTCTCGACCGATGTTGCCGCCAGCGTCGAACATGCCGACGTACAGTTCATCGCCGTGGGTACCCCGCCGGACGAAGACGGCTCGGCGGATCTGAAGTACGTGCTGGCAGCGGCCCGCAATATCGGCCGGCATATGACCGGCTTCAAGGTGGTGGTGGACAAGTCGACCGTGCCGGTTGGCACAGGCGATCGCGTCAGCGCCGTGATTCGCGAGGAACTGGCCGCGCGCGGTCTGGAAGACCTGCAGTTCTCGGTGGTGTCGAACCCCGAGTTCCTGAAGGAAGGCGCGGCCGTGGAAGACTTCATGCGTCCGGACCGTATCGTGCTGGGCTGCGCGCCCGACGTTGCGGGCCGCCATGCGCAGGCGATCATGCGTCAGCTCTACTCGCCGTTCAATCGTAACCACGAGCGCACGTTCTATATGGATGTCCGTTCGGCCGAGTTCACCAAGTACGCCGCGAACTCGATGCTGGCCACGCGTATCTCCTTTATGAACGAGCTGGCCAATCTGGCCGACGAGGTCGGTGCGGACATTGAACTCGTGCGCCTCGGCATCGGTTCGGATCCGCGTATTGGCTATAGCTTCCTGTACGCCGGCGCAGGCTATGGCGGTTCGTGCTTCCCGAAGGACGTGCAGGCGCTGATGCGCACGGCTAGCGCCCACGGCAAGCCGATGCGCGTGCTGGAGGCCGTGGAGGCCGTCAACGATTCCCAGAAGCAGGTGCTTGGCGACAAGATCATCAAGCGTTTTGGCGAGGATCTGACAGGCAAGACGTTTGGTGTCTGGGGTCTGGCATTCAAGCCAAATACCGACGATATGCGCGAGGCGCCGTCCCGCGTGCTGGCGCGCGAGCTGATTTCGCGCGGCGCGTCGTTGCGCGTGCATGATCCGGTGGCGATGGAAGAGGCGCGTCGCGTGATCGAGCTCGATCTGGCCGATATTCCGGACGCCATGGCGCGCATCCAGTTCTGCAATGCCCAGATGGACGTGCTCAAGGATGCCGACGCACTCGTGATCGTGACCGAATGGAAGGTGTTCCGCAGCCCGGATTTCTCGCAAATTCGTAACATGCTCAAAACGCCTGTCATTATTGATGGTCGTAATCTCTACGAACCCGATGCCATGGCCGAGGCCGGCATCGAGTACCACGCGATCGGGCGCTCGAGCTCGGCGCGCTGACCCGTTCAATCCGCGTATCCGTGAGAGCCCGATCGAGCCGCGTCCCAGTTGGGCGCGGCCAGGGCGCAAAGGGAAGTTCATGAGCAAGAACCCGATTTCGCTGGATCAGATCCGACAAGCGCAAGTGCTGGTAGTGGGCGACATGATGTTGGACCGCTACTGGTTCGGCGATGTCGAACGCATTTCTCCCGAAGCCCCCGTGCCGGTGGTGCAGATCAAGCGCAGCGACGAGCGCCTGGGCGGCGCCGCCAACGTGGCGCGCAACGCCGCCGCGCTGGGCGCGAAGGTTGGCATGTTGGGGGTGGTCGGTGACGACGAACCCGGCCGCACGCTTGAGGCGCTGCTCAATGCCAGTCACGTGCAGCCGTACCTGCATCGCGATGCCAGCCTGAACACGACGATCAAGCTGCGAGTGGTGGCCCACCAGCAGCAACTGCTGCGTGTCGATTTCGAAAATGCGCCGGCCAGCGAAGTGCTGGCGTCGGTGCAGGAACGCTTCGGCACGCTGATCAGCGACTACAAGGTGCTGGTGCTGTCCGACTACGGCAAGGGCGGGTTGACGCATGTCGGCCGCATGGTCGAGGCAGGCCGCGCCGCCGGGCGGGCCGTGCTTGTCGATCCCAAGGGGGATGACTACTCGCGCTATCGCGGCGCCACGCTGATCACGCCGAACCGCGCGGAAATGCGTGCCGTGGTGGGTGCCTGGAAGACCGAGGCGGACCTGACGATCCGCGCCCAGAACCTGCGGCGCGAGCTGCAACTCGAGGCGCTGCTACTGACACGCTCGGAAGAGGGCATGACGCTCTACACCGAGGCCGAAGTCCTGCATGTCTCGGCGCAGGCGCGCGAGGTCTATGATGTATCGGGGGCCGGTGACACTGTCATCGCCACGCTGGCCACCATGCTCGGCGCGGGCGTGCCGCTCAAGGAAGCGGTTCAGCACGCCAATCGTGCCGGCGCCATCGTTGTCGGCAAGCTGGGTACCGCCGTTGTTACTTATTCCGAATTGTTCGGCGCTGCCTGAGCGGCGCCACCGAGCCTGAATCCGCCATGACCATCATCGTGACCGGCGCTGCCGGCTTTATCGGCAGCAACATCGTCAAGGGCCTGAACGAGCGCGGCGAGACGAACATCATCGCCGTGGACAACCTGACCCGTGCCGAGAAGTTCAACAATCTCGTCGACTGCGAGATTGCCGACTACCTGGACAAGACCGACTTCGTCGCCCGCTTCGCGCGCGGCGATTTCGGCAATGTTCGCGCGGTATTCCATGAAGGCGCCTGCTCCGACACGATGGAGACCGACGGTCGCTACATGATGGAGAACAACTACCGCTACACGCTCGCCTTGCTGGAGGCGTGCCTGGAGCAGGGCGCCCAGTTCCTGTACGCGTCGTCGGCGGCCACTTATGGCGCTTCGACGATGTTTCGCGAGGACCGTGACTACGAAAAGCCGCTGAACGTCTACGGCTACTCCAAGTTCCTGTTCGACCAGGTGGTGCGCCGTCGCCTGTCTTCCGCCCATTCGCAGATCGTGGGCTTCCGCTACTTCAACGTCTACGGGCCGCGCGAATTCCACAAGGGCCGTATGGCGTCGGTGGCGTTCCATCACTTCAATCAGTTCCGCGCCGAAGGCACGGTCAAGCTGTTTGGCGAGTACAACGGCTACGCGCCGGGTACGCAGAGCCGGGACTTCGTGTCCGTGGAGGACGTGGTTAAGGTCAATCTGTACTTCCTGGACCATCCCGAGAAGTCCGGCATCTTCAACCTCGGTACAGGCCGGTCGCAGCCGTTCAACGACATCGCCGTCTCGGTGGTCAATGCGCTGCGCGAGTCGGAAGGCAAGCCGGCGCTCTCGCTCGACGAAATGGTGCAGGAAGGGCTGGTCGAGTACGTCAAGTTCCCTGATGCCCTGCGCGGCAAGTATCAATGCTTCACGCAGTCGGATGTATCGCGCCTGCGTGGGGCGGGCTACAGCGACCAGTTCCTGACCGTGCAGGAAGGCGTCAGCCGGTACTGCAAGTGGCTGCTGGAGCGAAGCGCCTAAGGTTCGTTTGCAGGGTGCGTTCGTCGTCCCCTGTTGCGTGGAAGCCGCGGACTGCAACGCGGTTATTTTGATTCGACACACAATGGCGCGAAGGTTGTGAACCTTCGTGTCCAGACCCTTCCGACACCTGCTCGGACTCCTATCCTGCGTTTGCCCGTCGCCACCCGGCGGCCGGGCATCAACCAGACCAATGAACAGGAGTCTTTCTGATGCGCAGGACGTTCGATCTTTCCCTCCCTGAAATCTCGCTGCATCGCTGTATGCGTACCGCGCGCCGCGTGGGCGCCGCAATCGGGCTTTCGATGTCGATCCTGGCCATGAGCCCGGCCTATGCTGATGTCGATGTCAACAGTGCCGACGAAGTGGCGCTTGCCACGGTCAGGGGCATTGGGCCGGCCACCGCCAAGCGTATCGCCGATGAGCGCGGCAAGAACGGTGCATTCAAGGATGCCAACGACCTGGTAGATCGGGTCCCTGGCATCGGGCCGAAATCGGTGGCCAACTTGCAGGCAGCGGGGTTGAGCTTCGGCAAGGCGCCGGACGTCGCGCGCAAGGATGCCCGGCCAGCGCCCAAGGCTGCCGCCCGCTGACGCCAGCGGATCCGCACCCGGGTCAACAATCGCAGGCTGGTATGCGTTGTGCTTGCGGTACGAGGTGCCGTTTGCACGGCCCGGGGTGCGGAGTATCATGCGCAACGCCACTGCCGACAGTGGTCGCCGGGCCGTGCAATCCGACAAAACCATCGAACAAGACCAACCAACTGGCGTGCCTGATGTGAGCCGGGCCGCCGCTGAAAAGGGAGAGAACAACATGGCGAATGGCCAGGACAATGCTGGGGGGGAAGGTTTTTTTCCGAAGTGGCGGCTCAAGACCGAGGGCGTGATCGGCCCCGACGAGCGCCTGCCCGCCGGACAGACGCTGCTGGCGGGTATCCAGCACGTGGTGGCGATGTTCGGGTCGACCGCGATCGCGCCGATCCTGATGGGTTTCCATCCCAATATCGCCATCCTGTTCTCGGGCATCGGCACCCTGCTGTTCTTCCTTTTTGTTCGCGGTCGCGTGCCTAGCTATCTCGGCTCGAGCTTTGCGTTCATCGCCGTTGTTATCGCGGCCACTGGCTATGCGGGTAGTGGTCCGAATCCCAATATTCCCCTGGCGCTGGGCGGCATCATCGCGGCGGGCGCGTTATATACGATCATCGGCCTCGTCGTGCAGGCAGTTGGCTACGGTTGGGTGGAAAAGCTGATGCCGCCGGTCGTGACTGGCGCGATCGTCGCGGCAATCGGCCTGAACCTTGCGCCGGTGGCGGTCAAGGCGGTCAGCGCCGCGCCGCTCGATACCTGGGTGGGCTTGCTGACCGTGCTGGCTGTCGGCCTGATCGCCGTGCGCGCGCCAGGTATGCTTGGCCGCCTGCCGGTGCTGCTGGGCGGACTGGCCGGCTATCTCGCCTACTACGTTGCCACCAACCTGATGGGGCTGGGCAAGGCCATCGACTTTTCGGGTGTGGTGGCGGCGAGCTGGTTCGGCATGCCGGAGTTCACGGCGCCGGTATTCCAGGCCAATGCCATGCTGCTGATCGCGCCGGTGGCCATCGTGCTCGTGGCGGAGAATCTCGGGCATATCAAGGCGATCGGCGTCATGACTGGCCGCAACCTCGATCCGTACATCGGCCGCGCCTTCATCGGTGACGGTGTAGCGACGATGTTGTCGGCGGCCGGTGGCGGCACTGGCGTGACCACCTACGCTGAGAACATGGGCGTGATGGCGGTGACCAAGATCTATTCGACGCTGATCTTCGTGGTGGCGGCCGCCGTGGCTATCCTGCTCGGCTTCTCGCCGAAGTTCGGTGCGCTGATCCTGACGATCCCGGGGCCGGTGATCGGGGGCCTGACCATCGTCGTGTTCGGCCTGATTTCGGCGACGGCCGGCCGCATCTGGGTGCAGAACCACGTCGATTTCTCAAGCTCGCGCAATCTGATTACCGTGGGCGCCACTCTGACGGTGGCTGCCGGCGATTTGACCCTGAAGCTTGGCGGCCTGACGCTTGGCGGCATCGGTACCGCGACGTTTGGCGCCATCCTGCTGTACCACCTGCTCGGCAAGGGCCGGACACAGGAGCAGGGCCTGACGCATTGATCTGCCACAGGGAATCCCGCCGGCTGGGCGCCTGGAAATGGCCCGGCCGCCGGTGCGGATAAGTTGGGTGCATTACAATGGCCTGCGAAAAACCGACCGACACCGCACCCATGGCTTATAAAACGATTGAAGACACCATTGGCAACACGCCGTTGGTCCGACTCCAACGCATTCCCGGCACCGCGATCGAGGCACGCGGCAATGTGATTCTCGGCAAGCTTGAAGGCAACAACCCGGCAGGTTCGGTCAAGGACCGTCCGGCGGTGTCGATGATCCGCCATGCCGAGGCCCGTGGCCGCATCAAGCCCGGCGATACGCTGATCGAAGCAACTTCCGGCAATACCGGCATCGCGCTGGCCATGGCCGCGGCTATCCGCGGCTATCGCATGGTCCTGATCATGCCCGAGGACCTGAGTCTCGAGCGTCGCCAGAGCATGGCGGCGTATGGCGCTGAAATCATCCTGACGCCGGTCAAGGGTGGCATGGAATATGCCCGCGATCTGGCCGATGCCATGGAGCGTGACGGCAAGGGCGTGATCCTCGACCAGTTCGCCAATCCGGACAATCCGCTGGCGCACTACGAGACGACTGGCCCGGAGATCTGGAAAGACACTGACGGTCGCGTGACCCACTTCGTTTCGGCGATGGGCACCACGGGCACGATCACCGGCGTGTCACGCTATCTGAAGGAAAAGAACCCGCTGATCCAGATCATTGGCGCGCAGCCGGCTGAAGGCTCGCGTATCCCGGGTATCCGCAAATGGCCGGAAGCGTATCTGCCGAAGATCTACGATCCGAAGTTCATTGATCGCCAGGAGCCCGTGACGCAGGCCGATGCGGAGCATATGGCTCGCCGCATGGCGCGTGAGGAAGGCATCTTTGCAGGTATCTCTGCCGCAGGCGCCCTGTGCGTGGCGCTGAGGATTGCCGAAGAGGTCGAGAATGCGACGATCGTGTTCGTCGTGTGCGATCGCGGCGACCGCTATCTGTCGACGGGCGTGTTCCCGGCCTGATCGCCCGGACCTGCCCTGAAAGAAAGGCCCCGCAGGCTTGCGCCGCGGGGCCTTTTTCTTTGCTGTTGCCGCTGGGCGTTCAGGCCATGGCGGCCTTCACGGCCTCACCAAGCTGATACACCGTCAGCGCGTAGAAGAAGCTCCGGTTGTACCGCGTCAGCACGTAGAAGTTGCGCAGGCCGATCACATATTCGGTCGGCTGGTCAGGCGTTGGGAGATCGGCGATCAACACGCCTGTTTCGCCTTCGCGGGCGACGTCGATGGGTTCGTCCACGCGCAGTCCGGCGCGCGTGAGCTGGTTGAGCGTGCGTGTCGGCCACGGTTCGCCGTCGGCCGCGGCCGCGGCAACGCCTCGGCTGCCATCGTCGTTGGCGATCTGCCAGACCACCGGACGTCCCTGTTCCCAGCCATGCAGTTGCAGGAATCGGCCGACGCTGCCAATGGCATCGGTCGGGCTATTGCGCAGGTCGATATGCCCGTCGCCGTCATAGTCGACCGCGTACTCGCGCAGACTCGTGGGCATGAACTGCGGGATGCCGATTGCGCCGGCATAGGAGCCCAGCACCGAAAATACGTCGGTCTTGGTGTCGCGGCACCAGAGCAGGTAGTCGGCGAGCTGATTCCGGAAGAGCTTGGTGCGCGCCTCACGGTTCGGGGTGTCGGGGTAGTCGAACGCCAGCGTCGAGAGCGAGTCCAGGACGCGGAAGTTGCCCATATCGCGCCCGTAGATCGTCTCCACCCCGATGATGCCGACGATGACCGATGCCGGCACGCCGAACTCGGCCTCGGCGCGACGCAGCGTCTCGCGGTTCTGCTGCCAGAAGCGCACGCCGGCGTTGATGCGGATCGGTTCGATAAAGCGTGACCGGTACGCCCGCCAGCTTTTCTTGCCCGGGGTGGTCGGCGGCATGATCAGCCGTGCGACCGTCGTGGAATAGACCGCCTGGCTGAACCAGCCCTCGAGTTCGGCCCGCTGGAAGCCGTTGCTGGCCACCATCTCGTCGATGAATGCGCGGGTTTGCGGATGATTCTGATAGCGGCCCGGTTCGATCTCCTCTTCCCGGACGCTCACGCGGCGCTTGCCGGCGGCGAGAAGCCGAGGAGAAATGCCGCACAGGCCCAATGCGGCAGCGGTGAGTGCGGCGCCCAGCAGCGGGCGGCGCAGGGTGCGCTGGTGGTCGGTCATGTTGTCCTTTGCAAGTCGCACCGAGTATAGCGGATGCGATGTACGCGACGCCTCGTCGAGGGCGTATTCCGGCGTGCCGTACACGACAGCCAACAGGCGTAGAAGCGCGGGGCACGTCATGTGCTAACGTAGCGTCTGGAGACGAACTTGACCCAAAACGAATAATGTCAACGGGCTACTACACGCATCCGTCGTTCCTGATGCATGAGATGGGGCATTTCCATCCTGAATGCCCGGAACGCCTGCAGGCTATCGAGGACCATCTGATTTCGCATGGGATGGATGGCCTGCTGGACCGGCGGGAGGCGCCGGCTGCCACCGACGCGCAAATCGAGCGCGTGCATCGACCCGAATATGTGGCCAGCCTTGCCGCGATGAGTCCCGCCACCGGCTACCACCCGATCGATCCCGATACCCTGATGAACCCGCACACGCTCACCGCTGCCAGACATGCGGCTGGTGCGGCGGTGGCTGCCACGGATGCCGTCATTGCCGGCGAACTGGAGAACGCGTTCTGCTGTGCGCGTCCGCCGGGCCATCATGCCGAGCCCGATCGCGCGATGGGATTCTGTTTCTTCGATAACGTGGCGATCGCGGCACGACATGCGCTGACGGCGCACGGCCTGTCGCGCGTGGCGATCGTCGATTTCGATGTGCACCACGGAAACGGCACCGAGGCCGCCTTCCGCGACGACCCGCAGGTGCTGATGTGCAGCTTTTTCCAGCACCCGTTCTACCCGTACAGCGGCACGGAGCACTTCGCGCCGAACATGTCGAACATCCCGCTGCCCGCGTACTCCAACGGCCTGGCCGTGCGCGAGGTCGTGGAAACGATCTGGCTGCCGCGGCTCAATGAATTCAAGCCCGAGATGCTGTTTATCTCCGCCGGCTTTGATGCGCACCGCGAGGATGACCTCGGACAGATGGGGCTGGTCGAGCAGGACTATGCGTGGATCACGCAGCAGCTCGTTGACGTGGCGCGCGCTCATGCGAAGGGCCGCATCGTGAGTTGCCTGGAGGGGGGGTACAACCTTAGCGCCCTGGCGCGAAGCGTATTCGCCCACCTGAAGGTGCTGGTCGAGACCTGAAAGTGACAAAAGCACCTCTTATTCGGGCGTCTATATGACGCTAGCGCATAAAGCCATCGAAAAAATCTCGTTTGAGGTATGAAGCGGATCGCATAAAATGTTCGCTTCACAAAAATAAAGTGCGGCAACAACGCAGGGGACCCCGCGATGTTGCCGTTTTCTTTTTACTTTCCATGATTGAACTGCAAGGACTCTCGCAGCGGTTCCCCGGCGGATCGGGGGAAGTTCATGCGCTGAGGGACGTCAGCCTCTCCATCGCCTCCGGTGAGATCTTCGGCATCATCGGCCGAAGCGGCGCCGGCAAGAGCACGCTGGTGCGCGCCATCAACCTGCTGAACCGGCCCACCAGCGGCCGCGTGATCGTCGCCGGCCAGGATCTGACCGCGCTCGACAAGGGCGCGCTGCGCGAGGCCCGCCGCGAGATCGGCATGATCTTCCAGCACTTCAACCTGCTGTCGTCGCGCACGGTCTATGACAACGTGGCGCTGCCGCTCGAGCTGGCCGGCAAGTCGAAGCAGGAGATCGCGTCGACGGTGGAACCGCTGCTCGAACTGGTCGGGCTGTCGAAGCTGCGTGACCGCTATCCCGCCCAGATCAGTGGCGGGCAGAAGCAGCGCGTCGGCATTGCGCGGGCCCTGGCCAGCAAGCCGAAGGTGCTGCTGTCGGACGAGGCAACCTCGGCGCTGGATCCTGAAACGACGCGCGCGATTCTCGACCTGCTCAAGCAGATCAATCGCGAGCTTGGCCTGACCATCGTGATGATCACGCACCAGATGGAAGTGATCAAACAGGTTTGCGACCGCGTGGCCGTGCTCGAGGCCGGCCAGGTGGTGGAATCGGGTCGCGTGATCGACGTGTTCCTGCGTCCGCAGCACGAAGTCACGCGCGCGATGATCGGCGACGTCATTGCCCAGGAACTGCCGGTGAGCGTGCTCAAGCGCGTGGAAAGCCGTCTTGGCAATGGGCGCGATCACGTCTATCGCCTTGCTTTTACGGGCGAAAACGTCGATCAGCCGGTACTGGCACAGGCAATCCGCCAGCACGGGCTCGATTTCAACATCCTGCATGGCCATATCGATGAGATCCAGGGCCAGGCATTTGGCTCGCTGGCAATCATGGCCACGGGCGAACTGGCCGATGTACGCGCGGCCATGGACTATCTGCAGTCGCAAGGCGTAGTGGTGGAGGAGTTCGAACATGTGGTCTGAGATGTTTGACCTGTTCCTGTCGTCGTTCGGCGAGACCCTGCTGATGGTGGCGATTTCTGGCGTGGTTGGCTCGCTGCTGGGCGTGCCGCTGGGCGTGCTGCTGCATCTGACGAATCGTGGTGGTGTGCTGTCGCACCCGCTGTTCAACCGCACGATCGGCGTGGTCGTCAACGCCGTGCGTTCGATCCCGTTCATCATCCTGCTCGTGGTGGTGATCCCGTTCACGCGTTTCATCGTCGGTTCCTCGATCGGCACCACGGCTGCGGTCGTGCCGCTGACGATCGCGGCGATCCCGTTCATCGCCCGTCTGGTGGAGGCCTCGTTGCGCGAGGTCGACAAGGGGCTGGTGGAGGCCGCGCAGTCGATGGGCGCCACCACGGGCCAGATCGTCTGGAAGGTGCTGCTGCCAGAGGCCATGCCCGGTATCGTGGCCGGTCTGACCATCACGTTCGTCAGCCTGGTTGGCTATTCGGCCATGGCCGGCGCGATCGGCGGCGGCGGGCTGGGTGACCTCGGCATCCGCTACGGCTACCAGCGCTACATCACGGAAGTCATGGTTGCCGTGGTGGTGATCCTGATCGTGTTCGTGCAAGCCGTGCAGAGTTTCGGCGACTGGCTGGTCCGCCGCATCAGCCATCGCTGATACAACGGCCGCTCAAATCAATCAAAGCAACGCAAAGCAATTCACAGGGAAACCTTGGGGTAAAACATGCAACGTCGTAACGTGCTGAAGGGCGCCATCGTCGCGCTGGGTGTGGTGGTGTCGGCTGGCGCATTCGCGCAGGAAAAGCCGATCAAGGTCGGCGTGACGGGTGGCCCGCACGCCCAGATCATGGAGCAGGTGAAGAAGGTGGCAGCCAAGGATGGTCTGACCATCCAGGTGGTGGAGTTCAGTGACTACATCCAGCCGAACGCCGCGCTGGCTGCCGGCGATCTGGATGCCAACAGCTACCAGCACCTGCCGTACCTCGAGGCACAGATCAAGGACCGTGGCTACAAGTTCACGAACGTGGCCTTCACGGTGACGTTCCCGATGGGGGTCTACTCGAAGAAGATCAAGTCGCTTGACCAGATCAAGCAGGGGGCCCGCGTCGGCGTGCCGAACGATCCGACGAATGGTGGTCGCGGCTTGCTGCTGCTGCAAAGCAAGGGCCTGATCAAGCTGCGCCCCGACGCCGGCCTGAAGGCGACGCCGCTCGACGTGGTCGAGAATCCGAAGAAGATCAAGCTCGTGGAGCTCGACGCCGCCCAGCTGCCGCGCTCGCTCGACGACCTTGATGCTGCCGCGATCAATGGCAACTACGCGGAATCGGCTGGCCTGTCGCCCACCCGCGACGCGATTGCGATGGAAGGTCCGAAGGGCCCGTACGCCAACCTGATCGCGATCCGCGAGGCCGACAAGAACAAGCCGTGGGTGGCCAAGCTCGTGAAGGCGTACCACTCGCCGGAAATCAAGCAGTACATCCAGGCTACGTTCAAGGATTCTGTGATCACTGCGTGGTGATCTTTTCGAGGTTTTCATCCAAACCCTGTGCGCGCAGGGCATCCTGCGGCACAATGGCGTGAAAATTTTCTGAGTTGCCGGCTATGCCCGGCAATTCTTTGCCTATAAAATAGTACGATCGTTCGAAAATCAAAAGCGCCGCCACCCCGGTGGTTATAATGGCGAGCGATTCAAAAAATTTTGGACTATCAGCTATCAGTGGAGTGAGCGCATGAAAGTACTCGTCGCAGTCAAGCGGGTGGTGGACTACAACGTCAAGGTCCGCGTGAAGTCGGATGGCACGGGCGTCGACCTGGCCAACGTGAAGATGAGCATGAACCCGTTCGACGAAATCGCCGTGGAAGAGGCCGTGCGCCTGAAGGAAGCCGGCGTCGTCACCGAGGTGATTGCCGTGTCGTGCGGCGTGGCGCAATGCCAGGAGACCCTGCGTACCGCGATGGCCATCGGCGCCGACCGTGGCATCCTGGTCGAGTCGAACGAAGACCTGCAGCCGCTGGCCGTGGCCAAGCTGCTCAAGGCCCTGATCGACAAGGAGCAGCCGCAACTGGTGATCCTGGGCAAGCAGGCCATCGACGATGACTCGAACCAGACCGGCCAGATGGTGGCCGCGCTGGCCGGCATGCCGCAAGCCACCTTCGCCTCGAAGGTCGTGCTGGCTGACGGCAAGGCATCGGTGACCCGTGAAGTGGACGGCGGTCTGGAGACCGTGTCGATCAAGCTGCCGGCCGTGGTGACCACCGACCTGCGCCTGAACGAGCCGCGCTATGTCACGCTGCCGAACATCATGAAGGCCAAGAAGAAGCCGCTGGAAACCGTCAAGCCGGAAGATCTCGGCGTCGACGTGAAGCCGCGTCTGTCGACCGTGAAGGTCGTAGAGCCCGCGAAGCGCAGTGCTGGCGTGATGGTCCCGGATGTGGCCACGCTGGTGCAGAAGCTGAAGACGGAAGCCAAGGTTATCTGAGCGCGGGGGAGATAGAACATGACTGCACTCGTCATTGCTGAACACGACAATCAATCGATCAAGGCCGCCACGCTGAACACCGTGACGGCAGCTGCCCAATGCGGCGGCGATGTCCACGTGCTGGTGGCCGGCTCGAACGCCAAGGCTGCCGCCGATGCCGCCGCGAAGATCGCCGGCGTGTCGAAGGTCCTGCTGGCCGACGCACCGTACTTCGGTGACGGCCTGGCCGAGAACCTCGCCGAGCAGATCCTGGCCGTGGCCAGCGACTACTCGCACATCCTGGCTCCGGCTACCGCCTCGGGCAAGAACGTCCTGCCGCGCGTGGCCGCCAAGCTGGACGTGGCACAACTGTCGGACATCACCAAGGTCGACTCGCCCGACACGTTCGAGCGCCCGATCTACGCTGGCAACGCCATCGCCATCGTGAAGTCGTCGGACAAGATCAAGGTCATCACCGTGCGCGGTACCGGCTTTGACGCCGCCGCTGCCGAGGGTGGCTCGGCTTCCGTGGACACGATTCCGGTCGTGGCTGACGCTGGCATCTCGCAATTCGTGTCGCGTGAAGTGACCAAGAGCGATCGTCCGGAACTGACCGCCGCCAAGATCATCGTCTCGGGTGGCCGTGGCGTGGGTTCGGGCGAGAACTACACCAAGGTGCTGACGCCGCTGGCCGACAAGCTGGGCGCTGCGCTGGGCGCATCGCGCGCGGCAGTCGATGCCGGCTTCGTGCCGAACGACTACCAGGTTGGTCAGACCGGCAAGATCGTTGCCCCGCAGCTGTACATCGCCGTCGGTATCTCCGGCGCGATCCAGCATCTGGCCGGCATGAAGGACTCCAAGGTGATCGTCGCGATCAACAAGGATGCCGAAGCCCCGATCTTCTCGGTGGCCGACTACGGTCTGGTGGGCGACCTGAACACCGTGGTGCCGGAGCTGGTGGCCGCACTGGGCTGATAGGTAACACCGGGCTTATGGCCTGATCGGCCGGCGGAAAGCCGGTCGATCGAACAAGAAGAATGAAGCCGTTCCGGGTATCGCCCGCGAGCGGCTTTTTTGCAAACGCTGGAGACATTAATGACCTATCGTGCACCGCTCAAGGACATGCAGTTCGTCATGAACGAGCTGGCGGGCCTGGAAAGCATCAGCCAGTTGCCCGGCTATGAAGACGCTACGCCCGATACGGCACAGGCCGTGCTGGAAGAGGCCGCGAAGTTCAACGAACAGGTCGTGGCGCCGCTGAACCGCGCGGGCGATCTGAACCCGAGCAGCTGGAAGGATGGCGTGGTGACCACGACGCCGGGTTTCAGCGACGCGTTCCGCCAGTTTGGCGAAGGCGGCTGGCAGGGCGTGCTGCATCCGGTCGATTTCGGCGGCCAGGGTCTGCCGAAGCTGGTGGCCACGCCGTGCAACGAGATGCTGAATGCCGCGAACCTGTCGTTCGCGCTCTGCCCGTTGCTGACTGACGGCGCGATCGAGGCGCTGCTGACTGCCGGATCGGATGCCCAGAAGGAAACCTTCCTGCCGAAGCTGATCTCGGGCGAGTGGACCGGCACGATGAACCTGACCGAGCCGCAAGCCGGTTCGGATCTGGCCGCCGTGCGGACCCGCGCGGAGCCGCAGGGCGATGGCACGTTCAAGGTCTTCGGCACCAAGATCTTCATCACGTATGGCGAGCACGACATGGCGGAGAACATCGTCCATCTCGTGCTGGCACGCACCCCGAACGCGCCCGAAGGCGTGAAGGGCATTTCGCTGTTCATCGTGCCGAAGTTCCTGCTCAATGCGGACGGCTCGCTGGGCGAGCGCAACGATGTGCATTGCGTGTCGATCGAACACAAGCTCGGTATCAAGGCCAGCCCCACAGCCGTGCTGCAGTTCGGCGATCACGGTGGCGCCATTGGCACGCTGGTTGGCGAGGAGAACCGCGGGCTTGAGTACATGTTCATCATGATGAACTCGGCACGCTTCTCGGTGGGCATGCAAGGCATCGCCGTGTCCGAGCGTGCTTACCAGCAGGCCGTGGCGTTCGCGAAGGAGCGCGTGCAAAGCCGTCCGGTCGATGGCTCGGCCCGCGAGGCCGTGACGATCATCCATCATCCGGACGTCAAGCGGATGCTGATGACGATGCGCGCGCTGATCGAAGGCGCTCGCTCGGTGGCCTACGTGGCCGCCGCCGCGAGCGACGTCGCGCACCAGCATCCGGATGAGGGCGTGCGTCGTCAGAACATGGCGCTGTACGAGTTCCTGGTGCCGGTGGTGAAGGGGTGGAGCACGGAGCTGTCGATCGACGTGACCAGCCTGGGCGTGCAAGTTCACGGCGGCATGGGATTCATCGAGGAAACCGGCGCGGCACAACACTATCGCGACGCGCGCATCCTGCCGATCTATGAAGGCACGACCGCGATCCAGGCGAACGATCTGATTGGCCGTAAGACCGTGCGCGATGGCGGTGCCATGGCACGCGCGATCTGCGCGCAGATCGCCGAGACCGAAGCGGCGCTGGGCAAGCACGGCGGTGACGCGTTCACGGCGGTGCAGGCGCAACTGAAGCAGGGGCGTGAAGCGCTGGAGGCCGTGGTGGCGTTCGTCATCGGCAGCGCGAAGGCGGACCCGAATGCCGTGTTCGCCGGTAGCGTGCCGTACCTGAAGCTGTGCGGCATCGTGTTCTCGGGCTGGCAGTTCGGCCGTGCCATGCTGGTTGCCGATGCGAAGCGCGCGGAAGATCCAGCCTTCTACGACGCAAAGATCGCGACGGCGCATTTCTTCGGCCAGCACATCCTGTCCCAGGCATCGGCATTGCGCGCCGCGATTGTGGACGGTGGCGCTCCGGCCAACGCGCTGACGGCGGATCAGTTCTGATCCGGCGCACCGGGTATCAAGGCAATGAAAAGGGCGACCCCTCGGGGTCGCCCTTTTTTTCGTCACCGTGCCGAAGGATCAGGCCGGTAGCGGCCGTGGCAAGTGGTGTGTGCGCGGCTGCTTGCGGTAGCGATCCACCGAGAGGTCGTCGGCACGGATTGCCGGGCGCGTGCCCGAGACCAAATCGGACAGCAACTGGCCCGAGCCGCAGGCCATCGTCCATCCAAGCGTGCCGTGACCCGTGTTGAGCCAGAGGCCGCGGATGCCAGCGGGGCCAACCACCGGAGTGCTATCGGGTGTCATCGGGCGCAGGCCGGTCCAGAACGTGGCACGGCTCACATCGCCCGCGCCCGGGAACAGGTCGTTCACCACGTGTTCCAGCGTGCGGCGCTTGTTCGGATCGAGCGAGCGGTCATAGCCGACGATCTGCGCCATGCCGCCCACGCGGATGCGGTCGTCGAAGCGCGTGATCGCCACCTTGTACGTCTCGTCGAGCACCGTCGACACCGGGCTCTTCGATGCATCGGTGAGCGGCACCGTGATCGAGAAGCCCTTGAGCGGATAGACGGGCAGGTTGGACAGGCCCGGCAGCACGTGCTTCACGAACGGCGTGGACCAGCTGCCCAGCGCCACCACCACGGCATCGGCCATCATCGGTTGCCCTTCGACGATCGCGCCGGTCACCGCATCGCCTTGCGTCAGCAGGCCGTCGATCGAGCGGTTGTAGATGAACTGCACGCCGATCGATTCAGCCATGGCTGCCAGCCGTTCCGTAAACAGCTGGCAATCCCCGGTTTCGTCGTTCGGCAGGCGCAAGCCACCGGCCAGCTTGTGGCCGACGGCGGCGAGCGCCGGTTCGCTCGCGGCGAGTTCTTCGCGCGAAAGCAATTCGTATGGCACGCCGGCTTCCTCGAGCACGGCGATGTCGCGCGACGCGGCTTCCAATTGCGCGTCGGTGCGGAACACCTGGAGCGTGCCCTGCTGGCGGCCTTCATAGCTGATGCCGGTATCCGCGCGCAGCGCGCGGATGCAATCCCGGCTGTACTCGGCCAGACGCACCATGCGCTCCTTGTTCACCGCATAGCGGTCGGCAGTGCAGTTCTGCAGCATCTGCCACATCCACTGAAGCTGGAACAGCGTGCCGTCGGGTTTGATCGTGAGCGGTGCGTGCTCCTGGAACATCCACTTGATCGCCTTGAGCGGAACGCCGGGTGCTGCCCACGGCGACGCATAGCCCGGAGAGATCTGGCCGGCGTTGGCAAAGCTGGTGCCAAGGGCGGGGCCGCCTTCGCGGTCAACCACGATCACTTCGTGACCGGCGCGGGCCAGATACCACGCACTGGTGACGCCGATAACGCCACTGCCAAGAATTAGAACGCGCATGTCGGGGGCTCTCTACTGCGGAATGGATGTGTGGGAGAATTCGCTTCTATACTATTGACTTCAAGGCAGTCATAGTTACCGAATTTCTCTGTAAAACAGGAAAAAATCATGAGAACGAGTCGTCAGCCGGTACGCGCGCTGGATCGGCTGGATCGGAGGATTCTGGGGGTCCTGCAGGCCGATGGCCGGATTTCGATGAAGGAGCTGGCGGAGGCCGTCGGGCTGACCATTACGCCGTGCATCGAGCGGGTGAAGCGGCTCGAACGCGACGGGGTCATCATGGGCTACTACGCGCGGCTGAACCCGGCGCTGCTCGGCAGCGCGCTGCTGGTCTTCGTCGAGATCTCTCTTGGGAACAAGTCGGGCAACATGTTCGAGCAGTTCCGGCGCGAGGTGCTGCGGATCCCCGAGGTGCTCGAGTGTCACCTGGTATCGGGCGATTTCGACTACCTGATCAAGGCACGCATCCGCGAGATCGGCGAATATCGCCGGCTACTCGGCGACATCCTGCTGCAACTGCCGGGCGCGGCGCAGTCGAAAAGCTACGTGGTGATGGAAGAGATCAAGGAGACGCTGGCGATCGCCGTGGACGAGAAGGAGCGCAGTCAGCCGGGCTGACGCGGCTCCAGGCCTGCCGGCTCAGAAAAGGCTACCCTGCGGCGAATCCTCGGGCGGCACGCGGAACAGATCGGTGCGCAGCGGATGGCGTTCCTGATTGAGCCCAAACCTCCGGCACGCGAGTTCGAAACGCTTGCGGACCAGCTCGGCAAAGATGCCAGTCCCGCGCATCCGGCTCGTGAATGTCGCGTCGTTGTGCTTACCGTTACGCATGTTCTCGATGATGCTCAGCACATGCTGCTTGCGGCCGGGGAAATGCTGCTCGAGCCATTCGATGAAGATGTCGTGAACCTCTAGCGGCAGGCGCAGCATGACGAATCCAGCCGACGTTGCCCCGACTTCGCTGCAGGCCTTCAGCACGTTTTCCAGATCGTAATCGGTGAGCGCCGGTATCACCGGGGCGAAGAGCACCCCGGCCGGCACGCCGGCCTCGGCCAGCAACCGGATGCCTTCGATCCGTTTGGCTGGTGTGCTGGCGCGAGGCTCCATCTTTCTGGCGATATCGGCATCAAGCGTCGTGACGGATATGAACACGCGCGCCAGCCCGTTGCGGGCCATGCGGGCAAGGATGTCGATATCTCGCGTCACCAGGAACGACTTGGTCGTGATGGCCACCGGGTGCTGGAAGCGTTCCAGCACCTCCAGAATGCCGCGCGTGAGCTCGAATTTCCGCTCGATCGGCTGGTACGGATCGGTGTTGGTGCCGAGCGCGATGACGCTCGGCTTGTAGTGTTTCTTGCGGAGTTCCTGCTCGAGCAGCGTAGCGGCATTTGGCTTGGCGAACAGTTTCGTCTCGAAGTCGAGACCGGGCGACAGGCCCAGGTAGGCATGATTCGGTCGCGCAAAACAGTACGAGCATCCGTGCTCGCAACCCCGGTACATGTTGATCGACTGGTCGAACGGAACATCGGGCGACTGGTTGCGCGAGATGATCGTCCTGGCTGGCTCGATCGCGATCGTTGTCCGTGGCGCGGGAGACTCGCCGTGCAAGGCTTCCAGATCGGCAAGCATGGCCGCATCCGCCTCTCGGGACAGGCTGTCGAAACGCGATTCCGTGTTGGACAGCGCGCCTCTTCCCTTGCGGAAACCATCGGGTAGTGACGTCATGGGGGCTCTTGACTCGTACAATCTCCAATACTGTATAAATATACAGTATTGCCGGCGAGATACCAGTGCCCTGCTCAGCGCCCTGATGGAATGTGCGCCCTGGGGATTGAACCTCCGACGGGCTTCAGATCCGGTCAGACGGTAGGTGTGGCCAAGGGAGGTGCGTCGTCGCGATCCCAGTAGGGCGGGGAGCCGAACCAGTTGGCAAAGAAGTCGACGAAGGCGTGTGTCTTGGCGGGAACCAGATGCCGGCTCGGATAGACCGCCCAGATCGAGACGACCGGCAATATCGGGTACTCATCCAGCACGGTGACCAACTCGCCGCGGCGCAGGTATGGCGCCACATCCCAGGTCGACTTCAGCGCGATGCCCATGCCCGCGATGATCGCGTCGCGAATCACCTCGCCGTTATCGGCGCGTAGCGTGCCCCGCACGCTCACCGCGCTTTCGCCGACTGGGGTATCGAAGCGCCAGGTCGATTGATCGCCAAGGATCAGACAGTTGTGATTGCGCAGGTCTTCCGGGTGCCGAGGGGTGCCGTGCCGCGCGAGGTATTCCGGCGATGCGCAGATCACGCGATGACTGGGTGCGAGCGGCCTGGCGACCAGCGAGGAATCGGGGAGCGCGCCCATGCGGAGCGCGACGTCGATCCCACTATCGACGAGACCGACGATCTGGTCGCTCAGGCGCAGATCCAGTGTGATGCCCGGGTAGGTGGACAGGAAGGCGGGGATCGCCGGCGAGACATGCTGGCGTCCAAACGAGGCAGGCGCCGTGACACGCAACGGGCCGTGTGGAACCTCCGCGCCTCGGCCCACGGATTGCGCGGCCACCTCCGATGCGGCCAGCAATGGCTCGGCATGAGTCAGGAACTGCTCGCCATCACCGGTGAGCGAAAGGCGGCGCGTTGTGCGATGTAGCAGGCGGGTGCCTAGCCGATCCTCCAAGCGCTGGAGCCGGGCGCTGGCAGTCGATGTCGACAGTCCCAGATCGCGTGCGGCCGCCGACAGGTTGCCGAGCGCCGCCGCGCGCACGAAGACCGCGATATCGGTCAGGTCGAACGGCATCGTTGGCGCGCGAAGTGGGGCCAGGCCGTCGGCTATTCCTGCGAGAGCGCCTTGGCTGCTTCGACTTGCGATTCGAAGAACGTCTGGAAGCTGATGGCAAGCCCTGCCATCAGCAGGCCGGTGCCGATCATCAGCGAGAAGATGATCAGGATGACCACGGGCCAGCCCGAGCGCGTGGGCGTGCCATGAGGGTTGTATTGCGCATCCCACTTGTCGTCGGGGCGCAGCCCGAACACGATGGCCGTCAGGAAGGCGCTGATAAGGGACGCGCCGCCGGCCACTGCGAAGACCCAGTTCAGTGCGGTATTGCCCGTGCCGAGGATCAGCGAGGCGATACCGAGCACGCCTGCTACGGTGCAAAGCAGGTGGACCCAGCCGAACTTGTCGCCCAGCCCTTTCAGATAGAAGCGATGCGCTCCAAGGCTGCCGAGCAGGAAGGCCAGCGCAACGGTGGCCAGTTTCGATTTGCCGCGTGTGTTGCGGGCTTCAGTGGCGATGGCGGGGGCTTGGCTGGCTGCAGGCATCGGTATGGGGACGGAGACGGTATGGCCGCCATGGCGGGCAGTGGTCGCACATTGTACGCCGGGCCCGGACCGATACCCCAGTGGTCAGAACGGCCAGACGGAGGCCAGAACGCCGGATACCAGCACGGAGATATGCGTTTCGCTGTACAGCACGAGCGTCAGCAGCAGCATGAACAGCACTGACAATGACAAATGGCCCGCGTGCCGGGCCAGGTCCGAAAAAAGCGGGGACATGATGAACCTCGACAGGGATGTCTTGTGGAGGCTGCGCCCGACCTTGGTGTCGATCAGTGGGTACCGGGCAGAGGCAGGTCAGGTCGGTTGCCGTCTGCGCAACGACGGCACGCTGTGCGACTCCGGACAGCGCCGGGCGGCAGCCTGTGCGGCGTCAATCAGCACGCACAAATGTAGAGACAAAGGGGAGCGCGTGGAAGTTCCGGTTACGTGACAAGCCATCGTCGCGGCTAGCGTCCGCCGTCCCGTCCGCGCGCCTGCCATCCCGGGCCAACATTGCCGGGGTGTGCTTCGGCATTTCGGAGCGTGGCTTCGCCGGGGCTGTTGCGATCGCCGCCACCGGGCTGGCGTGCGCGTTGCTCGTCGTCGCGCCCGCCGGGGCTGGCGGGGCGCCCGCTCAGACGGTCGTCGTTACGGGCCCTTGCTTCCATGCGATCAATCTGTGCCTGCACATGATCGCGATTTTCCGCCCGCACGCTGGCGATCTCCCATCCGTTGGCAGAACGCACCGCCTGCACCGTGCGATCGGTGCGGTTGTGATGCCAGAAGGCGACTTGCGCGTGGCTGACTGCAATGCTGCCGCCAAGGCTGGCAACAGCCACGGTACCAGCCACCATAAGGCGCAGGAGGGGGCGGGTAAACATGCGGAATCCCAAGGTCCTGTTGCTGAGAGAAGTCAGGAGTTGGGTTCATGGTACGCAGGGGCCGTGTGACCGCCAATGCCAATCCCGTTACCGGTGTAACGGATTGTTTCGTCAAATTTGTCAGCTTTGGCGCGTCTACTTCGATGCCGCGCCAGGCCAGCATTGGCGCGGTATCGAAGCGGTTTCAGGGCGCGTAGCGGATGCGATAAATCGCATTGGCTTTGTCGTCGCTAACCAACAGCGAACCGTCGCTTGCCACCTGCACGTCGACCGGGCGACCCCACGCCTTGCCGTCGCGCAGCCATCCTTCGGCAAAAATCTCCTGGCGAATGACGCGCCCATCATCATCGAGCACGATCCGCGCAATCCGGTAGCCGATGGCAGTGGATCGGTTCCAGCTACCGTGCTCGGCGATGAAGATGTTGTTCTTGCGGTATTCCGGCGGAAACTGCGTGCCGGTGTAGAAGCGCATCCCGAGCGCGGCCACATGTGGCCCCAGCTTGGCGACTGGCGGAGTGAACGCCGAACACGGGCGCTGTTTTCCGAACTCCGGGTCGGCAATTGTGCCGGCGTGGCAATACGGAAAGCCGAAGTGCTCGCCTTCACGCGTCAATCGATTCAGTTCGTCGTCGGGCTGGTCGTCGCCGAGCCAGTCGCGCCCATTGTCCGTGAACCACAGTTCGTGCGTGACGGGGTGCCAGTCGAAGCCAACCGTGTTGCGCACGCCCCGGGCCACCACGCGCAGGTCGGAACCGTCGGGCTTCATTTTCATGATGTTCGCGTAGCGGTTCTCATCCGGCGCGCAGATATTGCATGGCGCGCCGACGGGCACGTAGAGATACCCGTCAGGTCCAAATGCAATGAACTTCCAGCCGTGATGGGTTTCGGTCGGAAATTTGTCGCTGATAGTGACCGGGCGCGGCGGGTCGTCAAGACGGCCCTCGATGTTGTCGAGCCGTACGATGCGCGACGTCGATGAGGCATACAATGCGCCATCGCGAAAGGCGACGCCCACGGGCATCGTGAGTCCGGACGCGATGACGCGCGTCTTCGGATGTGGGCCGAGCGGCGACTCCAACGCATATACCTTGCCCTCCGCGCGGCTGCCCACGAACAACGTGCCCTTCGGCGACAGCGTCATGGCTCGCGCGCCGGGCACGTCGTCGCTGAGCACTTCGATCTTGAAGCCCGGCGGCAGCCGGATCTCGTCGATCGGCAGGGCGGCCTGCGCCGTCGCCGCAGACCAGACGGCACCCAGTAGCGCCAGCCTGCAGAGGAATTTCGCGAGGTAATTCGCAATGTGTCGATTTGGCCGCATGTCATGCCTCCGGTTCACGGTTTTCGCCACGGTCTGGCTGGCCGCATGTTGCGTCAAAAGCGCACCGATGGAGCCGAACAGGGCGGGAAAGTCCTAAGTGTTTGTTTGGGCTCGGGAAGTGGGCTATACTCTTGCGTTTCGTGTTCGCACGCTCCCGTTTTTTCGAGGAATTAACATGGTCGTAATCCGTCTGGCTCGCGGCGGCAGCAAGAAGCGCCCGTTCTTCAATATCGTTGCTACCGATTCGCGCAACCGTCGCGATGGCCGTTTCATCGAACGTATTGGCTTCTACAACCCGCTGGCTTCCGACAAGGAAGAGGGCCTGCGCGTTGTGCAGGACCGTCTGGCCTACTGGCAAGGCGTTGGCGCTCAACTGTCGCCGACCGTTGCCCGCCTGGTCAAGCAAGCCGGCAAGGCTGCAGCCTGATAGGTCTTGCGCGGCGTGCCCGTATGGCGCGCCGATGCAGAACTGACGCACCGCTAAAGTGACTGGCAATGCCCCTGGCCGCAAGCCGTTGAATCTGGCCGCCACGCAAGGCGGTGCCTCCGGCCGGCAGGAAAAACTGCCCGCCGCGCTGTTGTTCACGGACAGCCTGCCCGACGATCTGGTCGAGGTTGGCTATGTGGGCGCGGCTTATGGTATCCGAGGCTGGATCAAGGTCCAGCCACATGCGGACGACGCCTCCGCATTGCTCCACGCCCGCCGTTGGTGGCTGCTTCGCGCGCCGCCGGCCGGCGTGGTGTCGGCGCCGGCGCAGTCGGCCGAGGCTGTCAGCATCAAGATCTCCCAGTCGCGTGAACACAGCGGTACCGTGGTTGCGCAGCCGGCCGGCGTTTCGGACCGCGGTGTGGCCGAAATGCTCAAGGGGCGTCGTGTCTGGGTCCGGCGCGCGGATTTTCCCGCGGCGGAAGAGGGTGAGTTTTACTGGGTCGACCTTATTGGTTGTGCCGTAGTCAACGAGCAGGGCGAATCGCTCGGCGAGGTGACCGGCCTGATCGACAATGGCGCCCATCAGATCCTTCAGGTGGCCTACGAGCTACCGGACGGTAAGGCCGCTGAGCGGCTGATCCCGTTTGTCGACGCGTTCCTGCGGACGGTGGATACACCGGCCAGGCGGATCGTGGTGGACTGGGGGCTCGATTACTGAAGTGTCAGGGGAGGCGCGGATGCAGTTCGATGTAATCACGCTGTTTCCCGAGATGTTTCGCGCGCTGACCGATTGGGGCATCACCAGCCGGGCAGCCAAGCAGCAGCGCTACGCGTTGCGTACCTGGAATCCGCGGGATTTCACCGTGGACAACTACCGGACGATTGACGATCGGCCCTATGGTGGCGGACCCGGCATGGTGATGCTGGCCAAGCCGCTCGAGGACGCGATCGACGCCGCCACAGCGGCGCAGTCGGATGCAGGTGTTGGCAGGCCGCACGTGGTGCTGATGTCGCCGCAAGGCGCGACGCTGACGCACGAGAAGGTCATGGCGTTGTCGCAACGGCCCGGCCTGGTGCTGTTATGCGGCCGGTATGAAGCGATCGACCAGCGTCTGATCGATCGTCGCGTGGACGAGGAAATCAGCCTCGGCGATTTTGTGCTGTCGGGTGGCGAATTGCCGGCGATGGCGCTGATCGACGCGGTGGTGCGGCATTTGCCCGGCGTGCTGGGCGATGCGCAGTCGGCGGTCCAGGACAGTTTCGTCAATGGCCTGCTCGATTGTCCGCATTACACGCGGCCGGAAGAATATGAAGGTGTGCGGGTGCCCGATGTATTGCTCGGGGGCCATCATGCCGAGATCGAGAAGTGGCGGCGCCGGCAGGCGCTGGCCAATACCGCGCGCAAGCGTCCCGACCTGATCGTGGCCGCGCGCGAGCAAGGATTGTTGTCCAAGGCTGACGAGAAATTCTTGTCGGAACTGGCGGCGAAAGCAGGGCAGGAGTTCGCTCCCGCCAAGTGAAAACCCCATCCTCTGCCGGGGCCCAGCAAGTGTCTGGGGCATCCAACGCTGGCACGATGGTTATGGAGAAAACGATGAACATCATCGAGCAAATCGAGAAGGAAGAGATCGCGCGTCTGACCGCGAACAAGACCATCCCCGCATTCGCGCCTGGCGATACCGTTATCGTCAACGTGAACGTGGTTGAAGGTAATCGCAAGCGCGTGCAGGCTTACGAAGGCGTGGTGATCGCCAAGCGTAACCGTGGTCTGAACTCGTCCTTCATCGTGCGCAAGATCTCGTCGGGTGAAGGCGTGGAACGTACGTTCCAGCTGTACTCGCCGCTGATCGCCGGCATCGAAGTGAAGCGTCGCGGTGACGTACGTCGCGCGAAGCTGTACTACCTGCGCGAGCGCTCGGGCAAGTCGGCACGTATCAAGGAAAAGCTGGTGATGAAGGCCAAGCCGGCCGCCGTTGCCGCGGAATAAGCTTTCCCTGTCAGGCGCCGGGTAACTGGCGCCGTGCCGGATTGCGAAGGACACCCTCGGGTGTCCTTTTTGTTTGGCGGCGGCGCAACGCCAAGCGTTCTTGCTGCCGTGCAACATTACGCGCTTCTGTCATACTTGAAAGCGCTATGCGTCCAACATTCGATCCTGAAACGCTACCGATCATCGAGACCGATAGCCGCCACGCCCCCCTCTCCACGCCGCGCATGAGACCGGATTTCATCCGGCATCGTCTGCTTGCGCCACCGGCGTGGGAACCCGAACTGACCGATGAATCCCGTGTGTACGACCGGACCCGCGGCTTGCGTGAAGCGGCGGTACTGGTGCCCTTGGTTGAGCGTTCGGATGGTCTGACGGTGCTGCTTACCCAGCGCAATGCGAATCTGAATGCCCATGCCGGGCAGATCAGTTTTCCGGGAGGCGGGCAGGAAACCTACGATGCCAATCGCATCGCCACGGCGTTGCGCGAAACCGAGGAAGAGATCGGGCTGACCCGCAACTACGTCGAAGTGCTGGGATCGCTACCGGACTACATCACCGGTACCGGCTATCACGTCAGCCCTGTTGTCGGACTGGTGCATTCAGGGTTCACGCTCCGTGCCGATGAGCGCGAGGTGGCCGATATTTTCGAAGTGCCGCTGGCATTCCTGATGGACCCTGCCCGGCATGAGCGCCGGTTGTTCCGCTGGGAAGGCGGCGAGCGCATGTTCTACGCCATGCCTTACCCGCGCGAAGGCGGCGGTCAGCGCTTTATCTGGGGCGCGACGGCGGGCATGCTGCGCAATCTCTACCACCTGCTCGCGGCCTGAGCCGCGCCGCCGCCCGCTCCATTGGTCTTCGTCAGGCCGCGGCCTGAGTTGCGGTGTCGGTGCAGTGGGGGCAGCTCTTGCCCACCACGTACTTCGGGTGCTGCTGCTCCTCGGGCGTGACCACTGCGCGGCACGCGAAGCACTGAACCGGCCCCGCGGGTTCCAGGTTCGGATTCAGGGCGGTCCGGTAGTCGAACACGAAGCAGTCGCCGTTGTAGTGGCTTCCACCGACTTCCTCGAAGTACTTCAGAATGCCGCCCTCGAGCTGGTAGACGTGGTCGATTCCCACTTCCTGCATGTGGATGGCGGCCTTCTCGCAGCGGATGCCGCCGGTGCAGAACGACACGATGGTCTTGCCTTCGAACTCGGCCATGTTCTCCGCCACGGCTGGCGGGAATTCGCTGAACTTGTCGATACCGTACTCCACCGCCTTGTCGAAGGTGCCAACCGCCACCTCGAATGCGTTACGCGTATCGAGCATCACTACCGGGCGTCCCTCGTCGTCATGTCCCTGGTCGAGCCAGCGCTTCAGATCCACGGGGCGCACCGAAGGCGCGCGTCCAGCCTCGGGGCGGATCAGCGGCATCTTCATCGTGATGATTTCCTTCTTGGCGCGCACCAGCATGCGCTTGAAGGGCTGATTTTCCGACAGGCTTTCCTTCGGCGCGATGTCCGCGAACCGGGCATCGGCGTGGAGCCATGCCATGAATTCGTCGATCTGCTCACGCGTGCCGGCCAGGAACATGTTGATGCCTTCCGGCGCGAGCAGGATCGTGCCCTTCAGGCCGGCCGCGTCGCAGCGCTCGCGCATGACGGGGCGCAGGGTCTCGATGTCTTCGAGCGTGACGAACTTGTAAGCGGAAATATTGACGATCTGCATGGGTGACGCTGCCAGGGCCGGGCACCCGAAACGAGGGTGCTCGATAACTGCCTGATTGGAAAGGCGAAATTATAGCCCCTCAGGCCGCATCCCGACACCTCTTCGGGGGCGCTTCGCATTGCGCCTGCGCAAAAACCCCCAAGTGCGGCGATGGGGGAGCCGGTACAATGGCGCCCTATGTCCGCACCCCGCTTTGTACACCTCCGCCTGCACTCCGAGTATTCGATCGTGGACGGCATCGTCCGCCTCGACGATGCCGTCAAGGCCGCCGCCCGCGATGGGATGGGCGCGCTCGCACTGACCGACCTCGCCAACGCCTTCGGCCTGATCCGCTTCTACAAGGAGGCCCGTGGTGGGGGCGTCAAGCCGGTAGTGGGCGCTGACGTCTGGCTGACCAATGCCGAAGATCGCGACAAGCCCGCGCGCATGTTGCTGCTCGTGCAGGACCGCATCGGCTATCTGAACCTGTGCACGCTGCTGTCGCGCGCATGGCTTGGCAACCAGCATCGTGGCCGCGCCGAGTTCGAGCCCGGCTGGCTCGAGGAGCCGGGCGAGGAAGGCCTGCCGCTGGCCACCGGCCTGATCGCGCTCTCAGGCGCGATGGGTGGCGATGTCGGCCAGGCGTTGGCCAATGGGAATGTCGAGGCGGCGCGCCGTGCCGCCGAGCATTGGGCCCGGGTGTTCCCGCAACGCTATTACATCGAACTGCAACGTGCCGGCCAGCCTGGCACCGACGCCTACGTGCCGCAGGCCGTGCAACTGGCCGCGTCAATGCAGCTTCCGGTTGTCGCCACGCATCCGGTGCAATTCATGACGCCGGACGACTTCACGGCGCACGAGGCGCGCGTCTGTATCGCGGAGGGCGAACTGCTCGCCAATCCGCGCCGCACGCGCAAGTTCACCACCGACCAGTACTTCAAGACCCAGGACGAGATGACCGCGCTGTTCGCGGATATCCCGTCGGCGCTGCAGAACTCCGTCGAGATCGCCAAGCGCTGCAATCTGACGCTGGAGCTGGGCAAGCCACGCCTGCCACTGTTCCCGACGCCTGATGGCATGTCGCTCGACGACTACCTTGTGTTCATGGCCAAGGAGGGTCTCGAAAAGCGGATGCTGGTGTTGTTCCCGGACGAAGCCGAGCGCGAGAGCAAGCGTGCCGAGTACTACGCGCGTCTGGAGTTTGAGACCGGCACCATCATCAAGATGGGTTTCCCGGGCTACTTCCTGATCGTGGCGGACTTTATCAACTGGGCCAAGAACAATGGCGTGCCGGTGGGGCCGGGCCGGGGTTCCGGCGCGGGTTCGCTGGTGGCCTACGCACTTGGCATTACCGATCTCGATCCGCTCAAGTACGCGCTGCTGTTCGAGCGATTCCTGAATCCGGAGCGGGTCTCGATGCCCGACTTCGACATCGACTTCTGCCAGCACGGCCGCGATCGCGTGATCACGTACGTGAAGGAGAAATACGGCAAGGACGCCGTGTCGCAGATCGCCACGTTCGGCACCATGGCCGCCAAGGCGGCCGTGCGCGATGTGGGCCGGGTGCTGGATCTCGGTTACGGGTTTGTCGATGGCGTGGCCAAGCTGATTCCGTTCAAGCCCGGCAAGCTGGTCACGCTGGAGGAAGCGAAGAAGGAAGAACCGGCGCTGGCCGAACGCGAGCGCACGGAAGAGGAAGTGCGCCAGTTGCTGGAACTGGCGCAGCGTGTGGAAGGCATGACGCGTAACGTCGGCATGCACGCTGGTGGCGTGTTGATCGCCCCCGGCCGCCTGACCGATTTCTGCCCGCTCTACACGCAGGGCACGGACGGCATGAGCGGCGTGGTCAGCCAGTACGACAAGGACGACGTGGAAGCGGCCGGCCTGGTCAAGTTCGACTTCTTGGGCCTGACCACGCTGACGATCCTCGACTGGGCCGAGCGGTACATCCGCCGGCTCGACCCGAGCAAGGCCGACTGGAACTGCAGCCAGATTCCGCTCGACGACAGCCCCGCATTCGACATCCTCAAGAGCGCCAACACGGTGGCGGTGTTCCAGTTGGAAAGCCGCGGCATGCAGGGGATGCTCAAGGACGCGAAGCCTGACCGCTTCGAGGACATCATCGCGCTCGTGGCGCTGTATCGTCCGGGCCCGATGGACCTCATTCCGAGTTTCTGTGCCCGCAAGCACGGCCGCGAGAAGGTCGAATATCCCGATCCGCGCGTCGAACCCGTGCTCAAGGAGACCTACGGCATCATGGTCTACCAGGAGCAGGTGATGCAGATGGCGCAGATCATCGGCGGCTACTCGCTGGGTGGCGCCGACTTGCTGCGCCGTGCCATGGGCAAGAAGAAGCCCGAGGAAATGGCCAAGCACCGCGACATGTTCCGCGAGGGCGCCGACAAGAACGGGCTGACCGCCCAGCAGGCCGACGACATCTTCGACCTGATGGAGAAGTTCGCGGGCTACGGCTTCAACAAGTCGCACGCGGCCGCTTACGCGCTGCTGGCTTACTACACGGCCTGGCTCAAGGCGCATCATCCGGCCGAATTCATGGCAGCCAACATGTCGCTGGCCATGGACGACACCGACAAGGTCAAGATCCTCTATGAGGACTGCCGCCTGAACAAGATCGAAGTGCTGCCGCCGGACGTCAACGCCAGCGAGTACCGTTTCGCGCCGACCGATGCGAAGACCATCCGCTACGGCCTGGGTGGCATCAAGGGTTCGGGCCAGGGGGCGATCGAGGACATCCTGCGCGCGCGGGAAGAGCGGCCATTCGACGACCTGTTTGATTTCTGCGAGCGCGTGGACCGCCGCCAGGTCAATCGCCGCACGATCGAGGCGCTGATTCGCGCCGGCGCGTTCGACAGTCTCAACGACAATCGCGCCCAGTTGCTGGCCTCGGTATCGATCGCGATGGAGGCGGCCGACCAGAAGGCCGAGTCGGCCAACCAGGTGTCGCTGTTCGACCTGATGGATGACGCCGGCGCGTCGCATCGCCCCGAACTGGTGGATGAGCCGCGCTGGACGCCCAAGCGCACGCTGCAGGAAGAGAAGCAGGCGCTCGGCTACTACTTCTCCGGTCACCTGTTCGATGCGTCGCGCGACGAGGTGCGCCGGTTCGTCAAGGGCACGCTTGCCGCGCTCGAAAAGGAAGTGCAGGGCAATGGCGGTGGCTACGGCCGCGACGTGCGCGGCAAGGTGATTGCCGGCGTGATCACCGGCATCCGTACCCAGATGACCCAGCGCGGCAAGCTGATCATCGTGCTGCTTGACGATGGCACCGCGCAGATCGAAATGACGGTGTTCAACGAGCTGTACGACGCCAACCGTCACATGTTCCGCGAGGACGAACTGCTGATCGCGCAGGGCAATGCGCGCCACGACACCTTCACAGGCGGCGTGCGCTTTACGGCGGATTCGGTGCAGGACCTGGTTGCCGCGCGCGCCCGCTACGCCGATGCCGTGTGCCTCGGCTTCAACGGCAATGCCTCGACGGAGCGCCTGCGCGAGCTGCTGACGCCGTACCTGGCCCACGTGTCGCAGACCCCCGGCGTGCCGGTTCGCATCAGCTATGTCAACAAGACCGCGCAGTGCGAGGCGATGCTGGGCGACCAATGGCAGATCACGCCTTCGGAGGAAGCGTTGACGAGCCTGCGTACCGCCTTGGGCGATACCGTGCGCGTGTTGTATGGCTGACCCGACGAAGGCGCCGGTCGTACAGGGCGAGCGCAAGCCGCGCGTCCTGTTTCACGTCACGCACTTCCTGCACGGCGGGATCGAAACGTCGCTGGTGTCGCTGATCAACGCGCTGGATCGGGAAGGGTTCGAGATCGGCCTGACGGTGACGTATCCGTCCGAGGCGCTCGAGACCCATTTCCGCGCGCGGCTGCCGGCCGGCGTGAAGCTTCAGGTGCTGGCGCCCGAGCGCTGGCTCTCGCATTGCCGCCAGCTCAAGAAGGCGCGCAAGCTCGGGCCGCTTGGCAAGATCTACGAGGAAGTGCTGCTGCCGCCCGTGCGCAAGCCGCTGATGAATCGCCGCTTCCGGCAGGTGCTGGCGCAGGGCTACGACGTGGTGGTCGACTACGACATGTCGCTGTCGCGCATCACCGGTCCGCTGCCGGTCCCGATGATGGGATACCAGCACTTCAGCGTGGCGCACCTCGAGCGGGGTCATCGGCGCAAGCTGCGCAAGCTTCGGCACCAGTGCCGCACCGACTACGCGGCCGTGGTGATGCTGACCGACAGCATGTTGAACGATGCGCGGGCGCTGATTCCCGATGTGGCGGACAAGCTCGTGCGGCTCTACAACACCATTGACCTCGACAGCATCCGTGCAAGGGCGAACGCGCCGCTCGATGCTTCTGCGCAGCCGGCGGGACCGTACATCGTGTCCGTCGGTCGGCTCGAGGAAAGTCAAAAGGATTTCACGACGCTGCTGCACGCTTATGCGCAGCTTGCGAAGGAAGGTATCGACGAGAATCTGGTGCTGGTCGGCGATGGCGCATCGCGGCCGCAACTCGAGGCGCTGGCTCGTTCACTCGGTATCGCCGATCGCGTGACCTTTGCTGGCTTCCAGTCGAACCCCCATGCCTGGATTCGCAAGTCGCGGCTCCTGGCGTTCAGTTCGAAGATGGAGGGTTTGCCCAATGTGCTGCTTGAAGGGTTGGCAGTCGGGCAGGTGGTGGTCAGCACCGATTGTCCGACGGGGCCGCGCGAGATCCTCGACGATGGCCGCGCCGGGTTGCTGGTGCCGGTGGGCGATGCCGCGCAGCTTGCGGCGGCGATCAGGCGTGGCCTGCAGGACGCTGCGCTGCGCGAGTCACTGCTGGCCCACGCAGCGACCCATATCGAGCAGATGGGCTTCAGGCCGACGGCCCAGGCGTTCAGTGCGCTTGCGGATCGCCTGATGCGGCGGGCTGGCGTGCCGGCTGTTGCAGCAGCCACAGCTTGATGTACTTGTAGTAGCTGGCCTGACCGTTCATCAGCGCGATGGCCAAGCCCTGCGGGCCGTCCAGAAATCCGCGGCGCAGCAGGTAGGTGCGCAGGAATGCCCAGCTGCCATGCAGCCACGCGCTGGCCGGCGTGGCGGTCTTGCCACGCTGGAATGCCTGCGTGGCGCCCAGCGTCGAATACTGATCGACCTTGCGCAGCACCTGCGAGAAGTCGTCGTAGGTGTAGTGCAGCAGCGGATTCCGGAGGTGCGCGATCGGGCCGTCGGTGACGACGTTTTCGTGCACGAGGTCGTCGGTGAACCTGGCCTTTCCCACGCGGAACAAGCGGGTCAGGCGGTCGGGGTACCAGCCGCTGTGCCGGATGAAGCGGCCGCAGAAACGTGACAGGCGGGGCATGTCGTAGGCGTCGGCCTGACCCGATGCGATGGCTGCCAGGATCTCATCGCGCAGTTCCGGCGTGACGCGCTCGTCGGCGTCGATGGAGAGTACCCACTCGCTTTGTGCCTTGGACAGGGCGAGGTTTTTCTGTGGACCGAAGCCGGGCCACGTCGCGGTCTGGTGGACCTCCGCGCCCATGGCGCGGGCTGTTTCCACCGTGCCGTCCGTGCTGCCGGAGTCCACTATAATCGCGCGGTCGCACCAGGAGACGCTCTCGAGGCACTCCCGGATATTGTGTGCCTCGTTTTTAGTGATCAGTACGACAGAGATTTTCATAGAGATGCTTGCAATGGGATTCCGCACGCCGACGCTGCCCGCCATTCTAGCGGCAGTCGCCCCGGCGTCCCTTTCCCGTTGGCAAGTGGAGCGAACGTGACCGACAACAAACAACAAACGCCCCAGGAATCCGATACCCTCAAGCGCGTCTGGGCCTATCTGAAGCCCGAGAAGCGCAACTTCGTGCTGGCCATCATCGCCATGGGCCTGGTGGCGGCCAGCGAAGGGATTATTCCGAAGGTCGTCAACGACCTGCTCGACAAGGGCTTCGGCGGCAGCTACGCCGGCAAGCTCTGGCATGTGCCCGCGCTGCTGGTGGGCGTGGCGCTGGTGCGCGGCCTGGCGCAGTTCGCCTCGGGCTACCTGCTTTCGCAGATCTCGAACGGCGTGTTGCTGAAGATGCGGATGCAGATGTTCGACCGGATGCTGCACGCTCCGGCGCTGTTCTTCCACCGCAATACCGCTGCCTCGCTGATCAATGCCGTGATCTTCGAGGTGAACCAGGTGATGCAGATCCTCACCGGCGTGCTGATCACCTTGGTGCGTGACTCGCTGACCGTGGTGGCGCTGCTGATCTACCTGTTCTACACGAACTGGAAGCTGACCCTGGTGGTGGCAGTGCTGCTGCCGGCGATCGGCTTCGTGATGTCGAAGGTCAACCGCCGCCTGCGTCGCCTGAACCGTGAGCATCAGGCGCTGACCAATACCGCCGCCTATGTGGTGGAGGAATCCGTGGGCGGGTTCAAGGTGGTCAAGCTGCACGGTGGCGAAGCGTACGAAATGTCGCGTTTCGAGGCGATGGCCGAGCGGCTGCGCGGCTACTCGATGCGCATGGCTGTGGCTGGTGGCCTGAATCAGCCCGTGACGGCGTTCCTGGCATCGCTGGCGCTGTCCGTGATCCTGACGATCGCGATGATCCAGGCGCAGGGCAACCAGACCACGATCGGTGGCTTCACCGGCTTCGTGATGGCGATGCTGCTGCTGATCTCGCCGCTCAAGCATCTGGCCGACCTGAACCAGCCGCTGCAACGCGGCCTGACCGCGGCCGAGATGATCTTCGGCCTGATCGACGAGCCGATCGAGCCGCAGAACGGTGGCCTGCCGCTGGAGCGGGCCCGCGGCGATCTGGTGTTCGACAACGTCGGCTTCCGCTATGGCGATGCCGCGCGCGCCGCGCTGAACCATGTCAGCCTGCGTGCCGCGCCGGGCGAGGTCGTGGCGCTGGTGGGGCCGTCGGGTAGCGGCAAGACCACGCTCGTGAACCTGGTGCCGCGCTTCTTCGATCCGACCGAGGGTCACATCTTGCTCGACGGTCAGCCGATCGACCGTTTCGCGCTGGCCGACCTGCGTCGCCAGATCGCCTTCGTCAGCCAGGATGTGGTGTTGTTCAACGACACCGTGGCCGCCAATGTGGCCTATGGTGTGCATCCGCGCGAGAAAATCGACATGGCCCGCGTGGAACGCGCGCTGGCGGCTGCCTACCTGACCGACGTGGTCAAGGGCCTGCCGGAAGGGCTCGAAACGAACATCGGCGACAACGGCATGAAGCTGTCTGGCGGTCAGCGCCAGCGTCTGGCCATCGCGCGAGCGATCTACAAGGATGCGCCGATCCTGATCCTCGATGAGGCGACTTCGGCGCTCGACTCAGAGTCCGAGCGTCAGGTGCAGGCCGCGCTGGAATCGCTGATGGTCGGTCGCACCACGCTGGTGATCGCGCACCGCCTGTCGACGATCGAGAACGCCGACCGGATCGTGGTGCTGGAGCAGGGCCGCGTAGCCGAGCAGGGCAGCCACGCCGAGCTGATCGGCAAGAACGGCCTGTACGCGGGCCTGCATCGCATCCAGTTCGCGTCACAGGCATAAGCTGTTCGTGATTCGACGGCCGTGACGAGGGGTCACGGCCGGGCATGTACCAACAGGGGAACATACCCCGCTGAGGAGACAGACATGACCCAACCCATCAGCCGTTATCCGGTTCCCGCCATCGAGAACCTGCCGGACGACATCCGCCAGCGCGTGCTCGAAGTCCAGGAGAAGGCCGGCTTCGTTCCCAACGTCTTTCTGGCCCTGGCCCATCGTCCCGACGAGTGCCGCGCGTTCTTCGCCTATCACGACGCGCTGATGCTCAAGGAGACCGGCAGCCTGACCAAGGGCGACCGCGAGATGATCGTGGTGGCCACGTCGGGCGTGAACCAGTGTCTCTACTGCGTGGTGGCCCACGGTGCCATCCTGCGCATCTACGAGAAGAAGCCGCTTGTGGCCGATCAGGTCGCGGTGAACTACCTCAAGGCAGATATCACGCCGCGCCAGCGCGCCATGCTCGACTTCGCGATGAAGGTCTGCACGGACTCGCATACGATCGGCGAAGCGGATTTCGAGGCACTGCGCGCCCATGGGTTTGACGACGAGGACGCGTGGGACATCGCCGGCATCACGGCGTTCTTCGGGCTCTCCAACCGCATGGCCAACACCATCGGCATGCGTCCGAACGAGCAGTTCTTCCTGATGGGGCGCGTGCCGAAGGCCAAGTAGGGCGATTCGGCGGCTCAGCGGTTCAGGGGCTCGGGGGCTCAGCGGATCTGCGCGCAGCCGCCGTTCTTCGGGTCGAACAGCACGGGCCACGCCTGGTCGTAGATGCCCGGCGTGCAGTGCTTCTCGCATCGGGCATGAGCCAGCGTGATACGGCGCGGGTCCTGCCACACCATCAGCGTGCAGCCGCTGCCATCTATCGCATGCAGTTCGATGTGTGGCGTCTGCTGTACCTGCTTGAATTCCGACAGGTCGAAGTGGCACCAGCCACGGCGCGATACCCACAGCTTCCAGGTCAGCGATTCCACGGCATTGTGCGAGACACGCACCGTCGCGTCCTCGCGGAAACCATCTTCCTCGGTGCGTCGGCAGATGCCGGAGATGTCGATCTCGTGCGCCGCGATCGGTGTGGCGCGCACGGCGATTTCGGGGGTCTTCGAGGCGTAGGGAGCGGGAAGCTGGCCGGTGTAGGTGGGCGGCCCTTTCGGAGCGAACGCTTCGACGCAGGCGGCGCACAAAAAAACAGCCAGCATGGCTGGCATTGCATTTCTTAACGTCATATTGGCCCCCTTCACGCGACCCGCTCATCTACTGTAGGGGATGCCGCTGCAAAGGCCAGCAGGATATGTTCCGTGGAAGTCCTAGCGTATGGGTGGTGGAGCGGAACCTATACTCAACGGATGTGTCCGCGTCGGGGGGGCACCCGCCCTCTTGCCCCGCAACTCTCCCGCCTGCGGGCGAGAGGCTGGGGGAGAGGGCGAGGCCTCTCATTGGCCGATCACATTTCAGGCCACCGCTCGCATCTCGGCGGCGCGTGGTGCAGCAGGCTGCACCATCGGATATCCCGCCGCGAACACCAGGCGTCCGGCCGACCATGTATGCGTGACCATCGGCTGCCCGGCAACGCTGCCCACGGCGATGACGTCGGCGCGCTTGCCCGGCGCCAGCCGGCCGCGATCGTCCAGCAGGCAGGCATCTGCCGGATTGGACGTGACCAGCGCCAGCGCCCGGTCGAGCGGAAGATCGGCGAGGCGCGATGCGGCGAATGCCGCCGCGATCAGTGTGGACGGCTGGTAGTCCGAGCAGAGGATGTGGCCGACGCCGGCGTGAATCGCATCGATCGCACGCATCGAACCGCTCTGGCTTTTGCCGCGCAGCACGTTCGGCGCGCCGAGGATCGTCGGGAGCGCGTGGGCCGAGGCGGCCTGCGCCGTCTCCACGTTGATCGGAAACTCGCTCATGCGAACCCCCAGCGCGTGCATCGCGGCGATGCGTTGCGGAGAGTCGTCGTCGTGGCTGGCGGTGGGGATGCCGAGTTCGTGCGCCTTCGAGACCAGACGGTTGACGCGCTCGGTCGCGCCGGCCAACTCGGCCGACTTCTTCGCAGCCGCGTCGGCGGCTTCCTCGCGGCTCATGCCGTGATTGCCCATCATGTACGACAGGTAAGCATCGAGCGTCTTGAACTGGCCCTGGCCCGGCGAGTGGTCCATGACCGACAGCAGGTCGACCACGCCTTCGGCCATCAGCATCTCGAGCACCGGCACGGCGGCGTTATCGGTGACTTCATAGCGGCAGTGGATGCGATTGTCGACGAGGCTGTGCGCGCGATACGCGGCCACGGTGCGCACCAGCGTCGCGGCGGTCTCGTTGTTGCGCACGCCGAACTGGTTGCTGGCGAACGACAACGCGTGGTACGGCGTGGTGATGCCGGCTGCGGCATTGCGGCGGTCGACCTGCGCCACTGCGAAGTCGAGCGGGAACAGCACATTGGCGCGTGGCTCGGCTTCCTTTTCGATGGCATCGCAGTGGACGTCGATCAGTCCGGGCATCACGGTGTGGCCGCGCAGGTCGATGACCTCGGCGTCGGCCGGGGCGGAAGCTGGCTCGATGGCGGCGATCTGGCCATCGGCGATCAGCATTGCGCTGTCGTGCAGGACGCGATCCGGTAGTACCAGCGTCGCGTGCGTGAGGTAAGTGGTAGGCATGTCCGGTTCCAGTTCAGGTTCAGGCAAGCGCCGTAGCCGGCTGCAGCGGCAGCATCCGCGTGGCCACCGCATCGCGCACGGCCTCGTCGTGGAAGATGCCGATTAGCGAGCGGCCCTCGGCCAGCGCTTCGCGGATCAGTTCGATCACCACCGCCCGGTTGTCGGCGTCGAGCGATGCAGTGGGCTCATCGAGCAACAGGATCGGATGGCCCCCGATCAGGCCGCGCGCGATATTCACGCGTTGTTGCTCGCCGCCGGAGAACGTGGCGGGTGGCAGATCCCAAAGGCGGCGTGGCAGGTTCAGCCGTTCAAGCAGCGTCGCGGCGCGGGCGCGGGCTTCCTCGTGGCTGGCGCCGCGTTGCTGCAGTGGATCGGCTACCACGTCGAGCGCGGAGACGCGTGGGATCGCACGCAGGAACTGCGAGACATAGCCGATCACATCGCGGCGCAGTTTGAGCACGCGCTGCTCCGGGGCGTTGGTCAGTTCCACCCATGGCTCGCTGGCCTCGCTCGTGTCGCGCAGGCGGATCGTGCCTTCGGTCGCGAGGTAGTTGCCGTAGAGGCAGCGCAGCAGCGTGCTCTTGCCGGTGCCGGAACGGCCGGACAGCACGAGGCATTCGCCACGCGAGGCGTCAAAGTCGATGGCGCGCAGCACGGGCAGGCGAATGCCACCCTGGTTGTGCAACGTGAACATCTTGCCGAGGCCGCGGACCTCGATCAGTTTCTGGTTGTTGGATTGCATCATGATCATCCCTGCAGGATGGAGGAGACCAGCAACTGCGTGTACGGATGCTGCGGGTCATCGAGGATCTGATCGGTCAGGCCCTGTTCGACCACGCGGCCGCCCTGCATGACCAGCGTGCGGTGCGCGAGCAGGCGCGCCACGGCCAGGTCGTGCGTGACGAGGATCGCGGCCAGGCCCAGGTCGGTGACCAGGCGGCGCATCAGGTCGAGCAGCCGGGCCTGCACGGAGACGTCGAGCGATGCGGTCGGCTCGTCCATGAACACCAGGCGTGGATGTGTGACCAGGTTGCGCGCGATCTGCAGACGCTGCTGCATCCCGCCCGAGAACGTGGTCGGCACATCGTCCAGTCGGGCAAGGTCGATTTCCATTTTCTCGAGCCAGGCGCCCGCGATCTCGCGCAGGTCACCGTAGTGGCGATTGCCGACGGCCATCAGGCGCTCGGCGATATTGGCGCCGGCGCTCACCTGCATCCGCAGGCCATCGCGGGCGTGCTGCCGCACGAAGCCCCAGTCCGTGCGGGCCAGCAGACGCATCCGCGCGCTCGACAGTCCGGCCAGATCGGTCAGCCCCGATTCGCGCATGTCGTAACTGACGCTGCCGCGCTGCGCCTTGACCTGCATCGACAGGGCTTGCAGCAGCGTGCTCTTTCCCGAGCCCGATTCACCGACCACGCAGAGCACTTCGCCCGGATAGAGATCGAAGTTGACATCGTGGCAGCCATGCACGCCGTCCCAGGTGTGCGTCAGGTCGCGTACGGAGAGCAGAGGCGTTGCGTTCATTGGGCACCTCCTGCGGCCTGCTTCACAGCCTGCGCGGCCTGGCGGTCGGCGCAGTACTCGGTGTCCGAGCACACGAACATGCGCGTGCCGGCATCGTCGGTGATGATCTCGTCGAGATAGCTGTCGGTGGCGCCGCATTGCGCGCAGCAGCTCGACCACTTTTCCACGGTGAACGGATGATCGACGAAGTCGAGGCTCTTGACCGTGGTGTACGGCGGCACGGCATAGACGCGCTTCTCGCGCCCGGCGCCAAACAGCATCAACGCGGGGCTACGGTCGAGCTTCGGGTTGTCGAACTTGGGGATCGGCGAAGGCCGCATCATGTACCGCTGGTTGACGATCACGGGGTAGTCGTAAGTGGTGGCGATATGGCCGTGATGGGCGATGTCTTCGTAGAGCTTCACGTGCATCGAGCCATATTCGGCCAGCGCGTGCATCGTGCGCGTTTCGGTTTCGCTCGGCTCCAGCCAGCGCAGCGGCTCGGGAATGGGTACCTGGTAGACCATCGTCTGGCCTGCGCTCAGCTTCGTTTCAGGAATGCGGTGACGGGTCTGGATGATGGTGGCGTCGGTGGTGCGTTCGGTCGTCTGCACGCCGGTCACGCGGCCAAAGAAGCGGCGGATGTTGATCGCGTTCGTGGTGTCGTCCGATCCCTGGTCGATGACCTTGAGCACGTCCTGGCGGCCGATGATCGCGGCGGTCACCTGGATGCCGCCCGTGCCCCAGCCATACGGCAGTGGCATTTCTCGGCTGCCGAACGGCACCTGGTAGCCGGGGATCGCAACGGCCTTGAGCAGCGCCCGGCGCAGCATTCGCTTGGTCGATTCGTCCAGATAGGCGAAGTTGTAGTGTTCGTCGCGCGCGACGGTAGCGGTGGCGTTCATGCCAGCGACTCCTCCTGGGGTTGGTCTTCGGCCGGCGCATCGGTGGCCGCGCCCTGTTGCTCGGCGCGCAGCCGCCGCAGCAGTTCGAGGTTGGCCTGGAAGTCCACGTAGTGCGGCAGCTTCAGGTGTTGCACGAAGCCGGACGCTTCGACGTTGTCGCTGTGATACAGCATGAATTCGATATCGTTGGCCGGTGCGTCACCTGCCTCGCCGAGCTCTTCCGCGCGCATCGCGCGATCGGCCAGCGCCATCGACATCGCCTTGCGCTCGTTGTAGCCGAACACGAGCCCGTAGCCACGCGTGAGTCGCGGCGCTTCGTCGGCGTTGCCGGCGAACTGGCTCACCATCTGGCATTCGGTCACTTCCACTTCACCGATGGTGATGGTGAAGCCGAGTTCCTCGATGAACATCTCGACTTCGGTGCTGCCATAGCGAATCTCGCCGGCGAACGGGTGCGAATTGCCATAGCCGCGCTGCGTGGAGTAGCCCATCGACAGCAGAAAGCCTTCATCGGCGCGCGCTAGGTTCTGCAGGCGTGCGGGCCGCTCGGCGGGGAACGTCAACGGTTCGCGCGTCAGGTCCGGCGGGGCGGGGTCGCCCGGAGGAATCGCGTCGGCTTCCACCAGCGATTCGGCTTCCAGCAAGCTGGTGACGCGCGGCATGTTCGGGGCCAGCGGTTCCGGCGAGGGCGCTAGCGGCGCGGGGTCGCGGCCCGCTTCGAGCGTGAAGTCGAGCAGACGCTGCGTGTAGTCGTAGGTCGGCCCGAGGACTTGCCCGCCGGGCACGTCCTTGAACGTCGACGAGATCCGGCGCTGCAGGCGCATCTTGCCGGTATCCAGCGCCTGGGTATAACCGAAGCGTGCGAGCGTGGTGCGATAGGCCCGCAGCAGGAAGATCGCTTCGATCTGATCGCCCGCAGCCTGCTTGAGCGCGAGCGCGGCCAGGCGCGGGTCATAAAGCGAACCCTCGGCCATCACGCGCGATACCGCCAGCGGCATCTGTTCGCGGATCTGCTCGAGTGTGATTTCCGGTACCGACGTGTCCCCCCGACGATAGGCGTCGAGCATCTGGTAGGAGTTCAGGATGGCGCGTTCGCCTCCTTTGACGGCTACGTACATCTCAGTCCTCCACGAGCGTGGTGCGCGTCATCGCGCAGAATTCGTCGCCGCTGGCCAGCAGCAGGTCCACGCCGAGCGGGAAGCCCGCGTTGTTGGCGCGCCAGCTTGCGCGGAAGTCCGCAGGCAGGCCGGTCACGCACAGCGATTGCGTGGTTTCGATGCCGGGGCCGCGCAGCGTGAGCGTGTCGCCAGCGTGCAGCGAGGCGACTTCCACGAGCAGCGTGGCCGAGCGGTCCGGGTAGGCGGGCAAGCCCTGCGCGCATTCGGCGAGCGCGGGCATCGCATGGCCGGCGGGGATGCAGACGAAGGTGGCTTCGCCCAGGTTGTCCACGAGCGGGCAGCCGCAATGGAAGCGCAGGAACGCGCGCGCGGCAGCGGGCACATCGGCGGGCAGCCAGACCGGGGTGTCGGGGTCCGCCAGCGTCAGCAGGAGGGCGGTCAGCGCCGGGGACAGCCCCTCGGGCTGGCCGCTCGTCACGGGCAGCGTTTCCAGGCGGCCCGGATGGGCGAATGCTTCGAGCGCCGCTCGGAACACCTGTTGCGCGTCGTCCACGGGGTTATCGAAACCCGGCAGCAGCGAGGTGGCGGGGGCGGTGGTCATTGACTGGGTGGATGGCATCTCAATCCTCTCCGCGGGCCATCGTGAAGAATTCGACGCGCGTTTGCGCGGCGGTGGCGGCCTGGTGGGCCGCGCGCTCGGTCAGGGCCTGTGCAAGCGGCGCGATGACCACGTCATGCACGCGCTGGTGCCAGGCCGGGCGCTGCAGCAGCGCGTCGAGCACGGCGGCCTGTTCGGCGTGGCGCGTGCCGCGTCCCTGTATGTAGGCCACGCCAGCCGTGGCGGCCTGGCCTTCGGTCTCGTCGAGCACCACGGCGCAGCGCGTGACGGACATCTCACCCAGATTGAACTGGGCACCGGTGCCACCCGCGCGGGCCCGGACCATCGCCATGCCCGATTCGGGCTTGCGCAGCAGCCGGTAGCCGGGCAGTGCCGCCACGTCGCCGAGCTGCGAGTAGGCCGCATCGAGCGCATCCGATTGGGCCAGCGCCAGAATCCTCAGCCACGCGGCCCGTGCCGCGTTGGCCTGGTTGGCGGTTTCGCTTTGCATGATCACCCCTATACGTCTATACGTTTAGATGTACACTAACACAACACGGCGATACTAGAACACAGGCACATGAACGTTTCGTGACGGGTCGGACCTTTCCTCGGACACGCAACATCGGCGCCAAGGCATGAGGCACAATCGCACGCTATTGGTGAATGCTTGATGACAACAGGGCAAGGCAAGATGTCTGATCGGGAAGTCGAACGGGGTTCCGGCGTCGCCGTATGGCGGCAGATTGGCGAGGCGCTTGCGGAGGACATCCGCAACAAACTCTATGGACCGGGTGAGCAGTTGCCGCCGGAACCGGAGCTGGCCTCGCGCTTCGCCGTGAACCGGCATACGATCCGGCGCGCGATGGGTGAACTCGAACTGAGCGGCCTGGTGCGGATCGAGCAGGGCCGAGGCACGTTCGTGCAGGAGCATGCCATTGACTATGCCATCGGGCGTCGCACGCGCTTCTCTCAGAACCTGGCCGCGCAGGGGATGCGCGGCCACACGGAACTCGTCGATAGCCAGATCCTGCGCGCGCCGGAAATCGCCAAACATCTCGGCCTGTCCCGCACGGCGGAGATTCTGCATGTGCAGATGATCGGCAAGGCCGAAGGGCGTACGATCGACGTGGCCGAGCATTACTTCGATCCGAAGCGTTTTCCCGGTTTCGAAGACAAGGTGAGCGAGACGCAATCGATCTCGCGCGCGTTGGCGCAGTACGGCATTGCCGATTACACCCGCAAGTGGTCGCGCATCACGGCGGCCATGCCGAGCGCCCCGGTGGCGCGATTGCTGAATCAGCCGAAGACGCGCCCTATCCTGCAAGTGGAGGCACTGAACGTCGATATCGACGGCGCCCCCGTCCAATACAGCATGACGCGCTTTGCCGGCGACTGGGTGCAACTCACGGTCTCCGATCAGGATTGAAATGACGGCATCGTCCCGCTGTTCCACACGGGGTGATGCCCGCGTATTGGTCTAGACATCCGTCTGTCATCTACCAAAGCTAACGTATTGCCCATGCATACGATCTCTCAAACTTCATCGACCCCGCTCGCGGGGATCACCGGACGCCGCGTGATGGGCGCCGACGGCATCGGCCTGGCAACGCTGGGCATTCACAACGGCAGCGTGATGGCGCAGCCACCGGCAAGTGGCCCCTGCATCGACGCGGGCGACCTGCTGGTGCTGCCGGGCATTGTCGACATTCACGGTGATGCGTTCGAGCGTTCCGTGATGCCGCGTCCCGGCGTGAGCTTCCCGTACGGGGCCGCGCTGCTCGACGTCGACCGCCAGTTGCTCGCGCACGGCATCACGACCGAGTTTCATGGCGTGACCCTGTCGTGGGAGGGTGGTTTGCGTGGCGAGGCCTACGCGCTGCGCATGTTCGATGCGCTGGCCCAGTTGCAGCCCGTGCTGGGCGCGGAGCACAAGGTGCATCTGCGCTTCGAGGCCTATCACCTCGCTGGCGTGGAGACGGCCTTGTCGTGGATGGCGGATGGCCGCGTGGCCCTGCTGGCGATCAACGATCACCTGCCGACCATGGCGCGACGCATGAGTGACGAACGCAAGCTCGTGCAGTACGCGGAACGCGCCGAGTGCGATACCGAGACATTCCGCAACCGTCTGCGCGCAGCCAGCCGCAATGCGCAGGAAGTGCCTGCCGCGATGTCGTGCCTGATCGCCGCGGCGCTGGCCGCGAACCTGCCGATTGCATCGCATGACGATCCCGACGTGGCGACGCGCCAGCACTATCACGCCCAGGGCTGCCGGATCGCGGAGTTCCCGCTGACGGTGGAGGCCGCGACGCTGGCACGCCAGATCGGCGACGAAACCGTCTTCGGCGCGCCCAACGTGCTGCGCGGCAAGAGCCATACCGGCGCGCCCAACGCGACGGAAATGGTGGCCGCCGGCCTGTGTTCGGTTCTGGCTTCCGATTACTACTATCCCGCGCTGCTGCAGGCCGCATTCAAGCTCGCGCAGCTTGGCGTGTGCTCGCTGCCCGAGGCGTGGCACCTGGTGTCGCGTAATCCGGCCCGTGCGACGGGGCTGCGCGACCGTGGCGTGCTCGCGCCGGGAATGCGCGCCGATGCGATTCTCGTTGACGACAGCCAGCCGGGACTGCCGCGTGTCTGCGCCACCATCGTCAATGGTGAGGTGCGTCATGCGTCCGGCGCGCTGTCGATGACTGACCTGGCCGATCTCGCCGATGTGGCTAACGCTCGCGGCAGCCTGGCGGCATGACGATGCAGGCGCACCGCTACGCGATCTATCTCGCGCCCGCCGAGCCATTCCGCACGTTCGGCGCGCAATGGCTTGGCCGCGATGCCGACACCGGAAATCCAATGCCGTTGCCGCCGGGCATCGCATCGCGTCCCGCCGAATGGGTCAAGGCCCCGGCGCACTATGCGCTGCACGCCACGCTGAAGCCGCCGTTCCGTCTGGCCGATGGCACCGATGCGTCCATGCTCGACGCCGCCGTCCGCGCGTTCGCACGGGAGCGCGCCGCGTTTGACGCGCCGCTGACGCTGCGTGCCTTGCGTGGGTTCCTGGCCTGGTGCCTTGACGATGCGCGGGCGCAGGGCGGCAAGCGGATGCATGAGCTTGCCGACGACTGCATGCGTGCCTTCGACCATTTCCGCGCACCGGCCACGCCGGAGGAAGTGAGCCGGCGTCGGCCCGACCAGCTGACGGCAGCGCAGCGCGAGATGCTCGAAGCCTGGGGCTATCCGTACGCGTTCGATACGTTCACGTTTCATATCACGCTGAGTGGCATGCTTGATGCCGACAACGAGGCCGCTGCGTTCGCGCAGTTATCGGCCAGCGGCGGCAGGTTGCTCGAGAGCCCGCTGCATGTCGATGCCATCAGTCTCTTCGTTCAACCCGAGCCCGGGGCGGATTTTATCGTCGCACGTCACTACGGCTTCGATGGCACCACCGTCGACGGCGCGGGTGTCGGCTATCTTTCGGCATGACCACACGATTCCACTCCGGCTCCGCGCCTGATGGCAGCGGGCTGTTCTATGTGATGGGCCCGTCCGGCAGCGGCAAGGACTCGCTGCTGCGGGCCTTGCGCGAACGGCTGCAGCGCGATGATCGTATCGTGGTGGCTCATCGCTATATCACGCGTGCTGCCGACGAAAACGAGGCATCGGTCGCACTGTCGGCGGACGAGTTTCACCGCCGCGTGGATCTTGGCTGCCTGGCGCTGCACTGGAATAGCCACGGCTTGCACTATGGCATTGGCGTGGAGATCGAGCAGTGGCTGACGCAGGGCATCAAGGTTGTCGTCAATGGCTCCCGAGAGTACCTGCCGCAGGCGGTGGCACGCTATCCGCATCTATGCGCAGTGCATGTGCGCGTGAAACCCGAGGTACTGGCCGCGCGTCTGCGCCAGCGCGGGCGTGAGTCGGAAGAGGGAATTGCCCGGAGGCTCGCACGCGCGACGCAGCCGTTCGATGTGCCGCCTGGCTGCCGGGTGGTCGAGATCGACAATAGTGGCGACCTGGCCGATTCGGCCGATGCATTCGCGCGATTGGTTGGCGCTGCGGGGGATTGAGGCGCAGTCCGTGTCTCGCGGTTTCTCGCCACTACGCGGGCGAGGGGCCGGGGGGAGAGGGCAAGCGTCTGAACGACAATGCCCCCGAGTACGGCTCAAAGCGCTGTACTGAAGCTGATCCCGTGCTCGGTAAACCCGAGCTGCCGATAGAACTGATGCGCCTGCAGGCGCCGCGCGTTCGATGACAGCATGAGTTTGGCCGCGCCGGCCTCACGCGCCAGTCGCATGGCTTCCTGCATCATCTGCTTGCCGATTCCACGGCCTCGCGCGGCCGGCGCGACGACCACGGCTTCGAGTATCGCCTCGGGCCGTCCGTCGTGCACCATCACCGGAAACACCAGCAGGCTGAACGTGCCGAGCGGCACCCCGTCCGCATCGAACATCAGATAGACGCGGTAGTCCGGGTAGCGACGCATCGCGGCAAAGCGCTCGCGCATGGTCTCCAGCGGCAGCGGCGTCTCGTTATCCATCGTCGCCAGCAGGGCGGACAGGTGCAGCAGCTCTGCGTCGGTGCCTTGGACTTCGCGGAGCATCAGCGCTGTGGAGAAATCGGCTTCGCTCATGCGACGCGGACACAGCGTGCGGCCATGTCGAGATAGTGGGACAGGGTAGGGGTCTGCAGATCTACCACCTTGGCCAGGTCGTCGTAGCGGCGCAGGCGCACAGCGGCGTCGGCGTGCACCTGCGCGGCGAACGCACTGGCCTGTTCGCTGTCGTATGGGCCGCCCTGCAGCGAGAGGCTGTGCACGGATACCGGCGAGAGCGTGTCGAAGTACGCGGGATCGACTGCACACAGATAGCGCTTGGCCGCCACGTGCATTCGCACCGGCTCGGTGACGTCTTCGCCGAACAGGCTGGCCAGCGCGTCGGCACCGGTTTCCTGGTGGCGCATGTCGGTGGTCAGGCTTTCGGCCAGCATCAGGTGGCCGATATCGTGCAGTAGTGCCGCGACGATCAGCGGTTCCGGATCGCCGGCCTGCTCGGCAAGCTGCGCGCACTGAAGCGCGTGAGCGGTCTGGCTGATAGCCTCGCCGCCGTAATACGCGGTGCCGTGGTTCTCGAACAGCGCTGCGATGCTGGACAGGGTCAGCGTGGTCATACAAGCACCTTGCGGATCTGGGCGGAGACGATGTCGAGGCCGGTCACGAACACGATGATGATGATCATCACGGCACAGGTTTGCGCATACTGGAAGCTGCGGATGATCTCCCACAGCACGGTGCCGATGCCGCCGGCGCCGACGATGCCGACCACCGAAGCGGAGCGCACGTTCGACTCGAAGCGATAGAGCGCGAACGACAGCCACAGCGGCAACACCTGCGGAATCACACCGTAGACGATTTCTTCGATCGGGCCGGCACCCGTGGCGCGCACGCCTTCAACGGGGCGCGGGTCGATCGCTTCCACGGCTTCGGCGAACAGCTTGGCCAGCACGCCCATGGTGTGGATCCAGAGCGCCAGCACGCCGGCGAACGGTCCCAGACCCACGGCGACGATGAACAGCATCGCGAAGACCATTTCATTGATCGCGCGGCAGGCATCCATCAGACGGCGGGCAGGTTGATAGACCCAGGGCGGCACGATGTTGGCCGAGCACAGCAGGCCAAACGGCACGGCCATGACGACGGCCAGCGCGGTGCCCCAGAGCGCGATCTGCACGGTGACGAGCATCTCGTCGAGATAGGTGTGCCAATCGCGGAAATCGGGCGGGAAGAAATCGGCGGCGAACTTGGCCATGTTGCCGGAGTCGCGCAACAGGTCCATCGGACGCATGTCCGCGCCTTGCCAGGACATGGCGAGCGTGGCCAGTACGATTGCCCAGATCAGCATCACGGAAAGGGAATTGCGCGGCGGCCGGACGGTACTCTGGGGTGTGGGCGGCAGGCCGGGCTTGGCGGTGGCGGTCATGGGCAGTCGGAAGAGGTAAAGCTGAAGCGGAAAATGCAAAGCCGATGGCGACCCGAGTGGCGCCATCGGCTTCAGGCGAGGCTTACTGCGTGCTGCTGGCGCGGTCGAGTTCGGCCAGGCGGCGCGAGACGTCGGCCAGCTTCTTTTCCTTGTCGGCAGCGGCCAGCGTGCTGTCGGATTCGATCTTGGCCTTTTCCTTGGCCAGTTCGATCTGACGGATCGGCACGAGTTGGGCATCGGTCGAGACGCGGAAGCCCTGGTAGGTCAGCGTGGCCAGCGCCTGCTTTTCGCGCGCGGCGTCGGCGCCCTTGCCGTAGTTGACGAAGAAGTCCTGGATCTTCTTTTTCAGCTCGGGCGGCAGGTCCTTGCGGTAGACCAGCGGATCGGCCGGGATCAGCGGCGACTTCCACAGCACGCGCACGTCGTCATAGGCGTTCTTGCCCGTGTTGATGCGATAGCGCTCGAAGTTCTCGGTGTTGTTCACGGCCACGTCCACCTGCTTGTTCAGCACCGACAGCAGGTTGGTTTCGTGATTGCTGATGCGCACGGCCTTGAACAGCGTCTTCGGATCGACCTTGTTGGCGGCCCACAGGTAGTAGCCCGGCACGGCCGTGCCCGACGTGGAGTTCGGATCGCCGGCGCCGTAGGTCAGGTCCTTGCCGCGCTTGATGACGTCTTCGACCGACTTCAGGTCGCTATCCTTGCGCGCGATCAGCAGCGACCAGTAGCCCGGGTTGCCGTCCTTGTCGATCACCGATGCGAACACTTCGCCGTTGGCGCGGTCCACGGCTTCCATGGCCGACTTGTTGCCGTACCAGGCGATCTGCACCTTGTTGAAACGCATCCCTTCGATAATGCCGGCGTAGTCCGAGGCGAAGAACGGCTTGACCTGCACGCCGAGTGCGCGGCTCAGGTCGTCGATCACGGGTTGCCAGGCGGACTTCAGGTTCGACGACGTTTCCGTCGAGATGATGCCCATGTTCAGGGTCTTGACGTCCTGGGCGAAGGCGGGCAGCGCGACGACACCCGAAGCGACCACGGCGAGGAAAGTTCTGCGAAGCATCGATGACTCCGTTTGGAAAGGCTGAAGGGAAATACGGGTTGGGTGAATCGGGTATTCGGGGCTGACAGTGCGAGGCCGGCGATGCGATGAGCTGGCGTGGCGTGGCGAGGGGTGCGAGGCAAGCCTCAGGCCGCGGCCAGATCCATCCTGACCATCACCGGCGCGGGCACGCCTTCGGCGCAAGAGGGGGCCTCGGGCACGCTGTCGTGCAGTAGCTCGTCGGCCTCGCTGCCGTACAGGTCGCGCAGCATCTGCTGCGTCAGCGCGGCGGAGGGGCCGTCATAGACCACCTTGCCGTGACGCAGTGCCACCACGCGCGGGCAATAGCGCATCGCCACGTCCACCTGATGCAGCGATACCACCACGGCGACCTTGCGCGTGCGGTTAATCTGCGCCAGTTGCGACATCACGCGACGCGACGATTCCGGATCGAGCGAGGCGATCGGCTCGTCGGCCAGGATCACCTGCGCGTTCTGTACCAGCGTGCGAGCGATCGCGGCGCGTTGCTGCTGCCCGCCCGACAGGGTCGAGGCACGCTGAAACGCATAGTCGTCTATACCAACCTGGGCAAGTGCGTCGAGCCCGGCTTGCACTTCGCTGGCCCTGAAGATGCGGAGCAGGCTGCGCCATTTCGGCACACGCGTCAGCATTCCCACGAGCACATTGGTGATCACCGGCAGGCGGCCCACCAGGTTGAACTGCTGGAACACGAATCCGATGTCCGCACGTACACGGCGCACATCGCGGGCCAGACGTCCGTTGCGCTGCACCGTGCGGCCGTTGACGAGGATCTCTCCCGAACCGGCATCGCCCGTGACGAAACCGGCCACATGGCGCAGCAGCGTCGATTTGCCCGAGCCCGATGCGCCCAGCAGCGCAACCATTTCACCCGGGGCGATTTGCAGCGTGACATCGTCAAGCGCCTTGCGGTCCGCGCGGAACGACTTGCTCAGTCCGCGGACTTCAATTGCATGCGTCATGTCGACTCCTTCCTTGAATGACAGGCGCATTCTGGCGGCCGACAGTGACAGAACGATGACGCCGACCGGCGTCATTCCCAATGGCCGGTCACGGATAGAACATTCCCTTAGTGTCCCGGTATGTCAAATTGATGTCCCGCGCAGTCAAATCGACATTCGGTGAGCCCCCATACTGCTTGACGCACCGCCGGATTCTGGAGGGAAAAACGGCGGGCTTCCGATAGAAAACCAGGCAGTTGTGACAGGGCCCGACAGCCGGCCTGCACAGGAGACACCGCTCATGCACCACCTTTCAGCCGACACGCAGCAGGCTAACAACAACGACTATCTGGTCAGCAAATCACGCGCATGGTTTGCGTTTGCCATGACCTTCGCGCTGATGCTGTTCGACTACATCGATCGTCAGGTGATCGTGTCCTTGTTTCCGCACCTGAAGGCCGCATGGAATCTTTCCGACAAGCAACTGGGCGGGCTGGTGTCGATCATCTCGGTGGTGGTCGCGCTGGGTGGCATGCCCGTTGCGCTGCTGGCGGACCGCGTCAGCCGCGTCAAGAGCGTGGTGGTGATGGGCGTGGTCTGGAGCCTGGCGACGATTTCCTGCATGTTCACCCGCAACTACTCGCAGTTGTTCATGGCGCGCGCGATGGTGGGTGTGGGCGAGTCCGGTTACGGCTCCGTCGGCGCGGCGCTGATCGCCAGCCTGTTCCCGGCAAGGCTGCGTTCGATGCTGCTTGGCGCGTTTTTCGCAGCCGGATCGATTGGCGCGGTGCTCGGCGTGGTGCTGGGTGGTGTGATCACTGCGCGCTGGGGCTGGCAGGCCGCGTTCGGCGTGGTGGGTGTGCCCGGCCTGTTGCTGGCGCTGCTGTACATGTTCGTGCCGGACTACAAGACCGCGGCGCTGGACACGCGTCCTGCCCATGAGCAACGGCAAGCGAAGAGCCTGTTCGCGCATATGGTGTCGGCGCTGACCAGCTCGCGAACGCTGTGGTGGACCTGCCTGGGCGCGGCGCTGCAGCTTGTCGTGGTATCGACGATCTGGGCCTGGCTGCCGAGCTACTTCAATCGCCTCCACGGCATGCCGGTGGATCAGGCCGCCATGCAGTCGGCGTTGATCGTGCTGTGCGGCGCGGTGGGTTGCTTCATCTGGGGCGTTGTCGCGGATATCGCCGGCACCAAGCAGCCGCGCAACAAGCTCAAGGCGGTGTCGTTCCTGTGCATGGTGACCGCGCCGATCCTGGTGATTGCGTTCGGCGCGGCGGAGTCCATGAACCAGCAGTTCCTGCTGATCGCGCTGGGCGGCTTCCTGATGACCTGCACGGTTGGGCCGGCTTCGAGCGTGGTGCTCGACGTGGTGCATCCGGGGCTGCGTTCCACCGGCGCGGCGCTGCTGTCGCTGTTCCAGAACCTGTTTGGACTCGCCATCGGCCCGTTCGTAGGCGGTGCGCTTTCCGACGCGTTTGGGCTGCAGGCAGCATTGACGGCAATGCCGGTCTTTGGCCTGCTCGCGGCGCTGTGCCTGTTGCGTGCATCGCGCACCTATGAGCGCGATCTGCAGGAGGTGGCGCAGATCCAGTCCGCCATCGCCGAACAACCCGCCGGGGCCGCGGCTTCGATGACAGCGTGATGAGTGAAGTGGATGTGCCTGGGGCAGTCGTAGCAGTGGGCGCGGAAGCGGGCCCCAGGCGCCCCAGCGTCGGCAGCATGGCGGCACTGACCGCTGGCTTGTCGATGCTGGGGCAGTTTGCCATTGCGACGTACCTGCCAGCGTTCGCGGCAATCGCGAACGCGCTTCATGCGAGCACTGCCGAGGTCCAGCAATCGCTGACGGCCTACCTGTTGCCGTTTGCATTGCTGCTGCCCTGGCACGGTGCGATCTCTGACGCGATAGGCCGCCGCCGCATGATTCTTGCGGGCTGCGTGTTCTTTGTGGCCGGATCGCTGGTCTGCGCCGGAGCGACCGGTATCGACATGTTCTACGCCGGGCGGGCACTGCAAGGCGTGGGGGCCGGGATCGGCGTCATCGTCGGGCGCGCGATGGTGCGCGATACGTTCGACGGCATGCAGGCCCAGAAAGTCATGGCCCTGATCGCGATGATCTTCGCGCTGGCACCGGCCCTGGCGCCGATCTGCGGCGGCTGGCTGCTGGTCTGGATGGGCTGGCGCAGCATCTTCGTGTTCCTTGCGCTGATCTCCGGGAGTCTGCTGGTTTCCTGCTGGATCTGGGTGCCGGAGACTTTGCCGCCAGCATGTCGGCATCCGATGCACCCAAAGCTGCTCGCGCGGGGCTACTTCGCCATGTTGTCGAGCCGGAGATTCATGTCGCTGGCGCTGGCCAATGCCGGGGTGAACCTGGCGATCTACATCTACGTCTTCGCGGCGCCGCGCTTCGTCTATCAGCATCTGGGGCTCGGCGCGCAGTCGTTCGGCTGGCTGTTCATTCCGATCGTGGCGGGCATCATCGCGGGTGCGCTGGTGGCACATCGCATTGCCGGCCGCACGAGTCCGGAGTCCAGCGTGAATCGGGGCCATCTCGTGATGATGGCGGCCGGTGTCTTCAATCTCGCGGTGGCCGCGCTGCACCTGCCGCCGATGCCCTGGGCGCTTGTCGCGTTGCCGGTCTTCGCGGCGGGAATGATGATGACGCAGCCCAGCCTGCAACTGCTGGCGCTGGACTGCTTTCCGGAGCGGCGGGGTCTGGCCTCCAGCGGCTACGTCACGACGCAGCAGATCGGCAACTTGCTGTCTTCCGCGTTGCTGGTGCCGCTGTTGCTGGACTCCACGATGAAGATGGCGCTCGGCATGGCCGGTTTGCAGATCGCAGGGCTCGTGGCGTTCCACGTGGCCCTGCGCGGCCGGCGGGTGGGGGTTACATCAGAATGATGTCGTACTGCTCCTGGTGGAACGTCGATTCCACCTGGAGAGAGATCGGCTTGCCGATGAAGTCCCCGAGCATCGCAAGATGCTGGCTTTCTTCCTCGAGGAACAAGTCGATGACTTCCTGCGAGGCCAGGATGCGGAACTCGCGCGGATTGAACTGGCGCGACTCGCGCATGATTTCGCGGAAGATGTCGTAGCAGACCGTTCGCGGCGTCTTGACCTGGCCCTTGCCAGTGCAGACCGGGCACTGCTCGCACAGCACATGCGCGAGCGATTCGCGCGTGCGCTTGCGTGTCATCTCCACCAGACCGAGTTGCGAGAAGCCGTTGACCGTGATGCGCGTGCGGTCGCGTGACAGCGCGCGCTTCAGTTCGGAGAGCACCGCGTCGCGATGCTCCACGTTCTCCATGTCGATGAAGTCGATGATGATGATGCCGCCCAGGTTGCGCAGCCGGAGCTGCCGCGCGATGGTGTGCGCGGCTTCGAGATTCGTCTTGAAGATCGTATCGTCGAAGTTGCGCGCGCCGACATAGCCGCCCGTATTGACGTCGATCGTCGTCATCGCCTCGGTCTGGTCGATCATCAGGTAGCCGCCGGACTTCAGGTCTACCCGGCGCGACAGCGCCTTTTCGATTTCCGCGTCGATGTTGAACAGGTCGAAGATCGGGCGCTCGCCGGTGTAGTGCGACAGGCGCGGCAGCACGGCGGGCGTGTATTCCTGCGCGAACTCCACCAGCTTCTGGTAGTTCTCGCGCGAATCGATCTGGATTACGCCAGTGGCGTCATTGATGAAGTCGCGCAGCACGCGCTGGGCCAGGTTCAGGTCCTGATAGAGCAGGCTCGGCGCGGGCAGGGTGGTGGCGTTGGAGCGGATCGTCGCCCAGATCTTGCGCAGGTAGGCGATGTCGTTGCCAAGTTCCTCGTCGCTGGCTTCCTCGGCGATCGTGCGCACGATGAAGCCGCCGCGCTCGTCGGTGGGCACCAGGCCCTGCACGCGGGCACGGAGCGCTTCTCGGTCGATTTCACCCTCGATACGCTGCGAGATGCCGATATGCGGATCCTGCGGCAGATAGACGAGCGTGCGGCCCGCGATGCTGACCTGTGTGGACAGCCGCGCGCCCTTGGTGCCGATCGGGTCCTTGATGACCTGAACCATCAGCGCCTGGCCCTCGAACAGCGTTTTCTCGATGGCGAGGTGGCCGTTCTTGTCGCCGTCACGCGGATGCCAGATGTCGGCCACGTGCAGGAACGCAGCGCGCTCCAGACCGATGTCGATGAACGCCGATTGCATGCCCGGCAGCACCCGCACGACCTTGCCCAGATAGATGTTGCCGACCAGCCCGCGCGTCAGCGTGCGTTCGACATGGAGTTCCTGAACGGCCGCCTGCTGCACGATGGCGACGCGTGTTTCCTGCGGCGTGATGTTGACGAGGATGTCTTCGGTCATAGCGATGGATACGCTTTATCTCGCGTCGCCGATCCGTTGGCGCTTGTTGTTGTGGCCCGGCTCGTGGCCGGGCATTTGACCCCAGTGGTCTTGTCGGAGAGGTTGGGTCGGAAGGCCGGGTTGGAAGCGCCGGTCAGAAGTGCAAACCGGCCTCGCGCAGCAGTGCCGCCGTCTCGAACAAGGGCAGGCCCATGATACCCGAATAGCTACCGTCGATCCGCTCGACAAACTCCGCCGCGCGGCCCTGGATGCCGTATGCGCCTGCCTTGCCGAGCGGCTCGCCGCTGGCCACGTAGCGCTCGATCTCGGGGGCGAGCATCGGCCGGAAAGTGACGTGGGAGATCGACAGCGCATGGCGCTGGCCGGCGGACGTTGCGACAGTCACGGCGGTCAATACGCGATGAGTGGTGCCGGAAAGCGACGCCAGCATGGCAGCGGCGTCGCGCGCGTCGGCGGGCTTGCCGAGAATGTCGCCGCCACGGCAGACCGTGGTGTCGGATGTCAGGATCGGTGCATCGGGCAGTCCGCGACGCGCGCGGCGTTCAAGTGCCGCGTCGGCCTTCAGCGCGCAGACGCGCTGGACGTAGTCATCGGGGGACTCGCCGGGCCGGACGGCCTCGAGCGCTTCGGCATCCTCGCCGGCATCCGCCAGCAGCAGTTCATAGGTCACGCCGAGCTGCGTCAGCAACTCGCGGCGGCGCGGGCTCTGGGAAGCCAGATAGAGGATGGAGGTCATGGGAAATCGAGGCGAGAGAAACGGTTGCCCCGATTGTACTGGCTTGCCCTTCCGCAATCTCGGAGAGAGGGCCAACCGCAGCCGGTGTTCAGGCCCGATGATCCAGGCCCAATGACTCGGGCCCAATGACTCAGGCGCGATGATATGGATGATTCTGCGTGACCGACCAGGCACGATAAAGCTGCTCGGCCAGCAGCACGCGCACCATGCCGTGTGGCAGCGTCAGGCTCGATATGCGCAACAGTGTGTGCGCGCGTGCCTTGAGTGCCGGATCGAGGCCGTCCGCACCACCGATCAGGAAGGCGACGTCGCCGCCTTCGCGCTGCCAGCCGGTCAGTTGCTCGGCCAGTTGCACGGTGGTCCAGTCCTTGCCGCGTTCGTCGAGCGCCACGATCCGGCATTGCTTTGACAGCGAGCCGAGCAAGGCCTCGATGCGCGCGGCTTCGCGTTGCATCACCGTGGCGGCGTTATTGCTCGATGAACGGGCTTCCGGCTTGACCTCGCGAAGCTCGATGCGCAACTCGGGCGGCATCCGCTTGGTGTACTCGTTGAAACCGGTTTCGATCCACGCGGGCATCTTGTGGCCGACAGCCACGATAGCAAGTTGCATGAGAGATGCCCGGTGGTCGGTACGTCAGGAAGTCAGGAAGGGTCAGGCCGAACGCGTTGCGCGCTTGCGCGGTGCGGCGGTCTTGGCAGCAGCAGTCTTGGTCGCGGTGGTCTTGCGAGCCGTCGTCTTCGTGGCGGTGCCGGTTGCCGACTTGCGGGCCGGCGTCTTGGCGGCCGTGCCGGTCGTCGTCTTGCGAGCCGTTGTGGTCTTGCGTGCCGGTGCCTTGGCTGCGGTGCCCGTGCTGCTGGTCTTGCGCGCCGGCTTGCGGATCGTGGCGATCGCGTCCGGATCGGTGTCCTCGTGACCCATCGGCGGCGACGGCTCCTTCATGCCTTCCGGCAAACGGGCCAGCGCCGGGCGCAGGTTCGATGCGCGACGCACGCGCGGGGCCGGCTCGGCATCCTCGTCGTCCATCGGCTCGCTGGCCTTGGCCAGGCCCTTGCCAGCAGCCAGCTTCACGCGCACCGGCTTGTCGCCCCAGATCTCTTCCAGGTTGTAGTACAGGCGCAGTTGCGGCTGCAGGATGTGCACCACGGCGTCGCCGCAGTCCACCAGTACCCACTCGCCGGTCTCCAGGCCCTCGACCGCCACGATGTGGCCGCCGGCATCCTTGACCGTATCCCGTACCGACGCCGCCAGCGCCTTGGTCTGACGGTTCGAATTACCGCTGGCGATCACCACCCGGTCGAACAGTTCGGTCAGGTGAGTGGTGTCAAACACCTTGATGTCCTGCGCCTTCACATCCTCGAGCCCGTCGACGATCGCGCGCTGCAGTTTACGAATATCCATGGTGTCTTTCTTGTTCAGCTTCATTCGGTAGGGGGGCGCGTCGGCTCAGGCCTGCTGGTACAGGCCGTGACGCGCGATGTAGTGTGCCACGCCGGCGGGCAACTGGTCATCCGCCGGATCATTCGCGATCGGGCCATCGGCCAGGCGCTGGCGCAGGCCGGTGGAGGACAGGTCGACGGCAAGCGTCTGGTCGATCCACATATGGCCGGAGGGCGTGCATTGTATCAGGTGCGTGTCCGCCAGCCGTTGCTGCATCGCGTCGAGCACTGGGCCGTCCAGCGCCGCGAGGTCGAAACCCGGGCGGGTGGCGATGCACAGGTGCACCTGCTCGAACAGGGCCTCCCAGCCGTGCCAGGTGTGCAGGCGCAGCAATTGGTCGGCGCCCATCAGCCAGGACATCGACGTGTCGGCGCCGTATTCGGCACGCAACTGCCGCACCGTGTCGATCGTGTAGCTTGGGCCCTCGCGCTCGACCTCCATGCGGCTCACGCGGACCTTGGCGCGGCCCGGATCCAGTGTCCCGGCAGCCAGCTCTGTCATGGCCAGACGGTCGGCGGCGGGCGTGACGTGGTCGCCCTTCTGCCACGAGTGGCCGGTGGGAATCCAGACCAGTTCGTCCAGATCCAGGTGATCGATGCACAACTGGGCCAGCGCAACATGGCCGCGATGCGGGGGGTCGAAGGTGCCGCCGAGGATACCCAGGCGGTAGGGACGTTGCTGTCCGTTGGCGGTGGCCGGCTTCTTATCGATCATCGACTCAGGCCCAGTCCCGCGCCGGCAGGAAATCGGCATACAACGCGGCTTCCGGAGTGCCCGGCTCGGGCTGCCAGTCATAGCGCCACGATACCTGCGGTGGCATCGACATCAGGATCGACTCCGTGCGACCGCCAGACTGCAGGCCGAACAGCGTGCCACGGTCGAACACGAGATTGAATTCGACGTAGCGGCCGCGGCGATAGGCCTGGAAATCGCGCTCGCGCTCGCCATAGGGGGCGTCCTTGCGTGCGGTGAGGATGGGCAGGTAGGCGGCGAGGAACGCATCGCCGACCGAGCGCAGCATCTCGAAGCTGCGGTCGAAGCCGAGCGCCGAGAAATCATCGAAGAAGATGCCGCCGATGCCGCGTGCCTCGCCACGATGGCGCAGGAAGAAATACTCATCGCACCACTGCTTGAAACGCGGATACAGGTCGTCGCCGAACGGGGCCAGCGAATCCTTGCAGGTGCGGTGGAAGTGCGCGCAGTCGTCGGCGTCGCCGTAGTACGGCGTCAGATCCATGCCACCCCCGAACCACCAGACCGGTTCCGCGTCGGGCTTCACGGCAATGAAGCAGCGCACGTTCATGTGCACGGTTGGCACGTACGGGTTGCGCGGATGGAATACCAGCGAGACGCCCATCGCCTCGAAGCTGCGGCCGGCCAGTTCAGGCCGGTTGGCGCTGGCCGACGGCGGCAGCGTGTCACCGCGCACGTGCGAGAACCCCACGCCGGCCCGCTCCATTACGGCGCCGCCCTCCAGGATGCGCGTGCGGCCACTGCCGCGCAGGCGCTCGGTGGGGGGCTTCTCCCAGTTATCGGTCAGGAACGCCTGGCCGTCGACAGCGGCGATGGCGTCGGTGATGCGGTCTTGCAGGCCGAGCAGATAGTCACGGACTGCCTGGGAATCGATCATGATGGGTGGGTCTGAATAGGCCGGTAGCAGGACAGCCGGGCGGCGGGCGCTCCGGCTGTCATTGCGGTGTCATGATTGTACCGGCTGGCTTCGCCCCACGTGTCGTGGGGCGAATGGTCGGATACCTGGGGTCATCAACGCTTGATGGCGCGGTATCCGATGTCGGTGCGGAATTGCATCCCGTCGAAGCGGATCTGTTCCACTGCAGCGTAGGCGTTCTTCTGTGCTGCCTTGACCGTATCGGCCAGGCCCACCACGCAGAGCACGCGGCCGCCGGAGGTCAGCAGCGTGCCATCCTTGAGCGTGGTGCCGGCGTGGAACGTCACGGCGTCAGCGGTTTCCGCGGGGATGCCGGTGATCGCATCGCCCTTGCGCGGGTTTTCCGGATAGTCGTAGGCGGCCATGACCACGCCCAGCGCAGTGCGGCGGTCCCAGTCCAGCTCGATCTGATCCAGCTTGCCGTCCACAGCCGCTTCCATCACGTCCACCAGGTCGGTCTTCAGACGCGCCATGATCGGCTGCGTTTCCGGATCTCCCATGCGGCAGTTGAATTCCAGCGTCTTCGGGTTGCCGTTGGCGTCGATCATCAGGCCGGCGTACAGGAAGCCCGTGAACGGGATGCCGTCCTTTTCCATGCCACGCACGGTCGGCAGGATAATTTCGCGCAGCGCGCGCGCATGGAGCGCGGGCGTGACCACGGGGGCAGGCGAGTACGCGCCCATGCCGCCGGTGTTGGGGCCCGCGTCGGCATCCAGCAGGCGCTTGTGGTCCTGGCTGGTGGCTAGTGCCAGCACGTTCTTGCCGTCGACCATCACGATGAAGCTGGCTTCCTCGCCTTCAAGGAATTCCTCGATCACGACCCGGGCGCCGGCATCGCCGAGCTTGTTGTCGGCCAGCATCATGTCGACCGCAGCGTGCGCTTCTTCCAGCGTCATCGCCACCACCACGCCCTTGCCCGCGGCCAGGCCGTCGGCCTTGATCACGATTGGCGCGCCTTGGGCGTCGATATAGGCGTGGGCGCCGGCGGCGTCGGAGAACGTCTGGTAATAGGCCGTGGGAATGCCATGGCGATGCATGAAGGCCTTGGCGAAGTCCTTGGAGGATTCCAGCTGGGCGGCGGCCTTGGTCGGGCCGAAGATACGCAGGCCGCGGGCGCGGAACACGTCGACGATCCCGCCTGCCAGCGGCGCCTCGGGGCCAACCACGGTGAACGCCACACCTTCGCGCTCGACGAAGGCGGCCAGCACCTCCGGGTCGGTCAGCGGCACGTTCTGCAGACGCTTGTCCAGCGCCGTCCCGCCGTTGCCCGGTGCTACGTATACGACTTGCACCTTGGGGGACTGGGCCAACTTCCACGCCAGCGCGTGTTCACGTCCACCCGAGCCGACAACCAAAACTTTCATGATCCACTGCCAGAAAAGAAACGCATGCGAAAAGCGGCAGCTGGCTGGTGCCGGGCTGCCGCCATGGGGCGCGGCGCGAGAGGCTTATTCCTCGATCACCGCGTTGGTGAAGACTTCCTGTACGTCGTCCAGGTTTTCCAGCGCGTCCAGCAGCTTCTGCATCTTGATGGCGTCGTCGCCGACGAAGCTCACTTCGTTCTGCGGCTTCATCACCACGTCGGCCACTTCGGCCTTGAAGCCGGCGGCTTCCAGCGCGGCCTTGACCGCGCCGAAGTCATTGGGCGGGCAAGTCACTTCGATCGATTCGTCGTCGTTGGTGACCACATCGTCCGCGCCGGCTTCCAGCGCGGCGTCCATCAGCTTGTCTTCCGGGGTGCCCGGGGCAAACAGGAACTGGCCGCAGTGCGTGAACATGAAGGCCACCGAACCTTCGGTGCCCATGTTGCCGCCGTGCTTCGAGAACGCGTGGCGGACTTCGGCCACGGTACGGGTGCGGTTATCGGTCAGGCAGTCGACGATGATGGCGGCGCCGGCCAGGCCGTAGCCTTCGTAACGGATTTCTTCGTAGTTTGCGCCTTCCAGGCCACCCACGCCGCGCTGGATCGCGCGCTGGATGTTGTCCTTGGGCATGTTCGCGTCCATGGCCTTTTCCATGGCCAGGCGCAGACGCGGGTTGGAGTCGACTTCGCCGCCGCCGAGCTTGGCGGCAACAGTGATTTCCTTGATCAGGCGCGTCCAGACCTTGCCGCGCTTGGCGTCAGCGGCGGCTTTCTTGTGTTTGATGTTGGCCCATTTGGAATGACCGGCCATGTTTCTCTCCGTGGCGCAAAAACGAATCGTGCGGCGTGCGGCCGCTGTTGGCGCGGCGCGGGCGTGGATCAGGCTTCCTTGACAGTTGCTGACAATCCGGCGGCCGCGCCATGTGATTGATGTGCCAATCTGCTGGCTATAATCAGCGCAGGATTTTATCACGCGCCCCCGCCGCTCCGAAGCGCCACGCATCGCGCTTCCGCCGATGGCTGCGGGCGCATTTCCACCCCGTTCATTCCCGCTTCCCGAGATCACATGGCCGATCCCATCCTCATCGCCAAGAATGCCGACCAAGAACTCGTGCTGTTGCCCGAAATGGGCAACCGCCACGGCCTGATCACCGGCGCGACCGGCACGGGCAAGACCGTCACGCTGCAGACGCTGGCCCAGGGCTTCTCGCGGCTGGGCGTGCCGGTGTTCATGGCTGACGTAAAAGGTGACTTGACCGGCATTTCCCAGGCCGGCCAGCCCACGGACAAGCTCAAGGCCCGCCTGGCCGAGCATGGCCTGCCCGAGCCGGTCTGGGGCGCGTGCCCGACCACGCTCTGGGACGTATTCGGCGAAAAAGGCCACCCGGTACGCGCGACGGTTTCGCATATGGGGCCGCTGCTGCTGTCGCGGATGCTCGAACTCAACGATACCCAGGAAGGCGTGCTGAACCTGGTATTCCGCATCGCCGACGCCAACGGCCTGCTGCTGCTCGATTCCAAGGATCTGCGGGCGATGCTCCAGTACGTGGGCGACAATGCAGGCCAGTTCACGACCGAGTACGGCAATATCTCGGCGGCGTCGATCGGCGCGATCCAGCGAGGTCTGATGGCGCTCGAATCGCAAGGGGCGGACAAGTTTTTCGGCGAGCCAATGCTCAATCTCGAGGACTTCATCCAGACCGAGAAGGGGCAGGGCGTGGTCAACATCCTGGCCGCCGACAAGCTGATGAACGCGCCACGGCTCTACGCGACCTTCCTGCTGTGGATGCTGTCCGAACTGTTCGAGAAGCTGCCCGAGGCCGGCGATCTGGAAAAGCCCAAGCTGGTGTTCTTCTTCGACGAGGCGCATCTGCTGTTCAACGATGCGCCCAAGGCGCTGCTCGACAAGATCGAGCAGGTCGTGCGGCTGGTGCGCTCGAAGGGCGTGGGTGTGTATTTCGTGACGCAGAATCCGGTCGATATCCCGGACACTGTGCTCGGTCAGCTTGGCAACCGCGTGCAGCACGCGCTGCGCGCATTCACGCCGCGTGACCAGAAGGCGGTCAAGGTGGCGGCCACGACGATGCGCGCGAACCCGAAGCTCAATCTGGAGCAAATCATCGGCGAACTCGGCGTTGGCGAGGCGCTGGTGTCGTGCCTCGACGCCAAGGGCACGCCCTGCGTCACCGAGCGTGCCTGGGTGCTTGCGCCCGGCAGCCGTATCGGCCCGATTACGGACGACGAGCGTCGGGCGCTGATCGCGGGGTCGCTGGTGGCGGGTACCTATGAGAAAGCGATTGACAGGGAATCGGCGTACGAGAAGTTGCGCGGCAACGCGGCGGCGTCGGGCACGGGAACGCCGGGGCCGGCCAGTAGCGGCGCGGCAGGCGGGACAAGTGGTAGCGCGGAGCAGGGCGGCTGGCTCGATCAGGCTGGCGAGATCTTCGGCACGCTGACGAAAGGCACCGGCAAGACCGGGCGCGGCGATTCGATCCTTGAGTCGATGGCCAAGTCGGCGGCGCGGACGGTGGGTTCCCAGGTGGGACGGGAACTGATCCGCGGCGTGCTGGGCAGTCTGCTCGGCGGCGGCAAGCGCAAGTAGCCTGCGAAGCTGGACTAACGCCGATGCATCAACACAAAACGCCCGCGCGATGAACTGAACCCCATAAGTTGGACGGTTCAAGAAGACTAGGCTTGCAAGGGCTGAGTCCTGTATTGCACGGGACTCAGCCCCTTTAGTTTCAGTCGGATACGCTCGTGGTTGTAGTAGTGGATGTATTGCCGGATGCCAGCCTGCAACTGCTGCACGCTGTCGAATTCGTTCAGGTAGAAAAACTCCGACTTGAGCGTTCCAAAGAAGCTTTCCATCGCGGCATTATCAAGGCAATTGCCCTTGCGTGACATGCTCTGTCGGACCTTCTTGCCCAGCAGGCGTCGATAGGCTGGCATCTGATACTGCCAGCCCTGATCCGAATGCAGCAAGGGCCGCTCACTACGTTTAAGGTGTGAGATCGCTTTCTTCAGCATGCCGCTGACCAGATCGAAGGTGGGCAGTGTGGAGCTTTGCCAGGCGATGATCTCGCCGTTGTACAGATCCATGACCGGCGATAGGTACAGCTTCTGCCCCTTCACGTTGAACTCGGTCACGTCCGTCACCCATTTCTCGTTGGGCCGTTGCGCAGCGAACTGCCGGTTGAGCAAGTTCGGCGCCACCCGTCCCAGCATTCCCCGGTAAGAGCGGTATTTCTTCGGTCGTACCAGCGACTTCAAGCCCAACTGCAGCATCAGGCGCCGGATCAACTTGTGATTGACTATCTCGCCAGCCTGCCGGATCACCGCGGTAATGCGCCGATAGCCATATCGGCCCCGGTGGTGCTCGTAGATCGAGCGGATGCGCTGCTTGAGTTCAGCGTAACGATCCCCGGCCAGCAGGACTTTCTGCTGGTAGTAAAAGGTGCTGCGCGCCAGTCCTGCCACATTAAGCAGGATGGCCAATGGATGATGCTGCCTCAATTCGAGTACTACTTGCGCTTTGCGCGCGGTGCCTGACGCTGCTCCACTCGAATCAAGGCATCGAGTTTTTTTAGGTACGCCACCTCCGCGCGCAGGTATTCGTTCTCCTTGAGCAACTGCTCACGGGTGCGCTGATCCGGCTCGGATTCCGGTGGGAGGGGTTCGGGTGGCAGAGTTTTCGGCATCTTCCGGGGGCGTCCCTTGGGACGGGGCAATAGTGCAGACAGACCACCCTCATGATACTGGCGTTCCCAGCGGCCGATGGCCCCCGGATCACGAATCCCCAATATCGCTCCCACCTGAGATTGCGACAGGTTGTCTCGCCGCATGCGCTCAAGCGCCGCGAGCTTGAATTCTGCGCTGTACTTACTGTGCCCCTTGCGCCGTAAGCCGCGTTGACCGTGGAGTTCATACTGAGCAACCCACTGCCGGGCTAGCGTACGCGCCACTCCATACTCCTGCGCCAGCGCCCTATAACCGATACCTCCGGCTAAATATCGCTTCACTACCTTGAGCTTCAGTTGCTCGTCGTGTCTCACCATGAAAAACACCCCAAGGGTTGGATCGGTGTCCAACTCTTGGGGTGCAGTTCACGATGCGGGCGTTTTTCATGGGGATGGTCAGGGGCCGGGGTCAGCGCCGCAGGGGCTCAGTTGCCGCCGCGCCGCGCCGCCTCTGCGTCCTCGCGCATCTTGCGCGCGAACATCCGCGCAAAGAACGCGCCCATCCCGATGATGAAGGCAATGACGGCCAGACTGCCGAGCCCGGTGGGCGTTGTGAACAGGATCTTGATGGCTTCCATGTGGGACTCCCTTCGCTTTTATATTGATTCACCGTGTATGGCGGACAGTGTAGTCAGTACAAGGCACAGGGAAAGGTCATCCCACAAAAACCTTGAGGCGCATCAAGCGCCTCAATTTCATTCGGACGAACGCAGTTCAGTTCGAGGTTAGTTCTTGGTGCCGAAGAGACGGTCGCCAGCGTCGCCGAGGCCCGGCACGATATAGGCATGGTCGTCGAGATGGATGTCCAGCGAGGCGACGTAGAGCTTCACGCCGGGGTGGGCCTTCTGAAATACCTCGACGCCCTCGGGCGCAGCCACCAGCGCCACAAAGGTGATGGATTCGTCCTTGACGCCACGGCGCTTGAGCACATCCACCGCATGGGCGGCCGAATAGCCGGTGGCGACCATCGGGTCACACAGGATGAACGAGCGATCTTCCACGTCCGGCAGGCGTACCAGATACTCCACCGGGCGGTGCTGATCGTCGCGATATACGCCGATATGGCCGATACGCGCCGACGGAATCAGTTCCACCAGGCCGTCGCTCATGCCGACGCCGGCGCGCAGCACGGGCACGATCGTCAGCTTCTTGCCGGCGATGACCGGGGCGTCCAGCGGTACCAGCGGCGTGTCGATGCGGCGCGTGGTCAGCGGCAGGTTGCGCGTGATCTCGTAGCCCATCAGCAGCGTAATCTCGCGCAGCAACTCGCGGAACGTGCGCGTCGACGTTTCCTTGTCGCGCATGTGCGAGAGCTTGTGCTGGATCAGCGGGTGATCGAGGATGAAGAGATTGGGAAAGCGCGGATCTTGTTTCATGGCGGCAGGCTCGGAAATCGGGAAGGCCCTCCCTGGAGCGGGAGGGCCCTGTGCAGCGCGATTGTAATGGATGCGCGGGCCTGCCCGGTGGTCAGTCCACCGTGATCCCGGCCGACTTTGCGACCTTTCCGAAACGTTCGTATTCAGTCTGAGTCAGTGTCTGCAATTCGGCAGCACTCGAACCCTTCGGATTGAAGCCGGCCTGGGCCAGCTTGTCGCGCACGTCCGGACGCGCCAGCGCCTCGACGAACGCCGTATTGAGCGCCTGCACCACCGGCGCTGGCAGGTTGGCCGGGCCGTAGACGCCGAACCATGGTTCTACCGCGTAGCCCGGCAGTCCGGCTTCGGCCAGCGTCGGCACATTCGGCAGCGACGGCGAGCGTGTCTTGCCAGCCACCGCCAGCGCGCGCAGCTTGCCAGCCTGGATGTGCGGCAACGAGGCCGGCAGGTTGTCGAACATCACCTGGATGTGGCCGCCGAGCATGTCGTTGATGGCCGGGCTGCTTCCCTTGTACGGCACATGAGTCAGATTCGTCTGCGTCACCTGCGAGAACATCGCGCCGGCCAGGTGCATCGAGGTACCCGTGCCAGCCGTGGCATAGGTCAGCCCCGGATGGGCCTTCGCATAGGCAATCAGTTCCGGGACGGTTTTCACCGGCAGGTTCTCGCTCACCTCCAGCACGATGGTCGAGGTGCCGAGCAGGCTGACCGCCGTGAAGTCGCGCCGCGGATCGAACGGCACGTGCTTGTAGATATGCGGGTTGAGGGCGTTGGTCGAGATCGCGCCGAAGCCGATCGTGTAGCCGTCGGCCGGTGCCTTGGCCACGGCATCCATGCCGATGTTGCCACCGGCGCCCGGCCGGTTCTCGATGACGACCGGCTGGCCGAGCTTTTCGGCCACGCGCTGGCCCACGGTGCGGGCCACGAGGTCGGTGGTGCCGCCTGCGGCATAGGGCACGATGAAGCGGATCGGCTTGCTCGGGAAGCTGTCGGCGGCAAAGGCGGCTGACGGCGCGGCGATCGCGAGCAGGGTGGCGGAAAGGATGGCACGGCGGCGCGCCGTGAAGCGGTAGGACGGCATGACTCGGGTATCTCCAGTTTCTTGTTGTTCCTGTCCGGTTCGCCGCTCTGGCGTGCCGGACAGGCGCCGGCCATTGTATGGGAAAGCAGGCATTAGCGCGGCCCCGGCGAGCATTGCGTCTTTTGGCATACAATCGCCGGGTTCCCGCCGCGCGCCGCACGAATCCAACGTGCCGGCCCGGCGTATGCCCGAACTGCGTCCCCCGTGCCAGCCTCCCAGAAGTCTTTGTCTCCGCCCGTCGAAGTGCCTGCCGCACAGCGCGTCGGGCTTGCCGTCGCGGCCATCGGCGCCGTGCTTTTCTCGGCCAAGGCCATCGTCGCCAAGCTGATGTACCGCTATAACGTCGACGCCGTGATGGTGATCACGCTGCGCATGCTGTTCGCGGTGCCGCTGTTCATGGCGATCGGCTGGTGGCAGGCGCGCAAGCTTCCCGCGTTGTCCTGGGCCGATCGTGGCCGCGTGGTGTTCCTGGGCTTCATCGGCTACTACCTGTCGAGCTTCCTCGACTTCATCGGGCTGCAATACATCACCGCGAGCCTCGAGCGGCTGATCCTGTTCCTGACCCCTTCCTTCGTGCTGCTGACGACCGCGCTGGTCTTCCGCCGGCCTATCGCGGGCCGCCAGTGGATATCGCTGCTGCTGGCCTATGCGGGCATCGTGCTGGTGTTCGCGCACGACCTCGACGTGAGCGGCGCGCAGGTCTGGCTGGGTGGCGCGCTGGTGCTTGGCAGCGCCATGTCGTATGGTGTGTATCTGATCCTGAGCGGTGAACTGGTGCAGCGGGTGGGATCGCTGCGGCTCGTGGCCTATGCGATGTGCGTGTCCACGTTCTGCTGCGTGGTGCAATATCTGGCGTTGGGCCGGCCGATCGCAGAGCTCGCCCAGCCGGCGCCCGTAATGTGGCTGTCGGTGGTGAACGCGGTGTTCTGCACCGTGTTGCCGGTGTCGCTGACGATGATCGCGGTGGCGCGGATCGGTGCGCCGATGGCGTCGCAGGCTGGCATGGTCGGCCCGGTCTCGACGTTGCTGCTGGCGTTCTGGCTGCTTGGCGAGCCCATCAGCGGCGTGCAGATGATCGGTAGTGCCCTGGTGCTCGGCGGCATGTATCTGCTTTCGACGAAGAAAGCCTGAATTCGAAAATTCGAGAAGAATCAACCAAGGAAGGAGAGCAAGAAATGGATCTCGGACTGCGCGGTAAGCATGCGCTGGTGTGTGGCGCCAGCAAGGGGCTCGGGTTTGCGTGTGCCGATGCGCTCGCGGCGGAAGGCGTGGATGTGGTGATCGTGGCGCGTGGCGCCGAGGCGCTGGAGAAGGCCGCAGCCGATCTGCGCGCCCGTCACGGCCGCCGCGTGCTGGCGGTAGCTACCGACATCACCACGGCGGAAGGCCGCAGGCTTGCCCTCGACGCAGCCACGAAGCTGGGCGATCTCGACATCCTGGTCAACAACGCCGGCGGCCCGCCCCCGGGCAACTTCCGCGACTGGGGCCGCGATGAATGGCTCAAGGCGCTCGACGCCAACATGTTGACCCCGATCGAACTGATCAAGGCCACGGTCGATGGGATGATCACGCGCCGCTGGGGCCGCATCATCAACATCACGAGTGGCGCGGTAAAGGCACCGATCGACGTACTGGGCCTGTCCAACGGCGCCCGCTCGGGGCTGACCGGCTTCGTCGCCGGCCTGGCGCGCGAAGTGGCGCAGCACGGCGTGACCGTCAACAACCTGCTGCCCGGACCGTTCAACACCGATCGTCTCTACAAGACGATGGAAGGCGGCGCGCAGAAGGCCGGCATCAGCGTCGATGAAATGGCGCAGCGCCGCGCGGCGTCCAACCCGACGCGCCGCTTCGGCGACCCGGCCGAGTTCGGCGCTACCTGCGCGTTCCTGTGCAGCCGCCAGGCCGCATTCATGACCGGCCAGAATGTGCTGCTCGACGGCGGCGCGTATCCGGGGACGTTCTGACATGCGCAGCAAGCCACGCATCGCGCTGATCGCGCACGATCACAAGAAGGATGACATCGTCGCGTTCGCGGGTCGCCATCGGGACTTCCTGGCCCAATGCGACCTGCTGGCCACCGGCACCACCGGCGGCCGGATCGCCGCCGAAACGGGGCTGCCTGTCGCGCGGATGCTGTCCGGCCCGTGGGGCGGTGACCTGCAGATCGGCGCGCAGCTCGCGGAAGGCCGCGTCACCGCGGTGGTCTTCCTGCGCGATCCGATGACGCCGCAGCCGCACGAACCGGATATCAACGCGCTGGTGCGCGCGTGTGACGTGCACAACGTGCCATGCGCGACGAACCTTGCCACGGCGGAACTGGTGGTCGTGGAACTAGCGCGGATCTGCTTTGAGGAAGATCAGGCAGCCGCCGACGACGCGGCACCCTGAGGAAGTACGGTAGTAGTACGGCAGTCAGCGCGACCGCACGGTGGTCGCGCTGGCGCGCATTTCAGCCTGGCGCAGGATATGCGGCGGCAGGCGCTTCAGAATCAGATGGATGGCGAGTGGAATCAGCACGACGTCGTCCACGATGCCGAGTCCGGCGATGAAGTCGGGAATCAGGTCGATCGGCGAGATCGCGTAGAGCAGCAGCCCGGCTGCGGCGGGTTTCAGCCACGGCGGCGAGTCCGGGTGGCGCAAGGCAAACCAGAATAGCCGGCCGTCACGCCGTACCAGCGTCCACAGGGCTGAGAATCGTTTCCACATGGCGGGCCTCCTTGATCACATGTCACGCATGCGCGTGAACAGCTAGTTTGGGCTGCCCGGAGCCGATTCAAGTTCCTTTGATTTTTTCCCCACTCCCGCATGGCGGGAGTGGGGAGCCAGTCACTGGATCAATCAGCCCGGAACGTTCCCTTCCACACCTTCCACGTAGAACTTGATGTTGTGGAGGAAGTTGTCGTCGGCCACCTGATCCTTGGTCAGTTGTTCCTTGCCGGCGTTGTCCTTGAGCGGACCCTTCCAGATCGGCGCGGTGCCGTCGATCACACCCTTCTTGCGCTCTTCCACCAGTGCCTTGACGTCATCCGGCACCACGGTGTTGAAGCCCTTCAGGTCGATCATGCCTTCCTTCAGGCCCCACCACGTGGTGTTGGGCTTCCACTGGTTGTTGAGCACGTCCTCGACCACCTTGTTGTAGTAGACGCCCCACGAGATCACGGACGCGGCCAGGTGAGCCTTCTCGCCGAACTTGCTCATGTCGCTGTCCCAGCCGAATGCGTACACACCCTTTTCCTGTGCGGTCTGTACCACGGCGGCCGAGTCGGTGTTCTGCATCAGCATGTCCACGCCCTGGCCGATCAGCGTCGTGGCGGCTTCACGTTCCTTGCCCGGATCGAACCACTTGTTGACCCAGACCACCTTGACCGTGGCCTTCGGGTTCACGCTGCGCGCGCCCAGCGTGAACGAGTCGATGTTGCGGATCACTTCAGGGATCGGCACCGACGCCACCACGCCCATCTTGCCGGTCTTGCTCATCTTGCCGGCCACCACGCCAGCCAGGTACGCGCCCTCATAGGTGCGCACGTCGTACTGCGCCAGGTTCTCGGCGGTCTTGAAGCCGGTGGCGTGCTCGAACTTGACGTCCGGGAACTCCTTGGCCACCTTCAACATGGATTCCATGTAGCCGAACGTGGTGCCGAAGATCAGCTTGTTGCCCTGGCTGGCCAGGTCGCGGAACACGCGCTCGGCGTCGGCGGCGGACTCGGGCACGTTCTCGACGAAGGTGGTCTTCACCTTGTCGCCGAACTTGGCTTCGACGGCCTTGCGGCCCGCGTCGTGGGCATAGGTCCAGCCGGCGTCGCCGACCGGTCCGATGTAGACGAACGCCACCTTCAGCGGCTCGGCAGCCGCAGCGGCCGGCGCAGATGCCGGGGCGGCGGTTTCGGCCGGCTTCTCGGCTTCCTTCTTGCCGCAGCCGGCCAGCGCCAGTACTGCGGTGGCGGCCAGGGCCGCGAGGGTGGTCCTGCGTGTGACAATCATCGATCTCTCCTAGTAGAACGTCTTGTGATGCGTTTGTGATTCGAGTTGTGGCTTGACTTCGTTTGACTGCTGAAAACGGGTCACGCGTTGCCGGGGCGGAACGGCTTGCCGAGCGAGGCCGGCATGTTCAGGCGGATCCAGGCCGGGTTACGCGAAATCAGTGCCAGCACGACGATCGTCGCCGCGTACGGCAGCATCGACAGGAACTGCGACGGCACCGATACGCCGATACCCTGCAGGTAGAACTGCAGGATCGTCACGCCGCCAAACAGCCAGGCGCCGATCAGCACGCGGCCAGGACGCCACGTTGCGAACGTGGTCAGTGCCAGTGCGATCCAGCCACGGCCGGCCACGAGGTTTTCCACCCACATCGGCGTGTAGACCAGCGACAGGTACGCGCCGGCAAGGCCGCAGCACGCACCGCCGAACAGCAGCGCGCAGAAGCGGATCCAGCGCACCGGATAGCCTAGTGCGTGCGCCGATTCGGGCGATTCGCCGATCGCGCGCAGTGTCAGGCCGGCGCGCGTGCGGAACAGGAACCACATGATGGCGAAACACAGGGCCAGGCTGAAATAGACCATCCAGTGGTGCTGGAAGAGCGCCGGGCCGACGAATGGCAGATCGGCCAGATACGGGACCGACTTGGCCTGCGCGGGCATCGCGTAACCGACGAAGCGCTGGGCGATGAAGGCCGACAGGCCCGTGCCGAAGATCGACAACGCCAGGCCGGTGGCCACCTGGTTGGTGGCCAGCACCAGCGCCAGCCACGAGAACAGCGTGGCCATCAGCATGCCGGCCACGGCGCCCGCGATAAAGCCGAGCATCGGCGACTGGGTCTGGTAGCCGACCATGAAGCCGAATGCGGCGGCCACCAGCATCATGCCTTCGGCACCAAGGTTGAGCACGCCAGCGCGTTCGTTGATGAGCAGGCCGAGCGCGGCCAGCAGCAGCGGCGTGCCGGCGTTGATCGCGGTGGCGATCAGGGGAGCGAGTTGTTCCATGTTCTTGTGGGCTCCGGATCAGGCGGCGCGGGCGCGCCAGCGCAGACGGTTGTCGATCAGCGTGTCGCAGGCCAGCAGGAAAAACAGCAACATGCCCTGGAACACCCAGCCGATTGCCGACGGCAAGCCCAGTCGGGACTGCGCCATCTCACCGCCGATATAGAACAGCGACATCACGATGCCGCCAAACACGGCGCCCACCGGATGCAGCCGACCCACGAACGCGACGATGATCGCGGTAAAGCCGTAACCCGGCGAGATCGACGGCAGCAACTGACCGATCGGGCCGGTGACCTCGAATGCGCCGGCGAGCCCGGCGGTGCCGCCTGAGACCATCAGCGCGCTCCACAGCGCATTGCGCGACGAGAACCCCGCGTAGCGCGCGGCCAGCGGCGCGGTGCCGCCCACCTGCAGGCGGTATCCGGCGAAGCTGCGGAACACGAACACGGTCATGATGACCACGAGCACCAGCATCACCGCGAAGCCCACGTGCAGGCGCGAGCCGGGCAGCAGGTTCGGCAGCAGGAATGCCGAGGAGAACACCTTCGACTGCGGGAAGTTCATGCCATTCGGGTCCTTGAGCGGCCCATTGACGACCCACAGCAGCAGTTGCTGCGCGATATACGTCAGCATCAGCGAGACCAGGATCTCGTTGGCATTGAAGCGATCCTTCAGCAGCGCGGTGACGGATGCCCACACCATGCCGCCGACGACACCCGCCAGCGAAGCCAGCACCAGCACGACGAAGCCGCTGGTGGTGTTGCCCGGCGTGTCGAACCAGAGCACGGTGGCCCCGGCGAAGATGCCGCCGAGAATGAGCTGGCCGTCCGCGCCGATATTCCACACATTGGCGCGATAGCAGACGGAGAGGCCAAGCGCGCACAGCACGAGCGGCACGGTCTTGAGCAGGACTTCGCCGATCGCCCGCTTGTCCTTGAGCGGATCGACCAGGAAGACCTTGAGCGCGGCCATCGGATCCTTGCCGATCAACAGGAACAGCATGGCGCCGAACAACAGCGTCAGCACGATCGCGAACAGCGGCGACGCATAGGCCATGCGGCGCGAGGGGACACCGCGCGGCGCGAGCACGACGGGGGAGAGGAGCTTAGCCATGCGCGGTCACCTCCGCGGCAACGCCGTCATGCCGGCTGGCCGGCCCACCTTCCCATAACCCGCTCATCCACAGGCCCACTTGCTCGCGCGTGGCCGATTCCACCGGAATCGACGGCGACAGGTGGCCCTTGGCGACGACGTGGAGCCGGTCGCAGATCGCGAACAGTTCGTCGAGTTCTTCGGAGACGACGAGAATTGCGCAGCCGGTGGCCTTGAGCGCCAGGATCTCGTTGTGGATCTGGGCGGCGGCGCCGACGTCGACGCCCCAGGTTGGCTGGGCAACGATCAGCACCTTCGGGCCGGTCTCGATCTCGCGGCCGACAATGAACTTCTGCAGGTTCCCGCCCGAAAGGCTGCGCGCCAGCGCGGCGGGGCCGCTTGCCTTGACGCGGAAGCGGTTGATGATGCCAGCCGCCAGGCCGTCGGCGGCCTTCGGCGACACCATGCCATGGCGGACGAATGGCGGCGTCTGGTGAGAGAGCAGCGTGTTCGACGACAGGCTCATGCCCGGCACCGCGCCACGGCCCAGGCGTTCCTCGGGAACGAAGGCCAGGCCGGCGCGGCGGCGGCCACGCGCGTCAAGCTTGCCAACCGCCTTGCCGTCGAGATGCACGGCTGTACCGGCCGTGCGTGCGTCTTCGCCGGACAGCGCGGCCAGCAGCTCCTGCTGGCCATTGCCGGAAACGCCGGCGATGCCGACGATCTCGCCCGCATGGACATCCAGCGAGATGTGCTGCAATTCGGTGGCGAACTGGTGCGCGGGCGGCAGCGACAGATCGCGTACGGCAAGCCGGACCGGGCCACGTTCGGCCGTCACGCGGGCTTCGCGCGGCGGCTCGCCGCCAATCATCATGCGCGACAGCGACGCGGCGCTTTGCTCGCGCGGATCGCATACACCCGTGACCTTGCCCATTCGCATCACCGTCGCGTGATGGCACAGCGCGCGGATCTCGTCGAGCTTGTGGCTGATATAGAGAATGCTTGTGCCCTCGGCGGCCAACTGGCGCAGCGTGACGAAGAGCGTTTCCACGGCCTGCGGTGTCAGGACCGAAGTGGGCTCGTCGAGAATCAGCAACTGGGGATTGGCCAGCAGCGCGCGCACGATCTCTACGCGCTGGCGTTCGCCCACGGAGAGCGTGTGCACGTGCCGGTGCGGCTCCAGCGGCAGGCCGTAGCGTTCGGCCGTGGCGCGAATTCGCTCGGCGAGCTGCTTCATGCTGCCGATGTCCTTGGGGGGCAGCCCAAGCGCGATGTTTTCGGTCACGGTCAGCGTGTCGAACAGCGAGAAATGCTGGAAGACCATCGCGATGCCCAGGTTGCGGGCGTCATGCGGGCTGTTGATCGACACCGGCGCCCCATTGAAGTGCACCTCGCCGGCGTCGGGGCGAACCGCGCCGAAGATGATTTTCATGAGGGTGGATTTGCCGGCGCCGTTTTCGCCAAGGACGGCATGGATTTCGCCGGGCGCGACGCTAAGGCTAACGTCGTCATTGGCGGTCACGCCGGGATAGCGCTTGGTGATATGCGCAAGCGCCAGCCTGGAGGGGGTTTGTAATGTCACTGAGGCGGCTCGAATTGTTGTGGCAGCAACGTTGAGATCAGGCACGTGACAGCGGCTGTGCGTGGCGCAGCATCGCTGCGCGGCAGGCCGTCATCATCATGGTTGCGTGATGCTCGGAATTTGCGATGAATTATATAAGTGCGTGGGGGTTCGGCGGGTCACTTTGACCTCTTTCCCATGCCCCACAACGGTTCCAGGAAGGTTGCAAGTCGCGTGCCGACCACAGTGGCAAAGAAAAACCGCCGCTGGGCCGGGGAAACCCCGACCCAGCGGCGGCTGGGTAGACGTCGGGCGCGTCGGGCGACGCGCTCAGACGGTCAGGTCAACTGGCCTGATTCGCCGGAATCGTGGCGAAACGGCCATCGCGGAAGTCTGCCAGGGTCTGGTAGATCTGATCCTGCGTATTCATCACGAACGGGCCGTACTGCGCGATCGGCTCGTTCAGCGGCTGACCTGCGATCAGCAGGAAGCGCGCGTCCTCATTGGCCTTGATCACGACCCCGTCGGCACGGGTGGCGTTGTCGAGCACCCCCATGCGCTGGGCCTCGACCACGGCGCCATCGGCGTCGCCCACGGTGACCGCGCCGCGATAGACGTAGAGGAATGCGTTATGGCCGGCCGTCAGCGTCTGCGCGAACGTCTGGCCTGCGGGCAGGTGCACGTCGAGGTACAGCGGCTGGGTAACCGGCCGCGTCACCGCGCCTGCCACCCCATGCGAGGCCCCCGCCAGGACGCGCACGGTGCCGCCCGATGGCAGCGCCACGGTCGGGATGGCCGACGCCGGCATATCGCGATACCACGGCGTCGTCATCTTGTCCGCAGCCGGCAGGTTCAGCCAGAGCTGGAAGCCCTCCATGCGGCCGTCCTCCTGCTCGGGCAGTTCCGAGTGCACCACGCCGGCGCCCGCGACCATCCATTGCGCGCCGCCGTTTTCCAGCAGGCCTTCATGGCCGGCGCTGTCGCGGTGGCGCATACGGCCGGCCAGCATGTAGGTGATGGTCTCGAAGCCGCGGTGCGGGTGATCAGGGAAGCCGCCGATGTAGTCGTCCTTGTTGTCGGTGCCAAAGGCATCGAGCATCAGGAACGGGTCGAGCCGACGCTGCAGGTTCTGCGTCAGCACACGGGTCAGCTTGACGCCGGCGCCGTCGGATGTGGCAATGCCGCGAACCACGCGGTCCACGCTGCGCGAGCGCTGCACGGTCTCCGTGGCGGTTGCCGGAACGGTCTGGATGCGGGTGGTGTCCATGAATTTCTCTCCATTGGGACGGCGCTCTGGCCGTCGGATCTACCCACTCAATGTAAGGCTTCGGCGCCAAAGCGGTAGTGGGGCAGGAGGCAACAGATTGTTCTGTGCATGGGACGAAAGCGGGTGTGTCAGGCGTATTTCTGCAACGCCGCAGTGGCCGAAAAATGCCGGTGAAATCGGGTCGTTGAGGCGTCAGAATTCGTGAAGATGACGAAATCGCAGAAGATGTGTATAATAGCGCTCTCTTTGTCATCCGTTGACGTGAATTTCGATGGGCTCGGACCTTTCCTGAACCCCGCGAAGCGTTATCCGCCAACGGCCGATTGACCTGGCGGCGCTCCACCGAAGCGCGTTTGACACGACATCAGTCGCCGCCACTGGCCAGCCCTCCGGGTTGCGCCGCAATCTGCGGGTTCTGGCTTCTTGCTCGAACCCCATCAACAGGGTGATTCGCCACTGCCATCGGTGGTGTGACACCCGAAAGTCCGTCCGCCGGCAATCGTGCCGGTCATGGCGGCAAGGCAATCTGAAACGGGCCCCGGCGGGCACCCCCAATCAACTCCGCCGGCCCCTTTGTTTTCCGCATTTCGGAAGTGGCGGCGAAATCTCTTTCGCTTTTCGTTCCGGAAGAGGAGAGAGGGAATATGTCAAAGCAAACCATCCGGGCATTTGCCTGGAGTGGCGTCGTTGCCGTCGCACTGGCGGGACTCGTCGCCTGGATTGGCGTCGATGTGATCAATCAGTACCAGGAGCGCCTGCTCTACGATGTGGTCGATCACCTGCGCCTCGTGGCCATTTCGATGGCGCTCGCGCTGGCTACCGGCATCCCCGCCGGAATCGGACTGAGCCGCCCCTGCATGCACCGCTGGGCCGACCGGCTGATGCAGATCTTCAACGTCGGCAACACCGTGCCTTCGCTGGCGGTACTGGCGCTCGCGCTGGCAGTGCTCGGCATCGGCGAACGGCCCGCCATCCTGGCGCTGTGGCTGGCATCGCTGCTGCCGATCGTGCGCAATACGTACGAGGGCCTGCGCACTGTGTCACCTGCCTTGCTCGAAGCCGCACGCGGCATCGGCATGACGCCGTGCCAGCAACTGATCCGTGTGGAACTGCCCAATGCGCTGCCCGTGATCCTGGCTGGCGTGCGTATCAGCCTGGTGATCAACGTCGGCACCGTGCCGCTGTCGTTCCTGATCGGCGCCAACAGCCTTGGCGAACTGATCTTCCCGGGCATCTACCTGAACAACCAGTCGCTCCTGCTGCTGGGTGCCGGCGCCACCGCGCTGCTGGCCCTCACGCTGGACGCGCTGTTCGCCACCGCTGGCCATGTCTACCTGCGCCGCCGCGGGCTGGCACGCTGAGGAATCATCCATGAGATCCAACAAGAATCGACACCCTGCGCCGTTCTCCGAGAGCCGGCTCTACTGGCTGGTCGTCGCACTAGGCGCGGCGTTCGCCGCGATCCTGCTGACTACCGCCCCGGCACGCGCGCAGAGCGCCAGCGATCCGGTTCGCATCGGTGGCAAGAACTTCACCGAACAACTGATCCTGTCGTCGATGACATCGCAGTACCTGCGTGCCCACGGTGTCGACACCACGTTGACCGCGGGGCTGGGCAGCACGCTGATGCGCCAGGCCATGGAGTCCGGTCAGCTCGACGTCGTGTGGGACTACACGGGCACCGCGTTGATCGTCTTCAACAAGGTCGAGGAAAAGCTGGACGGCCCGCAGAGCTACGCGCGTGTGAAGGCGCTCGACGCGGCCAAGGGGCTGGTCTGGCTCGATCCGTCGGCCATCAACAATACGTACGCGCTGGCGATGCCGAAGGAGCGCGCCGGCACAGCCACCACGCTATCCGCGTATGCCGAGAAAATGCGTGCCGACGGCGAGGACAAGCGGCACCCGCTGGCGGTGGACATGGAGTTCGCCGCGCGCCCTGACGGACTCGATCCACTGAAAGCGGCCTACGGCTTGCCATTCACGCGCAAGGACGTGATCCAGCTCGACCCGGGCCTGGTCTATACGGCGCTGAAGAATAACCAGGTGGACCTGGGCCTGGTCTACACGACCGATGGCCGAGTGAAGGGCTTCGATCTGGTCCTGCTTGAGGACGATCTGAATTTCTTCCCGCCGTACAACGCGGTGCCCGTGGTGCGCAAGGCCGCGCTCGACGCGCATCCCGAACTTGCCGACCTGCTCAACGCGCTCGCCGCCAAGCTCGACAACGCGGCGATGACCGATATGAACTATCAGGTCGACATCGACCAGCAGCCGGTGGACAAGGTGGCGGGAGACTTCCTGCGCAGCCATGGCCTGATCTGAGGAGCCCATCATGGATCTGCTGACCTACCTTCACCATAGCTGGCCGACGCTGCTGCGGCTGACTGGCGAGCATCTCGCGCTGGTCGGCTCCGCAGTCGGGTTGGCCATCGTCATCGGTGTGCCGCTCGGCATCCTGATCACGCGACACCGCTTTCTGGCCGGGCCGATGCTGGCATTGGCGACCGTGGTGCTGACGCTGCCGTCGATCGCGCTGTTCGGGCTGATGATCCCGATCTTCGCGCGCTTCGGCCACGCGTTGGGCTACCTGCCGGCCGTGACCGCCGTGTTCCTGTACTCGCTGCTGCCGATCATGCGCAACACGTACACCGCGCTGGCCAATATCGATCCTGGCATCCAGGAAGCCGGCCGCGGCATCGGCATGACCACGTGGCAGCGTATGCGGCTGGTGGATCTTCCGCTCGCAGTGCCCGTGATCCTGGGCGGCGTGCGTACCGCCGTCGTGATGAACATCGGCGTGGCCACGATCGCGGCGGTCATCGGCGCCGGTGGCCTGGGCGTGCTGATCCTGCAAGCGATCAGCCAGAGCAACATGAGCAAGCTGGCCGTGGGCGCGGTTCTCGTCAGCCTGCTCGCCATTGTGGCGGACGCGTGCCTGCAGGCACTGCAGCGCGCGCTGACGCCGAAAGGAATCCGTCAATGATAGAACTCGACAAGCTTACCAAGACCTTCCACCAAAAGGATGGCACTGAAGTGCGTGCCGTCGATGCCGTCAGCCTGGCGGTGCCGCGCGGCGAAATCTGTGTGTTCCTGGGGCCGTCTGGTTGCGGCAAGACCACCACGCTCAAGATGATCAACCGCCTGATCGAACCGACCTCCGGTACCGTTCGCATCGATGGCGAGGACACGGCCGGACTCGACGGCGTGACCCTGCGGCGCAAGATTGGCTATGTGATCCAGCAGATCGGCCTGTTTCCTAACATGACGATCGAAGAAAACATCATGGTCGTGCCGCGCCTGCTCGGATGGAACAGGAAACAATGCCGCGAGCGGGCACGCGAACTGATCCGGATGGTGCAGCTGGACCCGGACAAGATGCTCAAGCGCTATCCGCGCGAACTCTCCGGCGGCCAGCAGCAGCGCATCGGCGTGATCCGGGCACTGGCGGCCGACGCGCCGGTGCTGTTGATGGACGAGCCGTTCGGCGCGGTCGATCCGATCAACCGCGAGAGCATTCAGAACGAGTTCTTCCAGATGCAACGCCAGCTCGGCAAGACCGTGATCATGGTGTCGCACGATATCGATGAAGCGATCAAGCTCGGCGACAAGGTTGCCGTGTTCCGTGGTGGCAAGCTCGTGCAGTTCGATCATCCCGATGCGTTGCTGGCGCATCCCGCCAACGATTTCGTGCAGGCCTTCGTCGGTCACGACAACACGCTCAAGCGCCTGCTGCTGGTGCGTGCGGGCGACGCCGCCACGATGCCGCCGATCAGCCGGCCCGACATGCCGCTGGCCGAAGCATTTGGTGTGATGGACGATGCCGATGTGCGCCACCTTCCCGTTGTCGACGACGCGCAGCACGTGCTTGGCTATGTCACGCGCCGCGATGTGCGGGGCGCGATGGCGTCTGGCGGGCACTGTGCCGATGTCATGCGGCCGCTCACCGTCACGGCGACGTGCGATGAACACCTGCGCATCGTGCTGTCGCGCATGTATCAGCACAACACGAGCTGGCTGCCCGTGCTCGATGCCGATGGGGGGTACCTGGGGGATGTGACGCAGGAATCGATTGCGGATTACCTCAGCTCGGGCCGGTCGCGCGGTATGGCGGGCGGCCTTGCCTCGGCGTTGTCTCAGCGCACCGCGCCCGCGGAATCGACAGCGCACGCCGCATAGGGAATCTCCTGACCGCAGCCGCGTGGCACGGTCAGGATTCGCGACACCTTCAAGCTGCCGCATGTTTCAGATAGATGCCCCAGGCAACCCACGACGCGTAGACGACGAGGTACCCTTTGAAGACCCTGGTCATCACCTTGCGCTGAAGTTCGTTGTCTTCCAGGAATCTGATGATGGCTTTCTGCATGTTGATGCTCCTTGGCTGATGGTTCGCGATGTTTTCAAAGGCCGTTGGGCCGAACCAGTTCGGCATAGATCCCGAAATAGGCTCCCGCACTGACGATCGTCAGGCAGACTGAAATCCTCAAGACCCAGTTAGGTCGATTGCGTGGACGCGTGACTGCGGCGCTGGCTTCCATTGCGCCCAGCAGTACCAGCACGGCTGCGAAGACGATCAGGAACACATGCATCGCAATGCCAATCCACATGGTCTGGCGGTTCCAGTGGGACTCATCCAGCGCGGAAGCCAGCAGGTAGCAGGCGCTGGCGCTCATCGGGATCGCGGCCCAGAGTAGCTGTCCGCCTTCGATCGCACGCCGGACGATGCCGTGACTTTCTTCCCGGAAGAAGTGGGGCACTTTGGCTAGCGGCAGCAGTGCTAACGGCGCGAGCAACGGAATCGCGACGTTGAACACAAACCAGCCGAACAGCTCGATAGTCCTTGCCATGGTGCCATTGAAATGAGTGGAGGAAACCGTCAGCAAAGGTGCAGACGGCGAGGCCGATGCTAGGCCTCGATCCGGCTCATGCCAATAGGGAAGTTGTGAACGATTGTGGCGCCCAGAGCCAACTCTTGAGGCCAATCAATCGCATCAAAATGTGCTATTTCGACCCTCCGCCGGCAAGTGCTGACAGCACGCCCATTGGCAACGGGAAGACGATGGTCGAACTCTTGTCGCCAGCGATCTGGGTGAGCGTTTGCAGGTAGCGGAGTTGCATCGCCTCCGGCTGACGCGCCAGCATCTGCGCGGCTTCCAGCAGCTTCACCGATGCCTGCAATTCGCCTTCGGCATGAATGATCTTGGCGCGCCGCTCGCGTTCGGCCTCGGCCTGCCGTGCGATCGCGCGGACCATCGTCTCGTTGAGGTCGACATGCTTGATCTCGACATTCGATACCTTGATACCCCATGCGTCCGTCTGGGCGTCGAGCACCTTCTGGATGTCGAGGTTCAGCTTCTCCCTTTCCGCAAGCATTTCGTCGAGCTCGTGCTTGCCTAGCACCGAGCGTAGCGTGGTCTGCGCGAGCTGGCTCGTGGCCTCGAGGAAGTTGGCCACCTGGATGATCGCGCGTTCCGGGTCGACCACCCGGAAGTAGATCACCGCGTTGACCTTGACGGATACGTTGTCGTGCGAGATCACGTCCTGAGGGGGCACGTCCAGTACCACGGTGCGCAGGTCCACGCGCACCATCTGCTGGATGGCGGGGATGATCAGCACCAGCCCAGGTCCCTTGACGCGCCAGAAGCGCCCAAGCATGAATACCACGCCGCGCTCGTACTCGCGCAGCACGCGAAATGCGGAGATCACCAGCAGAACCAGCAGGAAGATCAAGCCGCCGAAGCTGAATCCGAAAGCCATATCAGACTCCTTCCGTTCTTGTTTCAGTGGGAATGCTCATGACCGTTCGCCCGCGGTCGTCACGTCGAGCACCAGCCCACGCCGCGCCGTCACGCGCACGCGTTGGCCACGTACCAGCGGGGCGGCGCTATGGATACGCCATTGTTCGCCATGGACCGTTGCCCATCCGTCTGCCGGGGCATCGTCGATCACCACGCCGATGCTGCCGACCAGCGCGTCTGCGCCGCTGACAACTGGCCGCCGGCGCGCGCGCAACAGCACCATCGACATGCCGAACAGGAAGACCGCCGACACCGTGGACAGGGTGGCAATCAGCGATAGCGGCACGCCGAAGCCAGGCACGTCGGTGTCGATCAGCATCACGGCGCCGAACGCAAAGGCGATGATGCCGCCAACACCCAGCGCGCCGAACGTCGGCAGGAACAGCTCCGCGGTCATGCAGCCGACGCCAAGCGCGATCAGCGCCAGCCCGGCGTAGTTGACGGGCAGCATCTGCAGCGCGAACAGGCCCAGCAGCAGGCAGATCGCGCCGGCAATGCCCGGCACGACCATGCCCGGCGTGGAGAACTCGAAGATCAGACCGTAGATGCCGATCATCATCAGGATCAGCGCGACGCTCGGGTCCGTGATGACGGCGAGCAGGCGGCTGCGCCAGTCGGGTTCCAGCGTGACCACGGGCGCGCCCGCCGTATGCAGGGTGCGCACGGCGCCCGCGGCCTCGATGTGTTTGCCGTCCACCTGCCTGAGCAGTACCGGAAGGTCGACGGCGATCAAGTCCGCCACATGCTGCGCCACGGCTTCGTCGGCGGATAGGCTCACCGCCTCTCTTACCGCGCGCTCGCCCCAGTCCGCATTGCGGTGTCGCAACTGCGCCAGCCCTCGGATATAGGCGGATGCATCATGCATCTGCTTGCGTGTCATCGTGTCCTCGGCCGCCGGGGCGCTGGATGGTGCCGATGCGGGTGCCGGACCCGCTTCCGGTTTCGGGCCGCCAATGCCGATCGCCACGGGGCTGGCCGCGCCCAGGTTGGTGCCGGGCGCCATTGCGGCGATGTGGCTGGCGTAGAGGATGTAGGTGCCCGCGCTGGCGGCCCGCGCGCCGCCGGGATAGACGTATGTTGCAACCGGCACGGGCGATGCGATGATGGCCTGGATGATGTCGCGCATCGATTTGTCCAGGCCGCCTGGCGTATCTATCTCGATCACGATGAGTTGCGCCCCATGCTTGCGGGCCTGCTCGATGCCGCGGACGGCAAAGCTGGCGCTGGCCGGACTGATGGCGCCCTGGATGGGGATGACGTAGACCGGCGGCACGGCAGGCGCGGTGGATGCGGATGACGCGGACTGCGCGTGCGCGCCTGCAATCGCCAGCAAGGTGAGCCCGAGGGCGTGCCCCAGTGCGAGCCAGCGCACCCGGGCCAGCCAGCCTCGGATCGGTGCGAGTGTCATGGCGGGGAGCGGCCCGCAGTGAATGCCGTGGCCGCGCCACTTCCAGTGTAGGCGACCGGCCACATTCCGCCATCGCGCATTGGTGCCGGCGCGTGCCGGCGCGGGCCGGCCGGCTGCCGGCAGGTATGACGATTCAGGCGTAGCATTGGCGACATTGTCAAATCCGCCGAATGCGGCGCCAGCCCGGATTCCGTCACATGCCTTCCGCAAACGCCGATGTTTCCTCCGGATTGTTGACCCGGCAAACCGCTGGCCCATGGGCCGTGGCGCTGGCCGGGCTCGTCTCGTTGGCGCTGGCCATGGGCATCGGGCGCTTCGCCTTCACGCCGCTGCTGCCGATGATGCTGCACGACGGCACCGTGACCCTGGCCGAGGGCAGTGCGCTGGCGACGCTGAACTACATCGGCTACCTGCTGGGTGCATTGTTATGCCTGTTCATCCGGCCCGACCCGGTGCGCATGGTGCGCGGCGCGCTGGTGCTGACCGTGGTGCTGACGCTGGCCATGGCGCTCCCGGGCGGCATGGTGGCGTGGCTCGCCTGGCGCACGCTGGCCGGTATCGCCAGCGCGGTGGTGATGGTCTACGCGACCGCGTGGTGTATGCAGCGGCTCGCCGAACTCGACCATCCGACCCTTGGCGGCCTGATGTTCTGCGGGCCGGGGGTCGGCATCGTGATCACAGGGGTGTCGGCGTTCGGCATGGTGGCGGCGCACTGGCTGGCCAATTGGGGATGGATGACGTTCGCGGTGCTTGGCGCGGTCATGCTGGCGCTGGTGTGGCGTGTGTTCGGTTCGCCGCCTCCAGCGTTACACGCGCCGTGCGGCGGCAGCGCACCAACTCTCGCACCGGCACCCACGCCGAGACTCGACCTTGAAACCTGGGCCCTGACGCTGGCTTACGGCCTGGCCGGATTCGGCTACATCATTACCGCGACATTCCTGCCGGTGATCGCACGCCAGGCCATGCCGGGCAGTGTCTGGGCAGACCTGTTCTGGCCGATCCTGGGAGCAGGGGTGATGGTGGGCGCGTATCTGGTCACGCGCGTGGGCATGCACCACGACAACCGCCGCATGATGACGATCCTGTACACGATGCAGGCCATCGGCGTGGGCGTGGCGGCGGTCTGGCCGACGGTGGCCGGATTCGCGCTCAGCAGCCTGCTGGTGGGCCTGCCGTTCACGGCGCTGGTGTCGTTTGCGATGCGTGAAGCGCGGCGCCTGTGGGGCCAGCGTGCCTCGAAGTTGATCGGCCTGATGACGGCGGCATACGCGCTCGGCCAGATCGCGGGGCCGCCGCTGGCCACGGCGCTGGTGGCCCGCACGGGCGGATTTTCGGCGTCGCTGGCAGTGGCAGCCGGCGCGTTGCTGCTGGGCGCACTGATCTACGTCTGGATGTCGCGCGCGATGCCGGTGGGTGGCAAACCGGCCCATGCCGGCGCCTGAGGACTGCGCTACAGTATCGGCTCCGCCGCTCACTCGACCGGACGCACCCGCGCAGGCGTTGCAGGGCGGCGCGGAGCCTTTGCCCCATGTCTTTTGCCTTGCAGCCCGGCCGTGCCGCGGGCCCGGCTTTCCCGATCAGCGACGAAGAAGCGCGCGTGCGCGTGGACCTTGCCGCCGCCTACCGGCTGGCCGCGCTGGCGCGCTGGGATGACTTGATCTACACCCATATTTCGGCCACCGTGCCCGGTGAGCCCGATCACTTCCTGATCAATCCGTTTGGCTTTGCCTTCGACGAGATTCGTGCGTCCGATCTCGTCAAGATCAACAGCCGAGGCGAGGTGGTCGGCGAAACCGTCCATCCCGTCAACGTGACAGGCTTTGCGCTGCACGGCGCGGTCCATGCGGCCCGCCCCGATGCGCACTGCGTGATGCACCTGCATAACACCGCAGGTATCGCGGTGTCGGCTCAGGCCGAAGGGCTGCTGCCGCTCTCGCAGCATGCGATGCGTTTCCACGGGCGGATTGCCTATCACGATTACGAAGGGCTGGCGTTCTCGCCGGCTGAGGGCGGGCGGCTTACCGGGTCGCTGGGCGGGCACCCGGCCATGCTGCTGCGCAACCACGGCACGCTGACCGTGGGCCGCACGGTGGCGGAGGCCTATGTGTTGATGGCCACGCTGATCAAGGCGTGTGAGATCCAGCTCGGCGCGCAGCTCGGCAGCGCTACCGTCCAGCCGTCAGCGGCCATTGCGGACAAGACCTCTCTGCAGCTTTATGACGGTGGCGCCGTCGAGGGCGTGATGGAATGGCCCGCACTGCTGCGCAAACTCGATAAAATCGATCCCTCTTACAAGAACTGACATTCCAAAGGAGTCACGAATGCCCACTTTCCACGTAGAAATGTTTGAAGGCCGCACCGTCGAGCAGAAGCGCAAGTTTGTCGAGGAAGTTACCCGTGTCACGTGCGAGACGCTTGGCTGCTCCTCGGGCGCGGTCGACATCATCATCACCGACGTCAAGCGCGAGAACTGGGCTACCGGTGGCGAACTCTGGGCCGACAAGAAGTAACTTCCAGCAAGGCTGAACGATGACCTCCGCAGTCTCCACCATGCAGCAGTTCGCCTCGGACAATTACGCGGGTTTCTGCCCGGAATCGCTTAAATATTTTCTCGAGGCCAACGCCAGCGGCCATGAGAAGGCTTACGGCGACGACAGCTGGACGCAAAAGGTCTGCGATCGCATCCGCGATCTGTTCCAGACCGATTGCGAGGTCTTCTTCGTCTTCAATGGCACGGCGGCCAATTCGCTTGCGCTGTCGTCGCTGTGCCAGTCTTACCACTCGGTGATCTGTCATGAACTCGCCCATATCGAAACGGACGAGTGCGGCGGCCCCGAGTTCTTCTCGAACGGGTCGAAGCTGCTCACCGCCCCCGGCGAGAACGGCAAGCTGACGCCCGATGCGGTGGAGGCGCTGGTCACGCGCCGCGCCGATATCCACTATCCGAAGCCGCGTGTCGTCTCGCTGACGCAGGCCACCGAGGTGGGCACCGTCTACACGGTGGAGGAAGTGCGCGCCATTGCGGCCATCGCCAAGCGGCGCCAGTTGCGCGTGCATATGGATGGCGCTCGATTCGCCAATGCGGTGGCATCGCTCGGTGTGCACCCGTCAGAAATCACCTGGCGTGCGGGCGTCGATGTGCTCTGCTTTGGCGGCACCAAAAATGGCTTGCCCGTGGGGGAGGCCGTGGTTTTCTTCGACCGCAAGCTGGCGGAGGACTTTGCCTACCGTGTGAAGCAGGCGGGGCAACTGGCATCGAAGATGCGTTTTATTTCGGCGCCATGGCTCGGCATGCTCGAAAACGACGTGTGGCTGAATAACGCGCGCCACGCCAACGCCATGGCGACGCTGCTTCACCAGCGCATCGCCGATATTCCTGGCGTGCGCATCATGTTCCCGACCGAGGCAAACGCCGTCTTTGCCGAACTGCCGCTGCCGGCCATCGAGGCGCTGCGCGCCCGGGGCTGGCTGTTCTACACCTTCATCGGCGCAGGCGGGTGCCGGCTGATGTGCGCGTGGGACCTGCAGCCAGATACAGTGGAAGCGTTTGCCGCCGATATCCGCGCGGCCTGCCCGGGTTGAAGGGCAGTTACGCATCCAGCATTCATCAACAATAACGAGACAGAAGACAGGAGACCCCCGATGCATAACTATCGTTTTTGCCCGCAATGCGGTTCGGAACTTGAGCATCTGCCAATGTCTGGACGCTATCGCCATGTTTGCCTGCGGGATGGCTGCGGATTCGTGCATTGGGACAATCCGTTGCCGGTGCTGGCGGCCGTGGTCGAGTACGAGGGCAAGCTGCTGCTGGCACGCAATGCCGTGTGGCCCGAGAAGATGTTCGCGCTGGTGACCGGCTTTATGGAACGCGACGAAACGCCGGAACTGGGCGTGGCACGCGAGCTCAAGGAAGAGACCAATCTCGATACGGTGTCGGCATCGCTGATTGGTGTCTACGACTTCATGCGTAAGAACGAGCTGATCATTGCCTACCACGTTCAGGCGACCGGGAGTATCCGGTTGTCGGAAGAGTTGGCGGAATACAAACTAGTGGCACCGGAGAAGATGCGGATCTGGAATGCGGGTACCGGCTTTGCCGTGGCCGATTTCCTGGAGCGCCGCGGAATGCCGGTGCGATTCTATGACCGCGCCACCGGTGACGACATCCCCGATCCGCGTCGCCCGACCGACTTCAGCCTGCTCGGCGCTTCGCTACAATACGGCATCTATCAGAAATAGAAGGTGTGAGGAATGGATTTCCAAAAAGAAGTGGACGCCCGCGGCCTGAATTGTCCGCTGCCGATCCTGCGGACCAAGAAGGCGCTGGCTGACATGGCCAGTGGCGAAGTGCTCAAGGTGCTGGCCACCGATCCGGGCGCCACGCGCGATTTCCAGGCATTCGCGAAGCAGACGGGCAATGAGTTGCTGTCGCACGCCGAGGTCGACAAGGTCTTTGTGTTCTACATGAAGCGCCGCTGATTCTCGCTTGTGCTTCATGCGCAATAAAAAACGGACGCCAAGGCGTCCGTTTTTTATTGGCGGGTGCTGGCTCAGACCGCGAGCAGTTCCACTTCGAACAACAGCGTGGCATTCGGAGGAATCACACCACCGGCGCCACGGGCACCGTAGCCCAGGTCGGCGGGAATGACCAGGCGGCGCGTGCCACCAACCTTCATGCCCTGCACGCCTTCGTCCCAACCGCGAATGACGTGACCGGCGCCCAGCGGGAACACGAACGGGTCGTTACGATCCTTGCTCGAATCGAACTTGCGGCCAGCCTGGCCGTTCTCGAAGAGCCAGCCGGTGTAGTGCACGGTCACATGCTTGCCTGCCTTGGCTTCGTCGCCCGAACCGACGACGGTGTCTTCGAATTGCAGGCCGGAGGGAGTGGTTTGCATCGCAGTCTTCCTTTTTGAGTGTGGCTGGGAATCAATCGTCCGCGCGCTGGAGTACCTCGCGCGCAATCTGCACATTGTGGTCGTCGTCACTGACCCAGATGTCGCCATCCTGGATGGTCACGGACAGGCGCATGGCACGCTGGGCCATACGTGCCAGCGCTTCCACGGCATCCGAAGGCACATTGTAGATGGTCACGTTGCGCAGCTTGCTGGCCTTGCCTGACATGCCTTTCCACCATTCACGCGCGCTGGCGCTCTGGTAGGTATAGACGGTGACGTGATCGGCACGTGCGGCCGCACGCTTCAGCCGGGTTTCGTCGGGCTGGCCGAGGTCGATCCAGTGCGAAATGTCGCCGGTCAGCGTCTTGTCCCAGAGATCGGGTTCGTCGGGCTCGTCCAGGCCGCGAGTGAAGGTCAGCGTCTCGGTGGCTTCGCAGGCAAAGGCCAGCAGGCGGACCATCATGCGTGCGTCGTTCTCGGACGGGTGTTGGGCAATGGTCAGCGTGTGGCTGCCGTAGTACGGCCGATCCATGTCGGACACGGACAGGTCGGCTTTGAAAATGGTGGACTTGAGCGCCATGGGATCAGGTAAGCGGCACGCGCCAGCAATCGTGCTCTGTGCGCGAAAGGCCGAATCATACGTGATCCGGACGTCGATACGATGGAAATGGGGTAGCCGGGGCGGTAAATGTCCCGGCTGGCCCGCGCCGGGTCAGCGCTTGCGATAGTCGGCGAGCCAGAAGCGCAGCAGGGCGGAAGCCAGTATCAAGCCCAGGAACGAGGCGGCCGCCACCAAGGCAATACCGCCATCACTGTTGATGTCGCCCTCAACGGCTACACCAGCGATCAACGTCCCGACCATGACGGCGAGCAGCGGCAGCAACAGCGCGCCACGGCCATAGGTCTTGTAGGCCCAGAGTGGAAATCGGCGAAGAAAATCGGCGGGAATGCTGCACGCCAGGCAGGCGCCGGCAGCAGCTAGCGACGCCGCAACGACGTCGTTCAGGTGAATCATGCTCATCTTGGCTCGCGCATCGCCGTTCGCAGTGGGGCTACGCGGCTGGATGGTCTTGGCAAAGGGCTGATTTTACTGAACTTCTTCCAGCTAAAGGTGACGCCGGGTCGCCTTCGACAGGCTGTGCCTCTGGCTATTTTCCCGCGGGTTCCGCCGCGCCGGCGGGGGATGCTTCGACCGACACCTGAAGTGTGACCAGATCGCCAACCTCGGGCAGGAAGCGTGTTATTCCGAAGGCACTGCGCGGAAAACTGGCATGGAAGTCGCCGCCGCACACGTTCCGCCTGACACCAAACAGGACCGTCTCCCCGCAACTGAATCGATCGGCCTCGAGCCGCAAGGGCTGGCTGACGCCATGGAGCGATAGCGAACCTTCCACGGCGACAAGCTTGCCGTTCTCGACAATAAAGCGGTTCGCCTGTAGCCGGGCAACGGGGAAGTTCTGGGCGTCGAGGAACTGCGCGGAACGCAGCACACCATCGAGGCTGCGGTTGCCCGTGTCGACGGAGTCGGTGTCAACGGTGAAGTCGATGGACCCGGTGCCGCTGTCGGGGTCGTAAAGAATGCGCCCGTCCATCTTGCCGAAGCGGCCACGAACCGTGGTGCGTTCAAAGTGACTCGCGCCGAAGTACACGGCGGTGTGTGTCGGGTCCACGGTGTAGGTGGCCGGCGCGGCCAGGGCAGGGGAGGCCAGCAGGGCTGCGGCAATCGGAAGGACGACGCGCATTCGGGGCCTCCGCTTCATGGACGCAATCCGTGAACAGACTCAGTGAACGAAGACGGGCAGCAGGAATATGCCGATCACCGTCAGTTGCCCAATCGTCCAGAACAACGTGCGCAGCGTGGCGCGATCAGTCAGGTAGCAAATGGTGTACAGAACCCGGATGACGATGAAAGCAATCGCCAGTTCGTCGATTCGTGCTTGCGGTGCGGCCAGATGCGAGGCGATCAGCACGGCGGCGGCGAAGAACGGGAATGCCTCGAAATGATTGCGGTGGGCCATGTCGGCACGCCGCGCGCGGCCGCTCTGTCGTTCCAGCCAGGCACGTGGGTCATGGTTGTCGTAACCACGGCTACCGGCCTTGGCAACGGCGACGGTCAGGACCGGCATCAGGCCAGCCACGAGTACACACCAGAACGCGATTGGCATTAGTGCTCCTTGGAAGCCGCTTCGCCTTCGATTTGATGCGGCCAATCATGTGACAAGTTGATGAGGCGACGGTATTGCACCGCCGCCTCGTGATCGCACTGCCTGGCGTTCAGGCTGCCACCACCTTGATGCGCACACCACCGGTGCCGCCCACGCCGACCACCTGGCCAGCACGGATCTTCGCGGTCTTGCGTGACTCGGGCGCACCGTCCACCGATACCTCGCCCGCCGCGACCAGCGCCTTGCCGGCACCGCCGCTGTCGCAGACGCCGGCAAGCTTCAGCAGGTCATTCAGCGCGATGAACTCGCGATCAAGCGGAAAAGTAATCGTTTGCGCCATGCTTACTTGCCCCAGCTGTCCTTGAGTCCAACCGTGCGGTTGAACACCGGCTTGCCCGGCTGCGAATCCACGCGGTCCGCGACGAAGTAACCGTGCCGCTCGAACTGGAAACGATCCTCTGGCTTGGCATCGCGCAGGCCCGGCTCCAGATAGGCGGTCACGACCTTCTTCGAGTTCGGATTCAGCGCGTCCAGGAAGTTCTTGCCACCGGCATCCGGGTTCGGGTCGTTGAACAGACGGTCGTACAGGCGGACTTCGGCTTCACACGCGTGAGGCGCGCTGACCCAGTGAATGTTGCCCTTGACCTTGACGCTGTCCGCGCCAGGCGTGCCGCTCTTGGTTTCCGGCAGGTAGTTCGCATGCACGGCAATCACGTTGCCGTCGGCATCCTTGTCGACGCCGGTGCATTCGATCACATAGCCGTAGCGCAGGCGCACCTTGTTGCCTGGGAACAGACGGAAGTAGCCCTTCGGCGGGTTCTCGTTGAAGTCTTCGCGCTCGATCCACAGCTCACGCGACAGCGGGAACACGCGGCGGCCCATTTCAGGCTGCTTCGGGTGCACCGGCGCCGAGCATTCCTCGCTCTGGCCTTCCGGGTAGTTGTCCAGGATCAGCTTGAGCGGGTCCAGCACGGCAACGCTGCGCGGTGCCCGCGCGTCGAGGTCATCACGGACCGCGCCTTCGAGCGTGCTCATGTCGATCCAGCTATCGGCCTTCGACACACCCACGCGATCGCAGAAGAGCTGGATCGACTCGGGCGTGTAGCCGCGGCGGCGGATACCGACGATGGTGGGCATCCGCGGATCGTCCCAGCCGGTCACGCGCTGCTCGTCCACGAGCTGCTTCAGGCGTCGCTTGCTGGTGATCGCGTAGGTCAGGTTCAGGCGCGCGAATTCGTACTGATGCGGCAGCGGATTGGCGAACACGCCAGCGTCGCGCAGGTGCTCGAGCACCCAGTCATAGAGCGGGCGGTTGTTTTCGAACTCGAGCGTGCACAGCGAATGCGTGATGTTCTCGATCGCGTCCGAGATGCAATGCGTGAAGTCGTACATCGGGTAGATGCACCACTTGTCGCCGGTACGGTGGTGATGGGCGTGGCGGATGCGGTAGAGCACCGGATCGCGCATCACGATGTTCGGGGCGGTCATGTCGATCTTCGCGCGCAGCACGTGCTCGCCGTCGGCGTACTTGCCGTCGCGCATCTCGCGGAACAGCTTCAGGTTCTCCTCGACCGAGCGGTCGCGGAACGGCGACGGCTTGCCCGGCTCGGAAAAGTTGCCGCGCATGGCGGCGATCTGCTCGGCGCTCTGGCTGTCCACATAGGCCACGCCGCGCTCGATCAGCGTCTCGGCAAACTTGTAGAGCTGGTCGAAGTAGTCGCTCGCGAAGTACAGGTGCGGCGTGCTGCCAGCCTGGGCGCTGTCCCAGGAGAAGCCGAGCCAGTGCACGGCATCGATGATCGAGTCGACGTACTCGGTATCTTCCTTCACCGGGTTCGTGTCATCGAAGCGCAGATGGCAGCGGCCGGCATAGTCGCGGGCCAGCCCGAAGTTCACGCAGATGCTCTTGGCGTGACCAATGTGCAGGTAGCCGTTCGGCTCCGGCGGGAAGCGCGTGATGACGGTCGGCAGCGGGTCGCCTTGCTTGTCCGCGCGGCCGGCGTAGGTGCCGGTGGCGAGGTCCTGGTCGATGATGCTCCGCAGGAAGTTGGAGGCGGCGGGCGTGTCGTTGGGTTTGGTGTCGTGGCTCATGTTGTCGCCGCAACGGGGGCGGCTCGATTGCTTGGGCGGACGGTCCGGGCCTGGATTGACCCGGTTTGCGGTCCTGATGTTCCGTGGAATGGGGCGATTTTACCGTGCCTGCGGGGTAACCCGGCACCTGCGGGGCTTTTTCCGAATCGTCTCACGGCGCGATGGGCTGAAGTGGTGCAGAATCCACGAGATATCAGGGTCGTCATCGTGCGGTGGACCTCGGGCCGTGGTGCGCAATCGTCGCACAGTCCGGGGCTTGCCGCTGCTGGAATACAAGCCATGAACTCCGCTTCCTTTGCCACCGTTTCCCCCCAAACTGCCCCCGATGTCCTGGCCGCGCTCTGGCGCGAGGCCGGGATGCCCCCGGAAGCACTTGGGCATCTGACGCTGACCGGCGCCGATCCGGTTCTCCCATCCAGCTTCGCCATTGGCACTGCGGCCCAGGCCAGCCTGGGTGCGTCGGCGCTGGCTGCCGCCGCGTTGTGGGCGCAGCGGACCGGCAACTGGCAGGGCGTCGCGGTCGACATGCGCCATGCCATGGCCGAGTTTCGCAGCGAGCGCTATCTGCGCGTCAAGGGTGGCGCGGCGCCCGAGCTATGGGACAAGATCGCGGGGCTGTACCCGTGCGGCGATGGCCGCTGGGTCAGGCTGCATACGAATTTTCCGCATCATCGGGATGGCGTGCTGAAGCTTCTGCATTGCGCGCACGACAAGGATGCCGTGCGCGCCGCGCTGTCCAAGTGGAAGGCCGAGGACTTCGAAGCGGCGGCTTCGGACGCCGGCATGGTCGTGGCGGCGATGCGGACCTATGACGAATGGCAGGCGCACCCGCAGGCTCAGGCGTTGCGGGGGCTACCGCCGGTCATCATCGAACGGATCGGCGATGCGCCGCCGATGCCGCTGCCGGCATTTGCACCCCAGGCCGAAATCAATGTCGATGCCAGGCCGCTGTCCGGCGTCCGCGTGCTCGACTTCACGCGCATCATCGCCGGCCCGGTGGCGGGGCGGACACTGGCCGCCCACGGCGCCGATGTGCTGCTGGTTTCGGCTGCGCACCTGCCGTCGATTCCGCCGCTCGTCATTGATACCGGCCGTGGCAAACGTTCCTGCCAGCTCGATCTGCGCGACGCGGATGACAAGCGCGCGCTGCACAAGCTGCTGCATGGCGCGGATGTCGTGGTGCAGGGATATCGCCCGAACGGGCTGGCGGAGCTTGGGGTCGGCGCCGAAGCCGCGGCGCGCGCGCGTCCGGGCATCGTCTATGTGTCGCTATCTGCCTATGGCCATGTCGGGCCGTGGGCGGGTAAGCGTGGTTTTGATTCGCTCGTGCAGACGGCCACCGGCTTCAATGACGACGAAGCCCGGGCAGCCGGCAGCACTGAACCGAAGCCGCTTCCGGCGCAGGTGCTGGATCATGCCGCGGGATACCTGCTGGCCTTTGGCGCGATGGCGGCGCTGCACCGCCGCGCGGTGGAAGGCGGAAGCTGGCATGTGCGCGTGTCGCTGGCCCAGGTCGGGCAATGGTTGCGCGGGCTAGGTCGTGTGCCGGATGGTTTCGGCGTGCCCGACCAGCACATCGACGAGATTTCGGACCTGCTCGAAGTGCAGGAGTCGGGCTTCGGCGAGTTGACCGTGGTGCGTCACGCGGCCCGGTTATCGGAAACGCCGGCATATTGGGCGTTGCCGTCCGAACCGCTCGGTACCCACGCGGCCGAGTGGCTGCCGCGCTAGTAGAGGTTATTGCGCAGCCGGTCCGGGAGTTCGCGATCGTAGGTGGTGGCGTCGATCGCATTCTGGCTTAGCGTTGCGACGATCGTGCCATTGCTTGGCAGCGTCTCACGTGAAATCTGCGCGTCGGCGGACCACAGGTGCGATCGCATCAGCGCGCGGGCGCACTGGAAGAACACCGACTGGATCGCGATCACGAGCACCGAGGTCGGCGCTTTGTCCTGCACCACGCAGCGGGCGATCAGATCCGGATCCGTGGAGATCTTTGCCGTCCCGCTGACACGCAGTGTTTCGTTGACGCCCGGAATCAGGAACAGCAGTCCGACCCGCGGGTCGGCGATGATATTGCGCAGGCTGTCGATGCGATTGTTCCCGCGACGGTCCGGCAGCAACAATGTGCGATCGTCGAGCACATGCACGAATCCGGGCGCGTCGCCACGTGGGGAGCAGTCGCCTCCCTTTGCGCTGGCCGTCGAGAGCAGACAGAACGGTGACGCCTCCACAAAGGCTCGGTAATACGGGTGGAGGTAGTCCACCTCCTTGGCAAGCGATGCCCCTGACGGCTCGGCGTACAACGATTCGAGATCGGCAAGTGTGGCAATGTCGTGCGATGGCATGGCAGAGTCCTTGTCAGAGTGTCACGGTGCCGCGACCGAGTTCGATCACGCGGCCGCCCACGCGAATCGCGCCCTCGGTGGTCACGTTCAGGTCCAGCCGGCAGCGGCGATCGACGAACTCGCCCTGGTCCACCTCGTAGCTGGCGGGCAACGGGTGGCCGGTTGCCACCAGCCATCCGCCCAGGTTGGCGCAAGCGGAGCCGGTGCCTGGGTCTTCCGCTACGCCGCCGCCTTGCTTGGTGAAGAAATACCGCACAAGTGCCTTGCCTGGCTGTTCCGGGTCGAATGCAAAGACATAGGCGGTCTTGCGGCCCAGGCTGCTTTGCGGCCAGCGATCGAGCCGGCTGCTGTCCGGTTGTGCGCGACGTACTGCGTCGGGCGTCTTCACGGGGACCAACAATTGGTCGGCGCCGGTGTCGACCCACATCGGTGATCCGGCAAGATCGTCCATGGTCAGACCCAGTAACGATGCCATCTCGGCATCCGGCAGGCCCGCCGGGGCGGTCTTTGGTGCGCCCGTGTGCGGTGCGGTCAGTGTCCAGCGGTCGCCCTTGGCCGTGACCGGGACCACGCCGGCCTTGAACTCCAGCGAAAGCGCGTCGCCCGTTTTCATCAGGTCCCGTACAACGTGCGCCGTGCCAAGCGTCGGATGGCCCGCGAAGCGCATCTCGTATCCCGGCGTGAAAATGCGCACGGCGGCGTTGGCGTTGTCGGATGGGAGCACGAAGGTGGTCTCCGACAGGTTGAACTGCAGGGCCAGCGCCTGCATGGTCGCGTCATCGAGTCCGCGCGCGTCCTCGAACACACACAGGGGATTGCCGCCGAAGGTGGACTCGGCGAATACGTTGACGATTCGGTAGGCAAAAGTAGGCATGGGGGCGGCTTTCCAGAAATCAGCGACTCGGCAAGTGTACGGGAGCCTCCACGCCATGCCATGCACAGTTTCACGCGAATGCAGCGGAACAGTTGCAGCCCGGGACCTGATGCAAGCGGCGCGCGCGTTTGAGCGAACTACGATTGGCGCCTTTTGCATTGATATCGTCTATGCCGTGGCGATCAGGCGCTTCCTGAGCCTGCCGGTGTATTGAGTACTGAGCGTGGCAATCCCGGAATGAAAATAGGCGCCATGGGTTTCCCCATGGCGCCTCGCAGGACTTCTACTACGTACTACCTACAGCGGTACAGCTAAACCTCTGCCTCAGAAGCCCACGGCCTGACCGTCGCGGCGGCTGTCGCTGGCGGCCACATAGCCTTGCTCGGCATCGTCCGACAAACGCCAGATGAACTGGCCGGAGCCGAAGTCCATATACGGGTCTTCCACGGATTTGAGCTTGTGGCCGCGCTCCTTGAGCCCGGCCACGGTGTTCGGGTCCATGGTGCCTTCAACGTCCAGCGTGAAGTCGCGGTTGACCTTCCAGCGCGGTGCGCAGCAGGCAGCCTGCGGTTGCTGGTTGTAGTCGAGCATGCGCACGACGGTTTGCAGATGACCTTGCGGTTGCATATCGCCGCCCATGACGCCGAAGCTCATTACGGGCTTGCCTTGCTTTGTCAGGAAGGCCGGGATAATCGTGTGGAACGGGCGCTTGCCGCCTTCCACCACGTTGGCCGACTTCGGATCCATCGAGAATCCCACGCCACGGTTCTGCAGGCTGATGCCGGTGCCCGGCACCACGACGCCGGAACCGAAGCCCATGTAGTTCGACTGGATGAACGAGATCATCATGCCGTTCTCGTCCGCCGCGGTCAGGTAGATCGTGCCGCCAGTGCGGGGCATGCCGAAGTTGAAATGCGTCGCGCGCTGCATGTCGATCAGCTTGGCGCGGGACTTCAGGTAGGCCTCGTCCAGCATCTGCTCGGGCGTGACCTCCATGCTGCGCGGATCGGCCACGTAGCGGTACAGGTCCGCGAAGGCAAGCTTCATCGCCTCGATCTGCAGGTGCTGCGAGTCGACTGAATCCACCGACAGCGAGCCGACGTCGAATTGATCGAGGATACCCAGCGCCATCAGCGCGGCAATGCCCTGGCCGTTCGGCGGAATCTCGTGCACTTCGTAGCCACGGTAGGACTTGCTGATCGGCGTGACCCACTCGGGGCGGTAGTTGCGCAGATCGTCGAGCGTCATCGCGCCACCGCATGCCTTGCTGAACGCGGCGATTTTCTCGGCGATTTCGCCTTCATAGTACGCACGGCCGCCAGTGGCGCCGATCTTGCGCAGCGTGTCTGCGGCATCCTTGAACAAGAACTTCTCGCCGACGGCCGGCGCGCGGCCATTCGGCATGAACGTGTCGGCAAAGCCGGGCTGGCTCTTGAGGTCCGGCACGGCGGCGGCCCACTTGTGCGCAACCACCGGCGGCACTGCATAGCCACGTTCTGCGATCTCGATCGCGGGTTCCATCAGGTCTTCGAACGGCAGCTTGCCGAAGCGTTCGTGCAGCGCGGCCCAGCCGGCGATGACACCAGGCACGGTGACCGAATCCCAGCCACGGATGGGCCGGTTCGCAAGGCCGTTGCCATCGGCGCCGTACTTGTTCTTGAAGTAGTCCGGATTCCACGCGGCCGGCGCCACGCCCGACGAATTCAGGCCGTGCAGTTGCTTTCCGTCCCACAGGATTGCGAAGGCATCGCTGCCCAGGCCGCACGACACTGGTTCCACCAGCGTGATCGCCGCGGCGGCGGCAATCGCGGCGTCCACTGCGTTGCCGCCCTTGAGCAGCATCCGCAGGCCGGCCTGGGCCGCCAGCGGATGCGAGGTCGACACAACGTTGCGCGCGAACAGCGGAATGCGCACGGTGGGGTAGGGGTTGGTCCAGTTGAAGTTCTGCATGGTGTCTCTCGCTATGCCTAGTGTTTTCTCTGCTCTCCCATCACGCAGGAGAGCAGAGCAAAATTGGGGATCAAAGAATCAATCCACCTGGATCTTCCGATCCTTGATCAGCTTGCCCCAGCGGGCGCTGTCCTTCTTCACCATCGCGGCGAACTGCGCCGGTGTGCCGCCAACGGGCTCGGCGCCGAGCTTGGCCAGGCGATCCTTGACGTCCTGCGACTGGATGGCCTTGTTGAACTCGCTGTTCAGGCGGTTGACGATATCTGCCGGCAGGCCCTTGGGGCCATAGATGCCGAACCATGTGTCCGATTCGAATCCGGGCAGCCCCGATTCGTTGACCGTCGGCAGGTCCGGCGCCAGCGGCGAGCGCTTCATGCTGGTCACGGCCAGCGCTTTCAGCTTGCCGTCCTTCACGTGCGGCATGCCGGATACGATGCTGTCGAACAGGATCTGCACCTTGTTCGAGATCAGGTCAGGTACCGCCAGCGCCGTGCCACGGTACGGAATATGTGTGATGAACACACCGGCCTGGGCCTTGAATGCTTCGGCGGTCAGATGCACGACCGTGCCGTTGCCACTCGATGCGTAATTCAATTCGCCCGGATGCTTCTTGGCGTAGTCGATCAGTTCCTTGACGTTCTTCACCGGCAGCGAGTTCGGCACCACCAGCACGTTGGTGGCTGTGGCCACCTGGCCGATCGGCGTGAAGTCCGTCTCGGTGTTGTACGGCAGATGGGTGTTGATATACGGGCCGATAGAGTGCGTGCTGGTCGTGGCGATCAGCAGTGTGTAGCCGTCGGCGGGCGCCTTGGCCGCCATGTCCGAGCCGATCGCGCCGCCGGCGCCGGGCCGGTTGTCCACCACGATCTGCTGGCCCATGCTCGTGCCCACCTTCTGGGCAATGGCGCGCGCCAGCAGATCAGTGGCGCCGCTGGCCGGGAAGGGCACGATCAGCCGGATCGGCTTGCTGGGATAGTTCTCTGCGTGCGACGGGGCAGCAGCTAGGGTCAGGCTCGTGGCGAGGCCGACGCCAATCAGGCGAAGCCAGGTCTTCATTTCTCTTCTCCGGTGCGGATGGGTACGGCGCATCTCTTCTGGGCAGCAACCCAAAATTATTCCGCGCCGGTCGACATAATGAAAGTTAATATTCCTTGCCTGATCCACAAGAAAAACTTGTGAATCGAGCAAGGAGGCCAGCGACCCATATGCATTCAATGAGCACCCCATGAGCACAATCCGCTTTCTAAGGACCTTCGTAGCCGTGGCCGAGCATGGCTCGTTCGCCGCTGCCGCCGGTCAGGTGGCGCTGACCCAGGCGGCAGTGAGCCTGCAGATGCGCTCCCTGGAAGAAGAATTGCGGCGCGAACTGTTCGACCGCAGCGGGCGCGTGGCAGTGCTCAATGCCGATGGCCGGGAATTGCTGCCCATGGCGCGGCGGCTGCTGGATCTCTATGAGGAGATGCGGCTGCCACTTTCAGGGTCCGATGCGATGGCGGGGGCTGTGGCGGTCGGCGCGGTGGTGTCGGTGATGGGTGGGCTGTCGCATGTCGTGGCGCGGCTCAAGCGCACGCACGCAGCGCTTGATGTCCGGCTTATCGGCGCGAAGTCGATCGAATTGGCGACGATGGTGGAGGGCGGCGAGCTCGATGCGGCGTTTCTGGTCGAAGGCATGGCGCGCCCATCCGGGGTGCTGCGCTGGACGCCCCTCTATAACGAGCCGCTGGTGGCCATCGCCGCGCGGGGCAGCAGCGGCGATACGGCGCGTCAGGCGCTGGCGGCCAATCCGTTCCTGCGGTTCGATCGCACCCAGCGTACCGGCGTGCTGGTGGAGCGCGCGCTCCGCCGCGCCCATTTGCGCACCAACGAGTTTCTCGAACTGAATTCGATCGAGGCCCTGGTGGAACTCGTGCGTCAGGAAGTGGGGGTGACCGTGGTGCCGCTGCTAAAACGTGCCCGCTGGCAGGAAGACGAGGCGCTGCGCATCCTGCCGCTGCAGGCCGATGGCGAGCCGATGGTCCGCACCATCGGCATGCTGGAGCGGCGCGATCACGGCCGCGCGCACGTGACCGAAGCGATCCGCGCCGCGTGTGCCGATTTGTTCGCCACCTGAACGCCGCATGAGCCCCAACTGAATGCCGCATTGCTGCGGCGCCGGAATGAAAAAAGGGCGCCGCAATGGGCGCCCTTCCAGTACGGCGGAAGCTGAGGCCGGAGGCCTTACTCTTCCTGGAATGCTTCTTCGCGCTTGGCCTTGATCGACGGCATGGCCACGATCAGTACCAGCACTGCCGCGCCGATCAGCAGACCCAGCGACAGCGGGCGCGTCACGAACACGGTGAAGTCACCACGCGACAGCAGCAGCGAGCGGCGGAAGTTTTCTTCCATCATCGGTCCGAGCACGAAGCCCAGCAGCAGCGGAGCGGGTTCGCACTTCAGCTTGATGAACAGGTAGCCGATCACGCCGAAGGCCGCGGTCTGGAACACGTCGAACGTGGTGTTCTGGACCGAGTACACGCCGATGCAGCAGAACGTCAGGATCGCCGGGAACAGGAAGCGGTACGGCACCTTGAGCAGCTTCACCCACACGCCGATCATCGGCAGGTTCAGGATGATCAGCATGAAGTTGCCAATCCACATCGAAGCGATCAGGCCCCAGAACAGCGCGGGGTTGCTGCTCATCACCTGCGGACCAGGCTGGATGTTGTGGATCGTCATCGCACCGACCATCAGCGCCATCACGGCGTTGGGCGGAATGCCCAGCGTCAGCAGCGGGATGAACGAGGTCTGCGCAGCGGCGTTGTTGGCCGATTCCGGACCTGCCACGCCTTCGATCGCACCCTTGCCGAACTCGTGCGAGAACTTCGACGTCTTCTTTTCCAGCGAGTACGCGGCGAACGAAGCCAGCGCGGCACCGCCACCCGGCAGGATACCCAGTGCCGAACCCAGCGCCGTGCCACGCAGCACCGCCGGAATCATGCGCTTGAAGTCTTCCTTGGTCGGGAACAGGTTCGTCACGCTGTCCGTGAAGGTTTCGCGGGCTTCCTTCTGTTCCAGGTTCGCGATGATTTCCGCGAAGCCGAACACACCCATCGCCACCGACACGAAGTTCAGGCCGTCGGTCAGTTCAGGCACGTCGAACGAGAAGCGCGCAGCGCCCGAGTTCACGTCGGTACCGACCAGACCCAGCAACAGGCCCAGCACGATCATCGAGATGGCCTTCACCAGCGAGCCCGAAGCCAGCACCACGGCGCCGATCAGGCCCAGCACCATCAGCGAGAAGTACTCGGCGGGACCGAACTTGAACGCCAGTTCCGACAGCGGCGCGGCAAACGCGGCCAGGATCAGGGTAGCCACGCAGCCAGCGAAGAACGAACCAAGGCCAGCAGTAGCCAGCGCCACACCAGCGCGGCCACGACGTGCCATCTGATAGCCGTCGATCGTGGTCACCACCGACGACGATTCGCCCGGCAGGTTCACCAGAATAGCGGTGGTCGAACCGCCGTACTGTGCGCCGTAGTAGATACCGGCCAGCATGATCAGCGCGGCCACCGGCGGCAGCGTGTACGTCACCGGCAGCAGCATGGCGATGGTTGCCAGAGGCCCGAGGCCCGGCAGCACGCCGATCAGCGTCCCGAGCACGCAGCCCAGGAATGCGTACGCGAGGTTTTGCAGTGACAGGGCGGTTGCAAAGCCCAGTCCGAGGTTGTCTAACAGTTCCATGAGGCCCGTCTCCTTAGCTTGCCAGGAAAGCCGGCCACACCGGCATCTGCAGGTTGATGCCGTACACAAAGGCGCCCATGCTGATCAGCACGAGGATGATCGCGTTCAAAACGGCACCCTTCCAGCTGAATTCATGGCTGGCCATCGAGGAAACCAGCACCAGCACCACGACCGACAGCACCATGCCGAGCGGCTTGAGCAGCAGGCCGAACAGCACGACCGCACCCAGGATCCACAGCAGGATCTTGATGTCCCAGCGTTCCAGGCTGTCTTGTGCCGCCTTGGACGACAGCGAACCCCACAGTACCAGCGCGCCCAGCAGGGCGAGCACGATGCCGAGCCAGAACGGGAAGTAGCCCGGTCCCATCTTGGCGGCTGTTCCCATGGAATAGCCACGGGCGACGAAGGAAAAGCCCAGACCGACCAGAATGAACATCAGGCCGGAGGCAAAGTCCTTTTGGCTGCGTATGCGCAAAATGATTCTCCTCGATTGACTTGCTTGAACTTGACGCGACGTGCCGGAAAACCGGCCTGTCAACTGGGTCGCGGGTGCACGTCACCCACGGCCCGGCGACACTCCCCGTCGCGGGCAGGGTGGAAGTTAAAAGTGCATCCTTTCAGCTACCTTTCATATGTCTGCATTTGGGTGCATCCTCAGGGTATGTCCCTAGGCATACGTCCGAAAGCTGTTCGAAAGGCGGACGTAAGTCGTTGACGATGCAAGGGAAATCACGAGGCGAACGGGAGATTGGACGTCTGGCAGCAGGGCGTTGAGTCGGCCTCGGCGTGCACTATCATCGACAGAACCGGTCGGTATATCGGCGCTAAGACGGTACGGGGAGCCACGGGATGGAAAGCATCGATCACGCCATTCTGCTCGGCGCCGTCGTGATGACGGCGGGCATCCTGCTCGGGGTTTTCTCGTCGCGCTTCGGTGTCCCGTTCCTGCTGGTCTTCCTGGGCGTGGGCATGGCGGCCGGGGTCGATGGCCCCGGCGGCATCCGCTTCTCCAACACCTGGCTCAGCTTCCTGGTGGGCAATATCGCGCTGGCCGTGATCCTGCTCGATGGGGGGTTGCGCACGCGCCTTGCCACCTTCCGCGTGGCGCTGCGGCCGTCCTTGTCGCTGGCCACGCTGGGGGTGGTCATCACGGCGGTGCTGGTCGGCGCGTTTGCTTCCTGGTTGCTCGGGATCGACTGGAAGCTCGGGCTGTTGCTCGGCGCCATCGTTGGCTCGACCGATGCCGCCGCTGTCTTCTCCCTGCTCAACGGTAGCGGCGTGCGGCTCACGGAGCGCGTGGCCAGCGTGCTCGAGATCGAGTCGGGCATCAACGATCCCATGGCAATCTTCCTGACCCTGACGTTGATCGAGTGGATCACCGCGCCGCAGGGGCTGTCGCCAGGTGCGCTGGTGACGCGGCTGGTAGTGCAGTTCGGGGTGGGTGGGGTGCTCGGCGCGGCGCTGGGCTACTGTCTGGCCAATGTGATGGAGCGCGTCAACGTGGCTGAGGGCCTGCAGGCCATTCTGGTCTGTTCGGGGGGCTGTATGGTCTGGGCGATCGTGCAGACTGCCGGCGGCAGTGGCTTCCTGGCGGTCTACCTGACCGGGATGATCGTCGGCAACCGGGAACACGCGGTCAGCGGCGACACGATGCGCGCAATGGACGGCATGGCCTGGCTGGCGCAGTCGGCGATGTTCCTGCTGCTTGGCCTGCTGGTGTCTCCGCACCGGATCTGGGACATCGCGCTGCCCGCCGCGGCCGTGGCGTTGTTTCTGATGTGCGTGGCGCGGCCCGTGGCCGTCTGGATCTCGTTGCTGCCGTTCCGGTTCAACGCGCGCGAGAAGGGTTTCGTGGCGTGGATGGGGTTGCGCGGCGCGGTGCCGATCGTGCTGTCGCTGTTCCCGATGCTGCAGGGCATGAAGGATTCCGGGTTGCTGTTTCGCGTGGCGTTCGCGGTGGTGCTGGCCAGCCTGCTGTGCCAGGGCACCACGGTCGCCCTGGCCGCACGGCTGGCGCGCGTGCTGCGGCCGCTCTACAACGAACCGCTATCGCGTGAGCGGATGCGCGGCACCCAGGCGCCAGCACTGGAGTTGATGCAGTTCGAGGTGGCGGCAAATTCGCCGGTAGACAGCTTGCGCGCGGACCAACTCGAATTGCCAATGCGCAGCCGCCTGATGACCGTGGCGCGTGACGGGGCGCTGGTGCCGCTCGACCGCGCCATCCTGCGTGCTGGCGATATCGCCTCGGTGCTGGCGCCCGGCGGTGTTCTGCCGGTGCTTTCTCGACTGTTCCTGACATCAGGACCGCCGCCTGCCTGGGACCAGGTGACCTACGATTTTCTGCTTGCGGGACAGGCGAGTCTGGCGGATGTCGCCGCGCTGTATGGCACCCGGGCGCTGCTGCCGCACGAGCAGTTGAGCACGCTCGAACAGGCGATGCTGGCGGTGTTCCGGTCGCCGCCGGTAGAGGGGGATGCGTTGGAGATCGCCGGCTTGCGGCTGACGGTGACCCGCATGGACGGGCCCCGCATCGTGCAGGTGGGATTGCTGCTGCCGCGCCCGGTGGCGGCGGGCGCTGGCGATGGCACTAACCATCGCTGGCGCCGGCGTCACCGGGCACGGCCGGGGCTGGACCAGGTCAGTCGACCTTCGCGCCGGAAACCTTGACGATCTGGCTGTACTTCCTCAGTTCGCGCTGGATCAGGGTGGCGAACTGGTCAGGCGTGGTCGGCGCCGGCTGCGCGCCGATGCGTGCCAGCTTCGCCTTCATGTCGTCGGTCTTCAGGATCGCCACGATGTCGCGATTGAGCCGATCGACGATGTCGCGCGGGGTGCCGGCCGGTGCGAGCACGCCGAACCACGTGGAGATATCGAAGGTCTCCAGGCCCAGTCCCTTGCCGGCTTCGGCAATCGTCGGCAGTTCCGGGAATGCAGCCGCGCGGCTGGCCGTGGTGACCGCGAACGCCTTGAGCTTGCCCGCCTTGATGTTGGCCGACGCCGACGCGAGGTTGTCGAAGATCAGGTCGGTTTGGCCCGACAGCACCGACATTTGCGCGGGCGCCGCGCCGTTGTACGGGATATGAACCATGCTGACGTGCGCCATGCTCTTGAACAGCTCGCCCGACAGGTGTCCGGCGCTGCCGTTGCCACCCGACGCGTAGTCGAGCTTGCCCGGATGCTTGCGTGCGTATTCGACCAGATCGCGCACGTTATTGATGTGCAGTTCGGCGGCCTTGCCAGGGTGCATCACGAGTACGTTCGGCACGTCGGCCACGAGCGTGATCGGCGTGAAATCCTTGACCGGGTCATACGGCATCTTGGCGAACAGCGTCGGGTTGATCGCATGGGTGGCCACTGCGCCCATCACGATCGTGTAGCCGTCGGCGGGCTGCTTGGCCACGAAGTCCGCGCCAAGATTTCCGCCCGCGCCGGGCCGGTTCTCCACCACCACGGGCTGACCGAGGCTATCGCGCAGCTTCTCGCCGATGGCGCGCGCTACGGTGTCGAGCGGGCCGCCGGCCGGGTAGGGCACGACGAAGCGGATCGGCTTGGTGGGCCAGTTGCTGGCGGCACTGGCCGGCGCGGCAAAGGCCAGCGTGGCGGCCATAGCGGCGCCCATCGCGGCGGAGAGCAGGGTCTTCAACATAAGTCAGTGGATAAACAGGAGGAAAGCGAATGACCAGCGCGGGTGCGACTGGCCAGAGGCCGCGGCAGGGCGCGGCCCATCGAGGTCTCAGTGGATGCCGATGCCGCGCGCCATCATCACCGCGCAAAGCGGTAGCAGGATGAACGCATGGGCTTCGATCATGACCCAGCGGCGCACCTTCTTGATTTCGGCCGGAGTCGGCACGAACTCGGGCAGCTTCAGCGACTGCTTGCGCCACCGCGCAAAGGCAAACGTCGGTGGCAGCGTGGCCAGCGCGATCAGCACGAACACGGTGATCTTGGCGTGGAACCACGGGTTGTGCAGATAGAAGTCCACACCCTTGGCGCCATAGAACAGGCGTAACAGTCCGGTGGCCAGCACTGCCATCGCCGACAGGAAATAGAAGAAGTCGTATTGGGACAGGCGGCGCACGGCGGAAGGCGGCATGTCCGGGCGCAGCACGACGGCCTCTGCGGCCATCAGCGTGACAAGGACGAAAATCGCCGTGAAGTGCAGGAACGCGAGCAGGGCGTCGGTCAGCATGCATTCTCCTCAGGGTTGGGGAAACGTCATGATCACCGGCTGCGCGCACCCGCCGGAGCGGGTGCGGTCAAGTCAATGGCGGAAAGCGTGGGCGGGGAAGGTCAGACCACGCCCTTGTTGCGCAGGGCGGCGATGTGTTCGGCACTGTAGCCGAGTGTCTCGCCAAGCACCACATCCGTGTGCTCCCCGAGCAACGGCGGATGGCGCAGCGCCTCGGTCGGCGTGGCGCTCATCTTCATCGGGCTGCCCACCAGCTTGACCGTGCCGGCCGAGGGGTGGGGCAGGTCCACGCGCAGGCCACGCGCCACCACCTGCTCGTTCTCGAAGACCTCGTCGAGCGTGTTGATCGGCCCGCACGGCACGCTGGCGCGCTCCAGGTCCAGAATCCACTGTTCACGCGTGCGCGGCGCCACCATCTCGGCCAGGATCGGTACCAGCACGTCGCGGTGCGCCACGCGCTGCGGATTGGTGGCGAAGCGCGGGTCGTCGGCCAGCTCGGGGCGGCCGCCGGCGGTGACGAACTTGCGGAATTGGCCGTCGTTGCCCACCGCGACGATGAGCCATCCATCGGCGGCCTGGAACGTCTGGTAAGGGACGATGTTCGGGTGCGCGTTGCCCCAGCGCTTCGGCGGGACGCCGCTGGCCAGGTAATTGGTGTTCATGTTTGCCAGCATCGACACCTGCACGTCCAGCAGCGCCATGTCGATGTACTGGCCTTCGCCGGTACGGTCGCGGTGGGCCAGCGCGGCCAGCACGGCGATGGTGGCGTACTGTCCCGTCATGAGGTCAGAGATCGCCACGCCGGCTTTCTGCGGGCCGCCGCCGGGCAGGTCGTCGCGCTCGCCGGTGATGCTCATGAAGCCGCCCATGCCCTGGATAATGAAATCGTAGCCCGGGCGCTGGGCGTAGGGGCCGGTCTGGCCGAAACCAGTGACCGAGCAGTAGATCAGGTCCGGCTTGATCGCTTTGAGCGATTCATAATCGAGGCCATACTTCTTGAGTTGTCCGACCTTGTAGTTTTCGAGCACCACATCGCTCTGCGCGGCCAGGTCGCGCACGAGTTGCTGCCCCTCCGGCGTGCTGATGTCGCACGTCACCGAACGCTTGTTGCGGTTGGCCGCCAGATAGTAGGCGGCCTCGGCCGTGTCTTCGCCCTCGGGGGTCTTGAGCCAGGGTGGGCCCCAGATGCGCGTGTCGTCACCGGCGCCGGGGCGCTCGATCTTGATCACGTCGGCGCCGAAATCGGCAAGATTCTGGGCGCACCACGGGCCCGCGAGCACGCGGGTCAGGTCGAGGACGCGAAGATGGCTTAAAGCTCCCATGGCGATGGCGGCAGGCAGGTTCGAAAGAGCCAGCACTCTATCACCGGGGCAGTCGGGCGATGTCCCTGCGCGGAATCCCGAAGGAAGATCGTTGGGCGATAATCGGACAGCCGTCTGCCTGTCAGGGCGCTTGCCGACGGACACCTGCCCACCACTGCCCCGGGACGGGCCTTCCCCGTATAATCAACGGTTTGCAAATCCAACCTGACTGACTGCGCCGTGCCTCGACGCCGGCTGCGCCCGCACAACATGAAAGTCTCCGACATTCGCAGCAAGTTCCTTCAGTTCTTCGAGTCGAAGGGCCACACGGTGGTCCGCTCGTCCAGCCTGGTGCCGGCGAACGACCCGACGCTGCTGTTTACCAATTCGGGCATGGTGCAGTTCAAGGACGTGTTCCTCGGCACTGACAAGCGTCCCTACGTACGCGCCACGTCGTCGCAGCGCTCGGTGCGCGCCGGCGGCAAGCACAACGACCTCGAGAATGTGGGTTACACGGCACGTCACCACACGTTCTTCGAAATGCTGGGCAATTTCTCGTTCGGCGACTACTTCAAGCGCGAGGCCATCCAGTACGCGTGGGAACTGCTGACCAAGGTCTACCAGCTCCCCGCCGATAAGCTCTGGGTCACGGTCTACGCCGAGGACGACGAGGCTTACGACATCTGGGCCAAGGAAGTGGGCGTGCCGGCCGACCGCATCGTGCGTATCGGCGACAACAAGGGCGCGCGCTACGCGTCGGACAACTTCTGGCAGATGGCCGATACCGGCCCGTGCGGCCCGTGCTCGGAAATCTTCTACGACCACGGCCCGGACGTGTGGGGCGGCCCCCCGGGATCGCCGGAAGAAGACGGCGACCGCTACATCGAGATCTGGAACCTGGTGTTCATGCAGTTCAACCGCGACGAGCAGGGCACCATGACGCCGCTGCCCAAGCCGTGCGTGGACACCGGCATGGGCCTGGAGCGTATTGCCGCCGTGCTGCAGCACGTGCATAGCAACTATGAGATCGATCTGTTCCAGGCACTGATCAAGGGCGCTGGCCGTGAAACGCATATCGCGGACCTGAACCAGAATTCGCTGAAGGTCATCGCCGACCACATCCGCGCCTGCTCGTTCCTGATCGTCGACGGTGTGATTCCGGGCAACGAAGGCCGTGGCTATGTGCTGCGCCGTATCGTGCGTCGCGCGATTCGTCATGGATACAAGCTCGGTCAGAAGACGCCGTTCTTCCACAAGCTCGTGGGCGACCTCGTCGCGCAGATGGGCGAAGCCTATCCGGAACTGGCCGAAGCCCAGTCGCGCGTGGTGGAAGTGCTGAAGGCCGAGGAAGAACGCTTCTTCGAAACCATCGAAAACGGCATGTCGATCCTCGACGCCGCCGTGGCGGACCTGAAGGCCAAGGGCGGCAAGGTGCTCGACGGTGAACTGGCGTTCAAGCTGCACGATACGTTCGGCTTCCCGCTCGACCTGACGCAGGACGTGGCGCGCGAGCAGGAGATCACGGTGGACGAAGCGGCGTTCGACGCAGCGATGACCCGCCAGCGCGAACAGGCCCGTGCGGCCGGCAAGTTCAAGATGGCCGCAGGCCTCGAATACTCGGGCGAGAAGACCGTGTTCCACGGCTACGACTCGCTTTCGATGGAAGGCGTGCGTGTGACCGCGTTGTACGTTGATGGCGCATCGGTCGACACGATGCAGCCGGGCCAGAGCGGTGTGGTTGTGCTGGACAACACGCCGTTCTACGCCGAGTCGGGCGGTCAGGTGGGCGATCAGGGCACGCTGGTGTCGGGCCCGGCCGTGTTCGCCGTGGCGGATACCACCAAGATCCAGTCCGACGTGTTCGGTCATCAGGGCACGCTGGCCAATGGTGCGCTCAAGGTGGGCGATACCGTGGCGGCACAGGTCGACGCGGTCCGCCGCGCGCGCACCGTGCGCAACCACTCGGCCACCCACCTGATGCACAAGGCGCTGCGCGAAGTGCTGGGCACCCACGTGCAGCAGAAGGGCTCGCTGGTCGATCCGGACAAGACCCGCTTCGACTTCTCGCACAACGCGCCGCTGACCGATGCGCAGATCCGCCAGATCGAAGAGATCGTCAATGCCGAGATCCTGAGCAATGCGCCGACCGTGGCACAGGTCATGCCGTTCGACGACGCGGTCAAGAGCGGCGCGATGGCACTGTTCGGCGAGAAGTACGCTGACGATGTGCGTGTGCTGTCAATCGGTACGTCGAAGGAACTGTGCGGCGGCACGCACGTGACCCGCACCGGCGATATCGGCCTGTTCAAGATCGTCGTGGAAGCTGGCGTGGCCGCTGGCATCCGCCGCGTGGAGGCGATCACCGGCGACAACGCGCTGCACTACCTGCAATCGCTCGACGCACGTCTCAACGAAGCCGCCGCCGCGCTGCGCGCGCAACCTTCGGAACTGGTGCCGCGCATCGGCCAGGTGCAGGACCAGGTTCGCGCGCTCGAGAAGGAACTGGAAAAGCTCAAGAGCAAGCTGGCTTCGTCGCAAGGCGATGAGCTTGCGGCGCAGGCCGTGGACGTCAAGGGCCTGAAGGTGCTGGCTGCCCAGCTCGACGGCGCCGACGTGAAGACGCTGCGCGAAACGATGGACAAGCTCAAGGACAAGCTGCAGAGCGCGGCCATCGTGCTGGCAGCTGTGGCTGACGGCAAGGTGAGCCTGATCGCGGGTGTGACCGCCGATGCTACGTCGAAGGTCAAGGCCGGCGAACTGGTCAACTTCGTTGCCCAGCAAGTGGGCGGCAAGGGCGGTGGCCGTCCGGACATGGCCCAGGCAGGCGGCACCGATCCGGCAAATCTGCCGAAGGCGCTGGCTGGCGTGACGGAGTGGGTGTCGGCGAAGGTCTGAGCCCCGTCGGCATCAATGAGGAAGGCCTCCCGTAACGGAAGGCCTTTCTCGGGAAATAAAAAACGGCTGCGTGAGCAGCCGTTTTTTATTGCGAAGTCGCCAGATCAGGCGCGGCCGAGTTCGCCATCCTTCAGTCGCCACAGGTTTAGCGGGTTGCCGTCCTGCACGGCTTGCGGCAGCAGGTCCGCCGGCACGTTCTGGTAGCACACCGGACGCAGGAACCGGTCGATCGCGCTAGCGCCCACCGAGGTTGTACGCGTGTCCGACGTCGCCGGGAACGGGCCACCGTGGACCATCGCGAACGACACTTCCACGCCGGTCGGAAAACCATTGAACAGCACACGACCGACCTTGCGCTCCAGCGCGGGGAGCAGGCGGGCCGCCAGTGCGTGGTCGCCGGCATCCGCCTGCACCGTGGCGGTGAGCTGGCCTTCCAGGATGCGCGTCACGGCGAGCAGTGCCTCGGCATCCTTGCAGGTGACCAGTACCGTGGACGGGCCGAAGACTTCGACGTGCATGCGGTGGTCGGCAATGAACTGCTCCGCCGAGGTCTCGAAGAATACCGGGCGCGCCTGGTTCGGGCCCGTCGCATCCAGTCCGCAGGCCGCACGCGAGAGCCCGGCGATATCGGAGAGTTGCGTGACGCCACGTTCGAACGCCTGATGGATGCCCGGCGTCAGCATGGTGGCGGCGGGTTTGCCGGTCAGCGCGGCGAGGGCAGTCGCGCGGAATGCCTCAAGGGCCGGACCTTCGATGGCCAGCAGCAGGCCGGGGTTTGTGCAGAACTGGCCGACGCCGAGCACCAGCGAGTCGATCAGGTCGCGGGCAATCTGTTCGCCGCGCGCGGCCAAGGCTTCGGGCAGCAGGTATACGGGGTTGATGCTGCTCATCTCGGCATAGACCGGGATCGGCTGCGGGCGCGTGTTGGCCACGTTCACCAAGGCCAGCCCACCGGTGCGCGATCCGGTGAACCCGACCGCCTGGATGGCAGGGTGGGCAACCAGCGACGTGCCGATCGCATTACCTACACCCATCACGAGCGAGAACACGCCTTCAGGCAGACCGCTGTCGGCCACGGCCTTCTGGATGGCGCGGCCAACCAGTTCGGACGTGCCGGGGTGAGCGGGGTGGGCCTTGGCAACAACCGGGCAACCGGCGGCCAGAGCAGACGCGGTGTCGCCGCCAGCCACCGAGAAAGCCAGCGGGAAGTTGCTGGCGCCGAACACGGCCACGGGACCGACCGCGATCTTCTGCATCCGCAGGTCGGGGCGCGGCGGGGCGCGCTCGGGCAGGGCGCTGTCGAGCGTGGCATCCTGCCAGCGGCCGTCGCGTAGCACCCGGGCGAACAGGCGCAACTGACCGGTGGTTCGGCCGCGCTCGCCCTGGAGGCGGGCGAGCGGCAGTGCCGTTTCGGCGTGCGCGCGCTGGATCAGTTCGTCGCCAATAGCTTCGATGGCGTCGGCAATCGACTCCAGGAAGCGGGCGCGTTGTTCGGGCGAGGTGGCGCGATAGGCATCGAAGGCCGCCTCCGCCAGCACGCAGGCGCGCTCGACGTCGTTGGCATTGCCGCTGTGGAATGCCGGTTCGAGTTGCTCGCCGGTGGCCGGGTTGATCCCGTAAAACGTCTCTTCTGTGCCGCGCACGGCGCTCGCGCCGATCAGCATTTCGCCGGTAATCGTCATGATCTTGGGTCCTGCGGGTGAGGAGGGATTGGCATGGCGGCCAGCGTGGCCGTCACATCAGGCTGGAAGTGATTTTGTCGTAAGACATCATATGACATGGCGCGGCATGCCGCAACCGCGTCGCCCGTAGGGATTCCCCCGCGGGCAACATATAGCGGGCGTGCCTTAGGCCGTCGATCCCGCCATTGCAGATGCCTTGCGCAAACGCTCCCGGCTATTGGTTAGGTGCATCCGCATGGCAGCCTTGGCGGCTTCCGGGTCGCGTCGCTCGATGGCGTCGTAGATGCTTTCGTGCTCGAAGTTCACGCGTTCCAGATACTGCTCGCGCTCGGGCTGGCTGACTTGCAGCCGGCTGCGCGGGATCACCATCGTGCCGAGGTGGCCCATGATGTCCTTGAAGTATCGGTTGCCCGTGGCGCGTGCGATAGACAGGTGAAATTCGAAATCGGCGCCTACCGCATCGCTGCCCTCCAGCGCGCTGTGCTTGATGTCGTCGAGTGCCCGGCGAATTGCCCGTAGTTGGTCGTCACTGCGGCGCGTGGCGGCCAGGCTGGCGGCTTCGGCTTCCAGGCTGACGCGGAATTCCAGCATTGCCAGCACATCCATCGCCGTGACAATGGCCGAAGGGTCGATGCGGAACGGCGATTGCGTTTCCGCAGGGCGATTCAGGACAAAAGTGCCGATGCCGTGGCGCGTCTCCACCATGCCGCTGGCCTGCAGCCGCGACAGCGCCTCGCGCACCACCGTGCGGCTCACGCCGAGCCTGGCCATGATTTCGGATTCGGTCGGGAGTTTGTCGCCCGGTTTGAGCTGGCCCTGCTGGATGTTCTCGGTCAGGCTGCCGACCACCTCTTCGGCGAGCGTGCGGCCACGGCGGCGCAGGGGAGCGGGCGAAGTCAGCGGGGCATTGGACATGGCGGGCAGATATCTTGGATCTTGGCCAGTGGCGATCACTGGTTGTTGACCGTGTAGTGATGCGCTCATTATACTTCGTCATAAGTCATACGACGACCGATAACACACAGGTGCTTGCAGCTACCCTCACGTTGTGGCAGCGCTGGCCCGGAGACAACCGACATGAATGCCGCTTCCCTTCAAGGCGCCGCTGGTGCCACGCCTGTCGTCACTGACCTGACCGTTGTCCCCGTCGCCGGCCACGACAGCATGCTGATGAACCTGTCGGGGGCCCACGGCCCGTACTTCACCCGCAACATCGTGATCCTGCGCGACAGCGCAGGCAATACCGGCGTTGGCGAAGTGCCGGGCGGCGAGGGCATTCGCAAGACGCTCGAGGACGCGCGCCCGCTCGTGGTTGGTCAACCTATCGGCCAGTATCAGGCGATGCTGAACAAGGTTCGAGCCACGTTCGCGAGCCGCGATGCCGGGGGACGTGGTCTGCAGACCTTCGACCTGCGCATCACGATTCATGCTGTGACCGCGCTCGAAGCCGCGCTGCTCGATCTGCTCGGCAAGCACCTCCAGGTGCCCGTGGCGGCCCTGCTCGGCGAAGGCCAGCAGCGCGACGCGGTGGAGATGCTGGGCTACCTGTTCTACGTCGGTGATCGCCAGCGTACGACGCTTGACTATCGCACCGAGCCGGATGCGGACAACGAATGGTTCCGCCTGCGCAATGAAGTGGCGATGGATGCGAAAGGCGTGGTGCGACTGGCCGAGGCCGCGTACGAACGCTACGGCTTCAACGATTTCAAGCTCAAGGGTGGCGTGCTGAGCGGTGACGAGGAAATGGAGGCGATCCTCGCGCTGCATGAGCGTTTTCCGAAAGCGCGCGTCACGCTCGACCCGAACGGCGGCTGGCTGCTGGCCGATGCGATCCGCCTCTGCCGCGACAAGCATGGCGTGCTGGCCTATGCGGAGGACCCCTGTGGCGCCGAGGACGGCTACTCGGGCCGCGAGATCATGGCCGAGTTCCGCACCGCCACCGGATTACCTACGGCCACCAACATGATCGCCACCGACTGGCGTCAGATGGGTCACGCGGTGCGCCTGCATTCGGTCGACATTCCGCTGGCCGATCCGCACTTCTGGACCATGCAGGGCTCGGTCCGCGTGGCGCAGATGTGCGCGGAGTGGGGACTGACCTGGGGCTCGCACTCGAACAATCACTTCGATATTTCGCTGGCGATGTTCACGCATGTGGCCGCCGCCGCGCCGGGCCGCGTGACGGCAATCGACACGCACTGGATCTGGCAGGACGGCGAGCACCTCACACGCAACCCGCTCAGGATCGAAGGCGGCCTGGTGCAGGTACCGAAGACACCTGGCCTGGGCGTGGAGCTGGATATGGATGCGCTCGCGCGCGCCAACCGCCTCTATCAGGAAAAGGGACTCGGCGCGCGTGACGATGCGATCGCGATGCAGTTCCTGATCCCGGGCTGGAAGTTCAACAACAAGATGCCCTGCATGGTGCGCTGACGCGCCATGCAACGTGGCGGGGGCAGTGGGTGTTTCGCCACGACAAACAGATAACAACAAGCCAAACGCTTTTCGTCAAAGCAGGAGACAAACGATGTTCCAGACACTCTCGCCCATTGTGGCGCAAGGGGGCACGCGGCGCGTGTCCCTCCCGTCCACGTTGCTGCGCCGCTGCCTTGGCGTGGCCCTCGCATTTGCCGCCGGGGCGATCGTAAGCACCACCGCGCTGGCTAACACCACCGGGACAACCGCGTGGCCGCAGAAAGCCGTTACGGTGGTCGTGCCGTTCCCGGCTGGCGGTTCCACCGACACCATTGCGCGGATGCTGGCGGCCCCGCTCAACGAGAAGCTTGGTCAGCCGTTCGTGATCGACAACCGGCCGGGCGCTACCGGCGCGATCGGCGCGACGTTCGTCAAGCGTGCACCCGCTGATGGCTACACGATGATGGTGGCGTCGATCGGCGTCTATGCCGTCAATCCGTTCCTGCAGAAGAACCTGCAGTACGACCCGGCCAAGGATTTCGACCTGCTCACCGTGGCAGTGCGCGCCCCCAATGTGCTGGTCGCCAACCCGAACTTCCCGGCCAAGACGCTGCAAGAACTGGTGGCCTACATGAAGAAGAACCCGGGCAAGGTCAGCTTCGCGACGTCGGGGGCCGGTTCGTCCGACCATTTGACCGCGGCGCTGTTCTGGCAGAAGAGCGGCACGGATGGCCTGCATGTGCCGTACAAGGGCGGCGCGCCTGCGATCTCGGATCTGCTGGCCGGCCAGGTGGACGTGTCCTTCCAGAACATCAACGCGGTGCTTCAGCACATTCGCTCGGGCAAACTGCGCGCGCTGGCCGTGACGTCAGACAAGCGGTCGGCCGTGCTGCCGAACGTGCCGACCATGGCCGAGGGCGGTGTGAAGGACGTGGAGGTGTACTCGTGGCAAGGGGTGGCAGCGCCGAAGGGGCTGCCCGCCGATGTGAAATCGCGCCTGCATGGCGCCATCGTGACGGCGCTCAAGGACGCGAAGATGCAGCAGAAGCTCAATGAGCAGGGCTTCGAGGTCGTGGGGAACTCTCCCGAGCAATTCGCGGACTTCGAGACGCAGGAGCTCAAGCGGTGGAAGACCGTGATCGAGCAGGGCAAGATCACGGCCGAGTGATCGCCGTGTGCTTGCCGCACACACCCGGCTCCGCAATCTGTGGGGGGTCAATTCAGGTAGCTCCATGGAAGTGCTTGCCCCGCCTTGATGGCGGGGCTTTTTGCTTTCAGGCTTCGGTGTGCGGCCTGACATCGATGCAACCGTTTGTAAGTCTGTCATCGTGGTTTCGGCGCCTCCCGTTATGGGCACATAACTCTGGAGGATCGCCCCGATGTCTTCTCGTCTTTCACTTCCCGGCACTGTTCTGCTCTCGGCCGTTTGCGTTGCGGCCGCCGGCCTGAGCGGTTGTGTCGTCGAGCCGCCGCGTCATGTCGAGCGCGTCGAAGTGCAACACATTACCCAGGCGCCGCCGGCGCCGATCGTCGAGGAGATTCCTCCGGCCCCCTATGTCGACGCCTACTGGATTCCCGGACACTGGGTCTGGAAGGGCGGCCGCTATGCATGGAACGGCGGGCATTGGGAGCAGGCGCGCGTGAACATGGTGTACCAGCGCGCGCACTGGAGTGACGAGCATGGCGAATGGGTGTTCCATCCCGGGCGCTGGGTGGAGCTGGTGCAGCAGGCCCGTGTGGCGCCAATCGTCGTGAACGTGCCGCCGCCAATGCCACGCGTGGAAGTCATGCCGCCACCGCCCGGTCCAGGGCATGTCTGGATTGGCGGGTACTGGCGGTGGTCAGGCAGCCGGCATGAATGGGTCGCCGGCCATTGGGAAGCGCGGCGCGACAGCGCTTTCTGGGTGCCAGGACACTGGTATCGCAGCGGCGGCGGCTGGACCTTCGCCGGGGGCGTCTGGCAGCAGTATTGATTTGATGTGGCTTGAACCGCCCGGACCACGACGAGGTCCGGGTGGGACGCAGGAAGCCGTTCGGTGAAGGACGCCGCGCGGCGTTCGGTTCAGGCTTCAAATGTCTACATCTAAGGTCAACCAGAGTGCTTGATGGTTGACAATGTAAATGCGAATAATTTACATTTACAGGTCTGTGCTTCCTGCCGTCACTTGATCCAATCGCAAATGCGAACACCCGCCTGACAAGGGCCAAGGCCAGCGCCAGTCGTTCCGGCTGGCCGTGACCCGCCATTCCACAAGATTGAAAACGTTCTTGCGTCCCACCCGGACGCAAGCGGGTATCCCTTTGCCTTGCAACACCGCATTCCCGCAATGAGGTGGTCGCGATCGAAGCTGGATCGCGGCCTGACTTCGACTGGCGCGGCAGCACTGAACGTCATTTCAAGTCATTCATGCTGGAGTCTTCCGTGCAGCAAAAAATCCTATCGAGTGCCATCCGCGTGCTGGTTTCTGGCGCGGCCTCAGCCGGTCTGGCAATCTCCGTGTCCGCTGTTCCACTGGTCGCACATGCGCAAACCGCGCCTGAAGGTCAGCGTTCGGCTGGATCGGCCGACGACAGAAATGTGCTGCCGTCCGTCACGGTAACGGGCAAGGGTGTTCCAAACACCAATGACGCACCGACAGGGATCTCGCGTCTGCCGGAGACCATCAAGGAAACGCCCAAGACGATCAACGTCGTGCCCAAGGAGGTCATCGAGCAGCAGCAGGCCACTTCCCTCGAGCAGATCCTGAAGAACGTGCCGGGCATTACGATTTCCACGGGTGAGGGCAACGGCGGGCAGAACGGCGACCAGTTCCGCATTCGCGGCCTTTCCGCCAAGGGCGACATCTATGTCGATGGTCTGCGGGACTTCGGTGCATACAAGCGCGACAGCTTCAACACCGAAAGCGTGGAAGTGATCAAGGGACCGTCGGGTGAGACCTTCGGCGTGGGCAATATCGGTGGTCTGATCAACCAGTCGACCAAGCGGGCGAACCTGAACACGAGCACCAGCATCGACCAGGGCGTTGGTTCGGCGTCGACGTACCGCACGACGGTCGACAGCAATATCCGCCTGAACGATACGTCCGCTGTCCGTATCAACGGCGTGTTCCAGAATGGCCGTGTCGCGGATCGCGACCATGTCGATGACGACCGTCGTGGTTTCGCCATCGATTTCGGCACCGGTCTGGGCACCAGCACGGAATGGCACCTGAATTACTCCTACCTGCACCGCAGTGGCGCGCCGGACTACGGCGTGCCGCTGGCGCAGGGTGCGGATGGCATCTTCCGTCCGCTGCCTGAGTACAACGTACCGGGTTACGCGTCGTCGACGTCCTACGTCCGTAATACCGACCGGGACATCACCGACGCCCATATCGTCTCGTCGTCGTTCATGAAACGGCTCGACAACGGCATTACCATCAACAACGACACGCGCTTCAGCTTCTACGAGCGTGATTTCTCTTCCACCAACCCGGCGTCGCTCAACTACGCGAGCCTGCAGCGGTTGCTGGCGGGCGGCAACGTGAGTCTGGCGTACGGCGCGGGCGGCGGTTCCACCTATCTGCAGCGCGGTTGGGGCATTCAGAACGTGCTGAGCGCCAAGGGCGAGTTTCATACCGGTAGCTTCCGTCACAAGGCCATGGTTGGCCTGGATACGATCTACCAGCGTGACCATCGCGACATGGGCACCTGGACGGGCCGCATGAACAACCAGACTGTCATGAACCCGATTTTCTATAACAGCCCGGGTGCGACGGTCAGTTATGGCGGCACCACGCGCGATGCGAACTCGATCGACGTTGGCGTATTCGCCAACGACCGCGTCTGGTTCAACGACCAGTTCTCGTTGATGGGCAGCCTGCGCTGGGACTACTTCCGCAGCGAGTACTCGACCAATGCGTCCTCGGTCGGTGGCGTATCCGATTCGAAGAAGCTGAGCCCGGCTATCAGCGCGATCTGGGAGCCGACCAAGGACTACATGTTCTACACGTCGTTCTCGCGCACCTATCGTCCGGTCGGGACCGATATCGCGGTGGCGGTCGGCGGCGTGCAGTCCGAGGTGCCGCAGAACGGTGTCAACACCGAGCCAGAGCGTGCCGACACAATCGAAGTGGGCGCCAAGCTGGATTTCCTCGAAAAGCGCCTGGGCGTGACCGGTGCGATCTTCCAGACCAAGAAGTACAACGCGTACACGGTTGACCCGATCACCGGAGACATCACCAACGGTTTCTCGGATTCCGGTGAAGGCCGGCGCATCCGCGGCGCGGAAATTGGCCTGAGCGGGCGGATTACGAACAACTGGTCGGCCACGATGGCATATGCCTACCTGGACGGCATCGTCACCTCGGCCACGGCGCCTACCTCGATTGGCAATGTCGCCCCTGGCGTCTCGCGCCACAATGTGACGCTCTGGACCAGCTATGACATTCCGCACACGATCCTGCCGTTGCCGGGCCGGCTCACAGTGGGTGGCGGTCTCCAGTACGCGTCGGCCTATTGGGCGGACACGGCGAACACCGCGCGTATGCCCGATAACTTCTCGCTCGATGCGATGATCGGCTATAAACAGGGCAAGTTCCGCGCGTCGCTCAATGCCTACAACCTGACGAATCGCCTGAACTATCAGTCGTCGTTCAACGCGGTGCGTGCCGTGCCCACCTCCGGCCGGACGTTCCTGTTTAACGTCGGCATGACGTTCTAACGCAAGTCGCGGGCTTTACGGAGCGGCTACCATACGCTTTCCGGCGTACGTGCGCCGCTCCGCCAAACCTTGAACTGCCATGCTCATTCAGATACCCAATGTCCTCACACCGGAGGAAGTCCGGTACTGCAGGCAACGGCTGGAAAGTTCGAACTGGGTCGACGGTCGCGCTACTGCGGGCGATCTCGCGGCCCAGTCCAAGCTCAATCTGCAGATTCCCGTCGATAGCGAGGTGGCACAAGAGCTTGGCGAGTTCATCCTGACCGCGCTGGGTCGCAATGCCTCGTATCACTCCGCCGCGTTGCCTCTGCGTGTCTTGCCGCCAATGTTCAATCGCTATGAAGGCGGCATGACATTCGGCACGCACGTGGACAATGCCATCCGTACCGTGCCGGGCACCGGCGGGATGCGCATCCGCGCCGATGTATCCAGCACGCTCTTCCTGACCGATCCCGACGAATACGACGGCGGAGAACTCGTGATCAAGGACCTGTACGGTAGCCATACGGTGAAGCTGCCGGCCGGGCACATGGTGGTCTATCCTGCGTCGTCGCTGCACGCCGTGACCCCGGTCACGCGCGGCGCTCGCTGGGCTTCGTTCTTCTGGGCGCAATCGATGGTCAAGGACGACGGCCAGCGGACAATGCTCTACGAACTCGATCTGACGATCATGGAAGTCCGCAGACAACTCGGCGACGACAAGGACGCCGTGCTCGCGCTGGTCAACCACTATCACAACCTGCTCAGGCGCTGGGCAGAGCTTTGACTCCCATGCAGATCCCCGCCGACACTGTTTCGCTGCGTGACTACGAGTATCGCTTTCACGAAAGGGTGGACCCGGCGATTCGCGCCTACATCGCGGGCGCGGCGGCGGATGCGGTAACGCAGCGCGAGAACGGCGCCGCATTCGAGCGCATCAGGCTGATGCCTCGCGCGCTTGTCGACATGTCGCAGGCATCGGCCCGGTCCGAACTGTTCGGCGAGACGCTCGACTATCCGATCCTGATTGCCCCAACCGCGTATCACAAGCTCGTCCATCCCGACGGTGAACTGGCGACGGTTCAGGGGGCGTCCCTCACCCGCACCTGGATGACGGTCAGCACCCAGGCCAGCGTCACGCTGGAAGAGGTCGCGCGCGCATCCACCGCGCCACTCTGGTTCCAGCTCTACATGCAGCCACGGCGCGAGGACACGCTTGCGCTGGTTCGCAGGGCAGAGCAGGCGGGCTACAAGGCGCTGGTGGTGACGATTGACGCTTCTGTCAGCGGCATCCGCAATGTCGAGCAGCGCGCGGGGTTTCGATTGCCCGATGGTGTCAGTGCGGTCAATCTTGCTGGGTTTGCCGCAAACGAGCCGATTCGCGCAAGCGTGGGGAGTCCGGTCTTTCGCGGTATGTTGGCCCATGCACCGACCTGGTCTGACATCGAGTGGCTATGCGGACAGACCGCGTTGCCGGTACTCGTCAAGGGCTTGCTCAATCCGGCCGACGTGCCTGCCGCGCTGAATGCGGGGGTGTCGGGCATCATCGTGTCGAATCACGGTGGCCGCGTGCTCGACACGCTTCCCGCCACGATCGACGTGCTGCCCGCTGTTGCCGCCGCCGTGGCTGGTGCCGTGCCGATCCTGCTCGATGGCGGCGTGCGGCGCGGTACCGATATCGTCAAGGCGATCGCGCTGGGTGCCTCCGCGGTACTGCTTGGCCAGCCGGTGCTGCACGCGCTGGCGGTCGGCGGGATGCCGGGCGTGGTCCATATGCTGACGCTGCTGCAAACCGAACTGGAAGCCGCAATGGCCTTGCTCGGCAGGCCGACGCTGCGCGATATTGATGCGTCGACGGTGATGGGCCGGACGCCGTAGCGCTATCCAGCCGGGTTCATCGTCGATAGCTCCCGCACCATCAACGCGCCGAGTTCGTCTCGGCGGCTTGCGGTCATGCGGCTGCTGATCGCGCCGAAGCTGATGGCCGCCGACGCGCCAAACGGCAATTGGAACGCGCATCCCACGCCGGAGACGCCTTCGGTGATGGTATCCACGATCTCCGCATAGTCCTTGCGTCGGCTTCTGGCCGCTGCCGCCAGTAGTCGCGAGATCGGCATTCCGGCTTCGGCATAAAGTGCGTGCTTGCGCTTGTGAACCTCGCGGATCGCGTCGTCCGACATTGCCGACATCAGCGCGAGGCCGCCAGCGCCGATGCCAAGTAGCCGGCGTTGGCCCGGCACCGTCGTGAACACGCGCACGGGGAACGGCCCTTCCTCGCGGTGCAGGCAGACCGTGAAGTCTCCTTGTGGCACCACCAGGAAGACCGTGTCGCCCGACACGCGAGCCAGCTTCTTCATCAGAGGCGCGACCAGATCGACGATCGGTGCCTTCTCCGCGGCGGCGGCACCAAGCTGCATAGCGTCGATACCGAGCCGATAGCGCTTGCTGTGGATGTTGCGCTCGACGAAGCGTTCCTCCTCGAGCGAGCAGAGCAGCCGATATGCCGTCGGCCGCTCCAGGCCGCTTTCCGTGACGATATCCGCCAACGTCGCGCCTTCTTCCTGATGGCGGGCCAGCAGCCTCAGGATTTCCAGCCCCCGGCGCAATGTTTGCGCGCCCGCGGTCTTCCTTCCCGCCGTCTCATCGCGCATTTCTGTCTCTCCCTCGTTCGTGCTTCGGGTTTTCGTGGTGTCCATATAGTGGTCAAAACCGTTGCTTGTGTTTGTATTGTGAAAATACCTGCTTTTACACTCGATTGGAATCACTCGACACAGCCAAGACGTCAAACCACATCGAACAGAGGAGCCGGGATGCCTTACACCACCATCGAAATCGAACAGCGCGACGCCGTGCGTCGCGTCTGGCTGGCGCGCGAAAGCGCCCGCAATGCGCAAAGCCAGCGGATGCTGGACGAACTGGATCACGCGATGTCCGAAGCGGCCACCGACGACTCGGTGCGCGTGGTGGTGATCGGCGGTCGCGGTGCGCACTTCTCTGCCGGGCACGATCTCAAGGAAGCGCAGGAGAAACGCGCCAACTTCACGGTGGAGGAGCGCTGGGCGTACGAAAGCGAGCGGTACTTCAACTACTGCATGCGCATCTGGGATTTCCCAAAGCCGACCATCGCGCAAGTGCAGGGCGCCTGCGTCTCCGGCGGCTTCATGATCGCCAATATGTGCGATCTGGTGGTTGCCTCCGAGTCGGCGTACTTCTCCGATCCGGTCGGCCACTCGCTCGGCGCGGCGGCCACCGAGGTGCTGATTCATCCGTGGGTCATGGGGCTCAGGAAAGCCAAGGAAATGCTCTTCACCGGGGATCGGATCGATGCAGCTGAAGCGTTGCGCATTGGCATGGTGAATCGCGTGGTCGCGGAAGGCGAACTCGAAGCGCAAACCGATGCGCTGGCCGCCCGTATCGCCAAGGCGCCGCCGTTCGGCCTGCATCTGATCAAGCGCTCCCTGAACCGCACGCTGGACGCGCAGGGTCTTCGTTCGGCGCTGTCGGCGCACTTCGACACCCATCAGCTCTCCCATCTCGGGGAGGGGTTCCTGCGCGCGCGGGATGCCGGCCTTGCCAAGGCCATCGTCAAGAACGTCGCCGTGGACGCCGACAAGCAAGGAACCCGCTGACATGGCGCATATGCTCGAACCCCTGTTGAATCCCGCCTCCATCGCGATCATCGGCGCCAGCGACAATCCGGGCCGCATCGGCGGTATGCCGATAGACCTGCTGGTTCGATTCGGCTACGCCGGTGCCGTCTACCCGGTCAATCCCAAGTACGAGAGCGTATTCGGCCTGCGCTGCTATCGACAGGTGGAAGACCTGCCGGAAGGCATCGACCTGGCGGTGCTCGCGATCGCGGCCGAGGATGTGACCGCGATGCTTAAGCGCTGCCACGCGCGCGGCATCCGCGCGGCGATCGTCTATGCGGCAGGCTTCGCCGAAGCCGGAGAAAACGGCGCGGCCCTGCAGGACGTCATGGAAGCCTATGTGAGGGACAGCGGCATGTTGGTGGCAGGCCCGAACTGCATGGGCTTCGCCAACCTCAACACGCACGCCTATACGGCCTTTGCATCGGTATTCAAGACCGCGCCGGTACAGACGGAGCGGGGTCGCGTGAGCCTGTTGACGCAGAGTGGCAATGTCTGCGCGGCGGTGTTCGCCATCGCCCGCGAGCTGGGTGTGCCCTTCAGCCAATTCATCAACACGGGCAACGAGGCTTGCGTGGACTACTCGACGTACCTCGAGTACCTGGCCCAGGACCCGCAGACGGATGTCGTGATCGGCTATATCGAAGAGCTGCGCGACGGCGCGAGGTTCATCGAAGCGGCGTCGGCGTGCGCGGAGGCGGACAAGCCGCTGATCATCTATAAGGCTGGCGAAACAGACAAGGGGCGCGAAGCCGTGCGCTCGCACACGTCCGCGTTGGCCGGCAACCAGGCGATCTATCGTGCCGCATTCTCTCAGCTCAATGTGATCGAGTGCCAGGACTTCGCGCAGATGGCGCATATCGCCGAACTGGCGCGTTATCGCCAGCGCTCCGCTGGCCGGCGCGTCGCGATCGTCAGCATTTCCGGGGCGGTGGGGGCGATTCTGGCGGACAAATGCATCGGCGCCGGGCTCGAGGTGCCGACACTGCCGGCGGCACTTCAGGATACGTTGCGGGCTGGTATTCCGGACTACGGCATGGTGTCGAACCCGATCGACGTCACCGGCAACGTCGTCAATGATCCCGGGTTCGTTCGCACCGCGCTCGGGGCGCTGGCAAGCTCCGATGCCATCGATACCATCATCGTGTACGCGCCAGGCTACCTGCTGGACCGGATGGCCGACGATCTCGCCACCGTCGTGGCGGAGCACGGCAGGCTTATCGTCGCTGTCGACACTGGCCGTTCGACGCGGCGTGAATTTCTGCGCGATGCGGGCATTCCGGTCATGACCGATATCGGCATGACGATGCAGACGCTCGCGCCGTTTCTCCACTGGCATGAGCGTCGCGCCCGCAAGGCATGGCGCGCGCTGGCGCAGCCCAGCGCTTCACGTGCCGGTTCGACGATAGCCGCGACATCGCTGCCCGGCAATGAGTACGAAGCGCGCGCGTGGTTCGCATCGCACGGTGTGCCGACGATCGACGAGCGCATTGCGACGAGCGCGGACGACGCGGCCGCAGCCGCGGCGGAACTCGGATTCCCGGTGGCGCTGAAGGTGCTGAGCGCCGATGTGCCGCATAAGACCGAGGCGGGCGGCGTTCAGTTACGGCTCACAAACGCCGGTGCGGTACGCGAGGCGTTTCACGTCGTGATGGATAACGTGCAGCGTCATGTGCCAACCGCGCGCATCGACGGCGTGATCGTGCAACGGATGGCTGCGCAGGGCGTGGAGTTGATCGTCGGCGCAGTGCGAGACCCCGTGTTCGGACCCGCCTTGACCGTGGGGCTGGGCGGCACGCTTACCGAACTCTACCGGGACGTGACACATCGGCTGTTACCGGTGGATGCCACGGGCGCACGCGAGATGCTGCAAGAGTTGAAGGCATTCCCGCTGCTCGATGGCTATCGCAACACGCCACTTCGGGATCTCGACGGTGCTTGCGAGGCGATCGCGGCGTTCGGGCATGCGTTCGTGGCGCTCGGGGAGACCGCCGGGGAAGCGGAGATCAATCCGCTGACGGTGCGCGAGCGTGGTCAAGGTGTGGCGATGCTTGACGCGCTGGTGCTTCCTGCAGCGCGCTAGTCCGTTCCGGCGATTCGAAACGTTCATCGGAAACTACGAAACTACAAGAGGAGACTGTCATGATCAAACGCATGATTGCAGGGTCGATGGTGATGCTTGCTGCCGTTGCCGCCACGCCCGTGGCGGCGGCGGATGCCTATCCGAGCAAGCCAGTGCGCATCATCGTTCCATTTCCACCCGGCGGTGCCGCCGACATCATGACGCGCGCGCTGGGCGAGCGCATGCGCAAGCAGCTTGGCCAGCCAATCGTGATCGAGAACAAGCCTGGCGCCGGTACCGTCATTGCGTCGGACTACGTTGCAAAGCAGGCGCCGGACGGCTACACGTTGCTGATGGCCGCGTCGTCGCTGGGCATCGCGCCGAGCATCTACAAGAACGTCAACTACGATCCGGTTCGGGACTTTGCGCCGATCACGCTAGTGGCTTCGGTCGTCCACGTGCTGGAGGTCAACGCCGCGGTGCCCGTGCATAGCGTGAAGGACTTGATCGCCTATATGAAGACGAGCGGCAAGGCACTCAGCTACAGCTCCGCCGGCACCGGCACGTCCACGCACCTGGAGGCCGAACTGTTCAAGTCGATGGCTGGCGTGGACATGACGCATATCCCGTACAAGGGCAGCGCCCCGGCGCTGACGGATCTGGTAGGCGGGAACGTCCAGGTCATGGTGGACGCCTATGCGTCCTCGGCGCCGTTCATCAAGGCCGGCAGCGTGCGCGCGCTGGCGGTGACCACGGCGAAGCGATCGGCCACATTGCCGAACGTTCCCACCGTGGCTGAATCGGGTCTGCCCGGCTATGAAGCCATGCCATGGCTGGGGCTGCTGGCGCCGGCGGGCACGTCGCCCGAGGCGGTGCAACGGGTCTACGTGGCCGTCCAGGAATCGCTCAAGGACCCGGCGCTGATCCAGCAATTCCGTGATCTCGGCCTCGACATCATCGGCAACACGCCCACGCAGTTCGCAGGCTTCGTCAAGCAGGATGCCGTGAAATGGGCGAAGGTCGCCAAGGCTTCTGGCGCGCAGGCGGATTGAGTCATGCAGCTGACATTCACGGAAACGCAGACGTTGCTCGAGAGCAGTGCGCTGCATTGGCTGGCGGGCAATGCCGACGACATCCGGCAGGCCAGGGATGCGCGCGCGTACTGGCCAGCGTTCGCGGAAATGGGCTGGCTCGCTCTGCCATTTGCCGAAGCCGATGGCGGCTTCGGCGGTGGCCCGATCGAGGTGGGGTTGCTCATGCGGGCGTTCGGCAGGTATCGCGTGGCAGCGCCCGGTTATCGGAGTGGCGTGCTGATGGCTGGCAAGCTCATCGCGACACTGGGAAGTATGCAGCAGCGCGATACCTGGCTGGCGCCGCTGATCACAGGCGACCGCTGTCTTGCGATGGCTCATACGGAGCCGGGGCGTGAAGACCCATGGGCGATGCCGGCGACCACGGCGAGATGGGATCCGCGCGGCGAGCGATGGACGCTGCGTGGGAAGAAGTCATTGGTTGTGGGTGGGGCGGATGCCGATGCTTTGGTGGTCAGCGCCTCGATTCATGCTGAGGGCGCACATCCCCGAACCGGCTTGTTCATCGTTCCGTCGGATGCCGAGGGCAAGACGTCGCGCGCATGCCTGGTCGCGGACGGCAGCCGCGCGGCAGACCTCGTGCTCGACGAGGTTTATCTGCCGGATGACGCCCGCCTGGGCCAAAACGCTTCCGAGCAGGAGATTGCCGAGGGCTTCATGACGATCGTTGCAGAGGCGTTGGTCGCTTCCTGCGGGGAAGCTGCTGGCGCGATGCGAGCGGCACTGGAAGCAACCGTGTCTCACGTCACGCAGCGTGAACAGTTCGGTCGGCCGCTCTCCGCCCTGCAATCGGTACAGCACGGGCTTGCGGAAATGGCGGTCTGCTGCGAGGAAGCGGGTGCCGCTTGCGAACTGGCCGCGCTTCGCATCGCTGCGGACCGGCGACTGGCGCGCGATGCGGCATCGCTAGCTCAGTCCTGTACGGGCCGTGCCGCACGCTATGTTGCCGCCCAGGCCGTGCAGTTGCATGGGGGGATGGGCGTTTCGGAGGAGCTTCACGTAGCAGCGTTGTTCCGACTGCTGACGCGCTTCCGGTTGCAGGATGGCCATGCCGACTGGCATTCGATGCAATTGGGGAATGACATGTACACCGGCGACTGGCGCATGAGCCAGACTTTGCTCGACCCGGCGACAATTGGCCACGCTGTGGCGGCATATGCGGAGGCGCACTGATGGATCTGCTGTTGACACCCGAACTTGTCGAGTTTCGGGACACCGTACGCGCTTTCCTGCGCGAGCATCTGCCTGCGGAACTGCGTCGGGGGCAGCAACTCACGACGGCGATGTATCCGGAGCCGGAAATCTCGGGCCCGTGGCAGGCACGTCTGCGTGAGCGTGGGTGGCTCGTCCCGCTGTGGCCCAGGGAGTGGGGCGGCACGGGATGGAGTGCTATCGAACGATTTATCTTCGAGACGGAATGCGCACTCGCTGGCGCGCCGCTTGTCCACCCGATGGGGGTGAGGCTGGTCGGGCCGGTGATATTGCGATACGGCACCGAGGCGCAAAAGCAGACATACCTGTCGCGCATCCTTTCCGGGCAGGACTACTGGTGCCAGGGGTTCTCGGAGCCGGGCGCCGGCTCCGATCTGGCATCGCTGCGAACCCGCGCCGTGCGCGATGGTGACCACTACGTCATCAACGGCAGCAAGTTGTGGACGACCCACGCCCACCACGCGAATCGCATGTTCGCACTCGTGCGCACCAGCACCGAAGGGCGGCGGCAGGAGGGCATCAGCTTCATTCTTATCGACATGGAGACGCCCGGGATCTCGGTTCGCCCGATTCCAACCATAGGTGGCGACCATGACGTCAACGAAGTGTTCTTCGACAACGTGCGCGTGCCCGTCGTCAACCGCATCGGCGCGGAGAACGAAGGCTGGCAGTGCGCGCGCTATCTGCTCGAGTTCGAGCGCGGGGCTGGCATCTTCAGTCCTCGCCTGCGCTCGCAACTCAAGCGGGTCGGCGATGTGCTGGCAGGAGAGGCACAGTGTGATGGCGATACCACTGTCACGACCTTGCGGCGGCTCCGGTTCGGAGAGGTGCGCGCCGATCTCGACGCCTTCGAGATGCTCGAATTGAAGACAATGTGCTCGGTGGCGCCGGGTGAGAGCCCCGGTCCGGTGGCGTCGGTCCTGAAGCTCCGCGCCAGCAGGCTGCGGCAGGCAATCAGCGAAATGGGGACGACGGTTGTTGGCGCCGAAAGCTTGCGATGGCGCGCGGACGACGCCCACGATGAGGAGCCTTCCGAAGACGAGGTGTTGCGCGCGTGTTTGCTGCCTGACTTCCTCAATGCACGGGCCTACACGATCTTCGGCGGTGCCGCCGAGGTCCAGTTGGGCATTATCGCGAAGTCCTGCCTGGGGGCCTGATTCGGCGGAGCCGCCCGGGAGGCGGGCATGTGCCGAGGGCAGTCTGACCGTCCGACTGTTCGCGCACGGAGGAGTCTGGCGGAAGCGGTGAGATTCGAACTCACGGATGGGTCACCCCATCGGCAGTTTTCAAGACTGCTGCCTTAAACCACTCGGCCACGCTTCCGGTGTCTGGAAGATTTGCGGGCATTGTAGCGTGACAGCGCGTATGCCCGGCCGCGCATTATACAGGGATGCGCGGGCTGGCAGTATCATGATGGAGTGGGTTCGCTGTTTTGGAGCCGTCCTTCGAGTTGTCCGAGACAGCGGAACCTTGTCAGCCCATCGCGCCTCCTAAGAGAGGCGCGAATGCAGTCTCATACTGCAGGTTCGCTGTTTGTACAGGCGATTTGAGGAGAATACTTCATGCAAGAACAACGTAAACCGTGGCAGGTTCTTGGTGCTGCCGGTGCTCTGGCGCTGGTGGCCGGACTGGCCGGTTGTGCGCAGCCGGGCTATGGCGGTTACGGCAACTACAGCACGGCGCCGCCGCCGACTGGCTATCAACAGCCGGGAACCAACACCTATCAGGCGCCTGCCGGTTCGGTGTTCGTGGGCCGCGTGGAATCGATCGAGCCGATCCAGAGCACGCAGGGCAGTTCGGGCATTCTGGGCACCGTGATTGGTGGTGCGGCGGGCGGTTTGCTTGGACACCAGATTGGTGGCGGTTCTGGCCAGACCGTGGCAACGATCGTCGGCGCGGTGGGTGGCGCGGTGGCGGGCAATCAGATCGAGAAGCGGGCCGGGTCGAATACCAGCACTGCGTATCGCGTCAATGTCCGACTGGACGATGGTCGCGTGGCGACGGTGACGCAAAGCAATATCGGCAACCTGCGCGTCGGTGATCGCGCGCGAGTGGCCAACGATATGGCGACGGCGTACTAAGCTCACCGGATACCTCGCTACCTCGATACATCGGCAAAAGAAAACGCCACGCGGCATTCGCGTGGCGTTTTTCATTCTGGCTTGACGCTCTCGTCGAGCCTTCTATGTGGGCAACCTCAATCCTTCAGGAACATTTCCTGCAGGTCATTGAGGAAGCGTCGGCCCAGTTCAGTCGGCTTGATCACGGTAGGGTCGGCGTCGAGCAGTCCCTTCTTCGCGGCCGCGGCAAGCTGCTTGCCGATCATGTGTAACGGCAGGCCGGTGTAGTCGTGGAAACTCGATGCCGGCACGCCGTCCGTCAGACGCAGCGCGTTGAGCATGAATTCGAACGGGAGTTCGTCAGCGCCGACTTCGCGCGCTTCCTGCACGGCGTTGCCAGCCAGAGCCTGCTCCATATAAGTGGCCGGGTGCTTGTGTCGCATCTGCCGCAGGATGCGGTTTGGAAACGAAAGCTTGCCGTGGGCGCCGGCGCCGATGCCGAGATAGTCACCGAAGCGCCAGTAGTTGAGGTTGTGGCGCGCCTCGCGATGCGGCTTCGCGTAGGCCGATGTCTCGTAGTGGCGATACCCAGCCTGGGCCGTACGGGCCTCGACGATGTCCTGCATTTCGTAGGCGGTATCCTCGTCCGGCAGCGCGGGCGGAAACTTTGCAAACAGCGTGTTCGGTTCCAGCGTCAGGTGATAGAGCGACAGGTGCGTGGTGCCGTACGACAACGCTGCGTCCAGGTCGCGCGCGCATTCGTCCAGGGTCTGCCCCGGCAGCGCATACATCAAGTCCAGATTGACGTTGTCGAAGTGCGTCAGCGCGATGTCGATGGCCGCGCGTGCCTCGCGCTCGCCGTGGATCCGGCCAAGCGCTTTCAGGTGGGCGTCGTTGAAACTCTGGATGCCGATCGACAGCCGGTTGATGCCGCTGGCGCGATAGCTTGCGAAGCGTTCGGCTTCGAAGGTGCCGGGGTTGGCTTCCATCGTGATCTCGGCATCGGCATCGAGCGGCAGCAGCGCGCGGATGTCCGATAGCAGGCGGTCCATCCCAGCGGCCGACAGCAGGCTCGGCGTGCCGCCGCCGATGAACACCGTATGCACGGGACGTCCCCATACCAGTGGCAGCGATTGCTCAAGATCTGCGCGTAGCGCGTCGAGGTAGGCGTCCTCGGGAATCTCATGGCTATCCGGCTTGCCCGGTGCCGCGTGCGAGTTGAAATCGCAATACGGGCATTTGCGCACGCACCATGGGATGTGCACGTAGAGCGAAAGCGGTGGCGAGCCGGGCAGGGCGATCTGGCCCGGCTTGAGCCAAAGCTTCTGGTTGTCGGCCGGGGATAGCGGCGAGGATGCGGCCGGCGTGCCACCGCCGACAGGGACGATCGGGATCATGCGCAGCTCTTGATGCCGGCGGTCTGCAGGCGGGCCACCAGTTCCTGAAGTGCCAGGGCACGATGGCTGATCGTGTTCTTCTCTTCGGCGCTCAGCTCGGCGGCCGTCTTGCCGACGCTGGGCAGCAGGAAGTGCGGATCATAGCCAAAGCCACCATTGCCGCGCGGGGCGTCAACGACCTCGCCGGCCCAGATGCCTTCGGCGATGATGGGGCGCGGATCATCGGCGTGCCGGACCATCACCAGCACGCAGTAGTAGTGCGCGCGGCGGTTCAGCTTGCCCGCCAGCTGCGAGATCAAGTGGGCGTTGTTGGCCGCATCCGACTTCGGCTTGCCGACGGTCTGGGCATAACGCGCCGAGTACACGCCAGGCGCGCCGTCGAGCGCTTCGACGCAGATGCCCGAGTCATCCGCCAGCGCGGGCATTCCCGTCAGCCGTGCAGCGTGGCGGGCCTTGGTCAGCGCGTTCTCGACGAATGTGGCGAACGGTTCCTCGGCTTCGGGCACGCCCAGTTCGCCTTGCGGTACGACGTCAAAGCCGAGCGGAGAGAGCAGCGCGCTGAATTCGCGCAGCTTGCCGGGGTTGTTGGAGGCCAGAACCAGACGTTGCATCGACATATTCCCCTGCGCTTACAGCCCGAGCGCCTGCTTCTGGTGGCGCACGAGTTCGGCGATGCCGGCCTCGGCCAGGCGCGTCATGGCGTCGAGGTCGGCGCGGCTGAAGGGCGTGCCTTCGGCCGTGCCCTGGACCTCCACGAAGCCGCCGCTGCCGGTCATGACCACGTTCATGTCGGTATCGCAGTTGCTGTCTTCGGCGTAGTCGAGGTCGAGCACCGGCACGCCATTCACCATGCCGACGGAGACCGCCGCCACGAAGTCGCGGATCGGACTTGCCTTGATCTGGCCGTCGCGCAGCATCGCGGATACGGCATCGTGCGCCGCCACGAAGGCACCTGTGATGGCGGCGGTACGCGTGCCGCCGTCGGCCTGCAGGACGTCGCAATCGAGGTGGATCGTGTATTCGCCCAGCGCTGCCAGGTCGAACACCGAACGCATGGCGCGCCCGATCAGACGCTGGATTTCCTGGGTGCGGCCGGTTTGCTTGCCCCGGGCGGCTTCGCGGTCAGAGCGGGTGTGCGTGGCGCGCGGCAACATGCCGTACTCGGCTGTGACCCAGCCTTCACCGCTGCCCTTCTTGTGCGGCGGCACCTTTGCCAGCACGCTGGCGGTGCACAGCACCTTGGTATCGCCAAAGGCACTCAGCACCGAGCCCTCGGCGTGGCGGGTGTACTGGCGGGTCAGGGTGATGGGTCGCAGCGCATCGGCTGCGCGTCCGCTGGGTCGCATGTGGAGTCTTTCGTCAGAATCGGGTGAGACCGCGATTCTAACGCCGGCGAGCCTTGCGTGCCTGCCGGGACCCCCGGCGCCTCAGCGCATCAGGTTGCTGGTCTTGTCGATCGCCGCGCGAATTTCGGCAATCGAGCGTTCGATTTCTTCCTCCGACAGCAAATCGGTCTCGCTGCCCGTGCGCTCGAGGATGGAGGTGGTGAACGCATTGAGCGGCAGGGTGTCGGTCAGCACCGCGTCGTCGTTCGGCACATTGGCGTCCGCTTCCCACATCATTGCGATGGCTGTGGTGTTATCGGCACCTTCGCCGGCGTTCGCAAGCGCCCGTTCAATCAGGTCAGGTATCGCATGGACCACCGAAAGATGGGTGACCTTGTCGACGATGATGTCTTCCTCAAGGCTGCCCCAGAGGCCGTCGGAGCACAGCAGCGCCACGTCTCCCGGGTTCAGCCGCACCGGGCCGCCGATGTCGATCAGCGGCAGGTTCGGCGAGCCGAGGCAGTTGTAGAGCTTGTTGCGTTCCGGGTGGTTGGCCACGTCCATCGGCAGCACGCGTTCCTGCTGCAGCAGATTCTCGATCTTCGAGTGGTCGCGCGTGCGGGTCAGCAGGGCGCCCTTGCGCATCAGGTAGAAGCGCGAGTCGCCGGCGTGCGCCCAGTGGATCTGGCCATGCTGGATCAGGCAACACACCACGGTGGTACGCGGGATATCGGCCAGCCGGTTGGCTTCGGCATAGCGATGGATCTCGCGATGCGCGAGCATGATCGTGTCCTGCAGAAAGTCGGCAGGATTCCGGATCGCAGGACGGGCCTGGGTCTGGAACTGACGCGCCAGCGTCTGCAAGGCCTGCTGCGCGGCAACTTCGCCGAGCGCGTGGCCGCCGAGGCCATCGGCCAGCACCATCAGCAGGGCGTCGCGCGTGAAGCAGTAGCCCATGCGGTCCTGGTTGATACGGCGGCCGCCCTTGCGGCTTTCCTGATAGACGGAGAATCGCATGTTGGCTTAGCGGAATGCGTTATGTTCGTGCCGGTTTGGCATCAGTTGCCGCCGTGGCCTGCCTCGGTGGCGGGCAGGGCCTTCTCTTCGCGGCGGCGCAGCAAGGTCATGAAACGGCTGGTGGCGTTCAGGCGCTCGGTGACGGGGCCTGCGGGATTGGCGGCCATGGCCGCAGCCGACTGCTCGCCCAGCGCGTTCGATTGGTCGCGCAGCTCCTTCTGCAGCCGGAACACGCTTTGCGGGCGCTCGGCCGGCGTCAGGCGCAGGCACCACTCGACCAGATCGACCAGTCCGTTCGTGTAGGTGGCGCGCAGCCGACCAAACGACTCGGTCATGCGGTCTTCCTTCTCACGCTGGTTGGCCTCCTGCGGCGGCATTCCGGCCATACAGGCATAGAGCGTGGCGCCCAGGCTGTAGATATCGGTCCACGGGCCGAGGTCCGTATGCTTGCCGTAGAGCTCGGGTGCCGCGAACCCCGGGGTGTACATCGGCTGGAAACGCGATGCTTCCATGGTCAGGATCTGCCGGGCCGCGCCGAAATCAAGCAGGATCGGCGATTCGTCCTCGCGCAGGTAAATGTTTCCCGGCTTGATGTCCAGATGAAGAAGCTTGTGGATATGCACTTCCCGCAGGCCGCTCATGAGGTCGTGGAATACCTTGCGGATAAACCGTTCGCGGAGGACTTTGGCCTTGCCCTGCTGCCGGGCCTGCAGGATATGCTCCTGCAGCGTCTTGCCCAACTCGTAGTTCATGACCATGTAGACCGTGGAATTCTCGCGGAAGAAATTCACCACGCGGACCACGCTGGGGTGCGAAATACGGGCCAGCGACCGTCCTTCCTCAAAGAAATACTTCAGGCCAAGGCGAAATGAGGCCACGTTCTCGTCCGGAACGACCGGGATCAGCTCGCCGGGACTGCGGCGGGCCAGTGACGACGGCAGGTATTCCTTGATGGCCACCGGGGCGCCCGTTTCGTCCGTGGCGAGGTAGACGAAACTGAACCCCCCACTGGCCAACTTCTTTACAATACGATAGTTGGCCAGCAGCGTGCCGATTGGCAGCGGCGCGCTCTTGGACTGGTTAGCGCCCTTGGACTCTGTCATAGGATTCGGGACCTTATTTGCTCCCGGATTCTCCGGGCTAATCGGTCACTTGTAAAGAATTCATTGGCGGGGACTGTTGCCAAATATCCGCGTTTTTCTGCCTCTGTTTTCTGTTGATTTTTCAGGCGATCCGCCTGCCCCCGATCCTTTCGGGGAGCCGGTCGCCGCGCCTTACCCGGCGTTTTTCGATTATTCGATTTTTTCGCGAGATTACCGACGATGATCCACAGCATGACAGGCTATGGCCTGGCCACGGGCCAGGCACCGCTCACCAACGCCCAGGGCGAACCGAGTGGCCGTACCGCGTCGGTTTCGGTGGAGTTCCGCACTGTCAATTCGCGCTTCCTCGACCTGCTGTTCCGCGCGCCGGAAGAGTGTCGCGCTTTCGAGCCGGCCCTGCGCGAGATGCTGATGGGCGAGCTGTCGCGTGGCAAGCTGGAGTGCCGCATCAACCTCCAGCGCACCGATACCGGCGGCGCCACGTTGGCGCTGAACCAGACGTTGCTTGACCAGATCCGTGCGCTCGAGGCCACCGTCGGGGCAACGTTTGCTTCGGCCGGCACGATGCGCATGGGCGAAATCCTGCGCTGGCCGGGCGTGCTGGTGGAACCCGAGTTGTCGCAGGAAGCCCTGCGCGATGCCGTGATGGGCGCCGCCCGCGAAGCGCTGAACCAGCTTCTGGAAGCCCGCCGCCGTGAAGGCGCGGCGCTCAAGGCCACGCTGGAGGAGCGGATCGACGCCATGCTGGCGATTGTCGAGCGCCTGACGCCGATGATTCCGCAGTTGATTGCCCACCACCAGGAAAAGTTGACCGAACGCCTGAAGGAGGCTTTCAACCTGGTCGCGCCGAACGGCATGCCGTCGATGAGCCGCGACGAGATTGCCGAGCGCATCCGCCAGGAAGCCACGGTCTACGGCATCCGCATCGACATCGCCGAAGAACTGGCGCGCCTGCAGACCCATCTCAACGAAACCCGGCATATCCTGAAGAAGGGTGGCCAGGTCGGTAAGCGGCTGGACTTCATGATGCAGGAGCTCAACCGCGAAGCGAACACGCTCGGCTCGAAAGCCGCCGCGAAGGAACTCGCCGATGCCTCGATGGAGCTCAAGCTCCTGATCGAGCAGATGCGCGAGCAGATTCAAAACCTCGAATAAGATCATGAGCGAAACGACCCACACCGCCATCGATACCGCCTATCCGGGCAACCTGTTCATGGTGGTGGCCCCGTCCGGGGCCGGCAAATCCACGCTGGTCAACGCGCTGCTGGCGCAGGACAAGGCAATCCGCCTGTCGATCTCGCACACCACGCGCGGTCCGCGTCCCGGTGAGCAGAACGGCCGCGAGTACCACTTCATCTCCGTGGACGAGTTCCGCGCCGCGCGAGATCGGGGCGAATTCCTGGAGTGGGCGGAAGTGCACGGCAATTACTACGCCACGTCCCGCGTCTGGATCGAGCAGCAGATGGCCCAGGGCACCGACGTGCTGCTGGAGATCGACTGGCAGGGCGCGCAGCAGGTACACAAGCGGTTTTCAAACGCTGTCGAGATCTTCATCCTGCCGCCGTCGCTGACGGCGCTGGAAGAACGCCTCAAGAAGCGGGGCCAGGACGAGCCCAATGTGATCGTCCGCCGCCTGCTTGCCGCGGGTAGTGAGATGTCGCATGCATCGGAGTCCGATTACGTGATCATCAACGAGGTATTCGATGACGCGTTGAAGCAGCTGCAGAACGTCGTTCACGCGACCCGTTTGCGCTTTTCGTCGCAGAAAGCACGGCACGCCGAGTTGTTCATCGAGCTCGGAATTCACTAAAGCAGGCACGCGGCCGGAAGGTTCCGGCCGCGTGCTGTAAAATACCGGCCTGTCGAACAGGTTTCATCCCAAGGTGGATTTGATATGGCGCGTATTACCGTCGAAGATTGTCTGAAACACATCCCGAACCGCTTCGAGCTCGCTCTCGCCGCGACGTACCGTGCACGTCAGCTCGTGCAGGGTCACACGCCCAAGGTCGAGGCAAAGGACAAGCCCACCGTGGTGGCGCTCCGCGAGATCGCATCGGGCCAGGTTGGCATCGAGATGCTGAAGAAGGTACCGACCTGATTGCCGGGACGGCCTGTGGTTCATCGTCGCTTCGCATATATGCGCTTTCAGCCGCGCGTTCCGCTGAATGACAGGGGCCGTCCCCATGACTTTCCCGCCGCCCGATCCTGCCGTTGCTCCGCCCGCCGAACCGGCGTCGCGGGCTCCGCATGGCCGGCCGGCGACCAGCGGGCAGTCCGCCTCCGCCACGACAGTGGGTTCCGGAGCGCCGCTGTCGGCTTCCTCCGCACTGGCGTCCACACCATCGCAAGCCGGACCGACCGGACGTAAGCGTCCAGGACAATCCACTGTGACTGCCCGTACCGGTGCTCCCAATCTTCCCGATCCGCTCGGCGACAACGTCGTCGGCGAGCGTTCCGTCGTACCCCCGATTCAGCAGGGCAAGTCACGCACCGCGTTGACCAACGAGCTCAATGCCGAGCCTGTGGCGGGCACGGTGCCCGCGGCTCCCGGTGGCGATCTGTTCATCGACGCCGTGCTGGCGCAATCTTATCGGCACTTTTTCGGGCCGACCTCGCAGCCGGCGGTGCCGCCGCGCCAACAGGTCATCTCGATCACGCGGCTGATGGAGAAGCTCGTGTACCTGAAGCCTGCCGATCAGGCTCTGGTGCGCGAAGCATTCCAGTTTTCCGACGAGGCCCACCTGGGCCAGTACCGGCAAAGCGGGGAACCGTACATCACGCACCCGGTGGCGGTGGCCGAGCTTTGCGCCGACTGGAAGCTCGATGTGCAATCCATCATGGCGGCGCTGCTGCACGACGTGATGGAGGACCAGGGCATCACGAAGAGCGAACTGGCCGAGAAATTCGGTCCGAAGGTCTCCGAACTCGTAGATGGTCTGACCAAGCTGGACAAGCTCGAATTCCAGAGCCGGGAGCAGGCGCAGGCGGAGAGCTTCCGCAAGATGCTGCTGGCGATGGCGCGCGACGTGCGGGTGATTCTGGTCAAGCTGGCCGATCGCACGCACAACATGCGCACGCTCGATTTCGTGCCGCCCGAGAAGCGGCGACGGATCGCGCTGGAGACCATGGAGATCTACGCGCCGATCGCACATCGGCTGGGTCTCAATACGATCTATCGCGAGCTGCAGGAACTGTCGTTCAAGGTCGGCTCGCCATTCCGCTACGCCACGCTCGAGAAAGCCGTGAAGGCCGCGCGCGGCAACCGGCGCGAAGTGGTCAAGCGGATTCTTGAAGCCGCCCAGTCCGCGCTGGCCGGGGCCGGCATCGTGGCGGAACTGTCGGGCCGCGAGAAGACGCTCTACAGCATCTATCGCAAGATGCACGACAAGCAGTTGTCGTTCTCGCAGGTACTCGATGTCTACGGTTTCCGCGTGGTCGTGGAAACGCAGATGCACTGCTACATGGCGATGGGCGCGCTGCACGGCCTCTACAAGCCGATGCCGGGCAAGTTCAAGGACTACATCGCCATTCCGAAGATCAACGGCTACCAGTCGCTACACACGACGCTGGTGGGCCCGTTCGGTACACCCGTGGAGTTCCAGATCCGCACCCGTGGGATGCACCAGATCGCCGAGGCCGGCGTGGCTGCGCACTGGATGTACAAGCACCAGGCGGACCATGCCAACGATATCCAGCAGCAGGCGCACCAGTGGCTGCAGTCGCTGCTCGATATCCAGAGCCAGACCGGCGATTCGCAGGAATTCCTCGAACACGTCAAGATCGATCTGTTCCCGGACGCCGTGTATGTGTTCACGCCGAAGGGGCATATTCGCGCGCTGCCTCGCGGCGCGACGGCACTCGACTTTGCCTACGCAGTCCACAGCGATCTGGGCAACCAGTGTGTGGCGGTCAAGATCAACAACGAGCTTCTGCCGTTGCGCACGGAGCTCAAGAGTGGCGACATCGTCGAGGTCGTGACGGCGCCGTACTCGAAGCCGAATCCGTCATGGCTGGCGTTCGTGCGCACGGGCAAGGCACGCGCGGCGATTCGCCACTACCTGAAGACCACCAAGCTCGACGAGGCGATCCAGCTCGGCGAGCGCCTGCTCGAACAATCAGCGCGCCAGCTCGGCATCGAACTCAAGGCGGTGCCGCAGTCGGTCTGGGATCGCATGATCCAGTGGACAGGCAACAAGCTCAAGGAAGACATCTTCGCCGACCTCGCGCTGGGACGCCGTGTGCCCGCAGTGGTCGCGCGCCGGATGGAAATCCTGCTGCAGGAACTGTCGGGAGATGTCGACAGCGCGTTGCTGGCAGCCGTCCAGACGTTCGCGGGCGAAGACGCGCCGGCCGTGCCGATTACCGGCGACGAAGGCATGTCGATGATCTTCTCGGCCTGCTGCCGTCCGATCCCCGGCGATTCGATCGTCGGCTACCTCGGCAAGGGTGAAGGGCTGCAGATCCACGTGCAGGATTGCAAGGTGGCCAAGCGACTGCACAGCAAGGACCCGGAGCACTGGATCGAGGTGATGTGGGCCAAGAAGACGACGCGCGCGTTCGACGTGTCGATCAAGATCATGGTCCGCAACGTCAAGGGTATCGTCGCCCGCGTGGCTGCGGACCTGACCGCTGCGGATGCCAACGTCGCGCACGTGGCGATGGAACCGCAGCAGGGCGGCCATCAGGAGGCTACCTACATGCAGTTCGTGATCCAGGTACAGAACCGTCTGCACCTGGCCAACGTCATGCGGGCGCTGCGACGCAATCCTGATGTGATCCGAATCTTCCGCGACCGCAACGACGGCTAAGACTTCTGCGGGTAGCGGACTTCCAGAATATCGATCTGTTCGATGCCGGCCGGTGTGCGAAGCGGCACCGTGTCGCCCTCGCGCGCCTTGATCAGCGCCTTGGCGATCGGCGAAATCCAGCTTACGTGATTGCTGTCGAGATCGACCTCGTCCATGCCTACGATCGTGATCGTCGTTTCCTCGCCTGACTGATTGGCATAGGTGACCGTGGCGCCGAAGAAGATCTGATCGTTGTCGCCCTGCATCGAAGGATCGACGACTTCGGCCTTGTCCAGGCGACGGGTGAGGAAGCGAATGCGGCGGTCGATTTCGCGCAGGCGCTTCTTGCCGTAGAGATAGTCGCCATTCTCGGAGCGGTCGCCGTTCGAGGCGGCCCACGACACGATCTGCACGATGTCCGGACGCTCCACGTCGATCAGGTGCATCAATTCGTCGCGCAAGCGCTTGTAGCCTGCGGCGGTGATGTAGTTCTTGGTGCCGGCGGGCAGCGGGGTCGCGCCTTCGGGAAGATCTTCGTCGTCATCGTTCGACGACTCTTTGACAAAAGCCTTGTTCATGGTCCGGATCACTTCATCGGGTTCTCATTATAGGAAGTTGCGACTGCCGAACCCTTCACATGAAAAAAATGCACGAAGGGGGTTCACAAAACTGAAAACTTCTATATAATCTCTTTTCTCGGTTGCGGCTGTAGCTCAGTTGGATAGAGTACTTGGCTACGAACCAAGGGGTCGTGGGTTCGAATCCTGCCAGCCGCGCCAACCTATACGAGAAAAGGGCTTCCAGAAATGGAAGCCCTTTTTTCATTTGCGCATTCGGCGCAATCTTCATCTTCTCCTCCCGTACTTCCCAGGCTCTCGCGCCTATCCTTTCTCCAGTGGTGGATCTTCGAATCGGAACGCATCGCGGCGGACCGGCTCCAGTTTCATATCGTCAGGACCTTCGAGGGAGACAGCTTATGCAGCAGCAAGCAGAAGAGTGGCGAGTGGAAGGTTATCGCGGCATGGATGCGTATGTGCTGGTGACGGAAGGCGCGGATGCTGCGGGAAGGCGCTGCTGGGGCTATGAGGTCCGCGTAGGTCAGGAGGGGATGGATCCTTCAGATGCCGGCGATACCGAACTCCTGTCATGTGCTCCATCCTTCGTCACGCGCCATGCGGCGGAGGTTGCCGCATTCAGTGCGGCATATGCCCTGATCGACAAGTTGATTGGGCCGATGCGCTGAGTCCGGCAGTAGCGGGCCAGCCATTGCGATACACGCAATGACGCATATCAAGCCGAATCCGGCATCGTTTGATCGCGATCATTTTTGCTTCCGGGGATGACTCCTAGCCTGAATGTGAGGCGCGCCAGTACGTGCGCGTCAGCAGCAGAGAAGGGAGTTCACCATGCCCGAGTACGATGGATTCAAGATCATCTACGAGGTAGTTGCCTTGCCGAGGGGCAAGTGGGCCATCATGATCGAAATCATTCGCCGTGAGGATGGCGAGGTGTTGATGGCATTGCACAACCCGTTCCCGCGCCAGCCGTTTGATACCAGGCTGGAAGCGCTGGATAACGTGAATCGCTATGTCGATGCCACGATCAACGAGTTCGAGGCCGCATCGCGTGCGAGCCGCGCCGCATAGGTGCATCGGGGAGGCGATGCTGGTGCCGTTCGCGCGGTCATTCTTCGGATTGGTGCAGGAAAGGCTTGCGATGCTCGTGCAATTGCGTCATAATCTCCTTCTTCAGACGCGGGGTGGAGCAGTCTGGCAGCTCGTCGGGCTCATAACCCGAAGGTCGCAGGTTCAAATCCTGCCCCCGCAACCAAGACCTTTATGTCTTGGGTCTAAGTCCTCAAGTTGTTCATCGGCCGTCCGGCCAACGTTTCCCAGTTATACGAATTGAAGTTGAGTGCGCGTAAGCGCGGCACTTTTTCGTGCGCCGTGTTCGCATGTGCTGCGTAGAAGCTTGTGTCGTGCTCGTGTGTCGGAAGGGAGCTAGCAGCCTAGCCCTGAATCAGCGAAGCAGCCATGGCGAAGGTGTCGCGTACTTGAGGCTGATCCTCGCGATCAGCAGCGTCAATGCGATCTCTCAATCGCGACGTCAGCACTTCGAGGTTGCCGCCGGAGCAATGTCGTTTTGCCTCATGCATGAGCTGCGTGAGTTCCTGACCCACATCCGCCCCATCAAACGCACTGACGGACAGCGCCGAGATGCGCTCGAGGTAGTTGTTGACCAGCGCTTCGTCATGCTTCGGTTCAGGCATGGCAACTCCTTGTCGAGCGATTGAGAAACGCCTCGGCGCCGGTCAACGAGTTACCGGTCGCGCAGCAGACGCTCCGGTATCGTGGCGCGTCGGCGCACGGGTTTCAGCGCGCGGTTCGGCCACAGAACATAGTTGGTGTGCGGGTCCATGGGCTTGCCGAAGTAGGAGACCCATACCTGCACACCTTGTTCGGTTTCGGCAACGATCGCAGCGACCGCGCGGGCCGCGGCGGAAGGGGACTTAAGCAGGTCCGACAGCGCTTCGACGCCTTGGACCACATGATGCTTGACCCCTTTGAACCACACGTATTGACGCATGGCAGCAAGAAAACTTTTGGTCATGAAATTCTGATGTTCTCGTTGACAATGCGAAACTCAGACCACAGCTTACACGGATAGTTGTGACAGATTTGTAGGGGCCCGTCTGATTTTCTGCGGGCGATCAAGGGAATGTGACGCCAAGGCACTTTCATGGAGGCTGTACCCGGTGTGGGGCGCCAAATTGACAAGCCGTCGGCGTTCGCTTAGCGTGGTTGCATATGCTGCACAAATCAGAAATGTCGTAACGCCCAGACATGGAGGATGTGTGGAAAACGTGGCAGAAGTCGAAGAACGCCGCGCGCGCGGCAAGGCCCTGCGGCAGAAAGTGCAGCGACGTGATCACGCAGTGATTGGCAACGTCGACCGTGATCCGATTTCGCTGCTGGAAGAGAGCAGCGCTGGTCGGGTCTCACGCCTCATCCCCCTGCGTTACGGTCGAATGATCGCTTCGCCTTTCACGTTCTATCGCGGCAGCGCGATCATCCAGGCACACGATCTGGCCGGAACGCCGAACTCATCGCTCACGATGCAGATCTGCGGCGACTGCCACCTGATGAATTTTGGCGGCTTTGCCACGCCCGAGCGCGCGCTACTGTTCGACGTCAATGATTTCGACGAAACCAGCCCGGGACCGTGGGAGTGGGACCTGAAGCGCCTGGCCGCAAGTTTTGTCGTTGCCGCACGCCATCTTCGCCACGGCGCCACTGCCGCCGACAACATGGTCTACCAGGTCGCCAACAGCTACCGTGACCGTATGGCCGAGTATGCGGAGATGGCCATTCTCGATACCTGGTACGACCGCATTACCTTCGAACGCCTGCTCGAATCCGCGGTCAACCCGGAAGTGCAGAAGCGCATCCGGCGCGCGATGGAGAGGGCAGCGGCGCGAACCCATGAATCGCTGTTGCCAAAGCTCACCGAACACGATGGGGACCGCTGGCGCATTCTCGATGCGCCGCCTGCGGTGTTCCATGTCCATGGCGCGCAAACGCTGTTCGAGACCGACGATGACTGGCTCAGCATCGACGATCCGTCCAAGCTGATCGACCAATCCTTCAGCGACTACAAGTCGACGCTTGCGGCCGACCGGCGCCGGCTGCTCGACCATTTCAAGCTGCAGGACATGGCTTTCAAAGTGGTCGGCGTTGGCAGCGTCGGCACGCGCTGCCTGATCCTGTTGCTGATCGATGGCCACGGCAAGCCGTTGTTCCTGCAGGTCAAGGAGGCTACCAAGTCGGTGGTCGCGCGCTACTTCAAGTCGGCGGCGGTGTCGCATGAAGGCCGTCGCGTCGTGGACGGGCAGCGTCTGATGCAGGCGGCCAGTGACCTGTTTCTCGGTTGGTCGAAGGGGCCGTTCGGGCGCCATTTCTACATCCGCCAGTTGCGCGACATGAAGTTCTCGGTCGATATCGAACTCATGGACGCCGATCTGCTGGCGACCTACGGCCAGGTGTGCGGCTGGGTGCTGGCGCGCGCCCATGCCAAGGCCAGTGGACACGCCGCCGAGATCAGCGGGTATCTCGGCGCCAGCGACCGCATGGCCGAGTCCCTGATCGCCTATTCGAACGCTTACGCCGATCAGGTGGAACGGGATTACGATCTGTTCGTGAAGGCCTGTCGCTCCGGGCGCCTTGAAGCACGTACAGATGTCGACATGGCTGCAGATTTCCGCGTGTGACGATCGCTTGCCAGAGGAGGTTGCCGATGACCGAACAGATGCTGCTGCAACTGATGGTGGAGGTGGAGAAGGCCGATCCCATCGATTACGCAAACCTGCCGTTCGACGATGAAGCCCTGCGGGCGATGGCCTGCAAACTGATCGCCGAGCGTTCCACCGAACTCGAGACTTCCGGCATGTCGCATGAGGCGCTGCTGGCCACGCTTTGGGCGTCTACCGCCAAGCTCGTGCTCGAGAACATCGTGCTTAATGCCAGGCTGCTTACCCTGCAGGGCAAGTCGGATGACGCGCGAGTGCTGATCGACAGGATCTCCCGCCAGTCGCGAGGCAAGTCCTGAGTGCTCGCGGGCAGATAAAAGAGTTGCCTGAATCACACGGGTGCACCGGGATCGCCGATTCGCTAAAATAGCGCGTTTCCCGCCCGGCACTCGGGCGGCGTCTGTCCTGGAGGATTTCGGGTGATCAAGTGGATTATCGTCGCGGCCTATCTGGGTGCCATCCTGTATGTGCACTTCCGCGGCAAGGTACGTCTGCCTTTTATGCGCCAGTTGCTGGATCATTCAGCGCTGGTCGCGCCCTTTAACTGCTTCATGTACATCTTCTCCGGTGTGCCGCGCACGCCGTACATTCCGGTCGAGCGGTTTCCCGATCTGGAGAAGATCCGTTCGGCCTGGCCGCAGATTCGTGACGAAGGCCTGGCGCTGATCGCGATGCGCAAGATCAAGGCTGCCGACAAGAACGATGACGCCGGATTCAATTCGTTCTTCAAGTACGGCTGGAAGCGCTTCTACCTGAAGTGGTACGAAGCCCAGCACCCGTCGGCGGAAGCGCTGTGCCCCAACACGGTCGCACTGCTGCGCGATATGCCATCGGTCAAGGCCGCGATGTTTGCCGAGCTGCCGCCCGGCGGCAAGCTCAATCCGCACCGTGATCCATTCGCCGGATCGCTGCGCTATCACCTGGGCCTGGCCACGCCGAATGACGATCGCTGCTTCATCGAGGTAGATGGCGAGCGGCATAGCTGGCGTGACGGGCAGGGTGTGGTGTTCGATGAAACGTACCTGCACTGGGCCGAGAACAAGAGCGAGACCGATCGCCTGATCCTGTTCTGCGATATCGAGCGGCCGATGCGCTATCGCTGGGCTGCTGCGGTCAACCATTGGTTGGGGCGCAAGGTGATGACCGCCGCGAGTTCGCCGAACGACGAAAACGACCAGACCGGCATGATCAACAAGCTGTTCCGCTTTGTCTGGCTCGGCGGTCAGTACCGTCGCCGCTTCAAGGCCTGGAACAAGAACCTGTACTACGTGACCAAGTTTGGCCTGATCATCGGTGGCGTCGCGTTGATCGTGTTTATCTGAGTGACGTGCCTCGCTGCAAACGAAAATGAAAAAGCCGGCTTAGCCGGCTTTTTTCGTACTCAGTCGTTCTGCGTCGCGCGTTCGTTGCCCAGCGCCTCGTAGTAGGCGCGCTTGGCGTCGTACATCCGTCTGTCCGCAGTTTTCACGGCATCGGTCAGGCGGTCGCCCTGCATGCAGGTGGCCGACCCGATCGAGAATGACAGCCGCGCGCCGGGATAGAACTGGTTGTTGAGGACGACCACCTCTTCGATCTGCTCCACTACCGTCGCGGCACCCCGCTCGTCGCGCCCGGGAAGCAGCACCATGAACTCGTCGCCACCGGTGCGCGCAATGCAAGCCTGTTCGCCCACGGCTTTCTTCAGCACTTCTCCAGTACGGCGTAGCAGGCCGTCGCCATCCCCGTGGCCGAACTGATCGTTCACGGCCTTCAGTCCATTCAGGTCCACCGCGATCACGCTGACCGGCCACGGCCCCTTGCGGCCCAGTCGCGCCAGTTCATCCTCGTAGTACGCGCGGTTGTAGAGTTTGGTCAGCACGTCGTGCTTGCCGAGGAACTCGACGTAGGCTTCGGCCTTCTTGCGTGCCGTGATGTCGGTCAGCGACACCAGCACCTGGTCCCAGTCAGCCTCTCGCCCCGGAAACACCGACCACTGCATGAACACGTCCACCGGGCGGCCGTCCAGCGCGTAGTTGATGACTTCGCGCTGTTGCCAGAGCTTTTCATGCCAGAGGTCGACCAGTTGCTCGGCAAAGTGGATGCGCATGTCGTCGCGAAACACGTCGCCGAGTCGCGACAGCAGGATTTCCTTGCTGGGTGCGCCGAACATCGCCAGCGTCTGCTGGTTGACGTCGAGCACGCGGATCTCCTGCATGCAGCGCGAGACGAAATCGGGGTGCACGTTCAGGAACGTGCGGAAATCCGTGATCCCCGCCGCGCGGACTTCGTCGAGCAGCATCTTGACCACGCTGAAGTCTTCCACCCAGAGCGATACCGGTGAATGCTCGAACAGGCCCACGGCGTACTGCTGGGCCCGCCGCAGGTCACGTTCGTTGCGCACGCGGGCCGTGATGTCCTCGATCGACAGCAGCACACGCGACCAGTCGTCCTCGTGCCCAGGCATGACGCGGGCCTCCAGACGGATGTCGAGTCGCTCGCCGTCGAGCGTGTAGTTGACGGTCTGGCTCGAGAAACGATTATCGCCGTCCCACAGTTGTCCGAGTTCCTCGACGTGTTGATCGAACATGTCGTCGCGAAACACGGTGTGGAGGTTGGCAACCAGCGTATCCAGATCGGCGGCGCGGAAGAGGTCCAGCGTCCGGCGGTTGACGTCGAGCACGCGAATCAGAGAAGAGCACCGTGCCACTTCCGAGGGGTTGTCGCGCAGGTGGCGGCGCAGATTGGTGACGCCATCGGCCCGCAACTGCGTGAAGGCCTGCCGCACCGCGCTGAAATCCTCCAGCCACAGCGAAACGGGCGCTAGCTGGAACAGCGTTCGATAGTCATCGTCGAGCCGCGAAGCGGCGGGTCCTTGCGCCAATTTTTTCTCCCCATTTTTTGTGTTCGGCGTATCGCGCAATAGGATAGGCGAGCGTGCCCGAATCGGGGAAGAAATCTCGCAAGAACGATGCCGGCGTCGGCATCGGCGCCACGTTCAGGCGGCCATGCGCCGAACCACGCCCGCCACGGTATCGAGCGCGCGCTCGATTTCCGGAGATCTGGGAATGCCGCAGTTCAGCCGCAGGTAGTGATTGAATCGATTCGAGTTCGAGAACATGGCGCCTGGCATCACCCGGATGCCCTCGGCCAGCGCCTGTTCGAAGACCGCTTCCGACGAGATCGACTGGGGCATTTCCACCCAAAGATGCAGTCCGCCGCGCGGCAGCGTCAGGCGGGTACCCGACGGGAAGGTGGCTGCGATCCTCTGGGCCATCCATTCGCGCTGGGTTCGCAACTGGGTGCGCAGGCGACGCAGGTGACGCTCGAATGCCCCCGTGCCCATGAACTCGGCCACGGCGATCTGCGTCAGCATCTCGTTCGGGCGCGACAGGCCGAACTTGAGCATCTCCACGCGCGCCTGCCACTTGCCCGCCGTGATCCAGCCGAGTCGCATGCCGGGTGCCAGGATCTTGTGGAGTGACCCGCAGTAGATCACGGAGCCCGTTGTGTCCCATGCCTTGGCGGCCGTCAGCGGCACCTCGTCGTCGAAGGTGGCCGAGCAGCAGTCGTCTTCGATCAGCGTGAGGCCGCGTGTGGCGCACCAGTTCACTAGGCGCTGTTTGTGTGTGTCCGGCATGACGCAGCCGAGTGGATTCTGCAGGTTCGGCACCACGCAGACGGCCTTGATGTTGTCGTAGGTCTGGGCAGCCAGATCCAGCGCCTCGAGCGACATGCCGGTCTGCGGGCTGCAAGGAATCTCGAGCGCGCGCATTCCCAGGCTTTCGAGAATCTGCAGCAGGCCGTAGTACGTCGGCGATTCCACGGCGATGACATCGCCGGGGTTGGCCACGGCCCGCAGGGCCAGCGTCAGGGCTTCGGTGCAGCCGTGTGTGACCACGATGTCCTCGGGCGCGACGTTGATCCGCGCGCGCAACGCGTGCCTGGCCAATGCCGCGCGAAACGCGGGGTGGCCGTCGAAGTCGACCGAACTGCCAAAGAGCATCGGGTATCGCCGCAGTGCCCGCGTGGCGGCATTGCGCAACGCGGCCGCCGGATACAGCTCCGGCGCCCCGCAGGCACCGCCGAAGTTGATCCGGTAATGCTGGCCGCGCGCCAGGATTGCGGAGATGCGCTGGTGGATGCCGACGTACTGCGCGGGGTCCGGCAATCCGGTGGCTGGCTCCTCGATCGGGGCCAGCGAGGGCCGCGCGGGAGCACGCACGAAATAGCCCGAGCGCGGCCGCGCTTCGAGCAGGCCGGCCGCCTCAAGCTCGCGGCAGGCCTGGAGCGCCGTGGACAAGCTCACGTCGTGCAGCCCCATCAGCGAACGCACGGACGGCATCCGGTCACCCGGCGCCAGCGTGCCCACCGAAATCGCCTGCCGATAATGGCCCGCCACCTGCTGGTAGAGCGGGGCGGAGGACTGAGGCGATGCGGCGGGGGCGAGGTTGGCGGTCATGGGGGCATCTTCGCGCGATGGGGCGAAGTGGAACAGATACAGATGCGGTGTCTCTGTATCGTAACAGGGCGCAAGTTTGACATCTGTTCTGCTTGCGCTCGCGATGGCTTGTGCCTGTTGGCAAGGCGGGCGGCTCGGTAGCCTTGTTTGCATGATTTTGCGACCCAGGAGCCACGCCATGTCATTCATCAAGCCCGCCGAATCTACCGAATCGACCGAACTTCCCGGACCCGTTTCCCGCACTATCCGGCTCGCTGCCGGCCAGTGCTTTTTCGAGCACCTGTCAGCCGGCACGATCGTGCATGTCGAGGGCGGGGGCATTGTCGTGACCACCGCGCCACGCTGGCTGGCCAGCGATATCAGCCAGGCCGTGCACACGCTGTATGCCGGGGACGTGCTTGTGATCCAAGTCACAGGTTGGACTTGCCTGGCCGCGCAGGGGGCCGCGCGCTGCCAAATCATGGTGCCGGCGCCGCGCCCAGGATGGTGGCGGCTGATAAAATCCCGCTTCGGCCGTTCTGGCTTCCTGCTGGGCAACTCCCGGCCACCAGACACCAAGGCCACAGAACCATCGGTACCCCATGCTACGTCTCAGTGAAGTCAAACTCCCGCTCGACCATACCGAAAGCGACCTGGACGCCGCCGTGCGCGCCCATCTCGCGCAGATCGGCGTCAAGGGCGACGGGCTCATCGGTTTTACCGTCTTTCGCCGCGCGCATGACGCGCGCAAGCGCGACGATATCAAGCTGACCTACATCATCGATATCGAGGTCAAGGACGAGGCGGGCGCCCTGAAGCGGATGGCTCGCAAACCGAACTGGAGCGTGACGCCGGACATGGCCTACCACTTCGTTGCCCGCGCACCCGAGGGCGGGCCGAAGTTGCGACCAGTGGTGATCGGCCTGGGCCCATGTGGCCTGCTTGCCGGCCTGATCCTGGCGCAGATGGGCTTCCGCCCGATCATTCTCGAGCGCGGCAAGGAAGTACGCGAGCGAACCAAGGACACGTTCGGGCTCTGGCGCAAGAGCGTGCTGAACCCCGAGTCGAACGTGCAGTTCGGCGAAGGCGGCGCGGGCACGTTCTCCGACGGCAAGCTCTACAGCCAGATCAAGGATCCGAAGCACTACGGCCGCAAGGTGCTCGACGAGTTCGTGCGCGCGGGCGCGCCGGAGGACATCCTGTACAAGGCGCGGCCGCACATCGGCACGTTCCGGCTGGTGAGCATGGTCGAGAAGATGCGCGCGGAGATGCTGTCGCTGGGCGCCGAGATCCGCTTCGAGACGCGCGTGGACGATGTCGATATTGACAACGGCCAGGTGCGCGGGCTGAAGCTGTCCACTGGCGACTATCTGCCTTGTGACCACGTGATCCTGGCTGTGGGCCACAGCGCGCGCGACACGTTCGAGATGCTGCATGACCGAGGCGTCTTCATGGAGGCCAAGCCGTTTTCGCTGGGCTTCCGCATCGAGCATCCGCAAGGCTTGATCAACCGCAGCCGCTTCGGCAAGTTCGCCGGCAACAAGCTGCTGGGCGCTGCCGACTACAAGGTGGTTCACCACGCCAGCAATGGCCGCGCGGTGTACAGCTTCTGCATGTGCCCGGGCGGCACCGTGGTGGCCGCCGCGTCCGAGCCGGGCCGGCTCGTGACCAACGGGATGAGCCAGTACTACCGCGCCGAGCGCAATGCCAATGCCGGTATCGTCGTGGGGATCACACCCGAGGAGGACTTCCCGGGTGGCCCGTTGGCCGGGATCGCTTTCCAGCGCAAGTGGGAAGAGCGTGCGTTCGCGCTGGGCGGCAGCGACTATCGCGCGCCGGGGCAACTGGTCGGCGACTTCATCGCAGGGCGTGCCTCGACGGCGCTCGGCTCGGTGGAGCCGTCGTACAAGCCGGGTGTGACCCCGACCGACCTGAGCACGGCGCTGCCAGACTATGTCATCGACGCGATCCGCGAGGCGCTGCCCGAGATCGACAAGAAGATCGCAGGGTTTGCGATGCACGATGCGGTGCTGACCGGCGTGGAGACGCGCACGTCTTCTCCGCTGCGGATTCGCCGTGATCGCGAGAACTATCAGAGCATCAACGTGAAGGGGCTCTATCCCGCTGGCGAAGGTGCCGGTTATGCCGGGGGAATCTACTCGGCGGCGATCGACGGCATCGAAGTCGCCGAGGCCGTGGCCTTGAGCATCGCGAACGCATGAGCGTGAACACGACCGATCAGGCCGGGCTGGCCAATCCTGCCGACAACGATGGCATCATCGAGAACGTGCGCCACTGGTTGGCGCGCGCGGTGATCGGCCTGAACCTGTGCCCGTTTGCCAAGAGCGTGTATGTCAAGGATCAGGTCCGCTACGTGATCAGCGACGCGACGCGCGACGAGGACGTGCTGGACGATCTCGAGCGCGAGTTACGCCTGCTGGAGACGTCCGATCCGGAGAAGATCGACACGATTCTGCTGATTGTGCCGCACGCGCTGGGCGACTTCCTGGCCTACAACGACTTCCTGTATTTCGCCGATCGCCTGCTGCGTAGCCTGAAGCTCGAGGGTACGTTGCAGATTGCGAGTTTCCATCCGCGCTACCAGTTCGAGGGCACCGAGCCCGACGACATCGAGAACTACACGAATCGCGCACCGTATCCGATCCTGCACTTGCTGCGTGAAGACAGCATCGCGCGTGCCGCCGAAGCGGTCCCGGAGGCGGAGGATATCTACGAGCGCAATATGGAAACGATGCGCCGGCTCGGCCACGCAGGCTGGCTCGAATGGATGGCTGGCAAGAGCGATCTCTGACTCGATTGCTGACGCGATCTCCGATGCGTCCTCCGACCGCAGCCCGGATCAGGGCGCGGTGAAGAATCGCTCGTTCAGTTCTTCCAGGCCGAGCGATTCCAGTACATTGTGCAAGCGCTCCGCCGGACGGCGGCGCGGCAAATCCTTGTACTGGGCGATGATCAGTTCGTTCTTCATCGAGTGTTCCCAGCCCACCAGCTCCGTCACGCTGACCTGATAGCCGTGCGCTTCAAGCTGCAGGCAGCGCAGCACGTTGGTGACCTGGCTGCCGAACTCTCGCGTGTGCAGTGGGTGGCGCCAGATTTCCGTCAGCGGATTGCCGGCCAGCAACTTGCCTTTGTGCTTGCGCAGCACGCTCGCTACCTCGGCCTGGCAGCAGGGCACCAGCACGATGTGCCGTGCCTGCTTGGCCAGCGCGAAGTGGATCGCATCGTCGGTGGCCGTATTGCACGCATGCAGGGCGGTGACGACGTCGATGGTCTGCGGCAATGCGGGCGACGTGATCGAATCGGCCACGGAGAGGTTCAGGAACGACATCCCACCGAAGCCCAGGCGGCTGGCCAGCGCCTGCGAGCTTGTCACCAGTTCCTCGCGGGTCTCGATGCCGTAGATGTGTGAGCTGTCCTTCAGGTCCTTGAAAAAGAGATCGAAAAGGATGAACCCGAGATACGACTTGCCCGCGCCGTGGTCCACCAGCGAGACCGTGCCTTTTTCGTCCTTCACCTCGCGCAGCAGTGGCTCGATGAACTGGTACAGGTGATAGACCTGCTTAAGCTTGCGGCGGCTGTCCTGATTCATCTTGCCGTCACGCGTCAGGATGTGGAGTTCCTTGAGCAGTTCGATCGACTGGCCGGGACGGACTTCGTAGGTGCTGGACATCGGGGTGGTGCCTTGGGGCAGGGACATCGGAGGGCGCTAGTTTACCGAAATTGCGCACCCCCTACTTTTGTGGGCTCAAGTTCACACCGCCGGCGCCGTTGAACATGGATCGACGACAAGCACAGTTGGCGACGGATTCGGTGGGTCTTTGCGGAAAGTCCCCGGGCGATGGGCCCAGGCCGGCTGTTGCGACATGCAGCATAGAGGCGGGGACACATGACAGCCGACGCGGGGTTGCGCCTGGAACTCAGCCAGCCTGGGAGCCAGGTCAGGGCTTGCTTTACACCGGACGTGGGCCACTTGCCGCCCGATCGCGCCAGCCTGGACGCTTCGCTGGAAGCTTGCCTGGCCGAGCACGGCTGGCAGGGCGCGCGGCTGGACGCCGCCGCCGTGACGGGCTTCCTGACGCAATGCCAACTGACCGATCGCGAGATTGACGCAGTGATCGGCAGCGTCCTGGATGGCGAATTCGAACTTGAGATCACGGCCGACAAGCTGCGGCTGTTGCTGACGCTGGTGGCCTCGGAAGGCGGCCGGCCAATCACGGCCGAAGAGATCGCCGCCGCCGCGGCTTCGATGGGGGTGGTGGCCTTGCTCGACAGTGCGGCGATCGGCGTTGCGCTGGAGGCCGGTAGCTGCGAGGGTCGCGAGATCGCGCGCGGCGTGGCGCCCCTGCAGGGTGAGACAGCGCGCTTCGAGAGCCTTGTCCAGCCCCGCAGGCCTGTCCTGGCGGAGAACGAGGACGAGCGTGTCGACCTGCGCGATCTCGGTAGTCTCCTGCTCGTCAATCCAGGTACCGCGCTGATGCGCCGCACGCCGGCCAGATCGGGCAAGGACGGCATGGATGTGCTTGGCAAGACGATTCCGGCCGACCCTGTGGTGGATACGCCCTACGCGTCCGATCTGACCGGCGTGGCAACCGATCCGAATGATCCACTGCTGTTGATCGCCTTGATCGCAGGCTCGCCCCGGGTGCTGCCACATGGTGTGATCGTCAGTCCGGTGGTCGACGTCGATGCCGTCGACCTGCATTCCGGCAACGTCAATTTCGATGGGTCGCTCCGCGTGTCGGGCGATATCCGCACCGGCATGTCGGTACGTGTCACCGGTGATGTGGTTGTGCAGGGGACGATTGAAGCCGCCAGCGTGCAGGCCGGCGGCGATGTGATCGTCAAGGGCGGCATCATCGGCAAGGCAGAAACCGCGAGCGGTGGCGCCCCGAGTGAGATTGCCAGCGTGCGCAGCAAGGGCTCCGTTCATGCGCGCTTCATCCAGAATGCGATTGTCGAGGCGGTGGCCGAGGTGATCGTGGAGAGCGGGATCCGGCAGAGCGACGTCTCGGCGGGCGAACGGGTCGTGGTTGGCGTGCCGAGCGCGCCAGGCAGCATCAGCGGCGGGCGTACGCGGGCGATGCAGAGTGTCAGCACGGGGACCCTGGGCGCGCCGGCGGGTACCGCCACTACCGTGCAGGTCGGACTCAACCCGCTTGCCGACGAGCAGAAGGCGGAACTGGAAGTCCGGCGCGGCAAGATCGTCGAGGAACAGTGCAAACTCCAGCAACTCGTGGCGTTCTTTGCCAAGCACCCCGAACGCGCCACGGGGGACATCCGCGAGAAGGCGCGTGCCACGATGTACAGGATCAATCGCGACCTGTTCGAGCTCGACGCGGAGATCGCCCACCTGGCCGAGCAGATGAAGCCGTCCGAGCAGGCGCAGATCGCGGTGGGCCGGCATATCCACGGCGGCGTGACGCTGCAGGTCGGCCACAAGGTGCTCAAGGTCATGGAAGACAAGCCAGGCGGCCAGATACGCGTGGTGGACGACCGCATCGCCGTGAACTGACGCGGGTGGCGCACCTTCCGTTCCTGCTTCCAAACGGATGCAGCACGTTACGGGGAACGTGACACGTTACGCGAGTCGTAACGTCGCCGCCCCCAGGCCACTCTGGCCTGATCGCCCGCCATCCCGCCTCCGGTAACGTATCGCCGCCACGCCGCGCCGTCGTCCGGTGCGCGCCACCGCTGGCACGACGTTTGCGCCATGTGTCTCCGCAGACAAACAGCGGAGCACAGGAGCACACCATGGGCGCGATCGTGATTGAGAGCCATCCACTGACCAGGCTGGGTATGCAACGCCTGCTTGAACGTATGCCAGGCATCGGCCCGGTGGAGAGTATCGATCCCGAGGGGATCCTGCTGTTCGCGCATAGCCTGGAAGACGTGCTGGTCATCTACGGCATGACAGTGGACGCCTTCGACAACTGGTATCTGCTGCGACGCTTGCACCAGGCGCTGCCCAATGCGCGCATCCTGCTGCTGTCGGACAACATGTGGATGCATGTGCCGTCGTCGCTGCGCGCGTGCGGTGTACAGGAGCATCTGCCGAAGTCGGCGTCGATCGAGCGGATGGAAACGGTGCTCATGCGTATGCTGGGAGACCCCGATGTTGCGGTCGATGCTCCGATGGATGACTCCATGTTCCGATCGCATCGATAGTCGGCACGCTTTCGGACTGTCTTTGGGCAGCCAGTGCGCGGCCGTTGGGATGAGACGAATCGCATTTTGCAGGTCCCTCGGTTTTTCACCGTTCCCCACGCCTAGAATTTCCGTCATCCAATGTTGGATGGTCACTGGCAGGGAGGGAATGATGATGGAAATGACTCTGGACGATCGGACCACGCGATGCGAGGTGGAGCTTGGTCCGATGCAGGCAATGGCGCCTGTCGTGTCGTTGAGCGGCGACGGCGGTCTGCCAGACGATCCCGAAGCGGCGCATCTGGAGGCGGCCGACGAACTGCTGCATCGCCGTGGCATGTCGCTCGCGGACTGTGAGGTCTCGCGTGTCTATGCAGGTTTTGACGGCGGTGACGATGCGGTGCTGCTCGTCGTGCGCGTGGGTCGTGGCGTTGATATGTTCGCGCTCAACGAGGCGTTGACCGCCGTCCAGCTTGCGCGAGGCCTGTTGCCTTCGGCCCAACTCGACGTTGTGTTTCAGGCATGAGTGTCGATGCGCGGGAGATGCTCCATTTCGCCGCCGACATTGCCGGGGCGGCGATGGGGGAGGTGGCCTACCGCTCGTCGATCAGCCGTAGCTACTACGCGGCCTATCACGCGGCCTACGCCTGGCATACCGCGCTGCCCGTTCCGGGTAGCGCGGGTTCGCGCCGGACAGGACGGCACGAAACACTCGTCAACCAGCTCTACCAGCCGGGGGTAAAACGGTCTCACTTCGCCTATTGGCAATCGATTGCACTGGCAAGAATGCTGAATCGCAACAGGCTGCTGCGAGTCGAGGCCGACTATTACGTCGACGCGGTGGTCGAACGCGGCAAGATGATGGAGGCGCTTGCCAACAGCACGGCCATTGTCGAGCGGTGCACGTAGCGGGAGACTCCGATGCCGACTCAAGCATGGTGCCGGCACGACAGTTGCCGCGCCCGAGGAATGTGGCGGCCAGCGGACGGCATGAGGCAGATGCACGCAGGTCGTGCCAGCCAGGCTGGCGTAGCCCAGCGCAGGTCGGGGGAGAAAAAGAGGGATGGCGATGTGGCAGCTGCGGATTATATGGGCGTCGTCGTGCCCAAGTTATCTGTCGACTGCAAAGCAAAAAGGGCAACCCGTGAGGGTTGCCCTTTCTACTTTCAAGTGGTGCCGGAGATAGGAGTCGAACCTACGACCTTCGCATTACGAATGCGCTGCTCTACCAACTGAGCTACACCGGCGAAACCTTAAACTTGCGAAACCTGTTCTACCGCTTGATCTCGATTTGCGCTGTTGCTTGCGAATCGATCGAATCGGATAGAGCCCGCAATAATATCAGCGACTTTTTATTTTGTGAAGCCCCCGATGCGACTTTTTTCAAAGTTCCGCTGTGGCAGTCCCTGTTCGCTGGGAGTTGCCAGCCACGGCGGTGGGCGACAGATGGCAATCATCGCACGAGTGGCGCTCACGCCGCGGGCGAAAAAACGGGCAAAGCCCGCCGCTTTTTTACGGATCGCCGTGCGGCTGTTGGCTTCAGGAAAGCAGACAGGGCGCCGAGGCGCCCTGTGCTTGTCGAAACCAGAACTACCCGTTACGCCTTGGCGGCGTCTTCCTGGTGATACCGCGTAACGCGCTCGACTTCATTCTTCGAACCGAGGATGACCGATACGCGCTGGTGGAGCTTGGTCGGCTCCACGTCCAGAATGCGCTGTTGGCCATTGGTGGCCGCGCCGCCAGCCTGCTCGACCAGGAACGCCATCGGATTGGCTTCGTACATCAGGCGCAGCTTGCCCGGTTTCTCGGGCTCGCGCTTGTCCCACGGGTACATGAAGACGCCACCGCGCGTCAGGATGCGGTGCACGTCGGCCACCATCGACGCGATCCAGCGCATGTTGAAGTTCTTGCCGCGCGGACCTTCGTCGCCGGCCAGGCATTCGTCGATGTAGCGGCGCACGGGCGGAGCCCAGTGGCGCATGTTGGACATGTTGATCGCGAATTCCTTGGTGTCTTCCGGGATCATTACGTCCGACTGGGTCAGCACGAAGCTGCCTGCCTCGCGGTCCAGCGTGAACATGTGCACGCCATTGCCGACGGTCAGCACCAGCGTGGTCTGCGGGCCGTACACGGCATAGCCGGCCGCCACCTGCTGGGTGCCCGGTTGCATGAAGTCATGCTCGGTCACGGTCTGACCGGGCTTGTGCATGTGCAGAACCGAGAAGATCGTGCCGATCGACACGTTCACGTCGATGTTCGACGAGCCGTCGAGCGGATCGAACAGCAGCAGGTATTCGCCCTTCGGGTAGCGGTTCGGGATCTCGTAGAACGAGTCCATTTCCTCGGACGCCATGGCAGCCAGGTGGCCACCCCATTCATTGGCGTCGAGCAGCACCTCATTGGCGATCACATCGAGCTTCTGCTGCGTTTCGCCCTGAACGTTGCCGGTGCCGGCCGAGCCGAGCACACCCGCGAGGGCGCCCTTGCTGACGGCGTTGGAAATGGCCTTGCAGGCGCGCGCGACCACTTCGATCAGCAGCCGGAGTTCCGGCTCGATCGTGTTGTGCTTGCGCTGCTCCTCGACCAGATAGCGGGTGAGGCTGATGCGTGTCATGGTGGGGTTCTCCTTGGATGGCCGCAATTCTACATGTGTGCCGCTGCGGACATGCCACTTTCCGGGTCAGGCCGACAGGGCCTTGCTGACGATCTCGCGCACATCGCGCGACAGCGTCGACGAGGCGGCCACGCGTTCCAGCGCCGCGCGCATCCGTTCGCGCAGGGGCATCTCGTATTTCTGCCAGCGGTCCATGACGCGTGCCAGGCGCGCGGCCACCTGCGGGTTGATCGCATCTAGCGCCAGTACCTGGTCGGCCCAGAATGCGTAGCCCGAGCCGTCCTCGGCGTGGAACTGCGCTGGGTTGCCCGAGCAGAAGCTGAAGATCAGCGAACGGGCACGGTTCGGGTTGCGCAGATTGAAGGCCGGATGCTGCATCAGCGCGCGCACGGTATCAATCGTGCGCTTGCCCGCGTGTGGGCCAACTTCGCCGCGCTGCATTCCCTGCAGCGAGAACCACTTGTCGATGACCAGCGCGTCGTCTTCGAAGCGCTCGTAGAAATCGGTCAGCGCGTGTTCGCGGCCCGGCGCGAAGCTGTTGACCAGCGCAGACAGCGCGGCGAAGCGGTCTGTCATGTTGTCGCTCTGCTGGTAGTGGCGGTCCGCAAGTGCCTGCATGTCAGCGTCTCCACTGTCGGCCAGATAGCCGAGTGCGAGATTGCGCAGCGCGCGGCGGGCCATCGAGTCGGCATCGGGGCTGTACTCGCCCGGTGTCGCGTTGGCCTCGTATGCGGCCAGCCATTCGGCCTTGAGCGTGCGGGCCAGGCCTTCGCGCAGGAACAGACGTGCGCGGTGAATCGCCGTCGGGTCGGCCACGCCCATGCGTTCTGCCAGATAGGCCTCCGCGGGGAGCATCAGTGCCTGTTCGCGGAAGGCGGGATTCAGCGCACCATCGGTCAGCACGCTACGGAACGCCGACACCAGCGCCGGGTCGAGCTTCAGTTCACGATTGGCCTGGACGTCGGCCACCAGATGCAGCAGCGCGCGCGTGGCCAGGCGTTGGCCGGCTTCCCAGCGGTTGAATGCGTCGGTGTCGTGCGAGAGCAGGAAGGTCAGTTCCGCATCGCTATATTCGTAATCGACAACGACTGGTGCCGAGAAATTACGCAGCAGCGAGGGCAATGGCGCCTTGCCACCGCGAGGCAGGTTGATGAAGCGGAAGGTCTGCTCGGCTTGCGTGAAATCGAGCACGCGTGTGCTCGCGCCTGCCTTGGGCTCCCCTTCGCGTTGCAGCGGCAGGTCGTTGCCTTCTGCGTCGATCAGGCCGAGCGCGAACGGGATGTGGAACGGCTGCTTGTCCGGCATGCCAGCGCGCGTTTCGATGCCAACCTTCGGGCAGCGCTGCGACAACGTCAGCGTCAGCGTGCCGGAGGCGCCGTCCCATGCGGTCTTGACCGTGACCACGGGCGTGCCAGCCTGGCTGTACCAGAGGCCGAACTGCTTCAGGTCGCGGCCGTTCGCGTCAGCCATCGCCGCGCGGAAGTCGTCGCATGTCACCGCCTGGCCGTCATGACGCTGGAAGTACAGGTCCATGCCCTTGCGGAAGCCGTCACGGCCAAGCAGGGTCTGGTACATCCGCACGACTTCGGCGCCTTTCTCGTAGACCGTGACCGTGTAGAAGTTGTTGATTTCCTCGTAGCTGTCCGGGCGCACCGGGTGGGCCATCGGACCCGCATCCTCGGGAAACTGCACCTGGCGCAGCACGCGCACATCCTCGATGCGCTTGACCGCGCGGCCCGATTCCGAGCCCATCATGTCGGCCGAGAATTCCTGGTCGCGGAACACGGTCAGGCCTTCCTTGAGCGACAACTGGAACCAGTCACGGCAGGTCACGCGGTTGCCGGTCCAGTTGTGGAAGTATTCGTGCGCCACCACCGATTCGATATTGGCGAAGTCGACATCCGTCGCGGTCTGGGCGTTGGCCAGCACATACTTGGTGTTGAAGATGTTCAGGCCCTTGTTTTCCATCGCCCCCATGTTGAAGTCGCCCACGGCGACGATCATGAAACGGTCGAGGTCAAGTTCCAGGCCAAAGCGCTGCTCGTCCCAGCGGATCGCGTGAACCAGCGAGTCCATCGCGTGACGCGTCTTGTCCAGATCCTGCGGCTCGACCCAGACTTGCAGCAGCTTTTGCTTGCCCGATGCCGATACGATGGTCTGCTCGATACGCTCGAGCTTGCCGGCCACGAGCGCGAACAGGTATGACGGCTTGCGGAATGGGTCTTCCCAGACAGCTTCGTGTTTGCCATCCGGCAGATCGCGTTGCGAGAGCAGGTTGCCGTTCGAAAGCAGTACCGGGCTTGCGGCGCGATCGGCGCGCAGCGTAACGCGGTAGGTCGTCATCACATCCGGGCGATCCAGGAAATACGTGATGCGGCGAAAGCCCTCGGCTTCGCACTGGGTGAAGAAGTTGCCGTTGGAGACGTACAGGCCGGACAGCGTGGTATTGGCGGCGGGATTGCAGGCCGTGGTGATTTCCAGCGTGCCAGCTCCCGGCAGGCCAGTCAGGGTCAGCGAGTCGCCGTCCTGCCTGACGCCGGAGAACGGCTGGCCATCGAGGCGCACGCCAACCAGTTCCAGCTCCTCGCCGGCCAGAATCAGCGGCGCGTCGGCCGCGCCAGTGCGCTGGATCTTCAGCGTGCTGGTGACGACGGTACGCTGCGGATCGAGGTCGAGCACGAGATCCACGTGGTCGATGGCGAAAGCGGGCGGAGTATAGTCCTTGCGATAGACGGTGACGGGCGTATCGGTGCGCAGCATGGGGAATCCTGTCTTCGGAGTGACCGGGGGGCGGGCGGCGTGCTGAAGATCGCGACGGCCCTCGAAGCCCTCATTGTAGCCAAGGGGTTCGGGCAATGCGGGATGCCAGATGCGGCGTGGGAATTCAAAAGGGTTGTTCCTGTCTGAGGAAATGCAACCAAATCAGGAAGAACGAGGTATCAGGGAATGCGTGCATCAGGGAAAGCAGTGACGAAGTGGGGAAGACGGGGCGCCTTCTGGGCGCTGATGGCGCTGGGCTCGCTCTGGCTGGCGGGATGCGCCACCACGGTGACCACCGAGGTCACCGCGTTCCGGCAGGCCGGATGGCAGAACGATGCGCCGCGGACCTACGCGTTCGAACACACGTCGCAGCAGGAAGAGCAACTCGAGCGCCAGACCTTCGAGCAGTGGCTGGCGGACACCCTGTCCGGACTGGGTTTCGAGCAGCGCCCGGCCGGCCAGGCACGCTATCTGGTGACAATGGACTACGACGCCGCGCCCGGGATTGCCCAGGTGGCGGAGACCGTCTATCCGGACCCCTGGTACGGACCTTGGGGGCCGTACTGGGGCCCTTATGGTGGGTATCGACCCTATGGCCCCTGGGGATGGGGCCCCGGCTACTGGCCGCCCCAGACCGTGATACGCGACGTGCCCGTGACCTATTCGAGCGTGCGCGTCTATTTCAAGGATGCAGCCAGCGGCAAGCGTGTCTATCAGGTCACCGCCACCAATACGACAGAGAGTGGTAATCCGGCGGCGGTGATGCCCTACATGATCCGCAGCGCGTTCGTGGACTTCCCGGCCGAGAGCGGGCGGCCGCGTCGCGTGACGCTGGAGGTCGACAAGGACAAGAAGTAGCAGGGCGCCGCGCAATATCCTTTCGCCGGCGGGGGTGAAAGGTATTGGCTACCGTACGGTAAAAGGAGTTTTGCGTCCGGTGGCGGCAAAATCTTCCAATCGGGCGTGCCAAAGCCCTGCCGCCGCGTGGCGGCTGGGCTAGAATGGCTCCTCGATTTTTTCCCGCCTTTACCCGGACGAGCAGAGAATGAGCAGCAAGACCACCGGTGATGCACCGCAACATGCCCCCAATAGTCCCGAAGCGCAACTGCGCCTGGCTGCGCTGGAATACCACCGCAGCCCGACCAAGGGCAAGATCCAGGTAACGGCCACCAAGGCGCTGTCCAATCAGCGCGATCTGTCGCTGGCCTACTCCCCGGGCGTGGCCTACGCCTGCGAAGAGATCCACAAGGACCCCGCGATGGCCGCCGAGTACACCTCGCGCGCCAACCTCGTGGCCGTGGTGACCAACGGTACCGCCGTGCTGGGCCTGGGCGACATCGGTCCGCTGGCCGGCAAGCCCGTGATGGAAGGCAAGGGCTGCCTGTTCAAGAAATTCGCCGGCATCGATGTGTTCGACATCGAACTCGATGCACGCGACCCGGACAAGATCGTCGAGATCGTGGCGGCGCTGGAGCCGACGCTCGGCGGCGTGAACCTCGAGGACATTAAGGCTCCCGAGTGCTTCTACATCGAGCAGAAGCTGCGCGAGCGCATGAACATCCCCGTCTTCCACGACGATCAGCACGGCACGGCAATCATCTCGACCGCAGCGCTGCTGAACGGCCTGAAGGTGGTGGGCAAGGACATCGCGAAGGTCAAGCTGGCCGTCTCGGGCGCGGGCGCCGCCGCAATCGCGTGCCTGGATACGATGGTCAGCCTGGGCGTGAAGCGCGAGAACATCTACGTCGTCGACTCGAAGGGCGTGATCTTCCACGGCCGCGACGCGAACATGGAGGCCAACAAGGCTCGCTACGCACAGGACACGACGGCCCGCACGCTGGCCGACATCGTCAAGGATGCGGACGTGTTCCTGGGCTGCTCGACCGCGGGCGTGCTGACCGGTGACATGGTCAAGACCATGGCCGACCGTCCGATCATCCTGGCGCTGGCCAACCCGGAGCCGGAAATCCGCCCGGAAGTGGCCAAGGCCGCGCGTCCGGACTGCATCATCGCCACGGGCCGTTCGGACTATCCGAACCAGGTCAACAACGTGCTCTGCTTCCCGTACATCTTCCGTGGCGCGCTCGATTGCGGCGCCACGAAGATCACGGAAGCAATGAAGCTGGCCTGCGTGAAGGCGATCGCCGAACTGGCCGAAGCCGAACTGAACGACGCCGTGGCCGCCGCCTACGGTGGTCGTGAACTGAAGTTCGGCCCGGACTACATCATCCCGACGCCGTTCGACCAGCGCCTGATCGAGAAGATCGCGCCGGCCGTTGCCAAGGCCGCCGAGGAATCCGGCGTGGCCACGCGCCCGATCAAGGACCTCGAAGCCTACCGCCAGCAACTGACCAGCTACGTGTACCACACCGGCATGATCATGAAGCCAGTGTTCACGGCCGCCAAGGCCGCGCCGAAGCGCGTCGCCTACGCCGAGGGCGAAGAAGAGCGTGTGCTGCGTGCGGTGCAGGGCGTGGTGGACGAAGGTCTGGCCCGCCCGATCCTGATCGGTCGCCCGCACGTGATCCAGATGCGTATCGAGAAGGCGGGCCTGCGTCTGCGTCCGGGCGTCGATTTCGAACTGATCAACCCCGAGGACGATCCGCGCTATCGCGCCTATCACGAGGAGTACCACGCGCTGCGCGGCCGCGATGGTGTGACGCCGGACATGGCCAAGGTGGCGCTGCGCCGTTCGAATACGCTGATCGGCACAATGCTGATGCACATGGGCGATGCCGATGCACTGTTGTGCGGCACGGTGGGCCGGTTCGAGGCACATCTGGAGCACGTGCGCGACGTGATCGGCCTGGCGCCGGGTGCCAAGGTGTTCGCGGCCATGAACGCGCTGATGCTCGAAAAGTACACGCTGTTCATCACGGATACGTTCGTCAACGATGATCCGAGCGCCGAGGAACTGGCTGCCATCACGCAGCTTGCAGCCGAGGAAATCGCACGCTTCGGCCTGCACCCGAAGGTGGCGATGATGTCGCACTCGATGTTCGGTTCGTCGAACCGACCGTCGGCGCGCAAGATGCGCGACGCGGCCGAGATCCTGGCCCGTGTGGCCCCGCAGCTCGAAGTGGAAGGCGAGATGCAGGGCGATGCGGCGCTGGTCGAGGACGTGCGCCGTCATTTCCTGCCGGGCACAAAGCTGGCCGGCAGCGCCAATCTGCTGGTGATGCCGACGCTGGACGCCGCCAACATCGCGTTCAATCTGCTGAAGATCACGGGCGGCCAGGGCGTGACGGTGGGTCCGATCCTGCTTGGCGCGGCCAAGCCGGTGCACATCCTGAATCCGCAGGCGACCACGCGCCGTATCGTCAACATGACGGCCGTGGCTGTGGCGGAGTGCAACGCCACCCGCTGATGTTCACGATCTGAATATCTGCCGGAAGCAAAAAGAAACAGGGCCGCGAAAGCGGCCCTGTTTCATTGTCGGTGCGCTGGCACGTCTGCCGGAGTGTCAGCGCGTCGGCGGGTCAGTACGCACGGGTCGTGCCCTGTCTTGCCTACTACTCTCTACTGCAGCACGTTGTACTGCTCCCGCATCACCACGATGATCGAACGGGCCGCGGCCATCTGCTGTGCCAGATCGGGGAAAGTCTCCTGGCGAAAATCCACCTCGGCGCTCCAGTTGCAACCCGTATGGTCCGGCTGATGCACGCGCATTGCGTGCAACTCAACCTCGCCGCACTCCGGATTGTTGTCCAGGCACTGGCTCAGGATGGCCATCAGTTCCGACCGGGATTTCACATAGCGCCGCATGCGTCACCTCATTCGTTCCTGTTTACGTGGCCCAGCACAGAGGCCGGGAAACTAATCTAGGCAGCGGACGAAGGGCTTGCCAATTGAATCCGCCTATGGAGCAGTGGCTTCCCATCCTGCTTTGATTGCGCCTTGTTGCAATGCGGCGCAGCATTGTGACGCCTGTGTCATGGGGACACGCAACAAAAAAGCCCGCCGGAGGCGGGCTGTACGACCATTGATCCGGCGGAATATTCCGGGATCAGAACGGGATCAGAAGCGGTGGCGAACGCCGACACCGAAGGTGTCGCCGTGCTCGACGCCCGACACCTTGTCGTAGTAGTAGGCACCATAGACGTCGGTGCGCTTCGACAGGTTGTAGTCGTAGGCGACGGCGAACGTGTTGCGCTTGATGCCGGCAACTTCGTTCAGCACGCGGCCGTAGGTGTACGACGCCAGGATATTGCCTGCGCCAACCGGCACCGCGACGCCGGCCTGGCCGTCGATGTGCTTGATGTCGCCGCCATTGGTGCTCGTATTGAAGTTCGTCTTGATGTACTGGCCTTGCAGGAAGGCCTTGACGATCTTGAAGTCGTACGTCACGCCAGCCTGGACGGCGGACTGCTTGTCGAGGCCCGCGAGATTGGCATTCTGCGGGTCAAACGGAGCAACGTCGAACTTGACCTGCTGGAATGCCAGCGTCGCCGCGAAGTTACCGGCGAAGTAGGTCAGGTTGCCGCCCCACTTGTTCTTGCCGTTGTTACCGGGCGATTCGCCAAAGCCGTAGATGAAGTTCGCGGTCAGGCCACCGAAGTTAGGCGTCGAGTACAGCAGCGAGTTGTTCCAGCCCGAATCGCCCAGGATGCCCGGATCGGACACGCCGCCAACGTTCTGAGGCGTCGGGAAGTACGTGTGGAAGATCATCGGGCTGAACGTGTACGAGTCGACCAGCGGGTTGAACAGGATCGTCGACACGAAGTACGGCGTCGTGTTGCGGCCGATCTTCAGCGTGCCGTAGGTTTCGTTCGTCAGACCGACGAAGGCATTGCGGCTGAACATCGAGTCGCCGGTGAAGCGGCCCATGCTACCGGTGTCGGGGCGGAAGAAGCCGTTCAGGTCGAAGATGGCCTTCGTGCCCATGCCCAGGTCCTCGGTACCCTTGATGCCCCAGTACGAGGTTTGCATGCCACCCGAGTTGACTACGTAGGCGCGGTCGCCCGAGCCCGGATTCTTGACGCCTCCGATGAAAGCATCGGCCATGCCGTACAGCGTCACGCTGGACTGGGCCATGGCCGCGCCGGAGAAAAGGGTGGCTGCGATCGCCGCCAGCTTGAGAGCCGGCTTGTACTGCTTCTTCATGTTTAAGACCTCCGTGGTTGTAATGCTGCTCAGAACGCTTGCCTGTGTGCTGGAACCTGCTGGGTTCTCTCTAGTTCCGTGCCTGGGCGGCGCGCGGGGAATCGGCGCCGCCTGGCACGTTCTTGTCTCACAGTGATGCTCGATCTGCTGCTGAACGCTCCTGATTTCTCTCTCTTTTTTCGATGTGCTTTTTTTGGTCAGGCGGATACTAAGTCGTTCAGACGGAACTGCGCAATCCGATGAATCTGGTTGATGCAAGTTTGCAACTCGACCTCCGGGGCGTTTTCCAGGCGCCTTGCAAAAGCGTCGATGATGCCGTGCCGGTCATAGCCGCGGACCGCGAGGATGAACGGGAAGCCGAACTTGCGGTTGTAGGCTTCGTTCAGTCCCTGCAGGCGCTGGAATTCCTCGGGCGTGCACTGATCGAGTCCGGCGCCAGCCTGCTCGCGCGTGGATTCCGCCGTCAGCTCGCCGCGCACCGCGGCCTTGCCCGCCAGTTCCGGGTGAGCGCGCACGAGCTTGAGCTGTGCTTCCTGGCCCGCGGCATCTACGGCGCCGCGCAGGGCCGATGCCAGTTCCGCGGTATTGGCGAAGGGGCGCTTGTGTGCCGCCGTTTCGGCGAACCAGGGGGAGTGTTCGTAGATGCCGCCGAGGACCGCGATGAATTCGGCCTCGGGCATCGTGTTGAGTTGGGCGATCGTGTAGGTGGTCTGGCTCATGCATGGCTCCGATAGGGGTGGGTCTCAATCCAGTGGCGGGCGATATCGACACGCCTGCAGATCCACACCTTGTCGTGAGACTGCACGTAGTCCAGGAATCGCTGCAGCGCGCGGAAACGTCCCGGGCGACCCAGCAAGCGGCAATGCATGCCGATCGACAGCATCTTCGGGCGGTCCTGGCCCTGCGGATCGCCTTCGGCGTAGAGCACGTCGAAGGCATCCTTCAGATACTGGAAGAACTGCTCGCCCGTGTTGAAGCCCTGGGGCGTGGCGAAGCGCATGTCGTTGGTGTCGAGTGTGTACGGCACCACCAGATGGGGCTTCTTCTGGCCACCGGTGATTTCCACATCGGTCCAGAAGGGCAGGTCGTCGCCGTAGTAGTCGGCGTCATAGAGCAGCCCGCCGTGCTCGACAACCAGCCGGCGCGTGTTGGGGCTGTCGCGGCCGGTGTACCAGCCCAGCGGCATCTCGCCGGTCAGCTCCTTGATGATCTCCATGCCGATGCGCATGTGCTCGCGCTCGATGGCTTCGTCGATGCCCTGGTAGTGAATCCAGCGGTAGCCGTGGCAGGCGATCTCGTGGCCGAGTTCGACGAACGCGCGGGTCAGTTCCGGATGGCGCTGCAGCGCCATCGACACGCCGAAGACCGTCAGCGGCAGCTTGCGTTGCTCGAACTCGCGCAGCAGGCGCCAGACGCCGGCGCGCGAGCCGTATTCGTAGATGCCCTCCATGCTCATGTGTCGAGCCGGATAGGCGGCGGCACCAACGATCTCGGACAGGAACTGCTCGGATGCCGCGTCGCCGTGCAGCACGCAGTTCTCGCCGCCTTCCTCGTAATTGAGCACGAACTGCAGCGCGATGCGCGCGCCGCCCGGCCAGCGGGCGTGCGGCGGCTGCGCGCCGTAGCCAATGAGATCGCGTGGATAGTTATCGTGTGTCATTTCTATATTTCTGCTTCAGGAGAAACTGCCGCGCCCCGCGGGAGCCATGCTTCGAAGCGACCAGACTTACGCAAGGCGTATGCCAGAAACGCTCCCGTAGGGCTTGACAATCTGATGCCGACCGATGTCGATTGTCGGTGTCAGATTGTCGCTATTGATTGTTGTATTTGAATTGTCCGGAATCACTCCGTGCCGTGCGAGTTCGCGGCGGCATTGCGCATGGCTTCCTCGGCCGACTGGATGCCGTTGAAGAACAGGTTCAGCGCTACGGCGACGATGGTGCCCAGCACGATGCCACTGTGGGTGAACGGGTCGGTCCACTTGGGCAGGTACTGGAACAGCGTCGGCGACAGCGTCGGGATCATGCCGAAGCCGATCGAGATCGCAACGATGAAGAGGTTGTGGCGGTTGCGATTGAAATCGCACGAACCGAGGATGCGGATGCCGGTGGCGGCCACCATGCCGAACATCACGATGCCGGCGCCACCCAGCACGAACTGCGGCACCGAGGCCACCACGTGGGCCATCTTCGGGAACAGGCCGAACGCGATCAGGATCACGCCACCGGCTGCGGCGACGTAGCGCGAGCGCACGCCGGTCACCGTGACCAGGCCAACGTTCTGCGAGAACGACGTGTACGGGAACGTGTTGAAGATACCGCCGATCACGGTGCCCAGGCCGTCTGCGCGCAGGCCGGCGGTCAGGTCGTCACGGCTGAGCTTGCGGCCGGTGATGTCGGACAGGGCCAGGAACATGCCAGTCGACTCCACCAGCGTGATCAGCATCACGATGCACATCGAGAGGATGGCGGTGAGTTCGAACTTCGGGATGCCGAAATGCAGCGGGGTGATCACGGCGACGTAGCTGGCTTCGTTGAGGCCTTCGAACGAGACCTTGCCCAATCCCATCGCCACCAGCGTGCCGATGATGATGCCGAGCAGCACCGCGCAGTTGGCCACCAGGCCACGACCGTACTTGGTCAGCAGCAGGATGACGACGAGCACCAGGCCCGCGATGGCCAGGTTGCTGAGGTCTCCATAAGCGAGGTTGGGCACTTCCTTTACCACGCCGTCGATCACGGCGCGCGTGGTCGGCTGTCCGCCACCGGCCCAGTTGATACCCACCCGCATCAGCGACACCCCGATCAGCGTGATCACCGTGCCGGTGACCACAGGCGGGAACAGTCCCAGCATCCGGCCCATCATCGGCGCGATCAATATGCCGAAGATACCGGACGCGATCACCGCGCCATAGATGCCGAGCAGGCCGACATTCGGATCGTTGCCGATGGCGATCATCGGCGCCACCGACGCGAACGTGACACCCATCATCACCGGCATGCGGATGCCGAATTTCCAGAAGCCGAAGGCCTGAATCAGCGTGGCCAGGCCGGCGGCGAACAGGTCGGCGTTGATCAGGAACGCGAGTTGATCCTTGGGAAGCTTGAGCGCACCGCCGACGATCAGCGGAACCGCAACCGTGCCGGCATACATCACCAGCACGTGCTGCAGGCCCAGGGCAAGCAATCGCCCGGAGGGCAACCGCTCGTTTGTGAGATCCGTGGGGACCGTGGTGCTTGCGGAATTCATGGGTGTGTCTCCTCTCCTTTGGATTTGGATGGGAACGCGCGCCGGGTTTTTGTCCTGGCCATTCGCCGGTGTCTCTTTTTGGTGGACTTCCGTCGATGACTCTTGTCCGGTCTCGTGCCTGGCCTCTAGTTGGGCGTCTTTCGGCAGATGAGACCGCTGGTTCTAGATCGGCAACAGGGGGTGGCTGTTGCCCGGCGGCGGGAACATTGCGCTAGGTGGAGCGGCCCAGCACACTGCGAAGATCGAAGTTGCCGGGCTCATCCGGCTGAACGCGTTCCGCGCAGGCGCCAAGGTGGTGCGCCATGCGCGCCTGGGCCAGGGCGGCATCGCCCTGTTCCAGTGCATCGAGGATTTCGTCGTGCTCGTCGAACGAGCAGGCGTTGTGGCCCGGCGACTCCACGCTGGCAATCATCAGCGTGGTGCGCGACACCAGCCGGCGCATCATCGTCACGAGCAACTGGTTGCCGGACAGTTCGGCCAGCGCGGTGTGGAACTCGGCCGAGAGGCGGATCCAGCGCGGGCGCTCATGCGTCAGGAAGGCCTGGCGCTCGTCGTTGACCATCTTGCGCAGCGGGGCGATCACGGTGCGCACGTTGGGCAGGGAGGCGAGCTTCTCGAGCACGGCGCGCTCCAGCATCTGGCGCAGTTCGAACATGTCGTGCGCCTCGTCGGTGGACGGGCTGGCGATAAACGCGCCGCGATTCGGCTCCAGGTCGACCATGCCGTCGGCGGCCAGGCGCGACAGCACCTTGCGTACCGTATGACGGGCCGTGGCATAGATCTCGCAAAGCGAATGCTCGGTCAGCTTGGTCCTGGGAGGCAGCCGGTGCTCCATGATCGCGTCATAGATCTCGTGATACATGCGCTCCTCGACGGAGCCCTTGCGGGCCGGTTTGTTGTCGGTGAGCGCCGGCAGGGCGTCGGTCGCGGCAATAAGCTTGAGATTCTTGGACATCCTGGTCACTCGCAATGCAAGGTGGCGATGGTCGGCGATCGTAGCGAGTGGTTATCAAACCGACATCACGCGCCTTGATACCGATCATGCGGCCGTGCAGATCTAAAAATTGTTGACAATTATTTGGATATGCAAGCACCATTGTCAACAAAACCGCCTCAGGTTTTCGACAACTACGGGTATATACCGAGTTGTCATCAGGATGGCGCGGGCGCATTGTCGCCTCGCACCAATCCAGCGCCGGGATGCGTTGAAACACGTACCGAGCGGGCACCATTCCTCAAAATGGTGCTAGTGAAGGCAGCGGCGCCCCTCACAACCCACACCCCAAAGGAAGAACAGGATGGGACGCTTGACCACTCACGTTCTCGACACGGCAGCCGGGACGCCTGGCGCCGCAATGTCGATCACCCTTCATAAAATTGTCGACAATCGTCGCGAGACCCTGAAGAAGGTCACGACGAATCACGATGGCCGTTGCGACCAGCCGCTGCTGGAAGGCGCCGACCTCGTAGCGGGCGTCTACGAACTCGAGTTCGGCGCCGGCGACTATTTCCGTGCCCAGGGCGTCAAACTGCCCGAACCGGCATTCCTGGACGTGGTGACGCTGCGCTTCGGCATTGCCGATACCGCCGCGCACTACCACGTGCCGCTGCTGGTGTCGCCGTGGTCGTACTCGACCTACCGCGGCAGCTGATCAAGGCGGACGGGAATAAAGGAGACAAGTCATGGAAGGCTATATTCTCGACTGGGCCAATTTGCTCTTGCGTTGGCTCCACGTGATCACGGCGATTGCCTGGATCGGTTCGTCGTTCTACTTCGTCTGGCTGGACAACAGCCTGACGCGCCCCACCGCCAGCGACCTCAAGGACAAGGGTGTTGACGGTGAACTCTGGGCCGTGCACGGCGGCGGCTTCTACAACCCACAGAAGTACCTGACCGCGCCGAAGAGCCTGCCGGAGAACCTGCACTGGTTCTACTGGGAGTCGTATTCGACGTGGATGAGCGGCTTTGCGCTGCTGGTGGTGCTGTATCTGTTCAACGCGAGCACGTTCCTGATCGACAAGAATGTGTACGACATGTCGCCCGGCGCCGCCGTTGGCTTTGCCGTGTCATACCTCGTGCTTGGCTGGGTGGTCTACGACTCGATCTGCCGCATCTTCGGCAAGAGCGACCGTACCGTAGGCATTCTGGTGGCGGTCTATGTGGCAGTCGCGGCGTTTGTGGCGTGCCATATCTTCTCGGGCCGCGCGGCATTCCTGCTGACCGGTGCAATGATCGCGACGATCATGAGTGCCAACGTGCTGTTCTGGATCATCCCGGGCCAGCGCAAGGTAGTGGCGTCGCTGAAGGCCGGCCAGCCGGTGGATCCGATCCACGGCAAGCGCGGCAAGCAGCGTAGCGTTCACAACACGTACTTCACGTTGCCGGTGCTGTTCGCAATGCTGTCGAACCACTACAGCATGACGTACGCGGCCAAGAACAACTGGCTCGTGCTGATCATGGTGATGCTGGCCGGCGTGCTGATTCGCCAGTTCTTCATCCTGAAGCACAAGGGCAAGATCAACTTCGCATGGCCGACGGCCGGCGTGGCCTGCCTGGGCGTGGTGGCGTTCATGATCGCGCCGCAACCGCGTCCGCAAGTTGCCAGCAATGCTGCTGGTGACGCCGCCAATGCCGTGAGCTTCGTGAAGGTCCAGGAAATCATCAACACGCGTTGCGTGCAGTGCCACGCCGAGCAGCCGAAGATGATGCCGACCGCTGCCAAGGGGATCAAGCTGGACTCCGTCGATGGCATCAAGGCACACGCTCAGCTGATCTATCAACAGGCCGTGCAGCAGAAGGCGATGCCGTTGGGCAACGTCACGCAGATCACGGACGATGAACGCGCGCTCCTTGGCCAATGGTTCGAAGGCGGCGCGAAAACCACCAACTGATTTTTGACCGAGCATCGGTGATCGACGGTCCGGAGGCTGCGCAGTTTGCAGCTGGCTGTTCCGGACCGGCGAGGGTTTGAGCGGGGCTTAGGCCCCGTTTTTTTATTTCCGGATCGGAATTGCTTCTCCCCGCGCCCGCTGAGCGGGAGAGGGGAGCCACGATTCTCAGCCGCCGACGTTGAACAGCGCCAGCAGACCCAGCACCAGGAAGATCGCAGCGGCGATCTTGTGCACCAGGGCGATCGGCATCTTGTTGGCGAAACGGTCGCCAAGCAGGACGGCGGGGGCGTTGGCGAGCATCATGCCGAACGTCGTGCCGGCCACCACCGCAATCACTTCGCCATGGAAGCGCGCGGCCAGCGCCACGGTGGCGATCTGCGTCTTGTCGCCCATCTCGGCGAAGAAGAACGCGATGATCGTGGTGCCCAGGATGCCGAGCGCGCCCTTGACGGGTTTGGCTTCCTCAGCGTCGTCGAGCTTGTCTGGAATCAGCATCCAGCCGGCCATCGCAATAAACCCGAGGCCGAGAATCCAGCGCAGCAGGTCTACACCGACCACGCCTGTGATCCAGCCGCCGAGCGCGCCGGCAAAGCCATGGTTGACCAGTGTCGCGATCAGGATTCCCAGAATGATGGGAATTGGCTTGCGGTAGCGAGCAGCCAGGACGAGCGACAGCAACTGCGTCTTGTCGCCCATTTCAGCGAGCGCGACGATGCCTGTGGAGACGAGGAACGATTCCATTTTTTGTCGTTTGAATAACCGGGCCGCAAATGCATCGCGAGATGCCAATGACGCACACCTTTCCCGGCCCGGCCAGAAAGGTGAGGTCATCGGTCTCGCCAGGCACTGGACACAAGGTCCTGGGCTGCGCACGCCATAACCGCCTGCCATGTCGGCATTTGGTCAAGTCTGTTGACGTACGCCCCTGTCTTCCGGGTGCCGCATTGCGCGGCGCGGTGAGATCAGGGCGGCTACTCCCCAATGGAAGGTCGCATTTTAGCGAGACTGGCGACCGAAGTCCACCCGTCTCGCAGTTTCTGTCAATTCAAGGGAATGTCGCTAACGCCGCCATTCCCGATGTGCTCAGACCGGAGTCGGAGCGTTTTCGCTGGTCTGGCGACCGCGGAAATCCGTCCAGCACAGCGCCTTGAAGTCGTAGAGCTTGCAGCGGCGGGCTGTATGGAAATACCAGCGCCACGAGAACTTCTCGATGATGATGCGACCCGGCAGTGCGTGCTCGAGCAGCGCCTGGGCGCGCTTGAGCTGGTACAGCGGGATGCTCATGTCCACGTGGTGGGCCGTGTGCTCCATGATGTGATGCAGGGCCGCGCCGATACCGAAGTTGAAGCGCAGATGCACGGTCGTCGACACGAACGGCTGGGCCTTCGCCCACATGGCCTTGGTGTCGTACCACGCCACGCTGGTATGCGTATGGTGGACGTACAGCACGAAGCCAACGGTGGCGTTCCAGATCAGGAAGGGCAGCACGAAGCCGGTGCCGACCAGCAGCAGCGGGGATTGCCCGGTGGCCACGGCCAGCCAGACCAGCGCGCCGATCCAGAGCGCGCCGAAAGCTGCCACGAGCGCGCAGTCCCACATGAAGATCGGGCGACGGGTCGCCATCTGGCGCTTGCTGGGGAAGAACAGCTTGAACCACCAGATCTCGATCAGGTAGTAAAGGCCGGCGCCAAGGCCGTTGCGGTAGATGCGCTCCAGAATCCGGCGGCTGCGCGGCAGCGCGCGGAATTCCTCGAGCGAGTAGGGCGCCCAGACGAAGTCGAAGCCCTTCAGGTTCGTGTAACCGTGATGGACGACGTTATGGCCGACTTCCCAGAGGCTATAAGGCGTGAGCGACGGCAGGAACGTGAGCCGGCCCAGCCACTTGTTCAGGCCACGATGGTCGGTCAGGCTCTGGTGGCAGGCGTCGTGGCCGATGATGAACAGGCGCGCGATGATCAGTCCGGCCAGCACGCCGAGCCCAACCTTGGCCCACCAGGGTGATGCCAGGACCACGCCGGCCAGTACGGCAGCGAACAGCGCGTAATCGAACGCGAACAGAAGCAGCGCGCGCGCGGTGCTGCGGCCGCCGAGGGGAATCAGCCAGCTGCGGATCGTCTTGCGGTTCGGAAACGGGGCCTCGAAGGCGATTGGCTCCGGCAGGGGGATGTTCTTGGCCGGGCGTTTGGGGCGGTTCGTGCTGTGGTTCGGCGCTTGCGAGATCGCGTCGGCGTCGGCCGGCGAGAGGGTGTCGGATGGGGCAGTCATCAAAGGTCTGGCGAGTCGGTATGCATGTGCGTCTGCCCGGATGGGCGGACTTTATATGCGTGACAGGCTAGAAGGCTTTGATGACCGTTGTGTTGATTATGGTCAATGCTCCGCGAGGGCGGATTCGCATTGAGACCAAAAAAGCACATCGGCGGACCATGTTTGAGTGGAATCGGCCGATCCACACAAATATGCCCCGCCTACGCCCGATCAGGCGGCGACCGGGCTGGTGGCCTCGCCCATGATGTAGACGTTCTCGATGACCCGGTCGTCGCCAAGCATCGCGAACGCGAACAACTGCTCTTCGAGCGTTTCCGAGCGGCTGCTGCGGCGCGAAATCAGCGGCGTGGCGTCCGGGTCCAGCACGACGAAGTCGGCCTCGCAGCCCACCTCGAAGCTGCCGATCCGGTCCTGCCAGCCCAGCGCCTCCGCGGCGGCGCGCGTGGCCAGGTAGAACATGCGCAGCGCTGTCAGGTGGTAGCCGCCCATCCGCGCCACCTTGTGCGCGGCGTTCATGGTGCGGAACATCGAAAACGACGTGCCGCCGCCAACGTCCGTCGCCAGCGTGACGTTCAGGCGATTCGCATCCGATTGGTGGAAGTCGTAGAAGCCGCTGCCCAGGAACAGGTTCGACGTAGGGCAGTGCGCCACGGCCGCGCCGCTGTCTGCCAGACGGCGGCGGTCATCCTGGTCGAGGTAGATCGCGTGGCCGTAGAACGCTCCCGGGCGCAGGAGGTTGTAGCGGTCGTAGACGTCCAGGTAGCTGCGCGCATCGGGGAAAAGCTCGGCCACCCATTTCACCTCGTCGCGGTTTTCCGCCACGTGGGTCTGGATGAAGACGTCGCTGTGGGCTTTCGCCAACTCGCCGCAGGCTTCCAGCTGTGCCTCGGTGGAAGTCGGCGCGAAGCGCGGCGTGATCGCGTAGGCCAGGCGATCGACGTTGTGCCATTTCGAGATCAGGTCGGCCGATTCACGCGCGCCGCTCTCGGCCGTGTCGCGCAGGAAGTCCGGGCAGTTGCGATCCATCAGCACCTTGCCGGTGATCATGCGCATGTGGCGTTGCTGGCTGGCGGCGAACAGTGCGTCGGCCGATGCCGCGTGCACGGTGCTCCAGACCATGGCGGTGGTCGTGCCATTGCGCAGCAGTTCGTCGGTGAAGAAATCGGCGACGGCCCGCGCATAGGCGGGGTCGCTGAAGCGGCGCTCCTCGGGGAACGTGTACGTGTCCAGCCAGTGCAGCAGGCCCGGCGACGGCGACGCGATGATGTCGGTCTGCGGGTAGTGGATGTGCGTGTCGATGAACCCGGGCACGATCAGCTTGCCGCGATGGTCGACGACTTCGGCGCCTTGCGGGATATCGCGTGACAGGTCCGCGTAATTGCCGACTGCGGCGATGCGGCCGGCCTTCACGATCATGACGCCGTCTTCCCAATACTGATAGGCGTCGTCATGAAACTGCGGGTCACGCAGGAAGTGCAGAATGCGGCCGCGGATTGCGCGGGTCACGGCGTTGTCGGCGCCAGATGCAGGGGAAGTCGTCGTCATCTTCATGTCTTCGGGGCGGCCGGTGCCTCGCCCGTTCGGTATTGCAACGGGCGAAGCATCCGGCGTTCTTGAAATGCGCCCGGTCAGGTCGTGGTTGTCACGTTGGCCGTTGCGGGCGGGGATGCGGGCGTGGCCGACCAGAAGTGGTCGACTTCAGCCAGGAATTCGGCCTTCTGCACGTCCGGCAGGAAGGCCGCTTCAAAACTGTTGCGGGCGAGCTTGTGGGCATCGGCCGCATCAAGCGGGAGTGCGTCGAACGATGCCTCCCAGTTCGCGTTCATATAGCCGCCGAAATAGGCGGGGTCGTCCGAATGGAGCGTCACGGCCACACCGGCGTCGAGCAGGCGCTTCATCGGGTGATCGCGCAGGTCGGGATGGACCATCAGCTTCTGGTTCGACAGCGGGCAAACGGTCAGCGCCACGCGTTCACGTGCAAGGCGCTGCACCAGCGCCTCGTCCTCGATCGCGCGCACGCCGTGGTCGATCCGCTCGACCTTGAGGATGTCCAGCGCATCGGTCACGTACTGCGGCGGGCCTTCCTCGCCAGCGTGCGCCACCAGATGCAGGCCGAGTTCCTTCGCGCGGGCAAACACACGCGCGAACTTCTCGGGTGGGTTGCCGCGTTCCGAAGAATCCAGCCCCACGCCGACAAAGCGGTCGCGGTAGGGCAGAGCGGCCTCCAGCGTGGCCAGCGCATCCTCCTCGGACAGGTGGCGCAGGAAGCAGAGGATCATGCTGCTCGAAAAATCGTACTCGGTGCGTGCCTGAGCCAGTGCGTCGGCGATGCCGTCGATCACCGTGCCCATCGGCACGCCACGCGCGGTATGGGTCTGCGGGTCGAAGAAGATCTCGGCATGGCGGACGTTGTCGGCGGCGGCGCGCTTGACGTAGTCCATCGTCATGTCGAAGAAATCTTCTTCGGTCAGCAACACGCTGGCGCCGGCGTAGTAGATGTCCAGAAACGATTGCAGGTCCGTGAAGGCGTACGCGGCGCGTAGCGCTTCCACGTCCGGATAGGCCAGCTTGACGTTGTTGCGCTGGGCCAGCCTGAAGATGCGCTCGGGTTCGAGCGTGCCTTCGATATGCACGTGCAGTTCGGCCTTGGGGGTACGGCGGATCTTGTCCGCCAGCGCGGCATCAATGGTCATGGGGCCTCTTGTCTTATGGCGGCAGCCGGATCACGGCTGCCCGGTTACGGATGCACCGCCTCCCGCCGGCTGGCGGCCAGCGCAGCTGCGCGCTGGTCGCGGACCTGGAGCAGTTGGGCGACGATGGCTACCGCAATCATAGCCGGTGCCTTGTCCGTGATGCCGGAGACTCCCATGGGACATGTCATTTCCGGAAAGCGCGCGGCGTCGATGCCGTGCTCGGCCATCCGGTGTTCGAACTTCGCGCGCTTGGTCTTCGAGCCGATCAGGCCGAAGTAAGCGAAATCGGTGCGGCGGAAGATCCGCTCGCAGAGGGTCTGGTCGAGCGCATGGCTGTGCGTCATGACCAGGAAATAGCTGCCTGCCGGGGCCTGGTCGACCACGGCTTCTGCCGTATCGGTCGCTTCGGCCTCGATGTTCTCGGGCAGGCCGGCGGGGAAGAGCGTGTCGCGTTCGTCGACCCAGTGCACGCGGCAGGGCAACGTGGCCAGCACCTTGACCAGCGCGTGGCCGACATGCCCCGCGCCAAACAGCACGACGTGCATGTCGTCCGGCACGAGCGTGTCGATCCAGCTGTCATCGGCGGCAAGTTGCACCGACGGCAACAGGTCGCGGCTGGCTTCCGTGCGAACCGCTCCGGTCACCGGTACATGCCGCGCGAGTGCCTTGCCGGTCGCGAAGGCCGATTCCACCGCGTCGAGCCAGGCCAGATCGTCATGGGTCAGCACTTCAAACGCCAGGCGCACGACGCCGCCGCAGCATTGACCCAGTGCGGGCCCAAGCGGAATACGCTCGATGCGGCGCTGCTCCCCGTTTTCGCCCTTTGCGATCATCTCTCGGGCGATGTCCATGCCGCGCCACTCCAGGTGGCCGCCGCCGATCGTGCCAACAAGGTCGTCGGCCGTCACCAGCATGCGGATGCCCGCCTCGCGCGGCGCGGAACCCTTGACTTCGACGATGGTGACCATCGCCACGGGCATGCCGGCGCGCACCCAGCGGGTGGCGTCGGCGAAGCGGAACGGTTTGAGGGGGGCGTCCTGCATGATCGGTCCTGGTATTGCGTCAGGCGGAAACCACGGCGGCCTGCACGGCCTCCACGGCGTCGAGGATCGCTTCGCTGGTGGCGGGCGCGCGCAGCGGCGGGTTGACCTTGTAGTCGCCCACCGCAGCAATCGCATCGCGGATCGCGAAGAACACCGAGAACGGCAGCAGTAGCGGTGGCTCGCCAACGGCCTTCGAGCGATGGATGCTGTCCTCGACGTTTCGGTTCTGGAACAGCCGCACGTTGAACGCTTCAGGGCAGTCGTTGATCGTCGGGATCTTGTAGGTCGAGGGCGCGTGCGTCATCAGCTTGCCGTTCTGGTTCCACCACAGTTCCTCTGTGGTCAGCCAGCCCATGCCCTGGATGAACGCGCCTTCGACCTGGCCGATATCGATGGCCGGGTTCAGCGACTTGCCGGCGTCGTGCAATGCATCGGCACGCAGCAGCTTCCATTCGCCGGTCAGTGTATCGACCAGCACTTCCGAGCACGCTGCGCCGTAGGCGTAGTAATAGAACGGGCGGCCCTGCAGCGCCTTCTGGTCCCAGTGCAGCTTGGGCGTGGTGTAGAAACCATCGGACCACAGTTGCACGCGGGCCACATAGGCTTCGCGGGCCAGATCACCGAACGACTGGCGCAGCTCGCCAGCCACCACGAGGTCGTCGCCGAAGCGCACGTCTTCGACGGGCACGCCGGCCTTGCGGGCGGCGAACGCGGCCAGCCGCTCGCGGATCTGGCGGGCGGCGTCCTGCGCGGCCTTGCCGTTCAGGTCGGCGCCGGTCGATGCGGCGGTTGCGGACGTGTTGGCTACCTTGCTGGTGTCCGTAGCGGTCACGCGCACACGTTCCATGCGGATGCCGAGTTCGTGCGCCACGACCATCGCCACCTTGGTGTTCAGGCCCTGGCCCATTTCCGTGCCACCGTGGTTCACGAGCACCGAGCCGTCGTTGTAGACGTGCACGAGCGCGCCGGCCTGGTTGTAGTGGGCCACGTTGAACGAGATGCCGAACTTGACCGGCGTGATGGCGATCCCTTTCTTGAGGATCGGGCTGGTCTCATTGAACGCGCGCGTGGCGGCGCGGCGGGCCTTGTATTCGCTCGATGCCACGAGTTCGTCGATCAGCTCGTGGATGACGTTGTCTTCGACGGTCTGACCATACGGCGTGACGTTGTTGTCCGTCTTGCCGTAGAAGTTGGCGCGGCGCACGTCGAGCGAATCCTTGCCCACGTTGCGCGCGATGTTGTCGAGGATGTACTCCACGGCGAACGCGCCTTGCGGGCCGCCGAAGCCGCGGAACGCGGTGTTGCTCTGCGTGTTGGTCTTGCCGCAGTAGCCGTCGATCTGCACGTTCGGCAGCCAGTAGGCATTGTCGAAGTGGCAGATCGCGCGCGTCATGACCGGACCCGACAGGTCGGCCGAGAAGCCCGCGCGAGACACCATCTCCACGCGCACGCCTTCGATGCGGCCGGCGTCATCGTGGCCGACATCGAAGTCGAACACGAAATCGTGACGCTTGCCGGTGATCATCATGTCGTCGTCGCGGTCCGGACGCAGCTTGACCGGGCACAGCAGCTTCCATGCGGCCAGCGACGCGCAGCAGGCGAACATGGCCGACTGCGATTCCTTGCCGCCGAAGCCACCGCCCATGCGGCGGCACTCCACCAGCACCTGATGCGCGTGCCAGCCGAGCATGTGGGCCACGTGATGCTGCATTTCGGTCGGGTGTTGCGTCGAACACCAGACGTGCATGCCGTCGTTCTCGCGCGGCACGGCGTAGGCGATCTGGCCTTCCAGATAGAACTGCTCCTGACCGCCCAGGTGGATCTTGCCGGCGTCGCGGTGGATGGCCGCGTCGATGTGGCGGGCAGGTTCGCCGCGCTTCAGATGCATCGGCGGCAGCACATAGCTGCCTGCGGCGTGCGCGGCCTCGGGCGACAGCACGGGGGGCAGGTCTTCGTACTCGATGTCGGCCAGACGGGCGGCGCGGCGTGCCGCGTCATGCGACGTCGCTACCACGATGAAGATCGGCTGACCGATGAACTGAACGACGTCCTTCACCAGGATCGGGTCGTCATGGATGATCGGGCCGCATTCGTTGGCGCCAGGAATGTCGTCGACGGTCAGCACCGACACCACGCCGGGCGCCTTGCGCACGCGTTCGAGACCGATCGACTTCAGGCGCGCATGGGCGCGCGCGCTCATGCCGAGCGCGGCGTGCAGCGTGCCAGCCAGCTCGGGAATGTCGTCGGTATAGGTGGCGGTGCCTGCCACGTGCAGGTGGGCCGATTCATGCGGGCGCGAGATGCCCACTTGCGGCGCCGATTCGGCGGCGACGCTGGCGTCGAGCAGGAAAGGTTCGGTTTGCTTGTTCATGCAGGCTCTCCTCAGGCGCTCACGGTTTCACCGGCGCCGATGGCGCGGACGTTGACCATGGCGGCGGGCAACGCGCCGTCGCGCGTTTCCAGCCAGAAGCGATAGAGCAGGTTGGCGGCGCCCCGGCTGCGATAGTCGGCAGTGGCGCGCATATCGGTCAGTGGTGTGTAGTCCTGGCCCAGCGCCGCCATGCCGGCGCGCGCGGTGGCCTCGTTCCAGGGCTTGCCGGTCAGCGCATCCTCTGCCAGCACAGCCCGTTTCGGGGTGGCGGCCATGCCGCCGAAGGCGATGCATGCTGCCGTGACGATGCCGTTCTCGACCGTGATGCCAAACGCGGCGCACACGGCGGAGATATCCTCGTCAAAGCGCTTGGACAGCTTGTACGTGCGGAAATGCTGCGGCCCTTGCACCGGCACGCGCAGTCCGGCGACGAATTCGCCTTCGACCATGGCCGTCTTCTGGTAGGCCAGGTACAGGTCCTCGAGCGGCATCACGCGGCGGACGTCGCCACGTTGCAGCACGACTTCCGTGCCCAGGGCAATCAGCGCCGGCATCGAGTCACCGATCGGCGAGCCGTTGGCAATGTTGCCGCCCAGCGTGCCGGCATTGCGGATCGGCAGGGAAGCAAAGCGCTTCCACAGTTCCTCGAGCTCCGGATGGGCGGTGTTCAGCGCGGCATAGGCTTTTTCCAGCGTCACGGCGGCACCGATTTCGATGAAGCCGTCGCGCTCGGCGATCTGGTTCAGATCTTCCACCTGACCGACGTAGAGCAGGTTGCCCAGTTCGCGGAACTGCTTGGTTACCCACAGGCCGACGTCCGTGCTGCCGGCCAGGATGCGGATGTTCGGCTCGGCGGCCTTGATCGCGCCGAATTCGGCGGCCGTGCGCGGGGCGTAGAAATGCTGGCCGCGCGCGTTGTAGTGGAACGTCTCGCCGCGCTTCAGGCTGCGCAGCGTGTCGGCGATCTGGCGGGGGTCGATGCGGTCGGCCTGCGGCGCGGGCAGGGCCATCATGCGCTGGCCGGCGTCGACGATCGGGCGATAGCCGGTGCAGCGGCAAAGGTTGCCGGTCAGGGCGTCGCAGATGGTCTGGCGCGGGGGCGGCTCGCCACCCGGGGTGTGCTGCTGGTACAGCGCCCACAGCGACATCACGAAGCCGGGGGTGCAGAAACCGCATTGCGAACCGTGGCACTCGACCATGGCTTCCTGCACGGGGTGCAGCGCGCCATCTGCCTGACGCAGGTCTTCGACCGTGATCAGGGCCTTGCCGTCGAGCGTGGGCAGGAACTGGATGCAGGCGTTGACGGCCTTGAATTCGACATCGCCGCTGTCCTGCAACTCGCCGATCACGACAGTGCAGGCGCCGCAGTCGCCTTCGGCGCAGCCTTCCTTGGTGCCGGTACAGCGGACATCTTCGCGCAGGTACTGCAGCAGGGTGCGCGTCACGGGGGCGTCGGATACTTCCTGGACCTGGCCGCGGTGGTAGAAGCGGATGGTTTGCGTCTCCATGATCTTCTCTCTTTCGGGGATGGCGGAAACATAGCACTGGCCCTTTGACGCAATATTCGGCCCATGTGATATGCCCCATCAACGCGCGCATCCGGCGGCGGCCCGGCCGGAGCCGCGCCAGTCCACGGGCCGTCTGGCGGCGATCTACGGGTCTTCCCGTAGATCGTCCGGACGGTGTGCCGGATTTGACCGTTTCGGGGGTGGCTGTCTTACACTATGCGCCGTTCCCATCCCCCACGCCACCCACGCCAAGCCATATGGCGGGCTGGCACCTGCCATGCACGGACGCGACCATCTCGATACATATTTACTGCGGGTGCTTCACACACTGCTGACCGAGCAGAGCGTGACGCGCACCGCCGTGCGCCTCGGCCAGTCGCAGCCCGCCATCAGCAACACGCTCAAGCGGCTGCGCGAAATCACCGGGGACGCCATTCTGGTGCGCGGCAAGAGCGGCATGGTGCCCACCGAGCGCGGCCGCGAACTGCTACTGCTGGCCGAGCAGAGTCTGGCCGCGATGGATCGCATCGCCCGTCCCCCGCAGCAGTTCGATCCGGCCACCACCACGCGGACGTTCCACCTCGGGGCGCCCGACTATCTTGACGCGTTCTTCCTGCCGAATATCGTCGAGCGCGTGCGGCGGCTGGCGCCGGGCGCGAAGCTGTTCGTCCACCCGATGACGCAGTCGACCGACTTTCTGGATGCGCTGGAGCAGGGCCACCTCGATCTCGTGGTCGGCAACTGGCTGTCGCCGCCCGAGCATCTGCATATCTCGCCGCTGTTCGATGACGAGGTCGTCTGCATGCTGGGCGCGCAGCACCCGCTGGCGCGTCACGGGCTGACGCTGCGCCACTACCTGGAAATGCCGCATCTGGCGCCGGCGCCGTATGCGTCGATGCAGCGCAGCATGATCGACCAGGCGCTGGCGGAGCAGGGCTACAAGCGGAATATCCAGGTCACGCTGCCGTATTTCGGGCTGGTGCCCTACGTGCTGATGAAGACGGACATGGTGTTCACCACGGGCCGGCAGTTTGCCGCGCATTACGCGCAGTACCTGCCGATCCGCATGGTGCCGTCGCCGGTGCAGTTCCCACGCATGCGCTTCTACCAGCTCTGGCACGAGCGTTGCCATGCGGCGCCGGACGTGATGTGGATGCGGCGGATGATTGCCGAGGTCGCGACGGATCTGCCACAGCTTCCACGGCTGGAGGCCACCGGGGCGGGCTGAGTCCGGCGCCCCCGTGGTTATGCCGGGACTTCAGCGCCGTCCCGGCTCCGGTTGCGTCGCCTGGTTACTTTGCCTTGTAGTCGGGGAAGAAGAGTTGTTCGCCCTCGACCTTGTAGCTGGCAATCGCGTCCTGGCCTTCCTTCGACGTGACCCATTCGACGAACTTCATCGCGTCGGCGTAGTTGATGCCGGGGTGCTTGGCCGGATTCACGGCGATCACGCCGTACGGATTGAACATCTGTGGGTCGCCCTGTAGCACGATGGCCAGGCCCGTCTTCGCGCGATACGCGCCGTAGGTAGCTCGGTCGGATAGCGTGTAGCCCGGGAGCTGGGCGGCCATCGTCAGCACTTCGCCCATGCCGAGCCCGGCGCTGACGTACCACGGCTGGCCCTTGGGCTCGATGCCAGCCTTCTTCCAGTAGTCCTTCTCCATCACGTCGGTGCCGGAATTGTCGCCGCGCGAGATGAACTTGCTGCCGCTGCCAACCAGCTTCTTGAATCCGGCGATGACGTCCTTCCCGCCCTTCAGGTTGGCCGGATCGTTTGCAGGGCCGACGACGATGAAGTCGTTGTACATCACGTCCCGACGGTTGACGCCGTAGCCGGCCGCGACGAATTCGTCTTCCATCTTGCGTGCGTGCACCAGCAGCACATCCACGTCGCCCATCTCGCCCATCTTCATGGCCTTGCCCGAGCCGACGGCGATCACCTTCACGTTGATGCCGGTTTTCTGCTCGAACTTCGGCAGCAGGTACTTGAGCAGCCCGGAATTCTCGGTGCTCGTGGTTGTGGCCATTTTCAGATCGGCAGCATTCACTGCGCCATATGCTGTCGAGAGCACAATGAATGCCAGCGCGGCCGTCGTGGCGGGTGAGGTGAGAAACCGGCGAATTGGGCGGGGAAGACGGCGATCAGACATGTGCAATTCCTTCTCTTATGTTTTCGGAAACACAATTTCCATAGCGACGATGCTTCATGGAGAATGCGCGAATCGTCGTGGAAACCGAGGCACACGATTGTCAATGAGCCTGTAGGCCTCGTAAATATGCAAGGCGAAACATATGACCTTCCGCTTTGACCTGTTCCCGGTCATTGCCGCCGATGACAACCCCCGCGCCAACGGCAAGGTGTTCCAGCTACTCAAGGCCGTGCGTGAAACGGGGTCGCTCCATCGGGCGGCACAGGAAATTGGACTTTCCTATCGTCATGCCTGGGGTGTGATGCGCACCTGGGAAGAGATGCTTGGCCGCTCGATGCTCGACATGGAGCGCGGGCGTGGCGCATCGCTGACGCGCTTCGGCGAACGGCTGCTACGGGCCGAACTGCGACTGCGCGAGACGATCGATCCGGCCGTGCAGAAGGCCATGGCCGATTTCCTGACCGATCTCGATGAGGCCGCGCGGCCTCAGACCGTGCTGCATTTCTCCGGCAGCCACGACCCGGCCGTGGAAACGCTGGCCGCCGCGCTCAGGGAAACGCCGGCGCCGCTGCAACTCGATACCGTGTTTTGCGGCAGCGTGGAAGGGCTGGTCTGCCTGCAGGAGCGGCAGTCGGAACTGGCTGGCTTTTATGTCTCGCCGATCCAGACCGCTGGTTCGGTGGCGCATGTGACACTGCGCAAGTGGCTGCGGCCGGCCACGGTGCGGCTGGTGCGGCTGGCGTGGCGCGAGCAGGGCTTGATCGTGGCGCCGGACATGGCGCGCGAGATCCGCGACCTGCGCGATCTGGCTCGCACCGGCGCGCGCTTCATCAACCGCCAGCGGAGTTCGGGCACGCGGATGCTGTTCGATCAGTTGCTGGCCACGCAGGGGTTGTATCCAGACCAGATCACCGGCTACGACGATCCCGAGTTCAGCAATGAGAAGGTGGCCGAAGCGGTGCACTCAGGCCGCGCGCAGGTCGCCTTTGGCCTGCGCATGAACGCTGAAGCGCACGGCCTGGCATTCGTCCCGCTAACCCGCGAGGCCTACTATCTGGCGCTGCGCAAGAACGACCAGACCGCGCCGTGGGTGACCGCGCTGCTGTCGCTGATTGCCGACCCGGCCTTCGCGCGACGCATCGAGCAACTTCCGGGATACACGGCGGCGGAACCGGCAGGCATCCTGACGCCGCAGCAGGCGTTGCCCTGGTACGGCGCGGACGGCAAGGAAGGGGCTTGATCCGGGCCTGAGAGGCGCCTGGGCGCAGGCGTATTACACTCTTCGCAAGTCCGCAGCGACAAATAGCGATAAACCGCGACAAACGCGAGGAGTGCAATGCTGGAAACCGCCGCGCTGGCCGCAGGCATGTCCTGGGCCAGCGGCATTCGTCTCTATCTGGCCGTGCTGACGGCTGGTGTGCTGGCCCGCCTTGGCTGGCTCGACCTGCCGTCAGGCCTGCACGTGCTCGAGTCCTGGTGGGTGATCGGCATTGCCGGCGCGATGGCCGCGGCCGAGTTCGTCGCGGACAAGGTGCCGGGCTTCGATACGGTCTGGGATGGCATTCAGACCTTCATCCGCATTCCCGCCGGGGCGATCCTGGCTGCCGCCGCATTCGGTCAGCTCGATCCCCAATGGATGGTGGCGGCCGGCCTGATCGGCGGCACGCTTGCCGGCACCGCCCACGCGACGAAGGCGGGCACGCGGGCATTGATCAATGTGTCGCCCGAACCATTTTCGAACTGGGTGGCCTCATTCACCGAAGACATCACCACGGCCGGCGGGCTGCTGCTGGCGTTCTTCCTGCCCGTGGTATTCCTGATCCTGCTGGTCCTGTTCCTGATCACTGCCGCATGGCTGCTGCCGAAGCTGTGGCGTGGCGTGCGGCGTCTGCACGCCGGGCTGCGCAGCAACGCGGACAACCAGCGCCCCTAGTGTCCCTATTGTCCCTAGTGCGCCGATACACCGATAGATAACCTGAACCGATCGCCGATGTCTGCCGAAACGACCGTCATAGCTTCTCAGCCGCGTTTTTCCGCCTGGCGGCAAGCCTTGCGCATGGCCCGCCGGGACTGGCTGGCCGGGGAACTGACACTGCTGTTGTTCGCGCTCGTGCTGGCCGTGGCGGCGCTGACCAGCGTGGGCTTTCTGGCGGACCGGATGCGTCTGGGCCTGGAGCGCGACGCGCGGCAGATGATCGCGGCCGATGTGCTGTTGATCTCCGACCAGCCATTCGACGCGGCTTTCGCCGAGCGCGCGCAGCATGATGGACTCCGGGTGGCGCAGACTGTCACGTTCCCGAGCATGGCCACGGCGCGCGTGAAAGGCGCGCCCGAACATGCCGAGGCACCGAGCCAGCTGGCGGCGCTGAAGGCGGTGACCGGCGACTATCCGCTGCGCGGCCGGCTCAAGGTGGCCAGTGCGCCGGGCGGCGCCGAGACGGTGGCGGAGGGCATTCCCGCCCCGGGCAAGGTGTGGGTCGACGAAGCGCTGCTGATCGCGCTCGGCCTGCATGTTGGCGACAGCCTGCAACTCGGCAGCAAGACGTTCTATATCGACCGGATTCTCACGCAGGAACTCGATCGTGGCGCGGGATTTATGAACTTCGCGCCGCGTGTGTTGTTGCCGCTGTCCGACCTTGATGCGACGAAGCTGATCGGCTGGGGCAGCCGTGTGACATACCGCTTGCTCGTTGCGGGATCCGATGCGGCAGGCGAGGGGTATCGGAAGTGGGCAACCGACGAAATCCAGCGCCGGCATCTGCGCAATACGCGCGTGGAGTCTCTGGAATCGGGGCAGCCGCAGATGCGTGCCACGCTCGATCGCGCCGAGCGTTTCCTGTCGCTGGTGGCGGTGCTGTCGGCGATGATCGCGGCGGTTGCCATCGCGATGTCCGCCCGCCGCTACATGCAGCGCCACACCGATGCCTGCGCGGTCTACAAGTGCCTGGGCCTGTCACGCCGGCAGATCCTGACCGCTTTCGCGATCGAATTCGCGCTGCTCGGCCTCGGCGGCGCGGTGGTGGGCGTGGTGCTGGGCTACCTGGCGCACTATGGATTGCTGATGTCACTCGGCGGGTTGCTGCAGGTGTCGTTGCCGCATCCGTCGGCGGTGCCCGCGCTGATCGGCGTGGCCGCGGGGCTGGTATTGCTGGTGGGCTTTGCATTGCCGCCGCTGCTGGCGCTGACGCGTGTGGCGCCGTTGCGTGTGCTGCGACGCGATATCGGCGTACCGCCCGTGTCCGTCTGGGTGGCCTATGCGCTCGGGCTCGGTGCTTTCGTGGCGCTGCTGCTCGTGGCGGCGCGCGACCTGAAGCTCGGGATGACCACGGCTGGTGGGTTTGTTGGCGCAGGTATCGCGTTTGCGGTGCTGGCGCTGGGCCTGCTGCACCTGCTATCGCGCGTGATGCGTGGCCGCGCGCGCGGCAATGTCGGCTGGCGCTTCGCGCTGGCCGTGCTCGAACGCCGCCGTGGCGTGACCGTGCTGCAGACCGTTGCGCTTGCCGTCGGGCTGATGGCGCTGTTGCTGCTGGGTATGACGCGCAACGACCTGATCGATTCCTGGCGCAACGCCACGCCGGCCAATGCGCCGAATCGCTTCATCATCAATATCCAGCCGGATCAACGCGATCCGCTGCAAGCGATGCTGGCAAAGGATGGCGTGGAAGATCTGCTCTATCCGATGGTGCGCGGCCGCCTGACGCAGATCGGCAGCCGGCCGATCCAGGCCGAGAGCTACCCGGAGGGACGCGCGCGCAATCTGGTGGAGCGCGAGTTCAACCTGTCGTACATGGACCGGCTTCCCGAAGGCAATCAAGTCACCTCGGGCCGCTGGGACGAAGGTGGCGCGTCGGTGGAAGAGGGCATCGCCAAGACGCTACATATCCAGCTTGGCGACACGTTGCGGTTCGATGTGGCCGGGCAGACCGTCGAGGCACCCGTTACGTCGCTGCGTAAGCTCGACTGGGGCTCGATGCGCGTGAATTTCTTCGTGATTCTGCCGACGGCCAAGATGCAGGGCTTGCCCGAGACCTACATCACCGCGTTCCATCTGCCGCCCGCCAAGGCCGCGCTTGGCAATCAGCTTGCCGCTGCATTCCCGAACATCACAGTCGTGAACACCGACTTGATCCTGCGGCAGATCCAGCAGGTCCTGGACCAGGTGATTGCCGCCGTGGAGTTCCTGTTCGTCTTCACGCTGCTGGCTGGCGTGACCGTGCTCTATGCGGCGCTATCCGGTGCGCGTGACGAGCGCAAGCGCGATGCCGGGCTGCTCAAGGCGCTAGGCGCGTCGGCGGCGCTGGTACGCCAGACCCAGTACGCGGAATTCCTCGTGGTCGGCGGACTGGCGGGGCTGCTGGCCAGCGTCGGCGCGATCGGGGTGGGTTGGGGCCTGTCGCAGTACGTGTTCGACTTCCCGTACCGATTCAACGTCTGGATCGTACCGGTCGGCGTGGTTTCTGGCATGATCTGCGCTTTTGCGGGCGGCTGGCTCGGTTTGCGCGAGGTATTGCGGCAACCGGCGCTGGCGACGCTGCGCGACGTCTGATTTCCCTGTATCGCCATGAGCACCGAATCCACCAACCCGCCCGACGGGCAGTCCAACCAGCCCGAGGAGCAGCGGGAACAGATTACCGCGTACGAACTGATCGGCGGCGAGGCGCGCGTGCGCGAACTGGTCGATCGTTTCTACGACCTGATGGACCTGGAGACGGAGTTCGCCGGCCTGCGCGCGCTGCATCCGCACTCGCTGGAGGGTTCGCGCGACAAGCTGTTCTGGTTCCTGTGCGGTTGGCTGGGCGGGCCGAATTACTTTATCGAGCGCTTCGGCCATCCCCGCCTGCGTGCGCGCCACCTGCCGTTCGAGATCGGCACCAGCGAACGTGACCAGTGGATGCGTTGCATGGCACTGGCGATGCAGGACGTGGGGCTGTCGGAAGATCTGCAGATGCGGCTGATGCAGGCGTTGTTCCAGACTGCGGACTGGATGGTCAACCAACAATCGTTAGTAAGGAAGTTAGATTGACTGACCGGCCGGGGTGTTGTTGTTTGGTCTGTATCTATCTAGTTGGTAGATAGGGAGGGTAACTTCCTCGGAAACACGCACGATTGCCCACAACATATCAACACATTATCAACAGGGTTATCCACAGATATGTGTGCGACGTTGGACGTTTGGGATGGCCGGGAAGTGCATGTCTCTGGTGCCCTGCCGCCAATCTGCTGCGGCAAAATGCCTATGCACCATTTGCGTGAACGCTGTCCGCTTTTCCTGGTTTCGGCTGAGGCGTCGCTGGAGGGGCTGATTCGCGCACCGGCGTGCATGTAGACCCACGCGTGCGATCAGCCTAGATCGCCGGCACGTTGCTCTCTCTGGGGTCTACCAGCAAGCAGTCAGGCTGACCGAGGCATGTGTGTATTACATGATTCGTCGTCGGATGAAGTGATCGAGTCCAAGAGATCGCCATCTCAGCCTGCTTGTGGACGGTTCCATTAAACTCTGCACAAGGCAATAAAGCTCACACAAGCCAATAATGTTTGCCCATATTTCCCTGCCGTAAATTGAGTGGGGGAACTCTTACCGACGGCGCGATTGTCACCTGGTACCAGCACGTTGTTTGCACGTAGCGATTCGCATGGAATTGGGTAAGACGTCCGGACAAAAAAGCTGCGACGGCAATCGCGCTACGTCTAGCAGCGGTGATCAATTGCTTCCGAGAACGCACGCGTGTTCCAACGTTTGCAAGCGATAAAGCGGGGCACCTGGCGACCGCGCCCGTTGCGGACAGACTCGATTCTGAGGCTTTGGACAATAGGGCTGGCCAGTACCAGTTTGGTCGACCGTCGAATACAGATCACACTTTTGCTACAGGCAGTGCGGTCTGCCTAGCGCATTAAGACTCTCGCTGAGTCATTTGCAATCCCTCCGCGCGTCGTAACAACTCTGACAGGGTTAGCGACAATCCACGTGCTAGAGCTTCCATTGTCAGCAGACGAGCCTCTGCTGCACCTCGCTCAAGTTTGCTTAGCGAAACCGAATGCACACCGGATCGCTCACTTAGTTCTTGTTGAGTGAGGCCGGCTTGTTCGCGGGCGATTCGGACGGCATGCCCGAATGCATGAGGGAGGTCCATCCTATCGATAGGTGATCTTAGAGTACCTCTTTCTACCGATAGACGAGTGCGGGGTACAGAACTTACTAGCTAAGAATTTAGTGTTTACGCTAAACTTGTCCTGTGTGACGCTGAGAAGTGTCGGGCGGGCTTGCCGAGGCCTTAATTTCAACCACTCCACTCAACCTCGATGTCGCCTGGGATGCCCTTTGAGATTTGAGAGTGGAAGCGGAACCTAAAACGCATCAAGGTCACGCAGCCCAGCCTTTTGATTTTTGGCGAGCTTTGCACGAGCAGGCCTTGCTCAGTACCGAATGATCGCCGGAAGAGTATGGCCGTGATCAGAGTGCGGGCCATGACGTGCGACGCAGATGGAGTCGATAACCGTGCTGCGCCTTACTGTCGAATTGTTGCCGAACGGCGGCACTGTAGGTCGCTGTGTTCTTGCGGTCGGCGAGATTGTGCGTACGCGTGGCGGCGCGGCCGCCGATTATCGGGTCTTGCTTGGAGACGAACTTCTGCCAGACACGATGACGGGCGAAGTGCGCGATTACCCCCGCTGGTCCGCGAGCATCTGGGATCTGGTGGCTCGCGCCGTATGTGTCGACGAGGCGCTGCCCCAGCGGCCAACCGTGCCAGATGTGCCGATCCACCGGTCCAGTGAATCCAATATTCCCTATGTCCGGCTGCGGGAGATCCCCGAGCCGGCTCGCACGTTCTTCGCTGAAAACATTCGGTACCCGACGGTGCCGGGGATCCGCGAGGATCCGTTTCCGAGGGACTGCGCCTATGCGTGGGATTGGGAGGACTTCTTGAATGGACACCGCTGAACGAAAGCTGAATTGGACGTGCTCCTTTCGTCTGGCCTTCGATTTCCCGTAGGAGAGTCAAGCATGCTTTGGGGTACCGGTTCTGTGGCCAGTAAGCCAACGTTTCACCTGGGTGGCTGGAGCGTTGTGCAGACGGACGCCGGCGAAGAACATCTGGTTGGCATCGATCTCGATACCGGCGCCGGCCAGGTGAGTAGCACCATCATTCGCATTGATGTCTCGACCATGCGCTGTCAGACGGCAAGTGGTCGCATCTATGTTTTGCACGAGACGGAGGGGCTCTCTACCCGCGAAGCCTGGTATGTATGGGAAGCCTGGTGCCGAGTCAACCACGTCAGGAGCTGGACCGATGTCACCCCACACTATCGCAAGACCGTGAGGCCGGAGTGAGGGCCCTCGTGCCACAGCAGACAACCCGTTCTCGGTTCCTTAGTAATTCCAAGTAAATGGTTTCCCGATGCTGGTAACAAAATTCGAATGGCATTTGAATGTCCTTGAGGACGAGACTGGCGCACAGGTGGCCTCGTGGAAGGCGGTCGTAGCGACGTTTGATACGACGCCGTTCCTGCTGCACTACGCGGGCGGGGCGCAGGAGGAGGCGCCCACTGTCGTGTTCGTACCCACTATTGGCATCTTGATGAAAGAACTCGAACGGTTACCAAGTCTCGATCGAGTGAAGGTCGACGCTATCTTGCCGATGCGCGGATGCCAGGCCGTGCGCGAATTGTGGGTTTACGAGTGCGAGGACGATGCAGCGCACTATGCTTATGTGAGTCGGGAAGGTTCTCTGGAACCCTGTATATCCGCACAACACCGGCCGATGGCCAACCTGAAGCGCAAGTTCGTGCTCGGACGTCAGCGCAATGGTGGGTCACGCATCCGCGTCGAGTGCGCTGCGGTTTCTAGCGGCGCCAGTTGCCTGCGGCTGGCATGAGGTCTTGCGCGGGAAATCGAGTAGGCCGTAACCGGAACATCGCCAACGGTGAGGGCTGAGGACCGCTGCCACATGCGAGAATTGGCGCTGGCCCAGCGATGGGCTTGGCAAGATGGACCTAACGCTGCGCCGACGCTGGAGAGTGCTATGAAAACGCCGCCTGTTGACGGGGAAATCTGGCGATCCGTGGGGACCACGAGCGACCCGCGGGCGTCCGTCTTGTTGGCAATCCTGTTGCTTGGCCAAGCGCAGATCGAGCAAGGAAATTTCGTTGAAACCGAGGGAGTTTTCGCGGAACTCGATGAACTGGACAGGCAGGAAGGAATCTCTGGTGGGCCTCGAGGTCACTAACGGAAGAGCGCCTGGCGGCGCGACAAGCGAAGTGTCGGCGCGTCGCGCGCCGGCCGATCGCAGTCGTTGGCGTTTCAGTGCGAGGGTTACCGTAGGCAACTGGAGCGACCCGGCTGATTAAAAGAGACAAGTTGTGCAAGCGATGCTGCCACAGGCTCAACCTAGGAGTTTCACGAAGTCATGAAAAGTGAGAAGTTTCATTTGGGATAAAACTCAATGAAACTTTTGGCTGGCCCGTGGCCCGTGGCCACGTGGCCCGTGGCCCGTGGCCCGTGGCCCGTATCGTGACGATATCCGAGCCGGCCCTCGCTCAAGCATGCTTGTGGGGTACAGAGTCTTTGGCAAGCAAGCCGACGTTTCATTTGGGTGACTGGAGTGTCTTGCAGATGGATGCTGGCGATGCGCATCCGGTTGGCATAGATCTCGATACTGGTGCAGGTCAGGTGAGCAGCACCATCATTCGCTTTGACGCGTCGGCCATGCGCTGCGAAACAGCGAGCGGCGGCATCTAGTGTGGGAAGGCTGGTGTCAGGTCAACGGCGTCAAACGCTGGACAGTCACTGCTCGATATCGTCAGGGCGGCTCGTCGGCGCGACTACTCCCGTCAACACCTTGAAAAGGAAAAGCATGGGCGAATATTCCATCGATGAGCCGAAGATTGCTAACATGCTGGCGATGCCTGGACACGAAGAGATCGAACTTGATATCCCTCGTCATGCTGAACTTGCTCGTCCAGCGGATGCGGCAACGCTCGGCGACGAACCCGAGCCAGAACGAAGCGAGAGGAGCCGTATGCTGATGCTGGCCGATGCCGAGAAAGGCATAAAAGATGCACTCGAAGGCCGGGTTCGCTCTTTTGAGCAGATACGGGAAGTGATGGGTCGGCGCCGCTGACACTGAGCGATGAGGAAAGAGCGCCCCCTTTCGCTACCTCTGAGGCTAGGCGAACGACCGCGTTGCATCGGCCGCGCAGCGACGCAGGTGGATGCCAATCGCACTTCTCCTATCCCGCCATCGCTATGTGCCACGACCGATGGTTCTAGACCGGTCGTGATGTCAGCCACTATCACAACACTTCCTGGGCAACGTGCTCCATGAGGGCGGCGCGACGGCTGTTGCCGACCCACTCCGGTCACACAGCTTTCTCTGAACCGGTCAGTCAGCCAAACTCAGCTTCTGCGAGCTGGCGTGCCAACAAGCGGCCGTTGGCGACCTCATCCAATCGGCCAGTTTCGGTCGGTCGACCTCGCTGTCTAATTTGAGTAGCCGAGGTCTCGTCCGTCCTCGCTCAACGACCGATTTCAGGCGAGCGAATCGCCGGTGGTCCTGCCTCAACCCGGCCAACAACCGCCGTCCGGCTTCCGGGATGCCAATGGCAGCTTTCGAGCGTGTGAGTCAGTCAATCCCGGGGCTCGGTGCCCGCGGTAACGATAGGACAATGGAGGTGCCCCTGTCCGCCTCTAAATTAAATTGCCTCAGATCGCGGCAATGGCTCAAAGCGTCACGACGATCTTTCCAATCTGCTGGTTGGATTCGAGATACCGGTGTGCCGCCACGATGTCGTCGAACGCAAAGCTGCGATCGATCACCGGATTGAGTGCGCCACAAGCAAGCCCGTCGAGAATGAAGCGGCAAGCTCGGGCGAGGCGCTCGGCATCACCCACCACTTCGCTGAACACGTAGCCACGTACGCTGAGGCTCTTGCGCAACGCTGTCTTGAGCGGAAACAGCGTAGGTTCTGGGCTCAACGCTCCATGCACGATCAATACGCCCATCGGGCTCATGACTTCGGCGATGTCAGCCAATTGCGGGCCGCCGACAGCATCAAAAGCAGCGCGTAGCCCATTTTCCCCCACGATTGCCTGCAGGCGTCCCAGAAGGGATTCTTCTTCCGTGGCAATGACATGTGCCGCACCCGCAGCCATCACCGCCGATTTTTTGTCACGGGTGAGCGTAGTCGCAATTGGTATCGCGCCCAGCAACTTGGCTATCTGTATCGCCCCTAGGCCAACACTGCTTGATGCCGCGGTAATTAGCACCGTGTCTCCTTGGCCCAAGTCTGCAATCTCAACCAACGCGCCGTAGGGTGTCAGGTATTGCATCCACGCGGCGGCCGCTTCGGCGAATGACAACCTTGCCGGCTTGAGCACCAGATGTTGCTGTGGCACGACCAGCTCATCCGCGTAGCTGCCATGACGAGAAGCCCCTAGTTGTGGGACGACGCACACCGCGTCGCCCACTAGCAGGTCCGTCACGGCATCGCCGACCTCGATCACAACCCCCGCGGCCTCATAGCCGAGGGTCGATGGCAGCTTCGCCGTCTCGATGTACTGGCCACGCCTGAACATGGCATCCGCACGATTGAGCGCGAGTGCCTTGACGGCAACGCGTACGTCGGTTGACCCAAGTGCTGAGCGGCGCATAGTCTCGATCTGCAAGACTTCAGGCCCGCCCAATTGGTGAAAGCGCACAACACGCACGCTGCTCAAATCGGCTCCCATGCTCATGCTCGATGGTTCCCCATAGCTGAAACGGCGTCCGCCAAGAGCAGGACGCCATGCTTGTAGCTTGTATTGCGAACTCAGGAAGCAATAACGTCGATCACGACCTTGACGTTCGCGCCCTGCTCGACAGCGTCGTGCGCGGCCATTGCGGTATCGAGGGTGAAGTGTCGCGCGTCGAGTACCGGGCGGACCTTGCCCGCTTCAATCAATTCGGCGACGCGACGCAGAATATCCCCGTGATGAGCGCGGCGTTCGCCGCTGAGCATCGGATGCAGCACGAAAACACCGCTGATGTCAGCCGAACGCAGTGAAGACATCGCCAGGTTGTGCGGCCCGAACGCCGCACAACTCACGATTCGGCCGTAGTGGCGCGTTGCACCGAGCGATGCTTCCAGCGTGGGCCCGCCTACGGTGTCGTAGACGATGTCGAAACCCTCGCCGCCGGTGTAGTCCTGCACGTATTGCTCGATACCGACCTTCGTGTAGTCGATTGCTGTGGCGCCCAACTCGCGCACCATTTCCAGTTTCTCGGTACATGCCGTCGCGAACACCTCGGCACCAAGTGCCTTCGCAATCTGTACTGCCAAGTGACCAACGCCGCCGGAGCCTCCCTGCACCAGGACTTTCTGGCCCGGTTGGACATTGGCGCGATCAACCAGGCCTTCCCACGCAGTCAGCGCCACTAGAGGAATTGCCGCGGCTTCACGCATTGACAGGTTCTTCGGCTTAGGCGCTAGCAAGGCGGCGTCAACATTAGCGTACTCGGCCAGCGATCCTTGCAAGCCACGCACGCCTCCGGTCAGGCCGTAGACGTGATCGCCAACGGCAAAAGCACTGACGCTAGGTCCAATGGCAACGATCTCGCCAGCCATATCGGTTCCGAGCACGGCCGGAAGCTCTGGCATTGCGTACGGCGCCTGTCCGGTCCGGATCTTGTAGTCGATCGGATTGACGCCGCTGGCATGGATTTTCACCTGCACGTGGCCGGGCTTTGGCGGAGCCAGGTCGATGCGAGCATCGCGGAACGGCGAGCCGTCGTAGTTATCTAGGATCAGGGCTCGCATGTTGGTCGTGGTAGTCATCAGGCTTACTTCAAATAGCAATCAGTAGGGGGAGTCGTCCGACGCAAGGCCGGACGGTCAAGCGGCTGTGATCAGAATTCCTGCACCGTGGGGCGCAGAACGATCTCATTGATATCGACATCGGCCGGCTGTTCGATGGCGTAGGCAATGGCGCGCGCCACCGAGGCGGCAGGGATGGCCATCTTGTAGAAGTCCTTCACGAAATCTGAACTTTGTTCATGCGAACTACCTAGCTTGAGTTCAGAATCGATCGCTCCCGGCTCGATGGTCGTCGTGCGAATGGCTCCACCAACCTCATGCCGCAAGCCCTCGGAGATCGCGCGCACGGCAAATTTGGTGCCGCTATACACGGTGCCACCAGGGCTGAAGACCTTGATACCGGCAACCGACGCGATGTTGATGAAGTGGCCGCTGCCCTGCCGCTCGAAGACGGGCAATGCCGCAGCAATGCCGTGCAGCACCCCCTTGACGTTGATGTCGATCATGCGTTCCCACTCGTCAACCTTCAGCTCTGACAGTGGTGCGATGGCCATCAAGCCAGCGTTATTGACCAGCACGTCAACGCGACCGAATACGCTCACCGCCTTGTCAATCAGCGCTTTCACATCGCTGGCGCGTGTTACGTCAGTCTCTACGACTTCGGCTTTGCCACCGGCCTTGATGATGTCTTGCGCAATGGCGTGCAGCTTGTCGGCGCGGCGCGCGCCCAGTACCACCGATGCGCCCAGGCCGCTCAGATGACGTGCCGTCGCTTCGCCCAAACCGCTACTGGCGCCGGTAATGACGATGACTTTGCCTGCGATATTCATGATTTGCTCCTGATGTGACGGAAGGAGGAGGCCTTCTGCTGCATCGCAGTATGGTCTGGGCACGGTTCACAAAAAATGGAAGTGTTTGGATTTTAAAAACAATAAAATAGGAATAATAGAATCAAGTAGCGTGGAGGGCACATGCTTAACCGACTCGAAATGCTGCGCATCTTTGTTGCCGCCGCCGAGGCCAACAGTTTCAAGGACGCCGCGGCGCGCCTCGGCATCTCACCGCAAGCGGTGACGCGTGCCGTGAAAGATCTGGAACATTTGCAAGGTGAATTGCTGTTCCATCGCAACACCCGCAGCATGCGCATCACGACCTATGGCGAAGCGCTGGCGAGCCAGGCCAGGGCAAGCGTAGAACAGATGGATGCGCTGTTTCGCCGTCGCGATGTGCAGGACGAGCAAGAGCTAAGCGGCTTGGTGCGCCTTACAGCTCCAGTGGCGCTGGGGCGCCTTCGATTGCTCGAGGTGCTGACTGAAATTGCCTTGGATCACCCGCAGATACGCTTTGATCTGCACTTGAGCGACCAGCACTCGGATGTGGTGGACGAGAAGATCGATATCGGAGTGCGTTTTGGCTTCATGCGCGACAACCGGTTTGTCGCGCGCCGCGTGTCGAGCCAGCGCTTTCACGTGGTTGCCTCCCCCGCACTGATTGAACAAGTCGGGGCGCCGGAGAGCCTAGAGCAGCTTGATATGCTGCCCACCTCGGCATTTCTCGATGCCAGCACCGGGCGCCCCTGGCCTTGGCTGTTCGCAGGCGGCGTGCAATGGGTCCCGCCCCAACCGCGTTTCATCGTCAACGACAGCGAGGCCGAATGCCGAGCCGTCCTTGCCGGCCTAGCAATTGGCCAGATGCCGTCCTTCCTTGCTAGCCCCTACATTGCCGCCGGCCGTCTCGCGGCAGTACTGACCGCGCTGGAACCCGATCCCTGGGATCTCTACGTGTACCGCCCGCAGCGAGGGCCTGTACCGGCACGTATACGTCTCGTTCACGATCGCCTCGTTGCAGCACTGACCCCGACATCTGAACCAGCCGCGTCTGATCCGGAGTGAGGCGGGAGAATGGCGCAGATGCGTTCGGACGTCCGCTGCTGGACGTCAAATGGACATGTCAAATATTGCGCCGTACGTCCCAGATGGGTCGGAGTACGCCCTGCTGACTGGCCCCTTCCAGGCAACTGGCTTCCACTGGCCGATTTCCAGCGATGAGTTTGAAGGGCGGGCAGACTCACTCCGACCCTTCGGCGCCGACGACGGTGCGAGCTAGCAATGGCGCATGGCGGAACCTAACCGGTCATGTGGAACCGAGGCTGGGCGATGTTTTTTTCGTTGAGCCTCCAATGTCGTGGTGATCGTCTCTTGTTCGTACTGGCTGGCGACCAGCCTTAATTCTCACCGGAAGTGGATCAATGAACCTTCGGCTACTACCTTGGCCCGAGAGCGTCGTGTGAGAGGGCACGCTCGCGGCGGATCGCTTCCAGGCCTCCCAATGCGTAGATATGAAGATGGCGCGTTAGCGCCTCTCTTGGCATTGTCAGCACCGTCGCCAGCGGTCCCGGTGCGCCCACCGAATTCAGTAGCAGCATCGCGCTTGGCGCCAGGACGCTGAGAATGCATCGCATAAGCGCTGGATCATCTTCCGGAATTGCTGCAATTTCGCTGATGATGGCCTTAATGAATGACAGCTTCGGAAGTGCCACATCCTGGAGGATCGTCTGGCGATGCGGCGATGGCGCGAGTAGCTCTTGCGCCAGAACCTTCAGATGCCAGCCCCGACACCCGCTCGTCGCACCTTGGACCAGCAGATCAAGGAGCATCCAAAGCTTTTGCGACGAACTGAGCTTGCTCTCGGCCAACGCCCGCAAGTCGTCGACGCTCACGAAATACCGATGGCCCTCCGCCACGACAGCCTGATATAGCCTGCTGCGGCTGCCAAAGTGGTAGTTAATCGAAGCCTGATCGACGCCCGCACGAGCGGCGATCGCCTTGCTGGTGGTGGTGGCGTAGCCGGCGGCAGCAAACAACTCGCCTGCTGCTTCCAGAATACGGGCACGGGTCGCTTCGCCATCGGCGCGAGTCCCGCGCGGAGCCTTGCTCATCGAATGTCTCTCAAGACGGGTGTCTACCTTACTAGTATAGTTTAAATTGAATTTTAACTCTGCTATGCTGTTTGAAATCCTTGGAATCTAACTCGGAAGCCCGCTCATGAAGAAGCCAATCATAGCCATAGTGATTGCACTTGCGTTAGTCATCGCGGGCTGGTTCTGGTGGCAGGGACGCGCGGGAAGGGGCGACAAGGATCTTGTGCTGCACGGAAATGTCGATATCCGGCAGATCTCGCTGGCCTTCGACGGCAGCGGGAGGATTGCAGAGTTGCGCGTCAACGAGGGCGACAGCGTCAAGGCTGGCAGCATTGTCGGCGTTCTCGACACGCGCACATTGCAGCTCCAGGCGGAACAGGCGCAGGCGCAGATCGAGGTCCAGCAGCAAACGGTGCTGAAGCTGCGCAACGGATCGCGCCCGGAGGAAGTCGCGCAGGCTCGCAGCCGCGTTGCCGCGGCGCGGGCCGATGCGGCACGCGTGGAACAGGATCTCGCGCGTCTGCAGGGCATCGCTGCCAATACGCAGGGTCGCGGTGTCAGTTCACAGGACCTTGAACGAGCACAGAGTAGCCTGAAGGTCGCCCGGGCCCAGGTGGTCGACCAACAAGAGGCGCTGCGCCTGGTTGAACAGGGGCCGCGCAAAGAAGACCTGAGCGGCGCCGAAGCACAGCTCAAGGCCTCGCAAGCGCAGTTGGCTTTGTTGCAGCACCAGATCGCGCAAGGTGAATTAAAAGCGCCCGCCGACTCCGTGGTGCGCTCGCGCCTGCTGGAGCCGGGGGATATGGCGACGCCGCTGCGCCCAGTATTCGCATTGGCCCTGGCGCAGCCCAAGTGGGTGAGGGTCTACGTGTCGGAAACCGATCTGGGAAAGGTCAGGCCAGGCATGGCAGCGCGTGTGACAACAGATAGCCATCCCGACCAGCCGATAAGCGGCAAGGTGGGCTACATCTCGTCAGTGGCAGAGTTCACGCCCAAGTCCGTCCAGACGGAGGAGCTACGGACAAGTCTCGTCTATGAGGTGCGTGTGCTGGTCGAAGATGGCGAGAATGTACTGCGCCTCGGTCAACCAGCCACGGTGCGCTTCGCCACCGGCGTGTAGCGATGAGCGGCCCTGACACGACCGTCGCCGCTCACCAGGTGCGTAAGACCTTCACCTCGCCAACGGGAGGGCAGCTACACGCCGTCAACGAGTTATCTCTGACTATCCGGCGAGGCGAACTGACTGCGCTGGTCGGCCCGGACGGCGCGGGCAAAACAACGCTGATGCGCATGCTGGCCGGGCTGGTCAAGCCGGATGCCGGCAGCTTGCGCGTGTTGGATATCGATGTAACAAGTCACCCGCAGGCGGTACAGGATCGCATCAGTTACATGCCGCAGCGCTTCGGCCTCTACGAGGACTTGAGCGTGCAGGAAAACCTGGATCTGTATGCCGATCTGCATGGCGTTCCCGAGGCGGTGCGTCGCCAGCGCTTCAAGCGCATGCTGGACATGACCGACATGGTGCGATTTGTCGAGCGACCGGCCGGAAAGCTCTCCGGCGGCATGAAGCAGAAGCTCGGATTGGCCTGCACCCTGGTGCGGTCGCCGGACCTGCTGCTGCTCGATGAGCCCAGCGTCGGAGTCGATCCCTTGTCGCGCCGCGATCTGTGGAAGATCGTGCAGCAACTGGTCGATGACGAGAATCTGAGCGTTATTGTCAGCACCGCCTACATGGATGAGGCGGAACGCTGTGCCCAGGTGTTCGTGATGCATGAGGGGCGTTTGCTGGAGCAAGGTGCGCCAGCGTCATTGCGTGAGCGCGCCCGCGGACTGACTTACACGGCCGCGCCGCCTGCGGGCATGCCGGCGCGCGACCTCCAGGCGCGGCTCATCGACGCGGAAGCTTCGATCATCGACGCGGTACCCAGAGGAGGCGCGGTGAGTTTTATCCGCCAACCCGACGCCGATAAAGCGCGCTTGAATACCTTGCTGCATGACGCCCAGACTCAGCCGCGCGACGAAGAGCTTGAAGACGCGTTCATGATGCTGCTGCGCCGGCACCAGTCGCCTAAAGCGAGCGACGGAAATCCGGCAGCTCTAACGCCGCAAGCTGCGACGACCGCTCAGCCCGTGCGCGGCAACCCGCATGCGCCTGTGATCGTGGTGCGCGACCTCGTGCGCAAGTTCGGTGATTTTACTGCGGTCGCCAGCACTACCTTCGATGTCGCCCGTGGCGAGATATTCGGGCTGCTTGGCCCCAATGGCGCTGGCAAGACGACAACATTCCGCATGCTCTGCGGGCTGTTGCCAGCCACCAGCGGTCATCTGCAGGTTGCTGGGGTCAACCTGCGCACCGCCCGCGCCCAAGCCCGCGCACGGATCGGCTACGTGTCGCAGAAATTCGCGCTCTACGGCAACTTGTCCGTGCGCGAGAACCTGGAGTTCTTCGGTGGCGCCTACGGCCTGCGCGGCCAAGCGCTGCGCAGGCGCGTCGCCGACACGATCGCCCAGTTCGATCTCGACCCGGCGGCCATCAGCGGTATCCTGCCTGGCGGCTATAAACAACGTCTGGCCATGGCGGCGGGCGTGCTGCACGAACCGGACATCCTGTTCCTCGACGAACCCACCAGCGGTATCGATCCGCTTGCGCGCCGCGCCTTCTGGCGCACCATCACCAAGCTGGCGCAATCGGGAGTCACGATCATCGTCACCACGCATTTCATGGAAGAAGCGGAGTACTGTGATCGCATCGCCATCCAGGACGCCGGTGAGTTGCTGGCGCTCGGTACGCCGCAACAAGTGCGCACGCAGGCCGGTGGGGGTGCCGGGGCCGATATGAACAGTGCCTTCATTGCGATCGTCGAGCAGGAACGCGTCAAGCGCCAGCAAGCCGCGGCGGGAGCCAAAGCATGAGGGACACACCTGGATTCAGACGGCGCGTTACCGCCCTGCTGCGCAAGGAAGTCCGCCAGATGCTGCGCGACAAGAGCAACCTCGCTGTTGGGCTACTTTTACCGGTCATGCTGATCCTGCTGTTCGGCTACGGGTTGTCACTCGATGTCCAGAACGCCCCGGTCGCCGTGGTGCTGGAAGACAGCTCGCCAGCGGCGCGCGACGTCACGGCTGGTCTGCAGGGCTCACGCTACCTTGCGCCAACTTGGGTTCATGACATGGCCCAGGCCGAGGCCTTGATGCGCGCCGGCCAGGTGGATGGCATCGTGCGAATACCGTCGGATTTTTCGCGCCAGCTCGCCTCGGGTAATGCACGCATACAGCTTTTGCTCAATGGCGCGGACTCCACGTCCGCGGCTTCGATCGAAGGCTACGTGGGCGGGGCCATCGGCTCCTGGGCGCAGCGGCAGATGGACCGCGCCGGCGGCAGGGGGGCCAATGGAGGCAACGTTGCCGTGGTGCAGCGAATGTGGTTCAACGAGGCCGGCAACAGCACCTGGTACCTGGTGCCAGGCCTGCTCGTGCTGGTACTTTCGTTAATCGGAGCCTTCCTGACGTCGCTTTTGATTGCACGTGAATGGGAGCGCGGCACGCTTGAATCGCTGTTCGTTACCCCTGTGCGGCCGCTGGAACTTGTGCTGGCCAAGCTGGTGCCCTATCTGGTGATCGGGGCGATCAACGTGGTGACCTGCCTGCTGGCGGCCAGGTTCCTGTTCGAGGTGCCGATTCGCGGCTCGCTCTGGGTGATCCTGGTCGCCTCCATGCTGTATCTGGTGGTATCCCTGCTACTGGGATTGCTAATTTCCGGTGTGGCGCGCAGTCAGTTCAAAGCCAGTCAGATGGCACTGCTGACCAGTTTCATGCCGGCAATGATGTTGTCGGGCTTTGTTTTCGATCTGCGCAACGTGCCCGTCGTGATCCAGGCGGTCGGCCAAGTCTTGCCCGCGACCCACTTCATGAGTCTGGTCAAGACCCTTTTCCTGGCTGGCGATAACTGGCCGCAGATCCTGCGCAATTGCACGATCCTTTTGCTGTATGCCGTCGTCCTGACTTTCGGCACGCTCCGTACCCTGCGCAAGACTCTGGAGTGATGAAATGAGTGCCTTTTTCGCTTATCTCGCCCAGATTGCTGCCCTTATCCGTAAGGAGCTCTTAGCCATCGTCAAGGACCCGGCCAGCCGCGCCATCCTGCTGGCACCCGCTCTGATGCAATCGCTGCTCTTCGGATATGGGGCCACCTACGATCTCACGCATGTCCCGTATGCCTTGCTTGACCAGAGTCGTGGTGCGGCCTCGACCGAGTTGCTGACGCGGTTGGATGGAACCGGCGTGTTCCAGCGTGTCGCCACGCTGGCCTCGCCGCGTCAGATTGCCGACGTCATCGACGCCAACGATGCACTGATGGTGCTAAGTATCCCGTCGGACTTCGAGAACCTGCTTGCTACAGGCCAGCAAGCGCCTTTGCAGGTGATACTGGATGGTCGAAACTCAACTACGGCTGGCGCGGCCGCTGGCTATGTCGGCTCCATCGTGGCCGACTACAACAAAAGGCGGACAGGCGGCGGAGGTGTCACGGTGGAGCGTCGCGCGTGGTTCAATCCCAACCTGGAGTCGCGCTGGAACCTGATGCCCGCGATGATCGCAGCGTTGAGCATGCTTCAGACCCTGTTGCTGGCAGCGCTGTCGGTAGCGCGCGAGCGCGAACAAGGCACGTTCGATCAGTTGCTGGTCACGCCGCTCACGCCGATGCAGATCCTCATTGGCAAGGCACTCCCATCGATTTTCATTGGGCTGATCCAGTCCACGATCATCTTTTTGGTCATCCGGTTCTGGTTCCAGATTCCCATGAACGGATCGGTCTGGTTGATGTATGGGGGGCTGCTCATGTTCAACTTTGCTGCAGTGGGCATCGGCCTGTCGATCTCCGCCTTGTCGCTGACCATGCAGCAGGCCATGCTTTACACGTTCCTGTTGATCATGCCGCTGATGCTGCTGTCAGGCTTGCTGACTCCGGCGAAGAACATGCCAGCGATACTGCAAGCAGCGACCTACGTCAACCCGTTGCGGTTCGGAATCTCCATTGTTCGCCGTGTCTACCTGGAAGGCGCGGGGTTGGCTGACGTCGCAGTGGAATTCATTCCATTGTTGGTGGTGGCGGCTATCACGCTGCCTTTGGCCGCCTGGTTGTTCAGACACCGACTCGCCTGATTACTGGACTGGATTGCTGCCATGCCATTTGAACGCCCAACCTCGCGCACCGCGCTTCATGCTGTTCCCCACACGCTGGCGGCGAGCCTGTTGGCGCTGGCACTGAGCGGCTGCGCAGTCGGGCCGGATTTCAACAAAGCCGAACCGCAGGCCCCTGAAGACTGGACCGCGTGGCGCAGCGCAGATGACAGCCTGCGTTCGGTGCCCGCAACGGCCGAGGCGCTGCCTTCTGACTGGTGGCGCGCCTTCGGTGACCCAGTGCTCAATCGCCTTCAACAGCGCGCTTTCGAGGGGAGCCCTGACTTGCTGACTGCTGCGTTACGCTTTGCCCAAGCGCGTACGCAGCGTCGGATGGTAGAAGCCCAGTGGGCCCCGGAAATCGACCTGAATGGAGGCATCAACCGTCAGCGCCTTAGTGAAAACGGCTCCGGCGTGCGCCTGCTTGACGTGCTGTTGCCCAGCGGCCCGTTTCGCGACCAAGTGGTTTCGCTGCTGGCTCAGCCGTTTACGCTCTATCAGGCAGGCTTCGATCTATCCTGGGAGATTGACCTTTGGGGGCGCATTCGGCGGTCGGTCGAAGCTTCGGACGCTGACGTGGCTCGGGATGCTGCGCTGCTGGATCTCGCTCGCCTGAGCCTGGCCAGTGACGTGGCGCGCAATTACTTCGAACTGCGGACGACCCAGAAACAAATTCGCCTCTTGCGTGAGGACATCTCGGTACTTTCGGATCGATTGCAATTGCTGGACGCACAAGTGCGGGGCGGTGCCATCAATCACCTGAGTCTGGAACAGCAGCGCGCGGAACTGGCGGCAGCCAAGGCCCAGTTGCCGCCGCTGTTGGCGCAGGAGTCGGCCAGCGCCAACCAGATTGCATTGCTGCTAGGGGAACGGCCCGGCGCGCTGCACGACGAATTGCAGCCGCTGAAGGGCGAGGCCAGAGCGGCGTTGCCAGATCTGGCGTTGGGCCTGCCCTCGGAGCTTGCCCGACGCCGCCCGGACATCCGCGCCGCCGAAGCACGCCTGCATAACGCGACGGCGAGCATAGGCGTTGCGCAGGCTGACTTGTATCCCAGCATTCGCCTGGGCGCACGCTTCGGGTTCGAATCCTTTTCCAGTAGCGAATTTGCCGACTGGGGCAGTCGCACCTGGTCGATAGGACCCACCCTGAATCTGCCGCTGTTCGATCAAGGCCGACGCAGGAGCGTGGTGCAGTTGCGCGAACTTCAGCAGCAGGAGGCTGCTGTTGCCTTCCAGCGCACCGTGCTTCTGGCCTGGCACGAGATCGATGATGCCCTGAGCGGCTACGCTGCAGAGCAACATCAGGCGCGGGAACTTCAAAGCAGGGTAGAGGCAACACAGCAGGCTTATCAGTTGGCGCAGGCCCGCTATGACGGTGGGGCGATCGACTTCCTGCCTGTGCTTGACAGCCAGCGTAGCTATCTGCAGGCACGTCACGATTTGGTAGCTAGCCAAGGGCGTCTGAATACCCGCTTCGTGACAGTGAACAAGGCTTTGGGTAACGCACCCATAGGCTCGCCGTCGCAGGGAGCTGAGAACTGACATTGCCACGATGAGCTTGCAATGTTCGACGTTTCGTACGTCTCACACATTGGTGAGGAATCGCGCAAGTCATGAGGTTGCGCACAGTCTATGGCTTCAAAAGAGGGGTGTACATGACTGAGCTGCTCATGTCAAACCTGATCAATATTGTCAGCGCGCTGGGCTTCGCGGCGTTCATCTTTGTCCTGGCCAGATGGTCCGGAATACCGATCCTCCAACGCATGGTCGGCATACAGTTCTTCTTCGTCGCCCTCCACATCAACGAAGAGCTTCGCATTCCCGGTGGTTTTGTGGAGATGGTTGAAGAGAGGCTCCATTTCACGCTTGTAAATCCGCATTTCGGCGAGCTAGTGCTATCGGCGGTCGTCCTGCTCATGTTCGGGCCACCGCTCCTGTTCCCTCGCCGCATCTTCCTGACCATGGTCCCAATGGTTCTCGGCGTGTTCGAATTCGTCATGCATACGCTGGGGATCTGGATGTTCGATCGCCACGTACCATACACGCCTGGACTCGCCACGGCGACATGTCTTCTGCTCCCGGTCGGCGTCTACTCCATTCGCTTCGCGATCAAAAACAAGCTTATGCGAGCTGTCGACTGGTTGTTCGTGTTTCTATATATGCTGTTCTGCGTAGGTATGGCGCAGCAGATCGTCGTTCGATCAACCGGAATGAGCTATCTAGACTTTCTGCGCAACGTACGAAAGTCGATCCTTGGTGAATAGCGCGCAAATTGCAGATTTCCCTGCCGCGGTGAACACGATTGACAGGGGAGGCATATCAGCTCGGGCTGTCCGTTGTTCGGGGAGAGGAGGACGTTTGGGACCTCCGCCGTCGACGCCTCAATCTGGCCGATTGCGTGTCGTCGCCGACGGCCGCTTAGTGGCACTCCAGCTTGCAAAATCTGGATTTGGCGGACTGACCGGTTTGTAGAACGCTGCCTGACCGGATTGGGTCGGGCTGTGTCTGCCCGCTCTTCAAACTCATCGCCGGAAAGCGGTCAGTGGAATTCAGTTGTTTGGAAGGAGCCAGTCAGTAGCGCGTATTCCCGACCCTTCTCAGCCATTTATCCCCTTCTCTGCCGAACGGCGGGTTCTGGACTTGACTCGCCAGTTGATACACGGCTTCCATGGCTTATCGTTGGCTATCGTACAGACGCATGGTGAGCGTGGGGTGACTCTGCAAACCGCTTCGGGAATGAATTTGGCGGCTGCCTTGTGACAGAATGGAAATGTCTGCACGGACAGTATGAAGAGACCTGGCGGCTCTCCCAAAGCGAGCCGCTGTATTCGCTTCTGCCGGCATCGTGCCTCGCCTGAATTTTTGGCTGGGATCGGCTATAAAAATCGGGATATCGATATGTCAATCGGGCTAGGCACCATCCATGTGATCGGTTCATATGATCGACAGAGTGCCGTGCCGAGAATGATTCGTGGGGCATTTTTCATTGCTCTATTGACGTTGTGGATTTCCGCTGAGGCATTTCCACCGATACCGATGCACCACCTACCCCTTATTGATGCACTCCCCGAGAATGGGCCGATTGTTATTGAGGCGCGCACGCTCTGGAACGAAAAACCCGGGAGGCTGGAATTCGGCGTATTCGACGTGACGGGTGGGACGGAATCCCTATGGAAGCTTCCTCCTGAATTGCTCGATGACACCCCCGGCCTCAAGCGTCCGAAACTTGGGTCGCCCAACTATGGTGAAGCCACCTGGGCGAGTTCTAGCGGTGTAATGTTGGTGGCCCATTCCGAAGCAATCTACATGGTTCATCTCGACGGTGCATACTCACAGATCAACCTGTTCATGCCTGGCAAGCTGTCGCGATACGATGGAATGAGTCATTACGCCCTCTCCCCCGACGCAAGTGAAGTTGCTTACGCGCTCTACACCCGTGACAGGAAGGACAAACAGCCAGACGAGCAAACTGGCAAACTGTATTGGGAAATCTGGAATGGTCGGCTACAACGTACAGATGGCCGTTGATGCCAAGCACCATCTGATCGTTGCTCACGAGGTCACAAATGCCGGCAGCGACCGGGCGCAGCTTAGCTCCATGGCTCAAGCAGCTCGCGATGCGATGGGTAAGACCAAGCTTAAAGCCATAGCTGATCGTGGCTATTACAGTGGGCTGGAGATCAAGGAATGCGAGGATACGGGCATTGCTGCCATCTTGCCCAAGCCAGCAAGGTCCAGCGCGAAGGTGGGCGGTCGATTCGTTCGGGCGGACTTCATCTACATTGCCAGGGACGATGAGTATCAATGTCCCGCCGGTGAACGTGCGATATACCGCTTCACCAGAGAAGAACATGGACTGCAGCTACGCCGCTACTGGAGTAGTGCCTGTCCTCAATGCACCATGCGATCTCAATGCACGCCGAGTCCGTACCGGCGCATCTCGAGATGGGAGCATGAGGAAGTGCTGGAGGCCGTCCAGCGCCGGCTCGACAAGACTCCTGATGCCATGACGGTTCGCAGGCGAACTGTCGAGCATGTCTGCGGTACCTTCAAACATTGGATGGGCTACACGCACTTCCTGACGCGTACGCTACCTAATGTAGGTACTGAAATGAGCCTGCATGTTCTGGCGTACAACCTCAAGCGCGTGCTCAGAATTCTCGGATTCTCGAAAACAATGAAGGCGATGCGACTGGTGGGTGCGTAAGCACCCATTTACGGCCAAAAAATGAGCTGAAGATCGCCCTCAAGGGCCATTAGCACTATTCGACGTCATCCCACGATCGGATTAGCCGAAAATTCGATCAGGCAGGCTACGCCCCGGAGAGGGCGCGCATTGGTGAGATTCGAGAGACGTTTCCACACGGCCTCGACCCATCTCGGTCATTGGAAATCGCCAAGAGATAGGCTGCTCTTGACTGATAACGGCCGTTGAAGGCCTCGCACAGCGCCTAATTGCTTCCGGCAGAATTCGTCCCACAACCAGGCGATTGCGGAAGTACGCGACATATCATCGCGACCTCAGGCGTCAGGGCTCGGTCTTGACGTTGCATGCTTGATCTTGTTCGTTCTCGTTCATCACCGATGCCAGCGCCTTGTAGAGCGTCATCAACGCCGATATCTCCATGGCTGCGTGCTGACGACGAAGGTCACGCCGCCCGATTGCGCCGCACGCTACGGTGCGGTGTGGCCAAACCAGCCCCTGCGGTTCGAGGGCTTCGACCGCGCAGCCAGCCGGTGACCGATGTGCGGATACGACATCTAATCAAATGGATCCTCTAGTTGGGAAACCTGCAACCTTCCCTCTGCTGGGGGAGCGATTCGGAGTAGTAAGGTATCCTGCCGCTGAATGCCGACGATAATCGCTCCTCCTATGTCGAATCGAGACCCATCGCCACCACGTCGCCACTATTACTCCGTACGAGCAGGCAAGCGCCCGCCCGACGAGGGCTTTACGCTCGACGAATTCAAGCGGTTCTTTCTCGCGACGTATGTCCGTCTGGAAGAGAACGGGATCTTCCAAGAATGGTTTGGGTATGGTTGCGTGGACCAGGGCGATGTCGCGGGAAAAGCCGGCGCTGACCCAAGCTTGTACGTATTTCGGAAGTTACGTCGTAACGGGCTATGGCCCGTTGGCGAGCACATTCCCGACTACTCCGAAGACGATCTTTTCGATGTTATCGAGTTTCTGTACGACCACGCCTCGGAGGGTGTTGAGGGCTACTATCATCAGTACGCGGAATGTGGCTGGCACTATAAGACGTTCGATGCGCGGGCAGGGCGGGAGATGTTTCGGCGCGAGATCAACGACATCCTGGGGGACTACGGCCGTGGCTATGAGCTATCACCAAGCGGAGAGATTCTCGCGCTGGTCGACGATGTCTTCGCACCGATTCTCGCCGCGGAACTGCCGCATGCTGACGCGAGTAACATTCGCGAAAGGGTCGAGGGCGCAAAGCTAAAGTATCGGCGCAGGGCCTTGTCTGAGCGAAGGGATGCGGTCCGGGACCTGGCCGACGTGCTGGAATTCCTGCGGGGTGAGGCAAGGGCCGTTCTGCATTCCAAGGATGAAGCCGATCTCTTCAATCTCGCGAACAATTTTGGCATCCGGCACCATAACAAGGAGCAAAAGACAGACTACGATGCGTCCATTTGGCTGAGCTGGGCCTTCTACTACTACCTGGCTACCATCCATGCGTGCGTGCGGCTGATCGAACGATCAAAGCAATAGGTTGCAAATGCCCTAGTGTCTACGGCCCCGATGCTCCACGGGGGGGCCGTCGTGTAAGTAACCGGCCGGCTATTCCACCACGATAGAAGTCTACTTGCCGTGGCTCACGGCGAGGACAGGTCCGACAGCGTGTTCTGGTAGACGAGTTCACCCAAGTGTGCACGCCATGCGTCCGCGTGTGCCCGGAGCGAAGCCAGCGCATCGGTTTTGACTTGCGTGTGGTTGACGACGGGCTGCGCCTGCAGCGCAACGCCCAGTTGGATGCACGCACGGCGGTGCCGCAGTCCGCTGGCGGCGAGGAGGCGAGCGGCGGCATTGGGCACGCCAAAGCGCAAATGTTCGGGAAAGGTTTGGACGCCTTCGGCCAGAACATTACCGTCCCTCTCCAGTTTCTTTTCCAACAGACTAACGCCTTGCTCGACGATCGTCTGCAGCGAAAAACTGATGCCTTGCGTGCAAACGCCAAGCAAGTCGTCCATCGGCATGCCGACACGATCGGCAATCTCGCGATATTGCGATCCGCGCATCCACAGTGTCGCAATCTCGAAGAACCGTTCCTTCACCGTGTTGACGTCCTCGTTTTCATCGAGGCGAAAGGATCGCTTCACCGCCTGGCGAAGCTCGGGCAGCGTCCATGCCCATTCGAACAGCGGGAGTCGCACCTCATCAGACAGGGGATCGGCCGCGACACTCCAGTCGGGCCGGCGCGGCAGCAAGCCCAATTCGACGGAATCGATCCAGCGGGCCCTGGCGCCGGTGGTGCGTGCCCAGCCGATCTTTCCTTCCCCGCGCAGGGCGAAGAGCCAACCGGCCCGCAGGGCGAAGACGGTGCGCAGATGCGCCGTGGAGGCCGCGGATAGTTGCTGTGCGGCGAACGTCTGTGCTGCCAGATCCTGTGCCATCGCGACGAATTGGGCTTCACCGATTTCATCGGAGAGCAATTCGATCAGCGTGGCATCGACCCCGTCAATCAGGGGGTAGATGGGCGGATTGGCCTCGAGGAACTCGTTGGTGAGCGGCAGGTTGCCGCGGGTCAGAAAGCGGGTAATGGCTTCGACGAGTTTGCGCAACGAACCCTCGACAGCCTCTCCGGCACCCTGCCGGGCCACGGGTTCGACGAACTGCCACTGGTCCGGGTTGGCGCAGATCACAAGACCCTTGGTATTTGCACCCGCCCTGCCGGCACGGCCCACCAGATTCTTGATGTCGCGGGCCAGCATGGCCTCCTGCCCCGTTGTGCCGCGCCGCTGGACGGAGTAGAGCACAAGCGTACGGATCGGCAGGTTGACCCCTTCTGCCAGCGTGCTGGTGCAGATCACCAGCTTGACGTCCAGAGCGCGAACCAGGCCTTCCAGCACCTCACGCGTCTCCTGGGGGATGTCGCCATGATGAAGCGCGACGCCATTCCGGAGCGCCGCCGTACCGACCCAGTCGATGCCATATTCCAGTTCGAGATAGGCGACGGACTTCTGCACCGTATCGAGGCGTGCGAAGTCAATGGGCCTGGGCAAGGGTAAGGGAATCTGCAACTGCTCGACAAGCGTTTCGGCAATGCCGATGGCACCTTGCGCTCCGCGCTTGTTGGCGGCGAAGATCGCGGTTGCCCCCATGGGCAGCACTTTGCGCGCCGTGGCGATCGCCTGCGTCTTGATCGGTGTAAATGGGTGAGTCTTCAAGCGCCCGGTTTCGGGATTGGGATACGAGAAGTCGCGTCGGGCAAGAAAGCCGTCGATAGAGAAGCGCCGTTCCTGCGCTTCGTGCGGATGCATTTCGAGGCTTATCTCCATCCTGACACCGTCGCCGGCAGGTCGGAGTACGGCAAACTCCGCGCTGGCGGGGCGGTAACTACTACGCACGACTGTCTGGTTTGTACCGCCTAGCCAGCCATTGATCTGCTCGATGTTGGGCACGATCGCCGACATGAAGACGAATCGCGTCTGCCGTGCCTGACGGGCCTTCAGGCGGGCCAGTAGCAACTCCAGCCCAATGCCACGCTCGCCACCATCCAGAAGATGGCCTTCGTCGCAAATGACCAGGCCGATACGGCCTGCAAAATCGGGGTCGGCGCCCAGCAGCCCGGAGAGCGCTTCGGGCGTGGCAACGACGGCCTGCACGTCTGCGAGCGCGTGGATTTCCTCGCCCGATGGCACCGTGCCCCCGTAAGCGCAGCGCGCCGCGATGCCGACGGCATTCAATCGTCGCACCAGGGTACCGCGCAATTCCGATGCCAGGGACCGGTAAGGGACCAGCAGGATCGCGACGTCCTGCGGAGCACGCTTCAGATGCCAGTAGAGCAGGGTTTCGCAGAGGGTGGTCTTGCCAGCGCCAGTCGGCATCTGCAGCGAGTAGCTATCCATGGACGCAAGCAGGCCCCCGCGGATGGCGTCGATCTGCGATGGAAAAAACTCCCAGGTCGACGGTTGCCGGTCAAGCAGAGAGGCGACCAGAGGGTGCCAGAATTCGAGGTGGCCGTCCGGCAGGACGGCGCGGACATGCGAACGGTTAAAGCTGTTGAGAAGCCGGTGCAGAAGCTTGGCGGCGATCCACGGGCCCGGCCCCTCCTGCAGAGCCCTTCGCTCGGCAAGCCGGGTCGCCTCGGTCATGCGTGCGAGCCGTTGCATGTCGCCGATACGGAGCGATTCGCGCACGGCGAGGGCAAATGCGGACTCCAGGACTGGCGGGCGCGCCAGGAAGTCAAAGCAGGCGGCCTGCAGGCTCTGATTCTCCGGCGGGCGGCCACCCCGCCGCATTGCCAGGCATGCCGATGCGGGATAGTCACCAAAGTAGAACGATGCGGCGGCGTAGAGGGTCGCCTCCTCCCGGGCGATGCCATGCTGCCTCAATTGCTCGTCGGATGTCTCGACGGAGAACTGCAGGAACGCGTTGCCGAGTTGCGCCCAGTCGTCGCGGGAAGTGTCAGGAGTTTCCATGCTGCGGAACAGCTCGCCAACCAGCGAAATGTAGTAGTCCTCCGGGCGATTGGTGATACGCGCGAGGTGGATCGGTGTCTGAGCTATCGAAAAAAAACGAAGGTGTCGGACGCTGTCAGCGTCGTTGATCCAGTTCTGAAGGTTGGCTCGCATTGCTTTTAAACCGGGACGGCTGCACGCGTTGCGGCGAACACCGCTTCGTAGGTCTGTTTCAGATTCGGCACGGCAATCACCAGCAGGGTGAAATCGGCACTGGCAGCGACTGGCGCCGCAAGCAGTTCCTGGTCGAGCAAGCTCTCGCACACGACCGCCACGGCGCGATACCGTTTGGCCACGGGTGGGTGATCAACGAGGTGGATGAAGCGGTCGAGCAACGGAATGTCTACATCGCCGAGGCTTTCCACCATGGCGCGTTCACGCAGCCACACCAGGGTCTCGGCAAGGCGGCTGGTGCGGTCTTTCGCGCAATCCGCGATGGCCGAAGCAATGGGTGTAGACTTTCCCGCCGTGGACTTGAGCTTGACTTCGGCGCACAGGATGCCGTCCTCGGCCCCAGAGTGCGGGCGGTTCGGCATAAGAAAATGGATCACGTCCGATCGCGGGGCCGGCTTGGTCCGATCCTGCTTGAGCCGCCATTTCTTGGCGCCGATGGCCGTTCCCGGCAGCTCCTTGGTTGACTGATAGACGTAGCAGAGTAGCTCTCCAAAGTCGCCGGCCATGGTGGCGCCGGGATCCGGCAGCTTAGAGGCCAGGATATCGCCTTGTGGAATGCCCAGCTCGTTGGATCGCAGGGTCAGGAGCGCGTCGGTGATGTAGCAGCGTCGAACGGCAATGGCCAGATCGGCGGCCAGTTGCTGGGCTTGCTCTGCGGTCAATCTGACCAGGACGTAAGGCTGTTCCTGCTGGTGAGGGAACCACCCGATGGAAGTGTTGAAGTCAAATCCCAGTTCATCCATGGCAGAGCTTTAGGGTTAAACGCGGCACGTGTGGGTCCCCGTCATCGTGCTGGCCGGCGACAGGAAATGACGATGGCCTCGCTGTTGTCGACGTGAAATTCGAAGCGCTCGAAGAGAATAGCGCAGGTCGGCGTCGTCCGCTGCTGCAAGGATATTGACATGCGCGGTGGCATGGCGAACGCTCCCGCGCTGGCATCGCTGGACGGTAGGCGAGGCGAGGGACAGCGTCAAGGCGGGCCGCGCGCGGAGAATGGCGTCCGCTGCTGAGAAAGCGGCGGTCATTCGTAGAAGTTCTGGAGTGACCGCTTGTGGCTGCCGACAACTGCCAATCGGGCACAGCCGACGCACGTCGCTATTGGCAGCGAGCGATGTGGCTCTCAGGCTAGACAGCATACCTCCGGCACCTACAGCCGCGCGATCTGCAACTTATGGCTTTACACGAAAATGCTCGATCGACTGACCCGCGTTCACGGCGCGGCGCAGCCAGTCCGGCAGATCACCGTGCCCGTCCCACGCGTGGCCATAAGCGTCCCGGAAGCAAATCCGACGGGCAAGGGCATTGGCGAGGGACGCTCCTTTAGTAAAACAGCCTGCGTTTTGCAGGTCGGCCAGATGCAGGCCATATCTGGCCATTTGCGTCTTGATCCATAGGATCGTCGCTGCACGCTCGCGCAACAGTTGGGTGTCGAAATCCTGGGGAGGGGTAGGAGGCATGCACGCGGAAGAGCTAGATGGAGACAGCAAGGGTCGGCCACCGTCTGGCAGGGCAAGACGACGCCAGTTGCACCTGCGATTTTAACGGTGGCGATACGGCCCTGGTCTACACCTAACCCTCGGGAATTACCCGCGCATCCCCGACAGACACTGCGAAAACGGTTGCTGCCATAGTGCTTGGCGTTGGACACGTAACTGCGGGTGCGAGTTTCGGGCGTGGCGAGGAGGAGCTGCGTGCACTGTCGCGTGGCTGCGTGCTGACGGCATTGGGGGGCGCGGATTAGGGGTTGGGAATCCGCTCTCAGAGACGTTGGGAACAAGTCGGAAACCCAATCCTAGCTTGGCTTCACAACCTTATCACTGCCGTAGTTCCCGGCTTAGCAGTCTGAACCGCCCCGGGTTTCGAGGAGGCTCCACTCTTTGAGAGAATGGAGTCCATGAGGAAGTCAGTCAAATTTTCCCCGGAAGTCCGGGAGCGCGCCGTGCGCATGGTGTTCGAACATCGCGGCGAGCACGAATCGCAGTGGGCTACCGTGGTGTCGATTGCCGCAAAGATCGGCTGTACCGCGCAGACTCTGCTTACGTGGGTTCGCCAGCATGAGAGGGACACCGGTCAGCGTGCAGGCACAACCACAGCAGAGGCCCAGCGCATCAAGGATCTGGAGCGCGAGGTCCGTGAACTGCGCAAGGCCAACGAAATTCTCAAGCTGGCCAGCGCGTTTTTCGCCCAGGCGGAGCTCGACCGCCGATTCAAGTCTTGAGGGACTTCATCGACCAGCACCGAGGCACCCTCGGGGTCGAGCCGATCTGCAGGGTGCTGCAGGTCGCCCCGTCGGGCTATCGCCGCTACGCGGCCAGCAAGCGAACTCCAGCATTGCTGAGTGCGCGGGCAAGGCGCGATGCCGCGCTGGTGCCCCACATCGAACGTGTTTGGCGAGCCAATATGCAGGTCTACGGCGCCGACAAGGTTTGGCGTCAACTCCAGCGCGAGGACGTCCCCGTGGCCCGTTGTACCGTGGAGCGTTTAATGCGGCGCCACGGCTTGCGCGGCGTAGTGCGCGGCAAAGTGGTTCGCACCACGGTCAGCGATGCCAAAGCACCGTGCCCGCTGGACCTGGTCAACAGGCAGTTCAACGCGCAGCGGCCGAATCAGCTCTGGGTGTCGGATTTTACGTACGTCTCGACATGGCAGGGCTGGTTGTACGTAGCTTTCGTGATCGACGTGTTTGCCCGACGCATCGTAGGATGGCGGGTGAGCAGTTCGATGCGAACGGATTTCGTGCTCGATGCCTTGGAGCGGGCTCTGTACGCTCGGCAGCCTGGGCGTGACGACGCGCTCGTTTGTCATTCGGACCGCGGCTCGCAATACGTCAGCATTCGCTACACTGAGCGCTTGGCGGAGGCTGGCATCGAACCCTCGGTGGGCAGCAAGGGCGACTCCTACGACAATGCTCTCGCCGAGACAATCAACGGACTATACAAGGCGGAGTTGATCCACCGTCGCGTACCCTGGCGAACCAAGGAATCCGTGGAACTCGCCACGCTCGAATGGGTGTCCTGGTTCAACAATCACCGTCTGATGGCGCCGTTGGGATATGTGCCGCCGGCGGAGTACGAGGCCAACTACTATCAGCAGCTTGAGCAGCAGGCCATGGTGGCCTGACTCAAGCGAAGGGGCCTCCACGGAAACCGGGGCGGTTCACGACCCACCGGGCCATTCGGTTTACTAGCGGACACCCATTGATCGTTGACGACGGAGGTCCGATCAAAGTGCGAAGTTGAACTAAAGCTTCGCACCCGGCGCACAGGTAGCGTTGCGCCATGCGTGTTGGACTCGCTTCAGCCGTTTCTATCAGATCTATGTTGGGGTCTGTAAATCTCCGGTCCCGCTTGCGGCAATCTGCGCACCGTAGGCTCTTCCAAATCCGTCATCAGCGTAGTATCGGTACGTACTGATGAGCCCGGCATGTTGATTTGCGCCGAATTCTGACCCACCCAAGGCAGGTGGGGTGAGCATTCGCCGACAGCAAGCAGCACCGTCACGCCTGCGTGCCTGTCATGGGCGGTCTGGGGACCAAGTTACCAATGCGGCATTATCCCGATTGGTCAAGCGGTGCCAATCCCCCGCTTGGGGGTTATGGTCGCGGTGAAGACGCGGGGCGTGTCGCGAGGAGGCTGGCGTTTGCGCCGTGGGTCTGGCGACCCTCGCGGGTCAGAGGCGATCGTCGCTGCCAAGTTGTTCGGCCCGGTAGGTCGACCAGAAACAGTGCGAATGGTGGTGGTGCCTGACCGTATTCCGCGTGGCGATTGAGGGGCAGGTCCAGCGAGTCATCGGCGTGCTCACTTGGCCCTTGCTGTGCTGTCGCCACGTGCTGCAGCCGGAGCGCCCGGAGGGCGTTTTCGCCGGGTATGGGCGGCGCGGGGACAGGGCAGCCCCATACGCAACGCAGTACTCCGTGCCAATGGGGCCCCCACACCGGGGCGCCGGGCGGCCGCGCCTCGGCTTCTAGATGTGCATCATACGGCATAAAATGAATTCGTCAGCGTTGGCCTTGGCGACAAAAGCAAGATGGCTCTATGCCTAGGTTGACCGGCAAAGCGTCACACACGAAGGGCGATTCGTTGGTGTCAACTCTTATGTTCAGAAAATTTGAACGAAAATTTCGCAGAAATTTTCGCTGGAAGTTTTGTTGATGATCGTATGAATTCTATTTCTTTGATTTTAAAGGATAAAATTATAAACAATCGTATTTTATAGGTATTCTGCGCGATTTTAATGGTTTGAAGGGCACTTATCTTCACCAAGATTCGTGAACAAATCTGTTGAAGTTGCGGGAAATTGATCTACTTTTGTTCAAGCGACAGGCGGGAGCGTCGCATTGAATCGGATGAAGCTAATTGCGGGCGACGATGATGACGAAGCACTTTGCATGTCTCTTCCCCTTAGAGTTTGATCTCGGCCGATGGAGCATGGTGACGATGTTCGCCGACTACCGATGCCGCACCGCACAAACATCCTCGTCTTCGATCTGCTGCCTCACTCGACAGCTCGTCGAGTTTGTTTCCTGGCTGAAATCAAAGGGGCTGGGCTTGCGCGATTTGTCTTCAGGCGCAGACGAAGAGGCCTTGGTTCTTTACTCGAGCCCAAATGGCTGGCGCAAATTCCGCTTGGAACACGTCAGCGCATACGGCCATGTGGCAGGCATCTCTCAGCAACTTCCGACGCTTCCCCGCATTCGGCGTCGTTGAGGATTCAATGTTATGCATCCGCGGTCCTTCACCAATCTCTTCAAGTGGGGTTGATTTGCAGTGTTTTCACATTGAGTGGCTGCAGGCAGCCATTGCCGACACAGTGAGCACCGAGATGAGTTCTGCCAGGCGTCGGACGCAGGTTTGTTGGTCCGACCGTGAGCCCTCGGCAGGGACCGGGCGCGTTCAAGACGACTGTGGCTTTGGATGCTGAAAAGTGAGGCTCGTCTTTTCCACAGACGACTACATTTTTGCTGCCCGTCCGCGTCCAGGATTTCCCTTGATTCTGAACGACGACATGACGCCGGCGCAGCCCTTCCACGCCTACCTGCGATGGCTTCTGCTGGAAAAAGGCAAGAAGTTAGACATCACGACTTGGGAAACCTACGGACGGGAGCTGTGGGATTTCGCGAACTACCTTCATGCCAATGATTTAGCTTGGGACAGGCCTTTTGAATCCGAAGGTAAGAGTGTTGTGTCCGTGTACCGGGACTGGCAGGCCGGCGACTTGAAGCTGGAACCATCAACCATCAATGGTCGTTTGGAGCGCGTCGTCGGCATGTACGAATGGGCCGTGCTGCGTGGAATGACGGAGAAAATGCCCGTCAGCTACTCCAAGGTCATCGTCCACGGCATTGAGAGCGATTTCACCCATCTCACGGGCGGTAGTCGGACGCTGCTCAGCCCCGACGTGTTGCTTGATGAATGGGAGAAGGAACCGGTTTTCCTCACAGCCGAGCAGGTGCGTATCGCTCGGTCAGCGATTCGGTCCACGGCGCACCGATTGCTTTTCGACCTCATGGTGCGCTCTGGCCTGCGGTCATGCGAGGCACGCACTTTTCCAAGGGCCTATGTCTTCGACCCGTCTGCTCGGTCCGATCTCAAGCGAGGCACGCTCATCGAGGTCGCGCTTAGCCCGCGCGATATGGAGATCAAGCTCAAAAAGCCAAGAACCATACACGTGCCGTATAGCCTGATGGAGGAGATGCATGTGTACGCGCAGCATGAACGCAATCGACACGTTGTCGCGGGGCGCCCGCAAGATGCACTTCTGCTGACGGAATACGGGAATGCATATAGCAAAGGCTCGGCATGGAAAGTGATGTCTGACTTAGGGAAAAGAGTGGGGTTTCGAATTAGCCCACTGATGCTACGTCACAGTTACGCTATTCATACTCTGCTGCTGCTCAGGGCGAACCCGCAGATCGAGCTGGAGCCGCTCATGTATGTGCGCGATCGTCTAGGCCACGAAAACGTGCAGATGACAATGGTGTACCTACGACAGATTGAAAGGCTGCTAGGTGCACAGGCGCTAGCCATGATGGAGGAGTTTGACAATCTGTACGATGTAACGCCGCACCTCCGTGAGTATGGGGCCAACCATAGTACTTCATCGCTTTAAGGGCTTCTGTGGGGAAAAAGAAAAACTATGAAGTTAGCGCGGTCAGGCGCGAACAGCTCCATGCCGGTGCGAGTGAGATGGCTCCTACGGCTTTCGCCGAAAATGGCGGGAGCGCGCGCATTGATATGGTAGAGCTCTTAGGGGAAGAGGCACGGTTCACTGGTGGCGAGAAAAACATCATCCTTGATGCTTGGCTAGGTCGCGGAATTGATGCCTGGGTACGGGCGACATTGGCCTGTTTGCGAGTGTTCTTGCTCTCCGGTTCGCGAGAACCTAGTACTGTCGTTAATTACTCGCGATCTATGAGCGTCTTCTTTACTTTTCTTATCGGGGAAGGAAAAGCTCCGCGAATTTCTACGCCGGCGGCTCTATCTCCAATGCACATCGAGGCATTTGTCAGTTGGTTGATCTTGCGCGGGCAGAAAACTGGTCATCAGTCAGAAACGGAGCGGAACGTGTACAAAAGCGTTAAGGCCGTGATACGCGCAATGTTTAGGCAAGGATACATCGCAGGAGAATGGACGCGATTTTTTAGAAGAAGGGCTTTACCGGTGAGCAACGGCAGCAGCCTGAATACCAGCCTGAGTGAGGCCGAACAAGTGCGTTTGGCAAACGCGATCAAGACCGATCTTGTTGCTATCCATAACGGGCGTCTGAACCTTAATCCAAAGGACGTCCAGACGCTAAGGCTGTTGCTCGTCGCGCATCGACAGGGACACAATGCTGCGCCTCTCCTTGAATTGGAACGGAGCGATATGTTGGCTGGTCTATTGCCCGGAACGATGCGTATGCGCACAAGGAAGTCGCGCAACAAGAGGGTGTTGTCGAAGCCAGGCCGAGCCGTCTCTTCTCGGGAAAGTGGCGACGGAGACGAAGAGGAAATCGTCTTCGGGTTGGCGGAGGGAGCTGTCGTGCAGCAAGCGATCAGCAGCAGCGAGGCGTTGTTGGAGAAAGCCCCCGCGCATCTTCGAAACCGGGTGTGGCTGTATGCTTCGCAAAAACATGGTGAAGTTGGAACTGTCTCCGCGTTGACGCGTTCGGCTATATGTCAGGCCATTAGCGCATTAGCCGTACGGCACGATTTGCGTGCAGACAATGGAGGGAGGTTGCGCATCAATCTCAGTCGCACGCGCAAGTCTTTTTTTGATCGAGCGCTGCGTGTCACTGACGGTGACTTGGAGAGGACAGCAAACCTGATGGGCAACACCCGAGGGGTGGCAGGTCGCAACTATCCGAGCATGAACGAGGCGCGACAGCGCGAAGCGGCCGAGTTCATGAACGAAGACTACGTGAACCTAATGCGCGCAGGCGGTCAAGTGTCGGAGGCTCCTGAAGGCGGCCCCCCACGCGTTATTGAAATCAAGCCTGTGGACGTCGCACAGAAACGCACGCCGATAGCGGGGTGTCGGGACACCTTAAACGGACAGTACGCGCCTCACGATGGGCACAATCACTGCGATCGCTTTGTAATGTGCCTGTTTTGCGCGAGCTTCGCCATTGTTGGAACGGTCGACGAGCTTTGGCGGCTGTTCAGTTTCCAGGAATTCGCACGTGCGGAGTTGGAGTACCTGGATGCGACATTGGGCCCAGAGCGAACCGATGATGAGGATCTGGAAGACCTTCGTGACCGCTATCGACTGGCGATTCCGTACATCGACAACTTCACGGAAAGACAATTTCCCGCCAGCATCGTCAGTGAGGCGCGCCGCAACACAAAGACATTGCATCCGTTTTGGGCTCACCAAATGACTATGAGTAAACGGGGACGCGTATCGATAGTCGACAGTGATGCCACCAGTCACTCGATGGAGAGCTAGTTGATGGCCCGCAAGAAAGAGAGCAAGAGCGCAAACAGGCTTCCACGCACCACGGCAGCGACCGGCGACCCTATTGAGGCATCCGAGGGGAAAGGGCGTAGTCGTTCCTCCGCTGTTGTTGCTAAGCTGCCTATCAGGGGACGTCCGCGGGCGTTTGACCTCTTGTCCCGGCAACCCAACAGCCTCGCGGGCCTGTCGCAGGCAGAGCGGGATGTGGTCGTGGTAGCTGCGGTAGCGGATGATCTTAACAACGAGTATCCGGTCTGTCGCATAGGCGACAGCACTTGGGACTTGTCTTCCGAGCCGAAGGCAAAAAACAAAGCGTCCTGTGAACTCAAAATCGACTGGCCTGCCGATGTGCCTGACGCGCTAATCAATGATGCAAAAGCCGCATCTTATTACGCATTGCGTCGAGGACCCCACGGGAAACCATGGTCAGCGACTACGGTGATAAATACTGCGAGGGATGTGTTCATGGTGCTGCGCCACTTTGCGTCCCTCGGCATTCTCAACTTCGGTCAAGTTCGAGCACTGCATCTATCGGATTTGATTGCGGAGATGCAGAAAAAAATAAAGCCACACTCCATCCGAAGTCGATTGGTGCTCATAGACGTGATCTGGCGCGCACCGCAAGAGGTTTTTCATCCGCTAATAGAGCATCCATGGGGTGATGATGGTCTCAATAACGCCTGTGGATGCAATGACGACAGAGCGATAGACAAAGCCGGTCGGACTGCAAAGACTGCAGTTATTCCGCGTTCCGCGCAGCGAAAATTATTCAGTTACTGCGAGGCCAGACTCGAATCGGCTGATGCGCTGTTTCGAAAGCGAGACGCAGGAGAGCTTTCCCCTTACGCGTATGCCCTGACTAAGATACGTGATTCCGTGTTGTACCTGATAGAGATCACCTCAGGGATGCGAAACAGCGAGGCGACGGGTATCAGGAATAATTGTTGGCGAAGCGAGCGCCGCAATGGCATTACGTTCAATTGGGTGCAAACTCAGGAAATCAAGACTCGAAAAGGCCTGGTGGACTATCTTGTTCCTCCTGAGGCGATCCAAGCGCTTATTTTATTGCAGCGTTTTGCTGAGCCGTACCAGCAACGCCTGGCGGACGAAGCGCGATGGCTGGAAGCCCTACTGCACCGGGGAGACGTACCAGAGGGCATGACCTTCGTGGAGGCAGTTCAGCGTCTCAATGATGTGAATGAGATTCGGGACCACCTTTTCTTAGGTCTGGATAGCAGGTATTCGGATCATCTGGGGACCGGCTCTCGCGTTAATGCACTGAGCGAGAACGCCTGCTGTGTCCAGCTCAAAGCGCTGGCCGAGGCAGCGGGTGCTGGTATGGAATGGCCGAGTTTGGCCAATCACCAGTGTCGGCGTACCTTTGCCTACAACGTCGCGAACTCTCGTCTCGGGAGAATGGGGCTGGTTTTTCTCAAATGGCAACTCAAGCACAGTTCCCTATCGTGGACTCAGCTTTATGCGGCCAATCCTCGTCAGGATCAAACGTTGTATGGGGAACTACAGAGTGAATTGATTGCGGTTCGCGCCAAACTGATGGAAGGCTGGATGCGCCCTGATGCTCCGCTTAGCGGGGGCGCCGGACGGCAACTGATGCTGACTCGCGTGACGCCGGTTCGTAATATGGAGAACCTGTTGCAACACACCGCCGAGGTAATCAACCTGCGGAGCACGGGCCATGGCTGGTGCTTGAGTGGCACCCGTGGCTGCAAGGGGCAGGGCGTATATGACCCCGGCCGCTGTGCTGGTTGTTCTCACAGCGTCATCGACGGCAGCCACGGTACCACTTGGCAGATGATTCACCTCGATAACCTACGGCTGGCAGCTATTGATTGCGGTCCGGCGGTCGCACAGAAGGCCCATCGGGCGATACGGCGCTCAGAGCAGGTTTTAAGCGATCTCGGCATTGCTCTGCCGTCTGCCGAACTAGCTGAAGCTTACAAAGGCGAGAGCATCCCGTCATGAAATCCGCTGACACCACCCCACCGCGGGAACCTAGGCCACGTGATCGCGAGATGACGCTGGCAAGCCTTGAACTCGCCAGAATGCGGGTCCGGGAAAAGGGGGTAAGGATGAGCATTTCTGCAGTCGCTCTTGAGGCCGGTGTGACGCCGCCCACCATCCACAACGTCTATCCCGATCTCGCTGAAAAGATCCGTCTGGAAATGGGTCGAGGCACCCGCCAGCAGCGGGATGCCAAAGCTGCCGAACTGAAAAGCTTTAAGCGTCGTAATGCCGAGTTGCGCGTGGAACTAGAAGAAGCTAAGGCTGACATTGCGAAGCTGGCATCGCTTAACGAAACTTTGCGCGGCGAGAACGTACAACTCCGGGCGCAACTGGATGGCAAACTAACAGTGTTGCCCGGCAGTTAGTACGCGTGTGGATGCGTAGAAATGTGTTAGTAAGGAAAAAAATAAATGAAGTCAATTATTTGCGACGAACTAATAGTTAGTAGTAGTCAGAGTTGCTGGATGCGCAATGTCCAGCGATAACCGGATGCCGGCGGCCGCGCAGACCGTGCTCGATTTCTGGTTTGGCTTGCCGGGTGCGCCGGAATGGAACATTTCGCGGCGCGAATGGTTCACCAAGTGCGTGAACTTCGATACCACGGTCCGCGGGCGCTTCCTGTCGTGCTGGCAGGCCGCGCATGACGGCGCCGAGGACGACTGGTCCGTGACGCCGGAGGGCGCTTGCGCCCGGATCGTGCTACTCGACCAGTTCCCACGCAATATGTTTCGCGGCGATCCACGCAGCTTCGCCACCGATGGCAAGGCACTCGCGGCGGCACGCCGGATGCTGGACCTTGGTTGGGATCGCCAGTTGCGCACGCGGTGGCACCGCATGTTCTGCTACTTGCCGTTCGAGCATGCGGAATCGCTGGATGCGCAGAACATCGCGGTGCGGGAGATGATGGCCCTGCGCGACGACAGCGGCGGGGAAGTCGATGTGGTGGAGTGGGCCGAGAAGCATCGCGACGTCATCGCGCGCTTCAGCCGCTTCCCGCACCGCAACGCCGTGCTGGGCCGGGTGAATTCGGATGCGGAAGCCGCGTATCTGAAACAGCCAGGCTCGTCATTCTGAGCATCGACGCGCAGGTGCGGTTCTCGCCGCACGCCCGGGGGAAGCCTCGGACGCTATGCTTATAATCGCAACTCTGCCGATACAAAGTCGTTCCAACGCCCATGGAAGCCAAACCGCAAGCCGGTCCCCGTCGTACCCGGGATCGCATTCTCGACGTCTCGCTGCGCCTGTTCAATGAACTCGGCGAGCCCAACGTCACCACGACGACGATTGCGGAAGCCATGGAAATCAGTCCTGGCAATCTCTATTACCACTTCCGCAACAAGGACGACATCATCAATTCCATCTTCGTGCGCTTCGAGCAGGAGATGGAGCGTCGCCTGAAAATGCCGGAAGACCACAAGGCCACATTGGGGGAGAGCTGGGGCTATCTGCAGTACATGTCCGAGTTTCTGTGGAACTACCGTTTCCTGTATCGCGACATCAACGACCTGCTGGCGCGCAACCGGATGCTGGAGACCAACTTCAAGCGCATCGTCGATCAGAAGAAGCGCTTCGCGCTCGAGATCTGCCGCCAGTTCCAGGAGGATGGCGACATGGACGCCACGCCGGAACAGGTGGACGCGATCTGCACCAACATCGTCGTGATCGCCACGTACTGGCTGTCGTTCCAGTTCGTGCAGCACCCGCGCCAGTACAACGACCCCGAACAGATTCGCGGCTATCTGCATGGGTCGAGCTATCACATCTTCTCGATTCTCGCGCCGTACCTGCGTGGCAAGGCGCGTGAGGCATTCGACCAGCTCGCGCGCGAGTACGCGGCGCAGAAGGCCGCGGCGGATGCCGCAAAGCTTGAAAAGGACAGAAAGTGAAGTCGGTTTGTGTTTATTGCGGGTCGAGCCCAGGTTTTCGACCCGAGTATGCCGAAGCAGCGCGAGCGCTTGGGCAAGCCATGGCGGAGCGGGGTCTGGCCCTGGTCTATGGCGGGGGCAATGTGGGCCTGATGGGCATCGTGGCCGATAGCGTCATGGCGCACGGCGGTGCTGCCATCGGCATCATTCCAGATGCGCTGATGCAGAAGGAGGTTGGTCATCGAGGCCTGACCGAGCTTCACATCGTGCGCAACATGCACGAGCGCAAGCAGATGATGGCGGACCGCGCCGATGCGTTCATCGCCATGCCCGGCGGCGTGGGCACGTTCGAAGAGCTGTTTGAAACGTTCACGTGGGCGCAGCTTGGCTACCACGACAAGCCTGTTGGCCTGCTCAACGTGGCGGGGTTCTACAACGGTATGCTCGGGTTCCTGAATCACGCGGTCAGCGAGGGCTTCCTGAAGCAGGTTCATGCGGACATGCTGCACGTGTCCACCGAGCCGGAGGATATGCTCGCCCGCCTGGCGGCGGCGCCGCGCGTGCATGTCGACAAGTGGCAGGAAGGCCGCGAGAAGGCCTGACCCTCCGCTCCCGGGATGCTGGCCGACTGGCCGGTTGGCCGATCTGGCTGATCAGTTGAACAGCATCCCCACCCACCGCACCACGTGCGGTCCCGCGATGGCGGCCCACGTGCCGCCACACAGGATCAACGCCAGCATCACCGCCGCGCTGCCGAAGTCCTTGGCGCGCTTGGACAGGCTGTGCCGTTCCAGCGAGATCCGGTCGATCGCGGCTTCCACGCTCGAGTTGAGCAGTTCCACGATCAGCACCAGCAGCAGCGTGCCCAGCAGCATCACGCGTTCGACGACCGTTGCCGGAATGACGAACGCGCACGGCGTGAGGATCACTACCAGCGTCAGTTCCTGACGGAACGCGCTTTCTTCCAGAATCGCGTAGCGCAACCCCGACGCCGAGTTGATTGCCGCGTGCCAGGCGCGCGTCAGCCCCCGATTTCCCTTGTGTGGATTGCTGGCGATTGAATATTCGGACTCGACTTCAGCCGCCATGTGAGCGGCCGTCGGCCGGTGCAGCGACGGATCGGGCGGTAGCGTGTGATGAGGCTTGGCCATGATCTGGGGCGACTGGGGGCGCTGAATTGTCGGTTCCGCCCGTGCCTGCTGGCAGCGGACGCAAATGGGTGAGGAACTGCTCGGATGCGGCGCGCCACGAGAACTTCTCCGCGTGGCCGCGTGCCGTTGCGCGGTCGATGCGCAGGGCTTCCAGGCAGGCCTCTCTCAGGTCTTCGTGCATCACGCCGGCCGGGCTGTTGCCGAGCACGTCGATCGGCCCGGTGACAGGGTAGGCCGCCACCGGCAGCCCGCTTGCCAATGCTTCGAGCAGGACCAGTCCGAACGTATCGGTGCGGCTCGGAAACACGAAGACATCTGCTGAAGCATACACCTTTGCCAACTCGGGCTGCTTGAGCACGCCGAGGTAGTTCGCCGACGGATAGCGCGCCTTAAGGCCGGCCAGCGCGGGGCCATCGCCCACCACCCACTTTGAACCCGGCAGGTCGAGTTGCAGGAATGCCTCGACGTTCTTTTCCACCGCCACGCGGCCCACGTAGAGGAAGATCGGATGCGCGGTGTTCAGGACGTTCGCCCGTTGCGCGGTGAAGACATCGAGATCGACGCCGCGCGTCCACAGCACGCCGTTCGTGATGCCGTAATCGTGCAGATCCTTGAGCACCACGGGCGTCGGCGCCATCACCGCGCGCGCGGAGCCATGGAACCAGCGCAGAAAACGGTAGGTCCACGCCAGCGGAATGCCGAAGCGCGCCTGCACGTACTCCGGGAAGCGCGTGTGGTAGGCCGTGGTGAACGGCAGGTCGTGCCGCATCGCGTAACGGCGCGCGGCCAGACCAAGTGGCCCTTCGGTGGCGATATGGAGCGCGTCGGGACGGAACGCGTCGATGCGCCGGCGCACCTTGCCCGAGGGCAGCAACGACAGCCGGATCTCGGGATAGGTCGGGCAGGGGATCGTCTGGAATTCGAGCGGCGTGATCAGGTCCACGGTGTGACCCATGGCTTCGAGCTCGCGGCGGGTGGATTTCAGCGTGCGCACCACGCCGTTGACCTGTGGTTCCCAGGCGTCGGTGACAATCAGGACTCTCATCGAATCTCCTTGCTCAGGTGCGTTGTTGTTGTGACGAGCGGGCATCGCGCGCCATTCATGCAATGGCGCGACTGCCGGGGGCGGGTGGTAAGGCAAGGATCAGGCAGCCAATTCGGCCGTGCGACGGCGGCGGCGGCCTGCGGGAATCGGCGGATCGAGCAGCGTGGTCCAGTAGACGATTTTCAGTTCGCCTTCCATGGTCTCCACGAGGGCGGACAGGCTTTCCACCCAATCACCGTCGTTGCAGTAGAGCTGGCCATCGACATCGCGGATCTCGGCCTTGTGGATGTGGCCGCAGACCACGCCGTCGCAGCCGCGCCGGCGGGCTTCGTCGACCATCGCGTGCTCGAACGAATTGATGTAGCTCACCGCGTTCTTGACCTGATGCTTCAGGTATTGCGAGATCGACCAGTAGTCGAATCCGAGCCGCGCGCGCACGCGGTTGAAGTGGCGGTTCAGCGCGAGGATCATCGTGTACGCCGAATCGCCCAGGTAGGCCAGCCACTTCGCGTGTTGCACCACGCCGTCGAACAGGTCGCCATGCACAACCCACAGGCGCTTGCCGGTGGCGGTCACGTGGACCGCGTCCTCGCGCACCGTGATGTCACCGAATGCCATGCCGTCGAACTGGCGCGCCACTTCGTCATGATTGCCCGGCACGTAGATGACGTCGGTGCCCTTGCGTGCCTTGCGCAGCAGCTTCTGCACGACGTCGTTGTGGCTCCGCGGCCAGTACCAGCCCCGACGAAGCTGCCAGCCGTCGATGATGTCGCCGACGAGATAAAGCACGTCAGATTCGTTGTGCTTGAGGAAGTCGAGCAGGTATGTGGCCTGGCAACCCGGCGTGCCCAAATGGATGTCGGACAGCCAGATCGCACGGTAGCGGTGCGTGGGATGCTCCACGGGCGGCGTGGGCGTGGAGCTGGGTTCGTTGGGGACGCGCAGGGTGTCGCGAGAGGTGTCGCTGTTGTCGCCGGCGTTGCCAGTATTGCCAGTGTTGCGGGAAAGGGCGGCAGTCAGGTCGGCCGGTGTCGGCATGAATGCCGCGAGCGCGGCTGACAGCGGTAGCGTGGCGTCAGGCTTGCCGCGCAGTCGCAGCGCGACATTCGTCAGACGTCCGCGGGCAAATCGGATTGTTTGAATCATGGCGGCCCCGGTATCGGCGATGGCTGCATTGAGCCAGTGCGTCATGACGGAGCCGTGACGGAAACATGAATGTCACATGAACCTTGCCGAGGCGTTTCCGTGGGGCAACGGGAGGGCTGAGTCCGATGTCAAAGCGGGTTGTTTTCGCAGTGTCGCGAGGCCATCCAGCGTCGCCTGCACCGCGCGTGGATCGCGCAGCAACGAGACGTGCCCGATCCCGCTCAATGGGATATGGCGCGCGCCCTCGAGCCAGGCCGTGTGGGCGGGGCCCGCGATCGAGTCGTGCCAGCTGAAGACCGAGATCATGCGACTGCGCATCGCGGGGCTCTCCGCCTCAGCCAGGGTCGTCAGCCATGGGCTGGCCCACCGCATCTGACGGGCGTTCGTTCCCGCGCCGAAGGTGGCCAGCGGGCAGCCGCGATGCGGGCTGCCAAGCGTCACGATGCCGGCGCAAGGTACGGTTTCTCCTGCTGTATCGGCCATTACCTGTGCCGCGCGGGCTGCCAGCCCGCCCATGCTGTGGCAGACCAGCAGCGGCGGGTAGCCGGTGCGCGCGTGGAGGTCGCGCATTCGTACGAGCAGGGCGGCGGCGTAGTCGTCGATATCGCCGAGCACCGGCGTCAGGTCGATGCCCTCGCAACGGTAGCCGGCACCGGCAAGCGCGGGAGCCAGGTCGAGCCAGACCGCGTGATTGCAGCCATAGCCGTGGACCAGCAACACAGTGGGGGTATCAGGCAGCGGATCGGTTGGCTGCGCGAATGTCAGCCGCGACCGGAATGGCTGCAGCCAGTCGAACATCCGCAGGACCGCGCGGCACTCGGCCAGATAGCACGACACCGCGTGGCGCCAGCTCAGCGGCCTTGGGGCAGGAATGTCGTCAGGCCGCTGCGGCCGGGCCGAATCGGGAATGGCGAGCCCGGTCTGGGTCACTAGAAAGGCTATCGCGACGCCGATGCCGAAGGCGACCAACGCGCCCGCGATGCTGGCCAGAATCGCCGCAGGCCATGACCAGTCCGCCCCGGCGGCAAGTGCCGCCGCGAGCCCGCCGACTGCCGCCGCCTGCACGACGACAGCGATACGGCGCAGCGCGGCGGCCGTCAGGTTCATGGTTTCGATGCGGGCCGCAGGTCAACTAGCCGGGTGCCGGCCAGGCGGTCATGTAGAAACTGCCGGCGCGGGTCGAGCCAGGCCAGCGAGATCCAGATCAGCAGGCCAATCGCCAGTACGCCAATGAACGGGCCCTTGGTCAGCCCGAGCGCATGGCCGACCGTCGCGGCCGGAGGCAGCCACAGCCATGCCAGTGCGTAGCGAAACAGGGCTTGCGGCCACCGGGGAGGGGTACCGGCCATTGTTTCGAGCCGGATGCGCCAGGTCTGCATGGCCAGGGTCTGGCCGCTCCGTTGCCAGAACCAGGAGAAATAGAAGGCCAGGACTAGGAACATCCAGGCCTGATCGACATATGGGCGGTCAAGCCCGATCTGTTGCAGCAACGGCCGTGCAACGATGTACACCGCGCTGGCGGCCATCAGCACGCCGAACAGCAATACGCCTTCATAGAGCATGCAAAGCAGGCGGCGGCGCAGCGGCGGTGTGCGTGGCATCGGATTGGAAGCGGGCTGGGCAGAAACGGCAGGCGTGGCAACTGGCATGGCGCAAGGCGTGAGCGATAAGCAGCCATTATGCCAAACGCGTCGAGCGCGACGGCTCAGGCGCGGTCTGGCGGTCAGCGCAAGATGGCTGGCCGTTACTGGCGCGGGGTGTCGGTGGTGTCGAAGGTGGTGGCCGCTTCGCCGGTTACGGGAGGCGAAAGCGCGGGCGGGGCCGCCGGCGCGGGTGCCGTGGCGGCGGGCGCGGCAGGTGCGGAAGCTGCGGCGACTGCCGCAGCCGATGCAGACGACAGCGCCGGGGTAGCCTGGGCCGCGGATGCCGGGCCGGCTACGGCTGCCGCGCCGCTGGCAGCCTTTTTCTCAGGTCGGAGTTGTCGGCTGGTATCGGCCGGTGGGCGCTTGCCCGATGGCAGCGCGCTCACAGTCCCGGGCCGGCGCGGCACCTTCTCGGCTGCGGCTAGCTTCTTTTTCTGTTCTTCCGGAAGCTGCTGGTACCGATCCCATGCCTCTGCCTTCTTCTCGGGCGGCAGCGTGCGCGTGATCTGGTAATTCTCGCGCGCCAGACGGCGTTGCTGCGGGGTCAGCTTGACCCATTCGGCCATCCGCTCCTGCAGGCGTTTCTGTTCCTCGGGCTTGAGCTTCGGATAGCGCTCGGCGATGCGTTCCCACTTGTGCCGATTCAGTTCCGGCAGTGTTTCCCAGATCGGCTGGAGTGGGGCGAGCGCCTGCTGGTGTGCGGGCGGCAGCTCGAGCCAGGTCGGATGCGCATTGGTGATCGGACGCGGCGCGGCCGGCTGGCTGGCGGCAGGGTTCTGCGCTTGAACCGCCGATGTGGCAAAGCCGCCGCAAAGCGCGGCGACAAGTGCAGCGACGGCGGGGCCGGCAGCCCATAGTCTGGCAACCCGGCGGTGGAAGGCGTCGGCGAGGTGTCTTGCGCGGGCCATGTCTTATTGCCCGCGCTTCAGGTACACGTGGAAGCCCTGGTCCGCGTATGCCGTCGGAGGCAGGTCGTCGAGCAGCATCGCGGTATCCACGTCGGCGAGTTCCTCGACGCGCTTCTGCTGCTGCCAGTGGTAGATGCCGATGAGTCCGGCGCCGAGCGCCACCAGCGTCCAGACGAGCGCGAGCTTGCGCAGCCATGCACCGGCACGGTGCAGTGGCGTGTCCTCTTCTTCCTCGAAGGCGTAGCCGTGGTGGCCGCCTGGCAGGGCAAGTTGCGGCACATGCGCCCGCACTTCGGCTTTCTTCGCGGCAAGCGCCATGCGCCGCGCGGCGGCGAGCCGTTCGGCAACGTCCGGCGGCAGTGCATCCGCCGAGGCATCAAGTGCCAGGCGAATCTCGTGGGCGAAGCGCCGCTCCTGGATATCTCGTTCGTTTCTGCTCATAGTCGGACCCCCCGCGCGCGCAAGGCTTGCGCCAGAGTATGCGTTGCACGGGAACAGTGCGTCTTGACGCTGCCCTCGGAGCAGCCCATCACGGCTGCTGTTTCGGCTACATCCATATCCTCCCAGTAACGCATCAGGAAAGCCTCGCGTTGACGCGTGGGCAGACGCTGGATTTCCTGCTCGATGATATGCATGACCTGCGCGCGTTCGACCTTGTCGGCGCTGCTTTCTGCCATCTCGGTGCCGGCTTGGGCCTCCAATGTGTCGAGCAGGTCGCTATCGTCGCCATCGCGCTCGTCGCGCAGGTTCGAAAAAAGCGTCACCCAGGTGTTGCGCACCTTCTGGCGACGGAACCAGTCGTGGATTGTGTTCTGGAGGATGCGCTGGAACAGCGGCGGGAGTTCTGCGGCAGATTTGTCGCCGTATTTCTCCGCCAGCTTGATCATGGCGTCCTGCACGATGTCCAGCGCGGCTTCGTCGTCCCGCACGGCGAACACGGCCTGCTTGAAGGCGCGTCGTTCCACGCTGGCGAGAAAGTCGGAGAGTTCCTGATCGGTGGCCATGCAGGCAAATACAGCAGTTGGGCGCGGGGGCCGGGCCGAATGTGCCGCCTAAGTCCTGCGGCACCTCTGAAATGTCTGCGATGCTAGCAAAAAACACATGGACTCTGCCACTGCTGTATGCAAGTGCAGACATCATCGCAATCAACCAGTCACCGGCCGTTGTGCCGCCGCTGCATGATTCCAGTGATTTGATGTGAATTGCCCATAGACCGCAGTGGTGCATTGCAGTATCATCGATGGTTCACGACATCAGTGGTTGTCTCATCGGACCGCTTATGAGGCGGTCTTCTCATGCAGACGCGCACCGCTTGAACCCGAGCCAAAAGCCCGGCAGAGAGCATCCAAACAATTTTTTGCCGAAAATTGCAAAGGACTGAAATGAACATGCCCAGCGCGGAATTTTCCCACGCCGATAGCAATTCATCCTCCGCTCGCGAAATGATCGGAGCGGAAATCCTCGTCAACGCACTTGCCGAAGAAGGCGTCGAATACGTCTGGGGTTATCCCGGCGGCGCAGTGCTCTATATCTACGACGAGCTCCACAAGCAAACCAAATTCGAACATATCCTGGTGCGCCACGAGCAGGCCGCCGTCCATGCCGCTGACGGGTACGCCCGTGCGACCGGCAAGGTGGGCGTTGCGCTGGTGACCTCGGGTCCGGGCGTGACCAATGCCGTGACCGGCATCGCCACCGCCTATCTGGATTCGATTCCGATGGTGGTGATCACCGGCAACGTGCCGACCCACGCGATCGGTCAGGATGCGTTCCAGGAATGCGACACCGTTGGCATCACGCGCCCGATCGTCAAGCACAACTTCCTCGTGAAGGACGTGCGTGACCTTGCTGCCACGATCAAGAAGGCGTTCTTCATTGCCGCCACCGGCCGTCCCGGCCCCGTGGTGGTCGATATCCCGAAGGACGTGTCGCGCAACAGCTGCAAGTACGAGTATCCGAAGTCGATCGACATGCGCTCGTACAGCCCGGTGAACAAGGGCCATTCGGGTCAGATTCGCAAGGCCGTGGCGTTGCTGCAATCGGCCGAGCGCCCGTACATCTATTCGGGCGGCGGCGTGGTACTGGCCAACGCAAGCGAAGAGCTGCGCGAGCTGGCTGCGCTTACCGGCCATCCGGTCACCAATACGCTGATGGGCCTGGGCGCGTTCCCCGGCACGAGCAAGCAGTTCGTTGGCATGCTCGGCATGCACGGCACGTACGAGGCCAACATGGCCATGCAGAACTGCGACGTGCTGATCGCCATCGGCGCCCGATTCGATGACCGCGTGATCGGCAATCCGTCCCATTTCACCGCGCAGGCCCGCAAGATCATCCACATCGACATCGACCCGTCGTCGATCTCGAAGCGCGTCAAGGTGGACATTCCCATCGTTGGCAACGTCAAGGACGTGCTGCAGGAACTGATCTCCCAGATCAAGACGAGCGATATCAAGCCCAAGCGCGAGGCCCTGGCCAAGTGGTGGGAACAGATCGAGAAGTGGCGCTCGGTGGACTGCCTCAAGTACGACCGCAGTTCCGAGATCATCAAGCCGCAGTACGTGGTGGAAAAGATCTGGGAACTGACGCACGGCGACGCATTCATCTGCTCCGACGTGGGCCAGCACCAGATGTGGGCCGCGCAGTTCTACAAGTTCAACGAGCCGCGTCGCTGGATCAATTCCGGTGGCCTCGGCACGATGGGCGTGGGCCTGCCGTACGCAATGGGCATCAAGAAGGCATTCCCGGACAAGGAAGTCGTCACCATCACTGGTGAAGGCTCGATCCAGATGTGTATCCAGGAACTGTCGACCTGCCTGCAGTACGACACCCCGGTCAAGATCTGCTCGCTGAACAACGGATATCTGGGCATGGTGCGCCAGTGGCAGGAAATCGAGTACGACAATCGTTACTCGCATTCCTACATGCAGGCATTGCCCGACTTCGTCAAACTCGCCGAAGCCTATGGCCACGTGGGGATGCGCATCGAGAAGAGCTCCGATGTGGAACCCGCATTGCGCGAGGCTTTCCGACTCAAGGACCGTACCGTGTTCCTGGACTTCCAGACCGACCCCACTGAAAACGTGTGGCCGATGGTTCAGGCTGGCAAGGGTATCTCCGAAATGCTGCTTGGCGCGGAGGACCTGTAATGCGACACATCATCTCGGTCCTGCTGGAGAATGAACCCGGCGCGCTGTCGCGCGTGGTGGGCCTGTTTTCGGCACGTGGATACAACATCGAGACGCTGACGGTGGCACCCACCGAAGACGCGTCGCTGTCGCGGATGACCATCGTCACCACCGGTTCGGACGACGTGATCGAGCAGATCACCAAGCACCTGAACCGTCTGGTGGAAGTGGTCAAAGTGGTGGACCTGACCGAAGGCGCGCACATCGAGCGCGAGCTGATGCTCGTGAAGGTGCGTGCCGTAGGCAAGGAGCGCGAGGAAATGAAGCGCACCGCCGACATTTTCCGTGGCCGCATCATCGACGTGACCGAAAAGACGTACACCATCGAGCTGACCGGCAACGGCGGCAAGCTGGATGCGTTCCTCGATGCCATCGACCGCACCGCGATCCTGGAAACCGTCCGTACCGGCGGTTCGGGAATCGGCCGCGGCGAGCGCATCCTGAAGGTCTGACCGGCGCCCCCGGCAGCTACCGGCCAAAAGCCGACACGCAGTATCCCGAAGCAGCGCAGCGCGCTCAGTCCAGAATTGGCAAACGCGCGCTTCGCCGCCACCCAATAAGCAGATTTTGAGAAATTGAAGGAACCATCATGAAAGTGTTTTACGACAAGGACGCCGACCTCTCCCTCATCAAGGGCAAGAACGTCACCATCATCGGCTACGGCTCGCAAGGCCACGCCCACGCGCTGAACCTGAAGGATTCGGGCGTGAACGTGACCGTTGGTCTGCGCAAGAGCGGCGCGTCGTGGAACAAGGCCGTGAACGCCGGCCTGCAGGTCAAGGAAGTGGCCGAGGCAGTGAAGGGCGCCGACGTGGTCATGATCCTGCTGCCGGACGAGCAGATCGCCGACGTGTACAAGAACGAAGTGCATGCCAACATCAAGGATGGCGCCGCGCTGGCCTTCGCCCACGGCTTCAACGTGCACTACGGCGCCGTGATCCCGCGTGCCGACCTGGACGTGATCATGATCGCCCCGAAGGCCCCGGGCCACACCGTGCGTTCGACGTACGCGCAAGGTGGCGGCGTGCCGCACCTGATCGCCGTGCATCAGAACAAGTCCGGCGCTGCACGTGACATCGCTCTGTCGTACGCTACCGCCAACGGCGGCGGCCGCGCCGGCATCATCGAGACCAACTTCCGCGAAGAAACCGAAACCGACCTGTTCGGCGAGCAAGCCGTGCTGTGCGGCGGTACCGTCGAGCTGATCAAGGCTGGCTTCGAAACGCTGGTGGAAGCTGGCTACGCTCCGGAAATGGCCTACTTCGAGTGCCTGCACGAGCTGAAGCTGATCGTCGACCTGATCTACGAAGGCGGCATCGCCAACATGAACTACTCGATCTCGAACAACGCCGAGTATGGTGAGTACGTCACCGGCCCGCGCGTGGTGACCGAAGAGACCAAGAAGGCCATGAAGCAGTGCCTGAAGGACATCCAGACCGGCGAATACGCCAAGAGCTTCCTGCTCGAGAACAAGGCTGGCGCCCCGACGCTGATCTCGCGCCGTCGCCTGACCGCCGAGCACCAGATCGAGGAAGTGGGCGGCAAGCTGCGCGCGATGATGCCGTGGATCGCCAAGAACAAGCTGGTTGACCAGTCGAAGAACTAAGCAGTACCGGGCGAAGCAGGGCGCCGTGGCGCCCTGCGCACCCTGGAAGCCGCCGGGCTTTCCGCCAGATCCTGTGTTGCAGGAGACATTTTGGCGGGGGCCGGGCGGCTTTTTGCTATCCTTGTCGGGCTTTTCAGGCCCAGGCCTGATCTTTATCCCTATCTTTCAGTCGCGGCGCCTCCTGCCCGCGCAAACCACCGAACATCTTCTGCATGAATTATCCTCATCCGCTGATCGCCCGTGAAGGCTGGCCATTCCTGGCCGGCGCATTCATTGTCTCGCTGCTGGTGCATATCAGCGCGGGCTTCTGGGGCGCGCTGCCGCTGTGGATCGTCACGCTGTTCGTGCTTCAGTTCTTTCGCGATCCGCCTCGGCCGATTCCATCGGCGCCAAACGCAATCCTGGCGCCTGCCGATGGCCGCATTGTCGTGGTCGAGAAAACGCAGGACCCGTACGCGGGCCGCGAGGCACTGAAGATCAGCGTGTTCATGAATGTGTTCAACGTGCACTCGAACCGCTCGTCGCTCGATGGCAAGGTGGAGAAGCTCGAGTACTTTCCCGGCAAGTTCGTCAATGCCGATCTCGACAAGGCATCGGTGGAGAACGAGCGCAATGCCGTCGTGATCCGCCGTGCGTCGGATGGCCAGGTGGTGACGCTGGTGCAGGTGGCTGGCCTGGTAGCGCGCCGTATCCTGTGCTACATCAACGTGGGCGACATGCTATCGCGTGGTCAGCGCTACGGCTTTATCCGTTTCGGTTCGCGGGTGGATGTGTACCTGCCCGTGGATGCCCGTCCGCGCGTGACGATTGGCGAGAAAGTCTCGGCGTCGGCGACCGTGCTGGCTGATCTGGATGTGCGGGCGTAAGCGCGCCTGCTACAGGGGACACAGAATGGGTGCCTTCAATCGACGCAACAAGCGCGTCAACAACGGTAACGTGACGCACCTGCGTCCGTTTCGCCGCAACCAGTTGCGCAACGACAATGCGTATGACCCGGACGAGCACGATCTGGAGTACGTGCGTCCGCGCCGTCGTGGCATTTATCTGCTGCCCAACGCCTTTACCACCGCTGCCTTGTTCGCGGGCTTCTTCGCGATCGTGCAGGCGATGAACATGCGCTTCGACGTGGCAGCCATCGCAATCTTCGCGGCGATGGTGCTCGATGGCATGGATGGCCGCGTGGCCCGCATCACGAACACACAGAGCGCGTTTGGCGAGCAGTACGATTCGCTGTCGGACATGACGTCGTTCGGCGTGGCGCCGGCTCTGGTCATGTATGAGTGGATCCTGCATGACCTGGGCAAGTGGGGCTGGATTGCCGCGTTTGTCTACTGCACCTGCGCGGCGCTACGACTGGCGCGCTTCAATGCCAATATTGGGGTGGTCGACAAGCGCTTCTTCCAGGGGCTGCCAAGCCCGGCTGCTGCGGCGTTGGTGGCGGGCTTTGTCTGGCTGGCGATCGACAACAAGCTGCCGGTCAAGGAACTCTGGATGCCGTGGGTCGCATTCGGCATCACGCTCTATGCCGGCTTGTCGATGGTCTCCAACGCGCCGTTCTACAGTGGTAAGGCGCTGGATGTGCGCTATCGCGTGCCGTTCGGCATGATGGTGCTGGTACTCGTGCTGTTCGTGGTCGTTTCTTCCGATCCACCCGTGGCACTGTTTGGCCTGTTCGTCGCCTATGCGATTTCAGGTTACCTGCTGTGGGCATGGCGAACGCTGCACGGTCAGCGTGGCGGCGTCGACAAGTCGCGTGCGCCGGGCAACGGCTCAGGCGGCAACTGATCCAACATAGGAACAAAGGCGCTTTCGGGCGCCTTTGCTTTTCTGTAGTCTGTGCGTTGTACGTTTCACCCACCCTCAGGAGGACATCATGGGCATGTTTGACTTCATCAAGGAAGCGGGAGAGAAGCTGTTCGGCAAGGGAGAGGCCAAGGCGGCCCAGGATGCGGCTGTGGCCGATCCGTCGACGGACAAGGTCGATGCCGCCAACCGCGCGGCTGGCGATGCCATCGAGGCTTATATCGCGCAGATGGGACTGACCGCGACGGGGTTGACAGTCACGGTTGACGGCTCGCAGGGCAAGGTCACCGTCTTTGGCGTGGCGGCTGACCAGGCAACGCGCGAGAAGATCATTCTGTGCTGCGGCAACGTGGAAGGCGTGGATTCGGTCGAGGACAAGATGTCTGTCAACGTCGAATCAGACGAGTCGCAATGGCACACCGTCGTGAAGGGCGACACGCTCTGGGCGATCTCCCAGGCCGCCTACGGCAATGGCGCCGAATACAACAAGATCTTCGAGGCCAACAAGCCGATGTTGTCGAACCCGGACAAGATCTACCCCGGCCAGAAACTGCGGATTCCGCCGAAGTGAGTCGCTGGCAGAAATCGGGAATGATGCGGTTGCACACACGCGCCAAACCGGATATAGTCGCCGACATGATTTCGCGCCAGACCCTAATCGCCCGCACCATTCTAGGTGGCCTACTAGGCCATCAGGTCGGGTTGCGCGCGCGCTAAGGGTCACCAATCGCCTTAACGCGGAATCACCAGGATTCTTTCGAACGCCCCGGCCTGCATCGTTGCACGCCGGGGCGTTTTGCATTCTGACGCGATTGTCCGGCAGCAAGATTGAGATCGGGACAGCACGGCACAACAGGGTACAGCCCAGGAGCTCCACAAAATGTCTGACAAACTCATCATTTTCGACACCACCTTGCGTGACGGCGAGCAGTCGCCCGGCGCGTCCATGACCCGCGAAGAGAAGATTCGCATTGCGCGTCAGCTTGAACGCCTGAAGGTCGACGTGATCGAGGCCGGTTTTGCGGCAAGCTCCAATGGTGACTTCGAGGCCATCCGCTCGATCGCCCAGGTGGTCAAGGATTCGACGATCTGCTCGCTGGCCCGTGCCAACGACAAGGACATTGCTCGTGCCGCCGAGGCGCTCAAGCCGGCAAACTCGTTCCGTATCCACACGTTCATCGCCACCTCGGCGCTGCACATGGAAAAGAAGCTGCGCATGACACCGGACCAGGTTTATGAGCAGGCACGTCTGGCCGTGCGCTTCGCGCGCCAGTTCACGGACGACATCGAGTTCTCGCCGGAAGATGGCAGCCGCTCGGACATGGACTTCCTGTGCCGTGTGCTCGAAGGCGTGATCGCCGAAGGCGCCACCACGATCAACCTGCCCGACACCGTGGGTTATGCCGTGCCGGAAGGCTATGCCGAGCTGATCCGCTCGGTGCGCGAGCGCATTCCGAACTCGGACAAGGCCGTCTGGTCAGTGCATTGCCACAATGACCTCGGCATGGCCGTGGCGAACTCCCTGGCTGCCGTGAAGCTCGGCGGCGCTCGCCAGATCGAGTGCACGATCAACGGCCTTGGCGAACGCGCGGGTAACACCAGCCTGGAAGAAGTGGTGATGGCCGTGAAGACGCGCCGTGACTACTTCAACATGGATGTGGGCATCGACACGACCCAGATCGTGCCGGCCTCGAAGCTTGTGTCGCAGATTACCGGCTTCGTCGTGCAGCCGAACAAGGCCGTGGTGGGCGCCAACGCGTTTGCCCATGCGTCCGGCATTCACCAGGACGGCGTGCTCAAGGCGCGCGATACCTACGAGATCATGCGCGCCGAAGACGTGGGCTGGACGGCCAACAAGATCGTGCTTGGCAAGCTTTCGGGCCGCAATGCGTTCAAGCAGCGTCTGCAGGAGCTTGGCGTCCAACTCGAAAGCGAAGCGGAGATCAATGCGGCATTTGCTCGTTTCAAGGAGCTCGCCGACCAGAAGGCCGAGATCTTCGATGAAGACATCATGGCGATCGTCTCCGATGAAGAGCAGGAGCACGCCAATGAGCACTATCGCTTCATCTCGCTGTCGCAGCGTTCGGAAACGGGTGAGCGTCCCCATGCCCGCGTGGTGTTCAACATCGATGGCAGCGAGCAGACCGGCGAAGCCGAAGGCAATGGTCCGGTGGACGCCACGCTGCACGCGATCGAAGGCAAGGTCAACAGCGGTGCCGAACTGGTGCTGTACTCGGTGAATGCGATCACCGCCGGCACGCAGGCCCAGGGTGAAGTCACGGTACGTCTGTCGAAGGCGGGTCGTATCGTCAATGGCGTGGGTACCGACCCGGATATCGTCGCCGCATCGGCCAAGGCCTACCTGGCCGCGCTGAACAAGCTGCACGACAAGGCTGTGCAGAAGATCAACCCGCAGATCTGATCCCGAATCCTGCGATGCCGCTGGTGGGGCTCACAAGGCCCCGCCATCATGAAACGCCCGCCAGTCGCGTATCCCGCGATGGCGGGCGTTTTGTCGTCAGCGCTCAGGGCGGTCGCGCAAGGGGTCGGGTGTCACCAGTGTCTGGCGCAGCACACCCGTATCGTCGAACATGAAGTTGAACATCGAGTACCACTGGTCCTCGTGGAGGAAGCGGTAGCTCCAGGCCTCCTGCTTCAGGCGCGGGTAATACTCGATCGGCTCGCGCGGCGCGCCGAAGTGTTCGAGCACGTCCTTCTTGGTCCAGACATTGACCTTTGCCTTGTACAGCTCGGTCGTCGTCAGCATCTGGCGGAAATTAGTCAGCTTGCCATCCCGATCGAAATCGGCCGCGTAGGAATACTCGCCGAGCGGCTGCTTCGAATAGAACCAGCGGGTTGTCCCGTCATCGAGCTTGTAGACATCGGTGGGTTTGCCGAATGCGGCCTGCACGGCGCTCTGCGGCTGGCCGACGAGCTTGAGTCCGGAGTCGACCGGGGCAAGGACGGTGCAGGCGCCCAGCGCGAGGGTGGCCAGGACGGCCCACAGAATTGAAAGCAGATGGCGGCTGCCACGCTGGTAACGGGAGGGCATGACTTCAGGCTTGGCACATGGTGGATGCGAGTGGCGGCAGTTTAGCCGCACCAGTCGCGTCGTGTGAATGCCGCATTGCTTCTTTCAGATTCGTCTGCTTAGTCGCAACAAACTTCACGGATCTAATGACATCTGGCGACGATCGATGAAGATTGCCGGTCCGGGCGCATCTGCCTTAACATCGCTCGCTTTGCTGGGTAACTGGGGAAGGCGATGGCCTGGATTCGAGGGAACAGATTGCGCGTCTGGATGGCTGCTGCGCTGTTTTGCGCGGCGGCAGCCGCGCAGGCGCAGGCTGGCGCGCCAATTCGCCTGGGCATGATCGACGGTCTGTCCGGTCCCTTCGCCAACGCAGGCGAGGCTGTAGTGCGCAACCTGCGTATCGCCATCGAGCGTGTCAACGCGAGCGGCGGCGTCAAGTTGCCTGATGGGCCGCACCCGTTCGAACTGGTGACGTTCGATAGCAAGGGCAACGTCGATGAAAGCCTGATCCAGTTCCGCAGTCTGGTCGACAAGCGCATTCCGTTTGTGCTGCAGGGGAACAGTTCGGCCGTGGCCAGCGCGCTCGTGGGGGCAATCAACCGTCAGAACGCGCGCCAGCCCGATGCTCGCGTGCTGTTCCTGAACTATTCGGCCGTTGATCCTTCGCTGACCAACGAGAACTGCAGCTTCTGGCATTTTCGTTTCGACGCCAGCGCGGATATGCGAATGCAGGCGTTGACCGAGGCCATCCGAAGCGAGCGTTCGGTGCGCAAGGTTTACCTGATCGACCAGGACTACAGCTTCGGCCATCAGGTGGCGCGTTCGGCGCGTGAAATGCTGGCGACAAAGCGTCCGGATATCCAGATTGTCGGCGACGAGTTCCACCCGATCGGCAAGATCAAGGATTTCGCGCCGTATATCGCCAAGATCAAGGCGAGTGGCGCTGACGCGGTCATCACCGGTAACTGGGGCAACGATCTGACGCTGATGGTGAAGGCCGCGCGCGAGGGTGGCCTCAATGCGCGCTTCTACACGTTCTATGGCAATGGGCTCGGTGCGCCGGCAGCGATGGGTGATGCGGGTGTGGGCCGGGTGCTGGCCGTGGCCGAATGGCACCCTAACGTAGGCGGGGCGGCATCCGATGCGTTCTACCAGTCGTTCCGGGCACGCTATCCGGACCCCAAGGATGACTATGTGCATCTACGCATGCAGATGATGGTAGAGATGCTGGCGCGGGCTATCGAGCGCGCTGGTTCTACCGACGCCGTGGCCGTGGGCTACGCGCTTGAGGACATGCGTTTCACCAACGCGTTCCACGAGGCCACCGTGCGGGCGGACGACCACCAGGTCCTCCAGCCGCTTTATGTCTCGGTCATGGCGAAGCAGGGCGGCGATGTCCGTTTCGATAACGAAGGTTCCGGCTACGGATTCCGCACAGTAAAGAAGCTCAAGACCGCCCAGACCACGCTGCCGACCACGTGCCGTATGGAGCGCCCGCCGCGCAATTGAGGCGGGCGCCGCCGTAGACTTCGCCGCAGGCGGGAATTCGGCTATAATGCGCGGCTGTCGTCCTCAAGCCACCCAGCTGGATGACGACAGATGCCTCAAGTCATTCAGGCACGACGCAGGTGGCGCATCCCGCGCTGCAGCGTTCGCAAGTGAAAGGAAATCATCATGGCAACTGCCAATACCAACAAGTCCGAGATCATCGCGAAGTTCGCTCGCGGCACCAACGACACGGGTAGCCCCGAAGTTCAGGTCGCTCTGTTGACGACCCGTATCAACGAACTGACCCCGCACTTCAAGGCCAACATGAAGGATCACCACAGCCGCCGCGGTCTGCTGCGCATGGTGAGCCGTCGTCGTCGCCTGCTGGACTACCTCAAGGCCAGCGATGCCGATCGTTACCGCGCCCTGATCGAAGCCCTGGGCCTGCGTAAGTAAGGTCTGCGGATGGCAGCACGAATCCTGCGGAAGTTGCACGCGCACGATTTCACGTGAGGCCGCAATGCCTGCGTCAGCACTGCTGAGGCAGGCATTTTGCTTTTCTGGTTCAGCGATTGATACGCTGGGTCAGGGTTGATAGTGATGTTCGCTTCACTTGAAAGTCGGGCGTTGATGCCCGACGCCGTTGCGCCAAGTCGCGCGACGGAGTAAGTTACCTCGCTCTTTATCGCGCATTTTTGCGCATTGACACTGGAGTCGGCACCAAGGAAACGGGGTTTTGTGTCATTCCATCGCGGGTTGCATCGTCCACGTGCCTTCACGGACGGTGGCGCGATGGAATGGCATAGCACTTCCCTGGGACTGCGGACCGGATTACCTCCGGCAGTTCGCCTGCCGCTGCGAGCGCAGGCGTCGCCGATCGTGCATGTGTGCGGCCGGCAAGCATGAAATCAAGGAACGCTCATGACCATGTTCAACAAGATCGTCAAGGAATTCCAGTGGGGCCAGCACACGGTCCGCATGGAAACCGGCGAAATCGCACGCCAGGCATCTGGCGCCGTGATCGTCGACGTGGAAGACACCGTGGTGCTGGCCACCGTGGTGGCAGCCAAGAGCCCGAAGGCGGGTCAGGACTTCTTCCCGCTGACCGTCGACTACATCGAGAAGACCTACGCTGCTGGCAAGATCCCCGGTGGCTTCTTCAAGCGTGAAGGCCGTCCGTCGGAAAACGAGACGCTGACCTCGCGCCTGATCGACCGTCCGCTGCGTCCGCTGTTCCCGGAAGGCTTCTACAACGACGTGCAGGTGGTGATCCACGTGCTGTCGATCAACCCGGAAATCCCGGCTGACATCCCCGCGCTGATCGCTTCGTCGGCTGCGCTGGCCGTTTCGGGTATCCCGTTCAACGGTCCGGTTGGCGCTGCCCGCGTCGGCTACAAGGACGGCCAGTACCTGCTGAACCCGACCCGCGCGCAAATCGCCGCGTCGGATCTGGACCTGGTGGTCGCCGGTACCGAACGTGCCGTGCTGATGGTGGAATCGGAAGCCCACCAACTGTCGGAGGACGTGATGCTCGGCGCCGTGGTGTACGGTCACGAGCAAATGCAGATCGCGATCAACGCAATCCACGACCTGGTGCGCGAAGGCGGCAAGCCCGAGTGGGACTGGGCTCCGGCTCCGAAGAATGAAGCGCTGATCGCCAAGGTCAGCGAGATCGGCCTGCCGCTGCTGCAGCAAGCCTACCAACTGCGTCAGAAGTCGGCACGCAGCACCAAGCTCAAGGAAATCTACGCAACCGTGCAGGCCCAACTGGCCGAGGCCGGCGTGGAAGCCGACAAGGTGGAAGTGGGCAACGTCCTGTTCGACCTCGAGGCGAAGATCGTGCGTGGCCAGATCCTGGCTGGCGAGCCGCGTATCGACGGCCGCGACACGCGCACCGTGCGCCCGATCGAGATCCGTTCGTCGGTGCTGCCGCGCGCGCACGGCTCGGCGCTGTTCACCCGTGGTGAAACGCAGGCACTCGTGGTGGCCACGCTCGGCACCAAGAGCGATGAGCAGATCATCGACGCACTGGCCGGCGAATACCGCGACCGCTTCATGCTCCACTACAACATGCCTCCGTTCGCCACCGGCGAAACGGGTCGCGTTGGTAGCCCGAAGCGTCGTGAAATCGGTCACGGCCGTTTGGCCAAGCGCGCGCTGATCCCGGTGCTGCCGAAGGACGACGAGTTCGCGTACACGATCCGTCTGGTGTCGGAAATCACCGAATCGAACGGTTCGTCGTCGATGGCTTCGGTCTGCGGCGGCTGCCTGGCGCTGATGGATGCTGGCGTTCCGGTGAAGGCGCACGTGGCCGGCGTGGCCATGGGCCTGATCCTGGAGGGCAACAAGTTTGCCGTACTGACCGACATCCTCGGTGACGAGGATCACCTCGGCGACATGGACTTCAAGGTGGCCGGTACCGACGCGGGCATCACCGCGCTGCAGATGGACATCAAGGTCCAGGGCATCACCAAGGAAATCATGCAGGTGGCGCTGGCCCAGGCCCGCGAAGGCCGCATGCACATCCTCGGCGCGATGCAAGGCGCAATGGGTCACGCTCGCACCGAACTGTCGGCGCACGCTCCGCGCATGATCACGATGAAGATCCATCCGGACAAGATCCGCGAAGTGATCGGCAAGGGCGGCTCGACGATCCAGGCACTGACCAAGGAAACCGGCACGACCATCGACATCCAGGAAGACGGCACGATCACGATCGCGTCGACGTCGACCGACGGCATGGCCGAAGCCAAGCGCCGCATCGAAGGCATCACCGCGGAAGCCGAAGTTGGCAAGATCTACGCCGGTACCGTGCTGAAGCTGCTGGACTTTGGCGCCATCGTCAACATCCTGCCGGGCAAGGACGGTCTGCTGCATATCTCCGAGATCGTCAACGAGCGCGTCAAGGACATCAAGGACTGGCTCAAGGAAGGCCAACAGGTTCGCGTCAAGCTGATCCAGGCCGACGAAAAGGGTCGTCTGCGTCTGTCCCTGAAGGCGGCGCTGGCCGAAGAGGGCGGCAGCATCAGCCCGATCGCGCAAGGCGATGCACCGGCCGCGGCACCTGCCGCTCCGGCATCGCCCGATCAGCAGCAGTAAGCTGACGGCGAACGCGGTCACCGCGTAGCACCCATGAAAGCGGCTGGCGATGTCCAGCCGCTTTTTTGTTTACACTGCCGGTCAGTTCGCCATCCGGTTCGCGCGCGACACGTGCGTCAGTAACGCCATCGCGCGCGATGCAATCCAAGACATTAATGAGGAGTCATCATGAAAGCCATCGAGATCCGTGAATACGGCGCCCCCGAAGTTCTGCAGGAAACGCAGCGTCCCGATCCGGAGCCGAAGGCCGGTGAAATCCTGATTCGTGTGGCGGCTGCCGGCATCAACCGTCCCGATGTGTTCCAGCGCACCGGCAACTATCCGGTGCCGCCCGGCGCGTCGGATCTCCCGGGTCTCGAGGTCGCGGGTGTGGTCGTCGGTGGCGACCTTTCGCATCCCGCCAATCGCTTCGGCCTGAAGGCTGGCGACCGCGTCTGTGCGCTGGTGCAGGGCGGTGGTTACGCCGAACTGTGCACGGCGCCGATCGAGCAATGCCTGCCCGTACCCGAGGGCCTCACCGATATCGAAGCGGCTGCGCTACCCGAGACATTCTTCACGGTGTGGAGCAACGTGTTCGATCGTGGGCAGCTTGGCAAGGGTCCGCGTGGTGCGGCTGAAACGCTGCTGATCCAGGGGGGATCGAGCGGCATCGGTACCACGGCAATCCAGATTGCCAAGGCACTTGGCTTCAAGGTCTTCGTGACGGCCGGCAGCGATGACAAGTGCAAGGCGTGTGAGGCGCTCGGCGCCGATCGCGCGATCAACTACAAGACCGAGGACTTCGTGGCCGAAGTGAAGGCGCTGACCGAAGGGAAGGGCGTCGACGTGATCCTCGACATGGTGGCGGGGTCGTATCTCGCGCGTGAACTGTCGTGCATCGCCGATGACGGCCGCATCGTGATCATCGCGCTGCTTGGTGGCGGCAAGGCGGAAATCCCCCTTGGCGATATCCTGCGTCGACGCATTACCGTCACCGGTTCCACGCTGCGCCCGCGTCCGGCTTCGTTCAAGGGCGCCATCGCGCAGGCGCTGCATCAGAACGTCTGGCCGTTGCTGGCATCGGGCAAGATCAAGCCGGTGATTCACAAGGTGTTTCCCGCAGCACAGGCCGCCGATGCGCATCGCCTCATGGAGTCGAGCGAGCATATCGGCAAGATCGTACTGACCTGGTAAGCCATGCTTCTTGCTGTGGTCCCGTGATCGCTTGCGGTCCGGGATTGCCTGCGATTGCCCGCACATGCTGGCGGGCCCCTCCTGACCACGCTACAATAGCCGGTTTGATTTAAAGAGGGGACCCTTGTGAGACAAAAGCTGGTCATCGGCAATTGGAAGATGCATGGCAGCCTGGCCGCCAACGCGGCGCTGCTTGAGGGTATCAAGGCTGCACCTGCGCGTGCGAAGCTGGCGGTCTGCGCGCCGTTCCCCTATCTTGCCCAGTGCCAGACGCTGTTGTCCGGTTCCCAGGTTGCCTGGGGTGCCCAGGATGTGTCGGCCGAGGCCCGTGGTGCCTTCACCGGCGAAGTGGCTGCCTCGATGCTGGGTGAGTTTGGTTGCGGCTATGCGCTCGTCGGCCATTCCGAGCGCCGTACCTACCATGGTGAAACTGACGCGGTAGTGGCTGCCAAGGCACTGCGCGCGTTGGAATTCGACATTGTTCCAGTGGTCTGTGTTGGCGAGACGCTGGCTGAGCGCGAAGCCGCTCAGACCGAAGCCGTGGTTGGCCGTCAGTTGCAGGCTGTTCTCGATGCTTTGTCTATCGAACAGCTGGGTCGCATTGTTCTGGCCTATGAACCTGTCTGGGCGATCGGCACGGGCAAGACGGCCACGAGCGCGCAGGCCCAGGAAGTTCACGCAGCGCTGCGTGCACGGGTCGCGGCGAAGGATGTCGGTGTCGCGGCACGCATGGCCATTCTGTATGGTGGCAGCGTCAAGCCCGACAATGCGGTTGAATTGTTTTCCATGTCCGATATTGACGGGGGGCTTATCGGTGGCGCCTCCCTGAAAGCGGATGATTTCCTCGCGATCGGCAACGCCTGAATGCCGGACGCGACTGTCTGATCAGGCAAGTTCGAAACGACTTTAACCAAATGGCAATCTTCAAGACTTTGTTGGTAATCGTGCAGGTCCTGTCCGCGCTCGGCGTGATCGGTCTTGTTCTGCTGCAGCACGGCAAGGGTGCCGATGTCGGTGCGGCGTTCGGATCGGGTGCCTCTGGCAGTCTGTTCGGCGCTACCGGATCGGCGAACTTCCTGTCACGTACCACGGCCGTTCTGGCGGCACTGTTCTTCTGCTGCACCCTGGGTCTGACGCTGCTGGGCAACTACAAGCCCTCGGCATCCCTGGGCGTGATGGGCGCGGCGCAGCAGTCGGCGCCGGCCGCTGCGGCACCTGCTTCCGCACCTGCCGCAGCTGCAGCATCGGCCTCCGCCCCGGCGGGTCCGGCTGTGCCGAAGTAATTGCAATAATTGAACAGTGTGTCCACGGATTCCTGATTTTATTTGCAGTTGTGCATTGAACAAATCGGGAATCCTAGTTAGAATGCAGGGCTTGAAACGATTCCCCAGCGACGGGGCGAAAGCCGAAGGACAGACTCCTCGGCAGACGTTCCAGAGGGTATAAAAACCCAGCGCAAGGCAATATTGTTTCTCCCCCAGCCGACGTGGTGAAATTGGTAGACACGCTATCTTGAGGGGGTAGTGGCGAAAGCTGTGCGAGTTCGAGTCTCGCCGTCGGCACCAAACAACTTGATCGGAGTTCGTGTTACGCATCTCAAGATGCGTCGGCATGTCCTCCGGCAGTCCGCAAGGCGGCGCCGTAGCTATGACGGGATGGCGCTTGGGGTGGGCAACAGGACGCCGCTATAGCTGGTGCTGTTGACAACATTCCAGATAAGGCTGGCCGCATCTTGACTCTCGAAGCCTACTTCCCCGTCCTCATCTTCATCGTCTTTGGCGTCGTGCTCGGTGTGGCACTGATGGCCATCGGTCGAATTCTCGGTCCCTACAAGCCTGACGCAGCGAAGCTGTCGCCGTACGAGTGCGGCTTCGAAGCGTTCGAGGATGCGCGCATGAAGTTCGACGTGCGCTACTACCTCATCGCCATCCTGTTTATCCTGTTCGATCTCGAAACTGCCTTCCTGTTTCCGTGGGGCGTCGCCCTCAAGGACATCGGTTGGCCGGGATTCATCGCCATGGGCGTGTTTCTGCTGGAATTCATCGTGGGCTTCGTCTACATCTGGAAAAAGGGCGCGCTCGATTGGGAGTGATGTGAAATGGCAATCGAAGGCGTTCTCAACGAAGGCTTTGTCACGACGACCGCTGACAAGCTGATCAACTGGACCCGTACGGGTTCCCTGTGGCCCATGACGTTCGGTCTGGCCTGCTGTGCAGTGGAAATGATGCACGCCGGCGCCGCGCGTTACGATATGGACCGTTTCGGTGTGATTTTCCGCCCGTCGCCGCGTCAGTCCGACGTGATGATCGTGGCAGGCACGCTGTGCAACAAGATGGCCCCCGCGCTGCGCAAGGTGTACGACCAGATGGCCGAACCGCGCTGGGTGATCTCGATGGGATCGTGCGCCAACGGCGGCGGCTACTATCACTACTCGTATTCGGTGGTGCGTGGCTGCGACCGCATCGTGCCGGTCGACATCTATGTTCCGGGCTGCCCGCCGACGGCGGAAGCGCTGATCTACGGCGTGATCCAGCTCCAGAACAAGATCAAGCGTACCAACACCATCGCGCGCAAGGGCTGATATGGCGAACCTGGATACCCTCAAGGCTGCGCTCGAAAAGGTCCTCGGCAAGCGCGTGCAGAACCTGATCGAGGCCACCGGCGAACTGACGCTGATCGTCAAGGCCGCCGACTATCTCGAAGTCGCGCGTCTGCTGCGTGACGATCCCTCGTTGCGTTTTGAACAGCTACTCGACCTGTGCGGCGTGGACTATTCCGACTACGCCGAAGGCGCCTGGGATGGCTTGCGTTTTGCCGCTGTCTCCCAACTGCTGTCGGTAACGCACAACTGGCGTCTGCGTCTGCGCGTATTCGCGCCGGACGATGATTTCCCGGTGCTGCCGTCGGTCATCAACGTCTGGAACTCGGTGAACTGGTTCGAGCGCGAAGCGTTCGATTTCTACGGCATCGTGTTCGAAGGCCATCCGGATCTGCGCCGTATCCTGACCGACTACGGTTTCGTCGGCCACCCGTTCCGCAAGGATTTCCCAGTCTCGGGCTACGTCGAAATGCGCTACGACCCGGAACAGAAGCGGGTCATCTACCAGCCGGTGACGATCGAGCCGCGCGAAGTCACGCCGCGCGTGATTCGCGAGGAAAACTACGGCGGCACGCAGCACTGAGATCGCGTCATGGCAGATATCAAGAACTACACCCTCAACTTCGGCCCCCAACACCCTGCAGCGCACGGCGTGCTGCGTCTGGTGCTTGAACTGGACGGCGAAGTCATCCAGCGCGCCGACCCCCATATCGGCCTGCTGCACCGTGCCACCGAAAAGCTGGCCGAGCAGAAGACCTGGATTCAAAACGTCCCCTACATGGATCGTCTCGACTACGTGTCGATGATGGTCAACGAACACGCGTACGTGATGGCGATCGAGCGCCTGCTGGGCCTCGAGGTACCGATTCGCGCCCAGTACATCCGCGTAATGTTCGACGAAATCACCCGTCTGCTGAACCACCTGATGTGGATCGGCTCGCACGCGCTGGACGTGGGTGCGATGGCGGTGTTCCTCTACGCGTTCCGTGAGCGTGAGGACATGTTCGACATGTACGAGGCGGTGTCGGGCGCGCGTATGCACGCGGCCTACTACCGTCCGGGCGGCGTCTACCGCGATCTGCCTGACACGATGCCGCAATATCGCGCGTCGAAAGTCCACAACGAGAAGGCCATCAAGGTCATGAACGAAGCCCGTTCGGGCTCGCTGCTGGACTTTATCGAGGACTTCACGAACCGTTTCCCGACCTATGTCGATGAGTACGAGACGCTGCTGACCGATAACCGTATCTGGAAGCAACGTCTGGTCGATATTGGTGTGGTCACACCGGAGCGTGCGCTGCAGATGGGTTTCACCGGTCCGATGCTGCGTGGCTCGGGCATCGAGTGGGATCTGCGCAAGAAGCAGCCGTACGAGGTCTACGACAAGATGGACTTCGACATCCCCGTGGGTACGGCGGGCGACTGCTATTCGCGTTACCTGGTGCGTGTGGAAGAAATGCGCCAGTCGAACCGCATTATCAAGCAGTGCATTGACTGGCTGCGTCGCAACCCGGGTCCGGTGATCACCGAGAATCACAAGGTGGCGCCGCCGTCGCGTGTGGACATGAAGTCGAACATGGAAGAGCTGATTCACCACTTCAAGCTCTTCACCGAAGGTATCCACGTGCCGGCAGGCGAAGCCTACGCCGCGGTGGAGCACCCGAAGGGCGAGTTCGGCATCTATGCGATTTCGGATGGCGCGAACAAGCCGTACCGTCTGAAGATCCGTGCCCCGGGCTTTGCCCACCTGGCCGCGCTCGACGAAATGGCCAAGGGACACATGATTGCGGATGCGGTCACGATCATCGGTACACAGGACATCGTGTTCGGCGAGATCGACCGCTAAGGGATACCGGAAGACGAGTATCCCGTCACAGGCCGTTGCCCGGACGACGTTCCGGGTGTGTTCGGCCGGCCCCGGCTGTAACGGTGGCGGCAGGCAATGCCTGCAACGGATCGGCAAGGACGCGAAGGGGCGTCCGGGCCGGCAGAACATGGCAGCGACGGCTGCAAACTAGCGGAGCCCCGCGCGGCTTCGCCGTATTACTGCAATGACCATGCTATCAGCAGAAGCTCTCAAGGAAATCGATCGCGCGATCGCGAAGTATCCGGCCGACCAGAAGCAGTCGGCCGTGATGGCGGCACTCGCCGTGGCACAGGGCGAGGTGGGCTGGGTTTCCCCCGAAGTCATGCAGTTCGTCGCCAGCTACCTCGAAATGCCGCCCGTGTGGGTGGAAGAGGTGGCCACGTTCTACAACATGTATGACACCAAGCCGGTGGGCAAGCACAAGCTCGCCGTCTGTACCAACCTGCCGTGCGCGCTGTCGGGCGGCGAGCGGGCTGGCGAATACCTGAAGCGCAAGCTCGGGATCGACTATAACGAGACCACCGCCGACGGCTGTTTCACCCTGAAAGAGGGCGAGTGCATGGGCGCGTGCGGCGACGCACCGGTGATGATCGTCAACAACACCCGCATGTGCAGCTTCATGAGCGAGCAGAAGATCGACGCACTGGTCGAAGAGCTCAAGTCCGAAGCCGCCGCCAAGGGGGACAAGTAACATGACCTCTCTGCATGACCGTCATATCAAGCCGCTGATCCTGGCTGGCCTGGACGGCAAGAACTGGCACCTCGAAGACTACGTGAAGCGTGGTGGCTACAAGCAGCTCCGACGCATTCTCGAGGAAAAGGTAACGCCCGAGCAGGTGATCGCCGACGTCAAGGCCTCGGGTCTGCGCGGCCGTGGCGGTGCGGGCTTCCCCACGGGCCTGAAGTGGAGCTTCATGCCGCGTGCGTTCCCGGGTCAGAAGTACCTCGTCTGCAATACCGATGAAGGCGAGCCGGGCACGTTCAAGGATCGCGACATTATTCGCTACAACCCGCACGCGCTGATCGAAGGCATGGCCATCGGCGCGTACGCGATGGGCATCACCGTGGGTTACAACTACATCCACGGCGAAATCTGGAATGAATACAAGATCTTCGAGGAAGCCCTCGAAGAAGCGCGCCGCGCCGGCTTCCTCGGCGACAACATCCTGGGTTCGGGCTTCAACTTCCAGTTGCACGCCCACCATGGTTACGGCGCATACATCTGCGGCGAGGAAACCGCGCTGCTGGAGTCGCTGGAAGGCAAGAAAGGCCAACCGCGCTTCAAGCCGCCTTTCCCGGCCAGCTTCGGTCTGTACGGCAAGCCGACCACCATCAACAATACGGAAACGTTCGCCGCGGTGCCGTTCCTGCTGGAAGTCGGCCCCGAGAACTACCTGAAGATGGGCAAGCCGAACAACGGCGGCAGCAAGATCTTCTCGGTGTCGGGCGATGTCGAGCGTCCGGGCAACTACGAGATCCCGCTGGGTACGCCGTTCGCAACGCTGCTGGAACTCGCAGGCGGCATGCGCGGTGGCAAGAAGATCAAGGCGGTCATTCCGGGCGGTTCCTCCGCCCCGGTGGTGCCGGGCGACCTGATGATGGCATCGGACATGGATTACGACTCGATCGCCAAGGCCGGCTCGATGCTGGGCTCGGGCGCCGTGATCGTGATGGACGAAACACGCTGCATGGTGCGTTCGCTCCTGCGCCTGTCGTATTTCTACTTTGAAGAATCGTGCGGCCAGTGCACGCCGTGCCGTGAAGGCACAGGCTGGCTCTATCGCATGGTGAATCGCATTGAACACGGAGAAGGCCGCCAGGAAGATCTGGACCTGCTCAACAACGTCGCGGAAAACATCATGGGTCGCACTATCTGCGCACTCGGCGATGCAGCGGCGATGCCGGTACGCGGCATGCTCAAGCACTACTGGAAGGAGTTCGAGTATCACGTCGAACACAAGCAGTGCATGGTCCCGGCCTATTCCTGAAGCGTGGCAGAACATGGTTGAACTCGAGATCGACGGCAAGAAGGTAGAGGTTGCGGAAGGCAGCCTCGTGATGGAAGCGGCCCAGAAGCTGGGCACGTACATCCCGCACTTCTGCTACCACCGCAAACTGTCCATCGCGGCGAATTGCCGCATGTGCCTGGTTGAAGTGGAAAAAGCGCCCAAGGCGCTGCCCGCCTGCGCCACCCCGGTGACGCCAGGCATGAAGGTTTTCACCAATTCTGAGAAGGCTGTGAAGGCTCAGAAATCGGTGATGGAATTCCTGCTGATCAACCACCCGCTCGACTGCCCGATCTGCGATCAGGGCGGCGAATGCCAGCTCCAGGATCTGGCGGTGGGCTACGGTGGTTCGGAGTCGCGCTACAAGGAAGAGAAGCGTGTGGTGTTCCACAAGAATGTGGGCCCGCTGATCTCCATGGAAGAGATGACCCGCTGCATCCACTGCACTCGCTGCGTGCGCTTCGGCCAGGAAGTGGCCGGCGTGATGGAGCTGGGCATGCTGAACCGCGGCGAGCACTCGGAAATCACGACGTTCGTCGGCCAGACCGTGGATTCGGAACTGTCCGGCAACATGATCGACCTGTGCCCGGTCGGCGCGCTGACCAGCAAGCCGTTCCGCTACTCGGCCCGTACGTGGGAACTGGCACGCCGCAAGTCGGTGTCGCCGCACGACGGCCTGGGCGCCAACCTCGTGGTCCAGACCAAGAACCAGCGCGTGATGCGCGTGGTGCCGCTGGAGAACGAGGACATCAACGAATGCTGGATCTCCGATAAGGACCGCTTCGCCTACGAAGGCCTGAACAGCGCCGACCGTCTGACCCGCCCGATGCTCAAGCAGGGTGGCGAATGGATGGAAACGGACTGGCAGACCGCGCTCGAATACGTAGCCAATGGTCTGGCAAGCATCAAGCGCGATCACGGCGTCGACCAGATTGCTGCGCTGGCCAGCCCGCACAGCACGCTGGAGGAGCTGTTCCTGCTGGGCAAGCTCGTCCGTGGCCTGGGCAGCGACAATGTCGACTTCCGTCTGCGTCAATCCGATTTCTCGGCCGCACTAAAGGGCGCGCCGTGGCTCGGCATGCCGGTGGCCGACGTCAGCACGCTGCAACGCGCGCTGGTGATCGGTTCGTCGCTGCGCAAGGATCATCCGCTGCTGGCGTCGCGTCTGCGTCAAGCCGTGAAAAAGGGTACACGTGTGGCCGTGATTGGCGCGGGCGGTGAAGACCTGCTGATGCCGATCGCCGCGCGTATCAATGCTGCCCCGTCGGGCTGGACCGCCGCACTGGCCGGCGTGGCCCGTGCCGTGGCCGCCGCCAAGGGCGTGACCGCTCCGGCCGGTACCGAAGGATTCGACGGTGGCGATGCCGCGAAGGCCGTGGCCGATATGCTGCTGTCGGGCGAGCGCCGTGCGGTGTTCCTCGGCAACGAAGCCGTCCGTCACCCGCAGTTCTCGTCGCTGCACGCTCTGGCGCAGTGGATCGCCTCGGAAACGGGCGCGACGCTGGGCTTCCTGACCGAGGCCGCCAACACGGTCGGTGGTTATGTTGCTGGCGCCCTGCCGCAGCAAGGCGGTGCCAACGCACAGGCCATGCTCGATGCGCCGCGCCGCGCGTACATCGTGTTGAACGCCGAGCCCGAGTTCGACGCCGCCGATGGCCGCAAGGCACTGGCCGCGCTGAACCAGGCCGGCACGGTTGTGGTGCTGTCGCCGTTCCGTTCGGAAGCCGCGCTGCAATACGCAGACGTGATCCTGCCGGTCGCGCCGTTCACCGAAACCGCAGGTACGTTCGTCAATGCCGAAGGTAAGGCGCAGAGCTTCAACGGCGTGGTACGCGCGCTGGGTGAGTCGCGTCCGGGCTGGAAGGTGCTGCGCGTGCTGGGCAACCTGCTGGAAGTGCCGGGCTTCGACTTCGACACGGCTGAAGCCGTGCGCGATGCCGCGCTGGCTCGCCCGGTCGCCGAGCAACTGAACAACTCGACCGATGCTCCGATCCGCGTGACGGCTGCTGCCGCCAACGGTGTCGAGCGTATCGCCGATGTGCCGATTTACCACGCCGACCCGATCGTGCGCCGTGCCGACTCGCTGCAGCTTACCGCCGCCGCGCGCCGTGCGATGCAGGTGTCGCTGTCGTCGGATCTGTTCGCCAAGCTGGGCGTGCAGGCTGGCGATCCGGTGCGTGTGATGCAGGATGGTGCCAGCGTGGTGCTGCCGGCCGCTCTCGAAGCGACGCTGCCGGCAAACACCGTGCGCGTGCCGGCCGCCACAGAGGCTGCCGTGACGCTGGGTGCGCTGTTCGGCAATGTCACCGTTGAGAAAGCCATCGACCTGCCGGCCGGCAACAACGCGGCCGCGACGGCCACCGCATAAGAAGAGCGAGAAAGCAACATGATCGACTGGATTACCTCGCAAGGTCACGACATCTTCGGCATGTACTGGACGCCGCTGTGGATCCTCATCCGCGCGGTGCTCATCGTGGTGCCGGTGCTGCTGTGCGTGGCCTACCTGATTCTGTGGGAGCGCAAGCTGATCGGCTGGATGCACGTGCGTATCGGCCCGAACCGCGTGGGTCCGCTGGGCCTGCTGCAGCCGATCGCCGACGTGCTGAAGCTGCTGCTCAAGGAAGTCATGTTCCCATCGCAGATCAACCGGGGCATGTACCTGGTGGCTCCGCTGATGGTGCTGATGCCCGCGGTGGCTGTCTGGGCGGTGATTCCGTTCCAGGCCGAAGTGGTGATGTCCGATATCAACGCCGGTCTGCTGTATGTGATGGCCATCAGCTCGGTGGGCGTCTATGGCGTGATTCTGGCTGGCTGGGCCTCGAACTCGAAGTATGCGTTCATCGGTGCGATGCGTGCCGCGGCGCAGATGGTGTCGTACGAAATCGCCATGGGCTTCGCTCTGGTGACCGTGCTGATGGTGTCGGGCAGCCTGAACCTGTCGCACATCGTGAACGCCCAGAACACCGGCTACTTCGCCAACATGGGCCTGAACCTGCTGTCGTGGAACTGGCTGCCGCTGCTGCCGATGTTCGGCGTGTACTTCATCTCGGGCGTGGCTGAAACCAACCGCCACCCGTTCGACGTGGTGGAAGGCGAATCGGAAATCGTGGCCGGCCACATGATCGAATACTCGGGCATGACGTTCGCGCTGTTCTTCCTGGCCGAGTACATCAACATGATCATCATCTCGACGATGACCTCGCTGATGTTCCTCGGTGGCTGGGCACCTCCGTTCTCGAGCGTGCTGACCAATGCGATCCCGGGCTTCTTCTGGCTGGTGATCAAGGTATTCCTGCTGCTGTCGGTTTTCATCTGGATTCGCGCTTCGTTCCCGCGTTACCGCTATGACCAGATCATGCGTCTGGGCTGGAAGATCTTCATTCCGCTGACCGTGGCTTGGCTGATCATTGTGGCGATCTGGATCAAGTCGCCGTGGAACATCTGGCACTAAGAGGCCAGGCGATGGTGCGTCACTGCCAGGGGCAGGGCGCGCCGCGCGGAAATACTTAGGAAGCAATCGTCATGCTGCTCGCCATCAAGGACTTCTTCAACAGCCTGCTCCTGAAGGAACTCTTCAAGGGTATGGCTTTGACCGGCCGCTATCTCTTCGCGCGCAAGATCACTGTCCAGTTCCCGGAAGAGAAGACGCCGATGTCGCCGCGTTTCCGCGGCCTGCACGCACTGCGCCGCTATCCCAACGGGGAAGAGCGTTGCATCGCCTGCAAGCTGTGCGAAGCGGTGTGCCCGGCATTGGCCATCTCGATCGAATCGGACGTGCGTAACGACGGCACCCGCCGCACCACGCGCTACGACATCGACCTGACCAAGTGCATTTTCTGCGGCTTCTGCGAAGAAGCTTGCCCGGTTGACGCGATCGTCGAGACGCACATTCTCGAGTATCACGGCGAAAAGCGCGGTGATCTGTACTTCACCAAGGACATGCTGCTGGCCGTGGGCGACCGCTACGAGCCGCAGATCGCCGCGGCCAAGGCTGCGGACGCGAAGTACCGTTAAGCGTATCGACGCAGGGCGGGAGCAGGGCGCTTGAGGCGCCGGCTCCCGAAAGCGAAATTGAATCGGTCCCGCAAGGGGCCAACAGAAGGATGCCGCGAGCACGCGTGGCCACCCCGAAAAGGGGCCTGTGTGCAAGCGGCCCAAAGAGGATCCGATAGGGACCATGGAACTCACGACCACCATCTTCTATGTCTTTGCGTTGGTGCTGGTGCTGTCCGCACTGAAAGTCATCACGGCAAAGAACCCGGTGCATTCCGCACTGTTCCTCGTCCTGGCGTTCTTCACCGCCGCAGCGATCTGGATGATCCTGAAGGCGGAATTCCTCGCCATCCTGCTCCTGCTCGTGTACGTCGGCGCCGTGATGGTGCTGTTCCTGTTCGTCGTGATGATGATCGACATCGACATCGAGCATCTGCGGCGCGACTTCTGGACCTACGTGCCGATGGCCTCGATCATTGGCGCGCTGATCATCGCCGAAATGGCGATTGTGCTTGTGCGCAACTTCATCGGTACGACCAACGCCGTGCTGCCCGCAGGCGCGCAGGATCCGAACTATTCGAATACCGCCGCGCTGGGCAAGCTGATCTACACGGACTACATCTACGCGTTCGAAGTGGCCGGCATCATCCTGCTGGTGGCCATCATCGCCGCCGTTGCGCTGACGCTGCGTCGCCGCAAGGACGTGAAGGCCCAGGACATTGGCGCCCAGCTCCGTGTGCGCCGAGACGAGCGCGTGCGTCTGGTGAAACTGCCGGCCGAGGGCCGGGCCGAAGCGGATGCCGCGGCAGCCGCCAACAAGAACTAAAGCCCGGAGAAACCGCTGTGCTCTCTCTCGCCCACTTCCTCGTCCTCGGTGCGATCCTGTTTGCGATCAGCATCGTTGGCATCTTCCTGAACCGCAAGAACGTGATCGTGCTGCTGATGGCACTCGAACTGCTGCTGCTTGCGGTGAACATGAACTTCGTCGCCTTCTCGCACTACATGGGCGACCTGGCTGGTCAGGTTTTCGTTTTCTTCATCCTCACGGTGGCCGCCGCCGAGTCGGCAATTGGTCTGGCAATCCTGGTTGTGCTGTTCCGTAACCTGGACACGATCAACGTGGACGACATGGATACCCTCAAGGGCTAATTCATGACCGCATCCACATTGAACCAAGACTGCTCCCCGATCGCACACCAATAAGCGTCCTATGGCAACCACGCTCAACCCCAACCTGCTGCTGGCGATTCCGCTGGCGTCGCTCGCCGGCGCCGCGATAGCCGGTCTGTTCGGTACCAAGTTCTTCGGCACGTTTTCCTCGGAGTCGCGCGGCGGCCGGATCGTGGCGCATTCGGCAACGATTCTCGGCGTTGCCATCGCTTTCGTCCTGTCGGTGATGGTGCTGCTCGACGTGCTCAACGGCGCGGGCTACAACGCCACCGTGTACGAGTGGATGACGATCGGCAGCCTGAAGATGGAGGTCGGCTTCCTGGTCGACTCCCTGACCGCGATGATGATGGTGGTCGTGACCTTCGTCTCGCTGATGGTGCACATCTACACCGTCGGCTACATGGAAGGGGACCCTGGCTACAACCGATTCTTCGCCTACATCTCGCTCTTCACCTTCTCGATGCTGATGCTGGTGATGAGCAACAACTTCCTGCAGCTGTTCTTCGGCTGGGAAGCGGTGGGCCTGGTGTCGTACCTGCTGATCGGTTTCTGGTACACCCGACCGACGGCGATCTTCGCGAACCTGAAGGCGTTCCTGGTCAACCGTGTGGGTGACTTCGGCTTCATCCTCGGTATTGGCCTGCTGCTGGCATACAGCGGCAGCATGAACTACACGGATGTCTTCGCTACCCGCGAGCAGTTGGCAACCGTGATCTTCCCCGGTACTGACTGGATGATGATCACCGTGGCCTGCATCTGCCTGTTCATCGGCGCGATGGGCAAGTCGGCGCAGTTCCCGCTGCACGTCTGGCTGCCTGACTCGATGGAAGGCCCGACCCCGATTTCGGCACTGATTCACGCGGCAACCATGGTGACCGCCGGTATCTTCATGGTGGCGCGCATGTCGCCGCTGTTCGAACTGTCGGACACCGCGCTGTCGTTTGTGCTGGTCATCGGCGCGATCACCGCATTGTTCATGGGCTTCCTGGGCATCATCCAGAACGACATCAAGCGCGTGGTGGCGTACTCCACGCTGTCGCAGCTCGGTTACATGACCGTCGCGCTGGGCGCTTCGGCCTACTCAGTGGCCGTGTTCCACCTGATGACCCACGCGTTCTTCAAGGCACTGCTGTTCCTTGCCGCGGGCTCCGTGATCATCGGCATGCACCATGACCAGGACATCCGCAACATGGGCGGCCTGCGCAAGTACATGCCGATCACGTGGATCACGTCGTTGGTCGGTTCGCTCGCCCTGATCGGCACGCCGTTCTTCGCCGGCTTCTACTCGAAGGACTCGATCATCGAGGCCGTGGCCGAATCGCACATCGCTGGCTCGGGCTTCGCGTACTTCGCGGTGCTGGCCGGTGTGTTCGTGACTGCCTTCTATTCGTTCCGCATGTACTTCCTGGTGTTCCACGGTGAAGAGCGCTTCGGCAAGGCCGACGATCACCATGGCAACCACCATGACGAGGAAGTCTCGCACGACCACCACCACGGCCTGGCCCCGGGCCAGAAGCCGCACGAGTCCCCGTGGGTCGTGACGCTGCCGCTGGTGCTGCTGGCCATCCCGTCGGTGATCGTTGGCGCCATCGCCATCGAGCCGATGCTGTTCGGCGAGTTCTTCAAACATGGCGTGGCCTTCAAGGACGTGATCTTCGTCGGCGAGAACCATCATGCGATGGAAGAGCTGAAGGAAGCGTTCCATGGCTGGGTGCCGATGGCGATTCACTCGCTGACGACACCGGTGTTGTGGCTGGCCATCGCAGGCGTTGTGCTGTCGTGGTTCTTCTACATGAAGCGCCCGGACATCCCCGCAGCGATCAAGCAACGTTTCTCCGGTCTCTACAAGCTGCTGGACAACAAGTACTACATGGACGCGATCAACGAGGCGGTTTTCGCTCGCGGCGCGCGCCTGCTGGGTACTGGCCTGTGGAAGGGTGGTGACCAGAGCTTCATCGACGGCCTGTTCGTCAATGGTTCGGCCCGCGTGGTGGCGTCGTTCGCTGCGGCCAGCCGCTACCTGCAGTCCGGTTATATCTACCATTACGCTTTCGCAATGATCATCGGCATGTTGGTGCTCCTGACGCTGACGATCACTGGCGTGATAGGCACCAAGTGATAGGCACCAAAGCAAGGAAAACATAGAAATGGTTCTGTCTTTCGCAATCTGGCTGCCTATCTTCTTCGGGCTGGTGGTATTGATGTTCGGCTCCGACCGAAGCAAATGCTTCGTGCGCTGGATGGCGCTGTTCGGTGCTATCGTCAGCTTTGCCGTCACGCTGCCGCTGATCTTCCACTTCGACACCGCTTCCGCTGCGATGCAGTTCGTCGAGCAGGCGAACTGGATCGAACGCTTCAACATCCAGTACCACCTGGGTGTGGATGGCATCTCGATGTGGTTCGTGGTGCTGACCGCATTCATCACCGTGATCGTCGTGATCTCGGCCTGGGAAGTGATCACCGAACGCGTGGCCGAATACATGGCCTCGTTCCTGATCCTGTCGGGCCTGATGGTCGGTGTCTTCTCGTCGCTGGACGGCTTGCTGTTCTACGTGTTCTTCGAAGCCACGCTGATCCCGATGTACATCATCATCGGCGTCTGGGGTGGCCCGAACCGCGTGTATGCGGCGTTCAAGTTCTTCCTCTACACGCTGCTCGGCTCGCTGCTGACGCTGGTCGCGCTGCTGTACCTGTACAACAAGACGGGCTCGTTCGACATCCTGACCTGGCACCAGGCCAAGCTGACGATGAACGAGCAGATCGCGATCTTCCTCGCGTTCTTCATGGCCTTCGCGGTGAAGGTGCCGATGTGGCCGGTGCACACCTGGCTGCCGGACGCCCACGTGGAAGCGCCGACCGGCGGTTCCGTGGTGCTGGCGGCGATCATGCTGAAGCTGGGTGCCTACGGTTTCCTGCGGTTCTCGCTGCCGATCGCCCCGGACGCCAGCCACTACCTGGCCCCGTTCATCATCACGATCTCGCTGATCGCCGTGATCTACATCGGCCTCGTGGCACTGGTCCAGGCCGACATGAAGAAGCTGGTGGCGTACTCGTCGATCGCGCACATGGGTTTCGTGACGCTCGGTTTCTTCATCTTCAATGAGATCGGCATCGAGGGCGGCATCATCCAGATGATCTCGCACGGTTTCGTGTCGGGCGCGATGTTCCTGTGTATCGGTGTGCTCTATGACCGCGTGCACTCGCGCCAGATCGCCGATTACGGCGGTGTGGTGAACGTGATGCCGAAGTTCGCGGCGCTGTCGGTGTTCTTCGCGATGGCCAACTGCGGTCTGCCGGCTACCTCGGGCTTCGTGGGCGAATTCATGGTGATCCTGGGTGCCGTCAAGTTCAACTTCTGGATCGGTCTGCTGGCCGCCACGGCCCTGATCTTCGGCGCGGCTTACTCGCTGTGGATGGTCAAGCGCGTGATCTTCGGCGATATCGTGCACGAGCACGTCCGCGAACTGGTGGACCTGAACAAGCGTGAATTCTTCATGCTCGGTCTGCTGGCGATCATGACGCTGTATATGGGTCTGTACCCGAAACCCTTCACCGACGTGATGCACGCCTCGGTGGTGAACCTGCTGTCCCACGTGGCACAGTCCAAGCTGTAAGCGGGGGAGAGAAATCAACATGCAATCGTCCTCTAGCCTGGCCCCCGTGGCGCCAATCATTTTCCTGGCGATCGCCATTGCGGCGATCAACTGGATCGACCTAGCCCGCGGCAAGAACCGCACCAGCGTGGCGTACCCGCTGTCGCTGCTGACTACACTGGTGCTGACCGTGTGGTTCGGCATCGACGCGGCAGGCGGCGAAACGCACTACGCGTTCGCCAACCTGGTCGTGATCGACCCGATGGCGAACGTGCTGGCCGCGTTCTGCTCGTTGGGTATGCTTCTGACGCTGATTTACACGCGTAGCTACCTGGCCGAACGGGACATGTTCGCAGGCGAGTTCTACATGCTCGCGCTGTTCACGCTCGGCGGTCAGATCGTGATGATCACCGGCAACAACTTCCTGACGCTGTACCTGGGTCTGGAACTGCTGTCGCTGTCGTCGTATGCGCTGGTTGCCCTGCGCCGCGAGTCGCGCGTGACGTCCGAATCGGCGATCAAGTACTTCGTGCTGGGCGCACTGGCATCGGGCTTCCTGCTCTACGGCATGTCGATGATGTACGGTGCCACCGGTTCGCTGAACCTGGGTGAAGTGTTCCGCGTGGTCGAGTCGGGCCGCGTCAACACGACGATGCTGGCCTTCGGTGTGGTGTTCATCGTGGCCGGTGTGGCGTTCAAGCTGGGTGCCGCACCGTTCCATATGTGGATCCCGGACATCTACCAGGGTTCGCCGACCGCTGTGACGCTGCTGATCGCTGCTGGTCCGAAGGTTGCCGCATTCGCGCTGATCATCCGCCTGCTGGTGGAGGGCCTGCTGCCGCTGGCGACCGACTGGCAGGTCATGCTGGTGATCCTGTCGATTGCTTCGCTGGTCATCGGTAACCTGACGGCTATCGTTCAGACAAATCTGAAGCGGATGCTGGCGTACTCGACGATCTCCCACATGGGCTTCGTGCTGCTGGGCATGCTTTCGGGCGTGGTGGCCAACAAGGCCGACGGCGCAGTGAATGCCTACAGCTCGTCGATGTTCTACTCGATCACGTACATGCTGACCACGCTGGGCACGTTCGGCCTGATCCTGGTTCGCACGCGCAAGGGCTTCGAGGCAGAAACGCTCGACGACCTGAAGGGCATGTCGCGCCGTCATCCGTGGTTCGCGTTCCTGATGCTGGTGATGATGTTCTCGATGGCCGGCATTCCGCCGACCGTCGGCTTCTATGCCAAGCTGTCGGTGCTGCAGGCGGTCGTGTCGGCAGGCATGAGCTGGCTGGCCGTGGTGGCAGTGGTGTTCTCGCTGATCGGCGCGTTCTACTACCTGCGCATTGTGAAGCTGATGTACTTCGATGCACCGGTTGGCGAAGAGCCGCTGGAAGCTTCGACGGGCCTGCGTTCGGTGCTGAGCCTGAACGGCCTGGCCGTGATCCTGCTGGGTCTGTTCCCGGCTGGCCTGATGGACCTGTGCTTCCAGGCCATCCGTGCTACGCTGGCGTCCTGATTTTTCAGGCAAGGTGACGCAATGAGTTCCTCGGCAGGTGGTTGGTTTGTCATCCTTTTGGCACTGGTGTGTGCCAACCTGCCGTTCGTCAACCAGCGCCTGTTCGCGGCGGTGGGCCTGAAGTGGGCCCGCAAGCCGTTGTGGCTGCGCCTGGTGGAACTCTTCATGTGGTACGTGGTGGCTGGCCTTGCTGGCTTCGCGGTGGAGGCGAGCCTCGGCAACGCCTTCCCGCAAGGCTGGCAGTTCTACGCCATCACCGCCTGCATGATGCTGGTGTTTGCCTTCCCCGGCTTCACCTGGCAATACCTGGTCAAACATCGCACGGCCTGATTGCGGCCAGACCCTCGCGCCCGGGGCCCGTGCCACACCCGGAGCGTTCATGATCGACAAGACCCCCGCCGTATCGTCCGAAGAGCGTGACGATCACCTCAGGGAAACTGCCGTCGCTTCCGCGACCATCCATCGCGGCAAATTCCTCACCCTCAAGCAAGACATCGTGCGCCTGCCCAATGGCAAGCAAGCCGGGCGCGAGTACGTGCTGCATCCGGGCGCAGTCATGATGATCCCGCTGTTCGATGACGGCTCGGTGCTGATGGAGCGCCAGTTCCGCTACCCGATCGGTGAAGTGATGCTCGAATTTCCGGCCGGCAAGCTCGATCCGGAAGAGGGCGCGCAGCGCTGTGGCGAACGTGAGTTGCTCGAGGAAACCGGCTACACCGCGCGTCGCTGGGACTACCTGACGCGGATCCACCCTGTGATCTCCTACTCGACCGAGTTCATCGACCTGTTCCTGGCGCGTGATCTGACCGCCGGCGAGGCGAAACTCGACGATGGCGAGTTCCTGGAAACCTTTATCACGCCGGTGGGCCAGGTGATCGATTGGGTACGTCAGGGGCGTATTACCGACGTCAAGACGATTATCGGCGCGCTCTGGCTGGAGAAGATCGTCTCTGGCGCCTGGCAGCCGGGCGAGCAAAGCGAGCCTCCGTTTCCTGACAATCGCAGCATCGGCTGAAACGGCGCATAACTGCTAAGCTACTGCGCCGCCTTGCAGGCTTGTGGCTGGCCCAGTGCCAGTCTCCGCATGGGGTTTTCCCTTGCTCCGGCGTAATTGTGTTTAGGACGCATCCTGCCAGGCAAAAACGGTCAGCGAAAAAATTAGCACGACCGTTCACAAAATTTCGATTCACGGCTAATATTGCCCGACGGGCTGGAAAGATCATGAAGGTGCTCGACCTGCGCTGTGCGCAAGACCATCGTTTCGAGGGTTGGTTTGCCTCGGAGGAAGATGCGCAATCGCAGATTTCGCGTGACCTCGTCCAATGCCCGGTCTGTGGTGACCATGCCGTCTCCCGCCTGCCCAGCGCGCCGCGCCTGAATCTTTCGGGTGCCACCGCCAAGCCGGCGCAGACGCAGGTCCGGAACGCCGAGGAAGGCAAGGCCGACGCGCAGCAGATGATGCAGGCGCTGCAGGCCCACTATCTGAAGGCAGTCCGGCAGGTACTGGCGCAGACCGAGGACGTGGGAGAACGTTTCGCCGAGGAAGCGCGGCGCATGCACTACGAGGAAGCGCCGGAGCGCGGTATCCGCGGTTCGGCAACGCCGGAAGACGTGCAGGCGCTGGCCGACGAAGGCATCGAGACCTTTCCGCTCATCGTGCCGGATGCGCTGAAGCAGACGGCCCACTGAACAAGCATCCTGTGCCCGGTTTACCTCGCGCAGTGATGCGCGAGGTAAAACAAACGGCCGGCGCCCGCCGGCACCACCAATGGAGACGGGCATGGATCTCAATTACTCGGCGGCCGACATCGCCTTCCGTCAGGAAGTGCGTAGCTGGCTCGAAGCCAACCTGCCGGCGGAAATCCGCGAAAAGGTACTCAACCACCGCCGCCCCAACCGCGACGATCTGGTGCGCTGGCACAAGATCCTGGCCGGCAAGGGCTGGTCCGCGCCGCACTGGCCGGTCGACTTCGGTGGCACGGGCTGGAACGCCACGCAACGCCACATCTGGGACGAGGAGAATGCCCGCGTCGGCGCGCCTGGCGTGCTGCCGTTCGGCGTGGCGATGGTCGCGCCCGTGATCATGAAGTACGGCAACGCAGAGCAGAAGTCGTACTACCTGCCGCGTATCCTCGACTGCACCGACTGGTGGTGCCAGGGTTATTCGGAGCCGGGTTCGGGTTCGGATCTGGCTTCGCTGAAGACCCGTGCCGAGTTGACGTCGGATGGCAAGCACTACATCGTCAACGGCCAGAAGACCTGGACCACGCTCGGCCAGCACGCCGACATGATCTTCTGCCTGGTGCGCACCGACCCCGAGGCCAAGAAGCAAGAGGGCATTTCGTTCCTGCTGATCGACATGAAGACGCCGGGCATTACCGTGCGCCCGATCATCATGCTCGACGAAGAGCATGAAGTGAACGAAGTCTTCTTCGACAACGTCAAGGTGCCGGTCGAAAACCGAGTCGGCGAGGAAAACCGTGGCTGGACCTATGCCAAGTATCTGCTCGGCCATGAGCGTACCGGAATTGCGCGCGTGGGTAACTCCAAGCGCGAACTGGGCTTCCTGAAGCGCGTTGCCCGCCAGCAGCAGAAGAACGGCAAGCCGCTGCTCGAGGATCCGGTATTTGGCGCCAAGGTCGCCGCGCTGGAAATCGAACTGATGGCGCTGGAGATCACCGTGCTGCGCGTGGTGTCGAGCGAAGCCGCTGGCAAGGGCCCCGGCCCCGAGGCATCGATGCTCAAGATCAAGGGCACCGAGATCCAGCAGATGCTGACCGAACTGATGGTCGAAGCGGTCGGCCCGTACGCCCAGCCGTTCGATCCGGCGTACCTGGAGTGCGAACACGAGCACGCCGTGACCGGCTACGACGACGCCGCCCCGCTGGCCGCGTACTACTTCAACTATCGCAAGACCTCCATCTACGGCGGTTCGAACGAAATCCAAAAGAACATCATCAGCCAGATGATTCTGGGGCTGTGAGGAGACACGCAACATGAACTTCAATCTCAGCGACGAACAGAAGCAACTGGCCGACGCGATTCGCCGTTTTGTCGAGAAGAGCTACGACTTCGAATCGCGCAAGAAGAACATCAAGGGCGCGAATGGTTACGGCGAGCAGGCCTGGGGCGGATTGGTCGAACTCGGCCTGACCGCACTGCCGGTGCCCGAAGCGCAAGGCGGCTTCTCCGGTACGGCTGTCGACATGATGGTGGTGCAGCAGGAACTGGGCCGCGGCCTGGTGGTGGAGCCGTACTTCGCGACGGTGGTGGCCGCGCAGGCGCTCAAGCTGGCCGGTGGCCAGGAAGCGCTGCTCGAGCAGGTGGCTGGTGGCGAACTGAAGCTGGCCACGGCGTTCAATGAGCAGCAGGCACGCCATGAACTGAACAACGTGACCGTGACGGCCAAGGGCGGCAAGCTCAACGGTCGCAAGGTCGTGGTGACCCACGGCGCCCAGGCTGACAAGCTCGTGGTGTCGGCACGCACCAGCGGCGCCCAGTCGGACCGTGACGGCATCTCGCTGTTCCTGGTCGATACCAAGGGTGCCGGCGTCAGCGTCAAGGACTACCGCACGATCGACAACCTCCATGCGGCCGACGTGACGTTCCAGGATGCACCGGCCACGCTGATCGGCACGGAAGGCAAGGGCTGGGATGTGCTCGAGGCCACCGCCGACTACGCCGCCGTGCTGCTGTGCGCCGAAGCCGTCGGTGTCATGGATACGCTCAACGCCGCCACGCTCGAGTACGCGAAGACCCGCCAGCAGTTCGGCGTGGCCATCGCGCGCTTCCAGGCGCTGCAGCACCGTATGGTCGAGATGATGATCCATGCGGAGCAGTCGCGTTCGATCACGCTGCTGGCCGCGGCGCGCTTCGACGAGGCCAGCCCCGAGGAGCGCCGCCGCTACGTGTCCGCCGCCAAGGCGCGCGTCGGCGTGGCAGCCCGCTCGGTGGGGCAGGAAGCCGTGCAGATCCACGGTGGCATGGGTGTGACCGACGAACTGCCGGCCGCGCACATGTTCAAGCGCCTCACGCTGATCAATACGACCTTCGGCGATGTGGACCACCATCTGGGCCGCTTCGCCAGCCAGCCTGGCTTCCAGGAAGCTGCCTGAGTATTGCGTAAGTGTTCAAACCGCGCCGGTGACCCCGAGCGCGGTTTTTTCATTGGAGGACTTGATGTCCAAGATGTATTTCGAGGATTACGTCGTCGGCAGCGAACACCCGCTCGGGAGCTATACGGTCACTGAAGAGGAGATCATCAGCTTCGCGCGCCAGTACGACCCGCAACCGTTTCACGTCGACAAGGCCGCGGCGGAGCAGAGCATCTACGGTGGGCTGATTTCCAGCGGCTGGATGACCTGCGGCATCATCATGCGTCTGCTGGTGCTGTCGATGGGGGATCGCTCCACCAGCATGGGGTCGCCCGGCGTGGATGAAGTCCGCTGGATCAAGCCGGTCTATGCCGGTGACACCCTGACTGCCGTGCTGAGGGTTCTGGACGTGCGTCCGTCGAGTTCCAAGCCTGACCGCGGCGTGGTGATGACCCAGTGGGTGGCCAGCAACCAGAAGGGCGAGGTTGTGTGCACGGTCAAGGGCATGGGGATGTACAAGCGCCGCCCGGCCTGACGCACGCCGTTTGTTCACTTCCCTCTGCCGCACGCGGGAGAGGGGGCCTACCCAATCAGAAAAGAACGACAAGGAGACAAGCACCATGCGTACCATCGCATCGTTGGAAGAACTGGAGTCGCTGCAGGGCGAGGAAGTGGCTGTCAGCGACTGGATCGAAATCACGCAGCAGCAGGTGAACCTGTTTGCCGAGGCCACGGGCGATCACCAGTGGATCCATATCGACGTCGAGCGCGCCAAGCGTGAGTCGCCGTTCGGCGCGCCGATCGCGCACGGCTTCCTGACCCTTTCGCTGCTGCCCCAGCTGATGCAGAACGCGATCCACATGGAGGGCGTCAAGATGGGCGTCAACTATGGTCTGAATCGCGTTCGTTTCACATCGCCGGTGCCGGTGGGCAGCCGTCTGCGAGGACGCGTGAAGCTGCTCAAGGTCGAGCGGCTGGACCCGCTGCCGAATGGCCTGGTCGGTGCGCAGTCCACCTGGGAGGTGACGATCGAGCGGGAAGGCGCGGATCGACCGGTCTGCGTGGCGGAATCGATCAGCCGACGCTACTCCTGACGTATCCGATTCGTCAGTACTGTCGCTCGACAATGAGGGCCGCGAGATCGCGGCCCTTGTCATTTGTCCAGCGAAATCGTGGAAAAACAAGCAACCACGAGATGACTGTTACCCCGTTGCGACAGGTCAAGGAATTGTCCGATTAAAAGAACAGTGTTTCTGTTGTGTCTGGGTTTACCCGTAATGTTGCGTTGCGGTACAGTCCCGCCCACGATGTTTTATGTAATGCGATATCCGCTCGGAGACCGTTCTCACTGCGCTGGTGAGGCGGTTGAAGCAAGTGGATATGGCGTGAACATCGTGACACAACGCTCGTTCCGGTGGCATTTCCGAACCGGGGCAGACGCAGTTCAGGCAGTCGGTCACCTCAGCGCACGCACCCGCCCCCTCAGGCGCGCGCACGCAGTCGTCAGTTGCTGTCCAAGCCGCGTTCATGGCGTTGCCCGGCCGCATGGTCCGCAGGCGTTTGCATCGCCCATTTCGCAGCGCCAGCTTTGGACACGTCCTCCGGTTTTCCCCAGCCCAGCCAGCCAGTTGCCCCGTGCAGCAGGTAGGCGGTGCCACGCTTGTGCACAGGCGTGGCGCAACCAGACCGTCGTGACATGAAGAAACCAAAAATGCCGCCCCTGATGCGGTACCTGCCTTGCCTTGGCCTGCTCCTGTTGGCCGGCTGCGACTTCGCGCTGATGAACCCGAAAGGGCAAGTCGGCGTCGACATCAAGGGCATCATCCTGATCGCCACCTGGCTGATGCTGCTGGTCGTCGTACCGGTCATCATCCTGACGCTCGTGTTCGCGTGGAAGTATCGCGCCAGCAACACGTCTGCTGAATACGATCCGAACTGGTCGCACTCCACCCGCATCGAAGTGGTGGTTTGGCTGATCCCCTGCCTGATCATCATCGCGCTGGGCATCATCACCTGGAAGTCGTCGCACGATCTCGACCCGTACAAGCCGCTCGAGTCGAACGTCAAGCCGGTGACCGTGGAAGCCGTGGCGATGAACTGGAAATGGCTGTTCATCTATCCGGAACTGAAGATCGCGACGGTGAACCAGCTCGCGCTGCCGGTGAACACGCCGGTGAACTTCAAGATCACGTCGGATTCGATCATGAATTCGTTCTTCATCCCGCAACTGGGTAGCCAGGTTTACGCCATGGCTGGGATGGAGACCAAGCTGCACCTCATCGCCAATGAAGCCGGCACGTTTGACGGCATGTCCGCCAACTACAGCGGCGGCGGCTTCTCGGGCATGAAGTTCAAGGCCATCGCCATGTCGAACTTCGAGTTCGACAAGTGGGTGGAAAAGGTGCGCGCGTCCGAAAAGCAGCTCGCGTCCGAGGACTACAAGGTCCTGGCCAAGCCGAGCGAAGCGGAACCGGTGACGTACTTCGGCAAGGTCGAAGACGGTCTGTACACCGGCATCCTGCATCAGTACATGGGCGGCGACGGCCATGCAATGGCCCGCGAAGGTTTTGATGGCGGTCCGGTCTGCACGTCGCGTAACACGCTCGGTGAAGAGCGGGTGTCCATGGCCACGCCGGCCAAGCCGGCGCTGGGCGCGCAAATCTAGGAGCAATGATGTTTGGCAAATTGAGTTTGTCGGCGATTCCGTTTCATGAGCCGATCATCATGATCACGCTGAGCTGCGTGGCCCTTGGCGGGCTGGCGCTGCTCGGTGCGATTACGTACTTCAAGAAGTGGGACTACCTGTGGACCGAGTGGATTACCTCGGTCGATCACAAGCGCATCGGCGTGATGTACTCGCTGGTGGCGCTGATCATGCTGCTGCGCGGCTTTGCCGACGCCGTCATGATGCGTACCCAGCTGGCGGTTGCCACCAACGGCTCCACCGGCTTCCTGCCGCCCGAGCACTATGACCAGGTGTTCACGGCCCACGGCGTGATCATGATCTTCTTCGTGGCCATGCCGCTGATGACGGGTCTGATGAACCTCGTGGTGCCCCTGCAGATCGGCGCACGCGACGTGGCGTTCCCGTTCCTGAACACGCTGAGCTTCTGGCTGTTCGTGGCCGGCGCGATGCTCGTGAACGTCTCGCTGGGCGTTGGCGAATTCGCGCGTACCGGCTGGCTGGCCTATCCGCCGCTGTCGGGTCTGGACTACAGCCCGGGCGTGGGGGTGGACTACTACCTCTGGTCGCTGCAGATATCAGGGCTAGGGACATTGCTGACCGGCGTGAACTTCCTGGTGACCATCCTGAAGATGCGCGCCCCGGGCATGACGCTGATGCGCATGCCGGTGTTCACCTGGACGGTCCTGTGCACCAACGTGCTGATCGTGGCTGCCTTCCCGGTGCTGACGGTGTCGCTGGCACTGCTGGGCCTGGACCGCTACTTCGACATGCACTTCTTCACGAACAATGGCGGCGGTAACGCCATGATGTACGTGAACCTGATCTGGATCTGGGGCCACCCCGAGGTCTACATCCTGATCCTGCCGGCGTTCGGTATCTTCTCGGAAATCATCTCGACGTTCTCGGGCAAGAAGCTGTTCGGCTACAAGGGGATGGTGTATGCCACCAGCGCGATCATGGTGCTGTCGTTCATCGTGTGGCTGCACCACTTCTTCACGATGGGCTCCGGCGCCAACGTGAACGCGTTCTTCGGCATCACGACGATGATCATCTCGATCCCGACGGGCGTGAAGATCTTCAACTGGCTGTTCACGATGTACCGTGGCCGCGTGCAATTCACGTCGCCGGTGCTGTGGACGCTGGGCTTCATGATCACGTTCGTGATCGGTGGCATGACCGGCGTGCTGATGGCCGTGCCGGCTGCTGACTTCGTGCTGCACAACAGCCTGTTCCTGATTGCTCACTTCCACAACGTGATCATCGGTGGCGTGCTGTTTGGCTACCTGGCCGGCGTGACCTACTGGTGGCCGAAGGCCTTCGGCTTCAAGCTGAACGAGCGTCTGGGCAAGTGCGCCTTCTGGTGCTGGCTGGTGGGCTTCTACTTCGCCTTCATGCCGCTGTACGTGCTGGGCCTGATGGGCATGACCCGTCGTCTGAACCACACCGACAACCCGGCCTGGACGCCGTGGCTGCATCTGGCCGTGGTGGGCGTGGTGTTCGTGGCGCTGGGTATCTTCTTCCAGGTGCTGCAGATCGTCGTGTCGATCCGCGACCGCAAGAAGCTGGCAGACGTGACGGGCGACCCGTGGGGTGGCCGCACGCTGGAATGGGCAACTTCGTCGCCCCCGGCGTTCTACAACTTCGCGCACACCCCGGTGGTGCGTGACCTGGACGCGTTCGCCGACATGAAGGCCCGTGGCGAGAAGATCCGCACGGATGGCTTCGAGCAGATTCACATGCCGAAGAACACCGCGGCTGGTTTCTACATGGGTGCATTCAGCCTGGCGCTGGGCTTCGCGCTGACGTGGCACATCTGGTGGCTTGCCGCCGTGGGCCTGATCGGCATGGTCGTAGCGTTCATCCGCCGCGCCAACGATGACCACATCGATTACTACGTGCCGGCCTCCGAGGTCGAGCAGATCGAAACGCGCTACCAGCAGCGCATTGCTGCCCAGGGCTGATAACTATGTCGACAGAAGTTCTTGACCGCTTCGGGGCGAAAGCCCCTGCGCATGCGCACTCGCACGACGAGGCGCACGACCACGCGCATCACGACACCAGCGAGAACACCGTCTTCGGTTTCTGGCTGTACCTGATGAGCGACTGCATCTTGTTCGCGTGCCTGTTCGCCGCCTTCGCCGTCCTGCGCGGCGAAGTGGCGGGTGGCCCGTCGGGCAAGGAGATCTTCGAGCTCAACTACGTGCTCGTGGAAACCGCCATCCTGCTGTTCTCGTCGATCACCTACGGCTTTGCCATGGTGTCGATGCAGAACCATCAGAAGGGCCGCGTGATGTTCTGGCTGGGCGTGACGTTCCTGCTGGGCGCCGCGTTCATGGGCATGGAAATCAACGAGTTCGCGCACCTGATTCACGAGGGTGCCGGCCCGAGCCGCAGCGCGTTCCTGTCGTCGTTCTTCACGCTCGTGGGTACCCACGGTCTGCACGTTGCCAGCGGCATGCTGTGGATGCTCGTGCTGATGTGGCAACTGTCGAAGAAGGGCCTGACCCCGGTCGTGGCCAAGCGCCTGAACTGCCTCAGCCTGTTCTGGCACTTCCTGGACGTGGTCTGGATCGGTGTGTTCACCGTGGTCTACCTGATGGGAGCAATGTAAATGGCACAGCAACACGCTTCGACCGCCGCTCACGGCGCGTCGCATGGCCACAGCAGCGTCAAGTCGTATGTGATCGGCTTCGTGCTGGCGGTGATCCTGACCGTGATTCCGTTCAAGATCGTCATGGACGGCACGATGGAACGCGGCACCATGCTGTGGATCATCCTGGGCATGGCGGCCGTTCAGATCGTCGTGCACCTGAAGTACTTCCTGCATCTGGATGGTTCGAACGGTCAGCGCTGGAACGTGATGGCGCTCCTGTTCACGGTACTGATCCTGTTCATCGTGCTGGCCGGTTCGCTCTGGATCATGCACAACATGAACGCCAACATGATGCCGTGGATGAAGTAACGGTTCATACGGTCGTTTGAAAACGGGGCCTTCGGGCCCCGTTTTTTATTGGCCACGGTGCGCAACGCACCGGCATCGGCCACGGTTGCACCGGTTCACGCCGGACCGCACCCGAACGGCGCTGCACATTCGCGGTGCGCTTGCGGAATTCCCTCCGGCCCCGTCGGCGGCACCAGCGTGGTGCGGCACGGCCTTCCTCCCGTCGATTTGTCACGTAATGGTGACCCGGTCATGCGTGTTTCCCTTGGCACGCTAGTTGCAGATGTGCTCTCCGGGGTGCGTAGTCCCTAATCACATACGACAAACTGGGAGCTGCAATGAAACGACGTGACATGCTGAAGCTGTCGGCGGTGGCCGCCGCGGCGATGATCGGTACCAGCCCGCTGATGGCGCAGACCAAGGAGCCGATCAAGGTCGGCATCCTGCATTCGCTATCGGGCACGATGGCCATCTCCGAAACGTCGCTCAAGGACGTGGCGCTGATGACGATCGACGAGATCAACAAGAGCGGCGGCGTGCTGGGCCGCAAGCTCGAGCCCGTGGTGGTGGACCCCGCTTCCAACTGGCCGCTCTTCGCGGAGAAGGCGCGTCAGCTCATCACCAAGGACAAGGTAGCGGTCACGTTCGGATGCTGGACGTCGGTATCGCGCAAGTCGGTGCTCCCGGTCTATGAGGAAACCAACGCGCTGCTGTTCTACCCGGTGCAGTACGAAGGTGAGGAGATGTCGAAGAACGTGTTCTACACGGGCGCGGCACCCAACCAGCAGGCGATCCCGGCGGTGGAATACCTGATGAGCAAGGAGGGCGGCGGTGCGAAGCGCTTCTTCCTGCTGGGTACCGACTACGTCTATCCGCGCACTACCAACAAGATCCTGCGCGCGTTCCTGAAGAGCAAGGGCGTGGAGGACAAGGACATCGAAGAGGTCTACACCCCGTTCGGTCATAGCGACTACCAGACCATCGTCGCCAACATCAAGAAGTTCTCGCAGGGTGGCAAGACGGCTGTGATCTCCACGATCAATGGCGACTCGAACGTGCCGTTCTACAAGGAACTCGGCAACGCCGGCCTGAAGGCCAAGGACGTGCCGGTGGTGGCCTTCTCGGTGGGCGAGGAAGAACTGCGCGGCATCGACACCAAGCCGCTGGTGGGCCATCTGGCTGCATGGAACTACTTCATGTCGGTCAAGAACCCCGAGAACGAGGCGTTCAAGAAGCAGTGGGCCGCGTGGGTCAAGGCCAACAACCTGCCGGGCGGCGACAAGCGCGTGACCAACGACCCGATGGAAGCTACCTACGTGGGCATCCATATGTGGGCGCAGGCCGTGAAGAAGGCAGGCAGCACCGATCCGGACAAGGTGCGTGCCGCGATGTACGGCCAGACCTTCAAGGCGCCGGATGGCTTCACGCTGACGATGGGTGACAACCACCATCTCTACAAGCCCGTGATGATTGGCGAGGTCAAGGGCGACGGCCAGTTCTCGGTGGTGTGGAAGACGCCGAAGCCGGTCCGCGCGCAACCGTGGAGCCCGTTCATCGCCGGCAATGAAGGCAAGGCGGACAAGGTGGCGGGGAACTGATGGTCTGATGCTCCTACTCCCGTGCACGGGAGTGGGAGCACACCACAGGTGAACGCAAACAACCCCAAGATGCGATCCATCGCGCGAACCAGGCTCCTGAATGCACCGACCCAATATCCGTACATGGCTGCGTGTCATGCTCGCCGCGCTGCTGCTGGCTGCGGCACCGTTGTGGGCCGCCACGCCGCTGACGCAGGCCGACCTCAAGCCATTGGCCGAGGATGACTACGATGCCAAGACCGCGGCGCTGAACAAGCTCACTCAGGCGCCGGCGGAGCAGGCCGGCCCGATCCTGAAGGCCTTGCAGGATGACGCGCTGCAGTACGCGCCCTCCGTCGGCATGGTGCGCCAGGATGGCGACAAGACCGTCGACGCGGTCAGCGGCAAGCCGGTCACCGTGAAGGCGGACGAGCTCGAATCGCTGACGCTGAATAACAGCCTGCGCGCCATCGTCGATAGTGCCGCGAGCAGCCTGGAACTGCAGTCACCGGACATCGCGGTGCGCACGCAGGCCATCAGTACGCTGCTCGATCAACCGGAGAACGCTTCGCGTGCGGCGGTGGAGGCCGCGCGCAAGGCCGAGGCCGATGCCGGACTGCGGGCGAGGCTCGACGTGATCTGGGCCAACACGGTTCTCGCGCAAGGTGCCGAGGCGGGCCGGGACGCACGTATCGAGGCGATTCGCATCCTCGGCCACGACAGCAATCCGCAATCGCGCCAGAAGCTGATGCCGTTGGTCGAGCGCGACGCGACCGGCAAGTACAAGGAGGCCGACGAAGGCGTGCGTGTGGCCGCGCAAGTGGCCATTGACCAGTTGCGTACCGAACAGCGCCGCGCCGAACTGCTCGGCAACCTGTTCGCGGGTCTGAGCCTTGGCAGCGTGCTGCTGCTGGCGGCGCTGGGTCTGGCGATCACGTACGGGCTGATCGGCGTCATCAACATGGCGCACGGCGAGTTTCTGATGATCGGCGCCTATGCCACCTACGTGGTGCAGACGCTGTTTCGTGCCTACGCGCCCAATGCGTTTGACTGGTACCTCGTGGCGGCCGTGCCGGTGTCGTTCCTGGCTGCCGGAGCCGTTGGTTTCGCGCTCGAGCGAATCGTGCTGCGCCATCTCTATGGTCGCCCGCTGGAGACGCTGCTGGCCACGTTTGGTGTCAGCCTGCTGATGATGCAGGCCGTGCGTACGATCTTCGGCGCGCAGAACGTGGAAGTGGCCAATCCTGCGTGGATGAGCGGCGGCATCGAGGCACTCGCCGGGCTCGTGATTCCGTACAACCGCATCATCATCATCCTGTTCGCGCTGGGCGTGGTGACGGTGGCATGGGCCGTGCTGAATCGCACGCGCCTGGGTCTGTTCGTGCGCGCCACGACGCAGAACCGCACGATGGCGGCCTGCGTGGGCGTGCGGACGTGGAAGGTGGACAGCTACGCGTTCGCATTTGGCGCCGGCATCGCCGGGCTCGGCGGTTGCGCGCTCTCGCAGATCGGTAACGTGGGCCCGGACCTGGGGCAGGCCTACATCATCGACTCGTTCATGGTGGTGGTGCTGGGTGGCGTCGGGCAGTTGGCGGGCACGATCATGGGCGCGTTCGGCCTCGGCATCATCAACAAATTCATCGAGCCGTTCTATGGCGCGGTGCTGGCCAAGATCTTCGTCCTCGTGCTGATCGTGCTGTTCATCCAGAAGCGGCCACAAGGACTTTTCGCGCTCAAGGGGCGCAGCGCGGAGGCCTGATATGAGCAGTTTTTCTTCGAAACCCGGCAAGTCATTCACGCTATCCGTGCCGGAACGCCAGCCGCTGTTCTCCACGCGCATGTGGATGGCGATGGCGGTACTGACCCTGGTTGTGGCGATCGGCGTGCCAGTCTGCGCGCTGATCGTGCCGGAAGGCCACGCGCTGCATCTGTCGGCCTATGCGCTGACATTGATCGGCAAGATCATGTGCTTCGCGCTGGCCGCCATTGCGCTCGATCTGGTGTGGGGCTATTGCGGCATCCTGAGCCTCGGTCATGGTCTGTTCTTCGCGCTGGGCGGGTATGCAATGGGCATGTACCTGATGCGGTCGATCGGTCGTGAAGGTGTCTACAAGAGCGATTTGCCCGACTTCATGGTGTTTCTGGACTGGAAGGAGCTGCCGTGGTTCTGGCATGGCACCGAGCACTTTCCCTACGCATTGCTGCTGGTGGTACTGGTGCCGGGCGTGCTGGCGTGGCTGTTTGGCTTCTTCGCGTTCCGGTCCCGCATCAAGGGCGTGTACCTGTCGATCATCACGCAGGCCATGACGTACGCCGCGATGCTGCTGTTCTTCCGCAATGAAACTGGCTTCGGTGGCAATAACGGCTTTACCGACTTCAAGCGCATCGCCGGCTTTGCCGTGGCCGCGCCGCAGACGCGTGCCGCGCTGTTCGTGCTGACGTTCCTTGCACTGCTGGCCGGATTCGTGGCCTGCCGCTACATCGTCACGTCCAAGCTCGGCCGGGTGGTGACCGCCGTGCGCGACGCGGAGATGCGCGTGATGTTTTCGGGCTACAACCCGCTTGGGTACAAGCTGTTCGTGTGGACGTTCTCGGCTGTGCTTTGCGGCATTGCCGGAGCGCTGTACGTGCCGCAGGTCGGCATCATCAACCCGAGCGAGATGTCACCCGCGAACTCGATCGAAATGGCGGTGTGGGTCGCCGTCGGCGGGCGCGGCACGTTGATCGGGCCGGTAGTGGGGGCATTTCTGGTCAACGGCGCGAAGACGATGTTCACGGCCTATTTCGCGGAGTACTGGCTATTCCTGCTCGGCGCGATGTTCGTGCTGGTGACGCTGTACCTGCCCGATGGCGTGGTGGGCCTCTGGCGACGCTTGCGTGACCGTCGCACCTCGAAGGTAGAAACCGGAGCCGCCGATGAAGCGGAAGCGGTGGTGGCGCCTCGGCAAGCACAGCAAGGGAGCAAGGCATGAATTCGGTACTGGGTGAAGGCAAGGCGGAAAGCGGGGACGCCACCGGGCTGGGCCGGATCGTCGAACCCGGCGTCATCGACACCACGCACGGGCCGATCCTCTACATCGAGGACCTGACCGTGCAGTTCGACGGCTTTCGCGCGCTGAACAAGCTGTCGTTGTCGATCGATCACGGTGAACTGCGCTGCGTGATCGGCCCGAATGGCGCCGGCAAGACCACGATGATGGATGTCATCACCGGCAAGACCGGGCCGCGCAACGCCAACGTGACCGGGCGTGTGTTCCTGGGGCAGACCATCGACCTGATGCGGCTGACCGAACCGCGCATCGCGCAGACCGGCATTGGCCGCAAGTTCCAGAAGCCGACCGTGTTCGAGCAGCACGCGGTCTGGGAGAACCTGGAACTGGCGATGAAGGCCGACAAGCGCTGGTGGGCATCGCTGCGCGCCCGGCTGACGCTGGAGGGGCATCGTCGCATCGAGGAAACGCTGGCGCTGACCGGGCTCGAGGACGAAGCCTATCGGCCTGCGGGCTTGCTGTCGCACGGCCAGAAGCAGCGGCTCGAGATCGGCATGTTGCTGATGCAGCAGCCTCAGCTCCTGCTGCTCGACGAACCGGTGGCCGGCATGACCGACCAGGAAACCATGCAACTGGCCGCGCTGCTCAACAGTCTGCGCGGTAGCTGCTCGATGATGGTGGTCGAGCACGACATGGAATTCGTCGCCGCGCTGGCCGGTGACGCTGGCACGGTGACCGTGCTGGCGGAAGGCAGCCTGTTGGCCGAAGGCACGCTCGACGCCGTGAAGCGCGACGAACGCGTGATCGAATCCTACCTGGGAAGATAACGATGCTGCAGGTCAACGCAATCAATCAGTTCTACGGCGGCAGCCATATCCTGCGCGACGTTTCGTTCGAGGTGCCGCATGGCAAGCTGACGACGTTGCTGGGCCGCAATGGGGTGGGCAAGAGCACGCTGCTCAAGTGTCTGATGGGCGTGGTGCCCACGCGCAGTGGCAGTATCAGCTGGGACGGCAAGGCGCTGGAAAAGAAGGCGCCTTACGAACGTGTCTCGGCGGGGCTGGCCTACGTGCCGCAGGGCCGCGAGATCTTTCCCCGGCTGACTGTCGAGGAGAACCTGCTGATCGGCGCCGCCAGCCGGGCGCGGCCATCGGGCGTGCCCGATCGCATCTATCAGCTGTTTCCCGTGCTGCGCACGATGCGCCAGCGCCGTGGCGGCGACCTGTCGGGCGGTCAGCAGCAGCAACTGGCCATCGGCCGGGCGCTGATGAGCGAGCCGCAGTTGCTGATTCTCGACGAGCCGACCGAGGGCATCCAGCCGTCGATCATCCAGGATATTGGCCGTGCCTTGCGGTTGCTGGTGGACGAGTTCGGCATGACCGTGCTGCTGGTGGAGCAGTACTACGAGTTCGCGCGGCACCTGGCCGACCACTACGTGGTGATGAGTCGTGGCGAGGTCGTGGCCAAGGGCGATGGGGCAACGATGGAGCAGGACGGCGTGCGCGCGCTGATCGCGGTTTGAGCGTGCATTCGAACGACCCTGATGGCCGTCCGGGCACCTTTCTGTGACGGCTGCCACGCGCTATGATCTGGCGCACCGGCCCCCGCCTGAACCGTCTTGCCATCTTCGATGCGCCATCCGGATTTTCCATCGCAACTCGCCATGACATCGGCCTGGCACGCCAGCCTGCGCCTGCGCTTTGCCGCGCGCGCCGGCCGGACCGCCATGGTCGAGCGGCGCCACGAGGGGCCGCTGCGGGTGCAGAAGCCGCTTTATCCCGAAGGGGAGATTTGCCACGGGGTGGTGCTGCATCCGCCCGCCGGCGTGGCGGGCGGTGATCGTCTCGACATCGACATTGCCGTGGCATCGGGCGCCCATGCCGTGCTGGCCACGCCGGGTGCTACCAAATGGTACAAGTCGCTCGGTCGCGATGCAGCGCAGCATGTGCGGATCGAGGTGGCAGCCGGCGGGAAGCTCGACTGGCTGCCGCAGGAGAACATCGTGTTCGACGATGCCCGTGCCCGGATCACGACGGACGTGGTGGTGGCACCCGGAGGCAGCGCGATCGGCTGGGACGCCGTGGTGCTGGGCCGCCAGGCGTCGGGCGAGCGATGGGCCAGCGGCGCGCTATGGCTCGACACTCGCGTGGGTGACCCGGACCGCGCGCTGTGGATCGAACAGTCGCATTTCGATGGCGCATCACCGCTGCGTGGTGCCGTGGCAGGCATGGATGGACTGCATATCCTCGGCACACTTTGGGCGATCGGGCCGGGCGCCACGCAGGAGCTGGCGGAAGCGCTGGCCGAGCGTCTGCCATATCGTGCCGATCTACGCGCCGGCGTGACCTGCCTGGCCGGACATGGCACGACCACGGCGCAGTCGATGCTGCTGCTGCGTGTGCTTGGCAGCGATATGGAAGCGGTGCGCCACCTGATGATCGACGCGTGGACCGTGCTGCGCCAGCCGATGCATGGCGTGCCGGCAAGGCCGCTGCGCCTGTGGTCGACCTGAGAACCTAATACCTCGAACAACAAGGAATCCGATCATGGAACTGACGCCGCGCGAGAAAGACAAGCTGCTGATCTTCACCGCCGCGCTACTGGCCGAACGCCGTCGCGCGCGCGGTCTCAAGTTGAACTACCCGGAGGCGGTGGCGCTGATCACCGCCGCCATCATGGAAGGTGCGCGCGATGGCCGCACCGTGGCCGAACTGATGCACGAGGGAACCACCGTGCTCGCACGCGAGGACGTGATGGATGGCGTGGCCGAAATGATCCCCGAGATCCAGGTGGAAGCCACGTTCCCGGACGGCACCAAACTGGTCACCGTGCACCACCCGATCGTCTGAATCCGCGTCACCGTCGCAGCCATTCACAAGAAGAGGAAAACCCTATGCACCGCATGCTCCGTTCCCGCCTGACTGCAGGCGTAGCGATGCCGCTGGCCTCCGTCTCTGCCTTCGCGCATCCCGGCCATGACGCCGCCACCGTTGGTGCCAGCCTCTGGGCCGGCCTGGCCCACCCGTTCACGGGCGCCGACCACCTGCTGGCGATGGCCGCCGTGGGCGTGTGGAGCGCGCTGGCAAGCTCGCCGCGCAGCGCCTTCGGCCAGACATCCAGGATGGATGTGCTGCGCTTGCCGCTCGCGTTCGTGGCGATGATGTTGGTGGGGGCCGCGCTCGGACTGGCTGGCGTGACGCTGCCAGCCGTCGAGCCGATGATCGCCGTCTCGCTGCTCGTGATCGGACTGCTGGTGGCCGCACGCGCGCGTCTGTCGGCATGGGCAGGCATGGCGATCGTCGGCGGCTTCGCGCTGTTTCACGGCTATGCGCACGGTGCTGAGTTGCCGGCCACTGCTGCGGCGCTGCCCTCGGTGCTGGCGTATGTGGGCGGCTTTGCTGTGGCCACGATGACGCTGCACGTGCTCGGCATTGGCGCGGGGACATTCCTTCGTCGTCACGCCGGCTGGCTGGCGCGCGTGGCTGGCGCTGGGGTGGCGCTGTACGGCGTCGGCCTGCTGGTCGCCTGATCTTCCCCCCCAGGAGCTTTCGCGATGATTCCCGGTGAACTGATGCTGCTCGACGGCGAGATCGAACTGAATGCGGGGCGTCCCACGGTCACCGTGACCGTGGCCAACACTGGCGACCGGCCGGTGCAGGTCGGCTCGCACTTCCATTTCTACGAAACCAACGCCGCGTTGTCGTTCAACCGCGAGGCCGCGCGCGGCTATCGCCTCGACATCGCCGCCGGCACGGCCGTGCGCTTCGAGCCGGGGCAGTCGCGCACGGTACAGCTCGTGGCGCTGGACGGTGACCGCATCGTCTATGGTTTCAACGGCAGAATCATGGGAGCACTCTGATGAGCGTGAAGATCTCCAGGCAGGCCTATGCCGAGATGTTCGGCCCGACCACGGGCGACAGGCTGCGCCTTGCCGACACGGACCTTGTGATCGAAGTCGAGCGCGATTTCACGATCTACGGCGAGGAAGTGAAGTTCGGCGGCGGCAAGGTGATTCGCGATGGCATGGGCCAGAGCCAGCGCATGTCGAAGGACTGCGTCGACACGGTGGTCACCAACGCACTGATCATCGACCACTGGGGCATCGTGAAGGCCGATATCGGGCTGAAGCACGGGCGCATCGCGGCAATCGGCAAGGCGGGTAATCCGGATATCCAGCCGGGGGTGACGATCATCGTCGGGCCGGGTACCGAGGTCATCGCGGGCGAGGGGATGATCGTCACTGCTGGCGGCATCGACACGCACATCCACTTCATCTGCCCGCAGCAGATCGAAGAAGCGTTGATGAGCGGCGTGACGACGATGATCGGCGGCGGCACCGGGCCGGCGACGGGCACCTATGCGACGACCGTGACGCCGGGCCCGTGGTACATGGAGCGGATGCTGCAGGCGGCCGATGCGTATCCGATGAACATCGGCTTTCTCGGCAAGGGCAACGCCAGCCTGGCGGCGCCGCTGACCGAGCAGGTGGAGGCGGGCGCCATCGGTTTGAAGCTGCACGAGGACTGGGGCACCACGCCGCAGGCGATCGACACCTGCCTGTCCGTGGCCGATGCCACCGATACCCAAGTGGCGATCCACACCGATACGCTCAACGAAGGCGGCTTTGTCGAGGCGACGATTGCCGCGTTCAAGGGCCGCACGATCCACACGTATCACACCGAAGGCGCGGGTGGCGGCCATGCGCCGGACATCATCAAGGTTTGCGGTGAGGCCAATGTGCTGCCGTCGTCGACCAATCCGACGCGCCCGTACACCGTGAACACGCTGGACGAGCACTTGGACATGCTGATGGTCTGCCATCACCTGGATCCGGCCATTGCGGAGGACATCGCGTTCGCCGAGTCGCGTATCCGTCGCGAGACCATCGCGGCCGAGGACATCCTGCATGACCTGGGCGCGTTCTCGATGATCTCGAGCGATTCGCAGGCCATGGGCCGCGTGGGCGAGGTGATCATTCGCACGTGGCAGACCGCGCACAAGATGGCCGCGCAGCGCGGCAAGTTGCCCGGCGATCCACACGATGCGCGCGGCGGGCACGACAACTTCCGCGTCAAGCGCTATATCGCCAAGTACACGATCAATCCGGCGCTCACGCACGGTATCGCGCACGAGGTGGGATCGATCGAAGTCGGCAAGTGGGCGGACCTGGTGTTCTGGAAGCCGGCCTTCTTCGGCGTGAAGCCGAGCCTGATTCTCAAGGGCGGAATGATCGCGGCGGCGGCGATGGGTGATCCGAATGCCTCGATCCCGACCCCGCAGCCGGTGCACTATCGTCCGATGTTCGCTTCGGCCGGCGGGGCGCTGCCGAGATCGTCGCTCACCTTCGTCTCGCAGGCGGCGCTGGCGGCGAATGTCGGCGAGCGCTACGGGCTGGCCAAGACGCTCACCGCAGTGCGCGGCACGCGTACCGTCAGCAAACGCGACATGGTGCACAATGACTGGCAGCCGCACGTCACCGTGGATCCGGAGACTTACCAGGTGGTAGCCGATGGTCAACTACTGACGTGCGAACCCGCCACAGTGCTGCCGATGGCGCAGCGCTATTTCCTGTTCTGACCCGTGATCAAGATCGACAAACACCTGCCCGCTCCGCACGGCATCGCGCCGGTACTCGTGCGCCGCGCGCCGAAGCTCGTCCTGCCGTTCGGCGAACGCAGCAAGAGCCGCCTGCGCGCCATCCTCGACAACGGCGCCGAGGCTGCGTTGTTCCTGCCGCGCGGCACCGTGCTGCGTGGCGGCGATCTTCTGGTGGCAGAAGACGGTACCTTCGTGGAAGTGCAGGCCGCAGCGGAGTCGGTGCTGCAGGTCACCGCGACCGACCCGCTGGCGCTGATGCGCGCAGCCTATCACCTGGGCAATCGCCACACGCCAGTGGAGGTCGGGCGCGATTACCTACGGCTGGAGTTTGACGCTGTGCTGGCCGACATGCTGGCCCGACTGGGTGTGCAAGCCGAGCGCGCGGACCTGCCATTCGAGCCCGAGGCTGGCGCCTATGGCGGCGGCCACAAGCACGGGCATGATGCGACGTTCGCGGAGGACTACGCGGCGGCGCAGGCAGTGTTCCACGAGCATCATGGGCACTCGCACTCGCACTCGCACTCGCACTCGCACTCGCACTCGCATGACCATGACCATGACCATGACCATGACCATGGTCACGTGCATGACGAGCATTGCGGTCACAAACATTGAGTTGCGCCTGACAGCATCAGCAGAGCCATCCCCATGACCGCGCTCCCCCAGCTCATCTCCCTGCTGCACCTTGCCTCGCCGGCGCTCCCCATCGGCGGCTTCAGCTATTCGCAGGGACTGGAGGCGGCCATCGATTGCGAGTTGGTGCGGGATGCGGCGACTGCCGAACGCTGGATTCGCGACAACCTCCTGCATGTGCAGGCCCAATGCGAGGCGCCTGTCTGGCTACTGCTGCATCGCGCGTGGCAGACGCAGGACCACGCCTCCGTGCGGCAATGGAACGACTGGTTTCATGCCACTCGGGAAACATCCGAACTGCGGCTCGAGACCGAGCAGATGGGCTGGTCGCTGGCGAAACTGATCGCGCAGATGGGTTGGGGTGACGATGCGTGCCGCGACCTGCTGCGCGACATGCGGCCGGTCTGCCTGCCCACGGCGTTTACCTCGGCGTGCGTGGCGCTAGGTATCGCTGCGCGTGAAGGCCTGGCCGCGTATCTCTTCAACTGGGCCGAAAACCAGGTGGCGGCCGCCATCAAGGCGGTGCCGCTCGGTCAGGTGGCGGGCCAGCAGATGCTGCTTGGTTTGCATCAGGCGGTGCTCGGCACCGTCGATGAAGCAGTGTGCCGCGCCGATGCAGTGCCACCATTGCTTTCCACGTTCTCCCCGATGCTAGGCGTACTGTCGGCGCGTCACGAGACGCAGTACTCCCGGCTGTTCCGATCCTGAGATCCGATCATGACTCGTACCAAGAAAAATCCTCCGTTGCGCGTTGGCGTGGGCGGCCCCGTCGGCTCCGGCAAGACCACGCTGCTCGAGATGCTGTGCAAGGCCATGCGTGACCGCTATGACCTGGTGGCGATCACCAACGACATCTATACGAAGGAAGACCAGCGCTTGCTGACGATCTCGGGCGCGCTGCCGGCCGAACGGATCATGGGTGTGGAAACGGGCGGGTGTCCCCACACCGCGATCCGCGAGGACGCCTCGATCAACCTCGAGGCCGTCGATCGGATGCTGGCGAAGTTTCCCGATGCCGATGTGGTGTTCATCGAATCGGGCGGAGACAATCTGGCTGCGACGTTCAGCCCGGAGCTTTCCGACCTGACGATCTATGTGATCGACGTGGCGGGCGGCGAGAAAATCCCGCGCAAGGGCGGGCCGGGCATCACGAAGTCCGATCTGCTGGTTATCAACAAGACCGACCTTGCGCCCTATGTTGGTGCGTCACTGGAGATCATGGAGAGCGACGCCCGCAAGATGCGCGGCGAGCGGCCCTTCGTGATGGGCAGCGTGAAGTTGGGGCAGGGACTTGATCAGGTGATTGCGTTCATCGAGCGGCAGGGCATGCTCGACGTGTAGCCGTGTAGCCGTGTAGCCGTGTAGCCGTGTAGCCGTGCAGCTACGCGGCTCCCCCCCATCCCTTCGCGCTGCTGGCTAGGCGATCTTGCGCAATTGTTTTCGCGCGAGCGCTCTTGCCACGCCGGCCACCACATCGCGGTCAGTGTCGCTGAGTTCCGTCATATAGCGCAGCGTGGCCTGTACCGCTGGTGATATCTCCGGGTTGAATGGCGCGCGTGCCGGCTCAACCGGCGCGTCCGCGCAATGACTGGAGAAATCCAGCATCACACTCGGCGCGACGCCCAGCGTGTCGGCGAGCGTGCAGATGTTGTACAGCGCAACATTGCGCGTGCCGCGTTCGATTCCGCTGAGGTACGATCGCGCGAGTCCGCTTTCGAGCGACAGCGCTTCCTGAGACCAGCCGCGCTGCTTGCGCAACCAGGTCAGATGCCGCCCGAACAGCTTGAGTGGATCCCCGGTCATAAGGTGCATTGTGGATATTAGGTCGCTACGTCGCCCGAGGCTAAAGGGTTTGACCTGTCGATCACGACAACTTATAGTTCGTCGTTCTATCGGTGCCAGATCTGCATTTCAAGGGATGCGCCCACTCAAGGGTGCGGCGCCGATCGCATGGACCGGACGGTTTCACACCGTGCCGAAACGGGGCAGTAGCGCATTGGCGATCGGGCGGAAAGCCGCATCGTACCGCCGTTGCGCATTCAGGGACCACTCGCGTCCCAGACTCCGTTCAGAGGGAATGCCATGCGGATCTACACGTTCTTCCATGCTCACCAGCGCGGCGATCTGCCGCACCTGAAGACTGCCACGACAAACGGTCTCGGTCACTGCTTATGTGTCATTCCGACAACGGCAGGGCTCGGTCACTCTTGCGATTACATCCATCTGCATGCCGGTGATCGCTATCCGGTCACAGTAGCCGGGCACCCGGAATGGTGGGCCTGCCTGCAAGGCGGCCTGCGCGTGCTCGATGGCGATGCGGAGCGCGCGGTGCTGGCCTGCGGTGATATTCATACCCCCGAAGTGCACCAGGCGGTCGAGTTACAGGCCGTGGTCGACAGCGTGCTGGTTCGCGCCATCCCACAGGCCGGCGAGGCCGGGCACTGCAATGCCGGCGCCGCCGAATTCATTGCGATCGATGCGGGCGAGGCCGAGTGGGCGCAGCATCTTCACGCGCGCGGGCTGGTCTGGGGTGTCTGCCATCGGGGCGTGCTCAACCTGCAATGGCGGGGCGGGGCGAGCGGCGGCGACGTTCAATCGACCTACCTTCAACCGGGCATGGCCTTCGCGCCGGAGGCTGATGACGACTACTGCATCGATGCGATGCTGTCCGGTGCCGGGCTGCTCTGCTGCATGCAGCCGGCACCGGTACCAGTACCGTCAGGCGCACACGCCCCGCAGGGCGAACGACAGGCTGCCTGACGCTGGCGTTAGCGCCGCTGGTATTGCGTGGCGCCGAACAGGACCTCGCGCTCCTTGTCGCCCTGTAGCGGCTTGCGTGCGCTGGCCAGGACCTCGACGCCGCGCTTGACCGCCGGACGTTCCGCGATGTCGTTGAACCAGCGCTTCAGGTGCGGATAGTCGTCCAGCTCCACGCCCTGGTTCTGCCAGCTACGCAGCCACGGGAACGTCGCGATATCGGCCACGGTGTAGGTGTCGCCTGCCAGATACTTGTGCGTCGACAACTGCTTGTCGATCACGCCGTAGAGGCGCTTGGCCTCGTTGGTGTAGCGATTGACGGCGTATTCGATCTTCTCCGGCGCGTAGATGCGGAAGTGGTGCGCCTGACCCAGCATTGGGCCGACACCGCCCATCTGGAACATCAGCCACTGCAGCGCCTCGTACTTGCCGCGCACGTCCTCGGGCAGGAACTTGCCGGTCTTGCCCGCCAGGTACAGCAGGATCGCACCCGATTCGAACAGCGAGATCGGCTGGCCGTCCGGGCCGTCGGTGTCGACGATCGCCGGGATCTTGTTGTTCGGGCTGATCTTGAGAAAGTCCTTGCCGAACTGGTCGCCGGCGCCGATGTTGATCGGATGGACCCTGTACTCGAGGCCGCACTCCTCGAGCATGATGTGGACTTTATGGCCGTTCGGTGTGGGCCAGGTGTAGGCGTCGATCATCTGCAACTGTCTCCATGGAAGATTCGCCGGGGCATTAGAGCACGAAAGAAATAACCCTGTTGGGCATGGATGATCTGTTCGTGGGATGGCACTTCGATGTCAAGCCCGGCAAGAAAAAAAGCCCGACAGTGACCTGTCGGGCTTTCCTGTTTCAGCAGCAGCGCATCACGAGCCGCGCGTGATCGGCATCTGGATGCTGTCCGGGTTCAGCTTCATGTGCTTGGCCAGTTCCAGCTTGGCGATCGCATTGCGGTGCACCTCGTCCGGACCATCGGCCAGACGCAGCGTGCGCTGGTGCGCCCACCAGTTGGCCAGCGGGAAGTCGCCCGACACACCCGCGGCGCCGTGCACCTGGATGGCCCAGTCGATCACGCGCAGGGCCACGTTCGGCGCCACCACCTTGATCATCGCAATCTCGGCCTTGGCAATCTTGTTGCCGACCGTGTCCATCATGTACGCGGCCTTCAGCGTCAGCAGGCGCGCCATCTCGATGTCGCAGCGGGCTTCGGCGATGCGTTCCTGCGTCACGCCCTGGCGGGCGATCTGCTTGCCGAATGCCACACGCTCCAGACTGCGCTTGCACATCAGTTCCAGCGCGCGTTCCGCCACGCCGATGCTGCGCATGCAGTGGTGGATACGGCCCGGGCCGAGGCGACCCTGGGCGATCTCGAAGCCGCGGCCTTCGCCCAACAGGATGTTGCTGACGGGCACGCGCACATTCTTCAGTTCGATTTCCATGTGGCCGTGCGGCGCGTCGTCGTAGCCGAACACCGGCAGGAAACGCTTGATGGTGATGCCCGGGGTATCGGCCGGCACCACGACCATCGACTGCTGCTCATGACGGCCAGCATTCGGATCGGTCTTGCCCATCACGATGTAGACCTTGCAGCGGGGATCGCCGGCGCCCGACGACCACCACTTGGTGCCGTTGATCACGTAGTGATCGCCATCGCGTTCGATGCGGCACTCGATGTTGGTGGCGTCCGACGAAGCCACGGCCGGCTCGGTCATCAGGAACGCCGAGCGGATCTCGCCGCGCAGCAGGGGCTCCAGCCACTCGTCCTTCAGTTCTTCCGAGGCGTAGCGCTCGAGCGTTTCCATGTTGCCGGTATCGGGCGCGGCGCAGTTGAACACCTCGGCCGACCAGGGCACACGGCCCATGATTTCGCACATCGGCGCGTATTCGAGGTTCGACAGGCCTTCCGGCGCGCGCTTCGAACGCGGCAGGAACAGGTTCCAGAGCCCGGCTTCACGCGCCAGCGGCTTCAGTTCCTCGATCACTTTGGTCGGAATCCACGCGTTGCCGGCCGCGCGATTGGCCTGGATCTCGGCGTAGAAGCGCTTCTCGTTGGGGTAAATGTGCTGGTCGAAGAACGCCAGCAGCCTGGCCTGCATTTCCTTGACCTTGGGCGTGTACTCGAATTGCATGAGGTCTCCTCGGTTACCTTTTGGGTGTGGTACCAGGCACGGTGTGCCGACGTTGGTTACTCTAGCGGAACCTGATCAATAAGAAAAATGAATTTTCTGGATTGGTCAGTATCAATATCCTGCATTCCGTGACAGAATGCATTCACTACAAACTGACGTCGTGTCGATCGGTTGCCGGCTGGCCCCAATGCCTGCTGCGCGATCTGGCGTGCGTCTCGTGCCAGTCAAGCATTCGCGCAGGAAGGTGCCATGCAGCTCAGCCGGATCGATCTCAATCTCTTCGTAGTATTCGACGCCATCTACAGCGAGGGGAGCATCACCGCTGCCGCGCGCCAGTTGAACCTGACGCAGCCGGCCGTGAGCCACGCGCTGGGCCGTCTGCGCACGCTGTTCGACGATCCGCTGTTCGAGCGCCGCGGGCAGGGCATGGCGCCGACGCCGCTGGCCCGCTCGTTGGCCGGGGAGGTGCGCGGGGCGTTGCAGTCCTTCGCGCGGACGCTGCAGGACACGCCGCACTTCGATCCCACCAACACCACGCGCCGGTTCACCATCGGCATGCGCGACGCGCTCGAATCCACGCTGCTGCCGCCGCTGATGGCGCGCGTGACCGCGATGGCGCCGCACGTGGAGATTGCGGCGATTCGCTTCGATCGGCGCGAGATGGAGTCCGAACTGCTGGCCGGCACGCTGGACGCCGCGATCGACATCCTGCTGCCGGTATCGCCGGCGATCCATCACGCCGCGTTCATGTCCGATCCGATGGTGGTGCTGGCGCGGCGCGATCATCCGCTGGTCAAGAAGGAGCTGACGCTCGAGCGCTATCTCGCGGCCGAGCACGTACACGTGTCCTCGCGGCGACGAGGCGCGGGGCTGGAGGACCAGGCGCTGCATCGCATGGGCCTGACGCGGCGGGTGCGCCTGCGTTGCCAGCACTATGCCGCCGCGTGCCGCGTGGTCAGTTGCACCGATCTGCTGGCCACGCTGCCGCTGCGATACGCGCGCATCGCCAACGAGCCCTATGCCAACCGCCTGCTGTCGCTGCCGTTCAAGGTGCCGTCGCTCGAACTGCATCTGTACTGGCACGCGGGCGGCGAGAACGACGGCGCGAACCGCTGGCTGCGCGAGCAGCTGATGACGGTGATGGAATCGCTGGGCAGTGGCATGACGGATGTCGCGTCGGCTGCCGAGTAACCCCGGGTTAACGCTGTCAGACAAACGCCGATTTCACCAGCGTGTGTGATCGCCAAGAATCGCCGGATCTTCTCGACAGGAGGGACGGCATGGCTGACACACTCATAGCGACTTCAACAGGATCTTCCGCGCAATCTGTCTCGCAGCGTGCCGCGAACCGGCACTGGCGCGGTGCGCTGGCCGGGGCGATGGTTTCCCTGCTGGCCGCATCGCTATCAGGCTGCGGCACGGTGGACAAGGAAGCGGGGACGTCCGCCGCATCGACCGATCCGGCCACGGAGACGGGGACGGTGCCGGCGTCTACCGAGGCCGTGGCGGCAGCCGGGTTGCCGCCCGCCGCCGAAGTTGCCTCGGGCTACCGCCCGGGGATGACCACGACCTACGCGCAGAAGCATATGGCCGCGGCCGCGAATCCACTGGCCACGGAGGCAGGTCGCGAGATGCTGCGTGCTGGCGGGTCGGCCATCGATGCCGCCGTGGCGATGCAGGCAGTGCTGACGCTGGTCGAGCCACAGGCTTCCGGGATAGGTGGCGGCGCCTTCATCATGTACTGGGACGGCAAGCGCGTGCAGACCTACGACGGCCGCGAAACGGCACCCGCTGGCGCCACCGAGAACCTGTTCATGCGTGCCGATGGCAAGCCGATGGAGTTCTCGGCAGGGCAGATCGGTGGGCGTTCGGTCGGCGTGCCGGGCGTGTTGCGCGCGCTGGAGCTCGCGCATCGCCAGCATGGTCGCTTGCCTTGGGCACGCCTGTTCGAGCCAGCCATCGCACTGGCCGACAAGGGCTTTCCGATCTCGCAGCGCCTCTATACGCAGGTCGCCGCGGACAAGTTTCTGATCGACTCCCCCGAGATGAAGGCGTATTTCCTCGACGATCAGGGCAAGCCGAAGCCGGTCGGCACGCTGGTCAGGAATCCGCAACTCGCGCAGACATTGAGGGAAATCGCCAGACACGGGCCGGACGTGTTCTACAACGGTCCCATCGCGCGTGACATCGCAGCCAAGGTCAACGCCCATGCGAACCCCGGCAGCCTGTCCGTGGCCGATCTGAAGGGGTACAAGGCCAAGGAGCGCCCGCCGGTCTGCACGAACTACAAGGCCTGGAAGGTCTGCGGGATGCCGCCGCCTTCGTCGGGTGGCATCGCGATCGCGCAGATTCTCGGCAACCTCGAAGCACTCGAAAAGCGCGATCCCCGCTATGCGCTGGCAAAGCTCAAGCCGACCCAGGTCAACACGCCGGCGGGGTTCGAGGCCAATCCGCTGGCGGTGCACGCCATCTCGGAGGCTGACCGTCTGGCCTACGCGGACCGTGGGCTCTACGTGGCCGATGCCGATTACGTGCCGGTAGACGTGAGCGCGCTCGTGAACCCGCAATACCTGGCCGAGCGTGCCGAACTGATTGGCGACAAGAGCATGGGCAAGGCCGAACCGGGCACGCCGCCCGGGGTCAACGTTGCCTTCGCGCCTGACCGCTCGCCACCGCGCATTTCCACGTCGCAGGTGGCGGCGGTGGATGACCGTGGTGGCGCGTTGTCGATGACCACGACGGTCGAGTCGTACTTCGGCTCGCACATCATGGTGCGTGGCTTCATGCTGAACAACCAGCTGACCGACTTCTCGTTCAACCCGACCGAGAACGGCAAGCCTGTGGCCAATCGCGTGCAGGCTGGCAAGCGGCCGCGCTCGTCGATGGCGCCGACGCTGGTGTTTGACCGCAAGAGTGGCAGGCTGGTGGCGGCGCTTGGCTCTCCGGGCGGTTCGCAGATCATCGAGTATGTCTCGAAGACGCTGGTCGGCCTGCTCGACTGGAACATGGACGTGCAGCAGGCCGTGAGCATGGCGAACTTCGGTAGCCGTAACGGTCCGACGGAAGTCGAGCGCGGGCTGGTGACACCCCAACTGGTGCAGGCGCTCAAGGATCAGGGCCATCAGGTGGCCGAGATCGAGATGACCAGCGGCACGCAGGCGATCATGCGCAAGGCGGGCCCGAATGGTCGGCCAGTCTGGGCTGGCGGCGCTGATCCACGGCGTGAGGGCGTGGCGCTGGGCGATTGAGTGCGTCGCGGATTGCACCCCTCTCCCGCGCGGGTGAGGGGCCGGGGAACAACGCTGGCGCTTCAGGTTCCTGTCATGACTGGCCAATGAAGAACGGGCGCGAATATCGCGCCCGTTCTTCATGCATAAGCCTTCCGCGGTAATCAGGCGTCCAGCTTCACCCCGGCCGCCTTCACCACCTGCGCCCAGCGCTTCTCCTCCGTCCCGAACCACTTGCCGGTCTCGGCCGGCGACATGGTCACGACTTCGGCGCCTTGCCCGGCCAGTTGGGCGCGGATCTCCGGGGTGCGGATGATGCGGATCAGCTCGGCATTGATCCGCGAGACGATGGCATCCGGCATTCCGACTGGCGCCATCACGCCTTGCCACGTTCCCGATTCGAAATTCGCCACGCCGCTCTCGGCGATGGTGGGCGTCTGGCTGACCAGGGCCATGCGCGAGCGTTTCGACACCGCCAGCAGCTTGAGTTTGCCGGCCTGCACCTGCGGCCAGGTGGCCAGCATCCCGTTCATCAGCACCTGCGCGGTGCCACCCACGGTATCGGAAATGGCCTGCGACCCGCCCTTGTAGGGCACGTATTGCCACGCCGCGCCGGTGGCCTGCTGCACGGCCACGCCAGCCAGGTGCGGCGCGCTGCCGATCGCCGTGACCGCGAAGTTCAGGGTCTGCTTGTGCGACAGGGCAACCAGTTCCTTGAGGTTGCTGACCTGCACGGACGGGTGGACGACCAGAAGGTGCGGGGAGTAGGCCAGCATGGCTACGCCCTTGAGGTCCTTGTTCGGATCGAAGGTGAGTTTCGTGTAGACCGACGGGCTGATCGCCAGCGCGCCGACATCGCACAGCAGCAGCGTGTGGTTGTCCGTGCCGGCCTGCGCGACCATCGCCGCGCCGATATTGCCATTGGCGCCCGGACGGTTGTCGACCACGATCGGCTGGCCCAGTGCCTCGCCGAGCTGCTTGCTGATCAGGCGCGCGATGATGTCCGACGAGCCGCCGGCCGGGTAGGGCACCACCAGCCGGATTGGCCGGCTCGGCCATTTGTCGTCGGCCCATGCGGAGGCGGGGGCGAGGATACCAGCGGTACCGAGGGTGCCAAGGGCGGCCAGGCCCGAAGCCTGGCCAAGGAATTGGCGGCGAGAGGTCATGCTGTGTCTCCAGTCAACACTTATCATAAGATGTCGTACAACTAGAGCCAAGTGTAGACAGGATTCTGGTGAGGGTCTATCAGGAAAATACGGAGATGGGCTGGATTTTCGGCCTCGAAGCGGCTAGGCGACGGGCTGCGTACTCAGTCGTCAGATGACTTCGGCGCTGCTTCACGCACTGGTTTTTCCCGGGCTGGCCCCTCTTGCACGGAAGGAAGAGGGGCCCCGGATGCGCATCGGATCAAGTGTTACCTATGTTCTTGAACACCTGTGGCCGATGCGCAGGCCGCCATCAGGCGCCCGACTTCTGCGCGTAGGCCCAGCCCATCTCGGCCATCGGGCGGGCGCGCTTGCCGGCGTCCGTGGCCTGTGCCGACGATGCGGTGCCATCGACCACGCGCTTCATGATGCCCTGCAGGATGCCGGCGATGCGGAACATGCTGAAGGCCAGATAGAAATTCCAGTCGCCCGTGATCTGGCGGCCCGTGCGCTGCTCGTACAGGCGGCGATAGGTGGCCTCGTCAGGGATGCCAAGCGCCTGGTAGTCGAGTCCGGCGATGCCGCGGAACTGGCCCGGCTGGATATGCCAGCTCATGCAGTGGTAGCCGAAGTCGGCCATCGGATGGCCCAGCGTGGACAGTTCCCAGTCCAGCACCGCCAGCACCTTGGGCTCGGTCGGGTGGAACATCAGGTTGTCCAGGCGGTAGTCGCCGTGGACGATGCTGGTCAGGTCCACATCCTCCTGCGGAATATGGTCCGGCAGCCAGGCCATCAACTGGTCCATGGCCGGGATCGACTCGGTTTCCGACAGCTTGTACTGCTTGCTCCAGCGTTCGATCTGACGCTGGAAGTAGTTGCCCGGCTTGCCGTAGTCGGCCAGCCCGATCGCCTTGTAGTCCACCGTGTGCAGCGCGGCGATGACGCGGTTCATTTCGTCATAGATCGCACCACGTTCGGACTTGGTCATGTCCGGCAGGGACTGGTCCCACAGCACGCGGCCACCGACGAACTCCATGATGTAGAACGCGCGGCCGATCACCTCTTCGTCCTCGCACAGCGCGAACATCCGGGCCACGGGCACGTCGGTGCCGGCCAGCGCCGCCATCACGCGATACTCGCGCTCGATGGCGTGCGCGGAAGGCAGCAGTTTCGACTTCGGTCCCGGTTTGGCACGCATGACGTAGGTCTGGCCCGGCGTGATCAGCTTGAAAGTCGGGTTTGACTGGCCGCCCTTGAACTGCTCCACGGTCAGCGGGCCCGCGAAGCCGTCCACATGCTCCCGCATCCAGGATTCGAGGGCGCCGACGTCGAAACGCTGCTGGTCGGCCACGGGGCGGGTGCCTTCAAAGTGCGATACGTTGGTGCTCATGCTGTCTCCGGGTGTCCTTATGTGTTGTGTCTTCTCGGGGGCTTAGCGGTAGTTTGGCTTGCGCTTCTCGAGGAACGCGCTGATGCCTTCTCCACCGTCCTTGTGATGCAGTGCGGCCACGAAGCTGTCGCGTTCGGCGGCCAGGTGCTCGGTCAGGGTCGCGGTGCCCGCGTGGTTGATCAGCGCCTTGATGCCGCTGACCGCGTTGGGCGATTCCTTGGCCAGATTTTCGGCGATGCGCAGCGCTTCAGTCAGGGCCTGCCCCGGCGCCGCCACGCGATTGACGATGCCGAAGTGCGCCAGGCGCGCCGGATCCACCGGCTTGCCTTCCATCATGATCTCGCTGGCAAGCTGGCGCGGCAGCATACGCGCGATCTCGTACGAGCCGCCACCGTCAGGTGTCAGACCGACCTTGACGTAGGCCATCACGAACTTGGCATCGCTGGCGGCCACGACGAAATCGCACGCCAGTACCAGCGAGAATCCCGCGCCGGCGGCCGGGCCCTCGACCGCCGCGATGATCGGCTTGGGGAAGGCGTGGAACGACTCGATCCACTGGTTGAGGACTTCGATGCTGTCTGCCTGTACCGACGGTGGTTGCGAACGGTTGCCGAGCAGTCGGTTCAGATTGCCGCCGGCACAGAACACGCCATCGGCACCCGTCAGGATCACGGCACGGATCGAATCGTCGCGGGCGGCGACTTCGAGCGCTTCCGCCGAAGCGGCGTAGATGTCCGGATGCAGCGCGTTACGCGCTTCGGGGTTGGAGATGGTCAGTACGAGCGTCGAGTCGACGCGTTCGGAAAGTAGTTGGGCGGTCACGGCAGCCTCTTGATCTGGCGGAAATGAAAAAGGCGCCCCGTGTCTCGTCGGGGCGCCTGCGTGGGGTCAGGCTTCTTCGGTCAGCAACGACAGGCCAAGTCCGGCGCGGCGCCACAGCCACGGGCTCGGACGGTAGCGCATGTCGCCGGTCAGGCGGTTCAGGTTGCGCAGGACTTCAAGGATCAGGTCGGCGCCGATCGTGTCGCCGAGTGCCAGCGGGCCCTTCGGATAGCCCAGGCCCAGGTGCACGGCCAGGTCGATGTCGGTCGGGGTGGCGATGCGTTGCTGCGCGATGTCGCTGGCGATGTTGACGATGCAGCTGATCACGCGCTGTGCAACGAATCCGGCCGAATCGCGAATCACCGTCACCGGCACGCCGTCGCTGGCGAACAGGCCGTGCGCGGCGTCGCGTGCGGCGGCGCTGGTGGCCGGCGTGGTCATCAGCGTGCGGCGCTTGGTGGCCTCGAACGGCATCAGGGTGTCGATGGCAACCACGCGCGTGGCGTCAAGGCCTTCCTCGAGTGCAGCGGTGGTTGCGTCCAGACCCAGCGGCGTCACCACGATCAGCGCGTCAGCCGGCGGCTGGTTGCCAGCCTCGACCGTGACACCCAGGGCGGTCAGCAGCTTGACGGTCATCGCATGGCCACGCTCGTTGGCGCGGCTCACCCACACGCTGGCAGGGCGCGCAGCCGGCACCGGCGCGGCGGCCGGTACCTGCTTCTGGCCGTTGGGGTAGGCGTAGAAGCCCGCGCCGGTCTTGCGGCCGAGCAGGCCACCGACCGAACGCAGCGACGTGATCGGCGACGGACGGTAACGGGGCTCCTGGTAGAACTGGTTGTAGATCGACTCCATCACCGGGTGCGATACGTCAAGACCGGTCAGGTCCATCAGCTCGAACGGGCCCATGCGGAAGCCAGCCTGCTCGCGCATGATGTTGTCGATGTCGACGAACTCGGCCACGCCTTCCTGTGCAACCTTGAGCCCTTCGATGTTCATGCCGCGGCCAGCGTGATTGACGATGAAGCCGGGCATGTCCTTGCAGCGCACCGGCGTATGGCCCATGCGGCGCGACAGTTCCATCAGGCGGTCGCCCACGGCCGGGTCGCCCGAGATGCCATCCACGACTTCCACCACCTTCATCAGCGGCACCGGATTGAAGAAGTGATAGCCGACCACGCGACCGGGCTTCTTCGCGCCCACGGCGATGGCCGTGATCGACAGCGACGAAGTGTTCGACGCGATCACGGCATCATCGCGCACGACGGCTTCAAGCTTGGCCACCAGGTCACGCTTGACATCGAGCCTCTCGACGATGGCTTCCAGCACCATGTCGCACGCGGCCAGGTCTTCCAGCGCGGCGCAGGCCTTCACGCGGGCCAGCGCGGCCTCGCCGTCGGCGGCGCTCATCTTGCCTTTCTCGGCCAGCTTGGTGAAGGTATCCTGCAGATACTGGCGTGCTGCCGCCACGGCCTGGGCATTCGTGTCGAACAGGTTGACGGTCAGGCCAGCCTGCGCGGCGATCTGGGCGATGCCGCGGCCCATGGCGCCAGTGCCGACGATGCCGAGCGTTTGGATGGTGGAATTGCTCATCGTTCGTCCAAAAAAGTTGTGGTTAAATTAGCACGATCGTACGTTTTTTGCACTCGCCGCGACAGACGGGGCGCGCACGCCGCGTGCGCTGATCGGACAGAAACGGCAGTGCGGGGAACGATGAGGCGACTTCGGGTCGACTCCGACGATCTCACACTACTACGGAGAGAGACAACATGCTGAAGCTCTGCGGCTTTGCGGCCAGCAATTACTACAACAAGGTCAAGCTGGCGATGCTGGAGAAGAACCAGCCATTCGAGGAAGTGCTGGCCTGGCTGGGGCAGACCGACCTGCAGGCCTCGCCGCTCGGCAAGGTTCCCTACATCATCACCGATGCGGGCCCGCTGTGCGAGTCCGAGGTGATCGACGAGTATATCGAGGCGGCCTATCCGGGGTCGCCGCTGTTGCCGAAAGACCCTTATCAGGCCGCCAAGGTACGCGAGGTCATCACGTTTCTGGAGTTGTACCTGGAACTGACAGCGCGCGAACTTTACCCGGAAGCGTTCTTTGGCGGCAAGGTCAGCGACAGTATCAAGGAGCGCCAGCGCAAGCTGCTCGACCGGTACATCCCCGGCTTCGCGAAACTGGCGAAGTTCTCGCCCTACATCGCGGGCGATACTTTCACGCTGGCCGATTGCGCCGCCATCTGCCACCTGCCGCTGATCTCGTCTTGCACGAAGATCATCTACGGCGAAGACCTGCTGGCCGGCCTGCCGGCCAAGGACTACCTGAAGGCGATGGCCGAACGTCCGTCCGTGCAGAAGGTCAACGCGGATCGCAAGGTAAATCTGGAGCAGATGGTCGCCAGGAACAAGTAAGAAGGGTAATCACCCCACTTCCACGTTGTGGGAGTGGGGCGGGCAAGCCTCCAATTCGGATCAGAGCTTTGCCAGGCGATCCAGCGCCAGCTTCAGCGTCTCTTCCTTCTTCGCGAAACAGAAGCGCACGACACCCGATTCACGCGGCGTGGAGTAGAACGCCGAGACCGGAATCGCGGCAACGCCGATTTCGCGCGTGAGCCACATCGAGAAATCGGCCTCGCTCATATCGGAGATCGCCGAGTAGTCGACGCACTGGAAGTAGGTGCCGTCCGATGGCAGAAGCTTGAAGCGCGTGCCGGCCAGACCGGCACGGAAGTAGTCACGCTTGGCCTGGTAGAACCCGGAGAGGTTCAGATACGGAGCCGGATCGGCCATGTAATCCGTCAGCCCATACTGCACCGGCGTGTTCACCGTGAACACGTTGAACTGGTGGACCTTGCGGAATTCGTTCGACAGCGCGGCCGGGGCGGCCACGAAGCCGACCTTCCAGCCCGTCACGTGATAGGTCTTGCCGAAACTCGACACGACAAAGCTGCGTCGCGCCAGTTCGGGATGGCGTGCCACCGACTCATGCCGCTGGCCATCGTAGACCATGTGTTCGTAGACCTCGTCGGATAGCAGCAGGATGTCGGTGCCGGCCAGCAGGTCGGCCAGTTGCTGCATGTCCTCTTCGCGCCAGATCGTGCCCGTCGGGTTGTGCGGGGTGTTGATCATGATCATGCGCGTGCGCGGCGTGATCGCGGCGGCCAGCTTGTCGAACGGGATGCGGAACAGCGGCGCTTCCAGCGTCACGGGCACGGCCGTCGCGCCGGCCAGTTCGATCGCAGGCAGATAGCTGTCGTAGCACGGTTCCAGCACGATCACTTCGTCGCCCGGATGCACGGCGCAGAGGATGGCGGTCAGCAGGCCCTGCGTGGCGCCCGCGGTCACCGTGATCTCGGTATTCCAGTCGTAGGCGTGTTCGTACAGTTTCGCGATCTTGGCGGCGATGGCCTGGCGCAGTTGTGGCACACCAGCCATCGGCGGGTACTGGTTGTGACCGGTGCGCATTGCGTGCGTTACGGCATCGACGATGCGCGGATCGCAGTCGAAATCCGGGAAGCCCTGGCCGAGATTGACGGCGTTCTTTTCGGCCGCCAGCGCCGACATCACGGTAAAGATCGTGGTGCCCACATTGGGCAGGCGCGACAGGGGCGGATTCAGCGGGGCGAGATTGGATTCAGCCATGACGGAGCTTGAAAGAGTAGAAGCGGGGCAATCAGCCAGAGCGACATTCTAGCCGCGATCACCGGGCGGCACCCATGCCGCCAGCCAGGTGCCGAATGCCAGCGGCGGCAGCACTTCCACCCCGCTGGAGCGGCGCAGGCGGCTGCGGAGCTTGAGCACTGCCTTGTCCTTGGACACCAGCAGCGCCGCGCGCGAGAAATGGGCGAGTTCGATGAACTTCTGGTCGTCAGTGTCCTTGCACTTCGGCAGGCGGATCGCGTCAGCGTCTTCCTGGGTGGGCGCCGGTTCTAGTGTGGTGACGCGGTCGACCTCCGCCAGCGCGGCGTCGATATCGACGGCAAAGCGGGTGAACTGGGGATAGGCCAGCACCCGGCGCAACTCCTCCCGGCAGTCGGCCCGGATCACCGGGGCGATGGCGCCGGCTGCCAGCGCGGCCCGGATCGGCTCCACATGCGGGTCGCGGAAGACCAGCAGGTCTACCCAGATATTGGAGTCAAGGACTACCCGGGGTGCGGAAGTGACGGAGAGGGCGCCGGCATCGGGGCCGGTGCTGGAGTTGGCATCGTGGCCGGTGTGGGTGGTGTGCATTCGCTACAATCTGGTCTTTGTTTCTGCCCGCGATTTTGCCATGCTCATCGTCCTGTCTCCCGCCAAGTCCCTGGACTACGAGACACCCCCACGCGTCAAGACCCATACGCTACCGCGTTTCATCGACCGCTCGGCCACGCTGATCGAGCGCCTGCGCAAGCTGGCCCCGCAGGATGTGGCGTCGCTGATGGATATTTCCGACAAGCTCGCGGTGCTCAATGTCACGCGTTACGCCGACTGGTCGCCCGAGTTCACGACGGCCAACAGCAAGCAGGCCGTGCTGGCCTTCAATGGCGATGTCTACGACGGTCTCGATGCGAAGACGCTGTCGACCGACGACCTTGCCTTCGCGCAGAAGCACATCCGCATCCTGTCCGGCCTCTACGGCGTGCTCCGGCCGATGGACTGGATGCAGCCGTATCGCCTGGAAATGGGCACGCGGCTCGACAACGCCGCAGGCAAGGACCTCTACGCGTTCTGGGGCGACGACGTCACGGCGTTGATCAACAAGGACATGGCCGAGCTCAAGCACGAGGGCTCGCAGACGCTGGTGAACCTGGCGTCCGAAGAATATTTCAAGGTAGTGCGCCCGAAGGTGCTCGCCGCGCGCGTGATCACGCCCGTGTTCGAGGACTGGAAGGGTGGCCGCTACAAGATCATCTCGTTCCACGCCAAGCGCGCGCGTGGCACGATGGCCCGTTACGCGGTCACGCATCGCGTGACGGATCCCGCGCAACTGAAGCGCTTCAACGAAGACGGCTACGCCTTCGACAAGGCCGCGTCCGACGATGCCCGCTGGGTATTCCGCCGCCGTCTGGAAGACTGAGAACCAAGGAGCTACTTCATGACCTCAGCGCTGCATATCTCCACGCTGTTCGATTCGGGCGCGATCGAAGTCGAAGCCCTCGATCGTGCCGACGACATCCGCCTGCGTATCCGCGCCGATTCGCACGCCGACTTTCGCCAGTGGTTCCACTTCCGGCTGCAGGGCGCGGCCAGGCAGGACTGCAAGCTCCAGTTCCTGAACGCGGGCGAATGCACCTATCCAGACGGCTGGCGCGACTACAGCGTCGTGGCCTCCTATGACCGGGCCCACTGGTTCCGCGTGCCGACGCGCTACGACGGCACCACCATGACCGTCGACTTCAAGCCCGAACACGACAGCGTCTGGTTTGCGTATTTCGAACCGTATCCCGAGGAGCGGCACCTTTCGCTGCTGGCCTCCTGCCAGCGTTCGCCGCTGGCGAAGCTGTCGCACCTTGGCAGTACCGTCGATGGGCGCGACCTGACCTGCGTGACGCTGGGTCAGCCAGGGCCGGGCAAGAAGACGGTCTGGATGATCGCGCGCCAGCATCCGGGCGAAAGCATGGCGGAGTGGTTCTGCGAAGGCGTGCTGCAGCGCCTGACGGGCACCGGCATGTGGGCGGGCGATCCGGTGGCGCGCAAGCTGCTCGATCGCGCCGTGTTCCATATCGTGCCGAACATGAATCCGGATGGTTCGGCGCGCGGCAACCTGCGCACGAATGCCGCAGGCGCCAACCTGAATCGCGAATGGATGCAACCGAGCCTCGAGACGAGCCCCGAGGTGTATCACGTGCGCCGGGCGATCGAAGCCACTGGTGTCGATTTGTTCTTCGACATTCATGGTGACGAGGCGCTGCCGTACAACTTCGTAGCCGGCAGCGAGATGCTTCCTGGCTTTACCGCAGCCCAGCGCGACCAGCAGTCGCGCTTCATCGAGGCGTTCAAGCGGGCCACGCCGGACTTCCAGGACGTGCACGGCTACGCTGCAAGCAAGTACAACGCGGATGCACTGAAGCTCGCCTCGAAGTACATCGGCCATACCTTCGGCTGCCTGGCCCTGACGCTGGAGATGCCGTTCAAGGACAACGCTGACCTGCCAGACCCGGTGCTGGGCTGGAACGGTGCGAAGAGCGGCCTGCTTGGTACGTCGATGCTGCAGGCGGTGCTGGAGTATCTGGGCTGACAGACGTGATCAGGGTTTGAAGCGCCAAGCGCTCCCTTTCCCGCAAGCGGGAGAGGGAGCCGGACCTGCGTCTCAGTCGCAGTCGGCGCAGGGCCTTACTGCTTCTTCTTGGTTGTCGTCTTGGACGATGTGCTCTTAGAAGACGATGTCGATTTGGACGTCGAGCTTGCCTTGCTGGACTTCGACGACGTCGATGCCTTGGCGGTGCTCTTGCCTTTTTTCTTCTTCGAGTGCGACGTGCCCACGGCGGGTGCCGCGGCTGGTTCGCTGATCGTCTCGCCGCTGCTGTTGAGCAGTTCGTACGCCAGCATCATGCCGTTGTCGTAGCCGCAGCGGACCTTGACCGGTTGCCATTGCGGTTCCCCCGAGCGGCGGTGTGCGCTGGCAGCGAACGTCACGACGGAGCTGACGACTACGGACTGCTTGCCCGACGAGAACCGGCTTTCCCAGCGCTCCTCGGTGGCCTGATCCTGGGCAAGTGCGCCCGTGGGGATCTTCAGCGCGTCATAAGTCGCCGACCGCGGCACCACCCAGCTGGCGTGCGCGGCGCAATCGGCCACGTCGGCCGATGCATTCTCCGTCTTCATCAACTGATCGCGCATTTGCGCGCGATATTCGGCCAAGCTCACGCGGCCCCTGTCGGGTAGCGTGACCGTCGTCGTGGGCGGGCTCTTGCCGTTGGTGGTCGGGGTCTTGGCGGCCGTCGCCGAGGCGGGGCCGGGGGCTACGGGGGTGGCGGTGCTGGCAGCGGGCGAGCCGGGCTGGCCAGCCACGGCTGCGGTCTCGTCCGTCGGTGCGGTGGCGCAACCGGCGAGTGCGATCGCACCGGCCACTGCGGCAGACAGCATACGCAGCCGGCTGCCGAACAGTTCGGAAATTCGTCGGATCACGGGGTCGTCTTTGCTCGGTGAAGCAAGGAGGGGTTAGTGAAGGATTGCCATGATAGAGGAATCCCCCGCGGCAAAGTTCCTAAATGTTGTTACCCTTCATTCTAATTGCTTGCAACCGTCGCGATCCCCGTGGATTTGGGTGTGTGCGATAGCAGAGAATTGCCGAGTCACGCAACTCTGGCGAACCCCGAGGCACGCGTGCTGCGTGCCTCGGGGCAGGGCGCCATTGCGGCAGCCCTTTGATCCGTCGGTCAGATCGTGCGCGCGAAGCGCAGCAGTTCGTCCATCAGCGCGTTGAGGTCGCGCTTGAGCTTGTCGAACCCGGCGCTGTGCGTCAGGCCGACTTCATCCATGTACAGCTTCCGGTTGACTTCCAGCTGCAGGCTGTGGCGGTTGGCCTGGGGCTGACCTACCACGCGCACGATTTCCACGCCCTTGTAGGGATGGTTGCGCCACACGTCGTAGCCCATGTCCTTGAGTACGCTCTCCACGCGATCGGTGAAGCGGGTATCGCAAGTCGTGCCGTCGCGGTCACCCACCACGAAGTCCGGATGCTGCAGGCCCGGGTGCTCGGTTGCGTATTGCGCGGCCTCGCTCGGCATCGAGTGGCAGTTGATGTGCCACACTCGGCCGTGGCGGGCGACGGCCTGGTCGGACAGTCGCTGCAACTGCGCGTAGTAGGGCAGGTAGTAGTTGTCGATGCGCGCCTGCAGTTCGGCCACGCCGAGCTTGCGATCGTAGATCGGCTCGCCGGTGTCCAGCACGCGCCAGACCAGGCCCTTGCCGAGGCGCGTCTTCGACGTTTCCTGCTTGGCGCCGGGCCACGGCGTGTCGAGCAGGGCTTCGTCGATTTCCTCGAGGCTGCGGTTGGCGTCGAGGTAGCTGCGCGGAAAGCCCGCGCAGAGCAGCGGGATGCCGCGCGCGGGCGCGTCGGCATAGAGCTCGTCCACGAACGTGTCTTCCGCCTGCCGCAGCAGCGGCAGGGGCAGGTTGCCGGCGAAGCGGAAGTCCGCCGGGTACGTGGTGCAGCTATGGGGGGAATCAAGAAAGAGCGGGCCGCACTCGCCTTCCGGCATGTGCAGGAAGTACGGGCTTTCCGCGGTCTTTCGGTCTGCTTCGGTCATGCTGGGTTACCGGTCCGTGATTAGTCCAGGGAGATCTTGGCGGCAGCGGCCACGCGCTTGTTCTTGGCCACTTCGGTGGCGATCTGCTGCGCGAAGTGCTGCGGCGTGTCGCCCACCGGCGTGGCGCCGAGTTTCTCGAGCTTGGCGCGCACTTCCGGCATGGCCAGCACCTTGATGGCGGCGGCGTTCAGCTTGGCCTGGATGTCGGCGGGCAGCTTGGCCGGGGCGATCAGGCCGAACCATGCGGCGTCATTGACTTCAGGCAGGCCCAGTTCGGCGAAGGTCGGCACGTTCGGCAGCGCGGCCACGCGCTTCGGCGCAGCCACGGCCAGCGCGCGCAGCTTGCCGCCTTCGATGAACGGCAGCGACGACGGCAGGTTGTCGAACAGCACCTGCACCTGGCCGGCCAGCGCATCGTTCAGCGCGGGGCCCACGCCCTTGTAGGGCACGTGCAGCAGTTCGGTCTTGCTGCTCATCTTGAACAGCTCGCCCATCATGTGCGACACGCTGCCATTGCCGGCCGAGCCGTAGGCGATCTTGTTCGGTTCCGATTTGGCCAGCGCGATGAACGACTTCATGTCGGTGGCCTTCACGTTCGGGTTGATGCTCATCACGTTCGGCACGGAGGCCAGGTTCGTGATCGGCGTGAAGTCCTTGGTGGCGTCGTATTGCAGGCGCGGATACACGGCCGGGTTGATGCCGTGCGTCGATGCCGTGGCGATGCCGAGCGTGTAGCCGTCCGGCGTGGCCTTGGCCAGGTAGCCGGTGCCGATGCTGCCGCCGGCGCCGCCGCGGTTGTCCACCACCACGGCCTGGCCCAGTTGCTGGCCGAGCTTGTCAGCGACGATACGCGCGACGATGTCGGTGGTGCCGCCAGCCGGGAACGGCACGACGAGCGTGATCGGCTTGGTCGGGTACGTGCCTTGCGCCAGGGCGGGCAGGGTCAGGCCGGCGGCCGCGAAGGCGGTGGCGGCGGCGAGGATCTTGAGCAGGGGACGGCGTTGCATCGTCGGGATTCCGGTGGGGATTCAGGGAGCGGAACTCAGCAAAAGCTGAATTCTTTAGCTCTCGTGATTCTGCTTTCCGATGCAAGATGCGCGCAAACGAAATAAAATCCCCGGATCATTCCAAATGGTATTGAAGTAGAGGTGACCTATGCGACGCTTATGTCCGTCGCTGACGGAATTGCAGGCATTTGAAGCCGCTGCGCGGCACAACAGCTTCACGCTGGCCGCCCGGGAGCTTCACGTCACGCAGGGGGCGGTCAGCAAGCAGGTACGCAGTCTCGAGGCGTTCCTGGGTGTCGAGCTGTTCGAGCGCGTGCGCCAGCGCCTGATGCTGACCGGCGCGGGGGAGCGCTATCTGGAGCGCATCCGGCCGAGCCTGAACGAGATCGAGGCGGCCAGCGTGGAACTGATCGCGCGCAAGGGGCGGGGCGGCATCCTGCATATCGCCAGCATGCCGACACTCGGCGCCAAGTGGCTGATTCCGCGGCTGCCGCAGTTTTTCGCCCGGCATCCCGAAGTCACGCTGGAGTTCGTTCCCCATGCGCAGGGCTACGATTTTTCCCAACCTGATCTCGATGCGGCGATCCGCTTTGGCGACGGCGTCTGGCCGGGGAGTCTCGCCGACTACATGACCGGACGCGAAGTGCTGCCGGTGTGCCGGCCGGGATTGCTCGCGCAGGAGCCTGGGGGCGCGGTTGCATCTCCCGAGGATTTGCTGCGTTACCCACTGCTGCATCACACCACGGTGCCAGAGGCGTGGCCAGACTGGCTGTCCGAACTGGGGGTGTCCACGCGCCAGGCGTGGAGCGGGGCGCGTTTCGATCAGTTCTCGTTGCTGACGCAGGCGGCGGTGTCGGGGCTAGGCATCGCTCTGATTCCGCGCTGCCTGATCGAAGAGGAGATTGCCACCGGCACGCTGGTGGTGGCGCATGCCGCGCGCGTGCTGGCCAAGAAGGGGTATTACCTCTGCTATCCGGAACAGAAGGCTCACCTGCCGGCGCTGCAGACGTTCCGGGCCTGGCTGATGGAGGGTGTCGACGTGGTGGCGTAGCGGCCCGGCAAGCGCTCATTCCAGGCGCTCATTCCAGGCGCTAACTGCGGGCGCTAACTGCGGGCGCCACGTCGATGCATGGCATCCGCTATTTTTACTTCGACAGCACTTTCATCGCTGCCTCGAGCCCCGCGATCGTGACCGGATACATGCGGTTCTTCATGATCTGGTTGATCACGGTGATCGACTGGCGGTACTGCCAGAGGCCTTCCGGCTCGGGGTTCAGCCACACGAAGCGCGGGAACTGCTCGATCATGCGATTGAGCCACACGGCGCCGGCCTCGGCATTGTTGTACTCGACCGAGCCGCCCGGCTGCAGGATCTCATAGGGGCTCATCGTCGCATCGCCGACAAAGATCACCTTGTAGTCGGGCGTGTACTTGTGGATGAGATCCCACGTGGCGATCTTCTCCGCATGGCGGCGGCGGTTGTTCTTCCACACGTAGTCGTAGAGACAGTTGTGGAAGTAGTAGTACTCGAGGTGCTTGAACTCGGTCTTGGTGGCCGAGAACAGTTCCTCCACGCGCTTGATGTGGTCGTCCATCGAGCCGCCGACATCCATCAGCATCAGGACCTTGACCTTGTTGTGGCGCTCGGGCCGCAACTTGATGTCGAGCATCCCCGCGTTGGCGGCGGTGGAGTGGATCGTATCGTCGAGATCGAGTTCGGTGTCGGCGCCCTCGCGCGCGAAACGGCGCAGGCGGCGTAGTGCCACCTTGATGTTGCGCGTGCCGAGTTCGACCTGGTCGTCGTAATCCTTGTACGCGCGCGTCTCCCACACCTTGATCGCGGTGCGGTTGCCCTTGGACGGGCCGCCGATGCGGATGCCCTCGGGGTTGTAGCCGCTGTGACCGAACGGCGAGGTGCCGCCCGTACCGATCCACTTGTTGCCGCCCTCGTGCTTTTCCTTCTGCTCCTCGAGCAGTTGCTTCAGGCGTTCCATCAGCTTGTCGAGGCCGCCCATGGCCTCGATCTTGGCCTTTTCCTCGGCCGACAGCTCGCGCTCGAGCGTCTTCTGCAACCAGTCGAGCGGAATGTCGCTCTTCCAGTCGATCAGGCTCTCCACGCCCTTGAAGTATGCAGCGAAGGTCTGGTCGAACTTGTCGAAGTGCTTCTCGTCCTTTACCAGCGTCATGCGCGACAGGTAATAGAACTCGTCGATCGACGGCGCGATAACCTGCGCGCGCAGGGCTTCCAGCATCGTCAGGTACTCCTTGACCGATACCGGCAGCTTGGCGTGGCGCAGCGAGAAAAAGAAATCGATCAGCATGGGAAACTCTCCCCGGTCAGCGCGGGCGGTCGAGCTGGAACTGCAGGTGCGCGCGCACGGTGGGCCATTCGCTGGCGATGATCGAGAACACGACCGTATCGCGGAACGAGCCATCCGGCATGCGTTGATGGTTGCGGAGCACGCCGTCCTGCTTGGCGCCCAGACGTGCGATGGCGGTGCGGCTCTGGTGGTTCATCCAGTGCGTACGGAATTCCACGGCGATGCAGTCGAGCGTCTCGAACGCATGGCGCAGCAGCATCAGCTTGCACTCGGTGTTGAGCGCGGTGCGTTGCACGCGCCGCGCGTACCATGTCGAGCCGATTTCAACCCGCCGGTTCTTGCCGTCGATGTTCATGTACGTGGTCATGCCGGCCGGGCGGCCGTCAGCATCGAGCACGGTGAACGGTTGCATCGAGTCCTGCGTCTGCAGGTCGAGCCGGCGCTTGATCTCGGCTTCCATGCCTTCGGGCGAGGGCACCGAGGTGTACCAGAGCCGATGGAGTTCGCCATCGGCCGCGGCTTCGCGCAGGCCTTCGGCATGGTCCATCGACAGCGGCGCAAGCGTGGCGTGGCTGCCTGACAGCGTCACGGGTTGAACGAACCTCGACATCGTGCTGTCCTCAGCGGTTGGCGCGGTTCATGAACACGAGACGCTCGAACAGGTGCACGTCCTGTTCGTTCTTGAGCAGCGCGCCGTGCAGCGGCGGGATCGCGGCCTTGCGGTCCGGGCTGCGCAGTGCCTCGGCGGGAATGTCCTCGGCCATCAGCAGCTTGAGCCAGTCGATCAGCTCCGACGTGCTCGGCTTCTTCTTCAGGCCCGGCAGGTTGCGCATCTCGTAGAACGATTCCATCGCGGCCGCTACCAGCTCGCGCTTGATGCCGGGGTAGTGGACGTCGACGATCTGTTGCATCGTCTCGGCATCCGGGAACTTGATGTAGTGGAAGAAGCAGCGGCGCAGGAAGGCGTCCGGCAACTCCTTCTCGTTGTTCGAGGTGATGATCACCAGCGGGCGATGCTTCGCCTGGATCAGTTCGCGCGTCTCGTAGACGTAGAACTCCATGCGGTCGAGTTCGCGCAGCAGGTCGTTCGGGAATTCGATGTCGGCCTTGTCGATCTCGTCGATCAGCAGCACCACGGGCTCGTCGGCCTCGAACGCCTGCCAGAGCACGCCCTTGACGATGTAGTTGGCGATGTCGTGCACGCGGTTGTCGCCCAGTTGGGAGTCGCGCAGACGCGACACGGCGTCGTATTCGTACAGGCCCTGCTGGGCCTTGGTGGTTGACTTGATGTGCCATTGCAACAGCGGCATACCCAGTGCTGCGGCCACTTCCTCAGCCAGCATGGTCTTGCCCGTGCCGGGCTCGCCCTTGATCAGCAGGGGGCGCTGCAGCGTGCGTGCGGCATTGACGGCCAGCTTCAGATCGTCGGTGGCAACGTATTGGGCACTACCTTCGAACTTGACCTGCTGGGACGGATTGGCGTTGGCGGTGGTGGACATGGGCGGTCTGATCGTATTGCAAGGGGCGTGGTTGGCAGACAATCGGAAACAATGACTCAGGGCCAATGATCCGGTCGGGCAACAACCGGCATGAACAATCGGAATTTCGGTCGGAATGGGCCAGTATAAGAGCAGATCGGGATTCGCGTTCAGTGGGGGACACCCCAAGGCCGTTCTGTGGACTGGCGCGTGCACGCTGCGGTACAATGCGCCGGTTTGACGCGCCCCTGGTCAATATCTCCCCCCTCATACCCGGCAGTTCTGTCACTGAGACATGGCAGTTCACCGGGGGGCGGTGACAGCGCGAGATGGTTGCAGAATGGTGTGGAAGCACCCGCGGCACATCAGCACTTACCGCGATTTCAGATCCCCGTTCCCAAAGCCGTTTCGCCCTGCAGGGCAGTCACACGCGGTTTAAACACTTCCCACTCAGCTAAGACAATGAAAAAGCTCCTCACGATGGTGGTGTTGGGCGCGGCCGCAACGGCTGCGCAGGCCCAGGACAAGGGCAACGTGGACGCCGCCAAGGACAAGGTCGCAATGTGCATTGGCTGCCATGGTATTCCTGGCTACCGTGCATCGTTCCCCGAGGTATATCAGGTGCCCATGCTTGGCGGCCAGAGTGCCAAGTACATCGAGAACGCGCTCAAGAGCTATCAGAAGGGTGATCGCAAGCATCCGACCATGCGCGGGATTGCCGACAGCCTGTCCGACAAGGACATCGCCGCCGTGGCTGCGTACTACTCGCAGCAGAAGCGCGACACGCAGAACAATCCGCTCAAGTAAGAGGCCCCTGACCATGAAGATGCTGAAAGCTGTTTCGTTCGCGCTGGGTGCTGTCGCGCTTGGCGCCGCTGCCATGTCCGCTTCGGCGGCAGATATCGCCGCTGGCAAGGCACTGGTGGAAAAGGGTGGATGTGTGGCGTGCCACGGCAAGGATCTGAACGCGCCGATCTCGCCGGACTATCCGAAGCTGGCCGGCCAGCACCAGGATTACATCTATCACGCCCTGTTGTCTTACCAGATCAGCGGCAACCCGCTGGTGGGCCGCAATAATGCGATCATGGCCGGTCAGGTCAAGAGCAACCCGGCGGTTACCGGCAAGGACGGCAAGCCGCGGGAGTTTACGCGCAAGGAGTTGAAGGATATTGCCGCGTATATCGAATCGCTGCCGGGCGATCTGGTGCTGAAGAAGTAAGTCGAAAGACGTCAGCCGCTTCGATTTCGTCGCAAGGGAATCGAAGAAAAAAAAGCCGCTCGAATGAGCGGCTTTTTCGTTCTGCAGTGCGGATCAGTTGCCGCTGCCGGTCACCAGGCGACGCTGTTTCACGGCGTTGGCCAGCGTCTCCAGTACGGCCACGGAGTCATCCCAGGCGATGCAGGCGTCGGTCACCGACTGGCCGTAGGTCAGGTTCTCCACCGGAGTGCCCTGCACATGGTCCTGTCGGCCAGCTACCAGGTGCGATTCCACCATGACGCCGACGATGCGCTGTTCGCCGCCGGCGATCTGCTTGCCGATGTCCTCGCAGACCGGGATCTGGTTCTCGTGCTTCTTGCTGCTGTTGGCGTGCGAGGCATCGATCATCAGACGTGCGGCCAGGCCAGACTTCGAGATCGCGTCGCAGGCTTCCTGCACGCTGGCCGCGTCGTAGTTCGGTGCCTTGCCGCCGCGCAGGATGATGTGGCAGTCCTCGTTACCCGAGGTCGACACGATGGCCGAGTGGCCGCCCTTGGTTACCGACAGGAAATGGTGGGGCTGCGAGGCGGCCTTGATCGCGTCGACGGCGATCTTCACGTTGCCGTCGGTGCCGTTCTTGAAGCCGACCGGGCACGACAGTCCGGAAGCGAGTTCGCGGTGCACCTGCGACTCGGTGGTGCGCGCGCCGATCGCGCCCCAGCTCACCAGATCGGCGATGTACTGCGGGCTGATCATGTCCAGATATTCCGTCCCCGTCGGCACGCCCATTTCGCTGATATTCAGCAGCAGTTCGCGGGCGGTGCGCAGACCGTCGTTGATCTTGAAGCTGCCATCCATGTGCGGATCGTTGATCAGGCCCTTCCAGCCGACCGTCGTGCGCGGCTTTTCGAAGTAGACGCGCATCACGATCTCGAGCTCACCCGCGAAGCGGTCGCGCTGCACCTTGAGCAGCTTGGCGTATTCCAGGGCCGCGCGCGTGTCGTGGATCGAGCACGGGCCGATGATGACGATCAGGCGGTCGTCCATGCCGTGCAGAATGCGATGCATGGCCTGGCGGGCGCCATAGATCACGTCGGACGCAGCCTCCGAGCAAGCAAACTCGCGGATCAGGTGCGCGGGCGGCAGCAGTTCCTTGAGTTCTCGAATACGCAGGTCGTCGGTGTTCTTCAGCATGATGGCTCCGGGTTTGTGAGGTCGTGAGTCTGATCTGGAATTGCGTTGCGGCGGTGGCGGGGATAAAAAAAGCCGCCAGGGTCGCTGGCGGCTTTTTTTAGTATTCGGGGCTACTTGCAGCTATCCCTCTCTATCCGCCAGCGGTGTGAGATGCCAAAAAAAGTAAAAGTAAAACTTGGCGGACATGGCGGAAATCGGATCGGCTGTAGTCAGCTTGTGTCGGTTATGCGGCAATGCGTGAAATTTATGCTGCGGTGCGCGATCAAAAGGCATTTTATTGCGCACTCGTGGGAAAAATCACGGGGTGCAATCGCCGCTCGCGCGACAACGAAGCATCTTTATATCGCTTTTCAAGGAAGATGGCAAGCGGCCAATCGATAGATTTAAGCAATTGCAGAGTACCCATGCTTCCTATAGTGGAATCACAAGAACAAGGTGGAGGGAGGGTAGCCATCATGCCAGTCGATGAGGCAAGGCTGAATGCCTTCATGGAGAAATTCGTCCATGACATCGGTGCCGTGATGCACGCGGCGACGGTGGTGTTGGGCGACGAGCTTGGGCTGTACAAGGCGCTGGCCGAAAAACCGATGACCGCCGATATGCTGGCGGCAAAAACCCGCACGGATGCGAGGTACCTGCGCGAGTGGCTGTCAGCGCAGGCCGCCAGCGGCTACGTCGAATACGACGCGGACACCGACAGCTTCTCGTTGAACGAGGAACAGGCGCTGGCGCTGGCGCAGGAGGGCAGTCCGGCGTTCATTCCCGGCGCATTCCAGATTGCGGTGGCACAGTTCCGCGCGATTCCGAAGATGGTCGACATCTTCCATAACGGCCGAGGGCTTGGCTGGCACGAACACGACCCGGCGCTGTTCCATGGTACCGAGCGGTTCTTCCGCCCCGGCTACGCGGCACATCTGGTCGGCGAATGGATTCCGTCGCTGGAAGGCTTCGACGCCCGGCTCAAGGCGGGGGCCATGGTGGCTGACGTGGGGTGCGGGCACGGTGCTTCGACGATCATCATGGCGCAGGCCTATCCGGCTTCCACGTTTCGCGGCTTCGACTACCACGAGCCGTCGATCCGATATGCGATCGAGTCTGCCAGACGTGCAGGCGTGAGCAACCGCGTGACGTTCGAAGTGGCGGCGGCCAAGGATTATCCCGGAAGCGGATACGACCTCGTGACGGTCTTCGACTGCCTGCATGACATGGGCGACCCGGTTGGCGCCGCGCGGCACATCCGAGAATCGCTCAAGCCCGACGGGTGCTGGATGATTGTGGAGCCGTTTGCCAATGACCGGCTGCAGGACAACCTCAATCCGATCGGGCGCGTGTTCTATTCGGCGTCGACATTCATTTGCACGCCGGGATCGCGGTCGCAGGAGGGGGCAATGTGCCTGGGAGCACAGGCCGGTGAGGCCCGCATGCGTGGTGTGACGGAGCAGGGCGGCTTTGGCAGCTTCCGCCGCACGGCACAGACACCGTTCAATCTGGTGTACGAGGTGAGGCCGTAGCTTTGACCAGGCGCCCCTCTCCCGCAGGCGGGAGAGGGGCGAACTTCGGCTGTCAGGCCGTGCCACCCACCGTCATGTTCTCGATCCGCAGCGTTGGCTGACCCACGCCCACCGGCACGCTCTGGCCTTCCTTGCCGCAGACGCCCACGCCCGAATCCAGGCGCATGTCGTTGCCGATCATCGTGACGTCCTTGAGCGACTCGGGGCCGTTGCCGACCAGCGTCGCGCCCTTGACCGGATACGTGATCTTGCCGTCCTCGATCATGTATGCCTCGCTGGCCGAGAACACGAACTTGCCGTTGGTGATGTCGACCTGACCGCCGCCGAAGTTCACGGCATAGAGGCCGCGCTTGACGCTGGCGAGGATTTCCTGCGGATCGCGGTCGCCGTTAAGCATGTAGGTGTTGGTCATGCGCGGCATCGGCAGCGCGGCGTAGCTCTCGCGGCGTGCGTTGCCGGTGACCGGCATCTTCATCAGGCGCGCGTTAAGCGTGTCCTGGATATAGCCGCGCAGGATGCCGTCCTCGATCAGCGTGGTGCACTGCGTGGGGTTGCCTTCGTCATCGAGGTTCAGCGATCCGCGGCGATTGGCGATGGTGCCGTCGTCGACCACGGTCACCCCCTTGGCCGCCACGCGCTCTCCCATGCGGCCGGCAAACGCCGAGGAACCCTTGCGGTTGAAGTCGCCTTCCAGGCCGTGGCCCACGGCCTCGTGCAGCAGCACGCCGGGCCAGCCCGGTCCGAGCACCACGGTCATCGCGCCAGCCGGGGCGGGACGCGCCTCCAGGTTGACCAGTGCCGACGACACCGCTTCGTCCACGTACTTGCGCAGCAGGTCGTCGGTAAAGTAGCCGTAGGCATAGCGGCCGCCGCCGCCCGAGGAGCCGATCTCGCGCCGACCGTTCTGTTCGGCGATGACGGTCACGGACACGCGCACCAGCGGACGCACGTCGGCGGCGATCACGCCGTCGCTGCGCGCCACCAGCACCACGTCGTACTCTCCGGCAAGGCCGGCCATGACCTGCACCACGCGCGGATCCTTGGCGCGTGCCAGCTTTTCGATCTTCTCGAGCAGCGCCACTTTCTCGGTGGCGGTCATCGAGTCGAGCGGATCGTTCGGCGCATAGAGGTTGCGGCCCGTGTGCGAGGCGAGCGAGCCCGCCACCTTGACGCGCCCGCCGCCGCTCTTGCCGATCGTGCGGGTAGCCGCGGCGGCCTGGCTCAGGGCCGGCAGGCTGATGTCGTCGGAGTATGCGAAGGCGGTCTTGTCGCCCGAGACGGCGCGCACGCCAACGCCCTGGTCGATGCTGAAGCTGCCCGACTTGACGATGCCTTCCTCGAGGCTCCAGGCCTCGTTGCGGGTGTGCTGGAAATACAGGTCGGCGTAGTCGACCTTGTGCGTGAAGATGTCGGCCAGCACGCGCTGGAGCTTGGCTTCATCGAGCCCGTACGGCGCCAGCAGCAGTTGCTGGGCGGTGGCCAGGTTGCGGATTCCGAGATCGCCGGCGTTCATGATTGTCCTTTTCGATACCCCGTGGCGGTCTGCCACGGCGGCCTGCAATGTGAATTTCCGTCAATCCTACAGCACGCGGTGACGCAGTGCCGGCAGGTTCTGACGCACTTCGGCAAGACGGGCCGGGTCGACCGTACCCGACACCACGCCTTCGCCCTCGGGCAACACGCCCATCAACTCGCCCCACGGGTCCACCAGCATCGAGTGACCCCAGGTGCGGCGGCCATTTTCGTGCTTGCCGCCTTGTGCCGCGGCCAGCACATAGCACTGGTTTTCGATCGCGCGGGCGCGCAGCAGGATCTCCCAGTGAGCCTGGCCCGTGGTGTAGGTGAAAGCCGCCGGCATCAGGATCAGGCTGACGTCATTCTTGCCCGCCAGTCCGCGATAGAGCTCCGGAAAGCGCAGGTCGTAGCAGACCGACATCGCCACCCGTCCGCACGGCGCATCGAAGGCCACCGGCGTCTTGCCGGCCAGGATCGTGCGCGATTCGTCGTAGCTCTCGGTGCCCTTGGTGAAGCCGAACAGGTGGATCTTGTCGTAGCGCGCCACGCGGCGGCCATGCGGATCGAAGGCGAGCGACGTGTTGTAGACGCGCGCATCGTCGTTGCACCACATCGGCAGTGTGCCGCCCACGAGCCAGACGCGATGGCGCCGCGCGGCATCGGCCAGGAAGCTCTGCACCGGACCGTCGCCATCCTGTTCGCGGATGGCGATCTTGTCGGTCTCGTGGCGGCCCATCATGCAGAAGTACTCAGGCAGCAGCACCAGTTCGGCGCCGCCGCGCGCGGCCTCCGCGATCAGCGCATCGGCACGCGCGAGGTTGTCGTCGAGCGTGATGCCGGTGACGGTCTGGATGGCGGCAACGCGCATCGGGGCAGTGGCAGTCATCTTGGCTTCCTTCTCTGGAGCAGGGGTTTCAGCGCGGATAGGCGCCGGAACGCTCCTGGATCGGCGGTTGCGTCTTATTGTCTTCCACTTTGGTGACCTTGGGGTCGGCCCACGATCCGGACACGCGGTAATGCTGCGTGAACACCTTCGAGATCTCGTCGGCGAACATCAACTGGGCGGCCAGCGTGCCGATGCCCAGCACCGGATTGATGAACGCGGCGGCCACTGACGTGGTGGTGGCGTTGATGCGCGGCGTCACGGCCACTTCCAGGTCCTGCGTCTCGTGCAACAGGTCCGCCGTGCCAGACATCGAGGCCATGGCCTGGCCACTCTTGAACTTGAACTCTTCGATCTTGCCCACGCCGTTTTCGATCGTGCCGGTGCCGTTGAGGCTGTCGAATACCATCCCCCGGCTCGAGAGCGAGCGGAAGTCCAGCGTGGCGAAACGCAACAGGCTTTGCAGGCTCAGCACGCCGAGCAGTCGCGCGGCGCCCGGGTCGACGCTCAGGATCTGGCCGTTCTCGATATTCAGATTCAGGCGGCCCGAAAGCGTGGGGTAGTCGATCGACATCGGCGAGCCGCGCCAGGCGATGCGGCCCTCGAACGTGCCCTTGCCGTCGCGCAGCGTGTGGGGCAGGCCCATGCGTTCGAGCACGTCGCCCCCGTTGCGGATGTCGAGCTTGAAGTTCAGCAGCGTGCGGCGGCCTTCCGTCGAGGAAGCATCGCCCTGAGCCGCCGCTTCACGCAAGCGCCTTGGCAGGCGCCAGGAGCCATTGCCGGTGAGCTTGGCGCCCGGCTGTTCGATGGTCAGGCTGTCGAGCGTCCAGACCGGCTGGTTGTCGTCATGGCTCGTATGGGCCTTGACCTCGAGCTTGCCGAATTCCCGGCCGTGCAGGACGAACCTGTCGACGCTCAGGTCGAGCGCCGGCATTTCCTCGACGCTGCGCGTGATGGCTTCGGTCATGTGGCCGTCATCGGTGGCGTCGGGGATGTCCAGATGCGCGAGCCGCACGGTGAGCATCCCGGACGGATTGCTCGCGTTGCGGCGCCACTGTCCGGTGCCGGCGATCTGGCGCGAATTGATCTGCATGTTCCAGCCGCCGTCGCCGCGCTCCCGGCCGGCATCGAGCGAAACGTCATCGAGACTGCGGCCGAACGCATCGAGCACCTTGGCGCGCACCGTCATGCGATCGGGCAGGAATGGGGACGAGCGTCCTATGTCACCGGCGGGTTTGTCGCCGCCTTTGTTATCCGGGCCGCTGAGCAAGGCGCGCCAGGCATCGACATTGAGCCGGTCCGTGGTCATCGCCACCGTGATGCCGCTTGCAGGCTGAGGCGCCGGTTGCCCAAGGCCGATGCCGCCGGACACGACTTCCAGCGCATCGCCGCCACGGCGTAGCACATAGCGCGCGCTGGCCGCATTGCCGAGTTGCACGGTGACTTCGTCCAGGCCCGCGCGGCCGGGCGCGGTCGACGGTCGTAGGTCGAAGCGCAGTGGCATGTCCTGCGCGGCGGTCTTGGCCAGCGGCGCTGGCAGGTCCAGAGCGAGTCCGTTGAGGTTGGATGCCACCTCCACCTGCAGATGCTTGTCGTGAACGCCGACCACGGCGCTATAGGCGGTGGTCCCGTCGATGCGGCTGCCGAGGGCTGACATTTCCGTACCGAGCGCCTCGCGCAGGCCCTGGGCCGTGGCCGTGCCGCTGACTGTCACACGTGTGGTGCCGTCTGGCTGCGTGCCGCCGCCGAGGCGAGTCTCGCCACCGACAAATCGGCCACGCACGTTGTCGAGTCGGAAGCCGTGTTCGTCGAAGGCCACCGCGCCGGTGGCGCCGTAGAGCGTTGGCAGTTCCGGGAACAAGGTCACGTCGTTGCCGGGGAAGCGGAATTCGCCGTTGACCTTAGAACCCGCCGCGTGATTGAGCGGCAGGTCCAGTTTGAGCTTGAGCTCGCCATTGCCCGGCGCGTGCGACGTCTCGGTGACGTTGGCCGTCCACTCCTTGACCGGGCTGGTAGCCACGAAGCGCAGGAAGCTCTGCACCGGGCCGCTGGCGCTGCCGTCGACCAGCAGGTGACCGTGGTCACCCATGTCGTCGATACGCCCGCTCACGTCGCGCAGGGTTACGCCCTGGATACCCGCCACGCCCGCGCGCTTCGCCAGGAACGACATGCTGCCGCGTTCGAACATCACCGTGCCTTCGATGTCCGTGAATTCGGGCCATGCCGTGCCGGCCTTTTGCCCGCTTGCGCCGTTGGGGCCGGTTTCGTCTGGTGCGATCTGGTAGTTCACGTGGCGCACCGGCACTTCCACGCGGAAGTCGCCAGCCTTGGCCAGCGGCGGATGGAACGGGAAGTGGGTGAGGTCGCCCTTGACCAGAAACTTGACGTCGTGCGCTTCGCCGCCGACCAGCGCGCCCGCCAGATAGTGACGGGTCGCTGGCAGCGTGAGCGGCATGTAGCGCGGGACACGGTTGGCCTGGGCGCGCTCGAGTTCGCCTGTCAGATCGGCCACGCCGGCGTGGCTGTCGCCTCCCTGGCGCCAGGTGCCGCGCACGGTGCCGGCGGTATCGGCGTTGGCGAACTGGATACCATCGGTACGGACCACAAGCTTGTCACCCTCGTGCGTCCAGCGCACTTCGCCGCGCAGCGTGTCGAACGGCAGGCGTGGATCCTCGAACACACCCGGGAAGATCAGGGCGCCGCCGGTAGTGTCGACCCTCGCCACGCCCTGCTTGTCGTCGAAGTTGAAGCTGCCCGAGAGCTGGCTGAAGCCGGGCGTGCCGGCGCGCGGGAGGCCGTCCGCATCCACGGCCGGCACGGCGGGCTGGCCATTCACGGAAACGTTGCGCAGTGTGCCCTGCACGTTGTAGTGCTGGGTGCCAGGGGTACGTGACAGCATGCCGGCGCGGTCGCGCGACCACGCGACGTCGAGATTGTCGATATGGCCCGCCGGCTGCAACGCGCGGAGCTGGCGTAGCACGGCGGTGTCCAGCGGCATCGACGTGGCCAGCGCGCGCAGCGTGTTGAGGTCGAAAGTCGGCGCCCGCAGTGCGAACTTGCGTAACTGACCGGAGCTGTCACGGTTCCAGTCGATCGTCACCTTGCGCATCCCTTCGCGCCACGTCGCGTCCGCGTTGGACGGCGGGCCCGCCTGCGGCTCGGCCTGCCAGAGCAGGGTGTCGATGGTCAGCTGGTGGTTGCCGTTGCGGTCGCTCTTATGCAGTAGCAGGGCCTGGGCGTTGGCCAGCTTGAGTGGCTCCGGCGCCCCAGCCAGATGCAGGTCGACGCCAGATGCACGCAGCCGCATCTGGCTGCGCTGTACCTGTCCGCCACGGAAGTCGACGGTGCCGTCGGTGCTGAAGACGCCATCCTGCACGCTGTCGAAGATGGCCAGGTAGCGCTGCACGACCGGCAATTCGAGCTGGTTGAAGGCCCAGCTTGCCTGACCGGTCCAGTGCTGCCAGTTGCCCGTGCCGTGCAGGTAGTCGTGGCGCAGGTTGGCCTGGAATACCAGCGGTCGCGGCGCCAGCGCGGCGCTGCGCGCCTCGAGCCGCACAATGTGCTGGGCGCCATCGCGCTCGGTGGTGAAGTGGATGTCCGCCACGTCGAGCTGAGGCAGCCGGGCCTTCTCGTCCAGCCAGCGCAGGTTACCGCTGACCAGGTCGATGCGCCCCTGGGACAGCAGCCAGTGCAGGAACGGATCGTCCTGCGCGCCGGTCTTTTGTGTTTCCACAGGCACACCGGCAACCAGCAACTTGCCTTCGGGGGTGCGCCGGATCAGCACATCGGTACGGTCGGCCGTCAGGCTGACGAACTGCAGCGCCATCGTCGGCACCGATTGCCACGACAGTTTGCCGTCGAGCGACCCGGCGGTCAGCAGCACGCGCTGCTGCGCGTCCACCGCGCGTACGTCGCGGGCGCGGAACGCCGGATGCCAGCCATCCCAATAGGTGTCGAGTTCGCCAATAGTGAGGCGCGCGGAGAGCGCGGTCGACCCTTGGTGTTCGAGCCATTCGCGCGCGGTGTGGGCCTGCGGCCAGAGCACGAAGCGGATCAGCAGCACGGCGACGATCGCCAGTGCGAGCAGCGCCGCCACGATGCGCACGATCATCCGCCAGAGTCGCGGCCAGACTGGATGGCGGATGGCGGTCCACAATCCGAGCCAGAGCCCGCGCAGCGTGGCGCGGACGAACGCCGCCGCCCGGCGGCCAGCGCCAGATGTGGGCATCGAACTCCGGGGAGCAACGGCAAGCGCGGCTTGGTCTTCGCCACCCGCGCGTGGAGATGCGGAACCGTCGTGTGGAGCGGTAGGGCGGCTGGACATGGGCAGATTATCCGACAATACTAGCCGCTCTCCAAAGTGGTGCGCACGCGAATGCCGCGTGTTGTCACGGCGCCTGCTGCGAAATTGCAAAAAGTAACTGGAATGACTGTCCCTGATCCGACGAGTTCCGCCGAGGGCAATGCCCCGGCTTCGACTGACCTGCAGCGCATGGCGGATGGCGCAGGAACCACTTCGAATGTGACATTGCCCGGCGAGGCCGGTCCGATCGGCAACATGGCCCAGGGGGCCTATGCCACGATCGCGGCTCAGGGACTTGCCGCCGCAGATTGCGAAGGCCACGTATTGTACTCGGCTGCGTACTCTCATTACGCACGCCGGGTGCTCGCGGCACGCCCGGGCCTGCCGGCAATCGTCGGCGAGGCCGCCGCGACGCCGGTGTCCCGTGCATGGATGGAGTCGCGGCTGCAGGCGCTGGTCGCGCCGTCCGCCGATGCGGAGGCCGCCGCGGGCCAGGCACTGCGCCGGTTGCGTGCCGAGGTCATGTGCGTGCTGATCGAGCGCGATCTGCGTGGTCTGGCCACGTTGGCGGAGATCACCGGCGCGATGACGGACCTGGCGGAGCTGGCGATCCAGTTCGGCCTGCGCGTGCTCGGCGCGGACCTCGGCGCGACCTACGGACGCCCCATCGGCGAGCAGAGCGGCGAGGCGCAGGAACTGGTGGTCGTCGGCATGGGCAAGCTCGGCGGGCGCGAACTGAACGTCTCGTCCGACATCGACCTGATCTTCCTCTATGACGAGGATGGCGAGACGCAGGGCGGATCGCGCAGCCTGTCCAATCACGAGTATTTCATTCGCCTTGGCCGCCGGCTGATCACGTTGCTGTCCGAGGTCACGGCTGATGGCTACGTCTTCCGCGTCGATATGCGCCTGCGGCCCAATGGCGACGCGGGGCCGCTCGTCTGCAGCTTCGGGATGCTCGAGGAATACCTGGTGGTGCAGGGCCGCGAGTGGGAGCGCTATGCCTGGATCAAGGGGCGTGTGGTGTCGGCCTGCGATACGCCGCACGCCGAACGTGTCGCGTCCATGCTCTCGCGCCTGACCACGCCGTTCGTGTTCCGCCGTTACCTCGACTACGGCGTGATCGCGGCGATCCGATCGCTCCATGCCCAGATTCGCGCCGAAGCGGCCAAGCGCAGCGGTGGTCTGGCCGGGCACGGTGTGAACCAGCGCTCGTTCAATATCAAGCTCGGTCGTGGCGGCATTCGCGAAATCGAGTTCATGGCGCAGGTGTTCCAGTTGATTCGCGGTGGGCAGGACCCCGCGCTGCGGGTGCGGCCCACGCTCGAGGTGCTCGACGTGGCGCTGGAACGCAACCTGTTGCCCGCTGGGCAGGCACTGCAGCTTGCCGATGCCTACCGCTTCCTGCGCCAGCTCGAGCACAGGCTCCAGTATCGCGACGACGCCCAGACGCATCACCTGCCGACGTCGGACGAAGAGCGCGTCGCCGTGGCGCAAATGATGGGCTATGGCGACTGGGAGGCGCTGGTCGCGCAGATGAACGCGCTGATGGACCCCGTGGCGCAGCAGTTCGAGGCGACGTTCACCAGTCCCGATACGCCGGAGTGCGAGGCGCTGTGGCCCGCGCTGGTGCGTGAGGAGCAGAGCTCCCGCGCCTCGCAGGACACCCCGGGTGACGGCGAGGAGACCGATCCCGAATCGTCACCATGCCAGCGCCTGCAGGCCGCGGGCTTTAGCGACTGCACGGGCCTGTACGACCGGCTCCGCGCGATCGCCACGTCGATGCGTTATCGCGCGTTGTCCGAAACCAGCCGCTCGCGCTTCGACCAGCTCGTCAACCGGGCGCTCGATCTCGCGGCCAAGCAGGACGATTCGGACAGCACGATCGCGCGCTTTCTCGATTTTCTCGATGCGATCAGCCGGCGGGCGTCTTATCTGTCGCTACTGTCGGAGTATCCGCAGGCAATGGACCGCGTCGCGCAGACGCTGCACGCATCGCGCTGGGCCGCGACCTACCTGACGCGCCACCCGCAACTGCTCGACGAACTGCTCGATGCCGACGCGCTGGCCGGAGCGCCGGACTGGCCTGCTTTCCGCGCGCGGCTGAGCGAACGGCTGCAGGCGTCGGACGGCCAGATCGAGGCGCAGATGGATATCCTGCGTCGCGAGCACCATGCCGAAACGTTCCGCATCCTGTTGCAGGATCTGCAGGGGATGCTCACCGTCGAGCAGGTGGCCGACCGTCTTTCCGATCTGGCGGATGCGATGCTCGACGTCACGCTTCAGGCCGTGTGGCGCCAGTTGCCGACGCGTCACTGCGACACCCCGCGTTTCGCGGTAATCGCCTATGGCCGGCTCGGCGGCAAGGAGTTGGGGTACGCGTCCGATCTGGACCTGATCTTCCTCTACGACGACGATCACGAACGTGCGCCCGACGTCTATGCGGCCTACGCGCGCCGCCTGATCACCTGGCTGACCAGCCATACCGCGGCGGGCATGTTGTTCGACGTGGACACGCGTCTGCGGCCAAACGGCGCGGCCGGGTTGCTGGTGACCAGCTTCGACGCGTTCCGACGCTATCAGTTGCGCGAGGGTGACAACGCCGCATGGGTCTGGGAACACCAGGCCCTGACGCGCGCGCGCTTCTGCGCTGGCGCCCCGGAAATCGGCGCCCGTTTCGAGGATCTTCGCGAAGAGATCCTGCGCCAGCCGCGCGATGGTGCCGCGCTGCGCGGCGAGATCGTCGAGATGCGCGCCAAGGTGGCGGAGGGGCATCCGAACCCGACCGACCTGTTCGACCTCAAGCATGATCGCGGCGGCATGGTCGATATCGAGTTCGCCGTGCAGTATCTGGTGCTGCTGCACAGCGGCGCGCATCCGGAACTGACCCGCAATGCCGGCAACATCGCGCTGCTGCGTATGGCGGGCGTGCTGAACCTGATCGACGCCAGTCTCGCGCAGGCCGTGGGCGACGCGTACCGGCTGTTCCGCGCGCGCCAGCACAAGCTGCGGCTCGATGGGTTCGACCAGGCGCGGGTGCCACCGGAGAGTGTGCGCGAACAGGCCACGCAGGTGCGCACCCTGTGGCGCGCGGTATTTGGTGAAGGCTGAGCGCGCCTTGCCGGGCTGGCCGGCCATGCTCGCCGCAGTGGCGGGTGTGGCGGCGCTGGCCGCGTTGTTCACGTTCGTGCCGTGGATGCACGCGCACGGCCTCTATTTGCGCGATGCCGTGCGGACGGAGGGTCAATGGTGGCGCCTGGTCACCGCGATGTGGGTGCACCTCGACACCAGACACTATCTCTCCGATGTTGCCGCCACCGCCGGGCTCATGCTGCTCGCCGGGCGCGAGGCGCGGGTGCGTGAGTCGCTGACGGTGCTGGTGGTCTGCGGACTGGCCGCCCAGTTGGCGTTGCTCGCGATGCCGGCGGTAGGTTGGTATGGCGGGTTGTCCGGGGCTACACACGGGCTTGCGCTATGGACGGCGTTGCGGCTGCTGCAGGCACCCGGCTGGTCGCGCCTGATCGGCGTGGTGACGTGCGTGATCGTGCTGGGCAAGGTCTGGCTCGAACAATCGTGGCTCGCGGCCGTGGTGTTCGATCCGTCGTGGGGGTTCGGCGTGGTGCGCGGCGCGCACGCGGCGGGCGCTGTGGCGGGATTGGGCTGCTGGTTGCTGCAGGAATGGTGGGGGGCGCGTGGGAAGCGTGAAGGATAGTTGAGCGGTTATCGCCCTTCCAGCCAGCCGGCGAGCTGCGCAAATCGCCAGCCTTCGATCTTGATACTCCCGCGGTGCTCTGCCCCGACCCCGCTAGCAGGAAACGGGAAGGGGCAGGGCCAAAGGGCAGGCGCCTGCTATGCGGTTATGCCCGCTTCACTCCCACCCGCCTCCGTATCGCGAACCCCATCACACCCATCACCAGCAACAAGGCAGCGCTCCACGGCACCATCGCGCCGCCCCCACCGCCCCCGCCCCCGCTGCTGCCGGAGCCACTGCCGCCAGTCGATGTCGATGAGGAACCGGCCGGCGCGCTAATCGCCGCCGCCAATGCGGCATCGGCATCCAGCAGTCCGGCGCCACATTTGCCGACATTGCTGCCGGTGGTGCAGAACGTGTTGGCCGGGTGCGGGCGTGCCGAACTCTGCAGGGCAGTCGTGACCTGGGCCGGCGTCAGTGCGCCATTCACCGCGAACATCAATGCGACGACGCCCGACACCATCGGTGTCGCGAAGCTCGTGCCTTGAGAACTGACGATCGTGTAGTTGCCGATGGTCGTCGCGCCATCGTTCGAGAGCGTCCGGATGTATGACTGGCCGCCCACCGCCGTGCAGACTGGCTGACCCGCGATGGTGCCGACCTTCGAGTTGCCGCAGCCGCCGCCGGGCGCGCTCAGCGTTACCTGGGTCCCGAAGTTGGCGTAGCTCGCGTTCTCGCCATCGTTCGCGTGCGCGGTCACGGCGACCACGCCGGAGCAGTCGGCGGGGGCTTCCACGGCACCGGCCGAGTTGCCGGCGGCAGCCACCACCACCACGCCCGCTGCATTGAGATCGTTGATTGCCTGTTGTTCAATCGTCGAGCACGTGCCGCCACCCAGGCTGATATTGATCACCCGCGCCGGGGTCGGGTTGGCCGGTACATTTGGCACGCTCAGGCCGCCGGCCCAGCGCATGCCGTCGACGGTGTCGGACAGCAGCGCGCCGCAGCGTCCCGATACCCGCACAGGCTGAATCCGTGCCGACCAGTCCACGCCGGCGATGCCGAGGCCGTTGTTGGTCAACGCGCCCAGCGTGCCGGCCACGCGTGTGCCGTGCCAGGTGCTGGCCTGTGGGCCGGCGGAGCCGTCCGGGCAGGTGACGCCGGATGGGACGTAGTCACCGGGGTCCGTGGCGTCGCCGCTGCGCGTCGCGCCGTTCGTCGATACGAAGTTGTAGCCGGCGATTATCCGGCTGGCCAGATCGGGGTGGGGCAGATACCCGGTGTCGACCACCGCGATCACGACGCTGCTACTGCCGCGCGTGCGGTCCCACGCCTTCGGCAGGTTGACGCCGCCAACTACCTGCGATGGCGGGCCAAGATACGTCTGGTTGGTGGCGAACTCGGGGTCGTTCGGAATGGTGTCATGCAACCGCAGCCAGCGATCCGGCACGGCGTCGGCGATGCGTGGGTCGTTGCGCAGCCGCTTTGCGACAATTTCGGGATCGTCGCCACGACTGTCCTTTACCGTCAGCAACTGCATCGCGCCGGACATCGGACGCTTGACGGACAGGCCGAGCCCCGTGCTGGAGGCCACCTGGCGCATCCGGGTGGTGTCCGTGGGGGTATCGACGGTCTGGCTGCCGTCGCGCCATCGCACGATGTAGTTGCCGGTGTAGACCGGGGCGGTACGCGCTGCCGTGCCGGTATCGGCATGGGCGGCAGGAGCGTGGGCGAGGGCTGCGCCGATGACAACCAGCGCGGCTGGCGCGGCGGACGTGAGCCAGGACTTCAGCAACCTGTACGGCATCATCGCTCCTTAAGGGGCTTTGTCGGCTAGAGCTTGTCGAGGCAACCGGCGATGCGAACTGCTGAGGTACTCGGCTCTCAGATTAGGCGATGCTGATACTTATTGCTGGGGCATGTCGCGGCCACCCGGCATGGAGCGGTGCGGCTTCAACATGCGGTCGGGCGTTGCCGATTCCACGCGCGGCGCGGCCTGCAGCGTGGCGACTGCCTGGTCGGCGGTGATGTCGGGGGATTTCGTGATCGCGGTGACCAGCCAGACCCCTCCTGACATCGGGCGTTTGACCACATAGCGCACCGGCCCCTCGATCGCTGCCAGCAGCTTGCCGGCGTCTTCCGAGGTTGTCACATCCGGCGGCGTGAACTTGACGAGGATGTCCCCGATCGCACGGTCATCCGTAATGCTGCCGCGCGGCGGCGCAAATGACTTCGATTCCGAGGCGCAGCCCGACACTGCCGTCACAGCCAGCGCGGCAAAGGTGGCCGCGACGACGCGGCGGTGGAGCGATGGCGACTTGCCATGGGTCATCGGTTTGAAACTCCTGTGTGGTTCGGCGTGCCGGAATCAGCCGGCCGCGCGGCGCGGGCGCTTGCCACTGCTTTCGCGCGGCGAGTTGGCCGCCTGGGCCGCCTGGGTGCCTTGCGCCAGCATTTCCTCGGCATGTTGCATGGTCGTGGCAGTGACCGTGGTACCCCCAAGCATACGCGCGGTTTCCTGGACGCGACCATCTGTATCAAGTGTCCGGATGCGTGATCGCGTCACCGGGCCGCCATTGTCGCCTCCGGCCTTTTTGTCATCCTTGCTGGTTTCCTTGCTGACCAGCAGGTGGGTCCCGGCCTGCGCCGCCACCTGTGGCAGGTGCGTGACGCAGAGTACCTGTCGCGAGCGTCCGAGCTCCTGCAGGCGGCGTCCGACCACCTCGGCTACCGCGCCGCCGATACCCGTGTCCACTTCGTCGAAGATCAGCGTTGGCGTGGGCGCCGCCTCGCTTGTGATGACCGAAATCGCCAGGCTGATCCGCGCCAGTTCGCCACCCGATGCCACGCGGGCGAGCGGCCTGGGGCTCACGCCGGCGTGGCCCGCGACCAGGAACTCGATCTGCTCGAGCCCGTGGCTCTGGCCTTCCTCTAGCGGATGCAATGCCACGGCGAACGTGCCGCCGGCCATCGACAGGCCCTGCATCGCATTGGTAACGGCGGCGGACAAGGCTTCGGCTGCCACCTTGCGCGCCCCCGACAGATGCTGGGCGAGGGTCAGGTAGGCAGCGCGCGACGCGGCTTCGCGCGCCAGCACCTTGTTGATGTCCTGGGCGGCCTGGAGGTCGTCAAGTTGCTGGCGGCGGGCCAGCAACTCGTCGGATAGCTGTTCGGGCGGCAGACGATACTTGCGGGCGGTGGCGTGCAGCGCCTGCATGCGCTCTTCCACGGCCTGCAGCCGTTCCGGATCGAGTTCGAGCCGGTCGACATAGCGGTTCAGGGAGTGCGCGGCTTCCTCGACCTGCACCAGCGCCGGCTCGAGCGCGGCCAGCACGTCGCGCAGGCCCGCGTCGACATCGGCCAGTTGCTGGAGTCGGTGCACCACGCCGTTGAGCACGGAGGTCACTGCGCCGTCCGATTCGGATAGTGCGTCGAGCGCGGCGCGGCCGCCGTCGATCAGGCCCGCCGCGTGCGACAGGCGGTTGTATTCGCCCTGGATCTCTTCCCATTCACCTGGCTGCGGCGCGAGCTTGTCCAGTTCGCCGACCTGCCATTCGAGCCGCTCCCGTTCGAGCTGCATCTCGCGCGACTGGTGCTCCACCGCCTCGCGTTGCTTGACGCAGGCGCGCCACACACGCCAGGCCTCGGCCACGGCGGCGGATTGTTCGGTCAGGCCTGCGTGGGCGTCGAACAACTGGCGTTGGGCATCCGGGCGCAGCAGCAACTGGTGCGCGTGCTGGCCGTGGATATCGACGAGCTGGTCGCCCACCTCGCGCAACTGCGCCAGCGTTGCCGCGGCGCCATTGATGAAGGCCTTGCTGCGGCCGCTGGCGTCGACAGTCCGGCGCAGCAGCACGGTGCCGCCGTCGTCGTCTTCCATGTCGCTCGACAGTTCGCGCTCGGCCAGCCACGCATCCAGCGCTGGGTGGGTGTGGAAGGTGGCACTGATGCTGGCACGTGCCGCGCCTTCGCGGACCACGCCTGCGTCGGCCCGCTCGCCCAACACCAGGGCGAGCGCGTCGATGAGGATCGACTTGCCCGCGCCGGTTTCACCCGTGAAGACGGTAAAGCCGGCGGAGAAGTCGAGGTCGAGCGTGTCGACGATGACGAAGTCGCGGATCGATAGGCTGCGCAGCATCGTGGGCGGTGAGCGGTGGCGGGTAAGGGCGGTAAGGGCGGTAAGGGCGGTAAGGGCGGGTAACGAGGATAACGGCGGAACGTTGAGGTGCCTGTGGATCAGAGCCGGTTGTCTTCAGTCGGATACTCGTGCCAGTGCAGCTTCTTGCGCAGTGTGGCGTAGTAGTTATACCCCACCGGGTGCAGCAGGTTGATGGTCTTGGCCGAACGGCGTACCACGATGCGGTCGCCGGGCAGCAGCGAGGCCAGCGCCTGCATGTCGAAGTTGACGCTGACATCGCGCGCGCTGGCCACTTCGATCGTGACCTCGGCGTCGTACGGCAGCACGATGGGCCGGTTCGACAGCGCGTGCGGCGCGATCGGCACCAGCACCAGACCGGACAGCGTCGGGTGCAGGATCGGGCCCCCCGCTGCCAGCGCGTAGGCGGTGGAGCCGGTCGGCGTGGAGACGATCAGGCCGTCCGAACGCTGGTTGTACATGAAATAGCCGTCGACCGAGACCGCCAGTTCGACCATGCCGGAGATCCCCGAGCGGTTCACCACCACATCGTTGAACGCCAGCGCGGAGAAAATCACCGAGTCGTCGCGGATCACGCGCGACTCCAGCAGCATCCGGGTTTCGGCCTCGTACCGGCCGGACAGCATCTCTGGCAGTGCCGTGGAGATGGCATCGAGCGGGATGTCGGTCATGAAGCCCAGTCGGCCGTGGTTGACGCCGATCACGGGCACATCGTGCCCGGCCAGCTGGCGGGCCAGCCCGAGCAGCGTGCCGTCGCCGCCCAGCACCACCGCCACATCGGCTTCGCGGCCGATCTCGTCGGGGGTCAGCACCGGATAACCTGTCAGCCCGGTAGCCATTGCGGTTTCGCGTTCGAACACCACATCCTGTCCGTTACGGGAGATGCAAGATGCGAGCTCTTCCAGCGGACCTTCGATGCCAGCGGTCGAGTGTCGGCCCACCAGGGCTACAGTCTTGAACGGGGGGCGCGCGGCGCCGGTCTTGTGGGGGGCAGACATGCCGGGATTAGACCATACCGGCATGATCGTTGTCAGCACTGGGCCGCCGCCGCTCCAGGTGACGCCTGAACCGCCAAAGTTTGATTAAAATCGGGGCATCATGGACGAACGTTCAAAAAAGCTTCTCAAGACCCTGATCGAGCGATACATCGTCGAGGGGCAGCCCGTGGGCTCGCGCACCCTGTCGAAGTTCTCGGGGCTTGATCTCTCGCCGGCCACCATCCGCAACGTGATGTCGGACCTCGAGGAGATGGGTTTCATCGCCAGCCCACATACCTCGGCTGGCCGAATCCCCACGCCGCGCGGGTACCGGCTGTTCGTCGACACAATGCTGACGGCGCGCCCGCTGGAGCGCGCGCCGGAGTTCAGTGCCGAACTGGCTGAGCTGACTGGCCAGATCCAGGGTCAACTGGGTGGCCAGCAGTTCGGGCCGCAGCGGATGATCACGGCGGCGGCGCATACGCTTTCGAATCTTTCTCATTTCGCCGGCGTGGTGATGACGCCACGGCGCGCGCAATCGTTCCGGCAGGTGGAATTCATGCGGTTGTCTGACAAGCGCATCCTGCTGATCATCGTCAGCCCGGAAGGGGATGTGCAGAATCGGATCATCCAGACCGACCTGGCGTACACGCCGGGCCAGCTCATCGAGGCGGCGAATTTCTTCAACTCGCACTATGCGGGCATGAGTTTCGACGCCGTGCGCGACCACCTGCGCGTGGAGTTGCAGGACCTGCGCCGCGACATGTCCGCGCTGATGCAGGCGGCGGTCGAGGCGGGCAGCAGCGCGATGGCCGAGGACAACGAGCAGGTGTTCATCTCAGGCGAGCGCAAGCTGCTGGAAGTGGAAGACCTGTCGTCGAGCATGGACAAGCTGCGTCGCCTGTTCGACGTGTTCGAGCACAAGACGAGCCTGCTGCAGCTGCTCGATGTGTCGAGTCACGCGCAGGGCGTGCAGATCTTCATCGGCGGCGAAAGCCAGCTTGTGCCGATCGAGGACATGGCCGTGATCACCGCGCCATACGGGGTGGATGGCCAGATCGTTGGCACCTTGGGCGTGATCGGCCCCACGCGGATGGCCTACGAACGGGTGATCCCGATCGTCGATATCACCGCGCGGCTCCTGTCCAGCGCGCTCAGCCAGAGCTGAGCCACGAACTATTGACACGGTGGACGTGTCTGTCCTGAGTCGGCCGCCTGCAACGGCTTGCGGCCGGCCCCTGATTCGCCAGCGCCCCCGGCAGTCCCAACGGAAACCCTATGACGTTTTCGCCTGAACCGGCACACCAGCACGGCCAGCCGCCGCGCACCGCGATCCTGCTGATCAACCTCGGCACCCCGGACGCGCCCACGCCTAAGGCGGTGGGGCGCTACCTGAAGGCGTTCCTGTCCGACCCGCGCGTGGTAGAGATCCCGCGCCTGGCCTGGCTGCCGATCCTGCACGGGCTGATCCTGCCGTTCCGCTCGCGGGCGTCGGCCATGAAGTACGAGTCGATCTGGCTGCGCGAGGCGCATATGACCGGGTCGCCGCTACTTGTGTATACAGAGCGTCAGGCTCATGCGCTGCAACTGTTGATGCAGCAGCAAGGTCACGACGTAACGGTGGCCTGCGCGATGCGCTATGGCAATCCGTCGATCGAATCGGTCATGGAAGCGCTGCGCCGGCAGGGTACCGAACAGATCCTGTTGCTGCCGCTGTATCCGCAGTTCTCCGGCACGACCACGGCCACCGCCTTCGACGAGGCATTTCGTGTCCTGTCGGCGTGGCGCAACCAGCCCGAGTTACGGCTGATCAAGCATTTCCACGATCACCCGGCGTATATCTCTGCGCTGCACAAGCAGGTGGGCGGCTATTGGGCCCAGCATGGCAAGCCGGATTTCGCGCGCGGTGACAAGCTGATCCTGTCGTTCCACGGCCTTCCGCGCCGGTTGCTGGACCTCGGTGATCCCTATCACTGCGAGTGTCTGAAGACCGGTCGTCTGCTCGGCGAGGCGCTGGGCTTGCAGCCCGGCCAGTATCAGGTGACGTTTCAGTCTCGTTTTGGCAAGGCGGAGTGGTTGCAGCCCTATACAGCGCCGACGCTGGCCGAACTGGGCAAGGTCGGGACGCAGCGCGTGGACGTGTTCTGTCCCGGCTTTCCCGCCGACTGCATCGAGACGCTCGAGGAGATCGCGATGGAGGGGCAGTCGGAATTCCGCGTGGCCGGCGGCCAGGATTTCCATTTCATCCCGTGCCTCAACGATGCCGAGGCCTGGATCGCCGGATTGGCGGATATTGCGTTGCAGCATCTGCAGGGGTGGCCGCTCAATGTTCCACATCCCCACGAACTGGAAGCAAGACGCTCCCGCGCTCAGGCGCGCGGCGCGGGAGCCTGAGCCTGTGACGGCGGTCACGGGCAGTAACGGACGGTAATCATGCAAGTCGATTTCGAACCCGATGCGCGGCTGCGCATCGACAAATGGCTCTGGTGCGCGCGCTTCTTCAAGACGCGCTCGCTGGCTGCCGAGGCGGTGGAGCGGGGGCGCGTGAGTGTCAACGGGCAGCCCTGCAAGAACTCGCGCGAGGTCAAGCCGGGCGACACCGTGATACTGGAGGCGCATCAGCAGCGCTGGGAAGTGGTGGTCAAGGGCGTGGCCGCGTCACGCGGGCCGGCGCCGATCGCCCAGACGCTCTATGCGGAGACCGAGGAAAGTCAGGCCGGGCGACAGACAGACGCGGAACGGCGGCGCTTCCAGCACGAGCCGGCGGCGCAGATGCACGGGCGACCGACGAAGCGCGACCGGCGCAGAATCGACGACTTCAAGGGGTGACGGTTGCAGCCAGCCGGGGGCGGGGCACTCCGGCTGGCCGTAATGTAGCGGGTTAGCGGACGTACTGGACGAGGTAATGCTTGAATACGGCCTTGCCGCTGCCATACTCGGTGTCGCGCGGGGCAACCGTGTCGGACAGGCAGATGAAGACCGTCATGGCCGAGAGCGCGGCAATCAGGCAAAGGGCAACGACTGGCAGCTTGTGCATGGCGAACCTTCCGAAGGATGCACCAAAATGATCCACCTCTCTGCTCCCGTTATTTTTGACATTTTTTATTAAGTGAATCTTAGTGTGTGCGATGCAGCAAAGCAATGACGGCTCGATTTCATCGAGCAAGGCTTTGTAACGACGTATTTCCGCGTCTCTGAACCTCCACACTTGAAAAATCGGGGACTGACACCAAGTGCAGCTAGACTTGCCGGTTTGACACCCGACTCACCCGATGGCCTGCCGCCAGAGCGGGCCGTGCTTTTGTTTTGATACGAATCGACATGGAAGAACAGAACCAGACGCCAACCCCCAATACGCAGGCAGCCGAGGACGCCGCCCGCACGCCGGAAGCCGGTGCCGACGAGGTGGTCCGCCTGACGCAACAGGTGGCCGAACTGGAAGCCAAGGCCAAGGAACACTACGACATGTTCCTGCGCGCCACGGCGGAGGGCGAGAATATCCGCCGCCGTTCGCAGGACGAAGTGGCCAAGGCTCACAAGTTCGCCATCGAGAGCTTTGCCGATAACCTCGTGCCCGTGATGGACAGCCTGCAGGCCGCGCTGGCCGACGGTACCGGTGACCTCGGCAAGCTGCGCGAAGGTGTGGAACTGACCGCGCGCCAACTGACCGCCGCGTTCGAACGTGGCCGCATTGTCGAAGTGAACCCGGTGGGCGAGAAGTTCGACCCGCATCGCCACCAGGCCATCTCGATGGTGCCGTCCGAGCAGGAACCGAACACCGTGGTCAACGTGCTGCAACGCGGCTACATGATTGCCGACCGCGTGCTGCGCCCGGCGCTGGTGACCGTCTCGGCGCCGCGCTGAGCGCGAGTCGTCGGCATACGGCAGTACGAAACGCCCGGGCCATTGGCACCGGGCGTTGTCGTTTCAGGAGGGATCGAAATGTCCGAAGGAAACGAGCCGCACCTCGATCACCGCGCGTTCGAGGCGCTCGATATGGCCGAAGTCGATGGCGAGAACATCGACGCGGCGATCGCCAATGCTGGCGACGATCTGGTCTGCGTGTTCTTCTGGGGTGTGGACTGCTTCAACTGCGAGATGGCCAAGAAGGCGATCCTGGCCAATCCCGAACCGATTCGCGCGCTCGACCTGCACTGGCTGCATGCCAATGTCTATGCCCATCCCGAGCTGGGGCGGCGCTTCGGCCTGCATGGTATCCCCGTGTTCATGTTCTTCCACAAGGGTAAGAAGCTCGGCCGCGCCACGGGCTGGCACGGCCATGGGCAGTTCTCGGCGGCCGTGGGCAATGCGCGGCTCAAGGCCAGCGGCAAGCCGCTAGCGGGATAGCGCGTAACCCAGGCGGATCTGCCAGGGCGTCTTCTGGTTGTAGTTGAGCAGGCTTTCGCCATAGCCATAGAAGTAGCCCAGCATCAGGTAGCCAGCCGTGCCCGGAATCAGGCGAGAGAGCGGGTACGAGGCCTGCGCGTCGACGCTGCCGTACATCTGCCGCGTGCCCTTGCGCAGCGTGGCGGCGAATTCCCACGAATCGGGCTTCCCATAGGCCAGGTTCAGGTCCATGTAGCCGCGATAGTGCGCGATGTCCTCATTCTCGCTTTTCTCCAGGTACGCATAGACCTTGGGCGCCACGCGCCAGTGCCAGTCGTTCTGGTCGCCAAAGTACATCGTCGGCTTGAGGAACAGCGTGTTGATGCTGCGTGAATCGGCGCCGGCCCGGCCATTCGACTCGTGCTCGAAGCCCGAAGCGATCGACAGCCGGCTGATCACGCTGTTCTTCACGCCCGTGTCGGACAGGTAGTAATACAGGCTAGGGCGATAGTTGGTGTCCTCGAACGGCTTCGAGGCGCTGTGCAGGTCCCATAGCGAGAACTGCGTGTAGGCGAAGTAGAGGTTGTCGATGAAGCGCTTCGACGCCGGGTCCTTGCCCTCGTAGATCCGGAATTTGAAGCTGAGCTGGAACTTGGCGTTGGCCCCGTCGTGCGCGCCGAACATGATGTACATCGGCTCGTTGAAGGAAAGCCGTTGCGCATCACGCAGATCGGCTGGCGCCGGAGTGGATGCGGGGACATTCTCGGCCGATACGACCGGGGTGACCTGGCCGACGCTGACAGGCGCGCCGGCCGCTTTGGGTTCGGCCGGTGTGCCGGCGACCACTGGCGCAGTAACGGTGGCCGGGTTTGCGCCCGGCGCCTGGTTCAGCGTGATCAGGACCGGCGCGGCGTCGATCCCGGAGATGTCCAGGCGGACCACTCCACGCAATGTCGCAGGCCATTCCCCACGGAAGCTGACGGTCTGGTGCTCGCCTTGCCGCAGATTCAGGATGGTTGGCCCCTTGCCGATACGCCTGAGCGTGATGGGTGCCGGCGCCACAAGGTCTCCCGAGGCTGACACCTCGAGGGTGTCGGGCACGGCATAGCGGCGCGTGTCCCGATCCCCGGTGATCAGCAGGGTCAGGGTGAGCGGCTGAGTGGCATCAACGACACGCGGTGGCTGCAACACGGATACCGCGGCATCGGCTGGCGTGGCGTGGAACAGGACGGCCGACGAGGCCAGCGTAGGCAACAGCAGGCGGAAGGCCGTGCGTGGAAGTGCAACACGGCCTGACACGTAACGTGGCATCGGGAGCAATGAGCGCCGCACCGGCGGGATATCGACAGCACTCCGGTGACGTGGACGCGACAAGAGTTGCGATGCCCGCAAGCGTACCATGTGTGGCGCGTGCGGCATGTGACGAATGGTTAGCCACGGGGCGTGGCCAAACCGGGTGGGTGCGGATCAGCCGGCGGCCCGGCGTCGGATATCGTCCACGTAGGCCTGCCCGTCCGGCGGCATGCCATTGCGCTGCGCGTTCCAGAGCATCTGGCCGAGCGCTTCCATGATCTGGTGCTGGGCCTCGTGCGGCGAATCGAGCCGGCGGCTCAATGCCTCGTAGGCGGCGCGGATGCCGGGCGGCTGGTCGATCGAGACCTGTTCGGAGATCGACAGATGCATCGCCAAGTGCAGGAACGGGTTGGTCTGGCCGCCTTCCGGTGTGTAGTCGCGCGCTAGCGCGGCTTCGGTATCGGTCAGCAGAGACTGGTACTCGGGATGCTGGTCGATCCAGTCGACCGCGATCGCTTCAAGCGGCGTGAGGACGTTGCCCGCGACGCGCTTCTGCCAGGCTTCGCAGAAGAACCGGCGGACTTCTTCTCTTGAGGGATTGAACATGATGGCCGCTATTGTAGTGCAGCGGTCGCGGCTCTGCCGACGGCGCCCCGCGCATTAGTAGAATGCGGAAGTTTGTTCGCCGTCGTTCAGTACGCTGACAAACTATCGCGAACAAACCTCAGCCACTGCCATTTTTCAGATTCGCCACCGATGACTGCATCCGCCACCGGCACCATGGGCCACGCCCGCGACAAGCTCGCGGGCGTGTTGCTGATCGCGCTCTCCGCCAGCGCCTTCGGCGCCATGGCCATCTTCGCGCGCTTTGCCTATGCAGCGGGGGCGGACGTCTATGGCCTGCTGGCCGTGCGCTTCCTGCTGGCCGCGATTGCGATGGGCTTTGTGATGCGTGCCAGGGGGATCAGCCTGCCGCCGTGGCGCCGCGTGCTGGCGCTGGCGGCGATGGGTGGCATCGGTTATGTCAGCCAGTCGTACTGTTTTTTCACGGCGTTGAACTACGCGCAGGCCAGCCTGGTGGCGCTGCTGCTGTATCTCTATCCGCTGTTCGTGACGATCCTTGCCGCCGTCTTCCTGAAGGAGCACCTGACCACTTCCACGGTGATCGCGCTGGTGCTCTGCTCGGTGGGCGCGGGTTTGACCGTGGGGGGAGGCGAGGGCAGTTCGCTAGGCATCGCCCTTGGGGTGGCCGCGGCGGTGATCTATTCGATCTATATCGTGGTGGGTGCGCGCGTGACTGCCGGCGTCAATGCCATCGCCACGACCACGGTGATCTGTACGGCGGCGGCACTGGTCTATGTGACGCTCGGGTTCTTGCGCGCGGGGGCTGGCGTGCCGCCGCAGTTTCCGGCCAGCGCAGGTGGCTGGCTGGCGTTGGTGGCCATCGCGCTGGTATCCACCGTGCTCGCGATCCTGACGTTCTTCGCCGGACTGCAGCGGCTTGGGGCCTCCAAGGCATCGATGCTGTCGACGCTGGAGCCTGTGGTGACCGTAGTGCTGGCCGCCGTGTTGCTTGGCGAACACATCGGCCGGACCCAGGCCGTCGGGGGCGGGTTGATCCTCGCCGGAGTGCTCTGGCTGACACGCCGGGCCAGCGGTACGCCCCCACTGAAGACCTCCGACGAACGGAATTGAACGGGTTCGTCAAAGCGCTTGTGGGCGCACGGCGGACGCTTGGGTACAATCGCGCTTTCTTTCATCCCAAAACCCGGAAAACGCGCAATGAAATCCGTCGATCAGGCAGTCCTTGCACAATTGTTCACTGAAGCCCGCACCCACAACGTGTGGCAAGACAAGCATGTGGATGATGCGCTGCTGAAGCAGATCTACGAAGCGATGAAATTCGGTCCGACCGCCGCAAATGGCTCGCCGGCACGCATCGTGTTCGTGAAGTCGGCGGCCGAGAAGGCCCGCCTGGTCGAGTGCGTATCGGCTGGCAATGCCGACAAGACCCGCTCGGCGCCGGTGACCGCGATCATCGCGTTCGACCGCAACTTCCACGACCAACTGCCGAAGCTGTTCCCCCACGCCGATGCGCGCTCGTGGTATGCCGGCAACGACGAGAAGATTGCCCGCGACGCGCTGATGAACAGCTCGCTGCAAGGTGGCTACTTCATCCTGGCCGCCCGCGCACTGGGCCTGGACTGCGGCCCGATGGCCGGTTTCGATGCCGACAAGCTCAACGCCACGTTCTTCCCCGACGGCAAGTGGGCGGTCAACTTCCTGGTGAATCTGGGCTATGGCGAGGCTGACAAGCTGTTCCCGCGTGGTCCGCGCCTGACGTTCGACGAAGCCTGCCGCATCGTCTGATGCGCCGCTGACCCGAAACAAAAAAGCGACCCATCGAGGTCGCTTTTTTGTTGGCGCGTGGACGGCTCAGGGGCTCAGGGCTCAGGCCGACCATTCCTCCATCGGATTGCAGGCGAGGTATTGCTTTGCTTCCGAGATGCCAAGCCGCTCCCGGGCCGCGTCGATCGGCTCGTTCAGCAGCGCATCGTAGTCTTCGGCCAGCAGCCACTTCGCCCGCTTGCCCAGGCGGTAGCCTTCGAGCACTGCGCGCGCGAACGCGAGGCTGCCGGTCAGCCGCCAGCTCTTCAGGGCAGCGGCGACCGCGATGAAGGCCCAACCCTTGCCGCCGGTCTGCGCATAGCTGAACGCGACCAGTGCCGCCTCGCCGAGACTTTCGTCGGCACGGTAGCCGGTCAGCACGTGCCAGATATCGTGGATGTCGCGTGTGCGCCGGCCGAACCACATATACGCGTCCTCGACCACCGGTTCCTGGTTCAGGTTCGAGACCTTCGCCAACCCATCCGCGCTATAGCCGGTCTTTTCGAGAAAACCACGGTACGCTGCGCCGACCGTTCCCGGGGCAAAGCTGGCGATGTATGCGGGATCGCAGAGTCGCTCGGCCAGTTCTTCGCGCAGGTAAGCAAGGCGGCGGCCTTCCGGCGTGCTCAGCAGCCGGCTGTAGTTCTTCGGCATGCTCGGGCCATTGAGCGCCCGCATGATGCGGAAGACCTGCTCTGTGTCGTGGCCGTCCGCCAGCAGTTTGCGGATGGCATCGAAGGCGGTGGGCAAGTCCCGCTTGTAAGGGTTGAAACCGGTCGAAGCGGCCATCGTTGGGCTCCTATTTTCGGGCGGGCGGATCAGGCGGACACTGGCTCGTGCAGTTGCAGTGCCGCGTTTCGGACAAAATCCACGCTGGTATCGATCGCGGTAACTGGCAGCATATGCCCTCCGCTTACCAATGTCAGCCTGGCGCCAGGGACCTTCGCGGCGAATGCCTCGCCGTTCAGCTTGTAGTCGAGGATGCGGTCCTCGCGGCCGTAAAGGACGTGGATCGGCATCCGCAGCGTGCCATAGTGCGGCACCACGGCAGGCAGGCTCGCGGCTGCGCCGATCAGGTCTTCCGAGGCGCCAAGGAAATGACTCGGTCGCAATGCCAGCAGGCCGCCGCCGCGCGTGGGGAAGTCGTCGGGCGCGCGGTCGGGGCCGAAGACAATGTCCATGACCTGCTCGCGATTCCTGATCGACATCGGGATCAGCAGCGTCCACGCCAGCAGCTTTCTCTTCCATGCGCTCGGGATCGTCATTGCCTCGAACACGGGCGAGATATGCTCGGGCGGATGCGTCAGCGGGGCGATCAGGGCCAGGCCGCCCACACGCTCGGGGTGGCGACTCGCCAGGGTCAGCGCAATCGCGCCACCCAGCGAGTGGCCGACCACCAGTGGCTTGTCGAGGCCCATCTTGTCGATCAGGGCAGCCAGCGTGTCGGCCTGCGCCGGCAGGTCGGCAGCGGCGCCGGGCGCGCGCGTCGAGTATCCGGCGGCAGGCCGGTCGATGGCCACCACCCGGAAGTCGCGCGCAAGCGGTTCGATCATCCCGTAGTCGAAGTTGCCGAGCTGGCCGGACAGGCCATGCACCAGCAGTACAGCGGGGCCGGTGCCGCGCTCGACGACATGCAACTGCGCGCCAGGGACGTCAATGAAACGCCCGGTCGGCGGCAAGGCGGCTTCGATCTTCCGGGTGGTGCGCCACGTGAACAGGAACAGCGCAAGGCCGATCAGTACCAGCAGCCCAACGACGGCGACGATGACGGAGAGCAGGACGTTCACGGCTGTACCTCCGCCAGGGCATCTTCCTGCGGCAAGGTCGCGGTGCCTTGCCTATCAAACTGCAGCACGCCATCCGCGATGCGGCCATGGCGAATGGTCATCATATCCATGAAGTAGTTCTGGTAGACGCGCCACGGCCGGCGGTCGCCCTGCCGGGGCAGCACACTGGCGGCGCGTTGCACGTAGCCCGAAGAGAAGTTCAGAAATGGCATGGTCTGCACGGTTGGATCCACGTGCGGCGCGGCGGAGCGGTAGCCGTGGCGATCCATGTAACGCAGCAGCCGGCAGACGTACTCGGCGGTCAGGTCCGCCTTCAGCGTCCACGATGCATTGGTGTAGCCGAAGGCCAGCACGAGATTGGGTACGTCGCTGAGCATCATGCCCTTGTAGGCCATCGCCTCGGCCGGGCGGCGCGGCGCGCCATCCACGGTGACGACGATGTCGCCCAGCATATTCAGCTTCAGGCCGGTGGCCACCACCACGATGTCGGCCGGCAGGGTCTGGCCCGAGGCCAGCACGATGCCGTCCTCGGTGAAACGCTCGATGGTGTCGGTCACGATCGAGGCGCGGCCCTCGCGGATCTCGCGGAACAGGTCGCCGTCGGGCACCAGACAGACGCGCTGGTCCCACGGCTTGTAGCGCGGCGTGAAATGGGTGTCGACGTCATAGCCGGGCGCAAGCTGCTCGGCCGCCATGCCGATCATCCGGGCCTTGACCTTCTCGGGTTTGCGGCGGGCAAGCTGGAAGAAGAACATCCCCAGCAGCACGTTCTTCCAGCGCGTGGCCGCATAGGCCAGCCCTTCGGGCAGCATCCGGCGCAGCTTGTGAGCGATCGCATCCTGGCCGGGACGCGTGACGATATACGTGGGCGACCGCTGCAGCATCGTCACGTGGGCCGCGGCTTGTGACATGGACGGTACCAGCGTGACGGCCGTAGCGCCGCTGCCGATTACCACCACGCGTTTGCCGGCATAGTCGATCGACGGGTCCCAAAACTGTGGATGCACCATGCGGCCACGGAAGTTCTCCTCGCCGGGAAACGTTGGCCGGTGTCCCTCCGCGTAGCTGTAGTAGCCGGCGCAGACATAAAGGAAATGTGTGCGCAGGCGGACCCGGCTGCCATCGGCGGTGCGCTCGGCCTCGATCGTCCAGCAGGCTGAGCGGCTATCCCAGGCCGCGCTGACCACCTTGTGCCCGTAGCGGATGTGCTTTGTGATGCCCGCCTCGTCGGCGGTCTCGCGAATGTACGACAGGATCGACGGGCCATCGGCAATTGCCTTGGCGCCTCTCCAGGGCTTGAAGCGGTACCCCAGGGTGTACATGTCCGAGTCGGAGCGGATGCCCGGGTAGCGGAACAGATCCCAGGTACCGCCCATGGCCTGCCGGGCTTCCAGGATGGCGTAGCGCTTGCCGGGGCAGCGGTCCTGCAATTGTCGGGCGGCGCCGATACCGGACAGGCCGGCGCCGACGATCAGAACATCAAGGACTGCGTCATCAGGAGTAGGGGCGGTCATGACGGGAACCCGGATCAGTGGCATTTCTGACAACATAGGTTGTCAGAAGCAATCTGACAATAGGGAATGTCATAATGGCGCCCATGACTACCGAGCTCTCTCCCGCGCGCCGCTACCGTGGCGCCGAAGCCGAAGAACGACGCGCCCAGCGCCGCGGGCAACTTATTGCCGCGGCAGTACATGTCTATGGCGAGCGCGGCTACCAGAACGCGACAGTCAAGGCCGTTTGCGAGGCAGCCGGTCTTACCGAGCGGTACTTCTACGAGTCATTCGCCAACAGCGAGGCCTTGCTGCTGGCTTCGTTTCAAACAGTCACGGACCTGTTGCTGCAGAAGATCGAACTGGCCGGCGAAGCGGCCGGCGGTGACGGCGAGCATCGCGCATTGGCGATACTGCGTGCCTACTTCGGCACGCTGCAGTGCGAACCCCGCTCGGCGCGGGTCTTCCTGGTGGAGATCCGGGGTGTCAGCAAACTGGTGGATGAGGCGCTCGGCCTCTCGCTGCGCGATTTCGGCGGGCTGCTGGCGCGTGTGCTGATGCCGGAAGGCAAGGAGCCGGATCCGATGCTGCTGGCCGGTGTGGCTGGCGGCATCATTCATGTGGCACTGCACTGGATCCGTCACGGCTATGCGCCCGATGTCGATACCGTTGCGGCGACGGCGCTGCAACTGGCGCTGGTGTTGAAGGATCGTCAGCGTTCCTGACGACCGGCGACTGAACCGGCTACTGCTTCGGCGCGGGCGTTTTTTCCTTGAACTCGCAGAGGGGTTCGATCGCGCAGTGCCAGCACTCGGGCTTGCGCGCCTTGCACACGTAGCGACCATGCAGGATCAGCCAGTGGTGCGCATCGTGCAGGAATTCTTTCGGCACGACCTTCAGCAGCTTCTGCTCCACTGCATCGGGATTCTTGCCGGGCGCCAGGCCAATACGGTTCGATACGCGGAAAATGTGCGTGTCCACGGCGATCGTCGGCTGGCCGAACGCAACGTTCAGCACCACGTTTGCCGTCTTGCGGCCGACGCCGGGCAGCGATTCCAGCGCCTCGCGCACCGGCGGCACCTTGCCGTCGTACTTCTCCACAAGAATGCGGCACGTTTCCATTACGTGCTTGGCCTTGGTCTTGTAGAGGCCGATCGTCTTGATGTAGTCGATCAGGCCCGCCTCGCCAAGCGCCAGGATCTGCTGCGGCGAATGCGCGACCGGGAACAGCAGGCGCGTGGCCTTGTTGACGCCGACATCGGTGGCCTGCGCGGAGAGCAGCACCGCGATCAGCAATTCGAACGGCGAGCTGTACTCCAGCTCCGTGGTCGGCGTCGGATTGACCTCACGCAGGGTTTCGAAGATGGCGCGGCACTTGGCGGAGTTCATGTCGAAGGGTTGTTGTTGTCCTGCTTGTTTTCCTGTTTATTGCCCTGCTCGCCGGCCGGTTCGTGCGTTGTCATGCCAAGCTTTGCCCGCCGTGCTTCGGCAGCGTCGATCTGCGCCTGGACGGCCGGCGAAACGTTCTCGGTGTTGAGCGGCCGGGCCGCAGCCTGCTTCTGTCGCGCGCGTTCAATGGCCGCCTGGATGATCGCCTTCTTGCGTGCCTGGGCTTCCTGTTCCGCGGTGTTGGCGACGGGCTCGGCCTGCAGCGCCTCGAGTTTGGCGGCAGCCTTGGCAGCCAGCCGCGCATCGTTTTCCTCGCGCTCCCGCACCAGTCGCACGCCGCGCGCGGCGTAGCGCGCGTGTGCCGCGTCGGCCTGCTCCTGTGACCACGCAGCCCATCCCGTTTGCTCGCCGGTGACCGGAATCATCTCGATGCAGTCGACCGGGCAGGGCGCCACGCACAAGTCGCAGCCCGTGCACCAGTCTGGCAGAACGGTGTGCATCTGCTTGGGCGCACCGACGATGGCATCGACTGGGCAGGCCTGGATACACAGCGTGCAGCCGATACAGAGCGATTCTTCGATCCGGGCGACCGCGCGGGGTTGCTCCACGCCGCGTTCCGGGTCGAGCGGCTGTGGCGCGACGCCGAGCGCCGCTGACAGCCGCACGATGCCTTCGGCGCCGCCCGGGGGGCAACGGTTGCTTGCCGCTTCACCGCGCGCCATGGCTTCGGCGTAGGGGCGGCAGCCATCGAACCCGCACTTGGTGCATTGGGTTTGTGGCAGCAGGGCTTCAAGGCGATCCGCCAGGCTGGCGGCGGCTGAGGGGGTGGTAGTCACGACTGCGAAACGTATATCGAGGGACGGCTGAAATCTGGCACGCTTCTGGCGAGCGTGTGCGCGGCAAGGATTATCCCCGATTTCGTCGCGGGCCAGAAAAAGCGATGATGCGCTGCGTCACCCGTTCGGGGAGGAACAGGGCGATGCGACATTGCTGTGTGCCATAATCCGCGCAACTCACAGACCAGGAATTCATGTCAAACGAGCCAAGAACCAAGCGGGACCCCGAGGGCACGCGCCGGCGCATTCTGGCTGCGGCCACGGAAGAGTTTGCCAAGGGCGGGCTGGCCGGCGCGCGCGTCGACCAGATCGCGCGCCGCGCCGAGACCAACGAGCGGATGCTCTATTACTACTACGGCAGCAAGGAGGGCTTGTTCCTTGCGGTGCTCGAAAAGCAGTATGCGGAGTTTCGCGCGGACGAAGAGCGCCTCCACATCACCGACGAAGACCCGGTTGCCGCCGTCCGCACGCTGGCTCGCTTCGTCTGGGACTGGTATTACCAGCATCCGGAGTTCATCCGGCTGGTGAACAGCGAGAACCTGCACGAGGCGCGGCACCTGAAGAAGTCCGCGCAATTGCATCAGCTCGTCAACCCGGTGGTCGACGTGCTGGCCGACATCATCAAGCGAGGACAGAAGCAGGGCCTGTTCCGCGATGACATCGACGTGCCGCAGTTCTACCTGACCATCTCGGCGCTCGGCTATTACGTGCTGTCGAATCGTTACACGATCAGTGCCGTGATCGGCCGCGACGTGGCCTCGGAGGAGGAGCACGAGCGCTTTGCCGATCTGCATACCAAGATGCTGCTGTCGTATCTGAAGCGCTGAAGCTGGCGCCGGCATCGGCAAATAAAAAAACGCCCGCGAGTCTTCGCGGGCGTTTGACTTTGATGCGACGCGCGACGGTCAGGCGCGGTACTTGCGGATGAAATCGCGCAGTTCCGGGTAGACGCTATCGCGCCAGCGGCGGCCCGAGAAAATCCCGTAGTGGCCGCATTTCTCGGCGGTCAGGTGTTGCTTGCGGGTCTTCGCGATGCCGGTGCACAAGTCGTGCGCGGCGGCGGTCTGGCCGGCGCCCGAAATATCGTCGAGCTCGCCTTCGATCGTCAGCAGGGCAGTGCTCTTGATGTCCTGCGGACGCACCGGCTCGCCGTCGACAACCCACGTGCCATTGGCCAGGCGGAATTCCTGGAACACCGTGCGAATCGTCTCGAGGTAGTACTCGGCCGCCATATCGAGGACGGCGTTGTACTCGTCATAGAACTTGACGTGCGCCTCGGCGTCGTCGGACCCGCCCTGGACCAGGCTCAGGTAGTAGTCATAGTGCGACGACACATGGCGGTCCGGGTTCATCGCCACGAAGCCGGCGTGCTGCAGGAAGCCCGGATAGACGCGGCGGCCGTGGCCCGGGTAGTTGGCCGGCACCGTGTAGATGACGTTGTTCTCGAACCACTCGTAGGACTTGTTGGTGGCGAGCGAGTTGACCGCCGTTGCGCTCTTTCGCGCGTCGATCGGGCCACCCATCATCGTCATGGTGCGCGGGGTCTTCTCACCTGCCGACGCCATCAGCGAGATCGCGGCAAGTACCGGCACGGTCGGCTGGCACACGGAGATCACATTCAGGTTCTCCGCGCCAATGTGGCGGATGAACTCCTGGATGTAACGGATGTAGTCGGACAGATGGAACTCGCCGTGCTCCACCGGCACCATGCGGGCGTCCACCCAGTCGGTCACATAAACTTTGTGGTCCTGCAGCAAAGTGCGCACGGTATCGCGCAGCAGCGTGGAGTGGTGGCCGGACAACGGCGCGCAGACCAGCACGACCGGCTCGTCCTTGAGCAGCTTGATGGTGTCCGGATCGTCCGCATAGCGCTTGAAGCGCACCAGCTTGCAGAACGGCTTGTCCAGGATGGTTTGTTCGACGATCGGAATGTCGCGGCCATTCGAACGGACGGATTTGATGTTGAATTCCGGCTTTTCGTAGGCTTTTCCCAATCGGTACAGCAATTCGTAGCCTGCTGCCAGCCGAGGAGCGCCGGGGACCAGTGAAAGAGGGCTGAGGGGGTTCGTAAATGTCTTTGCAGTCGCTTGGGCCCACGCGGTAAGCGGGTTCAGCATCGTGCGCTGGAATTCATGCAGTTGATAAAGCATGGGGGTACCTGTCTAGCCTTTCTTGTCGCCAACGGATGTCGTGCAACCGATTATGCACGGAATAGAACGATCGTGCTTTGCAGCATAAACCTCATCGTTGTACCTGCAAGTGGGGAAGACAATAGGGCATTTGCCTATATTCCAGATGACATTTCCGAGCGCCCAAAGAAAAAGGCGACCGGAGTGGCCTCCAGGTCGCCTTTCGCTGCCGGATGCCGCATTTTGGTGCGGCGCCCGTCCGATGTCGCCGGTTTAGTAGACGGCGGCGATCGCGTTCACCACGGCGTCGATGTTGCGGCTGTTCAACGCTGCCACGCAGATGCGGCCCGTGCTCACGGCGTAGATGCCGTGTTCGTTGCGCAGGCGGTCCACCTGGGCCGAGGTCAGGCCCGAGTACGAGAACATGCCGCGCTGGGCCTTCACGAACGAGAAGTCGCCCGGCACGCCCTTGGCGGCCAGCTTGTCGACCAGCGCATGGCGCATCAGCTTGATGCGGTCGCGCATTTCGGCCAGTTCCTGCTCCCACATGGCGCGCAGTTCCGGGCTGTTCAGTACGGTGGCCACCACGGTGCCGCCGTGGGTCGGCGGGTTCGAGTAGTTCGTGCGGATGACGCGCTTGATCTGCGACATCACGCGCTGGGCTTCTTCCTTGCCCGTGGTCACGATCGACAGGGCGCCTACGCGCTCGCCGTACAGCGAGAAGCTCTTCGAGAACGAGCTGGAAACGAAGAACGGCAGGCCCGACTCCGCGAACAGGCGCACAGCGGCGCCGTCCGGCTCGATACCCTCGGCAAAGCCCTGGTAGGCCATGTCCAGGAACGGGATCAGGTTACGTTCCTTGACCAGTTCCACGACCTGCTTCCACTGGGCTTCGTCCAGATCCACGCCGGTCGGGTTGTGGCAGCAGGCGTGCAGCACGACGATCGTGTTGGCCGGGTACGACTTCAGCGATTCCACCATGCCGGCGAAGTTCAGGCCGTGGCTGGCAGCGTCGTAGTAGGCATAGTTGATCACGGGGAAACCGGCGGCTTCGAACAGCGCGCGGTGGTTTTCCCAGCTCGGATCGCTGATTGCGACCGATGCGTTCGGGTACAGGCGCTTCAGGAAGTCGGCGCCGATCTTCAGGGCGCCGGTGCCGCCGAGTGCCTGAGCCGTCACCACGCGGCCTTCGGAGATCAGGGCCGATTCCTTGCCGAACAGCAGGGTTTGCACGGCCTGGTCATAGGCGGCGATGCCTTCGATCGGCAGGTAGCCACGCGGCGTGGCGGTCGTCAGGCGGGCCTTTTCGGCCTCCTGCACGGCGCGCAGCAGCGGAATTTTCCCTTCGTCGGTGAAGTACACGCCAACGCCCAGGTTCACCTTGGTGGCGCGGGTATCAGCATTGAACGCTTCATTCAGGCCCAGGATCGGGTCGCGCGGGGCCATCTCGACGGCAGAAAACAAACTCATTTGGAATCTCGTGGTCAGCTGTGTAACAAAACGGAGGGCGTAGAATCGCTTCGACTGCGCAGTGGCTGCAGCGGAACCTGGAACACACTCCTGACAGAACCTGACAGCAGCGTCGGGCAGACTGTGCTTGAACCAAGCCGCGCAACCCCAAGATTCTAGCGTATCCGCCAGTTTTCCTCAGGTATTTCCCTACGTTTATGACGAACCTTGCTGAAGCCGCCCCCGCCCTGGATGAAGACAAATTCGTCACGTTTCCGGGGTCTCCATTCCAGCTTTATCAGCCGTATTCGCCGGCGGGCGACCAGCCGGAGGCGATCCGCCAACTGGTGGAGGGCGTGGAGGACGGCCTGTCGTACCAGACGCTGCTGGGCGTGACCGGCTCCGGCAAGACCTTCACGATGGCCAACGTGATCGCCCGGATGGGCCGGCCGGCCATTGTCTTCGCGCCAAACAAGACACTGGCGGCGCAGCTGTATTCCGAGTTCCGGGAGTTCTTCCCGCGCAACGCGGTCGAGTATTTCGTCAGCTACTACGATTACTACCAGCCCGAGGCCTACGTGCCGCAGCGCGACCTGTTCATCGAGAAGGACTCGTCGATCAACGAGCATATCGAGCAGATGCGGCTGTCGGCGACCAAGAGCCTGCTGGAACGACGCGACACGATCATCGTCGCCACGGTGTCGGCGATCTACGGTATCGGCAATCCGAGCGAATACCACCAGATGATCCTGACGCTGCGTACTGGCGACAAGATCAGCCAGCGCGATGTCATCGCCCGCCTGATCGCGATGCAGTACACGCGCAACGAGACTGACTTCCAGCGCGGCACGTTCCGCGTGCGCGGCGACACGCTCGACATCTTCCCGGCCGAGCACGCCGAGATGGCGGTGCGCGTCGAACTGTTCGACGACGAGGTGGATTCGCTGCAGTTCTTCGATCCGCTGACCGGCCGCGTGCGCCAGAAGATTCCGCGCTTCACGGTCTATCCCTCGAGCCACTATGTGACGCCGCGTGAAACGGTGCTGCGTGCGATCGAGGACATCAAGGTGGAGCTGCGCGAGCGGCTGGATTTCTTCTACAAGGAGAACCGCCTCGTGGAGGCGCAGCGGCTCGAGCAGCGTACGCGGTTCGATCTGGAGATGCTCACCGAACTGGGCTTCTGCAAGGGCATCGAGAACTATTCGCGCCATCTGTCGGGCGCGAAGCCGGGCGAGCCACCGCCGACGCTGGTTGACTATCTGCCGCCAGACGCGCTGATGTTCCTGGACGAGTCCCACGTGCTGATCGGCCAGTTGAACGGCATGTACAACGGCGACCGCGCGCGCAAGACCACGCTGGTCGAGTACGGCTTCCGCTTGCCCTCGGCGCTGGACAACCGGCCGCTCAAGTTCGACGAGTACGAGCGAAAGATGCGCCAGGCGGTGTTTGTGACAGCCACTCCGGCGAACTACGAGAAGGAGCACGCGGGGCAGGTGGTCGAGCAGGTGGTGCGGCCGACGGGTCTGGTCGATCCGGTGATCGAGGTGCGGCCCGCCACGACGCAGGTGGACGACCTGCTTGGGGAAATCCATCAGCGGGTCAAGGTCAACGAACGTGTGCTGGTGACGACGCTGACCAAGCGCATGGCGGAGCAACTGACCGAGTTCCTTTCGGAAAATGGCGTGAAGGTCCGCTACCTGCATTCGGACATCGATACCGTCGAACGCGTGGAAATCATTCGCGACCTGCGGCTTGGCACGTTCGATGTGCTCGTGGGCATCAACCTGCTGCGCGAGGGGCTCGACATCCCCGAGGTGTCGCTGGTGGCGATCCTCGATGCGGACAAGGAGGGTTTCCTGCGCGCCGAGCGTTCTCTGATCCAGACCATCGGGCGGGCCGCGCGTAACGTCAATGGCACGGCCATCCTGTATGGCGACCGCATGACCGACTCGATGAAGGTGGCGATCCGGGAAACCGAGCGTCGCCGCGAGAAGCAGATGGCCTTCAACGAAGCCAACGGCATCACGCCGCGAGGCGTGGTCAAGCGCATCAAGGACATCATCGACGGGGTCTACAACGCCGACGATGTCAAGGCCGAACTGACGGCCGCCGCCGAGCGGGCCAGGTACGAAGACATGAGCGAAAAGCAGGTGGCCAAGGAGATCAAGCGGCTGGAGAAGCAGATGCTCGACCACGCCAAGAACCTGGAGTTCGAAAAGGCGGCCCAGGTGCGCGATCAACTCGCGAAGCTGCGGACGCAGGTGTTCGGGGCTGGGGCCGAAGGCGATCATCTCCTGCCGCCGTCCGCGTAAGAGGTCGATCGGGGATCACCCCGAGCCACGGCGTATCGCCGGCATCCTATAGTGGTTGGGGCGGAGACGCCGGATCACGGACAAGGAGCACGCCATGGTGAGTCAGTTCGAATATGGTGGTTATGCGGTAGTGGCCCGTGCAGTCCCGCACGCGGGCGGTGGGTTTGCCGGGGTATTGACGATTGCCGACGCGTTCGGCGAGCCCGGCGGCCCGACTTTCGAGACGGAAACCGGCACGGCGCATTCGCCCGAGGCTGCGCTTGCCCTGGCGGAAGCCGAGGCCATGCGTACGATCGACGCCGGTGAAGTGAACTGACGGGCCGGCAACGCGCAGCATCCGGAAGCGCAGGACGCAGGAGACAGGTAATGGCCTATAGCAGTGAGTGGAAGAAGAGGGTTTTCGAGACGCACGAGATTCAGGTGCTGGTGAAACCCCGTTCACCGATCGCATGGGAATACACGGTGCGGGTGTGCCGCAAGGGCACGAATATCCGCGCTGCCAGCACGATGGTGGAAACAGCGCCACCCTCCGAGCGGTACGGAACGCCCGAAGAAGCCGAGGCGGCCGGATTCGCGCGTGGCAAGGCGATCGCCGAGCAGCTCTGACCGGGCGAAGTCGTTTCGGCGTCAGTCGGCAGGCGGTAGAATCGCGCCGATGAAAAAGTACGCCATTCTGATGTGTTGCATGGGCAATATCTGCCGTTCCCCGACGGCGGAGGGTGTCCTGCGCGCCAAGCTCGAGGCCGCCGGCCTTGCCGATCTGGTCGAACTCGATTCGGCCGGCACGCATGACTATCACGTGGGCAGGGCGCCCGACGCGCGCAGCCAGCGCCATGCGCTGCGACGCGGCTACGACTTGTCCGCACTGCGTGCCCGGCAGGTGGTCGTGGCGGACTTCAGTCGCTTCGACCTGGTGCTGGCGATGGACCAGGCCAACCTTTCGGCGCTGCGCGCGCTCCATGCCGATGCTGGCGCCGACAGGCTACGCCTGCTGATGAGCTTTGCCACGCAGCACAACGCCGAGGAAGTGCCCGACCCGTACTACGGCGAGGGCGATGGTTTCGAGCGCGTGCTGGACTATATCGAGGATGCCTGTGACGGCGTGATCGAGATGTTGCGGAAGCGGCTGATCTGATGCTGCGTTCCCTGTTTCGAAAGTGGCGCGAGTCACGCAATGCCAGCCTGCAACTGGATGCCATCCTGGCCGCGGCCGACCCCGATGCGCTGCTCGCCGACCGAAATCAATGGCTGATCGAACTCGCCTACTGGCTGCGCCGGGACGGCAATCTCGATGCCGGCGCGGAGGCGGGCGGGGCCGGCAGCCGCAGTTTTCCGGTCCATGTTCGTCTGCGTTACCTGCTGCAGGTGCTGGCCCGGCATCCCGACTGGGCCGACAGCTTCGCCCGCACGGTCCGCTCGATCGTGCGCGACAACGATCCGACCTCGCTGTTCTGCGATACCGGCGTGGCCTCCCACCCTGGGATCTGGAGCGAGATGGCGGACCGGCTCCAGGCGCGCTTCCTGCCGCCGCCCCCGAATCGCAGCGATATGGCGGGCCTGTTCGCGCTGTTGTTTGTCGATGAGAACGACGCTGACTGGGTCGAGACACTCGACGACGAACTGGTCGAGCGGCTTGCCCAGGCGTTGCTGGTGGGCGCCGAGGGCGGGGCGGAAGAAGGGGATGGCGTCAAGCGCCTGCGCAAGGCGCGCGAGGCAACGCTGACGGCCAGCATCCAGGTTCTGGTGAGCCAGGTGAAGGCGACGGGGCTGAGTCAGGCGATCCGCAGCCGCCTGCGTGGGCGTGTGGACGAGACACCGTTCTTCCGCCTGGACCGCGCTGTCGCGGCATTGTGCGAGGAAGGACTGGCGCACGATGATGCATTCGTCCATCGGCTCAATTATTTCCGTGGCCTGCTCGACGGTTGCCACGCAGCCGCGCGCCAGGTCTACGAGGATCTCGAGGAAAACGGTGTCTCCGTGGAGGTGGTGTTCCAGATCGAGCGGATGAAGGCTCGCCTGGCACGCATCGATCTGCTCCTCACCGCATGGGTCGATCCCTCGCACCATGGGCGGCACGCGCACCTGATTGCCGAGTTGATCCGATCGACGCAGGCGCGGCGCAGCGTCGGGCATCTGATGAGTTCGTCGTTCGCGCAACTCGCGCGCAAGGTCGTCGAGCGTTCGGCCGAGAGCGGCGAGCACTACATCACGCGCGATCGCAAGGAGTATGCCGAACTGATGCGCGCCGCGATGGGCGGTGGTCTGGTTACCGTCCTCACCGTCTACCTGAAGTTCCTGATCTACGGGCTTCACCTGGACAAGTTCATCGAAGGCTTCCTGGCCTCGCTGAACTACGCGGGCAGCTTCCTCGCGATCCATTTCGCGCATTTCACGCTGGCCACCAAGCAGCCGGCCATGACCGGGCCGGCGCTGGCGCACCGGCTCGACGGCGCGGGGCGGCCGGAAGGGCGCGAGATTTTCGTCGACGACACGATCGCCATGATCCGGTCAAATGCGGCCGCGATCTTCGGCAACCTGTCCGTGGTGTTTCCGGTGGCGCTGGCGATCGAGTGGGGCGCGGGCAAGGCGTTCGGCGCCCACCTGCTGACGCCCGCGAAGGCGATCGCGACGATCGAATCGTTCTCGATCCTGGGCCCCACACCGCTCTATGCGATCTTCACGGGCGTGCTGCTCTGGCTGTCGAGCCTGATCGCGGGATGGGCCGACAACTGGTTCGCGCTGCATCGCGTGCACGACGTCATGGCCTACAACCGGCGCTTGCGCTATGTACTCGGTCAACGCGGCGCGATGCGCCTGGCCGATTTCTGGAAACGCAATCTCTCGGGCATCACGGCCAACGTGTCGCTGGGCTTTCTGCTTGGGCTGGGGCCAGAGATCCTGAGCTTCTTCGGCCCGCACATGGAAGTGCGCCATGTGACGCTTTCAACGGGTTCGATCGGCGCAGCCATTGGCGTGCTTGGGCTCGATGCGCTGCGCATGCCCGCCCTGTGGCTAGCGGTGGCGGGGATCGCGCTGATGGGGGTATTGAACGTGGCGGTGAGCTTCGCGCTGGCTTTCAACATGGCCCTGCGCTCGCGCAACCTGCGTCGGGTCGATCGGCGGGAAGTGGTGCGGGCGGTGCGTCAGCGCATTCTCCGGCACCCGCTTTCCTTGCTGATTCCGCCGCGTAAAGCGCCGGATTCGGCGCCCGAGGGAAGCCCGTCGTTATAGCGAGTGGAACACTGCATTGCAGCAAGGGGTACTTGACTGATTTAGTCGGAAAATCTTATACTCGACCGAAATCCTCAAGTATTCCACCCCGAGCATCATGAGACTGACCACCAAAGGCCGTTTCGCGGTAACCGCCATGATCGACTTGGCCATGCGCCAGGATCAGGGTCCTGTCACCCTGGCAGGCATCAGTCAACGTCAGAAGATCTCCCTGTCGTACCTGGAACAGCTGTTCGGCAAGCTGCGCCGCCACGAAATCGTGGAGAGCGTGCGTGGTCCGGGCGGCGGGTACAGTCTCGCCCGCAAGGCCGAGGACGTCACGGTGGCGGACATCATCATCGCCGTGGACGAACCGCTCGATGCGACGCAGTGCGGGGGGAAGGGCAATTGTAACGGGGATGACGGCAGCGGACGCTGCATGACTCACGAACTGTGGGCCACGCTGAACCAGAAGATGGTTGAGTATCTCGACTCCGTCTCCCTGAAGAATCTGGTCGACCAGCAGCGCGCCCGCCAGCCGGCGGTGCTGCACGACATGCGCGAAGACGCCGCGCAGCAGCCGGTCGCCGTGACCCGTGGCAAGGCGGACAAGCAGGAAAAGCCGGCACGCCCCCGCGTGGTCAATTCGGTTTTCAGCCTCGCGCAGTCCTGAGCAGGGATTTCGCGGCTGCAGTAAACTATCGGTAGACATTAAGCGATTAGCTGTACCTATAAGGCAGTCATAACGATGAGCACCACCCCACATTTCCCGATCTACATGGATTACTCGGCCACGACGCCGGTGGACCCGCGCGTGGCCGACAAGATGATTCCGTACCTGCGCGAGCAGTTCGGTAATCCGGCGTCGCGTAGCCACGCGTATGGCTGGGACGCCGAGCGCGCTGTGGAAGAGGCGCGCGAGCAGGTGGCCGCGCTGGTCGGCGCCGATCCGCGCGAAATCGTCTGGACGTCGGGCGCGACCGAGTCGGACAACCTCGCCATCAAGGGCGCGGCGAATTTCTACTCGGGCAAGGGCAAGCACATCATCACCGTGAAGACCGAGCACAAGGCCGTGCTCGATACCACGCGTGAACTGGAGCGTCAGGGCTTCGAGGTGACGTACCTCGACGTCAAGGATGACGGCTTGATCGACATGGATGTGTTCAAGCAGGCGATTCGCCCGGACACGATCCTGGTGTCGGTGATGCTGGTGAACAACGAGATTGGTGTGATCCAGGACGTCGAGCAGATCGGTGAGATCTGCCGCGAGAAGGGCATCATCTTCCATTGCGACGCCGCGCAGGCGACCGGCAAGGTGACCATCGACCTGAGCACGCTGAAGTGCGACCTGATGTCGTTCTCGGCCCACAAGACCTATGGCCCGAAGGGCATCGGAGCGCTGTATGTCCGCCGCAAGCCGCGCGTGCGCATCGAAGCGCAAATGCACGGCGGCGGTCACGAGCGCGGCATGCGCTCGGGCACGCTGGCTCCGCACCAGATCGTTGGCATGGGCGAGGCATTCCGTCTGGCCCGCGAGGAAATGGCCACGGAAAACGAACGTATCCGGATGCTGCGCGACCGCCTGTGGAATGGCCTGTCGAGCATGGAAGAGGTGTACCTGAACGGCTCGATGGAACACCGCGTGCCGCACAACCTCAACGTCAGCTTCAACTTCGTCGAGGGTGAGTCGCTGATCATGGCGATCAAGGACGTGGCCGTGTCGTCGGGTTCGGCCTGCACGTCGGCTTCGCTGGAGCCGTCGTACGTGCTGCGCGCCCTGGGGCGCAATGATGAGCTGGCGCACAGCTCGATCCGTTTCACCGTGGGCCGCTTCACGACCGAAGCCGAAATCGACTACACCGTCGAACTGCTCAAGAACAAGATCGGCAAGCTGCGCGACCTGTCGCCGCTGTGGGAAATGTTCAAGGACGGCGTCGACCTGAATTCGATCCAGTGGGCCGCGCACTGATTGCGGCACACGTAAAAAGAACAACCCCATTAAAAGATTGATTAGAGGTAGCCAAAATGTCTTACAGCAACAAGGTTCTCGACCACTATGAAAATCCGCGTAACGTCGGTTCGTTCGACAAGAACGACGACGCGGTGGGTACCGGCATGGTCGGCGCCCCGGCCTGCGGCGACGTGATGAAGCTGCAGATCAAGGTGAACGAGGCTGGCGTGATCGAAGACGCCAAGTTCAAGACCTATGGTTGTGGCTCGGCGATCGCCTCGTCGTCGCTGGTGACCGAGTGGGTCAAGGGCAAGACCGTGGACCAGGCGCTGGAGATCAAGAACACCCAGATCGCCGAGGAACTGGCCCTGCCGCCGGTGAAGATCCACTGCTCGATCCTCGCCGAGGACGCCATCAAGGCGGCCGTCGATGATTACAAGAAGAAGCACCCGGGCGCCGAGCAGAAGGCTGCCTGATCCGGCGTAGACGGTTTGCATGGCCGCGCGTGGCAAATGGGTCGCGCGCGGTGTTCGACAGCAAGGCAAAGATGATCTCAATGACCGAAAAGGCGGCCAAGCACGTCGCCCGATACCTGGAACGCCGCGGCAAGGGCGTGGGCCTGCGCGTGGGCGTGAAGACGACCGGCTGTTCGGGTCTGGCGTACAAGCTTGAGTACGTCGATGAAGTGCTGCCCGAAGACCAGGTGTTCGAAACGCACGGCATCAAGGTGATCGTGGACCCGAAGAGCCTGCCGTACATCGACGGCACCGAGCTGGATTTCGCACGCGAAGGGTTGAACGAAGGCTTCAAGTTCAATAACCCCAACGTCAAGGACGAGTGCGGTTGCGGCGAGTCCTTCCGGGTCTGACGGCTTTTGCCGCAAGGCATGCAACAGGGGGCGGCATAGCCGCTCCTTTTTGTTGGGGAAGCTCTTGAAAGACGATTTTTTTGCGCTGTTCGGGCTGCCTGCCCGTTATGAAGTGGACGAGGCCGCGCTGGACGCGGCCTATCGCACGGTCCAGTCGCAGGCACACCCGGACCGTTTCGCCAATGCGGGCGATGCCGAGCGGCGCGTGGCCATGCAGTGGGCCGCGCATGCCAACGAGGCATACCGGACGCTGCGCCAGCCGCTCAAGCGCGCGATCTATCTTCTGCATCTGCGGGGCGTCGATATCCAGGCCGAGAGCAATACGGCCATGGCACCCGAATTCCTGATGCAGCAGATGGAATGGCGTGAGGCGCTGCAGGATGCGGTCGACAGCCGCGCGGTGGATCAACTGGATCGCCTGCTGCGCGATCTGCGTCAGGAAAAGCTCGAACGCCACGCGGCGCTCGGCGCGCTGCTTGATGCAGACGATAACGGCGCCGCTGGCGAGGCGGCACGACAGCTAATGTTTATCGAGAAGATCGAACACGACGCGAGCGAGGCGATCGATCGTCTCGAGGATTGAAGAAATACCATGGCACTGCTCCAGATTTCCGAACCCGGCATGTCGCCGGCGCCCCATCAGCGCCGATTGGCCGTGGGTATCGACCTTGGCACCACCAACTCGCTGGTGGCCGCCGTGCGCAACAGCATTCCCGAAGTCCTGCCCGACGAGCACGGCCGCGCGCTGCTGCCGTCCGTGGTGCGTTATTTGCCGAACGGCAATGCGCATATCGGCTACAAGGCCCAGGACGAGGCCGTGCGCGATCCCAAGAACACGATCATTTCGGTCAAGCGCTTCATGGGCCGTGGCGTGCGCGACGTGGCCAATATCGAGCACAGCCTGTACGACTTCGTCGATGCGCCGGGCATGGTCCAGTTGAAGACCGCTGCCGGCATCAAGAGCCCGGTGGAAGTCTCGGCCGAGATCCTGGCCACGCTGCGCCAACGCGCGGAAGACTCGCTTGGTGATGAACTGGTCGGTGCCGTGATCACGGTGCCGGCGTACTTCGACGATGCGCAGCGTCAGGCCACCAAGGATGCGGCTCAACTGGCGGGCCTCGAGGTGCTGCGCCTGCTCAATGAGCCGACCGCCGCCGCGATTGCCTACGGTCTCGACAACGCCGCGGAAGGCATCTACGCCGTCTATGACCTGGGCGGCGGCACCTTCGATATCTCGGTGCTCAAGCTGACCAAGGGTGTGTTCGAAGTGATGTCGACGGGCGGCGATTCGGCGCTCGGTGGTGACGACTTCGACCAGCGCCTGCTGTGCTGGATCGTCGAGCAGGTCGGTCTGCAACCGCTGTCCGCCGAAGACTCGCGTCTGCTGATGGTGCGCGCCCGCGCGGCGAAGGAAGCGCTGTCGTCCAGTGACAGCACGGTGATTGACGCCGTGCTGACGAGCGGCGAGATCGTGCATCTCACGCTGGATGCCGATACCTTCATACAGATCACCGCCAACCTGGTGCAGAAGACGCTGACGCCGGTGCGCAAGGCGTTGCGTGACGCCGGTGTCGGTCCCGAGGACGTGAAGGGCGTGGTCCTGGTGGGTGGCGCCACGAGAATGCCGGCGATCCGCAAGGCGGTGGGCGACTACTTTGGCCAGCAGCCGCTGACCAACCTCGATCCGGACCGGGTTGTGGCGCTGGGCGCAGCCATGCAGGCGAACCTGCTGGCCGGCAACCATGCGCCGGGTGAGGATTGGCTGCTGCTCGACGTGATCCCGCTCTCGCTGGGGGTGGAAACGATGGGTGGGCTGGTCGAGAAGATCGTCCCGCGCAACAGCACGATTCCCGTGGCGCGCGCGCAGGAGTTCACCACGTTCAAGGACGGCCAGACCGCAATGGCGATTCACGTGCTGCAAGGCGAGCGCGAGCTGGCCAGCGACTGCCGTTCGCTGGCGCGCTTCGAGCTGCGTGGCATTCCGCCGATGGTGGCCGGCGCGGCGCGTATCCGCGTGACCTACCAGGTGGATGCCGACGGCCTGCTGTCGGTGTCGGCCCGCGAGATCGGTTCCGGGGTGGAAGCATCTGTGACGGTCAAGCCTTCGTATGGCCTGGCCGATGACGATATCGCCCGCATGTTGCAGGAGAGCTTCCAGGAAGCCGAGCACGACATGAAGAACCGCGCGCTCGCCGAGGAACGCGTGGACGCTGCCCGTCTGGTGGAAGCCACTACGCGTGCGCTCGAAACCGACGGCAACCTTCTGTCCGCCGACGAGCGTGCCGCAGTCGACGCGCTGATTGCCAATGTGAGCGAAATCGCCAAGGGCGAGGACCATCGCGCGATCAAGGCGGCGGTCGAACGCCTCTCGCAAGGCACCGACGAGTTTGCCGCACGCCGCATGGACCGCTCGATCAAGAGCGCGCTGGCCGGCAAGAAGGTTCAGGAAATCGGCTGAAGGCGGCGCTGCCCGCGCCGCGGAAAGACAACAGGATAGAAATGCCACAGATCATCGTTTTGCCCCACGTCGAGTTGTGTCCCGAAGGGGCTGTCTTCGAAGCCAAGACCGGCACGAGCGTCTGCGACGCGTTGCTTGCCAATGGCATCGAGATCGAACATGCGTGCGAGAAGTCGTGCGCTTGCACCACTTGCCACGTGATCGTGCGCGAGGGATTCAATTCGCTCGAAGACGCCGAGGAAAAGGAAGAAGACCTGCTCGACAAGGCATGGGGACTGGAGCCGAATTCGCGCCTGTCGTGCCAGGCGCTGGTGGCGGACGACGACCTGACCGTCGAGATTCCGAAGTACACGATCAACCATGCCAAGGAAGGCCACTGAGCCTGACGCCCGGAGTTTCCTCATGAAATGGACTGATACCTACGATATCGCCGCCGCGCTCTATGACAAGTTTCCGGAGGTCGATCCGCTGACGGTGCGCTTCACGCAACTGCGCCAGTGGGTGCTCGAACTCGACGACTTTAGCGATCTGCCCGAGCGTTCGGGCGAGAAGATCCTGGAGGCAATTCAGGCAGCGTGGATCGAGGAAGCGCAGTAAGCCTGCGTGACCTTTGAGAAAAAAAGCACGGCGATCATGCCGTGCTTTTTTGTTTTCCGCGTCAGAAGCGGTAGCCGATACCGCCCATGATGATGTCCGTGTCCCGGTCATAGCCGGTCACCGTCCGGTTCCACGACAGGCGTGCAGACCATTGCTGGTTGATCCGGTAACTGGCCGACATCGTCATCAGCCCCGACCACCGCGACGGTGTCTCGGGTGCGGCCTGGCCGTGATTGCTCAGGTCGATCGCGTAGTAGGGCCCGGCGCCAACGCCCAGCGTCAGCTTGTCATTGAAGAATGCGCGCTCCACCCACAGCTGCGCGGCCACGCCATTGCGGCGCAATGCGGCGTTCTGGCCTTCATTGATATAGCTCACCGTGCCTGACAGGTAGCGGCTCAGGCCGCGCCGGTATTCGATCGCCTTGGCGAACGACGTTTCCGAATTGAACGTGTTCACAATGGTCCCGCCCAGGAACACGGTGAATTCATTCTGCGTGACGTTATTCGTGCGAGACGGCGGCGGCACCACGGGTCCGCCGCGATCGCCACGATCGAGCTGGTAGCCCACGCCGAGCAGCAGCGTATTGGTCTTGATGCTCGACCGCGTCTGCGCGCGGTTGTATCGCGCCTGCACCATCCACGGGCCGCCGTTGACATACCAGGTGGCGGACAAGCTGGCCAATGCGCCCCAGCCGTGGTCGTTGTCGGAGCCATTGCCTGAGCTTCGGCTGGTGGTGTCGAAATAGCGATAGGGGCCAATGCCGACGGCGACGTTGAGATTCCGGTCGGCAAATGGATAGCGCCACCAGAGCTGAACGCTGTGACCATCGCGATGGTGGTCGGGGATATGGCCTTCGTTCAGATAGGAGAACGATGCGTACCAGTTCTCGGACAGATTGTGCTGGTAGCTGTAGGTGTAGCCGTAGCTGGATTCACCACCCTGGTCAGAGCGCTGCAAGCCGCCCAGTACAAGCACCTCCTGTCCATGGACAGGCGCCATCCACGCGGTGGCGCTCAACAACAAGACTGACATGCGCAGACGGCGCGACAGAAAAGACAGAACTTCAGACAACAACATTACAGTGGCCAGCAAAGAAATCGGGCCATCTTAACAATCAGGGCCGGCAAAAAGCCAGCCCCCGGTTCAAGGTTGCGCCAGATCAGAGTCTTGCTGATTGGCTTGAACGCGCTGCTGTCAGCCCGTCACCAGCACTCCACGCTCGAGGTGCACGCGCTGTCCAGCTTCCACACCCGGAGGGTTCTGGTAGGTGAACGTACGGCGCGAGCCGTCGTCCATCTGCACGCTGACGCGGTAGGACTTGTTCGTGTTCAGCTTCTTCTCGGCATAGTTGCCGCCGAAGCCGCCGGCTGCCGCGCCAGCGACAGTCCCCAGAATGCGGCCATTGCCGCTGCCGATCTGGTTGCCCAGCAGGCCACCCACTACCGCACCACCCACCGCGCCAAGACCGGAGGTTGGCTTTTCAGATTCCACTACTTGCACGCCGGTTACGTGGCCAGCCGTATGGCTGGGCCGTGCGGCGGTATTCGGCTCGGTCTGCGACGGTTGTTGCTGCTGTTGTTGCTGTGGCTGTTGCTGTTGCTGTTGCTGGGCAGGCGCTTGTGGCATTGCGTTTTGGGCGTACTGCCTGTCATAGGCCGGCGGGCGTGTGGTCGAGCCGGGCGCAGACGTTTGTGTCTCTGCTTGCGTCTCCGCTTGCGTGGCGGGTTGCGCGTTGTACTGTGCCGCGGTGGGCTCGGTGCCACCCTGGTTGGCCTTGCTGATCGGCAGCACACCCGTGATCGCTGCCACGGCCGCGAGGCTGGCAACGACGATCGACACAGCCGCCGCGCCAATCAGCGGATTCAGGCGGCGTTGGGTCGGCAAGGAGGGGAGGGTTTCCGGACCAGACATTTGCTTGTTCTCCAGGTCACCGCATGCGCAGTGGATAGTTTCAAGTTTGGCCGATACCAGAGCGCATTACCGTTCGTTTTTGTAAGTATCTGTAGTCCAAAAAATGCTTGGCAATCAATGGCTTATATCTGTGCTCGATCATCGTTGACAATGACGTTGTAACAATCGGGCACGCGATGTGCAGTTGCCGGGCACCCCAACAAAGCAAAAGCCCCGCGTGGGCGGGGCTCTTGGTCAGGGTCATATTCTCACTGGCCGGTGGGTTCGGCCGTGAGAATCAGTCCTCGCGGCGCAGGTGCGGGAACAGGATCACGTCGCGGATGTTCGGGCTGTCGGTCAGCAGCATCACCAGACGGTCGATGCCGATACCGCAGCCGCCTGTCGGAGGCATGCCGTACTCGAGCGCGCGAATGTAGTCGGCGTCGAAGTACATCGCTTCCTCGTCGCCCGCATCCTTCTGCTCGACCTGCTTGCGGAAACGCTCGGCCTGGTCTTCCGGGTCGTTAAGCTCGGAGAAGCCGTTGGCGATCTCGCGGCCCGTGATGAACAGTTCGAAGCGTTCGGTAATGCCCGGCTGCGTGTCCGAGCCGCGCGCCAGCGGCGATACCTCGACCGGGTAGTCGACGATATAGGTCGGTTCCCAGAGTTGCGCTTCGGCGGTTTCCTCGAAGAGCACCAGTTGCAGCGTGCCCAGGCCGGCGTTCAGGAACTGCGGCGCGCTGGTGTTGATCTTGAACTTGTTCTTGAGCTCGGCGCGCAGGAAGTCGGCATCGGCAAGTTGCGCGTCGGTGTATTCCGGCGCGTACTTCTGGATCGCCCCGCAGATCGTCAGGCGGTGGAACGGCTTGGACAGATCAAGTTCGCGGCCCTGGTACGTCACCGTGGCGCTGCCACGCGCGTCAATCGCAGCCTGGCGGATCAGGTTCTCGGTGAAGTCCATCAGCCAACGGTAATCCGTGTAGGCCGCGTAGAACTCCATCATCGTGAACTCGGGGTTGTGGCGCGGGCTCACCCCTTCGTTACGGAAGTTGCGGTTGATTTCGAACACGCGCTCGAAGCCACCGACGATCAGGCGCTTCAGATAGAGCTCGGGCGCGATGCGCATGAACATCTGCATGTCCAGTGCGTTGTGGTGCGTGATGAACGGCTTGGCTGCCGCGCCGCCCGGAATCGGGTGCAGCATCGGCGTTTCCACTTCCATGAAGCCGGCGTCGGCCATATGGCGGCGGATCGACGAGATGGCCTGGGTGCGGGCGCGGAACGTGCTGCGCGTTTCCGGCGAGACGATCAGGTCCACATAGCGCTGGCGGTATTTGGTTTCCTGGTCTGCCAGGCCATGGAACTTGTCCGGCAGGGGACGCAGCGCCTTCGACAGCAGGCGCAGTTCGCGCACTTGCACCGACAACTCGCCCTTGTTCGTGCGGAACAGCTCTCCGCGCGCGCTGATGATGTCGCCGAGGTCCCAGTGCTTGAACGCGGCATAGACGTCTTCACCGACCTTGTCGCGCGTGATGTAGAACTGGATCTGGCCGCTGCCGTCCTGGACCGTGGCGAAGCTGGCCTTGCCCATCACGCGCTTGAGCATCATGCGTCCGGCGATGGACACTTCCACCGGGCTGGCTTCCAGCGTGGCCTGGTCCGTTTCGCCATACTGCGCGTGCAGCGCGCCGGCCTGGTGCGTCGGCTGGAAATCGTTGGGGAAGGCCACGCCTTGCTGGCGCAGGGCCTGCAGTTTCTCGCGCCGCTCGGCGATGATCTTGTTCTCATCTACGGCAAGCCCTTCGGTGGTGGGCGTGGCGGCTTGGGCGCGGGTCGGTTCGGTCATGATGTGAGGTTCGATCGCGCGGCGCGGAGCGTCGCGCGGGTTCGGTTCAATGTTTCGGTTCAGTATTTGCGGATGTCGTCGAGTTCGGTGGTGCCGAAATCGGGACGGGCCAGATAGGCCACGATGCGCCGGGCGGTATCGTCAGGCGAGGCGAGCTGTTCGTTGTCCTTGAGGTCGCGGAAGCGTTGCACCTGGGCGAAATCCGCGCCGCGGATGGTTTCCTGCATTCCGGTATCCACCACGCCCGGCGCCAGCGCCACGGCGCGCAAGGTGCGCGGCTCGGGCACGCTCGCATACTCGGTGTTCACCGAGCGGATGAACATGTCCAGGCCAGCCTTGCCGGCGCAGTAGGCAGACCACCCCGGTACGGGGTTGCGCGCGGCGCCCGACGAGATTGCCAGCACCTTGCGCGGGCAATCGAAGCGCACGGTATGTTCGATGAACGCACCGGTCATGGTCATCGGCGTGACCAAGTTGGTCTGCAGATGCGGCACCAGTGTGCTGTCATGTAGTTGCGTGATCGGACCGATTGGCTCGACGATCCCGGCGTTCAGGATCAGGGTGATGCTGGCGGGCGCCTCTTCCACGGCATCGAGCACGCTCGCCAGCCAGCCGGCCGACGGGCCAGGCTGCGACAGATCCTGCAGATGCCAGGCCACGCGCACGCCACTGGCCGTAGCCTCGGCCTCGAGCTCGGGGTTGCGGCTGCGCGCCACGCCGATTACGCGGTTGCCGGGTACCAGCAGCGCGCGAACCAGGGCGGCCCCCAGGCCGCGCGAGGCGCCGGTGACGATGTAGAGATGAGTGGAGCGGGGCGTTCCGGTGGTCATGTGAGTGGACCTTGTTCAGTGAGATGGCATTGGAATCACCGCGCAGGCCCCGAGTTTGTTTGGGGACATTGCGCGGCGACGTCTATCTGCAATCTTCGGCAGAAATTGCCAGGACCTGAGTATCAGGCGTCTGGATTACAACCCCTGTTTCAGGCTGGCCTCGATGAACGGGTCGAGGTCACCATCCAGCACCTTCTGGGTGTTGGACATTTCCACGTTGGTGCGCAGGTCCTTGATACGGCTCTGGTCCAGTACGTACGAGCGGATCTGGTGGCCCCAGCCCACGTCCGTCTTGCCGGCTTCGAGCTTGTCGGCTTCCGCCTGACGCTTGCGCATTTCATGCTCGTACAGGCGCGACTTCAGCATGGACATGGCCTCGGCGCGGTTGCGGTGCTGCGAACGGTCGTTCTGGCACTGCACGACGATGCCGGTGGGCATGTGCGTGATCCGCACGGCGGAGTCGGTCTTGTTGATGTGCTGACCACCGGCACCCGACGCGCGGTAGGTATCCACGCGCAGATCGGCCGGGTTGACCTCCACCTCGAACGAATCGTCCACCTCGGGGTAGACGAAGACCGACGAGAACGACGTATGGCGCCCGCCCGACGAATCGAACGGCGACTTCCGCACCAGGCGATGCACACCGGTTTCCGTGCGCAGGTAGCCAAACGCATATTCGCCCTCGACCTTGATCGTCGCGCTCTTGATGCCGGCCACGTCGCCTTCGGATTCTTCCAGCACTTCGGCCTTGAAACCCTTGCGCTCGCAGTACTTCAGGTACTGGCGCAGCAGCATCGACGCCCAGTCGCAGGCCTCGGTACCGCCGGCGCCCGCCTGGATGTCGATGAACGCGTTGGCCTGGTCCATCTCGCCCGAGAACATGCGGCGGAACTCCATGTCCGCCACCAGGGCCTCGAAGCCAGAGACGTCGGCCTCGATGGATTCGAGTGTCTCGTCGTCGCCTTCCTCGCGGGCAAGCTCGAATAGCTCGTCCGTGCCGTTGAGGTCGTCGGTCAGCTTGCCGAGTACCTGCACGACGCCTTCCAGCGCCTTCTTTTCCTTGCCCAGGTCCTGGGCTCGCTTGGGGTTGTTCCAGACGTCGGGGTCTTCGAGCAACCCGTTGACTTCATCCAGCCGGTTTACTTTGACATCGTAGTCAAAGATACCCCCGTAGATCTTCCGTCCGGGAACGGAGATCGGAGATTGCACCGGAGATGGCGTTCAGGCGTTCTGCTTCCATGTTGTAGTGTTCTTGCGCTTCAAAACCGGGAATTATAGCGGATTGACGGGGCAAATCCGGGGTAGGGCGGACAGATCTCGCGACGAAAATGCGAACCGTTCGCGCAGCGAACGGTCTATTCGCGGAGCCTTCTCGCCGCTTCGGCGACAATAACGCCCGAACCGCGCCCACCCCGGCGCCATTTTTCAGGAGTGATTCCGGCGCATGAATCGAACGCACCACGCCAATCTGCAGACCCGCCGCCGTGCCCTGGGCGCACTCGGCAGCCTCGCCGCGATTTCCCTGTCCGCCCTGCTGGCGGCTTGCGGCACCACGCCGACCGAGCCGGCTCCGGACGGTTTCTACCGCGTCGAGCGTGGCGACACGCTGTATTCGATCGCGCGCCGGAACAAGCGCTCGGTGTCCGAACTGGCACGCTGGAACAATATGTCGAACACCAACCAGATCGAGGTTGGGCAACTGATTCGCGTCCGTCCTCCCGGCGGCGCCTCCACATCGGCGGCGGCGCCGCAGTCCGACAAGCCCGCGCGTCCCGTCCAGGACACGCCGTCCGCCAAGCCGCCCGCCAGTTCGATCAGCCTGCAATGGCCAGCCGATGGCCGTGTCTCGGGCCGTTTCGCGCCGCCGGCGGAGAAGGGGATGCGCATCGAGGTACCGGCTGGCGGCAAAGTCCGCGCGGCCGCGCCGGGCTGGGCGATTCACGTCGGCACGCTGCGTGGCTACGGCATGTTGGTCATCGTCAAGCACAACGACGACTGGCTGACCGTCTACGGCAACCTGGACAAGCCGCTGGTCAAGGAGGGCGATCGCGTTACCGCAGGCCAGGAGATTGGCAGCATGGCGCAGGCCGCCGAACTGCATTTCGAGGTGCGCGGCAACGGTCGGCCGCTGAATCCGGCGAATTATCTGCCTTCTCGGGGGTAGGGGGTAGGAGCCGCCTGTCAGACGGTTCGCCCCCCTCTCCCGCAGGCGGGAGAGGAGAAAACAAACGGTTGCCCTTACTGCGCGTGCTCGATGACCAGTTGCACCCGGGTCATTCCGTTGAACGTGTTGTTGTCGAGCCGGTAAGCCACCATTGCGCTGGCGCCATCAAGCGCATCGGCATGGTTGAACCAGATGGCATCGAAGCGCTGGCTGCCCCGACCGAGCTGGAGTTTCAGGTGCTTGCCCTTGAGCACGGTCTGGCGCAATACGTCGAACTCGCCGCAGAACGTCGGTGCCGGGAAACCCTGGCCCCAGACCTGGCCTTCGAGCAGGGTGACGAATTCCGGGCTGAAGCACGCGTCCTCGATATCGCCGTCGGTCTCGATCACGCGCGCCAGTTGGTCATCGGTCAGCCATTCGCGGCCAACTTCCTCAAACGCGCTTACAAAGGTGTCGAAGTCCTTGGCGCGCACGGTCAAACCGGCCGCCATCGCGTGTCCGCCGAACTTGACCAGCAGGCCCGGGTGGCGCTTCGACACCAGATCCAGCGCGTCGCGCAGGTGGAAACCGGGGATCGATCGCCCTGAACCCTTGATGTGCTCCTCGTCGCCGGGGGCGAACGTGATGGTCGGGCGGTGGAATTTTTCCTTGAGTCGCGATGCGACGATGCCGATCACGCCCTGGTGCCACGTGTCATGGAACACGCTGACGGTGTGGCGCGATGTCGGGTCCAGCCCGGCCAGCGGCTGTTCGAGGATTTGAAGTGCTTCCTGCTGCATCCCGGCCTCGATATCGCGCCGCTCGCGGTTCATGCCATCCAGTTCCTGGGCGATTTCCCAGGCGCGATTGGCATCGTCGGTCAGCAGGCACTCGATGCCGAGCGACATATCAGCCAGCCGGCCCGCCGCATTCAGGCGCGGGCCCAGGCCGAAGCCGAGGTCGAACGTGTTGGCGCGCGCGGCTTCGCGGCCGGCGGCACGGAACAGTGCCGCCACGCCGGGATGCATCCGTCCTGCGCGCATGCGCTTGAGCCCCTGGGCCACCAGAATCCGGTTGTTCGTGTCCAGTTTGACCACGTCGGCTACCGTGCCAAGCGCCACGAGATCCAGCAGGGTTTGCAGCGGCGGCTGGGTGGCCTGGGTGTACACGCCGCGGCGGCGCAGTTCAGCGCGCAGGGCCAGCAGCACGTAGAACATCACCCCGACACCCGCCAGATTCTTGCTCGGGAACTCGCATCCCGGCTGATTCGGGTTCACGATCACCGCCGCGTCGGGCAGTGTCTCGCCGGGCAGGTGGTGGTCGGTCACCACGACGTCGATGCCGCGTGCGTTGGCGGCTGCCACACCGTCGACGCTGGCGATGCCGTTGTCGACCGTGACGATCACGTCAGGATGTTGCCGGGCTGCCAGTTCGACGATCTCCGGCGTCAGCCCGTAGCCGTACTCGAAGCGGTTCGGCACGATGTAGTCCACGCGCGCGCCCAGCATGCGCAGCCCGCGCACGCCCACCGCGCAGGCCGTAGCGCCATCGCAGTCGTAGTCAGCCACGATCAGCAGCTTGCGATTCGCGGCAATCGCGTCGGCCAGGTACTCGGCCGCATGGCCGATACCTTTCATGCTGGCCGGCGGCGCCAGTTCGGGCAGGTCCGTGGCCAGTTCGGAGGGTTGGGCTACGCCACGCGCGGACAGGATGCGCGCCAGCGTCGGATGCAGACCCGAGGCCGCCAGGGCCTTTGCGTGTTCGTCGGAAAAGGAGCGGATGGCAATCCGGGTCATGTGGCGTTCGCGTTCGAATTCGTCAATGTGATGTCAGGCCGCCGGGTCAGGAGACCATGGCCAGGTCGGACAGCAGGGCGCGCCAGTCTCCGCGCGAGCCCAGCCCGCGCCAGAATTTGCGCAGGTCGGCTCGTGTGACGGTGAACTCGGCAAAGTGGTTTTCGCCGCCGAGCACCAGCGTCACGGCCTGAATCCGGCCCTCGCCGAGCGCGGCCAGCACCGGCGCGAACCATTCGGCGTCGAGCGTGTGCATTCGCTCCAGCCACAGCCCCCAGTCCGCAGCGATATGGGCTTCGGTGGCACTGTCGAGCAGCGTCATGACCGAGCCATCGGTATCAGCGATGTCGGCGAAGCGGGCCGGCTGCGGCCCCAGGCGGCTGCCACCGGCCAGGCCGAGCCCGGCCAGGAACGGGTCGTCGGTCAGCACCGTGTCAGCCAGCTTGCGCGCCGCGTTGGCACTGCCGCCGCCGTGCAGCCACACGGAATTGACGGTCAGCCGTCCTTCGGCCTCGCGCGCCTCGTTCACCGGGTGCCCGTGCCAGGTCATCTGGATCTCGTTCTGCAGGCGGCGCCAGTCGCGCGCTTTCGGGCCAGCCTGCATCCAGATATCGATATTGCGGCCCGTGGCGCGCACCGGCGTGGTCGCGGTCAGGTCCCCGAACATGCCATCGGGGATGTACCAGCGGGCTGGGTGGGGGGTATCGATCGTGATGCCTGCCTCGTCCAGCAGCCCGGCGATGGCGGCGTGCAGGGCGGCTGTCTCGTCGGGGCGGATGTCGAGCTGGTCCGGGTGCATCAGCACCAGGTGATCGCGCGCGGCATGGATGTGGACCGGCTGCAGGCAGGCCCAGCCGCCTTCCCCGGCTGCTTGCGTGGGGTGCGGGGCGATGCCGCGGTGATCCGCCAGCCGCATGAAGGGCGCAGTCGGCACTCGCGTGGTATCCAGTCCGGCCCGTCCGGCCAGCCAGCGCTCCTGCGGCAGTGTGCGCAGGTAGGGATCGTCGTGCATCTCGCGAGGGCCGGGGGTGGCGCGCGTCAGCAACTTTCCGAGCGCCGGCAACTCCAACTGCCGCAACAGCGCACCGGGCACGACATCGTCTGAGGCGTCGTCGCCGGCACCGGGCGGGACGGAAAAAGGCACAATCAGGGTCAGGTGCGTCATCATGGTTGGCGAGATTGTAAACTCCCGGCTGGCCGGCGCCAGTTTCCCGTTACCGGATAACCGATAAACTGCCGTCGGCGCTTTTCCTCGAATAACAGGACTCCTCTTGAACTTTCCTTACGAATGGCAGATCGGCTGGCGCTACACCCGCGCGAGCAAGCGCGCCAGCCGCAATACGTTCATTTCATTCATTTCGATGATTTCGATGATGGGCATCGCGCTTGGCGTGGCCGCCCTGATCGTCGTGCTCTCGGTCATGAACGGCTTCCAGAAGGAAGTGCGCGATCGGATGCTGTCGGTGCTGTCGCACATCGAAGTCATCGGCGCCGCGCCGCTGACGGACTGGCAGAAGACGGCCGCCGAGGCCCTGCGCAACAAGGAAGTGGTGGGCGCCGCGCCGTACGTGGCGGCCCAGGCCATGATGACGCGGGAGGACGCAGTGCGCGGCGTGCTGCTGCGCGGCGTGGACCCCGCCGAAGAGCCCAAGGTGTCGGATATCGCCAACCAGTTCCGCGCCGGCAGCATGAACGCGCTGGCGCCGGGCGGCTTCGGCATCGCACTCGGCAGCGAACTGGCCAATGCGCTGGGCGTGCGCGTGGGCGACAAGGTGATGCTGGTGGTGCCGCAAGGCACGATCACGCCGGCCGGAATGCTGCCGCGTCTCAAGCAGTTCACCGTGGTCGGCGTGTTCTCGTCGGGTCACTACGAGTTCGACAGCGCGCTGGCGTTGATCGACATCGTTGATGCGGAAACGCTGTTCCGCCAGAACGGACCCACGGGCGTGCGCCTGAAGCTGCAGGACATGCAGCGCGCGCCGCAGGTGGCCCAGGAACTGGCGGGCACCATGAGTGGCGACCTCTACCTGCGCGACTGGTCGAAGCAGAACCGCAACTGGTTCGCCGCCGTGCAGACCGAAAAGCGCATGATGTTCATCATCCTGACGCTGATTATCGCCGTGGCCGCATTCAACCTGGTGTCCACGCTGGTCATGACCGTGACTGACAAGCAGGCCGACATCGCGATCCTGCGCACGATGGGCGCCCAGCCGCGCTCGATCATGAAGATCTTCATCGTTCAGGGCGTGGCCATCGGCTTCATCGGCACCTTGCTTGGCGTATTGGGCGGCACACTGATCGCCACAAATATCGACGTGATCGTGCCTTTCATCGAGCGGATCCTCCATGTGCAGTTCCTGCCCAAGGACATCTATTTCATCAGCGAATTGCCTTCGGATCCTCGCGTGAACGACATCGCTACCATCGGTATCATTTCCTTCGTGCTGGCCTCGCTGGCAACGATCTACCCGAGCTGGCGCGCCTCGCGCGTGAACCCGGCGGAGGCGCTGCGCTATGAGTGATACGACGCTGCTCCCCGAAGCCTCATTCCAGGCCGGCACCCACGGCGCTGGCACGCCAACCGGCACGCCGGTCCTGCTGGGCGAGGGCCTGACCAAGCGTTTCAAACAGGGCGGCCTGGACGTCGAAGTCCTGCGCGGCGTGGATGTGCGCGTCGACGCTGGCGAGAAGGTGGCCATCGTCGGTGCTTCCGGTTCGGGCAAATCGACACTGCTGCACGTGCTGGGCGGGCTCGACAACCCCGACGCCGGCCGCGTGGCGCTGCTGGGCAAGCCGTTCACGGCGCTACGCGAGAAGGAACGCAATATCGTGCGCAACCGCTCGCTGGGCTTCGTCTATCAGTTTCACCATCTGCTGCCGGAGTTCACCGCGCTCGACAACGTGGCGATGCCAATGCGCATCCGCGGCCTGAGCGAGCCCGCCGCGCGTGCCGAGGCGCAGGCCGTGCTTGAGCGCGTGGGGCTCGGCGGCCGCTCGAAACACCGCCCCGGCGAACTCTCGGGCGGCGAGCGCCAGCGCGTGGCAATTGCCCGCGCGCTGGTCGGAAAGCCGGCCTGCGTACTGGCCGATGAGCCGACCGGCAACCTCGACGACCACACGGCAGGCGGCGTGTACGACCTGATGCTGGAACTGTCACGCACGCTGGGCACGAGCTTCGTGATCGTCACCCACGACCTTGATCTGGCTGGCCGTTGCGACCGCGTGCTGCGGCTGCGCGACGGTCATCTGCATCAAGAGCGTTGAGCGCCGGTAGCCAACCCACAGTCTTCCCTTCGCTTTCACTCAGCCCCCGCCATGTGGATCGATACGCACTGCCACCTCGACGCCAGCGAGTTCGATGCCGACCGGGCTGATGTCACGGATGCGGCTGCGGCAGCCGGTGTGACCGGCATTGTGTTGCCGGCCGTCGCAGTGGCGAACTTCGACGTGGTGCGTGGGCTGGCGCATGCCGACCCACGCTGCGTCTATGCGCTCGGCATCCACCCGCTGTACTCGCGGGCCGCCGGGCAGGCCGATCTCGATGAACTGCGCCGCCAGGTGACGGCGTCGATCGACGATCCGCGCCTCGTTGCCATTGGCGAAATCGGGCTCGACTTCTTCGTGCCTGGGCTCGACGCCGCCCATCAAACCTGGCTGTACGCGGAGCAGTTGAAGATCGCGCGCGACTTCGACCTGCCCGTGCTGCTGCACGTGCGCAAGTCGCAGGACCAGATCCTGGCGCAGCTGCGTCGCGCGGGCGTGCGGCAGGGTATCGCCCATGCGTTCAACGGCAGTCACGATCAGGCGCACCACTACGTGACCCACGGCATGAAGCTCGGATTCGGCGGCAACGTGACGTTTTCCCGAGCGCGGCAGATCCGCCGCCTGGCCGCCGAATTGCCGATCGAGTCGATCGTGCTGGAAACGGACGCGCCCGATATCGCGCCCGCCTGGCTTTCCGACGATCAGTTCGGCGAGCAGCACAAGGCCCGTAATACGCCTGCGGAAGTGGTGGGCGTGGCGCGCGTCATGGCCGAGCTGCGCGGCGTCTCGGAACGAGAGCTCGCCGATACCATGTGGCGCAATTCCGTGGCCGCGCTGCCAAGACTGGCGGCGTTCGCGGATGTCATGGCCCCTCGCTAGGCGGCCCTCAGCGCTCCGCGCGCAGATTTAACCTTCTGACACACCGACGTATCGCTCGGTCACGTTTCCCAGCTGTCAATCGCAGTACAAATAAGCCCTTCAGCAATCAGATGCGGGGGCGTGCCTTGCTATGCGTGCAGTGCTGCTCGCGTTCGTGGTGGGCTGCTGGTGGTTGCAGCAGCAGGCAGCATTGCCGGGGCCATGGGATTGGGTCGGTTGTGGGTGTTTTGCGCTGGTTGGACAGCTTGGGGTCTGGGGGTTGCGTGGGCGTGGGGCGCGATGGGTAATCTGGGTTCGATGGTTGGTGAGCTTGTCGATCGCGGCACTCGTGGGGCTGGGTTGGTCGGCGTGGCGGGCGGACGTGCGGCTCGGCGCGTGGCTGGACCCGTCGCTGGCAGGGCGTGACCAGATCATCGATGGTGTTGTCAGCGGATTGCCGGACGCGGCCCCGCACGGCACGCGGTTCCTGTTCACGGTGGAGAGCGGGGCGTCGGGTGGCGTGGCGATGGGAGATCGCCACGAAGGGGTGGCGCCACTGTCAATAGCGCCATTACCGCACAGGGTATTGCTGACGTGGCGAGATCCGCCGGAGGTGCTGCAGCCCGGCCAGCGCCATCGGTTGACGGTCCGTCTGCGCAGGCCGCGCGGTCTCGCGAATCCGCATGGTTTCGACTATGGCTACTGGCTACTTGCCGAAGGCATCGGGGCGACGGGCTATGTACGCCACGGTCAGTTGCTGGATCGTGATGTCGCGATGCCGTTGTCGATCCGGATCACGCAGTGGCGGGCCGGATTGCGTGACCGCTTGTGGGCGGCGTTGCCGTCCGATGCGCAATACCGGGCAGTGCTCGTCGCGCTGGTGATCGGTGATCAGCGGGGCATTGGGCAGGCGGACTGGGATGTGTTCCGACGTACCGGCATCTCCCATCTGGTCAGCATCTCCGGGCTGCACATCACGATGATATCGGGGGTGGCTGCGGCGCTGGCGGGCCTGCTTTGGCGCCATTCGTTCGGCATCGGGCGCTGGCTCCGGCGGCCGCTGCCGCTGATCTGGCCCGCGCAGAAGGTGGCGATGGTGGTAGCGGTGCAGGCGGCGCTCGGCTACGGGCTGATTGCGGGCATGCAGATTCCGGCACTGCGCACGGTATCGATGCTGATGGTCGCTGCCGTGGCGCTGTGGAGCGGGCGGACACCACCGCCGACGGTAGTGCTCGCCTGGGCGGCGGGGATCTCGGTGGCCATCGATCCATGGGCGGTGATGTCACCGGGCTTCTGGCTGTCATTTGGCGCGGTGGCGGTGATCTTCCTGGGCGCGCGGGGCGACGGCAGTGGGGATGGGGAGACGGTGGAGGAACGGCAGGCGGATCCGAGAAGCTGGGTGAGCCGCTGGATGAGCCGGATTGGGGGCGTGGTTGCCGAGGCGGCGCGCACGCAATGGTCGGTGACTATTGGGCTCGTACCGTTGACGCTTCTGCTGTTCGGGCAGGTATCGGTGGTATCCGTGTTCGCCAATGCCGTGGCGATTCCGGTGGTCAGTCTGCTTGTTACGCCGCTGGCGCTGGCTGGCGCGGTGTTGCCGCCTGACTGGGCTGCGCCGTTGCTGTGGATTGCCCACAAAGCGCTGGAGTGGTTGGTCGGGGGGCTCGCGTGGCTGGCCGCGCCTGCGTGGGCGGTATGGGAGGCCGCGCATCCGGGGACGGTGGCGACCGGGCTGGCATTGGCTGGTGTCTACGTCCTGCTCATCCCCCGTCCGTCCGATGCGAAAGGCGCCAGGCGAGTGCGGATCGTGCCGCGCTGGTTGGGCGCGCTGCTGATGGCGCCGATGCTCTCGGCCGGGCGCGAGCCGGTGGAGGAAGGGGAAATGCGCGTGACGGCGCTCGACGTCGGGCAGGGTGAAGCCGTGCTCGTGGAAACGCGCCGCCACGCGCTGCTCTACGACACAGGGCCTTCGTATGTGTCGGGTGCCAGCGCAGGTGGTCAGGTGATCGTGCCCTATCTCCGCGCGACCGGGGTGCGGCATCTGGACATGCTGATGGTCAGCCATGAGCACGACGACCACGCGGGCGGCGTTGAAGCTGTGCTGCAGGCCGTGCCGGTAGCGCGGGGGCTGACCGCCGAAGGGCCTGGGAACAAGCCACTGCCACGCTTGCCGGAGGGGCGCGCGTGGCAGCCGTGTCTGGCTGGCGTTGCGTGGCGTTGGGATGGTGTGGAGTTCGAGGTCCTGCACCCGACGGAAGAGGATCTGGCGCAGCGGCGCCTGTCGGCCAACGCCCGGAGTTGCGTGCTCCGCGTGGCAACGGCGCAGCGCAGCGTGCTGCTGACCGGCGATATTGGTGTATCGGAGGAGCGGCGGCTGATCGATAGCGAACTAGGTGAGCGATTGCGCGCGGATTTCCTGCTGGTGCCGCATCACGGCAGTGGCACGTCTTCGCATGCGGCATTCCTGCGGGCTGTAGGGCCCGAAGTGGCGGTGTTTCAGCTCGGTTTCGCAAACCGGCACAGGCATCCGCGTGAAGATGTCTGGCAGCGGTACGCGCGTGCAGGGGCGGCGCGGTATCGCACCGATGAAACCGGCGCGGTGTCGATCGTTACTGGCGGCGGCGACTACGTGGTGACGTCGTTCCGCCAGCAACAGCGCCGTTATTGGCGGGACGCGCCGCCCGCGCCACGGTGAGCGGCGGGCTTGGTCGTCTTGCTGGCAGGGCTGTCAGACTTTGTCGGACGACGCGCTGCACGGCTCGGTTTGGATGCTTGTGATGTCGCCTCGGATGCGGTCGTGGCCGAGGTCGATGCCGGAGTCTTGCCTAGCGGCGTCGGATCGGCCCCCGCAATCCGGCGCTCGCGCAGATGTGCCTTGGCTCGCTGCAGGCCTGCGGCGACCGAGTCGGCGCGATCCAGTGCCACGCCTGCGGCCAGCACGTCGCCGAGCACGAGATGGCAGATGCGCGAAGTCATGGGCGTATAGACCTCGCTGTCCTCTTCGACGTCGGAGAAGACGCAGACGTCCGCAAGGCGGGCGAGCGGTGATCCGCTATGGGTCAGCGCCAGCACGCTAGCGCCGCTGCTGCGCGCCAGCGTGGCGGCGGTGAGCATGTCCCATGTGCGGCCGCTGTTGGACACCAGCACGGCGACATCGCCCGGGCGCAGCAGCGCTGCGGACATGCTGAACACGTGCGGGTCCGAATAGGCCGTGGTGGGAATGCCCAGGCGGAAGAACTTGTGCTGGATATCGAGCGCAACGATGCCCGAGTTGCCGCAGCCATAAAACTCGATGCGGCGCGCCCCGGCCAGTAGCCGGATACCGTGCTCGATCTGGTCGGCGGACAGCGCGTTGCGCACGGACATCAGCGTGGCGATGGTGCGATCGAACACCTTGCCGGCGATATCGGCGGGCCGATCGTCGGCTTCCACGTCCTGGTGAACGAAGGGCGTGCCACCCCCCACATTCTGTGCGAACTGAAGCTTGAACTCCTTGAAGCCGTCGTAGCCAAGCGCGGCGCAGAAGCGCGCGATCGTCGGCTGCGAGACACCGGCCCGGTCTGCCAGTTCCGGCATGGTCAGCCGGATGACGCTCGCACCGTGTCGGGCCACGTAGTCAGCCAAGCGGCGTTCGGACGGGCGTAGCGAGTCGTAGACGGCAAGGATTCTGTCGCGCATGGTGAAGGAGTGCGGGATCGTGCGTAAGGGTATTGGGGTGGGGCGCCGGTTGTGCCGGTGCCCTTGGGCTGGCTTCAGTGCGGCCTCGGTAATGTAGAGATTCTACACAAATAGAGAGGTTTCTCGGAAGGGTTTGCGCGGGGTGTTGTGCTCGGGATTTACCCGGATTTCCCATAAAACTGCCGCTTGACCTGAGACTCCTGTCTTCCGGTAGCGTGAGTCCCATGGATATAATGTAGAAATTCTACATGCCGTGGCGTCAGATGAATGCCTCGGCTTCCCCACCAGGAAGAACTCCAACATGTCCCAACCCGTTCATGCCGAGGTACTGGCCGTCACGCAACGTATCGTCGACCGCAGTCGCGCCAGCCGGGCAGCCTATCTGGCCAGGTGCGAGCGCGCCCAGCAGGAACTCGGGCCCTTGCGCGGCATGTCCTGCGCGAACCTTGCCCACGGCTACGCCGCACTGCCTTCGGACGACAAGCTCAAGCTGCGGGTCGAGCATGCCCCGAATCTCGGCATCGTGACCGCCTACAACGACATGCTGTCCGCCCACCAGCCCTATGAGCGTTACCCGGCCGTGATTCGCGAGGCCGCGCGCGCCGTGGGTGGCGTGGCGCAGGTGGCGGGTGGCGTGCCGGCCATGTGTGACGGGATTACCCAGGGCAACGCCGGCATGGAGTTGTCGCTGTTCTCCCGCGATGCGATCGCGATGGGCACGGCTGTCGCGCTGTCGCACAACACATTCGACGCGGCGCTAATGCTGGGCGTGTGCGACAAGATCGTGCCGGGTTTGCTGATGGGGGCGCTGCAGTTTGGCCATTTGCCGATCGTGTTCGTCCCGGCCGGGCCGATGGCAACGGGCCTGTCGAACAAGGAAAAGGCGCGTGTGCGCCAGCTGTATGCCACCGGGCAGGTCGGGCGCGATGCGTTGCTGGAGGCCGAATGCGCCGCCTATCACGGCGCGGGTACCTGCACCTTCTATGGCACCGCCAATAGCAACCAGTTCCTGATGGAGATCATGGGCCTGCACATGCCCGGCTCGGCGTTCGTGCACCCGGACAGCGGCCTGCGTGACCCGCTGACCGCCGCGGCAGCCCAGCGGGCGCTGGCGCTGATCGCTCGCGGTGACGCCTATACCCCGCTGGCGAAGATTGTCGATGAACGGGCGATCGTCAACGCGATGGTTGGCCTGCTGGCCACTGGTGGCTCGACCAACCACACGATTCACCTGGTGGCGATGGCACGTGCCGCCGGCATCCTGATCGACTGGAACGATTTCAACGGCCTGTCAGCCATCACGCCATTGCTGGCGCGTGTGTATCCGAATGGCTCGGCCGATGTGAACCATTTTCACGCAGCGGGCGGCGTGGCCTATGTGATTGCCCAACTGCTCGACGCCGGTCTGCTGCACGAGGACGTGCAGACCGTGGCGGGCCCCGGCCTGAAGCGCTACACCGAGGAGCCGGTCATGACCGATGGCGTGCTGCGCTGGCGGGCTGGCCCGGCCACGAGCGGGGATGAGTCGGTGCTGGCGCCAGCGTCGGCGCCGTTCTCGCCCGAGGGGGGGCTGCGGCTGATGGCGGGCAACCTGGGGCGCGGGGTGATCAAGGTCTCGGCCGTGGCCGACGAGCACCGGGTGGTGGAGGCGCCGGCGCGAGTTTTCGATTCGCAGGAAGCGCTGCAGGCCGCCTTCGAGGCGGGCGAGCTTGATCGTGACGTGGTGGCCGTGGTGCGCTTCCAGGGCCCGAATGCCAATGGCATGCCCGAGTTGCACCGGCTTACCCCCGCGCTTGGCGCGTTGCAGGATGCCGGACGCAAGGTCGCGCTGGTAACCGATGGCCGCATGTCGGGTGCGTCGGGCAAGGTGCCCGCCGTAATCCATGTCGGGCCGGAGGCGCTGGCAGGCGGGCCGCTGGCTCGGGTGCGCGACGGCGATGTCATTCGCGTGGACGCATTGGCGGGCACACTCGATCTGGTGGGCGATGCTGCCACCCAGGCTAACTTTGCCGGGCGAGTGCCGGCAGCGGCGCCAGCCGACGAATTCGCCCGTTTCAGCATGGGCCGGGGCCTGTTCGGCCTGTTCCGCCGCCATGCGCGGACCGCCGAGGAGGGGGGCAGCGCGCTGGACCTGTCCGAAGCCGATGCGCTGGCGCCCGCTGTCCAAACGGCGTCCGCCGTCGCACAATAGGCGGGCCGTCAGGCGGCGCTCGCGCCAATCATTCCGTTTCTCTTGCGTATTCTTCCGGGGTGCCCGGCAGCACGCGCTGCACCCCGGAAGCACCTTCGCGCCACATCGACGTGGCCGAAGGCTACCGACAAGGATGGCAACACCATCCGACACATGATCGATGGAGCAGACATGATCTATATCCTGATGGGCGTTTCCGGCAGCGGCAAGAGCACGGTCGGCCAGATGCTGGCGGACCGGCTTCATTGCGGCTTCCACGACGCGGACAGCTTTCACAGCGACGCCAACAAGGCCAAGATGCACGCCGGCATCCCATTGACCGATGACGACCGCTGGCCCTGGCTGGACGCAATGCGGGCCGCCATCGACACCGCCCGCGCCGAGGGCCGCACCCACGTATTCACATGTTCGGCGCTGCGCCAGGTCTATCGGGACCGCCTGCTGCCGTCGGACGGCGGCGTGACCTTCGTGTTCATGAAAGGCGACGCCTCGACCATCGGCAGCCGCCTGTCCGCGCGCACGGACCATTTCTTCAATCCCGCGCTGCTCCAGAGCCAGTTCGAGACCCTGGAGGAGCCTTGCGACGCGCTCGTGCTCGATATTCGCCGCACCCCCGAGGCACTGGTCGAGGACATTCTGGAAAAGTGCCCGCCGGCATCGGCCTCCTGTTCCGGGAAGGCGCCCTGAATCACCTGTGGCTGGCAAGCATCTTGCTAAATCGTTTCTGTGTGCCGGCGCGTGTCACTTGTGTGCAACCCCTTGCGGGTTCAGCCGGTACGGATATGCTGAAGGAGTCGACTCGACAAGGCATCGATAAACGGGCGGCGGCGGTTGGTATCAGGCAGTAACCGGGAGACAACCACCGGAGGACAACCGCGGCAAGGCGCCCAATTTCACGAAGGAGCGGCCATCATGGCGGCGCGGTTTTTCGACGAGATGCTGGAAGGGCGAGAGGACGGAGCAACCGAGGCCATCGAGGCCGGGCGGGCGCTGCCGTCGGGGGCGGTCAGGCCCCACTACCGGAACTTTGCCGAATGGCTGGGGCGGCAGTCTGCGGCGACGATGAGCAACAAGCGCGCGGAAGCGGATCTGATCTTCCGGCGTGTGGGTATCACCTTTGCCGTCTACGGCGACAAGGATGAGTCCAACAGCGGAACCGAGCGGACCATTCCGTTCGACGTGATTCCGCGCATTTTCCCGGCCAGCGAGTGGGCCACGCTCGAGCGCGGCCTGCGGCAACGCGTCGCGGCGCTAAACCGCTTCATCCACGACATCTACCACGGGCAGGACATCATCCGTGCCGGCGTGATTCCGCCGGACCAGATCTACAACAATGCGCAGTACCGCCCCGAGATGCTGGGCATCGACGTGCCTCGTGACATCTATGCGCACGTTGCCGGCATCGACGTCGTGCGCGCGGGGGAGGGCGAGTTCTACGTTCTCGAAGACAACCTGCGGGTGCCATCGGGCGTGTCGTACATGCTCGAAAACCGCAAGATGATGATGCGGCTGTTCCCCGACCTGTTCGCCCGTAACCGCGTGGCCCCGGTGGCGCACTATCCCGATCTGCTGCTGGACATGCTGCGCAGCGTGTCGCCGCAGAATATCGCCGATCCGACCGTCGTCGTGCTCACGCCGGGCATGTATAACTCGGCCTACTTCGAGCACGCGTTCCTGGCCCAGCAGATGGGCGTCGAACTGGTGGAAGGCAATGACCTGTTCGTCGAGGACGACCACCTCTATATGCGCACCACGCAGGGGCCGCAGCGTATCGACGTGATCTACCGGCGCGTGGACGACGATTTCCTCGACCCGCTCGTTTTTCGCCACGATTCCGCGCTGGGTGCGGCCGGGCTGCTCTCGGTCTACCGTGCCGGCAACGTGACGATCAGCAATGCGATCGGAACGGGCGTGGCCGACGACAAGTCGATCTACCCGTACGTGCCCGACATGATCCGCTTCTATCTCGGCGAGGAACCCATCCTGTCGAACGTGCCGACCTACATGTGCCGGCGTCCGGACGACCTGCAGTACGTGCTCGACCATATGCAGGATCTTGTGGTCAAGGAAACGCATGGCGCCGGCGGCTACGGCATGCTCGTGGGGCCGGCCGCGACGCGCGCGGAGATCGACCAGTTCCGGGAGGTCGTGAAATCGCGCCCCGAGCAGTACATCGCGCAGCCGACGCTGGCGTTGTCGACTTGCCCGACCTATGTCGATGCGGGCATCGCGCCGCGCCATATCGACCTTCGTCCGTTCGTGCTGTCGGGCAAGGAGGTGCGCATGGTGCCGGGTGGGCTGACGCGGGTGGCGTTGAGAGAAGGCTCGCTCGTGGTCAATTCGTCCCAGGGCGGCGGCACCAAGGACACCTGGGTGCTGGAACGCTAGGAAACCGTTTCAGAATGATTCTGGCGTGGTTGCGCGGCCTTGCCGTACCGCTTCACCCTGGCCAGAACCGCTTCGCTTCAATCTGCAACGGCTTCTAAGTCCATAGGCGCTGTTTGCCGGGAGATTTCACCATGCTGAGCCGTACCGCCGACCACCTGTTCTGGATGGCCCGCTATACCGAACGCGCGGAGAATACCGCGCGCATGCTCGACGTCAACTACCAGACTTCGCTGCTGCCGCAATCGGCCGAAGTGGCCGAGCAGGGTTGGTGGGCGATGCTCGATATCTCCGAATTGACCCAGGCCTACGACCACAAGTACGGCCTGCTGCACCGTGACGACGTGATTGACTTCATGGTGCGCGACATGACCAATGTCTCGTCGATCATGAGCTGCCTGCGCGCGGCCCGCGAGAATGCGCGCGCGGTGCGTGGATCGCTGACGACCGAGGTCTGGGAGACCATCAACACCACCTGGCTCGACGTCCAGCGCATGATCGCCGATGGCGAGCTGCACGAAGATCCGTCGCGCTTCTTCGAGTGGGTAAAGTTCCGCTCGCATCTGGCCCGTGGCGTCCAGTTCGGCACCATGCTCAAGGACGATGCGTTCCACTTTATGCGGCTTGGCACCTTCCTGGAGCGGGCCGACAACACCGCGCGGATTCTCGACGTCAAGTTCCAGGCCTCGGGCCGCGACGACAGCGATCCGAACCGCGAGCAGAACGATTTCTATCATTGGGCGGCCGTGTTGCGGTCGGTCTCCGGCTTCGAGGTCTATCGCAAGATCTACCGTGCCGTGATCACGCCGCAGCGCGTGGCGGAACTGCTGGTCCTGCGGCCCGACATGCCGCGTTCGCTGGTTTCCAGCATGGACGAAGTGGTCGCGATTCTGGCGCTGGTGTCGAACCAGCAGTCGGCGGAGACCGAAAGGCAGGCTGGTAAACTTCACGCAGACCTAAAGTACGCGCGCATCGACGACATTTTCGCCGTCGGCCTGCATGCCTACCTGACCAGCTTCCTGGAGCGCATCGGCGACCTCGGCAATGGCATCAGCCGGGATTTCCTCGTGCCGCTGCTAGCTGCCTGACCGTTGCAGGAGCGCCCGGCGTCATGCGCCGGGTGTGCGGCATCCCCGACTGGGGCCGGCATGCATGTGGCGCGAGATATACCCGTGAAATACAAGATCCATCATAAGACCATCTACCGCTACACCGAGCCGGTGCGTCGCAGCGTGCATGAGCTGCGTCTGGCGCCCCGCAGTGGCCCACTGCAGTCCGTGCAGTACTGGACGCTTTCCGCGCCGGGCAACTTGTCCGAAGCGCGTGACGGTTTCGGTAATATCGTCCACAACTTCACCATGGCCGGCCCCGCTCGTACGATTGCGATCGTCGCTACCGGCGAGGTCGAGGTCAGGATCGATCCAGCCCCAACGGGCCAGGCGGGCGCCGAGGCCGGGGAGGGTGGCCATGGCGCTTTCCAGGACCTGCCCGAAGCTGGTGAGTCGCGCGTGTCGCCGCTCTATTTTCTATCGGGCACGCCGCTGACCCAGGCGCCGACGGACATGCGGGCGTTCGCAGCCCCATACCTGGCCGCTGGCCACGAGGTGCCGGCCCTGCTGGCATTGGCCGATGGCATCGCCGACCGGGTCCAGTATCGGGCCAATACGACCGATGTCGGCACGTCCGCCGTCGAGGCTTTCCGGCTGGGCAGCGGGGTCTGCCAGGATCAGGCGCAGGTTATGGTGGCGGCATGTCGCGCGTTCGGCATTCCGGCCCGCTATGTCAGTGGCTACTTCTACGATGCGGCCGCAGCCTCGCTAGCCAGTCATGCCTGGGCCGACATCTGCCTGGATGCGGACCGCGGGCTCTGGTGCAGCATCGATGTCACGCATCGCTGCATCACAAATGGGCGCCACGTCCGCCTTGCCGTGGGGCGTGACTATGCCTCGGCCGCACCAATCCGGGGCATCCTCGAAGGCGGGGCCGGGGAAACAATGGAAGTCGACATCGAGATCACGCCGCTGGCCTGAAATGGCGAAGCCAGGTTGGTTCGAAGTGCGGCGGCAGAGTAATCCTTCGGTATTCATACACCGCCGTTGCGCCTGCCGTGCGGCTAGAATGAGGCGTTGCCGTCGCGCCTCTGTCAACCCGAACCCATGACGTACTGTGTAGCCATGCGGCTGGATGCCGGTCTGGTATTCCTGTCTGATTCCCGTACCAACGCCGGTGTGGATGCCATTTCCACCGCGCGCAAGATGACCGTATTCGAGGAGCCGGGCGACCGCGTCATGGTGCTGCTTACCTCCGGCAATCTCGCGATCAGCCAGTCTGTGCGCCAATGCCTGGCCGAGGCGCGCGACGAGAAGCGCTCGCTGTGGACCGCGCGCGACATGTTCGAGGCGGTCACCATCGTCGGCGAGGCGGTGCGCGCCGTGCACAAGCGCGATGCCCATGCGTTGCGCGAGGCTGGCATCGAATTCAGCGTCAACCTGATTTTCGGCGGGCAGATCCGGGGCGAGCGCACGCGCCTGTTCCATGTCTACGCGGCGGGCAACTTCATCGAGGCCACGCCCGAGAACTGCTACTTCCAGATTGGCGAGGCCAAATATGGCAAGCCGATCGTCGACCGTGTCATCACGCCGTCGGTGCCGCTGGGCGAGGCGGCCAAGTGCGCGCTGGTCTCGATGGATTCCACGCTGAAGTCGAATATCTCGGTCGGTTTGCCGCTCGACCTGCTGGTCTACGAGGCCGATTCGCTCCGCGTGACGCGCTTCGTCAGCATCGACGAGAAGAACGCATACTTCCGCATGATCCGCGACACCTGGGGCCAGCGCCTGCGCCAGGTTTTCGGCGAAATCGCCAATCCCGAATGGGATGCGAGCCAGCCGGCCGAATTCCCGCTCGCGCGCGACGAAGCCGATCGCTGGGGCCAGCCGGTACGGGCCCGCCGCGACCGAAGCTGATCCCTTTCATCCCAGGTTTTTCCGACTCATTCCATCGACTTGCCGCCATGCGCGACATCCTGCTCTTTTCCCACGCCAACGGTTTTCCGGTGCCGATCTATCGCAAGCTGTTCGGCGCGCTAGACGACACCTTCGACATCCGCGCCGTCGAACGTTACGGCCACAATCCCAAGTTTCCGGTCACGCGCGAGTGGCCGCATCTGGTCGACGAACTGCTTGGCGAGCTGGATCGCCCGGGGCGGAGCGGTGCCGACGCGCCCAAGGTCTGGCTGGTTGGCCATTCGCTGGGCGGTTTCCTGTCGCTGATGGCCGCGCTGCGTCGGCCGCAGCGGGTGCGGGGCGTGGTGATGCTGGATTCACCGATCATCGCCGGCTGGAAGGCGTCACTGGTGCGCGCGTCCCAGATGCTGGGGCTCGACGAGAAACCGGGCCCCGCAGCCGTCACCAAGAACCGGCGCACCCATTGGCCCGATACCGACGCGGTCTGGAGTCATTTTCAGTCCAAGCGCAATTTCAAAGTGTGGGATCCCGAGGTCCTGCGCGACTACGCCGAGCATGGCACCGAGCCCACTGGTGTGGCCAACGAACGCAAGCTGCGCTTCGATCGCGAGGTCGAATACTGGATCTACCGGACGCTGCCGACCAGCCTGGGCCGCAAGGTGGCGCGTGGCGCGCCGATCCCGGTCAGCTTCGTTGCCGGCACCCGCTCGCGCGAGGTTAGGCAGGCGGGGCTCGGCGCAACCCGCAAGCTCGTGGGCGACCGGCTGCGCTATATCGAAGGCGGCCACCTGTATCCAATGGAGCGGCCCCTCGAGACCGCCGGTCTGGTGCGGGACCTGATCGAGGAAATGCGCAAGTCCGGGCGCTGAAGTCCGGGAAGCCGGCGCGCGCGGCGCCGGCTCGGCTTGCGGTACGGCTTGCAGTGCGGCGTATGCGCCGCAGGCCGCCTTTGCGTGCCGGGCCGACACCCCGATTTCACAAATTCGGCGTCGGCGGGGATCGGGCTCTCATGTATAATCCCGATTTCCCCGGCAAGCTCGGTTTATGACCAAATTCGTCTTCGTCACCGGTGGCGTCGTCTCTTCTCTCGGCAAGGGCATCGCTGCTGCTTCGCTCGCGGCTATTCTCGAGTCGCGCGGCCTCAAAGTCACCCTCCTCAAGCTCGATCCCTACATCAACGTCGATCCCGGCACGATGAGCCCCTTCCAGCATGGCGAGGTGTTCGTGACCGAAGATGGCGCGGAAACCGACCTCGATCTGGGTCACTACGAGCGCTTCGTGTCGGCCAAGATGCGGAAGTCGAACAACTTCACGACTGGCCAGATCTACGAATCGGTGATCCGCAAGGAACGCCGCGGCGAGTACCTCGGCAAGACCGTTCAGGTCATTCCCCATATCACGAACGAAATCCAGGCTTTCGTCGAGCGTGGCGCTGCCGCGTCGCACGACGGCAAGGCCGACGTGGCACTGGTGGAGATCGGCGGCACGGTGGGTGACATCGAGTCGCTGCCGTTCCTGGAAGCCGCGCGCCAGATGAGCCTGCGCTTGGGCCGCAATCACTGCGCGTTCGTGCACCTGACACTGGTGCCGTTCATCGCCAGCGCCGGCGAGCTCAAGACCAAGCCGACCCAGCACTCGGTGCAGAAGCTCCGCGAAATCGGCATTTCGCCGACCGCGCTGCTGTGCCGCGCCGACCGCCCGATTCCGGACGACGAGCGCGCCAAGATTTCGCTGTTCGCCAACATCCCGCAGGAAGCCGTGATCTCGGTCTGGGATGCCGACAGCATCTACAAGATTCCGCAGATGCTCAACGAGCAGGGCCTCGACCGCCTGATCTGCGAGGAACTGCGTCTGGACCCGAAACCGGCTGACCTGTCGATGTGGCAGAAGCTGGTCAACGCGCAGGAAAACCCCGAGCATGAAATCACGATCGGCATGGTTGGCAAGTACGTCGACCTGACCGAGTCGTACAAGTCACTGATCGAGGCGCTGCGCCACGCCGGCATGCATACCGCCACGCGCGTGAACATCGAGTACATCGATTCGGAAGAGCTCGAGTCGGGTCACCTCGAAGTGCTGAAGCCGTTGGATGCCATCCTGGTGCCGGGCGGTTTCGGCAAGCGCGGCACCGAAGGCAAGATCCGCGCGATCCAGTATGCCCGCGAGAACAAGGTGCCGTACCTGGGCATCTGCCTGGGTATGCAGCTCGCCGTGATCGAATTCGCGCGTCACGTTGCCAGCATGGGCGACGCCAATTCGACCGAATTCAACCTCGACACGGAACACCCGGTGGTCGCGCTGATCACCGAGTGGGTCGATCGCGACGGCAAGGTGGAACAGCGTTCGGCGGACTCCGACCTCGGCGGCACGATGCGTCTGGGCGCCCAGCGCGTACCTATCAAGACCGGCACCAAGGCCTCGCAGATCTATGGCGCCGAAGTCAACGAGCGTCATCGTCACCGCTACGAAGTCAACAACCACTACGTGCCGGAGCTGGAAAAGGCTGGCATGGTGATTTCGGCGCGCACGCCGACCGAGAACCTGCCGGAGATGATGGAACTGCCGGAATCGATGCACCCGTGGTTCGTCGGCGTTCAGTTCCACCCGGAATTCACCTCGACGCCGCGTGATGGCCACCCGCTGTTCAAGGCCTACGTGGAAGCCGCGCTCGCCGCGCAACGCCAAGGCGCCTGAGGCGCTGGTGGGGAAGGAAACTGCCATGAAACTGTGTGGATTCGACGTCGGCCTCGACAAGCCGTTTTTCCTGATCGCTGGCCCGTGCGTGATCGAGTCCGAGCAGATGGCGCTCGATACGGCCGGCGAGCTGAAGGCGATCACGGGTGAACTGGGCATTCCGTTTATCTACAAGTCGTCGTTCGACAAGGCCAACCGGTCGTCGGGCAAGTCGTTCCGCGGCCTCGGTATGGAAAAGGGTCTTGAGATCCTGGCCACGGTAAAGCGTCAGATCGGTGTGCCGGTGCTCACCGACATCCACGAGATCGACGAGATCAAGCCCGTCGCGGCCGTGGTGGATGTGCTGCAGACACCGGCCTTCCTGTGCCGCCAGACTGATTTCATCCGTGCCTGCGCCCAGAGTGGCAAGCCGGTGAACATCAAGAAGGGCCAGTTCCTGGCGCCGCACGACATGAAGAACGTGATCGACAAGGCACGTGACGCTGCCCGTGAGGCGGGTCTGCCTGATGACGTCTTCATGGCCTGCGAGCGTGGCGTTTCCTTCGGCTACAACAATCTCGTCTCCGACATGCGCTCCCTGGCGATCATGCGCGAGACGGGCGCCCCCGTGGTGTTCGATGCCACCCACTCGGTGCAGTTGCCGGGTGGCCAGGGCACCAGCTCGGGCGGCCAGCGCGAATTCGTGCCGGTGCTCTCGCGCGCCGCGGTGGCTACGGGCGTGGCGGGTCTGTTCATGGAGACCCACCCCGATCCGAGCAAGGCGATGTCGGACGGCCCCAACGCCGTGCCGCTGTCGCGCATGAAGGAACTGCTGACTGTGCTGCGCGATCTCGACAGCATGGTCAAGCGTGCCGGCTTCCTGGAAGACAACTTCGGCTGGCCGGCCTGCGCCTGAGCCTGCCTTGGCAACTGCCGCCCGCGCCTGACGCGGGCGGTGCTGTTTCTGGTGCCGCTGCCGGACCTCCGGCTTCAATGCTGACGAAACGGTATCGAAAGACAATACAAAAGATTCGGAGATAGCGCATGGCCGCCGGTTATATCATCGCGTACGTCGATGTGACAGATCCCCAGCAGTACGAGCAGTACAAGGTGCTTTCCACGAAAGCCATGCAGGCGCACGGCGCGGAAGTGCTGGTGCGCGGCGGCCAGACCGAACGGCTCGAGGGTGATTGGGGCCCCACGCGCGTCGTGGTCCTGAAGTTCCAGAGCTACGAAGCCGCCCGCGCGTTCCACGCCAGCGAGGAATACCTGACGGCGCGCAAGTCCCGCGAGCATGCGGCGAAGATGAACATGATCGTCGTGGAAGGCATCTGACATATTCGTCGGGCATCCTGCGCGGTAATAAGATTCACCAGATTCAACAGTCCAGAGAGGAAATATGAGTGCAATCGTAGATATCATCGGTCGTGAGGTTCTCGACTCGCGCGGCAATCCCACCGTCGAGTGCGACGTGCTGCTGGAGTCGGGCGTGATGGGCCGTGCTGCCGTGCCGTCGGGTGCATCGACCGGTTCGCGCGAAGCCATCGAACTGCGTGATGGCGACAAGTCGCGCTACCTGGGCAAGGGCGTGTTGAAGGCTGTCGAGCACATCAACACCGAGATCTCCGAAGCGATCATGGGCCTGGATGCCTCCGAGCAGGCTTTCCTGGACCGCACGCTGATCGAACTGGACGGCACCGAGAACAAGGGCCGCCTGGGCGCCAACGCCATGCTGGCCGTGTCGATGGCCGTGGCCAAGGCAGCTGCCGAGGAAGCCGGCCTGCCGCTGTACCGCTACTTCGGCGGCTCGGGCGCGATGCAGATGCCGGTACCGATGATGAACATCGTCAACGGTGGCGCGCACGCCAACAACAGCCTGGACATCCAGGAATTCATGATCATGCCCGTGTCGCAGACCAGCTTCCGTGAAGCCCTGCGTTGCGGCGCCGAAGTGTTCCACGCGCTGAAGAAGATCCTGTCCGACAAGGGCATGTCCACCGCCGTGGGCGACGAGGGCGGCTTCGCCCCGAACTTCTCGTCGAACGAGGAGTGCCTGAACACGGTCGTGCAGGCCATCGAAAAGGCTGGCTACAAGGCTGGCGAGGACGTGCTGCTGGCGCTGGACTGCGCCGCCAGCGAGTTCTACCACGAAGCCGAAGGCGTGTACTCGCTGGAAGGCGAAGGCCTGAAGCTGACGTCGACCCAGTTCGCCGACTACCTGGCCAACCTGTGCGACAAGTTCCCGATCGTGTCGATCGAGGACGGCATGGCCGAAGGTGACTGGGAAGGCTGGAAGACGCTGACCGACAAGCTGGGCAAGCGCGTCCAGCTGGTGGGTGACGACCTGTTCGTGACCAACACGAAGATCCTGAAGGAAGGCATCGAGAAGGGCATCGGCAACTCGATCCTCATCAAGATCAACCAGATCGGCACGCTGACCGAGACGTTCGCCGCTATCGAGATGGCCAAGCGCGCCGGCTACACCGCCGTGATCTCGCACCGTTCGGGTGAGACCGAAGACAGCACGATCGCCGACATCGCCGTCGGCACGAACGCCGGCCAGATCAAGACCGGTTCGCTGTCGCGCTCGGACCGCATTTCGAAGTACAACCAGCTGCTGCGTATCGAGGAAGACCTGGGCGACATCGCCACGTACCCGGGCAAGAGCACGTTCTACAACCTGCGCTGATATCGCCGGTTAGTGTTCTGAGTCCCAGAAAAAGCGCCGCCCCAGAGCACTGGGGCGGCGCTTTTTTTTGTCAACCGGATGCCTGTTGCGCCGTTGTTTCGCTTTGTATCGTCTTTTGTTTTGCAATCTTTGGCGGCTTGGTGGATCATTGGTCCCGCAGAAATAGCCAAATCATCCTTTTCCTAGCGCCTTTTCGCCCTGATGCGCCTGATTTCCCTGCTGTTGTTCGTGCTGCTGCTCGCAATCCAGTACCCGCTATGGCTGGGCAAGGGCGGCTGGCTACGCGTATGGGATCTGAATCGCCAGGTCAATGAGCAGACCGTGCACAACCAGGCGCTCAAGCTGCGCAATGCCAAGCTGGAAGGGGAAGTGAAGGATTTGCAGGATGGCACGGGTGCCATCGAGGAGCGTGCCCGCTATGAGCTGGGCATGGTCAAGGACGGGGAAGTCTTCGTCCAGTTCGTGGCGCCGGCTCCGAAGGTCAGCGCCACGCCTCCGCTGCCGCCGCCACCCAATTCCGTCGCGGGACGCGGCGGACATTAACCGGCTTACTAGGACTATTCCGATGCCGAGGTGCGACCTTGACCGTTCGGTCTGTCGCGTTTGCGTATCCCTGCGGCCCGGTTTCGATTTCTTCTGAATTACCACCAGTACGGGGAGCCGTACGGGTAACCACCCCAGCCCCAGCCAGGCGAGCTGATTCCTACGCCGCCACCCCAGTGGCCGCCGCCCCATCCGCCGTAGTACAGATTCCAGTTTGTAGTCGGGTAGGCGTAAGCCGCCCGCGCCCAGGCTTCGGCCTGTTGCTGGCTGGCGATCGCCTGCTCCTGCTCGCGCAGCACTTGCTGGTTCAGCGCCGTGAGGTGCTGCCTTTCTTCGTCAGTAAGGGGGGCGGGGGGAGTCGAACCGGGCTCCAGGCGCGCGGTGGCAGGGCTGCCGTACATATCGCGTGGAACGGGCGCTGCGCAGCCGGCGATCATCACAGCCATGGCAATGACCAGCCCGGACAGTGCGCGGGAACGATACGTCTTGATCATGTCGGCCTCCGTCCGGCAACTGGGGTTCGGGAATGTCATTGGACCCGCGAGCGCGGGTATGTGGTTCCGCGCAGATCCGGAACCTTTGACATACCCGTGGTCTTTTCCCCTTCTCCCTGATGAGGCAGGGGAGCGGACGGATGCTCAGTGCTGCTGCTGCGCGCCTTCGCCTGCGCCCGTTGCCACGGGTACCGTGAAGAGCTGCGCGGCATCCACCGGGTCGAACACGTAGCGCTGGCCGCAGAAGTCGCAATGGATTTCAACGTCGCCGCGTTCGGCAATGATGCTTTCGATTTCGGCCTGGCCCAGCGACTGCAACATGCCGGCGACCTTGGCGCGCGAGCACGAGCACTGGAAATGCGGCGTCATTGGCTCGAAGACGCGCAGGCCGGCATTCTGCAGTTCTTCCCAGAACAGGCGGCGAAGCAGGGTCTCAGGCGACTCGGCCAGCAGTTCGTCCTGCTTGAGCGTGGCGCCCAACTGGCACGCGCGATCCCAGGTATCCAGGTCCTGCGCCTGCACATCACCGGAGAGCGGCGAACCGGTTTCGCCAACCTGTGCTTCCATGGTGCCGCCATAAGACGGCAGCTTCTGCAGCAACATGCCCGCGGCGACCTGCTCATTCGAGGCAAGCCACAGGCGGGTGTCGAGCTGCTCGGACGCCTGCATGTAGTGTTCGAGCACTGAGGCCATCGATTCGAGCGGGCCGTTCTCGTCGGAAAGCGGCACGATACCCTGGTACGGTTGCTGGCCCGGCAGCTTGTCTTGCGGGTCGAGCGTGATGGCGAAGCGGCCATGACCATGCGCGTTGACGAGCGTCGTCAGCGTGGCATCGTCGGTAATCGTGGCGTCCTCGGCAATCTTGGCCGTGGCGCGCATCGACAGGTCGGACAGGCACTCCACCACGAGCATCCGCACCGGGCCGTCGCCGTGCAGTTGCATCACCAGCGCGCCGTTGAACTTGAGGTTGGCCGATAGCAGCGCCGCGGCCGCCATCATCTCGCCCAGCAGGCGCCGCACCGGTGCCGGGTAGGCATGGCGGTTCAGCACTTCTTGCCAGGTGGCCTCCATGCGGACCAGCTCGCCGCGCACGGGGGCAGCGTCGAACAGGAATTTCTGGAGTGTGTCGGGATTCGATGTAGCGGTCACGGTTCTATCAGTCTTTCACGTAAAGCAATGTCAATCCGGCGTATCGGTATCAACCGATACGCTTCAAATCGGTCTTGTAAGTGGCTTGCCGCTTCGCATACGTCTCCGCATTGCGATAGAGGTTGGCCACGTCAGCATCGGTCAGTTCGCGCACCACCTTGGCGGGCGCGCCCAGGATCAGCGAGCGGTCAGGAAACACCTTGTTCTCGGTCACGACGGCGCCGGCGCCGACCAGGCATTCCTTGCCGATTACTGCGCCATTCAGCACCACGGCCTGGATACCGATCAGCGAGCCTTCGCCGACCGTGCAGCCATGCAGCATGGCCTGGTGGCCGATCGAGACCTTGTCGCCCAGCGTCAGGGGGCGGCCCGGGTCGGTGTGCAGCACCGAGCCTTCCTGGATGTTCGTATCCTCGCCCACCACGATCGGTTCGTTGTCGCCACGGATCACGACGCCGGGCCAGGCGCTCGCACGCGCCTTTAGCGTCACATTGCCGATAATGGTGGCTTCCGCGGCCACGTAGGCATCGTCGTGAATGGTCGGGGCGATCTCGCCGAGCTGGTAAAGCGCCATGGGGTCTCCTGCCTGAAGCAATGTAAGTAATTGGGGGTGGCCGTCGCGATTAAAAGAGCCGGTTCCCGCGGGCCGGCGTGGCACCGGCGAGGCTCTACAATGACGGCTTCCCGGATTTTACGCCTATGCCAGACATCGCACCCGCCGAAATCGCCGATTCGCCACTTGCCACGCGCCGCCGGGCGCTGGCGGTGCTGTGTATCACCGACGCCAGGGCCAAGGCGGCCGCTGCGCGTGCGCTCCATGCCGATCTGCTGGCGCACGGGGGCACGGTAACGGATGTGGATGAAGTTTTGGTGGCCGATGCCTCGGCGGCGATCCCGGGGCGCCCGGCGCGTCCCGAGCTGGTGCCCCCGCAGCAGGTGGACCGCAGGCGCTCGCTACACACCCTGGCCGGCCGCGCGGTGATGATCCATGCGCTGTGCCATATCGAATTCAATGCGATCAATCTGGCGCTCGATGCGGTCTGGCGTTTTGCCGGGATGCCGGAGGCGTACTACCGCGACTGGCTTCGCGTGGCTGACGAGGAGGCACTCCATTTCACGCTGCTGGCCGACCATCTGGCCACGCTTGGGGCGACCTATGGTGACTATCCGGCACATAACTCGCTCTGGGAGATGACCGATCGCACCTCGGGCGATGTGCTGGCGCGCATGGCGCTGGTGCCACGCACGTTGGAGGCGCGTGGGCTCGACGCCTCGCCGCCAGTGCGTGCCAAGCTGGCCGAGGTGGGCGATACCGCGGCCGCGGAGATCATCGACATCATCCTGCGCGACGAAGTCGGGCACGTGGCCATTGGCAATCACTGGTACCGCTGGCTCTGCGCCCAGCGAGGGCTGGACCCGATCTCCACCTACGCGCGGCTTGCCGAACAGTACCGCGCGCCGAAGCTGCGCGGCCCGTTCAATCTCGACGCTCGCCGCGCGGCCGGTTTCGACGAGGACGAACTGGCCTGGCTCGAGGCCTCGGCCGGCTAGCCGGCTGGCTTTTCGGCGCGCTCCTGTTCCTGCAGCCGCAACACGCGGCGCTGGATCTTGCCGGTGGTGGTCATCGGCAACTGGTCGATGAATTCGATCGCTTTCGGGTACTCGTACGGCGCAAGCTGGCCTCGCACATGCTGCTGAAGCTCGGCGATCAGTGCCGCGTCGTTATCGAACGAACGCGTCACCGACGGCGTCAGCACGATGAACGCCTTGACGATCGCCCCACGCTCGGGGTCCGGCGACGGCACCACGGCGCAGTTCGACACCGCCGGATGCTTGAGCAGGCAGTTTTCGATCTCGCTCGGCCCGATGCGGTAGCCCGATGACTTGAACACGTCGTCCGCGCGGCCCTGGTACCAGAGGTAGCCATCCGCGTCGATTCGCGCGAGGTCACCGGTGCGACACCAGCGCAGGCCGTCATATTCCGAATACTTGGCCGCGGTGGCCGCTTCGTTCTTCCAGTAGCCCAGGAAGAACACCGGATCGGGATGGCCGTGGATATCGGTCGCGCAGACTGCGACTTCGCCATCCTCGCCCGGCGGGCAGGGGCGGCCGTCCTCGTCGATCACGGCCACGCGATGGCCGGGGTAGGGGCGTCCCATCGACCCAGGTCGCGCGGGCCAGCCAAGGCGGCTTTCGTCGTACTGCGCGGTGCAGTTGCCGACGATGTAGTTGATTTCGGTCTGGCCGAACATCTCGTTGATGATCACGCCAAGCGCGTCGCGGCACCAGGTGAAGACCGTTTCGCCGACGGCCTCGCCGGCGCTCATGATCGCCCGCAGCTTGAGCTGGTAGTGATCCGATGGGGTCGGACAGGCCTTCATCATCTGCTTGAGCGCGGTCGGGAACAGGAACGTGTTGGTGACACCGTAGCGTTCGAGCAGTTCGAACGCGCGCTCCGCCGAAAATCGCCCCTGATATCCGACGATCGGACGGCCGAAGTAGAGCGCCGGCATCAGTGCATCCCACAAGCCACCTGTCCAGGCCCAGTCCGCCGGGCTCCAGAACACGTCGTCGTCCTGTGGATACCAGTTCTGCGAACACACGAAGCCGGTCAGATTGCCGATCAGCGCGCGATGCGGGATGACCGCGCCCTTCGGAGGGCCAGTGGTGCCGCTGGTGTAGATCAGCACCGCGGCTTCCTCGGCCTTGGTCTGCTCGGCGGTGAACTCGGGGATCTGCGCGGCCAGCAGCGTGTCCCAGTCCAGATCGCCGCGGCCGGTGGCGTCGCCCACGCCAATGACTGTCCGCAGCGTCGGGCAGTCGGGGCGGGCGGCGAGCATGTTGTCGATCGAGGTCTCGTCGGCGATGGCCACGCAGGTCTCGCTGTGGTCGATACGGTAGGACAGGGCCTCGGGGCCGAACAGCATCGACAGTGGCATGGCTACCGCGCCGAGCTGGTAGACAGCCATGCCGGCGATCACGGTCTCGATGCGCTGGGGCATGACGATGGCCACGCGGTCGCCACGCTGCACGCCGAGTTCGCGCAGCGCGCGCGAAAGACGGTTTGCCTCGGCCTGGATATGCGCGTAGGTGTGCGACGCGCGTCGGCCGTCCTCGTGCTCCGTGTAGACCGCGATGCGGTGCATCGTGGCCGGGTCGCGTGCCCAGCGGCCGCAGCAGACTTCGGCCAGGTTGAATATCTCGGGCACGTCCCAGTGAAAGGAATCGTGCAGTGCGCGATAGTCGTCGCGCCGCGTGGCCGGCAAGGCGGTCATCCGGTTGTCTCCAGGTTGTCGGCCGCGCCCGGATCTCGCGAAATGGCTATAATCCGGCAAGCGAACGATCGTTCTATTTTTATTCGGGCTGCCGCGTGGGTTTGAGCCGCGCGTGCCAGAAGACCCGGACACGGAGACAGAAACAATGACCATCACGGAAACCTCGCGTTCCGAATTTATCACGCTGCGGGGGCTCCGCACGCACGTGCGCCAATGGGGAGATCCTGGCGCGCCCAAGCTGTTCATGCTGCATGGCTGGATGGACGTGGCCGCTTCCTTCCAGTTCCTGGTCGATGCGTTCCAGCGCGACTGGCACGTGATCGCCATGGACTGGCGCGGCTTCGGCGAGACCGATCATCCGACGCGCTATCCGGGTACCGCGTCGTACTGGTTTCCTGATTATGTTGCCGATCTCGAGGGACTGATCGACCACTACCAGCCCGACGGGCAGGTGGATCTGGTGGGGCACAGCATGGGTGCCAATGTGGTGTGCATCTACGCCGGCGTGCGTCCGGAACGTGTGCGGCGCGTCGTGGACCTGGAGGGGTTCGGGATGACGCGCACGCGCCCCGAGCAGGCACCGGGCCGCATGGCGCGTTGGCTCGACGAGCTACGCGACCCGCCCGAGTTGAAGACCTACGAGAGCGAGGCAGCGGTCGCGGCGCGTCTGCAGAAGACCAATCCGCGCTTGCCCGATGACCGGGCCGCCTTCCTCGCCGCGCACTGGTCGCGTCGCAATGCCGATGGCAGGTGGGAAATTCTTGGCGATGCCGCCCACAAGATGACCAACCCGATGCTGTATCGCATCGACGAAATCATGGCGATCTGGGCCAAGGTCACGGCGCCGGTGCTGCACGTGGAGGCACGCGATTCCGCCACGCTCAAGCACATCGCGCACAAGCAGACCATCGAGGAGTTCAGGGAACGCTTCCGGGCGTTCTCCGACTTCCGCGAAGCCACCGTCGACGATGCGGGGCACATGCTGCATCACGACCAGCCGGCGGTGGTGGCCAAACTGATCGAGGATTTTCTGAGCTGAGGCCGGCTGTCTCCCTCTTCCACGAGTGGAAGGGGGCAGCGACATCACCCGTGCGTGAGCCTCTCCTTGAGCGCCGCGTTGTTGCTCGTATGCACGTGCACCAGCGACTTCTCGGGGAATGCGTAGTGATAGGCCTTGCGCAGCGCCAGCGCGGCCTCGTGGAAGCCCGACAGGATCAGTTTCTGTTTGTTCGGATAGAACGCGATGTCGCCGGCCGCAAAGATGCCCCGGCGGGAGCTTTCATACGTCGTGGTATCAACCGCGATACGGCCCGCGCGCATATCCATGTCCCACTGTGCGATCGGGCCCGGCTCGGACACCAGACCATACAACGCGACAAGGTCGTCGGCGGGGATCGTCTGCTCGCCGTCGCGCGACTTGACCACCGCGCCGGTCAGCGCGCCATCCGCATTGGTCTGGAGCCCGCCAAGCATGCCGACCACGAAATCCATCTCGCCAGCGGCTACCGCGTCACGCATCGCATTGACCGTGTGGTCGGCCGCGCGGAATCCTTCGCGCCGATGCAGTAGCGTCACGCGCGCCGCGGTCTTGCGCAACGCCATCGCCCAATCCAGAGCCGAATCGCCGCCGCCGGCCACGATCACACGCTTGCCGGCGAAGCGCGATAGATCGCGCACGGCGTAGTGGACGTGACGGTCTTCCAGCGCTGCCGCCTCTGGCAGCGACACACGTTGCGGCGCGAAGGCGCCGGCACCGGCGCAGATCAGCACCGCAGCCACGTCGAAGCGCTTGCCTGCGTCGGTGGTCACCAGCAGGCGCGGATGGCCGTTTGTGCAAGTGGTGTCGCTGACCGATTCGGCGCGCTGGCTGAAGTGCATCGGAAACGCAAAAGGCGCGCATTGCTCCAGCAGGCGGTCGACCAAGTCCTGGGCAAGGCAGCCCGGGACGGCCGGAATGTCGTAGATTGGCTTTTCGGGGTACAGCTCCGTGCACTGGCCGCCGGCGCGGTCGAGCACATCCACGATCTCGCATTTCAGCCCTAGCACGCCGGCCTGAAACGCCGCGAACAGCCCCACCGGGCCTGCGCCGACGATCAGCACATCGGTCTGGGTGGTTTCTGGCGCGGAGGTGGGTGTCGTGGACATGGCGGACGAGGAAGGTATCGGTTTCGTAACGGTTCCATCATACCTTGCGGTCGTCGGCAATCCGGGCACGCCACCTTTGCCGGCAGGGCTAAAAAACCCTGCCGGGAGTAGAATGGTTGCCATGCAAAATGCTCACGCCATCAACGCCGATCTGCATTGTCATTCCACCGTGTCCGACGGGCTGTTGTCGCCGTCCGACGTGGCGGCCCGGGCGCACGCCGGTGGCGTCGCGTTCTGGTCGCTGACGGATCATGACGAGGTAGGCGGACAGATCGAGGCGCGCCGCGCCGCCGAAGCGCTTGGCATGCAATATGTGCCGGGTGTGGAGATATCGGTGACGTGGGCCGGGCAGACCGTCCACATCGTCGGCCTGCAGATCGACCCCTTTCATCCCGAACTGATCGATGGTCTGGCGAAAACGCGCGATGGCCGCGCGCGCCGGGCGCAGGATATTGGTGAAGCGCTGGCGAAAGTCGGCATTTCCGGCGCCTACGATGGCGCGCTGCGCTACGTCGGCAATCCCGACCTGATTTCTCGTACGCACTTCGCGCGCTGGCTGGTCGACGAAGGACGTTGCGCGACGATTGGCGATGTCTTCGCCGAGTATCTCTCCGAAGGGCGTCCCGGTTTCGTGCCGCATCGCTGGGCCACGCTGGCCGAGGCTGTAGGCTGGATTCGGACCGCTGGTGGTATTCCAGTGATGGCGCATCCGGGTCGCTACAACTACACCGATATGCAGCACGATGCGCTGTTCGACGAGTTCACGCAGCTTGGCGGCCGAGCCGTCGAGGTGGTGACTGGCAGCCACACGCCCGATCAGTTCCGCCGCTATGCCAACGTGGCACGCCACTATGGCTTGCTGGCGTCGCGCGGTTCGGATTTCCACGGGCCCGGCGAGGGCCGTGTGGAACTCGGCGCGTTGCCCCCGCTGCCGGCCGATGTCACGCCGGTCTGGTACGACTGGTAAGCGCCCTCATAGCCAGCCTACATGTCCCAATACTTCGAGATTCATCCCGACAATCCGCAGGCGCGACTGGTCAAGCAGGCCGCGCAGATCGTGCGCCAGGGCGGCCTGATCGCGCTCCCGACTGACTCGAGTTACGCGCTGGCTTGCCAGATCGACGATAAGGCCGCCGTGGAGCAGTTGCGCCGTCTGCGCGAGATCGACGAGAAGCATCACCTGACGCTGATGTGCAGCGATTTGTCCGAACTTGGCAATTTCGCCCGGGTGGACAACCGCCAGTACCGCTGGATCAAGGGCGCGACGCCCGGACCGTATGTGTTCATCCTGGAGGCGACGAAGGAAGTGCCGCGCAGGCTGTCGCACCCGGCGCGCAAGACCATCGGCGTGCGCGTGCCCGAGCATCCGATTCCATTGGCGCTGGTGGCCGAATTGGGTCAGCCGCTGATTTCCGCCACGCTGCAGTTGCCGGGCGACGATGCGCCGATGAACGACCCGGCAGAGATCCGCGCGCGCCTGGAAAAGCGCCTCGACCTGGTGATCGACGGTGGTCCGGCGCCGGCTCAGCCGACCACGGTCATTGATCTGACCAGCGGCGAGCCGGTACTGGTGCGGGCGGGCAGGGGCGACGTGGAGCGCTTCGGCCTGAATGCGTCGGACTTCGCCACGACCTGACACACATTCGATGCCTCCGTGGGCAGGTTGCCCGATAGAATAGTCCGCATGGATTCCTCCCTGATTCAGACCTTCGCGGTCTACGCCCTGCCTGTTCTGTTCGCCATCACGCTGCACGAGGCCGCGCATGGCTATGTGGCCAAGCATTTCGGCGATAACACCGCCTACCTGCTTGGCCGGGTAAGCCTGAACCCGGTACGGCACATTGATCCGATCGGCACGGTGGCGGTACCCCTGCTCCTGTACTTCCTGACTGCCGGCCAGTTCGTCTTCGGCTTCGCCAAGCCTGTGCCGGTGGCGTTCGATCGCCTGCGCAATCCGCGCTGGCATGGCATGTGGGTGGCGCTGGCCGGCCCGGCCAGCAATATCGTCCAGGCGTTCGCGTGGGCGCTGGTGGCCATTGGTCTGGCGGTGGCGCATATCCAGGAGCCGTTCTGGAGCGAAATGGCCCGCGCTGGCGTACTGGTCAACACGGTGGTGGCGGCGTTCAACCTGTTTCCGATTCCACCACTCGATGGCGGGCGGGTACTGACTGCGCTGCTGCCGCAGCGGCTTGCCGGCGTCATGGCGCGCATCGAACCCTATGGCATTTTTGTCGTTCTCGCGCTGGTGGCGGCGGGTGTGATCACCAAGATCTGGATGCGTCCGGTCATGAACGGGCTGCTGTCGATCGTCGAGTTGATGCTGCGCCCGGTCATGTGGCTGCTCCAGTGACGCCAGTCTTCGTATTCCTGAATCCTTGCCTGCCCCACGCATGACCCTGACACACCCGCCGCTCGCGGCGCCATCGCCCTGGCTGACCCGTTGGGCGCATCTGATTCGACCTGGCGGCCGCGTGCTCGACCTTGCCTGCGGCAGCGGACGCCATTCGGCATGGCTGGCGGCGCAGGGATTTGCCGTGTTGGCGGTGGATCGCGATGCCGAGGCCATCGCGGCGCTGCCGTCGGGCATCGAGCGCCGCACGGTGGACCTGGAGCAGGGCGCCTGGCCGCTGGCCGATGCCGGCCGGTTCGACGCCGTGGTGGTCACGAACTACCTGCACCGCCCGCTGTGGCCGCACCTGATTGAAGTGCTGGCGCCCCGTGGCGTGCTGATCTATGAGACGTTCGCGGCCGGTAACGAGACCGTGGGCAAGCCTTCCCGCCCAGATTTTTTGCTGCGTCCGGGCGAATTGCTTGAAGTGGCGCATGACGCGCTGCGCGTGGTCGGTTACGAAGATGGCACGCTTGAAGTGCCCCGTACGGCGTTCGTGCAGCGCATATGTGCGGTGCGCGAAGCGCCGGGTGGCGTGGATGGCACTGCGCCGCCGCGTTACCGATTGCCCACCTGAAACGTGGGCGCAGGTGTCAGCGCGGCGGCGCCTTCACACGTTACGCCCGCTAACGTTTTCCCTCATTCCGTAGGTGTCCGGAGGGCCTGACGGTTCCGGTACAATCGCGGATGTTCGAATTTCCGAATTCCTGAGCTATGACACAGATTACCGGCAGCATCGTGGCCATCGTCACCCCGATGCACGAGGATGGCAGCCTGGACTTTCCCGCGCTGCGCGCCCTCATTGACTGGCACGCGGCAGAAGGTACCGATGGCATCGTGATCGTGGGTACCACGGGCGAATCGCCGACCGTCAACGTCGACGAGCACTGCGAACTGATTCGCGTGGCCGTCGAGCAATCCGCGGGCCGTGTACCGATCATCGCGGGCACGGGCGGCAACTCCACCAGCGAGGCGATCGAGCTGACCGCCTTCGCCAAGAAGGTGGGTGCCAACGCATCGCTGCAGGTCGTGCCCTACTACAACAAGCCGACGCAAGAAGGCATGTACCGCCATTTCCGCACGATCGCGGAAGCGGTGGATCTGCCGGTGGTGCTCTACAACGTACCCGGCCGTACCGTGGCGGACATGAACAACGATACGATCCTGCGCCTGGCGCAGGTACCCGGTATCGTCGGCGTAAAGGAAGCGACTGGTAATATCGACCGTGCCGCGCAACTGATCAATGGCGCGCCGGAAGGCTTCGCCATCTACAGTGGCGACGATCCCACGGCCGTGGCGCTGATCCTGCTGGGCGGCCATGGAAATATCTCGGTGACCGCGAACGTGGCGCCGCGCAAGATGCATGAGATGTGTGTTGCCGCGCTCAAGGGCGATGTGGTGACGGCACGTCGTCTGCATATGGAGCTGATTGACCTCAATCGCGCAATGTTCGTGGAGGCCAATCCGATCCCCGTGAAATGGGCGCTCCAGCAAATGGGCAAGATGGAAGGTGGTATCCGCCTGCCGCTGACCCCGCTGGCCGAAGGTCAGCATGAAACCGTGCGCCGCGCGCTCGCCGCCGCCGGCCTGCTTGGCTAAGACTTACCGGCCCACATGCGGCGATGTGCCGACTCTTGAAACCAGGATTACGTGTCAATGAAACAGAAGCTTAACCGTCGCGGCGCGACGCAAGTCCGCCGTGTCGCTGTGGTTGCGCCGGTGCTGGCGCTGTCGCTGATTGCAGGCTGCAGCAGCATCAACGAGGCCATGCAGCCCGACAAGATCGACTATAAGTCCCAGGGCAAGAAGACCGCATCGCTGGATATCCCGCCGGACCTGACCAAGCTCGAGGGCGATCGCCGCTACACGGTGCCTGATGCCGCCGGTACGTCGACGCTGTCGAACTACAGCCAGGCCAACAAGACCCGCGAAGCCTCGCCGACCGACAACGTGCTGCCGAGCACGGACGGCATCCGCATGGAGCGCGACGGCAACCAGCGTTGGCTCGTGATCAACAACGGCATGCCCCCTGACAAGCTCTGGGAGTCGCTGCGTGGCTTCTGGCAGGAGAACGGCTTCCTGCTGACGCAGGACTCTCCTGAGACCGGCATCATGGAAACGGACTGGGCCGAGAACCGCGCCAAGATTCCGCAGGACATCATCCGCAACACGATCGGCAAGGTGTTCGATGGCCTGTATTCGACGTCGGAGCGCGACAAGTTCCGCACGCGCGTCGAGCGTTCGCAGAACGGCCAGCTCGAGGTGTTCATCAGCCACCGTGGTGCGCAGGAACAACTGACCGGCGTGGACAAGTCGCAGACGGTCTGGACGCCGCGTCCGGCTGATCCGGAGCTGGAGGCCGAATTCCTCTCGCGTCTGGCGCAACGCCTGGGCGTGCAGAAGGAGCAGGCCGACAAGATGGCCAAGAACCCGACGCCGGCCGGTATCGGTACGGCCCAGCCGTCGGCTGCTGCAGCAGGCGTTGGTGCCGCCGCCGCTACTGGCGCGGCCACGGCAGCCGCGGCATCTAGCAACAAGTCGTTCCTGGCGCAGGTGAATGGCTCGCCCGCGCTGCAGTTGCCGGAGCCGTTCGATCGCGCCTGGCGCTCGGTTGGTCTGTCGCTGGATCGTGTGAACTTCACCGTGGAAGATCGTGATCGCGCTCAGGGCCTGTACTACGTGCGCTACGTCGATCCGAAGACCACCGTTGATGATCGCGGATTCTTTGGCAAGCTCTTCACCAAGCCCAATGATGGCAAGACCGCGAAGAAGTATCGCGTGGCGCTGAAGGGCAACGGTACCGGCACCACCGTGACCGTCCTGAACGATGCTGGCCAGCCCGAGAACTCCGAGATCGGCAAGAAGATCCTGACCCTGCTCGACGAACAGCTTCACTGATGATCGTCCCAGGCAGTCAAGTGGCACCGACGGCGCGAGCCGTCGAGTGCCAACCCGAGCGAGCGCATCCATGATGCGCTTTGCTTTTTTGGGCAGCGGCAGCGAGGGCAACTCGCTGCTGATCGAGGCGGGCGATGGTGCGAGCGTGACGCGCGTCCTGCTGGATTGCGGTTTCGGCATCAAGGAGACCGCTCGCCGGCTGGAGCGGCTCGGCGTCGTGCCGGAGCAGCTCGACGCGGTGCTGGTCACACACGAGCATGGCGACCATGTCGGCTCGGCCTATGCGTTCGCGGCGCGCCACAAGCTACCGGTCCACACGAGCCACGGCACGTGGCTGGCGACGTCACATATGCGAGGCGCGGATGTGGCGGATGTGCGCGTGTGCTGTGCCGATCATTCATTCTCGGTCGGTGGCTTGCAGATCCATCCCTATACGGTGCCGCATGATGCACGTGAGCCATTGCAGTTCGTGCTGACTGATGGCGATGCGCGGCTCGGTGTGCTGACCGATGCAGGGATGGAGACGCCGTATGTGACCGCTCGGCTGGCGGGCGTGCATTCACTGGTGCTCGAATGCAATCACGACCGGGAGATGTTGCGTAAGTCGGTCTATCCGTATTCGCTCAAGCAGCGCATTGGTGGCGATTTTGGGCATCTGGCGAATGACATTGCCGCGAGTATTCTGTCTCAGGTCATGCATGGGCAGATGTCGCGCGTGGTTGCCGCGCATCTGAGCAAGCAGAACAATACGTGCGAACTGGCGGCAGGTGCGCTGGCCTCGGTGCTTGGCACATCGCCGGGGGATATCCTGATCGCGGATCAGGAAGAGGGATTGGGCTGGCAGACGGTGCGCCCATAATCTCGGCATTCATCTTCCCCGCGAATGAGGGGTGAGAAAAATCCGAGAAATAAAAAAAGCCGACCCGAAGGTCGGCTTTTTTATCGGACGAATCCGATTATTGCTTGGCAGCCGGAGCCGAAGCGTCAGCAGCCGGAGCCGAAGCGTCAGCAGCCGGAGCAGCGGCCGGAGCCGAAGCGTCAGCAGCCGGAGCAGCAGCCGGAGCCGAAGCTTCAGCCGGAGCAGCAGCAGCCGGAGCAGCCGTGTCAGCGGCGGGAGCAGCAGCTTCTTCTTTCTTACCGCAAGCGGCCAGAGCAACAGCAGCCAGCAGGGATGCGATCAGGAGAGACTTCTTCATTGTTCGTCCTTTAACTTTTAATAACGAAAACAGGCGATGAATAATTACCGGTAATTATCGCTCTTGAACTGCGAATTTGTGGCTCTCCCGGGTGCCGACAGTGCAGTGGTCCACAGTACTAGCCAGCGGGCGATTATATCCGCGTTTCCCCTGCTTGTGTACAGTCAAGATTTGCAGGTTTGATTTGTTACGCATTATTACACGCGTTTCGGTGCAATCTGGAGCCATCCTTCCATTGCCCAGTCGTGGAAGGTATCCATCAAGTCGGGCAGCGCAACACATGCCTCGACCTCGCTCGCGGTGAGCTGACGACGGTCAGCCAGACGTCGCAGCCACTTGGTCAGCGATGCTGGCGGCTCGTAGGCTTCGCCGTTCAGGAAGAAGTGCGTGCGGTCATAGAGCGCAACGGAAGCGGGCGCCAAAACAACACCATGCGCGCGCGCCAGCTTCGTGAACTGACGCAGCGGAATTTCCTCGATTTCGTCGAATTGCACGGACGGCTTCGGCTCGGACAGATGCGTACCAAGGAATTCCGACACCATGCCCGCATTCCATTTGAGCGCCTGAAGGCGTTCCGCCACCGCCCGTGCCAGGTTTGCCGGCAGTTGCGCGGGCGTCGAGGTCGCCGATTCGCCTGCATCGGCGTAACGTCCGTCGAGGCCTTCGTTGTCGGCAACGGTCTCCGAAAGCCAGGCCAGGAAATGACCTGCGAGCTCACGATAGGCGGGGGCGCGGAAACCAATCGAGGCCGTCATGCATTCGCCTTCGGCCACGCCATCGTGCGCGTACTGAGGTGGCAGGTAGAGCATGTCGCCGGGCTCGAGTACCCATTCCTGCTCGGCGCTGAAATCCGAAAGGATCTTGAGGGGCAGGTCGGGGATCAGGTCGAGCTTCGTCTGTGACGAAATGCGCCAGCGGCGCCGGCCCGATACTTGCAGCAGGAACACATCGTAGGAGTCGAAGTGAGGTCCCACGCCGCCGCCATCGGTGGCATAGCTGATCATCACGTCGTCGAGCCGGGCATCGGGAACGAAGCGGAACTGGCTCATGAGCTCGGCTGCCGCACGATCGTGCAGGTTGACGCCCTGGACCAGCAACGACCACTTGCCGGTCTTGCGCGAGGGCAGGTTGTCCTCGGAGAACGGTCCGTGTTCGAGCTTCCAGCGGTTGCGAAAGAACGACACCAGACGTGATTCCACGTCGTCGCGATCGGCAAGCTCGAAAAGCGCCTCGCGCGACACTGGGGGCACGATTTCCGGCACGGCCTGTCGAATCAGCAGCGGCTTGCGGTGCCAGATATCACGCATGAAGGCTGTGGGCGTCATGCCGCCGAGCAGGGTGAGCGGCGCGTCGGGATCGACAGGTTCCGGAGGCAAGGCGTGCGCGTATAATGCGGAATCGCTCATGGAGTCAAGAATTGAAAATCGCTAAGAATACGGTGGTGTCCGTGGTGTATAAGCTGTCGGACGCGCAGGGCAATCTGATCGAAGAGTCGGATGAGCCCATGGTCTATTTGCACGGCGGGTATGATGGCACGTTCCCCAAGATCGAGGAAGCGCTGGACGGCCACGACGCCGGCTTCGAGACCGAGCTGCAGTTGGAACCGGACGAGGCGTTTGGCGACTACGACGCCGAACTCGTGAAGGTGGAGCCGCGTGATCGTTTCCCGGAGCCGCTCGAAGTGGGCATGCAGTTCGAGGGCGTGCCCGAGGACGGTGACGACGAAGATTCGATCATCTACACGGTGACCGATGTCGCCGAGGACAAGGTCGTGCTCGACGGTAATCACCCGCTGGCCGGCATGGCGCTGCGCTTCTGGCTGAAGGTGTCGGAAGTCCGCGAGGCGACGAGCGAGGAAGTCGAGCACGGTCACGCGCACGGCGCTTCGGGCATTGAAGTGGTGGACGAAGACGAGGACGGCGAAGGCGAGGCACCTCGCACGCTGCACTGAGTCTCACAACACGAGCGATCCGCGATAGGTCATCGCGAAAATGAAAAAGCCGGCATTTGCCGGCTTTTTCATTTTGTCCTCTTGTTGATGAGCATCAATTGCCCTTGGGCCCATCCTGTAGCTGGACCTGGAATACCGAACGTGTGCCTGGCGTGATCGTCAGCTCCGTCCATCGCGAAGGAGCGCCAATGGGCAGTGCGACTCGCGTGAAGTTGGCAACGATCTTCCCTGACGTGTCGCGTAAAGGCTTGTCGACGCTGAAGCCGTTATCGCTTGCATGGACCAGCAGCACCTGGCCAGAGAACTTCGAGGACAGGTCGCGAAGCTGACGCTTGAACTCAAGATAGCCGTCGCGTGCCCCGTGGCGCACGAACGCGTCCAGCAGGCTTGGCTTGCCCCGTTTTTCCCAGCCGTTCCCGAATAGCGGATCGGCGTGCGCGATGACCACGATGCCGGGCAGATCGCGCTGCTCGGCAACCGAGAATGCCCTGGCCAGCCATTGCCGGTTGGCTTCGCGCCGATCCTCGAATTCGCCATTGCGCCCGCCCTCGATGCGATAGTGGTTGTTATCGCCGGGCAGGTTCAGGCCCACCAGCATCACGCCACCGGTGACGAGCCGCACGTTTTCCCGATAGCTGCGGAACAGCGCCTGGTCCGACTGACGCACCACTGGCAACGTGCGTCGCCCAAGCGTGGTGTCGAGCGGGAAAAACAGCTCCCGCAATCGGTTGAGCCGCTCGACGGCATCGAACTTCCCGTTTGAGGGTTTCTGGCACTCAGCCCAGTCGGTCTCGCCCGGTACGTAGAGCAGCGGTGTGGGCGAATCGTCGAGCACCTGCAGCCGCGCGTTGAGAAGGGTGTCACCACAGGATTCGGAATCACCCTTGATGCCGCCAGCATGGACGATCATCGCTACCTGCTGCGCGTTCATCATGTCGAACAGCGCAGTGGTGTCCGCTTCCGCGGCTGGCCATTGCGGGGTGTCGGCAATCAGGGCAATCCGGGTCATCTGCACGGTCGGCATTGGCGGCGGCGCAACGTTGCCCGTCCGCGCAGCGTGCGCGAGCGCCGGCACCGCGAGCAACGCGCAGGCAATGGCCGCCAGGCAAGTGGCCGCCGAGCTTCGACCCCGGAAGCGTGCCGTCATACCGTTCGCGCGGTCTCCGAGATGGACTTGAGTCGGTACAGCGCCTCGAGCGCTTCTCGCGGCGAGAGGCTGTCCGGGTCGAGATCGGCCAGCGCTTCCAGCGTGGCAGCCTGCGCGGGCGGCACGGCGGATTGGCTCGTCGATTTGTGATCTTCATCTTCATCGTCCGCGGACGGTGAAGACTGCGCCGAGAACAGATCCATCTGCGGCGTGGGCGTGGCGTCCGCCGATTGTTCTTCCAGCCACGCGAGATGCTTGCGTGCTGCGCGAATGACCGGTTGCGGAACACCCGCCAATTGGGCCACCTGCAGCCCGTAGCTCTGGCTGGCCGGACCGTCCTGCACCGCGTGCAGGAATACGATGCCATCGCCATGCTCCACGGCTGACAGGTGCACGTTGGCGGCCTGCGGGAACTCGACCGGCAGTTGCGTCAGCTCGAAATAATGGGTGGCAAACAGTGTGTGGCTGCGGTTGTGGGACAGCAGATGACGCGCGATGGCCCACGCGAGGGCGAGGCCGTCGAAGGTCGAAGTACCGCGGCCGATCTCATCCATCAGCACAAGGCTGGATGGCGTGGCGTTGTGCAGGATGGCTGCGGCCTCGGTCATTTCGACCATGAAGGTCGAACGTCCGCCCGCCAGATCGTCGGCGGCTCCAATACGCGTGAAGATGCGGTCCACCGGGCCGATCACGGCACGGCGTGCCGGCACCCAGGCGCCGACGCAGGCCAGCAGAACGATCAATGCGGTCTGGCGCATGAACGTCGATTTACCGCCCATGTTCGGGCCGGTGATCAGCAGCAGCTTGCGGGCCTCGTTCAACTGACAGTCGTTTGCGATGAACGCGATCGATTCCGCGGCCAGTTGACCTTCCACGACGGGATGGCGGCCCTGCGAGATGTCGATGACGTTCTCGTGGACGCGCTCCGGCTGGACCCAGTCGAGTGTTTTCGCCCGTTCGGCCAGTGTGGCAAGCACGTCGAGGCGGGCGAGCGCGCCGGCTACGCGGCGCAGACTGCCGATATGCGGCAGCAGGGCCTGCAGCAGACCGTCGTAGAGCTGCTTCTCGCGAGCCAGCGCGCGATCCTGCGCCGAGAGCGCCTTGTCCTCGAACGCTTTCAGTTCGGGTGTGATGTAGCGTTCGGCGTTCTTGAGGGTCTGCCGGCGTCGATAGTCGTCGGGCACCTTGTCGGCCTGCCCGTTGGTGACTTCGATATAGAAGCCATGAACACGGTTGTATTCGACACGCAGGTTCGTGATGCCTGTGCGCTCGCGCTCCCGGGTTTCGAGGTCGATCAGGAATTGACCGCAGTTTTCCGAGATATCGCGCAGTTCGTCGAGCTCACCGTCGTAGCCGCGCGCGATGACGCCGCCGTCGCGAATCACCGTTGAGGGTTCATCCGCCACGGCGCGGATCAGCAGTTCCAGGCAGTCCTGTGGAATGTCGATTTCCTCAAGGGTCTGCGCCAGCAGCGGCGCATCCTCTGAACTGACCGTGGCGGCCTGCACATCGGGCAGGGCACGCAGGGTGTCGCGCAGCGAGGACAGATCGCGCGGACGTGCCGACAGCAACGCGAGTCGCGCGGTGATCCGCTCGACGTCGGCAAGCTTGCGCAGCACGGTACGCAAGCCGTCCGGCCCTTGTGTGATCAGTGCCCCAATGGCCTGCTGACGCGCTCGCGGCAGGGCCGGGTCGCGCAACGGATGATGCAGCCAGTGGCGCAGCGCGCGGCTGCCCATCGTCGTCGCGCATGTGTCGAGCAGCGAGAAGAGCGTTGGCGATTCGGTGCCACGCAGCGTCTCGGTCAGTTCGAGGTTGCGGCGTGTAGCCGAATCGAGGCCGACAAATTCGGATTCCCGCTCGACGGTGACGCCCTGCACGTGCCGCAGAGACTGGCCTTGCGTAGTGGCCGCATAGTTGAGCAGCGCGCCGGCAGCGCCGAGGGCGGCTCCCAGGCCCGAGCAGCCGAACGGCTCCAGGCTGGCCACGCCGATCTGTTCGCGCAGGCGGCGAGTACCGGCTTCCTGGTCAAAGTGCCATTCCGGCAACCGGGTGCGCGCGCATGTCAGCGCCGGCAGGTCCATGCCGTCGGTGTACAGCACCTCCGCGGGGCGGATACGCTCGAGTTCGCGGGACAACTGCGCGGCGTCGCACTCCATGAGTCGCAGTTCGCCACTGGCCAGGTTCAGCCATGCCAGGCCCGTCTTGCCGACGCCGCGGCGTGTGGTCTGCTGGTGCACGGCCAGCAGGAACGTGTCGGACTTGTCCGGCAGCAGGGCGGCATCGGTCAGCGTGCCGGGCGTAACGATGCGCACCACTTTGCGCTCGACCGGGCCCTTGCTGGTCGCTGGGTCACCAATCTGTTCGCAGATAGCCACGGATTCGCCAAGCTTTACCAGGCGCGCCAGATACTGGTCTGCCGAATGGAATGGGATCCCGGCCATGCGGATTGGCACACCGCCAGACTGGCCGCGCGCGGTCAGCGTGATGTCGAGCAATCGCGCGGCCTTCTCGGCGTCGTCATGGAATAGCTCATAGAAGTCACCCATCCGGTAGAAAAGGAGCGTGTCCGGGTGGTCGGCCTTGATGCGGTGGTACTGCTGCATCATGGGCGACTGCTTCTCGGCTTTCTCTGGCTTTTCCTGTTTGCCGACTTTCTCGGCCCTGGCGGAAGTCGCGGCAAGGTCGGGCGATTCACTCGCGGTCACGGTGTTCTCGCCTTCAGCGGCAGGTACGGATAGGGCTTCTGACATGCATTCCTCTCGGGCGGCAAGCGGCGCAGGTGCCGGGCCGCCGGTGTATCGGTTGCCGGCGGTCTGGTGGCGTCTGGATTACAGGCCCACCCCGTGCACGGCGCAAAGGTGCATTTTACTGCGACCCCACACCTCGGCTTCGTGCCGGATTCTCATTTTTGCTGGGATTTTCCGTTCTGGACTCAGACGCTGCCCGCGATGGCGTCCAGCGCGACGCGCGCGAGGAACCCGCTCCGGGTTTCGTGGCGACGTTCCACGAACATGTCGATCTTGTGCAATACGAAGCGAGGCAGGCTGATATTGATTCGCTCAGGGCGCGCGTCGAGCTTGCTCATGTCGATGTCGGCCAGTGCCCAGATCGCGCCTGCGTACTCCGGTTGGGCCATCAGCGTGCCGATCGGCGTCGCTTTCAGAACAACCTCCTCGCCAAGGGAGAGCAGTGCCACCACGTGAGTCGTGATGGCCTCGCGTGCATTGCGGACCGCTTCCTCGATGGATTCGCCGGCGGAGTAACAGCCCGCCACATCGGGCACCGTCACACCGTAGACCGAATTCGCATCCTTGTGAATGGCAATGGGAAAGTCCATGTCGTTCCTCTTTGTACACGGCGCGCCGCTTATAGTCCGGCCGTCCTCAGAATGTTTCGGACCGTGCCTGTCGGCAGATCCTTCTTTGGATGGGGCACGGTCCCAATCAGCATGTGCTGCGGATGTTTGAAGGTGAAATGACTGCCATGCGTGCGCACCAGCTTCCACCCCTTCTGTTCGAGCAATCGGATCAACGTGGACGAGTGCAATTTCGAGCCCTGGGTGATCCGTGTGTAAGTCTACACACGGTGTTGGGGGCGCAAGTAAACTTGTGTGTCGCGAGTAACTTTATGGCGGGTGAATCGGAAAATCCCGGGCGAGATTCTGAAAGAAAGTGCGCAAAACGAAACAGGCGCCGTCGGATCTCTCCGATGGCGCCTGTTTGGAGGCAGCCTGGGGGCTAGCTAAGGATCAGACTGCGGTGGGCTTCGCGTTGTCGAGCGAGAAGGGGGCCAGCAGGCGAACCATCTGCGCGAAGGCCTTCGGGTTGCCGGCCAGCACTTCACCCTGTTCCATCTGGCGCGATTCTCCGGCGTAGTTGCCGACCAGACCGCCAGCCTCAGTAATCAGCAGCATGCCGGCAGCCATGTCCCACGGCTTGAGGCCGCGCTCGAAGAAACCATCCAGACGGCCGCAGGCGACGTAGGCCAAGTCCAGGGCGGCGGCACCCGGACGGCGCAGACCGGCGCAGCTACGCGTCATCAGCGCGAACATTTCCAGGTATTCGTCCATGCCTTCCAGATCGCGGAACGGGAAGCCGGTGCCGATCAGGCAATCGGCCAGCTTGTCGCGGCGCGTGACGCGGATGCGGCGGTTGTTCAGGAATGCGCCCGCGCCCTTGCTTGCGGTGAACAGTTCGTCGCGGGTCGGGTCATAGACCACGGCTTGCGACGGCACGCCCTTGTGCAGCAGGCCGATCGAGACCGCGTATTGCGGAAAGCCGTGGATGAAGTTCGTGGTGCCGTCCAGCGGGTCGATGACCCAGGTGAATTCGCTCTGTTCTTCGCCGTCGGCCCAGGACTGACCGGACTCTTCCGCTAGAATGGCGTGCTCGGGGTAGGCGGTGCGGATGATCTCGATGATGGCCGCTTCGGCCGCGCGATCGACTTCAGTGACGAAATCGTTGTGTTGTTTGCGCGAAACGCGCACCAAGTCGACGTCGATCGACGCGCGATTGATGATGGACCCCGCCTTGCGGGCCGCCTTGACGGCGATATTGAGCATCGGATGCATGAATTTCTCCAGGCGGGGCAACCGCGCCACGACGCGACATGGGACGCCACAGAAACAAGGGCGAATCGCGCGGGCTGCCGGGGCCGCCAGACAACACAACGAATTGTAGAAGAACGGGGTGCGTCGCCATGTGAGGCGCCGCACCGCAATTGGAAGGCAGCATTGTATAGGAACCTGGCCTCTCGCACGAGTCGACAACCTCGATCGAGACGGGCGGGACGCTCCGGATGACCGAAGTCTTGAACTCTCAGATGGATCCGATCCCGAACGGCGCCGCCGCAAGTGATCTTTCAGACATTTTCGCGCATGTGCGTGTGGTGCTGGTGGAAACCAGTCACCCCGGCAACGTGGGCTCGGTCGCGCGGGCGATCAAGACGATGGGCTTCGGGCACGTGCCGGGGAGCCTGGTGCTGGTCTCGCCGCGCGAGCAGGGAGTCGTGTCGCATCCCGATGCCGTCGCGATGGCCAGTGGTGCCGATGATGTGCTGGCCAGCGCCACGATCGTCGACAGCATCGAGGCCGCGCTGGCTGGTACGGCCTTTACCGTCGCCATGACCGCCCGGCAGCGCGAATTCGGGCCGCCGAGGCTGTTACCGCGCGCCGCCGTGGCCAAGGCGCGGTCGGTGCTGGAGGCGGACCCCGCTACCACGGTCGCCTTCGTATTCGGTAATGAGCGCTTCGGCTTGCCGAACGACGCGGTATTGCGCTGTTCGGCCGTGACGCATATCCCTGCCAATCCGGCTTACGCCTCTCTCAACCTGGCCCAGGCCGTGCAGCTCATCGCCTATGAGATGCGGCTGGCCTTGCTAGAGGCGCAGGAAACGGCCGGCGGGCTCCCGGACGTCGCTGGCGATATCGGCTATGCTGGTGACCCCGCCAACACCGAGCAGATCGAGGCGATGTTTGGCCACCTTCAGGCCGGGCTGGCGGCGATCGGCTTTCTGGACCCGGCGAATCCGCGCAAGCTGATGCCGCGCCTGCGCCGGTTGTTCGCGCGGACCGGCCTGGAGCGCGAGGAAGTGAACATCCTGCGTGGCATCGCCAAGCGCATGCTGCTGACGGGCGATGCAAAGCACGACGACAACAAGGAAGACTAGTTCCGTGGCGATTTTCCCGGCGTACATCATGCAAGGCCTCATCCGTGGCGCGGCGTCTGGTCGCCCGGTGGTGGGGCGTGCGTGCGCGCATTTGCCGGAACGATGTTGAGCCTGGTGCTGACCCGGGACGTCGTTTCAGACTCGTTCTGAGGCGGCTTTCCAAGAAGCCCTGACGTCGTCAGGGCGGGGCGGCAGGCGCGCAAATCTCTTACACTCGCTGTCTCGCGCCAGAGCCGTCCCCCCACACACACCGACTGCTCAGTACCGGCCAATGACCTCGGCGGCGACCAGTTCCATGAACGGCGCACGCTGCGGCAACACGACACGAAGAAGATGTTCACTCGCCTGAAGGAAGATATCGACACGATCATGCTGCGCGACCCCGCCGCGCGCAGCCGTCTGGAAGTCCTGACCTGCTATCCCGGGCTGCACGCCGTAATGTTTCACCGCGTGGCCAATGCGTGCTGGCGGGGTGGATTTCACTGGCTGGGGCGCTGGATCTCGCACTGGTCCCGCTTCCTGACCGGGATCGAGATCCACCCGGCGGTCAAGCTGGGCCGTCGCGTGTTCATCGATCATGGCATGGGCGTGGTGATCGGCGAAACCGCCGAAATTGGCGACGATTGCACGATTTACCAGGGTGTGACGTTGGGCGGCACGTCGCTGTACAAGGGCCAGAAACGCCATCCGACGCTGGGCGTCGGCGTGGTGGTGAGCGCAGGCGCCAAGGTGCTCGGCGGCTTCGAGGTGGGCGCGGGCGCGCGCGTTGGGTCGAATGCCGTGGTGCTGAAGCCTGTGCCGCCTGGTGCGACGGCGGTGGGGATTCCGGCTCGCATCATCATGCCCGATGCGCCTTCCACGCAGCAGGGCGCGAAGCAGGAGTTCTCGGCCTACGGCATCACGCCGAACGCGGACGATCCCGTGTCGCTGGCGCTCAAGAGCCTGATCGACAACGCGGCCAGGCAACATGACCGCATCGAGGCCGTGCTGGCCGCGCTCGACCGGCTCGGCGAGCATCTCGAGAACACGCCAAACGGCCGCTTCGACGCGAGCGAGCTGCGCAAGCTGATGAAGTAGTGGAGGCACACGCCGGTCGGCGTGGCGGTCGGCGCGAGCCCGGCATCGTCAGTCGACCTGCGGCAGCACGCGGAAGCCGGTGTCGTCGAGCTGGAGCACGGCGGCCCGTGGATGGCGGCCGTCGAGGTCCCAATCCGTCAGCACCCAGCGCTCGCCGGCTTCGTGTGTGTGGCGTGCGGGACGGTGCGTGTGGCCGTGCACCAGCGTGCCGGCCCCGCTCGAGGCGAGCAGTGCGTTGACGGCGTCCGGTGCTGCATCGCCATAGGTGACCGGCACCGCGTCGATGTCCTGGCGCGTGCGCCCGGCCTCGCTGTCCGAACGAAGGCGTCGGGCGATCGACAGCCGCGTGCCGAGCGGCAGCAGCAGGAACAGCCGCTGTACCCAGCCCTTGCGTGTCCAGTGGCGAAAGCGCATGTAGCGCTCGTCGTCCGTGCACAGCATGTCACCGTGGCTGAGCGCCACGCGATGGCCAGCACAGGCGATCACCGATGGGTCCGGCAGCAGCGTCGCGCCCGCCCTGGCCGCGAATCGACGGCCAAGCAGGAAATCACGATTGCCGTGCATCAGATAGACCGGCACGCCGGCATCTGCAAGCCGGCGCAGCGCGGCGGCAACCTCGGCCGCGAACGGCGAGTCGGTTTCCTCGTCCCCTACCCAGAACTCGAAAAAGTCCCCCAGGATGAACAGCGCGCGCGCATCCTGCGCCGCACGAGCGAGCACGCGGTGGAAGGCCGCCAGCGTGCGCGGCATGTCCGCCGTCAGGTGGAGATCGGAAATGAACCACGCCGGCGCCTGCACCTCGATCGGGGCGGCCACCGGCGTGCGGGTGGGAGCGGTCATGCGGTCCGGATGTCTGTATTCACCACGAGCGGCATGCCGCCTGTCGTTCGAATCGACGTTAAACGCGATTACTCGACAATCGTGGCCTTCTCGATCACGACGTCCTCGAGCGGCACGTCCTGATGGAAGCCCGAGCTGCCGGTGCGCACGCCCTTGATGGCGTCGATCACGTCGGTGCCTTCCACGACCTTGCCGAACACGGCATAGCCGAAGCCTTGCGGCGTGGGCGAGCTGAAGTTCAGGAAGTCGTTGTCCACCACGTTGATGAAGAACTGGGCCGTGGCCGAGTGCGGCGCGTTGGTGCGGGCCATGGCAACCGTGTAGCGGTCGTTCTTCAGGCCGTTGCCGGCTTCGTTCTCGATCGGCGCATCGGTATCCTTTTGCTTCATGCCCGGCTCGAAACCGCCGCCCTGGATCATGAAGTTCTTGATGACGCGGTGGAAGACCGTGTTGTCATAGTGGCCCTTGCGCACGTACGACAGGAAGTTCTCGACCGTCTTCGGGGCCTTCTCGGCGTCCAGTTCGATGACGATGGCGCCTTGCGTGGTTTGGAGTTGTACCTTGCTCATGGGGTTACCTCTGTTCGATGATGCGATGACGATTGTATTCGGGGTTGCCTGGGGTCACTTGGTGACCACGGTGGCCGACTCGATCACGATCGGCGCGGCAGGCACGTTGCGCATGGCGCCATACGCGGTGGTCGGTGTGGTCTTGATCTTGTCGATCGTGTCCATGCCCTCTACCACCTTGCCAAAGACGGCGTATCCATTGCCGTCCGGCTGCGGGTAGTCGAGGTTCGGATTATCCACCACATTGACGAAGAACTGGGCGGCTGCCGAGTTCGGGTTCGACGTGCGAGCCATGGCGACGGTCCCGGCCTTGTTCTTCAGGCCGTTCTGCGATTCCAGCGGGATCGGCGCCAGCGTTGGTTTTTCCTTCATGTCCCGGTCGAAGCCGCCGCCCTGGACCATGAAACCGTTGATCACGCGATGGAAGATCGTGCCGGCATAAAAGCCGCTTTTTACGTAGCCCATGAAATTGGCCACGGTCTTCGGGGCGGCATCGGGGTACAACTCGATAGTGAACTTGCCGGCGCTCGTCACGAACTGCACGCGCTCGGTCTTCGGCGCGGCGGTGGCGGGGCTGGCGCCCTGGGCCATTGCGGCCAGCGGAGACAGGGCAGTGGCGGCGGCCATCAGGCCGGTCAGGACGATGCGGCGGGAAAGGGTCATGTCTGGACTCCGGGTTGCAGGTCTGGCAGTCGGCAACGTCACTTGGACGTCGCCGGATGAGGCGTTGAATACTGTGCGAGTTCAGCGTGCGTCGGGCGCGCTGGCGGGCGGGGTAACCGGCGACACGGGTGGCTTTGCCTTGCCCATGCCCTTGATCGCCGAGGCGCCCGATGCCGGGGCGGGCATGGCGGATGGCGCGGATGCGGCGGCCGGCTGCAGTTCGCGCAGGCTCGCGGCCGCGCGCTTGTCGCCGGGGTTGCGGCGCGTTGCGTCGCCATAGGCCTGGACGGCCAGGGCCCGATAGACATCGCCCAGGTTGCTATAGGAGAGCGCGTAGTCGGGCCGGGCCTCGATGGCCAGCAGCAGTTCGGCCTCCGCACGCTTCAGGTCGCCGCGTTTCGCGTACAGCAGCGCCAGGTTATTGTGCGGCTCCGGCAGTTCGGGGAAATCCTGCGCCATTTCGGCAAAGGCCTTGATCGCATCGTCCTCGCGGCCGGCCTTGGCCATTGCCCATGCACGCTGGAATCGAGCCTGCGCATTGCGCGGGTTGTCGGCCAGCACGCGGTCGAACCCGGCGATGGCGTCGTCATAGCGCTTCTCATTGGCCGCCTTCTGCGCGGGCTTCATGCCGGGGTCCGCCGATTGGGGCCCGGTCGGCGCGGCCGGTGGCGGCGTCAGCGAAAGCGGCCCGTTCTGCGCGAACGCTGGCGCGGCGCTCAGCGCGGCGGCCATCGCCAGCGCGCTTGCCAGCGCGGAAAGGGGTCCGCCACGGCGGGGCGAAGCAATGGTCTGGATGGGCAGAGGCAGGCTCATGTAAGGGCGGTCCGTTATACTCCGCGGCATTCTAACAAAGCGGCGGGGCGTGGAGCACAGGCCGCAAGTTCGCGTGACATTGTCGGCAGCGCGTCCGGCCGCCGTTGATGGCTTCCGGTAAGATATGGGGCTCGCGCGCCATCGACATGCTTGTCAGCGCGCGACAGCCTCGCTCGATGTCATCGACGCCGTATCCACTCACATCCGCTTCATGCAGCAATTGAACATCTACAACACGCTCGCGCGTGAAAAGCAGCCTTTCGTGCCCATCGAACCCGGCAAGGTCCGCATGTATGTGTGCGGCATGACCGTGTACGACTACTGTCACGTTGGCCATGCGCGGGTGATGGTGGTGTTCGATATGGTGCACCGCTGGCTGCGCGCCGCCGGGTACGACGTGACGTACGTCCAGAACATCACGGATATCGATGACAAGATCATTCGTCGCGCCGCGGAGAACGGCGAGACGATCGGTCAGCTCACCACGCGTTTCATCCAGTACATGCACGAGGATGCCACGGCGCTGGGCGTGATCCGTCCCGACTATGAGCCGCGCGCGACCGAATACGTGCCGCAGATGCTCAATATCATCGAGAAACTCGAAGCCAAAGGCCTGGCCTACCAGGCGACGGACGGCGACGTGAACTACTCGGTGCGCAAGTTCCCGGGCTACGGCAAGCTGTCGGGCAAGTCGCTGGAAGACCTGCGCGCCGGCGAGCGTGTCAATGCCAACGATGCCAAGCAGGATCCGCTCGACTTCGTACTGTGGAAGTCGGCCAAGGCAACCGAGCCGCCCGAAAGCAAGTGGGACTCGAAGTGGGGCAGCGGCCGTCCGGGCTGGCATATCGAATGCTCGGCCATGAGCTGCACGCTGCTCGGCGAGCATTTCGATATTCACGGCGGCGGCGCCGACCTGCAGTTCCCGCACCACGAGAACGAGATCGCGCAATCGGAAGGAGCTTCCGGCAGGCCGTTCGTCAATATGTGGATGCACAACGGTTTCGTACGTGTGAATGACGAAAAGATGTCGAAATCGCTCGGCAACTTCTTCACGATCCGTGACGTGCTCAAGGAGTACGACGCCGAAGTGGTGCGTTTCTTCATCCTGCGTGCGCACTATCGGAGCCCGCTGAACTATAGCGATGCCCACCTTGATGACGCACGCCACGCACTGACGCGCCTGTATACGGCGCTCAAGGAAACGCAGCCCGGCGGTTGCGCGGTGGATTGGGAAGAGTCTCACGCGAAGCGCTTTGCCGAAGCGATGAACGATGACTTCAACACGCCAATCGCCATGTCGGTGCTGTTCGACCTGGCCAGCGAGGTCAATCGCACAGGTTCCGTGGCCGCGGCGCATCAACTCAAGGCGCTCGGCGGCACGCTGGGTCTGCTTGAGCGCGATCCGCACACGTTCCTGCAAGGTGGTCATGTCGCCGGCAGCCTGAGCGGCGAGCAGATCGAAGCGCAAATCGCGGCCCGCCGTGCCGCCAAGGCCGCACGCAATTTCGCCGAGGCCGACCGCATTCGCGCCGAATTGCTCGAAGCCGGCGTGGTGCTGGAAGACAAGCCAGGTGGTGCCACCGAGTGGAGGCGTGCTTGAACGCTGCCGCGCGCAAGCCGAAGGCGGTTGCACCTGCCCAGCCGAAGCCGGTGGCGGGGAAGGCCGCCGCCAAGGTCGCGCCAAAGGCCGGCGGCAAGCCCCGCAAATCGAACCTGCCCGAGGTGGATGCGGTACCGCTGCCGGTCGAAACCGTCGTCGACGCCGTGCGGCCCGCTTATTGGGATGAGGCGTGTGCCGACCTGATGAAGCGCGACCGCATCCTGCGCAAGATGATTCCTACCTATGGTCCGGCACATCTGGTGTCGCGTGGCGATCCGTTCGTCACGCTGGCGCGCTCGATCGTCGGCCAGCAGATATCGGTGAAGGCCGCGCAATCGGTCTGGGAGCGGCTCGCCGCCATGTGCCCGCGTCTGACACCGGCGCAGTTCCTGAAATCCGGGCCCGAGGAGTTGGCTGGCTGCGGGTTGTCGAAGCGCAAGGCGGAGTACATCATTGATCTGGCCGACCACTTCAAGGCGGGGCGCGTGCACGTCAAGGAATGGGTGGCGATGGACGACGAGGCGGTGATCGCCGAGTTGACCCAGATCCGCGGCATCGGACGCTGGACGGCGGAGATGTTCCTGATGTTCAATCTGATGCGACCCAACGTGCTGCCGCTCGACGATGTCGGGCTGATCAACGCGATCTCCACCAACTACTTCAGCGGCGAACCGGTGACACGTAGTGAGGCACGCGAGGTGGCCGCCAACTGGGAGCCGTGGCGAACGGTGGCGACGTGGTACATGTGGCGCAGTCTGGACCCCCTGCCAGTGACGTATTAGGAATACGGCAGGAGTGCGGTAGGGTAAATTTGGAGCAAAAACGGCGTTAATTTCTGCGTTTTGTGCGTAGAAATCAACTTCCTGGGCGGTCGGAAACGGTATTTTTTCCGGTAGAATGCGCCCCTTCACAGACAGGTCCGCGTTTTTATGAAAACCACCTTCCTGGATTTCGAGCAGCCGATTGCCGAGCTCGAGGCAAAGATCGAAGAACTGCGTTTTGTGCAGGACGACTCGGCTGTCGATATTTCCGAAGAGATTTCCCGGCTGGCCGGCAAGAGCCAGCAGCTGACCAAGGACATCTACGCCAACCTGACCCCGTGGCAGGTGGCACAGATCGCGCGCCATCCGCAGCGTCCGTACACGCTGGACTATGTGCGCGAGATCTTCACCGACTTCCATGAACTGCACGGCGACCGTGCGTTTGCCGACGATCTGTCGATCGTGGGCGGTCTGGCGCGCTTCAACGGCCAGGCTTGCATGGTGATCGGTCATCAGAAGGGCCGTGACACGAAGGAACGCGCGCTGCGCAACTTCGGCATGTCCAAGCCCGAGGGTTACCGCAAGGCCAAGCGCCTGATGGAACTGGCCGACAAGTTCGGCCTGCCGATCTTCACGTTCGTCGACACGCCGGGCGCATTCCCGGGCATCGATGCCGAAGAGCGTGGCCAGTCCGAGGCCATCGGCCACAACCTTTATGTCATGGCTGGCCTGAAGGTGCCCCTGATTGCGACGATCATCGGCGAAGGCGGTTCGGGTGGCGCACTGGCGATCGCCGTCGGCGACGTGGTGCAGATGCTCCAGTTCGCAACCTACGCAGTGATTTCGCCGGAAGGCTGCGCGTCGATTCTCTGGAAGACTGCCGAGAAGGCGCCTGAAGCTGCCGAGGCACTGGGTCTGACTGCTCACCGACTGAAGGCGCTGGGCCTGATCGACAAGATCGTGAGCGAGCCGCTGGGTGGCGCGCATCGCGATGCGAAGGGCATGGCGACGATGCTCAAGCGCTCACTGGCCGAATCGCTGCGCCAGTTCCAGGGCATGAGCGTCAAGGAACTGCAGGCGCGTCGTCACGAGCGACTGATGGCCTATGGCAAGTTCAAGGAAACCGGCGCCCAGGAGTGATGTGAGCGCAGGGAATTCGACGCAACTGATCGCGCGTCTGACCGACAAGGTCGCACAGGCTCTACAGGCCAGTGCGGCCTTTGTTGTTTCTGGCGAGAGGCGGTTGGAGACTGGTGGCCAACTGGCCGCCGACAGGCAGCCCGTGACCGTCGCGGTGGCGCTGTCAGGTGGCCGCGACTCCGTGGCGCTGCTCCATGCCACGCGAGAAGCCCTGGCCGCCACGTGGCCGCTTGCGCGTCTGGTGGCGCTGCACGTGCACCATGGCCTGCAGGCGCAGGCCGATGACTGGGACCGATTCTGCGCCGCGCTGTGCGGTGATCTGCAAGTGCCCTTGGTCAGCGCGCGCGTGACGGTGCAGGCGGCGACGGGCGAGGGCATAGAGGCTGCGGCGCGGCGCGCTCGCCATGAGGCGCTGGGTCGCATGTGTCGCGAGCAGGGCGCGCGGCTGCTGCTGTTCGCGCATCATCGTGACGATCAGGTGGAAACCGTGCTGCTGCGGCTGTTCCGTGGAACGGGTGTGGCCGGCATGGCTGGAATGCCCACGCGACGCCCGCTCGATGAACGGGGCGACATTCAACTGGTGCGCCCATGGCTCGGTGTGACACGCGCCGAGATCGATGATTACTGCGCGCGGCAGGGGTTGCGCTGGATCGACGATCCTTCGAACGCGGACACGCGTTTCGCGCGCAATGCGCTGCGCGCGCAATTGCCTGCACTATTACAGGCGTTTCCGGCCCTCTATGAGAACGTGGCCCAGGCCGCCACGCATTTCGCACAGGCCGCCGGCATGCTCGATGCGCTGGCCGCGCAATCGCTGGCTTCGCTGGTCTGCGCGGGGCGCGATGCCGACACCATTTCAGAACTTGATCTCGCGGGCCTGCGCGCCTTGCCATCCGAGCACGCGGATGCCGTGCTTCGCCACTGGCTGCGCGATCTCGGCACCCAGCCGCCGTCGACGGCGCGCCTGGCCGCGATGCGGGCCCAACTCATCCAGCATCAAGGTGGCGAGCCGGCCATCGCGCACGATGGCCTGGTGCTACGACGTTTCCGTGACCGGCTGCTGGCCTGCCCAGCCGTGCCCGCTGGAATGCCGGCGCCGTTTGCGTTCGAGTGGCGCGGCGAATCGCGCATTGTCGTGCCGGCATGGCGTGGCGAACTGCGCTTCGAGCGTGATGACACCTTTGGCGTGCCCGAGTCCGTGCTGCGCGTGCCGTTGAGGTTGGCTGGCAGGGCGGGGGGCGAGCGCATCGTCCTGCGTCCGGGCGGCCCGGCGCGAGCGCTGAAACAGGCCTATCAGGAGGCGGATATTCCCGCATGGCGGCGAGCGCATCTGCCGCTGCTATGGAGTGCCGATGTGCTGGTCCTGGCGGCTGGTTTGGGCATGCATCGTCGCTGGCCCAACGATGCGCCACATGCCCCGCGGTGGCGCGTGGAGTGGCTCGCGCGGCCCGATCTGCGCGGTTAATCTCCCGGTTTCCGGCAAAAAATGGGGACAGTATCATTTCGGCTTGTGAATTATTTTCACAAGAAAATGATGCAAAATCTGCGATGTTCTTGCCGGTTTTACCCCCTTTGGCCTTTACGGGCAGCCACTCTTCGTGTAATTTCATGTGCTTTGCACAATCGCTGGCGTCGATAAGAAGATGGCTCTCATCGTTCACAAATACGGCGGCACTTCGATGGGTTCTACGGAACGCATCAAGAATGTCGCCAAGCGCGTGGCCAAGTGGCACCGCGCCGGTCACCGCGTTGTCGTGGTGCCTTCGGCCATGTCGGGCGAAACCAATCGCCTGCTGGGCCTTGCCAAGGAAATCTCCGCGCAGCCGGACCCGCGTGAACTCGATATGCTGGCGTCGACCGGCGAGCAGGCCAGCGTGGCCCTGCTGGCCATCGCGCTGCACGGCGAAGGCATCGACGCGGTCAGCTACACGGGCTGGCAGGTGCCGGTGAAGACGGACTCGTCCTACACCAAGGCCCGCATCGAATCGATCGATGACGAGCGCATCCTGGGTGACCTGGATGCCGGCAAGGTGGTCGTGGTCACGGGTTTCCAGGGCATTGACGGCGACGGCAACATCACGACACTGGGTCGCGGTGGTTCCGATACCTCGGCCGTGGCCATTGCCGCGGCGATTGAAGCCGACGAGTGCCTGATCTATACCGACGTGGATGGCGTGTATACGACCGATCCGCGCGTGGTCGAAGACGCCCGCCGCCTGGACCAGATCACCTTCGAGGAAATGCTGGAAATGGCCAGCCTGGGTTCGAAGGTGCTGCAGATCCGTTCGGTGGAGTTTGCCGGCAAATATCGCGTGAAGACGCGCGTGCTGTCGTCGCTGACCGACCCCCTGATGCCGCTCGAACAGGAAATGCATTCGGGCACGCTGATTACTTTTGAGGAAGAGTCTGAAATGGAAGCAGCCGTCATCTCCGGCATCGCCTTTGCCCGTGACGAAGCCAAGATCACTGTCCTTGGCGTGCCGGACAAGCCGGGCATCGCCTACCAGATCCTGGGCCCGATCGCCGACGCCAACATCGACGTCGACATGATCATCCAGAACCAGTCCGTGGACGGCAAGACCGACTTCACGTTCACCGTGCCGCGCGGTGATTACCAGCGTGCGCTGACGATCCTGAACGACAACGTGAAGGGCCATATTGGCGCCGAGAGCGTGTCGGGCGACCCGAAGGTGTCGAAGGTGTCGGTGGTGGGCGTGGGTATGCGCTCGCACGTGGGCATCGCCAGCAAGATGTTCCGCACGCTGTCGGAAGAGGGCATCAACATCCAGATGATCTCCACGTCGGAAATCAAGATCTCGGTGCTGATCGACGAGAAGTACATGGAGCTCGCCGTGCGCGCGCTGCACAAGGTGTTCGAGCTGGATCAGGCGTGATCCGGAACTGAAAACGTTCTGGCGGGGCGTGACATTTTTTGCTGCGGGTCATCGAATTTTCATTGACCAGTAGCGGTACCCTCGCTAGAATACGCGCTTCGTTGTGCGGCTCCCTCGCACAACGCAAGTTTGGGAGACGTGGCCGAGAGGTCGAAGGCACTCCCCTGCTAAGGGAGCATCCGGGCCAAAACCTGGATCGAGGGTTCGAATCCCTCCGTCTCCGCCACTACATCGTATTGGCGGCGAACCCCGGAAGATCGCGGTCTTCCGGGGTTTTGTTTTTTCTGGGGTGCGATTCTCTGGCCGTAGTTGTGGTCCTTCGCTGCACCCCTTCGCGTCCCTCTCTGGTCCCTTAAAAGTCCCACGCGTTTCGCTCGTTGCCCGGCCCGCCCATTGGACCGGGCCCGTACTCAATCGCCATCTCTGAGCGAGTCCCTTGCGGCGGTATCCTGAGCGCGAGAGAGACGGGCGCCGGGCGCTTCGGGGGCGCGGCTGAGGAGAGGGTCCAAATCAAAGAGTCACGGACACCCTATGACGACCAGCTCAGAGTGATTGCGCTCCAGGTTCTTTAGGCCCGTGACACGTCCAGCGCAATGCTCTCTAGCCGCCTGGCTGTCTCGCCGAGTCATACCAATGGCATCGATGCGCATCGGTCTTCTAAGTTGTTGCCAGGCTGACTGCCTGGCGTGGCGCATGAGCTTTGCTGAGCCATGTCGCGAGTGTGGCCGCCGTCATCGGCTTGGCGTAATACCAGCCCTGCGCATAATGCACGCCTCTTGCGAGGAGCCATGCGACCTGAACCGCCGACTCCACACCTTCAGCGACGATTTCCAAGCCCATGTCATGAGCCATCGCGATAATGTGCGGAGCGACAACACTTGAGGCAGTGTCCTGCTCGATCGTGTCGACGAACGACTTGTCGATTTTCAGAACGTCAATCTCGAAGGATTGCAGATAGGACAGACTCGAGTAGCCGGTTCCAAAGTCGTCAATGTAGATGGGATGGCCCGCTGCCCTGAACGCGGCAATGACACCCCGTGTCTCATCGGTATTCATGAAACTGCGCTCCGTCGCTTCGATTCGGATCTGCCGACGGGTGATGCCCGTCCCGGCTAGCGACGACGTGAGCAGGTTAAGGAAGCGTACGCTGCGCAGATCCTCGCTGCTCACATTGATCGAGACATAGAACGTGGGATTCGCGACGAGCATCTTGCCAAGTTGCGCGATCGTCTTCTCGAGGACGACGTCTGTCAAAAACTGGATGAGGTTATTCTCCTCGGCGACTCGCACAAATACCTCGGGTGAAATCGCCTGACCGTGAAGGGTCCACCTTGTGAGCGCCTCGACGCCTACGCATTCGTTGTCGGCGATGCGGACGATGGGCTGATAGACAACGTCGATCTTGCGCCGTGAAATGGCCCATTCAAGGGTTGCCGGGAATGAGAACTGCCAGGAGATGCGTTTGTACGCAAGCCATCCAAGCAATGCGCCGGCAGTGACGCCAATGGAAAGCCATGCGGCCAGCAACTTCGGCCAGTTGCCGGCGACACTGCTGCGCGGCGATTTCACAACGACGGCGATCTGTCGTGTTGAAGACTGGGCTACGGCGTAATTCCATTCGTCACTCTTCACGTTGCCACTTTGCTTCCAGGCGTTGAGCATGTCGCCTGGGTCGGCGCCGGTCGAGACGGCGATCAGCGTTCCCGTGGCGGTTTGGATTGCCGCGATGGGGCGCTTGGCTGGGTCGATCAGGTCGACGTAGGAGCCGCGATCAATGGAGACGTAACGGCCGTTGCGTCCGATCTGGAGGTCATTGCGCTCGTTGCTAAGCGGACTCCTCCGCCTGAACCACATGGAATATCCCTCGTTGCTCCGGTAATCCGGGGGAGGCAACGTCAGGTCCTTCGCGCGCACGTCGCCGAGCAGTGGCGAGCAGAGGTACAGCCCATCGGCGTACGCACCCGCATCCTGAACGTACCGGTAGTTGTAGATCACGCGTGCCGCGTGTTCGAGGTTGGGGGGCGAGCAAGGCGCACCCGGCTGTTGGTCAAGATCATTGAGGGCGGCAAAGGCCTGGGACGTGACAACTTCCGCGCGCATGATCGCCTTTTTGGCGAAGTCCTTAATCTCGGCACGCTCTCGTCGTTCGACGTCCTTTTTCGCGACATAGAGGCTGGTGAGGACTGGTACGACCGTCGCGAGACACCCAAGGGCAACCGAAGCCGAAACAACTGTGATGCGCTTGATCATTTCGTACCCCAGGATGGACGGAAGGGAGCCAAGGGTCGGCTGAAAAGCGGGCGAGCGCCGCACCTTCAAGTGCCAGGAAAGCAGAGGATCAGAGTAAGAATAGTCTCAGGCGCTTCGTCTGCAATGTGATGCCTGGGTGAGGCTCTCTGCCTACATTTGTCGTCCGCACCCCATGCGTATCCAGAGCCACCCAGGCCAGGCGGCAGTTTGCGATGGTCAAACCGACATTCCGTACCTAGCCGGCATCTTGGGGCGCAGACGTCTCGGGCACATACACATGAACGCGGTTTCGCCCCGCTGCCTTGGCGCTGTAGAGGGCGGCGTCCGCCCGTTCCTGCGCTGCCGCGAGGTCGGATTCGCCTTCGCGGTACGCCGCGATGCCAATACTCACGGTCTGCGTGATTGCTTCTCCGGACTCAAGAATGATCGGCGTATTCTGGATGGCGGCGCGGATGCGCTCGGCGATCACCTGCGCCTGTCCCAGTGCCGTATCAAACAGGATTGCGGTGAACTCTTCTCCGCCTATACGCGCGCCAAGGTCAGTGCTACGCAATGCGCCCTCGAATTGCCGCGCCACCACCTGTAAAACGCGATCGCCAGCGGCATGGCCGTAGGTATCATTCACCCGCTTGAATAGATCAAGATCGAGCGCGAGTATCGACAAGGCACTGCCTTGCTTGCGCGCGTGCATGACTGCCTTCTGGGCTGCGTTTTCGAAATAGCGGCGGTTGGCGAGCCCGGTCAGTGCATCGAGGTCGGCTTGGGTTCGCAACTCCTTGAGCATCTGTTGCTGGCTGTTGACGTCGACCAGTGTGACAAGTACCGCTTTTGACGCGACTGATTCACCTCCAAACTCAAGCTGAGCACAATGCACCAGCATGTATCGCGTTCCGTCGCGCGTGAGCATGGGAATGGCTTCATCCATACGGGTCGTACATACCTGCGACCAGTCTGCGGCGTTCGCAAAGAGCCGGGAGAATGATTGCCCCGCTCCGGCCACAGCGCCGAAGTCCGCCAGTAGGGCTTCGTTAGTCAGGAGGATCTGTTCCGTGTCATGGTCGACTACGGCAACGGGCGTCGGCATGTTCTTGACGATGGTTGACACCATGCTCGCGAACCTCTCGACCCGATCCTGCAGACGACGCTCGTGGAGGATCAGCAGAATGCCACTTACCAACATGAGAAGCATGACAGCGGCGCCGGCCGCATTGATGTAAGTGCTCCGCCAGAAGCCCTCCCGGAAATCGCTGACCGAATATCCGACCGCCACCGTCCAGTGGTCGGGGGTCAGCCGTGTTGCAATGCTTCGTGTGGACACCAAACGCTCGATACCGTCGATTTGCGAGGAAGCATATTGCGTTGCGGTTGTTGGTCCGGCCCGCCCGCGATCTTCGCGCAGGACCTGTCCAACGGCTAGTGTCGGATGCTCCGGATCACGCATCACCAGGCGGTGTTCGCTATCCAATAGCAGAACGGAGGTGCCGGGTGCCAGGTTCACGCCGTCAAGCACAAGGCGTTCGTAGGTCAGGATGATGACGACCACCGCATCTAGGTTCATCGCCCGGTTCTGATGCCCTTTGGCGAGCACGACCGCGCCACGCTCGCCCCACGCGACGGGGAGTATGACGGCGTTTGACGGATTGGCTCGCACGCTTGCCAAAATCTGGTCAAGCGGCGGCACTTCGTTCATGAAGCCCGGACGGGAACTGGCAAGCAGATGCTCACCCTGCGGATCGAACACCCCGATCAGCGCGCGTCTCAATGGGTTATCCAGAGCCTCGGTGAGATTGACAAGTGTGGCGTCCGTGAGTGTGCCCGTATCGAGCAGGCGCTCCGTTCCGCTCGTTAACGCAGTTACGTCGCGAAACTGATCTGCGATACGTCCGGCCATCAGGGAAGATTGCACATCCAGTAGCCGGGCGGCCAAGGCGTTGATTGCACGAAAGTCATAGTAGGACTGCCATACATTCACCAGGATATCTATGGCCACCAGCAGGGCCAGAATAGGTAACGCCCGCCGAAGCCACGACTTCTTCATGCGCCGATCCATCGACCAGTAAGTAGCTGAACTCTGTGAATGGCCCATGATTCCCGCTGATGAAACGTCTACTGATTGGTCAGAAATGACTTGTTCATTCACCTGGACATGGCCGATCTTCCCCCATGCCAAAGGCGATTTGTCGTGCGAAGTCAGCATACGCAGGCAAGGTGCTGCTTGCGGCACGCGTGGATGCTCGGTCCCACGTGCATATTGACGCTCACCAGCCGGAGCCCCGATCAATCATATGTCCACGCGGGGCGCTTCCAAAATAGTGTGCAGCCGGCGCTGCAAGATGAACCGTCGCCCCTTTCGTCGGGCGAGCCTGATCCCTGACGGTAGGCCGCCGTCGTCCCGGCATCACGGCCGAAGGATTCCAGGTTTTTAGTTTTTTCATCCAATTTTCGAAAAGATTCACTTCCGCTCGCGGAATCCTTCCATCAGGATTTTCTGAGTATGGAAAGCGCGCGGCACAGCCGGGTAGAGCTGTTCGTGTCAGAAGATCGTGTCGGCAGACGCGGAGACTTTGGCTGCCTTCATTTCGCCGTGTCCTTTTCGAGGAGGTTCGGAGATGTTCGCCAAGATCGTCGCGACATATCGCTACTTCATGTCCGTGGTGCCTTTTCGGCTGACGCCGGCCATCATCACCACGGTTGTGCTTGTCACACTGCTGCTCACACCGACGCCGGCTGGTTTGAAGGACAACGCTTGGGATCTGGTCGCCATCTTTCTGACCACGATCGTCGCCATCATTCTCAAGGTGATGCCGATCGGTGTGATGGCGATGATGGCAATCGTGATCGTGTCACTGGCGCAAGTGACCTCGAACTCGTCCAAGGGCGCCATTGCCGATGCGCTGAGCAGCTTTGATAGTCCGCTGATCTGGCTGATCGTTGTGGCCATCCTGATTTCGCGCGGCCTGAAGAAGACCGGGCTGGGTAGTCGCATAGGCCTGATGTTCATCGCGCTATTGGGCAAGCGGACAGTCGGCATCGGCTACGGGCTGGCGATCTGCGAGCTGGTGCTGGCGCCATTCACGCCCAGCAACACCGCGCGCGGCGGCGGCATCGTGCACCCGATCATGCGGTCGATTGCCGGCGCTTTCGAATCTGATCCGGCTAACGGGACACAGGGAAAGGTCGGTACCTATCTGGCACTGGTCAACTACCACGCCAACCCGATCACTTCGGCCATGTTTGTGACCGCCACCGCGCCGAACCCCCTGGTCGTCGACTACGTGGCCAAGGCCAGTGGCCAATCGCTTCACCTGAGCTGGACCACCTGGGCGCTGTGCATGCTGCTGCCCGGCCTGGTCTGCCTGCTTCTGATGCCGCTTGTCATTCTCGTGCTCTGTCCGCCCGAACTGAAGGCGACCCCCAACGCGATCGAATACGCCAGGGGCGAGCTGGCTCGCATGGGCCCCCTGGGTGGCAAAGAGCGCGTCATGATTGGTGTCTTCGCCATGATGCTGGTTCTGTGGGCCAACGTGCCGGCAATGATCTGGGGACCGACGTTCACGCTCGACCCGACGGTGGTCGCCTTTCTCGGCCTGTTCGCGTTGATCATTACCGGCACGATCGACTGGGACGATGTGTTATCGGAGAAGAGCGCCTGGGACACCCTGATCTGGTTCGGCGCTCTGGTAATGCTTGCGGAGCAGCTCAACAAGCTTGGCGTGATCGCATGGTTCTCGGCCGATATGCGCGATGCCATTGCTGCCAGTGGAATGGGTTGGCTCTCGATTGCCGCCATATTGGTGCTGGCGTTCGTGTTTTCTCATTACCTATTCGCAAGTACCACTGCCCATATCAGCGCGATGATGCTGGCCTTTCTGACAGTGGGCGCGCAGTTGATTCCGTCGGCTTACATCGCACCTTTCATGCTGATGATGGCCGCCGGCTCGGCGATCATGATGACGCTGACCCACTACGCCACCGGCACATCGCCGATCATATTCGGCAGCGGGTATGTGACGATGGGGCAATGGTGGCGGGTCGGCGCGGTGATGTGTGTCTTTGAACTTGTCATCTTCGCCGTGGTAGGAGGTATCTGGTGGAAGATTCTGGGGTTCTGGTAGTCCGGACCACGGTCTCGATCCACAGTCCGAGTTCAGTCCTGGACCATCCGGATACCGATTCATAACATGACTCTGGCGTCCGACGCCGCGTGACGATGGCGTGTTTTCCGGTGTTGACGACGCGCAACCTGTAGAAGGAGCCACAAATGCCAGCCATGATGAAAGCCGCAGTCGTGCGCGCGTTCGGCGCACCTCTGACGATCGACGAGGTGCCCGTGCCGCAGCCTGGCCCTGGCCAGATCCAGGTCAAGATCGAAGCGTCCGGTGTCTGCCACACCGATCTGCACGCGGCGCAGGGCGACTGGCCGGTCAAGCCGTCGCTGCCATTCATTCCCGGCCATGAAGGCGTGGGATTCGTGTCGGCAGTTGGTGCCAATGTCAAACGCGTGAAGGAAGGGGATCGCGTCGGCGTGCCGTGGCTCTACAGCGCCTGCGGTTACTGCGAGCACTGCCTCCAGGGCTGGGAAACGCTGTGCGAGAAGCAGCAGAACACCGGCTACTCCGTCAACGGTGGCTACGGCGAGTTCGTGGTGGCCGATCCGAACTATGTCGGTCTGCTGCCGAAGAATGTCGACTTCATCGAAATCGCGCCGATCCTGTGCGCTGGGGTGACGGTCTACAAGGGTCTCAAGGTCACCGACACACGACCAGGGCAGTGGGTGGTGATCTCTGGAATCGGCGGTCTGGGCCACGTGGCCGTACAGTATGCGAAGGCAATGGGCCTGCGTGTGGCCGCCGTCGACATTGACGACGCGAAGCTCGCATTCGCGCGCAAGCTCGGTGCCGAAGTTGCCATCAATGCTCGCACTACCGATCCTGCTGCCTTCTTGCAGAAGGAAATTGGCGGTGCGCACGGCGTATTGGTCACCGCAGTCTCGCCGCAGGCGTTCTCGCAGGCCATCGGCATGGTGCGGCGCGGTGGCACGATCTCGCTGAACGGCCTGCCTCCGGGAGACTTCCCCACCCCGATCTTTGACGTGGTGCTCAAGGCCATCACTATCCGTGGCTCCATTGTCGGCACGCGTAGCGATCTGCAGGAAGCACTCGAATTCGCCTCGAGCGGTATGGTGAAAGCCACGGTATCCACGGAGAAACTGGACTCGATCAATAGTATTTTCGACCGCATGAAGGCCGGCCAGATCGAAGGTCGCATCGTGCTGGACTTCAACCGCTGACAGAGACCACTCGCGCTACTGGTGCCGGGACGTCGGGTTTCGTGTTCTGTCGTTCTTTCAGACGCCATTCACCCGACGTCTTGTGCTGCGTGCAACGTTCATCTGAAGACCAGGATGAGCGCCAGCACTGCCTCAAACGGCTCGGCCGCTCCAAAGGGCTACACGATCGAACCCCACACGGGGGACGCAGAGGCAACGCGGAGTTGGCCACCGGACGGGAATGTCACATGGGCAGATCAGTATTGCGCGGAGCGCTCCCTCGCTACCTTGTCTTCCTGGCTTTTGCCGTCAGTGCATTCGCGGCGCACGCCTGGACTGCAGGCAGCGATGGCGGTGCCGGAGCGACTACGGCCAGCCCCGACACGGAATCTGGACCCTATCGGGGCGTTGTCGGGCCGGTAGGCACTGCGGAGCCCGCGCCCGAGGCACCGAAGGAGTGGGACAGAGCACTACCGTTTTTTGCGCAGCGCGTGATCGATAAAGGCTACAACCTTCCGAATCCATACAACATTGGCTATTCCTATTACAACGGATACCAGCGGTATCAGCTTAGCGACCTCGCGGTTTCCGCAGCGAGCAATCCTCTACGCGCAGCGGATTTCGTCCAGTTTCAGCAATCCAAACTTCACAACGTCTCAAACCAGTTCCAGCTCGGGGCGTGGATATTTCCGTTCTTGAACGTCTATGGGATGCTCGGCACCATCGAGGGGAATGGGGCGATCGACATTTCGTTCTCGTCCAAGACGGACTTGCAGCAGTTCTTCGGCATCAATATCGGATGCGGCGGCAGTCGGCCTCGTCCAGAGTGTTCCAACCCCATCAAGCTGCCCACGCAATTCGCGAACTATAGCGGCCACACCTTCGGTGGTGGCTTTACGCTGGTTGGCACGTACAAGCAGCTTTTTTTCTCCTTGCCCGTAACCTATACCGTTTCGGACATTACGATGTCAGAGACGCCTGTGCAGTCCATCAACGTTGGCCCACGCATCGGCTGGAATTTTCGCCTTGGCCCAGGTCTGGGCCTATTGACGCCATTTGTCGGTGTGACCTATTTCAGGACTCATGCCAAGATCACTGGCCATTTTGACGTCCCGATCCAAGATGCTGGCGGCCAGACAGCGCGGCTGAATTACGAAATCAATCAGAGTGTGGTCGGGGCCTGGAGTGGATCGGCAGGCGTGAGCTGGGCAGTCAACCGCAGTCTGGGGTTCATCATGGAGTTCGGTTACGGATACAACCGGAACAATATTATTGCGACCGGCTTCTTCCGATTCTAGAAAGACTTCATGCGCGCGCATCCACAGACCACCTGCATACTCGTGATCGGCCTGTGGTGCGCTACGGCCATCTCGGCCGAGGTCAATCAAGCAGACGACAGTGAGAAGCAAGGGTGGATTGACAGGCTTCTCAACAAGCTCGGCGCGTCCAAGGAGGTGGACGTCAGCAAGGGCATCGACTGGGGCGTTCTGCCCGGGCCGTTCTATAACCCGGAGATGGGGTTCGGAATCGGGGCGGCAGCGATCGGACTCTACAAGCCCAAGAGTGCGGAGGCGGAGACGCAGCTTTCCACGCTGTCGATCCGCGGCTTCGGCACTGTCAAGGGGGCTTACGGCATATCGGTCGAGAACAATACGTTCTTCGCGGACGATAGCTACCGCGTCACAATCGAAGCGGACCTCATCAACATGCCGACGGCATATTGGGGTATCGGCTACAACAACGCCATCGACAGCGCCAACAAGGAATCCTATACGCGCCAAACCGTGGCGCTACAGCCAAAGATCCTGTTCCGGGTCGCGCCGAACGTCTATATGGGGGCTGGATATAGCCTGCAGTATGACAACGCCACCAAACTCGAGCGTGGCGCGGAAAGCGCGCTGGCGACGGATCCACACGGTCCGCGCGTGCTGAGTTCCGGGATCAGCGCGCATTTCTCCTATGACACGCGCGACTTCATCCCGAATCCCTACCGTGGCGAGTCGTTGCTGGCCAATGCCACGGTGTATCGGCGTGCACTGGGCAGCGATACTGACATGGAGAATCTCGAGATCACCGCCAACAAGTATTTCCGGATGCGCGAGCGCGATGTGCTGGCGTTCGATCTCTACGGGAACTTCAATTTTGGGGATGTGCCGTGGGACATGATGGCAACGCTCGGTAACAACAAGCGCATGCGCGGCTACTTTCTTGGCCAATTCCGGGACAAGGTCATGGCAGGCGTCCAGGCGGAGTACAGATGGCACATCGTCGGGCGGCAGGGCATGGTGTTCTGGGTCGGTACGGGGGCAGTGGCTCCCAATCCGGGCGCGCTCACTTCCGCGCACTGGTTGCCGAATGCTGGTGTCGGATACCGTTTCGAATTCAAGCCGCGCGTGAACGTTCGCTTTGATGCCGGCGTTGGCCGCAACACGAAGGGCGTCTATTTTCAGATCAACGAAGCGTTCTGATGATGTCACGCTAGCGCCGGCCGTACTTCTGCCGTATTTCTCGGGCGCGGCATCGCCCCGACAGGCTACGCCTTGTCGATGGCTGCTTCAGCACTTGAGCGGGACCTGGGGCGATAGAGCCTGTCCTTCATCACGGGCCCTCCAGTCAGGCGCGAGGCATGGCCGCAACATGTAGGTGGCACACACGCGGCCAGCAATGGTCCTTGGTCCAATAGACGAAAGGAATCGATCGGATTTCCATGTTGCAGACACGCGGGAATTGAAGCGAACTACGGATCTGGGTGGGCGTATGAGAGATGTCGCTTTCAGGCGGAGTTCCTTACTGCTGGCAGCCATGTCCTTGCTGCTCTCGTTCCTCCCGATCTGTGCGAGTGCACAATCGGGCTCGCCGAGCTTTCGCGACCCGGAAGACGGGGCGTTTGATCTCAGCAACTATCTACTCGAACACAAGGGTGCGTTGCCCGTCCCGTTTGTGATTACCGAGCCGGCGGTCGGATTCGGTGTCGGTATCGGGCTCCTGTTCTTCTCCGAGTCCCTCGCGGAAAGCGAGACACGAGCGAAAGAGCTTGGGCAGGAGCGGGCGCCGCCGAACATCACGGTGCTCGGGGGTGCTTACACCGATAACGGTACGTGGGCAGGCGCGGTCGCACACTTCCATAGCTGGGATAACGACAGATACCGCTATCTTGGTGGTGTCGCCAAAGTCGATGCGAATCTGGATTACTTCGGCGTGGCAAATCAGGCGCGTGCGTATGAACTGGATGGGATCGGACTCTTCCAGCAGCTACTGGTCCGCATTGGAAACAGCCGATGGTTCGCTGGGCCACGCTATATCTTTTTCGATGCCAACGCGACCTTCAAGTTCGGACAGAACCCGTCTGATGTGACCGGTCAAGGTCGGGACCAGCGTATCAGCGCGGCGAGCCTTGTGATCGACTACGATTCTCGGGACAACATTTTCTTTCCTAACCGCGGCAGCTTTGCCGAAATCGAAACCCAATTCGCTCGCGACGGTATAGGCAGCACACAGAATTACAACATGTATGCGGCGCGCGGCTACACTTGGCTACCTCTTGGTAAGGCATTCGTCCTGGGACTCAGAGCGGACACGCGTTTCTCGACAGGAGACGTACCGTTCTTTGTCCAGCCCTATATTGACCTTCGTGGCGTAAAGAAGGCGCGTTACCAGGACCGCAACGCCATTGCCACGGAGGTCGAATTGCGTTGGGATATCCAGCCGCGATGGTCTGTCCTTGGATTTTCGGGACTCGGCAAGGCTTACGGCCGGCAATCTTTCTCGGACGCGGAAAACGTGGTCAGCGTAGGGATGGGCTTCCGATACCTGATAGCCAGAAGACTTGGACTTGCGATGGGCCTCGATGTCGCGCACAGCAAGGATCAGAACGCCATATATGTTCAGGTGGGGACCGCCTGGCATTGAGAGTGATCACGGGGCCGGGCACATTGCATGGTGACACTCGACTCGGGAGGTAACGCGAGCGGGGTGAGAACTCCTCTAGCGGCGAATGTCGGGAGAGGATTTGCAATTCTTTATCTACGTGGCGGATGCCGACACGATAGCCCGACGCCATTCTTCGGCATCACACGGTATCGAAATAGCCGAGCCCCCACATCACATATCCATCGATGCGATGGATACCAGCGCATCACGATCCAGGATCTCGATTTGCGAGTAGGCGATCGAGACAATGCTGTCGTTCTCGAACTCCTTCAACTCCTTGTTGAGGCGCTGTCGCGACACGCCGACCAGGGTAGCGAGTTCATCTTGCGAGAGCTTGATGGATAGCGCGACGGTGTTGCCGCGCGGTAGGCCGTAGGCCGGCAGTAGCGAGAGCAAGGCGCGTGCAAGCCGGGCCTTTGCGGGCGAGAGCGCATGCGCGGCCACGCCGTCATAGAGTGAGCGGGAGCGGGCACAGAACAATTGCAGCAGCGATTGTCCCAGGCCCGTGTCATTTGCCAACGCCTCGGCGAACGTGTTCTTTGGTACCAGCAGGACAATGCTCTCGCCGTGGGCCCGCGTGTCGTGAATGGAGTGCTTGCCATCCAGGATCGGGATCACGCCTTGTATCTGCCCCGGTTCCATGAAGCGGACTACGTAGCGCTTGCCTGTGCTTGTCTGCACGCCAACTTCCAGGCTGCCGCGCAAGACGACGATCAGTGACTCCATCGGCTTGCCGCGCGTGGTCAGCATCGCTCCATCAGGGCATACCTCGATTCTGCCGGCTGCCAGAAAACGCTCGAGGGTCTGCGCTGAGCATCTCTCCAATACCGCGGAACGACGCAAAACAGCTTCGGCAAGTGCCCGATATGTGGTGGATGGGTTTTGTGTCGTCAACGTGACAGATTGCTGCGCCGCGTCATACCCAGAATGGGCATCACAACGACAGAGCGAGGCAAAGGTGAGTACACAAAATCATAGCATTGCAGCTACCGCGTTTATTGCGGCGCTGGAACGCAGTGGCGTCGACCACTTCGTCACCGTGCCGGATTGGATTCAGTGGGCGCTCCATGCCCGTATCGGTGCGGGAGTCGATGGCATTCGGGAAGTCATCTGTGCCAACGAGGACCAGGCCGTCACCACGGCCGCCGGACTGACCATCGGTGGCAAACGCCCGGTCATCGCCGTCCAGAACCAGGGACTCTATGCCTGCGTCAACACCATTCGCGCGGTAGCCCTCGACGCACGCATTCCCACCGTTTTCCTTGTTGGCCAGTTCGGCCGCGAGTTCTCCAACTTTGGCGCCAACCCGGCGGAATCGCGTCGCAACATGGTGCGGCTGCTGGAGCCGGTGCTCGACGCGCTGGCCGTGCCGCACTGGCGACTCGAACGACCGGAAGACCTGGCGTGCGTGCAAACCGCATACGAACAGGCGCATAGCCAGCGCGGTGCTGCGGCCTTGATCGTGGGTGCACCCATTGGATGGAACTGAGACCTGTCATGCGAATTCTCGAAGCTTGCAAAGCAATTGAAGCGGCGCGCGATGGCGCGGTTCTGGTGACGACCATGGGGTCGATGTATATGTTCGATGCCCTGGGCGTCAACGCGGGGCGAATCAACTCCGTGCCGTTGATGGGCGGTGCGTCTGGTCTCGGCCTTGGCCTGGCCCTCGCGAAGCCCGAGCGCATGGTGATCGTGGTGGATGGAGATGCGAGTCTGCTGATGCAGCTTGGCAGCCTGGCGACCGTGGCAGGACAGCAGCCGCGCCGGTTTGCCCACTTCGTCGTGCACAACGGCAGCCAGTTCACGGGCGGTGTGAACCTGAAGCTTGCGTGCGAAGACACCATGGATTTTTGTGGCATGGCGCGTGCGGCGGGCTATCGCCATGTTGTACGCGTCGATAGCGTTGCTGTCCTGCTGGACGTAGTGGCCCAAATGCATGACGTGGAAGGGCCGGCATTCTATGAACTCTGCGTGGAGCAGGAGCCGCCACGATTTGACGCGGAGAATCCACAGGCGGAGATGCCGGACCGGCAGTTCTCGAGAATGGGTGCCGAAGCCGTGGCGCTGGCGGCGTGGTTGCAGGAGCGCTAGGCGATGAGCAACTTCGATTTCATCGTCGTCGGGGCCGGTTCCTCAGGCGCGACGCTTGCGACCCGGCTCGCGGAGCGCGGCTCCGGCAAGGTGCTGCTACTCGAAGCGGGTGCTAGCCGGGAGCGCGACTTCTGGGTGCGCGTCCCCATCGGTATCGCCAAGTTACTGTTGAATCCGCGCTACGTATGGCCATTCAAAACGGCGGGCCAACGCCATCTGGAGGGTCAGGAAATCTATTGGCCGCGCGGACGCATGCCTGGCGGCTCGAGTTCGGTCAACGGCATGATCTACGTCCGCGGGGAGCCTGCCGAGTTCGACCATTGGGCGGCGCTCGGCAATCCGGGATGGAGCCACGCGGAACTGCTGCCGTATTTCAAGCGACTGGAATCCACCATGGTTGGATCGGACGCATATCGCGGGCGTAGCGGACCCATCGGCGTGACGTCGCTGGCGCATCTGGGTCATGAGCTTTCGGAGGGCTTCATCGACGCGTGCGAGGCCGGCGGCATCCCCCGAAATGCCGACTACAACGGCGAGCAGTACGAGGGGGTTTCCTATCTGCAACTCTCCACGCGCAATGGGCAACGTTGCAGTACCGCAATCGGCTACCTGCATGGACGGGTGAATGCGAAGATCGACCTGCAGGTCGAGGCGACGGTGACACGCATTCTCTTCGATGGCAAGAAGGCGGTCGGCGTCGAGTATGTCCAGGCTGGTGTTACCCGGAAGGCGTATGCCAGCCGCGAGGTCATCCTCAGTGCCGGGCCGATCAAGTCACCGCAGATCCTCGAATTGTCCGGGATCGGCAATGCGGAATTGCTGCGCGAGCATGGCATCCAACCGCGGCATCACCTGCCCGGCGTCGGCGAAAATCTGTCGGATCATCTGCAATGCCGGATCACGTACGAATGCACGAAGCGCATCACGCTGAACGATACGCTTTCGAGCCCACTCCGGCAGCTATGGATGGGCGCGCGTTACATGGTTACACGCAAGGGCATGATGGCGACACCGTCGGCCACCGTACACGCGCTGGCACGGACCGCACCGGCGCAGACGCGTGCCCAGGTCAAGGTGCAGCTTCACCACCTGAGTGGCATGGATCGCTATGCCCGCACGAAGGGGTTTGGTCTGGACGCGCATCCGGGTTTCTCTATCGGCTTCTTCCAGTTGCGGCCGGCATCCCGGGGCAGTCTCCATATCGCCAGCGTGGACCCGCACGCGGCGCCGCATATCGATCCCGCGTACTTCTCGGCGGAGAGCGACAAGGCGGTGATGCTTGAAGGCATTCGCCTGGCCCGGCGCATTGCCAGCCAGCCGGCGCTCGCTTGCTACATCAAGCGCGAAACGCGCCCCGGTGCGGATATTCGCTCGGACGACGAACTGCTGGCCTACATCAGGAAGGCGGGGCAGACCTCATGGCATCCGATCGGGACATGCAAGATGGGCAACGATCCCATGGCAGTGGTGGGCGCCGACCTGAAGGTTCACGGTGTCGCCAATCTGCGCGTGGTGGATTCCTCGATCATGCCGACCATGCCCTCGTCGAACACCAACGCCGCCTCCATCATGATTGGAGAGAAGGCTGCAGACCTCATCCTTGGCAAGACGACCTGACTCAGGGCGTCGACGGAGTACGTGAGATGACTACCAATCAATCGCGCTCGCATGGCGAGCAATCAATGGGCACGACCATGCAGGGACAAACATTCAAGGGCCGGATCGGCAAGACGCTGAAGGACTCCGAGCCGTGGTGGCCAGCCCGGCGTGAGGCGCTGCCGGGCACGCCCAACGTCGTGGTGGTGCTGCTCGACGATCTTGGGTTCTCGGATTTCGGTTGCTATGGAAGCGAGATTCGGACGCCCAACATCGACGGGCTCGCACAGGCGGGGCTGCGTTTCGTCAACTACACGACGGTGCCGATGTGCACGCCGGCGCGGGCGGCCCTGATGACAGGCAAGAACCCGCATGCGGTGGGATGCGGCTGGCTGACGCACAACAATCCCGGGTATCCGGGCTATCAGGCCGGCGAGATTGCGAAGGAGGCGCCCACCATGGCCGAGTTGCTGCGGGAACGCGGCTTCTCGACCTATGCGGTAGGCAAATGGCACAACACCGCTGACTACAACGTGACACCGTCGGGATCGCGCGATGCGTGGCCGCTGCAGCGGGGTTTCGATCGCTTCTATGGCTTCCTCGCGGCGGAGACTAACTATTTCGCTCCCGGGCAACTGATCGAGGGCAATAGCTTCATCGACGTTGAAGAGTATCCGGAGGGTTACTACTGCAGCGACGATTGGACCGACAAGGCAATCCACTGGCTCAAGGACCATCAGGGTGCCAGTCCGGACAAGCCATTCTTCCTGTACCTTGCCCACAACGCCCCGCATGTGCCCTTGCAGGCCAAGCCGGAGGACATCCAACGCTATGCGGGAGCCTATCACCAGGGCTGGGACCAGACCCGGAAGGAACGCCATGCGCGCCAGGTCGCCGACGGGCTGATCCCGGCAGACTGGCAGCTATCGGAGCGAAGCCCCAACATCCCCGCCTGGGAGACGTTGGATGCCGACACACGCCGACTCTATGCCCACTACATGGAAGTTTATGCCGCGATGGTTGACAACATCGACCAGAACGTCGGGCGGCTGGCGGACTTCCTGCGCGATGCGGGCATGCTCGATAACACCATCTTCATCATCACCTCGGACAACGGCGCTTCGTCAATCGGAGGGCCGCAAGGCGCGGCAAATATCTTCGAGAAGCGCGTCTCGGGAGCCGAGCCTAAGGGGCTGGCAGAGTCGATGATGCAAGACGGCAAGCTCGGTGGCGCGCATTCATACGCGGCCTATCCGGTCGGCTGGGGCAACGCGTCGAACACGCCATTTCGCTTCTACAAGCGCACACCGATGAATGGCGGCATCCGTGTGCCATATGTCATGCACTGGCCACGGGGCATTGCGGACGCAGGCGCCATCCGCCGGCAATGGATTCACGTGACCGACACCTTGCCGACGTTGCTCGAACTGGCCGGCGTCCGCTACCCGGAGGTCTTCAACAGTCTGCCCACCGGCGGCATGAATGGGAGATCGTTCCGCAAGATGCTGGCGGAGGCCGGACACCCCGCCGCGCGGGATCGCCAGCACTATGAACTGGAGGGCAATCGGGGCTATATCCGGGGGCAATGGAAGATTGTTTCGTTGCAGCCTCCAGGTGCGGCCATCGAACTGGACAACTGGATGCTGTTCGACCTTGCCGCCGATCCGACCGAGTGCGAAGACGTTGCCAAGGAGCATCCTGAACTGCTGGCGGCGCTGATCGCGGAGTTCGAAGCGGATGCCGAGGCCAACTACATCTACCCGCTCGACAACCGGGACAACCGTCGGGCGCTCTCTGTGCCACCGTTCCTGGAGAAGGCAAACGCGAGTGCCAGGACGTTCTATTCCGGGACATCGACGGTGCCGACCGCTATCGTGTCGCCGCTGATTGCGGACCGGGACTACGATCTCGAATGCAATTTCTCGTATGAGAGCGGGCAGGAGGGGGTGCTGCTTGCGTTCGGGAACTCCTTTGGCGGTTTGACCATCTTCGTGCAGCAGGGCCAACTTCACATCGTTTACAACGGTGGTCAACGACAGGCCGAACTTGCCGGGCAGCGACTGTCCGCCGGTGACCACGTGCTGGCCCTGGCGCATCGGGCCACGGGCGGGCGGCGAGGTGTCGGCGTCATCAGCCTGGACGGTGCACCGGTCGGTGATCTGGATATGTCGCCAACCATCGTGAGACTCACGGGTGAGGGCCTGGACGTGGGCTGCGATCGTCGGCTGAAAGTCAGTGACCGCTATGGCACGCGCGGTGCATTCCCCTATGCGGGAAGCATCCGCTTCGTTCGGCTCACACCAGGACAGCAGGCGGTAGACAGTCTGGCGAACCGTCCCGAACGCCTCGCACAGATCGACTAGCGAGCCATGCTTCCGCGCTGCAAGCCCAAAACAAGAATGGAGACCAACATGCCTATGACGCACCGCCGCCGCGTGATGTTCGCGCTGGCCCTGTCCGCGCTGACGCTGCCGTTTGGCGCACGGGCAACTGAAAACTGGCCGACCAAGGCCATTCGCATCATCGTTCCGTACCCGGCCGGAGGCGGTCCGGACATCTCGGTCCGCAAGCTTGCCGAGATCATGGGCAGGCACCTGGGCGTTCCGGTAATCGTCGATAACAAGCCCGGAGCTTCCGCCTTGCTCGGCACTCAGGTTGCGGCCGCGGCCGCGCCCGATGGCTACACGGTTGCTTACATCACGTCGGGCCTGGTGACCGTCGAGGCCATGACCCACAAGATTGACCTGTCCAAGGCTTTGCAGCCGGTGGCCAAGGTCAATACCTCGGCATTTGTTGCGGTAGTGCCCTCCAACTCGAAGTACCACACCCTGCAGGAGCTGATCGGTGCCGCCAAGGCACACCCTGGGTCACTGAGTTACGGCTCGGCCGGTGTCGGATCGCCTGCGCACATGGCAGTCGAGTACATGAAGCGGAGCGTGTCGGGGCTGGAGTTCCTGCATGTCCCTTACAAGGGGGCCGTGGAGTCGATCAATGCGATGCGTAGCGGGCAGATCGACTTCTCCATCATGGTGCTTTCCTCGGCGCTGCCGCAGATCAAGGCCGGTAGCCTGAAGGCACTCGCCGTGACCACGCCCGCCCGAGTGCCGCAACTCGCCAGTACGCCGACCTTCGTCGAAGCTGGTGTGCCGCGCTATGGCTTCTCCTCGTGGGGGGGCTTCGCGCTGCCCGCGGGCACGTCGCCGGCCATTACACGGAAACTGTTCGCTGCGATACAGGCTGCGGCACATGACCCCGGATTTCAGTCGATTCAGGAGAACCTGGGGTCGGTGACGGACGTCAGTAGCTCCCCGGACCAGTTCCGCGCGGAACTGAATGACGCCGTTCGCGCGGAGGAGTCGGTGGCAAGGACCATCGTCCAGCAATAGCGCATCACATTCCCATCGATACACGTGTCCATCCGCCGACGATCCGTAGGCGGAGGGCATCGCTCGTCCGCAAGCTATCGGCCGCAAGAGCCGAGGCTCGTCTGCGAACCGCACGACACGAGCAACGCACAGCCAGAACCACAATAGAGGAGGAGAGACCTTATGAAGAAGATGATGGTTGCCACGCTTGCCACCGCAACGATGGCCCCGTTCGCGCACGCACAGTCATCGGTGACGTTGTATGGCGTGGTGACAACGAGTCTGCAGTACGTGAACCGGATGCAGAACACCTCTGGTGGCGTGCTCGCGCCGGGTAGTGGTTCGACCTTCCAGATGAATTCTTCCGGCATCGCACAGTCGCGGTTTGGGCTGCGCGGGGTGGAGGACCTGGGCGGTGGCTTCAAGAGTCTGTTCGTCCTGGAGAACCAGTTCAACACCGACAATGGCCAGCTTGGCGGCGGGCTGATGTTCGGCCGCCAAGCCTTCGTCGGGTTGCAGAATACCTATGGCAGGCTGACGTTCGGGCGTCAGTACACGTCAAGCTTCCTGACGATGGGCAGCTTCACCCCGGTGGCCTATGCGCCAGAGTTCGAGCCGGTGGTAGGCATCTCCGGGCCAAATTTCCGGGAAAGCAACATGGCGCAGTATCAGGGGGTGTTCGGCCCGGTCACCGCCACGGCGCATTGGTCGTTCGGAGAGCGCGCGGGTACCTTCGCCGCCGGGTCGGCCTACGGTGTGGGTGTTTCGTATCTGAACGATGTATTCGGCGTCGCGCTTGGGTACGACGAAGTGAAAACACTGAATACGGCACAAGTCGCTGGCAACTCGACGTCGAACGACTACGGCCGTGACATGCGCGCCACGGTGGCAGCTAGCTACATGCTCGGGCCAGTGAAGCTGGTCGCGGGATATCGCTGGGGGAACTCAGTGGCGCCGTCGACCGGCACACCATCGCTGCTGCCACATCGGGACAACATGTACTGGGCTGGTATCAACTGGTATGCGACTGGCGCACTCAAGCTGACGCTGGCGTACTACTACGACGATATCAAGGATGCCACCATCGGCGGTGTGCATACCAATCCGAAGAACCTGCAGCAATATCTGGCGCTGGCGGATTACAACCTCTCAAAGCGCACCGACGTCTTCCTTGGTGTCATGTACGCCCGCAATGCCTCGCTGAACTGGGACAACATCACGTACTTGCCGAATGGCCAATCCATCGGCTATTCACCCGCTACCTCTCAGGTCTACTACAAGACGCCAAGCTCAAGTGGACAGCTTGGCGTGTCAATGGGCATGCGGCATGTCTTTTAGGCATTTTTGGCGATGAGCCAGGTCAATGCCTGGGTCCTTGCCGGGAGTCTGTGCTTCCATCAGTGCAGATTTCCGGCGCAATGTCCGTTCGCAGTTGGAACCGGCCTTCGCGGGCCACACCGCCGCGTGTCGCCTCTTGGCCGAGCGAGGGGCCAGGCAGCACCCGAACTAGCCAAATCGATCTCGATTTGCGGTTCTCGACAGCAGCAACTCATTTGCTGAATCGAGGTTGCCGGTGTCTGGAACGATCGCGCCTGCGTGGATGAGCCGCTTGGCTCGCCAGAGTGGGATGCGATCGATGATGGAGGCGTTCTCTGGGGTCATCACGGCAACGTGCACAACATGCAGGGTAATCGGTGATCGCACCGTAACGAGGCGATGGCCCGCTGCCATCAGACCAATGATTCTGCGCTGAAGAATGGAGTTACCCACTTCGGATACTTGAGCGATGACGGGAGGATCCATGCTGCAGTCCTTTTTCCCCATGCAGTTGACATCTGATGCCTCGGTCTTCGCATTTCGTGCCACGATGCCGTGGCAGATCGCCTGGCAGTACGGGACATCAGCCCAAGTTGCATTCAGGCAACGCAGATAGATGGAGGCGGCAGATAGAGGGAGACAGCAGGGCCCGCATGTCGACTTCGATCGCTACAAGCTGGCCCCGCCGACGGCGCTGTTGGTGTTGCCGCACTCGTCGCTTTGGGGGCTTTGAAAATTTGGCTTGAAATGCAACAAGGTTGCATTTAAGATCTGTTTGCAACAATGTTGCATTAACCGATCGCCCGCACCTGGCAGGATGCCTTGCGGGCAAGCCAATTCCCCATGCTTCCAGCCAAGCTTCCTGTCACCGTGCTCTCGGGCTTCCTCGGCGCGGGCAAGACCACCTTGCTTAATCACATCCTCCATAACCGTGAGGGTCGTCGCGTCGCGGTGATCGTCAACGACATGTCCGACGTCAACATCGATGCCGCGCTTGTCCGGGATGGCGGCGCCAATCTTTCGCGGACGGAAGAGACATTGGTCGAGATGAGCAATGGGTGCATCTGCTGCACGCTGCGCGAAGATCTGCTGCTGGAAGTCGACCGGCTGGCGAGGGAAGGGCGATTCGACCAACTGGTTATCGAATCGACCGGGATCTCGGAGCCCTTGCCGGTGGCGGAGACCTTTACGTTCGAAGGCGAAGATGGCCGTAGTCTCAATGAGGTTGCCCATCTGGACACCATGGTCACGGTGGTCGACGCCTTCAATTTCCTCCGCGACTACGGTTCGCGCGACAGTCTGCAATCGCGCGGCGAGTCACTGGGCGAGAAGGATGCGCGCACCGTCGTGGACCTCCTGATCGATCAGGTCGAATTCTGCGATGTGCTGGTCTTGAACAAGGTCGATCTGATCGTCGACGCGGACCGCGAGCGCCTCCTGGCCATTCTGCGCGCGCTCAACCCCAGGGCACGTATCGAGATCGCCGAGTTTGGCCGGGTGCCTCTCGATCGGGTGCTCGACACAGGTTTGTTCGATTTCGAGGAAGCATCGAAAGCGCCCGGCTGGTTACAGGAAATGCGCGGCAAGCACGTGCCTGAGACCGAGGAATACGGCATTCGCAGCTTCGTCTACGGCGCCCGTCGACCATTTCATCCTCAACGCTTCCACGCGTTTGTCGCGGCCGAATGGCCGGGTGTGGTGCGGTCAAAGGGGTTCTTCTGGCTGGCAAGCCATCCGACGCTCGCGGGAACCTGGTCTCAGGCTGGCGCCGTTGCCAGGCACGGTCCGGCCGGTTACTGGTGGGCCGCGGTGCCGCCCGAGCGCTGGCCGGACGACCCGGAGTCCGTTGCCTTGATTCGCGCCAAATGGGACGACAGCGTCGGCGATGCGCGTCAGGAGATCGTGTTGATTGGTGTCGACATGGACGAGTTCGAACTTCGTAGATGTCTGGACGCCTGCCTGTTGACGGACGACGAGATGGCGCAGGGTCCTGATGCGTGGACCACCTGGCACAACCCCTTTCCTGACTGGCCCTGACACTTGGGGCTCCCCATGCGCCTAGGACATTGGGGATGCCTTCCCAATCCGAACGAAAGCATGAGCGCAGCCCTTCCCGACGTTTCCTTGACCGAAGTCTCCCCGACCTTCACCCCGCTGGAGTGGGTCGGCATGCAGGGCATCGACCTGCCAATCAGGCTTGTCGAGCCTGGCTATCGGCGTCAGTTGCACGCCCGCGCGGACATTCATGTCGACCTGCCCGCGCCCAGGGTCAAGGGGATCCATATGTCTCGCCTGTACGCGCTGCTGGATGCGCCGGACGATGGCGCGGGTCTTTCGCCCATCCGCATACGGCAATTGCTTGAAGCGGTGGTGGACAGTCATCGCGATTGCGAGACAGGCGGCGCGCGGCTACGCCTGCGTTTTGATCTGCTAGTCCGTCGCCCCGCATTGGTCACGGAAGGCATTGCAGGATGGAAGTCGTATCCGGTACGGCTGGACGCATCGCTGGTTGGCAATGTCTTTGCGCTGACGGCTCGGGTAACGGCAGGCTACTCGTCGACTTGTCCGTGCTCCGCGGCATTGACCCGGCAACTGGTAGAGCGAGGGTTTGCGAAGGCGTTCGCACATAAGCGTCATGTCGACGTCGCCGAAGTCTCGGCCTGGTTGCGGCAACACGGCACGCTGGCGACGCCACACAGCCAGCGTAGCGAGGCGTCGATCACTGTGGATATTGCCGTCGATTCGCCAAACCTGGAGCTTCTCGACCTGATCGACCACATCGAGCGCGCGCTTGGCACGCCACTACAGACTGCCGTCAAGCGTGCCGATGAGCAGGCATTCGCCGCGCTGAATGGCCAGAATCTCATGTTCGTTGAAGACGCTGCGCGCCGCATTCAGGTCGCGCTGGACGGACGTTTCGCGAATCCCAGGGTTCACGTTCGGCACCTTGAGAGTCTCCATCCTCATGATGCGGTGGCTTGGGCGGCGCCGTTGCAGGCGAAGCATGCACGGGAGGTGGCCGCATGACTTCCGCGCTCAGCCTCTACAACTCGCTGACCCGCAAGAAGGAGCCCTTGCGGACCGGGCAGCCGGGCCGCGTCGCGATGTATGTCTGCGGGCCAACGGTCTACAACTTCGCGCATATTGGCAATGCCAGACCGGCTGTTGTCTTCGACGTGCTGGCGCGGCTACTGCGCGAGCAATACGCAGAAGTGGTCTACGCTCGCAACTTCACCGATGTGGATGACAAGATCAACGCGAGCGCGGCGGCGGAGGGCGTGCCTATCGGCACCGTTACTGCGCGCTACATCGATGCCTACCACGAGGACATGCGGGCGCTGGGCGTGTTGATTCCTGACCTGGAGCCGCGCGTCACCGAGCACATCCCCGCGATCATTGCCTTGATACGGCGGCTGATCGCAAACGGGAATGCCTATGTCGAACAGGATCATGTCCTGTTTCACGTGCCGTCCTTTCCCGCGTATGGCCAGCTTTCGGGTCGCCGGCCTGAGGACATGCTCGCCGGCGCACGCGTCGAGGTCGCACCATACAAGCGCGATCCGCTGGACTTTGTCCTCTGGAAGCCGTCCACTGCCGAGCTTCCGGGTTGGCCGAGTCCGTGGGGACGCGGGCGACCAGGTTGGCATATCGAATGCTCAGCCATGATCGGGCAACACCTGGGAAGCACGATCGACATCCACGGGGGCGGCCAGGATCTGATATTCCCGCATCACGAGAATGAGATTGCCCAGGGCACTTGCGCGAATGGCGAGTTGTACTGCCGCACCTGGGTTCACAACAGCTTCGTTACCGTGGACGGCCAGAAGATGTCCAAGTCGCTCGGCAACGTTCTGCTGCTGCGCGATCTGCTGGGGCAGGCGCCGGGGGAGGCGATACGACTGGCGTTGCTTTCGGCGCATTACCGGCATCCGCTCGACTGGAACGCGCAGCGCCTGCTGACGGCGCGCCAGACCCTGTCGCGCTTCTACCGGGGGCTGAAGACAGTTGAACACATCGAGATCTCGCCCGGCGAAGAGCCTGACGAGGAGGTAATCGCGGCCCTCAACAATGACCTGAACATTCCGGGTGCGCTGGCGCGACTCCACGTGTTGCTCGCCGAGCTGGAAAAGGCAGGTACCGATGCCGGCCGATCCGTGGCCAAGGCGCGGGTGACGGCGTCGGGACGGTTGCTCGGATTGTTCCAGCAGGATCCAAACTCCGCGCTCCAGGCACTGGCCGGGCCAGCAGACATCCATGGTCTCGCCACTGCTGCGGACGCGGCACGGATCGACCATCTGGTCGCGGAGCGCGAGCAGGCCCGCAAGCGCCGCGACTTCGCACGGGCAGACGCACTGCGTGAGGAACTTGGCGCGGCCGGTGTCCTGGTTCACGACACGGCCAATGGGAGTACCTGGACCCTTGTCGATGGAACTCCAGCATAAGGGCGGCGGGCGCACGTGACGAAGGCATGCTGATTCGCAAGCTCTTCCGCTTCGAGAACGCCCATATCGTGCGCGGATGCAGCACGAGGCGCTGCTCGCATTCCATCCACGGGCATTCGTACAAGATCGAGTTACTGCTGGAGGCACACTCACTCGACCATGGACAGATGGTCTATGACTTCGGCCTGCTCAAGGGCGGCGCGTTTACGCTGATCGACGCCTTCGACCATGCGGTCACGCTATGGACCGGCGACGACCCAGCGTATCTGGCATCCATGCGCCAGCATTCAGAGCGTTGGGTGTTGATACCGGTGTCGCCAAGCGCCGAACAATTCTCAAGGTTGTTCTTCCGGCTGGTGGATGCGGTGCTAGCCACGACCGCCTTGCGCAATGGCGAGGGAGACGTGCGATTGCACTCCGTCATCGTCCATGAAACGGAGACCGGCTATGCGCAGTGTTTCCGTGAGGACGCCGAGAATCCCCGCATGGGGCGCATCGAGCTTGAATCCATCGTCTTCGCGCCCGCCATCACGGCGCAATGGTGCGACCCGGCGTTGTTCGAACGGTTAAAACGCGCGTGCGGATTAGCACGCCAGGAATCCGCTACATGATCAGAAAGAACCCGAGCGGCGATCTGCCGCAGATTCACCCGAGCGCCTTCGTTGACCCGACGGCCGTCCTGTGCGGCAAGGTGGTTGTTGCGGAGAACGTATTTATCGGTCCCTACGCGGTGATTCGTGCCGACGAGGTAGATGCCAATGGCCAGCTTGAGCCGATCCTGATTGGCGCGCATTCCAACATACAAGACGGCGTCGTCATCCATTCCAAGTCTGGCGCGCGGGTATCGATCGGGGAACGCACCTCGATCGCGCATCGTGCCATCGTTCACGGTCCGTGCCGGGTCGGTAATGGGGTGTTCATCGGATTCAATAGCGTGCTATTCGACTGCGTCGTGGAAGACGGCTGCGTGGTGCGATTCAACGCCGTGGTCGATGGCTGCCATCTGCCGGCCGGCTTCCATGTTCCGTCGACGATGCGCATTGGACGATCCACAGACCTTGCCACACTCCCCAAGGTGTCCGTCGACGCCAGCGAGTTTTCCGAAGACGTCGCACTGACCAACAACGCGTTGGTGCGCGGATACAAAGCCATCCAGAACGAGTTCTGAAACATGTCGGTTGCTCCTACGCTGCCACGCACAATCATGGAGGGCACAGCATGATGGATGGAACATTCACCGGAGTTGGGCGGTCATCGGCGCGCCGCCATGCGGACCTGCTGGTGATTGGCGGCACCCTCGTCACCCCCAACGGTGTCGAGCGCGCCGATGTCGCATGTGCGGCCGGTCGCATCGTGGCGCTTGGAGACCTGCAGCACTCATGGACGGCCGATGCCACGCTCGACGCGAAGGGTCTGCACGTACTGCCGGGCGTTATCGATAGTCAGGTGCATTTCCGCGAGCCCGGCTTGACGCACAAGGAAACGTTGGAGGCCGGCACGCGCGGTGCGGTGCTAGGCGGCGTCACGGCGGTATTCGAGATGCCGAACACGCAACCGCTCACATTGCGTGCAGAGGATCTCCAGGCGAAGCTTGATGCGGCACGGGGACGAGCGTGGTGCGACCACGCGTTCTACATCGGCGGGTCGTCCGTAAATGCCGAGCATCTGGAGTACCTGGAGAGTCTGCCTGGCTGTGCTGGCGTGAAGGTCTTCATGGGCAGCTCGTTTGGCGACCTGCTGGCGGATGAAAACGAGGTGCTATGTCGGATCCTGGCGCACGGCCGCCGCAGGATGGCCGTGCATGCTGAGGATGAGGCCCGCCTGCGCGACCGCAAGGTCATCGCCGAGTCGAGCGGCGACGTGCGCCAGCACCCGGTCTGGCGCGACGCCAGCAGCGCATTGCTGGCCACGCAGCGCATCGTGACGCTTGCCGGGGATACTGGGCGGCGCCTTCATATCCTGCATGTTTCGACTGCCGAAGAGATTGCCTTCCTATCGGATCGGAAGGATCGCGTGACAGTTGAAGTGACGCCGCACCACCTGACCCTGGAGGCGCCAGAATGCTACGAGCGCCTGGGGACGCTGGCACAAATGAATCCTCCGGTGCGTGAACGTCGCCACCGGGACGCCCTATGGCAAGCGATTCGCGAGGGCGTCGTCGATGTCATCGGTAGTGACCATGCGCCTCACACGCTTGAGGAAAAGAGTCGTCCATATCCAGCTTCGCCCAGCGGCATGACCGGTGTGCAGACACTGGTGCCGGTGATGCTGAATCATGTGCATCGTGGTCAATTGAGCCTTCAGCGATTCGTCGACCTGACAAGCGCCGGACCGGCCCGGATCTTCGGTGTCGAAGGGAAGGGCCGTATCGCGCTTGGCTACGACGCCGACTTGACGCTGGTCGATCTGGAGGCTCGCAGGACCATCCGCAACGACTGGATCGCGAGTGTCAGCGGATGGACGCCCTATGACGGCATCGGCGTTACGGGCTGGCCGATCCATACCGTGGTGCGTGGCCACATCGTCGTGCGGGACGAAGCGCTCGTCGGGACGACACCTCTGGGTCGACCGTTGCGCTTCCTTGAAGCGCCACCACGAGTGCCAGCCGACATCTGAGATCAGGTGGCAGGGGGCCAGGTCGGGTCGGGGCAGCCAATGCCTGCTGATGGTGCGCGTGTCCGTCAGAACTGCAGCGATGCGTTCGCCAGGAACGTGCGTGTTGACGCTGGCAGGACAAAGCCGTCATACGTGGTCGTCCAGTACCGGCGTCCAAACACATTGTTGACCACAGCGCGCACCGTCAGCGTCTTGCCAGCCATGCGCGTGGTGTAGCGCGCGCCGACATCGGCGGTGGTGTATGAAGGTATGTGCTGCGTGTTGGCCGAATTGACATACATATCGCCGGTTACCTTGGCGCCGGTCCACAGCGTCAGGCCGGGGGCGAACGGGGTGTCGTACTCGATGCGGCCCGTCACGATGTAGTTCGGCGTGGCGAACACGCGCTTGCCATTGACCAGGGGGTCGTCGACGCCAGAGGTCTTCGTGTCGAGCCACAACACACCACCCATCAGCCGTACATCGCGTGCTACGCGTAACCAGCCGCTTGTGTCCAGGCCGGTGAAACGCTGGCTGCCGTCCTGCACGAAGTAGTTGGCCGAGTTGGTGTACTCGTAGCCCTTTTCAACGCGGAACAGCGCGACGTTGGCGCCCCACTTGTCGCGGTCGGTCTTGAATCCCAGTTCATATTGCCGGCTCTTGAGTGGACCAAAGGTCTGCCCGGCGTTGACATTGGTGACGCCCGCCGATCCTCCCTGCTCCAGCGACTCCACGTAGCTGAAATACGCCGTGGAGAAGTCGTCGGTTTTGTACATCAGCGCAACGGTCGGGGTGAACGGATTGGCGCTGTAGTGCGAGGTTTTGACTTGCGACGGATCGTAGTTGTCCTGCGTGAAGTCGTTGTAGCGCACGCCGGCCAGTACCGAAAAACGTGGCGTGAACTGGATTGTGTCGCTCAGGTAGACCGATTTCTGCTGAATCCTGTAGTCGCGGTACGGGATGTAGTCCTTGCCCACGCCCGGCTGCTCGGGCAGCGGCACCGGGTTATACAGATTGCTGGTGCCCATGGGGATGCCATTGCCGCCAAGACCGTTGTCGAGTTCGCGCACCTGCGAGAGGTAGCCAATGCCGGCAACGATATCGTGCTTGATCGCACCCGTCTCGAACTTGCCCTGCACCATTGCGTCGTACGCCTGGTAGTAGTAGGCGGTCTTCCAGCGGTAGTTAGTGTCGGAGAAATCCCCGGCACTATTGGTAACGTACAGGAAGCTGTCGGCGTTAAGCCGGTTCTGGCGCGCAAATCGATACTTGAAGCTGGCCTGCCAGGCATCGTTGATGCGGTAGTCCACGCCGGTGCCTACGGTAAGCGTGTCGGTCTCGTGCGACGACCACGGCTGTGCCAGATTCCGGGCCACGCTGCTGGCGGGCGGAATGGACAGGTCCGACGCGAACGACAGGCCGAAGATCGTGCCCTGCGACTTGCGCTTCCAGTACATGACGTCGGCATTCCATGTGAGGTCCGGGGTGATGCGGAAATCCGTGGCCAGCGAGAAGGCCTGGCGCCGCACATGCACGTTTGGCTCGTTGGTGTTGCCATCCTCGTTGACCGCATTGATCCGATAGCCGAAGCGGTCATCCACGCCGAAGCGACCGCCGAGGTCGACCTTCTCGCTCCAGACGCTGTTGGCCTGGTAGCCGACCGTGACTTCTCGCAATGGCTTGTCCGTCGGACGTTTCACCACATAGTTGATGATGCCGCCGGGTGAGCCGAAGCCGTACATGAAGCCTGACAGCCCCTTGAGCAGTTCCACCTGTTCGAATGGCTCGAGTGGCATGTCGGCATCCCACGTGACGAAGTTCTGCCCATCCACCTTGGTGCCATTGAGCATGTCCACGCGCATGCCGCGCACGGCGAAGTAGGAGTTCTCGGTCCGCGCGTTATCGCCCAGCACCGACACGGCCGGGTCGTACTTGAACACGTCGTTGGCCGTCTGCGCCAGGCGTTGCTGGATCTCGTCGCCCGATACGGCCACCACGGAGAAGGGCGTATCCACGGGCTTGCGGTCGCCCAGCGCGCCGCTATTGACCCGTTCCACTTTGACGGCCTCCCCGGAGCGGTCCGCCACCACGGTAGCCGCCGGCAACATGGTCGCGTCGGCTGTGTCCTGCGACTGTGCCTGCGCTGGCTGCGAAAGGCTGAAGCTCAGCGCGGCAATGGCTACCGGCGACAGGATCGGCAGCGGGCGCGCCGAGCGCGTCGAATTACGCGCGCGCAAGCTCGCGTGCCTGTCGAGTGAATCAAGCATGGACATACAGACTTCCTGGATTGTTGTTGTTCTGGTGCGTGGCTCCGCACCCGGATGCGGCTGAATTTGACCGGAATACTAATACGAATGCAAATGATTTGCATTTATTACGATGTTCAGATGAGGGTCAAACGAGGGGCGATGTTCGGGTCGTTGCCAGGAGAGAGGCATCCGATCGGCCACAAAAGAGCGCTGTAGCTATCTTTTTGCCCCATACGCGGCACCGATTCGTCGAGAAAGCAACATGTCTGCCAATGTCTTATCCGACGTACAGCCGTCGTTCATCGCTTCCTGCTCAAATCCGTAATGCAAACCATTATCATATGCGTTTGTGTTTGTCGGGCCTGAGTGGAAGTCGTCGAATCATGAAACAGCGTGTGTCGGTTGGATATCGCGTGGCAATCGGCTCGCGGGTGATTGCCGCCGTTGTTGGTGGTTATGCGGTGGCGGCACTTTGTACTGGCTGCCTGTCGCTGGCACTGGTGCGGTGGACGAATGTCACCCGGTCGGAAGCCGTGATGACGGCCACGTTGATGTCGTTCCTCTGGTTTGCGTTGGCCGTCATCTGGGTGTTCGTGGCCAGTACCGCCTGGCGCGCCTGGGTCGGGTTGTGTGTGCCTGGCGTGTTGATGGCCGCCGGGTGGTTGATCTTGCGCGGTGCGTGATGGCTGAACTGAAGAAGGGGCAGGGGTTGAGGCAGTCGATGGCCTGGCTGCATACGTGGTCGGGGCTGTTGGTGTGCTGGGTCCTGTTCCTGGTGTTCTGCGGCGGCACGGCAAGCTACGTCAAGGACGAGATCTCGCTATGGATGAAGCCGGAGCTGCACGCGTCGTCGGATGGAGACGTATCCGCCGCTGATGTCGCGCAGCGTGCCTACGCATACCTGCAACGCGAGGCGCCTGGCGCCGAGCGCTGGTTCATCAATCTGCCGGACGCCCGGCGTCCCGCGATCTCCGTATTCTGGTTGCGCAAGCCCGGCCCGGCTGATGCCGGCAAGGGCAATCGCGCGCGCCTCGAATCACGCACGCTCGATGCCCGCACGGGTATGCCGATTCCCGGCGCGCGCGATACGCGTGGTGGCGAATTCCTCTATCGGCTGCATTTCGACTTGCACTACATGCCCGCGGTCCAGGCACGCTGGATCGTGGGCATCTGCGCGATGTTCATGCTCGTGGCGATCATCAGCGGCGTGATCACGCATCGGCGCATCTTCACGGATTTTTTCACGTTCCGTCCGCGCAAGGGCCCCCGCTCCTGGCTCGATGCGCACAACGCCCTGGCGGTACTGGCGCTGCCATTCCACCTGATGATCACCTATACGGGCCTGGTGACGCTCCTGTTCGTGTACATGCCGTGGGGCATCCAGGCTGTCTACAAGGGCGACGAGAAGGCGTTCACGGCCGAACTCGCGGCTCGCGCGCCGCGCGTCAAAGCGGCGAACGAAGCAGCGGCACTGGCGCCGATCGCGCCGATGGTGGAGCAGGCCATGGCGCGCTGGCATGGCACGCCGCCGCAGCGGATAGCGGTGGAGCAGCCCAACAATGCCAATGCCACCGTCTCCCTGACGCGTGCGGAGAGCCGCGATATCGGCACCACGCTGCCGGTCATGGTGTTTTCGGGCACCACTGGTGCCGTTCAGTCCGCGCTTGGCGAAAGCGTGGCCGCGGCCAGCGCCACACGCAGCACGATGGTCGGCTTGCACGTGGCGCATTTCGCGCCGCCATTACTGCGTGCGCTGTTCTTTGTCTCCGGGCTGGCCGGCGCGCTGATGGTGGCCACTGGCGCGTTGCTATGGGCGGTCAAGACGCGCCAGAGCCATGCAAAGCATATCGCCGCCACCGGGCGCGTGCCGTTCGGGCTGCGGCTCGTCGAGGCCCTCAATCTCGGTGTCATCGCGGGTTTGCCGATTGCCTTCACTGCCTACTTCTGGGCGAATCGGCTGCTTCCGGCCGACATGTCCCAGCGTTCCGGCATGGAGGTCCAGGCCTTCTTCGGCGCCTGGGCGGTGGCGGCGCTGCTGGCGCAATGGAAACCCACGCGGGAGATGTGGCGCGTGCTGCTGTGGACCGGAGCGGGGTTGTTTGCGGGACTCCCTGTGCTCAACGCCTTCACCACTACCTCGCACCTCGGGGTGACGCTGCGCCACGGCCCGATTGCCGTCGCCGGCTTCGATCTGACCGTGCTTGCCATCGGCATTGGTATCGGTGCCGCCGCATGGATGCTTGGCAAACGGCGCCCCGGAAAACGCGCAGTCCCTGCCGCCAGGCACGGCGCGGCGGAGGTGTCGCCATGAGCGTCGAGCCAGCCGCGAGTGTCGCCGGCCTTGCCTTTGCCGTGGGCGGCCTTACGTGGCTAGCCCAGGCCATCGAGCGCCATCACGCCGACATGTTCGGGCGCGGCAGCGCGCCGTCCCCCGCGCGTGTCGCGCGGCTGCGCGTGCTCGGCACGCTGGCGCTACTGGCGGCGCTGGCTGCATGTGTGCTCGCCGAGGGCTGGGCTTTCGGCGTCATCTACTGGACTGGCCTTCTGACAATCGGTGCGCTGACTGCGATCAGCGCATTCACCTGGGCGCCTCGTGCCACGCCACGTCTTGCACACGTGGCGATCGGCATTGGCGTTACCACTGCCCTCGCATTGATCCGCTCTCAGTAGCGAACGGGTGGGAAAAAACATTCGCGGACACGGGTTATGCCTTGCCCTCATGGCTTCTGGATCGGGCCGTGGCGCAAGGGGGTTATTTCCTTTTGGAGTCTTATCTTGTCTCTTGCTGTAGAGCGTAGTGTTCAACCGCGTGCCTTGCGGCCATCCCCGATTTACCTGCGCCATCTGGTCGTGGCGCTGGCGGCAGCCGGCGTATTGCCGTCCGTGGCGCTGGCACAGGCAGATGCGCAGCCATCCCAATCGTCGGGCGCGCCGCAAGCCGCGGCGACGTTGCCCGCCGTGACCGTGCACGGCGACGCAACGCCCGATCAGTTGCCGCCGTCCTATGCGGGCGGGCAGGTCGCACGCGGTGGCCGGCTTGGCGTGCTTGGCAATCAGGACTTCATGGATGTGCCGTTCAGCATGACGACGTACACGTCGCAGGCCATCCAGAATCAGCAGGCACGCAGTATTGCCGGCGTGCTGGCTGACGATCCCTTTATCCGCACCAGCTATGGCTTCGGCAATTTCTCCGAGACGTACATGGTGCGCGGTTTCCAGCTGACAGGCGACGACCTGGGCTGGAACGGCCTGTTCGGCATCGCGCCGCGTCAGCTCGTGGCTGCGGAGGCGGTCGATCGGGTGGAAACCTTCCGCGGTGCCAGCGCGTTCCTCAACGGTGTATCGCCAACCGGTACCGGCATTGGCGGGGGCATCAACCTCGTCCCGAAGTACGCCACGGTGGCACCGATCACGCAGGCAACGATCGACTACACCAGTGACGCCCAAGTGGGCGGCGCAGTCGATGTCGGCCGCCGCTTTGGCAACGCCAAGGAGTTTGGGGTGCGGGTCAACGCGATGGCGCGTGGAGGTGATACGCCGGTCGATGCGGAGAACCGTCAGCAACGCCTGCTGACGCTCGGGCTGGATTACCAGGGCGAGGCGTTTCGCGTCAATGCCGATTTTGGCTATCAGAAGCAGACGGTGAATCAGGGAAGAAGCACGATCCAGCTGGCCTCGGGAACGACGGCCCTGCCGCCCGTGCCGTCGGCGAGTTCGAATTTCGCGCAACCCTGGACGAACTCGATGCTCGAGGATACGTGGGGGACGATTCGCGCCGAGTACGACTTTGCGAAGGACTGGACGGCGTACGCGGCGTTCGGCATGCACCACAGCAACGAGTTCGGCAACTACGGCGGTGCCACCGTCGGTAACGACGGTTTCGGCACCTCGCAGCGGCTCAGCGTGCCGTTCAAACAGGACACAACCACCGGAGAGGTTGGGATTCGGGGTCGCTTCGTGACGGGTCCCGTCAAGCACAGCGTGAATCTGGGGTGGTCCGGACTGGAGCAGGAGAAACGGTCGGCCTACGAAATGTCCCGCACGTACGCGACCAACCTTTACGATGCCCCTGTCGTTGCGCGTCCAGCCACGGCATATTCGGGCAGCAGCATGGCCGATCCGCAGGTGACTGGCCGAACGAACCTGAACGGCGTGTCGGTGGCTGACACGATGTCGTTCCTGGACGACCGCGTGCTGCTTACGGCAGGCGTGCGGCACCAAGTGATCAACACGCGCGGCTACGCCTACGGCACCAACGTGGTCACCCCATATGGCGACTCGGCAACGTCGCCCATGTTCGGTATCGTGATCAAGCCGCTCCAGAACCTGTCGGTGTTCTACAACCACATCGAGGGACTGGCCGCCGGGCCGACGCCGCCGTCGAGCGCCACGAACCGGAACGACGTATTCCCGCCGATCAAGTCGAAGCAGGATGAGGCCGGCGTCAAGTACGATGCGGGCAAGTACGGCACAACGCTTGCGTTCTTCCAGATCAAGCAACCCAACGGCATTACGCAGGGGAACGTATTCTCGGTGGCCGGCGAGCAGCGCAACCGTGGCGTCGAGTGGAGCGTGTTCGGCGAGCCGGTACGCGGGCTCCGTCTGCTGGGCGGCATCGGCTATATCGATACGAAGATGTCGAACACCGGCAATGCCGCGACCGAGGGCAAGGAAGCGATTGGCGTGCCGAACTACACGCTGACGGCGAGTGCCGAATACGACCTGTCTTTCGTGCCGGGGCTGACCGTCTCGGGTCGATACATCCAGACCGGCAGCCAGCAAGCCAATGCGACCAACACGATCAGCCTGCCGTCCTGGAACCGTTTCGATCTGGGCGCGCGATACACGTTCAAGGCCGCGCAGATGCGCTACACGATGCGTGCGTCGGTGGAAAACCTTGCGGACAAGGATTACTGGGCCTCGTCGTATGGCGGCTATCTGGTGGTTGGTCAACCTCGCACGTTCAAGCTGTCCATGACCGTGGACTACTAAGCGTGCCTCGTCATGCCGGGCGGCGATGTGCCACCCGGCATGACAACGGCCGGGGCATCTACCCGACGATCCACTCGCGGGCTTCGCGGGACTGGCTCATTGTGAACGTGCGGATTTGCCCGGGCACCAGGAACCGGAACACATTGATCGAGTGCCGGACCCAGTCATGGTCGGTGACCAGCGCAACGGATTCCCATTTCAGGTAGTGCGACACGCCGAGCTTGAAATCGTCCCACAGGGCGCCGGGCTCCATGCTCGTTATCGTGAAGTCGGGCCCCAGCTCGTAGTAGAGGCGCACCTTCTCGCGGCCGGTCAGCACCGCATCGATGGCGGGAATCAGCACCTTCTCGTAGTCATCCCGCGTCAGCTTGCCGTTGCCGTGCACTGCGACGACGTTGGCGGGAAAGCCGTCCAGAATTTCCATCATGGTTGTTCTCCTTGCGGAACGGCGCGCCGTGGCACGCGCTCCCGATCGTTACCGGAACGGCCGGTGAGCACGACACACCACCGGACCGTCCGATTTCACCGTATATCGGGCTAGCCCCCGGGGCAAGCATTCCTTTCGATTCGTCCCGGTAGGATCAAGGTTGACCGCCGATGAACACGCGCTCGGGGTGCGGATGGCTCAGGAAGTCGTGGTGCGAGATATGCCAGCCGTACGCGCCCGCCATCGTGAACGCGATGCGATCCCCGACCCGCAGCCGTTCCACCGGCACCTCGCGCGCCAGCACATCCTTCGGTGTACAGAGTTCGCCACACAGCGTCACCGGCAGCCGCTCAACCACGGGCCTCGGAAACGGATAGTCCCATTGGTCATTCGGCAGCACCTGGAACGGATGGTTGTGCTGCCATGACACGGGCAGCCGGAAGTGGTGCGTGCCACCGCGCAGCACGGCGAACCATTTGTCGTGGTTCCGTTTCAGGTCGATGACCTCGGCAACATAGCAGCCACAGCCCGCGCTGATGAACCGTCCGCACTCGAAGACGATGCTCGTGTTCGGCGCGGTCTCGTGCAGCAGGGCGGCCAGTCCATGGCAGAAGCGGTCCCAGTCGAAGTGGCGCTCCGGATTCTGATAGTCGATACCGATGCCACCCCCGACGTTCAGCCACTCGAGTGTCAGGCCGTGCAGGTCGCGCAGGCGCTTGGCCAGCGCGATATGGTGGCCGATCAGGGCCAGATGGGTGTCGGCATCGAGACTGTTTGAGCCGGCGTGCACATGCAGGCCAACCACGCGCACATTGGGCATCGTGCGGGATAGCGCCAGCACATCGGGTAGCAGGGCCTCGTCGATGCCGAACTGCGTGGCACTGCCGCCCATCTGGAGCGTGGCGCCGGGCAGACCGTAGGCGGGGTTCGCGCGAAGCAGCACATCGGCGCAGCGGCCTTGCCGTCTTGCTACGGCATCCAGTCGACTTAGCTGCAGCGCGCTTTCCACGTGAATCAGGCCGACGCCAAGACGCAGCGCGCCTTCGAGCTCGGCATCGGTCTTGCCCGGGCCGCCGAACGCAATGGGTACCTCGGCATTGACGCTGCGCACGCGCTCGATCTCGCCGAACGAGGCCACTTCGAAACCATCGGCTACACCCAGCAGGGTCCGAAGGACAGGCGCGTCGCTGTTGGCCTTCACGGCGTAATACAGTGCGCATTGCTCCGGCAGTGCCGCCCGCAAGCGTGTCGTGCGCAGGCGCAGATCGTCGAGATCGTAGAGATAGGCGCAGACCGGCTCGCGAGTATCCCGCTCGGCGATGTAGCGGGTAACGTGTGTCAGATCCATGGTTGTTCCTGTTCGAGGCAGCTTATGTCCTCATGTTGCTAGACAATGCACGCCTGCCGGTGGGCGGCCATCGCGCGGCGGGCGATGCCGCGATCGTCGCCAAGCACCATCATCCGCGTGCCCCGTGCACGCCATGCGACGGCGTCATCGGGTGTGCGGGGCAGGGCGCAGAAGTGTTTGTCATGACGCAGCGCGGCGGCGGCGATCGTATCCACGGCGTCGCGCACGTGCGGATGGAGGGTTTGCCACGGCACGCCCAGCGACTGGGAGAGATCGGCCGCACCTTCGAGCAGAACGTCCACGCCCGGTTGCGCCGCGATGTCATCGGCGTTGCGCAAGCCCGCGGCGTCTTCGATCATTGCCACCACGAGCGTGTGCCGTGCGGCGTCCTCGGTGGCTTCGCGCAGATCGTCCCGGCCGTAGCCGCTGTGCCAGGTGGCATTGAGACCGCGCTTGCCTGTCGGGATGCCGCAGGTGTGGTGGCAGCATGCCACCGCTTCGTTTGCCTGCGCCGCACTGGTGATGCGCGGGAAGACGATCCCTTGCGCGCCAGCGTCCAGCGCCGGTGCCACCTGATGCAACGCTGCCACGCGCACCAGCGGAGCGATGCCACTGGCACGCGCCGCCAGCAGCATCGCGCCAAGCAATGCGCCATCGATTAGCGTGTGCTCCAGATCGATCACTGCGAAGTCGTAGCCAGCGGCGGCGATCAGTTCCACTGTGAGCGGCGTCGGCGTCGAGCAGAACAGGCCGACGATCGGTTCTCTGCCTGGCGTGAGCAAGCGCTCCTTCAACGATTGCACGATGCCTCCGTCGGTGCGTGGTCCGTTGTAAGGCTGGTTGCGCGCGTCGATGCGAGCGCGCTCGCGAGCGGGTTCGGCGCGTCGCGTGTGCGCAGGCGGACTTCTGGCAGAAAGCGGCGGCTTGCCAGTAGCTCGATGGCCATGGTCGGCGCAAAGCAGTCGAAGCGCGCGAACTGTTCGGCCAGATCCGGATGATCGGCCTGGTAGTCGCGGATCACGCCGGCGACGATGCGCCAGAACGCGGGTTCTTCCAGATAGCCGTGGTCGGCCAGCATCGCGCCGAACTCGGCCAGATTGACGAAGAACAGGGCGTCGCAGGTGAAGTCGCGCAGTTCGTCGGCATCGTCGGTCTCGATGAATGAGTTCGGATTGACCAGCGCGTGTTCGGGCGGCGGTACTGTCAGCGCGGGCGGCTCCGTCGACAGCCATTGGCGCGAGAAACGCACGCCGTCGTGGAAGTCCTTGAGCGCGACGCGCTCGGGCAGGCCATCCACGTGGATCAGCAGCATGTTCTGCGCGTGGGATTCCAGGGCGATTCCATGAACCCACAGCAGGTGCAGCACCGGCAGCCATGCGCGTTCGATCAGCCGGCGCACCCATATGGCGGCACCATACCGATCGAGCCAAGGCGCAAGCAGGGGCTCGCCATCGCTGTCGAGGTGGGCCAGGGCGGTCATCGGTAGCGCGCGCTCGTCTGGGGTGAGATGGCCGTGGATGCTCTCGCGCCAGATGCACGACAACGCGCCGTACTGTCCCTGAGCGGGTGCCGCCGGCATGTAGCTGACGCCCGCCACCTCGCGCAACAGGATCGGCGCGGCAATCGGGGGTGTCCACGTCGTGCTTGCCACCAGGCAGGCCAGCCAGTCGCTCAGCGGCGCGGCGTTGCAGACGGTATGCGGCGCCAGCACGCGCGACGTCGACGTGTTCACCATGTTCATGGCCAGTTTCAGCGATGGCGCTCCGGGGTGATCCAGACTGGCCAGCGTACGAATCGATTGCTGGGGCAGGTAGCGCTCGGGCAGTGTGCCGATGGCGATCAGATCGCCTTGCGCGAAGGCGGCGTGGAACGTCGGCGCGGCAACCTCCTCCCATTGCCACGGGTGGATTGGTAGTGGCAGGTAGTCCGCCGGGTCCACGCCGTATCGGGCCAGCGCTGTGTCAAAGCGCTGACGCGCGGCATCACTCAGCAGGGCGCCAGCGTTCTGCCCGGGCACGGTGGCGCTGGCCGACGCGCGGCAACGATCCCGTCGCGCGGCCAGCAGCACGGGATGTACCGCCGAGGCGCATTCCGGGGCGAAACGCGCGTTGTCGATCATCGTGAAGCCAAGGCGCGACTTGTAGGACGGGTGGTAGGGATGCGCGCCAGTCAGGCGTGCCTCGACGGTGTCGTAGTCGGCGTCGCGCAGCAGTTGGCCGCTGGCGCCGTTCGCGTGGTGCGAGTGCGCATCCTTGATTTGCGTGGATAGCAGTTCCATCGCGAACTGCTGAATGCGCTGGGGATCGGCGTCGAACTGGCCGGCGAGTTCGTGCAGCAGGCGCGATACATCGTCCGCCGCCGTCTCGTCGCCACCGTGTGCGCGTATCACGTTGTCCAGACGGATGCGGCCGAACGCATCGATGCGCCTGACCGCGCAGCGGTACCGCACCGGTTGGCCATCGGCTGCAACGGCTGGGAGCGTGACGGACCCGGCGGTCCAGTGGACGTCGCGAAACACGTCCTCGAACAGCAGCGCCTCCATGAGTTGGCGGATCACGCGTTGCGTGGCACGGCGATAGTGATCGCTCTGGATCAGGGCTTGATAATCGTCGATCTGCATGGCGGTTACGCGTGCGGGTGATGAAGTGGGTTGTCGATGGCTACCCAGGCCGGCGTTTCGCCATGCCGTCCGAAGCAGCTCAGCAGATTGGCCTTGGCGGGCAGCGTGGGCATGGCTGCGAGCTGTGCCAGTACCGTTCGGGCAGTGGGGCCGTCGTCATGCAGGGCGCGGGCAGTCTGTTGCCACAGCGTTTCCTCGCTGCAATGGCCGGTACGGGCGATGCACGCGATGCAATGGCCGATGTGGTTCACCATCACGTAATAGGCAAAGCGGTGCAACGCCGCGGCGTCGTCGTAGAGCGCCGGGCTGCCGTCGAGGTCGCCCGCCCAGGGATACCGGTCCCGGCTGATGCTGACGCCCTCCATGTCACGCACATAGCCGTGCGCGGGCCAGCCTTCGTGGAAGGCAACCATGCTGTTCTGCAGATGCGCTTCGAGGCTGATGCCATAGTCGCCGAACAGGCGCGTCAGCGGCAGCAGGGTGACTTCCAGATAGCGCGCCCACCAGCGGCTGACGTCTTTCACGGCTGGTGATGCGCCTAGCGCCTGGCGCAAGTGGGCCGCAAGCAGACTCGTGCCGTGTGGTGGGTCTTCGAGCACGGTCGCCAGCACCTGGGCGGTATCGCCATGTCGCTCGGGCAGGCCCTGACGATAGATCACCGCGGTACTGGCACGGAGTCCGGGGTCATCGATGTCCAGCACCGCGCCACCAAGCTCGGTCAGTACCGTGAAGCGATCGTTGACCCGGACCGATGCCGGTACTCGCGCGATGGCGCGACTCGCATCGAGCGCACGCAGCACGTGCTCGGGAGGATTGTTGCGGACGAAATTGGTGATCCGCACATCGATCGCGAGCTTCAGGAACAGGCGCTGGCGTGGCAGCCATACGGTACGTACCGAGGACGTTGGCCAGGCGAGTTCACCCCGTTGTCCGAGCGACAGCAGCGCGCCACGCGCGATCAGCGCGCGGATGGCGGGTTGCTGCAGCAAGTGTCGAGCTTGCCAGGGGTGGCAGGGCAGCAGCCGATACTCGCCGTCGCGCAGCAAGGGCGCAGCGAACGTCATGACCTCCGGGTCGATCGGCAACGGTCCGTTATTGGAGCTGTGGGATGCGAAGTGTTCGTTGGCGACCGCCAGGTAGTGCAGCGGAAACGCGGTGCCGAACTCGGGCGCGTATCGGCGCAGGTCATCGTGCGTGAATCCTTCGGATGCCTTCGATGTTCCATGGAAGACATGGCCGAAGCGCAACCGCTGCTCGGCGGCGATGAAGGTCGACGGCGCGGAAGGTGCGGGCGCATCGGCGTGATAGAGCCGGGCCTTCTGCGCACCGTTGCGCATCAGCGCGGCAAAACGCACGGGCCATTCGTCCGTGGCGGCAGCAGGGAAGCTGGCGGCCAGCGCATCGACGATGGCGTCGACGAGGGCCTCGGCCTGGACCAGTGGCGTGGGCTGGCCATCCTCGGGGCCGAGCATTGCGGCGTGTGCGACCCGGTGGTATCCGATCGGCGACACGTAGTCGAGCGCGGCCGCGAGCCATCGGTGGTTGCCATCGGCGTGGGGTAGTGCGATCACGGCAGTACGGAGGCCTGACGCCTGCCATATCGACAATGTTGGGTCGAGCGCGGCGGGAACAGAATGACCGGCTGGCAGGTGAGCGTGGCCGCAGGGATCGTGGATGCCGCTTTCGCGGCAGTAAGTGTTGAAAAACTGTTCGATCAGGCGCCGCTCCACCGGATCGACCGAAGGGGTTGTCGCGGAGAAAACACGTTTGGCGTGCAGCACGGAGACTGCAGGTTCGACTGAGAGTATTGACACGGTGTCACCTCGCATCATGGACAGGGGCGAATGAAGGAGAACGGCCTGGCAGGACCAGCAGGGCAGATACGACGAACATGGCGGCCGTCACCCAGAGCGCGGCGTTCGGGCCACCGAGCGGCAGACTGATCATCACGGCCAGCGGTCCGACGAGTTGGCCGGCCGTCATTGCGCTACGCGCCACGCCCGTCGCGGTGCCGTGCAGCGCTGCGGGAAGCACCCGATGGCAATGTGCGAGCACGGACAGCGCCAGTGCGGCAAACAGCGCGCCGTGAATCACGCGGAGCAGCGCGATCTGCCAGAGCGTGGTGGCCAGCGGCAGCAGTGCAATGGCCGCCGCGCATCCGGACGCGGCAAGGAGAAAATGCCGCCCGGACGCCACGCGATCATTGCGCGCGCCCCACCAGGGGCTGGCGAGCATCGCCGCTAGCCAGCCGAGCGCGTGGAGCGTGCCCGCTTTGCTGGCTAGCAGCGCATCGTGCGGCGCGCGCTGCTGCAGATAGAGCACGAACACGTTGACGAGCGCGAATGCACCCGCCTGCGACAGACAGGCGGCGGCCAGCCAGCGGCGCAGCATCAGCACATCGCGGATGGGCTTGCGCTTGCCGGTGGAAAGTGCTGGCGCGGTGTGAGTCGGCATGTCGCGCAACAGGGTCGACAGCGCCAACGTCAGCAGGGCATTGAGCGCTGCCACCGCAAACAGCATCGGGCGTGGTGACCAGACATCCTGCAGCACGCCGCCGAGCACCGGGCCCAGCAATGCGCCGGCCGCCACCGCCGACTCCTGAAGGCCAAACGCCCGGTTGCGCGAGGCGGGTGCGCTTACGTGTCCGATGCATGCGGTCAGCATCACGCCGATGGCGCTGGCGCCTTGCAGCACCCGGCCGACGATGAATCCGGTGACATGCTGCGAAGTGGCCAGGATCAGCACGCTGACCGTGAAGACGACCAGTGACACCAGCAAGACCGGGCGATGACCGACGCGATCGCACCAGATGCCGGTGAACGGCGCCACCGCGAGCGCCCCGACCGCAGGCGCGGCCAGCGCGACGCTGCTCCAGTCGGTGCCATGGGCGCCCGGCATGGCGTGCAGGTAGAGCGGCAGAATCGGCACGAGCGTCATTAATCCCGTGGTGACCACCACCTGTGTGGCCAGCAGTACCGTCAGCGTTTGGGGGCGATTGGGACGCATGACTATGGCTCTGGCTGGCGCAGCGGATTCGGCAGGCGGCCCATCGCGCTGGGCATTCCCGTGCCGATCGTTTCCCGGGCGAGCAATGGCGCGAGCACTTGCTTGAACGGCCACGTGTCGGCTTCCAGCAGGGCATTCCGGACGATGGCCGCAACGTGAGGTCTGGCGATGACGCCTTCGCGTAGCAGTGCGTCGATCCGTTCACGCACGATGCGCCAGCCGGTGTTCTCGTCTGCCTCGTACGCGTCGGCAATGGCCACCGCCATTGCGAACAGGTTCACGCAAATGCCTAGCGTCTGCAGGTAAGCAAGCAAGGCATCGGGCGCGTCCAGGATCAGCGTGTTGGGCGTGGAGCGATCAATGGCATAGTCGGGTGCCGGCACACCAGCGTCGGCCATCAACGCCGGGCAGATGCGCAACGTGTCGTGATCGCGCAGCACGAGACCGTGCAGGCCAGGACCGCTTTCCGTCGGGGCGATCACCAGCAGCACGTTCTGGCCATGCAACTCGGGCATGACGCCGTGCGCGAAGCAACGCAGGCCAGCTTCCAGCAACAGGTGGGAGATGCGCCGGAACCAGTCCCATGCCTGTTGAGAATCGCTGGCACCCAGCGCACGCAACGCGGGGAGTTCGCCGCCGCTGGTGACAGCGGCGCAGGCTGCCATCGGCATCAGCCAGCTACCGGGTGGCAGTTGCTCTGGCGCGGGATAGCGGCGCAACAGGCAAGCCAGTTCGCCGGGCTCGCGCGTCAGGACGTCGTGCTGACGCAAGGACCACCAGTCCTGCTCGTCGCACAGGAACAGGTACTGGTCCAGCCACGCATCACGTGCCTGTAGCCGGGCGAGGCATGTCTGTGCCTGCACGCCGTTGTGGAGATACCGGGGTGGCAGTGTTCGCGTTGCGCCCAGGGCTTGCACGCTGAGCGAAAGCTTTACGTGCAGGGAATATGGCTCCGATGAGTCCGGGACGGCCATCGAACGAAGCGAAGCCGTGGGCCACGCATCGCCGTGGCTGCCCAGATCAATCCACGACATGCCGGACAGATGATGCCGCTGCCACGGATGCATCGGGAACCAGAGGTGCGAGGCATCGGTCCGGGCAGTCTCCGCCCAAGTGTGCAGCCGCTCGAAGGCGTGAGGGTTCAACAAGGCTTTGGCGATGGGTTGTCCGGTCTCCGGCACGCGTGCGCTGCCGCGCACCTGATTGCGCGGTAGGGCCACCCATCGCAACTGCAGCGGTTGGCCCGTTTCGGTGTGATAACCGGGCGTGTCGGGGCGCGCCTTGTTCCCCCAACCCTTGGCGCGTGCGAGGGGGTGGAAGGGCCGGTCACGGAGGCAAGTCAGTGCTTCCCAATGCATCAGCACATCGGGGGCGGCGCGCGCTTTCTCCACGATGGCGTCCTCGTGGTCGAATGTGTGGGCGGATTGGGCGCGAGCCAGTTCGAACAGCGCGCGCAAACGCTCGCTGCAGTGCGGCCACCAGTCGGCGCCCTGTAGTGCCGCCAATGCGTCCGTACCATCGACCGTGGTCTCGGCGCCATCGCGCCGCAGCGTCAACGTGGCATCCTGCACGGCCAACGGGCGAATGCCGAGCAGGCGTCGCCCGCATGCATGAAGCTCTCCCGTCCGACCAAGGGCGATGACGAGCGACGCGCCTTGGTCCGCGTCGTGATCCACGATACGCGCGTGGTTGCGGAATCCGTGGAGGTCTTCCAGCCACAGCGCGTCGATCAGGTCCTGCACCAGCAGGCGTTCGTGGAAGCCGCCACTCATAGCAGCGGCAGGCGCGTGCCGGCGTTTCGTTCCAGCGCCAGGTGGTAGAAGTGGCGCGCGCAGACCATGTCGTCGAGCGCCATGCCCATCGGATTGAGCAGGATGATCTCGTCGTCGCGCTCGCGGCCGGGCTTCCGGCCGATCACGATCTCGCCCAGTTCCGCGTGCAACTGCTCGCGGCTGAAGCGGCCTTCGAGCACGAGCTGGTTGATGATCTTCTTTTCGCGGTTGGATTGGTCCCAGTCGTCGACGATCACCTTGTCGACCTTCTCGTAGACATCCTTGTGCACGTCCATGATCGATACGTTGCAGACGAAGGCGCCGGTCTTGAGCCAGGCGTGTTCGAGGTACGGCGTATCGGTGACCGTGCAGGTCACCACCACGTCGGCGGCGCGCACGGCCAGTTCGGCACTGCCGCACAGTTCCCAGCCCACGGCGGGAAAGCGGCTGCCGAGCATCGACCGCATCACATGCATGGCGTCGCGCGAGAGATCGAACAGGTGCACGGCGCGGATCTGCGGGAATTGCTCGAGGAGCGTCTGCATCTGCATCTGGGCGATCGGGCCGCAGCCGATGCAGGCGACATCGGTGAAGCCGCTACGCGCCAGATGCCGCGTGGCCACCGCCGTGATGGCGGCGGTGCGCATGCCGCTGATCAGGCCGCCTTCCATGATCGCCACGGGGTAGTTGGTGGTGGCGTCGTTGAGCACGATCACCGCGCTGGCGCGCTCCAGACCGAATCGCGCGGGGTTGTGCTGGCGGCTGCCGATCCATTTGATGCCGGCGATCGGGTCGTCGCCGCCGATGTAGCAGGGCATCGCGATGATGCGGTCGGCGATATGGTCGGCGCCGGACCAGCGCAGATAGGGCTTGAGCGGCTGCACATGCTCGCCGCGCGCGTGGATGGCGAGGCCTTCGGCAATGGCTTGTACGAAGGCGTCGGAGTGGTCCGCGCCCAGCGCGATCAGGTCGTCGCGGCTCAGGTAGCGTATTTCGGGCTTGGTCTGGGAGGGGGCCGATGCAGAGGGAGAGGCGGTGGATGAGAGCGTGGGCGAGTTGGTCATGCGGACACTCCGGCGGGGATCAATGAGGCAACGGTGGGAAGGGCGGCGAGGTTCGGCACGGCGCGACGCGCGGCGATGCGTGCGAGCCAGGCGTCGTCATAAACGGTGTCCAGATAGCGTTCGCCGCGATCTGGGAACAGGGTGAGAATGCGCAGCGGTCGATGGCTGACCGGCGTGGCGTGCAGGACCTGCTCGATGGCAGCGACGACCGCGCCGGAAGATCCCCCCGCGAAGATGCCTTCGCGCGCCAGCAGGCGCCGGCACGCCGTGGCGGCGGTGTAGTCGTCGATATGGATCACTTCGTTGATCTCGTCCCGGCACAGCAATTCCGGCACGCGGCTGGCGCCAATGCCCGGCAGCTCGCGCGCTTGCGACGGTTGGCCGAACAGCACGGAACCGACTGCGTCGACGCCTACCACGCGCATCGACGGCCACGCCTTGCGCAGCCGTCGCGCAATACCATGCACGGTGCCGGACGTGCTGACGCCCAGCACCAGCACATCGGCCGGCTGGGCAAGCTGCGCCAATATCTCGGCGGCCTCGCCGTAGTAGTGGCTTTCCCAGTTGAGCGGATTGGCGTACTGGTTGATCCAGATCGCATCGCGCTGTTCGCGCAGCATCTGACGCACCCGCTCGATACGCGTTTCCAGGTATCCGCCCTGGCTGTCCTTCGCGGTCACCTGCTCGATGCCCGCGCCGTAGCAACGCAGGATCTTCAGGTTGGTCGGCGAGATCTTGGGATCGACCACCGCCGTGAAGCGCAGCCCCTTGAGGCCGCAGATCATCGCCAGGGCGATGGCGAGGTTGCCCGACGAGCTTTCGATGATATGGCAGTGCGGCCCGATCGTCCCTTCGGCCAGGCCTTTCTCCACGATGTAGCGCGCGGGCCGGTCCTTGACGCTGCCGGCCGGATTGAGCAGTTCCAGCTTGGCGAAGACCTCCGCGTCCGCGCGGCCGAAGAGGCGGCGTAGCTGGACCAGTGGCGTGTTGCCGATACTCTCGATGATGCTGTTGCAGACCATGGTGCAAATCTCCTTGCTGATAGGGCGCTGTAGTACATGGCAATGAGAATCGTTACTAATTTCGGCCGTGACAAGGCCCGAAAAGCCTTGTCACGCCGTTACCAGCGGTGCTGGTAGGTGGCGGTAAGCGTGATGCCGGCCGCCGGGAGATGGCTTGTGTTGTTGCTGTTGCGCAGAAGCTGGCTGTAGAGCGGGTAGTAGTAGCGGTTCAACAGGTTCTGGATGCCAACAGTGACCGTGTCCTTCTTCGTGACCTGATAGCTGCTGATCAGATCGAGCGTGGTGTAGCTGCTCACGTCGCGGCGGCCGAAGCTCGTCACGCCGTTCAGCCGGTAGTCGTACCCGGCGAAGAATGTGGCTTGCAGCCGGTTGTTCCATCGCGGCACGGGGCGGAATTGCACGTAGCCGGTCAGCTTGAGTGGCGGGATGCGGTAGCCGGTCATCTGTTGGCTATCACGGCCTTGCGGGGTTTCTCGGCCCTGCATCCAAGTGAAGGTGCCACCCGCGCCCCAGCGTTCGTCGGTGGACAGATAGTCGGCCGATGCTTCCACGCCATAGATCTTTTCCGCGGTGCGGGTCAGGATCAGGCCGTTGTTGAAGCTCTGCACGTCGCCGAGGTCCGACGTGGTGTAGAAGATCGCCAGCGAGCCGAGCGTGTTGCCGAACGCGCCACGCCAGCCCAGTTCGTAGTTGTTGGTCTTGACCGGCTGCAGGTCGGACGAGCCGATATCGAAACCCGCGCGCGCATTGCGCACCTGCAGGCCGATATCGGGCAGGTTGAAACCCTGACTGAACGCGGCATAGAACTCGTGGTCCTTCACCGGCTTGTAGGCCACGCCGATATTGCCGAGCACGGCGCTGTAGTCGACCGCGCCGCCGCTGACGGTGGCGGGATTGGTCACCCGCGATTGCGAAAGCGGCACGAAGTCGCTGAAGCTCGCCCGCGCGTACTGGTAGCGCAGGCCGCCCTCGGTCGACCACTGCTCGTTGAACTTGTGCTGCAACTGGGCAAAGCCGCCGATGCTGCGCGTGGTGATCGGCGGCATGTAGGTCAGCGTGCCGATCTTGTTGAAGATCCGGCCGCCGCTGGCGTCATACGCCTTCGGGTCGAAGATGTCGATGGGCATGTCGCTGGTCTCCTGCTCGAAGTCCATGCCCCAGATCACGCGGGTGCGCTTGTCCGCGCCGAGCGGCGTCTTGATGGTCAGGCGGCTGCCGAAGACCTCGGAATCCTGCATTGCCTGGTCGACGTTGGCGCCGCGCACGGGCACGGCGCGGGCGTCGAACGGCGTGAAGCGGCTGTAGTAGTTCCGGTAGTAGAACTGCGCCGACAACTGGCTGCCGAGCAGGTCGCGGTGTTCGTATTCGAGATTGACGAGCGTGTTGCGGATCTGGTTCTGGTCGGCAAGTTGCAGCCCATCGAGCGCGCGTGCGGGCACGCTGCCCGGCGGCAGTTTGGCCACGCTCGGATCCGATGCCCAGCGCGTGTCCTGCTTGGCGTCAAAATGGCTGAAGGCTAGCTGGATGCGCTGGTCGGGCGCGAAGCGCAGGCCGAGCTTGCCGCCGACGTTGTAGTTGTTCGAGTCGAACAGATCGCCCTGGCTCGGCTCTGGCGCAATGCGCTGGCCCTTTGCGTCATACGAATTGCCGATATGGCGCGCGCCAAGGTCGAACGCATAGTCGAGCATCCCGCTGCTGCCCGAGAAGTGCTGCTGCACGTTGGCGCTCAGGCCGTCCGCGCGCAGTCGGGAAAGCGGGGTGGACATCGTCACCGTGGTATCGGCCTTGGGCTCGCCGCCAGCCGGCCGGGTGGTGATCGAGACGATACCGCCCGTGGCGCCGCCGCCGTAGATCGCGCTACTGCCTCGCAGCACCTCCACGCGTTCCACCAGCGCCGGATCGATATTGGCCAGGTTGCGTGCGGAGTCGCGATTGGTGTTCAGCGGAATGCCGTCGAGCAGCACCAGCATGCCGCGCCCGCGCAATGTCTGGCCGAAGTCTGTCACCGTGTGGCTGGAGTCGGCCATGCCGGGGATCACCTTGGACAGCACTGTGGCCAGGCTGTCCGAGCCCGTTTTCAGTTCCTCGAGTTCGGTGCGTTCCAGCACCGTCGATTGACGCGTCGGGCGGACCAGATCGCTCGATGTCCGCGACGCGGTGACCTCCACCGCGGCCAGCACGGTGGTGGGCTGGGCCGTGGCGTGGAGCGTGTCGGATGCCATCGCCGGTGCTGCGGCCGGTGCCGCGGAAACCGGCCGCAGCACGAAGCCCTGGTTGCCGCTGCGCTGGTACTGGATGCCGCTGCCCTTGAGCAGCGAGTCCAGCGCGGCTTCTGGACGCATCGTGCCGTTCACGGCCGGCGCCCGTTTGCCCGCCACCAGTTCGGGCGGGAAATACAGTTGCAGCGATGTCTGGCGGCCGAGTTGCAGCAGGGCATCGGCCAGCGGCTGTGCCTCGATGTGGATTGGCACGTCACCGCGCGGGGTCTGGGCAGTGGCGGGTGCCACGGCCATGCTCATCAGGACGGCGGCCGCAAGCGCGGCCATGGACCCACGCCGTCCCAAATCTCGGGCGGCGGCGCCGGCCCGGTTCCCCGTAGTCGAATTTGAATGTGTCACGTCAGGTTTTCTTGGATTACTTCAGAACACGACAGCCGCGGCTTTGCTGGCTATCGGTAGGAAGACGAAATCCGGAAGAAAAACCTGAATGCCTAGTGCGAAAAAATTTCGGTGCTGCCGTCTGGCAGGTTACGCACGCCCACCGGCAGCATCTGCGGCAACGCGGCCAGCAGGCCCGACGTGTCGTCGGCACTGAACACGCTGCTGACGCGCAGGCTGCCCGTCGCGGCATCTGCCACACGCACCGGCTGCTGCCGATAGCGGGAGACTTCGGCCGCCACGGCCGAAAGCGGTGCGTCGTTGAAGACGAGCTTGCCTTCACGCCAGGCCAGGACGCCGGGCACGTCGATCGAGGCCGCGCCGGTCACGGTACCGTCGCTGGCGATGCGCGCGCCGAGCCCTGCGGACAGGCGCGTGTCGGGTGTCCGGCTGGCGTTGCCTTTCATGCCGTCTTTCGCGCTGCCTCTGACGTTTACCGAACCGGATTCGACCGATACGTCCACGCCCGATGTGTCACGCCGGACGTCGAAACGGGTGCCGGTCACGGTAACGGTGCCCATGCCCGCATCAACCACGAACGGGCGCGCGGCGTCGTGCGACACCTCGAACATCGCCTCACCTTCGCGCAAGGTCACGCGACGGGTGCCGGCGCTGTAGTGAATTTCCAGGCGCGAGCGGGTATTGAGTTCGATGCGCGATCCGTCGTCGAGCGTCAGCGTCCTGCGTTCGCCCGGTGCGGTCTGGTATTCACCGTTGGTGGCAACCACCGCGTCATGCTGCCAGCCGATCCAGCCAATGCCGATGGCCAGTGCCGCGCACAGCCCGAGCAGGGCGGGGCGCCAGCCGGGCGATGCCCGGCGTGAGGGTGGGGGCGATAGCGGGGGTGCCGGGCAGGCGCTTTCATCCATGGCCAGCTTGCGTAGCCTGTCCGGATCGATGGCTGCCGCGGCTTGCCAGACGCGTTCGAGCGCCGCGTATTCGGCGCGATGGTCGGCGCTGGCCGCCAGCCAGGCGGCAAATGCCTGTTGCTCGGCCGGGCTGAGCGCCGGGGCCTGATTGCGCGAGAACCAGCGCGCCGCGGCTTCGCGGACGTCGACGGATTGGCTCATCGGATTTTCGACCGGGGCGCAAGACCGCTGCATGGGCTGCTTGGGGGGGAGCAGACGCCGCCAGACGGATAGGGGGCAGGCATCGACAAGATCGTTCTAGTGAGGTGAGAGTTGGCCCAGTTGGTCGCGCAGGTGTCGCATCGCGCGAATCATGTATTTCTCGACCATGTTCTTCGAGATATTCAGCCGCTCGGCGATTTCCTGCTGGGAGCACCCGTCCAGCCGCTGCCAGATAAAGACCTGGCGGCACTTCAAGGGCAGTTCGGCCAGCGCGCGCTCCAGCCCCGCGACCACCTGCACGGCATGCAGGTCTGCCTCGGGATTCCCGGAGGGTGCGTGAATCGACTCGATGCTGTCAAGCGGCAGGTGCTCGTGCCCGTCTCGTTTGCGGAAGGTGTCGATCGCGATATTACGGGCGGTCTGGTGCAGATAGGCGCGTGGCTGCTCGGGCGTCACCCGGGCCTCCAGCACGCGCAGCATGGCTTCTTGCGACAGGTCCTCGGCCTCGTGCCGATTGCTGAGCCTGCGCGTCCAGGTACCGACCAGCTCCTGGTAGTGCACGTACAGACCGAGGGCACGCAGGCGCGTCGAGGCCATGGATGGAGTGTCAGCTAAGAGTAAGCGTTTTGATGCAAATGCGACCTATTATCATTTGTAGGTGATGAAGGCGTCAACCGCGACATGCAATGTGTGGCTGCACGTCGCGGGTGTGGCGGCTGTGGCTTGTGCGGCGCTTTCAGGCGCCGGGTTCAGAGGCCGGCGCCTTGTCGGGTTCGGTGGTGGCGCGCACTTTCGACCAGCGGGCGATCCAGGCATAGAGCAGCGGGATGACCAGCGTGCCGAGGATCGTCGCGCCGAGCATGCCGCCCAGCACGCCCGTGCCCACTGCGCGTTGGGCGCCGGCGCCGGGGCCGGTGCTGATCGCCAGCGGCACCACGCCAAGGATGAACGCGAGCGAGGTCATCACCACCGGACGCAGCCGCTGTCGTGCCGCCTGGGTGGCGGCCTGCACGCGCTCCAGTCCATCGCGCCGCAGTTGCTCGGCGTACTCGACCACGAGAATCGCGTTCTTGGCCGCGAGCCCCATGATCACGATCACACCGACCTTGAAGTAGACATCGTTGGGCAGCCCCCGCAGCCAGACGGCCGACGCGGCGCCGACCAGACCGGCCGGCACGATTGCCAGTACCGCCAGCGGCAGCGTCCAGCTTTCGTACAACGCCACCAGGCACAGGAAGATGAACAGCATCGACAGCGCGAACAGCCACGGCGCCTGCGTGCCGCTTTGCTGCTGCTCGAACGCGCGGCCGCTCCAGCGCACCTCGTAGTCGGGGCCGAGTTCGCGCACCAGCGATTCGAGCCGCGTCATCGCGGTTCCGGTACTGGTGCCCGGCGCCACGTCGGCATTGATGCGTACCGAGATCAAGCCGTTGTAGCGTTCGAGCGTGGCCTCGCCGTTGCCCCATTCCAGTGTGGCGAACGCACCGAGCGACACCATCTGGCCCTGCGCGTTGCGCACGTGCAGGCGTGCCAGATCTTCCGGCTGCATTCGGAACGGCGCATCCGCCTGCAGGATCACGCGCCGCACGCGACCGTCACGGGCCACTTCGTCGATGTAGCGGGAGCCGAGCGTGGCCGCCAGCGCGTGGTGGATCGCCTCGGTATCGACGCCGAAGCTCTCGGCCTTGCGGTAGTCGATCGCCAGGTCGAGCGCGGGCACGGGCTGGCCCGCCGTGGCGCGGACTTCGGCGAACACGGGGTCCGCCTTGGCGCGTTCGATCAGCTTGTCGCGCGCGGCATAGAGGCTCGGACGTCCGCCTTCCAGTCGCGTGACGAGCCGCATGTCCAGCCCGCTGGTGCTGCCCAGTTCCGGCAGCGCCGTGCCGTTGTACGGGTAGAGCTGGGCATCGCCGCGTCCGGGCCATTCCTCGAGGCCCTTGGTCAGCCGTGCCAGCACGACGTCCGCCGCGTTCTCGCGCCCACGCAGCTTCCAGTCGTCGAGCGACAGGAACACGCTGGCGCGTTGCTCGCCAGAGCCGCCGCTGTTCCAGCCGAACAGCGCGAACGACGTCTTGACCGGAAAGCGCTGCTGTTTCATCCACTGCTCCAGTTGCGCGATGGTCTCCCGAGTCTGCGCCTGGGTGCTGCCCGGCGGCAGTTCCACGTCGATCACGAGTTCACCAGTGTCCTCCTCGGGCAGAAAGCCGCTAGGCAGTTGCCAGAGCCCGATCGCGCAGACCGCGGCCATGGCCAGATAGACCGCAAGCCACCGCAGGCGGCGTTGCTGAAGCCGCTGCACCCAGCCGGCATAGCGCGTGGTGAACGCGGTGAAGCGATGCTCGAACCACGCTAGTGGACCGCGCGCGGGCTGGGCGCCGTGGCGCAGCAGCGAGGCGCACATCGCGGGCGCCAGCGACAGCGCGAAGAACAGCGAGAACGCGATCGAGATGGCCAGCGTCATGGCGAAGTGGCGATAGATCACCCCCACGGCGCTGCCCAGGAAAGCCATCGGTACGAACACGGCGCAGAGCACCAGCGTCACCGCGAGCAGCGCGCCCGAGACCTCGCGCATCGAACGCGACGCGGCGGTAAAGGCATCGACGCCTTCCTCGCGCATGATCCGCTCGACGTTTTCGACCACAACGATCGCATCGTCCACCAGGATGCCGATGGCCAGCACCACGCCGAACAGCGTGATCACGTTCAGCGACAGCCCGAATGCGTAAAGACATGCCACCGTGCCGAGCAGCGAAACCGGCACGACGATGCACGGGATCAGCGTGGCCCGCAGGTTGCCGAGGAACAGGTACAGGATCAGGAACACCAGCACCGTGGCCTCGGCCAGCGTCATCAACACGCGCGAAATCGAGCTCTGCACGAAGTGCGCGGTGTCGTACGAGATGTCATACGCCACGCCAGCCGGAAAGGCCTTGGCGGTCTCGTCGAGCGCGTCCCGGACCGTGCGCGAAGTGGCCAGTACGTTGGCGCCGTCCGCGAGCTTCAGGCCCATCGAGGCGGCCTCGCGGCCATTGAGCGTGGAGCTGTAGCGATAGTCGGCAGCGGCCATCTCCACGCGCGCCACGTCGCGCAACAACACGGCGGAACCATCGGCGGCCGAGCGCAGCACAATGCGGCCGAACGCTTCGGGGTCGGCCAGGGGCGCAGGCGGACGCACGACCGCCTGGTAGGACTGCCCGGGCTTCGATGGCGCGCCGCCAAGCTGGCCCGGCGTGACGCTGCCGTTGCGCGCGCGAATCGCGGCTTCCACATCGGCCGTGGTCAGGCCATAGGCATTGAGCTGGTCGGGATTGAACCAGACGCGCAGCGCGTACTCGGCGCTGTACGCCTCCACCTTGCCGATGCCGGGCAGCCGCCGCAGCATGGGCAGGACCGTGCCGGCGGCATAGTCGGCCAGCGCGGTCTCGGACATCGTGCCGGTCTTCGAGATCAGCGACACGTACATGAACGGGCTGGCGCTGGCCTGATCGACATAGACCCCGCCGCGCCGCACCACCTCGGGCAGCAGCGGCTCGGCCTGGGACACGCGGTTGCGCACGTTCACCTGCGCGAGTTGCGGATCGGTGCCTTGCCGGAAGCCGATGGTGACCGTGGCCGTGCCGGCCTCGCTGCTCGAATCGATATAGAGCAGCCCAGGTATCCCATGCATCTGCTGTTCGAGCACGGCCGTGACGCGGTCTTCCACGGTGCGCGCGGTGGCGCCCGGGTAGTCGGCGTAGAGGATGACCGTCGGTGGGGCCACCGCCGGGTACTGGGCCACCGGAATGTTCTTCAGGGCAACGAGCCCTGCAATCATGGTCAGGATTGCCAGCACCCACGCGAAGGCGGGTCGGCGAAGAAAGAATTGCGCCATGTATGACGTGCGACTGCTGACGCCGGGTCATTGCTCCGCCTATGCGGCGGCGCACCGAGGTTCGGCGTGGGTTAGGTAGGTATGTAAATCGGCCGCCGGAAGAAATAGGCGGCACGCGGGCCGGCAAGGCCCGGGGGCACGGTCCGCGCGGCCCGGTGGCTCAGCCGGGTGGCGCTGCGCGCGCTTGTCGGTATGACGCTCCGGCAAAGATGGATGCGGGGGCGAGTGTGGCGGATTATATACATGGCGCATGGGCGTCGCAATCGAGCCATGACGCGCGATGGGTCATCGGGACGCGCAGGTGTTTTCCGGGTTTGCGGAATTGCACCAGCACGTCCTATCGTTACCTAGAGTGCTGGCGCAGACGCAGGACATGCAGGCTGGCACGGCACGTATGACACGCAGGACACGCAGGACACGCAGGACATCCGGATGGCCGCCCCCCCCAAAGGAGATGTCATGAGCACGAAGTCCCATATCACGACCTGGATTCTGATTGCGATGATCCTGGGTGCCGCCGTTGGCTATGCGTGCTACATCGCGTTTCCCGACCCGAAGGTGGCCAAGGAAGTGGCCGGGTACATCTCGCTCATCACGGATGTGTTCCTGCGGCTGATCAAGATGATCATCGCGCCACTCGTGTTCTCTACCCTGGTGATCGGCATCGCCCATATGGGGGATGCGGGCACCGTGGGACGGGTGGGCGGCAAGGCGATGGCGTGGTTCATTACCGCGTCGCTGGTGTCGCTGACCCTTGGCCTGATCATGGCGACGATGCTGGCGCCGGGCCACAACATCGGCCTGCCGTTGCCCGACGTGGGCTCTGCGACCAACCTCAAGACCAACGCCTTCACGCTGAAGGACTTCGTCACCCATCTGGTGCCCAGATCGGTGGGCGAGGCGATGGCGAACAACGAGATCCTGCAGATCGTGGTGTTCTCGATCTTCTTCGGCACCGCAATCTCGATGCTCGGCGAACGTGGCGCACGCATGGCCGGCGTGATCGACGACCTCGCGCAGATCATGCTCAAGATCACCGGCGCGGTGATGTGGCTGGCACCGATCGCCGTGTTCGCGGCGATTGCGTCGACGGTGACCACGCAGGGGCTCGGCATCCTGGTGACCTTCGCCAAGTTCATGGGCAGCTTCTACCTGTCGCTGTTTGTGCTCTGGGCGCTGCTGGCGCTGGCCGGCTACATTTTCCTCGGTAGCCGCGTCTTCACACTGATCCGGCTCATCCGCGAGCCGTTCCTGATTTCGTTTTCGACGGCGAGCTCCGAAGCGGCCTATCCGAAGCTGCTCGATTCGCTCGACCGTTTCGGCGTCGATCGCAAGATTTCGAGCTTCGTGCTGCCGCTCGGCTATTCGTTCAACCTTGACGGCTCGATGATGTACTGCACGTTCGCGGTGCTGTTCATTGCGCAGGCGTATGACATCCACCTGCCGCTGGGCACGCAGATCACGATGCTGCTGCTGCTGATGCTGACTTCGAAGGGAATGGCCGGCGTGCCGCGCGCCTCGCTGGTGGTGATCGCCGCCACGCTGAACCAGTTCGGCATTCCGGAGGCGGGTTTGCTGCTGATCATGGGCGTGGACCAGTTCCTCGACATGGGCAGGTCGGCGACCAACGCGGTCGGCAATTCGATCGCCGCCGCCGTGGTGGCCAAGTGGGAAGGGCAGTTGTCGTCCGGGCCGGTTGCCGAGACCGAGAGCGCGATCGCTGCGGACGATGCGAGCACGGCGGAGGCCTGACATCATGGCGGCGCGCTTGCCGGGAATGCTGGCCGCACTGTGGCTGGGGCTGGTCGCGACGTTTGGCGCGACGCTGGCCGTGGCCCAGGACGCCACCGTGTTGAGCGGCACGCTCAAGAAAGCCAGGGACACCGGCACGCTGGTGATCGGCTATCGCGAGTCGTCGCTGCCGTTTTCGTACCTGAACCAGGCCAGCCGGCCTATCGGCTACTCGATCGACATCTGCACGGACATCGTGCAGGCCGCAAGCGAGGAGGTGGGCCGCGAGCTGGCCGTGAAGTGGGTGCCGGTGACGTCGGAAAACCGTTTCGAGGCGATTACCTCGGGCAGGATCGATCTCGAATGCGGATCGACCACGCGCAATGCCGAGCGCATGCAGACCGTGGCGTTCTCCCCGGTGATCTTTATCGCTGGCACCAAGCTGATGGTGCCGCGCGCGTCACCGATCAAGTCGTTCCGCGACCTGAAGGGCAAGACCGTGGTGGTCACGGCGGGCACGACCAACGAGCAGGCCGTCGCGCAGTTGTCGAAGCGCTTCGACCTGAACATCAACCTGATCCGCGTGCGCGACCATGCCGACGCATTCGCGGTGTTGAGTCGGGGCGGCGCCGATGCCTACGCTGGCGACGATGTGCTGCTGTATGGCTTTCTGGCCCATTACGGCGCCGGCAAGAAGTTCATCATCACGCGCGACTTCATTTCGTATGACCCGTACGGGATCATGCTGCGCAAGAACGATCCGCAGTTCGCGACGCTGGTGGGCAAGGCCGTGCGCGACGTGATCACCTCGGGCGACATGGAGCGGCTCTACAAGCAATGGTTCATGAACAAGTTGCCGACCGGCGAGCGGCTGGGCATTCCGATGAGCGCGGAGCTGGAGGGCATCATCGACGCCACGCCGGAACGGCCAGAATAGATATGCGCATTTGCGCACTTATGCGGCGTTGACAAGCACAGTTCCGGATTGGTGCGCCGCGATGGCGCAAACTGTACTCTTCCTGGCGGGGTAATTCTGTACGTCACGGGCGTCACATCGAGGGCCTAGTCTCTCGTGCATTGCAGCAAAAGTCGCCCCCCGATGACTACCCCAACGCCCGAAAAGGGCCATGTTGCCCCCTATACGCACCCGGCCGCCGGCTGGGGCGCGCTCAAGCAGGTCGCCATCAACCTCGTCAAGGAGAAGGTTGCCGGCGGCAAGTACAAGACGCTGTTCAAACAGAACCAGCCGGACGGCTTCGACTGTCCAGGCTGCGCCTGGCCGGACCGCCAGCACGCGTCGACCTTCGAATTCTGCGAGAACGGCGTCAAGGCCGTGGCGGCCGAGGCCACCAGCAAGCGCGTGACCAACGCGTTCTTTGCGCAGTACACGGTCACCGAGCTGATGCGGCAGTCCGACTACGAGCTCGAGCAGCATGGTCGCCTGACGCACCCGGTGCGCTATGACGCCGCCACCGACAAGTACGTGCCGGTGGACTGGGACGAGGCATTCCGCCTGATCGCCGATCATCTGCGCCGGCTGGACGACCCCGACCGCGCCACGTTCTACACCTCGGGCCGTGCCAGCAACGAGGCGGCCTTCCTGTTCCAGTTGTTCGTGCGGATGTACGGGACGAACAACTTCCCGGATTGCTCGAACATGTGCCACGAGGCCACTAGCCGTGGCCTGCCGGTGACGGTGGGCGTGGGCAAGGCCACGGTGGTGCTCGATGACTTCCAGCTTGCCGACACGATCATGGTGTTCGGCCAGAATCCCGCTACCAACCATCCGCGCATGCTCAACGAGTTGCGCGATGCGGCGAAGCGCGGCGCCACGATCGTCTCGATCAACCCGCTCAAGGAGCGCGGCCTGCAGCGCTTCACGAGTCCGCAGCACGTCAGCGAGATGCTTACCGGCGGCAGCACGAAGATCGCCACGATGTTCGTTCGTCCGAAGCTGGCCGGTGACTTCGCGCTGCTCAAGGGCCTGGGCAAGCGTGTGATCGAACTCGACGACGCGGCCGTTGCCACGGGCGGCAAGCGTGTGGTGGACGTGGATTTCATCCGCGAGCACACCGCCGATTTCGATGCCTTCGCTACGGATCTGCGCGCCGAGAGCTGGGCCGATATCGTCGCGGAGTCCGGCGTGACGCGCGCGGACATCGATGCGTTGGCCGACGTCTATGTCCACAGCGAACGCACGATTGCCTGCTGGGGCATGGGACTGACACAGCACAAGGATTCAGTGCGCACGATCCAGTTGCTGTCGAACGTGATGATGCTGCGTGGGAACATCGGCCGGCCCGGCGCGGGCCTGATGCCGGTGCGCGGCCACTCGAACGTGCAGGGCGACCGTACGATGGGCATCGAGGAGCAGCCTGACGACGCCTTCCTGGACCGCCTTGGCGCCACGTTCGATTTCAAGCCGCCGCGCGCCCACGGGCAGGACGTGGTGGCCGCGATCAACGCGATGCTGGCCGGCAAGGTCAAGGTGTTCGTGGGTCTGGGCGGGAATTTCTCGATCGCCACACCCGATACGCCCCGCACGTGGGAGGCGCTGCGCCAGTGCGATCTCACGGTCAATATCGCCACCAAGCTCAACCGCAGCCATCTGGTGATCGGGAAGGATTCGCTGTTGCTGCCGACGCTGGGCCGCACCGAGATCGACGAGCAGAACGGCGTGCCGCAGGGTGTGACGGTCGAGGACTCGGTGTGCATGGTCCATCTCTCGTACGGCATGAACAAGCCGGCATCGCCGCACCTGCTGTCGGAGACCGCCATCGTGGCGCGCATGGCCGACGCCACGCTCGGCTCGGACAAGGTCGACTGGCGCTGGTACGCGCAGGACTATGCACGCATCCGCGACGCGATTGAAAAGGTGATTCCGGGCTTCGAGCGCTTCAACGAGCGCGTGGCGCATCCGGGTGGCTTTCATCTGACCCCGGCATCGCGCAACCGGGTCTGGAAGACCGCGTCGGGCAAGGCCCAGTTCCTGGTGCATGCCATCGACAAGGACACGCCGATCAAGCGCGCCCGCGCCCGCTACGGCGACGACATGATGGTCATGATGACCACGCGTTCGCACGACCAGTACAACACCACCATCTACGGACTCGACGATCGCTATCGTGGCGTGTACGGGCTGCGCCGCGTGGTGTTCATCCATCCCGCGGACCGCGCCCGGCTGGGCTTCGCGGAAGGCGAGCACGTCGATATCACGAGCGTCTGGGAAGACGGCGTGACGCGCCATGTGCAGGATTTCCGTCTGGTCGATTACGACATCCCCGAGGGTTGCCTGGGTGCGTACTATCCGGAGACCAATCCACTGGTGCCGCTGGAGAGCATCGGCGACCGATCCGGCACCCCGACGTCGAAATCGATTCCTGTGCTGCTGCGGCGCGCGGGCTGACCGGAGGCAGGAGCATGGTGGAAGACGAGTATGGGCAGGCCGGCTACGTCGAGCGCGAGATTCTGCGCCACACCGGTGGCCACACCGTTCCCGAGATCGATGACGTGGCGGAAGAAGTGCCGGTCGCGCTGGTCTACAACGGCATCTCGCACGCCGTGATGATGGCCACGCCGCTCGATCTGGAAGCGTTCGCGATTGGCTTCTCGCTGACCGAGGGGATCGTCGACAGCGTTGCCGAGATCCGCGACATCGAGATCGCGCCGGGCTGCGACGGCATCGAGGTGCGTATCGAGATCGGCCAGCGTTCGTTCATGGCGCTGCGCGCGCACCGGCGCACGCTGGCCGGACGTACTGGCTGTGGCGTGTGCGGAACCGAAAGCCTGGCGCTGCTCGATCTGGAGCCGACGCCGGTTGGCGTGCCTGCGCGACGGATTGAACCGACGCCTGCGATGCTCCGTCACGCCACCGACGCATTGCAGGCGCGGCAGGTGTTGATGGCCGCCACCGGAGGCGTTCACGCGGCTGCATGGTGCGACGCGCAGGGCAACGTCGTTGCCGTGTTCGAGGACGTGGGTCGCCACAATGCGCTGGACAAGCTGATCGGCCATCTGGCCCGCACCCGCACGACGTTCGGCGATGGCTTTGTCCTGCTATCCAGCCGCGCCAGCTATGAACTCGTGCGCAAGGCCGCGCGAATGCGCATCCAGATGCTGGCTACGATCTCCGCGCCGACGTCGCTGGCTATCCGCATTGCCGCGCAGGCCGGCCTGCGTCTGCTGAGTTTCTGCCGCAAGGACGGTTTCGTCGAGTACACGGCGCCAGCAGAGAACGAGGGTTTCGTATTACGATCTGAGCCGCTGGCGGTACCGGGCTGACGCCCGACCGGGCACCGCCAGCCAGATCGGAAATTACTGGCGAAAGGTTGGCGGTGTGACTCTCTACGAAAAACTTGCGGCCGATATCGAGGCGCTGGTCCAGCAAGGCGTATTGCTTCCGGGCGAGAAGATCCCCTCGGTGCGGCAGGCGGCGCAGCATCATCGCCTGAGCATCACCACGGTCGTGCGCGCGTATCTGCTGCTGGAATCACGCGGCATCCTGGAGAGCCGGCCGCAATCGGGCTACTTCGTGCGTGCCCGGCCCGGCGAGCCACCGATCGACCTGCTGCCGACCCGACCCGCGGCTCGCCCTTCGGCGGTGGATGTGAGCGCGCTCGTGCTGTCGACGCTGCGCTCGATCCGTGTCGATGACGCGGTGCCGCTCGGCTCGCCATATCCCGACCCCCGGCTCTATCCGTGGCAGCGCATCACGCAGTACGCCAATGCCATCGCCAAGCGCTACGACACGTGGAGCGTGCTCGACGACCTGCCGCCGGGCGCGCCGCCACTGATTCGCCAGATCACGCGCCGCTACCTGGAGAACGGGCTGGCCGTCGATCCGAACGAAGTGATCGTTACGATCGGCGCCACCGAGGCCATCAACCTGTGCCTGCAGGCCGTGGCAAAGCCGGGCGACACCATTGCCGTGGAATCGCCAACGTACTACGCGATGCTGCACGCGATCGAGCGGCTGGGGATGCGTGCCGTGGAAGTGGCGACCGATCCCGTGGAGGGCATCGACGTGCAGGCGCTGGCGAAGCTGCTCGACGAACGCCCCGTGGCCGCGTGCATGGTGATGCCGAATTTCCAGAATCCGCTTGGCTTCCAGATGCCGGACGATCGCAAGCAGGCGCTGGTGGAATTGCTGACGGCGCGCGATATCCCGGTGATCGAGAACGACGTCTATGGCGAGCTGTTCTACGGCGACGTGCATCCGACCTCGCTCAAGTCCTACGATCGGGCCGGCATCGTGCTGCATTGCTCGTCGTTCTCGAAGACGTTGACCAATGCGTACCGCATCGGCTGGGCGCTGCCGGGACGGTACCGGGAGAGGGTGGAGCGGCTCAAGTTCCTGAACACGCTGACCACCTCGACGATTCCGCAATTGGCCATCGCCGAATTCCTGCGCAAGGACGGCTACGACTTCCATCTGCGGCGCGTGCGCAAAGCCTATGCGCAGCAGGCCAACATCATGGCGGCGGCGGTGCGTCGCTTCTTTCCGCCGGGCACGCGCGTATCGCGCCCTGCTGGCGGGTATGTGCTGTGGGTGGAGTTGCCGGAGGAGGTGGACGCGATGGCCCTCTATCACGCGGCGCTGGAGCGACGCATCACGGTGGCACCCGGCCACATCTTCTCGCCGGTGCCGACCTATGCCAACTGCATCCGACTCAACTACAGCAGCGCGTGGACGCCAGACATGGAAGCGGCCGTCGTCACGCTCGGCAAACTGGTGGCGACATTGCAGGCGCGGGAGGCAATATGAGCGATGACGTGAACGAACAGGAGGGCATCGACCCGGTGCTGGAAGCGATCCTGCGCGCGCTTTGGGAACATGCACGGGAAGCCGGCGGCGACCTGTCGCTGGCGCGGCTCAGCAAGCGGGCCGAGGCGCAGATGAGCGTGCTGAGGCGGATCCTGACGCAACTGGCCGACGCGGGACTGGCGGTGATGACGCTGGAAGAGGATGGCCGGGGCTCGGCGCGGCTGACGGAGGAGGGCGAGGCGTTGTGCGGGCAGTTGTTCGAGGGGGATGACGGGCGGATGCCGCATTGACGGGGCATGTGGGGCATGTGGTTGCCATGCCCCGCCCGAACTCTCAAACCACCTTTCCGGGGTTCATCAAGCCTTGCGGATCCAGCGCCTGCTTGATGGCCCGCATCATCGTCAGCTCCACCTCGCTCTTGTAGCGGCGGTTCTCTTCGCGCTTGAGCTGGCCAAGACCGTGTTCCGCCGAGATCGAGCCGTTGTGGACGTGCACGCTGTTGTGGACGATCAGGTTGATCGCATCCTGATGCGACAGGAACTGGTCATGATCCACGCCGACCGGCGGTGACACGTTGTAGTGCAGGTTGCCATCGCCAAGATGGCCGAACGTGACCATGCGCGCGCCGGGGAAGGCGTCTTGCAGCAGCGTGTCGGTGGTCTCGATGAAGTCCGCCACGCGCGAGATCGGCACGGCGATATCGTGCTTGATGTTCTTGCCTTCCTCGACCTGCGCCAGCGGAATGTGTTCGCGCAGGTTCCAGAAATCGCGTGACTGCTGTACCGATTCGGCTACCACGGCATCCTTGACCACGCCGGCTTCGAACGCGACCTCCATCATCTTTTCGAAGATCGTCCGCGCGTGTTCCTCGCTCTCGCTGTCGGACAGTTCCAGCAGAACGAGTTGCGGATGATGGGCGGTGAACGGGTAGCGCAACTGCGGGTAGTGCTTCGTCACCAGATCCATGCACATCGCGGACATCAGCTCGAAACCGGTCAGCATGGCGCCCGCGTGCGACTGCGCGATGGCCAGCAGCGCCAGCGCGGCGCGTGGGCTTTCAACGGCGGCCAGCGCGGTGACCCGTGCGCGCGGCGCCGGAAACAGTTTCATGACCGCCGCGGTGATGATACCGAGCGTGCCTTCGGCGCCGATGAACAGGTCGCGCAGGTCATAGCCGGTATTGTCCTTGCGCAGGCCGCGCAGGCCGTCCCAGACCTCGCCCTTGATGTTCACGACCTCGAGCCCCAGACAGAGTTCGCGCGTGTTGCCGTAGCGCAGCACGGCCGTGCCGCCCGCGTTGGTCGACAGGTTGCCGCCGATCGTGCAGCTGCCTTCGGCCGCCAGCGAGAGCGGGAACAGCCGGCCGTGTGTCTGCGCGACCTCCTGCAATTGCTGCAGGATCACGCCGGCCTCGACGGTGATCGTGTTATTGAGCGGGTCGACCTGCCGCACGCGGTTCATGCGCTGCAGGGACAGCACCACCGTGCCACGCGCGGCGGCATCGCCGGGCTCGGGGGTGGCGCCGCCGCACAGGCCCGTGTTGCCGCCCTGAGGCACCACGGCCAGCTTGTGCGCATGGCAGGCACGCATCACCGCCGCGACTTCCTCGGTCGAGCCGGGACGCAGCACGGCCAGCGCGTCGCCGGTGTAACGGTGGCGCCAGTCGGTCAGGTAGGGGGCCTTGTCGGCCGGGTCGGTCAGCACGTTCTGCGAACCGATGGCTGCGCGGCAAAGATCGAGGAAGGAATCGGAGTGCATGGCAGTCAGTGGTTGGATTGCGTTTTGGTTGCCGTTTTGGTTGCCGTTTTGGTTGCCGTCTTGGTCGCTGTTTTGGCCAATGCCTTGGCGCGCCGTTTGAAGGGGCGCAGGTAGAGGATCGTGCTGGAGAAGAACAGCAGCGTCAGCGCTACCTCGCCCCAGGCCAGCCAGGAAGAGGGGGCCCGGTCGCTGGTCGCGCGGACGATGCCCTCGGTGAAGTAGAGCAGGATCAGCATCGACGACCACTGCATCGTATAGCGGTTGCGTGCGAGCACACCGCGCAGCACCGGCAGCAGCAGCACGAATTTCAAGACCAGCCAGGAACCGCCCGGACGCAACGGCGCCAGGAACCACTCCCATGCGATGCAGAGCAGCATCAGGGCGATCAGGCTGGCCAGGCTCAGGCGCCAGAGCGCCGGGTTGTGCAGGGCGTCGGGCGAGCCGTCCCGATGGATGTCCGGTGAGTTCATCGCGCCAGCTTCAATGCGGTTTCCGCCAGGCGGCGGCCCATCGCGGTGGCGAGCGATGCTTCCTGCTCGGTGATCGGGCCGTGATTGTCCACGTGGGCGTAATGGCTCGGGCCATACGGCGTGCCGCCTGCCGTGGTCGTCATCAGGCCGGACTCGGCGTAGGGCAGGCCGACGATCAACATGCCGTGGTGCAGCAGCGGCAGCATCATCGAGAGCAGTGTGGTCTCCTGGCCGCCGTGCAGGCTGCCCGTCGACGTGAACACGCAGGCCGGCTTGCCAGTCAGCGCGCCGGAGAGCCACTGGGCGACGGTGCCGTCGAGAAAGTACTTCATCGGCGCGGCCATGTTGCCGAAGCGCGTCGGGCTGCCCAGCGCCAGTCCGGCGCATTCCTCGAGGTCGCGCAGTTCGGCATACGGGGCGCCTTCGGGCGGGATGTCCGGCGCGGTGGCCTCGCAGACCGTGGAAACCGGCGGGACGGTGCGCAGGCGGGATTGGGCGCCGGGCACGCTGTCGATACCGCGGGCGATCAGTTCGGCGAGCTTGCGGGTGGCGCCGTGACGGCTGTAGTAAAGGACGAGAATGTCGGTCATGGATGGTTTGGCGGGGCGCGGTCGGCGCAAGTGCATTGCGCGTATTATATTTGCGTGAGTTTGCCATCATCCCATTGAGGATCATCCGATCGAGGAGAAAGCCCCCGCATGACCGCTGTACGCATCGCCCGCCTGCGCAGGGAGTGGAACCTGCAGAAAGTGCGTGCACTTGCCCGCTATGCGTTGCGCCGCGCCGGCGAGGACCGCCTGCCCCAGGTATCGGCCAGCCTGACGTTCACGACCGTGCTGGCGGTGGTGCCGGTGCTGACCGTTGCCTTCGCGCTGCTGGCCGCGTTTCCGGTGTTCCGGGATTTCCGTGGCCAGATCGAGATGTTCCTGTTCCAGAACCTGATTCCGGGCGGCAATGTCAGCGACTCGGTGTCGCGTTATATCGGACAGTTCTCCCGCAGCGCGCGTGGCCTGACGGCATTGGGCCTGGCTGGGCTGATGGTGACGTCCGTGCTGACGATGCTGACCGTCGAGGACGCGCTCAATGCGATCTGGCGCGTCAGGCGGCGCCGGCCATTCGCGCAACGGGTGCTGGTGTTCTGGGCCGTGCTGACGCTCGGGCCGGTGCTGATCGGCGCGAGCCTGTCCGTCAGCTCGTACCTGATGTCGGTCTCGATGGGCTACGTCGGCAACCTGCCGTTCGGCGTCGGGGTCGTGATCAGCCTGGTGCCGGTGCTGCTCTCCGCGCTCGCCTTTGCCTTCCTTTACATGGCGGTGCCCTATGCCTACGTGGAGTGGCGCGATGCGATCGTCGCCGGCATCGTGGCGGCTGTCGCCTTTGAAGTCGCCAAGCGCGGCTTTGGCTACTTCATCACCCATATCCCCACCTACACAGCCGTATATGGCACCTTCGCCGTGCTGCCGCTGTTCCTGCTGTGGATGTACGTGAGCTGGCTGGTGACGCTGCTCGGCGCGACGATCGCGGCCAATCTGCCGGTGATCCGCGAGGGACACTGGCGTCGGCGGACGTTCGCGGGCAGTGAGTTCTTCGATGCCCTTGGCATCCTGTATCTGCTGTACCGCGCGCGGGACGAGGTGCCGCGTACCGTCGGCGAACTGGATATGGGTCGCAAGCTGCGGATGGAGGCCGACTATCTCTCCGGCCTGCTGACCAAGCTCAAGGCCATGCATCTGGTGGGCAAGCTTCAGCAGGATCGGGGGCAGGCACACTGGGCGTTGCTCTGCGATCCGTCGCAGGTCACGCTACGCACGCTGCACGACAGGCTGGTGCTGAACATGGCGCGCCTGCCGCGCACCGCGCTGGCCCAACAGATGCAGGGGGCGGAGGCATTGCGGTCGATCCTGGAGAATCCGCAACTCGAGCAGACGCTGGACGCGGTGTTCCGCCAGCAGACGGCCGGGGCGGCCGCGAACGAGGAAACGGGCCGCCGCGATCGCAAGGTGGTGGAAGTTGTCCCGCCGGGCTGGCACGGGCAGGTCTAGGAAACCGTTTCAGATTGTTTCTGGCGTCGTTGCGGGGCCTTGCCGTACCACCGGTACTGTTTGCGCCCCGCGTCAAGCCAGAACGGCTGCGCTTCATCCCTATACGGCTTCCGTTTTTGGGTGGCAGGACAGCCGTTCAGAACCTGATCTTGCCGCGCAGGATGTCCGCGTACATGACCCAGTCGCCCATCAGGCTGTAGAACGGATGCTTGAACGTGGCCGGGCGGTTCTTCTCGAAGCCGAAGTGCCCGACCCAGGCAAACGCATAGCCTGACACCAGGGCCGCCAGTAGCCACCACGCATTGCCGGTGACCAGTAGCGTCACCAGGCAGGCCAGCGCGACCGTCGACCCGACGAAATGCAGGCGGCGGCAGGTGCGGTTCCGGTGCTCGTTCAGGTAGAACGGGTAGAAATCGGCAAAGCTGGCGAACTCCTTGGTGTGGGCCTGGGCCATGGCAGTCTCCTGTTTTCTTCTTTTTGGTGTTTCCTAGCGGGCGGTCTTCGCGAATCCCGCCAGGGCGTCCAGCACCTCGTCGGGCTTTTCTCCCATCATGGCGTGTCCGCTCGGCACCGTGACGATCCTGGCGTTCTTCATCTTGCTGGCCAGGGCCTGGGCCGCCTTGGGCGACGTCATCATGTCCTTGGTGCCCACCACGAACAGGGCGGGACATGCCACCGCCGCTGCGGCTTCCTCGCCATGCGCGTAGCCGTTGCACGCCGAGAAGTCGGTATGGAACACATGTGCCCCGGGATTGCGCGCCGAGATCCGCTCCATCAGGCGCTGGCTGCCGCCGTGCATCCACGCGCCCGGGCCGGGGGAGGAGGGCTTGCTGGCAAGGCTAGAGATCGACCACTGGTTGACCATCGCGATGGCATCGCCCTCGCGGTTCAGGGCGGCGTCGAGCAGGGCGTCGGACACCTTCATCGGATAGGCGGTGGCCAGCAGGCCGATCGCGCGCACCGCCTGGGGGTGCCGCGCCGCGCATTCGAGCGCGATCAGGGAGCCCATGCTGTGGCCGAACACCAGTGCCGGCGCCTTCACGCCGGCTGCCGCGACCAGCGCCATCACCCAGTCGGCCAATTCCTCGACCGACGTCAGCGGCGCGCCTTCGCTGCGATTGTGGCCGGGCAGGTCGACGGCCAGCACCGAGAAACCGTGATTGGCGAACCAGCGCGTCTGCAGCCCCCAGACGCTGTGATCGTTCTGCGCGCCGTGCACGAAGACGGCGCAGGGCAGGGCGGGGTCGAACGGCTTGCCGCCGGTGTAGGCGTAGGCCTTGTGGCCGGAGAGGTTCAGTTCCATCAGGCTTTCCCTCCCATGGCCTTCTCGGCGGCCTTGAGGCCGCGTTTCAGGTCGTCGATCAGGTCGTCCGGATCCTCCAGGCCGATCGACAGGCGGATTGTGCCTTCGCCGATGCCGGCCGCGCGCAGCGCTGCGGCGTCCATGCGGAAGTGGGTGGTGGACGCCGGATGGATCACCAGTGAGCGTGCATCGCCCACGTTGGCCAGGTGCGAGAACAGCGACAGGCTTTCGATGAAGCGCTGGCCGGCGGTGCGGTCGGCCTTGAGGTTGAAGCTGAACACCGCGCCGCAGCCGCGCGGCAGCAGGCGCTTGGCCAGTTCGTAGTCCGGGTGCGATTCGAGCTCCGGATAGGCTACCGACTCGACCATCGGGTGGCTGGCCAGGAACTGCACCACGCGCCGCGTGTTGTCGACGTGGCGGCTCATGCGCAGCGGCAGTGTCTCGATGCCCTGCAGGAGCTGCCAGGCAGCCATCGGATTCATGCAGGCGCCGAAGTCGCGCAGGCCCTCGCGCCGCGCGCGCAGCAGAAATGGCGCTACCGTGCTTTCCTCGGTGAACACCATGTTGTGGAAGCCCTCGTACGGCTCGGACAGTTCCGGGAAGCGGCCGGAGGCTTCGAAATCGAACGTGCCGCCTTCTGAAAGCACGCCGCCGATCGTCGTGCCATGGCCGCCCAGGAACTTGGTGGCCGAGTGGTAGAGCAGCCCGGCGCCGTGGTCGAACGGGCGCAGCAGGTAGGGCGTGGTGAACGTCGAGTCCACCAGCAGCGGAATGCCGTGTTCCTGGCCGATCTGGGCCACGGTGGCGATGTCGAGCACGTCCAGGCCGGGGTTGCCCAGTGTTTCACCGAAGAGCAGCTTCGTCTCGGGGCGGATCGCGGCGCGCCAGGCGTCGATGTCGCGCGGATTGACGAAGGTGGTCTCGATGCCGAAGCGGCGCAGCGTGTAGTGCAGCAGGTTGTGGGACCCGCCATAGAGCGCGGTGGACGCCACGATATGGGCGCCCGCGCCCATCAGTGTGGCCACGGCCAGGTGCAGGGCGGCCTGGCCCGAGGCAGTGGCGATGGCGCCCGCGCCGTTCTCCAGCGCGGCCACGCGCTCCTCGAACACGGCGACCGTGGGGTTGCTGATGCGCGAATAGACGTGTCCGGCGCGTTCCATATTGAACAGCGATGCGGCGTGCTCGCTGTCGCGGAATACGAAGGATGTGGTCAGATGGATCGGTGTGGCGCGGGCCCCGGTGGTGGGGTCGGGCGCGGCGCCGGCGTGCAGGGCCAGCGTGTCAAAGCGGGTACCGGACATGGTGAAAGGGCTCGGTTTGCCGAGCCATGGGTAGTTGTCTCCGTCCGGCATCGTAGCACCATACGCCACATGCGTAACCCGGGAATCCACGGCGGGACGGGCGCTGGAAGCCGCGCTCGCTTTACTTGAGACGGCGGTTTGGGCTAGGATCGACCATCGGGCGCGCCCCTCACGAAACCAGCCTGAATACCATCAGGCACGGCAATACGCAAAGCAGCGGAGACACCATCATGAAAGTCAGCGATATCCTGCAACTCAAGGGCAACACGCTCTTTACCGTCACGCCGGATACGCCACTGATGCAGGCCGTCCAGGCGATGGCCGAGCACGACATTGGCTCGCTGGTGGTGATGGAATACGGCGATCTCGTCGGGATGCTGACCTTCCGCGAGATCATCGAGACAATGGCCGCCAACAACGGCACGCTGGGCACCCACAGCATCCGCAAGCTCATGGACGACGCGCCGCTGACCTGCACCCCCGAGACCGATGTCAACGAAGTGCGCCGCATGATGCTGGAGCGCCACACCCGTTACCTGCCAGTACTCGACAATCGCACACTGATGGGCGTGATCTCGTTCTACGACGTAGCCAAATCCGTGGTGGAAGAGCAGAGCTTCGAGAACAAGATGCTCAAGGCCTATATCCGCGATTGGCCCGAAGAGAAGGAAGAGCGCGCCGGCTGATCCCCTCGGCAGTCCTGGCGCCCCTTGCAGGTATGATGGCGGCGGCCTGATGCCCCGGCGGGTAACCGGGGTCAATAAGAAACGCTGCTCATGAGCCAACAAAGCCAGTTTCGCCTGCTTGGCGCGCGCCGGTTTGCGCCGTTCTTCTGGACGCAGTTCCTTGGGGCGATGAACGACAACGTCTTCAAGGTCGCTTTCACGTCCCTGGTTACCTACCATGCCACGTTGTTCGAGGGTGTCGACCCCCACAGCGCGGCATTCCTGATTTCGGCGATCTTCATCGCGCCGTTCGTGCTGTTCTCCGCCACGAGTGGCCAGATTGCCGACAAGATCGAAAAATCGAAGCTGATCCGGCTGGTCAAGTCGCTGGAGATCGCGATCATGCTGGTCGGGCTGGCCGGCTTCTACCTGCACAGCGCCACACTGCTGTACCTCGGCACGTTCCTGATGGGGCTGCATTCGACCCTGTTCGGCCCGGTCAAATTCGCCTATCTGCCGCAGCATCTGGACCAGACCGAACTGGTCGGCGGCAACGGTCTGGTGGAAATGGGCACGTTCGTGGCCATTCTGTTCGGCACGCTGCTTGGCGGCGAGATGGCCGGCATCGCGCGCGGCGATGGCACCGTGATCGGTCCGCTGTACGTCGGTATCGCCTGTGTGGCTATCGCCGTGGCGGGGCGGGCGGTGTCGCAGGGCGTCCCCCTGTCGCCCGCTCCGCAGCCGGACCTCCGCATCAACTGGAACCCGTTCACCGAGACCTGGCGCAACCTCATGCTCGCGCGCGAGCGTCGCGTGGTGTTCCTGAGCCTGCTCGGCATTTCGTGGCTCTGGTTCCTCGGGGCGACATTCCTGACCTCGTTCTTCAGCTTCGCCAAGGACGTGCTGGGCGGCGATCAGAACGTGGTGACGCTGCTGCTGGCCGTATTCTCGATCGGGATCGGCACCGGGTCGCTGCTGTGCGAGCGGCTGTCCGGGCGTCACGTGGAGATTGGCCTGGTGCCGTTTGGCTCGATCGGCATGACGGTGTTCGCCGTCGATCTGTACCTGGCGTCGAACGGGCTCGCCGCCGGCGCCTCGCTGAACGGTATCCCCGGCTTCCTGGCTCAGCCGGGTACCTGGCGTGTGCTGGTGGATCTGTTCGGCGTGGCGATGTTCGGCGGCTTCTACAGCGTGCCGCTCTATGCGCTGATCCAGAGCCGGTCCGCGCCCACGCACCGCGCGCGGATCATCGCGGCCAACAACATCCTGAACAGCTTCTTCATGATCGGCGCCTCGCTGCTGGGCGTGTACATGACCCAGGCCGGCTACACCATTCCGCAACTGTTCCTGGTGGTGGGGCTGCTCAACGCCGTGGTGGCGATCTACATCTACACGCTAGTGCCGGAGTTTCTGCTGCGTTTCATCGCCTGGGTGCTGGTGCATACGATTTACCGCCTGCGCCGCATCAACGCCGAACGCATCCCGGAGGAGGGGGCGGCGGTGCTGGTCTGCAACCATGTCAGCTTTGCCGATGCGGTGGTGCTGATGGCGGCCAGCCCCCGGCCGGTGCGCTTCGTGATGGACCACAACATCTTCAAGGTGCCGTTGCTGTCGTGGTTCTTCCGGCAGGCCAAGGCGATTCCGATCGCACCCGCGCATGAAAACCCGGAGATGCTGGCGCGCGCCTACGACACCGTGGCGGCCGCGCTGGCCGATGGCGACCTCGTCTGCATCTTCCCCGAAGGCAAGATCACAGCCACTGGCGACGTCAATCCGTTCAAGAGCGGTGTGCGCCAGATCATTGAGCGAACGCCGGTGCCGGTGGTGCCAATGGCGTTGCGCGGGCTCTGGGGCAGCTTCTTCTCGCGCAAGGGCGCGCCGGCGATGACCCGTCCGTTCCGGCGCGGCATCCTGAGCAAGCTGGAACTGGTGGTTGGTGAGCCGGTGCCGCCCGAAGCGGCCACGCCGGAAAGTCTTCAACAAATGGTGCTCGCGCTGCGCGGCGACTGGAAATAGCCATGATCACGCTCTTCACGTTCGGCCCGTCGTTCGGCCTGCCCGATGCGAGCCCGTTCGTCATGAAGGCCGAGTTGCTGCTGAAGATGGCTGGCCTGCCGTACCAGACCGCGCGCGGCAACCTGCGGCGCGCGCCCAAGGGCAAGTTGCCGTACCTGGACGACATGGGCCGGATCGTCGCGGACTCGACGCTGATCCGCTGGCATATCGAGAAGACGTACCACGTCGATTTCGACGAAGGACTGAGCCCGGCCGAGCGGGGCACCGCCTGGGCCGTGGAAAAGCTCATGGAGGACAACCTCTATTGGGCGGTGGCGCGTGTGCGCTGGCTGGAGCGTGACAACTTCGAGCGCGGTCCGGCGCAGTTCTTCAACGTCGTGCCGGGGCCGTTGCGAGGCCTGGTCAAGGTGCTGGTACGCCGCAAGGTGCGGCAGATGCTCTGGGCGCAGGGCCTTGGCCGGCATAGCGAGCAGGACATGACGGCGATGGCGGTGCAGGGCATCAAGGCGATCACCGACATCCTTGGTGACAAGCCCTACCTGATGGGAAACAACCCATGCGGCGCGGACGCCACGCTGTTCGCATTCGCGGCCAGCCTGCTGTCCCCGGTATTCGAGACGCCGATTCGCGCCGCGGCCGAGTCACATCCGAACCTGATTGCCTATATGGCCCGGATGCGGGCCCGGTACTACCCCGATTTCCAGGGTAGCGGGGTCTTCGCGCCAGCCTCCGCCGCCACGGCAGGCCGGCCCGAGGCGGCTTTCGGGCAGCAATAGCCCTGCAAAATAGCCGTACAATGTAGGCCGTCCCCAATTCCTGTGCGGTTTCGATCATGTCTGGCAATACTCTCGGCCTGCTTTTCACAGTTACCACGTTCGGCGAATCGCACGGGCCGGCCATCGGCGCGGTAGTGGATGGCTGCCCGCCGGGGATGTCGCTGACCGAAGCCGATATCCAGATCGATCTGGACCGCCGCAAGCCCGGCACGTCGCGCCACGTGACGCAGCGCCAGGAAGCGGACCAGGTGGAGATCCTGTCCGGCGTATTCGAAGGCAAGACCACGGGCACGCCAATCTGCCTGCTGATCCGCAACACCGACCAGCGCAGCAAGGACTACGGCAACATCGTCGAGACGTTCCGCCCCGGCCATGCCGACTACACCTACTGGCACAAGTACGGTATCCGCGACTATCGCGGTGGTGGCCGCTCGTCGGCGCGCCTGACCGCGCCCGTGGTGGCCGCCGCGGCAATCGCTAAGAAATGGCTGAATGAGCAGTACGGCACCGAGATTCGTGGCTACATGTCGCAGCTCGGTGAGGTCGAAGTGCCGTTCTCCGACTGGAAATACGTGCCGGAGAACCCGTTCTTCGCCGCGAACGCCGATATCGTTCCCGAATTGGAAACCTACATGGATGCGTTGCGCCGCGATGGCGACTCCGTCGGCGCGCGTATCGAAGTGGTGGCCAGCCATGTGCCGGTGGGTCTGGGCGAGCCGCTGTTCGACAAGCTCGACGCCGATATCGCGCATGCAATGATGGGCATCAACGCGGTCAAGGGCGTCGAGATCGGCGCTGGCTTCGACAGCGTGTCCCAGCGCGGCACCGTGCATGGCGACGAACTGACGCCGGAGGGGTTCCGCACGAATAACTCGGGTGGCGTGCTCGGCGGGATTTCCACGGGACAGGACATCAAGGTATCGCTGGCGATCAAGCCGACGTCGAGCATCCGTACCGCACGTGAGTCGATCGACAAGGCTGGCAGCCCGGCCAGCGTGGAAACGTTCGGCCGCCACGACCCGTGCGTCGGCATCCGCGCCACACCGATCGCCGAAGCCATGCTCGCGCTGGTGCTGATGGACCACGCATTGCGGCATCGCGCCCAATGCGGTGACGTCCGCGTCGACACCCCGCGCATCCCGGCGCAAGCACCGGGCAAATCCTGAGCACCCGCGTTTCCGGGTCGATCGACCCGGGGACCTATTTCCGTTTCGGACTCTTCTATCTCGGCTATTACGGCTACGTCGGCGTGATATCGCCGTACGTCAGCCTGTTTTTCGCCGACCGGGGCTATTCGCCGGTGCAAATCGGCGTGCTGATGGCCTGTTTCCAGCTATCCCGCATCGTGGGCCCGTATCTGTGGGGCTGGCTCTCGGACGTGATGCACACACGCGTGAAGCTGTTGCGGCTGGCCGCGGTCACGGCATTGCTGGCGTTCCTGACCGTGCCCGGTATCCAGAGCTACGGCGGCATGATGGCGATGATGATCGGGCTCAACCTGATCACGAGCGCCATGTCGCCGCTGGGCGACGCGCTGACGATCTCGACGCTGCGCCGCCACGGTGCGTTCGACCATCGCTATGGGCGTGTGCGGATGTTCGGCTCGATCGGCTTTATCGCCGCGGTGCTGACGGGCGGCGCGCTGTTTGAGCGCTTCGGCATGCCGGCGTTTCCGTGGCTGGCCAGCACGATGCTGGCGCTGTTCGCGCTGGTGGTCTTCGGCATGCGCGACGCGCCCGACGAGGGCCCGCGCGCGACACCCCCACCGGCGCTGCCGCTGCTGCTGCGGCCCGATGTGGCCTGGTTCCTGGCATCGGCCTTCCTGATGATGTTCGCTCACGCGGCGCTTTACGTCTTCTACTCGCTCTATCTGGAACAGCTTGGCTACAGCAAGTTCGCGATTGGCGTGATGTGGACCATCGGCGTGGTGGCCGAGATCGTGTTCTTCTTCTATCAGGGCAAGCTGTTCGGCGCGCTGGCGCTGCGCACAATTCTGGCTGGCACATTCGTGCTGGCCGCGCTGCGTTTCGGCCTGACCGGCTACTTCGCGCAGTACGCCTGGCTGATGGCGCTAGTGCAGATCCTGCACGCAGCCACCTTTGGCGCGCACCACAGTGCCAGCCTCAAGCGCCTGCAGCGCTGGTTCGCTGGCCCGTTGCAGGGTCGGGGGCAGGCGCTGTACACCGGGATTTCCTATGGCGTCGGCGGCACGCTCGGCGGTCTGGCGATGGGCTGGACGTGGAAGACGCTCGCGCCGATGCACACGTTCGGGCTGGCGGCGCTGGCGGCGCTGATTGGCGCGGGATGCGCCGCGATGAGTTTTCGTGGGGAGGCCGAACGGGCCTGAGATTGTCGATCTGACGGATGTCCGGCACTACACGCACCCCTCTCCGGTCTCTACACCGCGCGCGGAATAGGGGTGCAAACCATCAGTTCTCCAGCAACCCTGCCACGCGTTCCGCGATCGCCAGCGACGATGTCAGCCCGGGCGACTCGATGCCGAACAGGTTCACCAGCCCCGGCACGCCATGCGTCAGAGGCCCGTCGATCCGGAAATCGGCCGCAACTTCCGTCGGGCCGCTGATCTTCGGCCGGATGCCGGCATAACCCGGCTGCAGCGCGCCGTCGGTCAGGCCGGGCCAGTAGCGGCGGACTTCGTCGTAGAAGCTGTCTGCATCGTGCGGCGGCACGCTGTATTCGATCTCGTCGATCCAGCGCACGTTGGGGCCGAAGCGTGCCTGCCCCCCCATGTCTAGCGTCAGATGCACGCCCAACCCGGCTGCTTCGGGCACCGGATAGATCAGCCGCGAGAACGGGGCGCGGCCGGCGAGCGTGAAATAGCAGCCCTTGGCGTAGTACTGCGGCGGGATATGTTCGGGCGGAATGCCGTCGATGCGGCGTGCCAGATCCGGCGCGGTCAGCCCCGCCGAATTGACGACCGTGCGGGCGAGCAGCACGGTCGATCCATCATCGCTACCGACCTCGAGCCGGATGCCGTCCGGCGTCACCGCGCCCGACAGCACCGGCGACTGCACGGCCAGCATCGCGCCGGCCCGCTCGGCATCGCCAAGCAGCGCGGTCATCAGGCCGTGGCTGTCGATGATGCCGGTGGAAGGTGAGAGCAGGGCGGCTTCGCATTCGAGCTGGGGTTCCATCGCCCGCGCTTCGTCGCGCGTCAGCAGTTGCATGTCATGCACGCCGTTGGCGGCGGCCTTGGCGCGGATGCCTTCCAGCGTGGCCACCTGGGCGGTGCTGGTGGCCACGATCAGCTTGCCGCAGCGCTGATGGGCGACATGGTGGCTGGCGCAGTAGTCGTAGAGCATCGCCTTGCCGCGCACGCACAGTTCGGCCTTGAGCGACCCCGCGGGATAGTAGATGCCGGCGTGGATCACCTCGCTGTTGCGCGCGCTCGTAATCGTGCCGAACGCGTTCTCGGCCTCGAGAATGATGACCTCGCGGCCCTGCAACGCCAGCGCGCGCGCAACGGCCAGACCGACCACGCCAGCGCCGATCACGACGCAATCTACTTGTTCCATCTCTCTGCTCCTTGTTGCTCTGATATCTGTTGTTCAGTCGAGGCCCATCCGCGCAGCGGCGGCGGACAGGTGGGCGGTGGCCGCCGCGCGGGCCGCCGAGGGGTCGCCGGCCGCGATGGCCTCGACCAGGGCTGCATGCTCTGCGTCGGCAGCGCGTGGTGTGCCATGCAATGCGCCGAGGCGGGCGCTGTTCTCCCAGGCGTGCTGGCGCGCCACGAGCAATTGCTGGCTGACGAAATCCGTTAGCCCGGTAAAGCAGGGGTTGTGGGCGGCTTGGGCAATTGCGTGGTGGAACGCAATGTCGGCGGCGGCCGCGCTCGGGAAGTCTGTGGCGTGGGTCTTCATCGTGGCCAGTGCGGCACGGATCGCGACCAGATCGGCATCGGTGCGGCGCGCGGCCGCCATTTCGGCGCATGCGGTTTCCACTACGCGTCGTAATTCGAATAGCTGAACCAGCGTCGGGCCGCCGTCCGGGGCGCTGGCTACGCGCCAGACTTGCCCGCCCGGTGTCTCGGAGACATAGGCGCCGGACCCCTTGCGGGTGACCAGTATCCCGTCGGCCTTCAGCAGGGCGATGGCTTCGCGCACGATCGGCCGGCTTACATCGAACGTCTCCGCCAGCGTGGCCTCGGCCGGCAACCGGGCGCCAGCGGCAAAGCGTCCGGCGGCGATATCGTCGCGCAGCGCCTGGGCGATGCGGCTGGCAAGGGAGGCGGGGCGGGAGAGACGATTCATTGGAATTGATATGTCAGGCTGTCAGACAGCTTTGCGCAAGTGGCTGATTCTGCAGCGATGATTGAGCCGCGTCAAGCGTCAAGCTGCCCGTGCGCTACAGGTGGCCGATGATCGCCCGCTAACTGAGGTGTGCTGTCTGCCGGGGCGCGTGCGCTCGGAAGGGTCAAGGTTTCGTCACATTGGCCGATAGCAGCCTTCAAGGGCCGGGAGTCCATCGGTTTGGCACGGCCGCCTTTCATACATGCATCGCGCCGCATTTCCGCTCGTCCGGTCCCGGCGCATCTCATGGAGCCGCGTTCACACCATGATTCTGCTATCTCCCCAGGACCTGCCAGTGGGGCAGCCATTACCCTGGTCGCTGCTCGACGAGCAGGGCAACCTGATGCTCGACAGCGGCAGCATCATTCCCGACGCCCGCGACCTGGCCCTGGTCTTCCGCCACGGACAGGTCTGCCGGCCAGATGACATACCCGAAGCCGGCAACGAACCCGAGGTGCAAACCGCTTCGCGCCTCTCCGCTGGCCCGCTCGGCTTGCAGGTTGGCACGCTGCTGCACGTGAAGACGCCAGGCGAGAAGTCGCGCGCCGCCGCCAGCCGCCTGATCGGGTTTGTCGATCAGGGATTGTTCATCACGTGGCCAACACTCGGGGGGCGGGACCTGATGCTGCAGGCCGGCGAGCCCTTGCTGCTACGCGGCTTCTCGGGCCAGGCCATCCACAGCTTCACCTCGACGATCACGGCGGTCTGCCGCAGCCCGTTCCGGTATCTGGTGCTGTCGGCGCCGGCGCAGACCGAGCAGATGCCCGTGCGGCGTGCGGCGCGTGTGCCTACGCGATTGGCGGCGTATCTGACCGAAGGCGCGGACGAGGATGGTCAGCCGTCCAATGCCGGCATGGATGATCGTATGAGCCAAGGGATGGCGCGGCTGGGCGTGCTGTCCGATCTCAGCACCGGCGGGGCACTTGTGCAGACATCCTCCCTGGCCCCTGCCGTGGGTCAGAAGGTGCGTCTGCGCTTTCGTCTGAAGACGGCTTCGCTCGATGCCGAAGTGATCATCGACGGCACGGTGCGCAGCGCGGCTTCGCAGGACGATGACGAATTCCCGGCCTTCGGCGTGGCATTCGATGCGCTGGGGGAGCGCGAGTTGACGCTGCTGCAATGCTTCATCTACGAGCAGTTGCTGGCCACCACCTGCATGCCGGTTTGACGCGGTTCTGAATCGAGACGCGCTGCAATGCACGCGCGTACTTTGGCTAGTGAACCCTGCAGCCGCCGGTGCATGGCACGATGGATGGCGACGTGGCGGTAGCCGTCGCCGTGCCATCCGCGTCATCGGCCGAGACTGTGGGCTGGTGTCGGCGCATTGCCGTCACTGGTGGGCGTCGACATCCCGCCTGGACCCGACCTGGCCTTGAACAGGCCTTGAACAAGCGGGCGCGGCGTAGTACCAACGACTTCGATATGGCAGCCCGTGGCATGGGCACAAGGCACATCAGGTGCCGTCGGCCTCCATGCATTCTTGAGCGTGGGGTTCGACTTCAGGTAGTCGGCGTTGTTAAGGCGGCACCGTGGAATCGACCGCCGAACAAACCATAACGCTGTCCGGGCGCCGCTCGACAGTGCGGCCTGTTAGCGGATCGCGAATCGAGTCTGTACCAAACTGCCATCGTTAACGCTCGATTGTCGAGCATCAATTCACGCACGTTTTCGCAAGCGTAGCGTGATGGACGACTTGGGTTTCCCCAACAGAGGTCGTCAAACATGAAAAGCAAATGGTCCCTGCGCGTCGTCACGGCAATCGTGGCGATTGGCATCGTTGTCTTCCTCGCGCTTACCGCTCCCACCACCTGGAGATTGCTGCACGCGTCACGTGACCTGCCTGACGCATCTCCCCCCGACTTGAAAAACGGACGTGTCATGTTCGTCGCTGGCGACTGCGCGACATGCCACGCGTCGGTAGGCAAGGGCGACGATACGCTGCTCGGCGGCGGACGTTCGCTCGAGACCGCGTTCGGCACGTTCCACATGCCGAATATCTCGTCGCATCCGAACGACGGTATCGGCCAATGGAAGCTGGAGCAGTTCATCATGGCCATGCGGGAGGGGGTCATCCCTGGCAAGGGCAATGCCTATCCGGCCTTCCCCTATACGTCGTACCAACGCATGACGGCCAATGACCTGCGCGACCTGTTCGCCTACATGCAGTCGCTGCAGCCGGTGGCCGGCACGATACCCGATCACGAACTCAGATTCCCGTTTTCGATGCGGCGCGGCGTCGGCCTGTGGCGGCTGGCTTTCCTCGATGGCAAACCGTTGCCGGAGGTTGCGGCGGACAAGAGTGAACTCTGGCGGCGCGGCAGGTATCTGGTGGAAGGCGTGGGCCATTGCGTGGAATGCCACTCTCCGCGCAACGTGGCGGGTGCCGTGCCATTCTCGAAACGTTTCTCCGGGGGTCCCAATCCCGAAGGCACTGGATACATCCCAAATATCACGCCCGATGAGACGGGCATCGGGTACTGGTCCGTGCACGATATCGCGCGCTATCTTGAAGACGGTGTCGGCCCGATCGGCATGAAGGCTGGCGGCGACATGAAAGAGGTCATCGAGAACACCGCGCGGCTTTCGCACGAGGATCGACTGGCGATGGCCGAGTACCTGAAGTCTGTGCCGGCCGTCGAAGCACCGAACGCTGGTGCGCCGAAGCCGAACCGCACGGCAGAGGTGATCATGCTCCCGGCTGCCCATGCGGCGGCGGGGCCCTCGAAACTGGCTGCGCTGTTGGCATCGCCCGATGTGATCGGCAAGAGCGATGCGCTCTACGTCGTTTCTCCCGCGCCGTTCACGCTGGAGGCGAGCGGCACGGCCGAGGATGGCAAGCTGCTTGGCGCCACAAAGGTTGCCGTCCTGTCGAGAGACGGGGGCCGGATGCGGGTACGCGTCGACGGCTGGCAACTCGATGGCTCGGACAGCGCGGTCTACGCGCTCCAGGGGCAACGGATCCTGCAGGCCGTGCTGTCGCCCGAGGCGATTGCCAGGGTGAAGCGTTTGTCGTCGATCGAGGACGAGCATACGGGCCAGCAGTGGCATCAGGTCAGTCTGGAGGTATGGATCGCTCAGAAGGGATTGTCGGCGGATCTCGCACAACTCTGGCATCACAGCGATGAAACGTATCGCGCGTCTTGCGCCACGTGCCACGCACTGCCGCACAGCGAGGATTTCCTCGCGAACCAATGGATCGGGACGCTCGGCGCCATGAAGCGCTACACGTCGCTGGACGATGCCGAGTACCGGTTGCTGCTGTCGTGGCTGCAGTATCACTCGAAGGACGTCGGTACGTCGTCGAAGGGTAGCCATCCATGACGAGTGCCACGGAAGAGAGCGGAATCCCGGACGTGACGGTGACGCTGGTGCTCGAATGGATTGCGGGCTTGCTGGTGGCGCCACCGACCGGGAACCAGATCGCGCGATTGCGCTCGCCGGAGGGTTGCGCGGTTCTCGGCGCCATTGCGGCGGAATGGTCGAGTCATGCCGCCATGCTCCAGATTCGCAGGGCGCTGGACCCTTGCAAGCCAGCGGACACCGTGGCTGCGGATTTGTCCGTCAGCTACACGCGGTTGTTCGAAGGCGTTTGCGGCAATCCTGCCGTATCACTTTATGAGAGTACCTATGCAGTTGCCGACTGCGAGGTGCCGGTGCAGCCGAGGCTGTACGGCCGCGCCGCAGGCGAGATGGATGCGCTGCTGCGGCAATTCAGGATGGGCCTCGGCGCCACGCGCGAAGCCTCTGACCATATATCGATCGAACTCGCGCTCCTTGCGGCGCTGTTGCGCAAGGGTCACCTCACCGGCGAGGGTTTGATGCGGGCGCGGCTGGCAGGCTGGATGCCGGCATTGATCGACGAATGTATCGCGCTGGACCCGGACGGTTTCTATGGCGGGCTGGCGCGGCTGCTGGGCAATCTGAATCTGCTGGAGGCGCCGGGGCCCGATGGTCAGCCCCACCTCGTCTCCGTGATCGATGGACAAGACGGGAGTCACCATGTCGAATGAATTTGGGAAGTCGGACACGAACATGTCTCGCCGGCGCTTTATCCAGGGCGCGCTGGCCGCGGGTGCGTTAGGTTCCACTGGGGCCACGCTACTGGCGTCGGGTGCGCGGGCGGCGACGGCGGGCAGTCGCGAGGTCCTGACTGGATCGCACTGGGGGGCGTTCTACATGCGTGTGGACGATGGCCGGGTAACGGGCGTCCGGCCGTGGGAGAAGGACCCGAAGCCATCGCATCAACTGCCCGGTGTGCTGGACTCGATGTACTCACCGACGCGCATCCGCCATCCGATGGTGCGCCGGGCCTGGCTTGAACGGGGGCCCGGCGCCGATCCCGAAGGGCGCGGCAAGGGCGATTTCGTTCGGGTCAGTTGGGAGAAGGCGCTCGATCTCGTGGCTGCGGAGCTGGTGCGTGTGCGAAAGAAACACGGCCCGACCTCGATCTTCGGTGGCTCCTATGGCTGGAAGAGTCCCGGCAAACTGCACAATTGCCAGACGTTGCTGGCACGCGCGCTGACCGTCAACGGCGGATTCGTCAGTCGCAGCGGGGACTACTCGACCGGCGCGGCACAGGTGATCCTGCCTTACGTGGTGGGATCGATCGACGTCTACGAGCAACCTACCGCGTGGCCGGTGCTGGCCGAGCATACGGAACTGATGGTCTTCTGGGCGGCCGATCCGATGGTCACGAACCAGATCGGCTGGCAGGTGCCTGACCATGGCGCCTATCCTGGCATGGAAGCATTGAAGAGCAAGGGCGTAAAGGTGATCTGCATTGATCCGGTGCGAACGGACACCTGTCGCTATTTCGATGCCGAATGGCTGGCGCCGCGCCCGCATACCGATGTCGCGATGATGCTCGGGATCGCGCATACGCTGTACACGGAAAAGCTGCACGATGCGAAGTTCCTGGCCCGCTATACCACCGGCTTCGATCGATTCGTTCCCTATCTGACGGGGGAGTCCGATGGCGTGGCCAAGAATGCGGAGTGGGCGGCGAGCATCTGCGAGATACCTGCGGAGACGATCCGCGATCTCGCGCGTCGATTCGCTTCGAAGCGCACGATGCTGGCGGCAGGGTGGTCCATTCAGCGCCAGCATCATGGCGAGCAGTCACACTGGATGCTGGTGACGCTGGCGTCGATGCTGGGGCAGATCGGATTGCCCGGTGGGGGCTATGGCTTCACCTATCACTATGCCAATGGCGGCAGCCCCACGGCTACCGGGCCAGTGCTGCCGGGTATCGTCGGCGGTGCGAAGCCGCCGCCGGGATCGGAGTGGCTCGAAGCGGGCGGGACGGAGACGATACCGGTCTCGCGCATCGTCGAGATGCTCGAGAATCCCGGCAAGCCGTACGACTTCAACGGCAAGCGCTCGAAGTACCCTGACATCCGGTTGGCCTACTGGGTCGGTGGCAATCCGTTCATGCATCATCAGGATCGCAACCGGATGATCAAGGCGTGGCGCAAGCTCGATACGTTCATCGTGCAGGACTTCCAGTGGACAGCCACCGCGCGTCATGCGGACATCGTGCTTCCGTGCACGACGAGCTACGAGCGCAATGACATCGAAGGTATTGGCGACTACTCGATGAGCCACATCCTGGCGATGCGCAAGGTGGTGGCCCCATTGTTCGAAGCGCGCGACGACTACGACATTTTCGCGGCGATCTGCGAGCGGATGGGTACCGGCAAGGCGTTCACCGAGGGGCGCGACGACATGGCCTGGATTCGAACGTTCTACGAAGCGGCGCGCGTTCAGGCACGCGGTAAGCGCATGGAAATTCCGGTGTTCGAGGTGTTCTGGAACAGCAACAAGCCGCTGGCGTTCCCGATCGGCGAGGAGGCGAAGGGTTACATCCGGCACAAGGAGTTCCGCGATGACCCGCTGCTCAACGCGCTCGGCACGCCCTCGGGACGGATCGAGATCTACTCGTCGAACATCGCACGCATGAAATACGACGATTGCCCGCCTCATCCCACCTGGATGGAGCCGCTGGAACGGCTGGGTGGACCCACGACCAGGTATCCGTTGCACGTCGACAGCAGCCACCCCAGAAGTCGCCTGCATTCGCAGTTGTGCGGCACGGTGCTGCGCGGGAGCTATGCCATCAAGGGACGCGAGCCGTGCCTGATGCATCCGGAAGATGCCAAGACCCGTGGGATTGCCGATGGCGACATCGTACGTGTGTTCAATGATCGCGGGCAGATGCTGGTAGGCGTCAGGCTAACTGATGACATACGCCGTGGCGTTATCCGCGTGTGCGAAGGCGGGTGGTACGACCCTGCAGAGCCAGGCAAGCCCGGGACGCTGTGCCGATATGGCGACGTCAACAACCTGACGACTGGCATCGGTACCTCGAAGCTGGCGCAAGGCAATTGCGGACACACGGCCATGGCCGACGTCGAGAAGTACCGGGGACCGGCACCTGCCGTCGAGGTGTTCAAGGCGCCGCGTGGGGGTGACGCCTGAGTCGCGGTTCGCCCAAAAGAAGGTTCGCCCAATAGAAAACGCCGGCCAATGGCCGGCGTTTTCCTTGCCGTGCAATGCCGCCTGATCTTGTCTCGGGCGGCAGGCGTCTTACATGCCCACGTAGTTCGGGCCGCCGCCACCTTCCGGCGTGACCCACACGATGTTCTGCGTCGGGTCCTTGATGTCGCAAGTCTTGCAGTGCACGCAGTTCTGCGCGTTGATCTGCAGGCGCTCCTTGCCGTCATCGTTCTGCACGAACTCGTACACGCCAGCCGGGCAGTAGCGCGACTCGGGGCCGGCGTACTTTTCCCAGTTGATGTTCACCGGCACGCTCGCGTCCTTGAGCGTCAGGTGCGCGGGCTGGTTTTCTTCGTGGTTCGTGTTGCTGATGAACACCGACGACAGACGATCGAACGTGAGCTTGCCGTCCGGCTTCGGATAGACGATCTTCTCGCACTCGGCGGCCGGCTTCAGGTACACGTGGTCCGGCTTTTCGCGGTGGAGGGTCCAGGGCGGGTTGCGGATGCCAAGCTTCGGCAGCAGCCATTGCTCGATACCGGTCATCAGCGTGGCGGTGGTGCGGCCCTTCTTGAACCACTGCTTGAAGTTCTTCGCTTGCAGCAGTTCCTTGTGGAGCCAGCTCGATTCGAACGCGGCGGGGTAGGCGGTCAGTTCGTCGTGCTGACGGCCGCCCTGCAGCGCGTCGTAGGCGGCCTCGGCGGCCAGCATGCCAGTCTTGATCGCAGCGTGGCTGCCCTTGATACGCGAGGCGTTCAGGTAGCCGGCGTCGCAACCCACCAGTGCGCCACCCGGGAACACGGTCTTCGGCAGCGACAGCAGGCCGCCGGCGGTGATCGCGCGGGCGCCATAGCCGATACGCTTGCCGCCTTCAAAGTAAGCGCGGATTTCCGGGTGCGTCTTGAAGCGCTGGAATTCCTCGAACGGCGACAGCCACGGGTTCGTGTAGTCCAGGCCAACCACGAAGCCCACTGCGACCTTGTTGTCCTCCATGTGATAGAGGAACGAGCCGCCGTAAGTTGCGGGGTCGAGCGGCCAGCCGGCCGTGTGCACCACCAGACCGGGCTTATGCTTGGCCGGATCGATTTCCCACAGTTCTTTCAGGCCGATGCCGTAGCTTTGCGGGTCCTTGCCGGCGTCGAGCTTGTACTTGGCGATGATCTGCTTGCCCAGGTGGCCACGCGCGCCCTCGGCGAAGATCGTGTACTTGGCGTGGAGCTCCATGCCGAGCTGGAAGTTCTCGGTGGGCTCGCCTTCCTTGCTGATACCCATGTTGCCCGTGGCCACGCCCTTGACCGAGCCGTCCTCGTTGTACAGGACTTCGGCGGCCGGGAAGCCCGGGAAAATTTCTACGCCCAGCGCCTCGGCTTGCTGGCCCATCCAGCGAACGAAGTTCGACAGGCTGACGATGTAGTTGCCGTGGTTGTGGAAGCACTCTGGCAGCAGCGCCGGCGGGGTGCCCTTGGAGCCGGATTCGTTCAGGAACAGGAACTTGTCTTCCGTTACCGGCTGGTTCAGCGGCGCGCCGAGTTCCTTCCAGTTCGGGATCAGTTCAGTAAGCGCGCGCGGATCCATGATCGCGCCGGACAGGATGTGAGCGCCAGGCTCCGAGCCTTTCTCCAGCACACAGACATTGACGTCGCCGCCTTTTTCTTGCGCCAGTTGCTTCAGGCGAATAGCCGTGGCGAGGCCTGCAGGTCCGCCGCCAACGATGACGACGTCGTACTCCATGGCTTCTCGCGGGCCGAACTGCTCGACGAGCTGTTGCTGATCCATTGTCTCTTACCCTCTGTTTCTTCTGGGCGGCAATACTGCCGCATGGGTCGCAGTCCGTCGTGCGGGTGCTGCGGTTTGTGGGAATGCGGTGATCGGGCTCCAAGAAACTGGCAGGGATTTGCGGGGCTTTGCGAAGTCTCCCGCATTTCCCCCTTTCGCTTTGGGGACCAAGTTCTTAGAATCTCCGGCATTGTCCGGGACTCGACACCCTCAGGCAAGATATTTTTTTGAACGACCGTTCTTTTTTTTGGTAAGCTGCGGCCGCCAGCCTATGTAACGTCGGCGCCGCACGTCCGGCTGGGCCGGGCGCCCCCCAAACACCGAGGTAACTATGGGTCTGTCGATTAATCTGGAAGGCAAGGTCGCGCTGGTGACCGGCGCGTCAAGCGGCCTGGGCACGCGTTTTTCCAATGTTCTGGCGGCCGCCGGGGCCAAGGTGGTACTGGCTTCGCGCCGAGTGGAACGGCTCAAGGAGCTACGTGCCTCGATTGAGGCAGACGGCGGCAGCGCGCACGTGGTGCAGCTCGACGTGACCGATCCGGACAGTATCCGGGCGGCCGTGGCGCACGCCGAAACCGAGGCTGGCGCGATCGACATCCTGGTCAACAATTCGGGCGTTTCCACCACGCAGAAGTTGACCGACGTAACCGCTGACGACTTCGATTTCGTCTTCGATACCAATACGCGTGGCGCGTTCTTTGTCGCCCAGGAAGTGGCCAAGCGCATGATCGCGCGGGCCAAGGGCGCCGAAAAACTGGGCAATCCGCTGCCCCAGGCGCGAATCGTCAATATTGCGTCTGTGGCCGGTCTCAAGGTACTGTCGCAGATCGGTGTCTACTGCATGAGCAAGGCAGCCGTGGTCCATATGACCAAGGCGATGGCGCTGGAATGGGCGCGGCACGGTATCAATACCAACGCGATCTGCCCAGGCTATATCGACACCGAGATCAACCACCACCACTGGGACACCGACGCGGGGCAGAAGCTGATCCAGATGCTGCCGCGCAAGCGCCTGGGCCAACCCGAAGACCTCGATGGCCTGTTGCTGCTGCTGGCGTCCGATGCCTCGCGCTTTATCAATGGTGCGGTGGTCACGGCCGACGATGGCATGGTCTGATCCTCCCGGATTGGACCGAGAAGAATAAATAACCAAATAAGAATCACCCCGGGGCGTTAACAGAACGAAGCGAAGCGGTTCTGGGCAGGGAAGGTGGCGCGGCGAGACCATGGCGCCCGTACCACGGTGCCAGAATCGTTTTGTTAGCGCCTCGGGACCGGACCGGAGGCCGGGGAGGATGGAGCAAGACAATCAGGCACGGCGCGACGCCGTGCCGCAGCATGTCGTCGATTCGGTGATCATTCCCGAAGCCGCCGACGAAGCGCGGGACAGCGAATTCCGGGTTTCACCGCGTATCGAGGACTGGATCGGCGTGATCGTGATGGGGCTGTTGGTAATCATCACGTTCGCTAACGTGGTGGTCCGCTACTTCACCGACGAATCGTTTGCCTGGACCGAGGAGTTCTCGGTCTTCCTGATGATCGTGCTGGCGCTGGTGGCCGGCAGCGCCGCCGTGGCGCGCGATCGCAATATCCGTATCGAATTCTTCTTCGAGCGTGGCAGTGCCGCGCGGCAGAAGCGGCTGGCTATCGTTTCGGCGCTGGCCGTCGCGGTCATGTTCCTGGCCCTCGCCGTGCTGGGTGTGCGGATCACGTGGGACGAGTACACGTTCGGTGAGACATCGCCGGGCATCGGCGTGCCGAGCTGGTGGTACTCGGTCTGGCTGCCTGTTCTGTCGATGGCGATAACGCTGCGGGCGCTGGCTCTGGCCCTGCGCAATGTCCGGGCGCTGCGTGCCCTGATGAACGATGGGGAGCGTGCGCAATGACGCTGATCGCCATCATTCTGTTCGCGGTTTTCATTGGCCTGATGCTGCTGGGCGTGCCAATTGGCGTGTCGCTGGGGCTGGGCGGTCTGATCGCCATCGGCCTGTCGAACCTCGATACGCAGATGTTCGGCCTGCTGGCCGTGCCGCAGAACTTCTATGCCGGTCTTGCCAAGTACCCGCTGCTGGCCATTCCAATGTTCGTGCTGGTCGGTTCGATCTTCGACCGTTCCGGCGTGGCGCAGCGACTGGTCACGTTCGCCATCGCGATCGTGGGCCGTGGTCCGGGCATGTTGCCGCTGGTGGCTATTCTGGTGGCGATGTTCCTGGGTGGCATCTCGGGCTCTGGTCCCGCGAACGCGGCAGCGGTAGGGGGCGTGATGATCGCGGCGATGTCGCGTGCGGGCTATCCGGGCTCCTACAGCGCCGCGGTGGTTGGCGCGGCGGCGGCTACGGACATCCTGATTCCGCCGTCAGTGGCGTTCATTATCTACAGCGTGCTGGTGCCGGGCGCATCGGTGCCCGCGCTGTTTGCCGCCGGCATGATCCCGGGCATCCTGGCCGGTGTGGCGTTGATCGTTCCGGCCGTCTGGCTGGCGCGCAAGCACAACATGGGGCATATCGAGGCCGGCTTGCCGCGCCCGCCGTTCTGGAAGAGCCTGCGCGAGGCCGCATGGGGCCTGGTGGCGCCGTTCCTGATCCTGGGTGGCATGCGCGCGGGCTGGTTCACGCCAACCGAGGCCGCCGTCGTGGCCGTGGTCTACGGGCTGTTCGTCGGCATGGTGATCTATCGCAGCATCGGCGTGCGCGACCTGTTCACGATTTTCCAGGAGGCGGCCGAGACATCGGCGGTGATCCTGCTGGTCGTGGCGCTAGCCGGCATCTTCGCCTATGCGCTGTCCACGCTCGGCGTGATCGACCCGCTGGCCAATGCCATTGCGCATTCGGGACTGGGCGAGTACGGCGTGCTGGCGCTGATCGTGCTGCTGCTGATGACCGTCGGCATGTTCCTGGACGGCATCTCGATCTTCCTGATCTTCGTGCCGCTGCTGCTGCCCATCGCCACCGCGTTCCACTGGAATCCGGTATGGTTTGGCGTGGTGCTTACGCTCAAGGTGGCGCTGGGTCAGTTCACCCCGCCGCTGGCCGTCAACCTGATGGTGTCGTGCCGCATCGCGCGCGTGCGCATGGAAGAGACCGTGCCATGGGTGATCTGGATGCTGCTGGCGATGTTCGTCGCCATGCTGATGGTGCTGGCCTATCCGCCGCTGGCCACCTGGCTGCCCGACTACCTGGGCTATTGATATGAACGAGAAAACGAAAAGAGGAGATTCCCGGATGAAACGCCGTGCCCTGATGCTGTCCGTTGCCGCTTCGATCGCCGCCGCCGCGCTTGCGCCGGCCGGTGCGATGGCGCAGACCTACAAGTCCGAATACAAGATGTCGCTGGTGCTCGGCCCCGCATTCCCGTGGGGCAAGGGCGGCGAGATCTGGGCAGACATGGTGCGTCAGCGCACCAATGGCCGCATCAACATCAAGCTGTATCCGGGCACCTCGCTGGTGGCTGGTGACCAGACGCGCGAGTTCTCGGCGATTCGCCAGGGTGTGATCGACATGGCCGTGGGCTCCACCATCAACTGGTCCCCGCAGGTCAAGGAACTGAACCTGTTCTCGCTGCCGTTCCTGATGCCCGACTACAAGGCGCTGGACTCGTTGACCCAGGGCGATGTGGGCAAGTCGATCTTCGCCACGCTGGAGAAGGCGGGCGTGGTGCCGCTGGCCTGGGGCGAGAACGGTTTCCGTGAAGTCTCGAACTCGAAGCACGAGATCCGCAAGCCGGAGGACCTCAAGGGTCTGAAGCTGCGTGTGGTGGGCTCGCCGTTGTACATCGAGACGTTCAACGCGCTGGGCGCCAACCCCACGCAGATGAGCTGGGCCGATGCGCAGCCGGCCATGGCCTCCGGCGCCGTGGATGGCCAGGAGAACCCGCAGAGCGTGTTCGCGGCTGCCAAGCTCTACACGGTGGGCCAGAAGTTCGTGACGACCTGGGGCTACGTGGCCGACCCGCTGATCTTCGTGGTCAACAAGCAGATCTGGGAAAGCTGGACGCCGGCTGACCGCGAGATCGTCAAGCAGGCCGCCATCGACGCCGGCAAGCAGGAAATTGCGCTGGCCCGCAAGGGGCTGAACGAGGCGGGCGCACCGGCATGGAAAGACATGGAGCAGCACGGCGTGAAGGTGACCAGCCTGACGCCGGCCGAGCATGATGCCTTCCGCAAGGCCACCGCCAAGGTCTACGACAAGTGGAAGAAGCAGATTGGCGCCGATCTGGTGACCAAGGCCGAAGCGTCCATCGCCAATCGCCGATGAAACACGTCTTCACCTTCGTGATGCCGATGCGGTGGGGTGACATGGACGCCATGGGTCATGTCAACAACACCGTCTACTTCCGCTACATGGAACAGGCGCGGCTCGAGTGGTTCGCCTCGCTGGGCCGTAGCGGCAAGGACGCCAGCGGCCATGGGCCGGTCATCATCAACGCCAGCATGACGTTCCTGAAGCAGCTTCGTCACCCCGGCGACATCGAATGCCGCGTGTACGCAGGCAAGCTCGGTCGCACGAGTTTCGAAACGTGGACGGAGATTATCCGGACCGATCTGCCTGACGTGATCTGGGCGGAAGGTGGCGCGAAGGTGGTGTGGTGCGACTACACGGCGGAGAAGTCGGTCCCGGTTCCGGACGAAATCCGTCGCCTGATCGAGGCGTAGGCTTCAAGTCCGCAATCGGCAGGTCCTCTCTCCCGTCTTGCGGGAGAGAGGGCGCATCCTCAGTGATTGACAAGGCGTTGGACCAGATCCACCGCCGTATGCGCTCCATATTTCTTCATCAGACGTGCCCGGTAGATGTCCACCGTGCGCGGGCTGATCGCCAGCAGCTTGCCGATCTGCTTGCTGGTCTTGCCCTCGACCAGCTGCGCGGCAATATCGCGCTCCCGCGCGGTCAGCTCGGCTGTTACGGGCCGCTTCTGGGATAGATCCTCGAACGTCCAGATGCCGCTGCCGAGTGGATCCTGCCGGTCCAGCGCGCGGCCGGTGACATGGCACCAGAACAGCTCCCCGTTGGCGCGCTTCATGATCCGCTCGTCCGAGTACATCCCCTTTGCATTCATGATCGGCACGATCCGCGCGCCGGTGCGCTCGAACTCGTCGGCAGTGGGGTAGAGCACCTGGAAGGACTCGCCGACCAGGGCGTCGCGCGTGGTGCCGAAGATCCGGCAAACCTCGTCATTGCAATCCTCGATCATGCGGGCGCGCGACAGCACCAGCCCGACGGGCGCAAGCTGAAAAGCGGTCTGGTAGTCGATGGACGGCATTATCCCTTATGTACTTTTACGTAATGGCGTTGGCGGTATGCGTTGACGTATGCTTTGGGGCGGCAACGGCGGGGCCTGACCGCTGATTGTACCGTTACAGATTCCGCATGTGGCCGGTTGGCCATGTGGCGGACCAAGAACGTCGTCGGAAGGCTTCGAACCATCCGCGCGGGACTACCGAGGAAGGAGCAAACAATGAACAAGGTCTACGCCAGCGCTGCTGAGGCGCTCGCGGGCGTCGTGCGCGACGGCCAGACGATCGCCGTGGGCGGTTTTGGTCTGTGCGGCATCCCCGAAGCGCTGATCGCGGCACTGCGCGATAGCGGCGCCAAGCAGCTTACCTGCATCTCCAACAATGCCGGCGTCGATGGTTTTGGCCTCGGCCTGCTGCTTGCCACGCGGCAGATCCGCAAGATGATCTCGTCCTACGTGGGCGAGAACAAGGAGTTCGAGCGCCAGTACCTGGCTGGCGAACTCGAACTCGAATTCACGCCGCAGGGCACGCTGGCCGAGAAGCTGCGCGCCGGCGGATCGGGCATCCCGGCATTCTTCACCAAGACCGGCGTGGGCACGATCGTCGCAGATGGCAAGGAAATCCGCGAGTTCGACGGCCAGCAATACGTGATGGAGCGTTCGCTGACGGCGGACGTGGCGCTGGTCAAGGCCAAGAAGGCTGACAAGGCAGGTAATCTGGTCTTCCGCCGCACCGCCCGCAACTTCAACCCGGTTTGCGCAATGGCCGGAAAGATCACGGTGGTCGAGGTGGAAGAGATCGTTGAAACCGGTGAGATCGATCCGGACGACGTCCACCTGCCGGGCATCTTCGTGCACCGCATCGTGCTGAACACGAACCCCGAAAAACGCATCGAACAGCGCACCGTGCGTGCCAAGTAAGGAGACAGATCATGGCATGGACACGTGATGAAATGGCCGCGCGCGCGGCCCGGGAACTGCAGGACGGTTTCTATGTGAATCTCGGTATCGGCCTGCCGACGCTGGTGGCCAACCACGTGCCGGAAGGCATGGAAGTGTGGCTGCAGTCGGAAAACGGCCTGCTGGGCATCGGTCCGTTCCCGACCGAGGAAGAAGTGGACGCCGACATGATCAACGCCGGCAAGCAGACGGTGACGACGCTGCCCGGTTCGTCGATCTTCTCGTCGGCCGATTCGTTTGCGATGATTCGCGGCGGCAAGATCAACCTGGCCATCCTGGGCGCCATGCAGGTCAGCCAGCGCGGCGACCTGGCCAACTGGATGATCCCGGGCAAGATGGTCAAGGGCATGGGCGGCGCGATGGACCTCGTGGCCGGCGTGGGTCGCGTGGTGGTGCTGATGGAACATACCGCCAAGAAGAAGGATGGCACCGAGGACATCAAGATCCTTGAGGCGTGCAATCTGCCGCTGACCGGCGTGGGTGTGGTGAATCGCATCATCACCGACCTGGCCGTGATGGACGTGACGCCGGAAGGCCTGAAGCTGGTGGAAACAGCTCCGGGCGTGAGCCGGGAGGAAGTGCAGGCGAAGACGGGCGCGAAGCTGATCTGAGCCGCTGATTTGGCCGCCTGGTACCGTGGCCAAAGCACAGTAGCCAGTAGGAAAAAGCCCCCGCCGGTTTATGCCGGCGGGGGCTTTTTTTGCCTGGTGAGGGTTTCCGTTCGCCGATCCTGGCTCGCCGAGCCTCAGGACTTCGCCTTGTTGTAGCTCGAGAAGACCGACGCCGCGCCATTGGCTTTCACCAGCAGCACGTCGAACGGGTCCTTGCGTGAACCATATTCCATGCCCGGAGATCCTGCCGGCATTCCCGGCACGGCCAATCCTGCGGCCTGCGGCTTGCTGGCCAGCAGCTTCTTGATGTCGGCTGCCGGCACATGGCCCTCGATACCGTAGCCGGCGATGACGCCGGTGTGGCACGAGCCGAAGCGGTCCGGAATCCCGTACTTGGTGCGATAGACGCCAGTGTCCTCGACATCGTGCGTGGTCACCGTAAAGCCGTTGGCGCGCAGATGCTTGACCCAGTCCTCGCAGCAGCCGCAAGTCGGGCTCTTGTAGACGTCAATGGCCAACAGCTTCGGCGACTGCGCCATGGCCAACACCGGCGCCAGCGTCAGCGAACTGGCGCCAAGGATGCGCAGGAAGTTACGTCGGTCTGCCATTTACTGCACTCCTCGTTCTCTTATTGGGCCACCCAGCCACCGTCCATGTTCCAGATCGCGCCGCGCACCTGACGCGCGGCTTCGCTCGACAGGAACACCGCCAGCGCGCCGAGTTCCTCGGGCGTGACGAACTGGCCGGAAGGCTGCTTCTCGATCACCAGTTCACGCTTGGCTTGCTCGACCGGAATCCCTTCCTTCTGGGCGCGGGCTTCCACCTGTTTCTGTACCAGTGGCGTCAGCACCCAGCCCGGGCAGATGGCGTTGGCCGTGACGCCGGTCTGCGCCGTTTCGAGCGCGGTGACCTTGGTGAAGCCGACGATGCCGTGTTTCGCGGCCACGTAGGCCGACTTTTCCGCCGATGCCACGAGACCGTGGGTCGAGGCGATATTGATGACCCGACCCCAGTTCTTCGCCTTCATCGAGGGCAGCGCCAGGCGGGTAGTGTGGAATGCGGAGGTGAGATTGATGGCGATGATCGCGTCCCAGCGATCGACCGGAAATTCCTCGATCTTTGCCACGAACTGGATGCCTGCGTTGTTGACCAGGATGTCCACACCGCCGAAGTCCTTCTCGGCATAGCGCATCATGTCCTCGATCTCGGCGGCCTTGCTCATGTCGGCGCCATGGTAGCCCACCTGAATGCCGCTGCCGGATTTGGCGATCTCCGCCTTTGCGCCGTCCACGTCACCGAATCCGTTGACGATGATATTGGCACCTTGCGCGGCCAGCGCCTGGGCGATGCCGAGTCCGATACCGCTGGTCGATCCAGTGACCAGTGCCGTCTTGCCTTTGAGCATGGATGCCTCCGTTGGGCGAGTCAGGATGTGCTGTGGCATTGTACTCGCTGAGCGTACAATCCTGCTTTGGCCAAAAGCCCGCAATTTGGTTCAACCGCCCGGTTCGACCGTCGTACTTTCCGAAGTAGTCATATCGCTTAACCTTTCGCGTCATCATGCCTTTGGCGCGAGATTGCAGGGAGTCCAGATGTCTTCCAGTCCGCGCCTCGGCTTCGTACAGTGCATCAGCGCATCCGGCCTGCATCGCATGGCCTATCACGAGTGGGGAGATCCCGCGAATCAGCGAGTGCTGGTGTGCGTGCACGGCCTGACCCGTACCGGACGTGATTTCGACGCGCTGGCACGTTCGCTGAGCGACGAGTACCGTGTGGTGTGCCCGGACGTGGTGGGCCGTGGCCGCTCCGACTGGCTGGCCGACCCGCGGGGCTACGTGTTGCCGCAATACGTGTCCGATATGGTTACGCTGATCGCGCGACTGAACGTCGAACAGGTGGACTGGTTCGGCACGTCGATGGGCGGGCTGATCGGCATCGGGCTGGCCGGGCTGGCCAAGTCGCCGGTGCGCAAGCTGCTGCTCAACGATGTGGGTCCGCGCATCACCGCGCAATCGATGGAACGGATTGGTGCGTATCTGGGTTTGCCGGTGCGCTTCAAGACGTTCGAGGAAGGGCTGGCCTATCTGCAGACGATTAGCGCCTCATTTGGCCGTCATACTCCCGAGCAGTGGCGCGAGCTGAATGGCGCGATCCTGAAACCGATGCAGGGCGCCGAGGGGCTCGAATGGGGATTGCATTACGACCCGGCGCTGGCCGTGCCGTTCAAGGACGCGACGCCGGAGGCGATGCAGGCTGGTGAGGCCGCGCTGTGGGCGATGTTCGAGGCCATTCAAGGGCCGACGCTGGTGGTGCGCGGCGCGCAGTCCGATCTGCTGATGCGCGAGATCCTGGCCGAGATGGTGGCACGCGGCAAGCAGGTGTCGAGCGTGGAGATTCCCGATGTGGGTCATGCTCCGACGTTTGTCGATCCGGCGCAGATCGCCATCGCCCGTCAATTTTTCCTGGGGTCTTGAGCCCCGATACTGAACGAAAACTGTCATGAGCACCAACACCCTGAAGCGCGCCCACGTGGGCAAGCGCCTGTCCGAATACGCGGTCTACAACGGCGTGGTCTATCTGGCCGGCCAGGTGCCCGAGGTCGACCCCAAGGCCGACCTGCGCGGCCAGACGCGCGAGGTGCTGGGCCATATCGACCGCCTGCTGGCCGAAGCCGGCAGCGACAAGACGCGCATCCTGATGTGCCAGATCTTCCTGACGGACATCACGCGCATTGGCGAGATGAACGAGGTGTGGGACGAGTGGGTGGCGCAAGGCAATACGCCGCCGCGGGCCACCGTCCAGGCGGCGCTGGCCAATCCCGACTACCTGATCGAAGTGGTGGTGACGGCCGCGCTCAACTGATGCGGGGCGGTAAGACATGGTGACATCGACGGAGCTGACGGGTCAGACCGCGGGCGTGCCCGACGCCGGGCTCGTCGAGCGCGCGCTCGCGTATGTGCGCGAGAAGGCCGACGGCGAGAAACCCACGACACTGCCCACCGGCGAGACCGTGCTGTCTCATGCCGAGGGGATGCTGCGTATCCTGGATGGCCTGCGCGTAGACGATGCCGCGCGTGCGGCGGCGTGCCTGTTCCCGATGGTGGCGTTCGTGCCCGGCGTCGAGGCGCACATCGAGGAACGCTTCGGCGAGGACGTGGCGCGGCTGGTGAAGGGCGTGCGGCAACTGTTGCGGATTGGCGCGATCGCCACGCAGGCCGAGACCGCCGAAACGTCGAAGTCGCAGGCGGCGGCGCGGCAGGAGCAAGTTGAGGCGCTGCGCAAGATGCTGCTGGCCTTCGCGCAGGACATCCGCGTGGTGCTGGTGCGGCTGGCTTCGCGTCTGCAGACGTTGCGCTGGCTGGCGCAGACCAAGAGCCAGCCGCTGCCGGGCGTGGCGCGCGAAACGCTCGATATCTATGCGCCGCTGGCGAACCGGCTGGGTATCTGGCAAATGAAGTGGGAGCTCGAGGATCTGGCCTTCCGCTTCGAGCAGCCCGAGACCTACAAGCGCATCGCCAAGCTGCTCGACGAAAAGCGCATCGAGCGGGAGGGCTATATCTCGCAGGCGATCGCGCGGCTGCAGTCCGAACTGGCGGCGGCGGGCATTCGCGCCGAAGTGACCGGGCGACCCAAGCACATCTACAGCATCTGGAAGAAGATGCGGGGCAAGGCGCTCGATTTTGCCGATCTCTACGACGTGCGCGCCTTCCGCGTGATTGTCGACGACATCAAGGACTGCTATACGGTGCTCGGTATCGTGCACCACATCTGGCAACCGATTCCGCGCGAGTTCGACGACTACATTTCGCGGCCGAAGGCGAATGGCTACAAATCCCTGCACACGGTGGTGATCGGCGACGATGGCCGAGCGTTCGAGGTGCAGATCCGTACGCACGAGATGCACCACTTCGCCGAGTACGGCGTGGCGGCGCACTGGCGCTACAAGGAAGCGGGTGGCAGGGGTTATAGCGGTCAGTTCACCGCGGACAACAGCTACGACGAGAAAATCGCGTGGCTGCGGCAACTGCTGGCGTGGAAGGATGACGCCGATCACACGGTCACGCACGAGGATTCGCCGTGGGAGCAGCTCAAGCACGCGGCAATCGACGACCACATCTATGTGCTGACGCCGCAGGCGCGCGTGGTGGCGTTGCCTCAGGGCGCCACGCCGGTGGATTTTGCCTACTACCTGCATAGTGACCTCGGCCATCGTTGCCGCGGTGCGCGTGTCGATGGCGCGATGGTGCCGCTCAACACGCCGCTCAAGAACGGGCAGACCGTGGAGATCGTGGCGGTCAAGCAGGGTGGGCCTTCGCGCGACTGGCTGAACCCCGAGCTGGGCTACCTGGCCAGCAGCCGCGCACGTGCCAAGGTGCGGGCATGGTTCAATGCGCTCGACTCTCAGGAGACGATTGCCCAAGGGCGTGCCCTGATCGAAAAGACGTTGCAGCGCGAGGGCAAGACGGCGGTCAATCTCGACGATCTCGCCACCCGACTCAACTTCAAGACACCGGATGATCTGTTCGCGGCGGTGGCGAAGGAAGAGTTCAGCCTGCGCCACGTGGAGCAGGCGCTACGGCATCCGGACGGGGAGGTGCAGCCGCAGTTCAGCGAGGAAGAGGCCGTTACCAAGAAGAGTCGCGCCACCAGCGTGGCGCGCGGCGCCAAGAGTGGCGTGCTCGTGGTGGGCGTCGATTCGCTGATGACGCAAATGTCTCGCTGCTGCAAGCCGGCGCCGCCGGACGATATCGTTGGCTTCGTGACTCGTGGTCGGGGTGTGTCAATCCATCGACGCAACTGCCACACGTTCCAGCAACTGGCGACGCGCGACCCTGAGCGAGTGATTCAGACGGAATGGGGCAAGCGCAGCGATGCCGTGTATCCCGTGGACATCCAGGTGGAGGCGATCGACCGGCAGGGCTTGCTGCGCGATATTTCCGAAGTGCTTTCGCGCGAGAAGATCAACGTCACGGGTGTGAAGACGCTGTCGAGCAAGGGTGTTGCTCGAATGCAGTTCACGGCGGAGGTTGCCGAGGCCACGCAACTCCAGCGTGCGATTTCCCTGATCGAAGAAGTGCAGGGGGTGTTGCACGCGAAACGAAAATAAGGTTATACTTGCAGCTTCGCTAGGCTCGTAGCTCAGCTGGTTAGAGCACCACCTTGACATGGTGGGGGTCGTTGGTTCGAGTCCAATCGAGCCTACCAACGAACATGCAGTAAAAACGTAGCACCCGTCGGCAATCGAAGGCTGGCGCTGGCAGATCCGAACAACCTTCCAAGGAACGGAAACGCATCATGAGCAAGACAACTCGAACTACTACCGCTGGTTAGCGACAGTAGTCGAGGTGCGCCTTCGACCCGTAGTGTGTGATACGGGGAAACACAGAAAAACGCGGCCTTGGCCGCGTTTTTTTTCGTCTGTCGTTTTCCAGCATCCTGTAAGCTGCCTCGTCGCTCGCCGTGAGGCAGCCAGAAAGATTCGTTGCTGGTCGTGTCCGATAGCCGTTGAGGCGATTGGATGGGCCGGCGCCACAAAAGAAGCTATGCTCCGCTCGCCACATCGCCTGAAGGCCGGTGCAGCGGAATCCTCGAGAGGTGCAAGATGATCGTAATCACGCTGCCAGACGGTTCCCGTCGTGAGTATCCCGGCCCCGTCACGGTGGCCGAAGTGGCGCAGAGCATTGGCTCCGGACTGGCCAAAGCAGCGCTCGCCGGCAAGGTCGATGGTCGCATGGTCGATACGAGCTTCCGGATCGACCAGGATGCATCGCTGTCCATCGTCACGGACAAGGATGCAGATGGCGTCGACGTGATTCGTCACTCGACGGCCCACTTGCTGGCCTACGCCGTCAAGGAGCTGTATCCCGACGCGCAGGTCACGATCGGTCCGGTCATTGACAACGGCTTCTACTACGACTTCTCGTACAAGCGTCCCTTCACGCCGGAAGACCTCGCCGCCATCGAAAAGAAGATGACGGAACTTGCCCGCAAGGACGAGAAGGTGTCGCGCGAGGTGTGGAATCGCGATGAGGCGGTGGCCCTGTTCGAGTCGATGGGCGAGAAGTACAAGGCCGAGATCATTGCGTCGATTCCCGCGGATCAGGAGATTGGCCTCTATCGCGAAGGCAGCTTCGTCGACCTGTGCCGTGGCCCGCACGTACCGTCCACGGGCAAGCTCAAGGTCTTCAAGTTGATGAAGGTGGCCGGTGCCTACTGGCGCGGCGACTCCAACAACGAGATGCTCCAGCGTATCTACGGTACGGCCTGGGCGAAGAAGGAAGACCAGGACGCCTACCTGCACATGCTGGAGGAGGCTGAGAAGCGCGATCACCGTCGCCTGGGCAAGACGCTTGACCTGTTCCATCTGCAGGAAGAGGCGCCTGGCATGGTGTTCTGGCACCCGAAGGGCTGGCAGGTGTGGCAGGCCGTCGAGCAGTACATGCGCGGCCGTCTGGGTCAGGCCGGCTACGAGGAAGTGCGCACGCCGCAGGTGATGGATCGTTCGCTCTGGGAGCGTTCCGGCCACTGGGACAACTATAAAGAGAACATGTTCGTCACGGAGTCGGAGAAGCGCGATTACGCGATCAAGCCGATGAACTGCCCGGGCCATGTGCAGATCTTCAACCATGGCCTGCGCTCGTACCGCGACCTGCCGCTGCGACTTGCCGAGTTCGGTGCGTGCCATCGCAACGAGCCTTCGGGGGCGCTGCACGGGCTGATGCGCGTGCGAGGCTTTGTGCAGGATGATGCACATATCTTCTGCACGGAAGAGCAGATCGTCGAGGAGGCCAAGGCCTTCAACGAACTCGCGTTCTCGATCTATGACGACTTTGGCTTCAAGGATGTCGCGGTGAAGCTGTCGCTGCGCCCGGAAAAGCGCGCGGGCTCGGATGCGGTCTGGGATCACGCCGAGGATGGCCTGCGCCTGGCGCTGCGCGCCTGCGGCGTGGAGTGGGAAGAACTGCCCGGCGAGGGTGCTTTCTACGGCCCAAAGGTCGAGTACCACATCAAGGATGCAATCGGCCGTTCGTGGCAGTGCGGCACGCTGCAGCTCGATCTGGTGCTGCCGGAGCGTCTGGGCGCCGAGTACGTTTCCGAGGACAATTCCCGGAAGCGCCCGGTCATGCTGCACCGCGCGATCCTTGGTTCGTTCGAGCGCTTCCTGGGTATCTTGCTGGAAAACCACGCGGGTGCGCTGCCCGCCTGGCTGGCTCCGGAGCAGGTAGTGGTGATGAATATCGCCGAATCCCAGTCGGAATATGCTGAAAGCGTTGTGCAACTCTTGCAAAAACAAGGGTTTAGGGCCAAGGCGGATTTGCGTAACGAGAAAATTACGTATAAAATTCGCGAGCATTCCCTCCAGAAGATCCCTTACCTGCTGGTAATTGGCGACAAGGAGCGGGATGCCAATCAAGTGGCCGTGCGTGCCCGTGGCAACGTGGATCTGGGTGTTATGCCTGTTTCCGCGTTTGTGGAGCGTCTGCAACAGGACGTTTCCAGCAAAGCCTGAGGGTGTCGAGCACGGCTTGTTTTTTTGTCTTCTTGAGGTAACGGAACATCGCTACAGACAAAGGTCACCGTATCAACCGGGAAATCAGCGCGCCTGAGTTGCGCCTGGTAGGGGTTGATAACGAGCAGCTCGGCATCGTCAAATTCATGGACGCACTGCGCCTGGCCGAGGACAAGGACTTGGATCTCGTGGAGATCGCGCCCAACGCGACTCCGCCCGTGGCCCGCATCATGGACTACGGCAAGTTCAAGTACGAGGAAGCCAAGCGCGCCCACGAGGCCAAGCTCAAGCAGAAAATCATCCAGGTCAAGGAAGTGAAATTCCGTCCTGGCACGGATGATGGCGATTACAACGTCAAGCTGCGCAATTTGCGACGCTTCCTGGAAGAGGGCGACAAGACCAAGATCACGTTGCGCTTCCGTGGCCGTGAAATGGCCCACCAGGAAATCGGCGCGCGCGTGCTCGAGCGTCTGAAGGCTGACCTGGAGGAACTGGGTCAGGTCGAGCAGATGCCGAAGATGGAAGGTCGCCAGATGGTGATGGTGCTGGCCCCCAAGAAGAAGAAGTAATTCTTGCGCGGGCGGCGGCTGGGGTGCCATGTGCATCCCAGCGTCGTCCTGTGCGGAAACTGTGCGCGGCGCTTCGTGCGCTGCGTACAAAAACAAGTGGATACGGGTTTTGCAAGTGATGGCGTCAGCCGTCCACCTGTATGCATGTCATAGAGCTGGAGTTTTTCATGCCTAAGATGAAGACCAAGAAAAGCGCCTCCAAGCGCTTTACTGCGCGTCCGAACGGTTCGTTCAAGCGCGGCCAGGCCTTCAAGCGTCACATCCTGACCAAGAAGACCACCAAGAACAAGCGTCAACTGCGCGGCACCCAGGACGTCCATGAGACGAACCTGAAGTCCGTTCGCGCAATGATGCCTTACGCATAACCTCAAACGATAACGAAAGGAGTTTTATATGCCTCGAGTCAAGCGTGGGGTTACTGCACGGGCCCGTCACAAGAAAGTCATCGACGCTGCCAAGGGTTACCGCGGCCGTCGTAATAATGTCTATCGTATCGCCAAGCAGGCGGTCATGCGTGCTGGCCAGTACGCCTACCGCGATCGTCGCAACAAGAAGCGCGTGTTCCGCGCTCTCTGGATTGCACGTATCAACGCTGCTACGCGTGAGCATGGCATGACCTACAGCGTGTTCATGAACGGCCTGAAGAAGGCTTCGATTGAACTGGACCGCAAGGTGCTGTCGGACATGGCTATCCACGACAAGCCTGCCTTTGCCGCCATCGTCAACCAGGTGAAAGCCACCGTTGCCTGATGCCGGCTGCGGAAGCGCCTAGACCGCGCTTTCGGGCAAGCACCGACCGCAAGGTCTGCTGAAACGGGGCTCCTCACCGAGCCCCGTTTTTATTTCGAATGTCGTGTCGATCGGAGCGATCCGAGACGGCATTCGAAATAGATGCGCCGCACGCGCATTGCCGCGTGCAGTGTCAACCTTTCCACGTATTTGTCTACGTATTGCTGCCATGTCCCTGGATCTGGATCAAGTCGTCGCCGACGCCCAGGCTGCTTTCGCCGCCGCCAACGACAACGCCACGCTGGAAAACGAAAAGGCCCGCTTCCTGGGTAAGACCGGTGCGCTGACCGAGCTGCTCAAGGGCCTCGGCAAGCTGGACCCGGAAACACGCAAGACCGAAGGTGCGCGTATCAACCAGGTCAAGCAGCAGGTGGAAGCCGCGCTGCAGGCCCGCCGTCAGGCACTGGCCGATGCGCTGATGAACGCGCGTCTGGCCGCGGAAGCTATCGATGTGACGCTGCCCGGCCGCTCTGTTGCGCGTGGCAGCGTGCATCCGGTGATGCGTACCTGGGAGCGTGTCGAGCAGATCTTCGGCTCGATCGGTTTCGACGTGGCCGACGGCCCTGAAATCGAAACCGACTGGATGAACTTCACCGCGCTGAACAACCCGGACAACCATCCGGCGCGCTCGATGCAGGACACGTTCTATGTGGACGGCCGCGACAGCGACGACAAGCTCCTGCTGCTGCGTACCCACACCAGCCCGATGCAGGTGCGTTACGCGCGCATGCACGTCGAGAAGTACGCCGGTCGCGCCATGCCGCCGATCAAGGTGATCTGCCCGGGTCGCACGTACCGCGTGGATAGTGATGCCACGCACTCGCCGATGTTCAATCAGGTGGAAGGCCTGTGGATTGGCGACAACGTGAGCTTCGCCGACCTGAAGGGCGTCTACACCGATTTCCTGCGTAAGTTCTTCGAGCGCGACGATATCCAGGTGCGCTTCCGTCCGTCGTACTTCCCGTTCACCGAGCCGTCGGCTGAAATCGACATGGCGTTCGGCAACGGCAAGTGGCTGGAAATCTCCGGCTCGGGCCAGGTGCACCCCAACGTGCTGCGCAATATGGGCCTCGATCCCGAGCGCTACATCGGCTTTGCGTTCGGCTCCGGCCTCGAGCGCCTGACGATGCTGCGCTATGGCATCAATGACCTGCGACTGTTCTTCGAAGGCGATGTGCGCTTCCTGCGCCAGTTCGCCTGATATGGCGTACCGCCCGAAGCAATAACGCAGCTCCAACGTCCCAGACAACTCAGAATACCTACCGGATCAGAAGCGCCATGCAATTCTCGGAATCCTGGCTTCGCACGTTCGCCAACCCTGAAAAGATCTCCACCGACGCGCTGTCGCACAGCCTGACCATGGCCGGGCTCGAAGTGGAAGAAGTGGGCCCCGTTGCGCCGCCGTTCACGAAGATCGTGGTGGCCCGCGTGCTGGCCACTGAACGCCATCCCAACGCCGACCGCCTGAACGTGTGCCAGGTGGATGCCGGCACCGGCGAAACGCTGCAGATCGTTTGCGGCGCGCCTAACGTCAAGCCCGGCATCGTCGTGCCGTGCGCGCTGGTCGGCGCCGTGCTGCCGCCGGGTGAAGAGGGCGGCAAGCCGTTCGAGATCAAGGTCGGCAAGCTGCGCGGCGTGGATAGCTTCGGCATGTTGTGCTCCGCACGCGAACTGAAGCTGTCCGAAGATCACGGTGGTCTGCTGGTCCTGCCGGACGACGCGCCGGTGGGTCAGGACATTCGCCAGTACCTTGATCTCGATGATCAGGTCTTCACGATCAAGCTGACGCCGAACAAGGCCGACTGCCTGTCGATCCATGGTGTTGCGCGCGAAGTGTCGGCGCTGACCGGCGCCGCGCTGACGCTGCCGGACATGTCGCCAGTAGCCGTGACGATCCAGGACAAGCTGCCGGTCAAGATCTCCTCGCCGGACCTGTGCGGCCGTTTCTCGGGCCGGGTCATCCGTGGCGTAAACGCACGCGCGGCCACGCCAGCATGGATGGTGCAGCGTCTGGAGCGCTCGGGGCAGCGCAGTATCTCGGCGCTGGTCGACATCTCGAACTACGTGATGCTCGAGCTAGGCCGTCCGTCGCATGTGTTCGATCTGGACAAGATCCACGGCGGCCTGGATGTGCGCTGGGGCCGCAAGGGCGAACAGCTCAAGCTGCTCAACGGCAATACCGTCGAGGTGGACGAGCAGGTGGGCGTGATTGCCGACGACAAGGAGATCGAGAGCCTGGCCGGCATCATGGGCGGCGACAGCACTGCCGTTTCGCTCGACACGACCAATATCTACCTGGAAGCCGCGTTCTGGTGGCCCAATGCCATCCAGGGCCGCGCGCGCCGCTACAACTTCTCGACCGATGCCGCGCATCGTTTCGAGCGTGGCGTGGACTACGCCACCACGGTCGAGCATATCGAACGCATCACCGCGCTGATTCTCGACATCTGCGGTGGTCAGGCCGGCCCGGTGGACGACCAGACCGTCAATGTGCCGCAGCGCCAGCCCGTGAAGCTGCGCGTGGCGCGTGCCGAACGCGTGCTGGGTATCGAACTGTCGTCGGCGGAGATTGCTGACGTCTTCCAGCGCCTGAACCTGTCGTTCACGCGCTCGCAAGGCGACGAAGGCGAAGTGTTCGAAGTCACGCCGCCGAGCTATCGCTTCGACATCGAGATCGAGGAAGACCTGATCGAGGAAGTCGCGCGTATCTATGGTTTCGAGCGTATCCCGGCCCGCCCGCCTGTGGCCGAAAGCGAAATGCGTCCGACCAACGAAGGCCGCCGCTCGCAACACGTGGTGCGCCACGCGCTGGCCGCGCGCGACTTCAACGAGGTGATCAATTTCGCCTTCGTGGAAGAGCAGTGGGAGCAGGACTTCGCGGACAACAACAACCCGATCCGGCTGCTGAATCCGATTGCGAGCCAACTGGCCGTGATGCGCTCCACGATGATCGGTGGTTTGCTCGACAAGGTTCGCTACAACCTTAACCGCAAGGCCTCGCGCGTGCGGCTGTTCGAGGTGGGCCGCGTGTTCCACCGCGATCCGAAGGTAGCCGACGGCGGCCTGACCGTTGCCGGCTACCATCAGCCGATGATGGCCGCCGGTATCGCCTACGGCCCGGCATTCGAGGAGCAGTGGGGCGTGGCCACGCGTCCGGTCGATTTCTTCGACATCAAGGGCGATGTGGAAGCGCTGTTCCACCCGCGCGTGCCGCGCTTCGAACCAGTGGCGCATCCCGCGCTGCACCCGGGTCGCGCCGCGCGCGTGATCGTCGACGGCAAGGCTGTCGGCGTGGTAGGTGAACTCCATCCTCGCTGGCTGCAGAAGTACGAGCTGACGCAGGCGCCGGTGCTGTTCGAACTCGAACTCGACGCGCTGCGCAATGTAGGTCTGCCGGTGTACACGGAGATCTCGAAGTTCCCGGCCGCAGTGCGCGATCTGGCTGTGGTCGTGAAGCAGTCGCTGCGTGCGCAAGACATGCTGGACGCCATGCGCGCGGCGCTGGACAAGGGTGGCTTCGGCCATTTCGTCCAGAGCCTTGTACTGTTCGACGAGTTCCGGCCGAAGGCCGCGTCGACGGCCATTGGCGCTGACGAGAAAAGCCTTGCGTTCCGCGTAACGTTGCAAGATACTGGGTCGACCCTCCAGGACGAGACAGTCGACAGTGCGGTGCGCTGCATGATCGACGCGCTGACGGCAGGCTTCGAAGCCCGCCTGCGCGCTTAAGCGAATCAGGCAGTCCACCTTCAATTGGAGCGCCCGGGCACAGCCCCCGGGCGGATCGCGGCAGATTTTACAGAGCGATCTAGGATGAACGATCGAGACACGATTTCCATGAATGCTGCAGACCTGGGCGATGCAAGCGACCGGCACGCTGCCTCCCTCGACGATGCATCGCCGGAAGCCCGTGCCGCCGAGGTGCCAACCCTGACCAAAGCCGAACTTGCAGAGATGCTGTTCGATCAGGTTGGCCTGAACAAGCGCGAATCGAAAGACATGGTCGAAGCGTTCTTCGACGTGATTCGAGAAGCGTTGGAGCGCGGTGACAGCGTCAAGCTGTCAGGCTTCGGCAACTTCCAGTTGCGCGACAAGGCGCAACGTCCCGGCCGCAACCCCAAGACGGGAGAGATCATCCCGATCACGGCGCGCCGTGTGGTGACGTTCCACGCCAGCCAAAAGCTCAAGGCACAGGTGGAGGAGCGCGCAGGTCTGGAGGCCTGACGCGCGAGGGCACATGCCGCACGGGCAGTATCGTCGCGGCAGCCACACATCTGTAACGACGCGCAACCGGGTGATTGCCCGCGGCGATTGCAGTCTGTATCCTGCAATGCCGCGCGCAGTTCGCGTCCAACCGAGCCAACCGGCTCTGGTTCACGGCCTGACATCAGACTACCCAACGCATGACGGAAAAATCCAGCGAGCGCGTCGCGCTGCCGCCGATTCCCGCAAAACGCTACTTCACCATCGGTGAGGTCAGCGAGCTCTGCGCCGTCAAGCCGCATGTGCTGCGCTACTGGGAACAAGAATTCACCCAGCTCAAGCCCGTGAAGCGACGCGGCAATCGCCGTTACTACCAGCATCACGAAGTCCTGCTGATTCGCCGGATTCGCGATCTGCTGTACGAGCAAGGTTTCACGATCAACGGCGCGCGCAACCGGCTCGACGAAGGGCGCCATCACGGCGCTGGCGTCGCGGTGGGCGCCGAGCCCAGTGAGTTTCAGGTTGCCGTCGAGGAGGCACCAGTGCTTTCTGTCGACCTGAATTCGCTGCGCAACGACCTGGTCGAAGTGCAGCACCTGCTGGCGCAATTGAAAGAGATCGCACGGCACCAATAAATTGGCTTTGAACTACTAGCCATCGTCGAATTGACGGTGATATACTCTCGCTTCTTCGGGGCGTAGCGCAGCCTGGTAGCGTACCTGCATGGGGTGCAGGTGGTCGGAGGTTCAAATCCTCTCGCCCCGACCAGAAAATAAAAGGCCTGACAGGTTTCCTGTCAGGCCTTTTGTCTTTTGGTCCCGCCGGTCGCACAAATGGCAGGTTTGGAATCTGAGGCTCCGTAGCCGGCACTCGCGTTGTGAGTTCGAGCGGCAAGAATGCGGGTAGGAACTCCTCTTTCCTTTTGTAGCGCTGTCCGAAATAAAGCACAGCACGTTGCAATCCTTCCTTACATTTCGGACATAGGTTCTGACCCGGTCATCGACTAGCCTTTCCCCATTGCATCGACACGGCAGCTTGCGCTGCCGGAGTAGGAACGGATGAACTGGCGAGACATATTTCTGATTGGTTTTGGATGGGTGGGGGCCTGCCTGGCTGCGGGCTGGTTTCTGACGATGGCGGTCAAGGTGCTGGGTTGACCCTGGCGCCATCTCTCACCGATCGCTTCAACCTCCCTTCGATACCAGCACCGCATCATTCCGATACACGTCCGGGAACATCGTTTTCAGATTGCCGATCTTCGGCAGGTCATTGATGACGATATACGGATAGCTCGGATTCTTGACGAGAAAATCCTGGTGATAGTTCTCGGCCGGAAAGAACCCCTTGTAATCCTCGACGCGCGTGACGATCGGCGCGCGGTACGCTTTCGACGTGTCGAGCTGGGCGATATACGCCTCGGCAATCGAGCGTTGCACAGGCGAGCGCGGGAAGATCGCCGAGCGGTACTGCGTGCCGTGATCGGGCCCCTGATAGTTCAGTTGCGTGGGATTGTGCGCGACCGAGAAGAAGATCTGCAGCAGCTTGCCGTAGCTGATCTGGCTGGGGTCGTAGCGGATTTCGACCGACTCCGCGTGTCCGGTCGTGCCGCTGCCCACCATCTCGTATTGCGCGTTGCTGGCCGAGCCGCCGGAGTAACCGGACGTTACCCGTGTAACGCCGCGGACATGTTGGAACACGCCTTGCACGCCCCAGAAACATCCACCGGCGAACACGGCGGTCTCGGTATGGCTCGTGCCGGCTCTTTCGTCGACGGCCGGCGCGGGGATCTTCACGGCGGCCTCGGCCGAGATCGCGGGTAGCTCCCACATTGCGGCCGCCACCATCAGCATGGCCAAGCTTGCGAGCTTCAGCGTGGTGGGGCGGGTCCAGCGTTGCAGTGTCGTCATGGCATCCATGGTCAGACTCCTTGAAAGTAGCGTAGATCAGCCGAACGTGAACGCATAGGCCTGCACGCCGGGGTCGAGGAACTCGATGGCGAACGTGCGATCGGCGACGTCGCCTTGCTGGCGTACGAGTTGATACAGGCGCTGTCCGGTGACGGTCCCGCTGCCATCCGCGGCGACATCGGTGCCGTGCGATGCGCCTGGCGCCTTGCCGTCGATCGTCACGCGGAAGCGCACTGGCTTGCCGTCCGGGGCTGGGCCGAGCACCAGGTGCAGGTCGCGGGCGTGGAAGCGATAAACGATCTTCCCGCTGGCCTGTTCCAGCGTTGCCTGTTCCTCGCCAACCTTCCAGTTGCCCGCCAGGCCCCACTCATTGAGCGTGGGGCGGGCCGGCGCGGCGTATTCCTTGGATTGATCCGGCCGGGCGCCACCCGGAGACGCGAAGTTCTCGGCACGGGCGTAGCCCACATAGGTCTCCTGCGAACGCAGCGCGCTGGCATCGGCGGGCATCTCCACGCCGTGCATGGCGTTGTCCGCGGTCATTGCCACCTTCGTCACGTCCGCGTGGCCCGCTTCAGCCAGCAGTTGCCGGATCACGGCTTCCGATTTCTCGTATTCGCCTTCGCCGAAATGATGGAAGCGCACGCGCCCCTGGGCGTCGATGAAGTAATGCGCCGGCCAGTAGTTGTTGTTGAACGCGCGCCAGATCGCGTAGTTGTTGTCGATGGCCACCGGGTAGGTCACGCCGAGATCCTTCGTGGCCTTGCGGACGTTGTCGATATTGCGTTCGAACGCGAACTCGGGGGCATGGACGCCGATGACGACCAGGCCCTGATCCCGGTATTTCTCCGCCCAGGCCTTTACGTAGGGCAGCGTGCGCAGGCAGTTGATGCACGAGTACGTCCAGAAATCGACCAGCACGACCTTGCCGCGTAGCGCTTCCGCAGTCAGCGGCGGCGAGTTGAGCCATTCCACCGCGCCATTGAGGCCGGGGAACTGGCCTTCCACTGGCAGTGTGGCGGGACGGTCGACGGCTCGCATCATCATGGCTCCGCCTTCTGCTGGCACGCTGGTGGCGGCCATCATCGCGCCGCCGCTACGGTCCTTGTGTCCCAGTGCGTCGACCAGGCGCTGCTCCAGGCCGCCGGTGGCCACGGTCGAGACGCGTGTCAGGATGCCTGTGTCGAGTCCAAGCGCGATTGCCGCGACGCCGGCCAGCATCGCCACGCCGATCCCGCGACGAACCCATTCGCCAGCGTCGAGCGAACGCTTCATCGCTGCGAATACGCGTCCGCCGATCAACAGGGCCACCGCCAGCGATGTGGCCGCGCCTGCGGCGTAGGCCAACAGCAGCAGCGTGGTGCCCAGGCTTGCCCCCTGAAGGGCGGCGCCGGTCAGCACGAGACCGAGGATCGGGCCCGCGCATGGCGCCCACAGCAGGCCGGTGGCAATGCCGAGCAGGAACGACGATGCGGGGCTGGCGGGTTTGCCGTCGGCCTGCGCGAAGTTCGACAGCCGGCTGCCCGCATTCACCAGCGGCCGCATCAGGCGTTCGGCAAGCCGGGGCAGCAGCAGCGTCAGTCCGAACACGGCCAGTAGGGCGATGGCGAGCCAGCGGCCATACTGGTTGGCTTGAGCGACCCAGCCGCCACCGACCGCGGCGAGCGTGGCCACGCCGGCGAAGGTGAGGCCCATGCCGGCCAGCAGAGGCAAGCCGCTGCGCACGAATGGTTGATCGGCGCGCGCGAACACGAACGGTAGTACGGGCAGGATGCAGGGGCTCAGGATCGTGAGCGCGCCGCCCAGGTAGGAGAGGATCAGTAGCAGCATGGCAATGGGTCCGCGATGGGTCTGCGATGGGCCTGGTCAGGCGGATACGGGGCGGAACGTCATGGCTACGCCATTCATGCAGTAGCGCAGTCCCGTAGGCTTGGGGCCGTCGTCGAACACGTGGCCAAGGTGGCCGCCGCAACGGCGGCAATGCACTGCCGTGCGCGCCATGCCGAACGTGCGGTCCTCGGTGGTGCCCACCGCGTTGGCCAGCGGCGCCCAGAAGCTCGGCCAGCCAGTGCCGCTGTCGAACTTGGTCGACGACGAGAACAGGTCGAGCTGGCAGCCCGCGCACGAGAAAACGCCCTTGCGATGCTCATCATTGAGCGGGCTGCTGAACGGGCGCTCGGTGCCTTCGTGGCGCAGTACCGTGTACTGGGCCGGCGTCAGCTTCTGGCGCCACGCCTCGTCGCTCAATGTGACTTCGAAGGATTGGGCGCCGGCTCCGGCGGCGTTGGCATTGCCGGTGGCCAGCAGCCGCCAGCCGCCGACGACGGCAAGCGTAGCGGTCAGCGAGCCGCCCGAAAGCAGAAAGCGTCTGGTGATGCGCATGGTGGTCTCCGTGTTCGGGATGGGTTGAACGCATGGTAGGCAACCATCCATGGCGGAGTCCTCGCCAAACCTTAAACAATTCGTGATAACTGGAATGGCGGATTTCTGCACAATAGAGCCAGTTCAGAACCGAGGGCCAAGCCGCCGCACCATGGAACACGCCAAACGCATCCTGCTGGTCGAAGACGATGTCGGTATCGCCAACGTGCTGGCCATGCACCTGCGCGACGAGCGCTACGAAGTCGTGCATAGCGCCGATGGCGCCGAGGGGCTGCGCCTGCTGGAGCAGGGCGGTTGGGATGCGCTGGTGCTGGACCTGATGCTGCCCGGCGTGGATGGTCTCGAGATCTGCCGCCGGGCCCGGGCGATGACGCGCTACACGCCGATCATCATCACCAGCGCGCGTTCCAGCGAGGTGCATCGCATCCTGGGGCTCGAACTCGGTGCCGATGACTATCTGGCCAAGCCGTTCTCGGTGCTGGAACTGGTGGCGCGCGTCAAGGCGCTGCTGCGCCGGGTGGAGGCAATGGCGCGCGACGTGCGGGCCGATGCCGGAAGTCTGGAGCTGGCCGGACTGGCCATTGATCCTCTCGCGCGAGAGGCCGCTGTCGACGGCAAGCGTCTCGACCTGACCCCGCGCGAGTTCGACCTGCTGTACTACTTCGCGCGCCATCCGGACAAGGTGTTCTCACGCATGGATTTGCTCAACGCGGTGTGGGGCTACCAGCACGAGGGCTACGAGCACACGGTGAACACGCATATCAACCGGCTGCGCACCAAGATCGAGGTCGATCCGGCGCAGCCGAAGCGCATCCTGACGGTGTGGCGGCGCGGCTATCGGTTCGTGGCCGATCCGCAAGCCGACGCCACGCAGGACAAAGGGGAAGCATCGTGAACCTGTCCCTGACACAACGGCTGTCCGCCGTCTTCGCCGCGTTGTTGCTGGCCTGCTGCGGGGCCTCCGCCTGGCTGCAGGTGCGGGCCAACGCGATGCATGAGAAAGAGGTGGTCCAGGACATATCGCGCGGGCTCGCCGCATACATCGCGCGCAATGCGCTGCTGGAGGATCAGAGCGCCATCGCGCCGCAGGCATTGCGCCAGCTCTTCGGGCAGTTGATGGTCGTGAATCCGAGCGTTGAGGTCTATCTGCTCGACGATCAGGGGCGCATTCGCGGGCACGATGCGCCGGCCGGGCACCTGGTGCGCGATCACGTGAACCTGGCGCCGGTGAAGAAGCTGATCGACGGTGGGGCGCTGCCGATCTTTGGCGATGACCCACGCAGCGACAGCGGCCGGAAAGTGTTCAGCGCGGCGCCGCTACGGCAGGGCGGCTACATCTACGTGGTGCTGCAGGGCGAGGCGCATGACAAGCTGGCCGCGCTGGCATCGCGCGACGCGGTCATGCGGGCCACGCTCTGGTCGATGGCGTTGGTGGCCGCGCTCGGGCTCGTGGCGGGTCTGGTGGCTTTCGGCCTGATCACGCGCCCGCTGCGACGCCTGACGATCGAGATCCGGCAATTTGATTCGGGCGATGCCGGCGATTCGCGGGGTTCAGGCATCCCGGGTGCCGGAGCTGCCGACCGGATACAAGAACCGATGCAGCGCGACGAGATCGCCGCGCTACGCACGGCGTTCCGTCAGATGGCCGACCGGATCGAGACGCAATGGCGCGCGCTCAAGCAGCAGGATCAGGAGCGGCGCGAGATGGTGGCCAATATCTCGCACGACCTGCGCACACCGCTGACGTCGCTGCACGGGTATCTGGAAACGCTCTCGCTGAAGGCGGACAAGCTCAGTGCCGAGGAACGCCAGCGCTACCTTGCCATCGCGCTGGCGCAGAGCGCCAAGGTGGGCGGGCTGGCGCAGTCGCTGTTCGAACTGGCGCGGCTCGAACACGGCATGGTCCAGGCGATGCCCGAGACATTCTCGATCGTCGACCTGACACAGGACGTGCTCGAAAAATTCGCCCTGCCGGCCGAGGCCAAACATCTGCAATTGCGCGCCGGCGTGCCGCCTGTGCTGCCTGCCGTCACCGCCGATCTAGGCATGATCGAGCGCGTGCTGACGAACCTGCTCGACAACGCGATTCGCCATACACCGGCGGGCGGCACTGTCGAAGTCGACCTGACCAGCCAGAATGGCAGCGTGGCGGTGACGGTTAGCGATACGGGGCCGGGGATTCCGCCGGCCTTGCGCGAGTCGTTGTTCCAGCGGCCGTTTCCGTCGGGCGGCGCGCACCGGGGCGGCGGGCTCGGCCTGCTGATCGTGCAGCGAATGCTCCAGTTGAACGGCAGTCAGGCGCGGCTGGTGGAAGGGCCTGTGGGCACTACGCTCCGGTTTGTCCTGCCCGTCGCGGGGCGCGAGAGTCGACCGGCGGCAATAGCCGACGCTGCAGCCACGCGATAAACACATCGGCATCGGCCGGCACGTCGCGGGTGGCCGGGACCGCCATCAGGCCGCCGCCAAATGCGGTGAATCCATAGGGCGCCACGAGGGTGCCTGCCGCCAGTTCCGCCTGGATCAGCCGTTGCTCGATCAGCGCCACGCCCAGCCCCGACAGGGCGGCCTGGATGCACAGATGCGTGTGCGGAAACGTCAGCCCGGCGCCGGGTGCGATGTGGTGACCAGTCAGCGCTTCCCACTGGTCCCACGCGCTCGATGTGAAATCGTGCGTGATGCGCGCGCCGGTGGCCACTTCCGGCGCATAGGCGGGTGCGCAGACCGGGCCGAAGGCGACCGGCGCCAGCTGGATCGCGCGTTGTCGTTCGGCGGCGGGGTATGACGACAGGTCCCAGGCAATCACCACATCTGCGCCTTCGGTGCGGATCTCGCGCGCCGATGTCATCGAGAGCCGAATACGGATATCGGGTCGCAGCCGATAGAAGTCGACCAGTTCGGGTACCAGCCAGCGCATCGCGAAGGTTGCGCTACATGCCACGTGCAGCGTAGGCCCGCGCGCCTGATCGAGCAGACGACCGTAACCTTGTTCGAGCTGGTCCAGCGCCGTGCGTACCACCTCATAGAGCGCCTGGCCGTGCTCGTTCAGGCGCAGACCGGTCCCCTCGCGCTCGAATAGCTCCACGCCCGCGTGCTCCTGCAATTGGCGCAACTGCCGACTGACTGCGCCGTGCGTGCGAAATAGCTCTTCGGCGGCGCGGGTCACGGAGCCCGTACGGGCCGTGGCCTCGAACGCGCGCAAGGTTGACATTGGGGGCAGGGTTCGCACCGTATGCTCCTGCTGTGTGAGAAAAAATGACGAATTGAGGAAAATAACGCGATATTCAGCTTGGTGAAAGCCTTTTAGGATCGACGCATCTTCATTTTTCTCACAAAAGGAGTGCGCGAATGAGCCAGGTGGCTGAGATCCGGGGACTGGAAGTGCTCGATAGTCGGGGTAATCCGACGGTGGAGGTGGAGGTCGTGCTCGACGACGGCGCGGTCGGCCGAGCCATTGTGCCGTCGGGGGCATCGACCGGCGCGCGCGAGGCTGTGGAGTTGCGCGATGCCGATCGGCGACGCTATCTGGGGCGTGGCGTGTCGCGGGCGGTTCAGGCCGTCAACACCGAGTTGCGTGAGGCACTACTCGGGCGCGATGCCGGTGACCAACCCGAGATCGACACGATCATGATCGACCTCGACGGCACCCCGGATAAGCGTCGGCTCGGCGCCAACGCGTTGCTCGGCGTGTCCCTGGCCGTGGCTCACGCGGCTGCGGTGTCGAACGGTCTGCCGCTGTTCGCCTATCTTGGCGGAGAGCGTGCTTCGTTGCTGCCCGTGCCGCTGATCAACGTGATCAATGGCGGAGCCCATGCCGACAATGCGCTCGATTTTCAGGAATTCATGATCGTGCCTGCCGGGGCACCAACCTTTACTGAGGCGGTACGTGCCGGCTCGGAAGTTTTCCATACGCTACGCGGCATGCTGAAGGCTGCCGGCTACACCACCAACGTGGGCGATGAGGGTGGCTTCGCGCCGGAATTTCACGCTGCCGAGGAGGCGTTGGACATTCTGGTCGCAGCCATCGCCAAGGCAGGCTATCGCCCCGGCGACGACATCGCGCTGGCCATCGACCCCGCCGCCAGCGAGCTATATGTCAACGGCAGCTATGTCTATCAGGGCGAGGGCGTCGAGCGCTCGCGCGAGGAGCAGGTGGCCTATCTGGTACGCCTCGCGGACCGCTATCCGATTGTTTCGATCGAGGATGGCATGGCGGAAGACGATGCGATGGGCTGGAAATTGCTGACGCGGCAGCTCGGCAAGCGGTGCCAGCTTGTTGGCGACGACGTGTTCTGCACGCATCCGACCTTGCTGAGGCAGGGGGTGGAGCAGGGCATGGCCAACGCCATTCTGGTCAAGGCCAACCAGATTGGTACGCTGAGCGAGATGCGCGAGACGGTTCGCGTGGCCCATGGTTACGGGTATTCGGCCGTGATGTCGCATCGCTCGGGTGAAACCGAGGATGTGACGATCGCCGACCTTGCCGTGGCGCTGCGATGCGGGCAGATCAAGACGGGGTCGATGTCGCGCGCGGATCGCACCGCCAAGTACAATCGCCTGCTGCGCATCGAGCGCGAGCTTGGGTCGCGTGCCGAGTACGCGGGCGCGTTGCTGCGGCGCCGCTAGAGCACTAGAGCACTAGAGCACTAGAGCACTAGAGCAGCGCGAAGCGTGCGGCCTGTGGCCCGATCACGGCGGGACGGCTGACCGGGTAGCGATGGTGGTCGCCGCCATCGCTGAACGACAGGTAGTCCGGCGTCCAGCGCAGCGCGTGCAGATGCCGGATCTCAACGCCATCGACGAGAATTGCGCCGCTCTGCACCGTGACGCTCGCGCAAGGCAGGCGCAGCATCTCGGCATCGTCGCCGAAGTAGTGGGCTTCCAGCAGGATCGAGGCAGGCTGATAGGCGGGCATGGCAGGGCGGCGGAGAGGTGATGGTTCGGGGATGTTTCGGAGACGTTTCGGAGACGTTTCGGAGACGTTTCGGAGATTTCCGATACTGTATGGATGTACAGTATATCCACCTTGTCCGCCCATTGCACGTGCCGGATTCTGATTTTCATGGCGGACCGCGTGCGCGACACGGGGCTGGCTTCGACGTTGCATTGGTGTAACCTGAAACGCAACGAAGCTCCGGACCTCCGTCCGCAGACGGAGGTGCCGATGTTGCAGCGCGATGCGCAGTTCACGAGCAGGATCTGCTGGTTCGCGGCGGGACTTCTGGCTGGCGCGCTGGCTGCCAGCCTGTGCGCCGCGCTAGGGATGCGCCGCGCGCGGCAGGTTGCCGATGACGATGACGCAGCCACGGCGCAGGACCCCCGCGCGATGGCGCGGGCGTCCATCTCGCCGGATAGCGGCTCAGACATGTTCGAATACCGCGGGTTTGTCGTGCACCTGTTCTGGCAGGCGCTGGGCAGGGAGCGATACAAGGCGTGGTGCGATATCTGGGAAGCCGGCGCGGTGGTACAGGAGGCGGGAGGGCCGCCTGCCACGTACCCCACGGCCGCCGAAGCTCGCATGGCGGCAGGCGCATGGGCGAGGCACTGGGTCCAGAACAACGGCTAGGCCGCCGCCGCTGGCGGGGCCGCATGTTACGATTCGCCGCAATTTCCGGAGTCGACAATGTTTTTTTGCCACAACCAGTCTTGCGGTGCGCGCTGGGCGCCCGACGAGGTGGAGATCCACAACGAGGGGCAGGGCCCGCTTTTTCGCTGCCCGCTCTGCGGCGCGCGTAACCACCTGAAGGCCAATCAAGGGCGCGATGGCGCCGTCACCTACAAGCAGATTCCGCGCGAGCATGTCGCGAAGACGCCGTCGTCCAGCGTCGAGGCGAAGCGCGCCACGCAGCCGCGCCGGCGAAGCTGACTTCCCCTCCTAAGGGGGAACGTGGCGGTTGCGGCTCAAGCCAGCGTGCACGGGGCCGTTAAGACAGCCATGGAAATCAGCGACCTATCCCACGATTCCGCATCCAACGCCGAGGTCATCGGCTGGGCGGCCGCATCGCCGCAAGTCATCGCGCGTGTGCTCAATACCGCGCTCGCGGCGCAGGACCTGTCGGGCTTTGCAGCTCTGCTGTCCGACATTGCGCGCGATCGCGGGCTCAAGGGTGCGCGCGGCACGCACCAGTCGATCTACGACATGCCCTACGCCAGCCTGCTGCCACGGCAGAAGCATCTGCTGGCGGACGCGTTCGACCTGTTCCTGCGACTCGGCCTGGAGTTTCGCGCGCGGGGCGGCGAACCGGATGACCTTTCCGATGACGACGACCTGGCGCCGCTGCGCGACATGGACGATGACGACGTCATCGATGACGAGGACCGTCACGCCTGAACCCACTGGTGGCAGCCGGACTCAGGCGCGTTCGAGCAAGCCAATCTCCCTGACCGCGACCGACAGCATCGACAGGGCCGCCACGCCTGAAACGCCCGAGGCACGTTGGTCGGCCAGCATCTGGGCATAGCGGTCCAGCGCCGCCTGACGGGTGCCGCGCCAGCCCTCGATAAGCGCCTGCGGGTCATCCGTGTCGCGCGACTGGCCCAGCACGCTCGTCGTCAACGCACGCTTGAGCCGACCCAGATCGTCGAGCGTGGTCGTGCGCGCCAGCAGATCCCAGTGCGTCTCCGCCGGCAGAGACAGCGCGCGCTCGCGCAGCCATCCGAAGTTGAGTTCGGTGTCCAGGGCGAAGTAGACCCCCGCCACGGCGCCAAGGCTGCGGCCACATGTTCCAGAGACTTCCGCGATGTCGAGCGCTGCCGCCGCGATATCGCTGGCCGCCACACGTAGCGCCAGATCTTCGTCGACGCCAGCCTCGGTCAGGGCCATGGCGCGTTCGGCCATGGCCTGCGATGGATCGGGCGGCAGCAGCGTCGGCAATTGCGGCGTGAGCCAATGCGCCGCATCGACGAACCTGGTCGCGCCTGGCTCCACCGTACCGCCCGCGCGCAGATAGCGGATGAACCAGAGCGTGGCGCGTTCTAGCAGCCGCGCCAGATCGCCGAACATGCGCGCCTGCACAGCGTCCTCGACGCGATTGTCGAGCGCGTCGATCCGTTCCCAGAGCCCGGTAAGCCCGAACACATCGCGGGCCAGCAGACAGGCGCGCACGATGTCCGCGGGCCGCGCGTCGGTTTCCTCCATCTGGTGATGGACGAACGTGGCGCCGACGCGGTTCACCAGCATGTTGGTCAGGTGCGTGGCCAGGATCTCGCGCCGCAGCGGATGGCGCTGCATGGCTTCCGCGTAGCGCTGGCGTAGCGGCTGCGGGAAGTAGTCGGCCAGCAGCCCGGCCACGAGCACATCCTCGGGGATATCGGACGCAAGCAGTTCGTCGTAGAGCCACATCTTGCTGTAGGCCAGCAGCACCGCGCGTTCGGGCGATGTCAGCCCGGCGCCCAGCGCCTTGCGTTCGGTGATGTCCTCGTCCGTGGGCAGAAACTCGAGTGGCCGGTTGAGACGGCCCGCACGTTCCAGCCAGCGGATCAGTCGCGCTTCGGCATCGACCAGCACCGGTGCCACGCGACCCGCGACCGAGAGCGCCTGGGTCTGGAAGTAGTTGTCCTGCAGCACCAGCAGGCCGACTTCGTCGGTCATCTCGGCCAGCAGCTTGTTGCGTTGCTTCTCGGTCATCTCGCCATCGGCCACCACGATGCCAAGCAGGATCTTGATATTGACCTCGTGGTCGGAGCAGTCGACGCCGGCGGAATTGTCGATGGCATCCGTATTGATACGGCCGCCGTGGCGGGCAAATTCGATACGCCCGAGCTGGGTGAAACCGAGGTTTCCGCCTTCACCCACCACCTTGCAGCGCAGTTCGTTGCCGTTGACACGTACCGGATCGTTGGCGCGATCGCCGGCTTGCTGGTGGGTTTCGGTACTCGCCTTGACGTAGGTACCGATGCCGCCGTTGTAGAGCAAATCCACAGGGGCCATCAGGATCGCGTGGATCAGTTCGGCCGGAGGCAGCGATGCCGCCGTGATGCCGAGCACCGCCTGTACCTGCGGCGAGAGCGCGATCGTCTTGGCCGTGCGTGGATAGATGCCGCCACCCGCGGAAATCAGCGTGGCATCGTAATCGGCCCAGCTCGAACGCGGCAGATCGAACATGCGCGCGCGCTCGGCCAGGCTCTTCGCACAGTCCGGATCCGGGTCGAGGAAGATATGTCGATGGTCGAACGCGGCCACGAGCTTGATGTGGGGAGACAGCAGCATGCCATTGCCGAACACGTCGCCAGACATGTCGCCAACGCCGACCACCGTGAATGGTGTGGCCTGGATATCGGTGCCCATCTCGCGAAAGTGCCGCTTGACGCTTTCCCACGCGCCGCGCGCGGTGATGCCCATCTTCTTGTGGTCGTAGCCAACCGATCCACCGGAGGCGAAGGCGTCGTCGAGCCAGAAACCGTATTCGGCCGAGATGGCGTTCGCATAATCCGAGAACGTGGCTGTGCCCTTGTCGGCCGCCACCACGAGGTATGGGTCCGAATCGTCATGACGCACCACCTCGGGTGGTGGCACGAGGTTGCCGGAGACAAGGTTGTCGGTCAGGTCGAGCAGGCCGCGCAGGAACGTCTGGTAGCAGGCCACGCCTTCGGCGAGGAAGGCATCGCGATCGGTGGGCGGCGGCGGCCGCTTGACGACGAAGCCGCCCTTCGAGCCGACCGGCACGATGACCGTGTTCTTGACCATCTGCGCTTTCATCAGGCCCAGCACCTCGGTGCGGAAATCCTCGCGCCGGTCCGACCATCGCAGACCGCCACGCGCCACGCGTCCGCCGCGCAGGTGCACGCCTTCCACCCGTGGCGAGTAGACCCAGATCTCGAACATCGGTCGTGGCTCGGGCAGCCCCTGTACCAGCGCCGGATTGAACTTGAACGAAATGTACGGGCGTGGATGACCGTCCGCGCCGTGATGGAAGTAATTGGTGCGCACGGTTGCGCTGATCACGTTGAGGAACAGCCGCAGGATGCGATCCTCGTCGAGATTCGGCACCTGGTCGAGCGCGGATTCGATATCGGCCAGCAGCTTGCGGCAGCGGGCATCGTCGGGTGTGCCGGCGGCGGCAACGGCCGGGTCAAAGCGGGCAACGAACAGCGAGACCAGCATCGCCGCGATACGCGGGTTTGCCGCCAGCGCCTGTTCGATGTAGGCGTTGCTGAACGTGGAGCCCACCTGGCGCAGGTACTTGGCGTAGGCGCGCAGGATCGTCACGTCGCGCGCGGCGAGGCCTGCCCGCAGCACCAACCGGTTGAAGTCGTCGTTCTCGATCTCGCCATTCCAGGCGCGTCCGAAAGCGTCTTCGAACAGCGGCTTGGCGCGCTCGATCTCGATATCGACCGGCTGGCCCTCATGGTCGGCGGCGATCTCCAGGCCGAAGTCGTGAATCCATATCGGGTCGCCGGCGTCGGGTTCGATCAGATAGGGACGTTCCTCGTCGACGCGCACGCCCAGGTGTTCGAGCATGGGCAGGCTTGCCGACAGCGCAATCGGCAGGCCGGCGCGGAATACCTTGAAGCGAAACGCGCCGGGGGCGGCTTCGATCGGGCGATAGAGGTTCATGGCCAGGCCGTTCGGATGCTGGCGCGCGTGCTCCATCAGTTCGATATCGCGCACGGCGGTACGAGCGGGATAGTCCTCGCGATAGCCAGCCGGGAACGAGTCGCCATAGCGGCGCAGCAACCTGTTGCCGTGCTCCTCTCCACGGGTCTCGTGCAGCGCGGCGGACAGGTCGTCCTGCCAGCGGCGCGTGGCCTGCACGATCCGCTCTTCGAGCTCGCGCGTATCGGCCTCCGGCATCGTGCCTGGCTGCCCGCGCACCGTGATCTGGATACGTGCCAGCGGGGACTCGGACAGCAACGGCGTGAATTCGCAGCCCGTGCCGTTGAACGCCTGCATCAGCAACTTCTGGATGCGCTGGCGCAGGTCGGTGTTGTACTTGTCGCGCGGGACGAATACCAGGCAGGAGATGAAACGGTCAAAGCGGTCGCGCCGAACGAACAGGCGCGTGCGCTGGTGTTCCTGCAGTCGCAGGATGCCGAGCGTGATGTCGAACAGCTCGTTTTCGTCGGCCTGGAACATGTCGTCGCGTGGGTACTGTTCCAGGATGGTGATCAGGGACTTGTACAGATGGCCCTTGGTCAGGAAGCCGGCGCGCGACAGGATGTTGGCGCACTTGCGGCGTACCAGCGGGATCTCGCTGGTGCTGACCATGTAGGCCGTGGACGTGTACAGGCCTACGAAACGGCGTTCGCCGAACAGCTTGCCGTTAGCGTCGAGCAGCTTGACCCCGACGTAGTCGAGGTAGCCGGGTCGATGCACCGTGGCGCGTGAATTGGCCTTGGTCAGGAAGATCGGCGTGGCGCCCTCGATGACACTGCGGGCGGCCGCGGGCAGGGACGTGAGGTCCTCGGCCGCGGGGTCGCGCAGAGCCTCGCGCAGAATGCCCGCGCCGGTGCCGGGCACGCCGCGCAGCCAGAACTGGCCATCGCGCGAGATCAGTTCGTAATCGCGATGCCCGAGGAACGTGAAGTGGTCGTCCAGCATCCATTCCAGGAACGAGCGTGCTTCCACCGACTCCGGCGTGGCGGCATCGGGGGCCTGGGCCATGCTGCCGATCGTGTCGCGCGCAATCTGTTGCATGCGCGGCCAGTCTTCCACGGCGGCGCGCACATCGCCGAGGATGCGCGCGATGGCATTGCGCAAGGCTTCGAGTTGCGTGGCCTCGCCTGTGCGGTCGACTTCGAAATGGATGAACGATTCAAGCCGGCAGTTGGTGGCACCCATTTCGCCGCCACCAAGGCCGATGCTCTCGATGCCGCCGCGCGCGTCGCGGCAGACGCGAAAGACCGGGTGAATGGCCGAGTGCAGCGTCAGTCCATGCCGGTTGATCTCCGTGGTGACCGAATCGACCAGGAACGGCATGTCGTCGTTGACGATCTCGACAATGGAGTGGTCCGAGTGCCAGCCGTGTTCCTCGAGGTTCGGGTTGTAGACGCGCAATCGGGCGGTGCCCGGCACGAACTTCTGCGCCGTCTGCCAGTGCGCCATGACGGCGCCGTAGAGATCGGCCACGTTGCGTGCGAGCAGGTCCTCGCCATCGGCCAGGTCGTAGTAGTGCCGCAGCAGGGGTTCGACAATCCCGAACGTCGCAGCCGGCAGCCGTTCTTGCGCGAACGCGACCAATTCATCCAGCAACTGCGCAACCTTTTCTTCGTTTTCCGGGGGCATGGTGTCTCCTCGGCGGCGTGCCGGTGCATGATCACACTGTAGGAAAGAATTGCCTTGCCCGGGTGACAAAACAGAAACGCCCCGCGCGGGGCGGGGCGTCATGGCTGCGGGGCGGGGCGGGGCGGTCAGGCAGCGATAGCCTGTTGCGCAACGCGGCGGAGTTCGTCCGGCACGACCATCGACATCTCGTCGCGTTCCCACGCCGCATGGCGAATATGGCGAGCAACGTGGTCTTCCAGCGTAGTGGTCATGCGATGCAGCAAGCTGCTTAGCGCCGCGCGCTCCGAGGTGCTGAACTGACCGGCGGATACCGAGTGCAGGGCCTTGATGGCCTGCGCTGCGCGTGTCATCCGCGCGACCGACGCCGGTGCGATGCGCGGCGTGCCGTCAGCATCGAAATCGAGCCAGCCATCGTCGCCCAGTTCGCGCAGCATATGCTCGCTCTGCGCGACATCGAGAAAGATGGCGGTTTCGCACGGCTTGCCGCGTACGAATTCCTCGTGGCGGATTGCCCGCAACAGCAGCCATTTGGGATAGGTCAGCCCCGATACGCCCAGGGTCTGTTCAAGCGCGCCTTGCCAGGCCGTGACGGCCTCGACCAGCGCGAGCACTACGGGTTCGTGGGTATCGAGTGCTTTGGGCTGCATTAGCTCAGGTCTCCCATATTAGGGTTGCCGCCTGATGCAATCTGGGCCGGTGCATTGGCCGGCCCGGGCGGCTTGGGTGCCTGCCTCTCAACGCGGGCAGGTCACGCCTGGTACTGCTCGAAATCATTGGTAGGCCGAACACTAGCAGCAATGTAGAGACATTGGTGTGACAGGTCGGGTATGTCCTAGTCAGTCTTTGGGATGAGGCGAACCGGGCGCCGCTTGGCGTGCTGGAAAGGGGGCGGGAGACCTGCGTGACAGCGGCAATGCAGTGACGGATCACAATCGCGTGGAAGCGACGGTTAATCCACTCGGAGATGCGGGGGAGGGGGGCGGGAGGGAAGAGAAACATGGCCCCCGCCTGAGAACGGGGGCCATGAAGGACGACGCTTACTGCTTCTTGGCGCCGTCGGTGTACGGGTCGAACTTGCCGGATTTCGCGCCGTCGGTGTACGGATCGAACTTGCCAGACTTCGCCCCGTCAGTGTACGGGTCAGCCTTCTTGCCCGGAGCCAGTTCCGACTTGGTCGACTTCTTGGCGCCGTCGGTGTACGGATCGAACTTGCCGGACTTGGCCGCGCTCTGGTTCGGGTTGGCCTTGTCCTTCGAGTGGGCCCCGCTGTAGAGATCGCCGCCGTCCGTGTAGTTCTTTTGCGCATGGGCCAGTTGCACGGTGCCCAAGGCAGCCAGGGCGGCAACAACCAGCGTCGGTACGGTCTTCTTCAGCATCATCATCCTCACAGGTAACCGCCGGGCTTACGGGCCCGGCAAATAGGAAAAAAATGACTTCATCTGTACTGTACCGGTGATCGTGGAGACTCGGCTAGCGAAAGTTGTAGTAACAATGTTCAGGCGGCGAGACAGCCACGTCACAAGGCCGGCATACGGTACTTATTGCGCCATTTACTCCAGGGTAATGTTCTGATCGACGGCGATCTTCTTGCGCAGTTCCAGTTCACGCTTGATCTGTGCCGTGTACTGTTGCGGCGTGTTGCCGTCGGGGTAGGCGCCGGCGTCGTGCAGACGCTTCTTCACATTGGGGTCCTGCAGGGCCTTGACCGCCGCATCGTGCACCCTGGTGACAATGGCAGCAGGGGTGCCCGCCGGGGCCACCAGACCATACCAGGCCATGTTGTTCATGTCCTTCATGCCTTCTTCCGCGAACGTCGGCACGTTGGGCAGGCCTTCCACGCGCTTCGGCGCGGCGACGGCCAGGGCGCGCAGCTTGTCGCTCTGGATGAACGGCATCGACGACGGCAGGTTGTCGAACTGCGCGTTGACCTGTCCGGCCAGCGTGTCATTCAGCGCCGGGCCCGATCCACGGTAGGGAATGTGGACCATGTCGGTCTTGGTGATGTACTTGAACAGTTCGCCATCCAGGTGCGAGATGCTGCCCTTGCCGGCCGACGCATAGCTGTACTTGCCGGGGTTCGATTTCACCAGGGCAATGAACTCCTTCAGGTTCTTTGCCGGCACCTTCGGGTTCACGGTCAGCACGTTCGGCACGTTCACCAGGTTGGTGATCGGCGCGAAGTCCTTGATCGGGTCGTACGGGTTCTTGGGGTTGGTGGCCGGGTTGGTGGCCATCGTGCTGACCGTGGCGATACCCAGCGTGTAGCCATCAGGCGAGGACTTGGCCAGCGCATCGGCGCCGATCGCGCCGCCGCCACCGCCGCGGTTTTCCACCACCACCGGCTGACCCAGTTCACGACCGATCGCATCGGACACGGCACGGCCGACGATATCGGTGGTACCGCCGGCGGCGAACGGTACGATCAGGCGGATCGGCTTGGTCGGATACGCTTGCGCGTGGGCGATGCCGGTCTGGGTCAGGCCGAGGACGGCGAGGGCGGCGATGGCGCCCGTATTCAGAACTGCTTTCAAAAGATGCCTCCAGGTGTTGCTAGTACGTGTTGCTAGTTGTGCTGGTTCCGCAATACGGAACTTCGTTCCGTGATGTACGTCGACGGGCATTCAACCCTGAAATGGCGGGGGCGGGGAATCGGGGAGAACCCGTGGATGCGCGTGGGAGAGCGTAGCGGGTGAGCAATGACGCGCGTATGAAGCAGGAAACTCTGCGGGCGCGCCAAAGCAAAAAGGCCGAAAGCAATGCTGCTTTCGGCCTTTCCTGAATTCGCTGGTGGGGCGTGAGTGACTCGAACACTCGACCTACGGATTAAGAGTCCGCTGCTCTACCAACTGAGCTAACGCCCCAACGAGAAAGAGATTCTAGCAAGGTACCGAATACTGCGCAAGCCCTTGTTCGCATTTTTTTCATCGGCGTGTCAGGTGCCGCTTACAATGCGCCCACTGTCTCAATGGCTCCTATCCGTCATGCACGCCCGTGTCCTGCGCTATCTCGATGAAGTCGTGCGCCGTGGTTCGATCCGCCGCGCCGCCGAGCATCTGCACGTGGCGCCAACTGCGATCAACCGGCAGATCCTTGAGCTAGAGGCGGAGCTGGGGGCGCCGCTGTTCGATCGGATCAACCGCCGCCTGCACCTGACGCCGTTGGGCGAGATGGTGCTCGCTCACGTGCGGCAGACGCTGCGCGAGCATGAGGCGCTGCAGGTGCGCGTTGCCGAGATCAAGGGCGCGCGGCGTGGCATGGTCACGGTTGCGACCACGTCGGGTCTGGCGGGCTCCCTGTTGCCGTCTCTCGTGCACGACTTCCGTCAGCATCATCCTGGCATCGTGGTGCGTGTGGCGGACCTGCCCGTGGCCGGCATTGTGGCGGCGGTGGAGCAGGGCGATGCGGACCTGGGGCTCGGGTACGACTTGCCGGAGGTGGCGGCGTTCCGCGTGATGGCCAGCCGTGACTGGTCGATTGGCGCGGTGGTGGCGCCGGGGCATCCCCTTGCCATGCAGCCGTCGACGCGGCTGGCGGAGTGCGCCGGCTATCCGTTGATCCTCCCGGCGCCTTCGCTGTCGATCCGCGCGCTCGTCGACGACGCCTTCGCGCGGCAGTCGGTCGAGGTGACACCCGCTGTGGAATCGACCTCGGTCGTGTTGATCCAGCGACTCGCGGCAGCCGGGGTCGGCGTGGCACTGCTCAATCCGCTCGATGTGATGGATGAGCGCGCACGTGGCGCCGTGGTGTTCGTGCCGCTGCGCGACAGCGACCTACGGCAGCAAGCGTTGAGGATGGTTGCGCGGGTGCGGGCGCCGCTGAGTCCCGCAGCCGAATTGATGGCGGAGCGTATCGGCACGGCGCTGGACAGCCTGTTCCGTTAATTCCGCTCGTCCACGGTCTAGGTGTCCTCATTTTGTGGACACCAAGCGCGAAATTCTGCGCTTTTGGTGTGTACTGGCGTTGCGTAGACTGCGCAACGTTCACAACCCATGCACATCACCATGACTTTGATCCTTCAGCACGCCGACGTACTCGTCACCATGGACGCGCAGCGGCGCGAGATTGCCGATGGCGCGCTGGTCGCGAACGGGCCGGCGGTGGAGTGGGTGGGGCCCACGGCCGAACTGCCCGAGCAATACCGTCGGCTTGCCGACGAGGGGCGCGCCGAGGTCGTCGATATGCGCGGGCATGTGGTCATGCCCGGGCTGGTCAACACCCATCACCATATGTACCAGAGCCTCACGCGCGCCGTGCCTGCCGCGCAGGATGCCGAGCTGTTCGGGTGGCTGACCAATCTCTACATGCTCTGGTCGCACCTGACGCCGGAGATGATCCGTGTGTCGACCCAGACCGCGATGGCCGAACTGATGCTGTCCGGATGCACGACTACCAGCGATCACCTGTACCTCTATCCGAATGGATCGCGCCTGGACGATTCGATCGACGCGGCGCGCCAGATTGGCATGCGTTTTCACGCGGCACGCGGTTCGATGAGTGTCGGCCGTAGCCAGGGTGGGCTGCCGCCCGATGTCGTCGTGGAAACCGAGGCAGCGATCCTGCGCGACAGCCAGCGGCTGGTCGAGCAGTATCACGATGCGTCGCGGCACGCGATGCTGCGTGTGGTGCTGGCCCCGTGCTCGCCGTTTTCCGTGTCGCGCGACCTGATGAGAGAGTCCGCGAAGATGGCGCGCCACTACGGCGTGTCGCTGCATACGCACCTTGCGGAGAACGACAACGACATTGCCTACTCGCGCGAGAAGTTCGGCATGACGCCCGCGCAGTACGCGGAGGATCTGGGCTGGGTTGGGCACGATGTCTGGCACGCGCACTGCGTGAAGCTCGATGAGGAGGGGGTGGCGTTGTTCGCCCGTACCGGCACGGGTGTGGCGCATTGCCCTTGCTCCAACATGCGGCTGGCTTCTGGCATCGCGCCGATTCGCCGGATGCGTGATGCCGGCGTGCCTGTGGGCCTCGGCGTCGACGGCAGCGCATCGAACGACGGCGCGCACATGCTTGGCGAAGCGCGTCAGGCGATGCTGCTGCAGCGGGTCGGGTATGGCCCGGCCGCAATGAGCGCCCGCGAGGCGCTAGAGATTGCCACGCTTGGCGGGGCCAAGGTGCTGAATCGGGATGATATTGGCGCGCTCGCGCCGGGTATGTCGGCGGATATCGTCGCCTTCGACATGTCGGGCGTCGGCTACGCCGGGGCTGGGCACGATCCGGTGGCGGCCCTGGTGTTCTGCACGCCGGGCAATGTGTCGATGAGCGTCATCAATGGCCGCGTGGTGATTCGCGACGGACATCTGCTGACTGCCGATCTGCCGAACGTGCTGTCGGATCATCGGCGCCTGGCGCGCACACTGTTCGAGCGCGCGCAGGCGGCGGGTGCGTGATTCGCTGAAAGCGTCCGGCATTTGATGAGCGGATGACATCAACGCCGGTCGATGCTGGGGCTGGTGTGCTGCGACGGCGCATGCGCTGGACGGCACCGGCGCGACATCGGTGGCTCGGGGCTCGACATTGAGCGGCGCCAAGCCACCAAAAGCAAAAGGCCGGAAGCATTGCTGCTTCCGGCCTTTTTGATGTCTGGTGGGGCGTGAGTGACTCGAACACTCGACCTACGGATTAAGAGTCCGCTGCTCTACCAACTGAGCTAACGCCCCGACGAAGACCGAGATTCTAGCAGCATTTTTGGCTTTGTCAAATCTTTGATGAGAGATTCTTCTGCCAGCCTGCACATCGCCCTGACATATACGACTGACATGCTCGTGCGCAGCGCGTGCGCCGCGATGGGAATTCGCCCGACGTCGTGACGAGCATTGAGACACATCGCATTCTCATATTTCCGCGCATGGGATCGAAGACGATTTCCGCCAAGCCATGTTAGGATGCTTTTCCACTTGCATATTGGAGGGCTGTGATGATGGAAATCAAATTCCAGGAGCAAGACCGCTACGACATCAACAACGAGGGTTTGCTGTTCCACGCGATTGTCGATGGTGAGCAAGTGACATGTGTCGTAACACGCGAGGCGCTGTGGGAAGGCTTTAGTGCCGACCAGGTGCTGTCGCTCGAAGAGGCTTTCCGTGCTGGTCGTGAAACGATCGAGCGCGCGGCCTTGGTGCTGATAGAGCAGGGCGTGCCGCAACCTATCGTGGTCAAGCGCGCGCACGTGGCGCCGGTCTGACCCGGCGGGGCACCCCTCCGCCGCCGGCTTCGGCTACGTTTCACGCGTAGACCGGCCGGCGCGCTCACATACCTACCGTCTTTCGTCTTATATCAACGTCTGGTTGTTCCGATTGCCGCTCAGGCAGAGGCTGCTGCGTCTGACGCGCTGGCTTGTGGCGAGCGCGGCACGGCTCCCGGGCGCTGAGCGCATTCCTCGAAGATGCGCGCCTGGCATTGCGCGCAGATGTCGGGCGAAAGACTGCCAATAATCGTGTGCAGCGCCTGTCGCTTGGTGGGGAAGATGTGGTCGTCGCCGAGCTTTGCGGTGAAACCGGTCTGTTCCCAAGTTTCGAGGACCTGCGTGCGCGGACGATGGAAGTAGAGGTCGCCGCCGGCTGCACGCCGCTCCGCCAACTCGGCTTCCCACATCTCCGCGCCCGCCAGGTCGATGAAATTCATGCTCTTGGTCATCGCCAGCAGATGCTTCTGGCTGGCGTTGACCGTACGCAGCCAGTGCAGGCGATCGGTGACGTATTGCACGGCGCCGAAGTAGATCGCGCCTTCCATGCGCAGGAGCTTCAACTGCGGACATTCCGGTTGGGGGCGGCGCAGTTCGTCCAGCGGTGTGAAGCGGCGGCCCGGGTCATCGGCATCGGGCACGAGGCTGCGTACGGCGGGGCGCGAGGTGCGATACAGGTACGCGACGAGCGACAGGATCGTGCCGAGCAATACGGCCATCTCGAGCCGGATCGCCAGCGTGGCGACGAAGGTGCCTACCGCGATCGCGAACTCGGTGCGCGATAGTCGCGCGATACGGCGCAGGCGCTGGAAATCGAACAGGCCCCAGGCCACGAGCAGCAGCATGGCCGAGATCGCCGCCAGCGGAATCTGCGCCAGCAACGGGGCGCTGACCATGACGAGCACGACCAGCAGCAGCGCAGAGAACACGCTGGCCAGTGGCGTCCGCGCGCCGGCCTCGAAATTCGGGACCGAGCGGTTCAGCGACCCGCACGAAATGTAGCCAGAGAAGAATCCGCCCGCGATATTCGACAGCCCCTGGCCGATGAACTCGCGATTGGCGTCGATGTGCTGGCCCGAGCGCAAGGCCACGGCCTTGGCAATCGAAATCGACTGGCCGAGCGCGACGATGGTCAGTGCCGAGGCAATGCCAAGCAGGTCAGGCACCGTGCGCCAGTTGATGTCGGGGATATGGAACGGCGGGATCGCCGATGGAATCGGCCCCACCACGTTCACATGCCTGGCGTCGCCCCAGCCCGTCGTGTTGAGCAGCAGCGCCACGCCGTAGCCGGCGAGCAGGCCGATCAGCATGAAAGGCGCGCGGCGCGAGATCCGTTTGACGAGCAGCGTGACCGCCAGCGTCACGGCGCCGACGATCAACGCGCTACCGCTGACCGTGTCGAGATTGTCGAGCAGGAAGCGCACCACGCCGAAGGCGCTCGTGCCGGTTGGCACGGCAAGCCCGAGTAGATCCTTCAGCGCGTGAAGTCCGATCAAGGTCGCGGCGCCACAGGTGAAACCGAGTAGTACCGATGGCGAAATGAAATTGGCGAGCGATCCGAGCCGGAGCGCGCCTACCGCCAGTTGCAGGATGCCGACCAGCATCGTGACCGCCAGCGCCAGCGAGATATAGGCGGGGCTGCCCGCAAATGCCACCGGGCTCAGCATGGCGAACAGCGCGAGGGAATTGGCGTTGGTCGGCCCCGACATCACATGCCAGCTCGAGCCGAACAGGGCGGCGACGATGCAGGGGATCACTGCCGTATAGATGCCGTACTGCGGGGGTAGACCTGCCAGCGTGGCAAAGGCCACGCCCTGCGGTAGCACCAGCACCGCGCCGAGCAGGCCGGCAATCAGATCAGCGCGCAGCGTCAGCGGCGTAACGCGCGGGAGCCAGGGAAGCCAGCGCGTCAGGGCCAGATTCGCACGCATCGGCTAGCCGAGCGTGAGCGTGGCCACGACCGGGGTGTGGTCGGACGGCTGCTCCCAGCGGCGGGGCTCCTTGTCGATGACGCATGTCGCGCACTGCCGCGCCAGGTCGGCCGAAAGCAGGATATGGTCGATACGCAACCCGGCATTGCGGCGGAAACCCATCATTCGGTAATCCCACCACGAGAACATTTTCTCGGGCTGTTCGAACATGCGGAATGAGTCGACCAGACCCAGGCCGATCAATGTCCGGAACGCGTCGCGCTCCTGCGGCGAGACCAGGTTTTGGCCTTCCCACTTGGCCGGGTCGTGGACGTCGCGGTCTTCCGGGGCGATGTTGAAGTCGCCCAGCAGCGCGAGTTTCGGATACCGGGCCATTTCGGCGCGCAGCCACTCGATCATGGCCTTGAGCCAGTCGAGCTTGTAGACAAACTTGTCCGAGTCCAGCGCCTGACCATTCGGGAAGTACGCGCTGATCAGACGTACGTCGCCGTACGTGCCGGCGATCACGCGTTGCTGCGCATCCTCATAGCCGGGAATGTTGCGCACCACGTCAGTCGGCACGGGCATGGCCGCGTTGCGTGCCAGGATCGCCACACCGTTGTAGGTTTTCTGGCCCGTGAAAATGCTATGGAAGCCGGCCGCTTCGAGTTCGGCCAGCGGGTACTTGTCATCGGGCAGCTTCAGTTCCTGCAGGCACAGCGCGTCGATCGGCGCGCCCGCGGCATCCTGAGCGCCTAACCATTGCAGTACCTGCGGCAGACGTACCTTGAGGGAGTTGACGTTCCAGCTTGCGATTCTCATATCTCGTTTTTGTTTGGATTGTCGTTGTCGCCGTGCGCGTCGCCGATGGCGTCCATGCCGCCAAGCAGTCCGCGCTGGTCCAGGATCGCGTAGGCGATTTCCGGATGGGTATCCATGCTGCGGCGGATCGCGGCCGGGATCGCCTGCCGGGTCTTGCGGCACAGGCCTGGCTGGTCCGCAAGTTCAATGCGGAAGCCGCGCGTCGTGCGTACCACGTTGTCGCTCGGCGTGATGCTGATAACGATGCCGAGCAAATCGCGCATCCTGGCCTTCATCCGCTCGAGTTCATCGAGTGTGGCAATGTTCTCCAGCCGGTCAACCAGCTTCTTCTCTTCCTGCTGTGTCAGTTGCAGGATGCGCAGATCGGCGTGGGGGTCCGCCAGCAGCGCATCGCGATTGCAGACACAGGCGCCCGGTGGACATTCCTTGCGAATCGGGAAAGGAATGTTCATGGTCCGGGCGCCTGGGGGCAGGGCGGGGTAGGTGGCGGTCAGGCAGCGACTGCTGCTTCCGTCATGCCACCGTGCCGCAGCAGCGCGTCGATCTGCGGCGCGCGGCCGCGGAACGCCACGAACGATTCCATCGCCGGGCGGCTACCACCCACCGACAGGATCTCGCGGCGATAACGCTCGCCGGTTGCGCTGTCGAGCACGCTGCCGGAGAGCTGTGCGGCTTCCTCGAATGCTGCGTAAACATCGGCGGACAACACTTCGGCCCACTTGTAGCTGTAGTAACCGGCGGCATAGCCACCCGCGAAGATGTGGCTGAACGTATTCGGCCAGCGCGACAGCGGCGACTGGGGCACCACGTGCTTCGCGTCGTTGATCTTGCGCGACAGTTCGAGCACCGATACCGCACCCTGCGGGTCGTAGTCGGTATGCAGGTGCATGTCGAACGACGAGAACACGATCTGGCGCAGCGTCATCATGCCGTTCTGGAAGTTCTTCGCGGCCAGCATGCGATCGAACAGCGCGCGCGGCAGCGGCGCGCCGGTTTCCACGTGGGCCGTCATCGTCGACAGCACCTCGTATTCCCAGCAGAAGTTCTCCATGAACTGTGACGGCAGCTCCACGGCATCCCATTCCACGCCGTTGATGCCGGACACGCCGAGGTCGCCCACCTGCGTCAGCATGTGGTGCAGCCCGTGGCCGAACTCGTGGAACATCGTGATCACTTCATCATGCGTGAACAGCGCGGGCTTGTCGCCGACCGGCGCGGTGAAATTGCAGGTCAGGTAGGCCACCGGCGTTTGCACGGTGCCGTTGCCGCGTTCCTTGCGGCCACGCGCATCATCCATCCAGGCGCCGCCGCGCTTGCCTTCGCGCGCGTACAGGTCAATGTAGAACTGGGCGAGCAGCGCGCCCTGAGGCGACACCACGCGGAACAAGCGCACGTCCTTGTGCCAGGTTTGGGTCGTGTCCGGCTGGATGCGGACCGAGAACAGCTTCTCGGCCACGCCGAACAGCCCTTCGAGCACCTTCGGTTCCTGGAAGTACTGTTTGACCTCGTCGTCGGAGAACGAATAGCGCTTCTGGCGCAGCTTTTCAGACGCGTAGGCGACATCCCACGGCGCGACGTCGTTCAGGCCGAGTTCGGCGGCGGCGAATTCGCGCAGTTCGGTCCAGTCGTGTTCGGCGAACGGGCGGGCCTTGACGGCCAGCTCGTCGAGGAACTTGAGCACTTCGGCCGGCGACTCGGCCATTTTCGGCACCAGCGAGACTTCGCCATAGTTGGCGTAGCCCAGCATATGCGCCTCTTCACGGCGTAGCGTCAGTTGCTCGCGCATATTGGCCGTGTTGTCCCAGTCGGCCTGACCATTGCCGTGCTGCGGGCCCAGTTCCGAGGCGCGCGTGACGCTGGCCTCGTACATGGTCTGGCGCAGCGAGCGGTCGTCCGCGTATTGCAGCACAGGGAAGTACGACGGAAAGTGCAGCGTGAACTTCCAGCCTGCCTTGCCATCCTTCTGGGCGGCCAGCGCCGCGGCTTCCTTTGCGTCGGCCGGAATACCGGACAGGCGTGCTTCGTCCTCGATATAGAGGGCGTAGCCATTGGTGGCATCGAGCACGTGGTCGGAGAACGCCTTTGACAGTTGCGCCTGCTGTTCCTGGATCTCGGCAAAGCGCGGCTTCTTGTCCTCGGCCAGTTCGGCGCCGCCCAGGCGGAACCCGCGCAGCTCGTTCTCGAGCAGTTGCTTGCGCGCCGGCGAAAGGCTCGCGAACTCGGGGCCGGCGGCGACGGCCTTGTACTTTTCGTACAGGGCCAGACTCTGGCCCAGCGATGACCAGAATTCGGTCATGCGGGGGAGGTAATCGGCGTGTGCCTTGCGCAACTCGGGGGTGTCGGCTACCGCGCTGAGATGGCCGACCACGCCCCAGGCGCGGCCGAGCGGCTCGGTGGCGACTTCCAGTGCCTCGACGGCGCTGGCCCAGGTGGCGGGGGTGGCCGAATCCTCGGCGCGGGCGACGGCTGCCTGCGCCTGGGCGAGCAGCACGTCCAGCGCCGGGCTAATGTGCTCGGGCCGGATCTCCGCGAAGCGCGGCAGGTCGGAGAAATCAAGCAACGGGTTGCTGGCGCGGTCGGTAGTATCAGTCATGGTGGCAAATTCCGATTGGCTGCCGGGATGCGGCATCACACGTGCAAGATGAGGCCTATGCGCCGAAATATCCAGTACGACTTAGCTATTGGCGCGATTGGCCCATCACTCAGGCCCTCACCTAGAGCATCACTCAGGCGATGCCGGCTTTGCGTTCCGCGGCTTCCAGCGTATTGATCAGCAGCATCGTGATCGTCATCGGGCCCACGCCACCCGGAACCGGGGTGATATGGCCGGCCACTTCGCGCACACCGGTGAAGTCCACGTCGCCGCACAGCTTGCCGGCGTCGTCACGGTTCATGCCCACGTCGATCACCACGGCACCCGGCTTGACCATGTCGGCAGTAATGATGTTGCGGCGACCCACGGCGGCGACGATCACGTCGGCATCACGGGTGTGGGCAGCGAGGTCGCGCGTCTTGCTATTGCAGATCGTTACCGTTGCGCCAGCCTGCAGCAGCATCATGGCCATCGGCTTGCCGACGATGTTCGAGGCACCCACCACCACGGCGCGCGCGCCGCGCAGCGGATACTGGATCGATTCGAGCATCTTCATGCAGCCGTACGGCGTGCAGGGGCGGAACAGCGGGGCGCCGGTCATCAGCGCGCCGGCGTTGGCCACGTGGAAGCCGTCTACGTCCTTTTCTGGGGCGATGGCTTCGAGCACCTTGTGGCTGTCGATATGCTTGGGCAGCGGCAGTTGGACCAGGATCCCGTGGATCTTCGGGTCGTTGTTCAGTTCGTCGATGCGGGCCAGCAGGTCGGCTTCGGACAGGTCGGCCGGGTAGCGGTTCAGCGACGAATAAAATCCGTTGTCCTCGCACGCCTTCACCTTGTTGCGCACATAGACCTGGCTGGCGGGGTCCTCGCCTACGAGTACCACGGCCAGGCCGGGCTGGTGGCCGGCCGCGGTCAGGCGGGCAGCGCGCTGGGCGGCCTCGGCGCGGATTTGTTTGGCAAGGGCGTTACCGTCGATCAGGTGAGCGGACATGGGGATACGTGACTGGAGAGGCTTGGGGAAACGGGGAGCCGGCGCCGGCGGGGTGGCCGGCGTCGCTCGTGAAACCCGAATTATAAAGGGGTTGACCAGAATCAGAACGGGCTGCCTGGCTTGATCGGATACAACCCGGTTTCTGGCCGGGGCTGCTAGCATCCGCCCGATGCAGATCGACGATTCCTCACTTCAGGCCCTGCTGGCGACCTGGCCGCTTCCGACCCTCTCCGTGGCGATGCTCGCCTGGGTGGCGTCGCAGCGGCCATGGCGGCTGCTGCGGCAGGAACCGCTCCAGCACGCCTGGCTCGGCGGGCTCGTATTCCTGACCTTGCTGTGGTCGGCGCGGGCGACGGTCGGGACCGGGGTCGTGGTTCAGCTGATGGGGGCCCCGCTGGCGGTGACGATGTTCGGGCTGCCGCTGGCGATGCTGACGCTGGCCGTCGTCGATCTGGTGTCGCTGCTGGGGCTGGCTTACTTGGCGGGGCAGGGCTGGGCGGATATCGCCTGGGTATCCATGGCGCCGCGCTTTATCTGGATGGCGGTGGTTCCGGGGGTGCTGACTGCCGGGCTGCAGGCCGTGATGCGACGCCGGCTACCGCGCCACCCGTTCATCTTCATTCTCGGCCACGGCTATTTCGCCCCGCTGGTGGCCGCCATCGTCGCCGGCAGCCTTCGCACGCTCTGGCATTTCCATTTGGGACCGCCCCACGCCGGGCTGACGATCGGGGACAGCCTGACCGGCGCCGTGGTGATCGGGTTCGGCGAGGCATTCCTGACCGGGATGCTGGTGGCGATCTTCGTCGTCTATCGCCCGCAATGGGTGCTGACGTTCACGGACGAGGACTATCTGACGGGGAAGTAACGAGCGGCCAAGAGACGGGCAGGCGCCGTTCGGTCGGCAATCGGCAAGGGGCCAGCTCCTTCCCGCCGCGACGGGGAGAAGGAGCGGCAAGGCGGGACTCAGCTATTGCGCGAGAGCGCCAGGCGCAGCAGATCCGCCACCGTGTTGACGTTGAGCTTTTCCATGATGTTGGCGCGGTGCGCCTCCACGGTCTTGATGGAAATGCCCAGGTCGTCGGCGATCTGCTTGTTCAGACGGCCTGCCACGATGCGCTCGAGCACCTGCTGCTCGCGCGTGGTCAGCTTGCTCAGCAGGTCCTTGGCGGCACGCTGCTCGCGCGCGGCCGAGTGATCGGTGCGGGCTTTCTGCAGCATCCGTTCCACCAGCGAGCGCAGTTCCGATTCGTCGAACGGCTTCTCGATGAAGTCGATCGCACCGCGCTTCATCGTCGAGACCGCCATCGGCACGTCGCCATGGCCGGTGATGAAGACGATCGGGATGTCGATGTTCTCGGCGATCATGCGCTCCTGCAACTCCGGGCCGCTCATGCCGGGCATACGGACGTCCAGGATCAGGCACGAAACCTGGCTGGCGTCGTAGGCGGACAGGAACTGCTCGGCGCTGTTGAAGCTGCGCACCTGGTAGCCGTTGCCCTCGAGCAGCCAGGTCAGCGAGTCACGCATGGCTTCATCGTCGTCGACGATGAATACGGTCTCGCCACGATGAGGCGTGGGGCTGGGCGTTGCGGTCATGAAATCTCCTGGGGCAAAGTCGTTTGCAACGAAGTGTAACCGCCAGCGGCAGTGCGCAACACCCCGGGTGAACGATCCGGACGACCTCCCGATGCCCCGCGGCAGAGGGTCGTCCGCTTCGCCCGAGGGCATCCCCGTTACTGTTCGGGTAGCGCAGGCTGCAGCGGCAGGGTGATTTTAAACGTACAGCCGATGCCGTCCACATTGTTTTCTACCCACAGACGGCCCTGATGGGATTCGATGATCGAACGGCAGATATTCAGGCCCATGCCCATGCCGTCCGATTTGGTGCTGAAGAACGGCTCGAACAGGCGCTCCTTGGTGGCTTCGTCCACGCCCGGGCCCTGATCGATCACGTCGATGCAGACGCACTGGCCAAACTCGACGTTTTCTACCCGGGCGTGCAACCGTACCACGCCCGCGGCGCGCAGGGCCGGCATGCCAGCCATCGCTTCCACGGCATTCTTGAGCAGGTTGACCAGTACCTGCTCGATCAGCACCGGGTCCACGTAGAGCATCAGCGGCGGGGTCGGCAGGCGGGTCAGGATCGTGACGCGGCGTCGCGTGGCCTCCAGGTCGGCCAGGCCCACGGCATCGGCCACGATGTCGTGCAGCGAGGCCTCGCGCCGTTGCGGCTGGCTACGTTTCACGAAACCGCGAATGCGGCTGATGATCGTGCCCGCACGCACCGCCTGCGCCGAGGTCTTTTCCAGCACCGGGATCAGGTCTTCCGGCGTGCTCCGGCCCGAATGCAGGCGAGCCACGGCGCCCATGCAGTAGTTGTTGATGGCCGCCAGCGGCTGGTTCAGCTCGTGCGCCAGCGACGACGCCATCTCGCCCATCGTGGTCAGGCGGCTCGTGAACTGCAGGCGTTCCTCGTGCTGGCGCGCCATTTCCTCGGCTGCCTTGCGCACCGTGATGTCGGTGGCGATCTGCATCTGCGCGAGGTGGCCGTCCACCCATTGGATATAGCGGCGGCGCACTTCGAACCATTTCTGCATGTCCGGCACGAACACCTCGCGGGCGTCGGACGCGTACGGCATCAGTTCCGAAGCAGGCAGGCCGGCATAGGCGTCGACGAAGTCGGTGTTGTCGCTCGACATCTGGTCCTTGTCGAAATCGTCCCCGGCCAGCTTCAGGTGGCCCTCGGCTTCCCAGCCGAAGAGTTGCCGATAGTACCGGTTGGCGAACAGCAGTTCGGCCTTGTCCGTGGCCAGCACCGACACAGCCGCGTCCAGGCTTTCCAGCACCGTCGTGAAGCGGTCATGCGCGGCGGCGAGTTCCTCGCGGGCGCGCTTTGGCTCGGTGATGTCCGTCATCGAGCTCATCCAGCCCGTATGGCGGCCACGGCTGTCGACCAGCGGCGATACGTACATGCGGGCGAAGAAGCTGCTGCCGTCACGGCGCATGACGCGCATTTCATAGCCGGTGGCCGGCGACTTGCCCTGCAACGTCAGGTCGATCTGCTTTTGCATCTCCTGCTGGTCATTGGGCGGCCAGTAGGGGAAGGGCGGCACGCGGCCGACCAGATCGCTCTCGGTCCAGCCCGTCATGCGGCAGAACGCGGGATTCACGTAGGTAATTCGCCCGTTCAGGTCTAGCGCCCGCAGCCCGATCAGCATCGAGTTTTCCATCGCGCGACGGAACGAGGTTTCGGCCAGCAGGGCGCGCTGGGCCTCGGAGCGACGGCTGGTATGGCGCCACATGCTCCACAGGCTCCACAGCAGGAAGCACGACAGGCCCACCACCAGCCACAGCAACATATTGTTGGGCAGGTTCGACGGCGGCGGGTAGGCGTCGGCGCGCAGGGACAGCGAATGGCCCGGCGGGTCGAGCAAGACTTCGTAGGACAGCGCGTTGCCCGGTACCGGACGTACCGAGGTGCTGGCCCGGGTCTGGTTGTTCTTGTCGATCAGCGAGAAGCGGTAGCGCTCGGTCAACTCCGGTGGCAGCAGGTGCGTCAGGATGCCGTTGATCGAGTAGAGCGCGCCCAGCGTGCCCAGGAACTCGTTATCGCGCACGATCGGCACTTCCATCAGCATGAAGCTGTCGCCGCGATCGTTCATTAGCGGCCGGGAATAGACCACACGCTGGGTCTCGCGCGCGGCGTCGAACGTGTCCAGGACCTCGGGCTCGAGCGGCTGATCGGCGGTTTCACGCAGGCGGGCAGCAAATTCCGACGTCGATGGCAGCGACCAGCGGCCGCGCCGCGTGGCGTCGAGCCAGTTGATGAAGACGATCTCCGGGTTCTCGCGCAGGATTTCCTGTGCGGCCGTCCGGTAGGCGCCCTGGTCGAGTTGTGCGGCGGCAATATCCCGCGCCAGTGAGGCCAACTGGTCCTGGTTGCTCAGCAGGGACAGGCGCACTCGCTGCTGCGCCCAGGCGGCGTCGCGGTATAGCGCGTCGCGCTGCTGCTGGTGCTCGGTTTCGTGGAGCGACCAGAGGATGACGCCCATCGCCACCGTGAACAGCACGATGGCCACGAGCGGGATGAACATGAACCAGCTCGTGGCGACGAGATTGCGCCAGCGCGTGATCCAGAGGCGGCGGGGGGCGGCGGCAAGCGGCGTGCCGCCGTCCGTGCCATCGGTGCTGTCTTGTGCCTCGGCCTGGGGGGCGCCATGGGCGTCGCCACCATTTGTACGGGCGGCATGAACTACCCCGTGAGGGGCATCGCTGACGGCGCCGGCAGGGTTCGGAGGCAGAATGGCCGTGCGCAGGCCGGAGAGAATTCGTTTGAGAAACTGCATAGGGGATTGACGGCTGACCGAGCAGTTTATCCACTTTATTGCGGTGCGTCGCTTGGGGAAAGCGCCTACACGGCACAGTATTTGTGCGCTGGTCGCGAGGCCTTGGAAGACGGACGCGATGCGATTTCTGATGCACTGCCGCAATATTTCACATTATAAGAAATGACTTCGTAATCTGAAAATTTAGCTTGTCATCACTTGCTGTGCTTCCATAGAATCGCTTCGACCGATCAATGCGGGCGGGCGCACTGCGCTTGCTGAGTACAGGATCCGGGCGATGAACGCGTCATCAGCCCCAGAGAGGATCCGGCTTTGGCCTACCGATGCCAGGGCAAGGCTTGGCGCTCCGCCGCGACGTCACAAACCGTCAAGACCGGCCGCTGGAGTCCCGCGCTTCGCTGTGTGGGCACCGGGCAGGAATTCACCAGGAGACAGTCATGTCCGCTGTACCAGAGCAGATCCTCGGCGCCAGCAGCGCCAACGACGCAGATCCCCAGGAAACGCACGAATGGCTGGACGCCCTGCAGGGCGTCCTCAACGCGGAAGGCACCGAGCGCGCCGCGTTCCTGATCGACAAGCAAATCGAATACGCGCGCGTGAACGGCGTTACCCAGCCGTTTCATGCCGAAACGCCGTACATCAACACTATCCCGGTAGAGCAGCAGGCCCGCATTCCCGGCGACCAGGACATCGAGCACCGCATTCGCTCGTACACGCGCTGGAACGCGATGGCCATGGTGCTGCGCGCCAACAAGCACACCAACGTCGGCGGCCACATCTCGTCGTTCGCCTCGGCGGCCACGCTCTATGACGTGGGCTACAACCACTTCTGGCGCGCTCCGTCGGAGCAGAGCGGTGGCGACCTCGTTTTCGTGCAGGGCCATTCGGCACCGGGCGTCTACTCGCGCGCCTTCCTGCTGGGTCGCCTGACGCCCGAACAGCTCGACAGCTTCCGCCAGGAAGTGGACGGCAAGGGCATCTCGTCGTACCCGCACCCTTGGCTGATGCCGGATTTCTGGCAGTTCCCGACCGTGTCGATGGGTCTGGGCCCGATCATGGCGATCTACCAGGCCCGCTTCATGAAGTACCTGGCCAGCCGTGGCCTGGTGAACGCCGGCGACCGCAAGGTATGGGCGTTCCTGGGTGATGGCGAGACCGACGAGCCGGAATCGCTGGGCGCGATCGGCATGGCCGGCCGCGAGAAGCTGGACAATCTGGTTTTCGTGATCAACTGCAACCTGCAGCGCCTGGATGGCCCGGTGCGCGGCAATGGCAAGATCATCCAGGAACTGGAATCGGAATTCCGTGGCTCGGGCTGGAACGTGATCAAGCTGGTCTGGGGCAGCCGCTGGGATCCGCTGCTGCAGCGCGACACCAAGGGCCTGCTGATGAAGCGCATGATGGAATGCGTGGACGGCGAGTACCAGACCTTCAAGGCCAAGGACGGCGCCTACGTGCGCGAGCACTTCTTCAATACGCCGGAACTGAAGGCCATGGTGGCCGACTGGTCCGACGACGACATCTGGCGCCTGAACCGCGGCGGCCATGATCCGCACAAGGTCTACGCGGCCTACAAGGCAGCTAGCGAGCACAAGGGCCAGCCGACGCTGATCCTGGCCAAGACCATCAAGGGCTATGGCATGGGCGATGCCGGCCAGGCCATGAACGTGGCCCACCAGCAGAAGAAGATGCCGGTGGACGCGATCCGCGCGTTCCGCGACCAGTTCAACATCCCGGTGGCGGATGACAAGCTGGAAGAAGTCCCGTACCTGACCTTCCCGGAAGGCTCGAAGGAACTGGAATACATGCGCAAGGCGCGCATGGACCTGGGCGGCTACCTGCCGGCCCGCCGCATGAAGGCCGAGGCGCTGAAGGTGCCCGAGCTGTCGGCGTTCGAAGCGCTGCTCAAGGCCACCGGCGAAGGCCGCGAAGTGTCCACCACGATGGCCTTCGTGCGTATCCTGAACACGCTGCTCAAGGACAAGCAGGTCGGCAAGCACGTGGTGCCTATCGTGCCGGACGAGTCGCGTACCTTCGGCATGGAAGGCCTGTTCCGCCAGGTTGGTATCTGGAACCAGGAAGGCCAGAAGTACGTGCCGGAAGACCATGACCAACTGATGTTCTACAAGGAATCGCAGACGGGTCAGGTACTGCAGGAAGGCATCAACGAAGCCGGCGCCATGTGCGACTGGATCGCCGCCGCCACGTCGTACTCGACGCATGGCGTGCAGATGATCCCGTTCTACATCTACTACTCGATGTTCGGCATCCAGCGTATCGGCGACTTGTGCTGGGCCGCCGCCGACATGCGCTCGCGCGGCTTCCTGCTGGGCGGTACCGCTGGCCGCACCACGCTGAACGGTGAAGGCTTGCAGCACGAGGACGGTCACTCACACGTGTTCCACGCTGTGATCCCGAACTGCATCTCGTACGATCCGACGTTCCAGTACGAACTCGCCGTGATCATGCAGGACGGCCTGCGCCGCATGTATGCCGAACAGGAAGACGTGTACTACTACCTGACGGTGATGAACGAGAACTACGAGCATCCGGAAATGCCGGCTGGCGTGGAACGCGACATCGTTCAGGGCATGTACCAGTTCCGCAAGGGCGTGGAGAACAGCAACGCGCCGCGCGTGCAACTGCTGGGCTCGGGCACGATCTTCCGCGAGGTGATCGCCGCCGCCGACCTGCTCAAGAAGGACTGGGGCGTGGAATCGGATCTGTGGAGCTGCCCGAGCTTCACCGAACTGGCCCGTGAAGGCCAGGAAGTCGAGCGTCACAACCTGCTGAACCCGACCGGCACGCAGCGCGAATCGTTCGTCGCCCAGAAGCTCAAGGGCGTGCGCGGTCCGGTCATCGCGTCCACCGACTACATCCGTGCGTTCGCCGAGCAGATCCGTCCGTTCGTGCCGCGTCGCTACGTGGTGCTGGGCACTGACGGCTTCGGCCGCTCGGACACCCGCGAGAAGCTGCGCCACTTCTTCGAAGTGGACCGCTACTGGGTCACGGTGGCCGCGCTGAAGGCGCTGGCCGACGAAGGCGCGATCGGTCGCGAGAAGGTGGCCGAGGCCATCAAGAAGTACAACCTCGACCCGAACAAGCCGAACCCGATGTCGGTCTGACCCCGGACTTGCACGACTGAACCCCCGCAGCGCGGCACCCGCCGCGCCGCGGCGTGCCACTGGTTGACCCGGCGGCGCACCGCGGCGAATGGTGATGCGCGGCAGCGTGACAGATGCGTGTGGCGAGAGTAACCTCGCCGATTGCGTTTGTCGCGTTTGTCGTATCTGGCCAGAGTGCCGGCTGCCCAGGAGAGACACTGAATGAGTCAAGCGATTGAAATCAAGGTGCCGGATATCGGCGACTACGACGCCGTTCCCGTCATCGAAGTGCACGTGAAGCCGGGCGACACGATCAACGCGGAAGACGCGCTGGTGACGCTGGAATCCGACAAGGCCACCATGGATGTACCGTCGCCGCAGGCCGGCACGGTCAAGGAAGTCCGGATCAAGGTGGGTGACAGCGTTTCCGAAGGCTCCGTGCTGGTGATGCTCGAGCCCGCAGGCGCCGCTGCCGCCGCTCCGGCTCCCGCAGCCGCTGCTGCTCCGGCGGCTCCGGCCCCTGCCGCCGCGGCACCCGCGGCGGCCGCTCCCGCTGCCCCGGCTCCGGCCGCTGCCCCTGCTGGCGGTGGCACGGTCGAGGTCAAGGTGCCCGATATCGGCGACTACGACGCCGTGCCGGTCATCGAAATCCACGTCAAGGTGGGTGACCAGATCAACGCCGAAGACGCGTTGGTGACGCTGGAGTCCGACAAGGCCACCATGGATGTGCCGTCGCCGCAGGCCGGCACGGTCAAGGAAATCAAGGTCAAGGTCGGTGATAACGTCGCCCAAGGCACGCTGATCCTGATCCTGGAAGCTGCTGGCGGCGCTGCCGCAGCAGCTCCGGCCCCGGCAGCCGCCCCGGCGCCTGCCGCAGCGGCTCCCGCGCCCGCACCGGCGGCCGCGGCGCCGGCACCTGTTGCCGCGCCGGCCGTCGCGCCTGCGGTGCAAGGTACGACCGGCAAGGCCGCTCACGCCAGCCCGTCCGTGCGCAAGTTCGCGCGCGAGCTGGGTGTCGACGTGTCGCGTGTGCCGGGCACAGCTCCCAAGGGCCGCATCACGCAGGAAGACGTGCAGAACTACGTCAAGAGCGTCATGAGCGGCCAGACTGCCGCGCCGTCCGCACCGGCTGCCGCCGCTGGCACCGGCGTGGGCCTGGACCTGCTGCCGTGGCCGAAGGTGGACTTCACGCGCTTTGGCGAAGTGGAGTCGAAGCCGCTGTCGCGCATCAAGAAGATCTCTGGCGCCAACCTGCATCGCAACTGGGTCATGATCCCTCACGTCACGAACTGTGACGAAGCGGACATCACCGAGCTTGAGGCATTCCGCGTGCAGCTCAACAAGGAAAACGAGAAGGCTGGCATCAAGGTGACGATGCTTGCGTTCATGATCAAGGCTACCGTTGCGGCGCTCAAGAAGTTTCCGAACTTCAACGCCTCGCTGGACGGCGACAACCTGGTGCTGAAGAAGTACTTCAACATCGGTTTCGCGGCCGACACCCCGAACGGTCTGGTCGTACCGGTGATCAAGGACGCCGACAAGAAGGGCGTGCTCGAGATCAGCCAGGAAATGAGCGATCTGGCCAAGCTGGCGCGCGACGGCAAGCTGAAGCCTGACCAGATGCAAGGCGGCTGCTTCTCGATCTCGTCGCTCGGCGGCCTCGGTGGCACGTACTTCACGCCGATCATCAATGCGCCGGAAGTGGCCATCATGGGCGTGTGCAAGTCGTATATGAAGCCGGTATGGGACGGCAAGCAATTCGCCCCGCGCCTGACGCTGCCGCTGTCGCTGTCGTGGGATCACCGCGTGATCGACGGCGCCGAGGCCGCGCGCTTCAACACGTACTTCGCAGCGCTGCTGGCGGATTTCCGCCGGATTCTGCTGTAAGCATCGGCAACGCCCGCCAGCGAACCTGGCGGGCGCGTCTGCATTGCATTCAAGGGGCGAGCCATGACTACCTGCGTTGTCGTCAGGAAAGGTGACGAGGTGGCGATCGGTGCCGATGCGCTGGTGACATTCGGCGATACGCGGCTGTCGCGCGCTTATGAGCGGAACCAGAAGGTGATTCCCGTTGGCGACAGTTTCGTCGGGCTGGCAGGCACCACCGCGCATTTCCCGGTCATGCGAAGCCTGCTGACGGGCATGGGCGAGGAATGCCGGCTGCATACCCGCGACGATGTGTTCCGAACCTTCCTCAAGGTGCATGAAAAGCTCAAGAACGAGTATTTCATCAACACCAAGGAAGACGAGGACGACCCCTACGAGTCATCGCAGATCGTTTGCCTGATCGCCAATTCGGGCGGCATTTTCGGCGTCTATTCGTACCGCGAGGTGTTTTCGTTCGATCGCTTCTGGGGCATTGGCTCGGGCCGCAACTACGCGCTCGGCGCCATGCACGCGGTGTATGACCGCTCGGACCTGGATGCTGGAGCGATTGCGCGAATCGGCGTGGAAGCGGGTATCGAGTTCGACAAGAGTTCGGCGGCACCGATCGACGTGCATACGGTACGGCTGCAAGTGGCAACCAACAAAGACGGCGCGGCCTGATCCCAAGGCGGACAGCGTGCGCATCCCAGGAGGAAGAACATGAGTGTGATCGAAGTCAAGGTGCCGGATATCGGCGATTTCGACGCGGTGGAAGTGATCGAGGTGCTGGTCAAGGCCGGCGACACGGTCGAGGAAGAACAGTCGCTGATCGTGCTGGAGTCCGACAAGGCCAGCATGGAAGTGCCGTCGTCGGCCGCCGGCAAGGTCGTGGACGTCAAGGTCAAGGTGGGCGACAAGGTTGCCAAGGGCACGCTGATCTGCACCGTCGAAGGTGGCGCGGCGGCGGCTCCTGCCCCGGCTCCGGCGGCAGCGCCCAAGCCCGCGGCTGCGCCCGCTCCGGCGCCGGCAGCGGCTCCGGCGGCCGCCACGCATGCCGGTGGCGCCGACATCCAGTGCGAAATGCTGGTGCTGGGCGCAGGCCCCGGCGGTTACTCGGCGGCTTTCCGGTCGGCGGACCTCGGCATGAACACCGTTCTGGTCGAGCGCTATGGCACCCTCGGCGGCGTTTGCCTGAACGTGGGCTGCATCCCGTCGAAGGCGCTGCTGCACAACGCGGCGGTGATCGACGAGGCCAAGGCGCTGGCCGCGCACGGCATCCTGTTCGGCGAAGCCAAGATCGATCTGGATGGCCTGCGGCACTACAAGGAAAGCGTGGTCGGCAAGCTGACCGGCGGTCTGTCGGGAATGGCGAAGGCCCGCAAGGTGCAGGTGGTGCGCGGCATCGGCACGTTCCTGGATCCGCATCATCTGGAAGTGCAGGAAACGGAAGGCGACAGCAAGGCCACCAATGGCAAGAAGACCGTGATCCGCTTCGAAAAGGCGATCATCGCGGCCGGCAGCCAGGCCGTGAAGCTGCCGTTCGTCCCTGAGGATCCGCGCATTTTCGATTCGACGGGCGCGCTGGAACTGCGCGACATCCCGAACAAGATGCTCGTGATTGGCGGCGGCATCATCGGCCTGGAAATGGCCACCGTCTACAGCACGCTCGGCGCGCGACTCGATGTCGTGGAAATGCTCGACGGCCTGATGCAGGGCGCTGACCGCGATCTGGTCAAGGTCTGGGACAAGGTGAACAAGCATCGCTTCGATAACGTGATGCTGAAGACCAAGACTGTCGGCGTGGAAGCGAAGCCGGACGGTATCTACGTGAAGTTCGAGGGCGAGTCCGCGCCGGCCGAGCCGCAGCGCTACGACGCCGTGCTGGTGTCGGTAGGCCGTTCCCCGAACGGCAAGAAGATCGGTGCCGAGAAGGCCGGTGTGGCTGTGACCGATCGTGGCTTCATCGATGTCGACAAGCAGATGCGCACCAACGTGCCGCACATCTACGCGATCGGCGATATCGTTGGCCAGCCGATGCTCGCACACAAGGCGGTGCATGAGGCACACGTGGCCGCCGAGGCCGCGCATGGCGAGAAGGCCTACTTCGACGCGAAGCAGATCCCGTCAGTGGCGTTCACCGATCCGGAAGTGGCATGGGCCGGCAAGACCGAAGACCAGTGCAAGGCCGAAGGCATCAAGTACAGCAAGGGCGTGTTCCCATGGGCCGCTTCGGGCCGCGCGATTGCCAATGGCCGTGACGAGGGTTTCACCAAGCTGATTTTCGACGAGGAAACCCATCGCATCATCGGTGGCGGTATCGTCGGTACCCATGCGGGCGACCTGATCAGCGAAGTTTGCCTGGCCATCGAGATGGGCGCGGATGCCGTGGACATTGGCAAGACGATTCACCCGCACCCGACCTTGGGCGAGTCGATCGGCATGGCTGCGGAAATCTACGAAGGTGTGTGCACGGACGTGCCGCCGCCGCGCAAGCGCTGATTGCTGGCGCCGTAGTGAGAGAACCCGCCGATTCGGCGGGTTTTTTTATTTGTCTCGATTTTCCTGCGAGCAGCGGGGAGGGCGCGACGAAAAAAAGCCCGGCCCCTGGTAGTCAGGGGCCGGGCTTGAACGATACCTTTTGGAATCGGGTACCGAGGAGACACCGGTACGAGGCGATCGGGATCGCCTCCGTTGGCAAAACGCCCCGCGTGGGCGGGGCGTTTTGCCAACGGACCGGCCAGAGCCGGTGCGTTGGTATTACAGATACAGATGCTTAGGCAGCAGCGGCCGACTTCTTGGTGGCGGTGCGGGCCGTGGCGCTGGCTTGCTGGGCAGCCTTGGTCGCGGCGGTGGCAGCGGCCTGGAAGTTGCTCTCAGCCATTTCAACGGCTTGCTTGGTAGCCTTCTGCACCGACTCGTAGGCGTTGTTGGCCGCCGAGATCGCCGACTTCACGATCGCCACGGTCGACTCCGAACCGGCCGGAGCGTTCTTGGCCAGGTTGTCGACCAGGGCTTGCACGTTCTTCGTGCCTTCAGCCAGCTGGGCTTCGGCAACCTTGGTGAACTCGCTTTGGGTTTCCGAAGCGATTTCGTACAGGTGACGCGTGTAGGCCAGGGTCTTCTCGGCAACCGGCTGCACCAGCGATGCCTGGATGGCCAGCAGTTCCTGGGCGTCCTTGGCGGTCAGCGCCTTCTTGGCGTTGTCGGCGTTCTCAGCCAGGGTGGCCTTGACCACTTGCAGGTTCAGCTCAACGAGCTTCTCCACGCCTTCGAAAGCCTTCGAGGTCAGGCCGAACAGGGTTTCGAGGTTGGCTTTATGTGCGGCTGCAACTTGTTCCGGGGTCAGGATCATTGCGGGTCTCCAGTGGTGAGCTTCAAGGTCAAGCAAAAGTGAAATTAAGCCGCCCAGATGTCAAAGCCATGACTTCAGTGTCCTGGCCAGCCCGAGCGTGTGTCTCGTATTTCGGCGCTGCCCGAAGGCTTTGATGCGCCGCAACAATTGCAATTCTAAGAGAACAACGATGAGTGTCAAGCGGTTTTTGTGCGTTGCACAAAAAATCGCCCGAACCACCCCGTCGAAAGCGCATAGAAGTCGACGTATGCCGCGTAAATTAAGGGTTTTTCCTGAGTCCACCGCTTGATGCGGCGCGGGAGATCCTGGCGTTTTCTGGCGGTTTCGGCGATTGGTGTGCCGCAGCGGGAGGGGAGTGCTACCATCGCTGACTGCCCGGTCGGATAATGATGTCATTCAGGCACTTTCCGGGCTGCTCATCCTGCCCCTCCCGATGCTTGCCTTTTACGCCGATCATTTCGTCCTGCCGTTGCCGCCGGGTCACCGTTTTCCGATGCGCAAATACAGCATGCTGCGTGATGCGGTGGTGCGTGATGCGGTGGTGCGTGAGGTGGGTGGGGTGGAATTGCGCGAGGCGCCGCGTGCCGACGATGAAACACTCGCATTGGCCCACACCGCTGCCTATATCGAGGAGGTCTCCACCGGCCAACTCGATGCGGCGCGTCAGCGCGAGATCGGCTTTCCCTGGTCGCATGAAATGGTGGAGCGTTCCCGACGCTCGGCCGGCGCGACGATTGCCGCTTGCAGGGTCGCGCTGGAGCAGGGTATCGCGGCGAATCTGGCTGGCGGCACTCACCACGCGTACGCGGACAAGGGGGCAGGGTTTTGCGTATTCAATGACGCGGCGATTGCGGCGCGTCGCCTGCAGCGCGACGGCAGCGTGCGGCGTGTGGCAGTCATCGATCTCGACGTCCACCAGGGCAACGGTACCGCATCGATCCTGCGTGATGATCCGACGATATTCACGCTGTCGCTGCACGGCGAGAAGAACTACCCATTCCGCAAGGAAGCGAGCGATCTCGACGTCGGGTTGCCGGATGGGTGCGATGACGGCGCCTATGCCGTCGCGCTGGCGTCCGCGCTCGATACCCTGTTCGCACGATTCGATCCCGATCTGCTGATCTACCTGGCCGGCGCCGACCCTCATGAGGGTGATCGCCTGGGGCGATTGAAGCTCACGATGGCCGGTCTTGCGCGGCGAGACACGATGGTGTTCGAAGCTGCGCGATCACGTGGGTTGCCGGTCGCCGTCGCTATGGCAGGTGGCTATGGCAACCAGATCGAGGACACGGTCGCCGTGCATACGCAGACCATCACGCTTGCCGCGCGATATCACGCGCAACTTGCCGTCGAACGCGCGAACGTGTCATGAATTGATTGCAATCCATTGGAACCTTGTGGCGGCCAGTGCGCTCATATCGAGCTGTCGTGCATCTGGCCGGTGCCATTTGTCCGAGCCATTCCAGACCCCAATAACAATGAAGCCCGAACCTGATTGCCGCAGTGCCTACGCACACTTCCAGCCGATCACGACGCGTTGGATGGATAACGATGTCTATGGTCACGTCAACAACGTTGTCTACTACAGTTATTTTGATACGGTCGTTAACACGTACCTGATCCGGGCTGGCGTGCTGGACATCGAGGCGGGCGAGACGATCGGTCTGGTGATCGAGACGCAGTGCAACTACTTCTCGTCACTGAGTTTTCCCGACACAGTGGTGGCGGGGCTGCGCGTGGCGAAGCTCGGCAATTCGAGCGTGCGCTACGAGGTAGGGCTGTTTTGCAACGATGATGACGTCGCCGCCGCGCAAGGACATTTCGTGCACGTGTATGTCGATCGCGAAACGCGCCGGCCGGTGCCGCTGCCGCAGCCTTTGCGCCAGGCGCTCGAGGCGCTGGTGATTGGCCAGCAGGCACAGCGACCACATTAACAAGAACAAGGAGACCGCAGAGCATGTCGACCCCTGGTGACGCAGCGATCGTCGATCGCGCCATCACAACGCGCCGTTCGATTCGCGCATTCCTGGATACGCCGGTACCACGCGAGACCGTCGAAGAGATTCTTGCGGTGGCAAGCCGCGCACCCTCCGGTACCAACACCCAGCCGTGGAAAGTGTATGTGCTGGCCGGCGATGCCAAGGCCCGCCTGTGCGCGGATGTGCTGGCCGCGTACGAGGATCCCGAGCGCGATGCCAAGTACCGCGAGGAGTATCCGTACTACCCGCGCGAGTGGACCAATCCGTATCTGGCGCGCCGCCGCAAGGTTGGCTGGGATCTGTACAGCCTGTTGCAGATCAGCCGCGAAGACAAGGCGCGAATGCACGAACAACATGCGCGCAATTTCCGTTTCTTTGATGCACCTGTAGGCATGATCTTCACGATTGATCGCATCATGGAACAAGGAAGCTGGCTGGATTACGGCATGTTCCTGCAAAGCATCATGGTGGCGGCGCGCGCGCGCGACCTGGATACGTGCCCGCAGGCCGCCTTTACGCAGTTCCACAGGATCATTGGGCAGCACTTGCGTCTGCCAGAGGAAGAGATGGTGGTGTGTGGCATGTCGCTTGGATATGCCGACCCCGAGGCTACGGCCAATCAATTGACGACGGAACGTGAACCGGTCAGCGGGTTCGCGCGTTTTCTTTCCTGAGTCGCTATCGGTGTCCTCAGGAATCGACGAAATCGACCGATATGGACGCCGAGGGCACTTTGATTTTGTAAAGGGTGGCTGGCTGTGCCGGGGTGTCGACATGGTTTGTCGACGTGATGCCGGTTACATAGCAGCCGACCCAGTTGTTGTTTTTGGAGTTGCGGAAATATGACGAAGTAGGCGCTTTTCCCGTGATGTGGAAATGTTTGCCAACCAAACTTTAACGAGCGCTTCTAAGTCATTAATCTTGCTAACAATTTCTTAATTTCCTAAACTAGCGCCATTCCGCAGCCGCGCTGATCAGATCATGTTCCGGATCGAATCTCTCATGCCCCGATTCTTCGGCCTACCCCAATTGACCGCGCTCGCCACTTCGGCGGTCGTGTCCATTGCCCTGCTGGCCGCGCCGGCCTCGTACGCAGCGACGTCGTCGACTGCGACGAAGTCGTCGTCGAAAAAGCAGGCAAAATCCACTAAAACCACCAAAAAGGTGGCTTCCGCGAAAGCGGAGGCGTCGCCACGCAAGGTGATCGTCCTGCGCAACGGCAAACGTACCGTCGTCGCAAGCCGCGCAACGCCGGTGCGTGCGGCGTTTGTGCCGTCCAAGCCGTCGCTGGGCGAGGCGATGGGCCTGCGCGATACCGAGGATGCGCTTGCCCTGCGTTCGTCAGTGGCGCTGGTCATGGATCAGAACACCAATGAGGTGCTGTTCCAGAAGAATCCCACGGCTGTGCTGCCGATCGCATCCATTACCAAGCTGATGACCGCGCTGGTGGTGATGGACGCACGTCTGCCGATGGACGAAATGCTCACGGTGACCGAGGAAGACCGCGATACCGAGAAGCACAGCAGCTCGCGTCTGCGCTTTGGTACCCAGCTGACCCGCCAGGAGATGCTGTTGCTGGCGCTGATGTCGTCGGAGAACCGTGCTGCTTCGGCACTGGGTCGTAACTATCCGGGTGGCCTGCCTGCCTTTGTTGGCGCGATGAACCGCAAGGCGCGCGAGCTTGGCATGAGTGACAGCCACTTTGTCGATTCGAATGGCCTGTCGAGCAGCAACGTGTCGAGCGCGATGGATCTGGCTCGCCTGGTCAATGCCGCCTATCGCAATCCGACGATCCGTGAGTACTCGACGCAACCCGAGCACGAAGTCACCGTGTTTGGCCGTCCGATGCACTACGTCAGCACCAACCGCCTGGTGCGTGGCGGCAACTGGGATATCGGTCTGCAGAAGACCGGTTATATCTCTGAAGCCGGCCAGTGCCTGGTGATGCAGACACGCGTGAATGATCGCAACGTGGTGATGGTGTTCCTCGACTCGGTTGGCAAGCTGTCGCGCTTTGCCGATGCCACGCGCGTGCGTAGCTGGCTTGAGCATCAACCGGCGACGTCGGCGCAACCGCGCCCTTTCCCGTCGAATCCCAATCTCACTCAGGGCCCTAAATCGCCCACCGCGATCCTGGTCTCGCAGCAGTCGCACGGTACCTGAGCGACGACATCTGAGCGTTTGGGCCGTCCAAGAAAAACGCGCCGCCGGGCGAAAACCCGGCGGCGCGTTTTTTGTTTGCCTCGGCAGTTGTCAGGCGATTAGACGATCAAGCTGTAGGCTCGGGGACATATCCCATGCCACGCGAGATCTGCAGCGCGGTGTCCTTGAGGTTCTGCAGCCAGCTATCCTGAAGCCGATCGGCCGGTGCAGAGAGTGACAGGCCGGCGACAAGGCGTCGCGAGTCGTCATAGATGCCTGCGGCGATACAGCGGACGCCGAGTTCCAGTTCCTCGTTATCGCGTGCGTAGCCATTCGAGCGCACCCAGGTCAGTTCGCGTTCGAGTTTGGAGATGTCCGTGATCGACGTGCGCGTATGACCGGCCAGCCCGGTACGGGTGGCGTAGTTGCGTACGCGCGCGCCTTCGTCCGCGGCCAGAAAGAGCTTGCCGACCGAGGTCAGGTGCAGTGGGGCGCGGCCGCCGATGGCACGCACCACCTGCATCCCCGAGCGCTCGCTGTAGGCGCGCTCGATGTAGACGATTTCGTCGCCCTGACGTACCGACAGGTTGACGGTCTGGCCGGTGACGCGGTGCAGGGCACGCATTGGCGCCAGTGCAGCGTCACGCACCGAAAGGCGTGCCTTGACCAGATTGCCCAGCTCGAGCAGCCGCATACCCAGTCGATAGCTGCCCGGATCGGAGCGGTCGACAAAGCGGCACGCCACCATGTCGTTCAGGATCCGGTGGGCCGTGGACGGGTGCAGGCCGGTGGCCAGCGAAAGCTCTTTCAGACTGACGGGGTCGGCGTGCTGGGCCAGCGCGTCCAGCAGCGTCATCATGCGCTCGATCACCTGGATCGAGGTCTTGCCGGGTGACTTGTCTGCTTCTGCCATGGAGAAAATTTGTGCCGTGCGGCAAATTAAGCGTTTGCCTGATTCTATCTCACATCGTGAAAATTTCAACTGATGAAACGTGATTACTGAAACCAACCTCCAATCGCTTGCGCGATGACCGAACATTTCGCATGAGCCGCATTGTGCAGCGGGATGAACAAGATTGCGGCGCCGGATGCCCGCAGCGGCGGGGGCAAGGGGCATAATTGCGATGTTTCTGGGTCTGGAAAAAGGGAAGCGATGCGAATCGGACTGTTCGCCACCTGTCTGGTGGACCTCATGCGCCCCGAGATCGGGTTCTCGGTGCTGAAGCTGCTGGAATCGGCTGGCTACGAGGTCATGGTGCCCGAGGCGCAGACCTGCTGCGGACAGCCTGCCTACAACTCGGGTGAGCGCGCCGTATCACGCGACCTGGCGGAGAAATTCCTGCGCGAGTTCGAGATGTTCGACTACGTGGTGGTGCCGTCTGGCTCCTGCGGCGGCATGATTCGCCAGCACTACCAGGACCTGCTGCGCGACGATCCGGAACTGCACGGCCGCTACGAGCGCCTGCGGGAGCGCGTCTTCGAACTGACCGATTTTCTCGTCAACGTGGCAAAGATCGATCGGTTCGATTCCACCTTTGCCGGCAATGTCACCTATCACGATTCCTGTTCCGGCCTGCGTGAACTGGGCGTCAAGCAGCAGCCACGCGAACTGCTGGGCAAGCTGCCGGGTGTGACGCTGACCGAAATGAAGGACTGCGAGGCGTGCTGCGGATTCGGTGGCACGTTCTCGGTCAAGTACGGCAATATTTCCACGGCGATCGTCGACGAGAAGTGCGCCAATATCCAGTCCAGCGGGGCCGATGCCGTGGTGCTCGGTGACCTCGGCTGTATCCTCAACATCGAAGGCCGGCTGCGCCGCACGGGCGATACGCGCACACGCGTGCTCCATATCGCCCAGGTGCTGGCTGGCGACGCCTGAAGACCCGCAACGAGCCCCCACGATGCAAGTCCACAGCATGGAATTCAAGGCGCGCGCAGGGCAGAAGCTTGCCGACCAGCGCCTGCAGCAGAACCTCAAGAAGCTCTCGACCAAGTTCGTCACCGCGCGCGCCGATGCGATCCGCGACATCGATTTCGATGCCACGCGCGCCGCGTTGAAGGAGCGGCGCAACCGGGCGCTCGAGAATCTCGACGTCTGGCTGGCCAAGTTCGAGGAGAGCGCGACAAAGCGTGGCGCCACGGTGTTGTTTGCCGAATCGACCGCCGATGCCGCGAGGCTAGTGGGCGAAATCGCGCAAAAGCATGGTGTGAAGAAGGTCATCAAGAGCAAGTCGATGGTGACCGAGGAGATGCGCCTGAACCAGGTGCTTGGCGAGATGGGCGTGCAGAGCATCGAGACCGACCTCGGCGAGTACATCCTGCAGATCAACGATGCCGAGCCGCCGTCGCACATCATTGCGCCGGTGATCCACAAGGACAAGGACGAGATTGCCGACCTGTTCGCCAAGGTCCATAACAAGCCTCGTCTGACCGATATCCCCGAGATGACGCGCGAAGCGCGCGAGGTGCTGCGGCCAGAGTTCCTGTCCGCCGACATGGGCGTCACGGGCGGGAATTTCATCATCGCCGAGACCGGCTCGGTGGCCGTGGTCACCAACGAAGGCAATGAGGGCATGTGTACGATCATGCCGCGCGTGCACGTGGCCGTAACCGGTATCGAGAAAGTCCTGCCGACGCTGGAGGATCTGGCCACCGTGATGCGGCTGTTGCCGCGTTCGGCAACGGGGCAGGCGATCTCGAACTATTTTTCGCTGCTGACTGGGCCGCGTGCCGAGGGCGAGCGGGACGGTCCGGAGCACATGTACTTCGTGCTCGTCGATGGTGGGCGCAGCGGCCTGATCGGCGGAGAGTTCCAGGAGATGCTGCGCTGCATTCGCTGCGGCGCCTGCATGAACCATTGCCCCGTGTACCAGAAGATCGGCGGGCACGCCTATGGCTGGGTCTATCCGGGTCCGATGGGCAGCGTGCTGACGCCGAGTTACGTCGGGCTGGCGAATGCACTGGACCTGCCGCAGGCAGCCACGCTGTGCGGCGAATGCAACCGCGTCTGTCCGGCGTCGATCCCGCTGTCCGATCTGCTGCGCAAGCTGCGCGAGAAACAGATGGAACGACGCCTGCGTCCGTGGCAAGAGCGGGCGGCGCTGCAGGCCTGGGGTTTTATTGCACGACGCCCGGATCTGTACGCGTTTGTCACGCGCATGGGCGCGCGACTGCTCGCACGCATGGGCGGCCGTGGAAAGCTGATCGCAAGCCTGCCGATGGCGGGTAAGGGATGGACGGACACGCGTGACATGCCGGCCCCGAGCGGCCGGACGTTCCGCGAACTTTACAAGGAAAGGAGGGCGCGTTCATGAGCGCCAATCAGGAGACGCTGGCCGCAATGCGGACTGCGCTGGATGCACACGTCGCCGGCAGCCTGCCGGTGGTGGATCTGATCGAACAGTGGCGTGCCTCGGCATCGTCGCTGACGTTGCCGCCGGTATTCGGTCAGGCGATGGAAGAGTTGCTGCGCAGGATGGAAATGTCGGCCGTGTTCGCGCAGGATAGCTGCTCGTTCTCGAGCACTGCGGTGACCGACCAGCTCAAGAAGTGGCTGGATAAGGCGGGAACGATATAAGGTACTGCCACAGGTAAGCTCCCCTCCCGCAATGCGGGTGAGGGGAGCTTGCCTATTTACCCCAGCAGCAGCGCGTCGTCATCGAGCTGCTCATGCCGTGTCTGCTCGAACATCTTGAGCAGATCGGGCACGTCCAGCCCCTTGCGCTGGTCGCCGGACACATCCAGAACGACCTGGCCCTGGTGCAGCATCACCGTGCGCTGGCCATAGTCGAGTGCCTGGCGCATCGAGTGCGTGACCATCATCGTCGTGAGCTTGCTTTCCTCGACGATCCGGGCCGTCAGTTCGAGCACGAATGCCGCCGTCTTCGGGTCCAGCGCCGCGGTGTGTTCGTCGAGCAGCAGGATGCGCGACGGCTGCAGCGAAGCCATCAGCAGGCTTACTGCCTGGCGTTGGCCGCCGGACAGCAGGCCAATCCGGTCCGTCAGCCGGTTCTCGAGGCCCAGGTTCAGCAGGCGCAGCTTGTCGCGAAACAGCTCGCGCGACGACTTGTTCAGCGCCGGGCGGAAGCCGCGACGCGAACCACGTGCCATCGCCAATGCCATGTTTTCCTCGATCGTCAGCGCCTCGCAGGTGCCGGCCATCGGATCCTGGAACACGCGGGCCACCAGATGGGCACGATCCCATGCCGGTTTGCGCGTGACGTCGACGTCATCGATCATGATGCGGCCGGTGTCGACCATCAGGTCGCCGCTGACCGCGTTGAGGAAGGTCGATTTGCCGGCGCCATTCGAGCCGATCACGGCAACGAACTGGCCAGCCGGAATCTCCAGGCTCAGGCCGCGCAGGGCGCGGTTCTCGATCGGAGTACCCGGGTTGAAGGTGAGCTTCAGGTTTTCGGCGCGCAGCATGTCAGGCACCTCCGTTCTTGCGGGCGAACAGCTTCTTGCGCGTGGCCGGCAGCACCAGCGCCAGCGTCACGAGGGCAGCCGTCACCAGGTTCAGATCCTGTGCCTTGAGGCCGATGAACTCGCTGTTCAGCGCCAGCGCAATGAAGAAGCGATAGAGGATTGCGCCAACCACCACAGCCAGCGTGACGTACACCAGACGTCGTGCCGGAATGATCGTTTCGCCGATGATCACGGCGGCCAGGCCGATCACGATCGTGCCGATACCCATCGAAATGTCGGAGCCGCCTTGCGTCTGCGCGAACAACGCGCCCGCCAGTGCGACGAGCGCATTGGAGAGCGCCATGCCGGCCAGCGTCGCGCGGCCGGTGGGCACGCCCTGGGCGCGGGCCATGCGCGGGTTGGCGCCGGTGGCGCGCATCGCCAGGCCAAGTTGCGACGAGAAGAACCAGTCCAGGCCAACCTTGGCGATCACGACCACCACGAACAGCACTACCGGGCGCAGCACGTAGTCGGGCATCCATTCCGGCTGCAGGATCGTGAAGATGGTCGGTTCGGTGATCAGGGGCACGTTCGGGCGGCCCATGACGCGCAGGTTGATCGAGTACAGCGCGATCATCATCAGGATACTGGCCAGCAGATCCATGATCTTGAGTCGCACGTTGAGCCAGCCCGTGATGAAACCGGCCAGCGAGCCGGCGATGATGGCGGCCACCGTGGCGGTGAACGGGTCGTGCCCGGCCGAGATCAGCGTGGCAGCCACGGCGCCGCCCAATGGGAAGCTGCCGTCGACGGTCAGGTCGGGGAAATTGAGGATGCGGAAGGAAATCAGCACCCCGAGCGCTACGAGACTGAAGATCAGGCCGATCTCGAGGGCGCCCAGAAGGGAAAAGAGGGACATTGGGGGAAATCCTGTTGCTAGCCCGACCGGTTTGGCCCGGGTAGGGCCCTGGGGGCGCTCAAGGCCGCGCTCGTTGGGTAGGGGGCGCGGCCTCTTTGGGTCTTACTTGATGACGGTCTTGGCTTCCTTGATCAGGTCCGGCGACAGGGTGACGCCTTGCTTCTCGGCGGCGCCCGTGTTCACGAACAGCTCAAGGTTGTCGGAGGTTTGCGAAGCAATCGCGCCCGGCTTTTCACCCTTCAGGATGCGCAGCACAACCTTGCCGGTCTGGTGGCCCAGATCACCGTAGTTGATACCCAGGGCGGCGATGGCGCCACGCTTCACGCTGTCGGTGTCCGAAGCCACCAGCGGGATCTTCGATTCGTTGGCCACCTTGACCAGCGATTCATACGCGGACACGACGTTGTTGTCGGTGTTCGTGTAGATCACGTCCACCTTGCCGATCAGGCTCTTGGCGGCCGGGCCGATGTCCACGGTACGCGGCGCGGCGGCTTCCTTCAGGGTCAGGCCTTCCTTGGCGAGCAGTGCCTTCAGTTCCTTGACCACCACCACCGAGTTGGCTTCACCCGGGTTGTAGACCATGCCCACGTTCTTGGCCTTGGGCACCACGCGCTTGATCAGGGCGACCTGCTTGTCCAGCGGCAGCTTGTCCGACACGCCGGTCACATTGGTGCCCGATGCGCCCCAGCTCTTGACCAGCTGAGCAGCCACCGGATCGGTCACGCCCGAGTACACCACGGGGACGGACTTGGTGGCAGCCACCACGGCCTGCGCCGACGGCGTGGCGATGGCCACGATCACGTTCGGCTGGTCACCCACGAACTTGCGGGCGATCTGGGCGGCCGTGCCGGTGTTGCCCTGGGCGCTCTGGTATTCCCACTTCAGGTTCTTGTCGGCGTCGTAGCCGTTGGCCTTCAGTTCGTCGCGCACGCCGTCACGAATGGCGTCGAGTGCCGGGTGATCCACGATCGACAGGACCTTCACAGTCTGGGCCTGCACGGCGCCGCCGTAGAGCAGAGCCAGCGCGACTGCGCTGCCGAGGATGGTTTTGGTGGATGCCTTGAGACGCAGCATGTATTTGTTCTCCCCCGAGGGTTCGGTGCTTTGGATCAGCCGCAAAAACGTGACCGCCGTCCTGACAGTAAGCCTGCTGGCACTGGAAAACATGTCAGGCAGGGTGACCCGGTCGGTCCGCGTGCGGGCGCGCTGCGCCCGGCGGCAGGTGCGGGCGCGCGCGCGGTCGCAACGGATACGACGGCGCGAAGGCTCGCAGCATACCATTTTCACCGCCTGGATGGCTCGCTTTTAATGCCGCACCGCGCCATATCCTGCTGAAAAACACCTCTACTGGGGAGGCGCGCCGCAAATTATTGCGCCGGATTGTGGATTTCGGCGTGAATGCGCTCAACGGCCGACAGCACCTCGGCTGAAAGTGCGGTGTCTAGGGCGTCTACGTTTTCTTTAAGTTGCGCAAGGCTCGTGGCGCCGATGATCGTGCTAGCGATAAACCAGCGCGAATAGCACCATGACAGTGCCAATGTGGCGCCCGACATCCCGTGCGCGCGGGCGAGTTCCTGGTAGCGCGCCGCGGCCGCCATCGTCTCGGCTCGCATGTAGCGCGGGCTCCAGTCAGGGGAGAAGCGCGTCAGCCGGCCAACGGCGTCCGGGTCGAATACGGGGTGGTTTGCATCGCCGGTCAGGTATTTGCCGGTCAACTGGCCGAACCCGAGCGGGCTGTACGCCAGCAGGCTGACCTCGGTGCGGAAGCAGGTCTCGTCCAGCCCCTGCTCGAAGCTGCGGTTGACGAGGTTGTACGGGTTCTGGATCGTGGCGATGCGGGGCAGGCCATGCCGTTCGGCCACATTGACGAACTCCGTCACGCCCCACGGCGTTTCGTTTGACACGCCGACGTAGCGGATCTTGCCGGCCCGCACCAGGTCGCCCATCGCTTCGAGTTGTGCCTCGATTGTTGCGCACTGCCGCTCAGCTTCGGGGTTGAAGCGCTTCTGGCCGAAAATCGGTGCGTTACGCGCCGGCCAATGAATCTGGTAGAGGTCGATGTAGTCGGTCTGCAGCCGCTTGAGGGAGTCTTCGACCGCAGCGCGGATACTGTCTGGCGTCAGATCGCCGCCATTGCGTATCCACGGGTTGCGCGCCGGGCCGGCCACCTTGCTGGCGAGCACGACGTGATCACGCGGCTGCTTCTTCAGCCAGGTGCCGATGATGCGCTCGGTGCTGCCGTACGTCTCGGCGCGCGGCTTGACCGGGTACATCTCGGCGGTGTCGATGAAATTGATGCCCCGCGAGAATGCGTAGTCGAGCTGGCTATGGCCTTCGGCCTCGGTGTTCTGCTCGCCGAAGGTCATCGTGCCCAGGCAGATGCGCGAGACTTCGAGGTCGCTGCGGCCGAGTCGGATCTTTTTCATGGTGTTTCCCTGGATCGTGTCGGCCGACAGAATGCCTGAAATCCGCTATCGGCGCAGGGCGCTGGCGCACTCGCGTACCAGCGTCGGCCCGCGATAAATCAGGCCGCTGTAGAGCTGCACGAGCTGCGCGCCGGCATCGATCTTGGCGCGCGCATCGGCGCCGTTGAAGATGCCGCCTACACCGATGATCGGCAGCGCGTCGCCAATGACTTCGCGCAACGCGCGAACCACGCGCGTGGAGGCTTCGAACACCGGCCGGCCGGACAGACCGCCCGCTTCCTCCGCATGAGGCAGGCCCTTCACGGCGTCGCGCGAGATCGTCGTGTTTGTGGCGATCACGCCGTCGATCTTGTGGCGCACCAGCGCATCGCCGATGTTGCGAACCTGGTCATCGTCGAGATCGGGAGCGATCTTGAGCGCCACGGGCACGTAGCGCTTGTGCTGGTCGGCCAGGCGCTGCTGGGCGGCCTTGAGTGTGGACAGCAGGCTATCGAGTTCGCTGGCGCCCTGGAGCTGGCGCAGGTTCTTGGTGTTAGGCGATGAGATATTCACCGTGACATAGCTTGCGTGCGGATAGACGCGCTCAAGACAGTACAGGTAATCGTCTGCCGCGCGCTCGATCGGCGTATCGGCGTTCTTGCCAATATTGAGCCCCAGCACACCGCCTTCGGCCTTCCAGCGGGATGCCTGGACGTTCCGGATGAATGCATCGACGCCCCCGTTGTTGAAGCCCATGCGGTTGATCAGCGCGTCGGCCTGCGGCAGTCGGAACATGCGCGGGCGCGGGTTGCCCGGCTGCGCCCGAGGTGTGACCGTACCGACTTCGATGAAGCCGAAGCCGAATGCCGCCAGGCCATCGATATACGCGCCATCCTTGTCCAGGCCGGCCGCCAGGCCGACCGGATTCGGAAAGCGAACGCCCATGACCGTGCGCGGGTCGTCGGCGATGCTGTTGCCGATGCATCCGGCCAGCCCCATGCGCTTGGCGCGCATCAGGTTATTGAGCGTGAAATGGTGGGCGTCCTCCGCATCCATGGAAAACAGGGCGGGGCGCAGCAGGGGGTAAAGCGCGTTGAGCACGAGGGTGGGGCGCGGCCAGGGCCGGCGAGGAGTCTGAACCAAGGCGGCATTGTAGCGCCTCCTGCGTCCGTTCTTACTCCAGGGCTGGGCCGGGTGCAGGTTGCCCGGATGCCTCCGCCGGAGCCTCGAAGGTGTGCCACTGATTGCCGGTGAGTACCTGCAATGGCTGAAAGCGTGCCTTGTAGGCCATCTTGCGGCTGTCGGCAATCCAGTACCCGAGGTACAGGTGGGGCAGGCCAAGCTCACGGGTCTGGTTGATCTGCCACAGGATGTTGTAGGTCCCGTAGCTCGCGCCCACGATCAGGGGGTCGTAGAACGTGTAGACGGACGACAGGCCATCGTCGAGCACGTCGATCATGCTGACCATGCGCAGGCGTCCCGCTTCCGGGGATCCCGGTGGTTCACGAAACTCCACCAGACGGGAGTTCACACGGCTCTGCAGCAGGAACTGCTCGTACTGGTCGCGGCTGTCCTGGTCCATGCCGCCGCCGGCATGGCGCATCGACTGGTAAAGCAGATACAGCGAGTAATGCTCCTCGACGTAGGTGAGCGGCGCCACGAGGGCCTGAAGGCCCTGATGGTCTCGCCATGCGCGGCGCTGGCTGCGATCGGGTCTGAACTGCTCGACCAGCACCCGGCATGGCGTGCAGGCGCGGCATTCGTCGCAATAGGGGCGGTAGGTGAAGATGCCGCTGCGCCGGAAGCCAGCCCGTACCAGCCGTGAGTAGACGTCGGCATTGATCAGGTGCGCCGGCGTGGCCACCTGAGAGCGTGCCATGCGGCCTTCGAGGTAGCTGCAAGCGTAGGGCGCCGTCGCATAAAACTGCAGCGCGGAAAGCGGGAGTTCCTTCAGCTTGCTCATGGCGTCGGAGATGGACGGGGGCTTGTCTGGCAGTCTATCAGAGCGGGCCGGCGCACGTCTGCAAGGCAATGCCGTGGCGTGCTGCCGAGGTGAGGCACCATTTTGAGATTCCTCGCATGGTGCGACGGATGGCGGACGCCTAGCATGTGAGTCATCTGACACAGCGGAGAATTTGCAATGACAGCCATGGTCATTCAGGCAGAGACTATCGAGCGCAGCGTCGCAGACGCCAGCACCCACGGGCCACGTGAATCGCGGCCGTCCAGGATCACGGAGATCGCCGCCTTGATCGCGGCGATCGCTGCTGGCGGCGCGACACTGGTCGCGGTGATGAGCTATCAGAATGCGATCATGGAGGAAAAGCTCACGGCTGCGGTGAGTCCACTTGCCATGTCGATCATTGAGATGGATAAGCGCCTCACTACCTCGATCGGCGAAATGGACAAGCGGCTCACTACGTCGATCGTGGAGATGGACAAGCGGCTCACCAATTCAATTGGCGAGATGGACAAGCGGCTTACCAATTCGATTGGTGAGATGGATAAGCGACTCACGGGGCGGCTGGACCAGGTCGATCGACGCCTGCATCAGATGGATCAGCGAATTGATCGGATCCAGGTGAGCAGACGAAATGTCCCGTAGCCGCGCGTACGTGGGGGGCTGCAGCGTGGGCAATCGCCGGGTACGGGTCGAGGGGGCGCTGATACCAGTGTGGGCACGTGACGCCGACACTTGTCCCCGATGATCCGTGCAATCAGAGTCCGGTACTTGCCTGTGACGTCCAGCGCGTCAGTTCAGATTTGTCAAAACGCCAGGGCGAGATATTGGCTTCGGCAGCCGTCTGGCGAACGTGTGCAATGAACTGCTCGCGAGGGATTGGCTCTGCGCCGAGCGAGGCGAGGTGATCGGTCTCCTGCTGGCAGTCGATCATGGTCACGCCGTGGCGTTCCAGGAATCCGCATAGCGCCGCAAGGGCGATCTTCGACGCATCCGTGCGGTGGGCGAACATCGACTCGCCGTAGAACATGCGTCCCAGGGCCACACCGTAGAGACCGCCAACGCGTTCGCCGCGATACCAGGTCTCGACAGAGTGCGCGAGTCCGAGGCGATGCAGGCTGCCGTACGCTGCGACGATGTCGTCCGTGATCCAGGTGCCGAGCTGGCCATCGCGTGGGGTCATTGCGCAAGCCTGCATCACGGCGACGAAATCGTCATCGACGCGAATTTCCCAGTCGGGGTCCCGCAGGATGCGACGCAGGGTCTTCCGTAGCGACACCGATATCTTCAGCCCATGCGGGGCCAGCACCATTCGCGGGTCCGTGCTCCACCACAAAACGGGCTGGCCCTCCGAGTACCAGGGAAAGATGCCCTGTCGATAGGCTAGAAGCAGACGCTGCGGTGAAAGATCGCGGCTGGCCGCAAGGAGCCCCGGCGCGTCACTTGCTGGCCCGAGCGCGCGCTCGACCGGTGGAAACGGGTCCTGCGGGTCGAGCCAGGTGATCATGCTCTGAGGCTGGGGTTGTGGCTGGAATCGCGGGAAGCCTGCGGGTTGGGCGCCGCTTTTTACGGCGTGACCGTGGCGCGGCTGGTCAGCGGGCGCATCGGCTTGTCGATGTCGAGCGTATGCAACCGGAAGCTGCTATCGGCGATCCTGCCGGCAGCGCGGTCGGCGAAGAAGCAGCGCAGTGTGTGGATGACCGTGGGGAATGCCAGATCGTCCCAAGGCACATCGGCTTCGTCGACGAGCTTGACCTCGAGGCTTTCTTCGCCCGGGGCTACATCCAGGTCCAGCAGGCGGGCCAGATAGAAAAGATGCACTTGATGCACGTGTGGCACGTTCAGCATCGAGAACAGTTCACCCACTTCCACGCGGGCGCCGGCTTCCTCCAGCGTTTCGCGCGAAGCGGCTTGTGCGGTGGTCTCGCCAATTTCCATGAACCCCGCCGGCAGCGTCCAGAAGCCATAGCGCGGCTCGATTGCGCGTTTGCAGATCAGGATCTTGTCTTCCCACACCGGGATCGTGCCCACGACATTGCGCGGATTCACATAGTGGATGGTGCCGCAGCTATCGCACACGCTGCGCGGGCGGTTGTCGCCTTCAGGCACGCGCAAAACTACCGCATGGCCACAGTTCGAGCAGAATTTCATGAGGGAAGCATTCGGGAGGAATGGCGCCAAGTGTATCACCGCGCCGGGGCGCTTCTGTATGGCCCCTGCCGTCCGGCACGTCATGCAAAGCGTGTGCGCCATGGCAAACAAAAAACCCGCCAATAGGCGGGTTTGCTGTGCGACGGTCGGTTGGTTGCGGGGGCAGGACTTGAACCTGCGACCTTCGGGTTATGAGCCCGACGAGCTGCCAACTGCTCCACCCCGCGTCCGTCGAAGCTGTGATTATAGGTGAGTCGTTGACGCAATGCAACAGAAACATCCGAATAATTGCGGAGACACGCTGGATGGCCTGCTGACAAGGGTTAGATCGTTGCGCGTGGCAGTCGGTTCAGGGTGTGGGCGGACTTTCGCTTGTGCGCTGCCGTAGGGCATCCCACCAGGCACCTTCGAACTCGAAACTGTCGCGTTGCTGCAGGTCGTCGCGTTGCCACATCACGCGGTCGCGGCGTACGGTCAGCATCCAGGTAGTGGTGGCGAGCGGCTCGGGCACGTCGAAGGCGCGGGGAGTGAGGATGGCGGCGCAAGCGCCGTGCACGGGGTCGCGCGCCGATGTGTACCGGATCAGGCCGATGCCTGCTTCGCGCGCGGTGCGCCCGAACGCCTGACATTCGTCATGCTGGTTGGCGTCGGTCCAGCGCGCGCCGTCTTCCACAAACGGCGGCGTATCGAGTGCCACGCCGTCGGTCTTCACGCTGACCTGGAACAGGGTTTGCGCGCGCGCATCGATGCGCGGCAACGCCGGACTGTCCTGCAGGAACCGCCAGCGCCAGAATCCAAGCTCCGCGCAGGCCGTGCGAATGGCTTCGGCGCCATAGAACACACCGATGTCCTGAGGGCCGCGAAAGCGTGAGCCCTCGGCGGCGGGCGGGTAGCGGAACGGCGTGTAGATCAGATAGTGCAGATGCCGCGCATCGAGTGGCACGACGGGCTTGCCGGCGTCGAGGACGGCCTCCAGCACGGCCTGCTCCTCGAGCGTGTCGACCAGCGGCATGGTCGACACCACGTGTTGCGCTTCTACCGCCCGCCAGAGCCTGAGCGCGAACGGCTTGCGCTCAGATGCGACCGCGGGTGGCGTCCAGGTAGTGAACGACACGTACGATGCCCTCCGTTGTGCGGATCAGTTCGAGCGGCTTGCCGCCGAGTGCGAGATTGTCGTGGGTCAGCCAGAGCCGCGCCTGTTCCTCGTGGCCAAGGATGGCATCGAGCGAGCGGAACAGGCGCACGAACAGGACGGCGAACTCCCATTCCTTGCGATGGGCGTCGAGCACGTAGCCGCCCGAGGCCATGCGCGAAACCGAAGCGGTGCTGATCCCCAGCACGCTGGCCACGATGGCCTGGCTGATGCCGAGAAAGCCAGCCGCGCGCATCACGGCCTTGGTGAGCGTTACGCCAGGATCGGGGGCACTTCCGGGGTCCGGCGTCGGAATCTGACCAGATTGCATCGCCTATGCTCCTGTTTCTTGAGAAACATTATAGGCACCCGGTTTCAGAAGGGAAGCTGCAAATGGTGTTGATTCCTGTGGTGATTCCGTTTCCCGATCCCGTTCCTAATACGTTTCGATATGCAGGCGACCTTCGGCACGCAGACGCGGCTCGATGTCCTGCCACGACTGACCCGACGTGGCGCAGACCTCGGCGAATGCATCCAGCACGCCTTCCTCCATCCCCTTGAGTCCGCAGATGTAGATATGACCATGCGGGTCTGCCAGCAACGCGGCCACCTGGGCCGAGGCCTCGCGAATGGCGTCCTGCACATACCGGCGCGGTACCTCCGGATCGCGCGAGAACGCGAAGTGGATGTCCAGGAAGTCCTTGGGTAGCTTCAGCAGCGGGCCAAAGTAGGGCAGTTCCCGCCGATTGCGGGCGCCGAAGAACAGCAGCCGGCGACCGCTGAAGTGGTCCATGTTGCGGCGCATACGCTCGGTCATTGCCCGCATCGGCGCGGACCCGGTACCGGTGCAGATCATCATCACGCTCGCTTCGCGGTGGTTCGGCATCAGGAATGTGCTGCCGAACGGCCCGACCACCTGCACCGGGTCGCCCTTGGCCAGGTCGCACAGGAAGTTCGACGCCACGCCGCGCACTGGGTTGCCATCGTGATCGGTGTCCACGCGCTTCACGGTCAGCGCGAGGTTGTTGTAACCCGGCCGCTCTCCGTCGCGCGGGCTGGCCACCGAATACATGCGGATGTAGTGCGGCTTTCCGGATGCATCGGTGCCGGGCGGCACGATCCCGATTGCCTGACCTTCCAGCACCGGAAAGAAGTGATTGCCGAAATCGAGCACGATGTGATGGATGTCGCTCGATGCATCCTCGGCGGTCAGCCGGTAGTTGCCGGCCACCGTGGCGGTCACCGGCTCGCGCACGCCGTGCAGGTTGACGTACGGATGCGCGGCCGACCACGGTGCCCTGGATGACGTATGCCGGCTGGTCTCCACCTCCTGAACGGCCACGGATTTGCTGCCGCGCGACGCTTCATCGATGACCTGTCCGGCTGCAGCCGCTGCCTCGATCTCCGCTTCGGGCAGCGGTACCTCTTCCGGCAGTTCGTCCCAGGTCAACTGGGCTTCGATGGTGTAGGCCTGGCCCTTGAGCATCGTGCGCCAATTGTCGATGGCGCCGGTGGGGCAGGGCGACAGGCATGCATTGCACGCATTGCAGACGTCAGCCTTGACCACGTAGTTGCGGTCGTCGTGAGTGATGGCATCTATCGGGCACGTGTCTTCGCAGGTATTGCAGCGAATGCAGATTTCCGGGTCGATCAGATGTTGCTTGATGATGTCGGCGGCGCCCATGATCGTCAGCCTCGATGGATAGGTCGTCAGTTGAAACGAACGTACTCGAAATCAACCGGCTGGCGGTTGATGCCAACTGCCGGCGGCGCGATCCAGTTGGCGTACTTGCCGGGTTCTACCACCCTCCCCATCAGCGAAGCCACGTACTTGCGATCTTGTTCAGTCGCCAGCCATTTGTCCTTGTTGGCTTCCCATTCGGCGGTCGTCAATATTTCGCCGGTGGGCGACACGTGCAGGTTCGCGAAGGTGCCGATCTTGCGGTTGAACGCCTTGTGCGGCACGGTCAGGCGGAATGGGATGCCCGCCTTCTCGATGACCTTGTTCCAGCGTGCCACGCCGCCCATGGAGTCTTTAATGTAGTCGTCGCGCAGCACCTCGTTCAACGCATTCAGCATCGGCACTTCACGCTCGGTCAGCTTGCCATCCCGGACGTCGAGGATGCGGTACACGTCGCCCTTGAGCAAGTGGTCATCGTCGCGCTTGCCTTCGTCGAAGCGACCCTTGAGGCCGGCGCTGTAGAACGTGGCGGCGTTGGAGGACTGGTCCGCCCCGAACAGGTCGATCGTGACGCTGTAGTGGAAGTTCAGGTAGCGCTGGATCGTTTCCAGGTCGATCACGCCAGCGGCGCGCACGTCCGCCGGGTCCTGGATGTCGCGCTCACGCATGACCTCGCAGGTGCGCTGGATCACTCGAGAGACGCCGGACTCACCCACAAACATATGGTGTGCTTCCTCGGTCAGCATGAAGCGCGTGGTGCGCGCAAGCGGGTCGAAGCCAGATTCAGCCAGCGCGCAGAGCTGGAACTTGCCGTCGCGATCGGTGAAGTAGGTAAACATGAAGAACGACAGCCAGTCCGGGGTCCGCTCGTTGAACGCGCCCAGGATGCGTGGATTGTCCTCGTCACCCGAGCGGCGGCCCAGCAGCGCTTCCGCTTCCTCGCGGCCGTCGCGACCGAAATGGCGGTGCAGCAGGTAGACCATGGCCCACAGGTGTCGGCCTTCTTCCACGTTGACCTGGAACAAGTTGCGCAGGTCATAGAGCGACGGCGCGGTCAGGCCCAGATGGCGTTGCTGCTCCACCGATGCCGGTTCCGTGTCACCCTGCGTGACGATGATGCGGCGCAGATTGGCGCGGTGTTCGCCCGGGACTTCCTGCCAGGCCGCTTCACCCTTGTGCTCGCCGAAGTGAATCCGGCGATTGGGATCCGCCGGCTGCAGGAAGATGCCCCAGCGATAGTCGGGCATCTTCACGTGCTCGAAGTGCGCCCAGCCTGACGGATCGACGGAGACCGCAGTGCGCAGGTAGACATCGAAGTTGTGCGAGCCGTCCGGCCCCATGTCACGCCACCAGTCCAGGAACGCCGGCTGCCAGTGTTCGAGCGCGCGCTGCAGCGTGCGGTCCTCGGAGAGGTTCACGTTGTTCGGAATCTTCTGGCTGTAGTCGATGCTCATTGCGGGTCTCCTTTTATATTTGCCGTCAGATCGGACAGTCGTCAGACCCGATCCCAGTCGAAGCGTGCCTTGTTGCCGGTGCCGAATACCTTGAGCGCGCCGTGTTCGCCGACCGCGTTGGGCCGGTTGAAGATCCAGTTCTGCCAGGCCGTCAGGCGGCCGAAAATGCGCGTTTCCATCGTTTCTCGCCCGCCGAAGCGCAGGTTGGCTTCCAGGCCGGTCAGGGCGTCGGGGGACAGGCTCGCGCGTTCCTCGGTGGCAATACGGATTTCGTCTTCCCAGTCAATGTCGTCGAGCGCGGCCGTGATCAGGCCAACGGCTTCGGCGGCGGGGCCGTCGAGCGGCTTGCCGGCCTGTTCGCGCACGGCGGCGATGGCGTTGGCATCTTCATAGAAGCGTGCGGCCAGGCGCGTCAGGCCGTTCGGCATCGGATAGCGGCCGAAGTTGGCAACGTCGGCATGAACGCGGGGAGCTTCGTCCGGCGTGTCGGGCAGTTGCAGCATGTAGGCGCGGTCCGCGGCCAGCACCAGTTCCAGCAGCGTGCCGGCAAAGCAGGAGCCCGGTTCCACCAGCGCGAACAGGCTGCGCGACGACACATCCAGGCGCGCCAGCGTGCGGCGCAGCATGCCGATCGTCTCGCGCACGAACCAGTGGCCGGCATGGGCATCCATCAGCGCATCGGCCGCCAGCACTTGGGCGGCATCGCCGGTGGTCTTGAGGATCCACATGCCGATATCGAGATGATTGGTGCGCAGCGTCAGGATGGCGTCGTCCAGTTCGCGTGCCATCTTGAGTGGCCACCACTGGGCGCCGGCGGCGAGGATGCCGGCCAGATCCCGGGGCTGACCGGCGTCGGGCGCCGACACGGTGATCGTTGCGCGGCGTGACTCATGGTCGATGTCGACGCGAACGGTTTCGTACCGATAGCCTTCGGCGGTCACGGCGCGCGTCAGTGGCGTCAGTCTCACGCCCTGTGTATCGGCAGGGCGGTCGCTCTGGGCGGCCAGCGCCTGCGCGCGTTCGCGCACGTATTCGGCAAAGCGTGCGGGTTTCACCACCTCGTCGACAAGCTTCCAGTCCTTGGCGCGTTGCCCGCGCACCCCTTCGGTGGTCAGGCAGAAGATGTCGGCGTGGTCGCGGCGCACATGGCGCTTGTCGGTGACGCGCGTCAGGCCGCCGGTGCCCGGCAGCACGCCCAGCAGCGGCACTTCGGGCAGGCTCACGGCCGAGGAGCGGTCGTCAACCAGCACGATCTCGTCGCAGGCCAGCGCCAGCTCGTAGCCGCCGCCCGCCGTGGTGCCGTTGCAGGCGGCGATGAACTTGATGCCCGAGTGGAGGCTGGCGTCCTCGATGCCGTTACGGGTCTCGTTCGTGAACTTGCAGAAGTTGACCTTCCACGCGTGGCTGGACTTGCCGAGCATGAAGATGTTGGCGCCCGAGCAGAAGATGCGATCTTTCGTGCTCGTCATCACCACGGTGCGCACTTCCGGATGTTCGAAGCGAATGCGCTGCAGGGCATCGTGCAGTTCGATGTCGACGCCCAGATCATAGGAGTTCAGCTTTAGCGCATAGCCAGGGCGCAGTCCGCCTTCCTCGTCGACGTTCATCGCCAGTGTGGCGATGGGGCCCTCGAACGTAAGTTGCCAGTGACGGTATTGCTCGGGATCGCGCTCGAACGTGACGGGGGCGCTGGATGCGATGGGGGCGGTATCCGACATGAGGGCTGTCTCCTTGATGCACTATAGTGCCTTATCTTCCGGCATGAAATATAGTGCATCAGTCGGGGCGATGCAAGATCGCGCAAGCCCGTTGCGAAGAAAAAACTGAGGGGAGGGGTGTCAGGCCCGTGTATGCAGGATCTGCGCCTGCAGCGTGTGCAGTGACGTGGCGGCATCCTGGCCGCTGGTGTCGATCGAGGCGTCCGCGCGCGAATAGAGTGGCGTGCGGGCTTGCAGGATGCGCCGCAGGTCGGTCATCGCCTCGCGGTTGCCTTCCATCGGCCGCATGTCGCCTTGCGCCACCACGCGCGCCATGTGCTCCTCGGGTGACGTGCGTACCCAGATCGTGAAGCACCGCGACAGCAGCAGGTTGAACGTGGCGGGTTCGGAAACCAGGCTGCCCGGCGTGGCCAGCACCATGGTGTCGTTCTCGCGCAGCACGCGCTCCAGCGCGCGCATTTCGTAGCGGCGATACGCGGCCTGGCCGTACAGCGAATGGATCTCGGAAAGGCTCGCGCCAGCTTCCTTTTCGATGGCGGCGTTCAGTTCGACGAACGGCATGTCCTCCGCGGCTGCGAGCGCGCGGCCCAGCGTCGATTTGCCCGCGCCGCGCAGGCCGATCAACGCGATGCGGCGATGGCGGGCGTCACGGGATTCCGTCGGTGACAGCGCGTGCCGCGCGGCTTCCCGCACGCGCGCCAGATCGCTCGCCGGCAGTTGTGCGAGCCACTGAATCAGTTGCGAGAACTCTGTGGCGCGAGGGTTGCCCGCGTCGGCATGGCCATCGACCTCCGCCAACACCACGGGCAGTGGCACGTCCAGCGCGTTGGCCACCTGCCGCAGCAGCAGCACCGATGCGTTGCCGGTGCCGGTTTCGAGATTGGCGAGATAGCGTTCCGATACGTCCGCGCCGCGCGCCAGATCCTTGCGCGACATGCCGCGTGCCGCGCGCAGTGAGCGGATGCGCTCGCCCAGATGCGTGAGATATGGGTCCCGTTCTCCGGTCGCGCGGTTGTCCGGGCGGCCTTCGGCGGTCATAAGCGGATCAGGGTCGCGGCGCATGGTTCAGGGCGGTTGGGGTTCCACAATCGGAGCGGCGGCATTATACGTGCAGGAAAGTGCGCGGCGGGTCCGTGCCTCTGCGGTCATATAGTGCATACCCTTGCTTGCATAATAGTCGATATGCAATAAAATGCATCGCACATTGTCGGCAACCTTCCATGGCTGTCGGCACAAAAAGACAAACCTGCTGGATGCCATGCCGCGCGCAGTGTTGTTCGAGACCGCCGGATGGCCAGAGGAGTGGAGACATGACGCCCCCGATCTCGAGCGTTGGCCAGGCCGGCTGCGCCGCCGCATCGACCGACCCCCATGCCGAAACGGCGATTGCCGCGTTGCCGCCGCGCTATAACGCCGCCGAGGATTTGCTGACACGCAACCTTGTCGCAGGACGGGGCGTCAGGACGGCATACATTGATGACGCGGGCAGTCTGACTTTCGCCGAACTCGACGAGCGCTGCCGCCGTTTCGCCGGCGCGCTGGTGCGGGCGGGCTTCCGCCGCGAGGAACGTGTACTGCTCTGCGCGTTCGATACGATCGATTTTCCCACCGTGTTTCTTGGCTGCCTGCTTGCCGGCGTGGTGCCGGTGGCGGTCAATACGCTGCTGACGACCGAGGACTACGCCTACATGCTGGAGCACAGCGGGGCGCGGGCGGTGGTGGTCTCGGCGCAATTGCTGCCGACGATGCGCGCGGCTATGACCAAGGCGGGTGTCACACCGGATCTGATCGTGGCCGCGCCGCATACCGAGGATTCGGCCAACGCGGCCAACACGGTCAGCGCCATGGCGGCGAGCGCGCCGCCGTTGGCGCAATCCGTCGCAACCGGGCCCGACGATATGGCGTTCTGGTTGTACTCGTCCGGGTCGACCGGTCGGCCCAAGGGCACGGTCCACACGCATGGCAACCTGTTTCACACCGCCGACCTCTATGCGCGTCGCGTGCTGGGCATCCGTGAGGACGACACCGTGTTCTCGGCGGCCAAGCTGTTCTTTGCCTATGGGCTCGGCAACGCGCTGACGTTTCCGCTGGCGGTGGGCGCCACGACGATCCTGATGGCCGAACGGCCAACCCCGCAGGCCGTGTTCCAGCGGCTGACCACCCATCGTCCCACTGTGTTCTGTGGGGTGCCCACGCTGTTCGCCGGTATGCTCGCCTCGCCAGATTTGCCGCCGCGCGCCGATGTGGCGATGCGTGTGTGCACGTCAGCAGGTGAGGCACTGCCCCAGGACATCGGCAACCGCTTTCTCGAGCATTTCGGGTGCGACATCCTCGACGGCATTGGTTCCACCGAGATGCTGCACATCTTCTTGTCGAACCGGCCAGGCGAGGTGCGCTATGGCACCACGGGCAAGCCGGTGCCGGGCTACGAATTGAAACTGCTCGACGAGCGAGGCGAGCCCTGCGCGCCCGGCGAAGTTGGGGACCTCTATATCAAAGGCCCATCGGCCGCGCTGATGTACTGGTGCAATCGCGAGAAGAGCCGCGACACGTTCGTTGGAGCCTGGACGCGCAGCGGTGACAAGTACGTGTGCGATGCCGACGGCTATTTCACGTACGCGGGCCGCAGCGACGACATGCTCAAGGTCGGCGGCATCTACGTTTCGCCGTTCGAGGTGGAGGCAGCGCTGGCCCTGCATCCCGCGGTGCTCGAGGCCGCGGTGATCGGCGTGGCCGATGCGGACGACCTGATCAAGCCGAAGGCGTTCGTGGTGATGCGGCCGGGCCAGCAATGGCACGAAGGCATGGCCGCGGAACTGCAGGCGTTCGTGAAGTCCCGCCTCGCGCCGTACAAGTATCCGCGGCAGATCGAATGCGTCGAAGAATTGCCCAAGACCGCCACTGGCAAGATCCAGCGTTTCCGGCTGCGCCAGCGCGAGGAAGCCGCACGGCAGCGCTGACATGCATACCGACATCGTTCAGATTCCGTTCGACGGACGCAGGATCGGCATCGAGTACCAATGGCTGCGCGCGGACCGGATGACGCGGCCGCTCGTGGTCTTCCTGCATGAGGGGCTGGGCTCGATCAGCATGTGGCGCGACTTTCCGCGCCAGTTCTGCGAAGCCGGTGATTTCCGTGGGCTCGTACTCTCGCGCTATGGCTACGGCGGCTCCACGCCGCGCCCGCACGCAGAGAAATGGGGCGTCGATTTCATGCACCGGCAGGCGCGGGAGGCGCTGCCGGCCTTGTTCGAGGCGCTGGATATCGGGCCGGGTCGCCGCCATGGCAAGCCGTGGTTGCTCGGACACAGCGACGGCGGGTCGATTGCGCTGATTCACGCGGCGAGCTTTCCGGATGCGGTCGATGGCCTGACGGTGCTGGCGCCGCACATCATCGTTGAAGACCTGTCCGTGCGCAGCATCGCCGTCACGCGCGAGACCTATCTGCAGACAGATCTACGCGAGAAGCTCGCGCGTCACCACCATGATGTCGATTCGGCATTCTGGGGATGGAACGACATCTGGCTCAACCCCGACTTCCGCCGCTTCGACCTGCGCCCGTTGTTGGCCGACATCCGCTGCCCAGTGCTGGCGGTACAGGGCGAGGACGACGAGTACGGCACGATGGAGCAAATCGAGGGTATCCAGCGATATGCGCCGCAGACGGTGCTGCTTAAACTCGCGCGGTGTGGACATTCGCCGCACCGGGACCAGTCCGGCGCATTGACGGCGGCAGCCGTGGCGTTTATAAACACACATACTTCAAATATAAAATAATTGGCCCTGACGGCAGGAACGCTGCCGTACCGCGGGCCAAATGGCTTGAAACCAAAGGCTTCAGACCACCAGGGAGGAGACCCCCATGCATCGCAATGCATCGCGCAGGCTATTGCCAGCCTGCCTCGCCGTCGCCACGCTGCTCGCCACGGGGTCCGTGGCACTGGCCCAGAGCGCGCCGGCCACATCCGGCAAGATCAAGGTCGGCTTCATGCTGCCGTACACGGGCACTTATGCCGCCCTCGGCGGGGCCATCGAAAATGGCTTCCGGATGTACGTGCAGGAGCAGGGCGGCAAGCTGGGCGGCCGCGAGGTTGAATACTTCAAGGTCGATGACGAGTCCGATCCGGCCAAGGCGCCGGAGAATGCCACCAAGCTGATCAAGCGCGACCAGGTCGACGTGGTGGTCGGCACGGTTCATTCGGGCGTGCAAATGGGCATCGTCAAGGTGGCCAAGGAAAACAATACGCTGCTGATCATTCCCAATGCCGGCGTGGACGAAGCCACCGGGCCGCTGTGCGGCTCCAACATCTTCCGCTCGTCGTTCTCGAACTGGCAGCCGGGCTATGCAATGGGCCATGTGCTGGCGGATCGCGGCCTGAAGAAGGTGGTCACGCTGACGTGGAAATACGCAGCGGGCGAGCAGTCGGTCAAGGGCTTCAAGGAAGCGTTCGAAGCCAAGGGCGGCAAGGTGGTGAAGGAGTTGAGCCTGCCGTTCCCGAATGTCGAATTCCAGGCGTTGATTACCGAAGTGGCTTCGATCAAGCCCGACGCCGTGTTCGTGTTCTTCGCCGGCGGCGGCGCGGTCAAGTTCGTCAAGGACTGGCAGGCCGCCGGTCTCAAGGACAAGATTCCGCTGTACGCATCAGGCTTCCTGACCGACGGCACGCTCGAGGCGCAGGGTGCCGCGGCGCAGGGTCTGGAGACCACGCTGCACTATGCCGATGGCCTGACCAATCCGCGCGACAAGAGCTTCCGGCTCGACTACGCCAAGTTGTACAAGCTGCAGCCCGATGTCTACGCGGTACAAGGCTACGATGCCGCGCAACTGCTGGCGGCTGGCGCCAATGCGGTCAAGGGCGACATGTCGCGCAAGCCGGAGGTCATCAAGGCGATGGAAGCCGCGAAGGTGGATAGCCCGCGTGGCGCCTTCACGCTGTCGAAGGCGCACAACCCGGTGCAGGACTTCTATCTGCGCAAGGTCGATGGCCGCGACAACAAGGTCAGCAGCGTCGCCGTGAAGGCGCTGGCCGATCCGGCGCGCGGCTGCCGCCTGTAATCGCACGTTGGAAAGCGGCATCGCGATGGACCTTGTCTCGTTTCTGATTCAGTGCCTGAACAGCGTGCAGTACGGGCTGCTGCTGTTCCTCGTGGCCAGCGGCTTGACGCTGATCTTCGGCATCATGGGCGTGATCAATCTCGCACATGGCAGCTTCTACATGCTGGGGGCCTATCTGGCATTCACGCTGGCCAGCCTGACGGGCAACCTGTTCATTGCGCTGCCGCTCGGCATCGTGCTGGCCGTGCTGTTCGGGTACGTGCTGGAGTGGGCCTTCTTCAGCTACCTGTATCAGCGAGACCATCTGCAACAGGTGCTGATGACATACGGGCTAATCCTGGTATTCGAGGAGTTGCGCAGCATCCTGGTGGGCGACGACGTGCACGGTGTGCAAGTGCCGTCGCTGCTCGACTGGTCGCTGCCGGTGGGCAACGACATGACCTATCCGGTGTATCGCCTGTTCATCTCGGCCGTCTGCCTGTTGGTGGCCGGCGCGATGTACTACGTGATTCGCCGCACGCGCGTGGGCATGATGATCCGCGCCGGCGCCACGAACCGCGAGATGGTGCAGTCGCTTGGCGTCAACGTGACCGTGCTCTATCGCTTCGTGTTCGCGCTCGGCGTGGCCCTGGCCGTGCTGGCAGGCATGATCGCCGCGCCTGTTTCCTCGGTCTACCCGGGCATGGGCGGGCAGGTGCTGATCATCTGCTTCGTCGTGGTCGTGATCGGCGGTATCGGCTCGGTCAAGGGTGCGCTGGTGGCGTCGCTGCTGATCGGCTTCGTCGATACGTTCGGCAAGGTGTTCTGGCAGGATGCGGCTGGCGTGCTGGTCTACCTGCTGATGGCCGTGATCCTGCTGTGGAAGCCCCAGGGGCTGTTCCGCGCGGGCTGAGCAGGAAATCCTGACATGCATTCCGATTCCTTGACACCGCCACGACAGGACATCCGCCGCCCGGGCTGGATGGCGGCCGCTGGCTGGCTGGTGGCCTTGGCCGTGCTCTGCACCATGCCGATGCTGCTGACCGCCGACAGCCACAAGTACTACATCGAGCTGCTCAGCAAGGTCATGATCATGGCGATCTTCGCGCTGTCGCTGCAGCTGCTGATTGGCTACACCGGACTGGTGAGCCTGGGCCACGCCGCCTACTTCGCGATGGCCGCCTATGCCACGGCGATGCTGGCGCCCGAGAGCGGGCCGGGCAATGGCTGGCTGTTGCTGTTCGGCGCCGTGGGCGCGGCGGCCGCGCTGGCGCTGGTGGTTGGCGCGCTCGTGCTGCGCACGCGCGGCATCTACTTCATCATGGTCACGCTGGCCTTCGCGCAGATGGTGTACTTCGTGTTCCACGACACGAAGATCGCCGGTGGCAGCGACGGCACCTACATCTACTTCCGTCCCGAGTTCGGGCTGTTTTCGGCGCGACCGGTGACCGTCAACGACCCTGTGCAGTTCTATTGGCTGGTGCTCGTTGCGCTGGCGCTGACCGTGGCCGCGCTGACCTTGCTGCTGCGTTCCCGCTTCGGCCACGCGCTGGTGGGGATCCGGCACAACGAGCAGCGGATGCGGGCGGCCGGGTTCGGCACCTATCGCTATCAGCTCGGGGCGTTCGTCGTGGGCGGTGCGTTCGCGGGGCTGGCTGGGTACCTCTATGCGATCCAGTTCGGTTTCGTGAATCCCGAGATTGCTTCCTGGCACCAGTCGGGCAACGCGATGCTGATGGTGATTCTTGGCGGCGTCGGCAGCCTGGCTGGCGCCGTGCTGGGTGCGTTCTCGTTCGTGCTGCTGGCCGAATGGTTCGGCACGTTGACCAAGCACTGGCAGCTGCTGATGGGCGGTTTCATCATCCTGGCGGTGGCGTTGCTGCCGCGCGGGCTGGTCAGCGTGCCGGCGGTACTGCGGCATCGTTCTCCGCGTCGCGCGCGGCGGGCGGGCGCGGCCACCGAATCGAACACACGCAGCCGGGAGGCCGTATGAACACGATCCCATCGGTTCCGGTACTCGATGCGCAAAGCCTGACGCGCCGATTTGGCGGGCTCACGGCGGTCAACAGCGTGGACCTGGCCCTGCATCTGCACGAGATCCATGCGGTGATCGGCACCAACGGCGCCGGCAAGTCGACACTGATCAACCTGTTGTCGGGCGAACTGCCACCATCGGAGGGCCGGCTGCAATTGCAAGGGCGCGATGTCACGGGCTGGGCGCAGCCCAAGCTGGCGCGCCACGGCATTGGTCGCAGCTACCAGCGCAACAACATCTTCCTGCCGCTGACCGTGCGCGAGAATTGCCGGCTTGCGGCGCAATCGCGCGCGCAGCGGGCCTGGCGGCTCTGGGAGCCGGCGCAGGGCTGCCGCACGAGCCGCGCGCTGGCCGACGAGGCGCTCGAACGGGCAGGGCTGATGCAGCACGCTGGCCGGCTTGCCAGCGATCTCGCGCATGGCCAGAAGCGCCAGCTCGAGGTGGCCATGTGTCTCGCGACCGAGCCCGTGGCACTGCTGCTCGACGAACCGCTGGCTGGCATGGGGGCCGAGGAGTCGGAGCGGATGCTTGACCTGCTGCGCGGCCTGAAGGAGGGCCACGCGATCCTGCTGGTCGAGCACGACATGGAGGCCGTGTTTGCCGTGGCCGATCGCATCACGGTGATGGTGAACGGCACGGTGATCGCCACCGGCGATCCGGCCAGCATCCGCGCCAATCGGGAAGTGCAACTGGCCTATCTCGGCGAAGAGGAGGCCGCATGAGCCATGCCGCGATCATTGACGCAGATGGCGTCAACGCCTGGTATGGATCGAGCCACGTGCTGCGCGGGATCGACTTTCGCGTCGGCGCCGGCGAGTCAGTTGGTTTGCTTGGTCGCAACGGTATGGGCAAGAGCACGTTGCTGCGGACGCTGCTGGGCCACGTGCGCGAACGTGAAGGCGGGATCCGCGTGGTGGGGCGCGATATGTCGCGCGCGCGGCCGCATGAGGTCGCCCGGCTCGGTATCGCCTATGTCCCGGAAGGGCGGGGGATATTTCCTAACCTGAGCGTGCGCGAGAACCTGTTGATGGCTGCGCGCGCCGGGAGCCAGGGCCGCAAGGATTGGGACGAGGCCCGCGTGCTGGACCTGTTCCCGCGCCTGAAAGAGCGGTTGTCGCACGGCGGGCAGCAGTTGTCGGGCGGCGAACAGCAGATGCTGTCGATCGGCCGCGCGCTGATGACCAACCCGGATTGCCTGATCCTGGACGAGGCTACCGAAGGGCTGGCGCCCAAGATCGTCCATGAGATCTGGAATGTGATCGCCACGATACGGGCGACGGGGATCGCGTCGGTGGTTGTCGACCGAAACTACCGGGCCGTGCTGGCCCATGTGGACCGGGTGGTCGTGCTGGAAAAGGGGCTGGTGGTCATGTCCGGGCCCGCCGCCGATCTGGCCGCCGCGCCGGCCGCGCTGGACCGTTACCTGGGCGTTTGATTTCCAGAATCGGCGGCCCGCCATGGGGCGCCAGTGTGGCTTGTCCGCAACGCTCGTTTGGTGGGGCAACCCACCGCGAAGGGTGACCAGGGCTTGACCATGGCCCACTTCGCTTCCATGCTTGTTCGGTCGCATTGGCAACACGGGCATCTTCCACAGTGGTCGTCTTACAGCACTTCATCTAGAATGCGCGCGTTTGTGCAATGCAATAGAGGCAGAGACGGCCATACCGCCCCATCGGGGACCGGAGCCGCTTGCGCGAGAGAATTTGTGCCTGAATCACCACATCGGTAGGTTTTATGTCCGGCAGCCCGCCGGGTGAGCCGAAGTCAGGCCGGAGAGGCGCGAGCCGGTCCACCAGACCCAAATCCATGACTCAATCCACAACCAGTCACTACTACGTCGAAAGCCCGAGCTCCCGTGCGCTCGTGGTCGGCGCGATCGGTGTCGTCTTCGGCGATATCGGCACCAGTCCCCTTTACTCGCTCAAGGAATGCTTCAGCCCGGAACATGGCATTCCGTTCAGTCCCGATGCGGTGCTCGGCATCATCTCGATGCTGTTCTGGGCCTTTGTCATCGTCGTGTCGCTGAAGTACGTGATGTTCGTGATGCGGGCCGACAACAACGGCGAGGGCGGCATTCTGGCGCTGATGGCGCTGGCCTTGCGCACGGCGGCGCCACGGTCACGCATGGCCAAGCTGATCATGATGTTCGGCATCTTCGGCGCGTGCATGTTCTACGGCGACGCGGTGATCACGCCGGCCATCTCGGTGCTGTCTGCCGTCGAAGGGCTGGAGATTGCCGCGCCGGGGCTTTCCCACTTCGTGATTCCGATCACGCTGCTGATCCTGGCCTTGCTGTTCTTTATCCAGCGCAGCGGTACGCATGTGGTGGGCAAGCTGTTCGGACCGATCATGGTGGTGTGGTTCCTGGCGCTCGGCGCGCTGGGCGTGATGCATCTGCTGCAGGCACCCGGGATCGTCAAGGCCATCAACCCGGTCTATGCGGTGTCATTCCTGCATGACCACTCGCTCCAGGCGTTCATCGTGCTGGGTAGCGTGTTCCTGGTGCTGACTGGCGCGGAGGCGCTCTACGCCGATATGGGCCACTTCGGCGCGAAGCCGATCCGCACGGCCTGGTTCGTGCTGGTCATGCCGTGCCTGATCCTGAACTACTTTGGCCAGGGGGCGATGCTGCTGGGCAACCCCGACGCGATCGAAAATCCTTTCTACCTGATGGTGCCGTCGGCGCTGCAATTGCCGATGGTGTTGCTGGCCACCGCGGCCACGGTGATTGCGTCGCAGGCCGTGATCTCGGGAGCGTTCTCGCTGACGAGCCAGGCCATCCAGCTTGGTTTCATGCCGCGGATGCGTATCCGCTATACCTCGGCGGCGGAGATCGGCCAGATCTACATGCCTGTGATCAACTGGATCCTGCTGGTACTTGTGATCTGCGTGGTGCTGGCCTTCAAGAAGTCCGATAACCTGGCGGCCGCGTACGGTATCGCCGTGACCACGACGATGGTGATCACCACGTTCCTGGCCGCGCTGGTGATGCGCAACGTCTGGAAGTGGAACCCTGCACTGGTGACGCTGATCAGTCTGACGTTCCTGGTGGTCGACATGTCGTTCTTCGCGGCCAATCTGCTCAAGATCGCCGAGGGCGGCTGGTTCCCGCTGCTGATGGGTGGTAGCGCGTTCTTCCTGTTGATGACCTGGCACAGTGGTCGCAAGCTGCTGCGCGCGCGTAGTCTGGAAGATGGCATTCCGCTGGAGCCGTTTATCGCCGGCCTGCTGGCGCACCCGCCGCATCGCGTGGAGGGCACGGCCGTGTTCCTGACCGGCAACACCGAATCGGTGCCGGTGTCGTTGCTGCACAACCTCAAGCACAACCGCGTGCTGCACGAGCGGGTGGTTTTCCTGCAGTTCGTGACGCGCGACATTCCGTACGTGGACGACGACGAGCGCCTGAGTTGCAAGGATCTGGGCGGCGGCGTCTACATCCTCAAGTCCGAATACGGCTTCAAGGAAACGCCTGATGTGCAGCGGGTGCTGGATCTGGCCCAGCGCAAGCTCGGCATGCAATTCGAGCTGATGGAAACCTCATTCTTCATCGCGCGCGAATCGGTGATTCCGTCGAAGCTGCCGGGTATGTCGATGTGGCGCGAAAGCTTGTTCGCGTGGATGCATCAGAACGGCGCGAAACCGTCGGACTTCTTCTCGATTCCGGCCAACCGCGTGGTGGAGCTTGGGACGAAGGTAGAAATCTGATTCCCGAGGTCCAGATGTGACAACGCCCCGCAACAGCGGGGCGTTTTGTTTTTCCCCCTCTCCCGCGAGCGGGAGTGGGGAACTGCCGGGACTTAGCGCTTCAGCTTGGCGAATGCCGCCGCCATCGCGCCTTGCGGCACCGCTTCACGACGGTTGGCGCCGTTGGCGCCCTTGCCACCGCCGTTACGCTGGCCACCGCGATCGTTCGAGCGATCGGCGCCGCCTGCGCGTGCCGTGGCCTGGCCCGGCTCGTCATCGAGGCGCATCGTCAAGCCGATGCGGTTGCGCTTGACGTCGACTTCCATCACCTTGACCTTGACGATCTGGCCGGCCTTGACCACCTCGTGCGCATCCTTGACGAACTTCGTCGAAAGCGCCGAGATATGGACCAGCCCGTCCTGATGCACGCCGATGTCGACGAACGCGCCGAAGGCCGCCACGTTCGTCACCACGCCTTCGAGCACCATGCCGGGCTGCAGGTCCTTGACGTCCTCCACACCATCCTGGAACGTCGCGGTCTTGAACTCGGGGCGCGGGTCGCGGCCCGGCTTTTCGAGTTCGGACAGGATGTCGCGCACGGTCGGCAGGCCGAACGTGTCATCGGCAAACTGCTGGGCCGACAGGCCGCGCAGGGCATCGCGGTTGCCCATCACATCGGGCAGGCCCTTCTTGATGTGGTCCAGGATGCGCTGCACCACCGGATAGGCTTCCGGGTGCACCGACGAGCGGTCGAGCGGGTTGTCCCCGTCGTTGACGCGCAGGAAGCCGGCGGCCTGTTCGAACGTCTTGTCGCCCAGGCGCGGCACCTTCTTCAGTGCATCGCGATTCGAGAACGCGCCATTGGCGTCGCGGTATTCGACGATATTGCGCGCCAGTACCGAGTTCAGGCCCGAGACACGCGCCAGCAGCGGGGCGGAGGCCGTGTTGACGTCCACACCCACCGCGTTTACGCAGTCTTCCACCACGGCGTCCAGCGCACGCGCGAGTTCGCGCTGGTTCACATCATGCTGATACTGGCCCACGCCGATCGATTTCGGGTCGATCTTGACCAGTTCAGCGAGCGGGTCCTGCAGCCGGCGGGCGATCGACACCGCGCCGCGCAGCGACACGTCGAGTTCCGGAAACTCCTTGGCTGCCAGTTCCGAGGCCGAGTAGACCGATGCGCCGGCCTCGCTGACCACGATCTTGGTGAGCTTCAGCTCGGGTGCGCCCTTCATAAGGTCCTGCACCAGCTTGTCCGTTTCGCGGCTGGCCGTGCCGTTGCCGATCGAGCACAGCGCGACGTTGTGTTGCTTGGCCAGACGTGCCAGCGTGGCCAGCGACCCGTTCCAGTCGCGGCGCGGCTCGTGCGGGTAGATCGTTGCCGTTTCCAACAGTTTGCCCGTGGTGTCCACCACGGCGATCTTGCAGCCCGTGCGGATGCCCGGGTCGACACCCATCACCGATTTCGGGCCGGCCGGCGCGGCCAGCAGCAGCTCGTGCAGGTTGCGGCCGAACACTTTGATGGCCTCGCCCTCGGCGGTCTCGCGCAGTTGCGTGAGCAGTTCGGTTTCCAGATGCGGCTGCACCTTGACGCGCCAGCTCCAGCGGCAGACATCGGCCAGCCACTTGTCGGCGGGGCGATTCTGGTTCTGGATGCCGACGTGGCGCGCGATCATGCCTTCGCATGGATGCGGCACCATCGCGTCCTGTTCCTCGCCAAGGCCAAGCTTGACCATCAGCACGCCCGCGTTGCGGCCGCGGAACAGCGCCAGCGCGCGGTGCGACGGCACGGTGCGGATCGTTTCGCTGTACTGGTAGTAGTCGCGGAACTTCTCTTCCTCGGCGGTTTCCTTGCCCTCCACGACGGAGGATGTCACCACGCCGTTGTTCCAGAGGTGCTCGCGCAGCTTGCCGAGCAGTTCCGCCGTTTCGCCGAACTGCTCCGACAGGATGTCGCGCGCGCCGTCCAGCGCGGCCTTGACGTCGGGCACGCCGCCGTCGGCGGTGGGGTTGCCGTTGACGTACTTGGCGGCCTCGGCTTGGGGGTCGAGCGTCGGGTCGGCCAGCAGTGCCTGCGCAAGTGGTTCCAGGCCGCATTCGCGGGCGATCTGGGCGCGCGTGCGGCGGCGCGGCTTGTAGGGCAGGTACAGGTCTTCCAGCGTCTGCTTGGTGTCGGCCGCTTCAATGGCCGCGCGCAGCTCGTCGGTGAGCTTGCCCTGTTCCTCGATCGACGCCAGGATCGTGGCGCGACGATCTTCCATGTCGCGCAGGTAAAGCAGGCGCTCCTCAAGCGTGCGAAGCTGCGTGTCGTCCAGGTTGCCCGTGACTTCCTTGCGATAGCGGGCGATGAATGGCACCGTGGCGCCTTCGTCCAGAAGGTTGACGGCAGCCGCTACCTGGCGAGGTTGCACGGACAGTTCGGCCGCGATCAGCGACACAATCTTTTGCAGAACGGAAGCAGGCAGATTGGACATCGAGAATACGAGTCAGTCGAAAGCGGGGCATTGTGCCACAAGCGCGATGTACGGCTGGTGACGGGGAGACACCTTTTGTGCCCGCTGTTTTCCAACATGGCGGCACATCCACGGGCAGACACAAGTTACAACGTTCGCCCGAGGGTCCGAAGTGGCCCCGGATGCTAGAATTCCGGCATGATCGTCAAGCCCCATCTGGCCACCATGGCTGCCCCGGTTTCCCAAGTGCCCACAGTGTCTTCCACGGCTCTCACCATCGCGCTCGCGGCGCTGCTGCTGGCTGCGCCGTTTCGGCCCGCCATGGCGCAGGCGTCCGCGCCGGCTGCCGCGGCCGTGCCGCCAGCCCCAGGTGTCGCGCGCGATTTCGATGCGGAGCGCAAGGCGATCGACGACTCGCGGGCCTGGACCAAATATCGCTACGCGGTGGCGGAACGTGCGTGCTACAGCAAGTTCCTGGTGAACAACTGCATCGACAAGGCCAAGGAAGTCCAACGCGGGGAGCTCCAGGTGCTGCGCGAGCGCGATCTGGAGGTGGGCGATGCCGAGCGTGCCTACCGTGCGACCCAGCGTGATCACGACCAGGCCCTGCGGCGTGCGGAGTACGAGGCCAGCCTGCCCAAGCGGGCCGCCGACGAACAGGCCAGCCGCGAAGCCTTCGAACGCAAGCAGCAGGACCAGGCGCTGCGTGATGCGCAGCACAATGCTGGCGCGCCGCAGCGGGCGGCCAATGCCGAGGCTTACCAGAAGAAGCAGGACGATTTCGCCACCAAGATGCAGGAGGCACAGCAGAAGGGTGCCGAGCAGGCCCGTCAGCACGAGGAGAACGCGAAGGCATACCAGCAGAAACAGGTCGATGCCGCGCAACGCCAGAAGGAACTGGAAGAACGTCGCGCACGCGCCGCGGAAAAGCAGAATCAAGGGCAGTCGTCGACGCCCAGCCCATTCGGATTCTGATCTGGCTCGAACAACACCCGGGCAACGGCCGCAAGGCAGGGCAGGGGAAGGCGCAACATGGACGAGAACCTCAATACGCTGGCGCGACAGATCATCGAACTGCAGATCGAGCATCGTGATCTGGATTTCATGATCGACCGCCTTGCGTCCGATCCGTCGCACGACGAATTGCAACTGCGCCGGCTCAAGAAGCGCCGGCTCAAGCTCAAGGACGCCATCACCCTGTTGCAGGTGCAGGTCGAGCCCGACGTACCCGCATAGCATAGATATCCACCGGGGTCCCTCCGGCGCCATGACAAAAGCGTGCGCGACCATTCGCGCCACGCCTCAGGAAGTTCCAACTTGTCCGAACCGATCGAAGACACATCCTTATCCGACGGCCCCGATGCGGCCGGAGCCGCCGACATGCCGGAGTCGCTCGCGAACGCCGTTGCCGCGGCGGCAGCCGACCAGGCCGCGCTAAGGTCTTCGCAACTCGCCACGATCTTCGCCGAAACCGGCACGCTGGCCAGTGCGATCCCCGGCTACCGGCCGCGTGCGGCGCAGGAGAAGATGTCCGAGGCCGTGGCCAATGCAATCGCCGACAACGACACGGTGATCGTCGAGGCTGGCACGGGTACGGGCAAGACGTACGCCTACCTGGTGCCGGCCATGCTCTGGGGGGGGAAGGTCATCCTTTCGACCGGGACCAAGAACCTGCAGGACCAGCTTTACCTCCGCGACATTCCCACGGTACGCCACGCGCTGAACGTGCCGATTTCGGTTTCCCTGCTCAAGGGGCGGGCCAACTACGTTTGCCACTATCACCTGGAGCGGGCGCAGGCCAATGGCCGGCTGGCGTCGAAGCAGGATGCGGCCTGGTTGCGCGAGATCAGCCGATTCGCCAAGACCACGACGTCCGGGGACAAGGCCGAGCTGGCCGAAGTGCCCGAGAACGCACCAGTGTGGCAGATCGTGACCTCCACGCGGGACAACTGCCTGGGCAGCGAATGTCCGAACTACAAGGAATGCTTCGTGATGCGCGCCCGCAAGGAGGCGCAGCAGGCCGACCTCGTGGTCGTCAACCATCACTTGTTCTTTGCCGACGTTGTGCTGCGCGATACCGGCATGGCCGAATTGCTGCCCGCCGCCAACACGGTGATCTTCGACGAGGCGCACCAGTTGCCCGAGACGGCGACGTTGTTCTTTGGCGAAACGTTGTCGACGAGCCAACTGCTCGAGTTGGCCCGCGATACCGTGGCCGAAGGGCTGTCGCACGCGCGCGATGCGGTGGACTGGGTCGCGCTTGGGGCACCGCTCGAACGGGCTGCCCGCGATCTGCGCCTGGCCTTTGGCAGGGAGAACGCCCGCCTTGCGCTGGGGCAGATCGACGCCGACCCGCGCATTCGCGAGCCGTTTCACGAAACGCTCGACGCGCTCGATACGGCGCTGTCCGACTTTGTCGAGGCACTGGAATCGCAGGCCGAGCGTGCCGAGGAGCTTGAACAGTGCCATCGCCGCGCGCTCGAACTCGCCCAGCGGCTGGCGGCATGGCGCGACGACCGGATTGCCGCATCCCCCGTGCCTGCGGCCGTGCCGGCCGACGATGCGGAAGGCGACCAGACTTCCCAGTCTTCCCAGACTTCCCAGTCTGTCCAACCTGCCCAGCTTGGCCCCGAAACCGTACGCTGGGTGGAAGTGTTCTCGCACACGGTACAGTTGCATCGGACGCCGTTGTCGATCGCACCGATCTTCAGCCGGCAACGCGCAGGCCAGGCACGCGCCTGGGTCTTCACCTCTGCCACGCTGTCCGTGAAGGGCAACTTCACCCATTACGCCGCGCAGCTTGGGCTGGATCGCGATCGGTCGTTGACACTGCCGAGCCCGTTCGACTATGCGAAACAGGGGCTGCTGTATGTACCCCGGGATATGCCACCGCCGCAATCGCCTCAATTTACCGAGGCGGTGGTGGAGCGGGCGCTGCCGTTGATCGAGGCGGCAGGTGGCCGCACCTTCCTGCTTTGCACCACGTTGCGGGCGGTGCAGAAGGCGTCGGACATGCTCTATGACCTGTTCGCGGAGCGCGGTATCAACCTGCCGCTGCTCGTGCAGGGCCAGGCGAGCCGTACCGAATTGCTCGACCGCTTCCGCGAGCTTGGCAATGCCGTGCTGGTGGGCAGCCAGAGTTTCTGGGAAGGCGTTGATGTCCGTGGCGAGGCGCTGTCGCTGGTCATCATCGACAAGCTGCCGTTCGCACCGCCCGATGATCCAGTGCTGGCAGCGCGCATGGAGGTACTGCAGAAGAAGGGGCTCAGCCCGTTCGCGGTCCACCAGCTACCGCATGCGGTGATCACGCTGAAGCAGGGTGCTGGCCGACTGATCCGGTCCGAGACCGATCGGGGCGTACTGGCGATCTGCGATACCCGACTCGTGGAAAAGCCATATGGCCGGCAGATTTGGCAGAGTCTTCCGCCGTTCACGCGCACGCGCGAAGCCGATACCGTCATTCGGTTCCTGGAAGGGCTGGGACGAGGTGAGGCGCCGCAGTCCGAGTCCAGCACGGAATCGGAGTAGCTGTCCCAGCTTGTACCGGGCAACGACGAGTTCGTAGCGTCAGCCCGCCGGGGCTGGTCTTCCCGCACCAGACTTACTCGATCGGCAGCGGCTACGAGATTTCGAGTGACCGCAGCCAGCGCATCCTAGCGGCATGGTCGCTATGACGCGGCCTGCGACACGTACGATGGTTATAGTGCCGAGAAGGTGAAGTGTCCATGAGCCCGACGTCCGACATCAGGCCAACAAAAAACCGCACGGATCGCGTGCGGTTTTTTGTTGCTTGCATCGTAAGGTCCAATGCGGGCAGGTTCGGCTACCTCAGAACACTTCCCACCAGGACTTGTCCTTGCGGCGCTGCCCATACTTGATGTAGTCGCTGTTCGGATAGTTGCGTTCCATCACGCGGGCGGCATCGTCGCGCAGATCCTTCATGCCCAGCGCATCATACGAGCGGACCATGATATACAGCGCTTCTTCGTTGGCCGGCGCGCCGTCGTAGTCCTTCAATGCCTGCTGCGCGCGGTTGACTGCGGCCAGGTAGGCGCCACGGCGATAGTAGTAACGCGCCGCGTGAACTTCGTGCTGGGCCAGCGAGTTGACGATGTACTGCATGCGCAGCGTCGCGTCGGGCGTGTACTTGCTGTCCGGGTAGCGGGTGATCAGGATCTGGAACGCGTCATAGGCTGCTCGCGCCGCCTTCGGATCACGTTCGCTCAGGTCCTGGCCGGAGAACCGGCCCAGCCAGCCCAGGTTGTCGTTGAAGTTGATCAGCCCCTTGAGGTAGTAGGCGTAATCGATGTTCGGATGGCTCGGGTGCAACTGGATGAAGCGGTCGACGGCAGCCAACGCGGCAGCGGTCTCACCATCCTTGTAGTTGGCGTAGGCCGTATCGATCTGCGCCTGCTGGGCGTAACGGCCAAATGGATAGCGGCCCTCGAGCTTCTCGTAGAGCTTGACGGCGCGCGTGTAGTCGCCGCCATCCAGGGCATCCTTGGCTTCAGAATATAATTTGTTCGCTGACCAGCCAGCCGTTTCGTCCGGCTGGTCGCCCAGCAGGCCGCACGCGGACAGCATGACGCAGCCGCCTGCAAGCAAAATCGCTCCAAATCTCGCGCGCCAATTAGCGCGTCTCATGCTCTGCAATTGCATGGGCAACCTGTTCCCGGATGAAAAATAGCGCCAAGCATTATAGCCGAAGCCCCAAGCCCGAAACCGGGCCGGAGCGCCACACCGAATCCACCGCCGTAGCGGACGTCGATACGGAGGAGTTTGGCGACCTCGGTGAGTTCAACGACGATGTGCCGGTCTCGCCGCCGGCCGCGTCGGATTTCGTGCCACTGTACATGGAAGTCGATAGCGCGTCTCACGGCGAGCGCCTCGACAAGCTGCTCGCGCGGCACTTCAGCGAGTTTTCGCGTAGCCGTATCCAGCAATGGATCGAGGATGGTGCCGTAAGGGTCGATGGCGAGCCAAGCCGTGCCAAGGCATCGGTCCAGATGGGCCAGAAGATCGAGGTCCAGCCGCAGGCCGCCCCGGAGTCCATGGCATTCACGGCAGAAGACGTGCCCCTCGACGTCGTGTACGAGGATGATGCCATGTTGGTCATCAACAAGCCCGCCGGACTGGTCGTGCACCCGGCCGCCGGCAACTGGAGCGGCACCGTGCTGAACGGGCTGCTGCATCGCGATCCGTCTGCGGCAAGGCTGCCCCGCGCGGGGATTGTCCACCGGCTGGACAAGGAAACCTCCGGCCTGATGGTGGTGGCACGGACGCTGGTCGCCCAGACGGATCTGGTGCGACAGCTCGCCGCGCGCACGGTCAAACGGACCTATCTCGCGCTGGTCTGGGGCGAGACCCCCGATGACGGCACGATCGATGCGCCGATCGGCCGGGACCCTCGCGAGCGCACGCGCATGGCCATCGTGCATACGAACAGCGGCAAACCGTCGCGCACGCACTTCGAGACCCTTGGCACGGTGCCGCTGGGCCGGGGTAAGGTGTCGATGGTGATGTGCCAGCTCGAGACCGGTCGAACACACCAGATCCGCGTGCATTTTGAGTCGATCGGCCATCCGCTGGTGGGCGATCCCGTCTATCACAAGGCCACGCAACGCGGGCAGCGCCCCGCGATCCGTGTGCCGCTGCCTGTCCCGTTCACGCGCCAGGCGCTCCATGCCTACCGGCTGGGGCTCGTGCATCCGGTCACCGGCCGCAAGATGTCGTGGGAAGCCGAGCCGCCCGAAGACCTCCAGGCCTTGATCGATGCCCTCGACTTCGAGGGGCAGGCGCAGGACGATGAAGAGGAAGACGACTGGTACGAAGGGGACGACGATGACCAAGGCGACCACGACGAGGAATGATCGCCCGGCCTGGATCGTGCCCGACTGGCCTGCGCCGGCGTGGGTGCGCGCATTGTCGACCACGCGCCATGGTGGTGTCAGTGCAGGCCCCTATGGCCTGGCCGACGGATCGGCCGGTGGCCTGAATCTCGGCACGCATGTCGGTGATGACCCGGCCGCCGTGGCCGGGAATCGCCAGCGCTTGGTGGGACATCTGCCGGCCATGCCGCGCTGGCTCGACCAGGTGCATGGCTGTGGCGTGGTCACGGCCGACGGCGTCATGGATGGTGTGCCGCAGGCGGACGCGAGCATCGCCACCGAGTCAGGCCATGTCTGCGCGATCATGACGGCCGATTGCCTGCCAGTGCTGCTCTGCGATGCGGCGGGCACGGTCGTTGGCGCGGCACATGCGGGCTGGAGGGGGCTCTGCGACGGGGTCATCGAGGCCACGCTGGCACGCATGGCGGCACATGCCGGCCCCAATCCAACCTGGCTTGCTTGGCTTGGTCCGGCCATCGGGCCGACGGCATTCGAGGTAGGTGCCGAGGTCCGTGCCGCCTTCATCGAGCGCGCGCGCGACGACGAGCGGGCGGGGGTCGAGGCAGCGTTTCTCCCTGGCGCGCCAGGCAAGTACTGGGCAGATATCTATGCATTGGCCCGCATCCGCTTGGCACGCGCAGGTTGCGTGCGGATTCATGGCGGGGATGCCTGTACCGTTACCGACGCCGATCGCTTTTTCTCCTACCGCAGGGATCGCACGACTGGCCGCATGGCCACGCTCGTCTGGCTGGAACGCTGACAGCCGCCGCCGGCCGTGGCATCGTCTACTGGCCGGCTTTCGACTCGGGTTCCGCCGTCTCTGCCGCGGCGGCTTCGGCGGCTTCACGCGCTTTTCGCCGCCTGCGCCGGCCGGGCGTCCCCATGATGTACATCACGATTGAGACCGGAGCCAGTCCGTAAAACAGAAAGGTGGCCACGCCAGCCACCGCGTTGGTCTCGGTAATCGACATCATCAGGACGACGTAGAGCCAGCCAATTGCCACGATATACATCAGACTTTCATCTCTTTCGTGTATGAGTTCATGCTGCCTGGCACGCCACGCCAGGCCTACCGTCCGGTAGGTCGGGATTTGGCGGCCAGGGAGTTACCTGTCGTGCGGATTTCCGCATTGACAGCGTCTACATTGCGAGGCAACAATGCCTTTAAATGTATCGAAACCGAGGAATTACTCTAGGGTTTCGCCGGCTAGCATAGCGTATGACGCAGGGCATCCGAGGTCGTTCTGCAGCAGTGTCAGACGCAACCCGGATCAGGGGCGGGTCGGGAGACAGTCACCCCGAGCCCGTCAACCAATACGACGGCAGAGAGACGAATACATTATGGCGACCGGCAAAGGTGCGGCAGCTTCCGATAAGGAAGGCAAGTCCCAACCGTTTCAGTTCGTGCCGGGGCCATTTGATCCAGCCACCTGGCTGGAGTGGTCCCGTCAATGGGTACCCGAGGCCAACGGCGATATGCCGTCTGGTTTCCCGGCCGGCATGGCCGGCGCGTTTCCGGGTGGATTCCCGGGCGGCGAGGCATTCGTCCAGGCCTTCCAGAACGCTTTCCAGGGTGCCGCCACGCAAAGTGCGAACGGCGTAAATGGCGCCGGCGGCGTGAAGATCGCGCCCGCGCAGCTTGCCCGTATCCAGGAACGCTTCTTCAGGGATTTCGCCGAACTCTGGCGCGAAATGGGCGAGGGCGCCGTGGCAGCCAGCACGCCTGCGCCCAACGGCGCGGCCAATGCCGATTCAGCCAGCCAGCGCTTGTCCGACAAGCGTTTCGCCAGCCCGGCATGGCGCAACAATGCCCCGTATCGCTATACCGCAGCCTTCTACCTGCTGACGGCCCGCGCCATGACCGAACTGGCCGAGGCGGTCGAGGCGGATCCCAAGGTTCGTCAGCGCATCCGCTTCGCGGTATCGCAATGGGTGGATGCCATGTCGCCGGCCAACTTCCTGGCGACAAACCCTGACGCGCAACAGCGTCTGATCGAATCCGGTGGTGAGTCACTGCGCAAGGGCGTGCGCAATATGCTGGAGGATCTGGCCAGGGGCAAGATCTCGCAGACCGATGAAACAGCGTTCGAGGTCGGCCGCAATATGGCTGTGACCGAAGGCGCTGTGGTCTACGAGAACGAGTATTTCCAGCTTCTGCAGTACAAGCCTCTGACCGACAAGGTCTACGAGCGGCCGCTGCTGATGGTGCCGCCGTGCATCAACAAGTTCTACATTCTGGACCTGCAACCCGAGAGCTCGCTTGTACGTCATGCGGTGGAGCAGGGGAATACCGTCTTCCTGGTGTCGTGGCGAAACCCCGATGCGTCGATGGCCGAGCGCACCTGGGATGAGTACATCGAGCACGCGGCGATCCGCGCGATCGAAGTGACGCGCGATATCAGCGGACAGGACAAGATCAACGTGCTGGGCTTCTGCGTCGGCGGCACGATCGTCTCGACGGCGCTTTCCGTGCTGGCCGCGCGTGGCGAGCGTCCGGCAGCCAGCCTGACGTTGCTGACCACGCTGCTGGATTTCGCCGATACGGGCATCCTCGACGTCTTCGTCGATGAAGCGCACGTGCAACTGCGCGAGGCCACACTGGGCGGGGCCGGCGGCGCGCCGTGCGGGCTGCTGCGCGGCGTGGAACTGGCCAATACGTTCTCGTTCCTTCGTCCGAACGACCTGGTCTGGAACTACGTGGTCGACAACTATCTCAAGGGCAACACGCCGGTTCCGTTCGACCTGTTGTTCTGGAATGGCGACGCCACCAATCTCCCGGGCCCGTGGTACTGCTGGTACCTGCGCCATACGTATCTGCAGGACGAACTGAAGGTGCCGGGCAAGCTTACGGTCTGCAACGCGCCGGTGGACTTCGGGGCGATCGACGTGCCGACCTACATCTACGGGTCGCGCGAAGACCACATCGTGCCCTGGGCCGCGGCCTACGCTTCCACGGCGCTGCTGCGGAACAAGTTGCGTTTCGTGCTGGGTGCCTCCGGCCATATCGCGGGCGTCATCAACCCGCCGGTCAAGAAGAAGCGCAGTCATTGGACCAATGACAAACTGTCGGAATCGGCCCATGATTGGCTGGCCGGCGCGCAGGAGCATCCGGGAAGCTGGTGGCCGGACTGGGTGACATGGCTGGGCAAGCAAGCGGGTCAGAAGCGTGCCGCGCCAGCCGATTACGGCAATGACCACTACCGGGCGATTGAACCCGCGCCAGGGCGCTACGTCAAACAGCGCGCCTGAGCTTCATGAGGGCCGGCCCGCGACGCCGGCCCGGATTTCGAACCGTTCCGCATTCGTTTTCTCGAAAGGACATCAAATGACCGATATCGTCATCGTTTCCGCAGCCCGTACCGCAGTCGGCAAGTTCGGCGGTTCGCTCGCGAAGATTCCCGCGCCGGAGTTGGGCGCCATCGTGATCAAGGCCGCGCTGGAGCGTGCCGGCGTGAAGCCGGACCAGGTGAGCGAAGTGATCATGGGCCAGGTGCTGACGGCCGCCTCGGGCCAGAACCCGGCACGCCAGGCTTCGCGCAAGGCGGGCCTGCCCGACATGGTGCCGGCCATGACCATCAACAAGGTGTGCGGTTCAGGCCTGAAGGCCGTGATGCTGGCCGCCAACGCGATTGTGGCTGGCGAGGCCGAGATCGTCGTCGCCGGCGGCATGGAGAACATGAGCGCCGCGCCGCACGTGCTGCCGGGTTCGCGCGATGGCTTCCGCATGGGCGACACCAAACTGGTCGATTCCATGATCGTTGACGGCCTGTGGGATGTGTACAACCAGTACCACATGGGTATCACGGCCGAGAACGTCGCCAAGGAATACGGCATCACCCGCCAGGCCCAGGACGAGTTCGCCGTGGGCTCCCAGAACAAGGCCGAAGCTGCCCAGAAGGCCGGCAAGTTCGACGAGGAAATCGTTCCGGTCCTGATTCCGCAACGCAAGGGCGATCCGGTTGCGTTCAAGACCGACGAGTACGTGCGTCAGGGCGCCACGCTGGAAAGCATGGCTAGCCTGAAGCCGGCCTTCGACAAGAGCGGCACGGTGACGGCCGCCAACGCATCGGGCCTGAATGATGGCGCCGCCGCGGTGGTCGTGATGTCGGCGGCCAAGGCGCGCGAACTGGGCCTGACCCCGCTGGCGACGATCAAGGCGTACGCCAACGCCGGTGTGGACCCGGCCGTGATGGGCATGGGCCCTGTGCCTGCCAGCAAGCGCTGCCTGTCGCGTGCCGGCTGGGAGGTCAAGGACCTGGACCTGATGGAAATCAACGAGGCCTTCGCCGCTCAGGCGCTGGCCGTGCATCAGCAAATGGGCTGGGATCAGTCGAAGATCAACGTGAACGGCGGCGCGATCGCCATCGGCCACCCGATCGGTGCGTCGGGCTGCCGCATCCTGGTCACGCTGCTGCACGAAATGAAGCGCCGCGATGCCAAGAAGGGCCTGGCCTCGCTGTGCATCGGCGGTGGCATGGGCGTGGCGCTCGCAGTCGAGCGGAATTAAGCATCGCATTGCATTGAGGGGTGTGCCGGCCGTGTGCGTCGACGACGGATGCGGCCGGCGTGAATAAGAAAGACCAAAGCTTCGACACGATCGGGCGAGCCAACTAGGAGTGGATATGACTCAGCGCATTGCATATGTGACCGGCGGCATGGGCGGCATCGGGACCGCGATTTGCCAGCGACTGGCGCGGGATGGTTACAAGGTGGTGGCGGGCTGCGGCCCGAATTCGCCGCGTCGTGAGAAGTGGCTCGAACAGCAACGCGCGCTCGGGTTTGAATTTGTGGCGTCCGAAGGCAACGTCGCCGACTGGGACTCGACCAAGGCAGCCTTCGACAAGGTCAAGTCCGAAGTGGGCGAGGTCGATGTGCTGATCAACAACGCCGGCATCACGCGCGACGTAGTGTTCCGGAAGATGACCCGCGCGGACTGGGATGCGGTGATCGACACGAATCTGACGTCGCTGTTCAACGTGACCAAGCAGGTCATCGACGGCATGGCTGACCGCGGCTGGGGTCGCATCGTCAACATCTCGTCGGTGAACGGCCAGAAGGGTCAGTTCGGTCAGACCAACTACTCGACCGCCAAGGCAGGCCTGCACGGCTTCACGATGGCCCTGGCGCAGGAAGTGGCCACCAAGGGCGTGACTGTGAACACGGTGTCGCCGGGCTACATCGCCACGGACATGGTCAAGTCGATTCGCCAGGATGTGCTCGACAAGATCGTCGGCACGATTCCGGTCAAGCGTCTGGGCACGCCCGAAGAAATCGCCTCGATCTGCGCGTGGCTGTCGTCGGACGAGTCGGGTTTCTCGACCGGTGCCGACTTCTCGCTGAATGGCGGCCTGCACATGGGCTGACCGGCGCGCGCGCCGGATGTCGCCGTTGATGCGGCGCATCCAGCGCGGTGCACAAGCGTGACCCGGCCGGGCTTCGGCTGGCGTTTCTGGCGGGCAATGCCGCGCATTCGTGCGCGTTCATTGCCCGTTTGTCATCTTTCCACGCTGTTTTGCTGCGGGTTTTCCTTAAACCTTGCCGTCTTTTCTTAGTGCCTTGTTGAGCATAGAATCAGGGCAATAGCGCAACCGGCACCACTGTGGAGCCTTTCGGCTGTGTCTGGTCCGGTTGTTCTTGCGCACTGCATCGCACGCGGTGCAGCAGTACCGAGCGATGGCGCAGCAGCGATGCCGGACAACGGCATCAGCGACGACACAAGGATAGAGCACCGATGGCCACGAGCAAAAAAGGCGCAGAGCGACTGATCAAGAAGTATCCCAATCGCCGGCTCTACGACACGCAGACCAGTACCTACATCACGCTCGCGGATGTGAAACAGCTGGTCATGGACAGCGAGGAGTTCAAGGTCGTCGACGCCAAGTCGGGCGAAGAACTCACGCGCAGCATCCTGCTGCAAATCATCCTGGAAGAGGAAACCGGCGGCGTGCCAATGTTCTCGAGCTCGATGCTCTCGCAGATCATCCGTTTCTACGGTCATGCGATGCAGGGCATGATGGGCACCTACCTGGAAAAGAACATCCAGGCCTTCATCGACATCCAGAGCAAGCTGGCCGAGAACTCCAAGGGCCTGTACTCGGGTGAGGCATTCAGCCCGGACATGTGGTCGCAGTTCATGAACCTGCAGGGGCCGATGATGCAGGGCATGATGAGCAACTACATCGAACAGAGCAAAAACCTGTTCGTGCAGATGCAGGAGCAGATGCAGAACCAGGCCAAGTCGATGTTCGGCACGTTCCCGTTCAACCAGCCGGACAAGAAGTAAGCAGGTTCGGTTTTCGCCGCGCAACAGCCGTGCAGTGGTGTCACCACCACGGACTGTTGTGAAAGCGTGGCAAATTCCCATATCCGTGCGTCATTCTCTTTGACGCGTCGAATCGGGCGAGAGGGCATGGTCCAATTGGCCATGCCCTGTTTGTTCAGGGGTCCTGTTCAGACATCCTCTCCTCGTCGCCCGATGGAAATCGACAAATTTCAACCGTTCGTACTCGACCTCTACACCCAGCTCGGCCAGGTACAGCGCGACATTGGTTCGCTCACGGCAGGCCAGCAGGCCATGGCGGAACAGCTTCGGCAACAAGAAAGCCAGATGCGGGAGTCCGAGTCGCGCATCATTCATGCGATGGACCAGTTCGAGGCTCGTCTCACTGCGAGGGTCGATAAAGTGGAGTCAGATCTATCTGGGCGCATCCAGTCGACCGAGGACAAGCTCTCCGTTATGAAAGACCGCGTCAAACGGGTGTTCTGGGCAACCGGTGGCGGCGGGGTCGTGTTGGGCCTGGCGCTCGGCTGGAGGCCGATTCTTGCCCGGGCCGTCAGTCTTCTTGGAACGTGATGCGACCCGGGCACAGAACGAAGCCCGCCAAGGGCAGGCGCGCCAATATCGCTTGCTCAGGGTAAAATCACGGCCTTTCATGGCAATGACGGCGCCCGGCAGGCTCGCCGGATGCCCTTGGCCCAGAGCGGCGCGCCACCGGGGACGGTCGGATGCGCCCCGAATCCCCCTATTTGCGGTGCCCCATGTCGTCTGATACCAACTTGTCCAATCCGCCCAAAGTCGGCTTTGTTTCACTCGGCTGCCCCAAGGCCCTAGTGGACTCCGAGCAGATCATCACCCAGCTTCGTGCCGAGGGATACTCGATCAGCGGCACCTACGATGGCGCCGACCTTGTGGTCGTCAATACGTGCGGCTTCATCGACGAAGCTGTGCAGGAGAGCCTGGATGCGATCGGCGAGGCGCTGACTGAGAACGGCAAGGTGATCGTGACCGGCTGCCTGGGCGCCAAGAAGGATGCCGCCGGACACGACATCGTGAGCGCCGTGCACCCGAAGGTGCTGGCTGTGACCGGCCCGCACGCGCTGGGCGAGGTGATGCAGGCGGTGCATACGCACCTGCCGAAGCCGCATGACCCGTTCACGGACCTGGTCCCGGCTGCCGGTATCAAGCTGACGCCGAAGCACTATGCCTACCTGAAGATTTCGGAAGGCTGCAACCATCGCTGCTCGTTCTGCATCATTCCGTCGATGCGTGGCGACCTCGTCTCGCGGCCCGTGGCTGAAGTCATGCTCGAGGCCGAAAACCTGTTCAAGGCGGGCGTAAAGGAACTGCTGGTCATCTCGCAGGACACCAGCGCTTATGGCGTGGACGTCAAATATCGCACCGGTTTCTGGAATGGGCGCCCGCTCAAGACGCGCATGACCGAGCTGGTGGCCGCGCTCGGCGAGCTGGCCAGCCAGTATGGCGCATGGGTTCGCTTGCACTACGTCTACCCGTATCCGCACGTCGACGAGATCATCCCGCTGATGAACCAGGGCAACGTGCTGCCTTACCTCGATGTGCCGCTGCAGCACGCGCATCCGGATGTGCTCAAGCGCATGAAGCGCCCAGCGAATGCCGAGAAGACACTTGATCGCATTCGTGCGTGGCGCGAAGTCTGTCCCGACCTGACGATCCGCAGCACGTTCATCGCCGGTTTCCCCGGTGAGACCGAGGAAGAATTCCAGACGCTGCTCGATTTCATCGCCGAAGCCGAGCTTGACCGGGTGGGCTGCTTTGCCTATTCCCCGGTGGAGGGCGCCACGGCCAACGATCTGCCCGGTGCGTTGCCGGACGAAGTGCGCGAAGAGCGACGTGCCCGTTTTATGGAGGTGGCCGAGGAGGTCTCCGCCCGCCGTCTGCAGCGCAAGGTCGGCCAGACGCTGCGCGTGCTGGTGGACGAGGTCAATCAGGAGGGTGGCATCGGCCGGTCGTCGGCGGATGCGCCGGAAATCGACGGTCTGGTCTATATCGATCCGGCGGCCAAGGCTTCGCAGCGCTACAAGACGGGCGACTTCGTGAATGTGAAGATTACCGGCGCCGACGGTCACGATCTTTGGGGTGAAGTGGCGTAAGCCGTACTTGTGCATACAATTAGGTAAAAGTACGGTCGTTCGTTTTCCCGGGGTCGGGTCTATACTGTGCGGCGCAACATGAACGCATGGAGACAAGACATGGCACGTGAAGTGGTGGTTGTCAGCGGTGTGCGCACCGCAATCGGTACCTTCGGCGGCAGCCTGAAGGATCAGGCCCCGACGGATATGGGCGCTTTGGTCGTACGCGAAGCACTGGCTCGCGCCGGCGTTTCGGGCGATGACGTGGGTCATGTGGTGTTCGGCAATGTGATCCAGACCGAGCCGAAGGACATGTATCTGGGCCGCGTGGCGGCTGTGAATGGCGGTGTTTCGATCAACGCGCCGGCACTGACCGTCAATCGCCTGTGCGGCTCCGGCCTGCAGGCAATCGTCAGCGCAGCCCAGACGATTCTGCTGGGCGATGCCGACGTGGCAATTGGCGGCGGCGCGGAAAGCATGAGCCGCGCGCCGTACCTGGCGCCGATGGCGCGCTGGGGCGCGCGCATGGGCGATGCCAAGCTGATTGACATGATGCTTGGTGCACTGCACGATCCGTTCCACACGATCCACATGGGCGTGACGGCGGAAAACGTCGCCAAGGAATATGACATTTCGCGCCAGCAGCAGGACGAAGCTGCGCTCGAATCGCATCGTCGTGCTTCCGCCGCCATCAAGGCAGGCTACTTCAAGGATCAGATCGTTCCGGTTACGCTGAAATCGCGTAAGGGCGACGTCGTGTTCGATACCGACGAGCACGTGCGTCACGACGCGACGATGGACGACATGACCAAGCTCAAGCCGGTGTTCGTCAAGGAGAATGGCACGGTCACGGCTGGTAACGCCTCGGGCCTGAACGACGCTGCCGCTGCCGTGGTGCTGATGGAGCGTGCCGAGGCCGAGCGCCGCGGCCTGAAGCCGCTGGCTCGCCTGGTGTCCTACGGCCACGCCGGTGTCGATCCCAAGACGATGGGTATCGGTCCGGTGCCGGCTACGAAGATCGCGCTGGAACGTGCCGGCCTGACGGTCAAGGATCTCGATGTGATCGAGGCCAACGAGGCATTCGCGGCGCAGGCCTGCGCGGTGACCAAGGCTTTGGGTCTCGACCCGGCAAAGGTCAATCCCAATGGCTCCGGTATCTCGCTCGGCCACCCGATCGGTGCCACTGGCGCGCTCATCACGGTCAAGGCGCTGTACGAGCTGCAACGTGTACAGGGTCGCTACGCGCTGGTGACGATGTGCATCGGCGGTGGCCAGGGCATTGCCGCGATCTTCGAGCGCGTTTAAAGTCGCGGGCAGTCAATCTGCCCGAGGAAGACCGTCTTGTCCCGCCCCGTTTTGCTTTGCCTGTTGGCCGTCGCGATGCTGTCTCTCCCAATTGCGGCGCGCGCGGCCGACGGAACCGCTGTATCGACGGGGCAGGCGACGGACGAGCGGGGCGGTGGGCTCGGTATCAATGACGCCATTCGTGCCGGTGAGGCCAAGCGGGGCAACTCGCTGTCCACCGGCTCGGCGGGCCCATTGTCACCGCGCCCCGAGTACGCGAAGTATCCGGTCTATACCGGCACGCTCGGCGACAAGCCGGTGCGGTTGCGGGTAGCCCCGAAGACCGACACACGGGACAGCCTCCAAGGCGAATATTCGATCGGGGATGGCAAGAGCGTGCGGCTGCTCTCCGGCGAATGGGAGGATGGCAGCTTCCTGATGGAAGAGTCCGACGACGGCACGCGCGTATCCGGCAATTGGGAAGGGCAGATCGACCAGCAGGGCGTGGTGCGCGGTACCTGGACCGATGCGTTCAACCCCGCGATCATCCTGCCGTTTGTTATCCGGCCGCTTGGCGGCTCCCAGGTGATCCCGCCATTCGATAGCCGCCAGGGCAGCGGCGCGACGTACGCCCCACCTCCGCCAAAGTCGTCGATTTCGACCGAGAAGCCTCGCTGAATCCCGATGGGGCTCGGCTAGTCCACCCCTCCTGACCTGACGTGTTTTCGCCGGCCTCGCACGTGGCCTGACTGGCATTTGCTGGTAAGCTCGAACGCCTGATTCGACTCCTCCAGGGAAATCGCCGTGTCCGCTTCCGACTCGTCCCGTTACATCAAGACCATTGCCGTCCAGCCAGAACTGGACATCGCGCCGGGCTTCGATTCGTTCTCCACGCCGACCTACCGCGGCTCCACTGTCGTCTTCCGCAACCTTGCCGAACTGCGCGCCTATGGCGACCGCAGCAAGACCTACTGGCGCTATGGCCTGCACGCCACGCCGACCAGCGAGGCGCTTTGCCAGCAACTGGCGCAGATCGAAGGTGGCCGCCACACGCTATTGTTCCCGTCTGGCCTGGGCGCCATTTCGCTGGTCTATTTCGGCCTGCTGCGTACCGGTGATGATGTTCTCGTCCCGGAAAACGTCTACGGGCCCAATCGCGATCATGGCGACTGGATGGCGCGGGAATTCGGCATTACCGTGCGCCCGTATCATCCGTCGGTCGGGGCCGGAATCGCCTCGATGATCCAGCCGAACACGCGTCTGATCTGGATGGAATCGCCGGGCTCGGTCACGATGGAAGTGCCCGACACCGAGGCGATCGTGGCCGCCGCGAAGGCACGCGGCGTGCTGACCGCGATCGACAACACCTGGTCTGCCGGCGTCTACTATCGGCCGTTCGAGAAGGGCATCGATATCTCCGTGCAGGCGCTGACCAAGTACCAATCCGGTGGCAGCGATGTACTGATGGGCGCCGTGATCACGCGGGATGACCATCTCCACGACCGCCTCAAGCGCACCCGCATGCTGATGGGCTGGGGTGTCTCCGCCGACGATTGCTACCTGGTCCTGCGCGGGCTGGCGAGCATGCCGGTGCGCCTGGCCGCTCACGACCGTGCAGCGCGCGAGGTGGCCGAATGGCTGACGAAACGTCCGGAGGTCGCGCGCGTGCTGCATCCGGCATTGCCCGATTGCCCCGGCCATGCCGAATGGCTGCGGGATTTCAGCGGCGCGAGTGGTCTGTTCTCGATCATTCTGCACAGCCGCTATACGCGCGAGCAGGTCGATGCGTTCGTCGAGGCGCTGAAACTGTTCGCGATTGGCTGGTCGTGGGGCGGTGCGCACAGCCTGGCAGTGCCCTATCACGTCGACACAATGCGGCCGGCTGGCACGTGGCCGCCCGCTGGATGGGAGAACGCCGGCGAACTGGTGCGGCTGTATATCGGTCTGGAAGACACCCGCGACCTGATCGCCGATCTGAAGCAGGCGCTGGAGTCTCAGCTGCGCTGACGAGCCCGGACGCGCTAGACGCGCTAGACGCGTTCGAGCGCCGCGGGTTCTTCCGTCTGTTGGGTATTGGGCGATGCGCTACGCAGCGCCCATACCGATTCCGCCGGCCCGCCACGCGCGCGGCGTAGCGTGGCGCGGGCCAGCGCGGCGTATCCGGCGGCCAGCGCGATCGCGCCAATGTCGAAGCCCGCCACGGCCCAGCGGCCGTTGAGTGCCGCAACGATAAAGTGATCGCCGGTCAGGATGGCATTCGACAGCGGCACGCCCAGCGTGGCGATCGCCGCGATCCACAGCAGTTCCACGGCCGCGCGGGCGGGATGGCGAATCAGAGCCCAGCCCACGGATGCGATGAATGCGGGCCAGAACACATGGCTGACGGCCTGCTCCGGCCAAAGCAGCGCAGCCGGGAAGCACAGCGCAACGCCGATACAGGTGCCGATGCACACCCCAACCGTCGCCTGGGCGAGCAGGCGATGCACACGAGGCTGTTCGGCCTGCCGCGTTTTGCGGCGCGTTTCGATCCACAGCAGATTGCCCGAGTAGAACAGAAACGCACCCGCCAGCCCCGCCAGCAGATAGACGATCCGCATGGCCAGGTCGCCATACGTGCCGTAGTGCAGCGCGAACATCGCGCTGTAGACCATGTGGTTTGTGTCGCGCGCGCCGGCGGTCTGGTTGGCGATCAGCTTGCCCGCATCGGGCTCGGTTGCCGCGGCGTGAATGCCTACCGATCCGCCGTTGCCGAGCGCCCGGGTGCTGTCCCCGCGGACTTCGGCCAGCGCGTTCGCGTCACCGTAGTGCTGGAAGCGGATGGCTTCCGGCGTGAACCGATCACCACCGTGTTCGCGCGCAATTGCCAGCAGTTGCGCCGCCGGCATCGTGGGGGAGGGGCGGCCTGCGGCGCTGACCTCGGGCGTGGTGCCCGTGACGCTTGGTACCACTTCCATCAGCTTGCCGTCGAACGTCAGCACGTTGAAGACCATCACCATGATCAGCGACAGGCAGAAGAAGGCGCCGGTGATTGCGAATATCAGGTGGAACGGCAGGCTGAACAGCCCGAGCACATTGTGCGTGTCCATCCAGAAGCGCTTGAGGTTGCGTCCCGGGCGCACCGCGAAGAGATCCTTCTTCAGGCGCGGCAGATGCAACAGCACGCCGGACACCAGCGCCAGGCCGTACAGGATCGAGATCACACCCATGAAGTACATGCCGTTCATGCCCAGGCCGAGCGAGTAATGCAGGGCGTTCAGGAATGCCGAGAGTTCGCCGGTTGCATGGTCGAGCGAGGTATCGTTCCGCGCGGTGGCATCGCCGTTCAGGCGCGTGCTGTTCATCGTCTGCCAGGCGCCGGTCTTGTCCTGCCAGTACGCGTTGAAGTCTGGCTCCTCCTTGCTCGGCAGGCCAACGTAGACACTGTTGGCGGCATCGGGGTGCGCGGCGATGAGTTGCCGTACGAAGGCATCAACGGCAGGGCCGTCGACCTGGACCTCCGTGGCGTGCTGGCCTTCCAGACGGGCAGGGTTCTGCCACACGTGCAGTTCGTGGTGGAAGACCGTGATCGCCCCGGCGAAGAACGCTATGAACAGCGCCCAGCCTGCCATCAGGCCGACCCAGGTATGGAGCGTGTTGAACACGCGCAGGGTGTTGGGTTTCATGCGGATGTCCCGGAGAGTCTCAGGCGCCCGAAAGCGGGGAGGCAGGCGGCATGAGGTGCATCACCCGCACGCCCCAGAGCACGCCGTAGCAGAGCAGGTTGCCGCCAAGCAGCCAGAGCCACGCCGAGCGGCTCGATGCGAACAGCAGGCTCAGGCAGATGATCGCCACCCAGAGCACGAAGCCGAGCATGATGGCCACTACCACGCCGCTTTCCCAGCCACCGGGTAGCCAGAAAATGCCAAGCGTGCACAGGGCGATTGCCAGCGGCAGGCCCAGCAGCGAGCCTGCAAGCCATCGGGTTCCCATCATGGCGTGTGCCTTTCCGCGACGGTGAGGCGCGTGTTGGAGCGCCGCTTCTGCGTCCACGTGCCGATGAACGGCCAGACGGACAGGCAGCAAGTCATGGTGACCAGTGTGCTGGCGATGGCCACTGGCCAGCCTTCCGGCACGCTCATCGCCCACGCGCTGGCGAGCGTCAGCCCCAGGCCGAGCCAGCAGGACAGATGCGGGCGGATCGGCGCAGCGCGGGTGAGAACCTGGTTGGGCGCGGCCAGATAGAGGCAGGCGGCGCCTGCCAAAGCGAGAAGTACGGCCAACGCCTGCATGAATTGAGCTTTTGTGGATCGACAGAGAACGAAATAATAATGATTCGTATTTAATTGATCAAGCGTGGTAACGCGTGGAAGAATTGGTGAAGTGGCTGAAGAGGCGCTCGACGCCGGCGATGCGGCGAGGCTTGGGGATGACAGGGAGTGGTGCTGCAGATGGTGTCCGGCACCACCAGCCGGACACCGGAAGGCGGGGACTTAGAAGCCGTTTCAAAAAGATTCTGGCGTCGTTGCGGGGCCTTGCCGTACTACTTGTACTGTCTGCGGCCCCGCGTCTAGCCAGAACCGCTTCGCTTCATTTTGAAACGGCCTCTTAATGCGGGAACAGATTCAGCAGGCCATCCAGGCCGACATGGTTGAATGCCACGCTTGCCTGCGCGCGCACCACGGGCTTGGCGCGGAATGCCACGGAAAGGCCGGCTACGGCCATCATCTTCAGGTCGTTCGAGCCATCACCCATCACGATTGCCTGCGACGGATCGGCACCGATCTGTTCGCACACCTCGCGCACCGTGCGCGCCTTGACGTCGGCGTTCACGATCTCGCCCACCACGTTGCCCGTCAGCTTGCCGTCGACGATCTCGAGCGTGTTGGCGCGGGTGAAGTCCAGCTTCAGGCGCGGCTTGAGCTTGTCGGTGAAGTGGACGAAGCCGCCGGAAACCAGCAGCGTGCGCAAGCCCAGCGCCTGGATGGTCTGCAGCATGTTCTCGGCGCCGGGTGACAGGCGCAGCCGTTCGTCGTACACGCGATCCAGCACGCTGGCGTCCAGGCCCTTGAGCAGCGCCACGCGGCGGCGCAGGCTTTCGTTGAAATCGGTGATCTCACCGCGCATCGCGGCTTCGGTGATGGCCGACACCTCGGCCTTGAGGCCGCAGAAATCGGCGATCTCGTCGATGCACTCGATCGTGATCAGCGTCGAGTCCATGTCCATCGCCACCAGGCGGAAGTCCGACAGCTTGCGTCCGCCCGGTACCACGGCCCAGTCGATGCCACGTGGCGCGCACGCCGCGTCGAGCGCTTCGCGCAGCGCGGGCGTCAGCGGCGCGCAATCGTCCGCGGCGGCCACGTTGTCGGCGCGGCGCTCGAAGGCGGAGGCGCCGGCAACGGTGCGAAGGGTGTCGAGGTCGGCATTGGCGAGCGGGGACAGGCTCTGGAGAATCAGCGGCATGGCGGGGGTAGGCAGGCGATGCGTGCGTCGCAGGGGTCGCGGGAGTTGAGGGGGCGAGCGGAAGCGCGCGGGAAAGGCGGTATTGTAACCAAGCCTTCCTTCCTGCTTCCGCCTTGCGCGGATATGTCGATATTGCCGTCCGATCTTATGCGGATTTCGTGCATGGATCGGCGAAACCATTCGTTCCGTTCAGATAGGCCCGCCGGTAGCCTTTCTCCCTGACACAAGCCCCGTGCTGCCGCGTGGGGCCCAAAACAGCAGGGCGCCAGATTGCCAACGCGCCACTTCACGACACCTGACGGGAGCAATACAGATGATTCGCAAACTGGCCATCGGCCTCGCCGTTCTTTCGGTACTCGGCGCCGCACAGACCGCCTCGGCCAACACCAACCTGCTCAATGTCTCGTACGACCCCACGCGGGAGCTCTACGTGGATGTGAACGCCGCGTTCGCCAAGGCCTACAAGGCGCAGTCCGGTGACGCCGTGACGATCCGCCAGTCGCATGGCGGCTCGGGCAAGCAGGCCCGCTCCGTGATTGATGGGCTGGATGCCGACGTGGTCACGCTGGCGCTCGGCTACGACATCGACGCCATTGCAGACAAAGGCCTGATCAAGCCCGACTGGCAGAAACGCCTGCCGCACAACGCATCGCCGTACACGTCGACGATCGTGTTCCTGGTGCGCAAGGGCAATCCGAAGCAGATCAAGGACTGGAATGACCTGATCAAGCCCGGCGTGCAGGTGATCACGCCGAACCCGAAGACCTCGGGCGGCGCGCGCTGGAATTACCTGGCCGCGTGGGGCTATGCGCTGCGCCAGCCGGGCGGCAATGAGGCCAAGGCCAAGGAATTCGTCGGCGCGCTGCTCAAGAACGTGCCGGTGCTCGATTCGGGCGCACGTGGCGCCACCACGACCTTTGTCGAACGCGGTCTCGGTGATGTGCTGATCGCCTGGGAAAACGAGGCGATCCTGGCCATCAAGGAACTGGGTCCGGACAAGTTCGACATTGTCGCGCCGTCGGTCTCGATCCTGGCCGAGCCGCCGGTGGCCGTGGTCGACAAGGTCGTCGACAAGAAGGGCACCCGCAAGGCCGCCGAAGCCTACCTGCAGTTCCTCTACACCGAGGAAGGTCAGGAAATCGCCGCCAAGAACTACTACCGTCCGATCTCGGAGAAGGTGGCCGCCAAGTACGCGGCGAATTTTCCGAAGGTGAAGCTGTTCACGATCGACGAAGTGTTTGGCGGCTGGGGCAAGGCTCAGAAGGCCCACTTTGCCGATGGCGGTTCATTCGACCAGGTCTATCAGCCTGGCAAGCGGTAACACGCGCGGCCGGGGCGGCCACGCTGCCCCGGCGCGCCAGTTGAAGGAGCCCGAAGATGTCCGCTGTTCTCAAGATTTCATCCCGCATCGCCACGCGGCGATGTCCCGCCTGACCTGATTCCCGATCCATCCCGTCTGCCTTGCCGCTCGTGAAGCCGGCAGGGAGGGGTGTTGCCCGCCGATACGGGCAACAACGCCAGGACCCAAGAACTTCAGAATTCAGAACGCAGAACTCAGAACGCAAGGACACCCGTATGTCATCGCCCATCCGCAATTCTCTTTTCCACAACTCGCTGCGCCGCCGTCTGCTGACCGGTGCGCTGGTGGTTGCCACCGGCCTTTCCTATGTGCTGTTTGCCGGGCCGGTCAAGGCCCAGTCCCAGACCGTCAATCCCAAACTGCTGCGCATCGGCTATCAGAAGTACGGCACGCTGACGCTGCTCAAGGCGCGAGGTACGTTGGAAAAGCGCCTGGCGCCGCAAGGTATCACGGTCAAATGGACCGAGTTCCCGGCTGGCCCACAGTTGCTGGAGGGGCTCAACGTGGGCGCGATCGATTTCGGCACAGTCGGCGAAGCGCCGCCGATCTTTGCCCAGGCCGCCGGCGCGCAACTGGCCTACATCGGCAATGAGCCGCCCGCGCCCACGGCGGAGGCCATCGTCGTGCCGAAGAACTCCACGATCAAGAGCGTGGCCGATCTGCGTGGCAAGCGCGTGGCGCTGAACAAGGGCTCGAACGTGCACTACCTGCTGGTGCGCCAGTTGGAGAAAGCCGGGGTGGCCTATGGCGAGATTCAGCCCGTTTACCTGCCGCCCGCCGATGCGCGTGCCGCCTTCGAGCGAGGCGCCGTCGATGCCTGGGTGATCTGGGACCCGTTCCTCGCCGCTGCCCAGAAGCAGCTCGATGCCCGCGTGCTGGTCGATGGCCGTGGCGCGGATGGCAAGAACGTGGTCAGCAACCATCAGTTCTATCTGGCGTCTCGCCCTTACGCGCAAGCGCGTCCCGAGGTGGTGACCGCGATCCTCGATGAACTCGCGCAACTGGGCGAATGGGCCGAGAAGCATCCGAAGGACGCTGCCGCCGTGCTGGTCAAGGAGACTGCGCTCGACCCCGGCGTGCTCGATCTGGCCGTGTCGCGATTCTCGTACGGGGCGAAGCCGGTCTCGGCCGAGGTCCTGGCAGAGCAGCAGCGCATTGCCGATGTGTTCCAGACACTCAAGCTGATTCCCAAACCGATCAGAGTTGCAGACGCTGCGTGGCAAGCCCCCACCACGCAACAGGCGCAGCGCTGATTTTCATTGACCTGCAGGAGGCACGACATGCAAGTTCTCTGGTTCATTCCCACCCACGGTGACAGCCGCTACCTTGGCACGTCCGAAGGCGCACGCGAGGTCAGCTTCGACTATCTGAAGCAGGTCGCCGTGGCTGCCGACACGCTTGGCTATGAAGGTGTGCTGATTCCCACCGGCCGCTCCTGCGAAGACCCGTGGGTGGTGGCATCGGCCTTGGCCGCGGTCACGCGCAAGCTGCGGTTCCTGGTGGCGCTGCGTCCGGGTTTGATGACACCGACGCTGGCCGCGCGCATGGCCGCCACGTTCGATCGCGTGTCCAACGGCCGCTTGCTCGTCAATCTGGTGACTGGCGGCGATGTGGCCGAACTGGAAGGCGACGGCCTGTTCCTGAACCACGCCGAACGCTATGAGGCTTCGGCGGAGTTCATCCGCGTGTGGCGCGACCTGCTGGCCGCCAGCCACGAGAACGGCGAGATCAGCTTCGAAGGCAAGCACATCACGGTCAAGGGCGCGCGCGTGCTGTATCCGCCGATTCAGCGTCCGCATCCGCCGGTGTACTTCGGCGGGTCCTCCGAGGCTGCGCACGACCTCGCCGCCGAGCAGGTGGAAACGTACCTGACCTGGGGCGAGCCGCCCGCCGACGTCGCGAAGAAGATCGCCGACGTGCGCGCCCGCGCCGCGAAGCACGGCCGCACGGTGCGCTTCGGCATCCGCCTGCACGTGATCGTGCGCGAGACCGACGCCGCAGCATGGGCGGCTGCCGACGAACTGATCAGCAAGCTCGACGACCAGACCGTGGCACGCGCCCAGGCCGTGTTCGCGAAGATGGATTCGGAAGGGCAGCGGCGCATGGCGGCGCTGCACGCGGGTGGCACCCGTCGCACGCGTGAGGCGCTCGAGATCAGCCCGAATCTGTGGGCGGGTGTCGGCCTGGTGCGCGGCGGGGCTGGCACCGCGCTGGTCGGTGATCCGAAGACCGTGGCGGCACGCATCGAGGAGTACGCGGCGCTGGGTATCGATACCTTCGTGTTCTCCGGCTATCCGCACCTGGAGGAGGCCTATCGCTTTGCCGAACTCGTGTTCCCGCTGCTGCCGCGCAAGGTGCGCGACAAGTTGCCGGGGCAAGTGCTGTCCGGTCCGTTTGGTGAAGTCATGGCCACCGGCATCGTGCCGATCGCCTCGCAAAGCTGAGAGAGGCTGACCATGAGCGCGCCCCATTCCATTGCGCCACGCCGGATCGACTGGCGCCAGGCCGCCCGCGCGATTGCGCCGTGGATCGTCCCGATCCTGCTGATCGTCGTCTGGCAGGTTGCCTCGCAGGCGGGCTGGCTATCCAACCGCGTGCTGCCAGCGCCGTTGGCCGTGGTCGAAGCGGCCTGGACGCTGGCCGCATCCGGCGAACTCTGGAAGCACGTGTGGATCAGCACATGGCGCGCGCTGGTCGGTCTTGCCATCGGCGGCGGCCTGGGTCTCGTGCTCGGGCTGCTGACCGGCACGTTTCGCACTGCTGCCACGCTGCTCGACAGCACGCTCCAGATGGTGCGCAACATTCCGCCGCTGGCGCTGATTCCGCTGGTGATTCTCTGGTTCGGCATTGACGAGACGGCCAAGTTATTCCTGGTGGCGCTCGGCGTGTTCTTTCCGGTGTACCTGAATACGTACCACGGCATTCGCGCGGTCGACCCGGCGCTGGTCGAAATGGCGCGCAGCTATGGCCTGTCGGGCTGGCGCCTGTATCGAGAGGTGATCCTGCCCGGCGCGCTGCCCGGCATCCTCGTCGGCGTGCGGTTCTCGCTCGGGCTGATGTGGGTGATCCTGATCGTTGCGGAAACCATCTCCGCCCAATCGGGCATCGGCTACATGACGATGAACGCGCGCGAGTTCCTGCAGACCGATGTGGTGCTGGTGGGCATCCTGCTCTACGCGCTGCTCGGCAAGCTGGCCGACGTGCTGTCACGGGCGCTGGAGCGCCACTGGCTGCGTTGGCACCCCGGTTACCTGTCTGCTTGACCTCTGCTGGACCTCTGCCTGAACACTGCCTGAGATCTGCTTGAAGGATGAAGGAGCTTGCGATGATGCATACGCATCCGGTGGAACAGGCCGCGCTGGCCTGGCTTGACGCGAATCTTGCCCGACGTGATGCGGCGCGCCCGGCCGCGCGTGCTTCGCACGGTGTCGGCGGCATCGCGCTGCATGTGGAGCAGGTTGTGAAGCGCTACAACGGGCGCGAGGTGTTGCACGGCGTGAACCTGCGTGCGGCGCCAGGCGAGTTCGTGGCGATTGTTGGTCGTAGCGGGTGCGGCAAGAGCACGCTGCTGCGCCTGGTGGCCGGGCTGGAGTCCGCGGACGCCGGCACGGTGGCGCTCGACGGTCAGCCGGGCGGCACGCCATCGAGTGTCCGCGTGATGTTCCAGGATGCGCGTCTGTTGCCGTGGAAGCGTGTACTCGACAACGTCGCGATCGGCCTGCCGCGCGAACGCCATGCCGATGCGGCGGCGTTGCTCGATCAGGTGGGTCTGGCGGATCGCGCCGACGAATGGCCGGCGCGGTTGTCTGGCGGCCAGCGTCAGCGCGTGGCACTGGCCCGCGCGCTGGTTCACCATCCGCGCCTGCTGCTGCTCGACGAGCCGCTCGGCGCGCTCGACGCGCTCACACGGATCGAAATGCAGGCGCTGATCGAATCGCTGTGGCGCCGGCTCGGCTTCACTGCGCTGCTGGTGACTCACGACGTATCCGAGGCCATCGCGCTGGCGGACCGCGTGGTGCTGATCGAAGACGGACGCATCACGCTGGATCAGCAGGTGACGCTGGCACGACCGCGCCAGCGTGGCACTGCGGATTTTGCGCAAATCGAGGACGCGGTGCTGCGCCGTGTGATGCGGCAGGAGTCTCCGGCCGCCTCCGATGCCGAACTTCACTTTCGCTCCGCCGAGGAGTTCCTATCATGAGCTTTCAGGCGATCCGCTCGCATCGAAAGCTGTCTTGAAGTCGAATCCATCATGACCATCGATTCCGCACTTGAACGCTATCTTCAAACGTTGCCCCGTGAACCCGTGCCTGGCCGCGAGCTGTGGCGTGACGGGAACGGGCAGGTGCAGGGCCAGTATTTCCAATGTTCGCTGACCAGCGCCTTCGAACCGCTGGTCACACTGGCTGATCGCGGCGTGGTGGCGCACGAAGGGTCGATCCGTACCTATGCCGAGGATGGCGTGGGGCTGGCGGCCTGGAAGCTGTTTGCGATGGCCGCCGACGACACATCGCTGGTGTCGCTGGATCGCCTGACGCGGCTGGTCCATGCGATCAACTACTTCGCGGCAGATGGCGAGCACAAGCTCGTGCTCAATGTGCACAACCGTTTGCTGGCCGCGGTTGCGGACGATCATGGCGCGGCCTTCCGCCGCGCGCTGGAGTCGCTGGGCTTGCCGATCGGGCGCTTTGTGATCCAGGTGCCGGCCAGCGCGAACGACGACCTGCCGCTGCTGCTGCACGTGGTGGGCAACTACCGGCGCAATGGTTTCGCGGTGAGCCTGCAGGCATCCGACCCCGCCGAGGCCGGTGCCCTGATGGCGCACGCCATGCCGGACTGGCTCAAGCTGGACATGCGCCGCACGTGGACCGACCGTCAACTGAGCGGGCTACGCGCCAGCGCCGAGGGTGCCGGCGTGACGTTGATCGGCCGGCGCCTGCAGGACGACGAGGCCGTCGAGCGCTTGCAGAACGCGGGCATCGCGCTCGGGCAGGGCAAAGTGATTGCCGATGAACCGGTGCCGGCACGCGGTTTGCATGTCCGGGCGGTACCAGAACAACACAAACTGGAGAGGGCATGACGATATCGAAGCTACCGGGCGGGGTGTCCCGGCTGGAAGTGCCACGCGGCTTGCAGATCCTCACCGTGCCGGGCTTGCATGGCAGTGGGCCCGCGCATTGGCAAAGCCGTTGGGAATCGCGCTATCCGGACTGGCAACGCATCGAACAGCACGACTGGAGCCGGCCGAGCCTGCCGCTCTGGGCGGAGCGGGTGTCCGAGGGCGTTTCGCGTGCGTCGCGCGTGGCGCGGCACGGGGCTGTGCTGGTGGCGCATAGCTTCGGCTGCCTGGCCACGCTGCGCCAGGCGGTGCTCGATCCGGTCGGCATCGCCGGGGCGCTGCTTGTAGCGCCCGCCGATCCGGACAAGTTCGGCGTGGCAGCGCTGCTGCCCACATGGCGGCTGCCTTTCCCGACCATCGTCGTCGCCAGCACCAACGACCCGTGGATGTCGCAACGCACCGCCTTCAGTTGGGGCACGCTGTGGGGCAGTGAACTGGTTGATGCCGGGGCAGCCGGCCATATCAATGCGGACTCCGGCCTGAACGATTGGCCGCAGGGACAGGCCTTGCTTGCCACTTTGCTGCAGCGGATCGAGTCGGACGGCCGGGTTCTTTCCCTGGGTGATGGATCGACCACCTGGGATATGTCGACCGAAGTGACGCAGGCAGCGCCATATATCTAAAACGTCTAAAGAAATTCGTAAAGATTCGTTCTGTTTATAAGGGCGCATCTGCAAAATTTGTCTCGTAGGCCGGCGCGATATGCGCCGGTTTCATAAGGAAGCGTCGGATGCGGCACAAATGCCCGCCGACGCAAGACCAGACGAGACACGCATGCCTTCCACGATTTCCCTGGCGGACGCCCCCCCGCCGGCCGCCGAAGCGCCAAGGCGGCCCGTATCCGCGAGCCAGCGCTTCACGGTGTTGCCGGGCTTTGGCCTGTCGCTCGGCTTCACGATCTTCTATCTGACGCTTATCGTCCTGATCCCGCTGTCGGCCACGTTCCTGAAGACGTTCACGATGACGTGGGACGCGTTCTGGACCACGGTTTCGAACCCGCGCGTGGTGGCGTCGCTGGAGCTCAGCTTTGGTGCGTCGCTGGTGGCCGCGATCATCAACACGGTGTTTGGCCTGGTCGTGGCATGGGTGCTGGTGCGCTACCGGTTCTTCGGCAAACGGGTGATCGACGCGCTGGTGGACCTGCCGTTCGCGTTGCCCACTGCCGTGGCTGGTATCGCGCTGACCGCGCTGTTCGCGGGCAACGGCTGGATCGGCCGCTGGCTGGAACCGCTTGGCATCAAGGTGGCCTTCACGCCGTTGGGCGTGGTGGTGGCCCTGACCTTCATCGGCCTGCCGTTCGTGGTGCGCACGGTGCAACCGGTGCTCGAGGATGTCGAGCGCGAACTGGAGGAGGCCGCCGCGAGCCTGGGCGCTTCCCGCCTGCAGACGTTCTCGAGGGTGATCCTGCCCGCCATCCTGCCGGCGCTGCTGACGGGCTTTGCGCTGTCGTTCGCCCGTGCCACGGGCGAGTACGGATCGGTCGTGTTCATCTCCGGCAACATGCCGATGGTCTCCGAGATCGCGCCGCTGATGATTTATTCGAAGCTCGAGCAGTACGACTACGCCGGTGCCACGGCCGTGGCCGTGGTGATGCTGGTGATCTCCTTCGTGCTGCTGTTGCTGATCAACCTGTTGCAAGCCTGGACGCGCCGTCACCAGAGCGGTGTCCGTGCCGCCGCGCTGCCCGATGGCAATCCGGAGGTGAACTGAGATGGCTGGTGCAATTTCCCGCCTGGGTGGCCCAGGTGCCCCAGGTGTCCAAGTACAGGCCGCGCAGTTCCCGCACGACGCCACTGGCGAATCGCGCTGGGTGCGGTACGGGCTGATCACGGTCGCGGTGCTGTTCCTGGGGCTGTTCCTGTTCATCCCGTTGGCGTCGGTGTTCTATGAGGCGCTGCGCAAGGGCGTCGATACCTATCTGGCCGCATTGACCGAGCCGGATGCCGTGTCGGCCATCAAGCTGACGCTGACGGTCGCCGCGATCGCGGTGCCGCTCAACGTGGTGTTCGGCGTGGCCGCCGCGTGGGCCATCGCCAAGTTCGATTTCCGCGGCAAGAACCTGCTGATCACGCTGATCGACCTGCCGTTCTCGGTGTCGCCTGTGATCTCCGGCCTGATCTACGTGCTGATGTTCGGCGCGCAGGGTTGGTTCGGACCGTGGCTGGAGGCGCACGACATCAAGATCATGTTCGCCGTGCCCGGGATCGTGCTGGCGACGATCTTCGTGACGTTCCCGTTCGTGGCGCGTGAGCTGATTCCGCTGATGCAGGCACAGGGCAGCGAGGAGGAAGAGGCTGCCATCGTGCTGGGCGCTTCCGGCTGGCAGACGTTCTGGCACGTGACGCTGCCGAACATCCGCTGGGGCCTGCTATACGGCGTGATTCTCTGCAATGCGCGGGCGATGGGTGAGTTCGGCGCCGTGTCAGTGGTATCGGGCCATATCCGCGGCCTGACCAACACCATGCCGCTGCATGTCGAGATTCTCTACAACGAATACAACTTCGCGGCCGCGTTCGCGGTGGCGTCCCTGCTGACGCTGCTGGCGCTGGTCACGCTCGGTATCAAGACGCTGGTCGAAATCCGCGCCAGCCGGGAACAACTGGAAGGGCAGCCATCATGAGCATTCAGGTCAGGAACGTACACAAGCGCTTTGGCGATTTTGTCGCGCTCGACGACGTCTCGCTGGACTTCGCCGAAGGCGAACTCACGGCGTTGCTGGGGCCGTCGGGCTGCGGCAAGACCACGCTGCTGCGAATCATCGCGGGCCTGGAACGCGCCGACGCGGGACAGGTGGTGCTGGCGGGGCAGGATGCCTCGACCCAGCACGTGCGCCAGCGCAACGTGGGTTTCGTGTTCCAGCACTACGCGCTGTTCAAGCACATGACCGTATTCGAGAACGTGGCTTTTGGCCTGCGCGTGAAGCCGCGCGGCGAGCGTCCGTCCGAGGCGAAGATCCGCGAGAAGGTGAAGTCGCTGCTCGAACTCGTGCAGCTCGACTGGCTTGCTGATCGCTTCCCCGCGCAGTTGTCGGGCGGTCAGCGCCAGCGTATCGCTCTGGCTCGCGCATTGGCCGTGGAGCCGCGCGTGCTGCTGCTCGACGAGCCGTTCGGCGCGCTGGACGCGAAGGTGCGCAAGGAACTGCGCCGCTGGCTGCGCCGGCTGCACGACGATCTGCACGTTACCAGCGTGTTCGTCACGCATGACCAGGAGGAGGCGCTTGAAGTGGCCGACCAGGTGGTGCTGATGAACCGTGGCAGCGTGGAGCAGTTCGGCACGCCCGAGGCCGTGTACAACCACCCGGCCACGCCGTTCGTGTTCGGCTTCCTCGGCAACGTGAACCTGTTTCACGGCCGGCTGGAGGTGGGCGACAGCGGCGGCCTGCTGCACACCGGCGAGGCCGTGCTGCCCGTGGTCGGTAGCGGCCATGAGACCGAGGGCGATGCGGTGGCCTATGTCCGTCCGCATGATCTCGACCTTGAACGCTATGCGCCGGGCACCGACGGCATTGCGGTAACGCTGCGTCGCGCGCTGACGCTGGGCCCGGTGGCCCAACTCGAACTCGAACGCGAAGACAACCAGGATGTGATCGAGGTGGCGCTGCCGCTCGAGCGCTTCCGTCATCATGGTTTCAAGGAGGGCGAACTGCTGGCGGTACGGCCGCGGCAGTTGCGTGTCTTCAATCAGGGCCGGACAACACAAGAACAGGGAGCGGCACGATGAATTTCCAGCAACTGCGATCGATTCGCGAGGCGGTGCGCCGCCAGTTCAACCTCACCGAAGTGGCCAACGCGCTGTACACGTCGCAGCCCGGTGTGTCTCGCCAGATTCGCGAGCTCGAGGAAGAGCTGGGTGTGGAGATCTTCGAACGCTATGGCAAGCGGCTGACCGGCCTGACCGAGCCCGGCCGGGAGATCGTCCGCATTGTCGAGCGCCTGCTGCTCGAAGCGGAGAACCTGCGCCAGGCGGGCGACGAGTTCGCCGGCCGCCATACGGGCCGGCTGACTGTCGCCACCACCCACACGCAGGCGCGCTACGCGCTGCCCAAGGTGGTGCAGAGCTTCCGGCGCGAGTATCCGCATGTGACGCTGGCGCTGCAGGAAGCGTCGCCAGCGCATATCGTCGAACTGCTGCTGACCGGGCAGGCCGATATCGGCATCGCCACCGAGGCCGTGGCCAGCGAAGCCGGTCTGACTTCGTTCGAGGCCTATAGCTGGCAGCACGTGATCGTGGTGTCGCCCGACCATCCGCTGACGCGGCTGCCCGAGCCGACGCTGGAGGACATCGCCAACTTTCCGCTCATTACCTACGACGCGGGCTTCACGGGCCGTCGCAAGATCGACGGTGCGTTCGCCGAGGCCGGACTGCAGCCGGAGATCGTGCTGACGGCGATGGACGCCGACGTCATCAAGACCTATGCCGAACTGGAACTGGGCGTGGGCATCGTCGCGTCGATGGCCTATGACGCGCGCAAGGACGAGGGGCTGGTGCGGATCTCGGCCGACCATCTGTTCGAACCGAACGTCACCAGCGTGGCTGTCCGGCGGGGCGCCTATCTGCGCGGCTACGCCCATGCGTTCATCAACATGTTCGCGCCGCACCTGTCGCGCGACACGGTCTCCACGGCCCTGGCCGAATCCGCGCACCGCCCGGCCCTCGCTGCTGCCTGAGTTGGCGGCCCCGGCAGGCACCGGGGCCAGCGCCATGTTTGGCGCTTTCCACTCGCCTGTCGGGCTCCACTACCTTTCGCGCCATCTGTTGCCGGTTCGTCGCACAGCGCTTCCGTCCCGGGCCGGTCCGGCGTAAAGTGCCTCCATCGCGGCCCGGCGGCGTCTTCTTGCCCGGTCTTGCGCGATGCCGCAGTGCATCAAAGATTTGCACGCGGTACCTGTAGCGAGAGGAGGGAGAGAACATGCGCCTATCGTGCGCGAGCCCGTCGCGGCTCAATATTCTTTGGCGCGACCTGCTGTTCGTGCTCTGCATGAACACGGTGATCGCCGTCAGCCTCAACTACGGCTTCCGTACCGCCGGAACGCTGCTCCAGAATTTTGCCTACAGCCAGCTGATCGGTCTCTCGATCTGGGTGCTGATTGATATCCCCCGCGTCCTGATCTGGTGGAACGATCGTCCGCGTCGATGGCCGTTCATGTGCCTGGCCGTGGTGGCGGTGCCGCTGGGCGTGGTGGTGGGTAGCTGGGCGACGCGCGAGTTGCTGGGCCTGCCGGAAAAGTCCGCGGCGGAGACCGGCGACATGCTGCGCATGTGCCTGATCGTCGGGATGCTGGCGTCGGCGAGCATGATCTACTTCTACTGGTCACGCGAGAAGCTGGCGTACCTGGAGCGGCAGGCAGCGCTCGACGCCTTGCAGCGCGAGGAAGCCGAAAAGCAGCTTGTGCGTGCCCAGTTGATGGCGCTGCAGGCACAGATCGAGCCGCATTTCCTGTTCAACTCGTTGGCCAATCTCGACGGCCTGATCGCCACCGACCCCCGCGCGGCGCGCCAGTTGCTGCAGCGGCTGATCGGTTTCCTGCGCATGTCGTTGTCCCACACCCGCGCCGAGCATTGCACGCTGGCGCAGGAGTTCGAGTTGCTGCGCAGCTACCTCGATATCCAGGGTATGCGATTCGGCGCGCGGCTCGACTACGAGATCGATCTGCCGCCAGCGCTGGCCGAGGCCGAGATTCCGCCGATGCTGGTGCAGCCGCTGGTCGAGAACGCGGTCACGCACGGTATCGAGCCGTGCATGCGCGGCGGGAAGATCGTGCTGTCCGCGCGCGAGACTGGGGACGGCAGCCTGCAGGTGGTCATCGCCGACACCGGCGTGGGATTCAGCCAGGGCAATAAGGGCAGCAAGGGCGGTTCCGGGCTTGGCCTGACCCATGTGCGCGAGCGCCTGGCACGGATCTTCGGCGCGGCGGCCACGATGCAAATGGAAGAGAACACGCCGCGTGGTGTGGTGGTGCGCCTGACGTTGCCGCTCCAGCGCGGTTTCGAACCAATGTCCGTACCGGTTCGCACCGCTGCGGGCGCCGCCGATCTGCAACATGCGCCTGCTGGTGTGACCCCGGCAGTTTCCCGATCCTGATTGCACAGCCTGACCATCCATCCCCATGTCTCCGACGCTGCTGATCGCCGACGACGAACCGTTGCTCGCGCGCGTGCTGGAATCCGAACTGAAGGCGCTGTGGCCAGAGGCCCAGATCGTCGCCGTGGTGCATGACGGCGTGGCGGCGCTGGAGGCCACGCGCGGTCAGCAACCCGATGTGGCCTTCCTTGATATCCGGATGCCGGGAATGAGTGGCATGGACGTGGCTCGCGAGCTGATCGAGTTCGACCGGCCGCCGCTGGTGGTGTTCGTCACCGCCTATGACCAGTTCGCACTAGAAGCCTTCGAACGCGCGGCGGTCGATTACGTGCTCAAGCCGGTGCAGCATGAGCGGCTGGAAGCCACAGTGGGCCGCCTGAAGGCGCGCATGGCCGCCCGGACCGAAGCAGAAGAAGAGGGCGATGCCAATACTGACATCGGCTCGATGGTCGACACGGACCGGCTGGGGCAATTGCTGCAGCGGCTGGAGATGCTGGAGAGACCCGCACAGGCACGGGGCCAGTATCTGCGATTCATCAAGGCGTTGGTGGGGCAGGAGGTGCGCATCATCCCGGTGGACGAAGTGGTCTATCTGGAAGCCACCGACAAGTATGTGAACGTGGTGTCCAGCAATGGCGAGGCGCTGATCCGCACGAGCCTGAGGGAGTTGATGCAGCAGCTCGACCCCGACCGCTTCTGGCAGATCCACCGTGGCACGGTGGTCAATATCGACTGCGTGGCCAGCGCGGCGACGCAATCGCTTGGGCGCCTGTCACTCAAGCTGCGCAATCGCCCGGAATCGCTGGCGGTCGCCAGGCAGTACGCCCATCTGTTCAAGCAGATGTAGCGCGGCCGAGTGTCTCCAATTTCCTCTAAGATGACTGCCTCGTCAGTTCCCATCCAGAGGAGTCAGAGATGAAGCCTGTTATGAAGCCCGTAACCACCGATATTTGCGACGCCAATGAAGACCGCCTGGCCGATGGCTCCCTGCGCGTTCTGACGCCAGGGTTCCTCCATTTCGGCAAGCGCATGGCCTTTTCGGGGCCAGCCGCGACGCTCAAAGTGTTCGAGGACAACTCGATGGTGCGCGCCACGCTGGAAACGCCGGGGGCGGGGCGGGTGCTGGTAGTGGATGGGGGCGGTTCGATGCGTTGCGCGCTGGTTGGCGGGATGCTCGGCGTGCTGGCCGAGAAGAATGGCTGGGCCGGGATCATCGTGAACGGCTGCGTGCGGGATTCGGAAGAGCTCAAGGTGTGCGACGTCGGCATCCGCGCGCTGGGCGTGCATCCGCAGAAAAGCCAGAAGCGCAATGTCGGTCAGGAAGACGTGACCGTGCAGATGCCGGGTGCGGTCGTGCGGCCGGGCAACTGGATCTATGCCGACGCCGACGGCGTGCTGGTTTCCGACGAGAAGCTGGACGGGGCCTGAGCCATGCCGCGAGTGTTTGTCTATGGCACGCTGCGTGCCGGCGAGGTCAATGACCTGAATCGCGCCGCCACGCGCCACGGCATCGAGGCGCCCACGCTGGTGGGTATCGGAACGATTGCCGGTCGGCTCTACGATTTTGGTACCTACCCCGGGCTGGTGCTCGATGCGGCCGCCGGCCCGGTGGTCGGGGATATCTACGACATCCCCGATGCGCTGCTGCCGGTGCTGGACGAGATCGAAGAGGTCTACCCCGGGCAGGCCTCCTTGTTCGTGCGCGAAACCCAACCTGTGGCGCTGGCCGGCGCGGCGGCCGACTGCCTGCTGTATCCGGTTGCCGATAGCGCGGTGGCCGGACTGGCTCGCATCGATAGCGGTGACTGGGTTGCCTATCGGCGCGCGCGGGACGCGGCGGCTGCCTGACGGCGCACGAATCGCGTTTCAAACGCCGTTGCCCGGTGCGCGACGGCGTTAGCATGGCCGACGATGACATCCTTCACTGTCAACGGACGCCATGACCCCTCCAGATTCCGCGCATCCTGAGTTCTCTCCGCCCGCTCCGACACACTTTGCCGTGCAGTCCGGCCCCGTGAGGCTGGCTGCCACGGCGTGGGGCGATCCAGCCCAGCCGGTGGTCGTGCTCGTGCATGGCTATCCGGACAACAGCCATGTCTGGCATGGCGTGGCACAAGCCCTGGCCGGCCGCTTCCGTGTGGTGGCCTACGATGTGCGCGGCGCCGGGGCATCCGACGTGCCGGCCGACATGGCGGATTACCGGCTCGAACGCTTGGCCGACGACTTCATCGCTGTCGTCGACGCGGTGTCGCCGGATCGACCGGTGCATCTGGTGGGCCACGACTGGGGTTCGATCCAGGGATGGGAGTTCGTGACCGATCCGCGTCTCTACGGCCGCATCGCCTCGTTCACCTCCTGTTCCGGGCCTTGCCTCGATCACGCCGCCCGCGCGTTGCGCGAGCCGCCTCGGCACTGGGGCGCCACACTGCGCCAGGCGCTGGCATCGTGGTACATCGTGTTCTTCCATATTCCCGGCTTGCCAGAGTGGAACTGGGAACTCTGGCTGGGACGCAGCTGGACGTTCTGGCTGCGCCGGACGGAAGGGCTCCACACCGCCGCCAACCCGACGCAGACCGCCGATGGCGTCCATGGCCTGCGCCTGTACCGCGCCAACTTCAGGAACCGATTGCGTCATCCACACAACCGCCACGCGCACGCGCCGGTACAGGTGATCGTGCCGACACGCGACCGCTACGTGCGCCCCGCCGTGACGGAAGGCGTGGGACGCTGGGCCGCTCAGGCGTGGCGGCGTCCCGTGGATGCCCACCACTGGTTTCCACTTGCCGCCCCCCAACTCATGGCGGCAATGGTTTGCGAATTTGTCGACCATCTTCAGGGCGCGCCAGCATCCCCCGCACTGCAATCCGCCCGTGTTACGTCGGAGGCTGTCAAAATTTCATAATGCGGAAAGATGTTTTGTTTCGCAAAAATACGAGCGTGCGGGGCACAAGACGGTTTCTCATGATGAAAGATTGCTTGCCGCATCGTGGGAAGATTGATCTAAGTCATTGTTTGTAAATAGATAAAAAACGAGGTGATCACCACATAAGTCGCTTGTTGCAACGCGGGAGTCTTTTCTACACTCTTATATAAGACACATGACTTGAGACGCGAAATGCACGGCGTCCGGGTCGCTCGGCAGATGAGTACGGTGGGTGTCACGGAATCCAACGCCAATCGCCTAGTTGTTATCAGGAGAGTGAACATGACGTCGCGCCAACAACAGATTGAAGCCCTGCAGAAGGATTGGGACACCAATCCGCGCTGGAAGGGCGTGAAGCGTAACTTCACCGCCGAAGACGTGGTTCGTCTGCGCGGCTCGGTTCAGATCGAGCACACGCTGGCTCGCCGCGGCGCGGAAAAACTCTGGCACCTGCTGAACACCGAGCCGTTCGTCAACACGCTTGGCGCGCTGACGGGCAATCAGGCCATGCAGCAGGTCAAGGCCGGTCTGAAGGCCATCTACCTGTCGGGCTGGCAAGTCGCTGGCGACGCCAATCTGGCTGGCGAAATGTACCCCGACCAGTCGCTGTACCCGGCCAACTCTGTGCCGATGGTCGTGAAGCGCATCAACAACACGTTCCAGCGTGCCGACCAGATCCAGTGGAGCGAAGGCAAGGGCGACATCGATTACTTCGCACCGATCGTGGCTGACGCGGAAGCCGGTTTTGGCGGCGTGCTGAATGCTTTCGAACTGATGAAGTCGATGATCGACGCGGGCGCCGCTGGCGTTCACTTCGAAGACCAGCTCGCTTCGGTGAAGAAGTGCGGCCACATGGGTGGCAAGGTGCTGGTGCCGACCCGCGAGGCCGTCGCCAAGCTGACCGCAGCACGCCTGGCCGCCGACGTCTCGGGCGTGCCGACCCTGGTGATCGCCCGGACCGACGCGGAAGCCGCTGACCTTGTGACTTCCGACGTGGACGAGCGCGACCAGCCGTTCCTGACCGGCGAGCGTACGGTGGAAGGTTTCTTCCGCTCGAAGCCCGGCATCGAGCAGTCGATCGCCCGTGCCCTGGCCTACGCCGAGGTGGCTGACCTGGTCTGGTGCGAAACCGGCAAGCCGGACCTCGAGTTTGCCAAGCGCTTCGCGCAAGCCGTGCACGCGAAATTCCCGGGCAAGCTGCTGGCCTATAACTGCTCGCCGTCGTTCAACTGGAAGAAGAACCTCGACGACGCAACGATCGCCAAGTTCCAGAAGGAACTCGGTGCGATGGGTTACAAGTTCCAGTTCATCACGTTGGCAGGCTTCCATTCGCTGAACTACTCGATGTTCAACCTGGCCCACGGCTACGCCCGCAACCAGATGTCGGCATTCGTGGAGTTGCAGGAAGCGGAATTCGCCGCCGCAGAGAAGGGCTTTACCGCTGTGAAGCACCAGCGTGAAGTGGGTACGGGTTACTTCGACGCCGTGACGCAGACCATCGAAGGCGGCCAGTCATCGACGACTGCGCTCAAGGGATCCACCGAAGACGAACAGTTCTTCGAAAAGAAGGTGGCCTGACCTGGGTTTGAGGTAGTAGAAACCTGAAGTTGCAGTACGCAACGCCGCGTCGTCCGGTAGGGGACGGCGCGGCGTTGTCTTTGGTGCGGGCTGGCCGGCTTACGTGTTCGCCGGGAAGTAGAACTCTTCGAGTTCAAGCAGCGGCTGGAGCGCGTGGCCCCACTCCTTATCCACATAGCCGCGCAGCTTGCCATCGGTCAGGAAGTTGGTCACGGCGCCGAGCGCCCATGCGGTATTGGCATGCAGGATACATTTGGCGACCGTGCCGTCTTGCACGGCGACGCTGTCCATCATGCCGTAGACCGGATGATTCAGCGTCGGGAAGTTCTTGAGCAGCCGTTCCATGTTGGCCATGGTGGCCTCCGGTTGCTCTTCGATCAGCAGCAGCACGGAATAGATCGACACAACAGGCCCGGCGCGTGTGGATTCACGGTTCCCGTCTGGGCGGTAGCCGCCCACCGACAACGGCGGCGCGCCGAACTCCGTGTACCCGTTGGTGGATGGGATGGTGGCGGGCGAGAAGCCCCAGTAGCCATCGAAATTGTCCTTGCCGTACTGGATGTGTGCCTTGGCCAAGTTGGGGTGCGAACGGCCCCAGTTGTTGACGCCCCATTTGGCCTCGGATATCAGGACCGGCACCGTAAAGGTCTCGAATACGGAACCGCCGTTGGTTGGCATGAAGCGTAGTCCGCCGTACTGCCACGTGTCTTCATAGACGCGCACGCCTTCGTAGGTGCGGTATTTCGATTCGTCGATCTTTCCGGCGGCCCCGGGCGGCACCCGGCCGATGTGGAAGTACTGGCTGCGCGGCACCTGCCCGAGCGCGATGCCGGCGTAGGCCAGCAGCCGCGTTTCGCCCAGCAGCCCGTACGTGCCGCCCTGGTGCGCCTGGGTCTTGGGGTTGTACGAAATGAAGTATCGCTGGTTGGCGGGGTTCACCATCGTGTCAAACCGCATCTGGCCGAGTATGGCCTGTGCTTGCCCGGCGAGCGCGGGGTACGCCTGTTTGGCCAGGGCAAGGCTGACGGCCAGCCACGCGTTCTCGATCGACCCGACATCGCCGTTCGGCTCGGCGGTGTTGCTGTCCGTCGTGCCGAGCAGCAAGCCGCCGATGGCGCCTTTTCGCCCGGCTTTCTGCTGGAGTGTGGCGATGGTGGTCAGCAGGCGGGCAACGCGATGCTCGGCCTCGTCGGGCGGAATGAAGCCGAGATCCCGTGCCGCCGTGAGGTTCTGGATGTGCTGGCCGATGTTGCCGGTGAAGATCCACGGATAGGCCGATGCCACGCCACGGGTGTTCAGGCATGCACGGTTGGAAGGCAGAGCACGGCCCTTCGGGTCCAGCGTCTCGGACGCCTTCCATAGCGCCCGCGCGTACTCGCGCGCCTGGACCTTGAGCGCCGCGTAGGGGGGCGCATACTCGCCCGGGGGCTCCGGGTCAGGTTCGCGAGCGGGCGGCACCGGCTTTGGCTCTGGCTCTGGCTCTGGCTCTGGCTCTGGCACTGGCACTGGCACTGGCACTGGCACTGGCACTGGCACTGGCACTGGCACTGGCACTGGCACTGGCACTGGCACTGGCACTGGCACTGGCACTGGCACTGGCTCGGGCTCGGGCTCGGGCTCGGGCTCGGGAGCGGGATTGGGAGCATCCCCTGTGCCGGATGGGGCAGCGGGGGTGGCCGTCGTGACGGGGTCCGTATCGCCGCCGCCGCAGGCTATCAGCAGCGTGCTGATGCAGATACAGAACGTCCGGCGCGCAAAGGAGAGTCCCCAGCTAAAGGAGAGTTCCGGGACATGGTGTGCCATGATCTAGCCAAGAATGAGTCGAATGACGCATTCTTGGCGGGATCGCGCACAATTAGAATCGTACTATGCTGATTTTTTGGCGTGTTATTGCGGCGAACTGCAACATCGGGGGTCGTGTCATCGATAGACAATCACCGGGATGTCAGTGTGGGTCAGCACCTTCTGCGTTTCGCTGCCGAGCAGCAGGCCCGACAGGCCGCGCCGGCCGTGGGATGCCATGAAGATGACATCGCAGCCATGGCGTTCCGCCGCGTCAATGATGCCGAGATAGGGCACCGCGAAGGTGGTCATGTCGGCATCGAACGGCAAGCCGTCCGCCACGGCGGCGTTCTCGATTTCTTTCAGGTAGAGCCTGGCCTGGTTCTCGATGCGTTCCTTGAACGCTTGCGGAGCCTCGACCACGATCTCGCTGAAGGGTGTGTACGGATATTCCTCGAGACAGACGTAGGCGGTCACGCGGGCGCCGATAGCCTTGGCCAGTTCAAGACCGCCGTCGATGGCTTTCTTGGACAGCTCCGAGCCGTCGGTGGGCAGCAGAATGTGCTTGAACATACCGGACCTCCTTTTGTGAGTCGATGGGGGACCAGGCCGTGCAGCGCCTGTCTGACTTGATTGTAGTCAGAGTGCGCTGTGCGCCATTGCGAAATATCAATGCGTGAGGGAAAGCACTAGACACGTGGTGACAGCGGCGCAGGCGGTTGCCACCGAGCTAGGCAGGTGCGGTGATATCGACGCCGGCGTTGGTGCTGGGTTGCGCCATTTCGGCGCGGCGCCAATAGGCGGGGTTGCCGTAGGTGTTCTTGAGGTGGTCGATAAACAGGCGGACGCGCAGCGGCAGGTGCTTGCGTTGCGGAAAGACGGCGTGGATGCCGATCGGCGGCGCCTGGAATTCGTCGAGCACGGTCACGAGTCGGCCGCTGGCGATTTCCTGGCCGACTTCCCACCAGGAGCGCCAGGCGAGTCCGTAGCCGCCGAGGCACCACTCGTGGAGCACGGCGCCGTCGGTACATTCCATGTTGCCGCCTACCTTGACGGTGGTGGCCCGGCCGTCCTGCTGGAAGACCCAGCCGCGCTGAACGTTGGCGCTGGCGCCGAAGGCCAGGCAATTGTGACGTGCGAGTTCCTCGGGCTGTGCCGGCGTGCCGGCGCGCGCCAGGTATTCGGGGGAGGCGACAACGACGCGGCGGTTTTCCGCCAGCCGGATGGAGACCAGGCTCGAATCGGGCAGGTCGCCAAGCCGGATCGCGCAGTCGAAGCCTTCGTTGACCAGATCGACAACGCGGTCGGAGAGATCAAGTGTGAGTGTGACGTCAGGATGGGATTCGATGAACAAGGGGACCAGCGGTGCCACGTGCTTGCGGCCGAAGCCGGCAGGCGCGGTGATGCGCAGGTGGCCGCTGGCCTTGACGCCGCCGGCGGAGACGCTGGCCTCGGCATTGTGAAGGTCATTGAGGATGCGCTGGCAATCCTCCAGGAACGCCGAGCCTTCAAACGTCAGGGTGATCTTGCGCGTGGTGCGTACCAGCAACTTCACGCCGAGCCGTTCTTCGAGCGCATCGATGCGGCGCCCGATGATCGCGGGCGCAACGCCCTCCGCAGCCGCGGCGGCAGACAGGCTGCCACGTGATGCGACCGATACAAATGTCTCCAACTGCTTGAATTGAGCCACGGATGTTCGCCGGTTGATACATAAGTCGAGGTCAAGTTGGGCAAGATTAGTGGTGCAAAAGTAAAAGATCAAGTGACCAGCCTTGGCTTTGCCGCACTGCAACGTCTCACTACAATTCGATGCATTCAATCGTGTACAGGTCCATTCAGTCGATCCGGTCGTTAGATGAGCAAGATTCGCGCGGTGGTTTTCGATGCTTACGGCACGCTGTTCGACGTGTATTCGGTCACGGCGCGCGCGGAGCAACTGTTCCCGGGCAAGGGCGAGACGCTGGCCCTGCTGTGGCGCGAGCGGCAGATCGACTACTCGCGGCTGCGTTCGCTCGCCGCGCCGGACGGTTCGCGCTACAAGCCGTTTTGGGACATCACGATCGATGCGCTGCGCTACGCGGCCGAACGGCTCGGACTGCCGCTCGACGAAGCGGCGGAAGCGCAACTGCTGAAGGAATACGCGTGCCTGTCGGCGTTTCCGGAGAACCTTGGCGCGCTCAAGCGGCTACGCCGGGCGAATTTGCCGCTCGGCATCCTGTCCAACGGCAATCCGGAGATGCTCGACATCGCCGTGAAGAGCGCGGGGATGCACGGGCTGTTCGACCACGTGCTGTCTGTCGATCCGGTGCGCCAGTACAAGACTTCGCCGGCCGCGTACGCGCTGGGGCCGCAAGCGTTCAACCTGCCTGCTGGCGAGATCCTTTTTGTCTCGTCCAACTGCTGGGATGCCTGTGGCGCCACCTGGTTTGGCTACACCACTTTCTGGATCAATCGTGCCGGTCATCCGGCGGAGCGCCTCGACGTGGCGCCCACCGGTACCGGGCACGACATGAACGACCTGCTTGCTTTCGTTTCGCCACTGGTTGCCGCCACTGGCGTTGCGCTCTGACGAGCCAGGCCAACCCTTAACACACCATCGCACCTACAGGAGATGACTGATGGCTATCACGCTGCCCGCGGGCATGAAGATTACCGGCGAGATTCTGCCGGCTTATGAAGACATCCTGACGCCGGAAGCCCTGGCCCTGGTCGACAAGCTGCACCGCGCCTTCGAGGCGCGCCGTCAGGAACTGCTGGCCGCCCGCGTGGCGCGCACCAAGCGCCTCGACGCCGGCGAACTGCCCGACTTCCTGCCGGAAACCAAGAGCATCCGCGAAGGTGACTGGAAGGTTGCGCCGGTGCCGAAGGCGCTGGAATGCCGCCGCGTGGAAATCACCGGCCCGGTCGAAGCCAAGATGGTGATCAACGCCTTCAATTCGGGCGCTGACAGCTACATGACTGACTTCGAGGACTCCAACACCCCGAACTGGCACAACCAGATGCAGGGTCAGGTGAACCTGAAGGCCGCCGTGCGCCGCACGCTGACGCTGGACAGCAACGGCAAGCACTACAAGCTCAACGACAAGATCGCCACGCTGCAGGTGCGTCCGCGCGGCTGGCACCTGGACGAGAAGCACGTCACGATCGACGGCAAGCGCGTCTCGGGCGGCATCTTCGACTTCGCGCTGTTCCTGTTCCACAACGCCAAGGAGCAGATTGCCCGCGGCGCCGGCCCGTTCTTCTATCTGCCGAAGATGGAAAGCCATCTGGAAGCGCGTCTGTGGAACGACATCTTCGTGATGGCGCAGAACGAAATCGGTCTGCCGCAAGGCACGGTCAAGGCCACGGTGCTGATCGAGACGATCCTGGCCGCGTTCGAGATGGAAGAAATCCTGTACGAACTGCGCGAGCACAGCGCCGGCCTGAACGCTGGCCGTTGGGACTACATCTTCTCGTGCATCAAGAAGTTCAAGGTCGACAAGAACTTCTGCCTGGCCGACCGCGCCAAGGTGACGATGACCTCGCCGTTCATGCGCGCCTACGCGCTGCTGCTGCTGAAGACCTGCCACAAGCGCGGCGCGCCTGCGATCGGCGGTATGAGCGCGCTGATCCCGATCAAGAACGATCCGGAGAAGAACGCCATCGCCATGCAGGGCATCATCGGCGACAAGCGCCGTGACGCCACCGACGGCTACGACGGCGGCTGGGTGGCCCACCCGGGTCTGGTCGAGCCGGCAATGAAGGAATTCGTGGACGTGCTGGGCGACCGCCCGAACCAGTTCGACAAGCAACGTCCGGACGTCGACGTGAAGGGTGCTGACCTGCTGAACTTCCAGCCGGAAGCGCCGATCACCGAAGCCGGCCTGCGCATGAACATCAACGTCGGCATCCACTACCTGGGCGCCTGGCTGGCTGGCAATGGCTGCGTGCCGATCCACAACCTGATGGAAGACGCCGCCACCGCGGAGATCTCGCGCTCGCAGGTGTGGCAGTGGATCCGCTCGCCGAAGGGCAAGCTGGAAGACGGCCGCAAGGTGACCGCCGAGATGGTGCGCGCGCTGATTCCGGAAGAGCTGGCCAAGGTCCGCGAAGTGGTGGGCGCAGGCGCCACGTACGACCGTGCCGCGCAGATCTTCGAGCAGATGTCGACTTCGGAAGACTTTGCCGAATTCCTGACGCTGCCGCTGTACGAAGAAGTCTGAGTCCGGGCGTCAGCCTGAAAAAAATCCCACGGTGATGAGCCGTGGGATTTTTTTTGCCGCCATGACTGGATGAGAGCGTCGCGGTGGGGGCGTGGCCATGGCCCGCGCCCGCTCAGCGCTCCGCGTTGGCGCCATAGCCATCGCCTTTCCACTCGATGAAGCACAGTCCGTGTCCGAATGGGTCGGACAGCATGGCCTGCCGGCCCCAGTCGAAATCGCGCGGCCAGTCTTCCAGTTCCGCTCCCGCGCCGAGCGCGCGCTCGATCGCCGGTTCCAGCGATTCGACCACGAAATCCAGATGCACCGGCGTCCAGTGGCGGGCGTAGTCGCGCCGGCTGTCGCTCCGCGTGGTGGCGAATGTGCCGGGCGGTTTGGCCAGCAGAAAGACCGGCGCGCAGGCGCCGTGCATTTCCGCCACCGTGCCGTCGAAGAGGGTGCGGGCGAGCCGCATCCCCAGTCCTGTCTCATAGAAGCCGATGCCGCGTTCGAGGTCATCGACGTCGATGTTGATCAACAACTCCATGCCTGCCTCCTGAGCGCCTTCTGGGCGATGTTTCCGGTGCCGGGGTCATGTCGGTGGCCGCTCCTGACGGCTCCTGACTCCATGCCGGTACCGGGCGAGCATTGTGCGCCCAGTCTCCTGACAAAAGCTGTCAGGAGTGATGCGCGAATGCCCACGCGCGATCGACCCGATCCGGGTCAAAAGCCACCGACGTTGGCACGCGAGAGGCCTCATAATACGGACATTCACGATTAGGAGAGTCAAGTTGCGTTTCGAGCACCTGGTGGAGATCAATGACCCGGCCAACCCCACGCTGGAGCCGCTGACTGCGGACCAACTCTGGCAGGGACTGGTGTTGCGCGCGGAGTCGCCAGAGTTGTTCGTGCTCGGGCTGGACCGGGCCGAGATCGTGGAACGGGGGGATGGCTGGATCGAGCGCGTGCTGCATTTCGGTCAGGCCAACATACGCGACCGGGTCGTATTCGAGCCGCGCCGCGCCGTGCGGTACGAATCGGCAGCCACAGCCGAGCATGCGGGCGGCACGCTGACCATGATCATCGAGACCCCGGGGCCGGGCGCGTTGCTGGCACGTTTCATTTACGAGACCACGATGCCGAGCGTCGACGCAAGCGGCGATGACCGCTACGCCGAGATTGTCAAATCCGCCTACCACGAGGCCGACCTCGACACCGTGCGCAAGATCCGCGAGATTGCCGCCACGGGGCAGCTCGGGTGAAGCGCGAATCCACCGCGCCGGCAGGTACTGGCAGCGGGGAATCCGGAGGCGGCAACCACGGCGGTGGTGGCGGAGGGTCGCGCCGCGGTGGGCCCACGCGCGCGCAGTTGCGGGCGCGCTATGGCGATCGCCTGCGCTGGCTGATCCTGTTGACGCTGATGCTTGGCACGGTGTCCTCCATCGTGTCGTCGACCATCGTCAACGTCGCCATTCCGGACCTGAGCCGGCATTTTCTGCTCGGCCAGGAGCGCGCCCAATGGGTGGCGGCCAGCTTCATGATCGCCATGACGCTGTCGATGCTGCTCACGCCTTGGCTGCTGAACCGATATGGCCTGCGCAGGACCTTCATCGGCGCGCTCGCGCTGCTTGGTGTGGGTGGCCTGATAGGTGGCGTCGCGCCAACCTTCGGTGTGATGCTTGCGATGCGTGTGGCCGAAGGCGTCGCGGCGGGCATCATGCAGCCGCTGCCCAATATCTTCATCCTGCGCGTGTTCGACGAACGCGAGCAGGGCAAGGCCCTGTCGCTGTTCGGCTTCGGTGTGGTGCTGGCGCCAGCCGTCGGGCCCAGCGTGGGCGGCTTTCTCGTCGAGACATTCGGCTGGCGCTCGATTTTCTTCGTGGTGGTGCCGCTGACGCTGATCGCCCTGGCGATGGCGCGTCGCTTCATGGCGGTGGACTCCGCGATGATGGGTGAGCGCAAGCCGCTGGACTGGCGCGGCCTGATGCTGGTCGGCGTGGCCACTGTCAGCCTGCTCAACGGGCTGGTGGAGATGCGCGGCGACGTGCATTCGGGGATTGGACTGGTCGCCCTGGGCGTGGTGATGCTTGCCGGATTCGTGTTCTGGCAACTGCGCGCGCCGTATCCGCTGATGAACATGCGGCTATACAGCTACCGGCAGTTCTCGGCCGGCGCCATCGTGGCGTTCATTTACGGGGCGGGGCTGTTCGGCTCCACGTACCTGCTGCCGGTCTACATGCAGATGGCGCTGTCCTATACGCCGTCGGCCGCGGGCATCGTGCTGATGCCGGCTGGCGTTGCGCTGGCGGTGACGATTGCCGTGGCCGGGCGTCTGACCAGCCGGGTCCCGCCGCACCGGCAGGTGTCGTTCGGGCTGGCGTTGCTGGCGGGGTCGTTTCTGCTCATGGCCACCGGGTCGACGGCTACGCCATACCTGCTGCTGGTGTTATATGCAGTGATCGGCCGGATCGGACTGGGCTGCGTCCTGCCCTCGCTGACGATGGGCTCGATGCGCGGGGTGGATTTCTCGATGATTGCGCAGGGCTCGAGCTGCATCAATTTCGTGCGGCAACTGGGCGGGGCGATCGGTGTGAGTCTGGCTGGTGTGGGGCTGCAATGGCGCCTTGCCGAACACGGCGCCGTGCTCGGCAAGGGCGGTGACGTGGCGGCGCAAGCCGCGCGCATCCAGGCTTTCGACGAGACTTTCCTGGCCGTGGGCGTGGTGATTGCCACAGCGATCCTGGCCGCCTGGCGCATCCGCCCGCGGCCAGTGCCGGCTGATTGATCAGCTGGCCTTGCCTTCGAGCAGGTCGGTCACGAGTTCGATGTACTTCTGCATCGCTTCCTCGCGGCCGGTGCCCTTGAGGGCTTCCCAGGCCTCGAACTTGTAGCGGCCCACGAAGTCGGTCATGCCTGGCTTGTCGCCGTGGGCGTCGCCTTCGGCGCCTTGCTTGTACAACGCGTACAGACGCAGCAGCGTCATGTTGTTGGGACGCTCGCTCAGCGTCTTGACGTCGATCTGGGCCTGGTCGAAACGGGTCTGCAGGTCGCTCATGAATATCTCCGGTAAGGCGGTGGATCAGTACAGTCTGCGATGATAAGCGGCGACGTCGGCTGTTTCAGCGCAAAAAAACCGAGGAACCGCTCGGTTGCGCCGGTTGGCGCATGGCCGAAGCGATGCTGTTCGCAAGGCCGCCGCCGTGCGTCGGCGCCTTACAGCTTTGGCCCGGCAACGGATACAATCGCGCCATGTCCTGGATTCTTGCTGTCGAAACCTCCACTGAGTGGTGTTCCGTCGCACTCGGACGCGCCGGAGCAGACGGCGCCATCGAGTGTTTCTCCCGTCATGAGCATACCGGCGCGCGATCGTCGTCGCGCGTGCTTCCGGCCGTAGGCGAAGTGCTGGCCGAGGCCGGTATCCGCCTGGCCGATTGCGCTGCCATTGCCTTTGGCGCCGGCCCCGGTTCGTTCACGGGCCTGCGCACGGCCTGCGGTGTCACGCAAGGCCTGGCGTTTGGCGCCGGGCTGCCGGTCATTCCGGTCAATGTGCTGATGGCCTGCGCGGAAAGTGCGCGTGCGGGCACGCCGTTGTTGCCCGCCGGTACGGCGGTGCTGGTCGCGCTGGATGCGCGCATGGACGAAGCCTATGCTGCCGCGTTCCGCTGGGAAGATGCTGCCAACGAATGGCGCATGGACGGCGACATGCAGGTTGTCGCGCCAGAGGCCGTGGCGCGGCCCGACGGCGATTTCTGGATCGCGGGCAACGCGGCGCAGGTGTTCGGCGAGCGGCTGGCCGTCGCGGCCCAGGCAGGGCGCGTGGTGCCGGAGGCCATGCCTGACGCACGCGCCATGGTAACGATCGGCCTGCGCGCGCTGGCGCGCGGCGAGACCATCGACGCCGCGGATGCCATGCCGTTCTACATACGCGACAAGGTCGCCCAGACCATCGCCGAGCGCGAGGCGGTTGCCGCCGCCAAGGCCGCCGCGGCAAAAGTTGGAGATGCAGCGTGAGTGTCGCTATCGCGCCGGTTCCCGATCAGCCCATCTGGCCGGAGACCCCGACTATGCCGGCGCTGCCCGCGGGCTGGGCGCTGGATCGGATGAGCGCGCTGGACGTGGAGGCGGTAGCTGAAATCGAACAGCGGGCCTTCAGCCATCCCTGGACACGCGGTAACTTTGAGAATTCGCTTAAGGCCGGTCATCTCGGGCTGACCTTGCGCGATCCGTCGACGGCGCTGATTGGCTACGTCATGCTGATGCCGGTGGTCGACGAGATGCATCTGCTCAATATCACCATCGATCCGGTGTTCCAGCGGCATGGCTATGGCCGGTTGCTGCTGGGCATCGCGCTGGCTACCACGCACGCTCACCAGCTTCATACCATGCTGCTAGAGGTTCGCCCGTCGAATACCGGCGCGCTGGCGCTGTACATGGAGGCCGGGTTCGTGGAAATCGGCCGCCGCAAGGGCTATTACCCGGCCACGGCGCTCGGGCGCGAGGACGCGCTGGTACTGCGTCGCGACTGGTCGGCGGACCCGCCGGCGGTTTTGTCGACCGAGGAGGGTACGGTATGAACCGTCGGACCATGTTCCTCGAGGTGCTTGGCATTCCGGCCGAATGGGTGCCCCGCAGGGCGCCCGAAGCCGCTGAACTTGCCCAGGCCGAAGTCGCCGAAATAGCTGAAACGGTCGCCGTTGCCGAGCGCCCGTCGGCGAAGCCCTCGCAGGTTGCGGTGCCTTCGGACGTTGCGCCGGGCCGGGCGGATGTCGTCGACGTTGCCGCAGTCGCTGAAGTCGCTGACATGGGCGAAACTGCCGCGGCACCGGATATCGCGCACGCGGTCAACGAGGCGGAGGTCGCGGAAACGATCGAAGCCTTCGATGCCCCTGGCCCAGCCTATGTCGTGGAAGTGCCGGTGCCGATCGCACTGGCGCCGGCGCAGGATGGGCGGGAAGCGTCGATCGCCGCGATGGACTGGCCGGTGCTGGCCGACAGCGTGGCCGGATGCACGGCCTGTGGCTTGTGCTCGACGCGCACGAACACCGTGTTTGGTGTCGGTGATCAGCAGGCCGAATGGATGCTCGTCGGCGAGGCGCCTGGCGAGAACGAGGACCTGCAAGGCGAGCCGTTCGTCGGCCAGGCTGGCAAGCTGCTCGACAACATGCTGGGGGCCCTCGGTTTGGCGCGTGGCCGCAACGTTTATATCGCCAACGTGCTCAAATGCCGTCCGCCCGGCAACCGCAATCCCGAGCCGGGCGAAGTGGCGCAATGCGAACCGTATCTGAAGCGCCAGATCGCGCTGATCAAGCCGAAGGTGATCGTGGTTCTGGGCCGCTTCGCGGCGCAGTCGCTGCTGCGCTCCACCACGCCGATCGGCAAGCTGCGCGGCGCGGTGCATAGCTACGAAGGCATCCCGGTGGTGGTGACTTATCACCCGGCCTATCTGCTGCGCACGCTGACCGACAAGGCACGCGCCTGGGAAGATCTTTGCCTGGCCCGCGAGGTACACGATCGTGCGGGAGCTCAAGCCTGATCTCGCGCAGGGCATCCCCCCGGGCGGGCCGGCAATGACCGGCGCCGACGGGCAGACGCCGCTCTGGCGGCGCGCGCCCTCGCAACGTACCCGCGACCTGGCGTGGAGTTCCTTGTCGCCGCCGCTGCTTTCCCGGTTGCCAGATGGGGCCGATGTTGTGCGCGTAGCGCAATGGCCAGCCGATGTGCGCGCCGCATGGCAGGATTGGCTGGCCCAGGCCGATCCGTCCACGCTCCCCGAGACCATCACAGAACTGAGTCACCACGCCGATGCCAACGACGGCCGCAGCCTCCGGCTGGGCCGCCATGCCGAGCGGTTGCTGCACTTCGCCTTGGACCATGCGCCGGGCATCGAACTGCTGGCCGCCAACGTGCCCATCCGCCGTGCCAATGGGCATGGCGTGCAGACGCTCGGCGAACTCGATGTCGTCTGGCGCGATCCCGTCGTCATGGAAACCGTGCATTGGGAAATGGCGGCCAAGTTCTATTTGATGGTCGATGGCATCGAGGACCGACGGCTCGACCTTCGTGCATTTGTCGGCCCGAATCTCGTGGATCGGCTGGGCGACAAGCTTGACCATATCGTGCGCCGGCAATTGCCGCTGGGCCGCACCGCAGAGGCGAAGGCCGCGCTCGGCCATGCGATCGACCGGAGTGAGGTCTACCTGCTGGGCTGGCTATTCTATCGGGACGGGGTGACGCCGCCGGGGCTGGATGTGCTGGGTATCGCCCCCGACCACCAGCGTGGCTGGTGGTCCACGCTGGATGTCTGGATGGACCGTGCGTCGGAGCGGGCAGGTCAGGGGAGTGGCGCGGCGCGCTGGTGCCGGCTGCAGCGTGCCGACTGGTTGTCTGGCGCGCGTGTGCCGGAGGCCGAAACCGAATCAGCGGAAGTGCTTCATGCGGTGCTGGCGGAACGATTTGGCGACGCGCATCCGGACCACGGCTGGCGGCGCGATGCGCCTGTCATGGTTTGTGAAATGGAGCCCGCCGGGACCGATCAGCCCGGCATCTGGGTGGAGCGTTCGCGCGGCTTCGTCGTGCCGCGCGGCTGGGAAGCGCGCGCCATCGAACGGGCGCGCAGGGATTGACCGGGGCGGGGCGGTGGTCCCCGCCAGCAGGGCTGCGGGCCCCGCCTGGGTCAGTGGTGCTTGTCCTCGCCGATCATCGCCAGCGAGTTGTAGATCTTCACATTGTGCTTGTGCAGGCGCATGACCAGCAGCATGGTCGCGCAGATGAACAGGCCCAGCGCCACGATCACGAACCCGATCGGTACATTCAATTTGATCAGCAGCGCGTACAGGCACAGCATCAGCAGCACCGACACATTCTCATTGAAGTTCTGCACCGCGATCGAGTGACCCGCCGAAAGCAGCACGTGGCCGCGGTGCTGGAGCAGTGCGTTCATCGGCACCACGAAATAGCCGGACATCGCGCCGACGATCATCAGGAAGACGTAGGCGATGGCCATGTACAGCGGCATGTGCAGGCCGAACAGGTCCAGCGTCACATCCGGAATGGTGTCCTTGGTGTAGAACGCCATGATCATCACCGTTACGCCCATGGCCACGCCGAACGGCAGCACGGACAGCGACTTGCGCAGCGGAATCCTTGCTGCCGCCATGATCGCGCCCACGGCCACGCCCACGGCCACCACGGCTTGCAGTAGCGCGCCTTGCGACAGGTTCAGGCCGAGTGACTTTTCCGCCCACTTGAGCACGATGAACTGCAGCGTGGCGCCCACGCCCCAGAACAGGGTGGTGACCGCCAGCGAGATCTGGCCGAGCTTGTCGCGCCAGAGCGCGATAAAGCAGTCGCCGAACTCTGCGATCAGCTTGACCGGGTTCTTTTCCTGCTGGGGATAGCGGGCGCCGGTGTCCGGAATGAACAGGTTGAAGATCGACGCGATCACGTAGAAGAACATGATCACCACCATCGCCGCTTCGGCCGGCGTATTGATGCCGGTGTCGATGTACGGCATGTCGAAGTGCAGCAGGATGGTGGAGACGTGAACCGAGATCAGCGCGCCGCCCACCACGGTGCCCAGGATGATCGAGCCCACGGTGAGGCCTTCGATCCACCCGTTCGCCATGACCAGTTTCTCGGGGGGCAGCAGTTCGGTCAGGATGCCGTACTTGGCCGGCGAATAGGCCGCAGCCCCGAACCCGACGATCCCGTAGGCCAGCAGCGGGTGCAGCCCGAACATCATGATGGCGCAGCCGACTATCTTGATCGTGTTGGTGATCGCCATGACCTTGCCCTTGGGCATCGAGTCCGCGAAGGCGCCCACAAAGGCAGCCAGCACCACATAGGACAGCACGAAGAACAGCTTGAGCAGCGGGGTCATCCACTGCGGGGAATGCAATTCGGTGAGAAGGGCAATGGCAGCAATGAGCAGCGCATTGTCGGCCAGCGACGAAAAAAACTGCGCGGCCATGATCGTGTAGAAACCCTTCTTCATACCTTCGACTTTGTCTCCATCGCGGAAGCCCGCCTGGGCGGACAAATGCCCGCCAGCCGGCAGCGCCGCGGCTTGCAGGGAACCTGTCGCTCCAGCTTTGTCAAAGTGGGGCGGTTGCGCAACATTCGCGTGCTTTGCCGCCTGCCTGACCGTCATTGACATATTGCTTCTCTTTTAAAACATTGCCGGAGCGTCCGGCTTTATATCACGAAACCGCGACATTTCAGCACACAGGGAAACGCGCATTGGACAGCATGTCGCCGCTTGGATTCCCGGAATTTTCGTCCGGTTGTGTTCAAATATCGACTGCGCGATGCGAGAGCCGCAGGCCGGCGTTTCTGCCGACCATCCACCACCGTCCGGTGTCCCCATCAACGCACGAATCCCGCAGGTTGCTGACCGGGTCTTCCCTGAATTGGTGCAAGACCCATCCGGCAGCCGGCCCAAGTTGTCTATTCCATGCCAAGACCCATTCAAGCCGTCATCCACCAGCCCGCGCTGGCCAACAATCTTGAGGTGGTGCGTCGCCAAGCGCCGGCATCCCGCATCTGGGCTGTCGTCAAGGCCAACGCCTACGGCCACGGCATCCGCCGAGTCTTTGCCGGTCTCAAGGCCGCCGACGGGTTTGGCCTGCTCGATCTCTCGGAAGCCGTGCTGTTGCGCGACCTTGGGTGGCAGGGCCCGATCCTGCTGCTCGAAGGCATCTTCCAGGCGCAGGATGTGCCGCTGCTCGAGCAATACCGCCTGACCACCGCCGTGCACTGCGAGGAGCAGTTGCGGATGCTTGAGCTGGCCCGCCCCAAGGGGCCGCTGGCGATCCAGCTCAAGCTGAATACCGGCATGAACCGCCTCGGCTTCCGTCCGGCGCAGTACCGCGCCGCCTGGGAACGGGCCCGGACCATGTCCTGCATCGGCAGCATTGTCCACATGACGCACTTTTCCGATGCCGACAGCAAGCGCGGCATTGCGCATCAGGTGGAAGCCTTCGAAGCCGCCACGGCCAACCTGCCGGGGGAGGTCAGCATGGCCAACTCGGCCGCCGTGCTCTGGCATCCGCAGGCGCATCGCAACTGGGTGCGCCCCGGCGTCATCCTCTACGGCGGATCGCCCACCGGGGTGTCGTCCGATATCGCCGAGACCGGCCTGCAACCGGCGATGTCTCTCCATAGCGAGCTGATCGGCATACAGGATCTGCAACCAGGCGATACGGTCGGCTATGGCTCCATGTTTACTGCGGACCGCGCGATGCGGGTCGGGGTGGTGGCGTGCGGCTACGCCGACGGCTACCCGCGCCATGCGATGGGCTGGGGCGAGCGCCGCGCGCCGGTGCTGGTCGACGGCGTGCGCACGCAATTGGTGGGGCGGGTGTCCATGGACATGATCTGCGTCGACCTGACCCCCTGCCCGAAGGCAAAGGTAGGCACGCCGGTCACGCTCTGGGGCCATGGTCTGCCGATCGACGACGTGGCCGCCGCCAGCGGCACGGTTGGCTATGAACTGATGTGCGCGCTGGCGCCGCGCGTGCCGACTTCCGTTGCCACGTTGACTACCGCCGACGCCGTATAAATGGCCAAGACCAAGACGGTATACACATGCACTGAGTGCGGCGGCACCACGCCGCGCTGGGCGGGCCAGTGCCCACAGTGCAACGCCTGGAACACGCTGGTGGAAACGGTGGCGGATTCGGGTTCGTCCGCGGCACGCCGCTTCCAGCCGCTGGCGACGTCCGCCGTAGTGCGCAAGCTGTCGGAGATCGAGGCGGCCGATGTGCCACGCTTCTCGACCGGCATCGACGAATTCGACCGCGTGCTTGGCGGCGGCCTGGTGGCGGGTGGGGTGGTGCTGATCGGCGGGGACCCCGGCATCGGTAAATCGACCCTGCTGCTGCAGACGCTGGCCAACCTGTCGGCCAGCCGGCGCGTGCTCTATGTGAGCGGCGAGGAATCCGCCGCCCAGATCGCGCTGCGCGCCCATCGCCTGGGTGTGGAGGCCGCCACGCTTGGCCTGCTGCCCGAGATTCAGTTGGAGAAGATCCAGGCGACGCTCGAGGCCGACAAGCCCGAGGTGGCCGTGATCGACTCGATCCAGACGGTTTACTCGGAGGCGCTGACGTCCGCGCCGGGCTCCGTGGCTCAGGTACGCGAATGCGCGGCGCAACTGACGCGGATCGCCAAGAGTACCGGCATCACGATCATCCTGGTCGGCCACGTGACCAAGGAAGGCAGCCTGGCCGGCCCGCGCGTGCTCGAACACATCGTGGATACGGTGCTGTACTTCGAGGGGGACACCCATTCCTCGCACCGCTTGATCCGGGCGTTCAAGAACCGCTTCGGCGCGGTCAACGAACTCGGTGTATTCGCAATGACCGAGCGCGGCCTGCGCGGCATCAGCAATCCGTCGGCGCTGTTCCTCTCCCAGCATGAGGAGCAGGTGGCCGGTTCCTGCGTGCTGGTGACTCAGGAGGGCACGCGGCCATTGCTGGTCGAAGTGCAGGCGCTGGTCGACACCGCCAACGTGCCGAATCCGCGCCGGCTGGCCGTGGGCCTCGAGCAGAACCGGCTGGCCATGTTGCTGGCCGTGCTGCATCGTCACGCGGGTATCGCGTGTTTCGACCAGGACGTCTTCCTGAACGCGGTGGGTGGGGTCAAGATCACCGAGCCGGCCGCCGACCTGGCCGTGCTGCTGTCGATTCATTCGTCGATGCGCAATAAGCCGCTGCCTCGCGGCCTGGTGGTGTTCGGCGAGGTGGGCCTGGCGGGAGAAATCCGCCCGAGCCCGCGCGGACAGGAGCGGCTCAAGGAAGCCGCCAAGCTTGGCTTCACGATGGCGGTGATTCCGAAAGCCAACGCGCCCAAGCAGCGGATCGACGGACTGGAGGTCATCGCGGTGGACCGGCTGGAACAGGCCATCGACCGGGTCAGGCATCTGGACTGACGTGGAAGGAAAAAAAGCCCCGCCGAAGCGGGGCTTTTTCATGGGCGCCGTCTCTGGCGCCCGAGCTGCCGGATCAGCGGTAGGTGCCCACCACCCGCACGAACTTCTGGGTATCGTCACCCGTGGTCGAGCGGATCTCGATGGTGCGCTGGTCTCCGGCCAAAGCGAAGGCCGGGAACGTGGCGCCGTTGCAGCTACCGAACGCGCTGGAGCCTTGTTTGGCGGTGCTGACCGTGACTGAGCGCTGCAGGTACGACGGCACGTTGGTCTGGATGAACGTGCGATCGCCCGCTGCGGGCGCCGGCGCAACCGCGGCGGCGAACTGGCGGCCGAAGGCGAGGGCGCGGTCCACGGGCTCGGCGTTCTGTGTCCAGTTCACATCGACCGTGGTCTGGACGCCGGTCTTGCCGCCGGACGTCGTCACGAAATCGAGACTGCCTTCCGCGATCTCGTTCCAGGTCTGGCGCGCGATGACAGACGGCATCAGCACGCCACCCGACGACGTCACGGTGAACGAATCGTCCGGCGAGGCCGGCAGTGTGGTCTTGTAGGACAGATCGTTGTTCAGATACCAGACGTCGAACGTGTAGCTGGCGAAGGTCGGGATCGCGGCGATGTCGCTGTCGGACAGCGGCGCCGACGCATAGGTGTTGGCGCCCGAACTCAGCGACGACCAGGTCAGCGCATCCCCAGCTTTCAGCGGCGTCGCGGCCAGTACCACGGTACTGCTGGACTGCCCTGAACTGTTGATGACCTCGTTGGCCGCCGTGGGGTCGTCGGCGGCGTACCTCAGCGAGCCGTTCAGGTTCTGGATCACGAGGTTGGCGCTTGAGCCGCATACGCGCGAACGGGCCAGTACGACACCCGCGCTGGGCAGGCCGGGGCCCGTGACGCGCACGAGCTGCGCCTTGTATCCGAGGCCGGTCTGCGGATTCAGCAATACGCGCAGACTGGTTTCATAGCGCGAAGCGATGCCCGCAGCCGGATTGCGCTCGATCACCTTGCTGATGCGGCGCGTGACGGCAGCTTCGTACTGGCGCTGGTTGCCGGTCATCGTCCACGTGCCGGCGCGGTTGGTCACGCGGCGGGTGAACTGCGACGTACTGCCGTCGGCACGCACGAACGGGAAACGCACGAATGCCGTGGCCTCGCCGCTATCGGCCTTGCCGTTGAACAACACGATCGGAGCCTGGAAGACGGCGCCATTCATGTCAGTCGACGAGAACAGGGCGGAGAAATCGACGGCTGCCGAATAGCTGTTGTTGAGATAGTCGCTGGCGAATGCCGGCGCGCACGCCGTGAGCAGCGCGGTGGCGCTGGCACGAGCGGCCGGCGCCGCGGCGAAGCAGGCTTGCAGGTTCGCGCGGATTGCTTCGAACGTACGGGCATTGGTGGAGGCTGTCGGCGTAGGCAGTGCGGCGGGCGGGTTGGTCAATGCGCCGGCGTCGAGCACGGCTTCCGGAATGGAACCGCCCGTAAGTTGTGCCCCCCGGGATGCCAGCTTGACGCCGTTGGTGGTCAGGGTCACGTGGATGAGGTCGATGACCGCGTCGGCGCCCTGGCCCTCGGTGGTGAGCGGGGTGGAAATCGGGTCGAAGCTGCTGGCGTTCAGCCCGGCGCTGGTTGCGACATTGGCCAGCACGGCACGCAGGGCGGCCGTGGCTTGCTGCACGCCGGCGCTGCTGACCTTGCTGTTGAGCGCGCTGGCGCTGGTCAGGTCGGACGGATTGCCGCCAGCCAGCAATGCCGCAAGCGCGGTAGTCAGCGGCGTCACGTTGGCCGTGACCGTGGAGCCGCTCGCGGGTTTGGTCGGCAGCACGGACACATAGGTCACGGTCTCGCCACCGGCCGTGCCGGTTGCCAACAGGGCAAACGGCGCGCGGAAGCCGGATACGTCGAAGCTGTACCGTCCGTTTGCGTCGGCGACGCGGGTGCCGACGGTCTTGCCATCGGCATCGAACATGGTGACCTGCGCGCCGCCCATGAACGCACCGGATGCCGCAGTACCTTGCACCGTTGCCGCGGGCTGGCTGCCGCCGCCATTGCTGCCACCAGTGCTGCCGCTATCGCCGCCACCACCACATGCCGCTATCACCGCAACCGTCATGATGCCGAGCACGGGTGTCCAGATGCGCGAGCCACGCCCGTGCAACGTCTCTTGAATCCCCATTTGATTTGATTTCCCTGAGTGCCGGATGGCGAGTCCGGCTGTCTTATTGGATTTCTTGCGTTCGCCGATCCGAGAGGATATTCACGTGGCGATGATGCTGTTCCCCACTTTGGTGGGGTGTGGCGAGTGCGACACAAAGGCCGGCCACGCTTGACGGCGGACCATGCGCGGGCACTTGGTCAATGCCGAATCGGGTCGATGCGGCAATCCGCCACAGCTGCCGGCGAGGCCGGTTGCCGGGGCGCAATGAAGATATCGATGAAAATGGGTAATAATCGCGTCGAATAAATTTCGCACCCAATGCCCATGCAAGCCAATTCCCGAACCTATTTCCTGCTGATCGCCATCGTCTCCTTTGCGATGGTCGGTGCCGCGCTGTATATGCAGTACGCGGAGAACCTGCAACCGTGCCCGCTCTGCATCATGCAGCGCTTCGCGTTCATTGGTATCGGTATCTTTTCGTTGCTGGCGGTCATCGCGCAGAACACGCGCACGCTCTGGCAGGGCCTGGGGATGCTTTCTGGCGTGGGCGGCATTGCCGTGGCGGGCTACCAGGTGGCGTTGCTGATGAACCCGAAAGCGTCCTGCGGCATCGACCCGCTGGAGAACTGGGTTAACTCGCTGCCCACGGCCAAGCTGCTGCCGCAGGTGTTCTATTCGGATGGCCTGTGCACGGCACCCACGCCGCCCATCCTGGGCCTTTCAATTCCGGCCTGGTCGCTGATCTGGCTGCTGATTCTGACGCTGACGCTTGCCGTCGGGCTGATTCGTCGCGAGAAGCATTTCCGCTGAGCGGCGTGATTCTTGGCTCTCTTGGCCTTCTTGTCCTTCTTGAGCCCCTTTCCCGCGTGCGTGAGAGGGGCGCAAGCTTCAGGTCGATTGAGTTGCCTCAGGCGATCTGCTCGATCTGCTCCTGCAGTTCGAGCCAGCGTTCCTCCAGTTGCTCGAGTTCGCCGGTGACTTCGCCCTGGCGCTTGAGCATGTCCTTCAGCTTCGTCTTGTTGGCGTCGTCGTAGCTCGACGCGTCAGACATGAACGCGTCGATCGTGGTCTTGTCGGCCTGTAGCACCGACATCCGCTTTTCTACTTTTTCCAGTTCCTTCGTCAGTGGCTTGCGCAGTACCGACAGGCGCTGGCGCTCGTCGGCTTCTGCGCGGCGCTGGTCCTTCCGGTTGACCACGGGCGCGGCTTCGGCGGCGTGCGCGGCCGTGGCCGCGTTGCGCTTGGCGGCCGCCTGTTGCAGCAGCCAGTCGCGGTAGTCGTCCAGGTCGCCATCGAACGGGCGGATCGTGCCCTCGGCCACGAGCATGAACTGATCCGAGGTGGCGCGCAGCAGATGTCGGTCGTGCGAGACCAGGATCAGCGTGCCTTCGAACTGGGCCAGCGCCATCGTCAGCGCTTCGCGGGTGTCGAGGTCCAGGTGGTTGGTCGGTTCGTCCAGCAGCAGCAAATTCGGCTTTTGCCAGACGATCAGGGACAGCGCCAGCCGGGCCTTCTCGCCACCCGAGAACGGTTCGATCGGCGACGTCGCCATGTCACCGCGGAAATTGAAGCTGCCCAGGAAGTCGCGCAGCTCTTGCTCGCGCACGTCCGGCGCCAGCCGCGCCAGATGCTGGAGCGGCGAATCGTGGTCGCGCAGCGTTTCCAGCTGGTGCTGGGCGAAGTAGCCGATCACGAGTCCCTTGCCCAGCCGGACGGTGCCGTTCAGCGGCGCCTGCGTGCCGGCCAGCGTCTTCACCAGCGTCGACTTGCCCTGGCCGTTCGCGCCCAGCAGGCCGATGCGCTGGCCGTTCTGGATCGACAGCGCAAGGTTGTGCAGGATCGTGACAGGTGGGTCGGCCTCGGCATAGCCGCAGTCGACACCTTCCAGCACCATCATCGGGTTCGGCGCCGAATCGGGCTCCCGGAACTCGAAAGCGAAGCCGGCTGCCACGTGCACCGGCGCCAGCCGCTCCATCTTCTCCAGTGCCTTCACCCGGCTTTGCGCCTGGCGTGCCTTGGTGGCCTTGGCCTTGAAGCGGTTGATGAACGACTCCAGGTGCGCGATTTCCTTCTGCTGGCGCGCGTAGGCCGACTGCTGCTGCGCCATCTGCTGCAGCCGCATCGTTTCGAACTGCGTGTAGTTGCCGCCGTAACGCTTCAGTTGCTGGTTCTCGATATGCACCGTGACGTTGCAGATCGCGTCGAGGAATTCGCGATCGTGCGAGATCATCACCAGCGTGCCTGGGTAGCGCGCAAGCCAGTCTTCGAGCCAGACGATGGCGTCGAGGTCCAGGTGGTTGGTCGGTTCGTCAAGCAGCAGCAGGTCCGACGGGCACATCAGCGCCTGCGCCAGGTTCAGGCGCATCCGCCAGCCGCCCGAGAACGATGCCACGGGCTGCGACACCTGCGGCAGCGTGAAGCCCAGGCCCAGCAACAGCGCCTCGGCGCGCGCGGCGGCGGTGTAGCCGTCGGCGTCGGCATAGGCTGCATGGGCTTCGCCTTCGGCCGAGCCATCGCCGCTGGCCTGGGCGGCGGCAATCCGGGCCTCGATCTCGCGCAGGCGGGTATCGCCATCGACCACATAGTCCACGGCGGAGCGGGCCACCGCGGGCGTCTCCTGCGCCACATGAGCAATGCGCCACTGGGCGGGCAGGAAGACGTCGCCGCCATCGGCGTGCAGTTCGCCGCGCAGCATGGAAAACAGCGTGGACTTGCCACTGCCGTTGGCGCCGACAAGGCCGACGCGCTCGCCCGGGTTGAGCGTCACGCTGGTGTGGTCGAACAGCACCTTGGTGCCGCGCTGGAGGACAAGCTGGTCGATTCGGATCACGGAGGAGACGGGAGGCTAAAGCTGGAAACGGTTTTTCGGCAGGCGGGCATTGTATCGCGCCGTCATCCAAAGGCTGTCGCTGCTGGCCATGTTCGGCCGCTTGTTCTGAGGGATTACCCCTAATCGGCCACTTTTCACTCTCCTGGTATGGCAATTGCGTGTAAATTTATTTACATAGATGGCTGCACCGGGAAAGTGCTTTTTCATCAAAGCGCGATGCCGGTCCTGGTGCGCCAATCATTGTTTCGCGCTGATTCGCGCGGTTTTGAATAGATCCTGTAGTCCCGAGATGCCAGACGGCCAGCCAATTTCCGAGCGTATTGCACGCGCCTTGCCAACGTTGACGCCCGCGCACCAGCGCATGGCGCAGTACGTGCTGGAGAACCCGTTCCGCGCCGCCACGATGCGGATCGACGAGTTCGCCACGGCCGTGGACGTATCGGTGGCCACGGCCAACCGTTTTGCGCGCGCGCTGGGATTCGAAGGCTATCCGCAGTTCCGCACCGAACTCGTACGCGGCTTCGAGGCCACGCTGGCACCGGTGGAGCGATTGCGCGACGAACTGGCGCGCCCCACCACGGCGGCGGAGGTGTTCGCGGCTTCGCTCGAGGAGGGTATCCGTAATCTGGAAGCCACGCGCCGCGCGCTGGACCCCGAAGCCTGCGAGCGTGCGGTGTCGGCGATCCTGGAGGCGGAGCGTGTCTACGTGATGGGCTTTGGCGCCAGCGGATTCCTGGCCGGGCTGCTGCAGCACGGTCTGGAGATGCATTGCCGCATGGTCACGTCGGTGTCCAACGCCGGTGGCGCATCCCATGCGGGACGGCAACTGTTCAAGCTGCAACCGCAGGATCTGGTCATCGCCATCGCGTTTCCGCGCTACGTGACTGACACGGTCATGCTGGCCCAGCGCGTCAAGGAGCACGGCGGCCGATTGATGGCGCTGACCGATGGCCCGGCATCACCGCTGGCACCGCTGGCTGACTACACGCTCTACGCCAATACTGGATACCGGTTCTCCGCCAATTCCGATGCGACGGTTCTGGCGCTGATCGAGGCGCTGTGCGGCGCCGTGGCGCACCGGTCCGCGCGGTCGGTCAAAGCGGCTGCCGAAATGACCGAATTCCTGCTGCCCTGGCTACACGGCGCGCCCGACGCGCGTGGTGGCCGGATTGCCGCGAAATCTTCCGACTGATCCCCGACCGAAGTAGAAGGACCCCATGTCTCAAGCTGTTATCGCCATCCACGGTGGCGCGGGCACGATCACCCGTGCCGCGATGAATGCCGAGCGCGAACGCGAGTACACCGCCGCGCTCGAGCAGGTACTGCTCGCTGGCCAGTGCGTGCTGGCCGACGGCGGCACCGCGCTCGACGCGGTCACCGAAGCGGTGCGCCTGCTCGAAGACTGTCCGCTGTTCAACGCCGGCCGGGGTGCCGTGCTGACCCATGCCGGCACGTTCGAACTCGACGCGGCAATCATGGATGGCCAGACGCTGGGCGCCGGCGCCGTGGCCTGCGTCAAGCGCCTGCGCAACCCGGTGCTGGCCGCGCGCGCCGTGCTGGAACGCAGCGAGCACGTGCTGTTCGCTGCCGAAGGCGCCGAGGCGTTCGCCGAAGCGCAGGGGCTGGAACTGGTCGGGCCCGAGTACTACTTCACGCAGGCCCGCCACGATCAATGGGTGCGTGCGCAGGCCAGCACAGGCATGGCGCTGCTCGACCACGACGCGGCTGCACTGGCCGCCCGGGCGGGGGCTGCCGATCCGATCGATCCCGACAACAAGTTCGGCACGGTTGGCGCGGTGGCCTGCGATGCCGCCGGCAACCTCGCCGCGGCCACGTCGACCGGCGGCGTCACCAACAAGCAGGTGGGCCGCGTGGGCGATACCCCGATCGTTGGGGCCGGCTGCTACGCGGACGACGTCGCGGCAGTCTCGGCCACGGGCACGGGCGAGATGTTCATCCGCACCGTGGCCGCGTTCGACGTCTCGGCGCAGATGCGCTACGCGGGGTTGTCGCTCGAGGAATCGGCGCGCCGCGTGGTGATGGAAAAGCTTCCTGCGATTGGCGGCCGTGGTGGCCTGATCGCGGTGGACCGTGCGGGCAACGTCACGCTGCCGTTCAACACGGAAGGCATGTACCGAGGCGTGGCGCGCGTTGGCGAGCCGGCCACTGTCTGGATCTACGGCTGATATGGCGAAGACCGTTTCGAAACAAGGCATCGTGCTGCCGCCCGAACGCGTGGTGGCCGTCGACAACCTCACCGTGCGCTTCGCCACGTCGGAGCGTACCGTCGAGGCTGTGCGCAACCTGTCGTTCCATGTCGACCGTGGCGAAACGCTGGCCGTGGTTGGCGAGTCGGGCTCGGGCAAGTCGGTGACGTCGCTGGCGCTGATGCGCCTCGTGGAGCACGGCGGCGGCAAGATCGCCAATGGCGCCATGGCGCTGCGCCGGCGCAATGGCGAGGTGCTCGATCTGGTCAATGCCGGCGAATCGACGTTGCGCAAGGTGCGCGGCGCGGACGTGGCGATGATCTTCCAGGAGCCGATGACCTCGCTGAACCCAGTGTTTCCGGTCGGCGAGCAGATCGCGGAGTCGATTCGCCTGCATCAGGGCAAGAACAAGGCCGCAGCCCGTGCCGAGGCGCTGCGTATGCTGGAACTGGTGCGCATTCCGGAGGCGCGGCGCGTGCTCGACCGCTTCCCGCATCAGCTCTCGGGCGGCATGCGGCAGCGCGTGATGATCGCGATGGCGCTGTCCTGCAAGCCGGGGTTGCTGATTGCGGACGAGCCGACTACCGCGCTCGACGTGACGATCCAGGCTGAGATCCTGCAACTCATCCGCAATCTCCAGGCGGAAATGAACATGGGCGTGGTCTTCATCACGCACGACATGGGCGTGGTGGCCGAGGTGGCCGATCGCGTGCTGGTGATGTATCGCGGTGAAAAGGTGGAGGAGGGCACGTCAGATCAGGTGTTCCATGCGCCCGCCCATCCGTACACGCGCGCGCTGCTGTCTGCCGTGCCGAAGCTCGGCGCGATGGCGGGCACCGATCTGCCGGCCCGTTTCCCGCTGGTGCAGATGAGCGATACCGACAAGGTGGTCGAGGAAGCGCCGCAGGACACCATCCCGGCAGGCGCCAAGCCGATCCTGCGCGTACGCGACCTGGTGACGCGCTTCGATGTGCCAGGCGGCCTGTTCGGCAAGGTCACGCGCCGCGTTCACGCGGTGGAGCAAGTCAGCTTCGATCTCTACCCGGGCGAGACGCTGGCGCTGGTTGGCGAATCGGGCTGCGGCAAGTCGACCACGGGACGTTCGCTGTTGCGGCTGGTCGATTCGCAGAGCGGCACGATCGAGTTCGCAGGCCAGAACATCAGTCAGATGCAGGGGCCGGCGCTTCAGGCGCTGCGCCGCAATATCCAGTTCATCTTCCAGGACCCGTTTGCGTCGCTGGACCCGCGTGTGCCGGTCGGCTACTCGATCATGGAGCCGCTGCTGGTGCACAAGGTGGCCAGCGGCAAGGAAGCCGAGGCGCGAGTTGCCTGGCTGCTCGAAAAGGTGGGCCTGACCGCCGCGCACGCATCGCGCTATCCGCACGAGTTCTCGGGTGGCCAGCGCCAGCGGATCTGCATCGCGCGCGCCCTGGCGCTGAACCCGAAGGTGGTCGTGGCCGACGAGTCGGTGTCGGCGCTCGACGTGTCGATCCAGGCGCAGATCGTCAACCTGATGCTCGGCCTTCAGCGCGAGCTGGGCGTGGCCTTCCTGTTCATCTCGCACGATATGGCCGTGGTGGAGCGCGTAAGCCACCGCGTGGCCGTGATGTATCTGGGCCAGATCGTCGAGATCGGCCCGCGTCGCGCCATCTTCGAGAACCCGCAGCACCCGTATACGAAGAAGCTGATGTCGGCGGTGCCAATCGCCGATCCGGCCCGGCGCCACATGAAGCGCGAGCCGCTTTCCGACGAGATCCCCAGCCCGATCCGCGCGGTCGGTGACGAGCCAGTGGTCCAGCCGCTGGTTGCCGTGGCCGGCAGTGGCGCGCACGGACATTACGTAGCCCGGCACGCCGTCGGCGGCGCCTACTGAAGTTCGTTTTCCTCAAGGAGAAGTGAAGATGTCTGACCGCAAGGTTTCGTTCCGCCTGATGGCCGGCGCCACCGCAGTGGGCGCCATGGGCATGATGGCCGCCGCGCCGGCATTTGCCGCCAAGGACGCGGTGATGGCCGTGTACTCCACCTTCACCACGCTGGACCCGTACGACGCGAACGACACGCTGTCGCAGGCGGCGGTGAAGTCGTTCTACCAAGGCCTGTTCGGCTTCGACAAGGACATGAAGCTGGTCAACGTGCTGGCCGAGAGCTACGACGTCAGCAAGGATGGCCTGGTCTACACGATCAAGCTCAAGAAGGGCGTGAAGTTCCACGACGGCACCACGTTCGACGCGACCGCCGTCAAGGCCAATCTGGACCGCGTGACCGATCCGGCCAACAAGCTCAAGCGCTACACGCTGTTCAACCGTGTGGCCAAGACCGACGTGGTGGACCCGAACACGGTGCGAATCACGCTCAAGGAACCGTTCTCGCCGTTCATCAACGTGCTGGCCCACCCGTCGGCGGTGATGATCAGCCCGACCGCGCTGAAGAAGTACGGCAAGGAGATTGCCTTCCACCCCGTGGGCACCGGTCCGTTCGAGTTCGTGGAATGGAAGCAGACCGATTACCTGAAGGGCAAGAAGTTCGCGGGCTACTGGAAGACCGGCTATCCGAAGATCGACACGATCACCTGGAAGCCTGTGGTCGACAACAACACGCGCTCGGCCGTGATGCAGACCGGCGAAGCCGACTTCGCGTTCAGCATTCCGTTCGAGCAGGCCGCGGTGCTCAAGGCCAGCCCGAAGGTGGACCTGATCGACGGGCCGTCGATCATCCAGCGCTACCTGTCGCTGAACACGATGGTCAAGCCGTTCAACGACCCCAAGGTGCGTCAGGCGATCAACTACGCGATCAACAAGGAGGCGCTGGCCAAGGTGGCGTTCGCCGGCTACGCCGTACCGTCGGCCGGCGTGGTGCCTCCGGGCGTGGACTACGCCGAGAAGCTGGGCCCATGGCCGTACAACCCGGCCAAGGCGCGCGAACTGCTCAAGGAAGCCGGCTACCCGAACGGCTTCGAAACGACGCTGTGGTCGGCCTATAACCACACCACCGCGCAGAAGGTGATCCAGTTCGTGCAGCAGCAGCTGCAACAGGTGGGCATCAAGGCGCAGGTACTGGCACTGGAAGCCGGCCAGCGCGTGGAACGCGTGGAGTCGGTGGCCAAGCCCGAGGACGCCGGCGTGCGGATGTACTACGTGGGCTGGTCGTCGTCGACCGGTGAGTCGGACTGGGCGCTGCGTCCGCTGCTGGCTTCGGAAGCGATGCCGCCGAAGCTGCTGAACACGGCCTACTACAAGAACGACCAGGTCGATGCCGATATCGCCAACGCGCTGCGCACGACCGATCGCGCCGAGAAGGCCAAGCTCTACAAGGATGCTCAGGAACGCATCTGGAAGGACGCGCCGTGGGCCTTCCTGGTGACCGAGAAGGTGCTGTACGCGCGTTCGAAGCGCCTGACCGGTGCCTACGTGATGCCCGACGGCTCGTTCAATTTCGACGAGATCGATATCAAGCAGTAAGCGGTTGGCATGTCTTCGGTGTTTGCCCCTCTCCCATTCATGGGGGAGGGGGAGTGCCGCAGTAACGCAGTAACGCAGTAACGCAGTAACGCAGTAAGAGTGGTTGCAAGTCGTGGTATCGCAGTGCCGCAGTACCAAAAACAAGCACAAGCTGTATGCAGTAAGCCGTGTGGCTGCCTGCCCGGATACGCGGGGTTGAGGGCGGGCGGCCGGCGGTCCTCAATTTTCCGTTGCGAGATGCTGAATTACTTCCTCAAACGACTTCTGGGCGTGATACCCACCATGCTGATCGTGGCGGTGCTGGTATTCCTGTTCGTCCATCTGCTGCCCGGCGATCCGGCGCGGCTGGCCGCGGGCCCGGAGGCCGACGCGGACACCGTGGAACTGGTGCGCAAGGACCTCGGGCTCGATCGCCCGATGCCGGAGCAGTTCGTGCGTTACTTCTCGAACGCCCTGCGGGGGGACTTCGGTACCTCGCTGCGCACCAAGCGGCCCGTTTCGGAAGAAATCGGCGACCGCTTCCTGCCCACGTTGTACCTGACGATCGCGTCGATGGTGTGGGCCGTTATCTTCGGCATGACCATCGGCATCTGCTCGGCCGTGTGGCGGAATCAGTGGCCGGACCGCCTGGGCATGACGCTGGCGGTGTCGGGTATCTCGTTCCCGGCCTTCGCGCTGGGGATGCTGCTGATGGAAGTGTTCTCGGTGCAGCTCGGCTGGCTGCCGTCGATCGGCGCCGATAGCTGGAAGCACTACATCCTGCCGTCGCTGACGCTCGGCGCAGCCGTAGCCGCCGTGATGGCGCGATTCACGCGCGCATCGTTCATCGAGGTACTGCAGGAGGACTTCGTCCGTACCGCGCGCGCCAAGGGCGTGCGCGAGACCGTGGTCGTGATCAAGCATACGCTGCGCAACGCAATGATTCCCGTCGTGACGATGATGGGCCTGCAGTTCGGCTTTCTGCTGGGTGGCTCGATCCTCGTCGAGAAGGTGTTCAACTGGCCCGGCCTCGGCCGCCTGCTGGTGGATGCCGTGGAGATGCGCGACTACCCGGTGATCCAGGCCGAGGTGCTCTTGTTCTCGCTCGAATTCATCCTGATCAACCTGGTGGTGGACGTCCTGTACACCGTGATCAACCCCACCATCCGCTACAAATAAGGAGGCTGGCATGTCCGATATTTCCACGCCCGCCGCTCCCGAGGCCGCCAACGTCCCGGAGGCCGTCCGCACGCCCTGGACCGAGTTCTGGCGCAAGTTCCGCAAGCAGCATCTCGCGCTGGCCGCCGGCGCGTTCGTGCTGCTGCTGGTGGTGGTCGCGATTCTGGCGCCGCACATCGTCCCGTACGATCCCGAGAACTTCTTCGACTACGACGCGCTCAACGCAGGCCCGTCGGCCGCGCACTGGATGGGCGTTGACTCGCTCGGGCGCGACATCTTCAGCCGCATCCTGGCCGGCACGCGCATTTCGCTGGCGGCCGGCTTCTTCTCGGTGATCATCGGCGCGGTCATCGGCACGGTGCTGGGCCTGCTGGCCGGTTACTACGAGGGCTGGTGGGACCGTATCGTCACGCGCATCTGCGATGTGCTGTTCGCGTTCCCGGGCATCCTGCTTGCGATCGCCATCGTCGCGATCCTGGGCAATGGCATGGTCAATGTGATCTTCGCAGTGGCGGTGTTCAGCATTCCAGCCTTCGCGCGCCTTGTGCGGGGCAACACGCTGATGCTCAAGCGGCTCACGTACGTGGAAGCGGCACGTAGTATTGGCGCATCCGACTGGACGATCCTGATGCGGCATATCCTGCCCGGTACCGTGTCGTCGATCGTGGTGTACTTCTCGATGCGGATCGGCACGTCGATTATCACGGCGGCTGGCCTGTCATTCCTGGGCCTTGGCGCGCAACCGCCCACGCCCGAGTGGGGCGCGATGCTGAACGAGGCGCGCGCTGACATGGTGACCGCGCCCCATGTGGCGATTTTCCCGAGCCTGGCGATCTTCCTGACCGTGCTGGCGTTCAACCTGCTGGGCGATGGCCTGCGCGATGCGCTCGATCCGAAGATCGACCGGCGCTGATGGCACCTTCAGCACGCATTGAACACAAGTCGAGCACGATGATGGATCTCCCCGTGATTGGCACGTTGCCGCCGGGCCCTCGCAATGCGATCACCGACGTGGCTGGCGTGACCGTCGGCCACTGCACGCTGGCCGACGGGGCCTGCCAGACCGGGGTGACGGTGATTCGCCCGCATGCGGGCAATGTCTACCGCGAGAAGGTGCCTGCCGCCGCCGCCGTGCTGAACGGATTCGGCAAGAGCATCGGCCTGGTGCAGGTCGACGAACTCGGCGTGCTGGAAACGCCGATTGCGCTGACCAACACCTTCTCGGTCGGCGCACTGGCACAGGCGCAGATCCGCGCGGCCATTACCGAGAACCCCGAGATCGGCCGCGCCTGGCCCACCGTCAATCCGCTCGTGTTCGAGTGCAATGATGGCTACCTGAACGATATCCAGGCGATGGCGGTCCAGGGGATCCACTACGACAGCGCCCTGGCGGCCGCGAGCGTGGATGTCGCACAAGGCGCGGTGGGCGCGGGGCGGGGCATGTCGTCGTTCGGCGTCAAGGGTGGTATCGGCACTGCATCGCGTGTTGCGGGCGGCTACACGGTTGGCGCGCTGGTGTTGTCGAACTTTGGCACGCCGGATTCCCTGATCTATGGCGGCAGGCCGCTGGGCGCGGCGCTGGCCGCCCAACTGAGGCAGGAGATCGTCCCGGAGAAGGGATCGATCATCATGATCGTGGCCACCGACGCACCGCTCGACGCGCGGCAGCTAGGCCGGCTTTCGCTGCGCGCCGGCGCGGGGCTGGCGCGAACCGGCTCCGTATTCGGCCATGGCTCTGGCGATATCGCGCTGGCGTTCTCGACGGCGTACACCGTGCCGCATCTGGCCGACGTGCCGATGCCGGCCGTGCAGATGGTGCATGAAACACGGCTCGACCCGCTGTTCCGCGCCGCGGCTGACAGCGTGGAGCAGGCCATCGTCAATGCGCTCTGGCATGGCGAAACCGTTCATGGCCGCGATGGGCACACCCGTCGGGCACTACGAGACCTGTTGCAGGAACTGATGGCATGAAGATTCTGGTTTCCACCGACATCGAAGGCGTGGCGGGCGTATTCCACGCCGAGCAGACCCGCGCGGGGAATGGAGAGTACGAGCGCGCGCGTGCCTGGATGACGGCCGAAGCCAACGCCGCCGTGCAGGGCGCATTCGCGGGCGGCGCCACCGAGGTGTTGGTCAACGATTCGCACGGGGGCTTCCGCAACCTGCTGCCGGATCAGATCGACCCGCGCGCGCAACTGGTGCTGGGCAAGCCGCGCTATCTGAGCATGATGGCTGGCGTCGAGCAGGATTGCGACGGCGTGTTCATGATCGGCTATCACGGCCGGGCGCAGAGCCGTGGCGTGCTGGCCCATACGATCAACAGCGGCGCATTCGCGCGCGTCTGGCTCAACGGGCTGGAGCTGGGCGAGGCGGGCATCTACGCCGCATTGGCCGGCGAGTTCGGCGTGCCGGTCATGCTGGCCAGCGGCGATGACGTCTTCATCGCGGAAACGCAGCCGCTGATGCCATGGGTGCGCTACGTGCAGACCAAGGCCGCGGGCGGGCAGGGCAGCGGCACCTCGTTGTCGCTCGCTGCCGCTCGTGAAGCGATCGCAGTGGCCGCCGAGTCCGTGACGCGCGATGCGATCGTCCACGCCGAGGCACGTTGCTTCGAACTGCCCGGGCCGGTGAGTTGCCGCCTGCAGACGACGACCACCGCCCACGCCGACCTGTTCTGCCAATGGCCCGAGTTCGAACGGGTGGACGGTGTCACGCTGACATTCACGGCGCCGACCGTGCAGGCTGCGGTGCGAATGCTGAACTGCTGCTCGGCGATGTCGTTCATGCTGAAGTAGTTGTTTTCCCCCTTTTCCCGCAACGCGGGAGAACGGAGCGAAAACAGTGGGACAATAGCGCCCGTTCCCGATTTCGCCTGACTTCCAATGACCCATCCGACGCACGGGAGCTGGACGCCCGTTCGCAAGGACTTCGTCGATCCGGCCAGCACGCGATGCCATGCGCGCAACGCGAAAGGTGGCCGCCACCACGGTTTTCCCGAAGGTCACGCCTATATCTTGCGCGGGCCGGATGGCCACGAGTACCCATTCGGCCCGGAATGCGCGCGCGAGGTGCTGGCCGTGCCCGAGGCGCTGGATCAGATCCCGGACTATACCGAGCGCGATGCGGTGAAGCGGATCGACGCCGATCTGCCCGCGCCGGTGAGGCGCAAGCCCTCGGCGGCCGAACAGGAGCTGGCGTGCCGCAATGCGGCCACGCGCTATGTGGTACTGCGCATGGAGAAAGTGGCTGCCGTGCCGCGCGTGCAGCCGACAGTCCTGTTTCCCGCGCTCGATGAGCTTTATCAGCGGATCGCCACCGGCGGCACGCTCACGAACGCGCAGGTGCAACGCGTGCTGGCGATCGAGCGCAGCCAGGCCACGCCGCCCAAGCTCAAAAGCACGAACCTGCTCGATGTCTATACGGCGCACGTCAAGCTAGAGTGGCTGATCGCAGGGGCAAACCGCGTGGATCAGATACGTTTCCTGCGCAGCCTGCATGACTGGCTGGCCAGACATCTGGTGCTGTCTGCCGCGCAGATTGCTGCCGCCGGCATCGTGATGCACCCGCACGCATTCCGCAGCGCCTGGCCGTCAGAGGGCGGTCCGACGGAGCTGTTCTGACGTCCGCTGGATAAAAACGCCGGATTGGCGTTACATTGAGGGCATCCCCACTCGGCCCAGGCCATTCCCGCCATGCCTGCCAGTCAGACTGCGCGCTACTTCGCACGCAGCTATGCCGAAGCCCGCCAGAAATTCCTGGCGGCCGCCCGCGCATGTGGTGCGACGCTGACCGAGTTCCCCCATCCCACCGAAACAGGCAACCAGGGCGAGGCCCTGGCGATGGACGTCGCCTGGGTCGGGGCCGCCGATGCGTCGCGCGTGCTGCTGGTGACGTCCGGCACCCACGGCGCCGAAGGCTTCTGCGGATCGGGCACACAGGTGGCGATGCTTGCCGACACGGGGCTGCATACGGACTGCCACCGCGCCGGCTGTGCGCTGATGTTCATCCACGCGGTCAATCCCTACGGCTTTTCCCACCTGCGCCGCGTCAACGAGGACAACGTTGACCTGAACCGCAATTTCGCGGACTTCGAACGGCCACTGCCGGCCAATCCGGCCTATGCCGAGATTGCCCCGATGCTGCTGCCGAGCCAGTGGCCGCCGTCGTGCGACGAACACACCGCGCTGATGAAGCGGGTGACGGAGCGGGGCATGGGTTGGTTCCAGGCGGCGATCAGCGCCGGACAGTATCAGGACCCGGATGGCATGTTCTTCGGCGGTCAGCAGGCAACGTGGAGCAACTACACGTTACGGCGCATCCTGGCCCGCTTTGGCGCCGGGCGGACCACTTTGCGATGGGTCGATGTGCACACGGGGCTGGGACCGTGGGGCTATGGCGAACCGATCTACATGGGGCCCGACGAGGCGCGCCAGTTGAACAAGACGCGGGCCATCTGGGGCGGCAGCGTGACGTCGATCTACGACGGCTCGTCGACATCGGCCAACCTGACCGGGCTCGCGTGGGCGGCCGTGCCGCAGACGCTGCCGACGATCGACTACGCGGGCATCGCCCTGGAGTTCGGCACGCTGCCGCTGCCTGATGTGCTCGATGCGTTGCGTGGCGACCATTGGCTGCATGTGCATCCTGAAGCGGACGAGAATCAGCGCGCACTGATCAAGCAGGCTGTGTGGCGTGCCTTCTATGGCGATTCGGACGAATGGCGCGATGGCGTGGTGGCTCAGGTGACCGACGCGGTGCGCAAGGGAATCGGCGTGTAGCGGCTTATGCCGAGATGCGGCGGTTCGTAATCGACTCATCTTTCGACTACCTTTCAACGACCATACGGAAGCGCTGATAGTCGTTATTGACCGTGCCCGGTTGAGACGCGGGGAGGGATGGCGAGACAATCGCCCGGGCGTGCCGGCATCGCTTGGTCGATGCCGCGCGCCATGACAGCACAGTAAGAAGAACAGGCGTCGTTGCCCAGCCCCACATCCTCAGCCGGACGCAAGCGAGAGCGCGTCGGCATCTCCCGCGTGGTTCATGATCCGCGCCGGTCGAATGGACCGGCTGGCAGCGTTCGCCCGTCGCACTCCTCGAGAGAATCTCCATGCCCAGTTTCAATCCATCGCGCCGCACGTTCCTGAAGACGAGCGTCGTGGCCGGGGTATCGGTTTGCATCGTGCCCCTCGCGGACAAGGCGGCTCTGGCCGCGTTGTTCGAAGAGAAGCACCTGACGCCGGTGCAAACCGATCCCGCCACCGGCGCGCCACGCTTCCGTGTGGATGGCATCGCCAAGGTCAACGGCGAAAAAGTCTTCGCACGCGATATCCGCGCACGCGATATGCCACACTGGCCCGCGCAGCAATCGCATGCCTTCATCGTGCGCACGACCCGTGCGGACCGTACCTTCGACGGCATCGACCTGAGCCTGCTCGGCGATGACCTGAAGCCCGACGTTGTGGTGACGGCCGCCGACCTGGAGCGCGACGGTGTGACGTTCCCGAAGTTCTACGGTGACGACATGCTGCTGCCGGTGGGCAAGACCCCGGCGTATCTTGGCCACGCGGTGGCCATCCTGATTTATCACGACTTCGCGCGCTTCCGCTTTGCCAAGGACAAGCTCAAGTATCGCGACGAGGTCGTGCGTTATGGCGCGCAGACTGGCGCGCTTGAGCGCGATCCCTGGGGCACGTTCCGTTTCGTGCGCGTGGGCGGCGCCACGCCGTTCGACGACGATGTGTTCTCGAGCCTGAAGTTCGCGCCGGTGTTCCCCAGCGCGATGCGCAAGCACCAGCCCGTTTGGCCGGACGGCAAGGACCACGGGCAGGTGGGCGAGCAGGGCATGGCCCATGCGAAGTCGATCCGCGACGAACTGGCAAGTCCACCGGCCAACTGGCTCGTGCTGGATCGCGAGTACAACACGCAGTCGATCGATACCGCAGCGCTCGAGGCCGATAACGCCAACTGCTGGTACGACCGCGACAACCAGACGCTGCACATGGTGGTGCCAACGCAGGCGCCGTCGGAGGTGGGCGAATCGACCGCGGAAATGCTGGCGCGCTGCAAGTCCGCGTTTCCGGTGAAGCAGGTGATCCTGCATCCGACCTACACGGTGGGCTACGGCTCGAAGGATCACTACAACTTCCCGTTCTACGGTCTGGTAACGGCGCTCTATGCCGGCAGCAAGCCCGTGCGGCTGGCCAACGACCGCTACGAGCAGTTCCAGACCGCGCTCAAGCGCCACGCGTTCAAGATGCACTACCGCATCGCGGTGGACAAGGAAACCGGACTGCTCCAGTCGTTCCAGGGCGACTTCGAGGCCAACGGTGGTGGCCGTATGAACTTCTCGCCGTCCGTGGCCATGGTCGGCGCGACGGCTGCGCAGTCGATCTATTACTTCCCGAAGAACGATCTCGCCACGGTGGCCATCGCCTCCCGTGCGATCGACGCTGGCTCGGCGCGCGGATATGGCACGCTGCAAAGCATGGCGGCGACCGAGATGATGATTGACGAGTTCGCCGAGCAGCTGAAGCTCGACCCGATCGAGTTCCGGCTGAAGAACGCGCTGCGCTCCGGCATGAAGAACACGCAGGGCGCGATTCCCGCCGGGGCTATTCGCGTGGATGAAGTGCTGGAAGCCTCGCGCAAGCATCCGCTGTGGACCAATCGCGCGAAGAAGAAGGCCGAGTACGAGGCCGCGCATCCGGGCCATCGCTATGGCGTGGGCTTTGCCTGTGTGCAGAAGGACTTCGGCACGGGCGCGGAGACATCGTTCGCGCGCGTCGAGATCGATGCCGAAGGCCGTATCGCGCTGTATCACTCAGGCGCGGAAATCGGCACCGGCATGTCGACGTCGCAGGCCTCCGCGGTGTCGCGCTGGCTGAGCCGCGCGGCCACGGACGTGCGGACGTCGATTACCGAGTGGCCGGACCTGCCCGTCACGACCAGTGGCGATCCCTACCTGATGAGCCAGGCGGATCAGGACAAGCTCTCGCAGAATCCGCGCTGGTCTCCGGGCTACGCGTCGCCATCCAGCGCGACGAACTCGGCCTACTACTTCACGCACAGCACGCGCGAAGCGGCCCGCGTGGTCTTCATGCATGGCCTGTGGCCGGCGGCGATGGCGATCTGGAGCCAGGGCATCGGCGGCGGCCAGGCGGCATCGCTGGTGGTGCGTGTGGAGGATGCCCGGTGGGTCGATGGCAAACTCAGCGCCGGCGGTCTGCAGGCGCTGCCATACGAACAGCTCGTCAAGAAGGCGCACGAACTGGGGCTGGTCACCGGCGCCACGGTGCACGTGTTCAATCGCTGGCAGTGGACCGAAGCCGATTTCGTCGTCAACGGCCAGGCCGTGCGGATTCCGGTGGATGGTTTGTCGGTACGCATGGGTGCGGGCGAAGCCAACGGCAAGCGCACGACCAATGGCTATGACGTGCTCGACCGACGCAAGGTCTATATCGCGCCGGTCCAGCGCAACAATGCGTCCGTGACGTACTACAGCGCGGTTGGCACGCTGGTCGAGCTGTCGGTGCACGAGGCCAGCGGCAAGGTCAGCCTGCTGACGCACCATTCGATCATGGAGTGCGGCTCGCAACTGTCGCCCGAATTGGTGTCGGGTCAGTTGCAGGGCGGCATCGCGATGGGCATCGGCCACGCGCTGCACGAGTTCCTGCCGCTCTACGAGGATGGCCCCGGCAACGGCACGTGGAATTTCAACCGCTATCACCTGCCGCGTGCCAGCGATGTGGCCGTATGGACGCAGACCGGAACCGTGCTGCCGCCCATTTCCGACACCGACCCGCCCAAGGGTATTGCCGAGGTGGTGATGATTCCGGTGGTGGGTGCCATCGTCAACGGTATCGCCCACGCCATTGGGCACCGCTTCACCGATTTGCCGGTCACGGCCGAAAAGATTCAGGAGGTACTGGCATGATCGCCACGCAAGCATTGTCGATGAACATCAACGGCAAGGACGTCGGCCCGCTCGAGGTGCCCGTCGGCCTGATGATGATCGATTTCCTGCACGAGTACGTGAACCTGACCGGCTCGCGGCTGGGGTGCGGACAGGGCGTCTGCCACGCCTGCGTGGCGATTCTCGACCACCCGGACGGCACGAGCGAAACCATTCGCACCTGCATCACGGGCGCGCATTTCTTCCAGGGCAAGCGCGTCCGCACCGTGGAAGGCCATGGCAAGCGCAATGACAAGGGCGAAGTCGTCGAGATGACGCCAGTGCAGCAGGCTTTCCTCAAGCACTTCAGCTTCCAGTGCGGCTACTGCACGCCCGGGTTCGTCAATGGCGCGACCGTGCTGGTGGAGAAACTCAAGCGTGAGCCGGTAGCGGCGGACAAGGTCGAGCAGACCATCATGTCGTCCATGGACGAGCACATCTGCCGCTGCACGGGCTATGTGCGGTACTACGAGGCCATCAAGGACGTGGTCACCAGCACGCCGGGGCTGGTGAAGGGGAAGGGCGCGCAATGACGACAATCCGATGGATTTCCGCGCTGGCCGCAGGCTCGGCGCTACTGCTTGCCGGATGCGGGTCGGGCAGTTCCGATGTGCCGCAGGCTGCCGACCTGGCGCCGGCCACGAAGCTGACCCCGGCCCAGCAGATCGAGCGTGGCCGCTACCTCGTGCGCGCGGCCGATTGCGCGGCCTGCCACACCGCGCCGAACGGGGCGCCATTCGCGGGCGGCGTGGAACTGGCTTCGCCGTTCGGCAAGTTCTACGGCACCAATATCACGCCGGACAAGGACCATGGCATCGGCAAATGGAGCGCCGACGATTTCTACAAGGCGCTTCATGATGGCGTGGCGCCCGACAAGCATCTGTATCCGGCGATGCCGTACACCTCGTACCGGGGTCTGTCGCGTACCGATACCGATGCGATGTACGCCTACCTGATGCAGCTCAAGCCGATAGCGGTGCAGAATCGCGAGCCAGAACTGGGCTTCCCGTACAACCAGCGTTTCGCCATGGCAGGCTGGAACCTGCTGTTCCGCAAGGATGCGTTGCCCGATGCATCGAAGGGCGAGTCGCCGGCGTGGATACGCGGCCGCTACCTGACCAACGCGCTCGGTCACTGCGCAGAGTGCCACACGCCACGCGGCAAGTTCGGACAGATGGATGGTGGTCGTCCGCTGACGGGTTCGGCGTTGGCGCGGGTGGGGGCTCCCGATATCTCGCCGGCCGGGCTGGCGGCGCGCGGATGGACTGCGGCGGACCTGCAGACGTTCTTCTCCACCGGCATCGCGCCCCAAGGCTCAGCCTACGGCGAGATGTTCCCCGTGGTGCATCTGAGCAGCCGTTACCTGAATGCCGCTGATGTCGGCGCGATGGCCACGTACCTGCTCGGCGACAAGCCGCCGGCACCGCATCCGCTGAAGCCGGCCAATGCCGACGCGGGTGCCATGGCCACGGGCCGCCAGCACTATCTGGCTGTCTGTGCGGGGTGCCACGGACGCGAAGGCGAAGGCAAGCCTCACGTCGCGGTGGCGATGCTTGGCAATTCGACGGTGCGTAATGCGGACCCGCGCAACCTGATCGTGTCGATGCTCGACGGCATCGAGCGGCAGGACTTCCCCGGGCTGGAGAGCATGCAGGATATGCCGGGATTCGCCACGCGCATGAACGATGCCGAGCTGGCGGCGCTCGCCAACTACCTGCGGGCCAGCTACGGCGGCCAGCCGGCCGATGTGACGGCTGACTCGGTCAAGGCGCTGCGCGAGACGCCGAGTCACTGATGTCGCACGGCATCTGAACTGTCGCCGCGCATCATCGAGGTTGGCGGATCGCCCGCTCTTTCACCATGTGGGAGAGCGGGGAGAATTCGCGTATTTCATGACCGTAAAGTGGTATTTGCGGCACCTAAAGTACGGCAGAACTACCGTTTTCCCCACAGTTGTTACTAAGCTTCAAGAGGATTGCCCGACTCTGGAGCAGTTCTTGTGTTCCATCTGTGGAGATCACGATGAAAACGAGGATGTTAATACCCATCGCCGTGGCAGCCGCCGGTATGCTGGCGGCGCCTTTTGCTCTTGCTCAGCACTCTGGTTCCATGAAGTCTTCTGGCTCGATGTCGTCATCGCCATCGTCATCGGGCACGATGCCGATGGGTGCGGCATCGCCGTATACGCCTCAGAAGTGGAGCAAGGGTGACAAGTTGCCAGCCGAGTTCCGTGACCGGCAGTACGTCATCGACAAGTACAAGGAATACAACCTCCCAGCGCCGAAGAAGGGCTACCACTGGGTGGGTATCGGTGCTGACTATTACCAGGTGTCGTCCAATGGGACGGTGTACTCGGTTGGGCCCGGAGGCTGATTGGCCGTTGCGGCCGCTGCTTATCCGAGCTTGAGATGTGAAACGCGCCGTGAGTGATCACGGCGCTTTTTTTTGCCTGGAATCTTGCGTTTGGGGATGACTGCCGGGGACGGGCTCAAGCCTCGGACGCCGTGCCCGGGAAGAACACGTCCTGCACCGCTGCCTCGATCGCGTCGAAGGCTTCGGGTTGCACGCGGATGCCGAGCTGTTTTTTCCAGCGATTGGACACGCGCCCCTTCTCCCGGAAGCAACTCGATATGAGTGTGGCGAGGTCGTGGTTGCGAATGTCGAACTCTGCCTCGACGCGCCTGACCACTTCGTCGTAGCCTTGCAGGAATTGTGTTTCGGCCTGGAGATCGTGTTCGAGGGCTTCCTTGACCATGCGCGCGCCGAATTCCACGCAGGGCGTGGCATCCCAATATCGATAGGGCATCGAGCCGGCATCGGTCTGGCAATCGAATTCATGCTCCCCCAGCGCCCATACGCGCCAAAGCGCGCGAGCCGGCTTCGAGAAGCTCTCCAGCGCCGCCAGGTAGTCCGATTCGTGACGCTTGATGGCCACCGAGACTGGCAGCAGGAAACCATGCGCCATTTTGCCGGACCGGCACAGCGCGTGGTGGATCAGGAAACGGGACAAGCGGCCGTTGCCATCCATGAACGGATGGATGAAGACGAACCAGAACGAGACGATGCTCGCCACAATCAGCGGATCGAGATTGCGGGGAGGATCGTTGGCGAAGGTTTCCAGTCCCTGCATCAGCGCTGGTACGTCGTCGGGGTTGGGCGGAACGTAGGTGACCGAAGCCGCGCCGTGGCCGCCCCGGCGCAGCCAGTTCTGCTCGGTCCGGTATTGCATGGCCTGATCGAACGGGTTGGTAATGATGTCGTTCTGCAGCTCCACCAGGTAGCGTTCATCCAGCGGCCGGCGTTCGTGCGCGTGACGCAGCAACTGGACAAATCGCTCGGTCTTGTCCTGAGTGGGGTGTTCGCGCTCGATCTCGAATGAGCTTTCCGTTTCGCTGAGATACGCCCAGTTGAGCGCTCGGTCCAGGATGTCTTTGCCGACGTTGGCAATAAAGGCGTCCATACGCGCGAACACGTCCATGTCCAGAATCGACTGGATCGATTCGGTACGGCGCACGGCCACGCACTGATCAAGTGAACCCAGCCCGTTGAAGCGCACGCGCCAGCGTGGATATAGTTGGCCGGGCTCCGCCGTGTAATACCGTTCGGGGTCGAACACGCTGACGTACGGCACTTTGTCCGAGTGCCGTGGTGCCAATGTGGCGCCCGTGAAATGCTCCCAGAGAAGCGCAGCCACACGGATGTATCGGCTGGTGGGGTGGCGGTCGAGTTCGAGCTGGAGTTCGGCTGCGCCGATCGGAGGGAGCGCCCCGGCCAGGATGGCCAGGTTGATGCCTTCGTGCTTGAGCGCGAACAGCAGATGGGTCAGATCAGAGGCGCCCTCTGCCGGTGCGACTTTGCGTGGAAACAGCACGGCATCGGCAGTCTCAAGAATGCGCGTAGTTGCCCCCGCACGTGCTTCACGAGTGACAGGGACGACGGGAAGATCCAGCCGTTCGCGCAACCAGGCATATCCAACCAGACGCATGTTCTGCACCGTCGATCCATCAAAGTGATGTTAGGGGCGCAACCTTTTTTTAGGTGAGCGATGAATTTTTATATTTCTCGCTACTTTCGTCTACTTTTTATTAGGAAGTGCGCAAAATGGGGGCGAGACCAGACCCCGGCCTAGCTGCCACCTTGCACACCAAATTCGCGCAATACGAACCTTTTTTATATTTCGCCTTGAAGCACCACACCAAATTTTAGGCGTGTGTGACGAAATCCCCCTTTCTACTTAACCCGGCAGTGCCTCATAAGTGACAAGGAACACCTGGTCGTCGCCGGCGCTGACCGAAAGCCAGACGATGTCGAGATCGGGGAAGGCCGCTTCGACGTTCTCGCGCTCGTTGCCGATTTCCACCACCAGCGCACCGCCCGGATTCAGGCGTTTCTTCGCGCCGGCGATGATCCGGCGCACAACGTCCATGCCGTCGTCGCCGCCGGCCAGCGCAATGCGCGGCTCCGCCATGTATTCGGGCGGCAGGTCGCGCATCGACTGCTCGTTGACGTACGGCGGGTTGGTCAGGATCACGTCGTACGTTGCGGTCGACGGCAACGGCGCGTAGAGGTCGCCTTCGTAGAGCGTGATGCGGTCTTCCATCTTGTAGTCCGCCACATTGCGGCGGGCCACGGCCAGGGCGTCGGACGAAATGTCCACCGCGTCGATTCGCGCGTGCGGCCAGACGTGCGCGGCGATGATCGGCAGGCAGCCGGAACCGGTGCACAGTTCCAGTACCGGGCCAATCTGCCCGGTATCACCGACCCACGGTTCCAGCCCATCCTGCAGCAGCTCGCCGATGAAGCTGCGCGGCACGATCACGCGGGAATCCACGTAGAAACGCAGCCCGTGCATGAACGCTTCGTGCGTGATGTAGGCGGCCGGAACACGTTCGTTTACGCGGCGATCGATCACCTTGTGCACGGCGTCGATCTCCTCTGGCAGCAGCCGGGCGTCGAGGAACGGGTCGAGGGTGTCCAGCGGCAGGTTCAGCGTATGCAGCACCAGGTAGGCGGCTTCGTCATAGGCGTTGGCGCTGCCATGGCCGAACGAGAGCTTCGCGGCGGTAAAGCGCGAAACCGCCAGGCGCAGCATGTCGCGGACGGTTTTCAGGGAAGAGGTGGTGGCCATGGGGATCAGGCAATCAGGCGTTCCAGCACGCCACGGTAAACGTTCTTGAGCGGTTCGACGAAGCGGACTTCCACGTGTTCGTCGATCTTGTGGATGCTGGCGTTTGGCGGGCCGAATTCGATGACCTGCGGGCAGATCTTCGCGATGAAACGGCCGTCGGAGGTGCCGCCGGTGGTCGAGAGTTCCGTCTTCACGCCGGTCTCGGCCGCGATGGCTGCACCCAGTGCTTCGGACAGGTCGCCGCGCGGCGTCAGGAACGGCTCGCCGCCCAGCGTCCAGTCGAGCGTGTAGTCGAGCCCGTGCTGGTCGAGGATCGCGTGCACGCGCGACTTCAGGCTGTCAGGCGTGCTGGCCGTCGAGAAGCGGAAGTTGAAATCGATCGTCACGTGGCCCGGGATCACGTTGGTCGCGCCGGTGCCGCCATGGATATTCGACATCTGCCACGTGGTGGGCGGGAAATACTCGTTGCCCGCGTCCCATACCTCGGTCACCAGCGCGGTCATTGCCGGCGCCGCAAGGTGGATCGGGTTGCGCGCCAGGTGCGGGTAGGCGATGTGGCCCTGCACACCCTTGACCGTGAGCTTGCCGGACAGCGAGCCACGGCGGCCGTTCTTGACCATGTCGCCGAGCGTGTCGACCGAGGTCGGTTCGCCTACCACGCAATAGTCGAGACGTTCGCCGCGCGCCTTCAGCGCTTCCACCACCTTCACGGTGCCGTCATGCGCGGGGCCTTCCTCGTCGCTTGTGATCAGGAAGGCGATCGATCCCTTGTGCTCGGGGTGTTTCGCCACGAATTCTTCTACTGCCACCACGAAGCCGGCAATCGACGTCTTCATGTCGGCCGCGCCCCGGCCGTAGAGCTTGCCATCGCGATGGGAGGGCTCGAACGGGTCCGAAGACCATTGGTCGAGCGGGCCGGTCGGCACTACGTCGGTATGGCCGGCAAAGGCCAGCAGCTTGCCTGCGGTGCCCTGGGTGCCGCGCTTGACCGCCCACAGGTTGGTGACGCGGAAATCGTCAGGGCCGCTGACGATGTTCTCGCAGGTAAAGCCAAGGGCCTTGAGTCGGGTCTCGAGCACGGCCTGGCAACCTTCGTCGGCGGGGGTGACCGAGCGGCGGCGGATCAGGTCTTCGGTCAGGGCAAGGGTCGGGTTCATGGGGCGGGGGATGAATCGTTAAAACAGGGCGGCGTAGCCGTCAGCGGAAAAACCGACGCTGACCTTGCCGTCGCGGTCCAGCACGGGACGCTTGATCAGCGACGGGCTGGTCTGCATCAGCGCGATGGCGCCGGCTTCGGACTCGGCGCGCGTCTTGTCCGCATCGGACAGCGCGCGGTACGTGGTGCCCTTCTTGTTCAGCAACGTGGTCAGGGGCACGTGCTTGAGCCAGGCGCGCAACATCTTCTCGTCGACGCCTTGCTTCTTGAAATCGTGGAACGTGTAGTCGACGCCGTTCGACTCCAGCCAGGTACGGGCACGCTTGACGGTGTCGCAGTTGGGAATGCCGTAGAGCAGGGTAGTCATGGTGTCAGGTTCGGGTTCAGCGGAACAGCAGGTTGAGCGCGATGACCAGTCCACCCAGGCCAAGTGCCACGCCGGCCATGGCCACGGCGGTCATCAGGCGCAGGCGCCGGTCAAGGCGCGCGGCTTCGCGGCGCAATGCCTCGATCGTGATGGCGTGCTGCTCGGCCAGCAGCTTGACGGCCTCGGCCTGCTGCATGGCGGTGGTTTCCAGCTCCGCGATGCGAGCGGCCGGGTCGCGTGTGTCGGCCGCGCCGGGTTGCGCGCCTTCCTCGTCCTTCTTCTTGCCTTTCTTGAGCTTCTCGATGGTCTTGTTGGCCTGTTCGAGGATGGTCGGCAGGAGGGAGAGGACGGTACTGACGGTGGCGGGGTCGAGGGCCATGAGTCGCTTGCGGAGGGATGGCATCGGCTGGGCTTCGCGCCGCCGGGGCGTGCCCGGCGGCGGCATTGCTGTCAAGGCGCGATTCAGTCGCGCAGCAGGTCGTTCAGGCTGGTCTTGGCGCGGGTTTGCGCGTCCACCTTCTTGACGATCACGGCGCAGTACAGGCTGTACTTGCCATCCTTCGACGGCAGGTTGCCGGCCACGACGACCGAACCGGCAGGCACGCGACCGTAGTGGATTTCGCCCGTTTCACGGTCGTAGATCTTGGTCGACTGGCCCAGGTACACGCCCATCGAGATCACCGAGTTTTCCTCGATGATCACGCCTTCCACGACTTCCGAACGGGCGCCGATGAAGCAGTTGTCCTCGATGATGACCGGGTTGGCCTGCAGCGGCTCGAGCACGCCGCCGATGCCGACGCCGCCCGACAGGTGCACGTTCTTGCCGATCTGCGCGCACGAGCCGACGGTGGCCCACGTGTCGACCATGGTGCCTTCATCCACGTAGGCGCCAATGTTGACGTACGACGGCATCAGCACGGCGTTCCTGGCGATGTACGAACCGCGGCGGGCCACGGCGGGCGGCACCACGCGGAAGCCGGCCTTCGCGAAGTCGTCGCCAGTCCAGTTGGCGAACTTGGTCGGCACCTTGTCGTAGAACTGGGCAAAGCCGCCAGCGCTCATCGGCGCGTTGTCTTCCAGACGGAACGACAGCAGCACAGCCTTCTTGATCCACTGGTTGACGACCCAGTCCTTGCCTTGCTTCTCGGCCACGCGCAGTGCGCCCGAATCGAGTTGCGAGATCACGTTGGCCACCGCTTCGCGGATGTCGTTCGGCGCGGACTTCGGCGACAGGCTGGTGCGGTCTTCCCAGGCCTGGTCGATCAGGGCTTGCAGTGCTTGCGTCATGGTTGTGTTCTCAGTGGTGAATATGTATCGGGAGTGATGCCGGAAATCCTCGTTCCGGCTTCAGGACATTCGGTGATTCAGGGTGAAGCGTTCGCGCCGGTCAGCCCAGCGACTTGCAGAATTCGACAATCCGGCGCGCGCCTTCGAGGCATTCGTCCGGGGTGGCCACCAGCGCCATGCGGACCCGGTTCGCGCCGGGATTCATGCCGTGGGCGTCGCGAGCCAGATAGCTGCCGGGCAGTACCGTCAGGTTCTGTTCGGCCAGCAGCCGCACGGCGAACTCGGTGTCCGACAGGCCAGTGCGCGAGACATCGGCCCACAGGTAGAACGCCGCATCGGGCAGCGCCACGTCGAGCACCCCTGCCAGCATCGGCGTGACCTCGGCGAACTTGCGCACATAGGCCGCGCGGTTCTCGCGCACGTGCGCCTCGTCGCCCCACGCCGCGGCGCTGGCGGCCTGCACGGCCGGGTTCATCGCGGCGCCGTGGTAGGTGCGGTAGAGCAGGAATTTCTTCAGGATCTCGGGATCGCCAGCGACGAAGCCCGAGCGCAGGCCCGGCACGTTCGATCGCTTTGACAGGCTCGAGAACATCACCAGCCGTTCCAGGCCCCGGCCAAGCTTGTGGGCCGCTTCGAGCGCGCCGAGCGGCGGCTTTGCTTCGTCGAAGTAGATCTCCGAGTAGCACTCGTCGGAGGCAATCACGAAGCCATAGCGGTCGGACAATTCGAAAAGCTGCTTCCAGTCTTCGAGCGACAGCACCGCGCCGGTCGGGTTACCCGGCGAGCAGACGTACAGCAGTTGCACGTGCGGCCAGACATCGGCGCCGATCTGGTCGAACGCCGGCGCGAAGTTGCGCGCCGGATCGCTGTTGGCGAACACCGGACGGGCGCCGGCCAGCAGGGCCGCGCCTTCATAGATCTGGTAGAACGGGTTCGGGCACAGCACCAGCGGGTTGGGCTTGCTGCTGTCGATCACGGTCTGGGCGAACGCGAACAGTGCCTCGCGCGAACCGGTGACGGGCAATACCTCGGTGGCGGCATCGACCTTCGGCAGGTTGTAGCGGCGTTCGAGCCAGCCCGCGATGCACGCGCGCAGCGCGTCGCTGCCGGCGGTGCTCGGGTAGTTGGCCAGGCCGCCGAGCGACGCGGTCATCGCTTCCTTGATGAAGGCCGGGGTGGGGTGCTTGGGTTCGCCGATGCCGAAACTGATTGCCGGGACGGCGGCCGGTTTCACATCGGCCACCAGCGCGCGCAGTTTCTCGAAAGGATAGGTTTGGAGCAGGTCGAGGCGCGGATTCACGGTGGCAGCGGCGGGGCGGTTGAAACGCAGCATTATAAAGGAATGCCGCCCATCGCCGCGCGCGTGAATCGGGCAAATCCGCCCCGGCTGGCGCCGGAGATCAGTACAGCATCACCCGCGACACCACAGCCACGATCGGCCGGCGCAGAAACCGCTCCACCCGGGCGTTGAGGTGCAGTGGGCGCAACAGCATCCTGACCGTCATTTCCAGCGGCAGATGACGCCGGATAACGGCGCTGCAGCGGGAATTCAGCGCCCTGACATCGCCCTCGGGCACGTCTTCGCGTTCATGTTCGATCCGCAGGACGTTGCGCAGCGCGATCTCGGCGTCCTCGTTCTTGATTTCCAGCAGCCGCCGGGCCAGCGCGCCAAGTACCTTGGTGCGGCCGAGCCGCTCGTGCTCGTGCAGCGCGTTGAAGTAGCGATAGAAGTGCTTGTAGTGGCGCACTTCGTCATTGGCGATGCGGCGGGTCAGATCGCGCAGCACCGGTTCGTCGCTGGCCTGTTCCAGTGCGCGGTAGTAGGTGGCGGTGCCGGTTTCCACCACGCAGCGGGCGGCCATTTCCAGGGCCAGCGAGTGCTCGAAATTGTCGATCGAGCAGGTCACGCTGTATTCGTCGAAGAAGCGCCGGTATCCACGTTCCCAGTCGAATTCGGGCCAGACATGCTCCACGTAGCGGCGTAGCGCCTGCCCGTGCTGGAGTTCCTCGCACTCCCAGTGTTCGGCGAGCCACCGGGCGGCTTCGGGTACATCGGCGTAGTACTTGGCGAGGTTGCCCGCGTAGGTGTCGGATCCGCTTTCGATGAACGAGGCGGCGGCGAGCAGATAGAACAGCGTGCGGTTGTTGCGTACCTTGGCGACATCGATCGACGAAAAGTCGATCTCCGATATTGACCAGGGCAGGTCCCCCGGCGCCGTGGCCGGGTGCGTTGCGGTCATGCTCAATCCTCCATCCAGACTGCTGCTTGGCGCTTCAGGCTGGCCGCTGTCACGTCGAGTGCGGAGAACGGCCCGGAGGGCGATGAGGCCGGAGGGGACTCCGGGATCACGCCGGCATAGTGAGAGACTAGCACTAACCCTAAGAAGTTTCCTGGCGGATCGGCCAGACTTTGACTGCGGCGCGTATTTGCCAAACAACGGCGTGCGCCTAGAAAATCCTTGCAGCAACGCTGGCAACTGACGGATATCTATAGGTTTTCGGCGCCGGGGGATAGCGGCGTTACGACCCGCGCAACGGTAGATAAAGCGGCCGGCCGAGAGAATGGCGATGGTATGATTAGCGCCAATCTATCGGGCACCGGGGGCAGGATGCGGCGCAGGCGTCACGTCTGGGCGGCGGGCTCCGTATGGCCCGGCTTATCCAATTGCGTATCGCCCAAACCACACGACAACCGTGCGACTGTCCTCGATCAAGCTGGCGGGCTTCAAGTCCTTCGTCGATCCCACCAATTTTCAAGTGCCCGGCCAACTGGTCGGCATCGTAGGTCCCAACGGCTGCGGCAAATCCAACATCATCGACGCGGTACGCTGGGTGCTCGGCGAATCACGCGCCTCGGAGCTGCGTGGCGAGTCGATGCAGGACGTGATTTTCAACGGTTCCACGGCGCGCAAGCCGGCCGGTCGCGCCAGTGTCGAGCTGGTGTTCGACAACGCCGAAGGCCGCGCGGCCGGACAGTGGAGCCAGTACGCCGAAGTCGCGGTCAAGCGCGTGCTGACGCGTGACGGCACGTCCTCCTATTACATCAACAACCAGCCGGTGCGCCGCAAGGACATCCAGGACATCTTCCTGGGTACCGGCCTGGGTCCGCGCGCCTACGCCATCATCGGGCAGGGCATGATCTCGCGGATCATCGAGGCCAAGCCCGATGACATGCGGATCTTCCTGGAAGAAGCCGCCGGTGTTTCCAAGTACAAGGAACGCCGCCGCGAGACCGAGAACCGGCTGGGCGACACGCGCGAAAACCTGACCCGCGTGGAAGACATCCTGCGCGAACTCGGCAATAACCTCGATAAGCTCGAGGGCCAGGCCGAAGTGGCGCAGCGTTTCCGCCAACTGCAGGCGGAAGGCGAAGAGAAGCAGCATCTGTTGTGGCTCTTGCGCAAGCGCGAGGCCCAGGCAGAACAGGAGCGCCACGCACGCGCGATCGACCAGGCACAGATCGACCTGGAAGCCCAGACCGCGCAATTGCGCCATGTCGAGGCCGAACTGGAAACGATGCGCGCGGCGCACTATGCGGCCTCGGACGGCATGCACGCGGCCCAGGGCTCGCTGTATGAAGCCAACACCGAGGTCAGCAAGCTCGAGGCCGAGATCCGCTACGTCGTTGAATCGCGCAACCGTTTGCAGGCTCAGATCGCCGCGCTGACCACTCAACGCGAGCAATGGCAGGGCAAGTCCGATCAGGCGAATGACGAACTGGCGCAGGCCGAGGAAAACCTGGCGCTGGCCGAGGCACGCACGATCGAGTCGCAGGAAACCGTCGCGCAGAAGAGCGACGAACTGCCGACGCTGGAAGGCCAATGGCGCGATGCCCAGCAGATGCTCAACGAGCAGCGCGCCGGCATCATGCAGGCCGAGCAGGCACTGAAGCTCGAAGCCGCGCATCAGCGCAACGCCAACCAGATGCTCCAGCAACTCGAGCAGCGCAAGGAGCGACTGCAGGGCGAGGAAAAGGGCCTGGATCGTCCGGACGAAGTCCGTCTGGAAGAACTGCGCATGGATCTGACCGAGCAGGAAGCGCTGCTCGAGGAAGCGCAGGCCGTGCTGATGGACAGCGAGGAGGCGGTTCCCCGCCTGGACGGCGAACGCCGTGCGGCGCAGGAGCGCGTGCAGAGCGAGGCTGCGGCGATCGCTTCGCTGGAAGCCCGTCTGTCCGCGCTGCGACAGTTGCAGGAGAACGTGCAGACCGACGGCAAGGTTCAGCCGTGGCTGGAGCGTCATGGGCTAGCCGAGCTTCCGCGTCTCTGGAAGAAGGTGCATATCGAGCCGGGCTGGGAAAACGCGCTCGAATCGGTGTTGCGCGAGAAGCTGGCCGCGCTGGAAGTGTCGAACCTCGACTGGGTCAAGGCATTCCTCTCGGACGCGCCGCCCGCCAAGCTGGCGTTCTACTCGCCGCCGCCTGCCGCGCGTCCCGTAGAGGCCCCGGCCGGGCTGCGTCCGCTGATGTCGCTGCTGCAGATCACCGAGCCCGGCATTCGTGCCGTGATGCAGGACTGGCTGGCCGATATCTATACCGCGACCGACATGACGCAGGCGCTGGCCGCGCGCGGCACGCTGCCCGAGGGCGCGCAGTTCGTGGTGGCCGAAGGCCATCTGGTCGGCCGCAATGCGATTCAGATCTATGCTGCCGACTCGGAACAGGCCGGGATGCTGGCTCGCGAGCAGGAGATCGAGAATCTGCAGAAGCAGGCCCGTGCCCAGATGCTGTTGTCGGACGAAGCCAGGACGCAGTCGGTGCGTGCCGAGTCGGCGTATACGCACGCCAGCGCGGTGCTGATCGACACGCGGTCTCGTGCCGAGCAGGCCACGCGCCGGGTGCACACGCTGCAGATGGACGTGCTCAAGCTCTCGCAGGCGATGGAGCGGTTCTCGGCGCGTAGCAATCAGATTCGCGAGGAACTGGCCGAGATCGACGCGCAGATCGACGAGCAACGCGCGATTCGCGCCGAATCGGAAGCCAGCTTCGAGCAGCACGACGCTCAACTGGCTGATATGCAGGCCTCGCACGAAGACCAGCAGATGGCCTTCGAGGGCATGGATGCGAAGCTGAGCGGGGCACGCCAGCAGTTGCGCGATCTCGAACGCGCCGCGCAGGAAGCGCTGTTCGCCGAACGCAATCTCGCCGGCCGTATCGACGAACTGCGCCGCAATATCCAGATGGCAGGCGATCAGAGCGAGCGCATCGCCGAGTCGCTTGAAAATGCGCGCGCCGAACTCGAAACGATCAACGAGCAGACCGCCAACACCGGCCTGCAGGAAGCGCTGGAAGTGCGCGCCGAGAAGGAGCAGAAGCTGTCCGCCGCGCGTATTGAACTCGACGCGCTCTCGGCCCAGCTTCGCCAGTTCGATGAACAGCGCCTGGCCGCCGAACGCAGCCTGCAGCCGCTGCGCGACCGCATCACCGAATGCCAGCTCAAGGAGCAGGCCGCGCGCCTGAACCAGGATCAGTTCACGGAGCAACTGGCCACGGCGGAAGTCGATGAAGCCGCGCTGGCCGAGAAGCTGACTGGCGACCTGAAGCCGTCCTACCTGCAGGGCGAGGTCACGCGCCTGAACAACGCCATCAACGCGCTGGGCCCGGTCAACATGGCCGCGCTTGATGAACTGACCGCGGCACGCGAGCGAAAGACCTTCCTCGATGCGCAGACCGCCGACCTGACCGACGCTATCAACACCCTGGAGGACGCGATCGCCAAGATCGACCAGGAAACGCGGGCACTGCTGCAAGGCACTTTCGACCAGGTCAATCACCACTTCGGCGAACTGTTCCCCTCGCTGTTCGGTGGCGGCCAGGCACGTCTGATCATGACCGGAGAGGAGATCCTCGACGCCGGCGTGCAGGTGATGGCCCAACCGCCGGGCAAGAAGAACTCGACGATTCACCTGCTGTCCGGCGGCGAGAAGGCGCTGACCGCGATCGCGCTGGTGTTCGCAATGTTCCAGCTCAACCCCGCTCCGTTCTGCTTGCTCGATGAGGTGGATGCGCCGTTGGACGATGCCAACACCGAGCGCTATGCCAACATGGTTGCGCGGATGTCCGACAAGACCCAGTTCGTATTTATTTCCCACAACAAGATTGCGATGGAGATGGCCCACCAGTTGATCGGCGTGACAATGCAGGAGCAGGGTGTATCGCGGATCGTGGCGGTGGACATGGATGCAGCCGTATCGATGGCGGAGGTCGCTTAAGATGGAACTGCAGAACGCATTGATCATCGCTGGTGTCGTATTGCTCCTGCTGCTGGTGGCCTATAACCGCTGGCAGATCTACAAGGCGCGCCGCGTGCGGCCGCTGATGCCCGAGGACGACGTTCAGCCGATGCGGGAGCCGGTGGTGGGCAAGACCACCCATCCCGAGACGGCGGCCAAGCTCAAGGAGGCCACGCCGCCGGAGCAAGTCTCGCGCCGTGAGCCGACGCTTGGTGGGGGCGGGCAGCGTCCCGCCGAACACGACGAGGACGAGGACGTGGCGACGGTGGCGGCGGCAGCCCGCGCGGCAGCCAGCACCGCGGATGCCGACGAGGCGGTGGCGGACGAGGTCGCTGTAGCCGCCTCGCCAGCGGCGGCGCATGCCGCCAAAGACGTGACACCGGCCGAGGCCGACGAACAGGCGGAAGCCCAAGAGGCGCCTGCCCGCGCGCAGCCTGCCGAGGCCGAGACCCTCAATGGTCAGCCCACGCCTGCGGTGATTGACCCGTTGATCGACTGCATCGTGCCGATGCATCTGGAACGCAAAGCGTCGGGCGATCGTATTTTGCCGCTGACGGGCCGTCTGCGTCGCGCCGGTACCAAGCAGGTGCATATCGAGGGCCTGCGCGTCGAATCCAACGCGTGGGAAGCCGTGACCGCAGGTCACCAGTACGAAGACATCCAGGTGGCCGTGCAACTGGCGAATCGCAGTGGTCCGCTCAACGCGCTTGAATTCTCCGAATTCGTCAACGCGGTGGAAGCCCTGTCCGAATCGCTCGATGCATCGGCGGACCTGCCGGACATGACCGAGACCGTCGGGAATGCGCGCGAACTCGACGCGTTTGCGGCGGGCGCGGACGTGCAGCTCGGCGTGAACGTGATCTCCGATGGCGCGCCGTGGTCGGCCGCCTATGTCCAGACGGTGGCGACGCAGGACGGGCTGGTGCTGTCGCGCGACGGCACACGCTTCATCCGCTATGAACCGGGCGCCGACGGCCTGCAACGGCCGCTGTTCACGCTGCAATTCGGCGATACCAACTTCCTGCGCGACGACCTGACGTTGAGCGCCGGCCGACAGATCACGCTGCTGCTCGACGTGCCGCAGGCATCGCAGGCGGCCAAGCCGTTCAAGACCGTGTGCGAATACGGGTACAGCCTGGCCCAGCGCATGGGCGCGCAACTGGTCGACGACAATATGCGGCCGCTGACCGAGGCGTCGTTCGTGGCGATCTTCGGCCAACTCGAGAAGTTATACGAGAAGCTGGAATCGCGCGGAATGCCCGCCGGATCACCTGTTGCCGTGCGCTTGTTCAGCCAGTAACGGAGCCAGTCATGACCGCCAAGAAACAAGGCGCGCAGGCTTCAGCCTCCGCGCCGTCCGGCGCTTCCCCCGCCGAGCGCGCGCAATGGTTGCGCGAAGAACTGGAGCGCTACAGCTACCAGTATTACGTGCTCGACGCGCCGACGATTCCCGATGCCGACTACGATGCGCTGTTCATCGAGTTGCAGGCGCTGGAAGCCGAACATCCCGAACTGCTGACACCCGATTCCCCCACGCAGCGCGTGGGCGGTGCGCCGTTGTCGGCGTTCGATTCGGTGCGCCACCGCGTGCCGATGCTGTCGCTCAATAATGGCTTCGAGGACGAGGACGTCATCAATTTCGACCGGCGCTGCGCGCAGGGCCTCGGCCGTGCCACACCCGCAGCACCCGCGACACCCGCGACACCCGCGACACCCGCGACACCCGCCGCGCCGGTTGACGATCTGTTCAGCGCGGCAGATGCCGCCGAGGCAGCCGCAAGCACCGCGGGGAATGCCGTCGAGTACGCCTGTGAGCTGAAGTTCGACGGGCTCGCGATGTCGTTGCGCTACGAGAACGGAACGCTCGTGCAGGCCGCCACGCGCGGCGACGGCGAGACGGGCGAAGACGTGACCGCGAACGTGCGCACGATCAAGGCGATTCCGCTCAAGCTGCGCGGCAATGCCCCGTCTGTGCTGGAGGTGCGCGGCGAGGTGTTCATGTATCGCGCCGATTTCGACAAGCTCAACGCGCGCCAGGCCGAATCGGGCGAGAAGACATTCGTCAATCCGCGTAACGCGGCGGCGGGCAGCCTTCGCCAGCTTGATCCGCGTATTACGGCGAAGCGCCCGCTTTCGTTCTTTGCCTATGGCGTGGGCGAGATGGAAGGCGTCGACCGTCCGGTCACGCATAGTGCAATGCTTGACGGCTTTGCCAAGCTCGGTTTGCCTGTTTGCGACGAGCGGCGTGTGGTCCGGGGCGCTCAGGGCCTGCTGTCATTCCATCGCGAGGTTGGCGAGCGTCGTGACCAGTTGCCGTACGACATCGACGGCGTGGTTTACAAGGTCAACGCGATTGCCGAACAGGAACAGCTCGGTTTTGTCTCGCGCGCCCCGCGTTTCGCGCTGGCGCACAAGTTTCCTGCGCAGGAGATGACCACTACGGTCGAGGACATCGAGGTCCAGGTCGGCCGCACCGGCGCGATCACGCCGGTGGCGCGACTGGCGCCAGTGTTCGTCGGCGGGGTCACCGTGACCAATGCCACGCTCCACAACGAAGACGAGATCCGGCGCAAGGACGTGCATATCGGCGACACGGTGATCGTGCGCCGCGCGGGTGACGTGATTCCGGAGGTGGTTGCCGTGGTGCTGGAGCGCCGCCCGGCGGACGCCCGTGCGTTTGTGATGCCGACTGAATGCCCGGTCTGCGGATCGCACGTGGAAAGACTCGAAGGCGAGGCGATTGCACGCTGCACGGGCGGGCTGATCTGCGCCGCGCAACGCAAGCAGGCGCTGCTGCATTTCGCGCAGCGTCGGGCAATGGATATCGAAGGGCTGGGCGACAAGGTGGTGGAGCAACTGGTCGACCTGGGCATCGTGCGCACGCCTGCCGATCTCTACAAGCTCGGCGTGGCAAAGCTCGCGGCGCTGGACCGGATGGCCGACAAGTCGGCATCGAATCTGGTGGTGGCGATCGAGCAGTCGCGCGAGACCACGATGAACCGCTTTATCTTCGCGCTCGGTATCCGTCATGTAGGAGAAGCGACGGCCAAGGATCTGGCCAAGCACTTCGGCAAGCTGGACAACCTGCTGGCCGCGGACGAGGCCGCCTTGCTCGAAGTCAACGACGTGGGCCCCGTGGTGGCGCAGTCGATCGCCAACTTCCTTGCCGAACCGCACAATGTCGAGGTTATCGAACAGTTGCGGGCGGCGGGGGTGCACTGGGCGGAGACAGAGCCGACCGCGCGTGCGCCGCTGCCGCTGGCTGGCAAGACGTTCGTGCTGACCGGCACGCTGCCGACGATGTCCCGCGAGGACGCCAAGGAGAAGCTGGAAGCCGCTGGCGCCAAGGTGGCGGGTTCGGTGTCGAAGAAGACCGACTACGTGGTGGCCGGGGCCGAGGCGGGCAGCAAGCTCGAGAAGGCGCAGACACTGGGCGTGGCGGTGCTGGACGAGGAAGGGATGTTGAAGTTGCTGGCCGAGGCCGGCGCAGCCTGATACGGAGAGAGGGAGAACGCGCAATGATCCGGGACATTCTGAAGATGGGCGACGCACGCCTGCTGCAACAGGCGCGCCCCGTGACGCAGTTCAACACGCCTGAACTGCGCCTGCTGATCGACGACATGTTCGACACGATGGAACATGCCAATGGCGCCGGCCTTGCCGCGCCCCAGATCGGCGTGGACCTGCAGGTGGTGATTTTCGGTTTCGATCGCAACCCGCGCTATCCCGACGCACCGACCGTGCCGAAGACCGTACTGATCAATCCGTCCCTGGAGCCGCTGTCCGACGAGATGGAAGATGGATGGGAAGGGTGCCTCTCGGTGCCGGGCCTGCGCGGCGTGGTGCCGCGCTACACGCGGCTGAAGTACACGGGCTTCGACATGATGGGCAACAGGATCGAGCGCGTGGCCGAGGACTTCCATGCGCGCGTGGTGCAGCACGAGTGCGATCACCTGATCGGCGTGCTGTATCCAATGCGGATCAAGGACTTCACGCGCTTCGGTTTTACCGAGATCCTGTTCCCCGAACTACCACCCAATTACGACGACTGAGGCGAAGCGCACGCGGTGATTGCCGGCTGTCCATGCCGGTTGTGATAGACCAGCGCAGCGGCAACCAGGATCGTCATCAGGCACAACTCGGCGGCGAGGCTGGCCAGCGCCGCATCGAGATAAGTCGCGGCGTGATGCAGTCGCTGCGCGAATACCGTGCCGAGCAGGGCCGAGCCGAGTCCAAGCGAGGCCTGCTGAACCGTGGCCAGCGCGGCGCTGCCCGCGCCGGCCTGGTCGGTGGGAATGTCCGCCAGGCCAATCCGGTAGAAGCACCCGACCACCAGCGCATTGCCGAAGCCGATCAGCAAGCTTGGCGGGGCGAGCGTCAGGATGTCCGGGTGGGGCCAGGCGTGCCGCAGCACGTAGGCGAGCACCACAACGCCGGCCATCTGTGTCACGCATCCGACTATCAGCACACGCGTGCGGCCCCAGCCGTTCACCACGCGTGGGCTCGCCAGCGATCCCGCAATGAAGGCCAGCCCAAGCGGAATGAACGTGTTGCCCGCCATCGTGGGCGTCATACCCACGCCACCCTGCAGCGTTAGCGCCAGCACGAACATCAGGCCGCTCCAGCACGCATAGAAGAGTACGGCGACGATAAAGCCGAAGCGCACGCTGGGCAGTCGCAGCAACGATGGTGGCAGTAGCGGATGCACGCCGCGGCGTTCCTGGCGCAGTTCGATGTGCCAGAGCAGCAGCATCAACGGCGCCGTGGCGGCCAGAACGGCCAGCACGGGCCACGACCAGCGAAACATGGGTCCCAACGCGATCGGAAGCAGAATCGCCAGGATCACGGCAGCCAGCAGCACGGTGCCCGGGGCGTCGATGCCAGTGGCGTTCTCACGCCGGGTCTCGGGGATCACGCGCGGCGAAAGAACCAGGATGGCCAGGCAGATCGGCAGGTTGATCAGGAACGCGTTGCGCCACCCCAGGCCGCCGATGTCGGCGTCGACCAGCAAGCCGCCCAGAACCTGCCCGATGATGAACGCGATGCCACCAATCGACGCGAACAGCGCCAGGGCACGGGAGTGGGCGTGTCCACGCAGGCCGACGTGAATCGTCGCCAGAATCTGCGGCACGAGCAGCGCCGCCGCCGCGCCTTGCAGCGTCCGCGCGATCAGCAGCGACAGCATCGAATCCGCCACGCCGCACAGTAGCGACGCGACGCCGAAGAGCAGCACACCGACGTTGAAGATGCGACGGCGACCGTAGTTGTCGCCGAGCCGCCCGCCCATGGCCAGGAAGACGGCGAATGCCACGCCGTAGACGGCCACCATCAGTTCCAGTTCGGACGGCGTCGCTCCCAGGGAGTGCTCGATAGGGTGTAGCGCCACATTGACGATCGAAAAGTCGATCTGTGGCAGTAGCTGGCCGGCCAGCAGGACGTAAAGTCCGGCTCGACCGAGGGTGGGGGCGGGGGATGTTTGCATGGCGGATCTGGCCTCGACAACGCTTGAGGACCGGAGTATGGTGGGTCGATCAGACTGGTACAAGAGTCCAGTTAGACTGGTATAAATTGTGTCAGCCTAGGCAAACGGAGTGACTGATCATGAATGCTCGCCAGGAACCGGGTGTCCTGCTCGATGTGGATGGCTACGAGGAGATCGAGGGCACCGGCAGGGAGGTGGAACTAGGCGCATTCCTGCGCGCCCGGCGCGAGAGCCTGGATCCGGCGCGGCTGGGCCTGTCGCGCATGGGCCGGCGGCGCACGCCCGGCTTGCGGCGCGAGGAAGTGGCCGCGATGGCTGACATCGGCATCACGTGGTACACGAAGCTGGAGCAGGGCCGTCCGATCCGGGTATCGCCGAAGGTGCTCAATGCGGTTGCCGCAGCGCTGCAGTGTTCGCCCTCGGAGACCGAGCATCTGTTCACACTGGCTGGCATGCAACGTCCGGCGCCACTCGCGGGGACGTCGGTCTGCGAAACGGTGTCCGCCACGACGCAACGGGTTCTCGATCAGCTCGATCCGATTCCCGCCCTGGTGCAGAACGCGCGATTCGACATCGTCGCGCATAACGACGCCTATTGCCGGCTGCTTGGCGTCGATCTGCCGGGCCTGCCGGTCGAGGATCGCAACTGTATCTATCTGGCGCTGACACATCCGGCCTGGCGCGCGATCGTGGTTGACTGGCATGGCATGGTTGCGAACATGGTGGCGCTTTACCGGGCCGCGATGGCCGAGCACGTGCACGATCCTGTCTGGGAAGCGCAACTCGAGCGCTATATGGCGGTGTCGGCGCTATTCCGGGATCTGTGGCAGCGCTATCAGGTGCGCGGTATCCAGAATCACGTCAAGCAGTTCACCCATCCGGAAACGGGGGCTTTTAGCCTGACACAGACCAACTGGTGGACCGCGCCGCGTAACGGCGCGCGGCTGCTGGTCTATGTGCCGGCTGATGAGTCGGCCGAGGAGGCGCTGCACAAGCTGCAACCGGTGACCGGGAAGCGCGCAGGCGTTTGAGTGATGGATGGCTATTCCTCCCCCCGCTGACGGGAGAGAGGAATAGCCGGCAGGCGCCGCCGATCAGAACTTCTCGAAGGCCCCCAGGAAGCGCCACTGGCCCGGCGGCAAGTCGCCGAGCACCACACGGCCCATGCGCACGCGCTTGAGGCCAACCACCTTCAGGCCGACCTGCTCGCACATCCGGCGAATCTGACGCTTGCGGCCTTCACGCAGCACGAAGCGCAGTTGCTCCTCGTTCTGCCAGCTGACCTTGGCGGGCTTGAGCGCCACGCCGTCCAGCGACAGACCATGGCGCAGGCGCTCCAGCATGTCATCGGGGAACACGGCGCTGATATTGCGTTCGACCAGACCTTGCGGCGACTCCCACTCCACACGCACCAGATATTCCTTCTCGACATTCGAGTCGTCGCCGATCAGTGCGCGTGCAACGCGGCCATCCTGAGTCAGCACGAGCAGCCCGGTCGAGTCGATGTCGAGCCGGCCCGCCGGTGCGAGATTCTTGCGTTGCCACGGGGCGAAGCGCTTGCGCGTGGGGTCCAGTTCCCATTGGTTCTCGGGCGCGAACAGCACGGCCGCCGGCTCATAGCCGTCTTCGGCCTGGCCGGAGACATAGCCGACCGGCTTGTTCAGCAGCACCGTCACGCGTTCGCCTTGTTCCGAGCGCGCGGCCTGCAGGATTTCGATCTCCGCTTCGGGACGAATGCGCGTGCCGAGTTCGGTCACTGGTTTGCCGTCGACGAGCACCCAGCCACGCGGAATCCATTCATCGGCCTCGCGGCGCGAGCACAGGCCCAGTTCGGACATGCGCTTGGAGAGGCGGACGAGGCCGTCTTCATGCTCGGAGACCGGCTGACGCACTTCGGCGCGCGGTGCCGGGCGTTCGGTGCGCTCACCACGGGCGCGGTCGGCGGAGTCGCTGAAGCGGCGTGCCGGGGCGTCACCACGACGCGGTGCGTTGTCGTCCTGGTGCGGCCGGCGCGGCGCGCGAGCTTCGTCGCTGCGGTGCGGACGCTCGGTGCGCTGCGTGCGTTCGTCATCGCCGTAGCGGCGGGGACGTTCGGCGCGATTGTCGTCGCCATAGCGGCGGGGACGTTCGGCGCGATTGTCGTCGCCATAGCGGCGGGGACGTTCGGCGCGATTGTCGTCGCCATAGCGGCGCGGTTGCGCGGGGCGGTTGTCATCCCCATAGCGGCGTTCACGCTGGGGGCGTTCCTCGTCGCCGAAGCGACGGGGCGGCGCGGCGCGATTCTCGTCGCTGAACCGACGGGGACGCTCGGCGCGATTGTCGTCGCCATAACGGCGCGGTTGCGCGGGGCGATTGTCGTCTCCAGCGCGGCGTTCACGCTGCGGGCGTTCCTCGTCACCAAAGCGACGGGGGGGCGCGGCGCGATTCTCGTCGCTGAACCGGCGCGGACGCTCGGCGCGATTGTCGTCGCCATACCGGCGCGGTTGCGCGGGGCGGTTGTCATCGCCGTAGCGCCGCTCGCGTTGCGGACGTTCCTCGTCGCCAAAGCGACGGGGCGGCGCGGCGCGATTCTCATCGCTGAACCGACGCGGACGCTCGGCGCGATTGTCGTCACCATAGCGGCGCGGCTGCGCGGGGCGGTTGTCGTCCCCATAGCGGCGTTCACGCTGGGGGCGTTCCTCGTCGCCAAAGCGACGGGGGGGCGCGGCGCGATTCTCATCGCTGAACCGACGCGGACGCTCGGCGCGATTGTCATCGCCATAGCGGCGCGGCTGCGCGGGGCGGTTGTCATCGCCGTACCGGCGCTCGCGCTGCGGGCGCTCCTCATCGCTGAACCGGCGTGGTGCCCGTTCTCCTTCGGCAAAACGGCGAGGTGCCCGCTCGCCTTCGGCGGGGCGAGGACGTGCCGGTCGCGCCGGTCGATCCTGACGCTCATTGCGCGGCGCGCCATCGGCCGGCCCAGCCTTGCGCTTGTCCTTGTCGGAGGCGCGGTTCTTGGCCTGTTTGATCCCCGTGACCACTTCCTGGACACGCTTGCGGTTCAGGTCAGACACGCGCACGGGGCGGCTCGCCTTGCGCGTTGTGCCGGAGGAGGTGGTCTTGATGCCCAGCGTCTTGCGGCCGGGCGTATTGCTATCGGTCATATCGTTTCAACTACCGGCGTGCCGGCCTCAGATGGCCAGCGCGTCGAGCAGGTCCTGTTCAAGCTGAATCTGCAATCGGTTGTCGGCGGCCAGTCGCGAGCCGTCGACCAGGAACACGTCTTCCACGCGTTCACCGAGCGTATTGATGCGTGCCGAATGCACGGACACGCGATGTTTGGCCAGCACGCGCGCGATCGCGTACAGCAGGCCGGTGCGGTCGTTGGCGGATACCGACAGCAGGTAATACTGGCCGCGCTCGTCGGGACGCAGGTCCACGCGCGGCTTGATGGGGAAACTGCGCGACTGGCGCGACAGGCGTCCTTGTGCAGGGTCGGGGAGCGGGCACTCCAGCCGCACGCGCTCACCGAGTTCGTGCTCGACGAGCGTCAGGATGTCGCGGTAGTCACCGGCAAGACCAGGGTCCGTGATCTGGAACGTATCCAGCGCGTAACCGTCGCGCGTGGTCTCGATCTTGGCGTCCTGAATCGAAAAGGCCTTGCGCTCGAAGTAGCCGCAGATACGTGCGAACAGATCGGGCTGATCCTTGACGTAGACCGCTACCTGGAGACCTTCGCCCGCCGGCGAAATGCGCGCTTTGACCACGGGGTTGGGGCTGTTCACCTTGTTGAACAGACTGCGCGTGAGCCAGGCGATGTCGCGAGCGTCCTGCCGCATGAAGAACGACATGTCGAGCTTGTCCCACAGTGGCTTGGCCAGTTCGGGATCGAATGCTTTCAGTCGCAGTTGGGCGATCGTGTCGTCGCGCTTCTGTGCCCAGAGCGAATGTGTGTCGAGCCGCGCGCCGCCGAGCACGCGCAGCGTGATGCGGTACAGGTCCTCGAGCAGCTTGCCCTTCCAGGCATTCCAGACCTTCGGGCTGGTGCCACGGATATCGGCCACGGTCAGCAGGTACAGCGCGGTCAGATAGCGCCCGTTGCCCACTACCTGGGCGAATGCCTTGACCACGTCGGGGTCGGTCAGGTCCTGTTTCTGGGCGACGTGGCTCATCGTCAGGTGATGCTCGACCAGCCACGCGATCAGGTCCGTGTCTTCACGCGAGATGCCGTGCTGCTTGCAGAAGCGGCGGGCATCGACGGTGCCGAGCTTCGAATGATCGCCGCCACGGCCCTTGGCGATGTCATGAAACAGTGCCGCCACCCACAGCACCCAAGGGCGGTCGAAGCCAGCCATCAACTGGCTGCAGAACGGAAACTCGTGCGTATGCTCGACGATCGCGAAGCGGCGCATATTACGCACGACCATCAGGATGTGCTGGTCCACGGTATAGACGTGGAACAGGTCGTGCTGCATCTGGCCGACGATGCGTCGGAAATTGATCAGGTAGCGGCCCAGCACGCTGGTCTGGTTCATCAGGCGCAGCGCATGGGTGATCCCCTGCGGTTCCTGGACGATGGCCAGGAACAGGCGACGGTTCACCGGATCGTTGCGCCAGCTGGCGTCCATGACCGTGCGCGCGTTGTAGAGCCCGCGCAGCGTGCGCGGCGAAAGGCCTTTCACGCCGGGCGTGCGCTCATAGAGCAGGAACGTCTCCAGGATCGCGTGCGGATTGCGCTCGTAGAGATCGTCGCTCGTGATCTCCAGCATTCCCTGGCGTTCGACGAAACGATCGTTGATCTCGCGCGTGACCATCGACTCGCTCGGGAACAACATCGCCTCGATGTTCAGCAGCAGCACGCTGTTGAGCTGCGTGACCGCTTTGGCTGCCCAGTAGTAGCGGCGCATTAGCTGTTCGCTGGCGCGCTTGTTCGTGGTCTGCCGATAGCCGAATGCCTCGGCCAGCGCCGTCTGCAAGTCGAACACGAGCACGTCCTGGCGGCGGCCGGCCAGCAGGTGCAGGCGAGCGCGGATCGTGCGCAGCAGGCGCTCGTTGCGGGTGAGTTCCTGCGCTTCGCGCTCGGTCAGCAGGCCGCGCTCGAACAGTTGCTTCCAGCTGTCGCCGAGCCTGGCGGCCTCGGTCATCCACAGGATGACTTGCAGGTCGCGCAAGCCGCCCGGGCTTTCCTTGCAGTTCGGTTCCAGAGCGTACGGCGTGTCCTGGTACTTGGCATGTCGCTGACGCATTTCCAGCAGCTTGGCCTGGAAAAAGTCGGCCGCATCCATATCGGCCTGATAGCGCGTCTGCAAGGACTTGAACAGCGCCTTGTTGCCGATCAGCAGACGTGCCTCAAGCAGCGATGTGCGGATCGTGATGTCGGCCGCCGATTCGCGGATGCAGTCGTCGACCGTGCGCACCGACGAGCCGATCTCGAGGCCCAGGTCCCAGCATAGGCCGATAAAGCGCTCGAGCTTCGCTGCCGTTTCCGCGTCGGGATCGCCGGGCAGAAGTAGCAGCACATCGACGTCGGAGTAGGGGAACAGCTCGCCGCGCCCATAGCCGCCGACCGCCACCAGGGCGGCGTCGCCGGGCAGTTCCAGGCCAGTCCAGGCGTCAGTCAGCGCGACGTCGACGGCGCGGCGCAGCTTGGTGACGAGTGGGTTGACCTGGTTGTTCGCGTCGAATTCGGCGAACAGCGCCTGCTTGTCGGCCTTGAGCTTGTCGCGAATGCGCTGGCAGAGCAGCAGTTCCGGCGTGGTGTCCATGGGCGGGTCGATGGAGGTCGTGGGCACGGCTGCAAGAAGAAAGGGCGCCGTGGTTGGCGCCCTGGCGAACGTTGCGGCGTCAGGCCGCCACGGTTTCCGTGATGAATGCTGGCGGCAACGGCGAGCCTTCGGAAAGCGTCAGCACTTCGTAGCCGGTTTCGGTCACGAGCACGGTGTGCTCCCATTGGGCCGACAGGCTGCGGTCGCGCGTCTTGACGGTCCACTGGTCAGGCATCGTGCGGATATCGCGCTTGCCTGCGTTGATCATCGGCTCGATCGTGAAGATCATGCCGGTCTTGATCTCCATCCCAGTGGCTGGACGGCCGTAATGCAGGATCTGCGGGTCCGAGTGGAAGACCTTGCCGATGCCGTGGCCGCAATATTCGCGTACCACGCTATAGCCGGCGGCCTCGGCATGGGTCTGGATGGCATGGCCGATGTCGCCGAGGCGCGCGCCGTTACGCACCTGCTGGATGCCCTTCCACATGCATTCGTAAGTGATCTGGGACAGGCGCTTGGCCAGGATCGACGCCTCGCCGACCACGAACATGCGGCTCGTGTCGCCGTAGTAGCCTTCCTTGGTGATCACGGTGATGTCGAGATTCACCACGTCGCCGGTCTTCAGCACGCGGTCGCCCGGAATGCCGTGGCAGATCACGTCGTTGACCGACGTGCAGATGGCGCCAGGGAAGGGCGGGTAACCGGGGGGCGCATAGTTCAGCGGCGCCGGCACGGTGCCCTGCACGTCGCGCATATACGCGTGGCAGAGGCGGTCGAGTTCGCCGGTGCTGACGCCGGGCTTCACGTGCGGGGTGATGTAGTCGAGGACCTCGGAGGCAAGGCGGCAAGCCACGCGCATTTGGGCGATGTCTTCGGCGGTGTTGATATGGATGCTCATGCTGCTTTGCCTGTAAGTGACGGCTCAGCCACAGGCTGCGCCGGAAACGATTCGCAAGACGGGATTATCGCACCATCGTGACGGGAAAGCAGGGGGAACACGGGGAATTGTCCGATTGACGGCGGCGGGGCGGCCTGCTCTTGGTCGATTTCCAAGGGGGTTGAGCCGACCCCGACTTTGTTGCTACAATCGCGGGCTGACTTGCTCCGGGCTGCTCGACAAGCGTTGCGGTAGCTCAGGTGGGTCGGAAATCACTTTTTTTGTAAATCGCTGGTCCGCCCATCCGGGGTGTTCCTTTTCAGGAATGTCGGGGCGGACTTCAGACCAAACCCTATTGGAGCACCTCTCATGTCCGTGACTATGCGCGAAATGCTGGAAGCCGGTTGCCACTTTGGCCACCAGACCCGCTTCTGGAACCCGAAGATGGCCCCCTTCATCTTCGGTCATCGCAACAAGATCCACATTATCAACCTCGAAAAGACCCTGCCGATGTTCCAGGACGCGCTGAAGTACGTGCGCCAACTGGCAGCAAACCGCGGCACCGTGCTTTTCGTGGGTACCAAGCGTCAATCGCGCGAAATCCTGGCTGAAGAAGCTGGTCGCGCTGGCATGCCCTACGTCGACGCCCGCTGGCTCGGCGGCATGCTGACGAACTTCAAGACCGTCAAGATCTCGATCAAGCGCCTGAAGGACATGGAAGCCGCCAAGGAAGCCGGCGCGCTGGAAACCATGAGCAAGAAGGAAGCGCTGATGTTCGAGCGCGAGATGGAAAAGCTGGAAAAGTCCATCGGCGGCATCAAGGACATGGGCGGTATTCCTGACGCCATTTTCGTGGTGGACGTCGGCTACCACAAGATCGCCGTGACCGAAGCCAACAAGCTGGGCATCCCCGTGATCGGTGTGGTCGACACGAACCACTCGCCGGAAGGCATCGACTACGTGATCCCGGGTAACGACGACTCGAGCAAGGCCGTGGCCCTGTACGTGCGCGGCGTGGCCGACGCGATCCTGGAAGGCCGCGCGAACGCGGTTCAGGAAGTCGTGGAAGCCGCACGCGGCGACGACGAATTCGTCGAAGTCCAGGAAGGCTGATTGCCCGCTGGCGTCTGAGGCCGGGGCACACCGGCCACTGACGCCTGCCTTGCGGCAACTAAAAAAGGGGGCACAGCTGGCGCCCCCTTTTTGCAAACAGAATTTGTTGTCATCCGCCGCGGATACCATTCGCCGCGGGTGAAGCCGGACTGAAGTGGATCTGATCCCGGCCGGCTGCCACGCGCGACGTGCTGGGCAGTCGGCCCGAACCAATCAAGGAGTGACAAATGGCGGCAATTACCGCAAGCATGGTTGCAGAACTGCGCGCGAAGACCGACGCGCCGATGATGGAATGCAAGAAGGCCCTGACGGAAGCCGACGGCGATCTGGGCAAGGCTGAAGAACTGCTGCGCGTCAAGCTGGGCAACAAGGCCAGCAAGGCTGCTTCGCGCGTGACCGCAGAAGGCATCGTGGTTTCGTACATCGACGGTACCACGGGTGCGCTGGTCGAACTGAACTGCGAAACCGACTTCGTGTCGAAGAACGACGACTTCCTGGGCTTCGGTGCCAAGGTTGCCGAGCTGGTCGCCAAGCAGAACCCGGCCGATGTGGCTGCTCTGTCGGCGCTGGAAATGGACGGTTCGACCGTCGACGCCGTGCGCTCGGCGCTGATCGGCAAGATCGGCGAGAACATGACGATCCGCCGCTTCCAGCGTTACACCAACGGTGGCAAGCTGGTTTCGTACCTGCACGGCACCCGTATTGGCGTGATGGTCGAGTTCGATGGCGACGAAACCGCCGCCAAGGACGTCGCCATGCACGTGGCCGCCATGAAGCCGGTGTCGCTGTCGGCTGACCAGGTGCCCGCCGAGCTGATCGCCAAGGAGCGCAGCATCGCCGAACAAAAGGCTGCCGAATCGGGCAAGCCGGCCGAGATCGTCGCCAAGATGGTGGAAGGTTCGGTCCAGAAGTACCTGAAGGAAGTTTCGCTGCTGAACCAGTCGTTCGTGAAGAACGACAAGCAGACCGTGGAACAGATGCTGAAGGGCGTCAACACGACCGTGAAGGGTTTCACGCTGTACGTGGTTGGCGAAGGCATCGAGAAGAAGCAGGACGATTTTGCTGCTGAAGTGGCTGCCCAGGTGGCCGCCGCCCAGAAGGCCTGATGTCCTGGTGGCTGGGCGGGTTTCCCCCTTGAGGGGTGACCACCTGGCCACCGTATAATGCAGAGGGGCGCCGCAAGGTGCCCCTCTGCACAAGTGCGGCCTTCAGTGGCGCCGCACCAGCCAGTTTTCGCAGTCACCGGCATTTCGCGCGTCTTTTGACGGATGTTGCGGGCAGATGACAGCGAAAACCGGCTTGTCTCAGTCAAGCGATCCGTATTTTTGCGCGGCCGGTGCGCAGATGCTTCGTGCCGCCCGCGCCCACCCTCCGTTCAAACGAGCGATCAAGAACCAGCCCGAGGTGAACATGCCTGCCTATAAGCGCGTCCTTCTGAAATTGTCCGGTGAAGCCCTGATGGGCGACGATGCCTTCGGTATCAACCGTGCCACCATCGAGGGCATGGTCAATGACATTGCCGAAATCGTGAAGCTGGGTGTCCAGGTCGCGGTGGTCATCGGCGGCGGTAATATCTTCCGCGGTGTTGCTGGCGGTGCTGCCGGCATGGACCGCGCCACGGCAGATTACATGGGCATGCTGGCCACGATGATGAATGCGCTGGCCTTGCAGGACGCGATGCGCCACGCCAGCATCGAAGGCCGTGTGCAGTCCGCGCTGCGCATGGACCAGGTCGTCGAGCCGTATATCCGCCCGCGCGCGATTCGCCAGCTCGAAGAGGGCAAGGTGGTGATCTTCGCCGCCGGCACCGGCAACCCGTTCTTCACGACCGATACGGCCGCGGCGCTGCGTGGCTCTGAAATCGGTGCCGAAATCGTGCTCAAGGCCACCAAGGTGGACGGCGTGTATACCGCCGATCCCAAGAAAGATCCAAGCGCCACGCGCTATACGACCATCTCGTTCGACGAAGCCATTTCCCGCAACCTGCAGGTCATGGACGCCACCGCGTTCGCGCTGTGCCGTGATCAGAAGCTGCCAATCAAGGTGTTTTCGATCGTCAAGCCGGGCGCACTGAAGCGCGTGATCCTGGGCGAGGACGAGGGCACGCTGGTGCACGTTTAAGAGGCGGGGACCGCATCTGGATGCGGATTCGGTCCTTCCTCAGAGTAGAATGTTTCATTTTCGATCCCGCTGGGCGGGATCATGTCTGGCCGTTTTTCGGAGGTAATCATGACCGTCGCCGACACTAAGAAGAGCGTCGAGCAGAAGATGCAGAAGTCGATCGAAGCTTTCAGGGCCGATCTGGCGAAAGTTCGTACCGGCCGCGCGCATACCGGCCTGCTTGACCATGTTCAGGTGGATTACTACGGCTCGATGGTGCCGATCAGCCAGGTGGCTGCAGTCAGCCTTGCCGACGCCCGCACGATCTCCGTGCAGCCCTGGGAAAAGAAGATGGTCCAGGCTGTGGAAAAGGCGATCCGCGACGGCGATCTGGGCCTGAACCCGGCCACGATGGGCGACGTGATCCGCGTGCCGATGCCCCCGCTGACCGAAGAGCGCCGCAAGGAGCTGACCAAGGTGGTCAAGGGCGAAGCCGAAGGCGCCAAGGTGGCCGTGCGCAACCTGCGCCGCGACGCCAACGAGCAGTTCAAGAAGCTGGTCAAGGACAAGGCTATTTCCGAGGACGACGAGCGTCGCGGTCAGGACGAAGTGCAGAAGCTCACGGACAAGTTCGTGGCCGAAATCGACAAGCTCGTTGCCGAGAAAGAGAAGGAGATCATGACGGTGTAAGGCCGTCCTGGCGGCCGAGCCGCCAGGGTTGCCGGATATCGTCCGCGAATCCATGCAGCACATCAGTTCGACGCTAGGCGTTCCCGATACCACTTATGTGCCTCGGCACGTTGCCATCATCATGGATGGCAACGGTCGCTGGGCGACGCAGCGTCATCTGCCCCGCGTGGCCGGCCACAACCGTGGCCTGGACGCGGTGCGCGAGATCGTGCAGGCGTGCGCCGCGCGTGGCGTGCAGTACCTGACGCTGTTTGCATTCAGTTCCGAAAACTGGCGCAGGCCTGCCGACGAGGTGTCCTTCCTGATGCGTTTGTTCATGACCGCCTTGCGTCGCGAAGTGGTCAGGATGCACGCCAACAATATTCGCCTGCGCGTGGTCGGTGATCTCAGCCGGTTCAGCCCGCGCATCCAGCAGGCGATCAAGGATGCCGAGGCGCGTACGGCAGGCAATACGGGTCTGACCGTGACGATCGCCGCCAACTATGGCGGCCGCTGGGACCTGCTCCAGGCGATGCGCAAGATGCTGGCGCGTTCGCCGCTGCTCGATTCGGACGCGATCGACGAGTCTGTTCTGGCACCGCATCTGGCCATGGCCTACGCGCCCGAGCCGGACCTGTTCATCCGCACCGGCGGAGAGCAGCGCATCAGCAACTTCCTGCTCTGGCAGCTTGCCTACACGGAGTTGTATTTCACCGAAACGTTCTGGCCGGATTTCGATGCTGCCGAGCTGGACAAGGCCTTTGCCTCGTACCGTCAGCGCGAGCGGCGCTTCGGACGGACCAGCGCGCAGCTGGTGGCGCCAGGCCTGTCCGGCACAGCCTGACGCATCGAACCCCCAACAAACTCACGGGAACCCACAGCGCACATGCTCCTTACCCGCGTCATCACCGCCGTATGCCTGTTGCTGTTGATCCTGCCGATCCTGTTCCTGGCGCCGCCGGCGGCACTGGCGGGGTTGGTCGCCGTCATCGTGCTGCTGGGTGGCTGGGAGTTTGGTCGCCTGATCGGGTTGCGCGGGGCCTGGCCCTATGTGTACGCCGTAGCTTGCCTGTTGGTCCTGATCGGATGGCATGATGCGCCGCAGCGTGACGCGGTGACGTGGCTGCTGGAGGCGTCCCTGATTGCCTGGGGTGTGGCGCTGGTGCTGATGGCGCGCGGCGTGCGAACTGCCACCCCGGCGTTCACGGCGCTTGGCGTCGTTCTGGGGCTGATCATGTTGCCGGCCTTTGGTCACGCCGTCATGGTGCTTCGGGCAGCGGGCATTGGCGTGCTGCTGACGGCTGCCGTGCTGGTCTGGGCCGCCGATATCGGCGCATACTTCGTTGGCAAGGCCATCGGCAAGCGCAAGCTGGCACCCACGATCAGTCCGGGCAAGTCCTGGGAAGGCGCCATTGGCGGCTGGCTGCTGGCGATGATCGTGGCGCTCTCGCTGGCCGCGACGCACATGTTCGCCCCAACGTGGTACTCGTTGGTTGCCGACAAGGGCGGGCTGCGCCTCGTGGTTATTCTGACCACACTGCTGGTCGCGGCCAGTATTGTCGGCGACTTGTTCGAGTCGCTGCTCAAGCGCCAGGTCGGCATGAAGGACAGCAGCCGTCTGCTGCCAGGCCATGGCGGGATCCTGGACCGGATCGATGCGTTGATCCCGGTGTTCCCGCTGGCGGCTCTGCTGCTGGCGTGGATCTGAACAAATAATCTGATTTCGCATTCCAGCTTCTATGCAACGCATCACCATCCTCGGCGCTACGGGTTCCATCGGCGAGAGCACACTTGACGTGGTTCGGCGCCATCCGGATCGCTACACTGTGCACGCACTCAGCGCGCATCGGCAGGTCGACAAGCTGGCGGCCGCCTGCGTGGAGTTTCGTCCCGCGCGGGCCGTGGTAGGGTCGGCCGAGGCAGCAAGCGAACTTGAAGCCAAGCTGCGTGCCGCCGGTGTTCCCACCGAGGTGAGCTATGGCGAGGCCGCGCTTGAATCCATCGCCGAGGACGCTGGCACGGATGCAGTGATGGCCGCCATCGTCGGTGCGGCAGGCCTGCGATCCTCGCTGGCGGCTGCTCGGGCCGGCAAGCGTGTGCTGCTGGCCAACAAGGAATCGCTCGTGATGTCCGGCGGCATCTTCATGGATGCCGTGCGTGAGCATGGCGCCACGCTGCTGCCCATCGACAGCGAACACAACGCCATCTTCCAGTGCCTGCCGACCAGTGATCCGCGCTATGGCGCCGGGGTATCGAAGGTGCTGCTTACCGCTTCGGGTGGCCCGTTCCGCACGCGTGATCCGTCCACGCTGCACGACATCACGCCCGACCAGGCCTGCGCGCATCCGAAGTGGGTGATGGGGCGGAAGATCTCGGTCGATTCTGCGACGATGATGAACAAGGGTCTCGAGGTCATCGAGGCGCACTGGCTGTTTGGCGCGCCGGCCGAGAAGATCGAGGTGCTGATCCATCCGCAAAGCATTGTCCACTCGATGGTGGCCTACGCGGACGGCTCCGTGCTGGCGCAACTGGGCAACCCCGACATGCGGACACCCATCGCCTACGGCATGGCCTATCCGGAGCGGATCGACTCCGGTGTAACGCCGCTCGATCTCACGGTTGCCGGTGGCCTGCATTTTGAGACTCCGAACCTTGAGCGCTTCCCATGCCTTGGGCTAGCCTTTGATGCATTGCGTGCCGGCGGCGTGGCGCCCGCGGTGCTAAATGCAGCTAACGAGGTGGCCGTGGAAGCGTTCCTGAACGGCAAGATCCGCTTCACCGATATCGCTCGCGTGGTCGCAACCGTGCTGGAGCAGTCGGCGGAAGGATCGGCTGATACGCTCGAGGGCGTACTGGCTGCCGATTCAGCGGCGCGTCGCGGCGCGCAGGCGCAGTTGGGAAGCCTGGCTGGCCGTTGAACCAGTCCGCCGTGGGCAAAATCTGAAAAGGGTGATTTGCCATGCAAACCGTAGTTGCGTTCGTCGTCGCCCTCTGTATTCTGATTTTCGTGCACGAGATGGGGCACTACCTTGCCGCCCGCGCTTGCGGCGTCAAGGTGCTGCGCTTCTCGATCGGCTTTGGCCGCCCGTTGGCGCGTTGGGTCGGCAAGGGCCGTGACAAGACTGAGTGGACGCTGGCGGCAATTCCGCTGGGCGGCTACGTCAAGATGCTGGATGAGCGCGAGCGTGACCCGGAGACCGATCCGCCGATCGATCCCGCGGAATTGCCCCGTGCGTTCAATCGCCAGCCGGTAGGCAAGCGCTTTGTCATCGTGGCCGCCGGGCCGCTGGCGAATTTTTTGCTGGCCGTCGTGCTGTACGTGGTGCTGTTCGCGGGTGGGATGCGCGAGCCGGTGCCAGTGGTGGCCGCGCCGGCCGCTGGGACGCTGGCCGCGCAGGCTGGCGTGCGGGACGGGGATCGCGTGCTGTCGCTGACCGCAAGCGACCATACGGAAGCCGTACGCTCCTGGAATGATCTGCGCATGGCCGTGTTTTCGCAGGGCTTCGGGGATGCGCGGGCGGTACTGCGGGTGCGTGGCACCGATGGGGCGGAGCGCGATGTTACCTTGGCGCGCCTTCCGAATACTGGCGGAAATCCGGAGCAGGATCCGCTGGCCGTTCTGGGTCTGGCCCTCAAGGGCGGCCCGGTGACCATTACCGAGATCGTCCCTGATTCCGCGGCGCAGCGTGCCGGGCTCAAGGCTGGCGACAGGGTAGTGGCATGGGATGGGCAGCCCCTCACACAGGCCAGCGCGCTAATTCGTGGTGTCCGTGCCCGTCCCGGGCAGGAGGTCACGCTAGGTATCGAGCGGGCCGGGGAACGGATGGACGTCAAGGCGAAACTCGACGCCGCGCCAGCGCCCGAAGGCGAGGCCCGTGGCGGGTCTCAGGTCGGCAAGTTGGGCGCCGCGCTCAACCAGGCCGTCCAGACGGAGATCGTCCGGTACCCGCTGGTGCAGGCAGTGGCGCGGGCTGCGGACCAGGTTTGGAATACCAGTGCGCTGTCGTTGAAACTACTCGGCAAAATGCTGGTGGGGCAGGCGTCCCTGCAGAATTTGAGCGGGCCGCTGACCGTGGCTGACTATGCGGGGCGTGCTGCGAACATGGGCTGGCAGCCATTTATCAGCTTTCTGGCATTGGTAAGTGTCAGCCTCGGTGTACTGAATTTGTTACCTATTCCGGTTCTGGATGGTGGGCATTTGCTGTATTATTGCGTGGAATTTTTGACTGGCAGGCCTGTTCCAGACCATTGGCAAGCGATGCTGCAGAAGGTAGGCATCGCGTGCATCTTGCTCCTGACCTCACTCGCTTTGTTCAATGACGTCAGCCGACTGTTTCTGGCGCGCGGCTAATTTCGCGTAGCCAGAGCCCAAGTTGGCAGGGGGCGATCGTATCCCAGGGGAAGAACCTCGTCGGGATCGGGCAGCCGTGCCAGCATTGCCAGGCTTGGAGCCAATGCCCTGCATGAAATCGATGAGGAAGAGGGGATCGACTTTGATCAGAAATAAGCGCATCTCGCTGGGTCTACTGACGAGTGCCATTATTGCGGCTTGGAGCCCGGCGGGCTTTGCCGCCGATCCGTTCGTAGTCAAGGATATCCGTGTGGAGGGCCTGCAGCGCGTCGAGCCGGGCACGGTCTTCGGCTACCTGCCGGTTCGCGTTGGCGAAACGTTTACCGACGACAAGGGTGCGGATGCGATTCGCGCGCTCTATAACACCGGTTTTTTCAAGGACGTGCAGATCCGCGCCGAAGACGGCGTGCTGGTCGTCCAGGTCGAGGAGCGTCCGGCGATCTCGCAACTGGAGTTCGTCGGCATCAAGGAATTCGACAAGGACACGCTGCGCCGCTCGCTTCGCGCCGTTGGCGTGGCCGAGGCCCGTTATTACGACAAGGCGCTGATCGACAAGGCAGAGCAGGAGCTCAAGCGCCAGTACGTGGCTCGTGGCTACTATGCCGCCGAGGTGCAGACCACCGTGACGCCAGTTGACCGCAATCGCGTGTCGGTGGTGTTCAACGTTGACGAGGGCCCTGTCGCCAAGATCCGCCAGATCAATATCGTCGGCAACAAGGCATTCAAGGAAAGCACGCTGCGCGATGAAATGCAGCTTTCCACGCCGAACTGGCTCTCCTGGTACACCAAGAACGACCTCTATTCGAAGCAGAAGCTGACGGCTGACCTGGAAGCGCTGCGTTCGTACTATCTCAACCGCGGCTACCTCGAATTCCAGATCGAGTCGACGCAGGTGTCGATCACGCCGGACAAGAAGGACATTTACCTGACGCTGAATATCAGCGAAGGGGACCAATACAAGGTGTCCGACATCCGCCTGGCCGGCGAAACGCTCGGCAAGCAGGAAGAGATGGAGAAACTGCTGCAGCTGAAGAAGGGCGACATCTTCTCGTCCGAAAAGCTGACGGCCAGCACCAAGGCCATTACGGACCTGCTCGGCACGTATGGCTACGCCTTTACGACGATCAACCCGCAGCCGCAGGTGGACAAGGAAAAGCGCGAAGTGGCGCTGACCCTGATGGTCGACCCGGGCCGCCGCGTCTACGTGCGCCGCGTGAATGTGGTGGGTAACAGCAAGACGCGTGACGAAGTGGTGCGTCGCGAGATGCGCCAGATGGAGTCGTCGTGGTTCGATAGCGAAAAGCTCCAGCAGTCGCAGGCGCGTATCAACCGGACGGGCTACTTCACTGACACCAATATCACCACCGAAGACGTGCCGGGCGCGCCCGACCAGGTCGACGTGAACGTGAACGTGACGGAGAAGCCGACCGGCCAGATCAGTCTGGGTCTGGGCTTCTCGTCGACCGACAAGCTCGTGCTGCAGGCAGGTCTGCGCCAGGACAACGTGTTCGGTTCCGGTACCAGCCTGGGCCTGGATGTGAACACGGCCAAGTCGTTCCGTACGATTGCGCTGACGCAATACGATCCGTACTTTACGGTCGACGGCATTAGCCGATCGACAGACATCTACTACCGTACGTCGCGCCCGTTGTACTACACCGGTGATCAGGACTACAAGATCGTCTCGGCTGGCGGTGGCTTCAAGTTCGGCGTGCCGTTCTCGGAGAACGACACGGTGTTCTTCGGCATCGGCTACGAGCGGACCCAGGTCTACACCTCGCCCAACACGCCGAACCAGTACACGGCCTGGCTGCAGAAGATCGGCAAGGCCAGCGGTGATCCGATCAACAACTTCCCGTTCACGATCGGTTGGGCACGCGATCGCCGCGACAGCGCGCTGATTCCGACCAAGGGTCCGTACACGCAGGCCAACCTGGAAGTGGGTGTTCCGGGTGGCGACACGCAGTACTATCGCGCAAGCCTGCAGCAACAGTATTTCTACCCGCTGTCGAAGTCCTTCACGCTGGCCTTCAACGGCGAAGTGGCCTATGGTCACGGTTATGGCAATACGCCGTTCCCGGTGTTCAAGTACTTCTACGCCGGCGGTATCGGCTCGGTGCGCGGCTACCAGACCAGCACGCTCGGTCCGAAGGACCAGAACGGCAACCCGGTGGGTGGCGCATCGAAGATGATCGGCAACGTGGAATTCGTGTTCCCGCTCCCGGGCTCGGGTGTTGACCGCACGCTGCGACTGTTCACGTTCTTCGACTTCGGTAACGTTTACCAGGAAGGGGCACCGCTTTCGTTCAGCGATCTGAAATACTCGACTGGTTTCGGTATGTCGTGGCTTTCGCCGATCGGCCCGCTGAAGGTTAGCATGGGCTTCCCGCTGAAGAAGGATGAAACTGACAAGGTTCAACGCTTCCAGTTCCAGATCGGTACTGCGTTCTGATCCCCACAGAGGATTTGTTTGATGAAAATTTACACTCCACTGGTGAAATCCCTGAGCGCGGCCGCGCTGGCCGCTGCGGCCTTGTGCGCGGCGGCCCCGGCGATGGCTCAGGAGGCGCGCATTGCTGCGGTCAACTCGGAACGTATCCTGCGCGATTCGCAGCCGGCGAAGGCTGCGCAGGTCAAGCTCGAGCAGGAATTCTCCAAGCGTGACCGTGAACTGCAGGATATGGCCCAGAAGATCAAGGCCATGGCTGACAAGCTCGACAAGGACACGGCCGTGCTTGCGGACGCGGACCGCCAGCGCCGTCAGCGCGAAGTGGCCGATCTCGATCGCGAATTCCAGCGCAAGCAGCGTGAGTTCCGCGAGGATCTGAACCAGCGCCGTAACGAGGAACTGGCACAGGTGCTGGAGCGTGCCAACCGCGTGATTCGTCAAATCGCCGAGCAGCGCAAGTATGATCTGATCGTTCAGGAAGCCGTCTACGTGAATCCGCGCATCGACATCACCGATGACGTGATGAAGGCGCTGAACGCCGGCAGCACGGGCAAGTAAGCGACGACGCCAAAGCGTCGTCTGCCGTTTCGATTCTCAAGGAAGTACTGCCATGAAGACACCCACACTGGGTCAGCTCGCCACCGAGAACGGCGCGCAGGTTGTGGGTGATCCCGACCTGGCCGTAGTCGGCCTGGCGCCGCTAGACCAGGCTGGTCCCGGCGACCTGTCTTTCCTCTCCAATCCGCTGTATTTGCCACAGGCGCTCGCCTCGGCCGCAGGCGCCGTCATCGTGTCACCGGCAGACCTTGAGCGCATTCGTGCGGAAGGGCAAGCCGAACGGCGCAATTGGCTGGTGGCACGCAATCCCTACGTCTGCTTTGCCCGTGTTGCGCAGCGCTTCGACCGCGCCGCTAATGCCGATTCACGGACTGGGATCGATCCCCGTGCCAGCGTGGCGCCCGATGCGGTGGTCCCGGCATCGTGTTTTATCGGCCCCAACGTGGTGATCGAGTCCGGTGCCCGGCTCGGCGAGCGTGTTCGGATCCTCGCAAATGCCTTTATCGGCGCAAGCGCGGAGATCGGCGAAGATACGCTCATCTACGCCAATGTTTCTGTATATCATCGTTGCGTGATTGGCGCGCGCAACATCCTGCATAGCGGGGCGGTGATCGGCGCAGATGGCTTTGGTTTTGCGCCGGATATCGGGCCGACAGGTGTCGAGTACGTCAAGATTCCCCAGGTGGGGCGCGCGGTGCTCGGCAACGACGTGGAGATTGGCGCCAATACGGCCGTGGATCGTGGCGCGATGGCTGACACGGTGATCGAGGACGGTTGCAAGATCGACAACCAGGTGCAGATCGCGCATAACGTGCACGTGGGGGCGCACACCGTTATCGCGGGAACGGCTGCGGTTTCGGGCAGCACGAAGATTGGCCGGTTCTGCGTGATCGGCGGCGCGGCCAACTTTTCTGGCCATTTGAATATCGCTGACCGGACCACAGTGTCCGGCGGTACGTCGATTACCAAATCGATTACTAAACCCGGTGGGCATTACACGAGCGTGTTCCCGTTCACGTCGCATGGCGAATGGGAGCGAAACGCGGCAATCGTACGTGGCTTGTCAAAGCTGCGCGAACGTGTCGTGCAACTGGAACGCAGGCTGCGCGGTGAAAACAACGCCCCCGCACAGAACAAACAAGACGAAGAGAAATCATCATGACCGCATCCGAAATCGATATCCGCAAGATCCTGAAGCTGCTGCCGCATCGGTATCCGATCCTGCTGGTCGACCGTGTGCTCGAGTTCGAACCGCAGAAGCGGATCAAGACGCTGAAGAACGTGACGATCAACGAACCGTACTTCATGGGCCACTTCCCGGACCAACCCGTGATGCCGGGCGTCATGATCCTCGAGGCGCTGGCTCAGTCCGCAGGTCTTCTGACGTTTGGCGCCGATATGGAACGCAAGGAAGGTGCGTTGTATTACTTCGTCGGGATCGACGGCGCGCGCTTCAAGCGCGTGGTGTATCCGGGCGATCAGCTTCACCTGAACGTGACCGTGGAGCGCTACATCCGCGGTATCTGGAAGTTCAAGGCCAGCGCGACCGTGGACGGTGAGGTGGCCTGCGAGGCCGAACTGATGTGCACCGTGAAGCAAGCCGAAGGCTGAGCACGGACCCCAAGCAGAACAGACCACAGGACAGCACGTATGACGCAAATCCATCCTACCGCACTAGTCGATCCGAAGGCGGAACTGGCTGACGATGTTACCGTCGGCCCGTTTTCGATCGTCGGCCCGAATGTGCGGATCGGTAGCGGCACGCGGATCGGTTCCCATACCACGGTCGAAGGCCACACCACGATCGGCGCAGGTAACCGCATTGGTCCGTATGCCTCCGTGGGCGGTGTGCCGCAGGATATGAAGTACGCCAACGAGCCGACACAGCTCGTGATCGGCGATCGCAACACGATTCGCGAATTCACGACGATCCATACGGGCACCGTGCAGGATCGCGGCGTGACCAGTCTCGGTAACGACAACTGGATCATGGCCTACGTGCACATCGCACACGACTGCTCTGTGGGCAACCACACGGTGTTCTCCAGTAACGCGCAGATCGCCGGCCACGTGGAAGTCGGGGACTGGGCAATTCTGGGCGGCATGAGCGGCGTGCACCAGTACGTCCGCATCGGTGCTCATGCGATGCTTGGCGGTGCTTCGGCATTGGTGCAGGACGTGCCGCCCTTCGTTATCGCGGCCAGCGACAAGAATGGCAACAAGGCGACCCCGCACGGCATCAACGTCGAAGGTCTGCGTCGTCGCGGATTCGATGCCGGGCAGATCGCGGCGCTGCGTCAGGCGTACAAGTTGTTGTACAAGTCTGATCTGAGTTTCGACGATGCGCGGGCGGAAATCACGGCGATGCTCGGTCAGGTAGACGCCACTACCGCTGTGCCGCTGCAGGCGTTCGTGGAGTTCCTGGCCGCGACCCAGCGCGGTATCGTTCGCTGATTCCGGCGCGACATGGTCGACACCGTGCAGGCCGTGCTTCCCGCCGATGCGGGTGCTAATGGGAACAAGCGAGGTAGTATCGCCATGGTTGCCGGTGAGGCATCTGGCGACTTGCTTGCTTCGCTGCTGCTGGAAGGCCTGCGTGCGAGGCTTGGCGAATCGGTGGATTACGCCGGTATCGGTGGCCATCGCATGATGGCGCAGGGATTTGTCTCGCATTGGCCGATGGAAACGCTATCGGTCAATGGCTATGTCGAGGTACTGGGCTCGCTACGCGAAATTCTGGCCACGCGGCGTGAGATTCGCGAGCAATTGCTGGCGCGACCGCCGCTATGCTTTATCGGCGTCGACGCTCCCGATTTCAACTTCGGTCTGGAAGTGCCGCTGCGCCGCGCGGGCATTCCGGTTGTCCATTTTGTCAGCCCGTCGATCTGGGCCTGGCGTGGAGGCCGCATCCGCACGATAGCGCGGGCCGTGGACCATATCCTCTGCCTGTTCCCGTTCGAGCCCGAGATCTATGCGAAGGCGGGCATTCCGGCAACCTACGTCGGCCATCCGCTAGCTGACGTAATCCCGATGGTGCCCGATGTTGCGGGTGCGAGGGCGAAGCTGGATTTGCCGGAAGGCAAACGAATCGTGGCGGTGTTGCCTGGCAGTCGACAATCAGAGGTGCGCAACCTCGGCGCGACGTTCTTCGCCGCGATGGACCGTATGCACCGCATGGACGGCAACCTCGCTTTCGTGCTGCCTGTTGCCAGCGCACCGCTGCGGGAGATTGTTGCTGGCTTGCACGCGCAGTATCCGGATATCGACCTGACCGTAGTTGACGGCCAATCGCATCTTGCGATGGAGTCCGCCGATGTTGTGCTGCTTGCAAGTGGCACGGCAACGCTCGAGGCCGCGCTGTACAAGAAACCCATGGTGATCTCGTACAAGGTGCCCTGGCTGACGGCGCAGATCATGAAACGGCAGGGTTATCTGCCGTATGTCGGGCTGCCTAATATCCTGTCGGGACGCTTTGTTGTTCCCGAACTGCTACAGGACGATGCGACGCCGGAGGCGTTGGCACGCGAGACGCTGCTGCAACTCAATGACGAGGGCAATATCGCCTTCCTGCGGCAGCATTTCACGACGATGCACGAAACCCTGAAGCGCGACACGGCGAAGCTGGCTGCCGGCGTGGTCGTCGATCTGATGCGCAGCCGTGGAGTGGTCTGATGGCGCGAACGAAAGCTGCGGCTTCTAGCCAGTTGGGCCTGGAACTGACTCAAACCGTTGCCGTGGTGCAGCGCTTGTGTGGGGTCGATGAGGCTGGGCGTGGCCCTTTGGCGGGTCCCGTTTACGCTGCGGCTGTGGTGTTGAATCCCGCGCGGCAAATCCGCGGTTTGGCCGATTCGAAGATCCTCAGTGCGGAAAAGCGCGAGGCACTGTTCGATCGCATCTGCGAACACGCGCTGGGATGGCATATCGCATCCGCGTCGGTTGAGGAGATCGATTCGATCAATATCCTTCACGCATCGATGCTCGCGATGCAACGGGCGGTGCAGGGGTTGGCCGCGAGCGGTGTCATCCCCGATCTCGTGCAGGTCGATGGTAATCGTTGTCCGCAGGTGGCGTTCCCGGTCGAGGCTATCGTCAAGGGTGATGCCAAGGTACGGGCAATTTCCGCGGCTTCGATCCTGGCGAAGGTGGCGCGCGATCGTGAACTGTTGAAGCTGCACCAGGAGTACCCTGAGTACGGGTTCGACTCTCACTTTGGCTACCCGACGCCACAGCATTTCACCGCGCTCGAACAATTCGGCGCGACGCCGCATCATCGGCGTTCGTTTGCGCCGGTGCGCAAGGTGCTTGAGCGTGGCATGGTGCGCACCATGTCGTCCGAAGCGCCGCCTTTCTGAGGCAGACCTTTGAAGCATGTCACTTCGCGCGACAACGCGCTGTTCAAACAGTTGAAGGCCCTGACGGGGTCCACGCACCAGCGCCGCAAGGCGGGGCAGTCCGTGCTCGATGGCATCCATCTCGCGCAGGCCTATGTGGCTGCGCTTGGGCAGCCCGCGAGCTGCGTGGTGAGCGAGCGCCATTATGACCACGCTGAGGTGCGCGCGCTGCTCGAGAAGATCGACTCGGACAAGCTGGTTGTATTGGCTGATGCGTTGTTCGAGCAGATCAGCAGTGTGGTCAACGGTGTCGACCTGATGCTGGTGATCGATACGCCGGCCGGCCACCTCCCGGCGAGCATCGAGACCGATTGCATCATTCTGGATGGTCTGCAGGATGCGGGCAACGTAGGCTCGATTCTTCGAAGCGCTGCGGCCGCTGGCATTCCACATGCGTTCCTGACCAAAGGTTGCGCATTCGCGTGGTCGGTCAAGACGTTGCGTGCCGGTATGGGCGCGAACTTCCACTTGAATATCGTCGAGCATTGCACGCTTGAAATGCTTGAGAGCCGGCTGGCAGTGCCGTTACTGGCGACGTCATCCCATGCGGATGCCGCGGTGTTCGATACAGATCTGCGTCAGCCGGTTGGCTGGGTGATTGGCAATGAAGGGGGAGGAGTCAGCCCCGAGTGGATGGCGCATGTTTCCCGTACGGTTGGCATTCCGCAGCCTGGAGGATTGGAGTCGCTGAATGTGGCCGCCGCAACGGCAGTCTGCCTGTTTGAAGCCGTCCGGCAACGCCGCGCTAGCGGCGGTTAGCACGGACGCCAAGTGTCTTGGCGGTGGGCTGAGTTATCTGGCTCGCCAGGCAGCTGGTTGTCCGGTGCCGGCGGGCTGATCTGCATTCTGGGACACCAACTGACGTAGCAGATCCGCTACGGTGTCGAGTTTCTGGTCGAGCCTGGTTTCGAGGCGCTCCAGTTTCGAATCGAATCTTGTCTCGAGGTGCTCGAGCTTCAAGTCAAACCTCGACTCGAGGCTCTCGAAACGATCGTCAATCCGCTTGAACTGCTCGTCGAATTTGTCGAGGCGCTGCTCGACCCGATTGAATCGCTGCTCCGTGGCAGCCTGATGGGAGTCCAGCCGAGTATTGATTGCCCTGACTTCGGCTGAAACGGTCTTGATGTCCGCAGCGATCAGTGCCCGCGAATGGCTGGACGAATACTCGATGATGGCGAAGATTCCGGCCAACGACAGTGCGACGCCGCTGAAGACCAGGCCCGCAGCCTTCAGGGCGTGAGAAGAGCCCGAATACGCCAGTTCGTTGGGCGCTTTCCGGCCTGCAGCCCGGTTTGGCGGGAGGGGCTGACGATCTGCTGTCATGAAGAACATCTATCCGATGCAGGCATGTTGGAACAGCCTTCATCGTGCCCTTATCGGTGCAGCGCCGATAGGGCGCGATTCTGAAAACGCCACCGCTATTAATAGTTGTCCCGATCGACCTTGATTTCCTGGAGGATCGTCGTGGCAATCTCTTCGATCGACTTGTGTGTCGACGACAGCCACTTGATGCCTTCACGGCGCATCATCGACTCCGCCTCATTGACTTCGTAGCGGCAGTTCTCCACGGCTGCGTACTTGCTGCCCGGACGCCGCTCGTTGCGGATTTCCGTCAGACGTTGCGGATCGATGGAGAGGCCGAAGATCTTCTGCTTGTATGCATACAGCGCCGAGGGCAGGCGGCCTCGCTCGAAATCGTCAGGAATCAGCGGATAGTTCGCCGCCTTGAGGCCGTACTGCATCGCAAGATACAGGCTGGTCGGCGTCTTGCCGCTGCGCGACACGCCAACCAGGATCACATCGGCGTCTTCGAGGTTCTTGTGCGACTGGCCGTCGTCGTGCGCCAGCGAGAAGTTGATCGCCTCGATACGGTTCTTATAAGCCTCGGTGTCCGCATTTTGGTGGAAACGGCCGATGGCATGGGTGGATTTCAGGCCCAGTTCCTTCTCGAGTGGCTCGATGAAGGTCTGGAACATGTCGAGGATCATCGCCTTGGCCCGGCGAATCGCCTTGTTGGATTCGGCGTTGACCAGCGTGGTGAACACGATCGGCGGAACGCCCTCGTTATAGAACGCCTCGTTGATCTTGCCGACGGCCACATGTGCCTTTTCGGGCGTATCGACAAACGGCATACGCACTTTGCGGAACCGCATCTCGAACTGGGCCAGGATCGAATGGCTGAATGTTTCGGCTGTGATGCCGGTGCCATCCGACACGATAAAGACCGTGCGCACGGCAGGGCGATTCGTGGCGGGGACCTCAGCGGACTGAGCGGTGGCGTCGGTCGCGCCAGAGGCGGCCGTGGGCTGCGCCAGCGGTTGTGTGCCTTCAGGCGTTTCGGGCAGGGACATGTCTGAACAATTATTTGAAGCCGCGGCTACGCGAAAGTGCGATGCGGCACGGTAGAATAGCGGCGATCTTTTGGCTAAGCAATTCCGCCAATGCCGGCCAGGCAACGATTTGAGGCTGGATTGTCGACAATGTGCACTGCAGCATCAGTGCCGCCGATAGCACACGGAATTGCTCAGCCAAGCGATCCGCCGGGAACAGAACGCCAACAATATGCCGGTCGGTGCAAAAGATTTCTTACTTTGTTTTGAGGCTTTTATGACCAACCAGGTAGATACCGGCGCCTACGTGCTGCCGTTCGAGCAGCTACGGATGCAGGACGTGGAAGTTGTCGGCGGCAAGAACTCGTCGTTGGGGGAAATGATCTCCCAGCTCGCCGGTGCCGGCGTTCGCGTTCCGGGCGGTTTCGCCACGACCGCGCTCGCATTCCGCGACTTTCTTGCGCACAACAACCTGACCAGCCGCATCTCCGAACGTCTGAAGACGCTCAACGTCGACGACGTCAAGGCCCTGGCGGAAGCCGGCGCCGAGATTCGTGGCTGGGTAGCCGCGGCGCCGTTCCAGCCGCGTCTGGAGGCGGAGATCCGCGAGCATTACGCACGCGTGTCGGCTCGCGAAGGTGCCGAGGCATCGTTCGCAGTGCGTTCCTCGGCCACGGCCGAGGATTTGCCCGATGCATCGTTCGCCGGTCAGCAGGAGTCTTACCTCAACGTCAGTGGCATCGACGACGTGCTGGACAAGATCAAGCACGTGTTCGCCTCGCTCTACAACGACCGTGCTATCTCGTACCGTGTGCACAAGGGCTTTGCGCATGACGTGGTGGCGCTCTCCGCCGGCGTCCAGCGCATGGTGCGTTCGGATCTGGCCTCCTCGGGCGTGATGTTCACGATCGACACCGAATCGGGCTTCCCCGATGTGGTCTTCATCACGTCAAGCTACGGCCTGGGCGAAACGGTTGTGCAGGGCGCAGTGAACCCGGACGAGTTCTACGTCTTCAAGCCGATGCTGCAAGCCGGCAAGTACCCGATCATCCGCCGTTCGATCGGTTCGAAGCTGATCAAGATGGAATTCACGAAGCCGGGCGAAGCTGGCCGCGTGAAGACCGTGGACGTGCCGCCCGAGCTGCGCAATCGCTATTCGATCACCGATGACGACGTGGCCGAACTCGCGCGTTACGCAATGATCATCGAGAAGCACTACGGCCGTCCGATGGACATCGAGTGGGGCAAGGACGGCAAGGATGGCAAGATCTACATCCTGCAGGCCCGCCCGGAGACCGTGAAGAGCCAGTCGGCCGGCAAGGCCGAGCAGCGCTTCAAGCTCAAGGGCACGGCGCCGGTGCTGACCAGCGGTCGTGCGATCGGCCAGAAGATCGGTACGGGTCCGGTGCGCGTGATCAACGATCCGTCTGAGATGGAGCGCGTGCAACCTGGTGACGTACTGGTGGCCGACATGACCGACCCGAACTGGGAGCCGGTGATGAAGCGCGCTGCGGCAATCGTGACCAACCGTGGTGGCCGTACCTGCCACGCTGCGATCATCGCGCGTGAACTGGGCGTGCCCGCTGTTGTGGGTTGCGGCGATGCGACCGACTTGCTGAAGGATGGCACGCTGGTGACGGTGTCTTGCGCCGAGGGTGACGAGGGCCGGATTTACGATGGCCTGCTCGAAACCGAAGTGACCGAGGTCCAGCGTGGCGAGATGCCCGAGATCGCGACCAAGATCATGATGAACGTTGGCAATCCCCAGCTTGCGTTCGACTTCGCGCAGATTCCGAACCACGGCGTCGGCCTGGCCCGCCTCGAGTTCATCATCAACAACAACATTGGTGTTCACCCGAAGGCGATCCTCGACTATCCGCAAGTCGATGCCGACCTGAAGAAGGCAGTGGAATCGGTAGCGCGTGGCCACGCCAGCCCGCGTGCGTTCTATGTCGACAAACTGGCGGAAGGCATTGCGACAATCGGTGCCGCGTTCTATCCGAAGCCCGTGATCGTGCGCCTGTCGGACTTCAAGTCGAATGAGTACAAGAAGCTGATCGGCGGTTCGCGCTACGAGCCGGACGAAGAGAACCCGATGCTGGGCTTCCGTGGTGCTTCGCGCTACATCTCCGAGGACTTCGCCGAAGCGTTCGAGATGGAATGCAAGGCCATGAAGCGCGTGCGCGACGAGATGGGTCTGACCAACGTCGAGATCATGGTGCCGTTCGTGCGTACGCTGGGCCAGGCCGAGCGCGTGATCGAACTGCTGGCCAAGCACGGCCTGAAGCGCGGTGAGAACGGTCTACGCATCATCATGATGTGCGAAGTTCCATCCAACGCGATCCTGGCCGAGGAGTTCCTGCAGTTCTTCGACGGTTTCTCGATCGGCTCGAACGACCTGACGCAGCTGACGCTGGGTCTCGATCGTGACTCTGGCATGGAACTGCTTGCGAAGGACTTCGACGAGCGTGATCCGGCAGTGCGCTTCATGCTGCAGCGCGCCATTTCGACGGCGCTGCGCCTGAACAAGTACGTTGGCATCTGCGGTCAGGGCCCCTCGGATCATCCGGACTTCGCGGTCTGGCTGGCCAACGAAGGTATCAAGTCGATCTCGCTGAATCCTGATTCTGTGGTCGAAACCTGGCAGCAACTGGCTTCGTGAGGCATTTCGCGTCACAATAGAGAAGATCACGTATAGACGGCACTTGGCCTTCGGCCAGCGTGCCGCGTGACACCGGCCCTGCGGCAGGTGTTCCATCTGCCCCCGCAGACGCCGTAGGCGTTTGGCGGGGGTTTTTGTTTTTGCGGGTGGGGTGTCTTGTTTCCTCCGGGAAAGGAGCGGGATGACGTCGTACTACCTTTGGTTTGCCGTTGCGGTCGTGCTGGTGATTGCGGAGCTGGCGACGGGGACCTTCTATTTGCTGATGATCGCCCTCGGGGTTGCCGCAGGCGGTGTGGCTGCGCTGCTGGGTGCTGATGAGCCAATACAGACCGTCGCCGCCGCGCTGGTTGCGATCATTGGCATCCTGTTGTTACGCCGCACGCGCTTTGGCAAGCTGAGGCGCCGCGACGCCGCATCCAATCCGGACGTCAATCTCGATATCGGTCAGGAACTCGAAGTGCCCGCCTGGGACGATTCCCGTCGCGCGCGCGTGCCCTACCGCGGCGCGGATTGGACCGTGGAGCTGGCACCGGGCGCCGAGCCGAAACCGGGCCGCTATCGCATTGTCGAAGTGCGTGGAGCCACGTTGATCGTGGCGCGTCACTACACGGCCTGACTTCTTCCGCATTACCCAGTCGTCAATCCTTTCGAAGGGAGTCGTATATATGCTTGCCTATCAGCTAGGTTTGTTTCCGCTGATCCTGCTCATTGCCGCCATCGTGCTGATTGCGAAGTCGGTCAAGATCGTGCCGCAGCAGCACGCGTGGGTACTGGAGCGTCTGGGGCGCTATCACGCCACGCTGACACCAGGCCTCACCGTCGTCGTGCCTTTCATCGATCGAGTGGCCTACAAGCACATCCTCAAGGAAATCCCGCTCGATGTGCCGAGCCAGGTTTGCATTACGAAGGACAACACGCAATTGCAGGTCGATGGTGTGCTGTACTTCCAGGTGACCGACCCGATGAAGGCGTCCTATGGCTCGAGCAATTTCGTGGTGGCCATTACGCAACTGTCACAGACCACGCTGCGCTCGGTGATCGGCAAGCTGGAACTCGATAAAACCTTCGAGGAGCGCGAGTTCATCAACCACAGCGTGGTCAATGCGCTGGATGAGGCCGCGGCAAACTGGGGTGTGAAGGTGTTGCGCTACGAGATCAAGGATCTTACGCCGCCCAAGGAAATTCTCCATGCCATGCAGGCGCAGATCACTGCCGAGCGCGAAAAGCGCGCGCTGATTGCAGCATCGGAAGGCAAGCGGCAGGAGCAGATCAATCTGGCGTCTGGCGCGCGCGAGGCGGCGATTCAGAAGTCAGAGGGTGAAAGGCAGGCGGCTATCAATAAGGCCCAAGGTGAGGCGTCCGCGATTCTGGCCGTGGCCGAGGCAAATGCGCAGGCGATCGAGAAGATCGGTCACGCGATCCGGGGCGAGGGCGGTTCCGAGGCAGTCAGCCTCAAGGTCGCGGAGGAGTATGTGGCGGCGTTTGGCAACCTGGCCAAGCAGGGCAACACATTGATCGTGCCGGGCAACCTTGGCGAGATGAGTTCGATGATCGCGTCCGCGCTGCAGATTGTGAAGGGCCAGAAGACGGAGAAGGCCGTCTGAGTGCCGCATGGGACCAATAGGTAGTAGGTCGGCAGAAACAAAAACGGAGGCTCATGCCTCCGTTTTTGTCTATGGCTTATCTGGCGCTGCCATCATTCCTTCACGCCACCCTTCATGATGCGAGCCTTCTCGCGATCCCAGTCGCGGTTCTTTTCTGTTTCGCGCTTGTCAAACTGCTTCTTGCCCTTGGCCAGCCCGATCTCGCATTTGACGCGGCCGCGCGTGTAGTGCAGATTCAGCGGCACCAACGTATAGCCGCGCTGCTCGACCTTGCCGATCAGCTTTTTGATCTCGTCGGCCTTCAGCAGCAGCTTGCGCGTGCGCACAGGGTCCGGGTTGATGTGGGTGGAGGCGCTTTGCAGCTGGCTGATATGGGCGCCGATCAGGAACATCTCTGCGTCGCGCACCACGACGTAGCCTTCCTTGATCTGCACGCGCCCGGCGCGAATCGCCTTGACCTCCCAGCCTTCGAGCACGATCCCGGCCTCATAGCGCTCTTCGATGAAGTAGTCGAAAAAGGCCTTCTTGTTGTCAGCGATCGTCATGCGGGAAGTGGTTCCTGAAGGTATTTGTCGCGCCGGTCTTGGGCGACAGCGTAAGTCAGCCGGGGTGGGTGCGGCGGCGCCGGACGTGCCGTACGCGCGGCTGTCGGCTAAAATTGCGATTTTAGCAAACGCCCCGGCCCCGGCCCAGCCCGCCGGTGCCCTGTAATCCGAATACATGGCAGACGTCCATAAATCCGTCCTGCTCGGCCACTCGGCCGAACAGATGTACGATCTGGTCACCCGCGTGGAGGACTATCCCAAGTTTCTGCCGTGGTGTGGCGGCGTGGAGGTGTTCGAGCAGACCGATACGCTGCTCGATGCCAAGATCCATATTCATTTCAAAGGGATCAAGCAGTTCTTCCACACGCGTAATGCTCAGGAACGTCCGTCCCGCATTGATATGACGTTCGCCGACGGGCCTTTCAAGGTCTTCAATGGCTCCTGGCGCTTCACGCCGCTGCGTGAGGATGCGTGCAAGATCGAATTTCACCTGCATTACGAGTTCTCCAGCGTCTTTCTGGAGAAGATCATCGGGCCGGTATTCAGCGTGATCGCCAATACCTTTGTTGATGCCTTCGTCAAACGCGCCGAGGTGGTTTATGCCGACAACGCCAACAACGGCTGAGGTGGGCGGTCTGGTGCGCCTGTCCGTTTGCTACGCGCGGCCGGATACCGTGTTCCTGAAGGAGTTGGATGTTCCCGCGGGGACGACGATCATCGGTGCGATCGAGGCCAGTGGCCTGACGCAAGCCTGTTCCGAGGTTGATCCGAGCACGCTGCGCGTTGGTGTCTACGGCAAGCTCAAGACGCTGGATACCCCGGTAAGGCAGGGCGATCGCGTGGAAGTGTATCGTGTGCTGACTGCCGACCCGAAGACCGCGCGGCGCAAGCGGGTTCAGAGGACGCGAGCGTCCGGCACGCGCGAGGGCCAGAAATGGCTGCGTGGAGGCGGGCAGGGCGCCTAAGAGGCACTATCAAAATGATTCTGGCGTCGTTGCGCGGCCTTGCCGTACCACTTGTACTGTCTGCGGCCGCGCGCCTAGCCAGAACCGCTTCGCTTCATTTTGATAGCGCCTCTAAGTGGCTTGTTAAGTGGCGGATGAGTGGCGGATGAGTGGCGGATGAGTGGCGGATGAGTGGCGGATGAGTGGCGTGCGGGTCGCTTTGCGCCCTGTCAGCTATTGCACTGCTGCAGCGCGTCGTTGGTGCGCGCAATCTCCGCGGCACGCTCGTCGTCGTTTAGACGCACCGGCACGCCATCGGGACCCGCCTTCGCGGCGCGCATCCCTTGATTCAGCCCCGCCGCGTAGTTGCGCAATTCCTGGCAATTCTGTTGCCTGGCCAGTTGCTCTCGCTCCTTGGTGGCGGCTTCGAGATCCGCCTTCAAGCGCGCGTCACGTCGCTCCTGGAACTCGGTGTCCGCGTCCTTCGGCTTGGCGCCGCCTGCCTTGACGCTGGTGGGTTGCATACGCGGAGCGTCGGCCTTTGCCGGTGCGTCGCCTTTGGGCGGGGCATCGGCTTCCACTGCGTGATACATGCCCGGCGCGCGGCCCGGCGCCATGATGATGGCGCGGTCCGGCACGGACGGCGGTGGCGGCGTGTCGCTGTAGACCGTGCGACCGTTGGTGTCCTTCCATTGCCATTGGGAGAATGCGGTGCCGGGGACGGCAAGGCTTGCAGCAATCAGCAGGTACAGCACGGACGATCGGTTCATGGCGAAGGCGTCAACAGGTCGAGCGGGTTGCAGATGGGCATCAGACGCCAGTAGGGTTGACAGTGATGTGACCCGTGCGTCATGGCTCGTTAGTCTACTGAGACTTGTCGGTCGCGTGCAAGCGCACGGACCACGCCACGCCTGCCATCAACAGCATGATCGCGGCCATCTCGAGGGGCCGCGGCCAGCGATGATCGAATACAAACCCGTATGCCAGCGCGAAGAGCGTCTCGAAAACGATCATCTGACCGGACAGCGTCAGTGGCAAACGACGGCTTGAAATGTTCCAGAGGTTGTTGCCAATTAGCGACGCTCCGAGCGCCACGGCCGCATTGACCATCCAGAACAACTGCCAGTCGCGGCCGCTGTCGGGGGCGGTCAGGGTGTCGCCAAACATCGCCCAGCCGATTGCGGCGAGAACCGCCGATACCAGCCCGGTCGACAAGCCGTAGAGCGCGGACCATTCGTTGCCGCTGTAGTGCGGGTTGCGCTGAAGGTAGCGAGCATTGTCGACGGCATAAAGCGTCCAGCAGACCAGAGCGCCGGCCGCGCAGATCACACCGGCGATTTTCTGCCAGACGGGGCGCGCCGCTGCGCCGATTGTGGCGCCGTGCGCGCTGCCGCCCCCGGCGAAAAGATCAATGTTGATGCAGGCGATCCCGGCTGCCACCACGAGCAGTGGCAGCACCAGCCGGCGCAGTTGCACGGCGCCATGGTCGCGCCGGCCCATCAGCGTGACCGAAATCGGCAGGATGCCGATGATCAGCGAGGTCGGTCCGACGCCCGCCAACTGCACGCCGAAGGCCAGCAGCACGTAATAGAGCAGGTTGCCGGTGAATGCCTGGCGCAGCAGGGCGACGCAGTCGGCGCGGGTCAGTTTGCGGGCGATGCGGCCCATCAGGGGCAGCGCCGCGACGCAGGCCACCAGACCGTAGGCGAGGTACCGGCCGATCGCGAGTTCCCAGGGGGAGAACACCGGCAGCAGCTTGGGCGCGATGAACACCATGCCCCAGAATGCTCCCGCCAACAGTCCGCACAACACCCCGATTCCCATGGTCTTCCCGCTTGGCCCCGAAGGGGCGTCTAAAAAGGAGGCCGAGATTAGCAAACGCCATGCGATAACGCATCAGCAAATCCTGCATTCCTGTATAATCTGCTTTTGCGCCTAGAGGATTCGCTATGCGTCTTGTCCAGAAAGCACTCACATTCGATGATGTGCTGCTCGTCCCGGCCTATTCGGCCGTCCTGCCCCGGGATGTTTCCCTCCGCACCCGCCTGACCCGTTCCATCGATTTGAACATTCCGCTGGTTTCCGCCGCCATGGATACCGTGACGGAAGCTCGCCTTGCCATTTCCATGGCACAGGCCGGTGGTATTGGCATCGTCCACAAAAACCTGAAGCCAGCCGACCAGGCGCGCGAAGTGCAGCGTGTGAAGCGCTACGAATCGGGCGTGCTGCGTGATCCGATCACCATTTCTCCGGAAATGAAGGTGCGCGATGTGATCGCCTTGTCGCAGCAGCATGGCATTTCGGGCTTCCCGGTGCTGGAAGGCAAGACCGTAGTCGGCATCATCACCAACCGCGACTTGCGCTTCGAGGAAGAACTCGACGCCCCGGTGCGCGCGAAGATGACGCCGCGAGAAAAGCTCGTAACCGTCGCCGAAGGCGCTCCGCTGGAAGAAGCCAAGCGCCTGATGAACCGCCATCGTCTGGAGCGTGTGCTCGTAATCAACGGCGCGTTCGAACTGCGCGGCCTGATTACCGTGAAGGATATCCAGAAGGCCGTGGAAAACCCGCTGGCCAATAAGGATGCACACGGCCAACTGCGCGTAGGCGCGGCAGTGGGCGTGGGTCCGGACAACGACGAGCGTGTGGAGTTGCTGGTCAAGGCCGGTGTGGACGTGATCGTGGTCGATACCGCGCACGGCCATAGCCAGGGCGTGCTGGACCGCGTGCGCTGGGTCAAGCAGAACTTCCCGCAAGTGCAGGTCGTGGGTGGCAACATCGCCACTGGCGCGGCAGCGCTGGCACTCGTCGAACATGGCGCAGATGGCGTCAAGGTCGGTATCGGCCCGGGCTCGATCTGCACGACGCGTATCGTTGCTGGCGTAGGCGTGCCGCAGATCACCGCCGTGTCGAACGTGGCCGAAGCGCTCAAGGGCACGGACGTGCCGCTGATCGCCGATGGCGGCGTGCGCTATTCGGGTGACGTTGCCAAGGCACTGGCCGCTGGCGCCCACACCGTGATGATGGGTGGCATGTTCTCGGGTACCGAGGAAGCGCCGGGTGAAGTGTTCCTGTATCAGGGTCGTTCGTTCAAGAGCTACCGTGGCATGGGTTCGGTCGGCGCGATGAAGGACGGTGCCGCTGACCGCTACTTCCAGGAAGACAACACGGCCAACGTCGACAAGCTCGTGCCTGAAGGCATCGAAGGCCGCGTACCTTACAAGGGCTCGGTGCAGGCGATCATCCACCAGTTGACCGGTGGCATTCGCGCGTCGATGGGCTACTGTGGCGCAAGCTCGATCGCCCAATGGCACGAAACCGCCGAGTTCGTGCAGATCACCGCCGCGGGGATGCGCGAGTCGCATGTCCACGATGTGCAGATCACCAAGGAAGCGCCGAACTACCATATCGATTGATTTCGATCTGGTGCCTCCCACCACGGCCGCGCTGGTTTCGTCGATGCTGACGGGGCCGCGCGGCCGCGCTGCAAAAAAGGAGCGCTCATGAAGGTATTGCTGCGAGCCGTGCTGTTCTTCGACGCCTTGCTGGACTTGCTGCTTGGCATCCTGCTGCTGGCGTCACCGTTCACCACGCTGTATGCCGCGCTGCAATTGCCGCAGCCCCAGCCGGCCCTCTTCGGGCAGTTGCTTGGCGTGGCGACGATCGGCCTGTCCTGGTTGCTGTTCCAGGCCACCATCAACGGCCAGTTGACCGTTGCCGTGGCGCGGACCACAGGCTATGTGAATCTGGTTAGCGCGCTGCTGGTGACCGTATGGACGCTGTTTCTCGACATTCCGGTACAAGGCGTGGGCAAGGTCTGGTTGCTAACGCTCGCAGCCGTACTGATCTTTTTTGCCATCGTGCAGATCCCCGCGGCCAAGAAGGTGCGGCTGCGTGAGCGGCAACAGGCCGAACTGGCTACGGCCGAGCGCGAACCTGGCGCGGCCAATGGCGACTCCCCGAACAACGAACCCGGCGTGCCCCGCACGGCGCGCCCGAATGGATCCCCCGCATCTCCCGAATACCGGCGCGAGCCGGGTATCACGCCACCGCCTGGCTATGGTCCGGGCACCGAGGTGATGCCCGAACCCGATCCGGAAGCACTGCCAACTGCCAATCATGCACGACAAAATCCTCATTCTTGACTTCGGCTCGCAAGTCACACAGCTCATTGCCCGCCGCGTTCGCGAAGCGCACGTCTACTGCGAAATCCATCCGAACGACGTCACCGACGAGTTTGTGCGCGAGTTCGCGCCGAAGGGCGTCATCCTGTCCGGCAGCCACGCCAGCACCTACGAGGACCACCAGCTGCGCGCGCCGCAGGCCGTGTGGGACCTGGGCGTGCCGGTGCTCGGCATCTGCTACGGCATGCAGACGATGGCCGTGCAACTGGGCGGCAAGGTGGAGTGGAGCGATTCGCGCGAGTTTGGTTACGCGGAAGTGCGCGCCCATGGTCACACGAACCTGCTCAAGGGCATCGAGGACTTCGCCACGGACGAAGGCCACGGCATGCTGAAGGTCTGGATGAGCCACGGCGACAAGGTCACGGCACTGCCGGCCGGCTTCAAGCTGATGGCCTCCACGCCGAGCTGCCCGATCGCCGGCATGGCCGACGAGGCGCGCGGTTACTACGGCGTGCAGTTCCACCCGGAAGTCACGCATACGTCGAAGGGCCGCGAGATGATCGAGCGCTTCGTGCTGGAGATCTGCGCCACGAAGGCCGACTGGGTCATGCGTGACCACATCGCCGAAGCCGTCGAGAAGATCCGCGAACAGGTGGGCGATGAAGAGGTGATCCTCGGCCTGTCCGGTGGCGTCGATTCGTCGGTGGCCGCCGCGCTGATCCATCGCGCCATTGGCGACCAGCTCACCTGCGTGTTCGTCGATCACGGCCTGCTGCGCCTGGACGAAGGCAAGATGGTGATGGACATGTTCGCAGGCCGCCTTCATGCGAAGGTTGTCCATATCGATGCCTCCGAGCAGTTCCTGGGCCATCTGACCGGCGTGACCGACCCCGAGCAGAAGCGCAAGATCATTGGCCGCGAGTTCGTGGAAGTCTTCCAGGCCGAAGCGAAGAAGCTGAGCAATGCCAAGTGGCTGGCGCAGGGCACGATCTACCCGGACGTGGTGGAGTCGGGCGGTACCAAGACCAAGAAGGCGACGACGATCAAGAGCCACCACAACGTGGGTGGCCTGCCGGAAACGCTGGGCCTGAAGCTGTTGGAGCCGCTGCGCGACCTGTTCAAGGACGAAGTGCGCGAACTGGGCGTGGCATTGGGCCTGCCGCCCGAGATGGTCTACCGTCACCCGTTCCCGGGTCCGGGTCTGGGTGTGCGGATTCTCGGCGAGGTCAAGCGCGACTATGCCGACCTGCTGCGTCGCGCTGATGCAATCTTCATCGAGGAACTCCGCAAGACGATCGCGACGGAGCAGGACGCCGCTGCCGGTCTGTGCGAAGCGAATCAGGTGGGCAAGAGCTGGTACGACCTGACCAGCCAGGCATTTGCCGTGTTCCTGCCGGTGAAGTCCGTGGGCGTGATGGGCGATGGCCGTACGTACGACTATGTCGTAGCGCTGCGCGCGGTGCAGACCACCGACTTCATGACCGCCCACTGGGCGCACCTGCCGTACTCGCTGCTGGGCCGCTGCTCGAACCGCATCATCAACGAGGTTCGCGGCCTGAACCGGGTGGTGTACGACGTCTCGGGCAAGCCGCCGGCGACAATCGAGTGGGAGTGATTCGGCCTCTGGCACTGGCCAGAGCCGAGTCGCACCAGAGAACAAAAAAGCCCGCGTAACTGAACTGAACCCCATAAGTTGGACGGTTCAAGAAGACTAGGCTTGCAAGGGCTGAGTCCTGTATTGCACGGGACTCAGCCCCTTTAGTTTCAGTCGGATACGCTCGTGGTTGTAGTAGTGGATGTATTGCCGGATGCCAGCCTGCAACTGCTGCACGCTGTCGAATTCGTTCAGGTAGAAAAACTCCGACTTGAGCGTTCCAAAGAAGCTTTCCATCGCGGCATTATCAAGGCAATTGCCCTTGCGTGACATGCTCTGTCGGACCTTCTTGCCCAGCAGGCGTCGATAGGCTGGCATCTGATACTGCCAGCCCTGATCCGAATGCAGCAAGGGCCGCTCACTACGTTTAAGGTGTGAGATCGCTTTCTTCAGCATGCCGCTGACCAGATCGAAGGTGGGCAGTGTGGAGCTTTGCCAGGCGATGATCTCGCCGTTGTACAGATCCATGACCGGCGATAGGTACAGCTTCTGCCCCTTCACGTTGAACTCGGTCACGTCCGTCACCCATTTCTCGTTGGGCCGTTGCGCAGCGAACTGCCGGTTGAGCAAGTTCGGCGCCACCCGTCCCAGCATTCCCCGGTAAGAGCGGTATTTCTTCGGTCGTACCAGCGACTTCAAGCCCAACTGCAGCATCAGGCGCCGGATCAACTTGTGATTGACTATCTCGCCAGCCTGCCGGATCACCGCGGTAATGCGCCGATAGCCATATCGGCCCCGGTGGTGCTCGTAGATCGAGCGGATGCGCTGCTTGAGTTCAGCGTAACGATCCCCGGCCAGCAGGACTTTCTGCTGGTAGTAAAAGGTGCTGCGCGCCAGTCCTGCCACATTAAGCAGGATGGCCAATGGATGATGCTGCCTCAATTCGAGTACTACTTGCGCTTTGCGCGCGGTGCCTGACGCTGCTCCACTCGAATCAAGGCATCGAGTTTTTTTAGGTACGCCACCTCCGCGCGCAGGTATTCGTTCTCCTTGAGCAACTGCTCACGGGTGCGCTGATCCGGCTCGGATTCCGGTGGGAGGGGTTCGGGTGGCAGAGTTTTCGGCATCTTCCGGGGGCGTCCCTTGGGACGGGGCAATAGTGCAGACAGACCACCCTCATGATACTGGCGTTCCCAGCGGCCGATGGCCCCCGGATCACGAATCCCCAATATCGCTCCCACCTGAGATTGCGACAGGTTGTCTCGCCGCATGCGCTCAAGCGCCGCGAGCTTGAATTCTGCGCTGTACTTACTGTGCCCCTTGCGCCGTAAGCCGCGTTGACCGTGGAGTTCATACTGAGCAACCCACTGCCGGGCTAGCGTACGCGCCACTCCATACTCCTGCGCCAGCGCCCTATAACCGATACCTCCGGCTAAATATCGCTTCACTACCTTGAGCTTCAGTTGCTCGTCGTGTCTCACCATGAAAAACACCCCAAGGGTTGGATCGGTGTCCAACTCTTGGGGTGCAGTTCATAACTGCGGGCTTTTTTGTGCCATTCATCCGGCACCGTGCTGTCGACCACGGCTTGGCTCAGGTATTGCCTGATGGACGGTTTGCGTCGTAACGGAACACCCCATCCGTTAGGTCAATCTCGGGAAACTCATCCTTCTCTCCCCAGTAGTCTTGCGTGTGTTGCCACTCGCGCGTGTTGCCGCTCCTGGGCATGAGATGAATGTCGCGCATGAGATAGCCGGGGTTGAAGTTGTCGGCGTCTATCCACTCGGATAGAGGCATGTCTTTCTCGTTTTCACGGAGTTGTGGGGTGACTTGCTTTGCTCCCGTGGCATCCATGTGCTTCAGCAGGCGGCAGACGAAGTCGGCGACCATGTCAACCCGTAGCGTCCAGCTGGCGCGGAAGTAGCCGAATACCCAGACCATGTTTGGCACGCCAGTGAACATCATGCCGCGATAGGTCACGGTCTTCGAGAAATCCAGCGGCTGGCCGTCGACGCTAAACGGAATGTCGCCCAGCACACTGAGCTGAAAGCCCGTAGCGGCCACAACGATGTCGGCGTCCAGCTTCTCGTTGGACTTGAGTACGACGCCGTCTTCGACGAACCGGTCGATCTCGTCAGTGACCACGCTGGCGTTGCCCTCGCGAATTTCCGCGAACATGTCGCCATCCGGAATGAACGCCACCCGCTGCTGCCAAGGCCGGTAGCGTGGCGAAAAATGCGGTTCGAGTTCGAAGTCCTCGCCAAGCTGCGCGCGAACCCCCGCAAGCAGTTCCTTGCGCACCTCCTCTGGTTCTTCACGTGAGCGGCGGGCGAAGATGGCGCCATCCATCAGGACTTTCTTCCGGATGATGGCGTGGATCCACATCGGGTCGATCTCGAGCCGGCGTAGCTCGTTTGCGAGATCGTTGGCGTTGCGGCCCGAGATGAAGTATGTGGGCGAGCGTTGCAGCATGGTGACCTTGGCACCCAGGCGGGCCAATCCCGGCACGACGGTGGCAGCGGTAGCGCCCGAGCCGACGACAACCACACGCTTGCCCTGGACGTCCAGTTCCTCGGGCCAGGTCTGCGCGTGAATCAACGGGCCTTTGAAATTGTCCATGCCCGTCCACTCGGGCAGGTAGCCCTGATCGTGGCGATAGTATCCCTGGCACATCCACAGGAAATTGGTGGTGAATCGTACGTGCTCTCCCGATTCCAGCCGTGTGGCATCAAGGGTCCAAAGTCCTTCGGCGGAAGACCAGGAGGCCGCGTCGATGCGATGGCGATAGCGGATGTGCCGAGCGAGGTCGTTTTCTTCGATCACTTCGCCCATGTAGCTGAGGATCTCTTCCGCGGTCGCAATGGGTTTCCCCATCCATGGCTTGAAGCGGTAGCCGAAGGTGTAGAGGTCACTATCCGAACGCACGCCGGGATAGCGGTGGGTATGCCAGGTGCCCCCGAAGCTGTCCTTGCTTTCGAGCACGACGAAACGCTTGCCGGGGCACTGTGTCCGCATGTGATAGGCCGAGCCTACACCCGAGATGCCCGCACCGACGATGATCACGTCGAAATGCTCTGTGTGCTCTGTGTGCTCCGTGGCTGCGGGTCGGGCAGGCTGGCGCCCGGAAAAGATGTTGGCATTCATGGGGTTGTCTCCTGAGATATCGTATGTGGCTCTGGCCACTCACGCGAAGAACGCCGATGACGTCATGCGCCACCGTGTCGTTCTTCGTGGCAATGTCCTGTCGGACTATCAAGATGACTTTCAACCAGATCGAGCAGGGCACCGGGCTGTTCCAGCGTGACGAGGTGGCCGCAGTCGATCTGCTCGTAACGCGCGCCTGCAATGCCTGCAGCCAGATCGCGGCAATGCGCGGGCGGCACCAGGCGATCTTGCTGCATGCCGATCACCAGGGTCTGGGCTCTGATTTTGGGTAGCTCGGCGCGAATGTCGATCGTGGCATCGAGCTCCGCCTGGCGATCGCCTCCGGCAGAAAGCAGGTTGGCGATGCGGTCCAGTGCGGTCTGGATTGCCTCAATGGAGTTGGCTTGAAAGAAGGCATCCGATACGCCGTTGACCAGCAGCAGTCTCGCAAGCTGGTGCTTGTCGGTTCGTGACAGCTCCGCCCAGAGGTCAAAAAGCACGCACATGCTTCTGCTGCTTTGCACCCAGCCACCCAGCAAGATCAGTCGGCGCACACGGTCGGGCATTGCAGCGGCCGCGACCGCTGCGACCACGGCACCCAGCGAATAGCCGACAAGATCCAGTGGCTTGCCGTCTCCAGCTAGGTCGGCGACGGCGCGGACTTGCTGGACCAGCGTGGTCAGGGCGATGGGGCCGCCCGGGTCTTCGGTCTGGCCTGCGCCGACCATGTCGAACGCGAGGCAGCGCCGTTTGGCTGCCAGCCTGGGTAGCAACTGCGCCCAACCCATTTCGGCGCTTGAGGACGTGCCGTGAATCAGAATTGTGGGGCTGCCCTGGCCCGCGTCCAGCACACTGGTTCTGGGAATGCCGGGCGCGTCCACATTCAGACGTTGCATAGGAGTCCTTGAGTGAGGAGAAGAAAGAGACCAACCAGACTGCGTCAGTTTGCTAGCGGCCAACGCTCGATTCGCTGGCCGTTAGCGCCTGCACGGGTGTCTACGGCGTATGGCGGGTACGCGATGAGGTGGCTAGCTTCCTGGGGCGGCCGCCCTGGTCATTAGTGCCCTGGCCGACGCGCCCGATTGGGGGCAGGCCCAGATAGCTCACGACAAGCTCGTACAGCGTGTGAACCATGGCGGTATGGCCCTTGGGTAAGGGTGCCTGGCTGTTGTACATCGCGTTGAAATGCGCGCTGCGCGCTGCGTACACGCCGAACATCAGGCGCGCTTCCCAGTCAGGGATGGCTACCACCTCCGGAAACCGGCTCAGTGCGGACACCAGCCGGCGCGTGGCGTCGTTTCCCAGGCGACCCACGGGCTCCCAGGCTTTGGGGTCGACCAGCGCACGCTGCAGTACGGCACGGAATACGCCATGACTCTTCTTCTGTACGCGTACGGCCAGGTCCACGAAGGCATTGATGACCTCGTGCGGTGATGCATGCTCGGTCGTGACCTTGGCCAGCAAGTCGTCGGTATCCTGGCGGATCTGGTCGAAGCCGCGTTCCAGCACGGCCTGAATGAAGCCTTCGCGGTCTCCGAAGCGGAAGTACAAGGCGCCAATCGATGTGCCAGCGTATTCAGCCACCGCCTGCATCGACAAGCCCTCGAATCCGTGCGCTTCGAAGTGGGCCAGGCCAGCATCCAGCAGCGCTTTCTCTGTTGCCTGGCTGCGGGCTTGCAGGGCGAGTCTGCGGTTCTTTGGGGGTGCCGCCTCTGTCTGGCGATCAGGTCGATCTGATCGCTCAGGCGATGCCTCGGCGCTGCCGATGGGAACATCGAGCATGCTGTGTCTCCCAAATAGAATTCGATTTATGGTTCTATTTATAGTCCCTGTGGCCTATTGTGCAAGCCGGAACTGAAGGCCGGCTGCAATTTCCGGTCTGCCATGCTGTTGGGCCTCTGCCGAACACATTTGGCGTGTTGGCCAAACCTGACGGGTAGCTGTCGTCAGCGGCGGAAAGACAAAACCCGCAAGTGACTGTGGGTTTTGTCTGCTGGTGATCGTCCCGGAAGGGGGGCTATCTTGACGCTGGCCCCGCAGCGCTCTGGGCGCGTTCCTGCTCGACCTTGTCCGTGACATCCCGTGCAACGGCGACTGAGCCGATGACTTTGCCAGTCGCATCGCTGACCAGCGCGAACGTCATTTCCACGAAGAGTTTGCGTCCGTCCTTGTGGATCGCCTTGGTCAGCGTCGGCTTGCCGGAGAGCCGGGTCTTGCCGGTGTCGATGGCGGCCTGAAATCCCTTCCAGTGTGCGGCCCGCAGGCGCTCGGGGATGATCAGGTCGAGACTTTGGCCCAGCGCCTCGTCCGAGCCATATCCAAAGAGTTCTGCCGCGGCATGATTCCAGCCCGTGATTCGGCCGTCCGTATCGGCAAAGATGAGTGCGTCGGCGAGTTGCTCGAGGATTTGCGCTGCCGTGTTCGTTGAAATTGTCATGATTTCATCGCCTTGTGGGGTGGGGGCGCTCGCCCGGCATCGGGCCGTCTGATGCGGCCCGGTTGCCAGTTGATATTCTCCGCTGCAAATCGCAGATGCCTGCGTTTTCTCTTTGGACTATCAATAGTCCGCCAGATGTAGCGCGTGATCGCGCACGTCAGCCGGCCATCCGCCGATCAGTTCGCGGAGCCGCGATGCATCATTGCTAAACAGCGCACGCGTAGCTTCTTCAAAGCCGGGCAGATCGCCGCCAATGGCCAGCATGAAGTGATAGGCGCGCTCGTGGGCCTGTCGCATCCGGTCTTTCTCGCTGCCTGCGCGGCGCGCTTCCTCGACCAGCTTCCTGAGCGCCACGGAGGCGCCACCAGGCTGGCCGGCTAGCCATTCCCAGTGCCGGGGCAGCAGCGTGACCTCACGCGCCACCACGCCAAGCTTCGGTCGACCGCGGCCTTTGGGCTCGGAGGCCTCCGGCGCTCCCAACCCGGCTTCAGGATCTTTGTTGTGTGGCGTCGCCAGCTGCAATCGGCTGGCGATCTCTTGTTCCGTTCCCCTGGTATCCACATCCACGGTGCGGCCGGTCGTATCGTCGAAGATCAACACGGGGCCGGTCGTACCCTGTGAGAGCGCATGTTTGACGGCCAGGGCGTTCGCCAGCAAGGGGCCTGTGGCGATACGTTGGTGTCCGTTGAAGCTGGTGTAGGAGGGGGAGGTCGTCATCATCATCGTATGGGTAGCTAGGCGATTCACAAATATTATCCGGATAAAATTAAACGCGCAATATTATCCGGATAAAAATAGCGTAGCCACGCGATAAGTGCCTTACATAGCATTTTATGGTGAAGCCTGGAACCTGGCGCAATGCGTTCGAGCACGATCGCCGGCTCCTTATCTCAGCAGAGGCTCAGGCTCACATGTCAGGTCACGAAGGCATCGCACGCATTCGCGACCCGCAGGTCCGTGCCCGGACCATTGAAGGCCTGATTTCCGCCGGGGCTGAAGCCTGACCGGGCAGTCGGCGGGATTCCGGTCTATGCTCTCGCCAGCGGGTGCCGGCAGGCCCCGCCTGGACAATAGCAACGCACGTTCCGTATTCACAGCCAAGGAGCCCACATGGCCCTCTCGATGTACGACGTATCGGTACCCGTATTCATCCGCGCGCTGACCAACCTGTCCGCGATCCTGGAAAAGGGCGCGGCCCATGCGAAGGCGCAGGGAATGGACGCCGCGGAGCTGATCCAGACGCGGTTGATCGCGGATATGGACCCGTTGCCGGCTCAGATCCAGCGCGCGAGCGACGCGGCCAAGGGCTGCGCGGCACGGCTGGCGGGGCTTGAGACTCCCTCATTTCCGGATACCGAGGCGACTTTCCCGGAGCTTCAGGAGCGCATCGCCAAGACCATTGGCTATCTGAAGACGATTCGGCCGGAGCAGTTCGAAGGCAGCGAGACGCGGACGGTGGAGCTCAAGCTGCGCCATGGTCCGATTACGTTCGACGGGAAGAACTACCTGCTTGGTTTCGCGCTCCCGAATTTCTATTTCCATGTCACGACGGCTTACGACATCCTGCGTCACAAGGGGGTACAGATCGGCAAGATGGATTTCCTGGGCGCGCCGCCGCGGTGAGCGATGATGGGTGGCGTCTGCTGCTCGCGGCGGCCGGCGCCAAGGTCGTCATGATTTCGGGTTCTCAGCAAGAACCCTAAGTTCTTGCTACAATCACCGGTTGCCCACCCATCGCATTTTGCTTATTTTTTAGGCAGGCGGGCGATTCCGGACACCCCCAAGACCCAAAACCAACCGCATGACTTACGCCGTCAAGGAAATCTTCTACACGCTGCAGGGCGAAGGCGCTAACGCCGGTCGCGCCGCGGTGTTCTGCCGTTTCTCGGGTTGCAACCTGTGGACCGGTCGTGAGGAAGACCGCGCGCGGGCGGTATGCCAGTTCTGCGATACCGATTTCGTCGGGACCGATGGCACGCTGGGTGGCAAGTACAAGACCGCCGATGAACTGGCGGCAGTGGTGGCGGCCGAATGGCCGCAGGGTGCAGGCGGCAAACCGCTCGTGGTCTGCACTGGCGGTGAGCCGCTGCTGCAGCTCGACGCGCCGCTGATCGGCGCCCTGCACGCGCGCGGCTTCGAGATCGCCATCGAAACCAACGGCACGATCGAGGTGCCTGAGGGTATCGACTGGGTTTGCGTGAGCCCGAAGATGGGCTCGGAACTCGTGGTGAAGAAGGGCGACGAACTCAAGGTCGTGATTCCGCAGGATGGCCAGGATTTCGCGGCATACGAGCAACTGGATTTCCAGTATTTCATGGTGCAGGCCATGGATGGCCCGCTGGCCCGGCAGAATACTGCTGCGGCAGTGGAGTTCTGCCAGCGCCACCCGCGCTGGCGCCTGTCGCTGCAGACCCACAAGCTGCTGGGCATTCGCTGACACATGAGCAAACAAGTTTCGATTACGCGCCGGCTCGAATTCGACGCCGGGCACCGCATCCCAAGCCATGGCGGACAGTGCCGCAACATCCATGGCCACCGCTATCGTCTGGACCTGACGCTGTCCGGCGAAGTCCTGCACCAGGAGGGCGCGCCCGATGACGGCATGATCCTGGATTTCGGCGATATCAAGACGCTCGCCAACGAGCATCTGGTGTCGAAGTGGGATCACGCGTTCCTGATCTATCGTGGCGATACCGCGCTGCTGAATTTCCTGCAGTCGATGGACAACCACAAAACCGTGGTGATCGACAGCATTCCGACCGTTGAAAACCTTGCGCAGGTGGCGTTCGACATCCTGGCGCCGGTCTTCAAGGACTGCTTCGATCATCATCTGCAACTGACCCGCCTGGTGCTGTTCGAGACGCCGAACTGCTGGGCCGAGGTCAGCGCGCCGCTCAGCCTGCCCGCGCAGGACTGACGCGGGACTGACAGGCGCTTCATGGCAGACGTCCCCGTATTTGCCGACCCCGCGGAGCGCGACCGCTTCTACATGGCCGCCGCGCTCGACGAGGCACGGCTGGCCGAAGCGGCCGGCGAGGTGCCGGTGGGCGCCGTGGTGGTGTGGGAAGACAAGATCATCGCGCGCGGCCACAATCTGCCGATCCGTTCGGTCGATCCGTCCGCCCACGCGGAGATGCAGGCGCTGCGCGCGGCGGCCAAGGTGCTGGGCAACTACCGGATGCCCGAGTGCGAGATCTACGTGACGCTCGAACCGTGCCCAATGTGCAGCGGGGCGATTCTCCATGCGCGGCTGCGACACGTAGTATTTGGCGCGACCGATCCCAAGACGGGGGCGGCCGGCAGCGTGGTCGATCTGTTCGCGCAGGCCACGCTCAATCACCAGACCACACTCACGCGAGGCGTGATGGCCGATGAGTGTGGCCAGTTGCTGCGCGACTTTTTCGGGGCGCGCCGCAGGGCGCAGAAAGCGGCAAGAGCCTTGCAGGTCTCGCCAGTGGACGCAGATTCGGGGAAAATTCAGGCTTCAGACCCGAATTCCGAAACATGAGCCAGCCCACCGAAGTCCGCCTCATCGCCTCATCCGGCTACCCTCACGACGTTGCCATTGCCGCCCGCGGCTGTGCCTGGCTCAAGCACCATGGCTACCACGTCAACAATCCCGATGTGCTTGCGCGCCGCTATCTGCGATTCGGCGGTACGGATGCGGAGCGGTTGGCCGATCTCCATGCCATCGGCACAGGTCCCGCGGGGGAGCTGACGCTGGCGGTGCGCGGCGGGTACGGCCTGGGCCGACTGCTCGATCGCATCGAGTTCGGGCGCATCGCGGAGCAGGCCAGCGCAAGCGGCACGCCGATCGTCGGTCACAGCGATTTCACCGCGTTCCAGCTGGCCTATCTGGCCAAGGCTGGCGGGGTGTCGTTCGCAGGGCCGATGCTGCTCGCGGATTTCGGCGAGGAGCACGTCGATTCGTTCATGTGGCGGCATTTCGAGGGCATCCTGCGCGCCCCGGTCCACGACATCGAGGTCGAAGCGCCCCAGATGGCCGCGCCGGCAACCGTGGAAGGCACGCTCTGGGGCGGCAATCTGGCCATGCTGTGCACGCTGCTGGGCACGCCGTACATGCCGAACATCGACGGTGGCATTCTGTTCCTGGAAGACATCAACGAGCCGCCCTACCGCGTGGAGCGGATGTTGCTCCAGTTGCTGCACGCAGGGGTGCTGGCCCGGCAACAGGCCATCGTGCTGGGCGATTTCTCGAATTACCGCACCACCGACTACGACAACGGCTACAACATGGATGCCGTATTCGACTTTGTGCGCGAACAGTTGCGTATTCCGGTGCTCACGGGCCTGCCGTTCGGCCACTGCCCGCGCAAGCTGACTTTGCCGGTGGGCGGAAATGCGCGGCTGACGGCACGTGCCGACGGATTCGTGCTGTCGCTGTCGGGTTATCCGACGTTGTAAGGCGGGGCTGTAGCCGGAGGGCGCCCAGGGCGGCGACATGCCGCCCGCGACTTACCAGATACCCCCACGAGTGGTAAAATATCTGGTTATTTCCTCATTTCGCTGCGCCGGGCGCCAATGCCTGCCGCGAGCAGTCATCTCAGGGTGCCCACGCGGCACACCGACATTCCAGACAAGGTTCAGACGTGCTTTCTACCGCAAACATCACCATGCAGTTCGGCCCCAAGCCGTTGTTCGAGAATATCTCGGTCAAGTTCGGCGAGGGTAACCGCTACGGCCTGATCGGCGCGAACGGCTGCGGCAAGTCCACCTTCATGAAGATTCTCGGCAGCGATCTGGAGCAGTCGTCGGGCACGGTCATGCTGGAGCCGGGCATCCGTCTGGGCAAGCTGCGCCAGGACCAGTTCGCGTATGAAGACAACCGCGTGCTCGACGTGGTGATGATGGGCCATACCGAAATGTGGGGCGCGGCGAGCGAGCGGGACGCGATCTACGCGAACCCGGAAGCCACCGACGAAGACTACATGCACGCTGCCGAACTCGAGGCCAAGTACGCCGAGTTCGACGGCTACACGGCCGAGGCACGCGCTGGCGAACTGCTGCTGGGCGTGGGTATCCCGACCGATCAGCACCAGGGCCCGATGAGCGAGATCGCCCCGGGCTGGAAGCTGCGCGTGCTGCTGGCGCAGGCGCTGTTCTCGAATCCGGATGTGCTGTTGCTCGACGAACCGACCAACAACCTGGACATCAACACGATCCGCTGGCTGGAAGACGTGCTCAACGAGCGCAACTCCACCATGATCATCATTTCCCACGATCGTCACTTCCTGAACTCCGTGTGCACGCATATGGCGGACATGGACTACGGCACGCTGAAGGTCTACCCGGGCAACTACGACGACTACATGCAGGCGTCGATGCAGGCCCGCGAGCGCCAGGTGGCCGCCAACGCGCGTGCCAAGGATCGCATCACCGAACTGCAGGACTTCGTGCGCCGCTTCTCGGCCAACAAGTCGAAGGCTCGCCAGGCCACGTCGCGCCTGAAGCAGATCGACAAGATCAAGGTCGAGGACATCAAGCCGTCGTCGCGCCAGAACCCGTTCGTGCGCTTCGAGTTCGAGAAGAAGCTGCACAACCTGGCTGTCGAAGCAGAGGACATCACCAAGACCTACGACCGCAAGATCATCAACAATCTGTCGATGGCGATCCAGGCTGGCGAGCGTGTGGCCATCATCGGTGAGAACGGCGCGGGCAAAACCACGCTGCTGCGTTCCCTGCTGAACAACGTGGTGCAAACCGGCGTGCAGCGCGGCGTGGAAGTGGACCGCGGCACGGTCAAGTGGGCCGAGAACGCCAACGTGGGCTACATGCCGCAGGACACGTACGAGGAATTTCCGAACGACCTGAACGTGATGGACTGGATGAGCCAGTGGACCCAGGCCGGCGACGACGACCAGTCGTTGCGCGGCACGCTGGGCCGTCTGCTGTTCTCGGCCGACGATATCAAGAAGTCCGTCAAGGTGCTATCCGGTGGCGAGAAGGGTCGCATGATCTGGGGCAAGCTGATGCTGGGCCGCCATAACGTGCTGGCGATGGACGAGCCGACCAACCACATGGACATGGAGTCGATCGAATCGCTCCAGGTCGCGCTGGACAAGTTCACGGGCACGCTGGTCTTCGTGTCGCATGACCGTGAACTGATCAGTGCTCTGGCCACGCGAGTGATCGAAGTGCGCACCGACGGGCGGATCACCGATTACCTCGGCACGTACGACGAGTACCTGCAATCGCAGGGCATCGAGGCGTAAAGTCGGTAAGCCGGTAATCCGGCGTCTTTCTCCCCTGTCCCGCAACGCGGAGCAGGGGAGCTTCATGGCCCGTGCTACCGCACCGGCGCCAATCCCATCTCCGCCAGCAGCTGATCCAGCTGATCGATGATCGCGCGCGCCGTGATCTCTCCCTTCGCCTTCTGCAGCGCAGCCCCCAGCATGTCACGCAGGGCGGCCAGCTCCACCAGCGTCGCCGCCTTCTCCACCTTGACTTGCAGCATATAGCCGCGCAGGCCGAGGTGATTACCGATCACATCCGTATAGAAGTGATAAAGGCGCTGGTAGCCATCGGGTGCCGGCGTGGCTGGCTGCGCCGATGGCTTTGCCGCGGGCAGGGCGCCCGGGGCGATCGTGGTGTCCGCCAGGACGTCGTCGATGCCCTTGCCATCGGACGTGTTGAACGATGAATAGGCCGCGAACAGATTGGTCTCGGCCGGGGCCCGCTGCGGAGCGGGTTGCGCCTGGCCGGTAGCTGGGCGAACCGTGGCCGTCGCGGTCGACAAGGCAGGCTTCGCGCCCGTGGGAGCCGGTATTGGCTCGATCAGCCCGAGTGCCAGCAGCGTGTCCAATGCTTCCCCGGCCACGCCCAGGGCGCCGACTTGCGCCACTAGCTCCGACTTGGCGCGCTCCCCGTTCACGATCAGCAGTAGCGCACGCAGTTTCTGATCCAGTTTTCGTTCGCGCGTGCGAATTTCTTCCTGTCCTGCCTCCGTCTTGCGAAAGATCGGATCGACCATGCCCCGCTCCTTGTTGTTTTGTTCTGTCTTGTTTTGTTATGTACCGGCCGCCGGACGCATACCCTCCCAAAGTCTGGTATGTGGCCGATAATCGCCGTCTCGATGTCAGTTGGAGCTTGCGGCACAGGAAATTCGAAACCGCAAACCGCTCTACAATGTGGTGCACCACGAAAGTAACAAAAAATATTGCAACCGCCGATTCACCTAACGAGAACTGTGGCCATGCAACAACGAGACAAACTTTTCATCAATGGCAGCTGGGTGACCCCCCACGGCACGGGGTTCATCGATGTCATTCATTCCGCCACCGAAGACGTCATGGGCAAGATCCCCGAAGGGGACGCGCGTGACGCCGAGAACGCCATCGCTGCCGCGCGCGCGGCATTCGATGCCTGGTCGGCCACGCCGCCGTCCGTGCGCGCTGATTACATCCGCAAGATTGCCGAAGGCCTGAAGGCGCGTAGCGAGGAGCTTGCGCAGATGATCGCGGGCGAAGTCGGCATGCCGATCAAGCTGGCCCGCGCCATCCAGGTGGGCGGCCCCGTCTACAACTGGGGCCAGGCCGCGGCGCTGCTCGACCAGTTCGCGTTCGAGGAGCAGGTGGGCAATTCGCTGGTCGTGCGCGAGCCGGTCGGCGTGGTCGCGGCCATCACGCCCTGGAACTATCCGCTCAACCAGATCACGCTGAAGGTGGCGCCGGCATTGGCAGCGGGCTGCACCGTCGTGCTCAAGCCGTCCGAAGTGGCGCCGCTCAACGCCTTCGTGCTGGCTGAAGTGATCGAGGCCGCGGGGCTGCCGCCGGGCGTGTTCAACCTGGTGACCGGCTATGGCCCCGTGGTCGGCGAGGTGCTGGCGAGCCATCCCGATGTCGACATGGTGTCGTTCACGGGTTCGACCCGTGCCGGCAAGCGCGTCTCGGAACTGGCCGCGCAATCCGTCAAGCGCGTGGCGCTCGAACTCGGCGGCAAGTCGGCGTCGGTGATCCTCGACGATGCGGACCTGCCGACGGCCGTCAAGGGCACCATCGGCGCCTGCTACCTGAACTCGGGGCAGACCTGCTCGGCGCACACGCGCATGCTTGTGCCGCGCAGCCGCTACGAGGAAGTCAAGGCCATCGCCGCGAAGGTGGTGGAAGGCTTCACCGTTGGCGATCCGCTGGCCGACACGACGAAGCTGGGACCGCTGATCTCGGCGGTGCAGAAGGAGCGCGTCACCGGATATATCCGTCGCGGTCTGGACGAGGGCGCGGAACTGGTGGCGGGAGGGCCCGATACGCCGGCTGGTCTGGACCGTGGCTTCTTCGTCAAGCCGACCGTCCTTGGCAACGTCGATCCGAAGGCCACCGTGGCGCAGGAGGAGATCTTCGGGCCGGTGCTGTCCGTTATCTGCTATGACACCGAAGACGAGGCCATCCGCATCGCCAACGACAGCATCTACGGCCTGGGCGGCGGTGTCTGGTCGGGTGACGAGTCGCGCGCGATCCGCGTGGCACGCCGTATCCGTACCGGCCAGGTGGACATAAATGGCGGCCCGTTCAACATGAACGCGCCGTTCGGTGGCTTCAAGCAGTCCGGCAACGGGCGTGAAGGTGGCAAGTTCGGGTTGGAGGAATTCCTCGAGTACAAGTCGCTGCAACTCAAGAAGCCCGCCTGACCGAGGACGAGTTCGTCGTATCATCAATGCCCGGCATGTCCGGGCATTTTTTATTTCTGTCTTTGCGGTCTTTCCTATCGGGGGGAGTTGGATGCGCTGGTTGAAACGGCTGGGTTGGGGATTGCTGGGCATCGTGCTGTTGGCGGCAACCGGGTCGATCGGCGGCTATGTCTGGTACAGGCAGGCGTCGCAGCCCGACGTGGCCGGCACCTTGCGACTGGCCGGCCTGCGAGACCGCGTGGTAGTGGTGCGAGACCGCAATGCCGTGCCACATATCCAGGCGGCCAACTCACTCGATGCGTACTACGCGCTTGGCTACGTCCACGCGCAGGACCGCCTCTGGCAGATGCAGATGAACAAGCGCATCGTCGCGGGCCGTCTTGCCGAAATCCTGGGTCCCAGCGCGCTCGAGACCGACCGCTTCCTGCGCACACTGGGCGTGCGGCGCAATGCAGAGGCGATCCTCGCACAGACACCGCCAGAGGCCCGCGCGGTGCTGCAGGCCTATGCCGATGGTGTCAATGCGTTCATCGACACGCGCAAGTCGGCGCTGCCGCCGGAATTCCTGATCGTTGGCACCCGCCCCGAGCGCTGGGAGCCGGTGGATACGATTGGCTGGCAGACCATGATGGCGTGGGATCTCGGGGGTAACTGGACGCAGGAAGTCCTGCGCATGGGGCTGTCCCAGCAGTTGCCTGCCTCTCGCATTGCAGAAATCCTGGCGCCGTATCCGGGCGAGAAGCCGTTGCGGACGATGGACTACGCCAGCTTCTATCGCAAGCTTGCCCCGGTGGCCACGGCCATGGCGCAAGTTGTCCAGCAGGCGCCGTCTGGCTACGTGGAGGGGATGGGCTCGAACAACTGGGTTGTCTCCGGCGCCCATACGCGCAGTGGCAAGCCGCTGCTGGCCAATGACCCGCATCTGGGGCTCCAGGCGCCCGCGCTCTGGTATTTCGCGCATCTGCAGGCCCCTGGCCTGGATCTGACCGGCGCCACGCTGCCCGGCGCGCCGCTGGTGGTGCTGGGTCACAACAAGCGCATTGCCTGGGGCTTCACCAATACCGCGCCCGATGTCCAGGACCTGTATCTGGAGCGGGTCGACCCGGCCAATCCCAACCGCTATCAAACGCCAGAGGGCTGGGCGGAGTTCAGCACGCGAACCGAGACCATCCAGGTCAAGGGGGCGTCGGATGTCACGCTGACGGTGCGCGGCACGCGGCACGGACCGGTCATGTCCGATGTGGCGGAGCCGATCAGCGCGGCCGCCAAGCCGCTGGGCGCGCAGTACGTGGTGGCGTTCCAGTGGGCGGCGCTGCGTGCCGACGATCGCACGTTCGTGGCCAGCCTGAACATGAGCCACGCCTCGGACTGGAAGTCGTTCGTGGCGGCGTTGCGTGACTTCCATTCGCCGCAGCAGAACATCGTCTACGCCGATGTCGACGGCAATATCGGATATATCGCCCCGGGGCGCGTGCCGCTGCGCCGCCCCGACAATGACCTGATGGGGCTCGCGCCAGCGCCGGGCTGGGATGCGCGTTACGACTGGCAGGGTTTCATCCCGTTCGAGCAGTTGCCGCGCCGCTTCAATCCGCCCGAGGGCATGATCGTCACGGCGAACCAGAAGATCGTGGGAGACGACTACCCGTACTTCATTACGAGCGAATGGACGGTACCGTATCGCTACCAGCGCATCCGCACGCTGCTGGAGGCCGAGCCGCACCATACGAAGGACACCTTCGCCGCGATTCAGAAGGACGTGGTCTCGCTGGCCGTGCGCGATGCGCTGCCATTGCTGCTGGCTGCCCCAGTGGCGACGGACGCCACACGCCCGCCGCGCGAGCGCGCGCTGCTCGACGCGCTGCGCAAATGGGACGGCACGATGTCGGCCGACCGCGCGGAGCCGCTGGTGGTGACCGCATGGCTACGCGAACTGTCGCGCCTGCTGTTCGAGGACAAGGTCGGCGAATCGCAATTCAACCGGCTCTGGGAGCAACGCAACGTCCAGTTGCCGATGCTCAATGCGATGCGCGACCCGAAGGGCCTGGGTGCCTTCTGGTGCGACAACTCGCGCACGCCCGCCCACGAGAGCTGTGCGGACACGATCGGGCTGGCATGGCAGCGGGCGATTGCCGATCTGGATCGTCGCTATGGCGATGACACGGCCAAGTGGCGTTGGGGCAAGGCGCACACCGCGCGTTCCGAGCACAAGCCGTTCGGCAAGGTGCCGTACCTGTCCAGCCTGTTCAACGTGCGCGTGCCTACTGGTGGCGATACGTATACGGTGGATGTGGGCCGCCACAACCTCCGCGACGAGCACGCACCATTCGAGAGCACGCACGCGGCCAGTCTGCGCGCCATCTACGATCTGGACGATCTGTCGGAGTCGCGTTTCATGACGTCGACCGGGCAGTCTGGCAATGCGCTGTCGCCGCACTACCGCGACTGGACCGAGGAGTGGGCCGCCGTGCAATTCATCACGATTGGCGCCCACCGGCGCAATCCGGGCGGGGACAGCTTTGACACGTTGGTACTGCGGCCGCTGACTGATGGCAACTGATCGACGGCAACTGATCGACGGCAACTGACCCGCCCGATGTTGTCAAAGATTGTGTCAATGGAAATCATTCCCGGTAAGCGGGCAGTACCATGACGAGACCTTTCCTTGCAGGAGTCATTCGATGAGCGATACCCATGCACCTCGCAGCCCGCGCCGCACCGACGTGATCCAGCATGTGGGATTCGAGCACGCCGGCGTGATTGCCGATGCAGCCCGTGCGCGTGGTCACGAAATCCGCATGTATCAGGCCGGCGTGGATGACCTTGCACTGGTGCAGGATGATCCCGCCGATCTGCTCGTGGTGCTCGGCGGCCCGATCGGGGTCTATGAGACCGAAGCCTATCCGTGGCTCGAAGCCGAGATCGCCGTCATTCGCGAGCGTCTTCATGCGCGGCGGCCAATGATCGGTGCGTGCCTGGGTGCGCAACTGATTGCAGCCGCGGCCGGTGCGCGCGTGTATCCGGGCACGCGGGAAATTGGCTGGGCGCCGATCACGCCCACGGAAGCCGGTCGGCGGTCGCCGCTGGCCGCGCTGGCCGAGGCCGACTGGCAGGTGCTGCACTGGCACGGTGATACCTTCGACCTGCCCGCCGGCGCCGAACTACTTGCCTCCACGGCTGCCACGCCGCACCAGGCCTATGCCATCGGCTCGCATGTGCTGGCGTTGCAGTTCCACCCCGAGGTCAAGCCGGGCGATATCGAAACCTGGCTGATCGGGCATACGGTCGAACTGGGGCGCGCCGGCATTGATCCGCGCACGATTCGTCGCCGTACCGGTGAAATCGGCGCCGTCGTTGCCAATGCCGGTGAGCGGATGTTTGCACGGTGGATGGAAGAGGCCGGGGTTTGATGGATGCGGTGATCAACATCCCGATTACCGCCGTATTGGCGGGCAGGGTAAAGCCGTTCGGCCCCAAAGGGGTACCGAGCGGGATCGAAAAGACAGTGGTCAGCGGGCCGGTTCGCATCACGAAGCTCGGCTTCGATATCGACGAGCAGGGCGATCCGAAGCATCACGGCGGTCCGGAGAAGGCGCTGCACCACTATCCGCGCGACCACTATCCGGTCTGGCACGACACGCTGGCGGCCCATGGCGGTAACGTCGACGTGCTGGATGGCCCCGGTGCCTTCGGCGAGAACTTCAGCACGCACGGTCTGACGGAGGCGGAAGTCTGTATTGGTGACCGCTTCCGTGTCGGCACGGCGCTGGTGGAAGTCTCGCAGGCCCGGCAGCCGTGCTGGAAGCTCAATCATCGGTTCGGCTATGCGGCCATGTCGCGCTCGGTGCAGGAAGGCGGACGCACGGGCTGGTACTACCGGGTGATCGAGGAGGGCGAAGTGTCCGCCGGCGACAGGATGGTGCTCGTAGCGCGCCCTTACCCGCAATGGTCCCTGCAACGGTTGCTGCACGTGCTCTACGTGGATCGCCTCAACTACAGGGCACTGGCCGAGATGGCCGATCTGGCGCCGCTGGCGGAAAGCTGGCGCAAGCTGGCCCGCCAGCGCGTGGCGAGCCATCTCGTGGAGGATATGGAGAAGCGGCTGGCCCGCCAGCGCGTGGCGAGCCATCTCGTGGAGGATATGGAGAAGCGGCTGGCCGGAGGCTAGGGTCAGCCAGCGCGGCGTATCTGCCGGTCAATCCGGCTGGAATCGACGCGCCGTGCCTTCGCGGGTGATCCGCTCCCAGATCACCTGCTTTTCCTCGTCGGAATAGAACACCCAGTTGCTGACCTCGGCCGCCGTGCGACCGCAGCCCTGGCAGATCTCGTCGAACAAGGTCGAACAGATGCCGATGCAGGGGCTGTCCGGACGATCGCTCAACTGCGCCTGACCATCGGTATCGACGGTGGCGGACGGGGCAAGTGACGCGGACGGGTTGACGGGCATAAAGACGGAGTGACGGCGACAGGAACGACTGGCCGCACATTATAAACGTCTGTCCGATCCGGAATTACCCCCGAGGTCATTGTGGTTGGCTGGTCACCCGTCTACGCTTGATGGGTCATGTTTCCACCGCAACTGATTACCGGGAGATTGCCGATGTCCGAGTCCGCCAACGCTGTCGACCCGCGCAATGCCGCAATGATCGAATCGGTGCTGATTGCCTCGCCGGTGGCGCAAGCGCTGGGTATCCGGCTCGATGCGCTTGCTGCCGAGCGCGTGGAGATGCTGCTGCCATTCAGCATGAAGAACATCACGGTTGGCGATATTGTCCATGGAGGCGTCATTGCAACGCTGATCGATGTGGCCGGCGCGGCTGCGGCGTTTTCGAAAGTCGATCTGGATGTCGTCAAGACCGGGGCGACGGGTTCGCTGTCGATCCAGTATCTGGCGCCGGCGCGGGCAGCCCCACTGCGGGCCGTGGCCGAGGTGATTCGCCGTGGCAAACGGCAGGTGGCGACCGAGGTCTCGGTCTATGCGGAGGGCGATGCCGAGGCCGTGCTCGTTGCCAAGGCATTGATGAGCACGGCCCTGATCTAGTTCACACCAGGTTCACCAGGATCAGTACTTCCAGAAGATCTCTTGCAGTGCCTTCGGGTCGTTGGTCTTGGTCAGTGCCAGCGCCATCAGGATGCGAGCCTTCTGCGCGATCTGGTCGTCGGTGACGATCCAGTCGTACTTGTCGTCGGGCTGTTCGCCGTTACGGATCACGACGCCGCTGCCCGTGCGCGAGGCACGCACGATGAACACGCCCTTGGCGCGGGCGGCCTTGAGCGGTTCGACCATGTAGTCGCCGACGCTGCCATTGCCGGTGGCGTCGAAGATGATGGCCTTGGCGCCGCTCTTCACCGCGGCATCGACCGCAGCAGGGTTCATGTTGCCGTACGCGTAGACCACGGCCACTTCAGGCAGCTTGTCGATCTTGTCGATGTCGAACTCCGTCTGCGTCGTGTGAGGACGGGCCGGCAGGCGGAAGTACAGCGTGCGGCCTTCCACCACGTAGCCGAGCGGTCCGAACGGCGAGCGGAACGTCTCGACCTTGAACGTGTTGGTCTTTGTCACGTCACGGCCGGTCTGGATCTCATCATTGAGCACCACCAGCGTGCCCTTGCCCTTCGAGGCGGGGTTCGACGCTACCAGCACGGCGTCGTACAGGTTCAGCGCGCCATCGGCGCCCAGCGCGGTGCCCGGGCGCATCGAGCCAACCACCACCACGGGCTTGTCGCTCTTGAGCGTCAGGTTCAGGAAGTATGCGGTTTCCTCGATCGTGTCAGTGCCGTGCGTGATCACGATGCCGTCGACGTCGGGCTGCTTGAGCAGCTCGGAGACGCGCTTGGCCAGCTTGATCAGGCGCTCGTTGTTGAAGCTTTCGGAGCCGATCTGGAAGACCTGTTCACCCTTGACGTTGGCGATCTTCGAGATCTCCGGCACGGAAGCGATGATCTTGTCGACTGGCACCACGGCGGACTGATAGGCCGCGGTATTGGTGGCGGCAGCACCCGCGCCGGCGATGGTGCCGCCGGTGCCGATGATGACGATGTTGGCTTTGCGTGCTTCGGCGGTGGTACCTGCCGGCGCATTGGCGCTGGCGGCCGGCGCGGGGCTGAGCTGGGCGTGGGCCACGCCAGTGAGCAGGCTGGCCGAAAGCAGCAGGGCGGCCAGGGGTTTGAGACGGGCAGTGCGTTGCATGATTCTCCTCATATCGGCGAACGGCGCGCGTCTTGTGGAAGCGCGAGAGCCGCAGGTTTTCGATTCATGGATTCCATTCGTCAGGCGCCGCAGGGTTTTCCAGCGGTCGTTTCCGGGAATGGAGCGAGCACTATACCGAGGCCCCAGAGTTGCGTCGACAACTGCACAAGCAGGGTCACAGCCGCATACGTATGCCTGAAAAGACAAAGCGGCATCCTCTGTGAGAGAGGATGCCGCTTCGTTCAAGCAGCGAGGAGCTTCCGTCTGTACGCGCTTAGAACGCGTCGCCCGGAATGCGAACCCAGCCTTCCATCAGCACGCGTGCGCTGCGGCTCATGATGGCCTTCGTCACGGTCCATTCGCCATCGGACTGGATGGCCTGCGCGCCCACGCGCAGCGTGCCGGATGGGTGGCCGAACCGCACTGCCTCGCGTTCGCCGCCGCCGGCCGCCAGGTTCACCAGCGTGCCCGGTACTGCAGCCGCCGTGCCGATGGCCACCGCAGCGGTGCCCATCATCGCGTGGTGCAGCTTGCCCATCGACAGCGCACGCACCAGCAGGTCCACGTCGCCGGCATTGACGGTCTTGCCGCTCGATGCCGTGTACGTCGCCGGCTTTGCCACGAACGCCACCTTCGGCGTGTGCTGGCGACGCGCGGCTTCGTCGATGTCGCGGATCAGGCCCATGCGCTTGGCGCCATAGGCACGGATCGTCTCGAACATCGCCAGCGCCTTCGGGTCGCCGTTGATGGCTTCCTGCAGTTCCGTGCCGGTGTAGCCGATGGCCTCCGCATTGACGAAGATCGTCGGAATGCCGGCATTGATCATCGTGGCCTTGAGCGTGCCGACGCCCGGCACTTCGAGGTCATCGACGAGGTTACCGGTCGGGAACATCGCGCCGCCACCGTCATCGCCTTCCTCGGCGGCCGGGTCCATGAACTCGAGCTGGACTTCGGCCGCGGGGAACGTGACGCCGTCGAGTTCGAAGTCGCCCGTTTCCTGCACCGCGCCGTTGGTGATCGGCACGTGCGAGATGATGGTCTTGCCGATGTTCGCTTGCCAGATCCGGATCGTCACGGTGCCATTCTCGGGAATGCGCGCCGCGTCGATGAAGCCGTTGCTGACCGCGTACGGACCGACCGCCGCCGACAGGTTGCCGCAGTTGCCGCTCCAGTCGACGAACGGCTGGTCGATCGACACCTGGCCGAACAAATAGTCGACGTCGTGGTCTGGGCGGGTGCTCTTCGAGATCAGCACGGTCTTGCTGGTGCTCGAGGTGGCCGCGCCCATGCCGTCGATCTGCTTGCCGTACGGATCGGGGCTGCCGATCACGCGCATCAGCAGCGCGTCACGCGCCTTGCCAGGGACCTGCGCGGCCTCTGGCAGGTCCTGCACGCGGAAGAACACGCCTTTGCTGGTGCCGCCACGCATGTAGGTGGCGGGAATCCTGATTTGGGGTACATGTGCCATTCGTCAGTCTCCCGTCATGCCGCCGCGCGCGAGGACTCGAGGAAGTCCTGCGCAAAGCGTTGCAGCACGCCGCCTGCTTCGTAGATCGAAACTTCCTCGTCGCTGTCCAGGCGGCACAGCACCGGCACTTCCACACGTTCGCCGTTGTTGCGGTGGATGACCAGCGTCAGTTCCGCGCGCGGCTTGCGTGCGCCGATGATGTCGAAGGATTCCGTGCCGTCGATGCCGTACGTGGCGCGGTTCTCACCGGCCTTGAACTCCACGGGCAGCACGCCCATGCCGATCAGGTTGGTGCGGTGAATGCGCTCGAAGCCTTCGGCGACGATGGCTTCCACGCCGGCCAGACGCACGCCCTTGGCGGCCCAGTCACGTGACGAGCCCTGGCCATAGTCGGCCCCGGCCACCACGATCAGCGGCTGCTTGCGGTTCATGTACGTCTCGATCGCTTCCCACATCCGCACGACCTTGCCTTCCGGCTCGATGCGCGTCAGCGAACCCTTCTTGACCGCACCTTCGACCACGGCCATCTCGTTGATCAGCGTCGGGTTGGCGAATGTGGCGCGTTGCGCGGTCAGGTGGTCGCCGCGGTGCGTCGCGTACGAGTTGAAGTCTTCTTCCGGCAGGCCCATCTTGGCCAGGTACTCGCCGGCCGCGCTGTTCAGCAGGATCGCGTTCGACGGCGAGAGGTGATCGGTGGTGATGTTGTCACCGAGCACCGCCAGCGGACGCATGCCGCGCAGCGTGCGCTCGCCGGCCAGCGCGCCTTCCCAGTACGGCGGACGGCGGATGTACGTGCTTTGCGGGCGCCAGTCGTAGAGCGGGCTGATCGACGTGTCGTTTTCCGCCTGCAGCGCGAACATCGGCTCGTAGACCTTGCGGAACTGCTCGGGCTTCACGCTCTGCTTGACGATCGCGTCGATCTCTTCGTCCGTCGGCCAGATGTCCTTCAGGTACACCGGCTTGCCGTCGGCATCGGTGCCCAGCACGTCGCGTTCGATGTCGAAGCGGATCGTGCCGGCGATGGCGTAGGCCACCACCAGCGGCGGCGATGCCAGGAACGCCTGTTTCGCGTACGGGTGGATGCGGCCGTCGAAGTTGCGGTTGCCGGAGAGCACGGCCGTGGAGTAGAGGTCACGGTCGATGATTTCCTGCTGGATCTTCGGATCGAGCGCGCCGGACATGCCGTTGCAGGTCGTGCAGGCGAACGCCACGATGCCGAAGCCGAGCTTTTCCAGATCGGGCAGCAGGTTGGCTTCTTCCAGATAAAGCTCCACGGCCTTCGATCCCGGCGCCAGCGACGATTTGACCCAGGGCTTGCGCGTCAGGCCGCGTGCGTTGGCGTTGCGCGCCAGCAGGGCGGCGGCAATCACGTTGCGCGGGTTGCTGGTGTTCGTGCAGCTGGTGATGGCGGCGATGATCACGGCGCCGTCGGGCATCTGGCCCGGCACTTCTTCCCACTTGCCGGCGATGCCGCGGGCAGCCAGGTCGGAGGTCGGCAGGCGCTTGTGCGGGTTCGACGGGCCGGCCATATTGCGCACGACCGTGGACAGATCGAAATGGAGCACGCGCTCATACTCGGCCTTCGTCAGCGCGTCGGCCCACAGGCCAGCGGTCTTGGCGTAGGTTTCCACGAGCTGGACCTGTGCCTCGTCACGGCCGGTCAGTCGCAGATATTCGGTGGTCTGGTTGTCGATGAAGAACATGGCGGCGGTGGCGCCGTACTCGGGGGCCATGTTCGAAATCGTCGCGCGGTCGCCGAGCGTCAGCGACGAAGCGCCTTCGCCACGGAATTCCAGATACGCGCCAACCACTTTTTCCTTGCGCAGGAATTCGGTCAGGGCCAGCACGATGTCGGTGGCGGTGATGCCAGGCTGGCGACGGCCGGTCAGTTCCACGCCGACGATGTCCGGCAGGCGCATCCACGAGGCGCGGCCGAGCATCACGTTTTCGGCTTCCAGGCCGCCCACGCCAATCGCGATCACGCCGAGCGCGTCGACGTGCGGCGTGTGGCTGTCGGTGCCGACGCAGGTGTCGGGGTAGGCCACGCCGTGGTCGGCGTGGATCACGGGCGACATCTTCTCCAGATTGATCTGGTGCATGATGCCGTTGCCCGGCGGGATCACGTCGACGTTGCGGAACGCCTTCTTGGTCCAGTTGATGAAATCGAAGCGGTCTTCGTTACGGCGATCCTCGATGGCGCGGTTCTTCGTGAACGCATCGGGGTCGAAACCACCGCATTCAACGGCCAGCGAGTGGTCGACGATCAGTTGCACCGGCACCACCGGATTGACCTTGGCGGGGTCGCCGCCCTGATCGGCGATGGCGTCGCGCAGGCCGGCCAGGTCCACCAGCGCGGTCTGGCCCAGGATGTCGTGGCAGACCACGCGGGCCGGGAACCACGGGAAATCGAGCTCACGCTTGCGCTCGATCAGTTGCTTGAGCGATGCGGTCAGCGTGGCGGGGTCGCAGCGGCGCACGAGGTTCTCGGCCAGCACGCGCGACGTGTAGGGCAGCTTGTCATAAGCGCCCGGGGAGATGGCTTCGACCGCGGCACGCGCATCGAAGTAGTCGAGCTTGGTGCCGGGTAGCGGCTTGCGGAATGCAGTGTTCATGGCGTCGTGTGAGGACTGTTTCGCGCCGGCCGGCGCGCCCTGGGGCGCGGACGGCGGCACGTTTTTCTTGCGGATCTTGCGTGCCTGGGTATCGGATCAGGCGCGTTTTTCGATCGGCACGAACTTCAGGTTTTCCGGGCCGGTGTAGTTGGCGGTCGGGCGGATGATCTTGTTGTCGACCCGTTGCTCGATCACGTGTGCGGCCCAGCCCGAGGTACGGGCGATCACGAACAGCGGCGTGAACATCGCGGTCGGCACCCCCATCATGTGGTAGCTCACCGCGCTGAACCAGTCCAGGTTCGGGAACATCTTCTTGGCGTCGGCCATCACCGTTTCCAGGCGCTCGGCGATGTTGAACATCTTCATCGAACCGGCGTCCTTCGACAGCTTGCGCGCGACTTCCTTGATCACTACGTTACGCGGGTCGGAGATCGTGTACACGGGGTGACCGAAACCGATCACCACTTCCTTGTTCTCCACGCGGCGACGGATGTCGGCTTCTGCCTCGTCCGGCGTGTCGTAGCGCTTCTGGATCTCGAAGGCCACTTCGTTGGCGCCGCCGTGCTTCGGACCACGCAGCGCGCCGATGCCGCCGCAGATGGCCGAGTACATGTCGGAGCCCGTGCCAGCCACCACGCGGCAGGCGAACGTCGAGGCGTTGAACTCGTGCTCTGCGTACAGGATCAGCGAGGTCTGCATCGCGCGTTCCCACAGCTTCGACGGGGCTTCGCCGTGCAGCAGGTGCAGGAAGTGGGCGGCGATCGAGTCGTCATCGGTTTCCACTTCGATGCGGCGGCCGTTGTGGCTGTAGTGGTACCAGTACAGCAGCATCGAGCCCAGGCTGGCCATCAGGCGGTCGGCGATATCACGCGCGCCCGGGGTGTTGTGGTCGTCCTTTTCCGGCAGCACGGTGCCCAGCACCGATACGCCAGTGCGCATCACGTCCATCGGGTGGGCGCTGGCCGGCACCCATTCCAGGGCGGCCTTCACGTTGGCGGGCAGGCCGCGCAGTGCCTTCAGCTTGGCCTTGTAGGCGGCCAGTTCGGACTTGGTCGGCAGCTTGCCGTGGACCAGAAGGTGAGCGATTTCCTCGAATTCGCAGGTGTCGGCGATGTCGAGGATGTCGTAGCCACGATAGTGCAGGTCATTGCCGCTGCGTCCCACGGTGCACAGTGCGGTATTGCCGGCGGCGATACCTGACAGGGCAACGGACTTCTTGGGCTTCGGGGTGGCCAGCGGTTGGGCTTCGGACATTTGGGTCTCCTGGTTAAGCTTGGTGTGTTTACGTGCGGTCATGGCGGTGGGTGCTGGATCAGCGGCCCTTGCCTTGTGCGAAGAGCGCGTCGAGCTTCTGCTCGAAGTCATGGTAGCCGATGCGGTCGTACAGTTCGGCGCGCGTCTGCATCGTGTCGACCACGTTCTTCTGCGTGCCCTCGCGGCGGATCGCCTGGAAGACATTCTCGGCCGCCTTGTTCATGGCGCGGAACGCCGACAGCGGGTAGAGCGCCATGGCAACGCCGGCGTTGCGCAGTTCGTCCAGCGTGTAGTACGGCGTGGCGCCGAATTCGGTCAGGTTGGCCAGCACGGGCACCTTCACGGCATCGACGAACTTGCGGTACATGTCCATGTCGGTCATCGCCTCGGGGAAGATGGCGTCGGCGCCGGCTTCTACGCAGGCCACGGCGCGTTCGATCGCGCTGTCGAGGCCTTCGACGGCCAGGGCGTCGGTGCGGGCCATGATGACGAAGTTCTCGTCGGTGCGGGCATCGACGGCGGCACGGATGCGGTCGACCATTTCGCCCTTGGTGACGATTTCCTTGTTCGGACGGTGGCCGCAGCGCTTGGCGCCGACCTGGTCTTCGATATGCATGGCGGCTGCGCCGAACTTGATCAGCGAGCGCGTGGTGCGGGCCACGTTGAATGCCGAGGCGCCGAAGCCGGTGTCGACGTCGACCAGCAGCGGTGTGTCGCACACGTCGGTGATGCGGCGGATGTCGGTCAGCACGTCGTCCAGGTTCGAGATGCCCAGGTCAGGCAGACCCAGCGAGCCAGCGGCCACGCCGCCGCCCGACAGGTAGATCGCGCGATAACCGGCCCGCTTGGCCAGCAGCGCGTGATTGGCATTGATGGTGCCCGGGATCTGCAGGGGGCTTTCATCGATCAGGGCCTGGCGGAAGCGTGCGCCGGCGGAGCGGGCGAGTTCGTTGGCGGTAAAGGTCATGGCGTGAATCCGTTATTCGTGAATGCTGAAACCTGTCGGGACAGGGCGGCCCTATGGCGCAAGGGGTGTGCCAGCTGCCAAGTGATGCTTGCGGCAGGTGTCGGTCGGGCCCGATTTTCGACGATTTTTCCTTATCGATCAGTGGTTTATCCCATGTGGGTGCAGTGCGCGGCCCATGCCGGAAAGTGGCGCCGATGGCATTCCAGTGTTCGGCTTTGAAATTCACGCATTTCAAAGTTGAAATGCCGGGCTGGCCGGTGCAGAATCCAGATCGACTATACGCCCGCGTTGGAAGCTGTTCCATGACACCGTCGCACCCTACTGTTCCTCAGCCGATTTCCCTCAACCCCGCTGGCCCCGTCGCCCCTGGCGCCCGCCCGAGGATCTGGGCCATGGGCATCAGCCGTCTCTCGCGCGCCTTTGCCGAACTGATTCCGGCCTACGCGGGCCGGGCGGAATTCCGGATCGTTGGCCGGGCCTTCGAAGCCGCAGCCAGCGCCATCAACCGGGAGGCACGGGAGAACCGCGTCGACGTGGTGGTGGCGGGCGGATCGAACGGCGCCTACCTGCGCCAGCACGTCGATGTGCCGGTGGTGCTGGTCAAGGTGACCGGCTTCGACGTCATGAGCGCGTTGGCCACCGCCCGGCGTATTTCGCCGAAGGTGGCGCTGGTGACGCATGCGTCCACCTACGCCGAGGTCGACGAGTTCGTGCGGGCCTTCTCGCTCGATATCCCGCGCTACACCTATCTGACCGAAGACGATGCGACGGCGCGCGTGCGGGCGCTCAAGGAAGAGGGCGTGCGCGTAGTGGTCGGGCCGGGCCTGGTGACAGACATGGCCGACAAGTACGGGCTCGTCGGCGTGTTTCTCTACTCGGGCAATGCCGTGCGGCTGGCGCTGGAGGATGCGATCGAGGCCGCGCGGTTGCGTCGTATCGAATCCACGCGACGCGAATACGTGAACACGATTCTTGCCCACCTGAACGAAGGCGTGGCTGCGGTCGATGGCGAGGGGCGGGTGCAGGCGTTCAATCCGGCGATGGAGCGATTCCTCGGCACGCCTGCCGGGGTTGCGGTGGGTCGCAAGCTATCCACGCTGGCGCCCGGACTGTCCCTCGACGGCGTGATGCAGAGCGGCGCGCGCGAGCTCGAAGCAATCCATCGGCTGGGCGACAAGATGGTGGTCGTCAACCGGATTCCGATCATGAGCGAGGCCGGCACGACCGGTGCCGTGCTGACGATCCAGGACGCCAACGCGATTCACCGCGCGGACCGCAACCTGCGCTCGCGCACACGCGCCCGGGCGGCTGGCGTGCGTTACAGCCTGGACGACCTGGCGGGCGATTCGCCGGCGATGAGCGATCTGCGCGCGCTGGCGCGGCGCTATGCGATGGTCGATTCGACCGTGCTGGTCAGCGGCGAAAGCGGTACCGGCAAGGAAGTGCTGGCGCAGGGGATGCACGACGCGAGTCCGCGCCGCGCCTTTCCCTTCGTGGCGGTCAACTGCGCGGCCTTCCCCGAGACACTGCTCGAATCCGAGCTGTTTGGCTACGAGGAGGGGGCGTTCACGGGCGCCCGGCGTGGCGGCAAGGCTGGCCTGTTCGAGTCGGCGCACAACGGCACGCTGTTCCTCGACGAGATCGGCGATATGCCGCCGGCGCTGCAAACACGCCTGCTGCGGGTGCTGCAGGAGAAACAGGTGCTGCCGATCGGCGCGATCGAGGCCGTGCCGGTCAATGTGCGCGTGATCGCCGCCACGCACCGCGACCTGGCCGCGCTCGTGCGCGATGGGGCATTCCGCCAGGATCTCTACTACCGCCTGAACATCCTCCGCATCGAGATGCCGCCTTTGCGTGACCGCGCGGGAGACCTGCCCGTGCTGGCGGAACTGCTGTACCGGCGCGCGCAGGAACGGCTCGGCATGTCGGATGGGGAGCCGCTGCCCGCGATCGTGCGGGCACGGCTGGCGCGCTACGTGTGGCCGGGAAATATTCGCGAACTCGAAAACGTGACCGAGCGGATTGCAGTGCTGGTGGCCGGCGCGAACCTGACGCCTGTGGCGTTGCAGCGGGAGTTGCAGGCGGCGGTGCCGGAACTGTTTTCCGGCGATTACGGGACGGCCATCGAGATGTCCGACGGCGTACCCGCGCAATCGCTGGCAGGGGTGGCCAAGGCAAGCCAGGCCGAGCATATCCGCCGTGTGCTGGCCGATTGCGGCGGAAACCGCGCAGCGGCCTGTGCCCAGCTAGGTATCAGTCCGACGACCCTTTGGCGACGGTTGCGCGAGGAGTGACCGACATCCGATCCTTCATGAAGTCCGTTATTTCGCAATTAACGGCCAGAATTATTCGCCACCAATAATTTGGGCTAAACGTCCAAGGTCTTGAAAAACCGATAAAAAGACGACAAGAAAGACCGAAAGGGACTGGCTTACGTGTCAGACATCGTCCGCAAGTCGCACCCCAGTGAACTGCCAGCGCTGGTGGGGATAGAAGAAGTTGCGGTAGCTTGCGCGGATATGGGATTCGGCGGTGACGCAGGAACCGCCGCGCAGCACCATCTGGCTGCTCATGAACTTGCCGTTGTACTCGCCCACGGCCCCCTCGCGTGGCCGGAAGCCGGGATAGGGCAGGAAGGCACTGCCCGTCCACTCCCACACGTCGCCGAACATCTGGCGCAGGGAGCCAGCCGTGTTCTGACGATCGGGCAGGGGACGTAGCGCACGGCCTTCCGCGAAATTGCCGGTGGCGGGCAGATTGTGCGCCGCGTGCTCCCATTCAGCTTCGGTCGGCAGGCGGCGCTCCGCCCAGCGCGCGAATGCGTCGGCCTCGAAGAAACTCACGTGCGTGACCGGGCTGTCCGGATCGACGGGCTGCATCCCACGCAACGTCATCTGCCACCACGTGCCGTCGCGCTCTTCCCAATACAGGGGGGCTCCGATCTGGTTGTCGCAGACCCAGCGCCATCCGTCGGAGAGCCACAGGCCGGTCGACTGGTAGCCGCCATCCTCGATGAATTCAAACCACTGGTGGTTGCTGACCGGGTGCGAGCACAGCAGATATGGCTGCAGCAGTACCTGGTGGCGCGGGCCTTCGCAATCGAATGCGAAACCGTCCCCACTGTGGCCGATCGTCACCACGCCGCCTGGAAAGGCGATCCACTCCGGAGCGGGGCGGGGGTCAGCGATAACCGGGGACGGCAGCGTCGGCGCATAGGCCGGGCGCAGCGGATTCTGCGCAAACAGGTGCAGGATATCGGTCAGCAGGAGTTCCTGATGCTGCTGCTCGTGATGCAGGCCAAGCGTGATCAACGCCGCTTCGTCGTCGGTCTGGGCCCGCATCAGTAGCGATTCCATCGCTTCATCGACGGCTTCGCGATACGCCAGTACCTCATCGAGCGACGGGCGAGTCAGCAGGCCGCGGCGTGGGCGCGGGTGGCGCGCGCCGACCGCTTCATAGTACGAATTGAACAGATAGCGATACTGCGGATCGACCGGCTCGTAATCGGGCAGCCGGGCGGCTAGCACGAACTCTTCGAAGAACCAGGTGGTATGGGCAAGATGCCACTTCGCTGGGCTGGCGTCGTCCATGGATTGCACGGTTGCGTCAGCATCTGACAGGTCCGCCACCATCGCTTCCGTAGCGCTGCGCACATGACGGTACTGGCTGAGCAGGGCGGGTTCTTGCGGTGGATGACTGGCGGCGGCAGGCAGCAGGGCTGAGGTCATGCAGACTCCTGGAAGGCGCGGCAAATGTCGAACAATCATAGACCCATCCGCATGTCGGGGCGAGCGGCAAGGCCATCGGAGTTTGACGTAGGTGGGCGTTTGCGAGGCCCACAAAAAAACAGGTGCCTGGGGGAGGCACCTGTCTTAAGGATCGCCGGCACCGGGGAGGGCGCCGGGAACTACACGGAGAGGGAGAGACTGTCAGGCTCAGGCAGCGGCGCGCAGCGCGGCGTCGTTGAGCGCGGCGATCTGCGAGCGGGCAGTCGTGAGACCGGCTTCGCGCGCGTCGGGGCCCATGGCCAGACCGTGAGCGCGGACGATGCTGATGTCGGTGATACCGAGGAAGCGCAGCACTGCATCAATGGTGACTTCGTGCAGGTCCAGCGTGTTGGCGTCCTGACGCACGCCGCCTCGCGACGACACCACGATCACGCGCTTGCCGACTGCCAGGCCTTCAGGGCCGTTGGCGGTGTAGCGGAAGGTGCGGCCGGCTTGCGCGATACGGTCGATCCAGGCCTTGAGCTGGCTCGGGATGCTGAAGTTGTACTGCGGCACGCCAATCACCAGCACATCGGCAGCCATGAATTCGGCCAGGAACGTTTCGGTGCGCTCGAGTTCGGCTTGCTGCACGGCGTTCAGGCCGTCCTTCGGGCCACCCAGCACCGGCAGCAGGTGGTTGCCGAGGTGGGCGGGGGCTTCCTTGTCCAGATCGCGTACGGTCACCTTGGCGCCGGGGTTCTTGGCAACGAGGTCGGCCACGATGCTGGCGGTCAGGGAACGCGATACGGAGTTGTCGCCCAGTACGCTCGAATCGATTTGCAGGATGTTCATGTCTGGCTCCACTTGGGAATTCGGTTTGGATGGCTGAAAGATAGAGGTTCCCCATTGGTGCCGGTAGTGAGGCAAAATGCAAATGATTGTTCTATCGCTGCAACGGCATGCGCCTCGCCGCCTACGTGCCGTTGCCCGCCTTGAAGGAGCCCGCCATGCAGGATCTCAACGATTTGTCGCTGTTTGCCCAGGTGGTGCAGCACGGCAGCTTTTCAGCGGCAAGCCGGGCCACCGGCGTGCCGAAATCGCGACTTTCCCGCCGGATTGCACAGCTCGAGAAGGAGTTGGGTGTGCAATTGCTCCGCCGGACCACCCGACAAGTGCGCGTGACGCCGCTTGGCGAGGCCTACTATGCCCGCTGCCGCGAAATGCTCGATGCGGCGGAGGCCGCCCGCGAAGTGATCGAACATGCTCGCGACCAACCGGGAGGCTTTCTCCGAATCAGTTGCCCGGTCGGTATCGCACAGGTGCTGCTGGCACCCTCGATCGGTCATTTCATGCGGGCCAACCCCGGCATCCAGCTTGAAGTCGAAGCCACCAACCGTCGTGTCGACGTGATTGCGGAGGGATTCGACCTCGCCCTGCGCGTGCGAAACGTGCTGGAGGATTCAAGCCTGGCCGTGCGCACCTTCGGCAAGAGCGAGTTGCGGCTGGTGGCCAGCCCGGCACTGCTCGACAGCATTGGCCGGCCGCGCACGCCCCAGGCGCTGGAGGGGATGCCCGGCGTCAATCAGAAGCCTCACGATGGCAAGCATGTGTGGCCGCTCGTCAGCAAGACTGGTGAGCAGGTCCATGTGAGCTACGACCCTAAGCTCATCTCCGATGAGTTCGCGCTGCTGCGGGAAGCGGCAATTGCCGGTGTCGGCGTGGCGCTGCTGCCGAGCATGTACTGTCGCGATGAAGTCGAGCGCGGGGAGCTTGAAGTACTGCTGCCGCAATGGGACTTGCCGATGGGGGTGCTGCACGCGGTCTTTCCGTCGCGGCAGGGGGTGACGCCCGCACTTCGCCGCTTTCTCGATTATCTGGGCGAAGTGTTGCCCGAATGCGCGCGCAAGATGGGGATGATTCCGAACGTCAGCCTGGGAATGCACGTGGCGCCACCGACCGAGCCCGCGCAGCGCGCCGGCGGCAAGGCGAAGGAGCTGGAGGCGTCCTGACAGTCCCGACAGTCCCGACAGTCCCGACAGTTCCGACAGCCCCGACAGTCCCGACAGTTCCGACAGCCCCGACAGCGGGCAACCTGTACGGTGCTGCGCCTTTACCTTCACGCCAGCACGACCTAATGTAGGGAGTACAGGTCACATGCGTTCCATGTGATACCGCATCGTCCAATGCAAGGAGCCGTCGAAATGAGTCACTCGCAAGGATCGCAGGATCTTGGCAAAGCCGTACTTCGTATCGTGCTGGGGGTGCTGATTCTGTTGCACGGTATCTCGAAGATCATGGCTGGCCCGGGTTTCGTAGTGAAGGTGGTCACCGACGCCGGCCTTCCGGTGGAGCTGTCCTATCTGGTCTACGTGGGCGAGGTGCTGGCCCCCATCCTCCTGATCGTCGGCCTGTGGACCCGGGCGGCGGCGTTGATCGTCGTCATCAACATGCTCTTCGCGTTTGGGCTCGTCCACACCAAGCAGCTCATGGAGATGGCGCCAACCGGTGGCTGGGCGCTGGAATTGCAGGGGATGTATCTGGCGGGCGCGCTCGCGGTGGCCCTGCTCGGTGCCGGACGTCTGAGCTTCGGCGGTATTGATGGCAGGTGGAACTGACGGAGGCACCGCGATGCTGAGTCTTGGTCGATTTCGTCGTGCCGCGCCCTGGATGGTGGTGCTGGTGTCGCTGGCAGGCTGCGCGACTGGCCCTGATATTCGTGCCGACTACAACCATGCGAACGACTTCTCGAAGTACCGGACGTTTGGATTCGTGGCGCATCCCGGCACGGACCACAGCGGGTATGAGAGCCTGACTACGCAATACCTGAAGACGGCGGTCGACCGGGAGATGTCCGCGCGCGGCTATCGATATGCGGCTCATCTGCCCGACTTGCTGGTCAACTTTAACGCGCAGTTGCGCGAGAAAGTCGTCAGCAACCCGGCCCCGATGCCGCCGCCCGGATACGCCGGCTACTACGCGTATCGCGGCGGTCTCTATGCGCCATGGCCCGGTTACGGGTTCTACAGCGATACCTACACCTACACCGAAGGCACGCTGAATATCGATATCGTCGATGCGCAGAGGAACCAGCTCGTCTGGGAGGGCGTGGCGCAGGGCGACGCGAGCGACGTGGACCCGCAGACCCGCCAGCAGGCTATCGACAAGGTCGTGACGCAGATTTTCCTCAAGTACCCGTTCCGCGCGGCGCAGTAACGCGTCGCTACCCGTCGCCGCGCACCTTCATCCCTGCGTCACCATCTTTTTTCACCAGAATCGGCGCTTTCCGCGACATCGCGTCACAAATTCGCGCATGGCACCAGAGCCAGACCCGCTACAATCGCTGCCCGTAGTTTTGAACGTGTCAAATTGATCATGGGTCTGGGCTGGTTCGGATTGTCGACCTTGTGGCTGTTGCCGCTCGTATGGCAAACAGTGGGGCGTGTGCTGGCCGGCGAGCGGCGGCTGCTTGGTCGTGGCTCGCTGCGCGTGCTGCTTGGCACGGTACTCGTGCTGGGTGCCAGCGCCACGCTTGAATCGCTGACTGGCGGCGAAGGCGAGACCGCGGGCGGTGCCGTCGGGCACGCGCTGGCCGGCGTGGCATCCGGAGTGCTCGGCTGGACTGGCGCGCTGCTGATGATGCTGGCGGTGCTGGGCCTGACCGCGCCCATGGTATTCGGCGAGACATGGCGCAGCCTGTTCCTGCTGCGCAAGCCGCGCGTGGAAAGTGACGAGGACCGTGGCGACACCCGGACGAAGTCGCGCGCCGATTCCCGATTCGAATCGCGAGCCAGCACCCGTACAACAGATTTCCGTCACGACACGCGCAGCGAACCGCGCGGCGAACTCCGTAGCGATAGCACCGCGCCGCAGGCTTCGCCGCGTGATTCAGTCGAACGCTGGGAGACCACGTCGCTGCCGGCGCAGTCGGCCGGCGGCTGGCAGCCCACGCAGCCGCGCCAGAAAGGTATCGAGGCGGTTTCCGCCCGCCGTCAGCCCGCGTGGCAACCGCCGCCCCGCACGCGTGAGTCGCCGCCACAACCGGGCGAGATCTGGCTGCATCATGCCGAGGCGCCAGGGGCGGTGAAGCCGGTGGCGCCGGTGGTGCCCAAGCCTGCTCCGTCTACCGCGCAGAAGTCTTCCACGACGCCACCCACGCCTCGCGCGGCCAACCCTGTGCCGACGGCCGTCCGTCCCGCCGCAGCCGCACCGGTCCAGGCGAAGGCGGAAGCCACGGTTGCGCCGAAGCCGGCAGCACCGCGCGCGACGGTTGTCAGCAGCCCGTTCCGTAATCCGCAGCTCGGCCTGCGCTCGGCAGTTACCACGCTGCCCGAGCCGGCGGTTGCGACCTCGGTGGCCGCGTCGGCGGCTACCGTCGCCCCGGCTGCCACGGCGGAGGCTGTCGAACAGGCGGTAGCCGTTGCGGCTCTCGCGGATGACCTTGCCGTCGAAGGTCAGGGCGCGTCCGCCGCTTTGGAAACGTCCGCAGTCAACGACGAATCCGAGGCGCCCGGCGAAACGCCGGAGTCGTCAGTGACGATGGACGCGATTCGCGAGGAGGCGCTGGCCTTGTTGGCCGAGTTGCAGGCGTTGGCTGGCCGGCACGTGCAGCCATCGGTGGCAGTGGAGCCTTCGCCGGTGGCAGAGGCAGTGCCCGAAGCCGCGCCGATGGTAGCCGAGGCGCTGCCGGCACGCATCGCGGAGCCGGTATTGGCTGACATCCCGGACGTGCCAGCAGAGCAGGGCGATGCCGACGATATGGCGATCCAGTTGGCCGTGGCAGCTTCAATGGCCGAGGCGGAGGTCGTCCAAGCGGACGCCATCGACGAGGAGCCAGCCGCAACCGCAACCGAAGCCGCAACCGAAGCCGCAACCGAAACCGCAGAACAAGAGTCCACCGAAGCAATCCTCGCCGAGGCCGTCCCGGCCAGCGACGAAGCCAGCAGCCCGGTGGCCGATGCCGGCAACCCCGAATCTGACGAATCCCGAATCGATTTGCAGGCGAAAGCCGAGGAAGCAGGGGAGGGCGAAGATCAAGGCGACGACAGCCAGACCGACGGCAGCCAGACCGACGACCCGTCCGCCGTGGTGGATGCCAACACCTTCGTCCAGCCAACACCCAAGCCACGCATCGTCCTGCAGGCCGTAGTCGGGCGGACGGTGGCACTTGGCGCCCAGGCGCCAGTGACGGTTGCCCCGGTGCTGGCCGCGCCCGTGCCGCCCTCACTTCCGTCACCCCCGCCAGCGCCGCGAATCGTCGATTACCGTCTGCCGGGCGCCAGCCTGCTGGAAGCGGCTGACGAGAACGCCGAGCAGGTGTCCGAGGAGCGGCTGGAGCAGACCGGCGAACTGATCGCCCAGCGCCTGGCCGAGTTCAAGGTGCCGGTGTCCGTGGTCGGGGCCAGCGCGGGTCCGGTCATCACACGATTCGAAGTCGACCCGGCAATGGGCGTGCGCGGCGCGCAGGTGGTGGGCCTGATGAAGGATCTGGCCCGCGCGCTGGGCGTGACATCGATCCGCGTGGTCGAGACGATTCCAGGCAAGACCTGCATGGGTCTGGAACTGCCGAACGCGAAGCGGCAGATGATCCGCCTGTCCGAAATCGTCAATGGCGGAGCGTTCCAGGCGCACGCGTCGAAGCTCGTGCTGGCCATGGGCAAGGACATCACCGGCAACCCGGTGGTGACCGATCTGGCGCGCGCGCCGCACCTGCTGGTGGCCGGCACGACCGGCTCGGGCAAGTCGGTGGCCGTCAACGCCATGATCCTGTCGATGCTGTACAAGGCCACGCCGGAAGACGTGCGTCTGATCATGATCGACCCGAAGATGCTCGAGTTGTCGGTCTACGAGGGCATTCCGCACCTGCTGGCACCCGTGGTCACGGACATGAAGCAGGCCGCGCACGCGCTCAACTGGTGCGTCGGTGAAATGGAAAAGCGCTACCGGCTGATGTCGGCGCTCGGTGTGCGCAATCTGGCGGGCTACAACCAGAAGATTCGCGTGGCGGAAGCCGCCGGGGAGAAGGTGCCGAACCCGTTCTCGCTGACGCCGGATGCGCCCGAGCCGCTGTCCACGCTGCCGCTGATCGTGGTGGTGATCGACGAGCTGGCCGATCTGATGATGGTGGCCGGCAAGAAGATTGAGGAACTGATCGCCCGGCTGGCGCAGAAGGCGCGCGCGGCCGGCATCCACCTGATCCTGGCCACGCAGCGGCCGTCGGTGGACGTGATCACGGGCCTGATCAAGGCCAATATCCCGACCCGCGTGGCGTTCCAGGTGTCTTCGAAGATCGACTCGCGCACGATCCTGGACCAGATGGGCGCCGAGAGTCTGCTGGGGCAAGGCGACATGCTGTTCCTGCCGCCGGGCACAGGCTATCCTCAGCGTGTGCACGGCGCATTCGTGGCCGACGAGGAAGTGCATCGCGTGGTCGAACACTGGAAGCAGTTCGGCGAGCCCGACTACGACGAGGCCATCCTGGCAGGCGACGCGCCCGAAGGCGCCGCGGATCTGTTCGGCGACAACGGCAGCGACGGCGAGTCCGACCCGCTCTACGATGAGGCCGCCCAGTTCGTGCTGACATCGCGGCGCGCGTCGATTTCCGCCGTGCAGCGGCAACTACGCATCGGCTACAACCGTGCCGCGCGCCTTATCGAACAGATGGAAGCGGCGGGGCTGGTATCCCCGATGGGCCGCAACGGCACGCGCGAAGTGCTGGCGCCGGGGCCGTCCGACTAAGGAACTGACGATGACGGCGACCACCGGCAATCTACTGCGAGACGTACCAGTTCACGCATCGGCGGAGATCTTTGCAGATCTGATGGCATGGCAGGCGGCGGGTCGGGTGCGCATCGAGCGCATTGTCTCGAACGGCCAGGCCAGCGCGCCCGACTTCTGGTACGACAGCACCGACGACGAGTGGGTGCTCGTGATCAGCGGCAGTGCCGCCGTGGAAGTCGACGACGGCACGACGCACACGTTGGGCGCCGGCGACTGGCTTCATTTGCCGGCCCACTGCCGCCACCGCGTGGCAAGGACCGACGCGGCACAGCCGACCATCTGGCTGGCGATCCACGTCTCCCCAACGGCCACCTGATCCGCCTGACACATCTGATCTGCCGCGGCGCTTGCCGGATGCCCTTATGATGGGGGGACATCACCGAGCGGAGGCTTCGGCTTGTCTCATTCATTCACGCGGTTCGCCCTCCGGCAATGCCGCATCCTTGGCGCGCTGTTCGTGCTGCTGGTCATGGCCTGTGGCCCGGCTGCCGGTGCCGACACGCTGCGCATCGGCTCCAAGCGATTTACCGAGTCCTACATCCTGGGCGAGATCCTGAGGCAGGTTGCCGAGCCGCACGGCCCGGTGCGATATCTGCCAGGGCTGGGCAACACCGCCATCGTGTTCCAGGCGCTCCAGGCCGGCAGCATCGACCTATACCCGGACTACACCGGCACGCTTGCCAGCGAGATTCTGAGACTGCCGGGTACCGCCACGCTGGAGCAGATCAACGCCGCGCTGGCGCCGATGGGATTGGGCGCGGCCATCGCGCTCGGCTTCGACAATACCTATGCGATCGCGGTCTCCGATGCCCAGCCAGTCAGCCTGCGCGCGCTTGGCGACCTTGCGGGGCAGCCGGATCTGCGGATCGCCCTGTCGCATGAGTTTCTTGGCCGTGCCGATGGCTGGCCCGCGCTCAAGCGCGCGTATGGACTGCCTCAGCGACCATCGGGGATCGATCATGGCCTCGCCTACGAGGCATTGGCGCACGGGCAGATCGACGCGACCGACATCTATTCGACTGATGCCAAGATCAGCAAGTACCACCTGCGCGTGCTCGAGGACAACCAGCGCGTGTTCCCGCGCTACGAGGCGGTGATCGTCTACCGGCTCGACGTGCCGGCGCGTCATGCGGCGGCGTGGCAGGCACTGCGGCGTCTGGCCGGCACCATCGGAACGCAGGACATGATCGCCATGAATGCGGCAGCGGAAGTCGATGGGAAGACGTTCTCTGCTGTGGCCCGGAATTTCCTGTCCGGGCATCCAGGGGTATCGGTGAACGGTGTGGCGAGATCGGATCAGCGCGACAACCTGGCGGCGATGTTGACGAACGCGGAGACCGGGCGCCTGACGGCCCGGCATCTGGCGCTGGTCGGCGGCTCGGTGGGAGCCGCCACGCTGGTCGGCGTGCCGCTGGGTGTGGTGGCTGCGCGCCGGCGCCGGTTCGGTCAGGTGCTGCTGGCCCTGGTCGGTATGCTGCAGACCATCCCGTCATTGGCGCTGCTGGCGATGCTGATACCGGCGCTGGGCCGTATCGGCATCTGGCCGGCACTGGTCGCGCTGTTCCTCTATGCCTTGCTGCCGATCGTGCGCAACGCGTGCACCGGCTTGCAGGAAGTGCCGGCGGGGATGCGCGATGCTGCCCTGGCACTGGGGATGCGGCCGTTGCAAGTGCTCTGGTACGTGGAGTTGCCGCTGTCCCTGCCGGTGCTGCTGGCCGGTATCAAGACCGCGGCCATCATCAGCGTAGGCACGGCGACCATCGCAGCATTTGTCGGCGCGGGCGGGTACGGCGAGCGGATCGTGACCGGACTGGCGCTGAACGACGCCACCCAGCTTCTCGGCGGCGCGATCCCGGCCGCGGTGCTGGCATTGGTGGTGCAGGGTGGCTTTGGTCTGGCCGAATACTTGCGGGATCGAAAGCGCGCACGCATGGCGAAATTTGGGTAACAATGCGGTGTCCCCGAGGTGCATCACAACAAGAACGGTACCGCGATGCGTGGATTCGCAATCGGATGGCTGGCATGGATGACGTGGCTGTCGGTGAGCACCGCATGGGCGGCGCCGCCCGCTGCTTCCCAGGCGCAGGTAGAGCGCGGCCGCTACCTGGCGCGCGTCGCCAATTGCGTTGCCTGTCACACCGCCGAGGGTGGGGCGCCGATGGCCGGCGGGTTGCCACTGCAGACGGGCGCCGGCACCGTCTACTCCACCAATATCACGCCTGAGGCCAGTACCGGCCTGGGCCGCTATTCGCTCGACGACTTTGACCGTGCCGTGCGGCGCGGCGTGGCCCGTGACGGTCGGCGCCTGTATCCCGCCATGCCGTATCCGTCGTACGCGCGTATGACGCGGGACGACGTGGCCGCCGTGTATGCTTGGCTGCGCGCCGAGGTCAAGCCGGTAGCGCAGACCAATCGTGATGCGCAGATGCGCTGGCCATACAGCATGCGGTGGCTCATGGTGCCGTGGAACTTGCTCCATCTGGAGGAAGGGCCGATACCGGCCAGCGCCGATCGGGGCGCGGCATGGAATCGCGGCGCTTATCTCGTCCAGGCCGTGGCGCACTGCGGCGCCTGTCATACCCCGCGTGGCACGCTGTTCGGCGAGAAAGGGACCGATACACGCAGCCGCGACTTTCTGTCCGGCGCAACGGTCGAGGGGTGGTCGGCCACGAACCTGACCGGCGACATGCTGACCGGGCTTGGCGCCTGGTCGCTGGCGGAGATCGTCGAATACCTGCACACGGGGCGCAACGCCCATGCCACGTCGTTCGGACCGATGTCGACGGTCATTGCCTCGTCAACCCAGTACATGACCCCCGGCGATCTCGACGCCGTGGCGACCTATCTCAAGTCGATCCCGGGCGCGCGCCGGGAGACGGAGCCGTTCCGTTATGACGCGACCGTTGCCACGCAACTCGAGCAGGGGCGGTTCGATACCGCTGGGGCACGCCAGTACGCGACCTACTGCATGCCGTGCCACAACGCCAGCGGCAAGGGCTACGCGCGGGTATTTCCGCCACTGGCCGGCAACCCGACGGTGGTGGACCCGAATCCCGCATCGCTGGTGAACCTGCTGCTCAATGGCGCCGTCACGGCGCGGGTCAACACCGCTCCCACGGACTACCACATGCCCGGCTATGGCTGGACCATGGAAGACCAGGAACTGGCACATTTGCTGACCTTCATCCGCAGCAGCTGGGGGAATCGCGCCGCGCCCGTGACGGCGCAAACCGTGGCGGAACGCCGCAAGGCAACAGGAAAGCAGGCGACGAACGCACGATGACCATTACTCGCAGAGACTTCCTGAATGGTACGGCGCTGACGATTGCCGCCGGGCTCGCACCGGCCAGCCTGCTGCGTGCTGCGGAGGCGCAGGGCCCTGCCTATCCTCCCGCGCTGACCGGCCTGCGTGGCAACCACCCCGGTACGTTTACGCTTGCGCATAGCCTGGCGCGGGAGGGTGCGAAGTATCCGGGCGTGCTGGCGCGCGAATCTTATGACCTGGTGGTGGTAGGTGGCGGCATCGGTGGGCTGGCTGCGGCGTGGTTCTACCAGCAGCGCTTCGGTGGCAACGCGCGCATCCTGATCCTCGACAACCACGATGACTTCGGCGGCCACGCCAAGCGGAACGAGTTCACGGTGCGTGGCCGCACGCTGGTTACCTACGGCGGCAGTGCCGAGATGCCGCCGTCGGCCAGCGACAACGCGGCCGTGCGGGCGTTGCTGGCGGGGCTCGACCTGGCGCCGACGATCCAGGCGCGCCCCGGGGACGACTATGCGCGGCGAGGCCTCGGGCGTGCCGTGTTCTTCGATGCCGAACATTTTGGGCGCGATCAATGGCTGGCTGGCGATCCGTTCGCGGCGCTGGTCGACGCGCGCAACGCCGGGACGCGTCCAGCACTGGACGATTTGGGCGCCTTCCTGAACGCCGCGCCATTGCCGCCAGCCGACCGGAAGGCGCTTCAGCGTCTGGCGCAAGGTGAGACTGACTATCTGTCAGGCATGGCTGGCGAGGCGCGAGCCCGTTACGCGCAATCCACGCGCTATGCGGTGTTTCTGCGCGAGAAGGCCGGGCTAGGGCTACCGGGGCTGCGGTTCCTGCGCAGCCGCAGCCAGGACGCCTACGCGCTCGATGCCGACGGCATCACGGTGGCGCAGGCCATCGCGATCGGTTTGCCGGCCGGCGCCGGCATGGCCGCCCCGGCGATCGACCCGAGGCTGGGCAAGTCACCGGCCTCGCGGCTCTGGTTCCCGGACGGCAACGCCACGCTGGCGCGAGCGTTGGCGAGCAAGCTGGTGCCAGGCGTGGCGGCGGCGCAGGGGCAGGAAATCGTCGGCGCGCGTTTCGACTACGGCAAGCTCGACCGGGAAGGGAATCCGGTGCGTATCCGTTTGAATAGCACCGCCATCGCGATCGAACCCGACGTGCGGATCACGCGCGTGACCTACGGGTGGCAGGGCAACCTGCAACGCGTGGAAGCCGCGCACGTCGTCGTGGCCGGCTACGACATGATGGTGCCGTTCATCCTGCCTTCCTTGCCGGCGCCAGCCAAGGCCGCGCTGCGCTCGTGCGTGAAGGCGCCGCTTGTCTACACCAAGGTGGCGCTCGACAACTGGCGCGCGTTCGATGCGCTGAAGACGTGGCGGATCCATGCGCCGACCATGGCCTACTCGGACCTCTGGCTCGAATCCGCGCCGGGCGGCAAGGATGACCCGGTCGTGCTCCACATGCTCTATGTGCCGACCGTGCCCGATAGCGGCATGTCGGCCCGCGAGCGGTTCCGCGCCGGTCGTGCCTTTCTGCTTGGCACGCCGTTCGAGGCGCTCGAGCGCGATATCCGCACCCAGCTCGACCGTATGCTGGCGGCGGGCGGATTCAAGTCAGCCCGGGACATCCAGGGCATTACCGTCAATCGCTGGGCGCACGGATACAGCTACATGCCATCGGGGCTCGCGCCCGACGATGCAAACCTGCAAGTTGCGCTGGAGCAGGCAGGGCGGGGTGTAGGGAACATCCGCATTGCGGGGGCCGATACGGCCGGGAGCCCGTCGGTGACAGCAGCGATCGAGCAATCGATGCGGGCGGTGGGGTCTCTCAATCCCAAGGCCTGAGTGAGTGAGGGGGGCGGGTCAGCGCGACGGCCTGCGTCCGTCATGCGCTGACGCGAGGCGCAGCCGGCGCACGACCTGGCCGGTCGTGCGCGCAACTCGCCAGATGTGGTCAACCCATAACAAACTTCTGCAGCAGGCGCCGGAATTCGTCGAACTCTTCGGGGGTGAATGCCTTCAGTCGCTCATTCAGCACTTCCGGTGCGATCGACGGGATCTCTGCCGAAACCAGTCTGCCCTTGGAGGTCAGGGTCAGATTCACCACGCGACGGTCGTCGATGCTGCGACTGCGCTCCAGCAGGCCTTTTTCCTCGAGCCGGTCGAGCATGCGCGTCATCAGGCCGCTGTCGATGCCGAGCAGCTTGCTGATCTCAAACGGCGTACCCGCCATGCCGCGGGTCAGCGCCAGCAGGATGCCCATCTGTTGCCCATTGATGTCCAGGGGACGTAATGCGGAATCCATTTCCAGAAGCAGGCTGTTGCGCGCCTTGTTCAGGTGGAAACCAATGCTCTGGGTGAGATGGAAGTTCTCGGGTGTGTAGTGTTTCACTATCGTGTCCTTTTTCGATGATCGAGAGACTTGTGATGCAGACACTTGCCGAAAAGAAGTCTGGCGAATTCGCGACAGAATGGGAATTTAGTTTTGTTGTGAGTCGATGTAGAAGAAATGAAATTGAGTGCGATTTCCCAAAACCGCCGTCTGGCGCGGATGTCCGGTCATTGGAAATGCCCCAATTGGGGTATTCGAAAAGGTGCGCGGGGAAAAAAATCTAAATTCTGCGGACGAGAAAGTTCATCACGCATAGCGCCGCGTCGCGGGTGTTGCTCCGGTACAGTCGCGGATAAATCAGAAAAAGGGATCGAAGTGTCACTCTATTCGACCCCGGCAAACTGAGTAAGGGGGCGGTGTCCCGCAGAGGACCGTCGTTGCCGGTTTCAATATGACATCTGGAAAATGACGCGCGCGATTCTGATATCTGCATTGGCGCTGCTGGCTGCTGCCGCCGGATCGCCGGTTTATGGACAGGCTCAGCCCGAAGATCAGGGCCAATCTCAGTCTCAGACGCAAACGCAATCACAACCGCAGGCGGAATCCACAAAACCGTCCGAATCCGCCAAGCCGGCGGACCAGATGCAGCCTCCGGCAAAGAAGAAACTGACGTTCTTCGATCCGGAGGACGGCAAGCTCGATATGAGCGACTTCCTGCTCAATCACAAGGGCGCGCTGCCGGTGCCGACGATCATCACCGAACCGGCGGTGGGTTACGGCTTCGGGCTCGGACTGCTGTTCTTCTCCGAATCCATGGCGGATGCGGCCGCCGAGGCCCGGGCCAGTGGCAAGGGGCCGGCGCCGCCGAATATCACGGTGCTGGGCGGTGCCTATACCGATAACGGCACGTGGGCGGCCGGCTTCGGGCATTTCCACACCTGGGATGGTGATCGCATCCGTTATCTGGGCGGTATCGGCAAGGTGGACGCCAATCTCGAGTACTTCGGTGTCTCGAACCAGCCGCGATCCTATGAGCTGAGCGGCTTCGCGCTGGTGCAGCAGGTGCTGATCCGCGTGGGCGACACGCACTGGTTTATCGGCCCGCGCTACGTATATGCCGATACGTCCGCGACGTTCAAGTTCGGCAACTCGGCGCAGGAACTGGGCAGCTTCGAGCGCGACCAGCGTATCGGCAAGGGCGGTATCGTCATCGACTACGACTCGCGCGACAACATTTTCTATCCGAACAAGGGCACCTACGCCGAGCTGGAAGCGCAGTTCGCGCGAGCCGGCTTCGGCAGCACACAGACGTTCGACATGTACAACGCGCGTGGCTTCACGTGGATTCCGGTGGCTCGCACGCTGATTCTCGGCCTGCGTGGCGATACGCGTTTCTCCACGGGTGATGTGCCGTTCTACGCGCAGCCCTATGTGGACCTGCGCGGTGTGCAGAAGGGGCGCTATCAGGACCGCAACGCCGTAATGACCGAAGTCGAACTGCGCTGGGACGTCACGCCGCGCTGGTCGCTGCTGGCGTTCTCGGGCGCGGGCAAGGCGTACGGGCGGTGGAACGATTTCTCCGATGCGTCTACCGTGGTCAGCGTCGGTGGCGGTTTCCGCTACATGATCGCCCGCAAGCTGGGCCTGTCGATGGGTATCGACGTGGCGCACAGCCGCGACCAGAATGCGTTCTATATCCAGGTGGGCAGCGCGTGGCACTAGCTGGGCAAACGTGACGCCATCGATGCTGAAACGGGCCCATACGGGCCCGTTTCCTTATGCTACGACCGGGAAGTCCAGGGTCGTGTCGTTGACGCGATTGATCATGTTGGTGAACAGGATCGCGCTGATGGCCTGAATGGCCTCGACGATCTGCCCATCGCTGTAGCCGGCGGCGCGTATCGCGTCCAGGCTTGCAGCCGGTACCGTGCCGCGCGTGCTCACCAGTTCCACCGCGAAGCGGGTTAGCGCGTCAATTTTTGCGTCCTCTGGGTAGCTGCCCCGACGAAGCTGGCGCATTTGATCGCCGGTATAACCGGCCATCTTGCCCGTCAGCGTATGTGCGGCCAGGCAGTAGTCACAACCGCTGTGCTCGCTCACGGAGAGGTTGATGGCTTCCAGTTCACGCGCCGACAGGTTGCCCTTCTTGAGCGCCGCATTCGTCTGCAGCGCCTGCGCGAGCACAGCCGGCGCGTTGCTGCCGATCGTCGCGTAGGCGTTCGGCACCTTGCCGATCGCCCCGCGGAGCGCGCCAAAAAGTTCGGCGGTCTGGCCGGTGGCGTCCTGGACGGCGATGGTATGCAGGCGGGTGGTCATGATCTTTCTCCTTCGTGTCACGGGTATCGGGGTTCGGAGGCGCCGGTATGTGGCAACGCTTCCATGGACTCCATGGTAGGTGCGAGTGCGATTCGCATGGATTAGAATCGGCTCATCTTTTTGCTCGATCGTCTCACATCGGGGCGTGCTCCATGGACAGCCTTAGCGAACTCGTGCGCCTGCTGGCACCAGCCGGCACGGTGGACCTTCATTGCCGCGTGGCGGGTGCGTGGTCGGCCCACAATGAACAGGCGCCACCCGGTCACGTGCCATACCACGTGATCCTGGATGGACAGGCCAGCGTGCAGGTGGGCAAGGAGACGCTGCAGGTTGGCATGGGCGATGTGCTGCTGTTTCCGCATGGCGCCGCCCATACGTTGCATGGCATGCAGGGCGGCCGGCGCAGGGCGGCGGAGTCGCGGCAGTTCAACGGGGTGGTGACGGAAGTGTCGGTACCGGGCGCGGCGGCGCCGCTCGACATCCTGTGCGGCACGTTCGTGCTTGGCAGCGCGTCCAAGGTTCTGCTGAGCGCGTTGCCGGAGATGCTGTGCGTCGGCACAAGAGGCAACGGCGATGGTGAAGGCGAGGGCGGCGCGGACGATCTGGCCTGGCTGCGCGGCCTGATCGGCATGATGCATGTGGAAGCGGAGCGCCCCGGCCCGGGTAGCGCTGCGATCATCGCCGACCTCTCGACCGCGCTGTTTACCGTGCTGCTGCGCACGCTGATCGCCCAAGGGGGTGTTTCGCAGGGCGTCATTGCCTTGATGGCTGACCCTCGGATGGCACGCGCCGTCGACGCCGTGGTCCGGGCGCCCGAGCAGCCGTGGACTCTCGATAGTCTCGCTCAGGTTTGCAACGTGTCGCGCGCCACGCTGGCCCGTCGCTTCTCGCAACTGGGCATGACGCCGCTGGAATTGGTGACGACGCTGCGCATGGAACGCGCCGCGCGGCTGCTGCGCCAGGATGATCTGTCGGCGGCGGCCGTGGCCGAGCAGTGCGGATATGCGTCGCAGGCGGCGTTCGGCCGCGTTTTCACGCAGCAGTTTGGCATCGGGCCGGGCGCATACCGGCGGCAGCATCGCGCGCTGCGCCATGGTGCCCGAGATCCCATTACTGATTTGACTCCAACTGGATTGACGAATGCCATCCGCGACCAGACCCAATGACAACTGGGATGACTACCGGTACTTCCTGGCCGTTGCCCGGTCGGGCACGCTCTCCGCGGCTGCCGAGCAACTCGGAACAGAGCACACGACGGTGGCACGCCATATCCACGCACTTGAGCGGACGCTCAATACGCGCCTGTTTCACAAGAGCCATACGGGCTATGCGCTGACCGATGCGGGCGAGCGGCTACTGGCCACCGCCGAGACGATCGAAGGCGCGCTACTTGCCTCGAAGGCCGCGGCGGCTGGCGAGCAGGAGATCGCCGGCATCGTGCGGATCGGCGCGCCCGACGGCTTCGGCAGCATGTTCCTGGCGCCGCGTATCCATGCGCTGACCGAACGGCACCCCAGGCTCGAGGTGGAAATTTTCGCCGCGGCCCGGATTTTCAGCCTGACCCGCCGCGAAGCCGATATCGCCATTGGCCTGTCGGGTGCGGAGCATCTGCGTGTGGCGTCGCGACGACTGACCGACTACCGCATGTTCGTCTACGGGACGAAGTCGTACCTGAAGCGCGCTGCGCAGATTCGTACCAAGGCAGACCTCGCGCAGCATCCCTTCGTCGGCTACGTGGAGGAATTGCTGTTCTCGCCCGAACTGAGCTTTTCCGGCGCGGTCGGCGTCGAGCTTCCGGCGCGTGTGCGCTGCACGAACCTGCTGACCCAGGTTCACGCCACGCTCTCCGGACATTGCCTCTGCATCATCCCGGCTTACGTGGCGGCGGATTTCCCCGCGCTGGTGCCGGTGCTGCCCGATGCCGTGGCCGTGACGCGCACCTTCCACATGCACGTTCACGAAGACCACTGGAAATCGGCGCATGTGCGTGCCGTGGCCAACTTTATCGCCGAGGAAGTCGAGGCGAATACCGGGCTGTTCCTCGACGGTACGGGCTGATCGGTCACTGTAGTGAAAGGGTGAGGGCGAGGGCGAGGTTGTGCATCTTTGCACAACCGATGCGGATTTGCGGCCTGTCGTTGTGCACGATCTCGGCGAACAATTGGCGCATGTCAGGTTTGCTGCCCACCGCCATGTCCGCCCCCGCCTCCACGTCCGCGTCTTCTGCCAGTTCCGCCAGTACCGCCATGTCCGCCATACCTGCCGGCTCGCGCCACCTGCGCACGCTCACGCAGGTTGGCGGGCTCCTCGCCGTCTGGTTTGCCGCCGATTCGCTCACCCGGGCGTTCGGGTGGTCGATGTCGCCAGGTGTGCTGGGGCTGCTGGCCGTGCTGGTCCTGTTGCTGTCCGGCCGCCTTCAGGTCGGCTGGGTCAAGGATGGGGCCAACTGGATGCTTGGCGAGCTGGTGCTGTTTTTCATCCCGTGCGTGGTGGCCGTGATCAACTATATGCCGCTGTTCCGGCGCGAGGGCGTCCAGCTGGTCATCGCCGTGACGGCAGGCACGGTGCTCGTTATGGCTGCCACGGCGCTGGCAGTCCATGCCGGCTGCCGGCTGGAGGCGCGGCTGGTGCGGGCGCGCTCGAACGGAGAACAGTGAGATGCCTGCGCTCTCCGGCTTGCATCTGGCCCCGCCCGTGGCGTCGTTTCTCTGCCTGGCATGGACCGTCGCGCTGTACTTCGCTGTCAAGCCGTTGTACCAGCGCCTGCCACGGATCTGGCTGTCGCCGGCAATCGTCGTGCCGGCGCTGACCATTGCGCTGCTGCTGATCACCGGCATTCCCTACGCCGAGTACGTTGCCGATACCCGGTGGATGGTCTGGCTGCTCGGACCGGCCACGATCGCGTTCGCCGTGCCGATCTATGAGCAACGCGAGATCGTGCGCCGTCACTGGATCGCGCTGGCGCTTGGCGTGATCGCCGGGATGCTGGTGGCGATACTCAGCGCGCGGCTGCTGGCCGATGCATTTCATTTCAGCAGCGAGGTGTCGAGCAGCCTGATGGCGCGCTCCGCATCCACGCCATTCGCTGTGGCCGTCGTCGCCCATACGGGCGGGTCCGCCGAACTGGTGTCGCTATTCACCGTAATGACCGGGCTCGCCGGCATGATCGTCGGGGACACGGTGCTTGGCCTGCTGCGCCTGCGCTCGCCCGTGGCGCAGGGTGCATCGCTTGGCACGGCCGCGCATGGTTTCGGCACCGCGCGCGCCCGGCAGCGTCACGCCGAAGAGGGTGTGGTCGCCAGCCTGACGATGGTGCTGGCCGGGGTGCTAATGGTCATCGCCGGCCCAACCTTGACGGGCTGGGTCACGGCGTTGGTGGGCTGAGGCTCCCTGGTTTCAGGTTGACGGCGACAGTCGACCCGTAGTCCATCTCAGGCCGGATCGAATACCCGCCCGGGGTTCAGGGTGCCCTTCGGGTCGAGAGCTGCCTTGATCGTGCGCATCAGCGCGAGCTCCGCAGGTGTGCGCGAGTTGCCGAGGTAGGGCTTCTTGTGGATGCCGATGCCATGCTCCGCCGACACGCTCCCGGCGAACTCGCGAACGATGGCATAGGCTACCGCGTCGATCTCGGTTTCCGGGAACGCCGCCGCGTCCACCCCAGGCAGGTGCACGCTGAAGTGCAGATTGCTGTCGCCGACGTGTCCGAAGTTCACCAGTTCGGCGCTCGGCCATCGTTCCAGGATGGCGCTACGCAGTGCGTCGGCGAACCGCCCGATGCTGCCAATCGGCAGGCTGACGTCGAAGGCCGCGTTGGGTGCCCACATTTGTGGAAACTCGGCCACCGCATCGCGCAACTTCCAAAAACTCTCTGCTTCCTTACCACTCGCGGCCACCGCAGCATCGACAATCAGGCCGTCTTCCATCGCACCTTCCAGCATCCGTTCGAACGCGGCGGCATCGGCATCGGCGTCGCTGCCTTGCAGGTCGAGCAGCACATAGAACGGATGCCCTGCCGCAAGCGGTGCGCGTACGCCCGGAACGCGCGTGGTGACTAGCGTGTAGTAGTCGGCCCACATCGCTTCGAAGGCAGAGACACGGCCGGAAAGCGCGCGCTGCGCATGGCGCAGCAGACGCACCACATCGTCGAAACTGTTCAGCGCGCAGAGCGCCGTTTGCGTGGCTGACGGCAGCGGTGCGAGCCGCAGGACCGCGCGCGTGATCACGCCGAGCGTGCCTTCGCTGCCCACGAAAACCTGGCGCAGGTCGTAGCCAGCGTTGTTCTTGAGCATCTTGTTCAGTGATGTCAGCACGGTGCCATCGGCCAGCACGACTTCAAGCCCGAGTACCTGGTCGCGCATCATGCCGTAGCGGATCACGCGATTGCCGCCCGCATTGGTGGCGATATTGCCGCCGATCTGGCAGCTGCCGCGTGCGCCGAGATCCACCGCCAGCAACCATCCGGCCGCGCGAGCGGCTTCCTGTGCCGCCTGCAGCGTGGTGCCCGCCCAGATCGTCATCGTGCCAGCTTGCTCGTCGATCTCTTCGACGCCACGCATCCGTTCGAGCGATAGCACGATCTCGCCTTGCCTGGGCGTCGCGGCAGACGCCAGGCCAGTCAGGCCTCCCTGGGGAACAACTGGCTGGCCATGCCTGTGGCATGCGGCAAGGATGGCCGCGACGTCCGCCGTCGTACGCGGCCGCACGACGGCCAGAGGCGGGTTACCCAGCGGCGCGTACCAGTCCTTGCGGAAGCGTGTGTCGATGGCGTCGCCGGTTTGCAGGCCGGCAGGGTCGAGGATCGCGGCGAGTTCGGAGAGGAGGGCGGGTGTATTGGACATCGAGTAGCAGAATGGAAAGGGTCAGCGTATGCCGCGCGACAAAACCTGATCGTAGGAATCCATCACGTCAACGTAAAGTGCCATTCGTCGCCTTCGTGATGGCACCAGGAATCAAGCGCCGCTCCACGCCTCTGCGTTGATCCTCGCGGCAATCGGCTTTGGCGGCTCCTGGGTGCGTGCCAGATGTTCCAGCGCCGGCTCGATGACTTCGGCCAGTTTGCGAAAGGCCGGACCGATCTCGGCTTCGGGCACGCACGCGTAGCCGAGCAGCAGCCCCTGTTGCGTCGCCGCCCCCTCGCTGTAGTAGCGCGATAGCGGCCGGGCCGACAGCCCCTGCGTGCGCGCGGCCATGCTGATGCCGAGATCATCGGCGCCACGCGGCAGATGCATCACCATGTGCAGGCCGGCCTCATGCGTGGATGTGGGCCAGTCGGCGCCGAATCGGTCGGCGATGGCTTCGCGTAATAGCGCCTGGCGCTGCGCGTACCGCTGGCGCATCCGGCGGATATGGGTGGCGTAGTGGCCTTCCTCGATGAAGTCCGCCAGCACCGCCTGCTGCACGAGCTGGCCTTCGCGATAGAGCTCGGAAAGCCCAGTGGCGAAGTGGGGTGCCAGCGGCTTGGGTAACACCATGAAGCCCATGCGTATGCCCGGGAAGAGCGTTTTCGAGAACGTGCCCATGTAGATCACGCGATCGTTGTCGTCGAGCCCCTGCAACGACGCCACCGGCCTGCCTTCGAAACGGAACTCGCTGTCGTAGTCGTCCTCGATGATCCATGCACCGCGCTGCCGCGCGTATTCGAGCAACATGCGCCGGCGCGAGAGGCTCATCATCATGCCAAGCGGATACTGGTGCGAAGGCGTGACGAAGATGAAGCGTGGCGGATTCTGTAGCGTCGCGGGGCTTGGCGCGATCCCTTCGTCGTCGACCGGTACCGGGATTGGCTCCACGCCCGCGCTTGCCAGCAGGCTGCGTGTGCCCCAGTAGCCGGGATCCTCCATCCATGCCTTGTCGCCGGGGTCGGCCAGCAGCCGGGTGGTCAGGTCCACGGCCTGGTGAATGCCGGTGGTCAGGATGATCTGGTCCGGCTCGCAGCGCACGGAACGCACTAGACGCAGGTGTTCGGCCAGTAGCTTCTTCAGCGGCAGGTAGCCGCCGTGATGCGCGTACGTCAGCAACTGCGGACTTGGATTGCGCCAGTGCTTGTTCAGCAGGCGCGCCCAGACCGCGTGCGGAAACAGCGAGACATCAGGCACGCCCGCGACGAACGCGCCCCATTGGCGATCCGACGCGCTGGCGTGGGACACCAGATGCTGCCCCCGTCGCGACAGCGCGAATCGGTTTGGGTGTTGCTGCACTGCGGGCACAGTGATGGTGCCATTCGTCGCACTCCCGTTGTGCAATGCACGATGGTCGGGAACCGTATGCGACACGAAGGTGCCACTTCCGGTGGATGCGGTTACATAGCCTTCGGCCAATAACTGCTCGTACGCATACAGGACGGTGTTGCGCGAGACGCCGATTTCCTTGGCCAGCAGGCGCGACGCCGGCAGCTTGCTGCCCGCTGGCACAGCACCTGCAAGGATCTCCTGACGGATGATGGCGTAGAGCTGTCGGTTCATATGCTCGCCCGATTTGCCGGTGACTGCACCAGCGGGGCGCTCAAGTCGCTGAAGCAGCAGGTCGGAAAGAATGGTCTCTTTCAAAGTGGCTCCGGGCAAAAAACAGGATATGGACCTACCGATGGTACCAACCATCGGATAATTTTCCATCCGTGCTGATGCTGTTTTTTTTCGATGTCCCCATCGCGGAGCCCCCATGCCGAATGCAGCCACCGTTGCGTCTCCTGAATCGACAACGCTCACCACGCAGGCGATTGCCGATGCCGTGCGCGCACTCACGCCGTACATGGTGAAAACCCTGAGTGACTTCGTGGCGGCTGAGAGCCCGTCGGGTGCGGAGCAGCCCGCGGTGGACTTCATGGACGGTGCGCTGCGCGAGCTTGGACTGGAGTCGGAACGCATCGTCCTGAACACGGCGCAGCTGAAGGACATGCCGTTGTTCTCCACGCCGTGCTGTCCCGATGGTGGGCGCTACAACCTGCTGGCTACACATCGTCCGCGCGAACGCGGTGGCCGCTCGGTACTGTTCAATGGTCACCTCGACGTGGTGCCAACCGGCCCCGATTCGATGTGGCGCGAGTCGCCGTTCAAGTCGTATGTCGAGGATGGCTGGCTCTACGGGCGCGGCGCAGGTGACATGAAGGCGGGCATCGTCTGCGCGCTGGCCGCGTTCAAGGCACTGAAGGAACTGGGTGTGCAGCCTGCCGGCAACGTCGGATTCAACGGCGTGCTGGAAGAAGAGAGCACCGGCAACGGCGCGCTGGCCACGGTGGCTTCGCTGCGTAGCGCGGTGGGCGCGGGCAAGCTCGCTTCGTTCGACACGGTGTTGATCCCCGAGCCGCTGGGCGAAGCCCTGATGAGCGCGCAGATGGGTGTGTTCTGGATGTATGTGGAATTGACGGGCCGCCCCGCCCACGCCGCGTACATGACCACCGGCGTCAATCCCGTGGAGGCTGGCATCGCGGTGATGGAGGACCTGCGTTGTCTCGAAGCCGAATGGAACCTGCCGGAGAACCGGCCCGCCGCCTATCGCGACCACGCGCATCCGATCAACTTCAACCTGGGCCAGATCCACGGCGGCGAATGGAACTCATCCGTGCCATGTACCTGCACGCTTGGTATCCGCATCGGCTTTTATCCGCAGATGGATGTCAACGATGCCAAGGCCATCGTTGCCCAGCGCGTTCGTGATTCGCTGGCGCGTCTGGGTAGCACGCTTGACCTGAACATTCGCTACGAAGGCTTTCACGCGCCCGGCTGCGAATTCGATCTCGATAACGCGCCGATGCTGGCGCTGGCCGAGGCGCACCGCAAGGCCCACGGCAATGTGCTCAAGCGCCAGGCCACCACGGCTACCACCGACGCCCGGCACTTCCGCATCACGCTCGATACGCCTGTTACCTGCTACGGCCCCGAAGCTCGCAACATCCACGGCATCGACGAATCGGTGTCGATCGAAAGCATGGTGCGCGTGGCCACCACGTTCGCACAGTTCATGCACGACTGGTGCGGTGTAGAGCCGGCCGCCGACCAGACCTAGAAACCGGTTTTCCCTCGTTGCTGTACCGCCTGGGCAAATGCGCCACCACGTGGTGGGGCGTTGCCCGTTGCCCTCGCTTGTCCCAAGAAAAGGAAACGACCGATGAAACGCATCACTGCCAGCGTCCAGTCGCGCATCAGGGGGAGCCTGATGTCGATGGCCTTTGTTGCCGCCGCCAGCCTCATGGCTGGCACCGCGCTTGCCCAGACCACGGGCGGCACGCTGTCCGGCATCGTGCAACCCGAGCCGCCGATCCTGGTCAGCGCGCTGAACTCGCAGGCACCCACGCAGTACATCGCCGGCAAGATCTATCAAGGTCTGCTGACCTATGGTCCCGACCTGAAACCGCGCCCCGAACTGGCGAAGTCGTGGCAGATCTCGCCTGATGGCCTGACCTACACGTTTGAACTCCAGCAGGGCGTGAAGTGGCACGACGGCAAACCTTTCACCTCTGCCGACGTGGTGTTCTCGATCGACAAGATGCTGCGCGAGGTACACGTGCGCACGCGCGCCGTGATCAACAAGTACATGGCGTCGATCCGCGCAGTCAACGACAGTACCGTCGAGATCAAGCTCAAGGAGCCGTTCCCGCCGTTTATCTCGATGTTCGAAACCGGCACCATGCCGATGATGCCGAAGCACATCTACGACGGCACCGACTACCGCAACAACCCGGCCAACCAGAAGCCGGTGGGCACCGGCCCGTTCATGCTCAAGGAGTGGAAGAAGGGCGCCTATATCAAGCTGGCCAAGAACCCGAACTACTGGAAGAAGGGCAAGCCGTACCTGGACGAGCTGGTGTTCTACGTGATCCCGGACTCGGCATCGCGCGCGGTGGCGTTCGAGAAGGGTGACGTGCAGGTGCTGCGCGGTGGCGACGTTGACAACGTCGACGTCAAGCGCCTGCGCGCGCTGCCCAACGTCGAGTACACGACCAAGGGCTGGGAAATGTTCGCGCCGATGACGAGTCTGCTGCTCAACGAGCGCAAGCCGCCGTTTAATAACGTGAACGTGCGCCGCGCCGTGATGCACGCGCTGAACCGCAAGCTGATTGTCGACAACATCTTCTTCGGCATGGGCAAGCCGGCCGTGAGCCCGTTCTCGTCCAGCACGCTGTTCTTCGACAAGAACATGCCCAACTTCGACTTCAGCATCAAGAAGGCGCGCGAGGAGCTCAAGGCATCGGGTGTGGACGTCAGCAAGTATCCGGTGAAGATCCTCTCCACGTCGTACGGCGCCAACTGGGACCGTCTGGACGAGTACATCAAGCAGATGCTGGAGCAGATCGGCTTCAAGGTCAGCATCGAGTCTGCCGACGCCGGTACGTGGTCGTCGCGGGTCAGCAACTGGGACTACGACATGACCGTGACCTACACGTACCAGTACGGGGATCCGGCACTCGGCGTGGAACGTCTGTACGTGACGCGCAACATGGTCAAGGGCACGCCGTTCGCGAACGTTCAGGGCTACAGCAACCCGAAGGCTGACGATCTGTGGGCCAAGGGCGGCAACACCATGGACCCGGTGGAACGCCAGAAGCTCTACAGCGAACTGCAGCAGATCCTTGTGAGCGAGGTGGCCAATGCCAACCTGTTCGAGATCGAGTTCCCGACGTTGTATCGCAAGAACATCAAGAACCTCGTGACCACGGCCATTGGCCTGAACGAGTCGTTCGACAACGTCTCGATCGAGAAGAACTGATCGCGCCGCCAGGCTCCCCGGTGACAAGTCGCCGGGGAGCGGCGGGGATGTGCACGCGGAGGTTATCGTGAATTTTCTGTCTTTCTTTCTATCCCGGCTGATCAAGGCACTGGTGGTGGTGATCGGCGTGGTCGTCATCAACTTCTTCCTGATCCGCATGGCGCCCGGCGATCCGGCCACGGTGATGGCTGGCGAAGCTGGCGCTGGCGATGCCACCTATGTGACGCAGTTGCGCGAGCTGTTCGGGCTGGACCAGCCTGTGCTGACGCAACTGGGCATCTATCTCAAGGGCGTGGCGAAGCTCGACCTCGGCTACTCGTATCGCAACCACCTGCCGGTGCTGGACCTGATCCTTGATCGTCTGCCAGCCACCTTCTTGCTGATGAGCGGGGCATTCCTGTTCTCGATTGTGGTGGGGGTGCTGCTGGGCGTGATTGCGGCGCGGACGCGCTACGAAAACCGCCGGCGCTGGATCGACAGCGCAGTGATGTCCGGCGCGTTGCTGCTGTACGCCACGCCGCTGTTCTGGCTCTCGCTGATGGCCATCATCCTGTTCTCCGTAGTGCTCGGCTGGTTGCCTGCTTTCGGCATGGAGAGCGTCGGGGCCGGATACACGGGACTGGCCCGCGTGCAGGATATCGCGCTCCATCTGGTGCTGCCGACGATTTCGCTGGGCTGCTTCTTCATGGCTGTCTATGTGCGACTGACGCGGGCTTCGATGCTCGAGGTCATGGGCATGGACTTCGTCAAGACGGCGCGCGCCAAGGGTGTGCCGGCCCGCCGTGTGATCCGCGTGCATGTGCTGCGTAACGCGCTGCTGCCCGTGATCACGTTCGCTGGCATCCAACTCGGTCAGATGGCCGGTGGCGCGGTGCTGACCGAAACCGTGTTCTCGTGGCCTGGTATTGGCCGGCTGATGTTCGATGCGCTGCTGCAACGCGACTACCAGTTGCTGCTCGGCATCTTCTTCGTGACCTCGGCGCTGGTGGTGTTCTTCAACCTGGTGACCGATGTGATCTACCGCTTCATCGACCCCCGCATCGCCATCGGCGGCAAGGAGGCCACGGCATGAAATCGTTCTTCAAGCGCTATTGCCGCAACTACGGCGCCATGATCGGCCTGATCGTGCTGCTGGCGGTGGTTGTGGTGTCCTTCGTCGCGCCGATGCTTTACGAAGAGTCGCCCTGGATGATGGTGGCGGAACCGCTGATGAAGCCGTTCGCGGACATGGCCTATCCATTCGGCACGGATATGCTGGGCCGGGACATCACCGCTGGGCTGCTGTATGGCGCGCGCGTGTCGCTGCTGGTCGGGGTGATCTCCACGGCGGTGGCGCTGGTCGTCGGCGTGCTCGTGGGGTCCGTGGCGGGGTACTGCGGTGGCCGGATCGACGACGCGCTGATGCGGGTGACCGAGTTCTTCCAGACCATTCCCCAGTTGGCCATGGCAGTGGTGATCGTGGCCATCTTCAATCCGTCGATCTACTCGATCGTTGGCGCGATTTCGGTCGTGTCGTGGCCGCCAGTAGCGCGTCTGGTGCGTGGCGAGTTCCTTTCGCTGAAGCAGCGTGAGTTCGTGCAGGCCGCGATTGTGATCGGCCAGCGTCCGCTGCGCATCATCCTGACGCAGATCCTGCCCAATGCGATGTCGCCGATTATCGTTTCGGCGTCGTTCATGGTGGCCACCGCCATCCTGACCGAGTCGGCGCTGTCGTTCCTGGGGCTTGGTGACCGCAACATGATGAGCTGGGGCTTCATGATCGGCGCCGCGCGCACCATGATCCGCGAAGCCTGGTGGATGAGCGTCTGGCCCGGCGTGGCAATCCTGCTGACGGTGCTGGCGATCAACCTGATCGGGGAGGGGCTAAACGATGCCCTGAACCCGCAACTGCGCCGCCGCGGCGAGTAAGGAGCGCTACGATGACGCAGACCAATTCCTCCCGACAACCGCTGTTGTCGATCCGCGATCTTTCCATCGCGCTACCGGCCGGCGGCGACCGCGCGCACGCGGTCAAGGACATCTCGTATGACCTGCACGCGGGCGAAATCCTCTGCATCGTAGGGGAATCCGGCTCGGGAAAATCGATGAGCGCCAACGCGATCATGGGCCTGCTGCCGAGCTACCTGAAGCCTGAGCGCGGCGAGATTCTGTTCCAGGGGCGGGACCTGCTGAAGCTGGACGAAACCACGCTGCTCGGCATGCGTGGCAAGGACATGGCAATGGTGTTCCAGGAGCCGTTGTCCGCACTGAATCCCGTGATGACCGTCGGTGACCAGATCGCCGAAGTCATGCGTGTGCACCGCGCCTATCCGGGTGAAGCCTGCCAGCGGCGCGTGCTGGAACTGCTCGAGTTCGTCGGGTTGCCCGATCCAGCCACGCTGGTGCACAGCTATCCGTTCCGGCTGTCTGGCGGGCAGCGTCAGCGCGTGGTGATTGCGATGGCGCTGGCACTGGAGCCGACGTTGCTGATCGCGGACGAGCCCACCACGGCGCTGGACGTGACCACGCAGGCGCAGATTCTGGCCCTGATCCGGCGCATCCAGGCCGAGAAAGGCATGGGCGTGATGTTCGTTACCCACGACTTCGGCGTCGTGGCCGAGATTGCCGACCGCGTGGCTGTGATGGAGAAGGGCGTGCTGGTCGAGATCGGCACGGCGCAGCAGGTGCTCAATCACCCGCAGCATCCCTATACCCGGCGGCTGATCAGCGCCGTGCCACATGGCCGCGCGCGCGATGGCGGCCATGCGGACGACCGCACCGTGCTCGACGTGCGAAACCTGCGCAAGACCTACGTTTCCGGTGGTGGGCTGTTCTCGAAGAAGCGTGTGACGCACGCCGTGGATGACGTGTCGTTCAGCGTCAAACGCGGCGAGACGCTCGGTATCGTGGGCGAATCGGGCTCGGGCAAGTCGACCATCGGCAAATGCCTGCTGCGCCTGACCGGCGTTGACGGTGGCCAGATGCTGTTCGACGGCCAGGACATTGCGCGCCTCTCAGAGCGCCAGTTCCGCCCGATGCGGCGCGACGTGCAGATGATCTTTCAGGACCCGTTTGCGTCGCTCAATCCGCGCCATACGGTTGGCCGCATCATCACCGATGGCCCTGTCGCCACAGGCGTGCCACTGGCCGATGCCCAGGCGCGGGCGCGCGAACTGCTGCAACTGGTTGGACTGGAAGCCTCCGCGTTCGACCGCTATCCAAACCAGTTCTCGGGCGGCCAGCGTCAGCGCATCGGCATCGCCCGGGCCCTGGCGCTGGAGCCGAAGCTGCTGGTGGCCGACGAATCGGTCTCGGCGCTCGATGTCTCCGTGCAGGCGCAGGTGCTGCAACTGCTGGCAGACCTGCAGAAGCGGCTCGATATCGCGCTGATCTTCATCACGCACGACCTGCGCGTGGCCGCGCAGATCTGCCATCAGGTCATCGTCATGCACCGGGGCCGGGTCGTCGAAGCAGGCCCGCCCTCGCAGATTTTTGATGATCCGCAGCATGACTACACCCGTCGCCTGATCGACGCCATTCCGGGCAAGACCTGGGACCCGACGCTGATTCGCGTCGCGGCCTGAGGTCTGCCGCACACAGCACCACGAATTCACTGGAGCCAATCAATGAAGAACGCCGAACTGGTCCGTCGCAAGGATGCCGCTACCCCGCGTGGGGTAGGTGTGATGTGCAATTTCTACGCCGACCGCGCCGAGAACAGCGAAATCTGGGATGTCGAGGGCAAGCGCTATATCGACTTCGCTGCCGGCATCGCCGTGCTCAATACGGGCCATCGCCACCCGCGGCTGGTGGCCGCGCTGCAGGCGCAACTGAATCGCTTCACCCATACGGCGTACCAGATCGTGCCGTACGCCAGCTATGTGGAGCTGGCCGAGAAGATCAACCAGCGCGCGCCGGGGCGCTCGGCTCGCAAGACCGCCTTCTTCACGACCGGCGCGGAAGCCGTAGAGAACGCCGTCAAGATCGCGCGCGCCGCCACCGGCCGGCCCGGTGTTATCGCGTTCTCTGGTGGGTTCCATGGCCGCACGATGATGGGCATGGCGCTGACTGGCAAGGTGGCCCCGTACAAGACCGGCTTCGGGCCGTTCCCCGGCGAGGTCTTCCACGCGCCTTACCCGTCTGCGTTGCATGGCGTGACGGTGGAGGATTCGCGCCGCGCGCTCGAACACCTGTTCAAGGCCGATATCGACCCGCGCCGCGTGGCAGCCATCATCTTCGAACCGGTGCAGGGCGAGGGCGGTTTCAACGTGGCGCCGCCGGAGTTCGTGCGGATGCTGCGCGCCGTGTGCGACGAACACGGCATCCTGCTGGTGGCCGATGAGGTTCAGACCGGTTTCGGCCGCACGGGCAAGCTGTTCGCGATGGAGCACTACGACGTCGCGCCGGACCTGACCACGATGGCCAAGAGCCTGGCCGGCGGGATGCCGCTTTCCGCCGTGTGTGGCCGTGCCGAAATCATGGATGCACCCGCGCCGGGCGGCCTCGGCGGAACCTACGCCGGCAATCCGCTGGCCGTGGCGTCCGCGCTGGCCGTGCTCGACGTGCTCGAGTCCGAGAACCTGATCGCGCGAGGCGCGGCGCTTGGCGAACGACTGACGGCCCGCCTGAACAGCCTCAAGCCGCGCGTGCCGCAAATCGCCGAAGTCCGTGGCATCGGCGCAATGGTGGCCGTGGAGTTCCGTCGCGCCGATGGCAGCCCGGATGCGGAGTTCACCCGCGAAGTGCAGAACCGCGCGCTGGAGAAGGGCCTGTTGCTGCTGTCGTGCGGCGTGTACGGCAACGTGATTCGCTTCCTGTTCCCGCTGACCATCCAGGACGCCGTGATGAACGAGGGCCTCGACATCCTGGCAGACGTACTGACCCGCTGACCCGCCGAACGGAGCCACTGACATGACCCGACCCCAGGCAGTACCGACCGTCCAGGTCGACAACGAACGTGTGGCCGTGACCGAATGGCGCTTCGCCAAGGGCGCCGAAACCGGGCATCACCGCCATGGCTATGACTATGTGGTGGTGCCGATGACCACCGGGCCGCTGCTGCTGCAGACGCCGGAGGGCGAGGTCACGAGCCAGCTCGTGGCCGGGCGCGCCTATTACCGGGCAGCCGGCGTCGAGCACAACGTGATCAACGCCCATGACGGTGAATGCGTGTTCGTCGAAATCGAAATCAAGCGCGGAGACCAGGCATGAGCGCGCCACGCGAACGGAATGGCGGCCAGATTCTGGTCGAACAACTGCGCATCCAGGGCACGAAGCGCGTGTTCCTGGTGCCGGGCGAGAGCTATCTGCCGTGCATCGACGCGCTCTACGACCATCAGGATGCGATCACGCCGATCGTCTGCCGGCAGGAGAGCGGCGCCGGATACATGGCGGAGGCCTACGGCAAGCTGACCGGCGAGCCCGGCGTCTGCTTTGTCACACGCGGCCCGGGTGCGACCAATGCGAGCATCGCGGTGCATACGGCGTTTCAGGACTCCACACCGATGATCCTGTTCGTCGGTCAGGTTGGAAACGACTTCTACGAGCGCGAGGCATTCCAGGAGATCGACTACCGCCGCATGTTCGGTCAGATGGCCAAGTGGGTGGCCCAGATCGATCGCACCGACCGGATCCCCGAGTTCGTGGCGCGAGCCTACGCGGTGGCAACCAGCGGGCGTCCCGGTCCGGTGGTGCTGGCGTTGCCCGAGGACACGCTCTGGGGCCGCGCCACGGTCGCCGACATGCCGCGTTATGAGCGCGTCCACGGCGCCCCGACGCCGGTGGCGCTCGACAAGCTCTCCACCTTGCTGGCGGGCGCGAAGCGGCCGTTCCTGCTGGTCGGGGGCTCGGGCTGGACGCCCACGGCCATGCGGCAGATCGAAGGCTTTGCCGAACGCTTCGGCCTGCCCGTGGGGGTGGCATGGCGACGTCTGGAATGCTTCGACAACGGACATCCGAACTTCGCCGGCCACGTCGGCTGGGGGATGGGCGATGCGCTGCGCCAGCGGATTCACGAAGCGGATCTGGTGATCGCCGTGGGCACGCGCATGGGCGAGGCCACCACGGAAGGCTACACGCTGGTGGAAAGCCCGCAGCCACGGCAGAAGCTGGTGCACGTGTATCCCGATCCGGACGAACTCGGCCGGGTATTCCGCCCGACGTTGCCGATTGCCGCCGATGTGGTGTCGTTCGCGGCGGCCGTGGCGCAGCTATCTCCGGCGCAGACGGTATCTCGCGAGGCGATGACAGCGGTGACGGCGGCCAATGCCAACTTCCTTGCGGAGCAGGAGCCCAAGGACGCGCCCGGCACGTTGAACCTGAACCGGGTGGCCTGCCACGTGCGCGACCACGTGCCGGACGATGCCTGCATCACTGTCGGCGCGGGCAACTATGCGTTGTTCGCGCACGCCTATCACCGCTTCCATGGCGTGGGCACGAGCCTGGCGCCGACGGTAGGGGCGATGGGTTACGGCTTGCCGGCCGCAATCTCGGCCAAGCTCGAGAATCCGTCGCGTACCGTGGTCTGCTACGCGGGCGATGGCTGCTTCCAGATGAACCTGCAGGAACTCGGCGTGGCCATGCAGTATCGGCTGGGCATCGTGATCCTGGTTTTCAACAACGGCATGTGGGGCACGATCCGCGCGCATCAGGAACGCGAGTTCCCGGGCCGGACGATTGCGCTCGGCTTCGACAATCCCGAGTTCAGCCAGCTGGTCAGGGCGTATCACGGCCACGGCGAAGTGGTGGATCGTGATGAGGACTTCGCGCCCGCTTTTGCCCGGGCGCTGGAGTTCGCCAATCGCGAGCAACTCCCCGCGCTGATCGAGCTGCGCTACGAACCCGATGGCATCGCGCCCGGCGTCACGCTCTCCGGCATTCGTGCCGCAGCGCTGGCGCGGCAATCCGCCTGAGCGACGCAACACCACGACAACCGACGGAACCACCCGTAATTCCCACCATGCGCGCCTTTTTTTCGGATGACCAGTTGCTGCACCAGCCTCGGCAGTTCATGCGCGCAGGCCGGCTGTGCGAGCCGACCGACGTACCGGCCCGCGCCGCCGTGCTCCAGCGGGCGCTCGACGCCCGTGGCATCGAACTCGTCGCACCGCCCGACTACGGCCGCGCGCCGCTGGAAACGGTGCATAGCCCGGCTTACCTCGATTTCCTCGCCAGCGCGTTCGAGCGCTGGATGGCGCTGGCAACGCCAACGCTCGAACCGGGCATCGAGGTGCTGCCGAACCTTTCGCCGTATCACAGCGGCAAGATCGACAAGACGCGGCGTGGCCCGTGCCCATCGGGCAGTGTGATTGCCGAAGCGGGCTACTACCTCGGCGACCTGAGCTGTCCGCTCGGGCCCCATAGCTGGCAGTCGATCCTGCGCTCCGCGCATAGTGCGGTGGCGGCGGCGCGGCATGTGTGCGCGCCGCACGACGGCAATGGCATGGCCTATGCGCTGTGCCGGCCGTCCGGCCACCACGCCCACGCCGACCGCGCAGGCGGGTTCTGCTACGTCAACAACTCGGCGATCGCCGCGCAGACACTGCTGGAGCGCTTCGACAAGGTCGCCGTGCTCGACGTGGACGCCCATCATGGCGACGGCACGCAGCAGATCTTCTACCAGCGTTCCGACGTGATGACGATTTCGCTGCACGCGGACCCCGGCAGCTACTACCCGTTCTACACGGGCTACGCCACCGAACGCGGTCATGGCGCGGGCTACGGCTACAACCTCAATTTCCCGCTGCCACACGGCACCGGCGATGCTGGATTCCTGTCGGCGCTGGACAGCGCGCTCGATGCGCTGCGCGACTACCGTCCGCAGGCGCTGGTGCTGGCGCTCGGCTTCGACACGTACAAGCACGACCCGATCAGCGTGCTGCAGGTGGGACTGGAAGCCTATCGGGGCGTGGGCGAGCGTATCCACGCGCTGGGCGTGCCGACGGTGGTGGTGCAGGAGGGCGGTTACGAAGTGGATGCGATCGGCATCGCGCTGGAAGCATTTCTCGCGGGCTTCGTGCCTGCGATGGCATGAATCAGGAGTACACATGACGACTTTGAACATCGACGGCAAGCGGCTCTGGCAGTCACTGATGGATCTGGCCGCCATCGGGGCGACGCCAAAGGGTGGCAACGCGCGGCTGGCACTGACCGCGCTGGACGGACAGGGGCGCGATCTCGTGACAGGCTGGATGCGCGACGCCGGCCTGACGGTGACCGTTGACCAGGTAGGCAACATCTTTGGCCGCCGCGCGGGCCGCAACAATGACCTGCCGCCTGTCATGACCGGTAGCCACATCGACACGCAGCCCACCGGCGGCAAGTTCGACGGATGCTTTGGCGTGCTGGCGGGCCTGGAGGTGATGCGCACGCTTAACGACCACGGCGTGCAGACGGAGGCGCCGCTTGAGCTTGCCATCTGGACCAACGAGGAAGGCACGCGTTTCGTGCCCGTGATGATGGGCTCGGGCGTGTTCGCTGGCGTGTTCCCGCTGGAAGTGGCCCTGAACGCCACGGATACGGCGGGCAAGCGCGTGGCGGACGAACTGGAGGCGATCGGCTATGCCGGCAAGCTGCCGGTTGGCGGGCGTCCCGTGGGCGCGTACTTCGAGGCCCACATCGAGCAGGGTCCGATCCTGGAGGCTGCCGACAATGTGATCGGCGTGGTCACAGGCTCGCTGGGGCTGCGCTGGTATGACGTGACCGTGACCGGCATGGAGGCTCACGCAGGCCCCACGCCGATGCCGCTGCGGCGCGATGCGCTGTACGGCGCCACGCACGTGATGCAGGAGGTGATTCGCATCGCCAACGATTTCGCGCCGCATGGGCGCGGCACGGTGGGCGTGGTCAACGTTCATCCCGCCTCGCGCAACGTGATTCCCGGTGCGGTGACGTTCACGGTGGACCTGCGTCACCAGGACGCGGAGCAACTCAAGGTGATGGATGCGCGTTTCCGCGCGGCCTGCGCGGCGCTGGCCGAAGGCAAGACCACGGGCACGGCGCTCGATGTGAAGATCGAGGACGTGCAGTACTTCGCGCCCACGCCGTTCGCGCCGGAGCTGGTTGGACACGTCCGGGCAGAGGCGCAGGCACGCGGCTTCAGCCATCAGGACATCGTGACGGGCGCGGGTCACGACGCGGTGTATATCGCCGGCGTGGCGCCGACCGCGATGATCTTCGTGCCGTGCAAGGACGGCATCAGCCACAACGAGGTGGAAGACGCCAGGCCCGAGCATCTGGAGGCTGGCGCAAACGTACTGCTTGGCGCCATGGTGGCGCAGGCGGGCAAGGGGCGTGACCAATGAGCGAACTCAAGGATCTCGAATACTGGCGGAGCCGGGCGCGGGCATTGATGATTCCGGCGAACGCCTACATCGACGGCCAGTGGACCGGCGCGGCCGATGGCGCGACGTTCGACTGCATCAACCCGGCCACCGGCGAACAACTGGCGCGTGTGGCGGCCTGCGGCGCAGCGGACGTCGACCGTGCCGTGGCTGCGGCCCGGCGCGCGTTCGAGGCCGGGGTCTGGTCGGCGATGCCCCGGCGCGAGCGCAAGGCCGTGCTATTGCGTCTGGCGGCCCTGATCGAGACGCACCGGGAAGAGCTGGCGCTGCTGGAGACGCTGGACATGGGCAAGCCGATCGGCGACACCATGCTCTATGACATCCCCGAAGCGGCTCGCACCTATGCGTGGTATGCCGAGGCGATCGACAAGGTCTATGACGAGATCGCGCCGACCGATGCGGGGGTGCTGGCCACGATCACGCGCGAGCCGCTTGGCGTGGTGGCGGCCGTGGTGCCGTGGAACTATCCGCTGCTGATGGCGAGCTGGAAGGTGGCGCCGGCGCTGGCCGCGGGCAACAGCGTGGTGCTGAAGCCGGCCGAGCAATCGCCGCTGACCGCGATCCGCCTGGCCGCGCTGGCGGAAGAGGCTGGCGTGCCGCCCGGCGTCTTCAACGTGGTGCCCGGGTTGGGCGCTGAGGCAGGGCAGGCTTTGGGCCGCCATCCCGATGTCGACTGCCTGGCGTTCACGGGCTCCACGGCTACCGGCAAGCGGTTTATGGAATATAGCGGCCAGTCGAATCTCAAGCGCGTCTGGCTCGAATGCGGCGGCAAGTCCCCGCATATCGTGTTCGACGACTGCCCGGACCTCGACCGCGCCGCGCTGGCTGCCGCCATCGGTATCTTCAACAACCAGGGGGAGATTTGCATCGCGGGCTCGCGGCTCTACGTGCAGCGCGGCATCTACGACACGTTCATGGCGAAGCTGGAGGCGCATGCGGCGGCCATGCAGCCGGGGGATCCGCTCGACCCGCGTTCCGCGATGGGCGCGATCGTCGACGGGCGGCAGTTCGACCGCGTGATGTCGTATGTGGAAGCCGGCCAGAGGGAGGGCGCAAGGCTGCGTGCGGGCGGTCAGGCCGCGCGCGCCGAATCCGGGGGCTGGTTCGTCCAGCCGACGATCTTCGAGTGCCCGACGCAGTCGCTGTCGATCGTCAAGGAGGAGATCTTCGGCCCGGTGCTGGCCGTGACCGTGTTCGACACCGAGGCCGAAGCCGTGACCATGGCCAACGACTCGGCGTACGGGCTAGGGGCGGGGCTGTGGACGTCGGATCTGTCACGCGCGCATCGCGTGTCGCGCCGTCTGCGTAGCGGGCTGGTCTGGGTCAACTGCTACATGGACGGCGATATCACGGTGCCGTTCGGCGGCGTCAAGCAGTCGGGGTTCGGCCGCGACAAGTCGTTGCACGCGCTGGAGAAGTACCAGGACCTGAAGACGACCTGGATCCGGCTCGAGTAGTTGCTGCGGCCTGTCGGCGCACCGGCGACCTCATCAATCCATCGCCGCGTGCGCCAGGCCGTCGTCTGCGTGCTTCGCGCCGGGGCGGATCATCAGGATCAGCGGCACCACCACCAGCGTGGCGATGAACATCGCCTTGAAGTCGTTCAGATAGGCGATCATCGCCGCCTGCTGGTTGATGGTCTGGTTCAGCACCGCGATGTCGATCCGCGAGCCATGCGTGAGCATCGACTGCAGCGCGGGGTTGTACGGGTTGATATGCGTAACCAGGTCGCTGTGCGCCACCTGCGCGTTGCGGGTCATCATGGTCTGGATCAGCGAGATGCCGATGCTGCTGCCGATATTGCGCATCAGGCTGTATGTGGCGGTGCCATCGGCGCGCAGGGACGGCTCCAGTGTGGAGAACGTCAGCGCCGACAGCGGCACGAACACGAGCCCCAGGCCGAAGCCCTGGATGATGCCCGGTACGACGATATCCGACATCGACAGCACCACGGTGTAGCCCATCATCTGCCACAGTGCGAAGGCGGAGATCAGGAAGCCGGAGAGCAGGAGCAGCCGCGCATCCACGCGCCGCAGCAGGCGGCCTGCCAGCATCATCGCGATCATCGTGCCCAGCCCGCTCGGCGCGGTAACCAGCCCGGTGGTGGCCACCGGATAGCCCATCAGGTTCTGCAGCATCGGCGGCAGCAGCGCGCGGGTGGCATACATGACCGCGCCGATCACGAAGATGAAACAGGCCCCGGTGACGAAATTTCGGTCCTTGAGCAGCGCGGAACGGAAGAACGACTTTTCGCCGGCTGTGGCCGTATGGATCAGGAAGTAGGCGAAGGCGATCACGCAGATCAGCGCCTCAATGCGGATTTCGAGCGAGCCGAACCAGTCAAGTTGTTCGCCGCGGTCCAGCATGGCCTGCAACGCCCCGATAGCGAGACTCAGCGTGGCGAAGCCGAACGCGTCGAATCTCATGCTGCGCGCCGGGGTGCGGTTCGGTAGCGAGGCCAGCACGCCGAACAACGCGAACAGGCCGATCGGCACGTTGATGAAGAACACCCAGCGCCAGTTGTAGCTGTCGGTCAGCCAGCCGCCCAGCGTGGGCCCGAGAATCGGCCCGACCATCACGCCCATGCCCCACACGGCCATGGCCTGCCCCTGGCGCGAGGGTGGATTGATATCGAGCAGGATCGACTGGGACAGCGGCACCAGCGCCGCGCCAAAAACCCCTTGCAGCAGCCGCGCAGCGACGATCTGGGTGAGGGAGTCCGCCATCCCGCACAGCGCCGAAGCCACGGTAAATCCGCCGATGGAGATTGCCAGCAGCCGTTTGACGCCGAGCTGGTCGGACAGCCAGCCGGTCAGCGGCGTGGCGATGGCTGCGGCGACGATGTAGGACGTCAGCACCCATGTGATTTCGTCCTGCGAGGCCGAAAGCGTACCCTGCATGTGCGGCAGGGCCACGTTGGCAATGGTGCTGTCGAGCGTCTGGATCAGCGTGGCCAGCATGATCGAAAGGGTGATCATCGGCCGGTTGAGCGGGGTGGCGGCTGGCTGTGCCGAGGCGGAAACCACGGAGGACATTGGGGGAAGGCTGGAAGGGCTGGTGCAGATTAATAAGCGTGCTTATTATAGTCATGGACTGGCGTTTTTGGGCGATCACGCGAGTCACGGACGGCCAGAAAAGCGGATCGAGCGCCCCGACTCCCTATAATCGCGCGATGGAAACAAATCTTGAAAGGCGCTTCGGCTTTCTCGTGGCGGACGTTGGCCGGCTGACCGGCAGGCGATTTGACGAGTTGTCCCGCGCGGCGCTAGACCTGACGCGTGCGCAGTACCGTGCGCTTGCGTGTCTGACGCACTATGGGGAAATCAATCAGGCCTGCCTGGCGGACCTGATGGAAGTGGCGCCGATTTCGGCCGGGCGATTGCTGGACCGCATGGAGGAGGGTGGCTGGATCGTTCGCCGGCCCAATCCGGCGGACCGCCGCGAGCGCATGGTCAGCGTGACGGAAAAGGCGGAGCAGGCACTGCACGCCGCGCGCGAGGTGGGGGATGTGGTGACATCGGAGGCGCTCAACGGCTTCAACGCCGAAGAGGCGGAGCAATTCATCGGCTTTCTGCAGCGCGCCCGGTCAAATCTGTCGAAGCCGGCCCTGGCCCAGACGCAAGCGCAGGCGCAGGGAAAGTAACCATCACGGTCAGGCCGCCGCCCGGCGTGCTTTCCAGCGCGACGGCGGCGCCATGAATGCGGGCGATCTCCCGCACGATCGACAGCCCCAGGCCGCTGCCATCGCGGCTGGCGCTCGACTCTCCACGATAGAAGCGCTTGAAGATCGACTCGCGCTCGAACGCGGGTACCCCGGGACCGTTGTCCTCCACGGCCAGCCGTTGCCCGTCAACGCGCACCGTGACCATCGCGCCGGCGCCCGCATAGCGGATAGCGTTGTCGATCAGATTCCCAAGCAGTTCCTGCAGCAGTTCGGTCTGGCCGTCGATGTCGGCTGGGCCGCGACCCTCGAAACCCAGATCCACCCGCGCGCGCCGGGCCAGCGGCGCCCATTCAAGCGCCACGTTCTGCGCCAGCGCATCCAATCGCAGGCGCCGCAGCGTGGGCGCGTAGCCGCTGTCTGGTTCGAGCCGCGACAGCGACAGCAACTGGGCGACCTCCTTGGCGGCCTGCTGCACGGATCCATGCAGCCGCTCGACGTGCGCGCGCACGCTCGGCAGGTCCTTCTCGCGCAGTGCGAGTTCCGATTCGGCCTGAATGATGGCCAGCGGCGTCTTGAGCTGGTGCGCGGCATCGGCAAAGAAACGCTTGCGGCCTTCGATCATGCGGTGCAGCCGGGCCACGTACTGGTTCACCGCAGCCACCAGTGGCTTCATTTCGACCGGCAGCGCGGTGTCTTCCAACGGCTCCAGATCGTCGGGGCCGCGTGCGGACATGGCGTCGGACAGCCGCTGCAGCGGCAGCAGGCCCCGCCGCACGCCAAGCCAGACGATGCCCAGCGCCAGGCTGATCAGCATCAGTTCCTGCAGCAGCGAGCCGATCAGGATGTCGCTGGCAAGCTGCTCGCGCGGCTCGGTCGATTCGGCCAGCAACACCCAGACCAATTGCGTGCGGGCCGAGCGGACGTCGTGCAGCGGCAGTGGCATGGCTGCCATGCGGACGGGCACGCCAAGGTACACGGCGTCGTAGAACTGGGTGCGATAGAGCGAATTCACCGGTCCTTCCGGCATCGGCAGCCCTTCATAGCCGGTGATCGTGGTGCCATGCTCGTCGCGGATCTGGTAGTAGACGCGCGAGCCATCCTCGGCGTCGAAGACTTCCAGGGCCAGATTGGGGATTTCCACTTCGACGCGTCCGTCGCGCAGCGAAATCCCTTCGCGCATGGACTTGAGCGATGCGGCCAGCGTGCGGTCGAATGCCTGGTGGGCCGCGGACATCGCGCGCCGATCGGTCAGCCACGCGTCGAACGCCAGCAGCCCCAGCAGCGGTATCAGCAGCCAGAGCGTGATCTGCAGCCTCAGGCTGCCCGTCTTCATTGGCGCGTGTCCGTCGTGGCGGTGTCGCGTGATTCCAGTAGATAACCGAGCCCGCGCAGCGTGACGATGCTTACGCCGCTGCCTTCCAGCTTCTTGCGCAGGCGGTAGACGTAGATTTCGATGGCGTCGGCATTGACCGACTCATCAATGCCGAAGATCTTCTCCGACAGCGCGGCCTTGTTAACGGCGCGGCCATCGCGCATCAGCAGCACTTCCAGGACGGCGCGTTCACGTCCAGTGAGTTGCAGCAGTTCACCGTGCAGCGTGAAGGCGCGGCTCACGCTGTCATAGCGCAACGGGCCGCATTCGAGCGCGGTGCGGTCATGGCCGTGGCTGCGGCGAATCAGCGCGCGCGCCCGGGCTTCCAGTTCGTTCAGCGCGAACGGCTTGGCCAGGTAGTCGTCGGCACCCAGGTCCAGCCCGCGCACGCGGTCTTCCACCGAGCCATGCGCGGTCAGGATCAGCACAGGTACCGGGTTGCGCCGCTGACGCAGCCGACGCAGCACTTCCAGCCCGTCCAGGCGGGGCATGCCGATGTCGAGGATGGCTAGGGCGTAGTCCTGCGTGGTCAGCAGATGGTCGGCGCTGGCGCCGTCATGCATGCAGTCGACGGCAAAGCCACTCTGGCTCAGGGAATCCACCAGTGATTCGGCCAGTTTGAGATTGTCTTCGGCAAGCAGGATACGCATGGGAGGGATACAGCGGGCAGGTCTAAGTCTTGTCTCGGGCGAACCAGTGTCGCGCGACGAGTGATACCTGTATTGGGTCCGGTATGCCTAGTTAGGGAAATCCCGATCGTGGTGCATAACCCACGCCTCAGATACCCACGAATCGAAAGCGAACTGAAAGTGAGGCCCAAATACCATCCGTGCCGTTCCACAACTACAAGCAGACAAAAGGAGACTTGTATGAAACGGAAGGCATTGGCCCTGGCTACGTTGGGTTGCGTGGCATCGGGTGGCGCAGCAGCTCAGTCGAGCGTGACCCTGTACGGTCTGGTCGACTCGGGTATCGAGTACGTGAGCCACGCAGGGCCAACCGGCAGCTCGGTGGTCAAGATGACGTCGGGCGGCAAGAACACGTCGCGTTGGGGTCTGCGCGGCACTGAAGACCTTGGCGGCGGGCTGAAGGCAATCTTCACGCTGGAATCCGGCATTGCCGTCGACACCGGCAAGCTCGACACGGACAACACGCTGTTCGATCGTCGCGCCTGGGTGGGCCTGCAGGACAAGACGCTGGGCAGCATCCGCATGGGCCGTGATTTCACCACGACCTATGACTTCATGCTCCCGTTCGACCCGATGGGTTACGCGCCGAACTATTCGTGGGCCACGTCGGCCACCGCCACGGGCGGTCGCAAGGACGGCATGTTCTCCCGCTCGACCAACGTGCTGCGTTACGACGGCAAGTTCGGTCCGGTCAAGGTGGGCGGCACGATGGCCATGGGCGAAGTGCCTGGCAGCTTCAAGAGCTCGTCCAAGTACGACCTGGGCGTGGGCTATGAAGCCGGCAAGTTTGCCGCGGCCCTGACCTGGGATCGCCAGAACGGCGCGGGCACCAGCACCACGCCGGCTGACAGCGTCGACTACATCCAGGGCATCCACGCCGGCGCCAGCTACGACTTCGGTTCGCTGTCCGTCTACGCGGGCTACCGGAACTACCGCAAGACGTTCACGACGTCGGCCGCCAAGCAGCTCAGCGACATGTACTGGCTGGGCGCCGCGTACGACTTCACGCCGGCCTTCACGCTGTACGGCGCGATCTACAAGCAGAACATCAAGGGCGACACCGACGCAGATCCGATCCTGTTCTCGCTGCGTGCCCAGTACAATCTTTCCAAACGCACCATGGCCTATCTGTCCGCCGGCTATGCCAAGGCGCGCAATGGTCAGAACGTGAGTGTCTCGCGTGACAATATTGGCTATGCCAATAACCAGGTCGGCGTGACGGCGGGTCTGCAGCACCGCTTCTGATCTCGCTTTCTGACCGTTGTTTTCGACCGTCGTGGTGGACGGTCGCCCGGCGGTGCGAGGGGCTCGCGCCGCCGGTTTTTGCGTTTTTTTGCGTTTTCTTTGCGTTTGCGGCCCAGCCGAATTCCTTTTCAGCCCAGCAGGCCATGCCGTTCGTGCCATTCCCGCAGAGACTCGGCCGGCCATGTGCGGGCGTGCCGGTGTCCCTTGCCGCGTGGCACGTCGACCCAGGGGGCTGCGTAATCGAGCGCTGCCTCGATGACTTCGGGGGGCTTCGGCAGCGGTGTGTCGATGGCGCTCGCGTTCGGGTGCACCAGTTCCGGCCAGCGCGGATCCCACAGCCATAGCGGGCTGCCGCATTTCACGCAGAAATGCCGGAACGCCTTCGATCGCACCGGTCGCTTGCCGGGCTCGCGTATTACCGCGTGAAACCGTCCCACATGCGTCTTGCCGCGCACGCGCAGCGTGCTGGCATCGCCCCCGAGATTGATCCCGTATCCGCCACCACCGCCGGTCTTGCGGCAGATCGAACAATGGCAATGCATAAACGGGTAGGGCGAATCCGATTCCAGGCTGAACCGCACGGCGCCGCACTGGCATGAGCCTTCGAGATGCATGTAGCCTCCGGGGATAGGGTGTCGATGCGATCCAGTGTGGGTGAGGCGATGCGGGGATTCAAGGCGGAACGACCGCCCTTCGGGTCACGTTCAAGGCTCGCCCTCTATCCAGAGAGGCATTGTCAGTGGATGCCGGCGTGAATATGATGGGGCGTTCATCGCCACGAAGCGAATGCAACGACGCGGCTCCAGTGGTGCGCCGACCGGGCGACTATTTCTCCCACTGAAATGATCAGACCTGGCCGATTGACCTGACACGGAAGACGGCAACCATGGAATTGTTACTCCAGGCAGTGCTATTCCTCGCATCGGCCCTCGTGGTGGTGCCACTCTCCATCAGGCTCGGGTTCGGTTCCGTCCTCGGCTATCTGGTCGCCGGGATGCTCATCGGTCCCTCCGCGCTCGGGTTCGTCACGGATGTCAATGCCGTGCTGCATATCGCCGAACTCGGCATCATGCTGATGATGTTCATCATCGGCATCGAGATGGACGTTCGAAAACTCTGGAACCTGCGGCGATCGATTTTTGGCCACGGCGGTGCCCAGGTCCTGCTTTGCGCGGTACTGCTGGCTCTCGCTTTCATCGCCTTCGGGGTGAACTGGCGCGTCGGGGTTGCCGCCGGCTTCGCGCTGTCCCTGTCGTCGACGGCGATGGTGATCGCGATTCTGGAGCAGCGCGGGCTGATGCAGGCGCCGATTGGCCGGGCGAGCTTTGGCATCCTGCTGTTCCAGGACATGGCCGCCATCCCGATGATTGCGCTGTTGCCGCTGCTTTCCCCCGCACCGGCCACTACCAACACGATCGCGGGGTGGATTGTCGCGCTCGAGGCGCTGGGCATGCTGGCTGCCGTGGTGTTTGGCGGAACCCTTCTGCTGCGGTATCTGTTGCCGATCATCCGGCGCAGCGGCACGCGGGACATGGTGACCGTATTCGCGTTGCTCTGGGTGATCGGCATCGCGTTGCTGATGCAAAGCGTGCATCTGTCGATGTCCCTGGGCGCGTTCGTGGCGGGGGTGTTGCTGGCGGGCTCCGACTGCCGCGAGGAAATCGAGGCGGACATCAGCCCCATCAAGGGCGTATTGCTCGGCCTTTTCTTTATGGCCGTGGGCATGTCGATCAAGTTCGATGTCCTGGCAAGCAAGCCGTTCCTGGTTGCCGTACTGCTCCTGGTGCTGCTGGTCGCCAAGATATCAGGCCTGCTTTTCCTCGCAAGGCAGATTCAGTTGCCGCGTGGGGACCGCGTCTACTTTGCGGTGCTTCTCTCACAGGGTGGTGAGTTCGCGTTCGTCGTGATGGCCGTGGCCGAGGCAGCACGCCTGTTGAATGGCGAGCAGGCGTCCATCGTGACCGCCGTGGTGGCGCTATCCATGGCCGCTACGCCGCTGCTGCTGATGGCGTTGCGCAAGAAGGAAGTCGCGAGGGAGGTGGAGCGTCCGCTGCCGGCCGCCAATCGCCATGCCGACGCGCCAGATGCCGATCTGCATTGACACTGGCTGAACGCGGGATTTCCGCACGATGACGGTACGACGACGCTCAGATCTGGCTCAGATCAGCCGCGCCCCCGGCCAGGCCCCCGACATCACGATATTCCGGACCGAAAGCCGCACCGTCTGCATGATGTCCCAGAGTTCCGGCACAGGTGGCCGGTTCCGTGCCGTGGCCAGCGCTACTTGGCGGGTGACCACCGGATCGACCAGCCGCGCGGAATGCAGGCGGCCTTGCGCGACGCGGTCCGCCACTGCGGCGAATGGCAACAGCGTCGCGCCACAACCGTCTTCGACAAGCCGCATCGACACCGTGTTCGACGCATCGCATTCCAGCGCCATGTTCAGCGTGGTGCCGACCCGTGCGGCCAGCGATTCGGCCAGCACGCGCAGGCCGTGCCCGGTGCTGGGCAGGATCATCGGCACTTCGCCCAGGCGGCGGGCCTGGAACGTCGGCCCGAGATGGCTCCACGACGTGGGCGTGACCAGTGTCAGGTCTTCTTCGAGCAGGATGTCGACCTTGAGCGCGCCTTGCTGCTCAGGCAGGTAGAGCAGGGCGACGTCGATCTCTCCGGCGGCCAGCCACGCCAGGATCGGGCTGGCCAGCCCTTCCACGAAACGCAGCTTTGTTGCCGGAAAGCGTGTCTTCAGTGCGGTGCCGATGGCCGCGAAGGCGGTGTTGGCGATGGTTGGCTGAGCTGCGATCACGAGCTGTGCCGGACCCTGGGCGGTCGAGGCGCGCACGGCGGCGCGCGCCTCGGTCAGCGTGGCGGCCACCTGCCGCGCGTAGCCCAGCAGCGTATTGCCCGCTTCGGTCAGCACCACGCCGCGGCCGCTGCGATGGAACAGGCGGGTGTCCAGCGACGCCTCGAGCCGCGCGATCTGCCGGCTCACGGTCGACTGGTCCGCGCCCAGTTCCAGCGCCGCGCGCGAAATGCTCTGCGTGTTGGCCACGCAGATAAAGCACGCGAGATCGTCGGAATTCAGCGCCGACATCAGCCTTTGGTCGGAGCGCTGCTCGGCTTGTCACCGATCGCGAACGACGACATGTGCTCGATCGCCTTGACCAGCCCCGAGTGATCCCAGCCCGCGCCGCCCTGCGCCACGCATACGTTGAACAGTTGCTGGCACGACGCGGTGTTAGGCAGGCCCAGACCAAGCGCCTTGGCCGTGGACAGCGCCAGGTTCAGGTCCTTCTGATGCAGCTCGATGCGGAATCCCGGTTCGAAGGTGCGCTTGATCATGCGCTCACCGTGCACTTCCAGAATGCGCGAACTCGCAAAGCCGCCCATCAGCGCCTGCCGAACGCGTGCCGGATCGGCGCCGGCCTTGGCGGCCAGCACCAGCGCCTCGCTGACAGCTTCGATCGTCAGCGCGACGATGACCTGATTCGCCACCTTGGCCACCTGTCCGTCGCCGGCATTGCCGACCAGCGTGATGTTCTTGCCCATCAGTTGCAGCAGCGGCAGCACCTTGTCGAAGACATCCTGCTTGCCACCGGCCATGATCGACAATGTGGCGGCCTTTGCGCCAACCTCGCCGCCGGAAACCGGCGCGTCGACGTAGTCGCAGCCGAGCTTCTCGATACGCGCCGCGAACTCGCGGGTCTCGATTGGCGAGATCGAGCTCATGTCCACCACGATCTTGCCCGGGGACAGGCCCTCGGCCACGCCCTGTTCGCCGAACAGCACGCGGGCGACGTCGGGGGTGTCCGGCAGCATCAGGAAGATGACGTCGGCCTGCCGCGCCACATCGGCCGCACTGGCGCACGACTGGACGCCCGCATCCAGCAACGCCTGCGGCACACCGCTGCGCGTATGAGCATGGACGGCGTGGCCGCCCGTTTGCAGATGCAGCGCCATGGGCTTGCCCATTACGCCGAGTCCGATAAATCCGATCTTGCTCATGTCGATATCCGGTTGAAGGGGGTTCACACGGTAAAGCGCTCGCGCAACGCGCGTGCCGCGTCGCGCAGCAGTGCGTTGTCGATACCCACCGCAACAAAATGCGCGCCCATGTCCAGGTAGCGCTTGGCGTCGGCTTCCACGGGCGTCAGCGTGCCAATGGCCTTGCCGGCGCGGTTGGCTGCTTCATAGATCTGCCGCACGGCTGCCTGCACCTCAGGATGGTTCGGGTTGCCCAGATGCCCGTAGGCCGCGGCCAGGTCGTTGGGGCCGATGAAGATGCCGTCAACGCCGGGTTCCGCGCAGATTTCGTCGGCCGCTTCCACGCCCTTGCGGCTTTCGATCTGTACCAGCACGCAGATATTGTCGTTGATGGTCTTGAAGAAGTCCGGCAACGTGCCATAGCGGTTCTGGCGCTGCGCGCCGGAGACGCCACGGATGCCGTCAGGCGGGTAGCGCGTGGCGCGCACGGCACGACGGGCTTCTTCCGCCGATTCCACGAACGGAATCAGGAAATTGTAGAAGCCGATATCGAGCAGCCGCTTGAGCATCACTGGGTCGTTCCACGGCGGGCGAACCACCGGCGCGCTGGTGCTGTCCTTGAGCGCCATGAGCTGCGGCATGAACGTCAGCACGTCATTGGGCGAGTGTTCTCCGTCGAGCAGCAGCCAGTCAAATCCGGCCAGACCGATGATCTCGGTGGTCACGGGCTGGCCCAGCGAGCTCCACAGGCCAATCAGGCGCTTTCGCGCGAGCACGTCGGCCCGGAAACGGTTTGGCAAGGGGGTGATCTGCGGCAGATGTTGGGTCATGCGGTTGCTCCTGGTTCAATCGGTCGCCAGCGCGGAGACCGGCCCCGGCGACTTGCCACGCGCCTGCAGCACGCGAGCGGCGGCATCGTCCAGCTGGGCCAGCGTGCTGCTGTCCACGGGGATGAAATCGGCGCGGGCGCGGCGCCATTCGCGTTCCGTGTCGCCGGGCAGGCGGATCTGGTCATTGCCCGGCTGTAGCCGTGACGCCTTGACCCATTCGACAAACGCCTCGACCTCGTGGCCGAAGGTGGTGCTGCTGCCCAGTCGTGCCGGATCGAAGATGATCGCCAGCATGTTGTTCCACACCGCATGTTCGTGCGTGAGCGTCTCCGGACGGATCGTATGGCCACCGGTCACCGCCGCGCCGAGCAGTTCGCACATCACGGCCAGCACGTAGCCCTTGTGCTCGCCGAACGTGCGCAGCGCGCCCTGCGGGCCGCCGGCGCCCGGGAACATGACCGAGGGGTCGTCGGTGGGGTGGCCGTTCGGGTCCATCAAGGAGCCCGGCGGCACCGGCACGCCCTTGTTGTGGGCCACGCGTACCTTGCCAAGCGCGATGGCGCTGGTGGCGAAGTCGAGCACCAGAGGCGGCTGCGCGGGTAGCGGCACGCCGATCGTGAACGGATTGGTGCCGAAGCGCGCGTCGTAGCCGCCGTGTGGCGCGACGATCGGCTTGGAGAGGACGTTGACGAAATGGATCGAGATCATGCCGGCTGCCGTGGCCTGCTCGGCCCAGTGGCCGACCCGGCCCAGATGGTGCGAGCGGCGCAGGCCAAGCACGCAGACACCATGCTCGCGGGCGCGCTCGATGCCCATCCCCATGGCCTGTTCGGTCACCGCCTGGCCCATGCCGCGATTGCCGTCCAGGCTCAGGATGCCGCCCGATTCGTGCACCACGCTGACCTTCTGGTTGAGCTGGAGCTGATCGCCTTGCCACGACATCACGTACTTCGGGATCATCCCCACGCCGTGAGAGTCGTGGCCCGACAGGTTGGCGCCCACGAGGTGATCGGCGGTCAGCCGGGCCTCGCGGGCATCGGAGCCTGCCGCCAGCCAAAGATCGACCACCCACTGATGCAGGCCGGCGGTCGGAATACGGTGTTCACTCATGCTTACTCCAGGTGAATATTGGCCACCTTGATCAGGTTTGCCCATTTGGCAACTTCGCTTTTCTGGAAGTTGCCCAGTTCGGTGGGGCCGGCGCCCGAGGGTTCGATGCCCATTCCGGCCAGCTTGCTGCGCACATCGGGCTGGCGAATGATCTTGCCGATCTCGCCGGAGAGCTTGTTGATGATCGGCATCGGTGTGCCAGCCGGCGCGAAGATCGCTTGCCATGACACGATTTCATAGCCGGACAGGCCGGGGGCGGACTCGGCCATGGTCGGCACATCGGGCAGTTCCGGCGCGCGTTTCGCACCCGTCGTCGCCAGTGCACGGAACTTGCCGGCCTGGATCATCGGCATCGCCGCCACGCTGTTCTCGAACACGATGTCCACCTGGTTGCCCAGCAGCGCCTGCACAGCCTGGCTGCTGCCCTTGTAGGGCACATGCGTCATGCGCAACCCGGCCATATTGGCGAACAGCTCGGCTGCCAGATGCTGCGACGTGCCGTTGCCCGACGATCCGAAGTTGACCGAGCCCGGCTTGGCCTTGGCGGCGGCGATCACGTCCTGCACGCTCTTCCATGGGCTGTTGGCATTGACCACCAGCACGTTCGGCAGGGTGCCGATCAGTGCCACAGGCTGGAAGTTCTTGACCGGGTCATACGGCATCTTCGGATACAGGCTGATATTGATCGCGTGGGAGCTGATCGTGCCGCCGAGCAGGGTATAGCCATCGGGGGCGGCCTTGGCCACGTAGTCCGAACCGATGTTGCCGCCCGCGCCAGCGCGGTTTTCCACCACGATCGACTGGCCCAGCGTCTGTGACAGGCGCTGCCCGATCAGGCGGCCCAGCAGATCAGTAGTGCCACCCGCCGCGAATGGCACCACGTAGGTGATGGGCTTGCTGGGCCAGTGATCGGCAGACTGCGCGCCGGCCTGCGTGGCGATGGTCATGCATCCGGCACAAAGCACGGCCAGCATGGGCCGCATCCGACGATGGGTGAAAAACATTGCGTTGTCTCCTGTTACGCGAACGGGTGGGTACGGCGTTGCGGTACGATATTCGCTGTGTTTTCTTCTTGTTCTGCCTGTCGGTTCTGTGGGCAGATCCGGGCGTCTTGTTCCGCGCCTCGCCAGCAAATCTACACGCGCGAGTGCCACGCTGACTTGCAGAATTCGCATAACAGAAATGCACGATAGACCGCGCGAGGGCGCGCGTCAAACGGAACAATCGCAGACATTCCATCGCAGGCTTTCGATATGACCGCTAACGCTTCTTCTCCTGTCGCCCGCACTGGCGGACGTGTCCTCGTCGATCAACTTCGCATCCACGGCACCGAGCGCATTTTCTGCGTGCCGGGGGAGAGCTTTCTGGATGTTCTGGACGCGCTGCATGACCAGCCGACGATCGACCTGATCGTCACCAAGCACGAAGGGGCGGCCGCCAACATGGCAGAGGCCGACGGCAAGCTGACCGGGCGTCCCGGCATCTGCTTCGTGACGCGCGGGCCGGGCGCCACGCACGCAAGCTGCGGCGTGCATATCGCCGCGCAGGATTCCACGCCGATGATCCTGTTCGTTGGCCAGATCGCGCGCGAGCACAAGGGGCGGGAAGCGTTCCAGGAAGTGGACTACGCTGCGGTCTTCGGCTCGATGGCCAAATGGGCGGCCGAGATCGACGATCCCGCGCGGATTCCGGAGATGGTGGCCCGTGCCTTCCAGGTAGCTACGTCGGGCCGTCCCGGCCCGGTGGTGCTGGCATTGCCGGAGGACGTGCTCGACAACATGGTGGAGTGCGTCGACGCGGCGCCGTATCGCGCGGTGGCAGCGGCCCCGCGTGCCGAAGATGCCCAGGCGCTGGCCTCGGCCCTGCGCGCGGCGGAGCGTCCGCTCGTGATCGCCGGTGGCGCCAACTGGACGGAAGCCACTGTGCGCGACTTCGCGGCCTTCGTGCACGCATGGGATTTGCCGGTGGCCTGCGCCTTCCGCCGCCAGGACGTGCTCGACAATCGCGATCCGCATTACGTTGGGCACCTGAGCCTGGGCGTCAACCCGAAGCTTGCCGAGCGCGTGGAAACCGCCGACCTGATCGTCGCATTCGGCACGCGCCTCGGGGACATCGCCACCGATGGCTACACGATGCTCGAGGTGCCGCGGCCGAAGCAGAAGCTCGTGCATATCCATGCCGACAGCTTCGAACTGGGCCGCGTCTACCAGGCCGCGCTGCCGATCCATGCCGGGGTGGAACCCGGCGCGGCGATGCTCGCATCGCTGCAGCCGCCGGCGCAGGTACCGTGGAAGTCGTGGACCGCGGGCGCGCGCGCGGATCACGAGGCCTTTGTCACACCGCCGAAGCCGCATTCAGAATTGAGCGGCGTGAATATGTCCGCCGCGATTTCGCATCTGAGCAGCGTGCTGCCCGAGGATTCGGTCGTGACCAACGGCGCAGGCAACTATGCCGTCTGGCTGCACCGCTTCTACGCCTACAAGCGCCCCCGTACCGAACTGGCGCCGACCTGTGGCGCAATGGGCTATGGCCTGCCGGCGGCGATCGCGGCCAAGCTGCGTCATCCGGAGAAGACCGTGGTCTGTCTGGCCGGTGACGGCTGCTTCCTGATGTACCCGCAGGAGATCGCCACCGCTGCGGCGCATGGCGTCAACCTGATCGTGGTGGTGGTCAACAACCGCATGTACGGCACGATCCGGATGCACCAGGAGCGCCGCTACCCGGGCCGTCAGAGCGGCACGACGATCGTCAACCCGGATTTCGTTGGCATGGCGCGTGCCTGTGGCGCCTGGGCCGAGCGCGTGGAGAAAACCGAGGATTTCGCGGCGGCCTTCGAGCGTGCCCGCAATGCCGGCAAGCCGGCCGTGCTGGAACTGCTGACCGACCCGCTTCAGATCACGCCCGCCATGCGGGTGACCGAAATGCCGACCTGAGATCGGATCGACCAAAAAGGCCGGAAGGGTCGGAAAGGTTGGGTTGCTCCGACTGATCCTAGAAGAGCGTTGCCTGCGGCCGGACTTCGTGTCCGGCCGTTTTCATTTGGGCAGCCGGCTGGTTCAGGATCTGGCGAATCTGCGCCAGATAGCGTTCGCCCACGGCGCGATGGGTCTTGCGCGCTTCCTCGGCGAAGCTCCGGCGCGATGGCGCCCGGATATTGAGCAGCCGGCAGATGGTGGAAAGATAGGGCTTCTTCCCATCCGCCGCGACACGCCGGGCGGCAGACATCAGGGCGGCATCGCCAATCCGGCCTCGCAGCCACACCAGTACCTGTCGGTCGTATTCGTTTTGCACACGGATCAGGTGTTCCATCTGATACCTCCGAGGATTCCTAGGACTGTTCATCCATACAGTTACTGTAAATATATACAGTACTCGGGAAATTTCAAGGGAGGCAATGGAGGGATCATGACCCTGGGGTGGCCGGCATCAGTCTTCGCGCCCCCTGCGTCCCAAATAGGGGAGATAGCGGCTGATGGTGCTCATTAGGCCCGGCAATCGGGTGCAATGAAGCTGGGGATCAATCGGTGTCGCTCAGAAATGGCGGGTTTCATGATTGAACTTATGAATTTCATTCCTGAAACCATCGCATCAAACCGCTGTGATTGATATTCCCTGACAAATCAACGAGATAGGCGCAGCGTTACCTTGTGGCCCGCTTTTTGCGTTTTCACCCCCCGCAGACGCACATGTGAATGTGCGCGCAAGTTGATCGTCAATCCCGCTCACCATGCAGTGCCGACGGGCTGATCTCCGACTTCTCCGGCGTGGGCAGGACCTGCCCACCGCCGTCTTCTGACTTCTGGCCATCGCGTGTCCCCACGCGTGGCCTGTTCGCTTAGGTTGCATGCCCCATGGACTTCGCCCCGATCAAGTCGTTGTTGATTGCCAACCGTTCCGAGATCGCGATTCGCGTGATGCGGGCCGCCGCCGAGATGAGCATCCGCACAGTCGCCATTTACTCGAAGGAGGACCGGCTCGCGCTTCATCGCTTCAAGGCCGATGAGAGCTATCTGGTTGGCGAAGGCAAGAAGCCGCTGGCGGCTTACCTCGATATCGAAGACGTTCTGCGGATCGCGCGGCAGGCCAAGGTCGATGCGATTCACCCGGGGTATGGTTTTCTGTCCGAGAACCCGGACTTCGCCCAGGCGGTCATCGACGCCGGCATTCGCTGGATCGGGCCATCGCCTGAAGTCATGCGGATGCTCGGCAACAAGGTGGCGGCGCGTAATGCGGCCATTGCGGCGGGTGTGCCCGTCATGCCGGCGACCGATCCGCTGCCGCTCGATCTGGCCGAGTGCAAGCGCCTGGCGGCCGGCATTGGTTATCCGTTGATGCTCAAGGCAAGCTGGGGGGGTGGCGGCCGTGGCATGCGGGTGCTGGAGAGCGAACAGGACCTGGAGCCTTCTTTGGCGGCAGCCCGTCGCGAGGCGCTGGCCGCGTTTGGCAACGACGAGGTGTACCTGGAGAAGCTGGTACGCAATGCGCGCCACGTCGAGGTGCAGATCCTGGGCGACACGCACGGCAATCTCGTGCATCTGCACGAGCGTGACTGCACGGTGCAGCGGCGCAACCAGAAGGTTATCGAACGCGCGCCTGCGCCATACATGGACGCTGCCGGTCGCGCGTCACTGTGCGACGCGGCGCTGCGCCTGATGGGCGCGGTCGGCTATTCGCACGCAGGCACGGTGGAATTCCTGATGGATGCGGACACGAACAAGTTCTACTTCATCGAGGTCAATCCACGTATCCAGGTGGAACACACGGTCACCGAAATGATCACGGGGATCGACATCGTCAAGGCACAGATCCGCGTCACGGAAGGCGGCCGGATCGGCATGACCGAAGACACGCTCGACGAGAACGGCGATATCACCACGCGCGCGGCGGGCGTGCCCCCGCAGGCCCAGATTCCGCTCAATGGTCACGCGCTGCAATGCCGGATCACGTCCGAGGACCCCGAGAATGGCTTCCTGCCGGACTATGGCCGACTCACCGCGTATCGCAGCGCGGCCGGCTTCGGGGTGCGCCTGGATGCCGGCACCGCCTATGGCGGCGCGGTGATTACGCCGTACTACGATTCGCTGCTGGTCAAGGTCACCACCTGGGCGCCGACGGCCGCCGAGTCGATCCGCCGCATGGATCGCGCCCTGCGCGAGTTCCGCATTCGCGGGGTGTCCTCCAACCTGCAGTTTCTGGAGAACGTCATCAACCATCCCGCGTTCGGGAGCGGTGACGTCACCACGCGCTTTATCGACCTGACGCCGGAACTGCTGGCCTTCACCAAACGGCGTGATACCGCCACCAAGCTGCTGAGCTATCTGGGCGACGTCAGCATCAACGGTCATCAGGAAATGACGGGCCGCGCGGTGCCGCAGTTGCCGCTTCCGAGGCCTGTCCTGCCGGCTATCGACACCACCAGACCGCTTCCGCTCGGCACGCGCGATCGACTGCGCGAGCTGGGCGCGGAGAAATTCGCAAGCTGGATGCTGGATCAGAAGCAGGTGCTGCTGACCGACACCACCATGCGCGATGCGCACCAGTCGTTGTTCGCCACGCGTATGCGCACGGCAGACATGCTGCCGATCGCGCCGTTCTACGCCAGCGAGCTGTCGCAACTGTTTTCGATGGAGTGCTGGGGCGGCGCCACGTTCGACGTGGCCTTGCGCTTCCTGAAGGAAGACCCGTGGCAGCGCCTGGCGCAGCTGCGCGAGCGTGTGCCCAACATCCTGTTCCAGATGCTGCTGCGCGGCTCGAATGCCGTCGGTTACACGAACTACGCGGACAACGTGGTGCGTTTCTTCGTCAAGCAGGCCGCCAGTGCCGGCGTGGACGTCTTCCGCGTGTTCGATTCGTTGAACTGGGTGCGCAACATGCGCGTGGCGATCGATGCCGTGGGCGAAACCGGCGCGCTGTGCGAAGGCGCGATTTGCTATACGGGCGATCTGTTCGACGGCTCTCGGCCCAAGTACGACCTGAAGTACTACGTGGGCATTGCCCGCGAACTGCAACGCGCTGGCGTGCACGTGCTTGGCATCAAGGACATGGCGGGTATCTGCCGTCCCCAGGCCGCGGCGGCGCTGGTCAAGGCGCTGAAGGAAGAGACCGGGCTGCCCGTGCATTTCCACACGCACGATACCAGTGGCATTTCCGCGGCATCGGCACTGGCCGCGATCGAGGCGGGTTGCGATGCCGTCGACGGCGCGCTGGACGCGATGAGCGGGCTCACGTCGCAACCGAACCTGTCGAGTATCGTCGCCGCGCTGGCGGGCAGCGAGCGCGATCCCGGGCTCAGCCTGGACCGCCTCCACGAGGCGTCGATGTATTGGGAAGGCGTGCGCCGCTACTACGCGCCGTTCGAGTCCGAAATTCGCGCTGGTACTGCCGACGTCTATCGCCACGAGATGCCTGGCGGCCAGTACACGAACCTGCGCGAGCAGGCTCGCTCGCTTGGTATCGAGCATCGCTGGACCGAGGTGTCGCGCGCCTACGCCGACGTCAACCGGATGTTCGGTGACATCGTGAAGGTGACGCCGACGTCGAAGGTGGTTGGCGATCTGGCGCTGATGATGGTGGCCAACGATATGACGGCAGCGGATGTGTGCGATCCGAACAAGGATGTGGCATTCCCCGAATCTGTCGTGTCGCTGTTCAAGGGCGAACTGGGCTTCCCGCCGGATGGCTTCCCCGCCGAGCTTTCGCGCAAGGTTCTCCGAGGTGAGCCGCCCGCGCCGTACCGTCCGGGCGACCTGATCCCGGCCGTCGATCTCGATGCCGTCCGCGCACAGGGTGAGGCCGCCTGCGAGCAGCCGCTCGATGACATGCAACTGGCGTCGTACCTGATGTATCCGAAGCAGACGGTCGAGTACCACGCGCATGTGCGTGCCTATAGCGATACATCGGTACTGCCGACTCCGGCCTATCTGTACGGCCTGCAGCCCCAGGAAGAAGTGGCCGTCGACATTGCGGCGGGCAAGACGCTCCTTGTCTCGCTGCAAGGCACCCACCCCGATGCCGAAGAGGGCGTGATCAAGGTCCAGTTCGAGCTGAACGGCCAGTCGCGCACGGCCCTGATCGAGCAGCGTAGTACCGTCAGCGTCGCCACGGCCCGACAGGGCCGCCAGGTTGCCGATCCCGAGAACCCGTTGCACATCGCCGCGCCGATGCCGGGCTCGATCGTGACTGTGGCGGTGCAGCCCGGGCAGCGCGTGGTAGCCGGCACGACGCTGCTCGCGCTGGAGGCGATGAAGATGGAGACCCATATCGCGGCCGATCGCGACGGCGAGATCGCTGCCGTGCACGTCAAGCCGGGCGACCGCGTGGCAGCGAAGGATCTGCTGATCGAGTTGAAGGGTTAAACGGTCGAAGGGGGGCGTTAGAGGGAAGGGCGTTCGGCCAGACGCAAAAAAGGCCCGCCAAGGCGGGCCCGCAATGACGAAGGAAACCTCCGTCGTGGAGCGTGTCTGGTATGCGCTTGCCGATCAGAAGCGATGGCGGATGCCGATGATCGCGCCGAACTGGTTCTGGCCCGCACCGACCTGCTCGGTGGCGGCCGTCAGCGTGGTGGCGTTGGCGTTCAGCGACGGGCCGAAGCCGGAGAGTCCCATGGCCGATCCGTTGCTGTTCTGAGCGTAGGCGGCAATGGCGTAGAGGTCCGTACGCTTCGAGAGTGCATAGGTACCCGAAAGCACGAAGCTGTACGGATCGCCGCTGCTGTTGCGCACGTCGGTGTAGTAGGCAGCGCCGGTCACGGTGACCGCAGGCGTCACCTGATAGCTCGCGCCAAGCCAGTACAGGTTGGTGCGCAGCGAACTGGTGGCGAAATCGCCGTAGTACCAGCGATAGCCGGCAAAAGCCCGGCCACGGCCGAAGTTGTAGCTGGCGCCGATGCTGGCGCGGCGCTCGCGGTTGTCATCGGTAGCAACGGTGCTGCCGCGCACTTCGTCGTAGACCACGCGCGCCGACAGCGGCCCCGCATCGTAGCCGGCCGCGGCCGACCAGTTGCGGCCAGCCTTGTAGTCGCCCGGAATCTCGCCGCCGGCCTTGCTGTCGTAGCCGGTGCTGTAGAACAGCCCGTAGTAGACCGCGCCAAGCTTGCCGGTCAGCTTCAGCGAGTTGTCGGCGCGCCCCGACATCCACTTGTCGTGCATCAGCACCGAATAGCGCGTGGCGATGGCCATCGGGTCATACGTGAGCGAGAAGTCATACAGCACGGTCTGATGACGACCCAGCGTCAGCGATCCGTACTGGTTCTGCAGGCCCACGAATGCCTGGCGGCCGAACAGCCGGCCGGCCTGGTTGGCGTTGCCGGTGTCCAGGTCGAATCCGTTCTCCAGCGTGAAGATGGCTTTCAGGCCACCGCCAAGATCTTCGCTGCCACGCAGGCCCCAACGCGAGGTCGACAGGTTGCCGGCCGACAGGCGGACAACGCTGTTGCTACCGCCGGCGGAGTTCGGTGCGTGGGTCAGGTATTCCACGCCGGCATCGACTACGCCATAGAGCGTAATGCTGCCGTCGGCGTGGGCCGTGACGGGCAAGGTAGGCAGAATGGCCAGAGCGGCCAGGCAGGTTATACGGGTCTTCATGCTTCGTGATCCTTGTTATCAGACGCACGCACGCCTCCTTGCGGGCTCGGGCGCGGTGCGGCGTCAGGAATGTAACGAGAGGAGGCGAAGCAAAGAAGAGTGGAATTGGTGACAGTTTGTTCGTGGCTGTGAACAATGCCGGGCGCGTAGTCCGGTTGGGTTTCGAAACTAGTAGCTGACTGGCAGTTTCGATTTTCTCCTATGGACTCGTTGCGAGCCTTCCATTAAAAGCGCTTCTTGCGCCCTCATTCGATCATTGTCAGGAGCTTTTGCCATGCCGTGTGTTGAAGAGAGAACGGATGTCCAATCTGATTGCGCGACGGGGGTGCCACACCTTTTCGCGACCATTGACGCGCTTACCGATCGCGGCGGACGAGTCACCAAAGCTACGAGTGGCTTGACGATTGCAGGTCTGACCGTAGCGCGCGTTGGCGACGCGGTGACGTATCGTGATGGCAGTGAACTGGACAACGGTGACACCATCGCAGGTGGACGCAAGCGGCTCAGTATGGTGTCGTCTCGCGTCTTCACGGTCGGCAAGCGCTCGTCCGTCAATGGTTGATGAGAGGGCCCACATGATCCGCTATTTCCTTGCTCGCGGCGATCGCGCCGGGAGCGCAGTGATTGCCGAAGGCCTTGTGGACGTGACTTGTTCGAACCCGCCGCCTCGGGTGAATGTCGCCACGCTTTATATGAGAACCTACTGCACTGCTTGTAAGCAAGACGGCTTCATCGCGCCAAAAGGACCGCGCTGGCCCGGCACAGCATCCAATGGAAAGCAGTGGGCGCTGAGTGGCGACATCAATGTTTGTCATTGCAACCCGCCTCCGGTTTTCTACGCCAAGCGAGGCATGTCAATGTCGTTTACGGCCGAAGAGGCGGCTGCGCTCGTCGCTTCTCCTCGTCACCCCAACTGGGGCTCGGCAGAAGCAATAGCGAATACCGACGAGAATCTTGAGTGCTATTACGAAATTGTCGACGCGAGAACCGGTAATCCTGTCGAAGGGATGACCTACAAGCTTTCGAGCGACAGCGGGACGCTCGTCGACAGGACTCCGCTGACAGACGGAAAAACTCGGTCCTTTCCGGTGAAGGATCTTCCGAATCTCACTTTCGTGGCATGGCATGCGGGGGATGCACGATGAGCGACGCGATCAATAGGGATCTACGTTTGCTCGCCGCAATCGCCTACGGAGAAGCATCCACAGCCAACGACTCGGACGAAATCGGTGGAATAGCGTTCTCCGTTGCCAATAGGTGCCGCGCGTGGCGAGGGAAGACGGCATCCGAGTTGCGTGTCGTGGACCCAAACTATGCTTTTGCATGGAACGGCTCAAACCAGCGTTTCAACAAATTGATGTCCACTCACGACGACAAGCTTGATGCGGACGCCGGGATAAAAGTTGCTGTTGAATGGGCTCGGAAAGCGTTGGCAAACGAAGGTCGGGATCCGTCGAATGGCGCGTTTTGGTGGGATGGTCTCGATTTCAAGACTGAGTTCGCGACCCATCCGAAGGCGCAGATAGGATTCAAGTGGGGCGACCCGTCCCACAACATTTTCGGCGTGCCGGAAAACAAACGCTTGTTCGTCAAGCGATGGCGAGTCGTGAACAAAAGAACTGGGAAAATTGTTGATGGGGCCGAACGAGGCCGCTACGACTCGGTATGGGTTTCCACGGCTGCCCATGGCAGCACGATTTTTTGGACCCTGAATCCAGACTACGTGAAAGCGACGGGAGCGAAAGCGTACCGATGAGAATTGCGACGATGCTGGTGGTGGCCTTTGCCACTCCACCAAGCAGCGTTTACGCTGCACAGTCTTACGACAGCTATGATGCGTTTTATTCTTCCCAATCGGGGGCAGTGTTTGATAACCCGATCTCCGTTGACGTTGACCCTATCGAGCAAAACGCCGGTGTGGTCTATTCCTACCCAGGTAAGCCAGGTATTTTCACGAAGCTGCAGGCTAGAGTAGATCGGAGAACGCTAAGTATCGAACTCTGGAAAGATCGAATGGTAGTTAACGGCAAAGGCTATCGTTTTGTGACCGCCAAAGCGTTTCCAGGAGAGCATGTGTCGGAGATTCCTCCGGAATCTGCCAAGATATTCGTTGCGATGCGTACACACACCCATCCGCCTCTTCTTTGCGTGGAAGGACATGCCAACGCATCAGGCGAAGCGGGAAGTCGATACACGCAGATCTCCCTCTTGATAGACCCGTTAGCTCGCAAGCCGACGTTCCTGCATCTGCCAAGCTTGCTTTCGTCGTGTCAGGCCGTGAGGATGTTGAATGATGGGAAACTGGCATTTCCAAAGAACAGCTACCTATATGACGAGATGCAAAAGGCACGCGTGGGCCTGCTGATGTCGTACTTCACGTTCTTGGACCGGCGCTTCGTCCCGACTTTGAACGAGATCCGGCTCCGATTTGCGCTGCCGGAGATACCGTTTCAGTTTTCCGTTCAGGAGTAGGGCTGGCTCGATCAGGCCTATCGGCGAATTGCTATACAGGGTCGGGTCGAAGCGTCATGCGCGGCGCGTCGACGCCACGCATGACATCTAACGATGTCCGTTACTTCTTCAGCAACGGGCATTGCGACTTCGAAGGCGGAATGAACGCCTGGTCTCCAGGCACCGTGGCCAGTAGCTTGTAGTAGTCCCACGGATACTTCGATTCCTCGGGCTTCTTCACTTCGAACAGGTACATGTCGTGCACCATACGGCCGTCCTCGCGGATGCGTCCGTTCTTTGCGAAGAAGTCGTTGATCGGCGTGGCTTTCATCTGCTTCATGACCGCCGCGGTCTCGTCGGTACCGGTTGCCTGTACAGCCTTCAGGTAGTGCGAGACCGATGAGTAGACGCCGGCCTGGCTCATGTTCGGCATCTTCTTGACCTTCTCGAAATACCGGCGTGACCACGCGCGCGTGGCGTCGTTCATGTCCCAGTAGAACGCCTCGGTCAGCACCAGCCCCTGCGCAGTCTTCAGGCCGATGGCGTGGATGTCGTTGATGTAAAGGAGCAGCCCGGCCAGCTTCTGATTGCCGTTACGTGTCAGGCCGAACTCGGATGCGGCCTTGATCGCGTTGACGGTGTCGCCACCGGCGTTGGCCAGTCCCACCACCTGTGCCTTGCTGGCCTGGGCCTGCAGCAGATACGAGGCGAAGTCGCTCGTGTTGAGCGGATGCCGTGCGGCGCCCAGCACGCGGCCGCCGGCCTCATTGACCACGGCGGTGGCCGATTGCTGCAGGGTATGGCCGAAGGCATAGTCAGCTGTCAGGAAGAACCATGTTTTGCCGCCACGCTCGACCATGGCGCGCGCGGTGGTGTTGGCCAGCGCGTAGGTGTCATACGCGTAGTGGACAGACACGGGCGTGCACAGGTCATTCGTGATGCGCTCCGTGCCGGGGCCCGAGAACACCACGATCTTGTTCTTCTGCTTGGCGACGTCAAGCACGGCCAGCGCGGGCGCCGATGCGGCCACGTCGAGGATCGCGTCCACGTGATCCTGATCGAACCATTCGCGCGCCTTGTTGGCGGCGATATCGGCCTTGTTCTGGTGATCGACCACCACCAGTTCTATCTTCTTGCCAAGTACCTTGCCGCCGAAGTCGTCGATCGCCATCTGCGCGGCGGCGGCACTACCGCGCCCGGTGACGTCCGAGTACAGGCCGCTCATGTCGAGCAGTAGCCCGATCTTGACGACATCGTCGGAGATACCGGGCTTGGGTTGCGCGTGGACGTGCGCGGCCACGCTGGTGAATGCCGCCGTGACCAGTACCGCGGCAGCGAGCTTTTGTGCTTTTGTTTTCATGTGTCTCCTCCTTTGTGTTCGGGTGTCCTTTCGGGTTCTTCTGGTTTTCCGCTCTCCCACGCGTGGGAGAGCGGAGCAAGTCAGACCGTCGCGATCGGCGTCGTCGGCGATCCCACAGCGCCCGGCAGCCTGAGCGGTGGCGCGGTCAGCATGAAGCGGGTGCGACGATGAGCGCGCAGCCAGTCGGCCAGTTCGCGCAGATACCAGAGTTCGCCGAGCGGCAATCCCAATTTGAACAGGCAGTGATGATGCAGCGGCAGCAGCGGGTGGGTTTTCGCGTCGGCCGGCGCCGGGCGTGCCGGATAGCGTTCGACGGCATAGTTATCCGCGATCAGCGCGGCGATGCCGGCATCGGTGATCCAGTTGAGCAGGCGGTCGTCGCGCCCATCCAGGGCGCAGCAGCTGTGGTGCAGCACATTCTCGTCGGGCTCGCGTTGCATCGACAGCACCACCTCGGCAAAGCCGGTGCGCAGCAGCAGCATGTCGCCGCGTTCCACTTCCACCTGGTGTGTCTCCATCGCCCGCATCAGGTCTTCGTAGCCCACATTGCGGTACCCGGTGCCGTAGACGTCGGCCAGATCGACCAGCACGCCTCGGCCTTGCATGCCCTTGACGGCGAAGTTCTCGATGCCGAGCGCATCGGCATGGCTGCCGTGGCCGTGGCCGCAATCGTGGGCTTCGAAGTGGTCATCCTCGGCGTAGTCCACGGGTCCAACGACATCGGCATTGGCTCGGTAGCCGTTGTAGTAGACCCGCTCCGGACGGCCGTCGCCGTCGGCGTCGAACAGCGCGCCAACGTGGGCCAATGAGTCCCACTGCGTCGAATACTGCAGACACAGCAATACCTGATCGTCGCTGATGACATCGGTGGCGGCAGGGTCCACCTTGGCCAGCGGGAAGTTCAGATAGGGGATGTCGTCGCGGAATGTCGGGCGCAACTGAGGCGGGTGGCGTCGCGGATTGAGCTTGTTGCCACCAGGGTAATCGAGCGGTAGCGAGAGGCAGAAACTGATGCCTGCCTGTATCTCTTTCGCCCCTCTGATCACCTGCTCGGGCCCGATCAGATTGACGCGGCCAAGTTGATCATCGGGCCCGAATTCGCCCCAGTTGGAGCCTTCTGGACGCTGCTTCCAACGCATGCTTCGTGTCTCCTCTTGTTGGATTGATGCTTCGCCTTGATAACCGGCAGGGTCTCGCCATGTTGCGCGTTTATAGACGAAAAGGCGACGCAAGATCATTTTGCGTCGCATCAAAACCATAAGGAGGCATGGCCGCGCAAGGCCGGATCCGGGAGGACCGGAAAGCAAAACGCCGGTCTCGTGGACCGGCGTTTCGACAAGGTGACGGTGCTTGCAGCGTCTGTGGCGCGTCAGGTGGGGTGATCTTCCGCGCGAGCGCCAGCAGCGGAGTCGAGTAGTTGTTGCTGCTTGAGCAGCGGGTCATTCTTGAGTACCCAGCGGGCACCGAAGGCCAATGCAACGATGCAGGCCAGCATATACGCAACTATCGCAGTGAGAGTAAGCATGATCTTCACAGGAAGCGGTTGCGACCGCAGTGCCAGCGTTCGGAACATGATTTGATCATGTAAACGTGGCGGGCCGGATGGGAACGGATTGTATGTGAGAGAAGACCTGAATCTGGCCGGAATCCGCCTGAAATTTTCTGTATGCCGATCTAAGCGCATTTAATATCGGCGAAATATACAGTGCGCCCGGGTCCGGAACCTCCACGGCGGGGCGGCGAGGTTACCGTCCCGCGACCCATCCGAAGTCAGAGGAAACATCCCATCTGGAACTGCGTCGCACGGGCGGCGTTCACCGCCTCACGGTAGCGGTCTGCCCGGCTCCAGTATTCGGTGTTCTCCATGGCCCATTCCGTGCCTCGGATCTGGTAATCGAGAACGCGGCACTGGTTCCAGAACGCATTCATCAGTCGCCAGTCCTGCTCGGCGTCACGTTCGTCCCAAGCCTGGATCTGCTGCGAAATCTGCGCCTGATGTTGCAGGTAGGCCAGCTCCGCCTGTCGCGCCTTGGGGGTGGCGCGGGGGACGGTGACCACGCTGCCGCGCATGGTCCGGGTCGTGTTGGTGTAGCCGGCGGGGCATGAGGGCGTTGCCGTATAGAGCGTGTCCTGGCTGCTTTCACACTTGGTGACGGCAGTCGCGGCGCCCGCGCCTGTAGCGGTCAGCGTCAGCAGCATCACGGCAATGAGTCTGGACATGATGGCGCCTCCGATGCATCTCAATGCCATCAATGTAGGCAGCGCGCCGGCGTACCGCCAAGACCGGCGTGGTATCCAGATATTTCAAGCGATGGCGGCCGTTTTGCGGCGCCGCAGCAAGATGCCTGCCCGGCCGTTACAGCCCGGCCGGCAACAGGTGCCAGTTACCGTCCACCTCGCGTGCCAACCCGTCGGCCTCCAGCTTGCGCAGATGTGCCAGCAGCGAGCGTTGGGCGATCGGATGCTTGCCCGGAGGCACGTCGTCGTAGACGCTGGCCAGCAGCGTGGCGAGATCCGTCGGGGCCAGCGCGCGCAGCGCGTTCATGACCTTGGCTTCACGTTGCTGGCGATGCCGGATCAGCAGGCGGATCGCGTCATGCGGCCGGCCCATCAGAAAGCCATGACCGGGCGCAATCCACTCGATGTCCTCGTCGAGCAGCGCCCGCAGTGACCCCAGGTATGCGCGCATATCGCCATCGGGCGGGTTGATCACGACGGTCGAGCCCTGCATCACGTGGTCGCCCGTGAACAGCGTCTTCTCTTCCTCGAGCAGATAGCAGAGATGGTTCGACGCATGGCCTGGAGTGTGGACGACGCGCAGCGTCGTCTGGGGCCCGAGGGCGATACGGTCGCCGTGACGCGGCATATGGTCGGGCGCGAAGGTCGGGTCCTGCCGGTCGGTCGCGGCCGTGACCAGCCCGATGACCGGCGCGCCCGTGGCGGCCCGCAGTCGCACGGCGCCCGGCGAATGGTCCATATGCGTGTGCGTGGCGAAGATCCATTTGACGGGGCCTGGCGCGGCGGCCATGACGGCGTCGAAGTGGGCGGGATCGTCGGGACCCGGGTCGATCACGGCCCAGGTGTTGTCCGCACCGGCCACGAAGTACGTATTGGTGCCCGGCCCGGTCATGACGCTGCCGTTATTGGCCGTCACGCGCCAGACGCGATCGGACAGTTTTACGGCATGGCCCGGCTCCAGCGCATAGCGGCCGTGCCCGGCGCCATCGGGGTCGATGCGGGAGATTTCCGCATACGGTGCCTCTTCCGGCATCACCGGGCGCTGGCCCTTGGGTCCGCTCGCCAGACGTGGCATGACCAGGGGGATGTTGCGCTGCTGCTGCGCGAAATCGAAGCAAGTCTGTGCGTTCTGGAAATGCGCGATCGACTGCAGGATCCTGCGCGTGGCATTGACCAGCGTGAAATTGCTGGCCGGGTCGATCGCCTCGGCCGGACGCAGCCAGCGGTGCTCCACGGCTTCCACACCATCGTGGAGAGCGGTCTGGCCCGAGGGCAGCATGGCCATGAAGAAGCGCGTGTCGAAGCGCTTGGGCAGTCCGGGTGGCGTGAGCCAGTAGGCGCTGTACGCCAGTCGGTCGACGGCCAGCCGCAACCCAAGCATCTCGCAAACGTGCGCCAGCCCCTTGCCACCGTAGCCGGCCGCCTCGCGCAGTTGGCGACGCACGCTTTCCGCCAGGCTGTCGAGTTGCACCAACTGCCCGCGCGTGTCGTAGGCGAACAGCAGGTTGGCTTCCTCGAACGCTTCTCGCACCGCGCATAGGTAGTAGTCGAGCCCGTTCGCCGCGACACTGAGCCGCGCGCTGGCCGCTGAGTCCTCGAGTCCGCTGCACAGGCTGTGCAACGTGGCGTCCTGCGGGTCGAGCGTGCCGCCGGGAAACACGAAGGCGCCGGCGCTGCGATCGTCGTCGCGCTGCGGGCGGCGCATCATCAGCACCTCCATGCCGCGTGTTCCGTCACGCAGTACGAGCATGCTGGCGGCGGCGCGCATGGCCTTGGAACGTGCAGCCGGGGAGGTGGGATCGGGGAGGGTGGTGGACATGATGGACTGCGCGGGAAGTCTCTGCGGATTCTTGTTCTAGGTCGCCAAGCATACCTCAGCGGGTGTGCCCGGAACCGTGCAACTAGGGAAGTTACTGGGGAAACAGCGTCATTTGCCCGGTGAGCAACGTCTCGAAATCGTCGTCCAGGAACGGCAGGATCGCATCGGCTATCGGCTGCAACTGTCGTGTGACGTAGTGCTCATAGTCGATTGGCGATGCGCGTGTTTCCAGTGGCTCGGGGCCGGCCACCGTCATCACGTAGCTGATCCAGCCGCCGCGCTGGTACTGGCGCGGCCTGCCGTGCAGTACGTTGTACTCGTCGGCGATGCGTGCCGCCCGTACGTGCGGTGGCACGTTGCGCTGGTATTCGTCGAGCTGGCGGCGCAGGCGCTTACGGTAGATCAACTGCTCGTCGAGTTCGCCGGCTAGCGTGCGGCGCACGGTGTCGCGCACATAGTCCCGATAGGGCTCGCGGTTGAAGATCTTCGCGTAGAGCGTCTGCTGGAACTGCTGCGCCAGCGGTGACCAGTCGGTGCGCACGGTTTCCAGGCCCTTGAACACCATCTCGGCCGTGCCGTCGGCGCGCATCACCTGGCCCGCGTAGCGCTTCTTGCTGCCGAGATCGGCGCCACGGATGGTCGGCATCAGGAAGCGCCGGAAATGGGTCTCGAACTGCAGCTCGAGCGCTGACTCCAGGCTGTAGGTCTGCCACAGATGATCTCGCCACCAGTCGTTCACATAGGCCACCAGGCTGCGGCCGATCTGCGCGGCGTCGGCCTCGGACCGCGCGCGACGCAGCCACACGAACGTGGAGTCGGTGTCGCCGTAGATCACCTCGTAGCCCCGGGCCTCGATAAGCGCGCGCGTCTGGCGCATGATCTCGTGGCCGCGCATCGTGATCGACGACGCCAGTCGTGGGTCGAAGAAGCGGCAGCCGCTGGAGCCCAGCACGCCGTAGAACGCATTCATGATGATCTTGAGCGCCTGCGAGAGCGGCTTGTTCTTGTCTCGCTTGGCGGCTTCGCGGCCTTGCCACACGCGCGCGACGACGGCCGGCAAGCAGTGCTTCGTGCGTGAAAACCGCGCGCCCCGGAAGCCGGGCACCGAGTCGGCGTCGTCTGGGTGGGCCAGACCCTCGACCAGCCCGATCGGGTCGATCAGGAACGTGCGGATGATCGACGGATACAGGCTCTTGTAGTCGAGCACGAGCACCGATTCATAGAGTCCGGGGCGGGAGTCCATGACAAAGCCGCCAGGGCTGGCTTCCGGCGCCTTCTCGCCAAGATTCGGCGCGACGTAGCCTTGCCGATGCATCAGCGGCATGTAGAGATGCGTGAAAGCCGCGACCGAACCGCCGCTGCGGTCCGCCGGCAGGCCGGTCACCGTCGCGCGTTCCAGCAGGAAGGAGAGCAGTTCCGTTCTCTCGAAAATGCGTGTGACCAGCTCGCAGTCTCGGAGGTTGTAGCGGGCCAAGGCCGGCTTGTCCTCGGCGAACATCCGGTCGATCGCATCCATGCGGTCGTACGGGTTGTCGATCGCCTTGCCTTCGCCCAGCAGCGTCCGGGCCACGGATTCGAGACTGAACGACGGGAAGTTCCAGGTGGCCGAGCGAAGGGCCTCGATGCCGTCGATGATCAGCCGGCCCGCCGCTGCCGCGAAGTAGTGCTGCTGCTGGTTGTGCTCGCGCCACTCCAGTTCCGCGCCGCCACGACCCAGGCGCAACGGAATCTGGTACTGGCGCGCGTGCTCACGCAGCACACGCAGGTCGAACTGCACCAGATTCCAGCCGATGATGGCGTCGGGATCGTGGCGAGCCAGCCAGTCATTGAGCGCCTCCAGCAGCAGAGGACGGGTTGCGCGGTATTCCAGCGCGAAATCGATATCCGCCGCTGGCTGCGCGGGGGTGGGGCCCAGCATGTAGACCTGCCGCTCACCACAGCCCTCCAGCGCGATGGAATAGAGTTCGCCGAAGGCATTGGTTTCGATGTCGAGCGAGACCAGGCGCAGCTTGGGCCGGTAGTCGGCCGCCGGCTTCATCTGGGCATCGCGCAGCACGCCATCCGCCCCGGGCTGGCCGTCGAACCAGACCGGGGCGGTAATGAACCGCTCCATCAGATAGCGCTCGGGCGGGCGGACGTCGGCCTCGTAGACGCTGACGCCTGCGTCGCGGAGCGCCTTTTCAATCCGCATGAGCTGGCGGTGCTGGTCGCAGTAGATCCCTATCACCGGGCGTCGCTGGAAATCCTGCAAGTTCAGCGGGCGGAACTCGACATCGCGCTCGCCACGCAGCAGCGCCTCGGCCGTCTCGCGTTGCGCGGCCGGTATGAACGCCGTGGATGGCTGCCGGGGCAGGCGCAGTCGACGCGGGCCCTCATCGGTGGCGAGCCAGAACTCGACTTCCGTGCCTGCGGGCGTGTCGCGCCAGTGACGGGTCAGGAGAAAACCCTGCTGTAGTGCCAACTTCGAAACCTTCGGGGGCCTGTATCTGGCGGGAATTCTAGCGGACGGACCGAACTTAAATCACAACACGAATGATTTCACTTGCCTGAGGCGTCAAACGTGGGTGATATCGGCGATTGTGAACGGCTAGGCGGATGCATGGAGATGATGGATTCACTGATACCACGGGGAGCGAAGCGAAGCAGCCGCGGCAGGTCCGCCGCCGTGTCATGGATCGCGCTGCTGTGGTGGCTGACCATGCCTTTCGCCACGTGGGCTGCCGAGGCGCCCACGTCACCTGCGGCGCCGCCCGCCGATCTGGTGCTGATGAACCTGCCGGTGGTGACGCTCCGTGCGGAACTTGGAGGCACGCCCCCCGCGGTGCGGGTCGCCCGCGCGCAGGAACGGTTCGACAAGCTTGACCGGCGCGAGCTTGGCGAACCCGTGACCCAATTGTCGGGCCGACTGGGCAACGTTTCGGGCGTGGCAGTGCAGGTCGGTAACCGCATCCTGTTCTCGGTCGTCGATGGCGATCTGGACCCCGAACAGCCAGGGCAGACCGTGGAGTCCGTGGCTGCCACGGCCGCCGCGCAACTCCAGACTGCGCTCGATGCCCGCCGCGACCAGTTGCACTGGCCCACCATCCTGCGCGGCACAGGCTACTCGCTGGCTGCGCTGCTGCTCCTGCTAGGCCTGTTGTGGTCCATCGCGCGCGGCCGCCGTCGGCTTGATCTGATGCTCCGCCGCGCGCTGGAGTCACGCTTGCGCACGCGGACGTCGGGTCGTTTCGACTGGTCCGGCGCACTGCTGCAGCTTGCCAACAGCATCGCGCAGATCGTCGGCGCGGCGCTGATCGCGCTACTCATCTTCCTGTGGCTCGATTTCGCGCTCGAACAGTTCCCGCTGACCCGACCGCTGGGCCAGCGCATGGGGGCGTTCCTGCTTGGCCTGCTGGGGCATGTCGGCACGTCGATGCTAGACGCCGTCCCGGGGTTGGTGACCGTGGCGGTCATCCTGCTTATCACACGCGCCGTGCACAAGCTGGTGGTCGCGATCTTTATTGCGGTGCAGCGAGGCCAGGTCACGGTGCCCGGCATGCACCCGGAGACCGCCGGCGCAACGCGGCGCATCGCGTCGACCGTGGTCTGGGCGCTGGGGCTGACGTTTGCGTATCCGTACATTCCGGGCTCGCAGAGCGATGTATTCAAGGGCCTGTCGGTACTGTTCGGGTTCATGGTGACGCTGGGATCGGCGAATATCGTCAACCAGATCATGAGCGGCATGGTGCTGGTGTATTCGCGCGCGCTCCGGCGCGGCGACATGGTCGATATCGGCGGCACGATCGGCACCGTGACGTCACTGGATTCGCTGTCGGTCAAGATCGTCAACGTGCGGCGCGAGGAAGTGACGCTGCCGAACGCGGTGGTGGTCGGCAGCGCGATCCACAATTACTCTCGCCGGGGTGGTTCGGAAGCGAATATGGGCGCGCTGGTCTCCACGTCGGTCACCATTGGCTATGACGCGCCTTGGCGCCAGATCCACGGCATGTTGATCCGCGCGGCCGCCACCGTGCCGGGGCTCGGCAACAATCCGCCCCCTTACGTGCTTCAGCGTGGTTTGCAGGACTTCTACGTCGAATACGAACTGTTTTGCTCGATTGACGACCCACGGCGGCGCTTCGAACTCCTATCGATCCTGCACGCGGCGATCCAGGACGAGTTCAATCGCAACGGGGTACAGATCATGTCGCCGCACTACATGGACCAGCCCCCCGCGCCCGTGGTGGTATCGCCAGACAATCAGTACGCGGCGCCAGGCGCGGAGAAGACTTAACCGTAGTCCCTCAGGCCGTCAGCGCGGGGATTTCAGCAAGGCGCCATGGAACACGACTGGCCCGCTTGGTCCATCCGGATTGGTGGATCCGCCGAGTGGCTCGATGCTGACCGCCAGGGTCGGCACGTTGGCGGGCAGCGTGGCCAGCGGCAGGCGAACCTGGCGCGCGCGGCCAATCACGCCCAGCGAGTGAGGCTTGCCATCCACGGGGAGCGCCCAAAGCTGGAGGACTTGCTGGTTTGTCAGCGTCAGGTCGTCGAGCCTGCGAACCACCAGGGCAGGGCCAGTTGGATCCCAACTGACCAGCATGGCCGCCCGGGATTGTTGCGACTGCAGCAAGGCAACCACTGTGGAGGGACTGGGCCGTCGCTCCGGCCCGAGGCCTATGGTGGCAATAACGGCGATCAGCGCGATGACCGTCATCGCCGCCGTGGCGCCACGCCAGAAGCTCGCGGCCTGCCACATGTGACGCCAGCCAGTCGTGCGTGTCGGCTGTGCCTCGGCGGGATCGGCCTTCCAGCCTAGCCGTCGCTCGATGCCGCACCAGACGGCTTCTACGGGAACGGCCCGCGCTTGCAGTTCGGCCACCCCAGCCAGTCGGGCCTGCCAATGGGCAATCGCCAAGCGCACGGCGGGTTCCTGGCGCGCCATTTGCTCCATGCGGCGGCGCGCGCCGCCGCGCAGCACGCCCAATGCGTACTGGGCGGCCATGCGGTCGAGCAGGTCAGGGTGGCGCGCAAGATTCATGGCGTGGCCTCCAGGCAGGCGCGCAGCTTCTCCAGACCACGGCGGATCCACGATTTGATGGTGCCCAGCGGCACGCGCAGCCGCGCGGCCAGTTCGGCATGGCTGAGGTCCAGCAGGTAGGCCAGCACCACCGCCTCGCGCTGCGGGCCGTCCAGGCGCTGCAGGCAACGGTTCAGCGCGCGAGCTTGTTCGCTGGCCTGCGCCAGTTCGGCCGGGCCATCGTGTTCGTCTGCGAGATCGGCTTCCGGGGTGTCTTCCAGGGAAGCGGCCGATGCCAGCCGCGCCGCATGCGCCCGGCGCAGGCAGTCGAGCGCCCGGTTGCGCACAATCGTCGTCATCCACGTCATCGGGGCGGCCACTTGCGGTCGGTAATCGGCGGCGTGGTGCCAGATGCTGACAAAACTCTCCTGCACCACGTCCTCCGCCCAGTCACGCCTGCCAGTGATACGCAGCGCGAGGCCGAACAGTTTCGGCACGACCTGATCGTAAAGCGCGCGAAGTGCCAGCCGATCCCCCAACGCCACCCGGCCGAGCAATACATCAAGCCCCGTGGACGTATCGGGCAACGAAGAAGGAGGTTCCGGCGACAGGGCCACGCGGCACTCCAGGCGGATGGGGTTGGCCGGATTATAGGCAGCGGGGCGTCAGCGGTGCATCCGCCGGGTGGATGGCTGCGTATAAGCCGATAACGCACGGGCAATGTGCTTCGCCCGCTAGCGCTCATCGCCCAAATCAAGGAGGGTTCCCATGAAAACCAAGCCTGACCTGTCTTTGCCGTTCGCCGGCGCCACCTGCGACGCCGGCGACGCCGACCTTGCTCCCGATCTGGTCCGCCGCGGCTGGCTCAAGGCACCGGGTGCATTCGCACTCGGGTCGCTGGCCGTGATGTCGCTTGGCGAGGCCATGCCCGCCTGGGGGCAAACGCATTCCACCAGCACAAAGGACGACATCAATATCCTCAACACGGCACTTGGTCTGGAATACCAGGCGATCGCTGCTTACCAGGTCGGCGCCGAAAGCGGGCTGCTGCAGAAGCCGGTGCTCGACACCGCTGTCAAGTTCCAGACGCACCACAAGGCCCATGCGGATGTGCTGGCCAACACGGTGATGAAGCTGGGCGGCACGCCGGTCAAGACCCGGAAGGCCAGCGAATACAACTTCCCGGCTGCGGATCTGAAAACCCAGGCCGATGTCCTGCGGTTCGCCGCCGGGCTGGAGAAGGGGGCTACTGCTGCCTACCTGGGCGTACTGCCGAGCTTCCATAACCGGGAACTTGCCAAAGCCGCCGGCAGCATCCTTGGCGATGAGGCCATGCACTGGGCGGTTCTGCTGAGCGTGCTGGGCGAGGACCCGGTGCCGGGGGCGTTCGTGGGTTGACGAGGGAGCGGGAGTGAGTGGCCCGACCTGCCACAGGCTGGGCGAGCCATCTCACTTGAAGGGGCGGAGGAACCGTCGCGGGGAATAGCGCGATGCACCTCCTGATTGGGTACAGGCGGCCTGGGCACTACTGAGCCACGCGCCTGTTATTACTTTTATCCTTCGCCCCCGTCTTTCTCCGAGATGGATTGCATATCCCCGTTATACCAATCCACGCGACGTGTCACCGTCATAATGCTGGCCAGCACCAGGAAGAGCAGGGTCGAACCCAGCAATAGCGCGTTGTCCTCGGAAACCAGAATGCCGTACAGCGCGCCATACAGCGCCGCAATCAATGCCGCGAAACTCGCGCCTCGGCGCCAGCTGTGAAGGACGAACGTCAGGTAAAAGGCGAGCAGTCCGATGCAGGCGGCACTCGCGGCCAGATAGGCCAGCAGGAATGTCACGTGCTCGGAAAGGCTGACGAGCATGAGGAAGAACAGGGTCAGCGCCAGTCCAACGAGCAGGTACTGAATCGGATGAATCCGCAGTCCCTTGATCTGCTCGAATACATAGAAGCCGGCGAAGGTCAGTAGCACGAACAACAGCCCATACTTGATGGCACGCTCGACGCGTACATAGCCGTTGACCGGATCGATCAGCGTGACGGAGATGGACTCCGCCGCGTTCGCCGGGGCCGTCACGGCTGGTTGCGTACGCTCGCCATTCTCCATGGACAGAATGCGTTCTCGTACGTGGGTGTTAAGCGCGTTGACCGACCATTCGGCGCGAAAGCCACTGGCGTCCACCGTGCGCTGGCGTGGCAGGAAGTCGCCATCGAAACTGGGGTGCGGCCATGCGGATCGCATACTGAACGTATTCATGTCCGCTACCGGCGCGAACGCGATGGAACGGCTTCCAAGCAAGGAAAGCGTGAGCGAGAACGGCACGACGCGCGCGTCGGCGGGCTTGCCGGCCGCACCGCGGAGGTCGAGGTCCGCATGGAGCCCCTGGCCCAACCCATTGAGTTGCGCGCCTTGCTCCATTTCCAGCGACTTTCCGGCGAGTTGCATGACCGGCGCCGCAGCAAGGCCACGCATGTCGGACACGCCCAGTGCCACGAACGGCTCGCCCAGTTCGAAGCGGACATGCCCGGCGGATTTCTCGAATGCAGTGGCCGCCTTCAGGTCAGGCAAGGCGAAGGTGCCCGTCCACTGGCTCGCCGCCTCATAAACAATCGCCTTGTGGATGCCTCGGTACCGTTCGCTGGGCTTGATCTCGGTTTGAACCTGGAGGGACTTCGGGAAGACCAGCAGTTGTCGCGTGACCTCCCGGTACTGCGTCTGTGTCTTGCGGCCCTTGGCATCCTTTGCTTCGGATTCCACGAGGACTTCCTTGTAAGGCAGGACGATGATCGGGCCATTCAAGGTTTGCGGGCCGGCATAACTACGCCAGATGCTTTGCTCGGCGGACTCCTGGAGCTGGCTGCGCTCCTCCACTAGATTGAAGACCATCTGCAGGGCGGCCCACAGCACCAGGATCAGGCCCGCCGCGACCAGAATCTTGTAGGGATACGAGCGAAAGTTTTTCATGACTGTCTTGCGAGTGAAGATGCAGCAAGACTAGCGATCGCGGGTGAGGAGGGCGTGTGGTTGGCGTGAAGCCGTTGTGAAGGCTGCGCTCCGTCTTTCGCGTTACGTCATGTGTTGCGCGTCATGCGGAGATGGGCAGGACCATCACGGCGCTGGCGCCACCGCCCTCTCTGTTGGTAACGGTAGCGCTGCCATGGTGCAGCAGGGCTACTTCGCGAACCAGACATAGGCCAAGCCCGGTGCTGCGCTCGCCGCCACCGGGGCGGGGCAGGGAATAGAAGCGCTCGAACAGCCGCGAAAGCGCGTACTCGGGGATGCCGGGCCCTCGGTCCTCGATCCTGAGCGTGATCCGATCCTGATGGGGTCCGGGCTCCAGCACCACGTCGACGTCGGTCCCCGACGGCGCGAAATCCAGGGCATTCTCGATCAGGTTGACGATTGCCTGCCGCAGCAGGAACACGTCGCCGGAGACGTCGAAGGATTGTCCCTGCGCCGGTGGCTGCCAATGCAGGCTTACGCCGCGTTGGCGCGCCCGTGGCTCCAGTGACGCAAGAATATGCTCGATCTCCTGCGCCAGCCGCACGGGTTCGCGCTTCTCCAGACGCTGGCGTTGTTCGACTTCGGCGAGTGCCAGAAGCTTGCGGATCAACAAATCGAGCCGCTGCGCCTGACTGCGGATATTGCCGAGAAAGCGTTGGCGGTCTGCCGTCGGCATGTCCTCCTGAAGCAGTTCCGCCGCGCCGCCGATGGCCGCGAGCGGGCTCTTCATTTCGTGCGTCAGCGTGTGGATATAGTGCTCAACGTACTGCTTGTCTTCCAGTCGCACGCGCATGGTTTCCACCGCTCGGCCGAGTTCCGCGAGTTCGCTGGCGCCGCGCAAGGGCATCTCGGCGCGCTCGCCGGCCGCGACGGCCCGAGCATAGCGCTGCAGCTTGCGCAGCCCATACACGAGCCAGAGCGTGCACACCAGTCCAATCACCGCAGCGCCGCCGATCAGCAACAGCCCGTACATCAGGATAGTGCGCTGACTGCGCGCGATGAACGGTGCCACGGTCTGGTTCGGCTTGGCCACGGTCAGCACGCCGATGATTCGTTCGCCATCGCGGATCGGGGCCGCCACATACATGACCGTGCTGCTGTCATCGTTGGGGTCGGAGGGCGTGCTGCGAGCGCCATACTTGCCCTGCAGGGTCAGGTAGACATCGTTCCACCGGGAGTAGTCTTGCCCGACCGCCGCGCCGGACGAGTCGAAGCGGACGATGCCACGATCATCGGTGATGTAGATGCGGTAACCGACGGCACCCTTGTGCATCCCCCACACGCTGGCTTCGACGGGCTGCTCATGCAGCCGCGCCAGACGATTCGCGAAATTGCCGTCGGCGAGATGACCGCTCTTGAAATCGTCGGTGGCCAACACGGCGAGGACGTTGGCGGTGTCCACGAGGGTATCCTCCATGGCCTGACGCACGCCAGGTTTCACTTCCTGGACAAACACGCGCAAGGTCAGGAACGCTGCCAGCCCGACGATAAGGAAGAAGCCAAAGAAGATGCGCAGGCCGATATGCATGGAATGCCCTTATCTTCCTTATCGTGATTCGAGTGAATAGCCCATGCCGCGATGGGTCCGGATCGGGTCGCCAGCGGGGTCGATCTCGCGGAGCTTGGCTCGGAGCGTCTTGACGTGCGTGTCGACGGTACGATCGACCGTATCGAGCGAATCGTGCCAGACCAGATCCATGAGCTGTGAGCGGGCGAAGATACGCGCCGGGTGTTGCACCAGAAGCGCCAGCAGGCGGTATTCGTAGCGGGTGAGGTCCAGCCATCGGCCACGATAGGCCAGGCGGGCGCCGTCGGTGTCATGGACGAAATCGGCGTCCTCCCGGGCCATTGGCGATGGTTGGGGTGAGTCGCTGGCGCCCTTGGCGCGACGGAGAATCACGCGCACGCGAGCGGCAAGCTCACGTGGCGAGAATGGCTTTACCACGTAGTCATCCGCGCCAATTTCGAGCCCGACGATGCGATCGATCTCCTCGTGCCGGGCCGTCAGGAAGATGACGGGAACGTCCGAAAACGTCCGCATCGAGCGGCAGACCTCGAAGCCGCTGATATCGGGCAGCCCAACGTCGAGGATAACGAGATCGGGGCGTCGTGATCGCACGCGATCCAATGCTTCACTCCCCAGCGTGCAAGTCTCGACCTGCATACCTTCCGTGCGTAGGGCGTACAGAATCGTGTCCGCAATGGCTGATTCATCTTCCACCACAAGTACGGCTGGCTGTTTCATCACACAAGTCTCGCTATCAGGTTCAAATCTTTGCCGCGACGCCGCGTTTATGGAAATAGATGCGTTCCGCGGCCCATCGCAAAGGCGCCGAATGCAACAGGACATCGAACGCCCAATCCGACTGGAAATGGTCGAACGCCCAACGTAGCACCCGCTTGGTCCGAAAACGCGGCGCGCTCTGTTCGGCCACTTGCTCTGGCGTTGCGGCGCCGGTCTGAAGGTGCGCCGCGATGGCCCGCCCGACGGCTTCGCCATGCCGCCACGCCGCGTGAATGCCGCCGGCCGTCACCGGCGACACGATACCAGCCGCATCGCCCGTCAGCAGTACGCCATCCCGGGCCAACGGGTATACCGGCCCGCCACAGGGTATCAGGCCGGCACGGGTAGTGGTCGGCGCCGCGTCCTCCGGCACACCGAGCAGGTGCCGGACACGCCGAAGAAAACCGTCGATATCCGGCGCCGCCCGACGCCGTGGCGCATGGCGCAGCGCCAGGCCAGCTTGCACACCGGTGGGATTTTGGGCCACCCAACCGATATACCCAGGCGCGAAGTGCTTGCTGGCGAAGCAATGCAGGGCATCTGGATCGGAGAGTTGCAGGCCGGCAAACTCGTATTCGACGCCGTAGAGAAAGGCGTGACCTTGCCCGAGTCCGGCGATCTGGGCCACCCTTGACCTCGCGCCGTCGGCACCTACCAGGTACCGCGTGCGGCCGACGCCCGGCACGGACCATCCGGCACCGGATCGTGCCGCTTGACTGAAAGAGGTGTCGAGACGCAGGTCGACCCCGTGATCCACCAGTTCCGAGGCCAGCCAGCGCATCAGATTCGGTGTATCGGTGGTGAGAAAGTAGTAGCCGGGCGCCGCCAACGCGAGGCTGCGCAACGCCGGCGAATAGAGGCGAACCTTCTCGATGCGTCGCACGCAATCGGCAGGAGCGCGGCCGAGCCATGTCTGCTCGACCGCCTCCTTGACCAGGATGCCAGTGGTGTGAAGCTTGCTCCCGGGGTCGGTCTTCCGCTCGAGCACCACCACGCGCAATCCCGCACGTGCCGCAGCCAGCGCGCAGGCGGCGCCTGCAAAGCTTGCGCCGACGACTACCACGTCATGGTCAAAATCCTGGGTTCGCGTCGCCATCTCGGTTCCTTCTTGGTGATTGGATGGCAGGGAGTATTTAGCGCGTGGGTGAAGGCAGGATGAGGTGAAGGTGAAGGGGGGAGGGTGCCGGGCACTTGGCACGCATTTGTAAGAGCGATTCGGTCAATGAGGCTTGGCAGGCCGATATCTGACTCTGTCGCGTTCAAATGAAGTAGTTGGGGCGGCTGGCCGGCCTCGTCCCGCACCCAGATGACTGCAGCCCTGATCGGCATACGCAAGACATGGCAGGTCGTCATGTGGAGCACAATGCAATCTCAACGCGATGCGTCAGGCAAAGCAAGGTGCGGCGGTAAAACGGCAAGGGGCGATCAATGGGACTCCTGGTGAATGGTGAATGGCAAGACAGGTGGTATGACACTACCTCCACCGGTGGGCGTTTCGTGCGTAAGGATGCGGCTTTCCGCAACTGGGTCACATGCGATGGCGCGGCCGGGCCCACTGGTATAGGTGGATTCCGCGCCGAGCCGGGCCGCTACCACCTCTATGTCAGTCTGGCTTGCCCTTGGGCACATCGGACACTGATCATGCGCCAACTCAAGGGGCTGGAGGACATAATCAGTCTTTCGGTCGTGCACTGGCTGATGCGCGAGGAGGGCTGGACCTTTGCCGACGGCCCCGGGGTGATACCAGACTCCGTCAGTGGCGCGCGCGTGCTGCATCAGGTCTACACATTGGCCAGCCCGCAGTACACCGGCCGGGTGACCGTGCCTGTGCTGTGGGACAGGCAGCAGGCCACGATTGTCAGCAATGAATCATCGGAGATCATCCGTATGATGAACAGCGCATTCGACGGGCTTGGGGCGAGGCAAGGGGATTACTACCCGCTTGATCTGCGCGCGCAGATCGATGCCGTCAACGCGCGGATCTACGACACCGTCAACAACGGTGTGTACAAGGCAGGTTTCGCCACCTCTCAGGCGGCCTACGAGGAAAGCGTGCGGTCGTTGTTCGATACGCTGGACTGGCTGGAGGCACATCTTTCCCAGCAGCGCTGGTTGGTCGGAAACCGCTTTACCGAAGCCGATATCCGGCTCTTCACCACACTGATCCGTTTCGACGCCGTGTACGTAGGGCACTTCAAGTGCAACCTGCGCCGAATCGTCGACTATCCGGCCTTGTCAGCCTATTTGCGGGATTTCTACCAACGGCCAGGCATTGCGGACACGGTCGATTTTCTGCACATCAAGGGCCACTACTATGAGAGCCATCGGATGCTGAACCCCACGGGGATCGTGCCGATGGGTCCAATGCTTGATTTGTCCTCGCCGCATGGGCGAGAGCGGTTGGGGCAGGACTGACCGTTTGCTTTTGGCCGGCGCTTGTTCGGGCATACGGCAGTGTGCGCGGGAACTTTGCGCATGCGCAAGCTCATTTCTGATGGCTCAGATTCGACGACCGACATTGGTAAGGGGGGGCGGCATGCTGGTCTCCCGCAATTGGTTTTCTGTGAGTTTCGTTTATCGTGTTGCTATTGCGATAAGAAAACTTATCGCAATGATGTCGCTAAGCGACAAACCAAAAGCCGACAAAGCTGGCGCAGGATCTGGGCGCCTCTCAGCCAATCGGTGTTGGTTCTTCGGCAGAAAGAGTGGTCTCCTACACGCCTGCGGAAACGCCGAAGTCGTATGGCCGCCCTTGGCCGGTACCCTTTTCCTTGCCGCCTGTGATAGTGGCGGTGGCGATCCTGGTAGCTACGTTGTTACAACGGACTCCTGTCTCCCGCCATGTCCGTCCAGCAGAGCACAATGGATGACCGTTGGCGTTGCGTACGGTATTCGAAGCAACTCATTAGATTCTTGTAACTCCGGTGTTACGGGTGACGAAGATGGGCTGGTTGCTCGCGCAGATGTACGAGGCGGTACTGGTGGGGGCGCCGGGGAGAGTTGCAGCGGGCCATGCTGCTGCAGGTGCTCTACAGCATTCGCTCTGAGCGCTAACTCATGGAGCAGATGCAGCAAAGCGGAGTAAGTCGATGCAGCGACGTCCGGTTTCCGGACTGTGAAATGCAGTACTCCCAGTCCTCATTGCCAACGCGATGAGGACCTTGGCAGCCATGTCAAGGAAGGTTTGCGCAACGCGAACTCACACAGATTTTGGGCGCATGGCGCCGGCCTGATCGTGCCCTACGCCTATTTTGCGATTGAGAGCTGTTCCCCTCCGCGTGTAACCGCATTTTTTCCATATAGCTGATATCGCGACGCTACGCGCCGGATCTCGTGGGGCTGCAATGCAACGCAATCTTGCTATCCACAAGTGAGCTGCCGAGACTGCCACGATGTGAATCGCGCCACTTTGACATCCAGGGGCGGAGTGGCCTGCTTCCGACGACTGGGCGAGGGCGCACGCCACTAGCAATAGCCGCTCCGCCCGCCTGGCTTAGGCTCGCCGCTTTTTATAGCGACAGAACCCGCTCAACTAAGCCATATCTACTGAGATTATTAGAAATTTAGGCAATGGCCTATAGAAGAAAATAGTAGATTGGCTACGATCACTCCATTCGAAACATTGTCATCTATTCGATGTGACATTTGTTTTTATAGCCAAACCACATATTCGGCGGATAATTTTATCGCCGGTTATCGATTGAAGAAGCGAGGTTTTTTACGATAGCCAGAGAGTCTTTAGTTGATATGAATTTTAGGAGTTGATGCAAATGAAACAGTAAATAGATTCACATCAATGGCGATATACGCTGGCAATCAACCATGATGTCACGGCGCTATGTTTGTCATCACAAATAATGAGGAGACGCTATGAAACCCTTTACCGGGCCGCATCTCGCGGCACTTACCCTCGCCATTGCCCTTGTCGGCGGCCTATCCGGCGTAGCGCACGCAGACACGACACACGACCTGTACTCGATCATGATTCCGTACGCTTCGGATGAGGATATTCGCAAGGTCAGTGATCTGTTCGATCATTTCCGGCTCGATGCGGATCAGCGCGTCATCTTCGCTGAAGTCGATGGTGACATGGTGGAGCAACTGAAACAGGCGGGCTTGGTTGTTCAGGTCGATGAAGGCGAGACCGCTCGCATTCGCGAATTCATGGCGAGTCGCTACAAGGCTGCGGAGGCCGCCGCATCCAATACGCAGAAGTCGTTTGACACGCTGACTCCATCGAGCATCACCAACGGCAAGCACGCTTGTTATCGCACCGTGGAGCAATCCTTCGCCACAGGGGAAGCTCTCGCAAGAACGTACCCAAATCTTGTTCAGTTCAAGAGCGTGGGCAAGACCTGGGTGCAGCAACAAACGATGTCGTTCCGCAACCTGCTTGTGAAGTACCTGCCAGCCGCGGTGTTGCGGGAATATAATCTGGATGCGTTTCCCGGCGAGGCAGGCAATGACCTGAAAGTCCTTGTCGTCGGCAACCTCGCAAAGCAGAACGACAAGACGCCGCGCATGGCGGCCACCGGCTCGATCCACGCGCGCGAGTATCAGCCGGCGGAATTGCTGCTGCGTTATGCCGAATGGCTACTCGCCAACTACGGCAAGGATCCGCAAGCCACCTGGCTGGTGGACAACAACCAGTTCCATTTCATCCTGCATGCGAATCCCGCCGGGCGCAAGATGGCGGAGCAGGCTGCGCCAAGCTCTGGGGCCGGCTGGCGCAAGAACGTGAACTTCGACACGGCATTTTGTGCCGCGCATGCGCAAAGCTCCGGTGTCGATCTGAACCGCAACTTTCCGTTCGGCTGGTCGGCCAAAGGCTCCGGGGGCTCGGACGGAAGAGCATGCGGTGAGACGTTCCGCGGCGCCGCTGCCGCATCGGAGCCAGAAACGCAGGCCATCATCAAGTACATCGCTGGCGAGTTGAAGAATGGCCGCTATCTCGGCGGCGTGCTACCCGATGCGCGCCCGGTAAAAGACTGGAGTGCGCCAGCGCCGGATGATTATTCCGGCCTGTACTTCGACCTACATAGCTTCAGCCGCGCAATTCTGTGGCCGTGGGGCATCACTCGGCCGGAAAACAACAACACCACACACACGCCGAACAACAAAAGCATGGCAGTACTGGCACAGCGCCTGGCGTGGTACAACACATATTCCCCGCAGCAAGTGCTGAGTTACAACGTGGAGGGCACGACTACTGACACCTTCTATGGTCTGCTCGGCGCGCCGTCGTACACCATCGAGCTTGGCACCTCGTTTTATGAACCGTGCGACAAGTTCGAGAAAACCACCTATCCCCAAAACTTCAATGCGATGCTATATGCCTCGCGGATCCTGAAGGCGCCATACAAGCTACCGTTCGGTCCAGACACGGCGGACGTCAAGGTGGGCGCAGCCTCTGTTGAACAAGGAATGAAGGTCAAAATCACTGCGCTTATCGACGACAGCCGTTACAAGTACAGCAAGGCGGGACAGAGTCATGTCGCGCCGCCACCGCTGCCGTATGAACTGAACATAAAGGCGGCACACGCCTTCGTCGACAAGCTGCCATGGGATGTTGGTGCGCAACCGATTACGCTGACTGCAACGTCAGGCGCGTTCGATACGACGCGAACCTTGTCGGTAGCAGGCGAGATCGACACGAGCAAACTCGCGCCGGGACGCCATCTAATATATGTTCGCGGCGTCAATGCAGGTAGCATCACTCAGAACGGTGCGACGGAAGCCGTCAGCTACGAAGGGCCGCCTTCGGCCGTATTCATTGATGTAACAGCAAAACCGTCGGTCAACGGTGGTAGTAGCGGTGGTAGTGGTAGTAGTAGTGGTGCGGGCAGTGGTGGTGGTGGTGCGGTGGATCCTGGCATTGCAGCGTTGTTCGCATTGCTCGGTCTGCTGGGCCTGGGCGGGCGCACGAACAGGCGGGAAAAGGAATGTCGTGTCCGCCGTCAACTAGAATCCGTCCAACGCATGAAGCGACGCTTCGCATCTTCATCTAATGACGACCGACTTCCGCCAGCGTAACAGAGACTAAACGGCGGCTGAAACACTCGCGACGCAAGAGACGAGCCTTCCCCGTGCGGCTGGGGCCTTTTCAAATTCCGGTCGCTGAGCACGTCACTGCATTACTCTTCTTGCGTCTTGGCATCCGATTCCAGCTTCATTTACCGCCACTACAGCAACTGCTGACGGATTCATCCCGGCGTGCAGCATGGGCAGGGATGGTTGTTCGCGAAATCAATGAAAGCGAGAGCTTTTAGATACTACTCGATGCCCAATGCGTCACTGACAATTTCATAGGATTTTTTCAATATTGAAGTTGTGAGGCGCTAAGGAAACTGAGGAGGCTGGCTGGTTCAGGTAATTCGTGACTCGGAGGCGGAGTTCTTAGGCCACCAGTATAAATTTTCAGGGACTTGGGGGAGCGTTGAGATCCCGTGGCGGCTGCGTCATCGGGGAGGACTATCCTGGAGCATATGCCGATGACCGAGATCAGGACCGTTGAAATGGATAAAGGCGAGCTTTGAAGGATGCAGCCGGAATGTCTTCAGGCTCTCTTCGGATTTGTTCGTGCTGTTGGATAGGCCATCGCCTGCATCGATTGATTAGGCGATGGCCTATCGACAAATAATTAATTGGCTTGGAACATTCACAATAGCGCGCTGCTGGTGATTCAGTGCGAAAAGTGCCTAATAGGGCTCATTATGGGGTCGTGCTGACGAGTGCGTTTGGTTGAGTGGTTCAGTCCAGGGCTGGCCTTTTCATCTTGTTCGCCATTTGCGGTGGCTCCGCGCATTAACGACTGAGGACCTGCGAACGTGGACTTGTGCAGACCCTCCATAAACCAAAGGGGCCAGATGGCGCCAGCGCACTGCGCTTCGCTGCTTCAGTTCTACCCTCGTTTATCCGGATTGACGAACTTTCTTTGTGTGATTAGGCTAACCGCCCACGCGTAAGTTGGCTGCGCCGGATTCTGCACACTTCCGTATGCAATGTATTAGGTTCTTATGTCGATGGTCCCGACATAATGACGCACGGGTCGCGCTGCTTCACCCTGAAGGGATGATTTTCAGAAATAAAAGATAGATTATAAAATAATCCAAGGCCTATTGATTCATCCTTTTTCATGCCCGAACATCGTTTGCGTTGTCGAATCAATTCTCGATGTTTCATCGTCGCAATCGAATCCACGTGGCACTATCATGCAGCTCACACACGCTGAATCAGACATCAGCCAGGGCCGTTTGGGTTCACTCCCCAATAGCGCCTTCGAGGCTTCGACAGATCATCCAGGGACGCCATGATCCGTGCAGTAGGATCGGATTTCGCGCCCTCAAAAAATTGTAGAATCGTCATCGCAGACGATCATCCCATCGTACTCATTGCATTGAGCCATTTCCTTAATTCACACGGGTTTACCGTTGATGCGATGGTGTCGACGGCAGACGAAACTTGCGCCGCCATTCTCAACCCAGATGTGCAGTTGGTCATTACAGACTACGTCTTCGGACATCCCGGAGATGGTTTGCATCTCGTTGACCGCTTGCGGCGTCTACGAAGCGATATCGGCATCCTTGTTTATTCGATGGTGACGTCGGCTCCTGTCATCAATGACATTCTCTTGGCCGGCGCCAATGCCTTCGTCCCCAAGACAGAAGGGACCGAGACGTTGTTGCGCGCCTGCCAAAATGTCCTTAAGCGTACCGCGGCCCAAGGCGTCAATTTTTCCCCCCTAACTGCCACGCAGGATGGCGGAGCATTCGAACTCCTAAGCGTGCGCGAGCGTGAAGTGATGCGGCTCATTGCCCAGGGAATGAGTGTGAGAGAGATTGGCAAGCACCTACGTCGTAGCCCGAAGACAGTGAGTGTTCAGAAATGTTCGGCCATGGCCAAACTCGGCTTGCGCAATGACCTTGCCCTTTCTCATTATCTGGCGCGGCGTGGCTGGCTAGAGTGATGCGCTAACTAGCGCCATCGTGACATCTTTACGGAACGACGAGACGTGTACAGGCGTGGCGAGACGCCAATGGATTATCACGCCTGCGCAACTATGAAAATCCCCAGCAGATTCACGCTTGAGGTCTGCAAGACCGCTGTACGAGTAGGGCAACAGTTTCCCGAAACATCCTCATTGCTGCGAGAGGCTTTGATCTGCACCCCAATATCTGTGCCTAGACGAGCGGGGCGGTGGCTCAGACAGCTTCGCCTGCGGGCGTGGGCGCAATTGCTCCTGCCAGTACTGGCTTTGCATGGCACGCCGACCGAATCCGCGTCAGTCACGACCGCGTCGGTAATGCCGTCAGACATGCGGCGTCCAGTAGCGGAGACAGTCTCGGCGCCGACCACCTCCACTACGACACCACACCCAGGGGAACTCGTTCTGACTTCCGATGAGCGAGAGTACCTGCAGTCTCTGCCTGTGCTGAAGGTAGCATTCCATAGCGGATCGTCGCCGTGCGGCTATCTAAAGGCGAACAAGCGGCTCAACGACATGGTGGCCGGCTATCTGTCCTATCTGAATCGCACGCTTGGCGTGCGGTTCCAGAACGAGGCTACCGCATCCTTTTCTCATGCCTTGGAGACTGTTCGGGAAGGTGAGGCGGATCTCATTGCTGTTGCAGTAGGCGAAAATGCAATGCAGACAGGATTGCTTGCCACTCAACCCTACGCGACATTTCCGCTGGTCATCGCGGGGCGTCTATCGGCCGCGGGTATTGATGGCGCCGGAGACCTCCGAGGTAAGCGTGTGACAATCAACGAGGGAAGCGGTATTGCGGGCTTGCTCCAGGAGGCAGTGCCAGGTCTGCGCTTGTCGACCGTAAGTTCGGTGCATGCAGGGATGAAAGCCGTTGCTGATGGGAAAGCCGACGCTTACGTGGCCGATCTGGTCACCGTTGAAGTGGAGTTAGAACGTCATTTCGCAGGTGCTTTGCGCATCATCGGCTCCAGCAGGCGAGGGGTGGAGATGGGCTTTGCCGTCTCCCCTGCGCTCGGTTCGAGACTGGTGCCGCTTATTAACCGCGCCATAGATCATATGCCGGAAGACGAACGGCTGGCGATCGTGAACCGTTACTTTGCGGCCGGCTACCCACTGGAGCCATCATGGCAGCAGATACTCAAGCGCATTGCTCCATACCTGGTTGCCGTGGTCGTCTTTGTCGGTGTCCTGTTGCGCTGGCAGTATCAACTGCGGCGCGAGGCAAGCGCGAGGCGACTTGCCCAGCAGCGGCTTCAAGCGCAGCTGGCTTTCCAGCGTACGCTGATGGACGCCTTACCCATCCCCATTGCTGTCAAGGATGGGAAGGGGTACTACGTCGAAGTCAATGCTGTCTATCAGGCTATCGCCGGGATGACACGGGAGCAGATGATCGGTGCGTTGCCCAGCGACTTACAGAGGTTGGAATCGGCACGCGTGTCCGAAGCGCTGGAAGCTGGCTCGCAGCGAGCGCTGGAAACTAGGCAATTGCAGCAGTTTGCCGTGGATTTCCAAGATTGTGATGGGATGCGGCGCCATTTTCTGTGTTGGACGAAACCTATCATCGGTGCTGGTGAGGACATCGCCGGCATCATCTCAGCGGCCGTCGACGTCACGGATATTCGCAACGCGGAGTCTAAAGCCCGAGCCGCCGAAGCCATGCTGGTCGACGTGACTCGTCATTTGCCTGCCACGGTGTTCCAGATGCGCGAACGCGATGGCGTTTGCGCGTACACATGGGTAAGCGGCAACACTCAGCAGTTGCTGGATCGCTCCGCCGATTCGCTGGTCGGTGATAGCGACCTGATGCTGGATATCGTCAATCCGGAGGACCTCCGCAAGGCATTGGCCGCGGCAGCCAATGCCAAGGCGAAGGTTCAACTCATGACACAGGATTTGCGTTTTCTCGTCCGTGGCCAGACACGCTGGATTCGGGTCCAGGCGATGCCGCAGCTAGAGGCCGATGGCAGCGTCCTGTGGCATGGCTACTATGCTGACCGTACGGAAGACCGCGAACAATCCGAAGTGCTGGCAAAAGCGAAGAACGCGGCGGAGGCAGCATCCATCGCCAAGGACCGCTTCCTGGCGATGATGAGCCATGAGATCCGCACGCCGATGAACGGCATTCTTGGATTGCTTGACCTGTTGCAGAATATGTCGCTGACGCTAGAGCAGCAGCGTATGCTGGCACTGGCAGGCGAATCCGGGCACGCACTCGCGCAGATCCTCGACGATATTCTGGACTACGCCAAACTGGAAGCCGACCGGATGATCATCCTGCATACGCCGGTGGACCTTCGGAATCTGTTCGATGGCGTGCTGAGCCTGCTTCTACCCCAAGCCGCCCAGAAGAACTTGAGCTTGAGACAAATAGTGGGTGCAGAGTTACCTGCCATCGTTCAGGCTGACAGTATCCGCCTGCGCCAGATCCTGTTCAATCTGCTGGGCAATGCCGTCAAGTTCACTGAGCGGGGTCGCGTTACGTTGCGCGTAACCGTGGAGCCTGCAAGCGGTGGACCACCGAATGTGGTCGTGGAAGTGGAGGACAGCGGTATTGGCATTGCCAAGGAGGATCTCAGCCGACTGTACGAACCATTCGTTCAGAGCAAGGAGAGTGCCACGCGAAGGATTGGTGGCACTGGACTCGGCCTGTCAATCGTCCGAAGACTGGTTGACCTGATGGACGGCGAGGTTACGCTTGAGAGCGAGAAAGGCGTCGGTACAACTGTGGTGCTGCGGATACCCTGCGAGGTCGTCTCCAAGGACTTTGACATCCCGCACCTAAAAGGTCGACCGCTATCGGTTTTGGTCAGAGATGCTGAAATGCGAGAGGCACTGATAGCGCTCGGTGCCGCCGCCGGGATGCTGCACATCGATGCAGGTGACGTACTTCCCAGGGATGGGGTGCTGCTCACCGATTACTGTGGACCAGAAAAACCAGACAACAGGATCACGATCTATTTGACCGACGAATTTCTCCCGCTGGGTTATCGTCAGGATGAACGTGGTGTATTGCTTGGCACCAATCCATTACGCTGGACAGCATTTCTCGGGGCACTGGAAGCGGTGCTCGGGCATGTCCCGTCGGCCAGCCAGTATTCCACGCCCGCAGTTGGCGGGCCCAGGGTCTTGCTTGTCGAGGATCATCCCATTAATCGGGAGGTTATACAGCGGCAGTTGAGTCTGCTTGGCTATCGCTGCACAACATGCGCCAATGGACAGGAAGCGCTGACCGCAGTCCATGCAGACACCTACGATCTGGTGCTGACCGATTGCCATATGCCGGTCATGGATGGATTCGAACTGACGCGATCGATTCGCGCGAGCGAGCGACTTCCTGTACGCGGAATTCCCGTAGTTGGCGTGACCGCCACGATCGATCAAGAGGAGCATCTCCATTGCATCAACGTTGGTATGAACGGGTTCCTGCTAAAGCCGGCGACTCCGGCATCGTTACATCATGCGATCGAGGCAGCGTTGCAAGGAAAGCCTCTAGGTCTAGCCCCCGCAGCTGGAGCGCAGGATCCCGTAGTGATCTCCGGTCATGAAGCACCCGGATCAGACGGCTTTCGTCCTGAGCGAATCAACGCCGCTGAGTTGAGTTCGCACCTAGGCGACATACTGGCAAGACAGGAAGCACGGCAGATCTTTCAGCAGGCTCTCAAGGAAGATCGTGAGGCACTTCGCAAGCATCTGGCGGAGCTTTCACCCACAGGCCTGCACCTCTGGTGTCATCGGGCCGCTTCAGCCCTGACGATGCTGAATCAACCTTACCTGGTCCAGCTTGTTCGTCGACTGGATGTTCTGTACGAAGCGGCGCCGCGCTCGGAAGTGCAGCAGGTTGGTGCGTCACTGCTGGATATGTATGATTTTCTGCTCGACTTGCTGAACTCGGCTAGGGATCCGTGTCAACCTGGTCTGCCGTCTTCTGGGCGGCAATGAACTAGTCGTTGATCTGGTTGAATGTACCGGTCTCTCAGTAGGTTGCGGGAGACCGCCCAGCCGGAGGGGCTCCAGATGGGAGAGCACCTGGCATTGCGTCTCAGCCTCGGGCCAGCCAGCGCCACGCCTCAGCCGTCTCGCGCGCCACGTCAACGACCAACTGCTGACGGACTGTCGCCGCGCCGCCTTTTGGCAGCGTTTTCACTTCGTGTGCATCGGTGCCCTCAGCATCGTGGTCGACCACGATTACGATCACGGGGTCATCGCTTTCGAAATGCCGCACACGGCCACCGTCCAAATGGACCACGATAGTCGGCATGGATTGCAAGCTTTTCATAGTCGAGGCTCATTGAACGGCGGTTGCATAGTTCGCAGGAATGGGCATGTAGCCCATTGCCCACCATATTGCCGCAGGATGGTTGGGGAAGTTGGGGATCGCGTGGTGGAGAAAGATGTCCGGTACCAATGCCTTTGCAGATGGACGGGCATGCACTGTCTCGCACCACTTCTGTCGCAGCCGGAGCCACGTCAGTTCGGCACGGGCGATGTGGTCCCACTCGTGCGGTACCAATTGCTGGTCGAACAGCATGGCACCTTCAGTTGTCATGACGGCCACCACGCTGTTGTACCGCCCGAGCCCATGCGGAAAGCTGCGACGCACGAATGTCAGCAGACCAGGGTTGGGTTCGTTGAAAACTCGTCGCAACAGTCGGATGTACACAGCACATTCGCGTCTCGAACGCTCGCTGTAGTCCTTATGGTCAACCTGCGCGCACGATTCTGCGGCGGGAACCGTGCCCAACTCGATTTCAATGGCCTTGGTCTGGAACATGCGCGTTCCCTTTGTCGCGTCGGCATAGGATGCAGGGCATTGTCAAATTAGCGGACGCGAAGGTCTAGTAGGACGCGGCCTAAACTGCTTGAGCCGCGTTGCGAACGCGTGACATTGGAGTCACGCTGACTCGTCCGCGAGATCATTCAGAATCGCCTGCGTACCCAGAACGTGCGCAAGGACGCCAACCTCGTGCTCGGCAGTGTCCTGTTAGCGGCGGCAGCGGGCCGGACCATGCTCATGACCATCGCCTCAGGCAAGGGCACTCCCGCGAGTCCCCGTGGCTGAGATCGGTGTCGACATTACGCGCTTTCCCAATCCCGCCAACTTCCTATCCTGAGCCGGTCTATGTCTACGCAATGACGAAAGTGCATGCAAACGCCGAAGCACTCGTTTCCGCAAGAGCACTACATTGTTAATGACGCTGGTAACCGCCGCGTTCCCCAATGCCGCAGCGCAGGGAATCGTTACACAAGCGCCATTTAGGCGCGCGCCTATACCGCTCTGCCAGCCCCATGCGCTAAGCTGCGTACGCACGTGTGGAAGGTTCAAACTCGTGGACCCCCTTTCCGGGCCGTCACCCGTCGGCCCGTTTTTTTTGTTCGCGCCGGTCTCATCGTCTTGCGCCGGAAAATTGTGAGTGTTCCCTCCCACGTGCCCTCCGAATCCAGCCAGCGACGTCCACACACGTGGCGAACGTACGTGGTTCAGACGCCAACAGTCAATTGACCGTGCTCATCCAATGAGCACGACTGCCGCCGTCGCAGCCATCGGTCTATGGCGCTGTCACTGCATCAGGAGTGGCCAACGACATCCAAATCGGCGTTGAGGCGAGACGACCCTTGATGAATGACGACGACAGTCGGACGGTCTCCCAGCAACACTGCACGTTGGCATCGGCATGGGTCGCTTAACCCGATGGCACGGGCTCGTGGGGTGTGCGCGTCATCAGTCTGGTTGCGCCAGGCGGCATGGAGCCCGCTCATAAGTGCCCCACAACGAAGCGGTCATCGATCATTGATCGGAAACGCAGCATATTTGAAAGCATCGATCGCATCATCGGAACCACGAGCAGTAAGCGGTGGAGAGTCAGCGCCCGTCGTGTAAATCAGGACTGCACTGGGCAAGGCAATCCGTAAGCATACGTTGATCGATGCCCGGTAAGGACTGGGAGCTTCCTTTAATGTACCAGCATGATCTTGCGGGTACTTTGGTTCCACCATTCCACCACGTAGACGTTGCGGCTGGCGCTCACTGCCGCGCCGCTTGGGTTGTCGAAGGACGCGGCCGCGCCGGTGCCTTAGTCCCGTCTACGTCAAAGGGATTGATGCCCCTGCACAATCCATTGCGATAAAGCAATGATCGAAAACGTATGGGAATAGTTTGATAAAGATGGAATAGGAACACATGCTCCGCTGGTGTAACTGGCCATTGCCGCTACCCAACTGCAGGTGGGTGCCAAGGTCGATGCGGAGACTCAGAAGATGCCTCTGCACATGTGGCTTTACCCGTGGCTCACATGGGCAGGCATCCTGATCATCGTCGGCGTGCTAGTGGCTATATTCCTTCGCCCCGATCACCGCATGGAGGTCACGGCAATAGCTGGGCTCGCGGTTATCGTGCCCGTAGCCGCGAGCGTGTCGCGGCTACGGCGCGTACCGTGAGCGGAGTCCGGGTCGTCAGGCTGCGCCGCGAGTGTTGCGCGCTATGGCGGTTGAGACTTACTCGGCCCTGACCTTCACGTACCGGCCCGGCGCGGGTTCGATCGGCTGGAACCGGCTGTCGCCGAGCTTCGCCGGCGCCGCCTTTTGCTTGCCGCCGTGACGCTTGAGCCAGGCGCTCCAGTGCGTCCACCAGCTTCCCGGCGTGGACTGTGCGGAAGCGAGCCAGTCCTCTGCATGATCTCCCTGTGCGCCGGCGCTCCAGTAGCCGCGCTTCTGCTTGGAGGCCGGATTGATGACACCGGCGATGTGGCCACTTTCGCCCAGCACAAACTCGCTATCGCCACCGAGCAGTTGCGTACTGCGATAGGCCGACTGCCAGGGGACGATGTGATCCTCCTTGGTGGCCAGGACGTAGCTCGGCACCTTGATCTTGCCCAGGTCGATCGAATGCCCGCACATCGACAACTCGTCGCGTCTGCAAAGCCGGTTCTCCAGGTACATATTGCGCAGGTACCACGCGTACATGGGGCCGGGCAGGTTGGTCGCATCGGCGTTCCAATAGAGCAGGTCGAAGGCTGCCGGCGATTTTCCCTTCAGGTAGTTGGTGACGACGTACGGCCAGATCAGGTCGTTGGGGCGCAGGGTCTGGAAGACGAAGGCCAGTTCCTTGCCAGAGTAAATGCCACCATTGCCAATGGTCTGCTCGCGCGCCACCACGGTGGCTTCGTCGAGGAAGAAACCTAGGTCGCCTGGGTCGGTGAAGTCCAGCATGGTCGTCAGCAGTGTCATGCTGGCCACCATGTCTTCGCCGCGTGCTTCCTGGACTGCCAGGGCCGAGGTCAGCAGCGTGCCGCCGACGCACCAGCCCAGCGCGTTCACCTGGCTTGCGCCACCGATGGCACGGCTGACCTCGAGCGCCTTGATGACACCTTCCACATAGTCGTCCCAAGTGGTACCGCGCATGTCTTCCTGCGGATTGCGCCACGAAGTGACAAAGACTGTGTAACCCTGTTCGCAGGCGAAACGGACGAAGGAGTTCTCCGGCTGGAGATCGAGGATGTAGTACTTGTTGATGCAGGGCGGCACGATCACCAGCGGGCGCGACATCACCTTCGACGTCAGCGGCTTGTACTGGATCAGCTGCATCACATCGCATTCGAACACCACGGCGCCTTCGGATGTGGCGACGTCACGGCCCACCTCGAACGCCGACTCGTCGGTGATGGCGATGCGCCGCTGGCGCATGTCCTCGACATAGTTTGCGAAGCCGTTCAGGAGGCTCTCACCGTTGGTCTCCAATGCCAGCCGGATGGCTTCCGGGTTGGTGGCCAGGAAGTTGGACGGGCTCATGGCATCGACGAGTTGCCCCAGGAAGAAGGACAGTTTGCTCTTGTCGTCGTCGTTCAGATGGATCGACTCGGCCAGTTCGGCAAGCGTCTTGGCATTGAGGAGATAACCTTCCTTGAGCATCCGGTACCACGGGTTCTCGTCCCAGTCCTTCACCGCGAACCGGCGGTCCGGCTTTTGGTCTGCTCCGGCCTGACCGAATGCCGAGGCCAGTATCGAAAACTGACCTTCAAGGTGCCGGAAGCCGGACTGCATCAGGCGGGGCATGTCGATGCTGCTGGGCAGGTAGCGTGGGTAGGCGAATAGCTCCGCGAGCGACGTCAGCGGCGAGGGAAAGCCGTTCAGCAGCGGATTGGCAAGCGGTGTCGGCACAGGCATTGGCGTTCTCATGACGAATGGCGTGTTATGTCGGACGGTTGCGCGGCTCATTGCTCGCGTCGTTTTGCTGACGTTGGCATGATCAGGGCGTCACCGTCGACCACGACTTTGTCCTGGACCATGCAGACCGTGCTGAGCGCGACACGCCGTTTCTCCGGTTGAAGATCCGTGACCGTGACTGTCACGTGCACGGTTTCACCAGGCTTCACCGGGGCCCTGAAGCGCAGGTTCTGGCTCAGGTAGATCGATCCCGGGCCGGGCAGGCGACTGGCCAACGCTGCCGAGATCACGCTGGCCGTCAGCATCCCGTGGGCGATGCGCCCGCCAAACGGCGTGGTCTTCGCGAAGTCGTCGTCAAGATGGATGGCGTTGTTGTCGCCGGAAGCCGTCGCGAACAACTCGATATCGGTTTCAGTGATGGTCTTGGCGTAGCTTGCGGTCATGCCAAGCTGCAGGTCTTCGTAGTCATAGCCATTCAGGGTGTTCACGAGGTCTCCTTGATAGTGTTGAAAGCTGTTCGGGCGCCAGATCCAGGCGATACCCGCGCGCCGACGCGCGCGGCGCCGCGTATCGTTCAACGGGTGGTCGAGGTGTAGCCGGATCCCGCGCCTCAATGGGTGCGTGCCCCATCTTCAGTGCATGGAGCGCGTGTGCAGGCTGTGCCGGGGACTAACGGACGATCGGTTCTTCATCCCCTGCGAAGCAGGGTCTGCACTTCGATCGGCGATCCGGGGGCATTCACATGCGGAATGTCCCGGCGTGTGTCGTGGACGGGGTTGCTGACGGGGGCGCTCAAGCATGAACCGAACATGGATTCAAGAGCCCCAGCATAGGTGGGCAACTGGCGATCGACTTTGCATGAACAGCCAGGGCGTTGACATTTCGTGCCACGCGAGCCAAGCGTAGCGATGCAAATGGATGGCGCGTTACCCGCGGCTACCGGGTTGCCCACCCGATTTCAGACGTTTCTAGTCTGAATGCCAAACGCGTGGGGAATACACGTTGATCAGTGTATTTGTAACATTACCGAGATGTCACCCCGGCGTCCCTGCAAGCCACTAAAATCGCGGCACCTCTCTCTGGTGACTATTAATGCTCTGGATACTCGGCTTGATCGGCCTGATCGTGGGGGCCTCGGTTGGGGCCGGTGAAGGCGCTGTCCTCGGCGCCGCCGTTGGGGCGGCGCTGGGTTGGGTAATGCGGGAAAAAGCCCAGCAGGACGCGTTGCCCGCGCGCGAACGCGAGACACCCTCGTTGGCGCAGCGGGTTTTCGCCTTGGAGCGCGAGGTAGCGGAGTTGAAGCGAGCGCTTGGCGCGGCCGGATCGGGGTATGCGGAGGGCGCCATCGACGCGAAGACTTCCGATTATTCAGAGACAGTGCGGTCAGAGGCACCAGAGCGACCACCGGTGATCCCAGTCCCGGCGAGCCAGAGCGCCGTCGCCGCCACGGCGGTTTCCGCCGCTCCTATTCCCGTGGCAGCGGCCTCGGCACCAACCCCAACGTCGCGCACTCAGGTTGTCGGCGACCAGGACGTGCCAGAGATCGTGCCTGTATGGGCGGCCTCTCCCCGGGCGGCATCGTCCAGCGATATGCCCTCCGTCGTGGCATCGGATATTGATTTTGCCAAACGTCTTTTCCGCGCCGCGCTCGACTGGCTGCTGGGTGGCAACAGCGTGGCGCGCGTTGGCATCCTGATTCTTTTTTTCGGCGTCGCATTCCTGCTCAAGTACGCGGCAGACAACAGCATTCTGCCCGTCGAGTTCCGGCTCGCGGGCGTGTGCCTGGGTGCGGTTGGGCTGCTCGCACTGGGCTGGCGCTTGCGCACCCGGCGACCGGGATACGCGCTGGCGGTGCAGGGCGCGGGTGTTGGTGTGCTCTATCTCACGGTTTTTGCCGCAGCCCGGCTCTATGACCTTCTGCCGGCCAGCGCGGCTTTCGCGCTGATGGTACTGGTCTGTGGTCTCGCGGCGGGGCTGGCGATTCTGCAGAATGCCTCGGTGCTGGCGGTGACGGGAAGCGCAGGCGGCTTTCTCGCGCCCCTGCTCATTTCCACGGGCGGCGGCAGCCACGTCATGCTGTTCAGCTACTACGCGCTCCTCAATGCCGGAATATTCGTGATTGCCTGGTTCCGCGCTTGGCGTGTGCTGAATCTGCTCGGCTTCGTCTTCACGTTCGGTATCGCGACGCTGTGGGGCGTGCTCCGCTACAAACCGGCGCTGCTTTCCACCACAGAGCCTTTCCTCATCCTCTTTTTCCTGCTGTACACCGGGATTGCCTTGCTGTATGCGCTGCGTCGCTCCGTCCAGCTCACCGGATACGTGGATGGCACGCTGATATTCGGGACGCCGCTGGCAGTGGCGGGCCTGCAGGCTGCGCTGATGCGTGGCACGCCTTTCGGCATGGCATGGAGTGCAGTGGCGATGGCGGCGTTCTACTTCGCGCTGGCGGCCGGATTGCTGCGGCACCGCCAACGGCTGAGTCTGCTGTTCGATGCACTGCTTGCCTTGGGCGTCATCTTCGCAACGCTCGCGATTCCGCTTGGTTTCGACGGACGGACCACGAGTGCGGTGTGGGCGCTGGAAGGTGCGGGGGTCGTGTGGATTGCCATGCGCCAGCAGCGCCGCCTTTCACTGTGGTGTGGCTTGCTGCTGCAGTTCGCCGCTGGCTTTGCATTCCTGGCAGGGGCGCTTGGCGACACCGAACCGGGCGCGTGGCCGGTATTCAATGCCCGCTATATCGGCACGATGCTACTGGCGTTGGCGGGTTTCTTCAGCGCCTGGTGCCTGCTCGCGCGCGAGCAGGTTCGTACCTGGGTGCCGTTTGTTCAGGAGTGGGGTCTGATGATGGCCCTGTGGGGCGTGTGGTGGTGGCTCGGCGGCGGCGTTTTCGAGATATGGCATTGGCACGTCGAGCAGGGCTGGTCCGTTCAGGACCTGCTGCGTGGCTGGCTGCTGTTCGCCGTGCTGTCGGCATGGCTGGCGCATCTTGGTAGCCGCGCCGCGGCCTGGCCGTTGGCGGACTTTCCTGCACTGGGGTTGACGCCGGTGCTTGGCTTGCTGGGCATCGCGAGCTGCGCCGTCTGGACTGGTCCGCCGCTGGGCGGCAGCGGTCTGCTGGCGTGGCCCCTGGCGTTCGCGGCCAGTTGGTGGCTGCTCAAACGCCAGGAAGCAGCCCACGCCGACACCCGGCTTGCGCCTCTGCATACGCTGCTATTCCTGACGCTATGCGTGGTGCTCTCGGATGAAGGCTACTGGCGGTTGCGCGCGTTCGTGCCGGAGGGCGCCTGGAGCTGGGCTGCCTGGGCATATGGTCATGGCTGCTTGCTGGCGGTGCTCGCCGGTGCCGGATTGCGACTGAACTGGCCGGTGCGCCGTTTTGCCCGGGCCTACCTGCTGTGGGCTGCGTTGCCGCTAGCCGCGCTACTATGGATCTGGTCGCTCGCAAGCCTCGTCAGCGACGGCGCGGCGGACCCGCTGCCATTTGTGCCATTCCTGAATCCGCTGGATGTCGGGCAGATGCTCATTATCGTCGCGCTGTTGCTGTGGCGCAGGCGTGTGCTGGCGCTTGAGCTTGCCTCGCAGCCGCGAGGGTTGGAGTACGCGGCGCTCGGAACAGTATTCCTGTGGCTGAACGCCGTGCTGCTACGCACCCTGCATCATCACTTCGGCGTGCGTTACGCCGTGCCAGAGATTCTGGAGTCGTTGAACCTGCAACTGGTGTTCCTGGCAGGTTGGGGCGCCATAGTGCTTGCCGCGCTCTGGCGCGTGCGCGAACCTGCCGTGGTGCGCGTCGCGGCGTTTGCCAGCGCACCGCTGGTCCTGGTCATGCTGCTGTGGTCGCTCTACGCGAACCTGACGCAGCCGGGCACCTTGCTGGGACGCATCCCGCTGCTCAATCCGCTTGATCTGATCATGTTCCTGACCTTTGGCGCGGCAGTGCTCTGGTGGTTGCGCGCGCCGGTGGCTGGTTTGCCAGTGGGCCTGCATACACGCGCGGCAGGGGCAGTGGGCGCGGGGATCGTGCTGATCTGGCTGAATGCGGTACTGCTTCGCACGCTCCACCATTGGCAAGGCGTCCCCTATACCCTGCATGACCTGGCGGGCTCGACGCTGGTGCAAGCGTCACTGTCCGTGTTCTGGACCGTCCTGGCGCTGTTAGCCATGCTGGTGGCGACCCGGGGCGCGGTGCGGTCGCTCTGGCTGGTCGGTGGTGGATTACTGGCAGTGACAGTGGTGAAGATGTTCCTGGTCGACCTGTCTTTCCTCTCGGGTGTGGCCCGCATCGTCTCTTTCATTGCGGTCGGAGGATTGCTGCTCCTGATTGGCTATCTCTCACCCATGCCGCCTGCGGCAAAGGAGGGCATGTGATCCGCCGCGTTGAATTCCGCTGGCTCTGCGTGTGCCTGCTGCTGGTTCCGCAGGCACATGCGGAGCGATTCGTGGTGGAGACGTCCACCGCGGCGCCGTACCTCACATTGACGCTCGACGCGCGTGTCTACATGTACGCACGCAGCGCACTGGCCGATCTGCGGGTACTCAACGGCGCGGGTGAGCCGTTGCCCTACGCGTTAACTGTGCCTCGGGCCGAAGCCGTTCCGGTGCGCACGTTGCACGATGTGCCGTGGTATCCCGCGCCGGCCGCCGCGTCCAATCGTGCCGAAGGTGAGCTCGGTGTCGTGATCGGTGCCGACGGCACCTTGCATGCAGCCGGTCAGGCGCCGGGTGCGAAGACAACGGCCGACTGGTTGCTCGACCTGAGTCGCCTGACAGAACCCGCCGCCGCAGTCCAGCTCGGTTTGGGGGACAGCGATTTCGAAGGGACGGTAACGGTACAGGCGAGCGACGATCTGCAATCGTGGCAGCCGGCAGGCACGGCCCGCATTCTGCGTGTGAGCCGTGGGGACAGCCGGCTCTTGCAGGAACGTATTGTCCTTGAGCCAAGGCGAACCCGCTACCTGCGGCTGCAATGGCAAGGCGCTGCACCAGAGGTAAAGGGCGTGCAGGTGGAGACGGTGACCGCCCAACCAGCGCTTCGCGCGCCACTCCAATGGAGCCAGGGTGTGCCTGGCGCGCCGGACCAGGCAGGTGATTACGCATTCGATCTTGCCGGCCGCTTCCCGGTGGAACAGGTGCGCGTGGGACTGCCGCAGGTCAACACCGTCGCACAGGCTACGCTTTGGTCGCGGCGAGATGCGCAGGCCCGGTGGGAGCATGTGTCGGATCTGCGCCTGTTTCGTTTGTCCGGACCAAACGGAGAGCAGGCGAACGAATCAGTAACGGTGCCTCGCAATGACGATCGATACTGGCGTCTGAGCGTGGATCCTCGGTCAGGCGGGCTTGGTGATGGGCGCCCCCTGTTGTTCGTGGGCTGGCAGCCCGCCGAACTGACTTTCGTGGCGCGTGGCGCGCCGCCTTTCCAGGTGGTGGTGGGCGAGGCCACCGAAGGCACGGCGCGCCTGTCCAAGGCCGACCTGCTGGCAGGTACGACACCCGCTATCGGCCAGGCAAGGCTGGGCACAATGCAGGCATCGCCGGTGGGGCTGGCATCGGCACAGGTACCTCGACGCGAGGTATGGCGCAAGGCGGTGCTGTGGACTGCATTGGTGGTGGCCGTGATGGTGCTGGGGGTGATGGCCTGGTTCCTGCTACGTCAGGCGGGCAAATCGGACAAGGCGGGTAGTGGTGGCCACCAAGGAGAAGGCAAGTCCTGAAAGGTTCATTCGCCCCTTCGCATCATGGAAGTCATTCTTGGCGCGCGCGGGCATGACAGGGCTTCCTTTCCAAAACGGACCCGTGCCGCGATGTACTGGAGAGGGCCGGTATCGGGACGTTGACTCCAGTCAAGAAGTCCAGGGCGGTACGGGGATACTGTAACTAAATCGATTCAGTTTACGAATCGAGAAACGCTCCCCGCATGCCGTGCCGGTATCCCGTGCCTGAAGGCAGGGGAATGCCGCCAGTTCGGCAATCGGTCAGCCGTTTGCAAACCGATTCGCCCTCAACCCAAGACCTCTATGTTCAAACACATCCTGCTGCCCGTTGACGGTTCCGACCAATCGCGCAAGGCTGTATCGGCGGCCATTGAATTTGCCCGTAGCACCAGGGCCCGTCTGACGCCATACATTTGCAAGGAAGAGCCTCGCTTGTCCATTTCGATGAGCGCGGCGGTCGATACCGAAAGTGTCGCGAGCAGGCTTGAAAGTGCGGCCCGGGAGGAACTCTCCCGGATTGAAGCCGCAGCCGCATTGGCGGGAGTACCGTGTATCGGAAAAACGTCCTCCGCCTCGGCACCACATCTTGGGATTATCGAGAAAGCCAATGAATTGCAGTGCGATGTCATTTTCATGGCGTCTCACGGTCGAAAGGGGTTGGGAAAGCTGCTGCTTGGCAGCGTCACGCAGGACGTGCTCTCCCATAGCACGATCCCCGTTCTCGTGTTCCGATAAGCGCAGTTCGCCAGACGATTCCACAAACAGAAGAGGAGGAGGTCATCGTGTACAAGAAAATCCTGTTGGCTGTTGATGATAGTGATGCCGCCGAGCTTGCCCTTGCGCAGGCCGTGACCGTCGCAAAAGCCATGAGCGCGGAGGTCAAGGCATTATTTGTTGTCACACAGGCGCTTGGCAGCACCTTGACGCCCGCCGAGGCGGCAACCGCGGCAATCGGCAAGCGGATACTGGAACATGTTCGCTCGAAGATGGAAGCCAACGGCTTGCACTATTCCACCGAACTGCTTGAAGAGGCCGGATCGGCAGCAGGGCAGATTGCCGACACGATCACCAGCGAAGCCAATGACTGGGACGCCGATCTGATCGTAATGGGAACGCATGGCCGACGCGGCATCAAGCGAATGGTGCTTGGTAGCGTTTCGGAGGGCGTACTGACGCAATCCAGGATCCCTGTGCTGGTGGTGCGCAGTGATTTCGAGGATTGAACGTTCGGGGCGTGCTGACTAGCCGCTCATTGCCCATGTTGCGCTGATGCCGTTGCCGTTGCCGCTGCTGCTGCTGCTGTAGGCAGCATCGACATCGGGCAGCACTGCATGCCCCGGATAGGTCAGGCAGACGTTCGCTTTGCCGGCCAGTTGTGACCGTTCCCGCCAGAGCTTGGGAAACATCTGTTCCCATCCAATTGCACTTGCTTTTGGTATACGGGCTTTCTTCAGGAACAGTCGTGCAGTCCCAAGTATCTATGCATCAAGCCCCACCTTCGCGCCTTGGCAGCGAAGCGACCGATGCTATTCGCCAACTCAAGACGCTAACCGAGATTCTTCCGACAGACAGTCTGCTGCGCAAGGCCGCGTTAGCACTGCTGTTGGAAGCAAATGCCGGCGCGCAACCGAATGCCTTGCCGTTGACGTTGGTATCGCCTCCCGCACCGGGGTCTGCGCTCCCGGAGATCACTGGGAGGCGCGCATGACAGCGGTCGAATTCCAGCAGTTTGTCATGCTGACGGGGCGAGCACTCGCAATCCTCGGCGTCATCCTGCTTGTCGTCATTCGTCTGGCGTCCCCGCACGAAAATGGGAAAAAGTAGCCGCCCCCGCAAGCCGTATCGTCCACGTCAGGCAGAGGCCCATCTCCCCGGACGCTTGCAGCCGTGGGTGCTCGACAAGCTCTTCGCGCCGCTCGAAAGCATGTTGCAACATATCCGGGACGGCGGCGAGCTGGAGGTCGACGAAGATGAGCAGTTTTGGTACTACAGCACGACGATGGGAGGCAGTTTCAAATGCGCCGAGCTGCTCGAGTCGTTCGGCGACATCTTCGCCCAACAGAGGCAGCGCGACACGAACGCACCAGATCCCGAAGCGCTGTACGTCATGGCGGCAAGCATGACGGCGGAAATCCTGGCGATGCGCGAAGTGGAAGCCGCCATTGCCTGCGCTAGCGAGATGCGCGGCTATATGGGCGCGTCGTCATTGGGGAACATGAAGGATGCGGTGCTGCTGGCATCGCTGGATAGTCACATGACGACTGTGTACGGGCAGGGCGATGCGTAAGCGCTGAGGGCGTGTCTCGCCTGTCCTCCTGTCCTCCTGTCTCATGGGGTTGTGACGGACGACTGCTGGTGACGCAATGCGGTGGTGCAACCGCCCTGCGACCCATCCGTGAAGGCTTTCCAGAAATTTCTCCGGCCAGCTTGTGTTGCCTCTGAACCCCGAAGTCATCTCGACCCCCTACAGTCTGGCGAAGCACGGCAGCTACTACAGCGACCCTGTGCCGGGACTCCATCTGGAGGGCCCTTGATCGCAATTTCGCATCCTCGCTTCTTCTCCTCGTGTTTCCCTGATGACGCCACTCCGATCGTTTATTTGTCTTCTGGCCGCAGCCAGTCTTCCTGCAATCTCCCTGGCTCAATCGGTCAACCATCAATCACCCTCCGAGCAGATCTCCGTTGGCACGCTGTCGATCATTGCCAGCCCGGCTGCCAGTGTCGCCGCGAGTGCCGAAGGCAGCGATCCGGCAGCGGCACTGGTCTCGATCGCTGGGGTGGGGAGTGTCCTCGTTGTCACGGGCATCACCGAGGCAGGAAAGGACGCATTCGATGTGCTGCTGGAGGGCTCCAGGCAGGCTGGCAAGGCGTCTTTGAAGGTGACGCGTGGCGCGGTGGAGGCGGTTGGACTCTCCGTTGGCACCACGGTAAACGTGGTCGCGCAGTCGACTGGCACCGTGCTGGTCGCATCGGGGAAGGTCCTGGCCTTCCTGCCCAATGCGGCAGGTGAGGCGCTATTGCACCATTCGCGCGTGCCGGGCACGAGCCCCGTTGTTCAGCAAGGGGCGGCAAGATGAAAGCGAGACGTGTCGGAGCCTTTGCCGCCAACGCGATTGTCGCGCTGTGCCTGGCCGGTTCGCCGGAAGCTTTTGCCGGCCAGCCGTGCAATGACAGCCCGCTCACGCCGGCGGTACTGCAAACGGCAATGGCAACCGCTCAGCGGGTGACCGCTGAACTGGACCGTAGGGGCGTGCAGGTCGCGCTGCTGGGGCGGGTCGGGCAGGACCTCAGCAAGTACGGACTCAAATACAGCCATGTGGGCATCGTCTATCGAAGCACGCCCGGGTCACCGTGGCGAATCGCCCATCTGCTGAATACCTGTGGAACGAACCAGTCGGACCTTTGGTATGAAGGTGTCGGGAACTTCTATCTGGACGATCTGTTCCTGTTCGACACTCTGGTCATGGTGCCGCCCGAAGACACGGCGAAGGCGCTACTTTCGCGTCTGTCGGATGGACAGGCTCTCCGCACCGTCCATGACGAGCTTTACAGCCTCGTGGCATATCCGTTCTCGACGCGCTACCAGAATTCAAACGGCTGGGTCATCGAAACCGTTGCCGCTGCAAGCGCGCGCGATGCCACGATCCGTGACCGTGGGCAAGCACAAGCGTGGCTGGAGATGGCGGGCTACAAGCCGTCCGAAATGGAGATTGGCACGCTGACCCGACTCGGTGGACGGATGTTCAAGGCCAACGTGGCATTCGATGATCACCCTGATTCCCTGCGGTTTGCGGGCAGGATCCGTACCGTGACCGTGGAATCGATCGAGGCCTTCCTCAAGACCCAGCGAAAGGGTTGGGATATCTTCGAGATTCCGGGTCGGCGCTAGACATTAATCGCTGACAGAGATTTCCGCTCGAGGCTTGCCGATTGTCAGGTGGACATTGGCAAGCCCCGACCGGTCATCTCCCGTCTGGATGTCCGGTTAAGGCTTCCTGTTCACCCCGCGCCGCACATTCACCGCCTCGCTCAGCAGTTCCAGCACCGTCACGGAGTCCTCCCACCCGATGCAGGCGTCCGTGATGCTCTGACCATAAGTCAGACCCGACGGGTTGTGTTCTCCTGGGGTGAACTTCTGCGCCCCGGGTACCAGATGGCTCTCAACCATCAGGCCGAAGATCGACTGGCTCCCGCCGCTGATCTGCTGCGCCACGTCGCGCGCGACGTCGATCTGGCGTTGGTGCTGCTTGTTGCTGTTGGCATGGCTGCAATCCACCATCAACGAATTGCGCAGCCGCGCCGCTTCCAGTTCCTTGCAGGCTGCGGCGACAGCCTCCGCATCGTAGTTGGGCGCCTTGCCGCCGCGAAGAATGACGTGGCAGTCCGGATTGCCCTTGGTATGGACCGTCGCGACCTGGCCGTTCTTGTGCACACCAAGGAAGTGGTGCGGGCGCGATGCGGCCTGGATTGCATCGATCGCGATCTTGATGTTTCCATCGGTGCCATTCTTGAAGCCAATGGGCGCGGACACACCCGAAGCCAGTTCCCGGTGTACCTGGCTTTCGGTCGTGCGGGCGCCAATCGCGCCCCAGCAGATCAGATCGCCGATGTACTGGGGCGAAATGACGTCCAGGAACTCGCCGGCCGCCGGCAACCCGAGACGGTTGATATCCACCAGCAGGCTGCGCGCGATGCGCAGGCCTTCGTCGATGCGATAGCTCTCGTCCAGGTAGGGGTCGTTGATCAGGCCCTTCCAGCCGACCGTGGTGCGGGGCTTCTCGAAATACACACGCATCACGATTTCCAGCGAGTCCACGTAGCGCTCGCGCTCGGCCGCCAGACGCCGCGCGTAGTCGAGCGCGGCCTGCGGGTCGTGGATCGAGCAGGGGCCCATGATCACGAGCAGTCGGTCATCGCTGCCATGCAGAATGCGGGAGATGCGTTGGCGCGTCTGGGTGACCAGCGACTCAACGGGGGTGCCACGGATGGGGAAGAAACGGATCAAGTGCTCGGGTGGGGGCAGCGGGATGATGTCCTCCACGCGCGCATCGTCCGTCACACTGGTGCGGTCCGGCGGCGCCTGCCAGCCTTCGGCAACGGTGGGCGGGGACTTTTGTGGATCATTCATGGCTGACTCCTGGGGGAAACTGGGAAATATTGTGCGGCGGCTGACGCTAACCAGGCTTTGTAGCGGAACCCGGCAAACCTGTCATTGTGATACCGCAGGCTAGATCGGGAGAGATTTTAAATGAGCGGAAGGCATGAAAGGCGTGAAAGGAACGAGGCAGACATTTGACCCGTCCGGTTTCTGCAGGGCAGGCCAGCACTGGTGTTCGGGAGCATTTCCTTGACGGCGCAATTAATGGAGAATGGGCGAACCTGTCTTCACCAAGGCAGGACACAAAATAGAACCACGATATGTCCTCTCGATCCTCGCTGCGCCCCGTCTTGCCGATTCTCATCGGCGCGTCAGTCATGCTGTCCCTTGCCATGGGACTGCGTCAGAGTCTCGGAATCTTCGTGCCGCCGCTGACGCGGGACATCGGGATAACGGTGGGCGACTTCACCATCGCGGTAGCGGTGCAAAACCTCACCTGGGGCTTGCTGCAGCCATTCGCCGGCGCGCTGGCGGTCCGGACCGGTTTTCGTCCGCTGATGATGGGGGGATCGTTGCTGTATCTCATCGGACTGGTGTTGCTGGCCACGGCTAATGGCTTGTGGGCCGTGGTGATTGGTGCTGGTGTGCTGATTGGCATGGCCATGGCCACTACGGGCACAGCCTTGGCCATGGCCGCGGCGTCGAGCGCGGTCAGTCAGAACGTGCGAAGCATGATTCTGGGCCTGGTGTCTGCTTCGGGATCGATCGGTGCGATGATCGCGGCGCCCCTGGGCCAGGGCATCACCGGCGAATGGGGCTGGCGCATGGGCGTGGCAGCCTTTGCAGTGCTGGCGGTCGTGATGTTGCCCGCCGCATGGTTTGCGGGCCGCGCGGACAAGGTGCGGGAAGCGCCGGCGGCGCGGGCGCAGCCGGAACAGAGCGGCCGCCAGGCCCTGATGACCGCGCTGCGACACCCTCCGTTCGTCGTCATGGCGCTCGCCTATACGGTATGCGGCATGCAACTGGTCTTCCTGACCACGCACCTTCCCGCATATCTGGAAGTCTGCGGCATGGATCCGATGTTGTCCGCCAAGGCGCTCGGCCTGATCGGCGGATTCAATATTCTGGGAAGCCTGTTCTTTGGATGGGCCGGCGGCAGGGTCAACAAGCTGCTATTGCTGGGTGGCATCTACATCTGCCGATCCATCGGCTTCATCTGGTTCTTCCACGCACTGCCGACACCAGAAACCACGATGATGTTCTCCGCGATCATGGGCTTTCTGTGGCTCGGGGTGTCGCCGCTGGTGCAGGGGTGGATTGCCCAGACGTTTGGTCTGCGCTGGCAGGCAATGATCGCCGGCGTGGCGTTCTTCAGCCATCAGATCGGGAGTTTCATTGGCGCCTTCGGTGGTGGCTGGCTCTACGACCAGATGCAGAGTTACTCGCTGGCGTGGAAGGTCGGTGCGTCGCTTGGCTTGACCCTCGGGCTGATCCAGGTTGCGTTCGCTTTTGCTTCCACACCGAGGGCGCCACGGCTGGTGCCCGCGGCGGAGTAGGGGCTATCGGCGTTACCCGTCCCTCGGCGGGGTCGAGCCCGAGGTCGGTGGCAGATGGAAAGCCGTCCATCGGACGGCTCGCGCCGTTACGCCATCTGGCTGATCGTCTTGCGGAAGCGCCGCAACGAGATCACGAAGAACGCCGCCCCGATGACGAACAGCGCCACGAACTGCACCCACACGACCTCGAGGCCCGCGCCACGGAACAGGATCGCCTGGCTGAGTTCCACGAAGTGGGTGGTGGGCGCCGCCAGCATGATGTACTGGACAACCTCCGGCATGCTTTCGCGTGGCGTATTTCCGCCGGACAACATCTGCAGCGGCATCAGCACGAGCACGAGCAGCATGCCGAACTGCGGCATCGAGCGTGCCAGCGTGGCCATGAAGATGCCCATCGAGGTGGTGGCGAACAGGAGCAGCGCGGCGCCACACAGGAAGAGCGTCTCCGACCCGGCGATCGGCACATGCAGGGCGCCACGCACGATCAACATCAGTGACATGGCGGCGGCGACCAGCACCACCAGCCCCATAGACCAGACCTTGCTGAGCATGATTTCCGACGGCGTGACGGGCATGACCAGCAGGTGTTCGATCGTGCCGTGCTCACGCTCGCGGATCAGCGCGGCGCCGGTCAGGATGATCGACAACATGGTGATGTTGTTGATGATCTGGTTCAGCGCGCCGAACCATGCCAGTGTCAGCGTTGGGTTGAACCGCACACGCAGCGCCAGTTCCACGGGAAGCCGGGTGGTGGAGCGGTACCGGTCCACGAACGTCTGGATTTCGCCCGAGACGATCTGCTGGATGTAACCGCTGCCAGTAAATGCCTGGCTCATGCGCGTGGCGTCGACGTTGAGCTGAATCTCGGCGAAGCGTCCGCCCAGGACATCCCGCTGGAAATTCGGCGGGATATTGAGCGCGAACGTGTAGTTGCCCGCATCCATACCTGCGTTGACCTCCGACGACGTGATCATCTGCGGCATGGTGAACTGCGGCGGGAAGAAGGCGGAAGCGATCTGTTGCGACAGCGGCGAATGGTCCTCGTCAACGATGGCGATCGGCGCCATGTGCAGTGTATCTGGCTGGGCCGTGGCGGCTGTGTACACCGAGGCCGTGAACGTGTAGATGATCAGCACCAGCATGATCGGGTCACGCGCCAGGCTCCAGAGCTCCTTGACGCCGAGCCGGTAGATATTCGCCAGATGGCGCAGCGTGCCGCGTCGCGCATCGGTGCGAGCGGGTGGGGTCGCTGGGGCTGCTGGGGTGGAGGCGTTGGGCGCGGCGTCCATCATTTGTCCTGCTTGGCTAGCAGTGCCACCGTCAACCCGAGAATGACGGGGATGGCGATCAGCATCGGCCAGTACGAAGCGTAAAGATCGGAGAAGCCAAGCGCCTTGTTGAACACGCCACGGCTGATGATGAGCATGTGCGTGGCGGGATAGATGCCACCGATCACCTTGCCCGCACCCTCCATCGACGATACCGGCGTCAGGAGACCCGAGAACTGTATGGTCGGGATCATCGTGCCGATCATCGTGAAGAAGAGGGCGGCGATCTGGCTTCGGGTGAACGTGGACGCGAACAGGCCAACGCCCGTGGACACGACGTTGAAGATCAGGGCCGCCAGCACCAGCGCCAGGAAGTTGCCTTTCACTGGTACCCCAAACAGGGTGACCGCCAGGAACGACATCAGGAAGAAGTTCAGCATCCCAAGAGCGACATATGGCATCTGCTTGCCCAGCAGGAACTCGGTTCGCGTGACGGGGGTGACGTACAGATTCAGGATGGAGCCGAGTTCCTTCTCGCGCACGACCGACAGGGCGGTCAGCATCGCCGGCATCATCATCAGTAGCAGCGGAATCACAGCCGGCACCATCGCGGGCAGGCTCTTGACGTCTGGGTTATAGCGGAAACGGGTTTCGATCGAGACATTCGATGTGGCCCGCACACCGTAACGCCGTAGCGCCTGATCCGCCAGCCAGGCTTGGTGCATACCCTGGACATAGCCCTGAACGGTTTCGGCCCGCGTCGGCATGGCGCCGTCGATCCAGGCGCCGATCTGGACTTGCTTGCCACGCGCCACATCGCGCGCGAAGCCGGGCGGGATTTCGATAGCCAGGGCCAGCTTGCCGCTGCGCAGGCGCGCGTCCATGTCGGCATAGCTCTCAAGTGGCGGCTTCTGGACGAAGTAGCGCGAGCCGGCGATATTGAGCGCGTAGTTCTCGCTCAATGTGGTCTGGTCGCGGTCGAGGACCGCATAGGTCAAATCCTCAACGTCCATGCTGATGCCGAAGCCCATTACAAGCATCAGGATCACGGAGCCCAGCATGGCCAGGGTCAGGCGCACCGGGTCGCGTTGAAGCTCCAGCGACTCGCGCCACAGGTAGCTGTACATGCGACCGAGCGAGAATGGCTGATGCTTGCTCCTTGCTTCTGTCTCCGCCTGGGCCTCTACCGGGGACGCAGGGGCCTCCGTGTCTTCCGCGGCCGCCTGCGTGCCGCCACCGGCTGCCACGAGGTAGTCGATAAAGGCGGCTTCCAGCGTACCCGCGCCGCAATCGCTGACGATCTTCTCCGGCGGGTCGCTGACCAGCACCTTGCCCGCGTGCATCAGCGAGATGCGGTCGCAGCGGGCCGCCTCGTTCATGAAGTGCGTGGAGATGAAGATCGTAACGTGATCCTCGCGGGACAGCGCAACCAACAGCCGCCAGAAGTTGTCACGCGCCACGGGATCGACGCCGGAGGTCGGCTCGTCGAGGATCAGCAACTCGGGCTTATGCACCATTGCCACGGCCAGCGAAAGCCGCTGGCGCATACCGAGCGGCAAGCCGTCCGGCAGGCTCTCCATCACGTCCTGCAGCCCGAAGCGCTGGGCCATTTCCTCTACGCGGACTTCGATGTCCTCCCTCGGCACGTGAAAGAGCTGGGCATGAAGCACCAGGTTCTGGCGCACCGTCAGTTCGGTGTAAAGCGAGAACGCCTGCGACATGTAGCCCACGCGGCGGCGGGTGTCGATATCGCGCGGATCCACCTCTTGGCCGAACAGCCACGCGCGTCCGTCGCTGGCGGGCAGCAGACCGGTCAGCATCTTCATCGTCGTGGACTTGCCGCAGCCATTGGAGCCGAGGAATCCGAAGATCTCGCCCCGCCGGATCTTGAACTGCACGTGGTCCACGGCGACGAAATCGCCGAAGCGCATGGTCAGGTCTTTCGCTTCGATGGCGATCGGGGTGTTTTCGTCCACGGCCAACGGCGCGATCACCACGGGCTCGTAGCCACGCTTCTTCTCCTCGGGCAGCAGCCCGATAAACGCGCCTTCGAGATCGGCGGCGCCGGTGCGGGCCAGCAGTTCTGCCGGCGTCCCGGTATCGAGGATCTTGCCGCTGTCCATTGCCACCAGCCAGTCGAAGCGCTGGGCTTCATCCATGTAGGCGGTGGCGACGATCACGCTCATGCCCGGACGATCCTGGCGAATGCGGGCGATCAGATCCCAGAACTGTGCGCGTGCGAGGGGATCCACGCCGGTGGTCGGCTCGTCCAGAATCAGCAGGTCGGGGTCGTGGATCAGCGCGCAGCAAAGGCCAAGTTTCTGCTTCATGCCGCCGGAGAGTTTGCCGGCCGGGCGATCCAGGAACGGCTGCAGACCGGTGCTGCGCGTGAGGTCGTCGATGCGATGACGCCGCTCGGCCGCACCGTGGCCGAACAGTCTGGCAAAGAACTGCAGGTTTTCCTCGACCGACAATGTCGGGTAGAGGTTCTTGCCCAGCCCCTGCGGCATATAGGCGATGCGCGGGCAGACGGCGTCGCGATGGTCCTTGCGCGACATGTCACCGCCGAGCGCGGTGACCGTGCCTTCCTGCACGGCCCGCGCACCGGCCACCAGCGACAGGAGGCTCGACTTGCCAACACCATCGGGACCGATCACGCCGATCATGCGGCCCGCGGGAAACTCCAGCGAAATGTCGTCGAGAGCAACCGTCTTGCCATAGCGCAGCGTGACGTGCGCGACTTCGGCAACGTGCTCGTGCGTACCCGTCGAGACGTTCATTACGCGGTCTTCAAGGTAGTTTGGTGGTCAGCGACGCGGGCCACTCTGCCTTGGCATCGAGCTTGACCCATGCCACGCCCGGCAGCCCCGTCTTGACCACCTTCAGATGCTTGCGCAGCAGATCCGGGTCGATCTTGGCGCGAACCCGGAACATCAGCTTCTGACGCTCGCTTTCCGTTTCGACGGTCTTTGGCGTGAACTGCGCAGTGCTCGAGACAAAGGAGATCTTGGCCGGAATCACATACTCCGGCGCGGCGTCCAGAATGATTCGGGCGTCCTGGCCGATGGCAAGCCGACCGGCCTGTGCTTCGGGCAGGAAGAAGGTCATGTACACATCCGACAGGTCAACGAGGTTCAGTACCTTGCCGCCAGCGCCGAGCACCTCGCCCGGCTGCGCCACGCGGTACTGGATCCGGCCGTCGCGCGGTGCCTTCAGTTCGCTGTCGTCGATATCGGCTCGGATGCGGGCGATAGTGGCCTGCGTGGCGGCGACCGTCGACTGCGCGCCAACTACCTGTGCCTGGGCAGCCTCGATGGCAGACTGGGCAGCGGCCACCTGGGCGCGAGCTGCGGTAACGGCCGCCTGGGCGCTGCGCGCGCGCGCCCGGTCATCGTCCAGTTCCTGGATCGACGAGGCGCCTTCCTTGGACAAGGTTTCGGAGCGTGCGCGCCGGCGGAGCGCCGCGTCGAGCTCGGCCTCGCGCTGGCCGACCAACGCTTCCGACGTGGCCTTGTCGCTCTTGCGCGCCGCGGCCTGCGCCACAGCCGCCGCGGCTGCGTTGATGGCCTGTTGATGCTGGGCCACGGCTTCATCGTGCTGGGCCTCGAGCGTGGTGATCTGCATCTGGGCCAGTGGCTGGCCGGCCGTCACGAAATCGCCTTCAAAGACGAGGATGTCGCTGACGCGGCCAGCGAGCTTGGTCGCCACATCGACCTCGGTGGCCTCGATGCGGCCGTTACCGCGCGCGAAACCTTCGCCGGGGCCGTTGTCACGCAGGCGATCCCACGCGTACCAGCCGCCGGCGACGACAGCGAGCACGACCAGGGCGGGAACGAGCTTGTTGGTAGGAAGCTTCATGGGCCGACTTGGTTAACGAGCAGTAGAAGGTGTGGAGGGCTTGGCGTCAGGCGCTGCACTGGCGGGCGCAACTTCCGGAGCGGCCACCTCCGACGGCGAGGCGACGGCTGTGCCACCGCCCAGTGCGGCATACAGGCTGACGCGGCTGGCAAGCAGGGCGCGGCGCGATTGGACGGCCTGTTGCTCGATGACAAGCAGATCACGCTCGGCATCGAGGACTTCGAGGAAGGTTGCGGCACCATTGTCGTAGCGCAGCTTCGCCAGTCGTCGGCGTTCGGCCTGGGCCGCCTGTGTGAGTTGCAGAATATCGACCTGTTCGGCCAGCCAGCGCTGCGCGCTCAGGGCATCGGCCACATCGCGGAAAGCATTCTGGATGGTCTTTTCGTATTGGGCTACCGCCTCCACGCGCCGCGCTTTCGCGAGGTCGAGGTTGCTACGCAACTGTCCGCCCTGGAAGATCGGAATGGAAATACTTGGTGCGAAGGACCATACGCCACTGCCTCCACGGAACAGACCATCCAGGTCCGCGCTGGCCGTGCCGGCGAAACCGGTCAGCGTCACTCGCGGGAAGAATGCCGCCCGTGCAGCGCCGATGTTTGCGTTCTCGGCCATCAACTGGTGCTCGGCCGAAACGATGTCGGGCCGGTTCTCCAGTTGCTCGGATGGCAGGCCAGCGTCGATCTGACGCATCAACTCGGCGTCGTTGACCAGGCCGATGGCCGGCTTGACATCGGCCGGCGCGCCGACCAGAACCTCCAGCGCGTGAGACTGTGTAGCGCGGTCCTGCTCGAGTTGGGTGACCAGTGCCCGGGCCTGCTGATAAAGGGTAATGACTTCGGTCAGTTCCAGCTTGGATGCGGAACCGACTTGTTCCCGGCGCGTGAAGATACGCAGCGATTCGGCCCGGGTGTCCGTTGTCTGCTTTGCCAGAGCGATCCGTTCGTCGAGCTCGCGAATGGCCAGATACGTCTGCGCCACCTGTGTGATGATCGACAGTGTGACAGCCCGTTGCGCAGCATCGGACGCCAGATAGTTCTGCAAGGCGGCGTCCTTGAGACTGCGAATACGCCCCCAGAAATCGATCTCCCACGTGCTGAGTCCAACGCCAACTTGATATTGACTGCTTATTAGAGGTCGACCAGTCAGATTCAGATCACCGGGTACCCGAGCCCGGGTTCCATCGGCGGATGCGCCGATCCACGGGTATTGCTCCGCCCGCTGAATGCCGTAGGCAGCAAACGATTGCGCGACACGCGCTGCGCCAATGCGCAAGTCCCGGTTGTTGTCGAGCGCTTGTCCGATCAGTGCCTGAAGCTCGGGGTCCGCGTAGAACTCGCGCCAGCCTATCGTGGCGGCTGGCGTGACGGCCGGCGCCGTGGCATCTGGCGACCATGCGGTCCGCACTGGTGCAGCAGGGCGTTCGTAGGTCGGATCCATCGAGATGCAGCCGCCAAGCAGCATCGGGACGACTATCAGTGCCGCGGCTGGCCCGCGACGTGAGATATGACGCTTGATGAGTAACTCTCTGGCAAAGGCAAGTGACATGCGTGGTAGCCATTCCATGCAGGCATCACCGCGCATGGCGCGCCGTGAAAAAATCCGGGGGCACGGGGCACGTGGAGTGCCCCGTCAGGGTTTCCCCCCAGAATATCGCAGCTCTGCGTGGGGACTTTGATTCACGACATGAATCTTTTATTTGGCGAATTAAATAAATTCCTCACTATGGTTGCGCCGGATTCCGAATTCAGGCATATGGCAGTCGGCTTTCAATCCCTCACAGGCACTCGAGGTAGTGGTTCATCTCGTCCAGAAGTGCGTGGTAGAAGGCGTCCGGCAGGGGCCGTTCGTCGGCGTGCGCGAGGATTCGCTCCGTACCGGCTCGCAGTTCGTTGGTGATTCCGGCCCGCAGCGCGGTCGGCAGATGGCTGCACAAGGCTCTGAGCAACTCTCGAATAACCAGCAGCCTGGCTCCGAAATGTAGCGACGCATCGCCCAGTACGCCGATATCGCTCATCATGGCACCGAGCGGATCAGCGGGCGTGCCGCCTGATCCTGGGTTCTCGGAGGTGGTGCAGGGAGGTGTCAGTTCGGATCTTGCCTGAGTTGCTACGCCGAATGCGGCGGACTGTGGATTTCGACTCATATTGATCTTCATGGATTAGGTTCGCCTGCATGGAGGCGAAAGTGCGGATAGGCCTCTCTCTCGCGATAGCAGCCTACGCTGCCGTCGCGCCACGCACGGCCACACTCGAGGTGTCTGGTGTCTAACCGATGGGCTGCCGTGCTTCGGTTGCTAATAACGGCCTGCGGATCCAGATATGGGTCTGCGATATTGACCGTGGGCAATTCGCGGCAAGTTGTTGCTAGCCGGAGACGTCGAAGGCAGCGTGTCGCCGACGTCGTCCATGTTGCGCGAGCTCCTGCAATACATATTCCGGCTTCGCCTTGATGCGAATCAACATGGAAGATTGGGGAGGCAGTGAAGTCCCAGTATCCTGCCGACACTTCAACGTTCTTGTTGCAATTCGTCGCTGGCTTTGTGGAAACACCCAAGGCCTGCTGGCCACATTCGTCATTGGGAATGGAATCATATGCCCAACCGCTAAGGCGTCGAGGTATCAAAGCCATAGCTGCCGGGGTCGTCGCCCTGACAGCACTGATCGGCGGAAGCGCGTTCGTCATGCTGAGGTTTGACGGATACGTGAAGGCAATCTACGAGCACAACACCGCGCCGATCAAAGAGCTAGCAGAAATCAGGACACGTGCGACCGACATCCGCCGCTTGCTCTGGCGGCTTGTTGCCTTGCGCGGCCGCGAAGAGGAACGCCAGGCCATCGCGGCCATACATGTGAATCTGAGGGCCATCGACAACGCTTGGGCCCGGTATTGCGCGGATGCGCCAGACAATCAGCACGAGGACGTGCTCGCCACCGAGATCGGGCATCGGCTGACCTTGTTCAGCGGAATCGTCCGGTCTTCGCTGGAGCGGATTTCCTTCGGCGAACACGATGACACGCGCGACTGGCTGGAGCAGAACGTCGAGGCGCTGAATCAGCTGGATACGCTGATCGCGAGCGAGGTCGATCTGAACGTCGCCATGGCGGCCGCGCTTCGGCAGGAAAGTGCCACCATGCTGAGCGTGGTCATCACCACCGCCTTCGCATTTGTGCTGCTGGCGACTGGCGCGACGATTTCGATCGCTATCTTCACGCACCTGGTTCGCCAGCGTGACGACGCCATGGAGGAGTCGCGCTATCACCTCTGGCTGGCGGACCAGGCCATCGAGATGACCCTGGATGGGGTCATGATTACGAATGCGGAAGGGACGATAGAAAAGGTGAACCCCGCATTTTGCCGCCTCACGGGATACAGCCAGGCCGAACTGGTCGGCAACAACCCTCGCATGTTCAATTCCGGACGACAGACGAAGGAGTTTTATCGCGGACTCTGGAAAGCGCTGAGAGAGGCGGGCCAGTGGAAAGGCGAGCTGTGGAATCGGCGCAAGGATGGTGGCGTGTACCTGGAGTCGTTGTCGATTGCGGGCATTTGCGGGGCAAACCACGAGTACACGCATTTTGCTGCTATCTGCACTGACATTACGCATCGGCAACAGACTGTAGAGCGGCTTGGCTATCTTGCCACCCACGACATGCTGACAGGCCTGCCAAACCGGCTTCTGCTCGACGAGCGCCTCAGCCAGGCGCTTGCCCGTGCCAGGCGCATGCCACAGCCGGTTGCACTCATGTTCCTCGATCTGGACGGATTCAAGGCCGTCAACGATACGCTGGGGCATGGCGTCGGCGATGAGTTGCTCATCCTGATTGGGCGGGATCTCCAGAACGCGGTGCGCGATTCCGACACGGTTGCACGGATTGGTGGCGATGAGTTTGCCATCGTTTTGGAAGGCATCGGAGACCAGGACCATCTCCCAACGCTGGCGCGGAGCCTTCTCCGGATGATCCGGTCCGCGCGGCAGATCGGCGAACACCAGGTTTTCGTGACGTCCAGCATTGGCATCAGCGTGTACCCGACGGATGCATTGACACCCGCAGAACTGCTGAGAAAGGCGGATGTCGCTATGTACCAGGCCAAGCGCAATGGAAAAGATGCGTTCTGTTTTGCCTCGTCAATCGGAAGTCCGGAGGCCACGCTGTAACAGGAACGCTGGCTCCATTGCCGTGCGGTAATACCCACCGACAAGGAGGAGCACGTGAGGCGGCCATTATTTACGGAAGTCTGATCGTCAATTTAACTCCACAAGGACATGTATCTTGATTTTCATCAAAATTTACATCTATTTATATCGAAAAATATCCCGATAAATACAATGACGATGTCCTGTGATGAAGGTATTTATCGCATTTTGACTATTCACAAATTTCGCCGTCAATATTCCGAAGCGGAGTCTTTTGGTGGGCTAGTATTGGCACATCAACAACGTAGTAATAAATTTAAAAATGGAAGTCGACGACAGGGTCATCAGCATTTCAGATTTCAATCTTTCTTATCTCTTGCTCGCGCAGCGCATGATTCTTGAGCATGACGCAGAAGCCATGTTCCGGCTAGGTGTCAGTCAGGAAGTGGCCGAGATCATTGGAGGGTTGAGCCCCACGCAGTTGGTCAAGCTGGCGCGAACCAACATACTTCTTTGCGCCTTCAGATTCGATAACCATTCACTGCTATCAACGCTGGCAAATGGGTCGCCGCAACACGATCTCCAGCAAATGCACATGGCTATTCTGCTCTCGGCGCACCCCGTGGACTCGATCAACTGACGATGCAGGCAGAACATGACGACTCGGAAGAGTGTCCTTAGAGAAGTAGAGGAGTTCCGGTTGGCGGTGGAACTGGTTGAACTCGGCGCGCGGTTGCAGGTTTTGGAGTCCGAAGTCGCGATATCGCGTGACCGTCTTACCCGGCTCTACAAGGAGTTGCGAGGTGTCTCGCCGCCGAAAGGGCAATTGCCGTCCTCGCCAGAGTGGTTCCTTACATGGCGACCGAATGTGCATGCATCGCTGTTCCTGTCCGCCTACAGGTTTCTGATGGCTCGGGGTAAGCAATCGCGCATCCGCTGCATTGTGTCTGCCTATCGCCTGTACGCGGAGCACATCTCGCTGATAGGCGAGGAATTCACCCTGAGCTTTACGCGAGCCTGGACCATGCTCAGGTTCCTGGACTCTGGCACGTTGGTCAGTTCCACCTGCAAATGCTGTGGTGGTTCGTTCGTCAGGCACAAGTATGACCTGCAGACCAACTTCGTCTGTGGATTATGCGCGCCGCCCCCACGCGCAGCCAAGGGGAAGAAGCTGGCTATGCCCATCGTCGTGCCAGAAGGCTTGCAGCAAACGATATCCATCGAACCCGCGGCGATGAATCGCTCGGAGGACGCATCCTTCCGTCGGATGGGCAATCTGAAGCCCTGAGTTCTGCTTCCCCCCGGCAGTATCGGTATTGGCAGCTTTCTCTATCAACGAGGGGGCTGCGATTCTTCATATTCAGATCCAAGTAATCCGCCTGCACGCAATCTTCCTCAATGGGAAAAAATGCCATCCAGAGGAGGGCATAAACGCGGATATAGCCAAGTCCAATGGGGAGTAAACTTGACTACATTTTCAATTATATGATTATTTTCAATAAAAAAATTGAAATGAACGCTAAAATATTGCATAGACGCAAATTTATGCGCGTGTGAAATGCCAAAATTAATCGCGCTGAAATTAATACCTGACACCACTTCAGTCAGCAAGACAACCATTCTGGAACGATGCCAGAGCGCCTGACGAGCCTTCATATATCAGGCGTAGCCCGTTGAGATCGTTGAGCTTCACGCTGCGGTGTCGGACGGTGATCAGTCCCGTCTCCGAAAGCCTGGAGAACAGGCGGCTGATCGTCTCTAGCTTCAGGCCCAGATAGCTGCCGATTTCCTCCCGGGTCATCCGCAGTTGGAACTCGCTTGCCGCAAATCCCCTGGCGGACAGCCGCGCGGAAAGACTGAGAAGGAACGCGATCAGCCTTTCCTCGGCATTGAGCACCCCAAGCGTTCTCAACATGCCATGGTCGTGACGGACTTCGTTTGCCATGAGCCGCAGGATGTTGTTGTACAGCCCGGGCAGCGCGACAGCAAGATCGCGCAACGCTGTCAGATTGATGCGGCAGAGCCGGGCGTCCTCGAGGGCCACCGCGTGAGACATATATTGCGGGGACACCAGGCTGTCGAGGCCGACCAGTTCGCCGGGAAGATGAAACCCAACGATCTGTACGCGTCCATCCTGGGTGGAAACCTGGCTCTTCAATGTGCCGACACGGATTGCATAGATGGCTTTCACGGGATCACCCAGCCGATAAAGCGATTCGCCCTTATGCAGGCTGATTCGGCCATGTACGACGGAGTCCAGGCGATCGATGTCGCGGCGATTCAATCCACCCGGGAGGCAAAAGCTGGCGAAGGTACATGCAGAGCAGCGAGGCATTTTCAAGTGAGGCGATGCGAGAGGGGCGCAGTTTCCGTAACTTGCTGACCGTTGGCAGCGATGGCTACCCGGAAGGCGAGAGGCGGTGGCGGACACCTGGGTGGTGGCGTGTGCTTGACGCCACCCCCGGCTTTATTGCTTTGGACCCGCAGAGGGAACTCCCTCGTGCGTGAGCTCAGAAGGTTTGCCAGTCGCCGTGACCTGACTTGCCTTCCAGAGCGGCCAGCGCAAACTGGCTGGATGGGTTCATCACATTGGTTTTCGCAACCCTCTTGACGACGGGCGCAGCGGCTTTTGGCACGGAGGCGCGAGGCACGGTGATGGCGCTGGTATCGTTCGCGAGACGGAAGAACATCATGTCCTCCTTCATTCGCCGCGCCTGTTCCTGAAGAGACTGGGAGGCGGCCGCAGCGTCTTCTGCCAACGCGGCGTTCTGCTGCGTGGCTGCGTCAATCTGGCTGTTGGCGACGTGTATTTGTTCAACCCCACGGATTCGCTCATCGGATGTGACGACGATCTCTCCAATAATGTCCGACATCTTGTTGATCACGCGGATGACTTCCTGCATGGATGCGCCGACCTCGCCAGCCTGGCGCGCTCCTTCCTCCACGGTGGCAGAGAGCTTTTCATCCATCAACTTCAGGGCGTCAATCACGCGGCGAATCTCGTCCTGGGTATCGACGACGACGGCTGGCCAAGCTTTCCTTTGGAAACATCGGTGGCAATATGCAATGCCTTGTCGAGCGGCTTTGTCACCCCACGCGTCAGCAAGGTAGCGATTACCAGCGACAACAGGATGCCGGCGGCGATCAGCAAAGCGGCCATCAACAGGATCGTCTTTGTCATGCCCGAGCTTTCTTTCACGGCCGCTTCCGCCTGCGCGGCGTTGTCGGATATGGCCTTGTCGATCAACTCGTTCAGCCGGTCAGCTTGCGCGGCGACGTTGGCGTCCTGGTATTCCTTGGCCGCAGCATAGTTTTCCGCGCGAAGCAGGGTCAGCACCTTGTCGTTCTCCGGGAGCAGTTCCTGCAGAGAAGCATTGATCTGCGTGGCAAGCTCCCGTTCGCGGGGGGAGGTGATGCCGTTCGGGTAGTAGCGCGCCCAGGCATCCTCGATGGCGGCGCGCGACGCGGCAATGTCCTTCTCGGCCTGTGCAGTGGCTTGCGGTGAAGCTTCGACCTGCGCACGCCAGAGATTCATACGTATACGCAAGGAATGCGCCCTGACCGAAGCCACGCGAATAAGTGGTGTGGTATTGGACGCGTAGAGTGCCTCGATGCGCTCACCAAGCGTGGACAGTCCATAATAGCCAAATGCGCCAACGCCGGTCAGCAGTAATGCAAACAATGCGAACCCCGCTATAAGCCTGGATTTGATGCTGATAAGCATATTCTTCATTTTCTGAAAAACGAACATTCTTTCGCTTGCATTTGTATGGAAATATAACCACACGCCATGATGCGAAATAGGACCAGAAACGCCAACGGGGTCCAGGATGGCCACTTCATTAAAGCCTTACGGATTGCGGCCAACCCTCTTGAGACACTGATACTTGTTCAGATCAAAATGCATTTGAATTTATTTCACACTCAATCCTATATAAATGGGATAGATGATGGTTGTAGATTATTGACTATGATCAACATTTGGGCGCGCCGTGCATCAAATAGCGCACATTAATGGCATGAAACTGGCCGAAAAGCGCACAGCCATAGGGCAGACGTAAACTTGGTATGGTATGCCGCCGCCGGTTTTTGAAGGCGCTAACGAGAAATATCTGAATACATCACGGCGCGTGCGAGCGCGGGCATTCAGCGCAAGACCGAAGTCCGATGTCAGTTATGGGATTTGTTTTCTGCACCAAAATGGATCGATAATAACCATATTGGTGCAAGACGGAGGAAGTCGATCGCAACAACTCTCAGCCGATCGGTTTTGCGATATCCGCCTCAGAAGCTCGCCGCCAGTCCGAGGGAAACACCAGAAACATTATTGCCAAACACATATCGGACGACGGCCCGCACACGTGTCACATACACCTCGTGCGCGGTGGTATCCAGTTCCAGTCCCGCTCCCAGCGTTGTCAGGTAATTGAATCCCAATACTCCCGCCTGCGCGCCAAAGTAATGAGAATGGGAGAGTTCGAGCACGTATCTGAGCGGGCGATCGAGTGCGATCAGACCGGTCGGGGCGCGCCAGCGCGCATAGAGATTCGCAGTTTGCGAGGTAACGGATCCTTGCACCGATGGCGCGGAACCGCCGAAGCTCTGCAAATGGATACTGGTGTAGCGGAGCTCGATATCAATGTCGTGCTCTGGCCGGTAGTGTTCCCAGTCCAGCATCAGCGCGCCACCCAGGCCGTAGGCATTCAACGTGCCACCGTTGAGAAAGTTGATGTCGCGGTCCGTCACGTGCTGGACAACCGCCGTGGCAAGCTTGAGGTCACTCGACACATTGCCCAGCGAAGCGTTGAGGATCGGGCGGATCACCAGTTCCTTGTCGTCAGTTAGCGGAAAATCCCAGCCAATACCGACCGTTCCGGCAAAAGTGTTCCAGCGCGTGGGAAGCAGGCGCGATTCCGCACCGTCCGTCGATACAAAGGTCGGATCGTAGCGGCTGTACGCGATCGAGCCTTCGAGATAGAGCGGAAACGTCTTGCTCATCGTGAAGCCACCGCCAAGCTGCGACATGACGATGCCGGGGTTGTCCGTCTGGGCACTTTTGATCGACAGCGAACTCGATGCCAGATCCGGCACGACCGAATAGCTCATCAGCGACAGCACGGCGTTGGCCTGCCGTTGCACACCGGGTCCGAAAATTTGCGCCTGGGCGTGCGCGGCCGGCATGGCGGTCGCCATTACCAGAAGCAGCGCCCCACTGCACGCGAGGGCGCTGAACGTACCCGGTCGATGTTTCCGTTTCGTGACACGGTCCATGCGTTCGTCCGAGATGTCCTGCAAACCTTGTTCCTGGCGGAAGCGTACCGTTGGTCCGTTCGCTCGCGTATTGGACCAAGGTTCCATTGCGGGTAGCAAACGGGGCATCTATAAGATCACCATATTGGCATCGGTGCGGGCGAAACCGATGTGGTGTCAGGAGGCTGCCATGACGCGTTGCAGCGTGCGACGACTCAACTGGATCGGAGCATGGATCATAGCTTGCTTCCTAGCAAGCATCGGTAGCGCCTGGGCGCAGGAGAATAGCGCCGGCCCGGCGTCATTCAAGCCCGAGGAGCTCGAAGCGCTGGTCGCACCGATCGCGCTTTATCCTGACTCCGTGCTGGCGCAGGCGCTGATGGCGTCGACCTATCCGCTCGAGGTGGTACAGGCAGCAAGATGGGTTAAGGCCAACCCCAACGTCAAAGGGGATGCCGCCATCAAGGCGGTCGAGAGTCAGCCGTGGGACGTCAGCGTGAAATCGCTGGTCGCGTTTCCGCAGGTGCTGGAGCCAATGAGCGACAAGCTCGACTGGACCCAGAAGCTCGGCGACGCGTTCCTGGCGCAAGAGAAGGACGTGATGGCGGCGGTACAACGGCTGCGCGCCAAGGCCCAGCAGTCCGGCAACCTGAAATCCAACGAGCAGCAGAAGGTCATCGTCGAACCGCCAGCGCAGGCCAGCGGCGGCGCGACTGGTGGGGGAGGCACCACCCAGACCATCGTGCGGATCGAGCCGGCCAATCCGGAGGTGATCTACGTACCGTCGTACAACCCCACCGTCGTCTATGGCGGGTGGAGCTATCCGTCCTACCCGCCGTATTACTGGCCGCCGTCACCTTATTACTATCCGGGCGGCGCGCTGATGACCGGCTTCGCCTGGGGCGTTGGACTGGCCGCCGCTGGCGCGATCTTCTCCAATTGCAACTGGGGCGGTGGCGACGTCAATATCAACGTCAACAAGGCGGCGAACATCGACCGCAACTTCGACCGAACCAAGGTCCAGAACGGCAACCGCTGGCAGCACGATTCCAGCCATCGCAAGGGCGTGGCGTATCGCGATAACGCCACGCGGGAAAAGTTCGGCAACAACGTTGGCGGCGCCGACAGGCGCAACGACTTCCGTGGCCGCGAAGGCGCAGGAGACAGGGCAGGTGACCGTGCCGGAAATCGGCAAGGCGACCGCGCAGGGGATCGTGCGGGCGATCGCGGTGGTGACAGGGGCGGCGATCGTGGCGGTAACCGCGCCAGCACGGGCGACCGCATGGGCGGCTCGGATCGTGCAGGCGTTGGTGATCGGAGCGCCGGAGGCGGGAACCGTGGCGCGGGCGTCGGCGACCGGAGTGCCGGCGTTGCCGACCGAAGCGCTGGCGGCGGCAATCGAAACAGCTACGGTGGCGGCGGACGCGACAATGCCTTCCAGGGCGTGGGCGGTGGCAACACGGCCCAGCGTGACCTGGATCGTGGCCGGGCCAGTTCCAGCCAGGCAGGCTTCAGCGGTGGTCAGCGTGGTGGTGGTGGCGGCGGCGGTGGCTTTAGCGGAGGGGGAGGACGCGGCGGTGGTGGATTCAGCGGCGGCGGCGGACGCGGCGGTGGCGGTGGTGGCCGTGGCGGCGGCGGAAGGCGTTGATATGCGACACACCGGCGTATGCAGAAGGGGACATTCATGCTCGCTTTGACCCGTATCTTGCGAATGGCCATCACGGCCACCGCGGTGCCGCTCGTGCTGATGCTCGGCCTGGTGCCGGCTGCGCATGCGCAGAAGTCGTTCGCCACTCCCGAGGCCGCGATGAACGCGTTTGGCGATGCGGTCACCACGAGCAACGACACCGCCATCGACGCCATTTTCGGGAATCAGGCACGTCGGCTGATCCCGCCACTGGGGGCCGAGATTCGCTACAAGTTCCTGTCCGCCTGGAGCCAGTCGCACTCGATCCAGAAGCAGGACGACAACACGGCCCGCATCGCCGTCGGCAATGATGGCTGGACGATGCCCATTCCGCTGGTCAAGCGCAACGGACAGTGGCAGTTCGATACGCAAGCCGGTCTGACTGAAATCCGCTTGCGCCGGATCGGCCGTAACGAGTTGTCGACGATCCAGACCATGCTGGCGGTCTACGATGCGCAGCGCGAATATGCGAGCACCGATCATTCGGGCGACGGAATGCTGGTCTACGCCGCGCATCTGGTCAGTTCGCCTGGCAAGCGTGACGGCCTGTATTGGCCGACGTCGGCCGGCGAGCCCGAGAGCCCGCTGGGGTCAGCCTTCCTGCGCGCCGTGGGCCGCAATGCCAGTGCAGAGGGCTATAACGGCTACCGGTTCAAGTTGCTCACGTCGCAGGGGCCTGCGGCACCGGGCGGACAGTACAACTACCTCGTGAATGGCCGCTTGTTCGGCGGGTTCGCGGTACTGGCGTGGCCCGTCAAGTACGGCGAAACCGGCATCAAGAGCTTCATCGTCAATCACGAAGGGCAGGTCTACGAACGGGATCTGGGCAAGAACACGAGTGCGCGCGCCGATGGCATCCAGTCCTTCGATCCGGTGCCGGGATGGAGCAAGGTATCCGCCACTGCACCCTAGCGGGAAATTAGCAGGCGGAAGTACCGCAGACTACGCTTCGGACTTCACGATATCTGACTAGTGAGATAAAGCTCGCAGTAATGCGAGCTTCTTTTTTTTTTGCGCCGCGAAGTTGCGATTGCTTTCCCTAAAGGCCCGAGTTAATTTTGACAGGACGCAAAGTTAGAAACCAATGAAAACGAAGTGGCCCACATCTGCTGGGGCCACCAGCACGGATTCCTGGCCGGTTCCTCTGGAACTGGCGCCGGACGTTGAGTCGGATTTAGTCGTAGTCGCTTGGGGTAAGCGCTCAGGGATGCCGTATCGAGCTGGATAGCCGCGCGGGCTTGCTATGTTCGCGCGCGGCGACACGCCGTTATTCCGTTCCCGGGACATCCCCAGCATCTTGGAGGGATGTCATGTCATTTGTTGTCCTGCCTGTCGTGCTGTCGGGTCTGGCGTCCCTGGTTGCAGTGGCGAAACTCTCTCATGTCCGCGCACGGGCCAATGCCCGCAGTGGCCGTCATTTGCGGCAACGCAGCAAGCCTCATTCACTCCACCGCTGAAGGACAACAGCAATGCGATGGCTGTCCTTCCTGTTGGTAGGCGTCTCCAGCGGCGTGGCGTTCGCCGCCGCGATCGTTCCCGGCTTCGGGCGTCGCAGGTCGCATTCCGGCGGGCCAACGGAATCCGTGCAATCCAGCAATCATGCAAGGGAGATCGCCCATCTGTCGCCCGCGCCCGGCATGAACGAACTAGCCGGTTCCATCGCGCATGAATTGAACCAGCCACTGACGGCTATCACCAGCAATGCTCAGGCGGCCAGGGAGTATCTGGCATCGGGGCCATGCGACCCCGCGGAGGTACGCGAGATCCTCGACGATATCGTCGCCGATGCGTCTCGCGCGAGCGAGATCGTCAGGCGGGTAAGGGCATTGATCCTGGGCGAGGCCCCGTCGGCGATCCACTTCAATGTCGGCGAAGTCGTCGATCAGGCGATTGCCCTCGTCGATGCCAATGCGCGGGCACGTAGCGTTCTGGTGTCGCGAGAAGTTGCCGATTCGCTTCCCCGCGCCGTTGGCGACCCGATGGAAATCCAGCTGGTGCTGCTCAATCTGCTGAGCAACGCCCTCGATGCGGTGGAATCCGTGCGCCCGCACGGTGAACGCTCAGCGTCGATCCTGGCGCAGGAACGCAATGGAATGGTCGTCGTTTCGGTGCGCGACAACGGCTGCGGCGTCGAACCGGGGCAGCTCGAGCGTATCTTCCAGCCGTTCTATTCGTCGAAGCACAAGGGCATGGGGTTGGGGCTGTCTTTCAGCCGCGCCCTGGTGGAGCGCAATGGCGGACGCCTGTCGGCGATCCGCAACAGCAGCACGGGTATGACTTTTGAACTGTCGCTGCGCACGGAAGACGCCGCGCAGGACCTGCGCGGGTCGGTATTGCCACTGCCACCGCGCGGCATCCATCCGCTCCATCACGGAGGAAAGAACAATGAACGCAATGCAGCCAACGGTATGTATCGTCGATGACGACGACAGTGTGCGACGTGCCCTGGCACGCGTCCTTGGCGCCCATCGGTATCACACCAGTTGCTTCGATTCCGCGAAACGCTTTCTGGATAACGTCGAACTGGAGAATTCGCCGATCTGCGCCGTGGTCGACCTGCAGATGCCAGACATGGACGGCATCGCCTTGCAGCAGACGCTGAGCCAGCGGGTTCCCGTCGTCATCCTCACCGGACATGCCGACGTGTCCAAGGCGGTACAGGCCATGCAGGCGGGCGCGATAGATTTTCTCGAAAAGCCGGTGCAGGACGGGCTGCTTCTGGCCGCGGTCGAACGGGCGTGTGAACGCGCGCGGGAACAGTTCGCGCGCAAGGCCGAACTCCGCGTGCTGCGGCAGAAGATCGAGCGGCTGACGCCCAGAGAGCGTGAAGTCCTGGGCTGGATCGTGTCTGGCCTGCGCAACAAGCAGGTGGCCAGCGAACTCGGGACCGTGGAAAAGACCATCAAGGTGCATCGCGCGCACGTGATGCAAAAGCTCGAAGTGGATTCGCTTCCGGCCCTGGTTCGCATCGCCGACAAGATGGGTATGGGGATCGTCGCGCGCACCTGACCCCGCGCTGGCTCCCCCGTTTGGACCATCGTCCAATATCGCCGGACGCCGGTGTCTCGTAGCCTTGGGGAAGGCAACTTCTTCCCCGCGGCCTACGCGGTCGACGTTAACCTGGCGCGGATATGGGGTCTTCAGGACAATTTGCGGTGGTTATCGACGATGACGAGTCCGTTGCGCGCGCCATCTCGCGTTTGCTGCGCGCCGCCGGCATCGCTGTCGATACATTCACAAGCGGCACGGCATTCCTGGACCAGATCCTGTCGCAGCCGGCTTATCGGCCTGCGTGCGTGATCCTCGACGTCAGCATGCCCTACCTCGACGGTCTTGAGGTGCAGCGCCGTCTCGGCGGATTGTCCTTGCCGATCATTTTCATTACCGCCCACGACGTGCCCGAGGCTCGCAACAAGGCGCTCTCCGCCGGCGCGATCGGATACCTGCGCAAACCTTTCAATACGCACCAGCTCATCGAGTTGGTGCGGGGTGTGATGACGCCTTGAGTTATCTGACGTGACGGAATTTGGTCCTTGGTCCAATTGCGATTTAGACTCAAAGCGGCACACTCTCAACAATACGGGGCCGACATGCGTCCGCCGCGCGTGGCATTGGCGCCGTGACAAGGATCGAACATGGCACTTCTGATGATTTCCAACCTCAACCCGGATACCACCGAGGAGCAGGTGAAAGAGTTCCTCGGTCGTTACGGGTTTCCGGCGTACGACGAATACGAACTCCAGGAAGGAGACGGTACGCGCCCGGCGGTCACACTGACATTCCATGCCGTGGACGAAATCGCGTTGCAGCATTTCGTCCCGCGCATCCATGACGTGTTCTGGAATGGCCACCGGATCAACGCGCTGGTGTTGAGAGAACGCTTCAACTGACCACGCAGGCAAAACATCAACCACGCAGACGGCGAGGACGCGCCAGCAAGCAGGCGGGCGCGTAGCGGAGGAGCAAGCAATGGCGAGTGGGCTGGAGTCCAAGGGCAGGCAGTATGCGTTCATGTTCCTCACCGCACTGGCAGTCGCGGGATGCGGAAAGCAGGAGGCGAAGGGGCCCGCCGCGCCGCCGGTGACCGAAGTTGGGGTCGTCAAGGTCGACCTCCACGACGTGCCGGTCGTGTTCGAGTTCGTCGGGCAGACCGAGAGCTCGCAGCAGGTTGAAATCCGGGCGCGGGTCAACGGTTTCCTGGAGCAACGGCTCTATACCGAAGGCACGATGGTCAAGGCGGGGCAGGTGCTGTTCCGCATGGACCAGAAGCCATTCAAGGCCGCGCTGGACGCGGCCATGGCCGAACTGGCGCAGCAACAGGCACGCCTGACCACCGCGCGCCAGAACCTTGCCCGCGTTCGCCCGCTGGCCGCCAAGAATGCGTTGAGCCAGAAGGATCTCGACGATTCCGTTGGGCAGGAGCAGGGCGCCGCGGCCGCGGTGGAGCAGGCCAAGGCCAACGTGACAAACGCCCGTCTGAATCTGGACTACACGACGATCACCGCGCCAGTCTCCGGGTTATCCAGCTACGCCAAGAAGCAGGTCGGTTCGTATATCGACGCGAGCAACAGCTTGCTGACTTACGTCGCCAAGCTCGATCCGATCTGGGTCAACTTCAGTTTGTCAGAGAACGAGGTCCTGCAGTACCAGTCCCAGCAGGCATCCGGACAGTTGAAGATGCCGCCGCGTGGCTCGATGGAGGTGGAGATCGTGCTGGCCGATGGCGCGACCTATGGCAAGCGTGGTCACATCACGTTTGCCGATGCATCCTTCAGCTCCGAGACCGGCACCTATCTGCTGCGCGCGGAATTCCCGAATACCGAAGGCGCGTTGCGTCCGGGGCAATTCGTGCGCGTCCGCGTGCTTGGCGCGGAGCGCACGCGCGCGATCACGGTGCCACAGGCGGCTGTGGTGCAAGGGCAGCGTGGACAGTTTGTCTGGACCGTCGGCAAGGACAACAAGGCTGAATCCAGAGTGGTGGATGTCGGAGAATGGGCGCAGGGCAACTGGATCATCCGTTCCGGCCTGCGCGAAGGCGATACCGTGGTGGTCGACGGCACGGTGCGCCTCGCCCCCGGAGCGCCCCTCAAACCCGTGGCCGCGCCTCCGCAGCCCGTGTCCACCGAACGGCCGCCTGGCCCCCCGGGCGCCGCGCCCACGCCAGCCTCGGCCCCAACCGCCGCCCCTGAGAAGGGGGCGACGTCATGAAGCTTTCACACTTCTTCATCGACCGTCCGATCTTCGCATCGGTCCTGTCGATCATCATCGTCGTTGGCGGTCTGGTTGCCATGGTCAACCTGCCGATCGCGCAGTTCCCGGACATCACACCGCCGACCATCACCGTCACCACGACCTATCCGGGCGCCAGCTCGGACGTGGTGGCACAGAACGTCGCGGCCCCGATCGAGCAGCAGGTCAACGGCGCGGACAACATGCTGTACATGTCGTCCACCAGTTCGTCCACCGGCAACATGACGCTGACCGTGTACTTCGAGATCGGCACGGACCCGTCACTGGCACAGGTGGACGTGCAGAACCGCGTGAACCTGGCGCTGCCGACGTTGCCTGACGCGGTGACCAAACAGGGCGTGAGCGTGCAGAAGCGTTCGTCTGCCTTCATGATGGTGATCGCGGTCTATTCGCCGGATAACAGCTATCCGCAGACCTTCGTCGATAACTTCACCAACATCTACATTCTCGATGCGCTCAAGCGCATTCCAGGTGCTAACCAGGCGTCGATCTTCGGCACACCCGACTACGCCATGCGCATCTGGCTGAAGCCGGACCGGATGGCCCAGCTAGGCATCACCGTCGAGGACATCAAGAACGCGGTGGCCAACCAGAACGAGCAGTTCTCCGCTGGCCGAATAGGACAGTCACCCACCGACGGGCCGGTCACACTGACCTTCCCGGTGACGACGAAGGGGCGGATGACCGAGCCGGCCGAGTTCGAGAACATCATCCTGCGCGCCGCCTCGGGTGACGCGGCGCTGGTGCGTCTCAAGGACGTCGGCCGTGCCGAACTGGGCTCGAAAGATTATTCGTTGCGCAGCCGCTACAAGGGCAAGACCGCCACGCTGCTGGCGGTCTATCAGCAGCCAGGCGCCAACGCCCTGGCCGTGGCCGAGCAGGTCCGCAAGACGCTGGAGGAAGTGAAGAAGAGCTTCCCGCCGGGCATGGAGTATGAAGTCGCGCTGGATACCACCGAGTTCGTGCATGAGTCGATCAACGAGGTGGTGCATACGTTGCGCGATGCGGTGATCCTGGTGATCCTGGTCGTGTTCCTGTTCCTGCAGAGCTTCCGCGCCACGCTGGTGCCGATTCTGGCCGTGCCGGTGTCGATCATCGGCACGTTCATGGCCATGTCGGCGTTCGGCTTCTCGGTCAACATGCTGACGTTATTCGGGATGGTGCTGGCCATCGGCATTGTGGTGGACGACGCCATCGTCGTGATCGAGAACGTCGAACGGAACATGGTCGAGTTCAAGATGCCGCCCAAGGAGGCGGCCAAGCACGCCATGGACGAGGTGGGCGGCCCGGTGATCGCGATCGTGCTGGTGCTGCTGGCCGTGTTCATCCCGGTGGCGTTCCTGTCCGGCATCACGGGCCAGTTGTACAAGCAGTTCGCCATTACGCTGGCGGTGTCGGTGCTGCTGTCCGGTGTCGTCGCGCTGACCTTGTCGCCGGCACTGGCGGCCATCCTGCTTAAACCGGGCTCCCACGAAAAGAATCGCTTCTTCCGCTGGTTCAACCGCAGTTTCGATCGGCTCGTGGAAGGGTACGGCAGGTCGATCCAGCTCATCATCCGGCGTTCGGTGATATCGCTGGCAATCGTGGCCGCGCTGATCGCAGTCAGCGTGCTGATGTTCATGCGCATCCCGTCGTCGTTCCTGCCGGTGGAAGACCAGGGTTATCTGCTGGGCGCGGTGATCATGCCCGATGCGGCCAGCCTGGACCGCACGTCCGCGCTGTCCTCGCGCGCCGCGGACTGGTTCGCCAAGCAGCCGGGCGTCAAGGCGGTGGCGGTACCGGACGGCTACAGCCTGATCGACTCGCAGAACAAGTCCAATGCCGGCACGCTGTTTGTCACACTGAAGGGCTTTAGCGAGCGCGGCAAGGGTGAAAGCGCGGCGGACCTGATCGCGAAGGCCAACAAGGAGTTCTCCACCTACCGCGAGGGCGTCGTGGTGCCGGTCAATCCGCCATCGATCCCGGGCCTGGGTACGACCGGCGGCTTCGAGTTCTGGCTGCAAAGCACCGGGGATGGCACCTATCCGCAACTCGAGGAACGCGTCAGGGCGTTTATCGCCAAGGCCCATCAGCGACCCGAATTGCGCGGCGTGAACAGCACGATCAACACGCGCTCCAGGCAGTTACTGGTGGACCTCGACCGTGAGCGCGCGGAAACCCAGGGCGTGGCGGTGGAGTCGGTCTACTCGGCCTTGCAGACAATGTTCGGCTCGCTCTACGTCAGCCAGTTCCCGAAGAACAGCCGTCTGTTCCAGGTGATCCTGCAGGCGGAGCCCAAGTACCGCTCGCGGCCCGACGACCTCGACAACGTCTACGTACGCAATGCCAAGGGAGACATGGTCCCGATCAAGGCCGTGACGAATTCGCGCTGGGTCTCTGGCGCGGATCTGGTCACGCGGTTCAACAACTTCCCCGCAGCGAAGATTACTGGCGACGCCGCACCGGGGTACAGCTCCGGGCAGGCGCTGGCAGCAATGGAAGAGGTAGCCCACGAAGTCCTTGGTGAAGGCTACAGCTTTGCGTGGAGCGGACAGGCGTACGAAGAGAAGAAGGCAGGGTCCACTGCCGCGCTGGTCTTCGCCTTCGCATTGCTGATGGTGTTCCTGATCCTGGCCGCCCAGTACGAAAAATGGTCGTTGCCGCTGGGCGTGCTGCTGGCGGTGCCATTCGCGTTGTTTGGCGCGCTGATGGGCATCTTGCTGCGAGGTATGGAAAACGACGTGTATTTCCAGATCGGTTTGACCGTGCTGATCGCGCTGGCGGCCAAGAATGCCATCCTGATCTTCGAGTTCGCCGTGGAAATGCAAGAGAAGGAAGGGCTGAGCCCGTTCGATGCCGCGGTCAAGGCGGCCAAGATGCGTCTGCGCCCGATCATCATGACCTCGCTGGCCTTCATCCTGGGTTGCGTGCCGCTGGCCATCGCCAGCGGGGCATCCGCCGCCAGCCGTCAGTCGCTCGGTACCGGCGTGATTGGCGGGATGCTTGGCGCGACCGTTATCGCCATCTTCTTCATCCCGATGTTCTTCTGGGGCCTGGAGCAGCGCAGCGAGAAGAGGAAGGGCAAGCAGCCGGCTTCAGGGACCGGGACCGGGCCAGGGGCGGGGCCGGCGAGTGACACCGAGGCTACTCCGGGAGGCACGTCATGAAGCGCCGCACGGTGTCCCGATTGATGCTTCTCGCCACGCTGGCCGCCGCCGGGTGCGCGGTCGGGCCGGACTACGTTCGTCCGCCTGTCGATGTTCCGCAGGCCTACCGCTTCGCGGACGAAGGTATCAACGTGCCGCAGACACCGGCCACGTATTGGTGGTCGCAGATGAACGATCCGGTGCTGGACGGGCTGATTGCCACAGCGCGGGCCAACAACAAGGACTTGCTGATTGCCGCGGCACGGGTCGAGGAGTACTACGGCCGTGTCATGACCACCCGGTCTGGCCTGTTCCCTCAGGTGGGGATCGAGGCTGGCGGTGGGCGCCAGCGTATCAGCACCACCAATGGCACGGCGCTGCCGATCAACAACCCGTTCAACCAGACGCACGTCGCCGCCACCGCATCCTGGGAAATCGACCTGTTTGGCCGGATACGCCGCCTGACCGAGGCGGCCAAGGCTGACTGGCAGGCCAGCGAACTGGCGCGTCGGAGCACGGAAATCTCGGTTGTCGCCGCGACTGCCAGTGCCTATATCACGCTGCGGGATCTCGATAACCGCCTGCGTATCTCGCAAGACACCCTGGAAAGCCGTCGGGGCGCGCTTGAGTTGTTCCGGGAGCGCTTCCAGGGCGGTGTGGTCTCCGAGGTCGAGTTCGCGCAAGCGCGGTCAGAATACGCATCGGCACTGACCTCGGTCGAGCAGTTCCGCCAGCAAGTCGCGCTGCAGGAGGACCTGCTGGCCGGTCTGCTGGGCGAGAACCCGCGTGAAATTCCGCGCGGCAAGTCGATCTCCGAGTTGACCTTGCCGGGCGTGCCGGTCGGCCTGCCGTCGACGTTACTGGAGCAGCGGCCGGACGTACTCCTGGCCGAGCAGAATCTCGTGGCGGCCAATGCCCGTATCGGCGCCGCGCGTGCCGAGTACTTCCCGACGATTTCGCTGACCGGCGCGTTCGGAGCTGCCAGCACGGCACTGTCGGGGCTGTGGACCGGTCCGGCACGGGCCTGGTCGTTTGCCGGGCTCATCAGTATGCCGATCTTCACCGGTGGCGCGATCGCCGGCGACGTCAAGCAGGCGGAGGCGATTCAGACGCAGTCGCTGCAGGCCTACCAGCAATCCATCCAGACAGCGTTCCGGGAAGTGGCGGATGCGCTGGTCAGCGTGCAGCGTACGCGCGATCAGCTCAATGCCAAGACCGACCAGGTCGATGCGCTGGGCCGTTACGCTTCGCTGGCACGAGATCGCTACGAAGGCGGCTATACGAGCTATCTTGAAGTGCTGGATTCCGAGCGCGCGCTGTTCGCCGCGCAACTTGACCAGTCCACCCTCATTGGTTCGGAGTTTGGCCAGCTTGTCCAGCTCTACAAGGCGTTGGGTGGTGGCTGGCCCGTGGAGTCGGAAGCAGCACAGGCGCCTCAGGCAAGCCTGAGTCAACCGGAAACCCGTAACAAGGAGTGATTTCATGTCGAGGTCGATCATCAGGCCGGTCTTGTTGCTGGCCACGGCGGGCATCGCCCTTGGCGCGATGGCTCAGTCCAAGCCGATTGCGTATCCCGCCAAGGGACAGAGCGCCGCCCAGCAGCAACAGGACGACGGTTATTGCTATTCCTGGGCCAAATCGAATACGGGCATAGACCCGGCGGCCGTGTCCTCGGCGCCGCCGCCTCCCAGTGGCCCGGCAGTCGGCGGTGGTGAGCGTGTTGGCGGTGCCGCGCGTGGCGCCGCCGGCGGTGCGGTAATCGGCGCGATCACCGGCGATGCCGGCAAGGGTGCCGCCGTTGGCGCCGCAGCCGGCACGATGGTCGGTGGCTCGCGCGCCCGGCAGAACCAGCGCAACGCGCAAGCGAACGCCCAGGCCAACACCCAGGGCGCCATGTCCACGTACTACCGTGCTTATTCCGCGTGCATGGAAGGCCGTGGTTATTCGATCAAGTGAGTGAAGTAGGTCCCGGAGCGCTTTGCCAAAAGGAGTGCATATGCTCAAGAAAGTACTGATTCCCGTCGCGATCCTGCTTTCGGTGCCGGCCATTGGCTGGGCGCAGACCGACGTCAAGACTGATGTCACACGCGCCGACGGCTCGGTCACGGCCTCCGGCTCCGCAACTGCCGTTGCGACGATCACAGCCATCGACGCGGCAAATCGCAAAATCACGCTGAAAGGCGCGGGCGGCAAGGTCACCGACATGACCGTTGGCGACGAGGCTCGCAACTTTGATCAGCTACGGGTCGGCGACAAGGTCACCGTACAGTACAACGAGGCACTGACCGTTAGCCTCAAGAAGGGCAGCGGACCGCTCTCCATGAACGAGAAGCCGATCGAGCAACGCGCCGAGGCCGGCGCCAAGCCTGGCGGCACGGTTGGCCGTGAGGTGACGGTGGTCGCCCAGGTTGTCGCGGTCAACAAGGACACAAAGACTGTCTCGGTCAAGGGACCGAAGGGCCATGTCGTCGACCTTGTTGTCGAGGACCCGGACCAGTTGAAGAACATCAAGAAGGGGGACCGCGTGCAGGCTGTCTACACCGAGGCTGTCGCGGTTTCGGTAACCCCCGGTGCAGGCAAGTAACCACCGAATGCCGGGCACCCGAACGGAACTGTCGTCATGAAGCACATTGCAGCATTGCGTTGTCTGGGGGCGGCCGTGCTGATTGCCAGCGCGCTGCCCGCCCACGCGTACTTTGACAACTACCTGAGCGGCACGATCGTTGGCACGCTCGCCAAGCAGCAGATGGCGACCTTGCGCGGCGTCTTCAACAAGACGCTGTCGGAGTCCGACGATGGCGCCACCGTGCCGTTCAGTCTGCCTGCCGAGGGGCGGTCCAAGGCCACGGAGGGCACATTCACGCCCGTGACCACGCGCACCGAGAACGCCAAGCGCTGCCGCAAGATCCGCAGCGAACTGCGCCAGAATGGCAGGTCGGAACGCTGGGAAGGGTGGTACTGCCAGGAGGCCGATGGCAACTGGAAAAAGGCGCTATTGAAGGATTGAACGACTGAACGACTGAACGACTGAGGGATTGAAGATCCGATGCCACAACCGTCAGGGGCCGCGATGACGCGGCCCCTGACGGTTGCAGTTTGCGTCCGGAACTCAGAACTTCTCCGGGATATACCGATAGGGGTAGTCGGGCTGCTTGTAGGAGCCGCGCTTCTGCCGGTCCGGCAGCGTGACCTTCTTGCGCGGGATGGGCTCGTAGGGAATCGACGCAAGCAGATGGCTGATGATGTTGAGCCGGGCGCGCCGCTTGCAGTCCGATCGCACGACATTCCACGGCGCGAAGTCGGTATCCGAGGCCTCGAACATCGCGTCCCGCGCGCGCGAGTAGTCATACCAGCGGCTGTATGACTTCAGGTCCATGTCCGTCAACTTCCACGTCTTGCGGCCGTCCAGAATGCGCTGCTCCAGGCGGCGCGTCTGTTCTTCGGGGCTGACTTCGAGCCAGTACTTGATGAGCTGGATGTTCGAGCCGACGATAGCGCGCTCCACCAGCGGCACCGCGCGCAGGAACAACTCCACCTGTTCCTCGTCGCAGAACTTCATCACGCGTTCGACGCCGGCGCGGTTGTACCAGCTACGGTCGAAGATCACGATCTCGCCGGCTGCGGGCAGATGCGGGATGTACCGTTGCACGTACATCTGGCTCTTTTCGCGATCGGTGGGGGCGGGCAGGGCAATCACGCGAAAGACGCGGGGGCTGACCCGCTCGGTGATGGCCTTGATGACGCCGCCTTTGCCAGCGCCGTCACGCCCTTCGAAGATGACGCATACCTTGGCACCAGTAGCCTTGACCCAGTCCTGCAGGTGCACCAGTTCAACGTGCAGCGAGCGCAGCGACTTCTCGTACGTCTTCGAGTCAAGGTCCTGCTGCGCTGCGGAATCCTCGTCAGTACGGCGCGAGTCCTTTACCATAAGTGTTTCTCCCGGCGCTTGCAGCAGGCCCCATTGCCTCAAGTATCAATCTCGGATACGGGCATGGCCTTGGCAAGGGACTTTGGTCCAATGCTTGGCTCAAGCATGGCTTGGCCCAAGGACCAATTGCTTTGCGCACGGGCTTGGCTGACTCTTTCATTGGGAGCGTACTCGACCATGTACAAGACTGGATACTGGCTGATCATCATCGGTTTCTGGCTGGCTCTCGCCGGGGTATTCCTGTGCGATCCGGTGGGCGGGCTGCCAGAGAATGTCAACTTGTTCAGTTTCGCCCTGCATGGTCTCGAGATTCACTTGTTCAAGCTGTCAGAAGCGCCGCAGCACTATCGCTTCACGGTTCTCGCGAGGGACTGGTTGATCGGCTGCTTCGTGATCATGTTCGTCGGCGCTGTCCTGCTTGCCCTTGGCTGGAGGCGCAGGCGCCAGAGCCGGCTCGTGTGAGAGGTGGCGCGGCCGAGGCGCGCGCCCGAGGTTCACAAGGAGGCCGCCGATGCTGCAAACACGTCTTTCGATCCCTACGATCTCTCGTACGCTGATCGACGTTTATATCCGCTTCGGCCTGATCTTGTTGCTGGCGATATCCTGCTTCGAGATCTTCAAGCCGTTCATCAGCCTGATGGCGTGGTCAGTGATCCTGGCGATCACGCTCTATCCGCTGCAGACCTACCTGCGCGGCAAGATCTTCGATGGAGAGGGCCGCACGGCCACCCTGATCGTTTTCCTGGTCATCTGCATCATTCTCGTGCCCTCGTGCCTGCTCGGGATTGCATTGATCGACTCGGTCGAACACGCATTGGAGATCGCGCGCAGCGGCAACATCCGGATTCCGCCACCGTCCGAATCGGTGGCCGCCTGGCCGTTTGTGGGCAAGCAACTCTACGGCTTCTGGCACCTTGCCTCCACCGACTTCGCCTCGCTGGCTGAAAAGCTTGCGCCACAGATCAAGGTGGTGGCCCTGGCGCTGCTCGGCACAGCGCGTGGCGTGGGCGTCGGGCTGCTGATCTTCGTGGCGGCGCTCATGATCGCGGGCATCTTCATGGCCTACGGCGAGCTCGGCACGCGCAGCGCGATTCAGATTGCCTCCCGCATCTCCGGGCCGGAGCGCGGCCCCCGCCTTACCGTGCTGTGCACGGCCACCGTGCGCGCGGTCGCGCAGGGCGTGGTGGGTATTGCATTCATCCAGATGCTGCTGATCGGTGTCGCCTTCGTTATGAAGGGTGTGCCGGGGGCAGGGCTGCTGGCGCTGGCGGTGCTGCTGCTCGGCATCATGCAGTTGCCGGCCACGCTGATCACCATCCCCGTGATCATCTTCGTGATCGCGACCGAGGGCGTCAGCGGCATGAACATCGTCTTTGCCGTCTACGTGTTCATTGCCGGCCTGGCGGATAACGTGCTCAAGCCGATGCTGCTGGGCCGTGGCGTGGATGTGCCGATGCCGGTGGTGCTGATCGGCGCGCTTGGCGGCATGGTCAGCGGAGGCGTAATCGGGCTCTTTGTCGGCCCCGTGGTGCTCGCGGTCGGATACCAGTTGTTCTGGCAGTGGGTGGAAGACACCCAGCAGCAAGCCATCGAGGGCGGCGAGGCCGTGGCGAGTGGTGAGGCCGTGGGGAGTGGCCAGGCGTCGGGACGTACCGAAAGCGGTCCGGCTGCCGGATAGCGATGTTGCCCCGGGGCCGCGTGTTCCGTTGCTGGATGCTGGCCGCGACGATGCTCGCCGGCTGCGCGCGCGTTGGCCCGGATTTCCAGCCGCAGCACGAGACGTGGAGCGGCAAATGGACCAGCGAGGCGATCGGGCAGGCCAGCGAGGCAGGTGCCCAGCCGGATATGCGCCAATGGTGGCAGGTCTTCAACGACCCCGTGCTCGAACGCCTGATCACCGAGGCCGATGCCAATGACGCCGGGGTTCGGATTGCCGGCCTGCGGGTCATGGAAGCCCGCGCGCAACTCGGCATGGCGCTGGCTGGCCGGTATCCCCAGATGCAGCAGGCGGGCGCGGACGCCATGTATGTTCACAGCCGCCAATCCGGGCCAACCGCCCAAACCGCTCGCGTCTGGGAGTACAGCGCAGGTGTCGATGTCGGCTGGGAGCTCGACTTCTGGGGGAAATTCGCCCGCGCGATCGAGTCCGCCGATGCCGCGTACTTCGCGGCCCAGGCCAATCACGAGAACGTACTGGTACTGCTTCACGCACAACTCGCGCAGACCTATTACGCATTGCGCACCGCGGAGGCCCGCGTGCGGATTGCGCGGGAGAACGGCCGACTGCAGAAGCGCAGCTACGAAATCACCGAGCGACTGTTCAAGGCCGGCGAAAGCGATGAACTGGACCTGCAACAGGCCAAGACGCAGTACTTCGGCACATTGAGTAGCATCCCCGAACTGGAGCGGCAGATTGCGCTATCGCGCAACGCCGTGGCGATCCTGCTGGGGAGGCCACCCGGCCCGATTCCCGAGTTGGGCGAGGCATCGGGCAAGGAGGGCGTGTTGCCCCGGATCGATCGGGCGATTCTGCAAGACGTGCCCGCCAATCTGTTGCTGCGCCGCCCGGATATTCGCGCCGCCGAGTTCCAGATCGCGGCGCAGTCGGCCCAGATCGGCGTGGCGAAGGCGGACCTGTATCCATCGGTGACGCTCGTCGGCAGCATCGGCTGGTCCGCGACTTCGCTGCCCGGGACGCAGAACGGCCTGCTGCTGGTGGGCGGCCCCAGCCTTCGCTGGAACATCTTCGACTATGGCCGGATCCACAACAACGTGCGCGTGCAGGATGCCCGGCTCCAGCAACTGATCCTCACCTACCAGAACGACGTGCGCGTGGCGGCGCGCGAGGCCGACGATGCGGCAAGCGGCCTGCTCAAGGCACTCGAACGCGAAGAAATCCTGCGTGAGGCCGCGTATTCGGCGGAACGCTCGCTGACGCTGGCCAACACCCTGTTCAAGGAGGGGTACTCCGACTTCCAGCGCGTGCTCGATGCCCAGCGGGCGTTGTTCGCCCAGCAGGATGCCTATCTGGTCAATCGCAGCAACGCCGTTGGCTATCTGATCGACCTTTACAAGGCCCTTGGCGGTGGCTGGTACAGCGAGCAGCCGTTGGTCGACCCAGCCACCCGCGACCAGATGCGGCAGCGTACCGATTGGGGAGACCTGCTGGACGAGCCACCGCGCACGCCGCCGGCATCCAATAACACCACGGCCAAAGCCACCGGGAGCCAACGCCAATGAGTGACGCCAGTGATGCGAATGCGCCAGCCACGCCGCCTGCCTCGCCAGGCCCGGCGGCATCCGGAGACGCGTCGGGAAAAGGGGTGCGGTGGGTTGTCATCGCGATCGTGCTCAGTCTGGTCTGGTATCTGCTGGCCGACCGCTTCACGCCCTATACCCAGCAGGCGCGCGTGCAGGCGTTCGTGATTCCAGTGGCTTCAGAAGTCTCTGGGCGTGTCACCCAGGTGCCGGTTCACAACAATCAGAGCGTGGAGGCCGGCACGGTGCTGTTCGAGGTCGATCCACAGCAGTACCGGATTGCACTGGACCGCGCCCGCGCCGATTTCGAATCCACGCGCCGGCAGATCGGCGCGAACACAGCGGGTATCGATTCCGCGCGCGAATCGCTGCGAGCGGCGCAGGCCAACGAGCTCAAGGCGCGACAGGACAGCGAGCGGCTTGAGCGTCTGTATCGGGAAGACCCCGGCACGGTTTCCGTGCGGCGGCTGGAGGTGGCGCGCGCCACGCACACGCAGGCCGTCAGCCAGGTCGGCGCGGCCCGCGCCGAGGTTGAACGGGCAAAGGAGCAGCAGGGCGGAAGCGAAGAGAACAACGCCAAGCTGCGCAGCGCCGCCGCTGCGGTCGAAAAGGCGGAGCTCGATCTGTCAAACGCCAAGATCCGGGCGCGTACCGGCGGGCTGGTCACCGACCTGCAAACGGAAGTCGGCCGTTTTGCCGGCGCCGGCAGCCCGGTCATGACGCTGATCGCGATCCATGACATCTGGATTTCCGCCGACCTCACCGAAAACAACCTGGGCCACGTAGAGCCGGGCACGCCCGTGGCCATCGTGCTCGACGCGCTGCCAGGCAAGGTGCTCGAAGGCAAGGTGCGCAGCATTGGCTACGGCGTGAGCACCGGCCAGAGCCCACCGCCAGGCAGCCTGCCAACGGTGCAGAACAGCCGTGACTGGCTGCGGCCCGCGCAGCGCTTCCCGGTGATCGTCGACATCGATCCGGGACAACTCTCTTCGATGCGCGGCGTGCGCGTGGGCGGCCAGGCCGAAGTGATGGCGTTCCCGACGTCAGGCAACCCGCTCAATCCATTGGGCCGCTTGTACATCCGCCTGATGAGCTGGCTGTCCTATGTCTACTGACGCGGGCGCATCGGCCGCCGCCGCTGCCGCAACCGCGGCGCGGTCCCGCCGCGCGTTGCGCCTGGCTGTCGGCACCGCGCTCTGCCTGGCGACGAGCTTCGGTTTTCAATGGGCGATTCCGATGGTTGCGCCCGTGCTGGCCGTGTTCCTGTTCGCCACGGTAGGGCGCCCGCTGCCCGCCAAGGCGGGGCTGGCGCTGGCGCTGCTTGTCATCGCGACCACCGGAACCGGACTGCTGCTGATCCCGTTCCTGCGGCACGCGCCGCTGAGTGGGGTGCTGATGACCGCGCTCGGTCTGTTCCTGGCCTTCCGTTACGGCCTGCGCGGCGGCAACGGGCTCGTGTCGACGTTCCTTGTGGCAGGCATTGCGCTGATCTCGGTGGCCGGCACCGCTGACATGGGACTCGCCCTCAGCGTGATTGGCGCGCTGGCCCGCGGGCTGCTGCTCGGTGTGGTGATGCTGGCGGTCTGCCATTGGCTGATTCCAGAACCCGGCACGGCCACGCCCGCGGCCAAGCCACCCGCGCCGGTTGTCAGCGATGCGGACTGGATGGCGTGGCGCGCGACGCTGGTCGTCATGCCGGCATTCCTGCTGGCCATGGCCGATCCGGCCGGATACCTGCCTATCGTCATGAAGGCTGTCAGCCTGGGCCGGCAAAGCTGCACGACGGCGCGTAGCGCCGCGACCGAACTACTTGGGTCCACGCTGCTCGGCGGGCTGCTGGCGATCCTGTTCTGGTTCGCGCTTGGCCTGTCCGTCAATCTGTGGATGTTCTTTCTCTGGACGATCCTGTTCGCGCTGGTGGTTGCCCGCCGGCTCTTCGCGATCCGGCCGACACGCGCCACCCCGGGATTCTGGCTCAACAGCCTGGTGACGATGATCATCCTGCTTGGGCAGTCGGTCGAAGACAGCGCGGCAGGCAAGGATGTCTACCAGGCGTTCGCCGTCCGCATGGGACTGTTCATCGGGGTGTCGCTCTATGGCGTATTCATGCTGAGATGGCTCGACCATCGGCGGCAACGAACCGTGTCCACGGCATCGACAACGATCTGAGTACCTGAGGAGGCCCCATGCGCATACACCTGCTGGTCGCCGCACCCGTGATGCTGTTGTGCCTGATCCTGCAAGGCGTGGTGGTGGCGATCTGCCTGCGTCGCTATGCGCGCTATCGCAAACGCTGGGAAGGGCGCGAGGCGCTATGGATGGAGATCGCACTGCTGATGGCGGTGATGCTGCTGACGCTGGCCTGCAACATCGTGCAGATCGCGATCTGGGCCGTGCTGTTCCTGATGCTGGGCGAGTTTCAGAGCTTCGTGCCAGCGCTGTATCACTCCAGCGTCAACTTCGCCACGCTCGGCTATGGCGATATCGTCATGTCCGAGCGCTGGCGCATGCTGGGGCCAATCGAGGCAGCCAACGGCATTCTGATGTTCGGCATGTCGACGTCACTGATGACGGCTGCCGTGCTCGATGTCATCAAAAGCAACATGGCCAGGCTGATGGATCAGGCGAAGCCCTGAGCCCTTACGTGCAGTTCGCGCGATAGGTCTCTTCCAGCGCATCTCGCGACTTGTCCCGCTCGATCTTGGGCACTGCGCGACCCTGCGCATTCTGCGTGGCCATGCCCGGAGAGGTGTAGCTGTTGGGCCCATGCGCGCCAGCGGCGAACTGGTTCTTGAGTTCCTCGCATTTCGCCCGGCGGGCTTCCTCGGGGCTGACGCTGCTCGCCGAAGGCGGACGATAGGGGTTCGCCCCCTCCTGTACGGCATCGGAGATGGCCGCTGCGGCATTGCCCTGGGCGGGCGATGTGGACTGAGCCAGCGCAACGGCAGGCACGCCAAGGGTGAGGGCAACGGTCAGCAGCACTGCATTAGGCATTTCCATGGGAGCTCCGATGTGGCGACGCACGCTCAGACTAGGCGAATTCGATGGTGCTGTGCAAGTCACCGGTTGACACTGTGGCGCCGGCGCCAAGCCAAGGGGGCTTCACCGAACTGGGTGGAAAACCAGCGTGTGAAGGAACTGGCTGAACCATAGCCGAGCAATTCCGAAACGCGTAACAGGGAGTAGTCCGGGTTGCTGACGTACCGCTGCGCCAGATCGCGGCGTACCTCGCTCAGGATGTCGGTGAACGATTCGCCGGCTTCGTCGAGTTGCCGCTGCATGGTCCGCAAGCTCAGGCCCAGCCCCTGGGCCACGGCCTCGCAACTGGCGCGGCCCATTGGCAGCATCAGGTACACCGCATTGCGCACTTCGCGCCCGATCGACGCCTCGTTCACACGGGGCAGGGTATCCACCAGTCGCTGCGCGTGGCGAGCCATGGCCGGGTCGCCTGTCGGATTCGGCGCGTCGAGGTCTGCCGCCAGGCAGACAATGCCGCTGAACTCGCTGCCGAACTCCAGTGGGCATCCGAACAACCGGCGGTGCACCTGCAGGTCGGGCGGCGCGGCATGGGTAAAGTTGACGCTGAGTGGATGCCAATGCGCGCCGAGCAGGGCGCGGCACAAGCGAAACACCACGCCCAGGGCCAGTTCGGTGGCTTGTCGGGAAGGCGCGCCGAGCACTACCTCCTGCCGGATCATGACCACCTTGCCGGCCGACTCCACCATGATTGCCACGGACTCGTTGACCAGATGACGGTAACGAATGATGGTGTCGAGCGCGTCACGCAGCGTGGGCTGCTGGCTGATCAGCAGGCTCATCAGGCCGAAATCCGACAACTGCCGGGACTCCGCCATGCGCAGCCCGAAGGTGAGGCAGGACGATGCGTCCGCCGCGGCCTCCAGCAATACCGCGCACGCGTCCACCGGAACGCGCTGCTCGGGATCGGTCAGCAGCGCGCGTGTCAGTCCGGCCTGGCGGAGCAAGGGCTGTGGGTTCAGGCCTTCCGCCGCCGCCACCTCGAAGAAATTGGTCAGTGCCGCAGCGCGCACCAGTGTTCTCAAGCTTGTCTCCCATCTTGTTCTTCGCGCGTCACGTGCCCGGAGTGCCCTGGACCATGCCGCGTCGTACTCGGCGTGGATGATAGGCCGTGTTGGCATGAAATGCAAAGCTGGATGCAGCGATTGCAAAGCGGCAAGCAGTCGGCGCATCTAGATTGGCTGACATGGCGGCACACGTCGTGCGGCAACACACAACAGGAGACGATGCGATGGCAAAAGTCGTGCGCATGTATGAGACCGGCGGACCCGAGGTCCTTCGTTGCGAAGACATGGAAGTGGGTGATCCGGGCCCGGGGCAGGTGCGCATTCGCCACGTGGCGGTTGGCCTGAACTACGCCGATACGTACTTCCGCAACGGCACCTATCCGGTACCGCTTCCCGCGGGCATGGGCGTGGAAGCCTCCGGCGTGGTGCAGGCCATCGGTCCGGACGTGACCAACGTCGCCGTCGGCGATCGCGTGACATACACCGGCTTCCTGAACACGCTGGGCGCCTACAGCACCGAGCGTCTGGTGCCGGCCGCGCCGCTGATCCGCCTGCCGGAGAACATCGGCTTCGAAACCGCCGCGGCAATGACGATGCGCGGCCTGACCTCCGCCTACCTGATGCGCCGCATCTACGCGTTCAAGCGCGGCGATACGATTCTGCTGCACGCCGCGGCAGGCGGCGTCGGCCTGATCGTGTCCCAGTGGGCCAAGCTGCAGGGCCTGAACGTGATTGGCACCGTGTCTTCCGAGGCCAAGGCCGAGGTGGCACGCGCGCATGGTTGCGATCACATCATCAACTACAGCCACGAGGATGTGGCCAAGCGCGTGCGTGAACTGACCGATGGCGGGGGCGCCACGGTGGTGTTCGACAGCGTCGGCAAGAGCACGTTCATGGCCTCGCTCGATTCGCTGAAGCGCCGTGGGCTGCTGGTCTGCGTGGGCACCGCATCGGGCCCGATCCCGCCGTTCGATCCCGTACTGCTGGCCATGAAGGGCTCGGTCTATGTGACGCGTCCGGCCTTGGCCGACTATATCGCTGATCCGGGCGAGAAGGCGGAACTGGCTGGGGAACTGTTCGACCACGTGGGTGCCGGCCGCATCCGTATCGAGATCAACCAGCGCTACGCACTGGAAGACGCCGTGCAGGCTCACCGCGACCTGGAATCGCGCAAGACCACCGGTTCGTCGATTTTCGTCGTCTGAGGAGCCTGCCATGCAAGTCAAACCACTGACCTGTGCCATCGGTGCCGAACTGGTTGGCGTCAACTTGGCTGACGCGATCAAGAGCGACGATCTGTTCGCCGAAATTCGCGCGCTGCTTCTGAAACACCGCGTGGTGTTCCTGCGCGACCAGACCTTCAGCCGCGCCGAGCACGTTGCGTTCGCGCGCCGCTTCGGCGAACTCGAGGATCACCCAGTGGCGGGCAGCGATCCGGAGCATCCGGGCCTGGTCCGCATCTACAAGTCGCCGGACCAGCCGAACGACCGCTACGAGAACGCGTGGCACTCCGACACCACCTGGCGCGAGGCCCCGCAGTTCGGCGCCGTGCTGCGTTGCGTGGAATGCCCGCCCGTGGGCGGCGACACGATGTGGGCGAACATGGCCCTCGCGTACGAGAACCTGCCCGACCATATCAAGTCCCAGATCGCCGACCTGCGCGCGCGCCACAGCATCGAAGCCAGCTTCGGTGCCGTGATGCCGATCGAGAAGCGGCTGGCGCTCAAGGAGCGCTATCCCGATGCCGAGCACCCCGTGGTCCGCACCCATCCGGACACCGGCGAGAAGATCCTCTATGTGAACGGCTTCACCACGCACTTCACGAACTACCACACTCCAGCGCGCGTGCGCTTCGGTCAGGATGGCAACCCGGGCGCGGCGGACCTGCTGCGCTACCTGATCTCGCAGGCCTATATCCCTGAGTACCAGGTGCGCTGGCGCTGGCAGCCCAATAGCGTGGCGATCTGGGACAACACCGCCACACAGCATTACGCCGTGATGGACTATCCGCCTTGCTATCGCAAGATGGAGCGCGCGGGCATTATCGGCAGCGTGCCGTTCTGAGCAGTACCGGAGTCAATATGGAGAACCTGATCGTTTCCGCGCGTTCGGCCTACGCATACCCTCTGCTGGTCAAGCAGCTCCTGATCAACGCCATGAGTCTGTATGGCGACCAGGAGATCAGCTACCGCGGAGAACTGCGCTACACCTATCGCGAATTCCGCGAGCGCGTGGGAAAGCTGGCCAATTCGCTTTCGGCCCTCGGTGTACATCACGGCTCCACAGTGGCCGTGATGGACTGGGACAGCCACCGCTACCTGGAGTGCTATTTCGGCGTGCCGATGATGGGCGCCACGCTCTTCACGGTCAACGTTCGCCTGTCGCCGCAGCAGATCCTGTACACGCTGAATGACGCGGGCGCAGACGTCGTGCTGGTGCATCCGGACTTCGTGCCCGTGATCGACCAGATCCGGGACAAGCTCACGTGCAAGCCACGCTTCGTGCTGATGGCGGACGGACAGACCGTGCCCGACACGGCTATCCCGTTCGCCGGCGAGTACGAAGCACTGGTCGGCGCCGCCTCGCCGGACTTCGAGTTTCCGGAGTTCGACGAGCGCACGAAGGCCGCCACGTTCTATACGACAGGCACCACCGGCGACCCCAAGGGTGTGTGCTACAGCCATCGCGACATCGTGCTGCATACGCTGACCGCGACGGCCAGCCTGTGCTCGCCGCGCGAAGGCCAGCGCATGCATCGCGAGGATGTGTACATGCCGATCACGCCGATGTTCCATGTGATGGCGTGGGGCATCCCGTATGTTGCGATCACGCTGGGCCTGCGCACGGCGCTGCCGGGCCGCTACGCGCCCGAAATGCTGCTGAAGCTGCGTGCCGAGGAGAAGGTGTCGTTCTCGCACTGCGTGCCGACGATCCTGCAGATGCTGCTGCACGCCGCAGAGGCAGGCGGGCAGGACCTGAGCGGCTGGAAGATCATCATCGGCGGTTCGGCGCTGCCACCGTCCTTGTGCGAGGCCGCGCTGGAGCGAGGTATCGACATCTTCGCCGGCTACGGCATGTCCGAAACCGGCCCGATCGTCGCGCTGGCGCAGTTGCCGCCGGGATACCAGCCGGCCAGCCGCGAGGAAGAGGTCCGCCTGCGCTGCTCGACGGGCCGGCCGGTGCCGCTGGCAGACTTCCGCATCGTGGGGACGGACATGCGGGAACTGCCACGCGATGGCCAAAGCCAGGGCGAGATCGTGCTGCGCGCGCCATACCTGACCCGCAGTTACTTCCGCAAGCCGAGTGCGTCGGAAGAACTCTGGGCCGATGGATACCTGCACACGCAGGACGTCGCGGTCGTGCACGAGAACGGCTTCGTGCAGATCGTGGACCGCCTCAAGGACGTGATCAAGACCGGTGGCGAGTGGGTCTCCTCGATCGAGATCGAGAATCTGGTCACGCGCGTGCCGGGCGTGCGGGAGTGCGCCGTGATTGGCGTGCCTGACGCGCGTTGGGGCGAGCGGCCGATGGCCTTTGTGGTGCGGCAACCGGATTCGGACGTGGGCGCCGACGACATCCGCGCGGAGTTGATGAACCATGTCTCGGCCCAGCGTCTGAGCAAGTTCGCGGTACCTGAAGCCGATCGGATCGCCTTCGTGGCCGAGATTCCGAAGACCAGCGTTGGCAAGATTGACAAGAAGCTGCTACGGGGAAACAAAGCAGCCTGAGGGTAGGGTATGGAGTTAGGGAGCGCCCCGCACTGCGGGGCGTTTTTTTATTTGGCGACATGCAACCCGTGCATGTAGACGATGAAATCGGTGGATATGCGACCGGTATTCTCCAATTCCTGATGGTCCCCTCCGTGACGGCATTGTCATACTGTGCGGACAACCTCGCAGACCGGACATGACAGATCCGGCAGACAACTCAGGAGACACCTTCATGCAACGACGTCGCTTCTTCCGTGTCGCGCTGGCCACCACCGGCCTGGCGCTGACGGCTTCCCTTGGCACGCCGGCGCTGGCCGCCGACGAGTTCCCAACCAGTCCGATCCGGCTCATCGTGCCTTACGGCGCGGGCGGCGTCACCGATCAGGTGGCACGCGCGCTTGCCGACGCGGCCGGCCGTGAACTGGGTCAGTCGATCGTGGTGGAAAACAAGCCCGGTGTCAGTGGCACGCTCGGTGCCACGCAGATGGCGACCACCGAACCGGACGGCTACACGCTCAGCATGGCGCCCGTGGTGATCTTCCGCCTGCCGCATGTGCAGAAGATGCGCTATGACCCGCTTAAGGACCTGACATACATCTCCATGATCGCAGACTACAACTTCGCGGTAGCCGTGAAGAAGGACGCGAAGTGGCAGACCATGCAGGAGCTGATCGCCGATGCCAAGGCCAACAAGAAGGGCATCAGCTATGGCACCACCGGTATCTACGGCAGCCAGCACTTGACCATTTCCGAACTGGCGCGGGTGTCGCAATCGAACTGGACCCACGTCCCGTACAAGGGCGACGCCGAGGCGATCACCGCGCTGCTGAGCGGTTCGTCCGATGTGGCGGTGCTGTCGAACACGCTGCTGCCCTACGTGCAAGGTGGGCAAATGCGCGTGCTGGCGACGCTGTCGGAGAAACGCGCCGCGGACTTCCCCAATGCGCCGACGCTGAAGGAGATCGGCTATCCAGTGTGGTCGAACTCGCCCTTCGGCATCGTCGGCCCGGCAAACATGAAGCCCGCAGTGGTGAAGCGGCTTGACGAGGCCTTCCGCAATGCGCTCAAGGACCCGAAGTTCCTGAACGTGACCCGCCAGTACGGCATGGTCAGCAACTACATGAGTCCCGAGCAGTACGCCGCCTATGCGCAGAAGGCATTCAAGAGCGAGGGCGAGATCATCGCGCGACTGGCCGAGGCGATGAAGAACCAGTAAGCGGCACCATTAGCGGCTTCGGGGCTCAATCCGCGCCGAATGTCGCCTGCAATAACGCGCCGATTTCGTGACGCCGCGACACGGGCATCCGTGACGCGGCGGACACGACGCTGACTGCCAGGTCGCCTTCCAACGCCAGTGGCAACAGGTAGCCCACGCCGGCCACCCCGCCGGCGCCGGCCAGCACATAACCGAGTTTGCGACTGCGGTCCACGCCACGCAACAGTGCCAGCAGGCTCAATCCACCTTGCTCGTACTCCGCCCGATGCCGGTTGTAGTGCTTCCGGATTTCGTCGTTATCCAGCCTTGCCATCAGCGCCATGCTCGCCGTGCCCTGACCCAGCAGCCGCGACGTGCCAGTCAACAGATCAAAGGTCTTGATGCGATGCGCGCCTTCCTCGGTGTGCAGGCAATGTCCGTGGTCGCCCAGGCGCCCAATCAGGAACACCGCATCGCCAGTCAGACGCGCCACCGCCTTCATCCGCGTGACGATGCGGCTATCGGGAGGCGGCCGGTTCATTGCCCGCAGGCCCAACGCCATGGCCGCGCTGCCCAGGTGATAGCGCTTGCCGGCCGGTTCGCGCTCGGCGTATCCCGCCGCCTCAAGGAAACGGATCATGCGATGCGCGGTAGTGCGATCGATACTCGCCAGCGTGGCAAGCTCGGGCAGGGTCAATCCCGGGTCGTGATGTGTGCCCAACAGGTGCAGCAGCGCAAAGGCGCGTGTCAGGCTTTGCACGCCGGGTTGGGGGAGGGGGGCATCCGCTTTGGCGCTCGAGGGCATAAGGAAACCGGCAGGACGAGAGTAGGTTGCAGGGTTAATACCTAAGTTGTGCACATTATGCACAACGACGCCCGTTGTGGTTGTCCGGCGGCGAAGGGTGGATTGCAATGGATTCACTTCATACAACCCGTCAAGCCAACACGCGCTATCGGACGCCACAGGACGCCAGCCGGTCTCCCACCATGATCCCCATCGATACCCGGATTGATTCCACCTCGGATACCTTTGCCACGCAGCGTGCTGGCATGCAGGCGCTGACAGACCGGCTGCGCGCGCTGGAACAGCGAGCCGTCGACGCGTCGTCGCGTGCTCGCTCGAGCTTTCAGAAACGCGGGGCGCTGCTGCCGCGCGAGCGGGTCGCCTGTCTGCTCGATCCCGGTGCGCCATTCCTGCCGCTGGCCACGCTTGCGGGATATGGGCTGGACGATCCGAATCCCGATACGTCGATTCCCGGTGGCTCGCTGGTTGCCGGAATCGGCTTTGTCTGCGGCGTGCGCTGCATGGTGCTGGCCACGGATTCAGGCATCGATGCGGGCGCCATGACCGAGGCCGGCAACCTGAAGCTGATGCGCTGCCAGGACATCGCGCTGGAGAACCGGTTGCCGCTGATCCATCTCGTGGAGTCGGCCGGCGCGAACCTGCGCAAGTACAGGGTCGACAAATTCGTGCGAGGCGGCACGATCTTCTACAACCTGGCGCGGCTCTCGGCAGCCGGGCTACCGGTCATTACGGTGGTCCACGGCTCGTCCACGGCCGGCGGGGCGTACATGCCGGGCCTGTCCGATTACGTCGTGATGGTCCGCAAGCGCGCCCGCGCCTTCCTGGCCGGCCCGCCGCTGCTCAAAGCCGCAACAGGCGAGATTGCCACTGACGAAGAACTGGGGGGCGCGGATCTACACGCCACCGTCAGCGGTCTGGCCGAGTATCTGGCCGAGGACGACGAGCACGCCATTGCCACGGCACGGGACATCGTCGCCAGCCTCGACTGGCCCCGCGTGGATCAGACGCCGCCACGGCCGGCACGGGCGCCGAAGCTCCCCGCCGTCGAGCTCGAAGGTGTCATGACCCTGGATCACAAGCGTCCGGTCGATATGCGCGAGGTTATCGCCAGGCTGGTGGATGACTCCGCCTGGCTGCCGTTCAAGCCCGACTACGGACCAGGCACAGTCTGCGGTCATGCCCGCATCGAAGGCCATGCCGTTGGTTTTATCGCCAACAATGGCCCGATCGATCCGGCTGGCGCCACCAAGGCCGCGCAGTTTATTCAGGCCTGCAACCAGTCCGGCACACCGATCGTGTTTCTGCAGAACACCACGGGCTTCATCGTCGGCAAGGCATCGGAGGAGGCCGGCATGATCAAGCACGGCTCGAAGATGATTCAGGCGCTCTCCAACTCCACCGTCCCACATGTCACGCTGTACTGCGGCGCGAGCTTCGGCGCCGGCAACTTCGGCATGTGCGGCCGTGGCTTCCATCCGCGCTTCTGCTTCTCGTGGCCCAACGCGCGCACGGCCGTCATGGGGGGAGAGCAGGCTGCGATGACACTCGAAATCGTGGCCCGTCAGCAGGCCGCGCGCAAGGGCGTGCCAGTGGACGAGGCGGCGCTGGCCACGCAGACCGCCGAGATCGTCGCCAACTTCGAACGCCAGGGCAGCGCGTTCGTCACCAGCGGGTTGCTGCTGGACGATGGTGTGATCGACCCACGCGACACACGCGCGATGCTGGCCTTTGTGCTGGCCACCGCGCGAGAAGCCGCCGCCCGTACGCCCCGCGCGATGCAGTTCGGCGTTGCGCGTTTCTGACGCTTCCGACGCCTTCGCGCCTCATCAGATCTGAACAAACAAGGTACCCCGGAGACACAGATGCTTTATACCCAGGACCACCGCAGCATCATGGACAGTATTCGCCGGTTCGTCGCGGCCGAGATCGACCCGTTCGTCGACGAATGGGAAGCAGCGGAGACGTTTCCCGCCCACGCGCTATTCCGGAAGATGGGCGAGCTTGGATTTCTTGGTATCACCAAGCCTGTGGAGTACGGTGGGCTGGGTCTGGATTTCTCGTACGCCGTCGCTGCCGCCGAAGCCCTGGGCCATGCACGCGCACAAGGTGTCGGGATGGGTATCGGCGTGCAAACCGACATGGCCACGCCTGCGCTGGCGGCATTCGGCTCCGATGCGCTCAAGCGCGAGTTCCTGGCACCGGCCATCGCCGGCGAGATGGTTGTCTCCATCGGCGTGTCGGAAGTCGGAGCGGGCTCCGACGTCGCGTCGCTGAAAACACGCGCACGTCGCGACGGCGACGATTACGTGATCAGCGGTTCCAAGATGTGGATCACCAACGGCACGCAGGCCGACTGGATCTGCCTGCTTTGCAACACGTCGGACGGGCCGGTCCACAAGAACAAATCGCTGATCATCGTGCCGTTGAGGGAAAACGGCAGACTCGTGCGTGGCGTGGAAGTGCAGAAGATCCGCAAGATGGGCATGTGGTGCTCGGACACCGCCCAGATCTTCTTCGATGACGTACGCGTGCCGGTGCGCAACCGTATTGGCGAGGAGGGCATGGGCTTCATCTATCAGATGAAGCAGTTTCAGGAGGAGCGCCTGAACGGTGCAGCCCGCCGGCTGGCGTGCAGCGCGCTGATCGAGGAGACCGCCGACTACCTCCGCCAGCGCGTAGCGTTCGGCAAGCCGCTGCTCGACAACCAGTACATCCAGTTCAAGCTCGCCGAACTGAAGACCGAACTCGAATCGCTGCGCGCGCTGGTTCACGTGGCAACGCGAGCCTATATCCAGGGCGAGGATGTGGTGGAGCTGGCGTCGATGGCCAAGCTGAAAGCGGGGCGCCTGTCGCGCGAGATTGCCGACTGGTGCATCCAGTTCCAGGGCGGCATGGGTTACACGTGGGACAACCACGCCAATCGCGCCTATCGGGATTTCCGGCTCGGATCGATCGGTGGTGGCGCCGACGAGGTGATGCTGCAGGTAATTGCCAAGCAGATGGGGCTGATGTCCCGCCACGACCGCTGAGACGAGCCATGACCAACCCAGTCATCGTACGTTGCGTGGAGGGCGTGTTGTTCGCCACGCTCAACATCCCGGCCACGCGCAATGCGCTCGCTCCGGAAGTGGTCGCCGTGTTGACGGACATCGTGGCGCAGGCTGAAGCCGACGTCGGCATCCGCGCGCTGGTGCTGCGCGGTGCGGGTGGAACCTTCAGCGCTGGGGGCAACGTCGGCAATTTCCAGGCGCGGCTTGACGCCGATGTTGGCCACGAAGACCCGGTTGCCGCGCGCAACCGCCAGTTCGGTCATTTCATGACACGGCTGGCGGCACTTCCGATACCCGTGATCGCGGCCGTGGACGGGCCGGCAATGGGCGGCGGCATGGGTCTGGCATGTGCCGCAGACGTTGTGCTCGCAACGCGCGCGGCGCGGTTCGCCTTGTCGGAAACCTCGCTGGGCATCATTCCCGCGCAGATCGCACCATTCGTCGTTGATCGACTCGGCGCCGCGCTGACGCGCCGGCTAGGCCTGACCGGCGAGCGTCTGGACGGCGTGGCGGCAGAGGCGATCGGGCTCGTAGACCAGTTGGCCGAAGACGCCGCCGGACTGGACGAACTGATCGCCGAGTGGCTGACCCGCATTGGCCGCTGCGGGCCACACGCCAACCGCCAGTTCAAGGCATTGGTCGCCAGATGCGGCCCGACGCCGGTCGACAGCCTGCTCGATGACGCATCACATCAGTTTGCCCAGTGCATGCGCACCGAGGGCGCAGAAGGCATCGCGGCCTTCCGCGAAAAGCGCGATGCGCGCTGGGTCACGCGATTCGATGCCAGCATCGTCTGCGCCGCGCAATCGACAGACGCCTGAACGCAAAGAAACTTTCCAGAGAGCATTTCATGTCAGCTTCCTGCCGACCCTTCCATACCGTGCTCGTGGCCAACCGGGGCGAGATCGCCATCCGCATCATGCGGACGGCCCGCCGACTTGGGCTTGGCACCGTTGCCGTCTACTCCGAGGCCGATCGCCACAGCCCACACGTGGCCAGCGCGGATCGGGCCGTGTGTATCGGTGCTGCCGCACCGCGTGAGTCCTACCTCAATATTGCGGCCATCATCGCTGCCGCGCGAACCGCTGGTGCCGACGCCGTCCATCCGGGCTATGGATTCCTGGCCGAGAACGCCGAGTTCGCCGACGCCGTGACCGAAGCCGGCCTGGTCTTCGTCGGTCCGCCGGCCAGCGCCATCCGTGCCATGGGCAACAAGGCCGAAGCCAAGCGCCTGATGCTGGCCGCGGACATGCCGTGCGTGCCGGGCTATCAAGGCGAGGCGCAGGACGACAAGACTTTGCTGGCAGAAGCCGGGCGCATCGGCTTCCCGCTGATGGTCAAGGCTGCGGCAGGCGGCGGCGGGCGTGGCATGCGATTGGTGCCCGATGCCGTTGCGTTGCCCGCGGCGCTCGCCAGTGCGCGGTCGGAAGCCGCGACGGCGTTCGGCAATGACGAACTGATCCTGGAACGCGCGGTCATCCAACCACGCCACGTCGAGATTCAGGTCTTTGCCGACGTGCATGGCAATGTGATCCACCTTGGAGAGCGCGATTGCTCGGTGCAGCGCCGCCACCAGAAGGTGATCGAGGAAGCCCCATCGCCGGCGGTATCGCCCGCGCTACGCGCCAGGATGGGCGAGGCGGCCGTGCGGGCCGCGCGGGCCATCGGCTACGTGGGAGCCGGCACGATGGAGTTTCTGCTCGATGCCGGCGCCAATTTCTACTTCATGGAGATGAACACCCGGTTGCAGGTGGAACACGCCGTGACTGAGGCCATCACCGGGTTCGACCTCGTGGCATGGCAACTGCACGTTGCCGCGGGCGAGACACTACCAGCGACGCAAGACCAGGTGACGTTCGACGGTCACGCGATCGAAGTGCGCCTGACGGCCGAGGACGTGCCTGCGGGATTTCTTCCGCAGGGCGGCCCGGTGTTGCGGTGGCGCGCCCCGGATGCGGGCCACGACGTGCGCGTCGACCATGCGCTGGACACCGGGGGCACCATCCCCACGCACTATGACTCGATGATCGCCAAGCTCGTGGCCCATGGGCGCACGCGCGAGGAAGCGCGCCAGAAGCTGTTGCGTGCGGTGCAGGACTGCGTGCTGCTCGGCGTGCCGTCGAACCAGCCGTTCCTGGCGTCGTGCCTTGCCAGCGCGGCGTTCGCGGGCAATGACGTGCACACAGGCTTCGTCGAGGCTCATATGCAGGCGTCGCTGCAACCCGCCGAACCATCTCGTCATGTGGTAGCCATTGCCGCACTGGCGGCATCTGGCCAGTTGTCGCGGAACGAGCCTGCCGCGCTATCGCGCATGACAACGTCGGTGAGACTGCACGCAGAAGGGAGGCCGTGGGACTCGACAGTGCAGGCGACAGAAGAAGGCTGGCGCGTTACCGTCAGCGCGCGCGGAGAGCCGAGCGCGCAGCCAGTCCATGTGCGGATGCTCCGCGACCATGCCGCCGATGGGGCCGCATGGATCGAGTGCGACGGTATGGCTCGGCCTGTTCTCCATGCTGACGACGATCAGGCGATACATCTGTTTGCCGACGGTCGGGCCTGGCGCTTCATCCGACACGACCCACGCCGTCGAAGTACGGAAGGCGAGTCATCGGGCGCGCTCACCGCGCCGCTGACCGCCCGGATCGTGGCGGTGAACGTCGCGGAAGGTGATCGTGTGGAGGCGGGCCAGTCGCTGGTTGTACTGGAAGCGATGAAAATGGAACACACGCTCGTCGCCCCGTTCGCCGGCGTCGTCTCTGAGTTGTCGGCACGTGCTGGCGGACAGGCCAGCGCTGGCACCCTGCTGGTGCGCGTGGAGGCTGAGGACGCAGGGGAGGGCAAGGCATGAAACGCGCCTCCGCCACCGGCCGCCGGGGTACGGAAACCAGCCGGAGCCTGCCCCGCACGGTCCGCATCGGTGGCGCCAGCGGTTTCTGGGGCGACTCGGCCACCGCCACGCCCCAGTTACTGACGGTGCCCGGACTTCAGTACCTGGTGTATGACTACCTGGCCGAAACCACGATGTCGATTCTGGCCCGTGCCCGCGCCAAGGATCCGTCCCTGGGTTACGCCACCGACTTTGTTCACGCCGCGATCGCGCCCCATCTGGCCGCCATCCTCGAGCGTGGCGTGCGCGTCATCGCCAATGCTGGTGGGCTGAATCCGCAGGGCTGTCGCGACGCGTTGCTGAAGGTTGCCGCGCAACAGGGTCTGTCGCCGAAGATTGCCGTGGTCACTGGGGACGATGTGGGTACCGCATTCCCAGGCTGGTGCGACGCGGGATTGACACAACTGGACGGTAGCGCCGTGCCAACCACCGAGCCATGGTCCGCAAACGTGTACACCGGCGCGCAGGGCATCGCGAGAGCGCTCGAAATGGGCGCCGATATCGTGATCGCCGGCCGTTGCGTGGATAGCGCGGTGGTGGTGGGCGCCCTGGCGCATGAGTTCGATTGGGGCTGGGACGACTGGAACAGGCTGGCGGCTGGCACGCTTGCGGGGCACGTTATCGAGTGCGGCGCGCAGGCCACAGGTGGGCTGTTCACCGACTGGGAACGTGTGGCCGACTGGGACCGCATTGGCTACCCCGTCATCGATTGCGCGGAGGATGGCAGCTTCGTGCTGTCGAAGCCCGACGACACCGGTGGCCTGATCGATCCGCTGGCCGTATCCGAACAGATCCTGTACGAAGTCGGTGATCCAGCCAACTACCTGATGCCAGACGTGACCTGCGATTTCCGTCAGGTGCATGTCGAGGTCATCGACGAAGGGCATGTTCGCGTGCAAGGCGCGCGCGGCCGTCCGCCGGGCACGCACTACAAGGCCAATGCCACCTGGCAGGATGGCTACCAGATCAGTCCGATGATGGCGATTCGCGGCATCGACGCGCCGGCCAAGGCCCGCCGTACCGCCGAAGCGCTGCTTGCACGCACGCGCCGCATGATGGCCGAGCAGGGGTTCGGCGACTACAGTGCGACCATCGTCGAACTGCTTGGTTGCGAATCGCACTACGGTCCCCATGCACGGGAGATGCCCACGCGCGAAGTGGTATTGCGCATCGGCGCCCGGCACGCTCGGGCAAAGGCGTTGGCCATCCTGCAGCGCGAATGCGCTTCCGCCGGCACGTCGATGGCGGCCGGCACCCGTTCGTCGTTCTCGGGACGCGTAGATATCCAGCCGGTGGTCAAGGTCTTCTCGTTTCTGGTGCCGAAGGATGCGGTGCCAATGACGGTCGAACTCGACAACCGCCGCGTGGCCCTGAGCATCGCCGCCGAAATGGGCGCACCACAGGCTGCACCACAGGCCGCTGCGCCTGTGGCGCTAACCACCGCCCCAATCGCTGACGGCCCACGCGTGACATGCCCTTTGGTGGCGCTGGCGTGCGCGCGCAGTGGTGACAAGGGCGATGACGAGAACATCGGCGTGATTGCACGCAAGCCCGAGTATCTGGCGTTGCTGCGCCAGCAACTGACGCCGAAGGCCGTCGGTCAGTACTTCGCGCATCTTGTGGCGGGTGAGGTGGAGTGTTTCGAGGTACCCGGGCTGAATGCGCTGAATTTCCTGATGCATGACGCGCTTGCCGGTGGCGGCGTGGCGAGCCTGCGATCCGACCCATTGGGCAAGAGCTTCGCGCAGATGCTGCTCGATTTTCCGCTCTCGGTGCCCATTGCCTGGGCAGAGGAAGTCGGACGACGCGGCATGAACAAGGCGGCTGGCGCCGCTATGTGACAACAGCGACAAGACCAGGAGGAGACAGTGGTGATGACAGCGCAGAAGAACTCCCGCCGTGCCGCAAGGCGGCGGCTCGTGCAGGCGGCAATACTCGCCAGTGGATGGATGCTCGTGGTGCCCGCCATGGCGCAGAGTGCCGGCACGCAGAATTGGCCGTCGCGGCCGGTACGCGTGGTGGTGCCATACCCGCCGGGTGGCGTGTCAGACGCGGTAACCCGCCTCGTCATGCAGAAACTGGCCGAACGTATCGGACAGCCGGTCGTCGTGGAGAACCGCCCGGGCGCCAACGGCATGATCGGTTCGGACAACGTTGCTAAATCCGCGCCGGACGGCTATTCGCTGCTGGTTGTGGTGGCCGCACACGCGATCAACCCGAGCCTGTACCAGAAGATGAGCTACGACCCGATCCGGGACCTGACTGGTGTCAGCGAGATTGGGCGTATTCCGCTACTGATGGTTTCGAGTGCGCAGTTGCCGCCGAAGTCAGTAAAGGAACTGGTGTCGTGGGGCAAGGCGCATCCGGACCAGATGACTTTTGCCTCGAGCGGCAGTGGGTCAGGCGCGCATCTGGCTGGCGAGCTGTTTTCACAGAGCACGGGCATGACGATGACGCACGTGCCATACAAGGGCATCTCGCCTGCGCTGCCAGACCTTATCTCGGGGCAGGTGGCCGTGATCTTCGACTCTGTGCAGACCATGATTCCGCTGGCGAAGGCAGGCAAGGTTCGCGCGCTGGCCATCACCAATCCGCGCCGCTGGCCGGCCGCACCCGATGTGCCCACCATGGCTGAAGCCGGCTATCCGAACATCATGCCCTCGAGCTGGATCGGCGTGTTGGCACCAGCAAAGACGCCAACCGCCATCGTTGACAGACTGTCCGCCGAACTCGACGCCGTGGTGCACGCACCGGACGTCCAGGCCAAGCTGATCGACTATGGCATCGACCCGGTCGGCGGCAAGGCGGATCAGTTCCAGGCGTTTATCAAGGAAGAAGCGGGGCGATGGGCCGGCGTGGTGCAAAAGGCGGGGATAAAACTCGACTGATGCGGACTGATGCGATATGCCGGTAGCGCCGGCATATCCCGACCACAATGAAAAGCGGGCTGCCTTGCGCAGCCCGCGTCCATTCCATGGTCCGTTGCGTCAGATCACGCCTCTTTCCCGGAAGGCCTCCACGTCCGCTGCCGACATCCCCAATTCGCGCCGCAGCGCCGCTTCGGTGTGCTGGCCAAGTTGCGGTGGCGCGGTCATCGTGACCGGCGTGGCAGAGAAGCGCAGTGGGCTGCGCAGGGTCGGCGCCTCGACACCACTGCCGTGCGGCAGGCGTACCAGCAGTTCGCGGTGCCGGACTTGCGGATCATCGAAAACGTCGTCGATGCCGTTGATCGGGCCACATGGCACGCCTGCGCCTTCCAGGGCCTGGATCAGATCGCCAAGACGCCAGTTCAGCAGACGTTCGCCTAATGCTTCGCGCAGAACGGGGCGATTTCGCACGCGGTCCATGTTCTGCAGGAATCGCGGATCTTCGATCAACGACGCACACCCGATCACGCGACACAGCGCCGCGAACTGGCCGTTGTTACCGGCGGCGACGATAACGTGGCCGTCAAGGCAGGCAAACACCTCCGACGGCGATGCCACCGGATTGGAGTTGCCGGCGCGCTGCGGCACCTTCCCCGTCATGTGATAGCCCAGCGCGAGATGGCCGTTTGCAGCCACTGCGGCATCGATCATCGCGGCATCGATGAATTGCCCCTCACCGGTAGCCTGACGGTGATAGAGCGCCCCCATCAGCGCCACCGATGCGTACAGCCCGGTGAGGATATCCGTCAGTGGAATCGCGGTTCGCATCGGCGCCGCGCCAGGGGTGCCGTCGGGCTGCCCGCAGGTGCTCATCAGCCCCGCCATGCCTTGCAGGATGAAGTCGTAGGCCGGGCGGGGCGCGTAAGGGCCGTCCGGACCAAAGCCGGTCACGGAGCAATAGATGATGTCGGGACGCAGCGCACGGATGCTCTCGTAGTCGAGTCCGTACTTCTTCAGGCTGCCCGCCTTGTAGTTCTCCACGACGACATCGCACTGCGCTGCCAGTTGGCGTACCAGTTCGGCGCCTTCCGGCTGCGAAATGTCGACGGTGACCGATTGCTTGCCGCGGTTGCAGCAGAGGAAGAACGCGGAATCGTTTGTCACGTTGCCATCGCCGTCGGTCAGGAATGGACCCATTCGACGCGTGTCATCGCCATCACCGGGTTTCTCGATCTTGTAGACGGTGGCACCCATGTCCGCCAGATTCTGGGTAGCCCACGGCCCGGCCACGACACGGGTCAGGTCCAGTACCTTGATGCCCTGCAGGATTGCGCTCATGCGATGACGAAAGGCGAGTCGATCGAATCAGCATGATGTGGCGCGCAGCATTCACTAGCAATTCGTCAATGCCAAAGGCAGGGTTTCCGCCAATACGTTCGCGACGCCAGCCGCTCCGGATCGAGCGTTGAGCCCCCGGATCGGTTGATACGGCAAGACCGGTATGGGCGATAGCGCACACAGAGCCGAATCGTCGATCAGGTAGCCATAGCTCTGAAGGTCCTTGAGCTTGCGCGACATGGTCTGGACATCCAGCAGGATTGTGAGGACTTTCGAAATCGTTCTATGGCGTCCTCCGATGCCGTTGTGACGTAATACGTGGTGTATCAGTGTGGCTGACAGACACTCGATACCAGCGAGTTGGGTGCTTTACGGCAAGGACCTGTCCGCTCTACTGAGAACAGTCGTGCATAAAGCCGGTCATCAAGTTAATTTTTGCGGTAGCGGTCGCGTCGAATACATGGTGTCCACACATTTCTGGCAAGACCCGCGAGGATTGAATTGCTGCCACGCTTGCCGCTCATTGCCAGGAGGTCTGTCCTCTTCCTACCCCTGAGATATTCCAATTTATGAGTATGGAGAAGTCTTCGGCGGATAAGGGATGGAAGGACCGGCAGGATGACGTTGGGGAATTGAAGCGGTTGATGAACGATGGGCAAGACGAAGAAACCACGCAAGGCATATCGGTCGCGCGCAGCAGGCCCGCAGGGCGCTGTTCGGTTACAGCCATGGAGGCTGGATGCGGCCTTTGGGCCGCTTGAGAGTGTGCTGGACCAGATCGAGACCGGTGTGGCGCTGGAGTTGTCCGAGGAAGGCGAACTGATGTACCACGCCGCAGGCCGCGACATGCAATATCACTTGGTGGACAGCATCCGGGGATTCGCCGAAGCCTTTGACATTGCCCGCATGAGGGCGGCGGACTGTCCGTCCACGCAAGCGGTTCACCGGTTTGTCGACAAGGTCGACCGCGGTGAAGCGCTGACGTTGGAGGATATTCAGGCGTGCCGGCAGGAGGTCATGGCACTGCGCCACTACACGGGACAGCTATCAAGCGCGGCACTTGCGAGCATCGTGCGCACGGTGCTGCTGAAATTCTTGATGGACGAGCTATCCGACGCCAGTCCGACCGCAACGGGCGCAGGTCAGGGCAAGCAGACGCCGCCGGCTGGCGCGGAGATCGTGGGATGACAACCTCTACCGCCACCTTGGCAGGGCGGCCGCTACAACACATGCACCGAGGGCTTGGCCAGGGATACGTGGCCAACAAGCTTGCCAGACAGTTCAGAATACCGGCCGGTGCCATGACAGCCGCCCTGCGGAATCGCCAGACGCTACGCGAACTGGTGCGCAACCGATGAAGCCCAACCATCATATGGTTGGTGCGGAGTGGGATCTTGCCATGCATTTCGCACCCTGGTGGGCGGGATTCGGTGTGTTCCTGCTCGGCTGCTACGCGGTGTGGGAGTGGCGCACGGCCAAGCGGGATGAAGTGCCGGTGCGCGAAGCGAACGGGTGGCCGGCTATGCTGGCGCTTGTCGCCCTGGGATGCATCTGGGCCGGGCTGCTACTTGCATCAAGGGATGGGGAACTGCCCAAGCCGCAGGATCTTCCGATCCCGGACGCTTCGGCAACAAAGTCCACGGCATCCGATCCGTCGGTTGTTGCTCGTCAAGCGCCGCACCATCTGCGCAGGGTGACCCCACTGAACCACACAGGCTGCCGGGAGCGGTCGCGGCGAGTCGGCAACCAACCGCCGCACGACAGGCCGAGACAAAACACGCCATTTGCTTGATGCAAGGCAATTTTGATGCATCTGCGCCATTTTCACTTCGTAAGTTTCCATGAAAATCTACAACTTATTTCTATCGAAAAACCGGCGATCCATAGGGATGTGGCTCGCCGGCTCACAAAGGATTAACTTCGTCCAAGATCAATTTTCCAGCGAATATCACAGGTAAATTTCGAAATCTAGTGCTAGAAATAAATAATCAAAAGGAGAAGGGAGGATGAGAAAGTTAGTGCAGATTGCAGGTCTGGTTTCGAGTGCGACGTTTTTGGCAGCATGCGGTGGTGGTGACGGGGATGGCAGTACAACTCCTGAGGCTTCGACGCCCGTGACCAACCCTCAGCCGACAGCCTTCTCCTGCCCGGATAACTACAGGAAGATCAGCCTCGGCGCCAACTCGGTGCCCAATGCGAACCTGTCGCTCGTCACCGACGACAATATCGCTACGCTAACAGTCAAGACGCCGCAGACGGGCCTTAAGGACGTCACGATCTGCCTCGGCACTCCCAATCCGCTGCCAACGGGCGTCAAGGCCGACTATGCCTATGAGGTTAAAACCAATGGGGACTACGCACATCTCCTGAATCCGCAGCTCAAGGTGGCATTCACGCTGCCTTCGACGATGTACGCGAATCCGATTCTCGAAACCGTGCAGAGCACCGCGAATGGCGTTACCTATACCGTTGCGCGAAACGACGTCAGCACCGTTAACGGCACCAATGCAAGCATCACAGCGGATGTGCCAGCCGCTGGCTTGTACGTGGTGCGTCTGGTGCCGCTAAAGCCCTGATTCCATTGGGCCCCTGGAGTTGCCCGGGGGCCCCGGTCCCTGGTCACCATGCTGCCTGCGGGCATTGTCACGTAGCGAAATCGGGACCAACCAACTTCTGATGAGCCGTCTGCCCAGGAAGCGGTAGACGAGATCTGAGTGGTTCCAGTGAATCCGCACCAGGCCGAGAGGCGCGCGGCAAGGTGTTTGCGGTAGAGCGAAGCGCGCAGCAGATGGCGCTTGAACTCTAGGCGCTGGCGGATCAGTCCGAAACACGAGAGAAGCGCCCGCGCACATTTCGGATCACGAAAGCCGCCTTCAAGGAAAAAAGCTTCAACTTTCGCAAGCCGTTGATTCAGGGCGGGAGTCATCATGCTGGAAATGATCAAAATCAAGCACGCGCTAATCGTAATAGCGCTGGCTGCTGCGGGAGCCGTAGGAGCGGAAAACTACCCATCCGCACCGATCACGCTGATCGTCCCTTTCGCCGCGGGCGGTCCGACAGACGTCATCGCCCGGGTCATCGCGAAGGGCATGCAGGACCAATTGCGGCAATCGGTGGTGATCGACAACAAGAGTGGAGCCGGTGGACGCACGGGCATCGGCATGCTGAAAAGGGCAAGGCCGGACGGCTATACCATTGGCATGGCGACGGCGAGCACTCAAGGCGTGGCGCCGAACGTCTATGCCAAGCTTGAATATGACCCCTTGAAGGATTTCAAGTCCGTGGGGCAGATCGTGATTGCGCCGGGTGTGTTGGTCGCCAGCAAGGGCTTGGTCCCGGATTGCAAGATGTCCACCTTCCTGTCCTTGCTCAGGACCTCCCCGAGAAAATACACCTACGGATCGGCAGGACAAGGCTCTCTGTCGCATCTCTCCGGTGAGCGCTTCCTCGCCGTCACCGGGCTTCACATGCTACATGTCCCTTATCGCGGACTGGGTCCGGCAATGAATGATCTCTACGGAGGGCAAATCGCCGCCGTTTTCGACAATGTCAGCACGGCAATGCCGCACATTCAAAGCGGAAAGCTGTGCGCTCTCGCGGTTCAAGCCAAGCAGCGGCTGAGCCCGTTACCGGACGTACCGACATACGGCGAACTCGGCCTTGCCGACCTGAACACCCCCACCTGGTATGGGATCCTGACCCCTCGCAATACGCCAGACCCCATCGTTTTCAAGCTGAATGCGGCGTTGAACGCCGCCCTGAAAACAAATGAAATCAAGGATGCTTTCGATCGGTTAGGCGTCCTGCCCAGCGCGACGTCGCCGGCCGAGTTCAACGACATCCAGAAACGAGAATTCGACATGTGGCGCGATATTGTCACCAAGACCAATATGAAGAAACTGGATGATTAACAAGGCAGTCACGAGAAGATATCGCTATCGAGCACGCTCTTAAGGTGAGATATGCCCAATAGGTTGGTTGGTGACGTCGAGCTCTATTATGAAGAAGCAGGTCGCGGTGAGCCGATCCTGTTTATCCACGAGATGGCAGGAAGTCATCGCAGTTGGGAACCCCAATTGCGACACTTCTCCAGAAGCTACCGATGTGTGGTGTACAGCGCGAGAGGCTATCCGCCGTCGGCGATCCCGGCCGGCCCCTCCTGCTACTCGCAGGAGATAGCGGCAGCCGACGCCGTAGGATTGCTCGATGCACTGGAAATCGAGCGAGCGCACTTTGTCGGCCTGTCCATGGGAAGCTTCACAACGCTGCAAGTTGGATTGACCTATCCGGAGCGTGCGGCGTCCCTCACGATTGTCGGCTGCGGATCAGGTTCGGACCCCGCAAGCTTTTCTGGCAATCAGGAGCGGTATCAAGCCATGGGCCAAGCGATTCTGGATGGAGGATTCCAGTCGTTCGTCGAATCCTACAGATCAGGACCGTACCGCCAACCATTCCTTCACAAGGACCCCAGAGGCTGGCAAGAGTTCAGGGATCGGTTGGCCGAGCATTCCCCAGAGGGCACCGCGTACACATTGATGGGCGTACAGGGTCGCCGACCTTCTCTGTACAGCCTGGAGCGGGAGATTGCCAGCATCGCCGTACCTGCGCTTGTCATCGCGGGCGACGTTGACACGCCCTGTGTCGAGCCAAGCTTTTTCCTGGCTCGCAGGATGCGAAACGCAGGTGTGTCGATCTATCCCAGGACCGGCCATACGGTGAATCTTGAAGAACCCATGCGCTTCAATCTGGAACTCGATGCTTTTTTTGCGGCCGTCAGAAGCAACAGTTGGTAGCGCCACACGCGTTTAGCGAGCGCCGAGGGCGAGTCGATCGAACCAGCATGATGTGTCGCGCAACACTCACTAGCAATACATCACTGCCAGAGGCAGGGCTTCCGCCAATACGTTCTTGACGCCGCTCACGTATCGCATTCGAGACTGAAGCGCGACACCATCACCCCCTGCGAGGCGGCTGCCTCACCCGTCGGAACCGTAACAGATTCGTTACTGTCTATACCGGTATATGCAGACAGGGGACACGTCATGGATCCCATGCAGCCGGGGGCAGCGCCCCTACCCGAAGCAGAGGCACGGCGGCAGTTGCGTCGCGCCGTTATCGCAAGCACCGTGGGTACCACGATCGAGTGGTACGACTTTTTTCTCTACAGCACGGTAACCGGCCTGGTGTTCGCCAAGCTGTACTTTCCGGAATCCGATCCACTCGTTGGCACGCTGCAGGCGTTCTTGATCTACGCGGTCGGCTTTGTCGCGCGCCCGATCGGCGCGGCCATCTTCGGGCACTACGGTGACCGCATCGGCCGCAAGGCCACACTGGTGGCCACCTTGCTGCTGATGGGGCTGGCAACGTTCGCAGTGGCCTTCGTGCCGTCCTATGCGCAAATCGGGATCTGGGGCGCCGTGGCGCTGACGGTCCTGCGCTTCATCCAGGGGATTGGTGTGGGTGGGGAGTGGGGCGGATCGGTGTTGATGTCGATGGAATGGGCACGCTCCAACTCGCACCGCGGCCTGGTCGCGTCATGGCCGCAGTTCGGGGTGCCAGCGGGACTGTTCCTGGCCAACCTGGCGGTATTGGGCATGAGCTGGCTGGCCGGCGATCAGTTCGCGACCTGGGGCTGGCGCGTGCCGTTCCTCCTGAGCATCGTGCTGGTCGGCATCGGGCTCTACATCCGGCTGAACATTCTGGAGACACCGGTCTTCGCGCGGTTGCTGGCCGAGCATCGGATCGAGAAAACGCCGATGCTGGAAGTCATCCGGCGCCAGCCGAAGGACATCCTGTTGTCCGCCCTGGTCCGCATGGCCGAACAGGCGCCGTTCTACATCTTCACGGCCTTCGTGTTCACCTATGGCGTGATGACGCTGGGCATGTCGCGGGATCTGCTCCTGCTGGCTGTGCTCGCGGCATCGGTGCTCGAGTTCTTCACCATTCCGTACTTTGGACATCTGTCCGACGTGCTGGGCCGGCGCCGCATGTACATCGCGGGCGCGATCGCAGTCGGCGTGTTCGGCTTCCTGTATTTCGCGATGGTCGACACTCGCAACCCGATGTGGGTGTTCATCGCCATCGTGCTGTCGCTTGTCCCGCACGCGATGATGTATGGCCCTCAGGCGGCATTGATCGCGGAGACGTTTACAGGACGCCTGCGCTATAGCGGCGCCTCGATGGGCTATCAGCTAGCCTCCGTGATCGCGGGCGGCCCGGCCCCACTGATTGCCACGGCGCTGTTCGCCCACTATCACACCGGGTATGCCATTGCGGTGTATGTGCTGGTGTGCGCAGCGCTCAGCGTGTTCGCGGCCGTGAAGCTGCGCGACTATACGAACAAGGATATTTCTCGGGAGTATGACGACGCGGATGTCGCGCATGTCACGCACGCGGTATGACGGACGGGTAATCCGACCGGGGGACCGAACGACAATCGAGAAGAGGAAAGAAGAGGAAAGACGAGAAAAGAGGGAAGGGAAAAAGACCGGACCTGCCTGCTTTGGGCTGACTGGAAAGTGTCGAACAGATGTCGAACGTATGGCAGGTCCGGCGAGAAACAGTGAAACGTGCGCCGCAGCGAGTGCGGCGCGGGTCAGGATCGACCCGATGTCGGCTGCTGTGATGCACCCCTGCCCAGAGCGCGCAGGGGAAGGTCGGCCAGCACCTCGATGCGCTGGACTTCGGTCATGCTCTCCCAAAGACCGATCTCGACCGTGGTTCTACGGCAACCCTGGCAGTACTTGCCTGCCAGGTCCATGCGACAGATGTTGATACAGGGATTCGCGGCGGGCATGGTACGTCTCAGGCGGCCTTGCGCAGCGGCACGGCGGCGCGGACACCGGCGATCCGTTCGTTGAACTTCGACAGGCGCTTGGAGCCCTTGCCGTCGAGTCCGCGCACGTGCAAGTTCAGCACCGTGGCGCCAGCGTTGTAGCAGTCGACGGCCTTCTGGATCTGTTCCTCCATCGTCACCGGGATGTCTTCCGGGAAGTCTTCCGGCATCCACTCGGGGCCATACGGCGCCACCGTGATAACAACCTTGTCCATGTTCTCAGGGTGCAGGGAGTCATCGAGGAACTGCATGCTGTGTCTCCTGTTGTTCGAATGCGTGTTTCGGTGGCGGAAGTATCGGCGAATGGCATTGAAATATTTGACGACCAGGGACACACGATTTACATTTCGGGACACTCAGGGAAAACACGATGTCCTACTTTCTTCGCAGTGCCAGCCTGACCAATTACATGGAAGTTGCGCGCGCCGTAGGGCTCGATCCGCACCAGATGCTGCGCGCCGCGAAGATCAACCGGGATGTGCTGCTGGACCCGGATATCCGCATCCCCGCAGCATCGGTGGCGCGTTTGCTCGAAGCGTCGGCGCGCGACGGGCACGCGGAGGATTTCGGGCTGCGACTAGCGGAACTGAGGCAGTTCTCGAACCTGGGGCCACTTGCCTTCGTGGTCCGCGAAGAACCCACGCTGCGCCGCGCGCTGGAGTCGATGGTGCGCTACATGGGCCTGCAGAACGAGTCCCTGGCAATGCGCGTGGAGGAGATGGATGGCCTGGTGGTGATCCGCCTGCAGATCCTCAGCGACCAACCCGCAGGCTCGATGCGGCAGGCCACTCAACTGGCCGCCGGGGTGATGTTCCGGATGCTCAGCATGTTTCTCGGGCCCGCGTGGCGCCCGCGCAGCATCTGCTTTTCGCACGCGCCGCCCGAAAGCCAGACCACATACCTGCGCGTGTTCGGGATGCCCGCGCTGTTCAATCAGGATTTCGACGGAATCGTCTGCGTGGCCTCCGATCTGGAAGCGCCGCTGCCGTCCTATGACCCGGTGATGGCGCAGCAGGTCAAACGCTACCTGGGCACGCTGCTGGCGCAATCGAATACCACCATGGCGGACAAGGTGCGCAAGCTCGTCTACGCATTGCTGCCAAGCGGCATGTGTTCGATCGACCGGGTGGCTCAGCACCTTGGCGTGGACCGGCGCACCATCCACCGCCGACTGGCGCAGGATGGCACCACTTATTCGCAGATCCTGAACGAGGCACGCGCAGGGCTGGCCACGAGCTACATCGAGAACCGCTCACGCCCGCTGTCCGAAGTTGCAACGCTGCTCGGCTTTTCGTCGCTGAGCGCGTTCTCGCGCTGGTTTGGCAACCAGTTCGGCTGCAGCGTTTCGAAGTGGCGCACAACGCGAATGGGCGAACAGGTCGAGGAAAACTGATCGCCCAGCAAAAAGCGGCCACACGGACGGAGGCCCGTGCGGCCAAGGGCGAATTTCGAATCGGACCAGGCGAGGGGAACGGGTAAAACTCGCCTGGCCGACTCACGCCAGTACAACCAAACGGTATCGCGTCAGAACTTGTGGCGAAGGCCCAGGCTCACACCCACCATGCTGCTCTGGCCGGTGCCGAGAATGTAGCTGTTGCCGGTGGCGCCGGTCGTGGCCAGCTGGTTCGTGTTCGCGGCGTCCAGCGTCAAGCCGGCATTCTTGGCGTATGCGGCGCTCAGGTACACGTCGGTGCGCTTCGAGAAGCTGTAGTCCGCCACGAAGGCGATCTGCCACGGATTCGGCGCGTGGGTGTTGTTGAAGTAGTCGCGCTTGAGGTTGTCGTAGTCATACTCCAGCGTCAGGCCCACAGCAGGCGTCACCTGGTAGTTCGCGCCGATCCAGTAGTAGTCGTCGCGCTGAAGCTGGGCGCCGGTACCGTTGTTATCGACCTTGCCCCAACGGTAGCCAGCCATGATCTTGGCGACCTGGCCGATGGCGTAGCTGCCGGCCACCGAAGCCTTCTTCAGCGTGGCAGTGGTGCCCTGGTAGACGCCGGCGGCGTTGTTGACCGACGGGTTCCACTGGTCATAGGCAATCGCTGCGCCGAACGGGCCAGCCGAGTACGTGAATGCGCCGCCGAAGGCGCTGTCGCGGCGGAATGCGCCCGGGACTTCACCGTTGCCACCGAAGGCGCTTGCACCACCCTGGATCGCCAGGTTCGGCACACCAGCACCGAACGAGAAGTGGGCCAACGCGGTCACCGGACCGAACACGCCCGTGTAGGCAATGGTGTTGTCTTCACGGAAGTTGTTGCCGGCCATGAATGCCGCCGGTTCATACTGCGTGGCATACGCCGTCGGCATGAAGTTGGCCATCGCCACGAACAGCGAGGTGTACTGGCGACCCAGCGTGATCTGACCGTAGGTGTTGTGCGAAATACCGACGAAGGCCTGACGACCGAACAGACGGTTGCTCTGCTGCATCGTGCCGTTATCGACGGAAATGCCGCTTTCCAGCACGAAGATGCTCTTCAGGCCGCCGCCGAGATCCTCGGTGCCACGAAGACCCCAACGCGAACCAGACAGGCCGCCGGAGTTCACGCGGAACACGTTGTTGCCGGCACCCGGGTTCGCGGTAAAGCCCGCAGCCGAGTACGGCGCCACATGGTTAGCGAATTCCAGGCTGGTGTCGAGCACGCCGTAGAGCGTAACGGCAGACTGCGCGTAAGCGCTGCCGGTACAGGCGAGCAGTGCGGCCAAGGCCATGCCCTTGAGCTTCATAGGTCAATCTCCTCTCTTTTTTCTCGATTGCTATTTGGGGGGTTCCCGTCGGAAATGGTTACTGCGGTTACTTCACTGGACAAAACAAAAAACGGTACGCCTCGGGCACGGTCAGGCGCGACGCATCAGGCGCTCCACGAGCGTCATCGCGTACGGCCATTCGCCGTAGCCCGCGGCGGGATTCAGATGGCCGACCTCGCCGAGATCAACCAGTTCGCTGCCCCAGTCGCGTGCCATCTGCTCCACGCGATCGAAGCGCGCCAGCGGATCGTTGCGGCTGGCGCCAACGATGCTGGGGAAGGGCAGGGGGCGACGCGGAATCGGCAGCCAGCCGTGCTCGTCGAGCGTGGCGTGTGTGGGGTAGCCGGCGGGCATCGGGTTCTCGAGGTCGGCCGGCGCGGCGAGCAGCGCGGCGCGGATCTTGCGGTGATGCTGGGCCGCCCAGTGGACGGTGATCATCACGCCGGCGCTATGCGCGACGAGGACCACGGGGCCATCGATCTCGGCCAGGGCTTCGTCCAGCGCGGCCACACGTGCCGCGCGGCTCAGCTTGTCATGCTCGAGCGGCTGTACCGATCGGGAGTTGGGAATCTGCGCCTGAAGCAGTGTCTGCCAATGCTCGGGCACGTGGTCGCGCAAGCCGGGAACGAACAGTACGGTGGTGTCAGCCAGAAAGTCCATTGCGAAAATCGGTAAGTGGTGTTGGGGTCAGCTATTGCCGGCGGCGGCACGCATACGCTCCAGGCGGTGTACGTCCGCGCTGTAGGTGCGACGCCCGATAACGAAGCAGACGGCGGCCAGCAAGCCAACCAGCGGCAGGAACTGCAGCGCGCCGCGCAGACCGATGTGATCGGCGATCAGGCCGGTGAAGAACGGACCCGGCGCGAGCCCAAGCAGGTTGTTGACCAGCGTGAGCGTGGCAAACGCGGAGCCATGAATCGCCGGCGAGGTCAGGTTGGCCACCGCGGCGCTGGCGGGGCCGGCCGTGCCGCCTGCCAGCAGCATCCCGGCGCCGATCAGCACGAGCTGGGCCGTGCCCGGCGGCAACTGGAAGGCTGCGCCCAGCAGCACGCAGCACAGCACGCTGTAGGCGATGGCCACGATCCACTTGCGGGTCGGGATATGGCGGGAAATCCAGTCGGTAAAGGCCCCGCACATGATCATGCCGGCGCCACCAATCAGCACGAAAGCGGCGGCAGTCAGGCCGGCTTGTGCGCCGCTCATGCCGTAGTAGCGGCCGAAGTAGCTCGGCAGCCAGGCCAGCATCGAAGCCATGACGAACAATTGCAGCGCGCTGCCCACATAGGCGCAGAGAATCGAGCGGGTGGAGAACAGCGCGGAGACCAGCGGGCGAAGCTCCAGCTTGGCCTGCTTCTGGCTGGCGGAGACGTCCTCGCCAAGTTCCTGGCGGCGGGCCAGCAGGCCCTTTTCCGTAATCAGCAGGCGGTACAGGGCCACCAGGATCAGGCCGAAGATCGCCATGCCGGCGAAAGCAACGCGCCATCCGAAGTGGGCGGAAATCACACCGCCCAGCCCCATGCCCAACACCGAGCCGAAAGCGCCACCGGCGATGAAGGCCGCGCTGAGGCTGGCACGCAGGTGCCGGGGGAATACCGAGACCACCACGGCGATGCCGACGCTGCCGTAGGCGGCCTCGCCAATACCAACGCAAAGCCGTGCGATGAACATCTCGCCGAAGGAGTTGGCCAGCGCGCAACCGAGCGTGGCCAGGCTCCAAAGCGCCGCCATCAGCGTCAGGCTGCGCACGCGGCCCCAACGGTCCGCCAGGATCGACAGCGGGAAGGTCAGCACCCCCACCATCAACGCAACGACGCCGCCCAGGGCGCCCAATTCGGTGTCGCTAAGTCCCCACTCGAGCTTGAGCATCGGGAACAGCGCATTCAAGACCTGCCGGGACATGTAGTCCGAGAGGAGCAACCCAAAGCTCAGTGCGAAGACCAGCCACGGGTAGTATCGCGACAGCCTGGCCTTGGCAGGCGCGCCTGCCATTGGCGCAAGGGTGGAACGGTATCCGTGCATGTCTGCCTCCTATATGACCCGTGACATCGTGATGACAGCATCGGGTCGTGACCGGCGAAGTATCTAGGATTGGCAGCCCACGGTTTGATCATTCGGGACAACGTTTTTGCATCTTGGGACAGTCGGGGAAAACGAGAGGATGCACGGAAGATGTGCTGTGACGCTTGCTTCATTGCAGAAGTCAACGCTTTGCCGTTGACCTGTCACAAGCTGGGAGCGGTATTGAGGATTGATTCCGGACAGACATGACGCGCAGAATTGTTATGTTGGAGCAAAAGAGGACAAAAATGCATTTGACATCCCCACATACCCTCTCCCTGACCTTCCAGCCCAAATACTCATTGGCCATGCGCGCGTTGCACTGGCTGGTGTTCCTGGGCGCCGTGGTCGCGGTTGCGGCGGTGGAATTTCGCGACGTGTTCCCGAAGGGCAGCACCGAGCGGGCCGCGATGATGGCGATTCATGAGTCCGCGGGCATCACGATATTGGTGTTGATGCTGTTGCGTCTGCTGGTGCGAGTGAGCCAACCGGTTCCTCCGCCGCCGGCCGGGGACCCACGATGGATGGACCGCGCGGCAAGCGCCATGCATGTCGTGCTGTATGTGCTGATGCTGGCCATGCCGGTACTCGGCATGTTGGCGGTGGCGTGGAAGGGCAAGACCATTCCGGTCTACGGCCTCCAGCTGGCGCTGCCGCTTGCGATCAACGAGCCGTACTCAAAGCTCGCGAAGGAAATTCACGAAACTGGCGCCACGTTCGTGTACATCTTCGTCGGCCTGCACGCCGCAGCCGCCTTGTGGCACCAGTTTGTCCTGAAGGACCGGCTACTTCGCCGGATGATCTAGGCTGGCCACCGTCTGCTGCGACCACCCGCCGCCCAGCGCCTTGTAAAGGCCTGCGCGGCTGGTGAGTCTGGCCAGTTCGATCGTCACCATCTTCTTCTGCGCGTCGTAGAGTTGCCGCTGCGCATCGAACACGGGGAAGTAGTCATCCACCCCGTTCTTGAAGCGGATTTCCGCCAGCCGCTTGGTTTCGGAAACTTCCTTTGTCAGCGCTTCCTGCGCCACGGTCTGCCGGTCGTAGGTGCCGCGCGCGGCCAGGCCGTCGGCAACTTCCCGGAACGCACCCTGAATCGTTTTCTCGTAAGCCGCCACGTTGATGTCCTTCTGCACCGTGGCGATATCGAGTCGTGCCTGGTTGGCCCCGGCGTTAAAGATCGGCAGGGTGATCTGCGGCGCGAACGCCCAGGCCATGCCGCCCGTGAACAGCGAGGCGAGCGCCGTGCTGGCCACGCCCACGGTGGCCGTCAGCGAAATCTGCGGGAAGAAGGCCGCCCGCGCCGCGCCAATGTTGGCATTGGCCCCCTTGAGCTGGTGCTCGGCCGCCATGATGTCCGGCCGTTGCTCCATCAGTGTCGATGGCACCCCGGCGGGCAACTCTGCCACATACGAACTATTCGCAAACGGTTGCGGGGGCGGCAGATCCGCCGGTAGCTGGCCGCCGATCAACAGCGCCAGCGCATTCTCGTCCTGCGCCACCTGTCGCGTGAACTGCTCCACATCCACCTGCGCGGTCTGCACCTGGGTCTGCCCGCGATGCATCTCGATCTCCGCCATGCCGCCGGCGCTCTTGCTGCGGCTGATCATCAGTGCGGCATCCTGCTGGACCTTGAGCGTTTCTTTCGACAGCCTGAGCAGTTCCTGGTCGGCCTGCCATGTCAGGTAAGCGCTGGCCACTTCCGCCACCAGACTGATCTGCGCGCTGCGCCGCACCTCTTCGATCGCCAGATATTGCTCCAGCGCCTCGTGCTTGAGGCTGCGCACCCGCCCGAACACATCGAGCTCGAATGCACTGAAGCCTACGCCCGCGGTCCATGAATTGATCACGGCGTCTTGTCCGGGCGCGCGCAGATCGTTGTTCAGCCGGGTACTGGCAAAGCCTGCATTGGCGTTGATCGCTGGAAACTGCGCGGCACGCTGGATCCGGTACTGCGCGCGCGCCTGATCGATCGAAAGCGTCGCGATACGCAGGTCACGGTTGTTCGCCAACGCCAGCCCGATCAGCGTGCGCAAGCGTGGGTCGGTAAAGAAGTCCTCCCAGCCAAGGCTCGCGGCGGGCGTGGCCTGTTCCGGCTGCGCCTGGCCCGTGGGCCCCGTGTTGGCGCTTTCATAGGCAGGGCCAGTCGGGTAGGCCTGCGGTACCGGCGACTCCGGGCGCTGGTAGGTGGGTTCCAGCGAGCAGGCAGCAAGCGCCAGCGGCACGAGGAGGGCAGGGGTCCAGCGCGGCGGGCGAATCAGGGAGGTTGGCTTTCTTTTCATGGTTCATCCGGTAAATGCGCGACGCAGCAATTGCACGATGGCCACACGCGGGCGGCCGCGGTGCGCGATGTTGTGAGCCGGTTCGCCGAACAGCATCCGGATCAGCCGATGGCGTCCCGCCATGTCCGGAAACAGTTCGATGCCTAACAGATGGCCCTGCGTGCGCGCCACGCGGCAGGTCACCCAGCCCAGTTCGGAGAGCCAGACCGCTCCCGTGGCGCCAGCTTCCACCCGACCAGCGGCATCGCTGATCAGGCCGATGCCGTTGCACGACATGTCCTGCGTGACGCCATCGAATTCACGTGGCAAGCCGTCGCTGCCGTAAATGCAAAGGCGGGCACGCTCGCGGTGTGGAAAGCGCTCTTCCTTGCGCGGCCGGGGCAGTTCGAAACAGACCAGCAACGAGGCCAGGTACAGGATCATCGAGATCACGGTCCAACCGATGTTGAAGACCACACCGCTGGCCGTGCCGTCGGCGGCCACGGCGCGCCCAAGGCCCATGGCGGCCAGAACGAACAGCGCGCCATAGAACGCGGCGAACTTGCCGTGGACGACCAGCTTTGACCGGTCCAGCCCCTTGTTCGTGACCTTGAACGGCCTGCCGAACGGCTTGAAGATGGCACTGACCAGTGTTGCGGAAACCGCCATGGCTGCCACGATCTGCGTGACCTCGGTAAAGATCGGCATCGCCCGCGCGCCTGTGATCCAGATGCTGTAGGCCCAGTAGAGCAGTAGCGCCGGCACGCCGAACGCGAGGAACTGCATTGGCTCGCCGTACAGCGTCGGCACATTGAAATACCAGTACAGCAGCGGCCCGGCCAGCAGCATCAGCGTGAACGGGCGGCTCAACCAGTGCAGCAGCCCGTGCACATAGTGCAGGCGTTCGCGCAACGTATAGCCGGGTCCGCGCAGCGGCCCGTCGGCGGTGAGCGCCACCTGGATCGTGCCCAGTCCCCAGCGACTGCGCTGGCTGATGTATTCAGGCAGGCCCTCCGCCGACAGGCCCACGCTCAGGCGCTCATTGAGCCAGCGCGTGATATAGCCATGCGGCATCAGCTTGTAGGTCAGGTGAATATCTTCCGTCACGGTGCCGATCGGGAAGCCACCGATCCGGTCCAGCGCCTCGCGGCGTACGACAAACGATGTGCCGATGCAGAACGCGGTACCCCAGGCGTCCTTCGACGGCTGCATGACATCGAAGAATGCGCGCTGCTCGTCCACCCAGCACTCCGTGGAGCGAAGATTGTATTGGATCGGGTCGGCGTTGTAGTAGAACTGGGGCGTCTGCACCACGCCGACCTGTGGATCGTCGAACAGCCCGACGATGCGTAGGAGGATGTTCCGGTTGGGTGCGAAATCGGCGTCGAGCACCATGATGAATGGCGCGCCGCCATCGAGTTCCGCGCTGTGCCGCAGGCCGTTGTTCAGGTTACCGGCCTTGGCGTGGGAGTTATCTGGCCGGGTCACGTAGCGTACCCCGACCTGATCGCAAAACTCGCGCAGCCAGTCGCGACGGGTGTCATCGAGCACCCAGACGCGGAAGTTCGGATAGTCGATGTCCAGCGCGGCAACGATGGTCTTCTCGAGCACGTCGAGGCCTTCGTTGTACGTGGCGATAAAAATGTCCACCGGCGGCGCTTCCCGCCCGCGTCGCAACGCGGCCTCGCCGGCGTCAGCCTCGGCGCTGTGATCGGACGTGCGGGTCATGATGACGATCGAGATCAGCGTGTACGCGATGGTCAGGCTCTCGAAGCCGAAGAACGCATGCGCCCACACGCTCGGGAAGTCCATGCGCCATTCCGGCAAGGTGTCGGTGAACCGCCATACGTAATAGACCAGCAGCAGCACGCCGGCCGCGGCGCCGAAAAGCCAGCGATCCAGGGTGCGTTGCCGGTCGCCGCGCAGGCAGAGCAGGGCGATCAGGAATGCGCCGGCATTGATCTGCATGAGCATACGGCCATCGAGATACTCGGCAAACATCGTTACTCCTATCGTCACTCGTTGGGTGCGTTGGCGGGCCCATTGCCCGGGCCACCGACGGACGCCGTCGTGGCTGCGCAGTTCGCCCGGCATCCTCCCGGCTGGAACGGATTCCAGCCCGTGGCGGCCAGTACGGCCCAGGCCGTGGCGCCAAGGTGGGGCAGGTGGAAGTAGTAAAAGTCCTCGGTCTTCGAATCGGGGCCGATCGACAGCCCCGTTTGAATCCGTTTCTCGGGCGTGGCGAAGAGCATTCCGTCCGGCGCGCGCTGCGACAACAACAGCGGCCAGAGCGGACCCGCGACATCGGCATGGTTGGTGGCCAGCAGCACCAGCGCGGCCTGGCCGGTGCCTTCCGTCCAGACGCCATCGGGATCGGCCTTGAAGCCGAATCCGCCATTGACGGCATGCCGGGTGCGTGCCCAGTCCAGCGAGCGCTGCCAGGTGCCGGCGGCATCCGGGATGGCAATCAACGGCCACAGCGATGCATCGAGCGCCGAGGGCCCACCGTTCAGCGTCCGGCCGTCATCGCGGGTGCCGATCGCGAAACGCCCCTCGCGCGACTGCCACATGCTCTCGACGAAGTGCCGCGCCCGCTCCGCGCCCGTGTTCCAGCGCGGATCATTGCTGTATCTGGCCAGCCAGCGGAACGCGGCATAGGCATCGACGTTGTGCTCGGTGGACTTCCACCCCTGGCGCTCGGGATTCGGCTCGTGTCCGAAGTACCCGCCGATGTACGCGGCGGGACGGTCCGCGTTGAAAGTGTCCTTGTCGACCCATCCCATCAGCGCCTTGGCGCCGTCGAGATAGGCGGGCGCGCGCGTGGCCTCATATGTAGCCAGCAGAAGCAGGGCGGCCCAGACGACATTGCCGGTGGCGGTGCCCACCTGGTAGCGGTCCTCGAACCAGCGCTTGCTGGCGTCGTCCCACCAGCCTGGCAATGGCACAGGCCCGTTAGGTATCGCACCCGCCCGGTAGGCATTGCGCAGGCGGCCGTCATGGTAGTGGCGGTCGCGGCTCATCCCCGCCAGCACGCCATCGGCGATTCGCCGTGCCGCATCGCGCTGGCCGCAGGCGATCAGTGCGATACCGGCCAGCGCGTTGTCATAGACGAAAGCCGATTGACGCAGCGGCGCCGGCAACGGCTCGCCACCGGGCGCCGGCTCGTAGCTGGCCAGCCATATCGGGCCTGAGCCCGGAATGGCCGCCACGCGCTGCGCCAGCGTCTGGCAACCGCTATCGCGCAGTTGCGAGCGGGCGTCGGCTGACGATGCCGCAAAGGTGGGCGATGTGGCCAAGATGCATGATGTGGCGAGGCAAGTAGCCAGCCGGATGCCCCCGGCTGCCAACCCCTTTGACGTATGACGCTGCACGGTTGTCTCCTTCCTGCGGGCGTTGAGTGAGTGGCTTCGCGCCTGCTCGATCAAACCGGATCGGCTCTGGTCAGATCAGGCGGGTGAACCACGGGCGATCGAGGCTGACCTTGGCCCAATGGCCAAGCGCGCACCGATCGGTACTGCCACTGCCACTGCCGCGGTTGCGCAGATCAGGGAGCGGCTTGTTGAGCTTCGCGATCAGGTAAATCTCGTTTTTCTCGATTGGCGGGAAGGGAACGAAGTAGCGCGCCTGATCGCCTTCCGGGGCACGCGGCATGATCTCTGCAACGGTGCCCGGCTGCGGCGTGGGAACACCATCGACCAGCACGGTCAGCTTCGCGCCTGGCAGCAGATCTTTGCTGAGGCTGCGCGGGAACACGGCCACGACGTTGGGCTGGCTGCAGTTGGTGGTGCGCATCAGCGTGGCGCCGGCGGCAACCCGTGTGCCCGGTGGCGTCAGCACATCCTCGACGATGCCACTCGCGTACGCCTTGATATCGAGGTTGGAGACCCGTTCGAGGCGTTGCTGTTCCGCCGTCACGAGCTTGTCGACCTCGGCGCCGTACTGTTCCAGTTGCGTGATCTCGGCCTGCGTCTGCGTGATCTCGGCCTTCAGCTCATCCTGCTTCTGCGACAGCGCGCCCAGCGCGCCGTCCGCGCTCGAACTGAACACCTTGCTGCGCGCTGCTTCGCTGCTGTTGCGCGCGCTGTCGAGTTCCGCCTGGATGGCATCGCGCGAACCGGCCAGCACGGTCAGCTGGTTCCGGGACGCATCGGTATAGGCCTGGCTGACCGCGCCCGCCCATTGCATAGCCTGATTGCGATTGACCACGTCCTCCTGCGCGTCGATCTGCTGCTTCGCTACCGCCAGCCGGGCCTCGATGCCACGCACGCGCGAGGCGTGCTCGCGATCCGCCGAGGCCGCGTAGCGCTTGATATCGCCACCCGTCGACGCCATGCGCGTCTGGTCCGCCTCGAGCTTCACCTTCGCGGCCTCCAGGCGCTTCTGGTTATCGAGTTGCTTCCCGGTCAGTTCCACCAGCAGCGCGCGGTCCATATTCGGGTTCTGCAACGCCATCAGTGGATCTCCCGCATTGAAGCTGCCGCCTACCGTCACGACTTGCTTGGTAACCACACCTTCCACCGGCGTGGTTACGAGGGTGACAGGACTATTTACGATCGCGCGCTCGGACGATCGCGTGAAGATGTACGGGAACATCACCGACAGGACCACCCAGATGATGAACACGACCATCCCATAGCTGGCCAACCGAGGCACCACCCGCCACAGCGGCAGGCCTGGCACGCCCGCGCGCCGTTGCATCAGCGAGTCGTGGTGCGATGGGTGTTGAGACGGTTTGACCCGTGCGGGTACCGAGTCCTTCTGGTCAACTTTCTTATCCATGCCGCCTCCGGATAAAAGGTGGGCCACCCGAGATAGCCAGAGCTATCGCGGTCAGCAACAGGCAACAAGCTGCCGCCACGCGAGCGAATCCCCACCCGCGCAGTGCGCAGTGCTTCGTCCCCCAGATTGTTTGTTATGCGCCGTTGCCCCGGGCCGTCACAACGCCGCCGGAACAGGCTTCTGGATCGATACTGCCGACCCGATGAATTCACGCGCCCAGATTGCCGATATGATTGTGGGCACGTGTAGATAGAGTGAGGCGCAAGCGCCAGAGAAACTCAGGACACAACATCACTTGATTGATGCGATGCAGCGCAGGAGCGTTTCAAAGTTAGACAAGTTGAGCCCTGCGTGCTGTAAGAATGTGTAAGGCCTGCATTTCAAGTCGCTTACAACGCGGCAAGTTCAGCGCTTGGCATTACACTTGCGCTGCGACACTCGAGAACGATAAGGAGCTTTGAATGACAGCGATCGTACTGGCGATGGATGGGTCCACCTACAGCCGACATGCGGCAACATGGCTCGCATCGACGACATGCCTGGCCCAGCCCCTGATCGTGCATGTGGTGCACGTGTCGCCGATACTCGGACGCACCGGATTCAGCGCCGTTGACTTTGAAACCGAGAATCGTGAAGAAGCACGTGTGGTGTTCGAATCGGCCAGAGGTCTGCTGGAAGGGCGAGTGAGCGAATTGCACGAGCACTGGCTGCGCGGCAACGCATCGGAGGAGATCCTTCGGTTCTCCACCGAGAACGCCGTGGACCTGATCATTGTGGGCGCCAAGGGCATTGGCGCGCTCCGGTCCTCGATCATCGGCTCTGTGGTATCGAAGATCGCGACGCAGTCCACGGTGCCTGCGCTTATCGTCAATCCGACCGACCAGGAAGGCTAGGGCGGTTCCTCCCATCCTGCCAGATGTGCCTGCATGGGCCTGCATGGGCCTGCATGGGCCTGCATGGGCCTGGTGGCGCTATCGGAATGAGGCGAGGCGGCTCTTTCTGGCCAGGGTGACGCAGACAGTACGAGTGGACGGACCAAGGCCGCCCAACGACGCCAGAAGCATTTTGATAGTGCCTGTTACAGATTGGCGCGCGTCGCCTATCCTGATGAGACTGCAAGGAGACGCATCATGTGCCGCTGGCTGGCTTACTCAGGCAATCCCATCCAACTGGAAACGGTGCTGTTCCGGGCCCAGCACTCGTTGATCGATCAAAGCCTGCATTCGCGGCTGGGCCACACCACGACCAACGGCGACGGCTTCGGCATGGGGTGGTATGCCAAGCATTCCGAGGAACCGTTCCGGTACCGTTGCATCCACCCGGCCTGGAACGACATCAACCTGCGCGAGGCGGCGCGCGCCATCCGGGCTGCGAAGTTCGTCGCGCACATCCGCGCGGCAACCGACACCCCGGCCCAGGAAACCAACTGTCATCCGTTCCGCTACGGTAAATGGCTATTTGCCCACAACGGGCTGATCCGCCAGTACCCGGAGGTCCGGCGCGAACTGATGCTTTCGATCGCGCCCGAACTGTTTCGCTGGATCGAAGGCTCCACGGACTCGGAGGTCATGTTCTATCTGGCGCTGACTTTCGGGCTGGAGCAGGACCCACGCGAAGCAATGGAAAGGACGGTGGGACTGGTGGAACATGTGGGGCGGCGCCATGGCGTCGAGTTTCCCGTGAACATGACCATTTGCGCGACCGACGGCGATCAGATCGTGGCGGTGCGGTATTCCAGCGAAGGGGACTCGCGCTCGCTGTTCCATAGCAATTCGTTTCGACACCTACGTGAGCTATATCCGGAGAATCCACGTATTGCCGCAGTGGGCGACGACGCCGTGCTGATCCTGTCCGAGCCTCTGGTGGATCTGCCTGGCGCCTGGGCGGAAATCCCGGAAGCCACGTTCATGCAAGCCAGACAGGGGACGGTCGATTACTACCCGTTCATCCCGACGTATTCGGAGCCTTGATGGATCGCCATGGCATGAAGCATGGATTCTCAGGCTTGGATCGAACAGGAAACACGGCCGCCGCGCCGTACTGTCCAAGCGCTCGGATCACAATGTTCGAGCGCAGTATCGCGATCACGACGCAGGATCTTGTGTCCGGGGCTGTGAGGCGCCCGGCAATCAGCGTGCTGCTCTCGCTGGATGACACGCCATTCTCCATTTCAATCAACGATGTGCCGGCGCCCAAAGCGCGGGCTTTCATCGTGCGAGAGCTTGCGCCGCGCGCCATCCAGGCCTTGAACTGCCAGCTTCTGAGCCTCAGTCTCGATCCTGGGCATCCGCTTTTCCTGTCGACACGCAAGGCATTGGGAGACAAGGAGTTCCTTGCGCTTCCAGACGGACCGCTGCGGGCCTGCCGCGATCCACTGCGCGAAGAACTGCTTGGCACCGTGCCTCGCCAGCCGGACGACCGGCTCATCGAAGCACTGTTGTCTTCGGCACCGGATTTCTCCCCCCATTTGCGGGAGAAATCGGCTTCGCGCCGCGAGGACCTGCTCGCGGAATTCGAATCGCTATGGACTGAGCCGCATCTCGCGAGCAAGCTGGCCACAGCGATGGACCTTTCGGTGAGCCGCCTGTCCCATCTTTTCGTGGAGGAGGTCGGCGTACCGCTTCGGACCTATACCCTCTGGCGGAAGTACCGACACGCATGCGCCAGGCTGCAATCTCCTGGCAGCCTGAGCACGCTGGCGCAGGATTGCGGCTTCTCGGACGCCGCGCACATGACACGAACCTTCGTCAGCTACCTGGGTTTCTCACCGATCACGGTAAAAAGCCTGAGCCATATCCATCGGCCGGCCGAAGCACACCGTGCCTGAGGTGGGGCAGCAGGGCGGGGGAATACCAGGAATCACTCGCGATGCAGCGCCCAGGTGAATGTATAGCCCTCCAGATGGACCTTCACGGCTTGTTCGATCTCGGCATCTGGCGCCACTAGTCGCACATCGACATGCAGACCGCGCTTTCCGCCCGCGCTCACTTCGACCGCTCTCAGCGCGCTGGACGCAATTGTCTCCAGCGCCGGTCGCAGCAGTAGCTCGGCGGCCTTGACCCGCAAGGCAGGCTTGAACAGCTTGCCGACGGCCGTAGTGGGCAACTGGTCCAGCACGTGGATCGCTTTCGGCCAGGCCGGCCGCTCCGCAATCCGCTCTTTGACAAAGGCATCGAGTTCTTCGAGATTGATGTCGACGCCAGGCTTTGCCACGACAAATACGACCGGCAATTCGCCCGCGTACTTGTCCGGCAGAGAAACGGCCGCTGCGAGGGCGACGGTAGGGTGCGTCATCATCGCCTGTTCGATCATTCCCGGATCGATGTTGTGGCCGCTGCGGATGATGAGGTCCTTTGCGCGTCCGGCGATGAAAAGCTTGCCCGCATCGTCGAAGTAGGCGAGGTCTCCGGTGTTCAGCCCACCCTCGATAAAGACTCCGGCATTCTGGCTCGGATCGCGATAGCCGCGCGAAACATGCGGCCCCTCGACAAACAGGACACCAACCTCATGCGGGTCGCAATCGTCCCCCAGACCTTGCTCGGCGTCCTGGCGTCGCACACGCAGCCTCGTGAACGGGAGCCGATAGCCCACGGAACCCACTGTCGGGCGCTGGCCTGCCGCATCCGCCGCCGTCGCACCACCAGTTTCCGTCATGCCAAGCAGCTCGTGAAGTTCGACGCCAACTACCTCGGCAAAGCGCTTTGTCACGCTGAATGGACACGATGCCGCCCCAGTCAGGCCGTATCGAATCGATGAAATATTGGCATCGACCGGGACGTTGAGCAGGGCGCCGAGAGCCGTCGGCACAGCGCCGAAAATCGTGATGCCGAACCGCTCAATGATCTTCCAGATCCCCATTACCATGGCGGGATTCCGGAATCCTTGGGCCGAGAGCATGATGATATGACCACCCGACAGCAGGACCGACAAGGTACTCACGATCGTCCCGCCAACATGGAACAGTGGCATGCCGTTGGTCACCCGGTCATCCTTGCGTATGCCAAGCAGGCTTGCAGCCCCCAGCGCGGCGGCAAGTTGATTCTTGCTGGTATGCGCGACAAGCTTGGGCAGCCCGGTCGTCCCTCCGGTGTGGAAATACGCGACAACCGCGTCGCTGTCGCCCGAGGGCTCCCACGTTGCGCCGCCATGCGCGACACTGTCCGCCAGGACCGCATTGAAATCGATGGCAAAGTCTGGAGCAGAGCCCGGCCCGACTGCCACAAGATGAACATCCGGAAGATTCGCCCGGATCGCCGCGACGCGCTCCGCAATGCCAGGGATCTCGCCCTTCGGAAACACGAGAACATCGGCAGCCGAATTACGGACAAGATCGACGATCTCGTCAGGCTGAAGGAAGGGGTTGAGCGGCACCGCGAAACCGCAAGCTTCGGCGCCCCAGAGCACATAGTGCGTTTCGACGAAGGACGGCAGGATATAGGCCACGCCACAGCCCGGGCCAGCCAGTTCCGAAAAGAACCGCGCTGCCGCCGTAATGTTGTCCAAAAGCTCCCGATAGCTCACTGTCCGGGCCGGCCCATCCGCCGAATCGATGTAGGTCAGCGCCGGCGCATCGCCATGCCGCTGGGCGCTAGCGCGAATCGCGCCGTAAACCGTGCCACCGATCGCCGCGTTCCATGCCTGAACCGCGACGCTGGAGCGCTCCAGCGCTTCAATTTCCGTAAGGCTCGATACGGGAGGTATGCTGAATTCCATTGGCGTCTCCATGCTGTAGGTCGCTATCGTTGCTGTACTTTATGCAACAGGATGCTGACAGACCAGAGCGGCGGCGTCTTGAAGATTTCAGCTATGGACGACCGATCGTGAGCGTGATTTCAGGCGCCTATAGCATTTAACATAAGACAGATTATTGACATGGTTCATGTAAGGACTAAGTTGTAATGTCGTACCTGGGGGTGCGGATGAATTCTTGGACTACTTGGAGGTAGTTCATGTATTCGTACGAGGATCGCATCAGGGCGGTCAAGCTGTATTTAAAGTATGGAGGAAAGACGGCAACGGTCGTTCGTGAGCTGGGCTATCCGTCGGGTAAGAACCTGAAGCGGTGGGTCAACCTTTACCAGGCACTGGGGGACCTGCCCGAGCACCGCCGTCCAAGGCATCGATACACGCTGGAGCAAAAAAGCGTGGCGGTGGATCACTACTTCGGTCATGGCTGCTCTCTAGTTGGTACCCGCAGAGCCCTCGGGTATCCCAGCACCGAAATGCTGGCCCGCTGGATTGAGGAGCTGCGCCCTGGCTCGCGTCGCATGGTCACGAGCACAAACACCAGTGCGCCGTTTGCGTCCGAGCAGAGACGTCAGGCAGTCACTGACCTTTGCGCCCGCCGGGGCTCAGCGGAGGAAGTAGCGAAAAAGGTTGGAGTAAGCCGACCGATGCTGTACAAGTGGAAAGATCAACTGCTCGGAGACGAGGCATATCGATCTATGCGCAAACGTAAATTGGCCTCGCCTGAAGACGAGCATGCAGCGTTGCTGGAAAGAATCGCGCAGCTCGAACAGCAGGTACGCCAGCTGCAACTTGAGCGCGACATCCTGGCGCAGGCGGGCGATCTAATAAAAAAAGACCAAGGCATCAACTCCCTGACCCTGACAAACAGGGAGAAGACACAGGTGGTTGATGCCTTGAAAGCTACGTATCCGTTGCCTGAGCTTCTTCGCGTCGTCGGGCTTGCGCGCAGTAGCTACTTCTATCACAAGACAGGCTTGAGGCTGCGCGATAAGTACGGCGATGTACGTAAGGCCATGGTCGAGATCTTTGACAGCAACCATCGCTGCTATGGGTACCGTCGTATCCACGCGATGCTGCGTCAGCGAGATATTCGGATCTCCGAAAAGGTCGTGCGCAAATTGATGGCGGAGGAGCAGCTTACTGTCCGTCGGCCTCGTCGTCGGTACAGTTCCTACAGCGGGGAGATTGGCGCTGCCCCCGAGAACCTGATTGCTAGGGATTTCCATTCGCAGGCGCCAAATCAAAAATGGCTGACAGACATCACCGAATTCCAGCTTCCAGCTGGCAAGGTGTATCTATCGCCCATGATCGATTGCTTTGACGGCAAGGTTGTAAGTTGGTCTATCGGCACGAGGCCTGACGCACAATTGGTCAATAGCATGCTCGACGGCGCCATCACCACGCTCACCGATGGCGACAGCCCCGTAGTACACAGTGATAGGGGCTCGCACTATCGTTGGCCGGGATGGCTGCAGCGCATCAAGGCGGCTGGTCTCATCCGTTCCATGTCGCGAAAGGGCTGCTCACCTGACAACGCAGCCTGCGAAGGCTTCTTCGGTCGCCTGAAAAATGAGATGTACTACTGTCGCAACTGGGCTGGCACGACGGTAGAAGGATTCATGCACGAGCTAAACTCTTACATCCAGTGGTACAACGAGCGGCGCATCAAATTGTCGCTGCGCGGCATGAGTCCGGTCGAATACCGGCGCCACCTTGGAATCGCAACTTAACTCAGTCCAAGAATTCATCCGCACCCCCCCTGGGCTAGATTGAAATGTCGTACCTCACAGCCTGATTTGATCGTGACTTTCGGGCTTGCATGGAGCAAGAGCGCGTGCGAATTCAGGCTATCGATGCCAGATAGGTGTTGACGCTACTTCAAGTAGTGTATCTGACGCGCTCTGAAGAGCGTGGCCGCCGAACGGCCGCTCTGCGGTATTACAACGGACATCTGAACGGCCTAGCAAAGTAGCGATTGGACGACGCCTCATGACCGGTCTCTGATGCTGGCCGGAGCCCGGCAGGAACCTGGCCCACCGGCAGGAGCTGCTTGTGACAAATCTAAGTCCCAACCTGAGAACGCTTGTCCAGCAAGGGCTGGCGCAGAACTGACCGAAATCCCCCGGCGAGTTGACAGATTTACTGTCGCAACGGTGACACATTTAGTACAGTCTACGTCTCCGCCGCCCCAAGAATACGGCATTCGTCGTATGTACCTGAATCTTTCCGATTCGTAGAATCCGCTGGACGTAACCGGTCGCAGGAACGCCTGTGCGCGACCGGCGGAGCAGGAACGGCCACGCTCAGGCCGCTCCGACCAGAGACAGCGCCCGGAGTTCTCCGGGCCGCCCTAACCCCGGAATCTCATGTTCCCGATTATTTCTCACCGGCCCGCCAGTGTCCTTTGTGCCGTGGTCGTCTTCCTCGCGAGCGCCGGCCTTGCCGGTTGCAACCGCGGCGACTCTGGCAATGCTTCCCAGCCTGCAACCACAGCCACCACGCCATCCCCTGCAACGTATGCGGTGGGTGGCACGGCCAACGGCCTGACTGGCACCGGCCTGGTCCTGCAGAACAACGGGGGCGACGATATCGCCGTGGCGGCCAATGGCGCGTTCGCATTCGCAACGCCGGTGGCCAGCGGAGCGGCTTACGCGGTGACCGTGAAAACCCAGCCGAGCGCACCGCCTCAGACCTGTACGGTTAACAACGGCAGTGCCACCATGGGGAGTGCTGCAGTCAGCAGCGTCACCGTGCTCTGCTCGATCAGCAGCTATCCGATGGGGGCTACGGTGAAAGGGCTGGACCTGAACGGCCTGAGCGGCAGCGGTCTGGTCCTGCAAAACAACGGCGCCGACGACATGCCGGTGGCCGCCGATGGCACGTTCAACTTCAAGACACCGGTGGCAAGCGGCGCGAACTATGCCGTGACGGTGAAAGCACAGCCTCACTGGAACTCCTGCTCGGTCGACAACGGCGGCGGCACCGTCACCACCAGCACCGTGACGGCGAGCGTGCTCTGCTTGGAAGGCTGGACGTTCGCGGGCTCCACGGCTGGCGGCGCAGCCGCCGCGTTCTTTCATCCGATTGACGTCGCGGTCGATGGTACCGGCAACGTGTATGTGGCCGACTACGGCAACCATCGCATCCGCAAGATATCGCCCTATGGTGCGGTCACGACGCTGGCCGGATCGGGAGTTGCCGGTTCGACAGATGGCACCGGCACAGCAGCGTCGTTCAATCTGCCTTCAGGCGTTGCCGTCGACGGCGCCGGCAATGTCTACGTGGCCGATACCTACAATCACCTGATTCGCAAGATCACCTCCGCAGGCGTCGTCTCGACGCTGGCAGGCTCGGGATCGAGCGGCTCCGCCGACGGGACGGGAAGCGCCGCATCCTTCTACTATCCGTCCGACATCGTCGTGGACGTTGCCGGCAACGTCTTTGTTGCCGATACCTACAATCACCTGGTCCGCATGGTTACACCCACCGGCGTCGTCACCACGCTGGCGGGCACCGGCACCGCAGGCTTTGCCGACGGTCCGGCCCAGGCTGCCGCATTCAATCGCCCCGCGGGTATTGCGGTGGACGCTGCCGGCAACATCTACGTGTCCGATCTGGGCAACGCCAGGATTCGCAAGATCTCGCCCGCGAACGTTGTCACAACGCTGGCTGGCTCCACAACACGCGGCTCCGCCGACGGCACGGGTGCGGCTGCCTCGTTCACCAGCCTGCTTCGCATCGCAACGGATGCTGCAGGGAACGTCTATGCGGTAGATGCCGGCAGCAACGCGGTTCGCAAGGTGACGCCTGCCGGCGTCGTCACAACACTTGTTCAGCCCTCCTTCTACGATTGGGCCTATAAGGTTCCGGCCTTGCTGGCTCAGCCCTTCGGCGTGGCGGTTGATGTCCGCGGGAACATCTTCGTGGCGGACACCAATAACGCCCTGATCCGCATGTTCACGGTCCCGGCGCCGTAATCCATCGTCCGCATACGCACGCCCCGGCAACAACCAGGGGCATGCGGGAAGATCGTCTCGCGACTGCCTGCCTTGCCATTGCAAGGCGCCTTCGCGGACGGCCCTCCCGCCATAGGAATGAATCTCCCCCTCTTGCTCCACATTGCGCGCGCGCCCCACCCCTTGGGAAGCGGGTTCGCGCACGGACCGCGCGATCCAATGCGCTTCAGCCCACCGCCATGTCCTCCCCCAAGTACCGGCAAGCGGTTGGCCGCCCGTTGGCGCCCCTCAGGCTCGCTCAACCTTACCGGCGCAAGGTTGAGCGACTGGCGCAGCGCTACCGGCAGGACCGCCCGTAGGGTCTTGTTTCTCGCAAATGGGGGCAACTCGGTCACCGGCAGTTGCCTCCCGGCCTGGCGTCGCGCATTCGCGGCCCGCTATTCACTGCGGACCTCAACGCGCTTTGCCAAGGAGCAGCGCAGTGACTTCGATGCCACCGGCCGCTGCGCAGCGACGAGGACCTGGAGCAGATCTTCAACTGGCGCGTGTGGCGCAAGGTTTCGGCGAGTCTCACGCTGCAGTACGACAAGGTGAAGTACCTGCTAGAGGACCGGCCCGAACACCGGCGCCTGATTCACCGCCAAATTGAGGTGGCCGACTACCCGGACGGACACGTCGAGTTGTGGGCCGATGGCGCCCCCTGCCCTACACCACCTACCACCGGCTCTCGGCGATCAATCAAGGCGCAATCGTGTAGAACAGGCGGCTGGGCAACGTGCTGGACATCGCGACCCAGGTGCGGGCGCTGCGCGACGACCGTCACCAGGCCGGCCGTTCACGGAAGCTGCTGGGCGAACCGCCGCGGCCGCACAACCCGCCGCTGCACGTGAAGCGGCAGCGGTTCCAATTCCAGTTTGGCTTCGCACACTCAAGGGGGGACGGTTCAGTTCAACCCATCGCCACACATTGAGTCTTTCCCACTGACATGCAGCGTAGTCCATTAACCTTGTTGGTGCCGGATCGTCGGCAAGCGCCGACCAGTTCAGACAGCACGGCTTGCGGCCTGTTCCAGACTAGCCCGCGCGATGACACGGTGGAACGGTGTGATTGCCGCGAGATATGTCCGTCCCAGCAAGTTATGGCAATGCACTACGGTCACCAGGACGAGCTCCCTGCCGCCTGCCGCACCCACGCGCAGCTGGATCGCGAGCCGGAAGTCGAGATGACGATCGTCCTCGCCCATCACCAGTTCCCCCGCACTCTTCGACCGCAGTGGAAAGAAACCGATCACCGGCCCTTGCGCCGCCGCAGCAATACCGACCGCACGAGACGATTTGACGCCTACTGTCGCCATTATCGTGTCCCGTACCCGCGTCAGCGCACGAATCCACCACGCCTGCCGCTCGAATCCAGCGCGCGCCAACACTTCGAGATCGTCGCTGGCCCCCGCCGGCAACTGGACCGCATACGCATCCAGCAGGTCCGCGCCCCTATAAAGCGGCGCCAGGACGCTGTCGGGTGGCATGGGTATCGCATAGGCTTTATGGGCATCGATCATCAACCAATCTCTTCATGGTTTGGGTTTAGCGCGAGCCTGCGCTAAACATTGTTTCTCTGTGCCATCAGCACACCGCGAGCCAATCGCCCCGGGAACGATGGATGGATCTGCCACGCAGTTGTCATTGCCAGGACGCCGCGATCTACTTTGAAGAACCGAACCTGCTCGGTGCCAATCCAGGCTGGATGCCAAGCCGTGTCGACCTTGATGATGAGTCTGTCCTCATCCTCGACACGACACAAACCAGAATAAGCAATCATTGTCTCGAAAAGGGCCGCCGGATCGTTACTCAGGCGCTCTCTGGATGTGAGTATCGACATCATCCTGTCGCGCTCGATGACGATATGGCCGAGTGGGTCGACACCGTATGTGTCCGCGCGCTCACCTGTATCCTCCAGCTCGACCTGAAAAGATAGAATCTTCCACCACCCGAATAACGGGCGGGCTTCGATGTCAGACATGGCCATCTCATCTCTCCTTGGTTTCGCCAACCTAAAAGTCAGACACGGGCGATTGGCTTCACGCCATCAGGCGCAATTCACCTCTGGGCCATCTGGCCAACGCCTTGCCGGATACTGAGCCCAATCAGTGCTTCGTAAAGTTCCTGCTGTCCAGCCGGCAGCACCGGCAGCAGTGTGGCGCGTCGCTTCTCGATATCGAACAGGGATTCCACCAGCCACCCCACCAGATAGAGCGCAGCAAGGCAGCCTCCAGCCGTCGCGACGCTTCCCTGGCATACCAGGGGCTGGTCCACTAAATCGAGCCCTAGAGCTTGAAAGCCTCCGCGCGCATCCGGGTGCGTTGTCGCGCGACCACCAGGAAGCAGTCCAAGTCGTTCAAGGATGAAGGCGCCTGCACAGATGGAGCCAATGAACTGTCGTGTGGGATCGAGTTGGAAGGATGGTAGGAAATCCGGATGAGCAAGCGCTGCAGGTATGCCCTGCTTGCCGCTGGTAAACAACACTGTATCGGCGTGATTGGCCTCAGAGAGAGAGCCATGTGCCGAAATCGACAGTCCGTTCGCCGATCGCACGATAGAACTAGACGCCAGGATGCGCACGTTCCAGTCCTTGGTGTTGCGGCCCAAGATGTCCCACATTAGGAAGAGGTCGATATCGGTGAATTGGTCGAACGTGACCAGTGCGATTTCTTTCAAGGTGAACTCCCGGCGAAGCGCTGCTGTGCAAAATGCAGCGGCGGTCTATGCTAATGTTCGCAGCGTATCAACCCAGATCGCACCATACACAGCCTGTATGGCGCAGACATATGAGCAAACTGACTCGCGACCACTGGGTCTCGGCTGGCCTTGAGTCCCTGGACCAAGAAGGACACGCCGGCGTCTCGGCCGAAATCCTGGCTCGTCGGTTGAACGTAACCCGTGGTTCGTTCTATCACCACTTTCGCAATCGCGAAGACTTCGTGCGTACGTTGCTGGCCAAGTGGGAAGAGGACTACACAGAGCGGATGCTTGCCTATGCAGCGCAGGGACGCACCGCCCGCGAAACCTTGATGCGCTATTTGAGCATTGCCGCTGAGAAACAGCCGGGCCGGGAAGTTGCCATCCGAGCGTGGGCGCTGCACGATCCGTTGGTGGCCGAGTTTCAGCAACGCGTTGACGCAACGCGACTGGCTTTCGCGGTCAGAATGTGCCGTCGATGGGTTCGCTCGCCTAGCCATGCAGAACTAATCGGCCAGGCGGCTCACCTGTGCTTAATCGGTGGTCAGCAGGCAGGGCTGCGACGTGACGCCAGTCGCTTCAATAAGCTCATGCAGGATGCGTTCACCCTCTTCAAAGACACACTTCCACCGCGCGCCTGAGACCACGCTGCCGGCTTAACGGCAGATCCATCCATTGTCGTCAGACATTGTGATTGACATACAGGTCAGTTGGGGTCTAGGCGCACGATTCTGGTTATCTCGTCGCGCGGCGACGAGGATCTGGCGCGGATCTTCAGCTGGCGCGAATGGCGCAAGGTCTCGCAGAACCTGACGCCGCACGCAGTACGCCAAAGTGGTGGTCCTGCAGGAGGTCAAGGTGGCCGAGCATCCCGAAGTCCATGTCGAATTGTGGGTGGGCGGTGCTCCCCTGCCCTACACGACCTATGACCGATTCCCGGAGTCAGACCAGCGCGCGATCGCGGACAACAAGCGCCTGGGGCACGCGCTGGCGATCGCGGCCGAGGTGCAAGCACAGCACATCAACCGGCTCGGCCTGGAACGAGCGATGAAGTAGCGGCTACCGACCGCGGATTCAACCGGTCGATGCAACGGCTTGATGGAATCGACGGACCGCTAAGGTTCGCCAACGGGCCTCTGAGCATCGGCCCCATCCTTAGCCTGCCAGCCTCCCCCAAGCGAGCGAAAGAGCGCGACGCTAGAGACCAGCTGACGTCGATGAATACTCTCGAGAGTGCGTTCGTTAGTGAGCGTCGTTGCCTCCACCACATTAACGTCGAGGTATGCCGCCGCTCCTTTCTTGTAGCGATCCGTCGCCTGCGCGAGCGCGCGTTGTGACGCCTGGACGGCGGCCTCCTGACTCGATGCAGCGTCCTTCAGGAGTCTCGTGGCCGCGTAGCTGTCCTCCACATCTTGCACCGCACTTAGCACGGTCTGCCGGTAGTCGGCTGCAGCAGCATCGAATTGCGCCTGGGCACTGTCCACGCCGGCTTGGCGCTTCCCTCCGTCGAAGATTGTCGCAGCCAGGGCAGGCCCCACCGCCCAGAACCGACCGGGGGCCGTAAGGAGTCCGGCCAAGCCTGAGCTCTCGACACCCCCGCTTAGATTGAGCATGAGACTCGGAAAGAACGCGGCCTTGGCAACGCCGATTTGGGAATTGGCCGCCGAAACACGACGCTCTACCGCGGCTATGTCCGGACGTCGCTTTAATAACTCGCTGGGAACTGCTGCAGGTATTTCAGGAAGTTGCGTTCCATAGGCGTCATGTGGTGCGATCGAAAACGTGCTGGCAGGCTCGCCCACCAGTGTTGCGAGCGCATGTTGCAGTTGGGTTCGCGCAAGGGTTAGGTCAGCCAATTGAGCTTTAGTACTGTCGCGCTGTGCTTGTGCCTGCGCAACGTCGCTCTCAGCCGCAATTCCGCCCTGATATCTGTTGGTGACCATCGCGAGCACCGAAGAATAGGCGTCCACAGTCTGCCGTAACAGCGATGCCTCGCGGTCAAGCGAGCGGATCGCAAAGTAATCCGTGGCGACTTCCGCCTGCAAGGTCAGCCGAACTGCGGCGACATCGTCCGCGCTTGCTTGCACCCGAGACGCTGCCGCATCGACAGTATTGCCGATTCGCCCAAATAGGTCAGGTTCCCAGGTCGCACTGAATCCAATAAGCCGGTCCGGCGTTGTCTTACCGGCCAGCGACCGGCCAACTACGTTTGCCGACACATGACTACTGGTAGCGCTAGCATTCGCGCCGGCTGTCGGAAAATACGCTGCGCGTGCAGCATCGGCCTGGGCCCGGGAATCCTGCAGCACAGCCATCGATTTCTTGAGCGTTTGGTTTGTCACGTCGATGCGTCGAATTAACGCATCAAGGTCGCCGTCATGGTAAGACGTCCACCACTCAGCGGGAATCCGACTCAGGACTGGATCGCTCGCTTCTGCATACTTCGCGGGAAGATCGATCTCCGGAACGTGGTAAATCGGTGCGAAAGAGCATCCCGCTAGCCATACACAAACCGCACTTACGGCCAGCCTCTTCACGATTTCGCTCCTTGCGACGCGACCATCTGCGGCGAAGACACTCTCACACGCGCGCCGCCGACGAGCCCATCCCCCGGGTTCACGATAACCTGGGCATTCGCAGCCAGCCCGCCCAAGACCTCTACGTGCGAACCAAAGTCACGTCCCAACTGGATCTTCTGAATCGCGACCTTCCCGTTTTGGTCGACGATTGCCACCGATGCTCCGCTGGCGGGAAACATAAGCGTACTCGCGGGTAGATCCAATCCCGCCCGATCCGCTTCCGGCACGATATGGGCCTCGGCGTAGGCACCTGGCAGGATCTTTCCACCTTGACTGTCCACGTCGAGCTCGACTCGGAGACTACGGGTCACCGGGTCCATTGCGCCCGCCGTCCGCGTAATCGCGGCCGGGAAATGGTGGTCTGGCGATTGCGGTAGCGTCAACCAAGCCTTGGTGCCAGGTGCAACTGCCGCGCTCACCGACTGCGGGACCTGAACATAGACCCGAAGACGGCTGCCAGCCGAGATGTGAAACAGTTCGCGCCCCTGGTTAGGCGCACTCCCCGCATCAATAAGCGCGCCGGCGTCTACGTTCCGCGCTGTGATCACACCATCAAACGGAGCCCGAATCTGCGTGTACGAAGCCAGTTGCGCGACGCGCGCGGTATTCGAACGTGCCGAAGCTAGCAATGCCGCTTTGGCCTGCATGTCAGCGACCTTCTGGTCGGTTTCCTGCTGCGCTACCGAGTTAGTGGACTGAAGATCCTTCCACCTGTCGGCTGTAGTCTTAGCGAGTGCGTAGTTGGCAGAGGCGGTCTCTTCGTCTGCGCGTGCCTGCCGAAGTTGGTCCGCAACTTCCGGAGCGTCGATCTCGGCCAGCAGTTGACCGGCCTTTACCTCGGTGCCGATATCCACATACCACTTTCGAAGGTAGCCATTCACCCGCGCGTGGATGGCCGCGTCCTGATAGGCGCGCACGTCGGCAGGCAGCGTGATCTCCTGCGAGGATGCCGCCGGCTTCGGGGAAACAATGCTGACAACCGGAGTTTGTGCGTCGACACTGCGCTTGTGCAGAGCAGCCTCACCATGCACGCGAGGGACGATTCCCACAATCAGCGCCGCCGCTGCCACTATCCCCATCGCGACTATTATCTTGATCTGCCTGCGGGGCAACGGCACGCGACTATTGTTCTTTCGTTCGATTTGGGTCATACCGGACTCTGTACTTTCATTGTGTTTTGGTGCGAGTTGGCTCGCTTTTCGAGCCAGCCATGCAAGACTGCGAAGAATGTGGGGACGAGCACGAGGGTCGCGACGGTTCCAAAAGCCAGACCGCCAATAACGACGCGGCCCAGCGGTGCGTTTTGCGCGCCCGCGCTTCCCGCTCCCAATGCCATGGGAACCATGCCGAACAGCATCGCAAGGGCCGTCATCACGACGGGCCGGAATCGTCCGAACCCTGCCTCATACGCTGCCTCCACGGCTCCCTTCCCTTCATTCAATAGCTCCCGGGCACGGCTAACAACGAGAATGCTGTTAGCCGTCGCAATGCCAACGCACATGATTGCCCCCGTCAGCGCAGGCACGCTAATCGTTGTGTAGGTGGCAAATAGCATCCATGCCATCCCGGACAGCGCGACCGGCAACGCGCCGACAATGGCAAGCGGGTCCAGCCACGACTGGAAGTTCACGACCATCAGCAGGTAGACCAGCGCAATGGCCGCAGCCAGTCCCGTAAGCAGTCCAGCAAACGAAGCGTGCATTGTTTGGACCTGACCGCGTACCACAATGCGAGAGCCAGCCGGCAGGCTTGGACGGACGCTGTCGACAACACGCTGCACGTCTGCAGACACTGCTCCCAGGTCACGGCCGCGCACAGAGCCAAACAAATCGAGTACCGGTTGTACGTTGTAGTGGGAAATCACACCCGGCTGGCTGCTTCGACTGACTGCGCCAAACTGGCCGAGCTGCGCCGCACCGCCCTGTCTCAGCATCTCTGCACCAATCCCGAGCGGGATATTCGACAGTGTCTGGAGGGAGTCCATTGCGTACTGCGGAACCGAAATCAGCAACGGGTAGCTCACCCCATTCTTGGGGTTCAGCCAGAAGTTCGGAGACGTCTGGCTGCTCCCCGACAACGCGATAAGAAGGTTCTGTGCTATGTCTCGTTGCTGCATCCCTGCCTGCAACGCACGAGTGCGGTCTACGTTTACCGTCAATGCAGGCTGATCATCCGGTTGCTGCAGATGTAGGTCGCTAAGGCCGCGCACGGCCGACAGCTTCCGCAACAAGTCATTTGCGACAGTGCGATTTCCCGCAGCATCATTACCCACGACCTGCACGTCAATCGGCGCAGGGAGGCCAAAGTTCAGGATTTGGCTGACCATATCGCCGGGCAAGAATGAAAAGCTCACGCCTGGGAATGCCACCGGTAGTTCGGCATCGAGCTTCTCGATGAGCGCCGATGACTTTCCAGCAGAGGGATTCAACGAGATCAGAATCTCGGCATCGCCCGTTCCGATGGGCAGCGCGGAGTCATAAGTCAAGTTGATGCCGCTGACGGGAAGGCCGATGTTGTCCACGATACTCGCAACGTGAGTGGGACCCACCGTTGTGCGGATCTTCGCCTCAACTTGATCAACCAGGCGCGCAGTCTCTTCAATCCGCGTACCTGTGCGCGCTCGCATATGAAGACGAATCTCCCCACTATCGACTGCCGGGAAGAAGTCCTGGCCCAGAAATGGCACCAAAGTCATTGAGCACACGCAGAGCATTGCGAAAAGTGCCATAGCGCGCCGCGGGGATCCCAATGCAAGCGCCAGAACATTTGCGTAGGACTGGCGGACACGCTCAAAACCTTGCTCGAATTTCGAATGCACGCTAGAGAACCAGCTGGCAAAGCGGCCTTCCGCATGATGCCCGCTACGCTCCCGGCTGAAGAGATAGTGGGCCAACGTGGGGATCAAGGTGCGCGAGAGGAAGTATGACGCCATCATCGCAAACACCACCGCCTCTGCGAGCGGAACGAACAGGTAACGAGCGACTCCGCTCAGCATGAACATCGGCAAGAACACGATGCAAATGCAGAGGGTAGATACGAGCGTCGGCAATGCAATTTGCGCGGACCCGTCCAGGATCGCGTCTTCCAGCGGCTTGCCCATTTCCCGGTGGTGCGTAATATTCTCGATCGCTACCGTTGCATCGTCGACTAGCACACCGACTGCAAGAGCCAAGCCGCCCAATGTCATGATGTTCAATGTTTGGCCCAATGCCGACAAAGCCATCAAGGCAGCCAAGACCGACAGCGGAATGGTGACAGCAATAATGAGAGTGGCCCGCCAGCTTCCAAGGAATAGCAGAATCATCGCCGCAGTCAGGCACGCGGCTATCAATGCTTCATGCAACACGCCGTCAATAGCAGATGTCACGAAGATTGACTGATCGGAGATGGGTTGCACCACCAGAGATTTTGGCAATCCGGCGGTCACGTCTGGAAGCAGTGCCTTGATCTGCGAGATGATGGAGAGCGTCGAAGCGTTCCCGCTCTTCTCGATCTCCAGGAGCGCAGAACGCTTTCCGTCACGCCGAACGACATTCAATTGAGGAGCGTAGCCGTCGCGTACCTGAGCGACGTCACGCACGTAGACCGTGCCGTCCGGCCCACTGCGAATTGGCAAGTCATTGAGTGCCGCGATGGTTTGGGTGCTGCCATTCAGGTCCACCCGATACTCAAGCGCGCCAATCTTTGCCGTTCCGCCCGGCAAGGTGAGATTCTGGGCGTTGATCGCATTGACCACATCGAGAGGCGACAGACCTCGCGCCTGCAGTGCTTCCGTATTGAGGTCGACAGCCACCTGGCGGACCTTGCCACCGTATGGCAGTGGAATCGATGCCCCTTGCACGGTTGCAAGCTGAGTGCGGATAAAGCTGTTACCCAGATCGTAGAGTTCTTGCTCGGGAAGCGTGTCGCTGCCTAGCGCTAGCCGGAGGATTGGGACGGTCGAGGCGTTGTAACTCAGCACCAGTGGAGCAGTCGTCCCTGGTGGCATCGTCTTCAGAAGCGATTGCGCACCGGACGTCGTCTGGGCTATAGCGCGATTTATGTCTGCCCCTGGGTGAAAGAACACCTTGATAACGCTTACGCCCGGCAGCGTTTGGGACTCGATATGCTCGATGTCATCCACGCTGTTGGTAAGGGAGCGCTCATATCCTGTCACGATCCGCTGCGACATATCTTGCGCAGAAAGGCCGTTGTAGCTCCACACGATGCTAACAACTGGGATGTCAATAGAAGGAAAAATGTCTGTCGGCGTGCGCAGAATGGCCAACGGCCCGCCCAAAAGCAAAAGTATTGCCAAGACGACAAACGTATATGGCCGACGTAGCGCAAGCCGCACAATCCACATGGTTCACTCCGGGCGCTGTCGGCGCCGATCATCCAGAATTAGCGGCGATTCTATGTACGCAACACCCTTTCAAACGGGGACGAAACGATTACAGTCTTGTCATCCAATAGGCGAACCTGCGCCGTTATCATCGGCTGCATCGTTTGAGCTGCGGCCCCGTGCAGCTGAGGATGAGAACATGAAGATCTTGGTAATCGAAGATGAACCTAAGACTGGCGAGTACCTCCGGAAGGGCCTCACCGAGTCATCTTTCGTCGTCGATCTTGCGTCGACTGGACGGGATGGCCTGCACCACGCCATCGACGGGGACTACGATCTGGTCATTCTTGATGTCATGCTGCCCGGCATGAACGGATGGGAAGTGCTCAAGGAACTCCGGGAACACAAAGATACGCCCGTGCTCTTCCTGACCGCACGCGATGAAGTCGAGGACAGAGTGAAAGGGCTCGAGCTTGGCGGCGATGACTACCTCGCAAAACCCTTTGCTTTCGTCGAATTGCTGGCGCGTGCCCGGACGCTGCTGCGGCGCGGGCCCGCGCGCGAAGCTGAGCGCATCGAAATCGAGGACTTGGAAATCGACCTTTTGCGTCACCGAGTCTCCCGAGGAGGAATACGCATCGACTTGTCGCCCAGGGAGTTCGCATTGCTCCACTTCCTCGCGCGACGACACGGCGAAGTTCTTAGTCGCACGCAAATCGCCTCACACGTTTGGGATATGAACTTCGACAGCGACACGAACGTCGTGGACGTGGCGATTCGACGCCTTCGAGCGAAGATGGATGACACCTACGCTCCCAAACTTATCCATAGCGTTCGCGGCATCGGCTACGTCCTTGAGAACCGACAGTCTTGATGCGTAAAAGGTCGCTTACCGCTCGGCTCGCACTTGCATTTGCCCTGATTGCCGGACTAACGTTTTCCGGCGTGGGAATCTATCTGTACGGGTCCCTCGCAAGCCAGATCATCGATCGCGACGACGCTGAACTTCTCCGCAAAGCCGCGCGAGCCCAACAGGAACTGGCTGAGCTTCGAAGCTCCCCCATTGAAAACCGATGGGAGGAGGTACTTGGCGTGGTGAAAGGAAACGAGGAGTTCGGCATCCGCATATTAGATGCGCGCGGCGTGCAGTTGGCGACGGCCGGTGCAAACTATGGGATAAAGCCGCTTGCTAGCGGCGCTTACGCCAAAGAGCGGGATGCGGCCGGGCCGATTCAGGCCTGGAGCACACCGAGTGACATGCCGGTACGCATGACCACTATCAAGGCCAACGTCAGCGGTGAGATGTCGCCAGTAGTGGTAGAACTGTTTCAGGTCGCTAGCAGTCGTGTTTCCCTCCTACGGGACTATCGCTGGAAACTATTTATCGCAGTCCTTCTGGGTACACTTGGCGCAGGCGGACTGGGATACGCAGCGCTTCAGGCTGGCATGGCGCCATTGCGAAGTATCGCAGCCGGCACGGCCTCAGTGACCTTCACAAGCGGAGCGCTACCCGTTGATCCATCCAGGCTGCCTGCAGAACTTGATGATTTGGCGCGCGCCCTGCAGAGAATGATTGACCGTCTCCGTGAACGGTACGATCGGCTTTCGCAGTTTTCAGCGGACCTAGCCCACGACTTCCGTACGCCAATTACCAACCTGCTCGGCCAGACCCAGGTTGCACTGAGCAGCGACAGATCTATTGAAGAGTATCAATCGCTGCTGGTCTCGAATGTTGAGGAGTATGAGCGCCTTTCTCGGATGATTGAGAACATGCTCTTCCTGGCAAGAGCCGACAATTCACGGGTTGCCATTCGCGCTACGGAGCTCGACCTTCGCGAAGAACTGCATCGGCAGGCAGACTACTTCGAATCGTTGGCGGAAGCACGGCAAATAACTATCCAAGTCAATGCGCAAGGGAAGGTTTTCGCAGACCCAACGCTATTCCGACGCGCGTTAAGTAACTTGCTGTCAAATGCAATCCGCTATGCCAATGAGGGCACCAGAGTAACCGTTCACGGTCGACACACTGGAGGTGTCGCTCAAGTTAAGGTGGAGAACGTCGGACCGGGCATTGCCCCGGAGCACCTTTCCCTGCTCTTCGACCGCTTTTTTCGCGCAGACCCCGCGCGCGCCAACTCTGGTGAGTCATCGGGAATTGGGCTTGCAATTGTCAAGACCATCATGGATCTTCACCACGGAGCGGTTTCTGTTCGCTCCGTGGTGAATGCCACTACGTCCTTTGAACTGGAGTTTCCTGACAATAGGACAATCCCGCATAGCTGACGGGCAACTCTTCGCTAACTCCCAAATCAGCTATCGCACTGGAGGCGGCCGACTACCTGCTTGCCTGGGCAGACCGCTGTATCTGGCGACTGAATCGATGACTCCACGCTCCCATTTCAAAGAACAATCGATAGCAAGTCGCTCAAGGCAGTGATTCGTTGAGGTCAGAGCAGAAAGACGCGCTTGATGAGGCGAGAACAATGGCCGAGGATATCCAAGCGTTCTTCTTTGATGGCCGAAGGGCCGAGACCGGCTGCAGATTCAACCGGTCGATGCAACAGCTTGATGGAATCGTTCAGTCGGTGTATCGAAGCTTAGTGTCTTGCGCCTGGTTGCTTTCAGTTTCTCGACTGGCGAGTTAGGAAATGGACCATTTCTGGTCACGCGCGAGACCCCGACCCGCCATCATCCATCGCTCTCGCAGTACGGGTGAACAGCGCCCGAAACTTGTTCCAGAAATCGCCACCGAGCACGAAGAAGCTTGCGACCAGCATCAGGTCGCCGACCAACTGTGCCTCCCACATCTTTGGCCGCAGCCCGGGCCAGATCGCATCCACGTAGGGTTCGAACATGGCCGAGGCCAGTGGCAGGCAGAACATCACGAGGCCGATGGCGTGACGTGTCGGCCCCACGGTGTCGCCGGGGCCGCTGAGGCGGCGCAACAGCAGAGCCTTCAGCCGCTCGAATCCCGGCTTGCCCATCACTGCGATGCTAGCCAGCAGCATGATCTTATTGACGACCACGATCCCGCCCGTCAGCGTCGCGATACCGGTGGCGGATACGCCCGCAAAGGCTGCGATTGGGACGAGGCCCCAAACCGCGTACGCGAGCACGAAGACACCAATGCCGGCGCGGAAGCGCCAAGTGCCCGGAGCGTGGGCTTCAGCCGGTGTGTCGGGAATCGTCATGCGCATCACCCTGGATAAGGAGTCCGCCATCAGACAATCGAGATGCTTCCCCCGAGGTCATGAATAACGCCGAACTCGGACGAAACTCAGTGTAGCCGACGGACTGCCAGGAGGGTTGGGCGGCTCGGCTGCGTCGGCGGATGGCCGTTCATGCTGCGGATTCAACCGGTCAATGCAACGGTTTGGTGGAACCGTTCAAAGAGGCGAACCACCACCGCCTGCGCGCGTCAGCTTGCACTGATGCCCTTGGCCTTGACGATGGCGCTCCAGCGGTCGTAGTCCTTGTTGAGGCGCGCCTGCATCTGCTTGCCGTCCTGGAACGATGCAATCGCCCCTGCGCTGACCAGCTTCTGCTGCAACTCCTTGTCCTTGCCGACGATGTCGCGCGTTTCGCTGGCAATCCGGTCGACGATGGCTTGCGGCGTGTCCAGTGGCGCGATCAGGCCGCCCCAGGAGTCGAAGTCAAAGCCCGGGAAGCCTTGCTCCGACACGGTCTTCACGCCAGGCAACAGCACGCGGGCGTTGGGCGAACTCAGCGCGATGGCCTTGAGCTTGCCGGCGCGGATATGAGGCAGGGCCGCCACGACGTCGGCGAACATGATGCCCACCTGGCCGCCGAGCAGGTCTGCCACGGCGGGCGCGCTACCCCGGTAAGGCACGTGCAGCACATCGAAGCCGCCGAGGTCCTTCAACTGCTCCATGGCCAGATGGCCGAAGCTGCCGGTGCCGGAACTGGTGTAGCTCAACGGCGTCTTGCTGGCCTTGGCGAAGCGGATCAGGTCGGGCAGCGTTTCGACATGGGGCACCACGGCCGGGTTGATGACGATGGCCATCGGCAGTACGTAGACCGTGGCCACGGACAAAAAGTCCTTCTTCACGTCATAGGCATTGGTCTTGTACATCAGCGGCGCCAGCAAGGCCGGCATGCCGAACATGGACAGGTTGTAGCCGTCGGCGGGGCTGCGGATAAAGCTGGCGGTGCCGATCGAGCCCGATGCGCCGGGCTTGTTTTCGATAATGACCTGTTGGCCGAGCCGTACCGACAGCTTCTGCGCCACGATGCGCGCGGCGGTATCGGTGGGGCCGCCGGCAGGGAATGCGACCACCATCTTGATGAACTTGTCAGGCCAGCCGGTCTTGGCCAGCACCGAAGGCATCACGGCGGCCATCGACGCGGCGGCGCCGGCCTTCAGTGCCTGGCGGCGGGTCAGTAGCAGCTTGGTCATTGTCTTGTCTCCTGTCGATCGAAAATTCGGGGTGTCAGATCACGCCTCTGGATTGCAGATCCGCGATGGCGCTGTCGTCGAGCTTCAGCAATTCCTTGAACACTTCGTGTGTGTGCTGTCCCATGTGCGGCGGCGGCATGCGCACGGGCAGGCGCTGCCCATCGAGCGCATATGGCGGGGCGAGCACCGCCTGGGCACCGGCCTCGCTATCCTCGAAGCGATGCAGCAGGCCAGCCTGCGCGGTGCGTTCCGATTGCAGGGCATCCAGCATGCCCAGCACCTCGCCGCACGGAATCTGCGCGGCCGTCAGGCGTTGCAGCAGTTCGGCACGCGTAAAGCGCTGCAGCCGCTCCCGTACCTCCGCGAGCAGCACGTCGCGATGGGCCGAGCGCGCCGTGTTGGTGGCAAAGCGTTCGTCATCAGCCCATTCGGGGCAGTCGACGACCTCGCGGCAGAAGCGCTGGAACTGTCCGTTGTTGCCGACCGTGATCACCAGCGGGCCATCGGCGGCCTCGAACACGCCGTACGGCACGATGGACGGATGTGCATTGCCGAACTTGGGCGGATCGCCGGCCTTGAGCAAGGCTTCCATGCCGTAGTAGGACGTGATCATCACGCCGCAGTCGTAGAGCGCCATTTGCACGTGGCGGCCACGGCCGGTGGACTGGCGCGCAAACAGCGCAGCCAGGATCGCCTGGGCCGAATACATGCCCGTGAACATGTCGACCGCTGCCACGCCGAACTTCAGCGGCCCCTGCCCGGCCTCGCCGTTGGTAGCCATCACGCCGGACTCGCCCTGCACGACGAGGTCGTAGCCCGGACGTTCGGCTTCCGGCGTAAAGCGCGCATAGCCGGAAATCGAGCAGTAGACCAGGCGCGGATTGATCTCGCTGAGCTGTTCGTAGCCCAGGCCGAGCTTCTCCGCGCCGCCCACCTTGAAATTCTGGATGACCACGTCGCACTGCGCGGCCAGTTGGCGTGCCAGCGCCAGACCGGCTTCGCTTTGCAGATCGAGCGTCACGGACCGCTTGTTGCGGTTCGCGCTATTGAAATAGGAGGTATTGCGCGTGCCGATGCGCACGCCCCAGTCTCGGGTGTCGTCGCCACGGGCGGGATGTTCCACCTTGATGACGTCCGCGCCCAGGTCGGCCAGCGCCATCGCGCACATCGGCCCTGCCAGCACACGCGACAGGTCCAGCACCCGCACGCCGGCCAGCGGCAGCGATGCCATGTTTTCTTGCTTCATTGATTGCGTCTCCCCGCGTCCGGATCTTTGCCTGCAGGGAGGTCCGGTTTTCTTTACCAGCGGTGATTGTCCATATGTTCCGAATGCTTGACAATTGCAACCGATTTTCAACATATATGAATACTCAAGGTTGACAATGGACCTGAACGCGCTGACATTGCTGGTCGAAATCATCGACGCCGGAAACCTGAGCCGAGCGGCAAGCCAGCTCGGCATGAGCCGCGCCAACGTGAGCAAGCGGCTCAACCATTTCGAGCGGCAGTTGGGCGCCGAACTACTGAGGCGCAGCACCCGGCAACTCGAACCCACGGAACTGGGGTGGCAGCTCTACGAACATGGCCGCGCCATCCGCCACGAGCTGATGGCGGCCCAGGAGTCGGTGCAGAGCCTGGGCAAGCGCCTGAGCGGCACGGTGCGGCTCAGCGTGCCAAGCGGATTCGGCCAGCACACCATGTCGGCCTGGTTTATCGAATTCATGACGATGTACCCGGCCATCACGCTCAATGTGATTTTCGATAACGACATCGAGGACCTAATCAAGGGCGCGGTGGACTTCTCCATCCGTGTCATGGCGGAAACGCCCGCCAATGTCGTGGCCCATAGCCTGGGCGATGTCGAGTACGTGGCCTGCGTCACGCCGGAGTTGGTGAGCCAATACGGCATGCCGCGCACGCTCGACGAGTTTCGAGACCTGCCGCTGATCACGTCCGAACTGACCGGCCAGAAACTTCACGCGGCGGGCCGGGCGGGCGCGGCCGGTGGGACACCGCATATCCGCCCCCGCCTGATGTCGGCCAATTTCTTCTTCCTGCGCGACGCCATCCTTCAGGGCCTGGGCGTTGGCCTGGTGCCCCGCTACATGGTGGACCGCGACCTGGCGGCCGGCACCTTGCTGCAGTTGCCCCTGCCTCCGCAGGACCTGGCATTCCTGCGCACCACCATGTACCTGCTGTACATGCCGGCCCGCTACCAGACGCGTGCGTTCACGACGCTGGTCGCCTTCCTGCGCGACAAGACTGCAAGCCGACGAGCCGAATTGCGCACATGAGTGCGAGGTGCGGAACCCACTACGTTGAGCACGGCACAACTGCCTGCCCTCGCGGAGACGGAAACGCGCGAGTGGTCCGCGGTGATCAAGCAGTCGAAGGCCCGAGTGGGTTGATTGGGCGGCAGATATCGTTGCTGACTCACTCGCCAGGCCGGGCCACAGTGCCTGCTCCTCTCTGACCACGATGACACCGCCCCCCCTGGCCGAGCATCGACGAGACCTCGGAATTGGCAGTGCCATAGCAGGAAGTCGGACCCACCGCCAGCATGCCGGCGGTGCGATGACCGCAATTCCCCAACATGCGGCCGTTCGCTCCCCACGATTGCAAGGCTGCGAAGGGGCGAATACGGCCGGTAGCATCAGACGGGCCAATTGAACGTATCCATGCAGGCTGGGCATTCGATGGCCCTTGTGCGCATGAGGATCGCACGAAGCATGTGCTTCGCCGATCCAACGCGCCCCATGCTAGTCTCATTGCACTTTGATCCGTGAGGCCGTCGGCATGGTCTGCCCTGGACGCACCCTGGTCACCTTGTGGATGTGGCTCGCCCTGTGGTGCTGCACAATGCCGGCCCATGCGCAAGAGCTCGAGCCACGCAGCTATTCTGCCGCACCTGTCGGGACAAACTTCCTCGCCGCTACCTATACCCGGCTCTCGGGGGATGTGCTGACTGACCCGTCGCTGCCCATCACCGATGTACGCTCCAGAATCAACATCTTCGGGGCCGGCTATGTGCACGTGTTTGACGTGGCCGGGCGGACTGCCTCCATCGGCCTGCTTGCACCCTTCGCGAGTGGCGACGTCAGTGGCAACGTGCTCGACGCGCCGAACGCGGTCCACCGGGCGGGGATCGGCGATGCCCGCGTGCGCTTGGCCATCAATCTCCTTGGCGGCCCTGCTCTGACGCCGGCCGAGTTCATGAAACGGGCGCCGGACACCATGCTCGGGGCGAGCCTCACAGTTGTCGCACCTACCGGCCAGTACGATGCCTCCCGGCTGGTCAACGTTGGGACCCACCGCTGGGCCTTCAAGCCGGAAATCGGCCTGTCTCAACCGTTCGGCAACTGGTTTACCGAGTTGTCTGCCGGGGTCTGGCTGTTCGGCGACAACAACGCTTATCTGGGCGACAAGCGGCGCGAACAGTCGCCGCTCGGCGTGTTGCAGTGGCATGCCGGCTATCAGTTCCGGCCCGCGCTGTGGGTCGCGGCAGACGCCGGCTTCTATAGCGGCGGCCGCACGTCGGTAAATGGCATCCCCAATGCAGATCGTCAACAGAACTCACGCTATGGCGTGACGCTGTCAGTCCCGATCGTGCCTGGTTGGTCGGCCAAGCTGGCGGCATCGAAGGGCCTCATCACCCGGGCGGCCGGTGACTACACGGCAATCACGCTGACGCTCCAATACCAGTGGATCAACCACTGAAGCATCAAACGGCCGAGAAGCAGGTCTGTCAGAGACGGCGACAGCTTCGCGGTGAGCATCCGACCGAGACCGGCCAGACTCAGCCATTGCCTTTAGGTCGTTGAGCGTCTGATGTGCGGTAGCGTTTGCCCTTCTCGAACATGGGAATTCTGCTTGCGAGAATTTACCGCAATGTGCGCTTGCCCCGCCGCCGGAACGCCCAGCGCGGCCAGAAAAGCGACAGCCCTGCACGCCCGGTCGGCTATCATGCCTATCCTCTCCGAAGTAGCTCCCTATGATTTCCGTCCGTAATGTCACGCTGCGTCGTGGCGTCAATGTCGTACTTGACCGCGCATCCGTCACTTTCAACCCCGGCGAAAAGATCGGTCTTGTCGGCCGCAATGGCGCCGGCAAATCGTCCTTCTTCGGCCTTCTCAACGGCACGCTGCATGAAGACAGCGGCGAGTTCTCGATTCCCGCCGCATGGAAGATGGGCCAGGTCGCGCAGGAGATGCCGGAGACCGAGCAAAGCGCGACCGACTTCGTAGTCGAGGGCGACACCGCGCTGTTGGCTGCGCAGACCGAAGTAGCCGCCGCCGAGGCCAGCGACGACGGCATGCGCATGGCGCACGCCTACATGGCCCTGCACGACGCCGGTGCGCACGATGCGCCTGCCCGCGCCCAAGCGCTGATCCTGGGCCTTGGCTTCAGTGCTGCGCAGCTTAGTCAGCCGGTCAACAGTTTCTCCGGCGGCTGGCGCATGCGACTGCAACTGGCGCGCGCGCTCATGTGCCCGTCCGACCTGCTGCTGCTCGACGAGCCAACGAATCACCTTGACCTCGACGCGCTGGTCTGGCTGGAAGCCTGGCTCAAGCGCTATCAAGGAACCCTCGTAGTGATCAGCCACGACCGCGAGTTTCTCGATGCGGTGACGCAGGTGACGGTGCACGTCGACAACGCCCAACTCGTGCGCTATGGCGGCAACTACAGCAAATTTGAAGACATGCGAGCAGAACAGCTCGTATTGCAGCAGGCCGCGATGGCCAAGCAGGCGGACAAGATCGCCCACCTGCAGAAGTTCATCGACCGCTTCAAGGCCAAGGCCTCGAAGGCGAAGCAGGCGCAGAGCCGTGTCAAGGCGCTCGAACGCATGGAGAAGATCGCGCCAGTGCTTGCCGACGCAGAGTTCAACTTCGAGTTCAAGGAGCCGCTCAACGTCCCGAACCCGCTGCTGTCGATGCTGGACACGAGCTTCGGCTACCCGGCGCCAGCCGGCGCACTGCCGGGCACGCCGCCCACGGTCATCGTACGAGGCATCAACCGTTCCGTGCTGGCTGGGCAGCGCATCGGCATTCTCGGTGCCAACGGCCAGGGCAAGTCCACGCTGGTGAAGACGGTGGCACATGCGCTGGCGCCGATCGGCGGCGAAATCAGCGAAGGCAAAGGCCTGAATATCGGCTACTTCGCCCAGCAGGAACTCGACGTGCTGCGCCCGCTCGACACGCCGATGGAACACATGATCCGCCTTGCAAAGGACACACCGGCTCACATGCGCGCGCCCGGCCAGAGTGGAACCGAACAATCGCTTCGCACCTTCCTTGGCACCTTCAACTTCAGTGGCGACATGGTCCATCAGGCGGTCAGCACGATGAGCGGCGGCGAAAAGGCGCGGCTCGTGCTGTGCATGATCGTATGGCAGCGCCCGAACCTGCTGCTGCTCGACGAACCGACCAACCACCTCGACTTGTCCACACGCGAAGCGCTAGGCATGGCGCTCAACGAATTCGAAGGCACCGTGATGCTGGTCAGTCACGACCGCGCTCTGCTGCGCGCCGTTTGTGACGAGTTCTGGCTGGTCACCAAGGGCGGCGTCGAGCCCTTCGACGGCGATCTGGATGATTACCAGCAGTTTTTGCGCGACGAAGCCCGTCGCTTGCGCGAGCAGGCTGCCGCAGCGTAGAGGCACATCGCCTGAAGCGGGTCAATGCGAACACGTGCCCTTCACAGGTTTCAGCGTGAAGGGCACCGTTGAGCGCAACGTGACTGATTCGAACTCCGGCGTCGAAATCAATCCCGGGGGTTCGCTGTTCGAATCCAATAGGGAACTTCTGCGGGGCGCAGTGATTGGGCGACGGCAGTGGGCGTGGAAGTTGCCACTGCCGCCAAAATGTCCTCCGCGCGACCGTGCCGAGAGCCGAGACCGGCCATGCACAGAAGGGACAGAAGCAAGGCACAGGCGCTCCGCCGGTCGAACCGGCTGGCGACACGCTCAGACGAGCGCGCATTCGGTCGACGGTTGCCTGTCGCCCGTGCCGCCCACTTCCGCGATCAGTTCGCGCAGGCGCTCGGCCGCGATGGGCTTGTGCAGCACGCGCAAGCCGCTGGCGTGCAGGGCGCGCAGGCGATCGGGTGCCGTATCGCCGGTCACCAGTACCGCTGGCGTGTCGGTACCCAGCGTCTGGCGCAACGCGGCCACCGCGTCGATGCCGGTCACGCCGTTACCCAGTCGATAGTCGGCGAGGATCAGCCCGATCGGCGCCTGCGTATCGGCGGCCGCCGCCGCGTGGGCGGCCAGCACGTCGTCGACGGTGGCCCCGGCGTAGACCGGATGGCCCCACAGCGCCAGCAGTCCACCCAGTGCCGAGCGAATGCCTGCGTCGTCATCAATCAGCACGATGCCGATTGCCTGGGCCTGGGCGTCGGCAGACATGGCGAAGACGTCGTCGCCCGCCACCACGCCCGGCCGCTGCGTCGGCATGGCCGCCAGCGGCACGGTGACGGCGAACACGGTGCCCCGGCCCGGAATGGACCGAAGCGTCACCCGATGACCCAGCAGCGCGGCCAGCCGGCGCACGATCGCCAGTCCCAGCCCCAGGCCTTGCCCGTCGGGACGGCGCGCATCGGGCAACTGCGTGAACTCGTCGAAAATGCGCGCCTGCTCCGCCTCGGGAATGCCCGGCCCCTGGTCGATGACCTGGATTTCCACCGCGCCCGTCCGACGCCGGCAACCCACCAGCACACGTGCGCCCGGCGCATAGCGCAACGCATTCGACAGCAGGTTGTCGATGATGCGATGCAGCAGCGCGGGGTCTGTGTCGATCCAGACATCGGCGCCATGCACCCGCAGCTGGCCGCCCTGCTCCCGGGCCAACTGCGCGTACTCATCGCCCATATCGACCAGCCAGGTGCCGAGCCACAGCGGCTGGCGACGCACCGGCATCAGCCCGGCATCGAGCCGCGACGCGTCGAGCAGACCGTCAAGCATGGTGCCGATCTTGTCGAGCGTACCGTCGAGCCGCCCGGCGATGTGGGCAGCCTGCGCGGCGGGCACATCCTTGCGGCGCGCCAGGCCGGCGAGCGTGGCGGTCAGCAGGCCCAGCGCGTAAACCGGTTGCCGCAGGTCGTGGCTTGCGGCGGCCAGGAAGCGCGTCTTCGCCAGATCGGCTTCGGTGGCGCGGTCGCGCTCATGCTTGAGTTCACCGATCAGGGCCAGGTTCTCGAAGCGCAGCCGCACGCTCTCGCGCAGCGTGCGGTGCGTGTTGCGGCTGTAGTACAGGTTCACCGCCAGCAGGCACAGCGTGAACAGCAGGTAGATCCTGTAGACCGTGCCGTCGTGAGCGAGGCAGTACAGCGCGAACGGTGCCAGCATGGCCACGATGGTGCCGATGGCCGTGGGCCGATGTGCCGATAGCGATGGCACGGCCCCGCCGGACATGCCGGCCAGCACGACACAGGCAAACGCCACCAGCGCCGGCTGTTCTGGCAGCAGCCACGAGGATCCCACCAGGCCCCACAACAGTGCAGACAGCCACGACATCACCATGAAGCTGCGCGCCCAACGGGCCGGCACGATCGCGCCCCGCTGGCGGAAGAAATGGATCGAATGCACGATCCTTAGCGCGGTCAGCACGTAGATCGCACCGGTCCAGATCAGCAGGACGGCCATCGGCACGCTGTCTCGCAGGATCGCGATCACGGGCAGCGGGATGACGAAGTTTGCCGCCAGCACCGCGTTCGACTGCCGGTATAGCAGACGCACCATTTCGACGTCAGTCGGATCGGCGCCCGTTGCGCCAGGCAGTTCTTCTTGCGTCATCGGGGTGGCAGTTGGCGGGAAAAAAGCGGGAGTAAGTGAAGTCGGCGCCTGATATTATCCGTTTGCCAGCGAACAGACAAAGCGCCCTTTTTTCAGGCCGCGCCAATGTCCGCGACATCCGCAATCCTCCACGCCCCAACCCCATGACCGCTTTGCCCTCGCCCACCCGCATTGCGCTCGCCGACGATCACGCCATCGTGCTCGAAGGATTGAAGCTGCTGCTGTCGGTGGTGGACGGCGTGACGGTGGTGGGCACCGCCGTGGATGGCGCCGCGCTGCGCACGCTGCTGGCCACGCAGCCGGTGGACCTGCTGGTGCTGGACCTGCATATGCCGGCGCTTGACGTGCGGCAGTTCCTGGGCGAGGCGCGGACCCGCTTCCCTGCGATGCGCGTGTTGGTGCTGACCGGCGATGGCGATGCGGAGGCGATGTCCGTCGCCATGGCGGCGGGCGCGCACGGCTTCCTCGTCAAGCGCAGCGATGTCAGCGAACTGCTGCCCGCCATCGAGGCGCTACGCCTGGGCCAGCCCTATATCGGCGCGGGAATCGGCCACGGCGCGCATGTTGACCAGCGCCCGCGCGGGCACGCCGCCGCGACGGTGCCAGATGCCGACGACGTGCTGACCCGCCGCGAATGCCAGATCCTGGCGCTGATCGCGCGTGGCGCCACGGCCAGCGAGATCGCGGCCGAACTGGGCATCAGCCCGCTCACCGTCCGCAAGCATCGCGAGAACCTGATGCGCAAGCTGTCGCTGCACAACACGGCAGAACTGGTGGCCCATGCGGTCCGGGTGGGTTTGCGGACCGTATAGCTCCGATCCCCTCCGCCAACAGCCCTCCGCCCGTTCCGCCACGCCAGTTTTCACCGCGCCACCCCCCCGAAATACGACGGGTGCCGTATTTTCCCCGCCTGCCCTGCCCGGTATATTTCGCCCGCTTGCCTCCCAAGTTGCGCGGCGAAGCACCACACAAACACAATAAATATTCGGACGCGCGGCGCCAGTCGTGCCTCCAAGGGTTGAAGGGACATCCATGGCACAACTGCTCTTCTATCGGCAGCCCGAGATGCTGAACCGCTACCGCCACCGCCATCTGCGGATGCAGCCGGTGGAGAACGCGTACGGTTTCGCACGGCAGACCAATTCCACCGTGCTGACGCTGGCCGAGTTCGGCATCGCCAGCCGCGTCTACCCGATCCTCTTTGCGGGCGACGCCACCGGCAAGCCTGTGCCGGTGGTGCTGCTGGGCGTGCGCAGCGACGAGAACCTGTTCGTCGATGCGGACGGACGCTGGGATGCCGCGTATGTGCCGGCCTTCGTGCGCCGGTATCCGTTCGTGCTGGCCGAAGACGGCGGGCAATGGAATGTGTGCATCGACCGCGCCTACCCCGGCTTCGTCGACGACGTGGACAGTGATCTGGGCACGCCGCTGTTCGGCGACGACAACGAGCCACTGCCGGCGTTGCGTGGCAGCATCGACTTCCTCGAAGCGTTCCAGCGTACGTTCGAACATACCGTGGCCTTCGCCGCCGAACTGGCCGCGCACGACCTGCTGACCGAGGTACACGCCGTGGCTGACGTGGGCGAGGCCGGCCGCTTCTCGCTGTCCGGCCTGCTGGCGGTCGACGAAGCGCGGCTCGCCGCCCTGCCCGCCGACGTGCTGCAGCGCTGGCTCATGGACGGCACGATGAAAGCGGTGATGGCCCATCGGCTCTCACTCGACCTTCTGCCACAGCTCGCCCTACGGCTGCGGGAACGCATGCCGGCGACGTCCGCCAGTGGCGACCCGGCTCCGGAAGCCGTTGCCGCCACCAACGCCAACGCCAACGCAGACACCGACGCCATCGAAGCCTGACTTCGTCGCTGACATGACATCTTGACGCGCCCCGGGGCCAGCCTCGCGGGCGCGCGGTAGCTGGCCGGCCATCGCCGGCTGGCCCTGATTTTCAGTTCAACACATCAACGGGTTGTCGCACCGTGCCATGCCGCGCGGGCGCCGGGGGAAATCGCCATGAAGGACCACGCCACGCGGCTGCGCCGCGAACGCATTGTCGCGCGCAAACTGTCCATTGCCATCGCCACCCTGATTGGGACGGCTGGCGTGCTCGGCGAGGCGGCGGCACAGGTCGTCGCCTCGGGCAGGACCAGTACGACGGTCACCCCGGGTGCCTCCGTGACGCGCGTGGACACCACCAGCGTGGTCGGGTCCGCCGCCTTCAACGACTTTTCCGCGTTCAACGTGGGCAACGGTCACACGGTCAACCTGAACCTGCCAACTGGCACCAGCGCGCTGATCAACCTGATCGGCGGCGGACGCAGCCAGATCGACGGCACCGTCAACGCGCTCAAGGACGGGCGGATAGGCGGCAACGTGTTCTTCGCCAACCCCGACGGCTTCCTGATCTCCAGTTCGGGCGTGATGAACGCCGGCTCGCTGCACCTGTCGGCGCCGTCGCGCGGCTTCATGGACAGCTTCTTCCTCGGCAAGGATCAGCCGAATGGCATTGCCATCGACCTGCTGATGCAGGGCCGGCAGCCGATCGAGCCGCACAGCCTGATCGAAGTGCGGGGCCGCCTGAACGCTGCCGATAGTATCGACCTGCGCAGTGGCAAGATCGTCGTCGGCAACACCGCCCAGTTACGTGCCGGCGTGCCGCAGGCGGAGTTCGACCAGATGGTGAACACCACTGGCATCACACAGGCAGGCCAGGTGGTAGCGGTACAGGGGCGCATCTTCCTTGCGGCCACCGGTGACGTCGACATCAGCGGCCGGCTCGACGCGGCGGCCACGCCGGACAACGGTGGGCAGATCGACGTCACCTCGGGCGGCCGGCTCGACGTGCATGGCGGCGCCGTGCTGAACACCCGCAGCGGGGGCGGCACCGGCGACGCCGTCAAGGACGGCAGCATCAAGCTGCTGGCGGAGTCCGCGAACACGGCCGGCACCGATCTCGTCTCGACCGTGACGTCCGAGGCTTCCGTCAACATCGCGGACGCCACGCTGACCGGCGGCGATATCTCGATCGACGCCCGTAGCCAGGCCATCTACAACAAGAGCATCGTCTCGCTGGCCGATGTGCCCATCGCCACCAGTGGCTCGCTCGGGCTGGCGGACCTTGTTGGTGACGTCACGCTGGGCGCCATGCAGACCCGCAGCCGCGCCAGCGTCAGTATCGGTGCCGGCGCCAATATCCAGGCGAGCGGCACGCTGGCGATGAAGGCAGATTCCACCGCCGAGACCACTTTCAGCCAGATGTCGCTGTGGAACATGCTGGTGCCGTTCAGCGTCGATTTCCTGAAGGCCGATGTCGATTCGGCGGCCTCGGTATCGGTGCAGGCTGGCGCCGCCTTGCGCGCGAAGACGCTGGTGGCCGAGGCCGTCAACAAGGCCACGCTCGATGTCTCGGTCACCTCGATCTCCACCGAGGACAACGTCGCCGTGGGCGTGGCGCTGACCAGTGCGCGCGCCAACGCCAGCGTGGACGTTGCCGCCGGCGCGAGTGTCAACGTCACCGGCGATGTGCGTCTGGCCGCCAGCAATACCAACAGCTTCAACACCTCGATGAGCCAGACCGCGAACGACGACGGTGTGGCCGGCGGCGCGGCCGCAATCTTCGACGGGCAGACGGCGGCCACGGTACGACTCGGCACCGGCCTGGTCGGCGCGCGCGACGTCACGCTCGCCGCGCACGACGACACGCTGAAGAACCGCACCAATGCCTCGTCCACGGTGGGCGGCATCCACCTGCTGCAACGCGTCTACGGCATCGGCACCCGCGGCGCCGAGATGGTCCAGAAGTACTTGCTGAACAGCAAGAATGGCACGCCCAAGGCCGATGACCGTGCCGACTCCGATGGGTCGCCGTTCAAGCTGTCCGGTGCGCTCTCGTACACCGACTTCTCCAGCGGCGCCACAGCCGAGGTGGCAAATGGCGTGCACATCGACGCCACCGGCAATGTGGTGGTGGCCGCCACCGTGCGCGATGCGCAGATCCACGCCATGAGCGCCAGCTCGGCAGATCAGGACACCTCCAGCGGCAACCAGAACAGCACCACTGAAGCCTCGGTCAGCGGTGCGGTGACGCTGGGCTTCTACCGTCACGACGCCAACGCCCGCGTGGGCGACGGTGCAACGATCACGGCCGGCCAGTTCGGGCTCCTGTCGGACGTCTCGCTACCCTACGCGTTCACCTGGGGCAAGTTCGACAACCTCGACGCGCTGATCGCCAAGGCCACGGCAACGCTGGGGTTCTCCGACCAGCTCACGGGTTACGCCAACGCCTCCACGAGCGCACACGATGGCGACCTCGGCGTGGGCGGTGCGGTCAGCTACCTCGACTTCACCAACCGCAGCCGCGCCACGGTGGGCGATGGCGCGTCGGTCACCGTCAGGCCGTCCACCAACGGCACCTGGGGCGTGGACCTCGCCAACGGCACCCGCGCCGACTTCGATGCGGCCGTCCACGTCAAGGCGACGATGGAGACCGAAGGCGCTTTCTCGGCGGGCAACCTCGGTCTGACCGGCAACGGCAGCGGCGGCAGCGGCGATGCCGCGTCGGTCGGTGGCGCCTACAACCAGATCAACTTCGACAACAGCGTGGAGGCCCGCGTCGGGCGCGGCGCGGTAATCGGCGGGAACGTTGTCAACGCCGATGGCACGGCCGGCTCGCGCGTCGACGTGGCCGTCACGGCGGACGCCACGGAGCGCTTGTTCGTGCTGGCACCCAGCGCCGGCCGCGGCGGCGGCTTCGGCCTGAACGGCACGTTCGCGTACGCCAACACCGCCCATGAGACGATGGCGGTCATCGATGCCGGCGCGCAGGTGACGGCCAACCAGTTGCGCGTGGCCGCTCAGGACGACACCGTGATCTGGGCCGTGTCCGGCGGCATCAACAAGTCCGAAAGCGCCAGCGTGGGGCTCGGCAATGCACTGATCGAGGTCGCGACCGACACCCAGGCCCGCATCGGCAGCAACCAGGCCGGCGCCGACGCGGTCAACCTCCTGGCATCGAACGTCGATGTCGGCGCACGCACCGACGGTCGCGTGGAGAGCATTGCCGTGGCGGGCGCCATCACCACGCAGGCGGCCCCCGAAAAGCCCAAGGAACCGAAGCCCAAGAAGGACCCTGCCGACCAGGGCTTCTTCGACAAGCTCGGCGGCAAGCTCTCCACGCTGGGCACCGCGCTGAAATACACCTTGCTCGGCGACGCCCAGGCGCCGCAGACCGCGCCGAAGTTCGGGCTCGGAGTATCGGGCTCCTCGGCCATCAACCTTGTGGCGATGAATACCAGCGCCGCCGTCAGCAACGCGAACATTACGCTGGAAGATGGCAGCCTGGCGGTCACGGCGGTCAACAACACGGACATCGGCGCCTTTAGCGGCGCGGCCGCCCTGACCCGCGCCAACGCGCAGAGCAGCCGGGGCAGCGCGGCCATTGCCGGTGCGCTGGCGCTGAACGACCTGGCCAATACCACCGAAGCCACGCTGCACAACGCGCGCGTGACCGATGCCACACGAGTTGACGTGATGGCGCTGTCGGGCGGCGAGCAGCTCTCCGTGGCACTGGGGCTGGCCGTCAATGCCTCGGCCGACCAGAGCAAAGCGGCCTCGGCGGCCGGATCGGTCTCGGTCAGCACCGCGCGCAATGCCGTGCGGGCCACAGTGGATGACAGCACGATCACGGGCCAGGCCCACCGCACCGACGTCGACGTGCTGGCCTACGACCGCACAACGCTTGGCACCGGGGGGGGTGCCCTGCTCGGCGGTGGCCGGGGCGGCGTGGGCGCCGCCGTCACGTACAGCGATATCGGCAATACGGCGACGGCCATCGTGGACAACACGGCGATCACCGGCGCCGGCGACGTGCAGGTGCAGGCGCTGACCGCGAGCCTGATCGGCGCCGGCGGCGCCATGGTCGCGGCCACCGGCTCGGGCAACAACGTCACGCTGGGCGGCGCGTTCGTCTTCAACGACATCGGCAACGTTGTGCAGGCCAGCATTCGCAACGGCTCGCGAATCGACGCGAGCAATGTAGCGGTACGGGCCGCCGATACGGCCCGCATCAATGGGCTGGACGCCGTCATCGACCAGCACGACGGCGCTGGCGGCGCATCGGGTTACGACTACTCCGGCGCCGGCGCGGGCAATACCGACACCGATGGCGCCAGCATCGTCGCCGTGGCCGGCAACGTCCAGGCAGGCGGCAACAACGTCGGGGCGTCGATGCTGTTCAACACGATCGGCAACCGCTTCATGGCCGAGATCGACCAGTCGACCGTCACGGCCGACGCCAGCGTGGACGTTGTGGCGCACAGCGGCGCCACCATCTTTGGCTATGCGGCCGGCGTTGGCGTGGGCACCGGACAGTTCTCCGGCGGCGGCTCCGTGGTGATCAACGACATCGACAATACCATCACCGCACGCATCGGTGGAGACCAGGCCACGATCACCGCCGGCGCCCTGCACGTGGCGGCCAGCGATGCCTCGCACATCAGCGCGGCGGCCGGACAGATCAACGCCAGCCTGGGGACGGGCGCGGTGGGCGCGGCCGTCAGCGTCAACGAGATCGGCAATACGGTCGAGGCCAGCGTGACCGACGCCGCCCTGTACATCGGCGGCGCGAACACGATCCGGGCCGACAACACGTCCCGGATCGACACGCTTGCTGCCTCGGCGGGCGGCGCGCCCAGTTTCGCTATCAATGGTTCCGCCGCCACGGCAACCATCGCCAACACCACGACGGCGCAACTGGTCAATGCCACGGCCGTGGGCGATACCCAGCAGTTGTCCGTGCTCGCCACCGACAGCGCGCTGATCCGTTCGCTGTCCGGCTCGGCCGCCGGCAGCGGCAGTGCCGCATTCGGCGCCGCCGCCACGGTCAACCAGATCGACAGCGTGACGTCGGCCGGCATTCACGGCGGCAACGTCGAGGCCGGCAACGTCACGGTGGCGGGCACCGCCGATGCGACCATCGACACGCTCGCAGCCAGCGGCGCCGGCAGCGGCTCGGTGGCCGTGGCCGGTTCGTTCGCCACCAGCCTGCTTGGCGGCAGCACGTCGGCGGTGATCGACAACGGCGCCACAGTGCGCGCCTGGCAGAACGTTGGCGTGCTGGCCCGCCGCGACGACCGCGTGACGGTTGCCGCCGGCGGCGTGGGCATCGGCTTCGGTGTGACCGGCGTCGGCGCAGCCGCCGTCGTCAATGTGATGGACGCCGCCACGTACGCGGGCATCGTCGGGAACGGCACGCAGGTCGATGCGCTGGCGCTCGACCCGGCCGCAAAACTGAACGTCCAGAGCGGCGGACTCGACGGTCTGGCCGACCTGGCCGATGGCACCGACCTCGGCCACTACGCACGCAGCGACCTGGCCGGCATGCGTGAAACGCTGTCCGTGTCCGGTGTGGCGGTCAACGCCACAGCCACGCATTCAGTAGAAAGCCTGGCCGCGACGGTGGGCGGTGGCACCTATGCCGGCGTGGGCGTGACGACGCAGGTCGATGTGATGGGCGGCCAGACCGTGGCCGAGGTGCGCGACGCCAGCGTCAACCTGCTAAACGGCGCGGGTCTGGCGCAGGGGCTGGACGTGCGCGCGGCCGACCACGCCTATGCGAACAGCTTTGTCGGCGCGCTGGGCGGCGGCGCGGTTGGCGTGGCCGCTGCGGCGGACACCCATGTGTTCGACGGCACCACGCGCGCGCAGATCGTGGACAGCAACGTGCGGGCGCGCGGCACGGCCAGCATCGTCGCGCAGTCGAGCCAGAGCGCGGCGTCGGTCGCGGCCGGCGGCGCGGCCGGCCTCGCGGGCGTGGCTGGCACCGGTTCGCTGGCCAAATTCACCAGCACAACCCAGGCCGCGCTCAGCGGCGGCACGACCGAGGCAGGTGCCCTCGCGGTCGATGCCGACCACCTCAGCCGCATGGCGCTGGGTGCCGGTGCGCTGTCGGGCGGCGGCGTAGCAATGTCTGGCAGCTTCGGCGTGGGGCTGGACCAGAGCCAGACCGTCGCGACGATCGATGGCGCCGCGATCCGCGCCACGCGGGGTGTATCGGTCACGGCGGACAGCCGCACCGAGATCGACAACTGGAGTGTCTCCGGCGCGGGCGGCGGCTTCGGTGCCGGGGCGGGCTCGGCCGCCGTCGTGCTGACGGAGGGCGCGACGCAGGCCTGGGTGGCCAACAGCCGCATCGCCGGCTCGACGATCGGCAACGACGTGACGCTGACCGGCACCATCCAGTCCGCCACCATCGACAACAACCGGCTGGTGGGCACGGATGCCGGCGGCCAGGCCATGGGCGGCACGCTGCAAGGCACGAACGGCGCGACGCTGTCCGATGCGCAGGTCTGGACCGAAACCGACGCGAAAGGCCGCAAGGCCACCCTGGTCACCGGTACGTTGCGCGATGCCAGTGGCGCCCTCGCCCCGTTTGAAGGCGAACTGCGCGATGGCGTGCTGTACGACCCCAACGGTACGGCGATCGCCACGCTGGTTGGCGCGGCTCCGCAGCAGGCCATCGCAGGCGCCGGCTCACTCACGGTCAGCGCCACCGACCGCACGACCGTCGACAATCTCGCCGGTGGCGCCGGGCTGAGCGGCGGTGCGGGCGTAGGCGCGGCAGCGGTGGTCACACGCGTGGACAACACGGTCACTGCCTGGATCGACCATAGCGATGTGAAGACCCAGGGCGACGTGACGCTCCAGGCGCGGGCCGAACGAGACCTGTCGGCGCAGGCGGTATCGGCCGGCGTGGGCTTTACCGGAGCGGGCTTGGCCGGTTCGGTGGCCGTCACGCTGGTCGGCCAGGGCCTGAGCGGCGACGCCGCGCAGGAGCTCGATCACGACGGCAACGGCACGCTGAGCAAGGTCGAGGCGCTCGGCCAGCAGGACAAGGTCGGCGCCAGCGGATTCGGCAATGCCCTCGACAACAGCACCCGGACGGCGCTCAACCAGCGCGCCGGGGTCTCCGTGAAATCTGGCATCAACGCTGCAAACCTCGACGCGCGCACGGCGGCCGTGATCTCGGGCTCGACCGTTGTAGCCGGTGGCGACGTGCGCCTGGACGCCAGTGAAAGCGACCGCAACGACATCCTGGTTGGTGCTGCCGCTGGCGGCTTCGCCGGTGTCGGCGCGGCGGTGGGCGTCATGCAGATTCGCCACAACGTCGATGCGCTGGTCGACGGCGCTTCCACGCTGACGGCCGGCGGTGCCATCCGCCTGCACGCAGGCACCCGCGCGCTCGACGCAAACGCGCCGGCCGCGCAGGTGCTGGCGTACCAAGGTTCAGGCGGCGTGGTTGCGCTCGGCGCGGCGGTTGCCACGGTCGACATTGCTAACCAGGTATCGGCGCGGGTTTCCGGTGGCGCCACCGCACAAGCTGGCAACGACGTCGCCGTGACGGCTGACGACGCGACCGATGCCAACGCCGAAGCCCAGGGCTATCAGGTTGGCCTGGTGGCGGCAGGCGCCGCCGTGGCAACGGCCGAGAAGTCCGGCCAGACCATCGCCGCCATCGGCGATGACAGCGGCCTGCGCGCCAACGTGGCCGCGCAAGGCGACATCATGCTCGGCGCACAACGCAGCGGCCGTGTGGGCAGCCTGGCGCGCGCGGGGTCTGGCGGCGCCGGCGCCGCCACGGGCTCCGGTGCCACGGCCACCGACGACGGCATCGTCACCGCCAGCATCGCCAATGCCACGGTGCAGGCCGGCGGCACGGCAAGCGTGGTCGCGACGGCCGCACCCCAGACGCAGGCCCGTGCGGAAGGCTACAACGGCGCGGTATACGCGGCCATCGGCGCCTCGGTGGCCAAGGCGACCGCCGCCACCACCGCGAACGCCGCGATCATGGGCAGCAGTATCGTCGCCGATGGCGTAGACGTACGCGCCGCCACGATGCGCACTGCAGGCAGTCAGAACGCCGACGCCTTCGCGCGCGCCACGGGTGGCGCAGGACTCGTGGGTGCCAATGCCACCGACGCCGATGCCCTGACCAAGACCGCCAGCCACGCGACGATCGGCGGCAACACGGTCCTGCTGGTGAACAACGCCACCCTTGTCAGCGCCAGTTCCGACACCGGCACGCACGCCAATGCCAACGGCGTTACCGTGGGTGGGGTGCTGGCCGTTGGCGCCAACATCGCGCAGGCCGATGCCAATACCGACACCACGGCGACCATCGAAAACGGGGTGACCGGCCAGGCCGGCGCGACGCTGACCGTGCAGGCCATTGGCACTGACGAGACCACCGCGCAGGCCATGTCGGGCAGCGGTGGGCTGATCTCAGGTGCGGCAGCTGTGGCCGATACGCGCAACCAGTCGCGCACGACCGCAGCACTGGGCGGTGGCACCAGCAGCCAGGCGCTGCTGGCGACCGGCTCGGGCGGTGACGGCAAGATCGTCGTCGATGCCCTCCACACCGCACGCTTCAATGGCGAGGTGGATTCAGTCAACGCCGCGCTGGTGGGCGCCAGCGGCGCCCTGACGCGCCATGACGTCGACGCCAGCGTGACCGCAGCCATCAGCGACGGCGCCAACCTGGTCAGCCACGGCATCGAAGCCACGGCGGCGAACCTCGTGCGCAAGCCGTGGCTCGACGGCGGCGAATACAATGCCGAGGCGGGCTCGGGCGGCTTCCTGAACGGCTCGGCCGTGATCAGCGAAAGCGACATCAATACCGTCACCCGGACGCTCATTGGCCAGAACGCCTCGGTGCGCATCACGGGCGACCGCGACGACCCGGGACGCACGCGCTTCACCGCGTACAGCGACGTCCAGGCGCGCGACAAGACCCGCCTGGACTCGGGCGGCGTGCTCGATATTGCACGCGCCGAATCGCTGGTCCATGACCACTTCGACACGGCTGTCGTCGTCGCTCAGGGCGCCAACCTCGACACCGTGGGCGACGCCAGCTTCGCGGCGCGCGTGGCCAGCGACATCGAGACCAGCGCCAATGCCAAGACCTACGGCCTATCCAGCGCGGCGCAGGGCAATTCGGCCGCCACCGTCACCGGCACGCTGGCCGTCAATATTGCCGGCGGTGCGACGATTCGCGCCGACGGCAACGTCAACCTGCTGGTGGGTTCCGATGCGGACGGCAATACCAACGCCATACGCGCCGTGGCCCGTACCGACCTGTTCAACAAGTCGATCGTGCCGGTGCAGACCGACCCGAACGCCGACGCAGCGATCGACATCCAGGGCCGCGTAGACGTGGCCAACGCCGCCGTCGTGCGCAGCGTCAAGGACGTCAACCTCTATGCCGAGCGCGGCAACCTGCTGGCCGACGGCAAGGGCGTGGGCAAGGACCTGTGGCGCGAGGCGGCGGCCGCAGTGGGCAGCTTCTTCTCGAACCTGTTCGGCGGAGGCGACATCTCGCTGGACATCGAAGGCGGCTCCAGCAAAACCGATGTCGCAAACCGGGTGAACATTGCCGGCAACGTGCAGGCCGGCATCCAGAACAAGCAGATCCTGCGCGTGGAAGACAACGCCGATGGCTCGCTGAAGGTGCTCGAGCAGTCGGAAGGCATCACCTTCCGCGAGACCACCATGGACCTCGTGGCGAACTTGCAGTCGGAGATCAATGCCTACACGCGGGCGCGCCAGCAGTACGCGGCAGCCGGCGACGCCTTCGTGGCGCAGATCGACGCCGAGATTTCACGCCTGCAGCAGGAGCTGGCGGCGTTTGGCGGCGTCTCGTCCAAGACCGTCAAGGTGATTGCTGTGGATCCGGTCTACGCCAGCGGCGGCGACGTCAATGTCAAGGCCGACGTGCTGACCGTGGCGGCAACCGGCAAAGTCAATGCGCCCGGCGATGCGCTGATCAACATCGACTCGTCGAGCAACCGCTACCTCCAGGTCTCCAAGCTGGAGATCCCCGAGGACCAGGGCGGTCATGTGACCTTCAACAACGCATCGGTCACCACGCTCGCCGACATCACCCAGCGGAACCGGGGCCAGGAAAGCGCGGGCAGCGGCACGCTGGTTACCGGCACGGCCAGCGGCAAGCCGGCCATCAGCGTGACGCAGCGCTACCAGGCGCTGAACACCGGAGATCCGAATGCCCAGTCGCCAGACCTGCTGATCACCGGCGACGTGCTGAACCTCGGCGGCAACATCACCATCGAGAGCAAGGAAGGCAGTGTGCTGGTCAAGAACGGCCAGCAGGGCAACGGCACGATGGCGGGCAGCCGTATCCTGGGCCAGACCGTCAGCATCACGGCGGGCCGCGACTTCGTGATGTCCCCGACGGACGGCTATTTCCATGTGGCGGGCGATCCGTCGGCCACATGGGACGCCGTGGCGCAGGCGCTCGAAGCGAAGTACCGCGCCTACTCGCTGCGCTATGGCACCGACCCCGCCAACTGGTCCAACCCGAATGGCGCGATCGAGACCGCCACCCCGGGTTCCATTCCGCTGGCCAGCGGCGTCGGCATCATTGCCGGCAACAACGTGTTCCTGAACGCGCGCGTGCTCAATATCAACGGGCTGGTGCAGGCGGGCCTGCCGGACTGGTCGATTGTGCTCGACGCGGAGCGCGCTGGCGGCACCAGCATCGCGGCGCAGATCGCCAAGGCGGCCGCCGACTATGCGCAGCAACTGAAGGCCGGGGTCAAGCCGGGCGACATCAAGACCCGCTATGAGCTTTCGGGCGTGCGGATGACCGGCACGGACAGCCTGATCCACGCGGTCTACGACGTGGTCTCGCAGGAGATCGTGCTGGACAACGTCCGCGTGCAGGGCGGCTACATGGAACTGACCGGCCAGATCCTGAACACCGGCGGCGGCGAACTGCGTGTGATGGATGGCTACGGCCGCATCAACGTGCAGAACGACACCAACTACACGGTGCGCCTGAACACGCTCGACGTCGGCAGCAACATCGAGGGCACGATCAAGATCACCGACACGTCGGCAATGCTGTTCGATGGCCAGCCGCTCTCCTCAACGATCTACCGACGCATCGGCAACCAGATCACCCAGGAGACCGTGCGCGACGGCGCTGTGTTCGCCACGACGAACCTGGGCGAAGGTCGCACCACCACCTACACGCCTCTGTCCGGCCTGCGGTACGGCTGGACTTCGGGTCAGAAGCAGACGTTCCAGCGCGAGCTGGTCAACTACACCACCAAGGGCTGCTACGGCGCCGGCGGCGACGGCTGCGCCAGCGACGACCCCAGCGATTCCTGGCGCACGGGCTGGTATGCACTGGAGAGCGGCAAGCAGATCTATGACCGTACCGGCTTCGTCACCCGCGATCTTGCGCACGAGAGCGACGCTTATCTCTACGAGTTCCAGACCCGCACGGTCAAGGACACCACGCATGTGTCGACCTACGACACCGGCAAATATGGCTGCGGCATCTACTGGTGCGACAGCGAGATCTTCGTCTACCAGTACGAGAAACAGGACTTCCACAAGCACTCGGTCAAGGCCGACTACGCCATCGGCATCTCGTTCGTCGGCCATGACACCGGCAGCGTCAACGTGACCGGCAAGGGCAACGTCGTCATCGGCAGCACGGTCAACGCCGGCAACGGCACGGCCTCGATCACGTCCACCGCCGGCAGCATCAACGCCGCGGACCGTACCGTCGTGGTGGGCCAGGACGTGAACCTGTCGGCCGCCACCGGCATTGGCAACAACGGCAATGCCATCTCGGTGGACGTGCGGGACGGCGGCTTGCTGAACGCGAGCACCGTCATGGGTGACGTGTCGGTGCGCGAGCGCAGCGGCGACATGGTGATCGGCCGTATCGGCACGGGGGCTGGCACCGTCACGCTCGAAGCCGACGCGTCGATCGTGGCAGGCCGGGCCGCTGCTGGCGGTCTGCCCGACATTCGCGGTACCTCGCTGAACCTGATTGCACACGGCGGCACGCTGGGCACAGCGGCACGGGCGCTGGAGATCCAGACCGACGGCGTCAACGGCAAGCTCGATGCGGAGGCCAATAACGACATCTTCCTGAGCCAGCGCGACGGCGACCTGCGCTTGAACCGCGTGGTGTCGCACGGGCGCGACGTCAGCATTGTGCTCGACAACGGCAGCTTCATCGACGCCAACGACAACAGCACGCGCGATACCCGCACGCTGGCGCAGCTCGAATCGCTGTGGACCGACATGCAGTTGCTCGGCGCCGGCGCCCAGGCCAGCACTGACCAGGCGCTGCGCAGCCTGGTGGGCCTGCGCGACCGCGAGTACCAGACCTACTGGAACTTGCGCAACCTGCGTCAGGTGGTGGGACCGGACGGCAACCCGATGCTGGTGGCCGACGCCTACGATCCGGCCACTGCCTCGCCCGAACTACAGGCGCTGCACGCCCGCTTCAGCCATCTGACCACTACCGACGGCACGGTCAGCGACCTGACGCAGCAGTACCAGGCGGGCTTTACCTACGCCGGCTACGTCACCGCCGAGGACAAGGCGTCGGTGACCACCGGCGGCACGTGGACGGCCAACGAACTCAAGTACGGCATCAGCCGCGCGGTCTACAACAAGACCACCACCGATACCGAAACGCAGATCGAGCAGCCCAATATCGAGGCCCGCAATGTCTCGCTGGTGGCACGCAATGGCGGCGTCGGCGCGCTGAAAGGCGAAGTCCTGATCGATGCCTCCACGGCTGGCTCCACGCTGACCCAGGCGCAGCGCGAGGCGCTGGCCACGGCCGAGGCCGATGACGTGGCCGTGCTGCCCAACGGGCAGTTGCGCATCATCCAGCGCGACGACGTCGACGTGGCCAGCACCGGTGCCATCTCGATCACGGCGGCCACGCACGTCTACCTTGGGTCCGAGACCGACCTCAATATCGACGCGGTGAAAGCCGGCGACACGATCCGCGTCAAGGGCGCGGGCGGTATCTATAGCGTGGCGACCGATCCGGCGCGTCCGAACCTCGAAGGCGGCAGCATGGTTCTGGAAGCCGGCGACGGCGGCGTGGGCACCGCCGCCAATCCGCTGACCACGCAGATTGCCAACGGCGGCACGCTGACCGCGCGTGGCGCACTCGGTGTACACGTTGCGCAGCTTGCCGGCGATCTGAACGTGGCGGAAATCTACTCGCCCGGCGCGGTGTCGCTGTCGGCCCGTGCGGGCAACATCGTCGACGCGCGAGGACCGGACCGGTTGCAGGCCATCCAGGCAGGATCAGTGGCGTTGCAGGCGGCCGGTGCGATTGGCAGCAGCGTCAACCCGCTCGCGCTCACCGTGCTCGCCGACGGCCAGGTGACGGCAACCGCGTTGCAAGGCATCTTCCTCGGTAGCGACCAGCGCGCGCTGGCGCTGGGCGACATCGTCGCAGGCGGCGATGTCGGCATCGCGGCGGCGGGCGGCAGCCTGACGCTGTATGGCACGGTCGTCGGCACAGACGTGGCGCTGGGCAGCGCGCGCGGGCTGGTCTTTGCGGCGAGCGGCAACGTCCGCGCGGCCGGCGGCCTGTTCCTGCAAGGCGAATCCCTGACGATGGCGGACGGCGCCACGGCTGAAGCGGCCGGGCGTATCGAGGCGGTCACCAATCGCGACATGGCCCTCGGCCAGCTGACAGCCGGCGCCGACACGGCGGATGCGATCCGCCTTACCGCTGGCGGCAGCATCACCGACGCCAATGGCGACGGCATCAACCTGGCGGCGCGCGCACCGGGCGCCGGCATCGTGCTGGCGGCGGACGGCAGCATCGGCGCGAGCGACGCGCTGGAGATCGTCACGTCGTCACTCGATGCGCGCAGCGGCGGCAACCTCGCCCTCGCCTCACGGGGCAATCTGGACGCGATGTCGGTCACGGCCGCCGGCCATGCCGCGCTCGACATCGCCGGATCGCTTGCGGGCGGGCGTCTCGCCAGCGGCTCCGCCGATCTGAGAGTGGCCGGCAACGCCGCGCTACACCAGTTGACGGTCGCGGGCAACGCCGGGATGCGTATTGGCGGCGCGCTGACCGCCGCCAACCTGCAGGCCAGCGCGTTGTCCGCCGACATCGGCGGCGATGTGGTGATCGGCCAGTTGGCGAGCAGCGGCCCTGCTCGCGTCGCAAGCGGCGCAAGCCTGCAGATCGGTGACGCATCGGCCGACGCCCTCGTCCTGCAGGCGGCCGGTACGCTGGCGGCCACGCAGATCACGGCGGGTAGCGCGCAGCTCGCCGCAGGTGGCGATCTGAACGTCGGCAGGCTGTCCGCCACGTCCGATGTACTGGCCGCCGCCGGGCACGACCTGCGCGCCAATGCCATCCAGGCCAACACCATGACGCTGTCGGCAGGCAACCAGCTGCGCGTCGACGAGGCCCGGGCCCAACAGCGTGCCGCGTTCGGCGGCCGCACCATCGTCGCCAACGTGCGTGCCACGGACCCCGCCGCGCCGCTGACATTGGTAGCCACCGGCACAAACGGCCTTGCCGCCACTGCGGTGGACACCGGCAGCGGCGCCCTCGCCGATCGGGTCGACCTGACGATCGACAGCGCTGCAGGTGCCAATTTCGGCAGACTGTGGACGGCTGGCGGTCAGTTGACCATGCGTGGCGGCGCACTCGATGTTGCGAGGGGGCGTGTGCTGGACCAGTTCGTCTTCAGCAACGAGGCCATGCGCGTGCTGATGGACAACCGCAGCATGCAGCCACGGCCATACGACGTACAACTGTACGCGCCGTCTACCCGCTTCGCACTCAATATGAACGGCAACCTCGTGACGACCGATGCCTTCGTGGTGCTGCGGGAGCCAGCCTTCCGCACCCGCACCCCGGCCGGCGAGAACGTCAGCCTGCGCGACGTGGGCGCGGACATGTCCGCGCGCGCCAATGCAGTGCCGCGACCCGACCCGGACGGCAGCCCGCGCCCGGCGGCGGCCCAGCCGGGGCAACTGATCGCCATGACCGGCATCCCGGTTGGCCTGGGCGACCTGTCCTCGGCATCGTGGACCTCCCGCGCGGCATCGCCCGGCGCCCCGGTGTCGGCACCCGGAAGCTGGACGATCGACCGCATGCTGCTGGCGCCCTGCCCCCCCGATGACACCAAATGCCTGGCCGAATGACGCGCATGCCCACGTCCCGCATCCCTTACCTTTCAAGCATGTTCAACAGGACCCTGTCGCGCCCCATCGCGCCGACCTTCAGGCTGGCGTCGGTGACGCTGGCCGCCGCACTCGGTGGGCTGCCCTCGCAACAGGCCAATGCACAGGTGCCACCCGTGGCCATACCACCGGCTGCCGACCCGGCCGTGATCCAGCGGCAGGCCATCGAGAACGAGCAGCGCATTCGCCGACGCTCCGAGCCCGATGTACCGGCGCCAGACAAGCTGATCGACCAGAAGCCGGCGCCCGATGTGTCGGCCCAGGACGCCAGTATCCGCTTCCAGGTCAGGCAGATCGTGTTCACGCCGTCGGCCATCCTGCCCGAATCGCTGCTGCGCGAACTGGCCGCCCCGTACGAGGGTCGTGAGGTATCGCTGGCCGAACTCCGCGAACTGGTGGCCGCCGTCAACGCGCAATATCAGGCGCGCAACATCGCCACGGCGATGGCGGTGATCCCCCCGCAGGAGGTCACCACGGGCGTGGTGCACATCCGCCTGGTAGAAGGCCGCGTGGGCACGGTGCGCATTGAAGGCAATGCGTCGACCGCCGACCGCTATATCCGCTGGCGCGCGGGTCAGGCCCCCGGCGCGTTGGTGGACCTGCCCACGCTGGAGGCCGACCTGCAGCGCTTCAATCGCACCAATGAAATGCAGTTGCGCGCCCAACTGGAGCCAGGTCAGGACACCGGTGCCACGGACATCGTGCTGGTCGCCGCCGAGCCCGAGCGGCAGAGCGTGCGCGCCTACACGGATAACGGCGGCAGCCGCTACACCGGTGAAACGCGCTTCGGCGCCATCTACACCAACCGCAGCCTGCTCGGATGGCGCGACGAACTCACGCTGAGTGGCGCAGCCGCCGAGGGCTATCGCGGTGGCTCCGTGAACTACAGCGTACCGGTAACGCCCTGGGGCACGCGCCTTTCGTACGGCTACTTCCACGACGAGACCAAGATCAGGAATGGCCCGTTCGCATCGCTGGGCATCGAGGGCACCTCGCGCACCAACCTGTTCGGCCTGCGCCAGCCGCTGCTGTTCGTGCAGGCGGTGCAGCTCGACCTGACCGTCTCGCACAAGCGGCAGGATTCGGACAGCCGCATTGATCCGATCGAGCTATCGCACAACCAGACCAACACCACCGCCGTGGGCGTCGACATGCGCGCCGGCGCAGACGGCAACTTCACCTTTGCGCAACTGAGCTTTGCCACCGGCGAAGGCCGCAATGCCAGCACCGACTGGCAGAATTTCCGGCTGGTGCGTGGCTATGCCCGCCACTGGCACGACCTCGGGGCGGCACTCTCGCTGCAGGTGGGCGGCAGTTTCCAATGGACGCGCGACCAGTTGCTGCCCAGCAGCGAGCAGTTCTTCATCGGCGGCGACGGATCGGTGCGCGGCTATGACAGCGCCGCGCTGGGCGGCTACAACGGTTACACGCTGACGGCCGAACTGCACCGCCGGCTGTATGGCAGCACCGCGCCGGACAGCCGCTCGCTGGGCCTCAGCGCGTTCGTGTTCGTCGATCATGGCGCGGTGAAGGCATACGCGCCGCCGGGCACCGACGGCGGCCTCACCAGCCTGACAAGCGCCGGCCTTGGCTTCGATCTGAACTACGGCAAGTATCTGACGGCACGGCTGGCCTACGGCTACGGCTTCAATGACCGCGCCGACCTGCAACGACACCAGCGCGTGCACTTCCAGGTCGTCGCGGGCTTCTGACGACGACCTGGATGTTCGGACGGTTAATGCGTGACGATGTTGAACCAGAACTCGAAGGTATCGAGGTTGCAGACCACCGGGCCTGGCGGCGGAGCAGTCGACTGAGAACGGCCGGGATGGGTCGTTCGATTTACTCGGTTGAATCCGCGGTCGGTAGCTGCCGTTGCCGCCGCCTGACTCGAACGCGGAGCGCGCCGCCGTTCACCTGCCCCACCTCTATTGCAATTCGGCTGCATCAGGCCGGCACCACCACCCGACGGGAAGCCCAGAAAAAGACACGCCCGTACCGCCATTTCAATCTAGCCCGCGCTACTTTTTTTGAATGCAGGGTAGACATAGCATGCAGGCGTCAGACCGTCAGGAAGCCGGGGCCCTCCAAGCTATTGCGCGAGGAAATCGACGATCGCGCCGACTGTAGCCTGTGGTTGTTCTTCCATCAGCCAATGCCCGGCATTCGGAATAACCAGTTCTTTCACGTTGGTCGCGGCATTGCGCATGACGATCGCTTCGTTCTGGCCAAAAGACTTCGCGCCACCAATCGCCAGCACCGGCATGGTCAGCTTGGTCGCCAGCGATTTCTGGTTATCCTCGGCGTCTTGCGGAATCGAGAGGAATTGCGCGAACGCTGAATGCATCGCGCCCGGCTTGGCGTAGAGCCGGGCATAGTGAACCCGTGTGGCTTCGTCGATCTTCGAAGGATCTCCGGCGAACTCGTTCCAGAACCTGTCCAGGTAGATGCGTTCCCGGCCCTTTACCAGCCGCTCCGCATCCGGGCCGCCGAAGGAAAAATGCCACAGCGCTGGCATCCGGACAATCTGTTCCCACGGCGGGATTCCCGGCACCGGCGCGTCCATGACGATCAGCCTTTTCGTCTTGTCCGGATAGCGCGCCGCATAGGCAAAGGCGACCATCGTGCCGATGTCGTGGCCGACCACGTCTGCCTGGTCGATGTTCAGTTGCGCCAGCACCGACCGGATGTCCCCAGCCTGCGTGCGCTTGTCGTAGCCGCCGTCAGGATGCGACGACAGCCCCATTCCGCGCAGATCCGGCACCACCACCGTATGGGTGCGTGCCAGTTCGGCGGCCAGTGGCGCCCACATGTCCCCGGTATCGCCAAAACCGTGCAGCAGGACCACCGCAGGCCCGCTGCCACCCACCCGCACATACAGCGTCGCGCCCTCGGTCTGGATATTCTGGTGCCGGAAACCTGGCGGAAATGGCTTCACCTGTGCTTGCAACGGCTGGACCATGGCAAGCATGAACACGACGGCGGCAAGGAGTCTTCGCATGTTGTTCTCCGGGGCGGGAGTGGCCGGTGTTGGAAAGTCACGTTATTGGATCGCCTGAATGGCTGCGCTTCGCGCGAGCCCCCTGAAGCGTAGTGCAAGTCGCGCACAACGCAAGGCGCTGCCGCGCCGCATATTGGCTGTCGATGCCTGAACCGATCGGCTTCACGCCCGCCTGCTGACGCCCTGCTCCCTGGAGATCCGCCGAGCACTGCTGATACCATGACGACCCGAATACGCCGACACGTCAACGACGCCAAAAGAACAACGCCAATTCCTGTCAGATGCATCTACTTCGATCTGCCGCACTGGCAACCGCCCTGCTATCCCTGATGGCCTGCACAACCCGGCCGTTCCAACCGTCGCCACCCCTGTATACCCTTTGGTCCAAGCCGGGGGTGAACGAGGCAGGCGTGCGCAGCGCCATGCTCGGCTGCGGATTCGTTCACGCAGGCTATGTCGACGGCACCACGATGACTAGCGACGACCATGCGCGCGCGCAGCTCTGCATGATCGACAATGGGTTCGTCTATCAAGACAGGCGCATCGTCTGCACGGACAATCCAGATCTGCCGGCCTGCGCCAATGTGCCGCGTGGCAAGACCTTCGGTACCGACCCCGACTTCGACCCCGCGCTGCTCAAGCGCCGCCCGCCCCGCCCACCCGCATATACGTACTGGAGCCGCCCCGGCACCGATACTGAAGGCGTCAAGCGTGCCATGGCGGCGTGCGGCTACTCCACGGTTATCGAGCCCATCGACACAATGCTGCTGAACGATATCGCGGCGGCCGAGCTTTGCATGATCGACAAACAGTTCATCTATGCGCTTCCGGCTAACGCGCTGCTTTGCAAGAACCCGCCGGGGCTGCCTGCCTGCAGGCATCGCGTCATTGATGCCGCGCGCTGCTGCGCGCCACCGAAAGCAGCGGGGCAACGCTGAACTCAGGGCGCCAACCGTGCCTGCGGCGGTATCCGACAGGTGCGCTCAGGCACCCGAGTCAATCGGGGTGCCCTCGGCATCGGCGGTAGCCCTTCCCGGGGCCTGAACGTCGACGCGCTCGATCCGGCGATCGCTCACCGCCGTGACCGTGAAGCGATAGCCCTCCAGATCGAGCGTCATCCGTGGTTTCGGCACCATGCCGAAGTGCTCGAGCAGCAAGCCCCCAAGCGAAGCGGCGCCTTTCGCCGAACTCACCCAGGCGGGGTCGAGGCCGAGCGCCTGCGCCACACCATGCAGATCCGCTGCGCCATCCATGAGCCAGTGCCCTTCGTCGATCTTTGTGATCGTGGTGGTCTCGTCCTCGTCGGGAAACTCGCCCGCAATGGCTTCGAGGATGTCGATCGGTGTCACCAGACCAACGATCGCGCCATACTCGTCCGCCACCAGCACCAGGCGGCCGCGCGAATGCGAGTCCTTCAGGGTATCGATCAAACGCAGGATATTGATCGACTCGTGGACCACGATTGGCTCACGCAGGCTCTTAGCCTCGTCGATGGCGCCCTTGTCGAACAGGTCTCCGAGCGCATCCTTGCCGCGCACGACGCCAATCACGTTGTCCAGTTCGCCACGGCATACCGGCAAGAAGCTGTGCGGGTCATCAAGAATCTGCTTGCGCAGCGTACCGGCGTCGGCGTTCACGTTCAAATATGAGATATCGGCGCGCGGCGTCATAAGGGAGTGGACGGATCGTTCGGCCAGTGTCATCACGCCACTCACCATGCTGCGCTCTTCCGGCGCGAACGGTAGCGGTTCATCCCGCTTCACGGCCCCGCCTTCTGGCGCCTCCGACGCATTGGCGCGCCGGTCGCCCAGCAGGCGCAATACGGCATCGGCTGTTCTCTGCCGCATCGGCACCCGCGCCATATGACGTAGAAAGTTGCGCTGCGCGACCTGGTTGAATGCCTCGATCAGCACCGAGAATCCGATCGCCGAATAGAGGTAGCCCTTCGGAATATGGAAGCCGAGCCCTTCCGCCACCAGGCTCATGCCGATCATCAGCAGGAAGCTGAGACACAGCACCACCACCGTCGGGTGCGCGTTCACGAATCGGGTCAGCGGCTTGGAGGCAATCAGCATGACGCCGACCGCGATCACGACGGCGGCCATCATCACGCCGAGATGGTCGGCCACCCCCACCGCAGTGATCACCGCGTCCAGCGAGAACACCGCGTCGAGAATCACGATCTGGGTCACTACCACCCAGAAGCCGGCGTACTCGGTCTTGCCCCCCTCCATATGTGGCATGCCCTCCAGCCGCTCATGAAGTTCGAGCGTGGCCTTGAGCAACAGGAAGAAGCCGCCCACCGCCAGGATCAGGTCCCGGGCCGACATCGAAAGCGGCCCAATGGAGAACAGCGGCCGGGTGAGCGTGATGAGCCACGACATCACCGACAGCAAGCCGAGCCGCATGAACATCGCCAGCGACAGGCCAACCACCCGCGCCTTGTCGCGCTGGCTCGGCGGCAACTTGTCCGCGAGAATCGCCACGAAGATGAGGTTGTCGATGCCGAGGACGATCTCGAGCACGACCAGCGTGACCAGTCCGATCCAGATCGAGGGGTCAGTCAACCATTCCATGGCGGGATTTCACGTGGGGAAACGTGCACTGTAGCCGGAATCGACGGGCCGCCACAGCAAGGCAGCCGTGAGCCTGCATCGACTTTCGGGCGACTTGACCGTCCCTCGATAACCGATGGAAGCATCGAAACCGGACATGGCACCACACTGCGCCGTCGTGTACTATGCAACCAGTTGCATAGTACACGACCGTATCCAACCGGAGACGGCGCCACCATGAGGAGACACGACATGACCGCAGCAGGACTTTCCCCGGCAGCCGCAAAGACGCTGGCAACCTGGCATGACCTTCTGGCACGCAACGCCATGGAGGAACTCGATCCCCTGCTGTCCGACAGCATTGTGTTTCGCTCGCCGGTCGCGCATACACCTTACCCGGGCCGTGCTGCGATCAAGCTGGTCCTGAAAACCGTCAACACGGTATTCAAGAACTTCACCTATCACCGCACGTTCGCCACGGCGGACGGGCTGGGTGTGGTGCTCGAATTCAGCGCCGAGGTCGACGGCAAGGCGCTCAAGGGCATTGACATGCTGCGCTTCGACCAGGCGGGCAAGATCGAGGAATTCGAAGTGATGGTGCGCCCGATGTCGGGACTGCAGGCGCTCGGCGCAGCCATGGGCGCCAAGCTGGCTAGCCAGAAGCACGTACTGGCCGGACAAGACTGACAGGCCGCTGGCGATTGCCGAGGCGAGGGGCCCTGTGGCCTCAGTTTCGGCAAGACGCCAGCCACGCCAGCGGCTATTCTTCCGGCACCGGGATCGCGCCTCCCGCCAACGACGAGGATTCGCATGCATAGGTTTCGCTGGGCCGGCCTGCTGCTGGCATTGCTGTGCGGGATTGCCCGTGCCTCGATGGGGCTGACCGAATTGCCGGCCAGCGGGGATGACGGCCCGGTGACCGTCTATTACCCATCGAACGATGCGAGCCACCCGGTAAAGCGTGGGCGATTCCTGCTCGATGTCGCGGTGGAAGGCCACCCGGTGGCGGGCAACGGCAGGCTGATTGTGATCTCGCACGGTTCGGGTGGCGCGCCGTGGGTCCATGCCGACCTCGCGCGAAACCTGGTCGACGCGGGATACATCGTTGCCATGCCGCTGCACAAGGCGGACAACTATCTGGATAGCAGCGACCCCGGCCCCGACAGCTGGACCATCCGGCCCGCAGAAGTATCGCGCGCCATCGACGCGATGGGCCGAGACGCGCGATTCGCGTCGATGCTTCGGCTGGACAAGGTCGGCATGTTCGGGATATCCGCAGGCGGCCATACCGCGCTAAGCCTGGCGGGAGGACGCTGGTCACCGGCACGGTTCATGCAGCATTGCGATGCCCATATCGCAGAGGATTTCCAGACCTGCGTCGGGTTGACCACAAGACTGACGGGCGGCCCACTGGACGGCGTGAAGGAATGGGTGGCCCTGCGCGTGATTCACCACCGTTTTGACGACGACACCCCACGCGCCACCTTCGATCCACGCATCGCGGCAGTGGTGGCCGGCGTGCCCGCCGCCGCGGACTTCGACATGGATTCACTGGTCCGGCCAGCCGTACCCCTTGGCCTGGTCACGGCCGAACAGGACCGCTGGCTGATTCCGCGCTTCCACGCGGACCGGGTACTGGCGGTCTGCCAGACCTGCGAGCATGTCGCCGACATGCCCACGGGCGGACACGGCGCATTGCTGTCGCCGCACCCGCCGGGTCTGACCGGACTCCTGGGCGAACTGCTCAACGATCCCCCCGGCTTCGATCGCGCCGAGGTTGCTGAAGTCCATCGCAAGATCGTCGCGTTCTTCGGGCGACACCTGCTGCCATAACGCAGTGACTACTTGCGGGATTTCGACTGGTTGAGCGCAACGGCAGCCTGGATAAGCGCTTTCAGCGAAGGCTCGTCGATCTCCTCGCCTTCATGAAAGTCGATCGCACGCCGCGTGTTGCCTTCGAGACTGGCATTGAAAAGCCCCGCCGGGTCTTCCAGCGACGCCCCCTTGGCAAAGGTCATTTTCACGACGCTCTTGTAGGTCTCGCCCGTGCAGAGAATGCCGGCGTGCGACCACACCGGCACGCCCCGCCATTTCCATTCCTCGATCACTTCGGGATCGGCGGCCTTCACCACCGCGCGTAGCCGCGCCAACATCGCGCCGCGCCAGTCACCCAGCTCCTGGATCCTCCCGTCGATCAATCGGGAAGCCGAATCGCTCTCTCGCGGTTCGCTCTTTGTCATCCCAGTTTCTCCTCGAAAACACACCTCGGTACTACGGCAGATTCGGGCATGTCAGGCAGTCGAATTACGCACACCGGGTACCTGACTGACAGCGGAGTCGAGTATAGCTTTCCCATCACCGCGGGCCTCATCACGCGAGAGTGATTTTGTGCGTCCGTATTGGCCTAAAGCACAATGATTTCTGAGGGGCTTCGCTTCTATACTCGTGTCGAGCCGCGTGCCCGGGGTACGTCCACGGAACGCGGCGCCGCAGCCGGCGCCTGCCCTTCCCTCCCGCGCTTTCCGCACCCGTTCGTCTTCCTGTTCGGTGCCTTCGCGCCGTGACCGGGTATCGGGTCGCCGGTTCTCGCCATGTCAACGTTACGAGGGGTATCCATGAGCGACATGCAAGAGCACAAGGTCACACCGTACGACCAGTTCAACTACGAGGTGCCTGAAAACGTCTTCCCGCGTGAAGGCATCTCGGCGAATGCAGCGGCCGCGATCGTGATCAGTGACGAATGGACCGACACCAACCCCATGCTCAACATGTCGTCGTTCGTCACCACGTTCGCGGAACCGGAAGCCCGGGAAGTTGCCGCGCGCAATATCTTCAAGAACTATATCGACCACGACATGTATCCGCGGCTCTTCGCCATGGAAGGCCGCATGGTGCGCTGGCTGCATGAGTTGTGGAACGGCCCGAAGGGCGTGGAGCCGTACGGCACCTGCACGGTAGGCTCATCCGAGGCCTGCATGCTCGGGGGCCTGGCGCACAAGTGGAACTGGCGCCAGCGCCGCCAGGCCGAAGGCAAGGATGCCACCCGCCCGAACATGGTGACGGGCGGCAACGTGCAGATCGTGTGGAAGAAGTTCCTGCGCTACTTCGATGTCGAGCCGCGCATCGTGCCGCTGAAGCCGGGCAACTACTGCCTGACCGCCGAAGACCTGGACAAGTACGTCGACGAGAACACGATCTGCGTCGTAGCCATCGCCGGGCAGACCTTCACGGGCGAGGATGACGACATCCAGGGCATTCATGACTGGCTCGATGACTACGAGAAGCGCACGGGCATCTCGGTCCCCATGCATATCGACGGCGCCTCCGGCGGCTTCGTCAACCCGTTCCTCTACCCCGACTACAAGTGGGACTTCCGCCTGCCGCGCGTGCAGTCGATCAACGCCTCGGGCCACAAGTACGGGCTGACGCCTCCGGGCCTCGGCTGGGTGGTGTTCCGCGAACGCAAGATCTTCAACGAGGAACTGGTGTTCTACGTGAACTACCTGGGCGGCGAAATGCCCACGGCCACCCTCAACTTCAGCCGCAACGCATTCCAGGTGGCCGTGCAGTACTACCAGTTCCTGCGGCTTGGGTTCGACGGCTACAAACGCGTGATGCAGCACACACTGGACAACGCGATCTTCCTGCGCCAGCAGCTCGTCGACAGCGGGTACTTCGAGATCATGAACACCACGCAGCGCATTCCGGTGGTGGCAGTGACGCTGAACAAGAAGTACAAGAACTTCAACGAGTTCGATGTCTCCAACAAGGTCCGCGAGAAAGGCTGGGTGCTGTCCGCGTACACGATGCCGCCCAACGCCGAATCGGTCACGAGCCTGCGCGTGGTGGTGCGTCCGCATGTGAACCACAACGTGGCGCAACTGCTGGCCACCGATATCATCAACGCCTGCAAGTTCCTCGAGGCCAACGGTGGCAATGCCAAGCCTCCTGCATTGCACAAACATGCCGAAGCGCAATCGACATCGTTGAAGTGCTGATGGGTGGATGACTGGCCGGCCGAGGGCACGCAATGCCCCCGGCCGGCTTTTTCTTTTTTGGCAACGTCTACGCCAAGCGCAGATCCCGCAACATATCAAGCACATGCTGCGTGGAACGCTCCACGTACCCCGCACGATGTGCAATACCGAGCCGACGCCACAACGCCGGGCGCAGCGGACGCATGACGATGCGCTTGTCGGGCGATGGCGCCGTCTCCTCAAGGGGTAGTAGCGAGGCGCCGTAGCCGGCCGCCACCAGACTCTTGATCGCGTCGTTGTAGTTGAGCTGAATGCGGGGCGCGGGATGATACCCCGCAGTCGCGAACCACTCCGTAGTCAGACGTGAAAGTCGCGTGGTCGCGTCATTGAGAATGAGAGGTTGGGCGGCGAGCCATTCAGGCGTGACGCGTGCTGGGCACTCCCAATGCGCCGGCAAGAAAGCCATCACGGGGTCGCGGCGCCAAGGCTTGATCACGAGCCCGGCTACCGGCGGCTGCGGCAGTGCAACCAGCCCAACGTCCAGCGTCCCATCCGCCAGTCGGGACAACGTTTCATGTGAAGTCAGCACCGCCACCTGTATGTCGATCGCGGGATGGTGCTGGCGCAGCCCTTCGAGCGCTTGCGGCAACAGGTGCGCGATCGCCCCCGTCGACGCACCGAGCCGCACCCGCCCTTCCAGCCCCTGCACCTGGCGTTGAATATCGTCCAGCGCCCGCTCCGCATCGGCCAGCAGCCGGCGTGCGCGCTCCACCAGCACCTCCCCTATTGCCGACGGCCTGACTTGTCCGCGCTTGCGCGACAGGAGTGGAGCGCCAATGCGGGCTTCGAGTTCGGCGATATGGAGGCTGACCGTTGGCGGCGCCAGATGCAACGCTCGCGCCGCATCGGCAAACGAGCCGCGGTCTGCAATGGCAACCAGAGTGCGCAAGCGGTCCAGGCTGATCTCTCGCATGTCGGCGTCCTGATTCAGAAAAATTGAATGTCTGTGTTATGAAATTCAACTTTCTCTATTGTAGCTATACACGGAATATAGGGGCTCGCTCTTCGTTCTACTGCCTCCAACCCAAAGTCAGCGGAGTATTTCACCCATGAGCTCTCCCATTGTTTTCATCGACGGCGACCAAGGCACCACCGGGTTGCTCATCCACGAACGGCTGCGTAACCGGACCGATATCAGACTGATCACGCTTGCTGCCACGGAGCGCAAGGATCTGCAGCGTCGCGCGGAAGCCATCAACGCCTGCGACATTGCCATCCTCTGCTTGCCGGATGCCGCCGCGCGCGAGGCTGTGGCCACGATTGTCAATCCTGCGGTTCGCGTCATCGACGCAAGCTCCGCGCACCGTACACAGCCGGACTGGACTTACGGGTTTCCTGAGATGGCGCCGGGTCAGGCTGAGAACATTGCGAACGCGCGCCGGGTCACCAATCCCGGCTGCTATCCGACCGGTGCGATTGGCCTGCTGCGTCCGTTGGTGCAGGCTGGGCTCATCCCGGGCGATTACCCCATCAGCATTCATGCGGTATCCGGCTACTCCGGACGGGGACGCGCCGGCGTGGAGGAATACGAGGGACCGGGAGCCGCCAGCGCGCCTTCCTACCAAGTATATGGCTTGGAACTCGCGCACAAGCACACGCCGGAGATCCAGCAGCACGCCGGGCTCGCGCAGTCTCCTATTTTCGTCCCCGCATACGGCGCGTTCCGCCAGGGCATCGTGCTGACTGTGCCGCTGGCGTTGCGGCTGCTGGCACCCGGCGTGGATGGCGCCACGCTACACGCCTGCCTCGCGCGGCACTATGCCGGGGCAGACCACGTGCAGGTCTTGCCACTGTCAGAATCGTCCGCCGTGAAGCACCTGGACCCGCAATTGCTGAATGGCACGAACGACATGCGCCTGAGCGTATTTCCTGGCACGGAGCACGGGCACGTTCTCCTGTCAGCCGTTTTCGACAACCTCGGCAAGGGCGCATCCGGCGCTGCGATTCAAAACCTGAACCTGATGCTCGCGTCGCGATAGTTGCCATTGGGCTGAAATGACAGACGGCCACGTCCAGATGCCAGCGCATGGTTGCGCGGATCTGTTCGTGGCCGTCATGCGCGGGACACAAGCAGGCAATGAATCGCCCCAGCGTTCATCGCCCCCTGGCAGTGGCCGGCATCAATCCTCGGCCACGAACCCGGTCGACTCGACGATCGGCTTCCATGCCGCGCGTTCTGTCTGGATGCGCTTGCGCGCCGCCTCGCCGGATTGGGCGTTCACCTCAAGTCCCAGCGTCTCCAGTTTGGCCGCGCTCGACGCATTGGTCGATGCGTGGAGGAACGCCTTTTCGAGCTTCGCCTGCTCTGCGGCGGGCGTGCCGGCGGGCACGAAGGCGCCGTACCAGCTGGTCGCGAATTCGTACTGGTTGATGCCCTGCTCCTTCATCGTCGGCACTTCCGGCAACGCCTTGGCACGTCGCGTGCCACTCACGCCAAGAAGCTGGATCTTGCCGCCCTTGTACAGCGACATCATGCTGGCCACCGCATCCCAGCCGATCGACACGTTGCCGCTGATCACGTCCACCAGCATTGGCGATGCGCCACGGTATGGCGTGGGCGTGATGGCCACGCCCGATGCCTTGCCCAGCGCCACCGTGCCAAGGTGGCCCGCGCTGCCGATCGTAGCCAGGCCGAGACTGGCCTTGGATGGATGCTGCTTCGCCCAGTCCAAGAATTCCTTCATGTTCTTGTACGGCTGCTGCACGCCGGCGGCCACGGCGGTCGGCACGTCGGTTAGCACTGCCACGGGCACGAGGTCCTTGTCGGCGTCGTAGCTGAGCTTCTTGTACGTAAGCGGGAAGATCGTGAACAGCGGCGACGGGCCGATGAAGATCGTCTTGCCATCGGGCTTCGACCGCTTGACGTAGTCGAGCGCCAGCCGGGCAGATGCGCCCGGACGGTTCTCCACGATCACTGTGCCTTGCCCGTCCTGACGCAGTTGCTCGGCGTAGATCCGGGCCAGACTGTCGGCGGCACCGCCCGGCGCGTAGCCAACGATGATGTGCATCGGCACATCGTCCGCAGCGGATGCCGGCGCGGCAACGATCATGAGCCCGCTGAACGCGGTGCCAAGCAGCCAAGTCAGGCGGCCGGGATGAAACTTGACGGTCATGAGGAATGTCCTGTGGTGAAAGCGGGAAGCCTGGGAAGGCGCAAGCAAAGGGTGGTGATGTCGGCGTCGATCTCGATATTGAGATCGGTATCGGCATCACGCGGCATCACGTGGTGTCACAGCGACGGCCACCGGTCCAGGAAGCCGTGGGCCGATTCGAACAACGCGGCGGAACGCAGAAGTTCCGCGTCGCGGCGGAACCGTCCAACCAGTTGCAGCCCGATCGGCAGATCGTCGCTGCCAAAGCCGCACGGCAGGCTGATCGCGGGATGGCCGGTCATGTTGAACGGCATCGTCCACGGAAACCAGTTCGCGCGCACGTTCTCGTGTACGTGTCCGTCGATCTCGATCGTGCCAAACAGATCCTGGTCGATCGGCAGCGCGGTGCGCATGATGGTCGGCATCGCCAGCAGGTCGGCGCGCTCGAGCAACGCCTGCACGCGCTGGAACAGCCGCGAACGGTCGAACATCGCCTGCTGGTACGCCACGCCACTGACTTGCGCGGCCGACTCCACTTGACGTACGAACGTTGCGCTTAGTTCGTCGCGATGACGCTCGACGATTTCGACAAAGCGCGTGCGCCAGACGGTGTGGTTGATCGCGCGCCAAAGCGGCTCGATATCGTTGAAGCCGTCGCCATCGAACGGCTCTAGCTCCGCGCCGAGCCCGGCTAGCGCTGCCAGCCCCTGCTCGAACGCGCGTGCCACATCCGCGGCCACTGGGCGGCCCGGCGGCGCCAGGCAATAGAGGATGCGCTTGCCACGCAGATCGCCCTGGGCGCGCGCGGCATCGACATAGTCGGCCTTCGGCATGCCGATCGACCACGGATCGCAGGCGTGCTCGCCCGCCATCGCCGCCATCATCAGGCCGGTATCGGCCACGGTGCGCGTGGTAGGGGTGACATAGGTCTGGTTGCCGTACAGGTCCTGCGCCTGGCTATGTGGAATCACACCGTTGCTTTGCTTGATGCCGACCACACCGTTACAGGCAGCCGGAATCCGCGTGGACCCACCGCCGTCGGTGGCGACAGCCAGTGGCGCGATGCCGCTGGCCACCGCCACGGCCGCACCGCCGCTGGAGCCGCCACTGGTCCGTTGCGCGCTCCACGCGTTACGTGTGCGCCCGAACAGCGGCGAATCGGTCAGGCACTTGGAGCCAAACTCCGGCGTGGTGGTCTTGCCGATCAGGATGGCGCCCTGTTCGCGCAGGCGGGCCACCGCGACGGCGTCCTGCTGCGGCACGTTGTCCCGCAACGGCGCCGCGCCGAAAGTCGTGCGCACGCCTTGCGTGTTGACGATGTCCTTGACCGTGAACGGCACGCCGTGGAGCAAGCCGAGTGGCTCGCCAGCCATGACCATTCGTTCTGCCTGGCGGGCCGATTCCATCGCCCGCTCGGCGTCGAGCGTGATAAAGCAGTTCAGTTCAGGTTGAAGGCGCTCCGCGCGCGCCAGGACTGCCGAGGTGATGTCTACCGGGGAGACACGTTTGTGCCGGATGGCGTCGGCCAACTCGGTGGCCGACAGAAAGCAGAGGGACTCGCTCATTGTTTCGTGTAAGGCAACGTCAAGAACTGCAGCAACTTCCACAGTCTGCCATGAGCGATGCGGCTGGAGAAGCCGGGTAACCCCGCTGGCGCGGCTCAGTGATGCATGGCACCCCCGCCATGGAAGCCGCCGCCCGGCGCGCCACCATGGAACCCGCCAGGCGCTCCACCGTGCACGAAGTGACCGCCCCGCACGATCACGCCGCGACTGGGAAAGAACACATGGTGCATGACGTGCGGACGATGATGGTGGTCGATGAAAATCACGCCGGCAAACCCCACATACGGCGTCCAGTACCACGGGTCGTAGTAATAGTCCCCGCCGCCATAGCCCACATCGCCGCTATCCACCATCTGCCACGTGCCATCGGGCTGCAGGCAAGCCACCCCCGCAATGGTCTGCATCACGCCGCCGATCTCGGCCTGCCCAACCACCTGCTGGCACATCGTCGACATGTCCTGCGCCCATGCGCCACCAACGCCACCGCCCAGGCCGAGTCCGGCGATTGCCGCTGCCACGGCCGCCAATCTCTTGCCCATGATCCTCACCCCGACTTCAGTGTCCCGACGTCACGACACGCGGTTGCGCATCCCGCGGCACATCGGTTTGCCTGCGAGACCTCGGCGGGACGTCATCGACAGCACGGCTCCCCGCATGATGTAAACCACCCCCAGAACCACTTTATTCCACGCCAGTCGATGTTTGTAGCCGGCCCGCCGGATTTGGATTCCCGACGCCGCTTGCCTACCATGAATCAGCCCAAATGGAACCGAGCCATCACCCTATGCAAGCCACGGCCCCAACGCTGCCAACCTGCGTAACCCTCCGAAACGGAAAGCAGGCGCTGATTCGAGCGATCCGTCCGCAGGACAAAGGCGGCATCCTGACGGCCTTCCATCGCCTCTCCGATGATTCGCGGTATACGCGGTTCATGGCGTCCATGCACGATCTGCCGGACGCGTTGCTGGAAACGGCTGTTCACCCTACGCCGGTCCGCGAATGCGCGCTGGTCGCCATGGCGGGGACGGAGGACAAGGGTGATCTGATTGGCGGCGCCCGTTTTACGATCGACCCGCACTCCGGATTCTGCGAATTCGCGGTGACGATCGTCGACGGCTGGCATGGTCTTGGCCTGGCGCGCCATCTTATGGGGATCCTGATCGCGACGGCGCGGGCTGCCGGATACCACACGATGATTGGCTACGTGCTGGCATCCAATACCGCGATGCGCGGCCTGGCGCATCGGCTGGGTTTCACGGACACGATGTGCCCCGACGACGCCACCTTGCGCGTGGTCTCCCTGGATCTCACCGCATCCCCCGCGCCCTGAAGCACCAACCAGCCAACCATCCAACCATCCGACCATGCATCCTCGCCTCACGCTTCTCACGCTGGGTGTCGGCAGTCTCGAACGGTCGCTGGCGTTCTATCGCGACGGTCTGGGCTGGCCGACCCAGGGCATCGTCGGCACCGAGTTCGAGCATGGCGCCGTGGTCTTCTTCGATCTGGAGTCAGGACTGCGGCTGGCGCTCTATCCGCGCGAATTCCTGGCCAAGGATGCCGCAACCGATACGCCCCTGGGCATCCCGTCGATCTCGCTGGGTCACAATGTCCGCTCCCGGGCTGAAGTCGACGCCGTCATCGAGCAGGCACGCCGCGCCGGGGCCATCATCCTCAAACCCCCGGTCGATACCTTCTGGGGTGGCTATGCCGGCTACTTCCAGGACCCCGACGGCTATATGTGGGAGGTCGCCTGGAACCCGGACCTGATGCCACCCGAGATGCCGCCCGGGATGCCGCCCGGGATGCCACCCAACTAGGCCGGATGTTCACCCACCGGCGTCCCGGCCGTCGACAGCAGCCAGCCTGCAAAGCATTCCACTACTGCCAGATCCGGATGGCCGGCGGCATGGGCCACGTAGAAGCCGAAGCCGGGCAACCCCAGCGCGTGCGCCTTGCGCAACGCCCCGCTGCGCAGCAGGCCGTCCACCACCACGTTGCTGCATAGCGCCACGCCCTGGCCGGCCACTACCGCGTCGATGGCGTGCAGTTCCTCGCGAAAACTCAGGTCATGGCGGGCACGCCGAGCCGACGAGTCGCCTGCGGCGAGACCCGCAGCCGCGAACCACTGCGTCCAGGTCGGGGCGTGCGGGTCGCCGCTGCTCCACTCGTAGTGGATCAGGGGGATATGCGTGAGATCGCCGATATCGAATGTCGCCTGCCCTTCCCGCCCCGCCCTCGCCAGCAGCACCGGGCTGGCCACGGCGAAGAAGGTATCGCGCGCGAACTCCGTGCTGACCAGCCCCTTGGGCGCGCAACGCGCGTAGCGAATGGCGACGTCAGCCTCGCCCGCAGCCAGGTCCAGGACGCGGTCCGTGCCGATGATCTCCAGCGGCCACTCGGGATGCAGCCCCTGCCAGGCCGGAAGGCGCGGAACCAGCCAGCGGCTCGCGAAAGCGTTCGGACTGGTCACGCGCAGCGGGCGTGCCGCACCGGGCTGCCCAACGGTCGCCACGGCCTCGGCAAACAGCGCGAAACCGCTGCGCAGCGCCGGATAGAGCCCCTCCCCCGCCACGGTCAGCCGGAGCGGACGCGGGCGTCGCTGGAGCAACGCCTTGCCGCAGATCTGCTCGAGCATCCGGATCTGATGGCTGATGGCGGTCGGCGTCACGTTCAGCTCCGCCGCTGCGGCCTTGAAGCTGCGGTGACGCGCAACCGCCTCGAATGCCTGCAATGCGCGCAGGGGCGGCAGTTTTTGCATGGGTCCAGTCTAGGTGAGCTTTTCTCATCTACAAGCTGAGATCTTTGCCTTTGCACCCGGCAGCCGCGCGCACCACCATGGTCTCGGGGGGGCGTGACCAACTTGGGGGGGGGCGTGATGCGATCAGATCGGCAAGAGGCATCCGGGGACGGCGGCAATCCAGGGTTCGAGGCGTTCCGGCAGACGTTGCGTGGCCAACTCGTCCAGCGCGGGGATCCTGACTACGACGTGGCGCGCAAAGTCTGGAATGGCGCGATCGACAAACACCCCGCGTTGGTCGTCTACTGCACCGACGCCACCGACGTGGCGGGGGCCATACGGTTCGCCCGGGCCACCGGCCTGACCATCGCGGTCCGCAGCGGGGGGCACAATCTCGCCGGACTTTCCACGTGTGACAACGGCATCGTCATTGATCTGTCGCGTATGAAGCGCATCGACGTGGATGTCGCACGCCGCCGCGCCCGCGCGGAGGCAGGGCTCAATCTCGGTGAGTTCGACCAGGCAACGCTGCGGCATGGCCTGGCCACGACGATGGGGGTCAATAGCGATACGGGTATCGCCGGGCTGACGCTGGGGGGCGGGTTCGGCAAGCTGGGCCGCAAGTACGGGCTGAGTTGCGACAACCTGGAGGCCGTGGAAATCGTCACCGCCGACGGGGAACGGCTGCACGCCAGCACGACCGAGCACCCGGACCTGTTCTGGGCGATACGCGGCGGCGGGGGCAATTTCGGCGTCGTCACGGCGTTCCATTTCCGTCTGCATCCGATTCCCGCCAGATTGCCAGTATGCGCCGTGGCCTACCCGTGGGATCAGGCTCGGGAGGCGATGCTGCACTACGACGCTTTCGCCCGCGCCGCCCCGGATGACGTTGCGGCCGACGCCGCGCTTGTGACCCAGCCTTCGGGCGAGCGGTGTCTCAGCATCTCGGCGTGCCATGTCGGGCGAGATGGCACCGAAGAGGCAAGGCAGGCAGCGCTGCGCCCGCTGGTCGAGTTCGGCAATCCGGTCGACGCCCAACTCGACTTCATTCCGTATTTACAAATGCAGTCGGCCAGCGATGCGCTGTTCCCGCGCGGCCGGCGGTATTACTGGAAGGCCCAGTTCCTCCGCCAGATTCGCGCGGAGGCGGTCGACGCTCTCCTCGCTGCCTATGCCCTAGCGCCCTCGCCGGGCTGCCTGGTGGTGTTCCAGCAGGTCGGCGGCGCCATCGCCCGCTTACCTGACGAGGCCACCGCATACGGAAACCGGTCGGCGGACTTCGACTGCTTCCCGCTGGCCATCTGGGATGACCCGGCCGACGACGACAAACACCGGGAATGGGCGCGCGACCTGTGGGAAGCGGTCCAACCGTACTCGACGGGCGGGGTGTACGCCAACAACCTCGGCGCGGAAGGCGCCCAACGCACCCGCGCCGCGTATGGCGTCAACCATCCGCGGCTGGTTGCCGTGAAGCGCCAATACGATCCTGACAACGTCTTCAGGCTGAATCAGAACATCGACCCGGCTTGATCCCGACCCGATGCCGGTGCCGGGGCCTACTGCGCGTCCAGCGCCTTCAGGATCTGGTACGCCGCCCGCACGCGCTCCGGGATCGGCAGATTGCTGTTCGCCAGCATTACCACGCCGATCTGACGAGCCGGGACGAACACCACATAGGCGCCGAAGCCGTTGGTGGAGCCAGTCTTATTAATCAGCACGTCGGCCCTGGGCGGCTGCGGCGGCGCCAGCCGTGCGACTTCCTTCGGCTCCAGCATCCCGGCGGCGTTGCCCGTCAGCAGATCCTCAAGCGAGGTTGGCCAGGCGTACATTTCCCAGCCCAGGCCCTGGGTCATGGGGCCAACGCGGAAGTAGCCGGTGTGCGTACCGGTAACCGCCCGCTGCAACGTCTGCTCCAAGCGCGCGCCATCCATATTGGCTTCGACGAACCGGATCATGTCAGCCGCCGTGGTCTTCACGCCATAGGCTTCCGAGTCGAACATGCCGGGGTTCACCCGGATCGGCTTGCCGTCCTTGTAGCCATAGGCATAGTCGCCCATGCGGGACTGCGGCACCCGGATGAATGAGTGCTTCAGGCCCAGGCCCGGAAAGATGCGGTGCTCCATCAGGTTATCGAACGGCTCGCCCAGGCTCCGCGCGGCCAGATAGCCGAACAGGCCGATGCTCGGGTTCGAGTACTGCCGATGCGTGCCAGCCGCGTACGTCGGCTTCCAATCCTTGAAGTAGGCCAGCATCTGGGCGGAGGTGGTCACCGCATCGGGGAACTGCAACGGCAGCCCGCCTGCCGTGTACGTCCCGAGTTCCAGCAGGCTGATCGCATCGAGGCTGCTACCCGCCAGTCCGGGCAGGTACTGGCTAGCCTTGTCCGAGAACGATATGGCGCCACGCTGCGCCGCGTACGAAGCCAGCGTCGCCGTAAACGTCTTGCTGACCGACCCGATCTCGAACAGCGTGTGTTCGGTGACCGGGGTGGCGTCTGCCTTCGATGCCAGGCCGAAGTTGAAGACCTGGGACTTGCCGCGGACTGTTACAGCCACGGCCATGCCGGGTACCTCGTACTGCGCCATGACGGGTCGGACGGTATCTGCCACCAGCCGTGCCAGACGATCCTCCGCGACGGGCACGCCGTCACCCGCGGCATGGGCGCTGGCCGTGCAAAGCGCCAAGGCGGCGGTAACGGTTCGAAGGCGGGAGAACGCGAAAATTTTCATGGTGAAGGCAAAAAAACAATGGCGTGAAATGGTATCGGAAACTCGTACAATGGCACGGTCGCTGGCTTGCGTCGACCCATTGCCCAAAGCTGCCCATGCTCAATGGTTTGAATCTGAATCTGATCGAGATCACTGGCCTGCTCGTCGGCGGCCTGGCCCTGTTCCTGTTCGGTCTGGATCTGATGACCCGTGGTCTCAAGGCGATTGCCGGCGCGCGGCTGCAATCGCTGCTGGGCACCCTGACCGCCAACCGCTTTCGCGGCGTGCTGGCCGGCGCGGGCATCACAGCCCTGCTGAACTCCTCTACGATCACCACGGTACTGCTGGTGGGCTTTGTCTCCGCCGGGCTGATGACGCTTCAGCAATCGATCCCGGTGATCATGGGTGCCAATATTGGCTCGACGCTGACCGCGCAGATCATCGCTTTCAACATTTCGGCGATCACGCCATTCATGCTGGCTGGCGGCTTCCTGCTGCAAGGCTTCGCCAAGCGCGAGCTGCTGCAGCAGCTTGGCGGCGTGGTACTCGGGCTCGGCCTGCTGTTCCTCGGTATCGAATTCATGGGCGATGCCACGCGCCCGCTGCGTAATTTCCAGCCGTTCATCACGGCGATGCAGGAAATGCGCAATCCGTGGATCGGCATTCTGATCGGCGCGGTCTTCACGGCCGTCGTGCAAAGCTCGGCGGCCACGCTGGCCATCGTCATCGCGCTGGGTAGCCAGGGCCTGATTCCGCTCGAATCGGGCATTGCGCTGATCCTGGGCGCCAACGTGGGCACTTGCGGCACGGCGCTGCTCGCGTCGATCGGCAAATCGGCCGAGGCGGCCCAGGTGGGCATCGTCCATCTGCTGTTCAACGTGCTCGGCGTGCTGTTCCTCGTCTTTATCATCCCGCAGTTCGCGGACTTCATCCGCGAAATCTCTCCGTCCTCGCCGGAGTTGACCGGCGCCGCCCGCCTGGCCGCCGAAACCCCGCGACAGGCCGCCAACGCCCATACCGTATTTAGCGTGTTAAGCACCGCCGTGCTGATCTGGTTCACCGGACCCATCGGCAAGCTCGCCCAACGGCTGGCGCCACCGGCGCGTGAAGGCTGGCAAGACCCTGGCCTGCCGCGATTCCTGGACGACACGCTGGCCGGGATGCCGGCGCTGGCCATCCCCCGTGTGCAGCTTGAACTGGTATCGCTGGGCAAGCAGGTCCAGGAACTGGTCGAACACAGCGCCGCGCTGGTCGTGGAAGGCGATTCGCAGGAGCTTGTCACGCTGACTGACCAGGACAAAGCTGCCGATTCGCTGAGCACGGCCATCCTGACCTATATCGGACACCTGTCGGACGCGGTTCACAACGATGATGAAGGCCATCAGCTTGTGGATCTGGCGCGGATCGCCACGTGCCTCGACGCCATTCGCGAGGTTGCCACCACCAGCATGCTGGCGCTGAGCCAACGACGGCTTTCGCATGGCGCGGATGCGGCATCGCTACGTAACCCGGAGTCGGCAGGCTTTGCGGCGATGGTGTCCGAATACCTGGCGCTGGCGGTGGAGACGATCGCGCATCCGGACACCGAAGTCGCCACGCGCATCGTCAATGCCAAGCCGGAAATCGAAGCGCAGGCCGGCGTCGCGCGGCAGGCCATCATGAGCGCCCTGCCGTTGCGGAGCGCCGTGGACGCGATCAACTTCCGGCTTGCCAACGACATGATCGAACAGCTCAATGAAGTGGCACGGCTGTCGCGGGCCATCGCCAAGGCGAGCGGGACACTGAACGAAGTGAAAATGTCCGACACACCTCCCGAGCCGGCTGCCGTCGGCGCGGCTGTGGCCTAGTCCCTGGCCTGATCCGTGACCTGATCCCGGTCTTAATCCTTGGTGAACTCGCAGAACCGCAGGCGGTTGCCGAACGGGTCGGCCACCTGCATTTCGCGGCCCCAGCCCACTACCTCCACGCCGGGCCGGGCGTATCCATACTGTTTGGCGATCAGTTCGCGCTGGAGCGCGTCGATGTCCTCTACCGGAATGAATACAGCGGACCCAGGCGTTGCATCACCATGATGCTCGCTGAGGTGCAGGGTCAGCCCGGAGCGCCTGACCTGCATGTAAAGCGGAAGATCCGGCTCGAAGCGGTGCTCCCAGTCGACCTGGAAGCCAAGGAAGTCGAGGTAGAACTCCCTGGCTTTCTCGACCGAGAAGATCCGGAGAATGGGAATGGCTGGCGAAAGTACCATGGGAGGCGCTCCATGCCGATACATTGGCGTAGCAGAGAAAGTGGCAATCATGCCACTTTCCATCGCTTTTGCACGCCGGCCTGCCGACTTTTACTGTAGTTTATGAAATACGTATAATTATTCCATCTGAATAATTCACGCTAATTCACATCACGCGCCCGATGAGCAACATCTACCAACGGCCGGAACTCGCCAAACAGATGGCCAGGCAACTCCTGCAACCCGGGGTACTGGACGAGGGCCTGCGCTCGGGCCTGTTCCTTTCCGGCCTGCGCCGCACGGGCAAGACCACGTTTTTAATCAACGACCTGATTCCCGCGCTCGAAGACCTTGGCGTGATCGTGATCTATGTGGACCTGTGGAGCGACACGCAGCGCAGCCCCGCCCGGCTGATCCTGGAAGCCGTCAAGAAAACACTGACCGAGCTGGAGTCCCCGTCTTCCACGATCCTTCGCAAGCTCAAGCGTCTGGCCAGTGCCGACATCGCCGCCTTCGGCTTCAAGTTCAGCTTCAAGCTCGACACCCTCGGCGAGGCTGGCGGCGCGACGCTGGCCCAGGCGCTGAAAGAAGTCGTCGATCAGGCCGGCGCCGATGTCGTGCTGATCGTCGACGAAGTGCAGCACGCCATCACCTCGGACGAAGGCAATCAAATGCTGCTGGCGCTCAAGGCCGCACGGGATGCCATCAATCCCCGCCCCGACACCACAGGGCATTTCCTGTTCGTGGGAACCGGCTCGCATCGCGCGCTGGTGGGCGAACTGACCGCGCGGCGCAACCAGGCTTTCGCCGGCGCCACGTCCGTCGCCTACCCGGTGCTCGACCAGGAATATATCGACTATCTGCTGGCGCGCCTGTCCTCCGAGGGCTTTACGGCCCTGCCCTCGCGCGATGTCGCCATCAAGGCGTTCCAGGCGCTTGGCCATCGGCCCGAGGAGATGATCCGGGCGTTGCGGCAATTGCATTTCCACCTGCCAGCGGACAGCAACCCCGACGAGCACCTGCCGACCATCGCCAACACGCTGCGTTCGGCGGCTGCCGACGTGGAACTGATGAAGCTCGAACAACTTGGCGGCCTGGCAACCGCGATCTTCGACCGCATTGCCACCACGCAAGGCGACGCACGGGGTTTGTTCTCGGCCGACGCGGCCGCGGCGTACTCCTTGGCCATAGGCCGGGAAGTGAAGGTCGAGGAAGCACAGCCGGTGGTCAACGAACTGATGGCAAGCAACCTGATCATGCGCAAAGGGCACGGCCTGTACGGCATCACCGACCCGTTCGTGCAGGAGATGTGGCGCGAACGGAAGTCGCTTGAAGGAAAACTCTGACCATGCCCAAGACAAGCACGGCCGGCTATGGCGAGCAGGCCAGCACCCTCGTCGTCCAGTACGAAAGCATCACGTTCGAGGATGTCCATCGCGACGTGCTCCACCTGTTGCCGGCGCCGCCGGCCCGGATTGTCGATGTCGGCGCGGGCACCGGGCGCGATGCCGCCGCCCTGGCACGGCGCGGCCATCACGTCGTGGCGGTGGAACCGACCGCAGAACTACGCGAGGCTGGCCGCAAGCTGCACGCGGATGTGGATATCGACTGGCTCGACGACGCCCTGCCCGCGCTGGCCAGGCTGCGCGAACGGCCGACGCGCTTTGACGTGATCATGCTGACCGCCGTGTGGATGCACCTCGATGCCGACGAACGCGCCCAGGCAATGGGTGCCGTCGACGCGCTGCTGGCCGGCCACGGCCTGGTGTTCCTGTCCCTGCGACACGGCCCGGTGCCGGCCGGCCGGCGCATGTTCGACGTATCGGCCGCCGAGACCATCGCACTGGCGGAGCCATATGGCCTGCGCAGCGCGCATTGCAGCCAGCGCAGCGGCCTGATGGATCGCACCGACGTGCATTGGACCAATCTGGTCCTGCAACGCTAAAGCCAGAGCGCGGCGAGGGCCGCCCCGAAACCCGGGTATCCAGGCCGACCCTCTCCAGACAACGACGCTCAGGCCTCCACCGATGCCCGCTGTCGCGCGACCTCGGCCTGCGGAGCATCTGCCTGGTCCGCGTGAAGCGTGAAGTCGAAGCGGATCGACGCAAACGGCTTGTCCACGCCAAGCGCGGCCATTGCCGCCGCATCGCTCACGCGCGTGATCGGCGGTACCAACCCTTCGCGCGTGGCAAAAGCGAAGTCATCCCACAGGTACGGATCGCCATCGATGTTGATCTGCGTGGTCAGCTTGCGATGGCCCGGTGCCGAGACGAAGAAATGGATATGCGCCGGGCGGGTGCCGTGGCGGTCGAGCTGCTTGAGCAGACGGTCCGTTGCCCCATTCGGCGGCACGCTGTAGCCCACCGGCATGATGCTGCGGAAGCGGTAGCGGCCCTCGCCATCGGTCACGATACTGCGACGCAGATTGAACGCGCTCTGCGTCGGGTCGAAGTACGAGTAGTTGCCGAGTGCATTGGCGTGCCAGACCTCGACCACGGCATTGGCCAGCGGCTGCCCCGCGCCGTCCTTGACCTGTCCTTCCATCACCAGCACTTCGCCCTCGCCCGTACCGTCGTCCAGGCGCGCCTCGCCCTGCGCCACCGGCGCGCCTGCCACGTAGAGCGGGCCTTCGATCGTGCGGGGCGTGCCACCGGCAATGCCTGCCTGGCTTTCGGCCTCGTCCATGCGCAGGTCCAGAAAGTGATCGAACCCGAGCCCCGGCGCGATCAGGCCCAGCTCGCCCGAGCGACCGGCTTCTGCCAGAAAATTGAGGCCGGACCAGAATTCCTCGGGCTGGATATCCAGGTCCTCGATCATGTGGAACAGGTCGCGCACCATCCGATGCACGATGGCCGCGATGCGCGGATTGGCGTGCTGGCCGGTGGCTTCCTCGATGCGGTTCAGTACGGTGTCGATCTGGATCGTGTCCATGGTTGTCTCCTTTGTGGTGGGAATGCTTCAGAGTGAGCGGAACAGCGGACTGCGGGTGGCCTGGCTGGCGTCTGCCGCCGACAGGAACTTCTCGGTGAAGATGTCTTTCTCGAACAAGCGCCCCTGCATCAGCGCGGCGATGCACGACTCGATCATCGGCGGTGGCCCGCACAGATAGGCCCTCCAGCCACGGAAGTCGTAGCCGAAATGACTCCCGGCGGCCTCGTGCACGTAACCGCGCTCGCCGGCCCATGCACTGCCTTGCGCCTCGGCCGACAGCACGGGCACATAGATGAAGTTGTCGTGCCGGGTGGCCAGCGCTTCGAAGGCCTCGCGGTAATACAGTTCGTCAGCGGTCCGTGCGCCATGCACGAGCACGATCTGGCGCTGGTCGCCGGACTCCAGCAGGTCGAGGATCATCGAACGCGGGCTCGACAATCCCGACCCTCCCGCCATGAACACCAGCGGGCGCGGATCGCTCCTGCGCACGAAGAAGCGCCCGAGCGGCCCCGATAGCTGCAGACGCTCGCCCACGGCAAGTTGCTCGTGCACGTAGGTCGTGGCGCTACCGCCCGGCACCAGCCGGATATTCAGTTCGATCTCGTCCGCCGATGGCGCCGACGCGATCGAGAACGCGCGCGGCGTGGCTTCCTTGCCGATCCATACGTTGACGTACTGGCCCGGCTGGAAGCGCAGCGCATCGCCCCCTTCCACACCCTCTACCCGCAGGAACACGCCCTTGATGGTGGGCGTCAACGCTTCGATGCGCGTGACTTCGGCGGTGAAGTCCATCAGCGGCAGGAACTGCGCGTCGGGCTCGGGATCGATGTCGGCCTCGATCGTCAGGTCGGACATCGGCGTGGCGCAGCAGGCCAGGCACTTGGCCTCCTCCCGCTCGAAGTCCATCAGCGCGAACGGCGATGCTTCGCCGTGTTCGATCTCGCCGTCCACCGTCTGCACCTTGCAGGTCCCGCACAGACCATGCCCGCAGGCATGGGGCAGCCACACGCCGGCGCGCAGGCAGGCGTCAAGCACGGTCTGTCCTTCGGCGATGTCGATGGTCTGGCCGAGCGGTTCGATGGTGAGCTGATAGGTCATGGCAACCTCCTGCAGCAAGTTCAGTTGGCCGAGCCGGCGATGCCCGGCAGGCCGGGGGTACGCAGGCGCAGCAGCGACTTGTGGCCAAGCCCGTTGTCGACCAGGCTTGCGGCCGCATCCGGCGTGAATGGCGTATCGCCGCGCAACCACTGCACCTGCGCCCAGTCGATCCGGGCGCCTTCCGGGTGGGCGCCCAGCAGCGGCGCGATGACGTCGGAGACCAACGCGCCGAACGGCATGTCGGGCGGCAACGGCAGCGTGAACGGGCTGCAGAACAGCCGGTGCTGGTCCCATCCAAAGTACACAAGCTGGTTGCCGTGGAAGTTTTCGATCCGGTCGCGGACCTCGCCGGTGTAGCCCGGTTCCAATGCGATGACTGGCATGATCTGGTCTCCTTGTTCACGAACGGTTGTTGCCTTGCCCGGTCCAGCGCTCCCAGTTCGCGCGGTCGGGCGAATCGGCGTAGTCGCCGCGATCCTCGGGCTTCAGGTGGTACCAGTCGAGCACCTCGGGCAGCGTTGGTCCGCCGCAGTTGCCCTGGAAGATCTGATGCACTGGCAGCCATGCCTGCACGTACTTCTCGGGCTCGCCCTGGAATATGTCGCGGCAGCCATCCGAGCAGAAGTGGTAGTGCTCGCCGTTGTGCTCCGCATGGCGATAGCAAATCTGTGTCGGGTCGTCGGGTTCGGTGAAGGCCATCGGGATCTGGCACACCTGGCACAACATCGGCAGGCCCGGGTTGGTCCAGCGCTGGCCGGCCTCCTGTTGCTGCTTCCAGTAGTCGAAGCGCGGCCGGTAATGCGTGTCGAAGCTGTCGGGATACTTCTGCGCCAGCCAGTCCATTTCGTGCGGCTCGGGCACCCACGTGTGGATGGCCGCGGCGTGGTTGAAGTTGTAGAAGATCGACCATGCGATGTGCGACAGGTGATCCTTTTCCTTGGCGGCCTGCTCGTGATACTTGGGCATCCGGATGCCATAGCGCGCCAGATCGGCAAACAGCGCCCCACCGTTCTGCTCGAAGTAGATCTCCCACGCCTCTTTCCAGCTCATCACGCGCTTGGGGCACATGTAGTCCATCATCATCGCCACCAGCGTCAGCAGCCGGTAGCCGCGCCAGAACCACTTGTCGATCCACTTCTGGATGATCGGCCGGTTGGCGGGGTCCTGTTCGAGCATGAACTTGACCACTTCCAGGCCCAGCGTCATGTGGCGCGACTCGTCGGACTGCGCCGAGAAGCCGAACGTCACCGTGGCCATGTCCCCGTTGTAGGCGGCACCGGACATGAACGGCATGAACAGCAGGTTGGTCAGCACGTATTCGAACGAGAACGAGATCGCCGTGATGAACTCGAACGGCCCGGCGGTCATCGCATCCTCGAAATACGACTTCGGCACGGACAGGTACCAGAGCCGGTCGTGCAGATGGCGCCAGTCGGAAAAACCGTTGAAGAACTTGTTGTAGTGGCTGATCGTGTGGATCTGGGTCTGGCAGTGGCGCAGCTCGTCGATCGATTGCATCTGGCACGCCACGCGCGCGCCCACGCCGCGCAGATTGCGGCCCGCCATGGCGAAGCCACGGTGCGCCGCGTACTCCAGCGGCGACACCCCGGTCAGGAACAGCTTCAGCGCGTTGACGTAGCGTGCGTCGGTCACGTTGAGCTGGCCATTGTTCTGCTGGAACGCGTCGATGATCGCGTAGAGCTTGCGCTCCTTCTCGGACTGGAACTTCCAGTACGCATCCATCGTTAGGCGGAACGGGTCTTCCCAGCCGTCCCAGTCATGGATCACGATGCCTTCGAACTTGTCGTGCGGAAACACCTTGTCCATTGGCTGGTACGTGGTCTCCCAACCGAGGTCGCGGGTCAGTACCGCGTACTTCTCCTTGAGCGAGAGCTTCGGACGGGTCGCCGCGCGGGCGGCGGAGGCGATGGCAGTGGCGGTTGTCATGGTTTGTCTCCTGTCTTGGGGTTCTGGCTCAGCGCCACGCCAGTACGAACTGGTCTTCGGTTTCGTCGATGTTTCCGGCAAGGGAGATCAGGCCAAGCTGCAGCTCCTGCACGTCCCAGGGGCGGCCGATGCGCTCCTCCACGCTGGCGCGGCGGATCTCCAGCCGCCCCGGCGCGTCGATCTTGACCATCGCCGGGTAGTGGTTGACGGTGGCGTGCGGGTTGTCGGCCTCGATCGCCTCGATCACCGGGCGCATGTCGTCGTTGGTCTGGAGGGCGATGAATACGATGGCGTCGCTCATGGTTGTCTCCGTCATTGACGTGCCAGGCCCAGACCGCTCAGGCGCTTGCCCAGCGCTTCGACGGCATTGGCCAGTTCGGACTCGGCATCCTCGCCGAACAGCCGGTGCGCCAGCGGGCGCAGCGCGTGCGTGAAGCGATCGAGCCAGCCGAAGGCATACCCAGCGATGACCGCCGCGTTCTCCCGGCTTTCCTGTGCGGCCGTTTTCACGGTGGCATCGACCCAGCGCGTGGTCTCGGCGTACCAGGCGGACATGAAATCGGTCACGAGCGAAAACGCGGGCCCGGTTGCGGACATGCGGGCGTCGAACTGCTGGTAGACCAGCGGATAGATCAGGCCATCGAACACCAGGTTCTGCGCCACGTGCTGCTCGAACCAGTCATCGCGCACCAGCAGGTCCTCCGCCGCGTGCCGCAGCGGCTGCCAGGCCATGTCTTCCATCCAGGCGGCGCGGGCCTGGTCCACGGCGGCCTTGTCGCCGATCAGCAGCCCGATACGGGTCAGGTACTGCGCGATACCCAGGCGGTCCATCGTGTGATACATCGCGGCCTGCGTGATGGCCGATCCGAAACCGTAGGCGGTAATCGACGCGTTGTTCATGTTGGCCGCCCATTCGACGTGGCGCAGCGGCACCACGCCCAGCGTGAGCAGCTCGCGCACATCGTCGGGCAACCGGCTCAGCAGCCCGCGCTTATCCACGAACTCAAGGTTCTTCTCCATCGTCTCCTGCTGACGGGCGCGCGCATTGACGTAGCCGCCGTAGAAGTACTGGCGCGGGTCCTTCAGCGCATACCAGTCCTGCATCACCACGCGGGTGCGCCGGGCGTCGTACAGCTCGTACTGCGGCTGCCATAGCGGCCGGTAGTGGAAGCTCGTGACCGGCTGCAGGTCGTACATCGCCTCCTGATAGCGCGTGGCTGGCTTGTCGGCGCCGAGCCGGCGCGCGATATGCGCGAAGGTCTGCCGGATCGGGGTGACGCTGGCGTCAGTCCGGATATCGATTTGCATGGTGGTTGTCTCCTCGGATGTCGAGTGGGGGCATTTTTGGGTATCACTGCAGCAGTTCGGCCCGCTGCTCGGCGCAGAACGACTGGAACTGCTCGGGCGGCATGACCAGTTCCACGTAGATCTGTGGATCGCCGATCGAGAACTCGAACTCCACCCAGCGCTCGCTGCGCCCGGTCACGCGCACGTAGCGCGGGGCATGGTGATGCCAGTGACCTTGAAGTGCCTGTTGGGGGTGTGGCATGTCTCGCTCCTGGTGCGCCGCACATCGCGGGGCGTGTGCGTTGTCTCGTGATTTCAGGTGGGAGAGCTATAGCGAATGGCGTGCCAGGCGATGCAGACCGTTGTGGCGCAAGGGCTCGCGGCCGATCGGCCGCATTCGGGCCTGCCAACCCGCTTGATGATTTGATGAGGTGATTCAGGCGGATTTGATCAAATGATCAAATCGTCTCGCGCTGCGCTGCAGCACACGCTCCCGATGCGGGATTTCCGGGCTCCGGCAACGCCGGATGCCGTGCTAGGCTACGCAAAAACGAGGCTCGAAAGCCCGCCGGAATCTGGAGTGACGAGGATGACAACACCCCCCGCGCAGCCGCCGTTCGAACTGGCTTCGCTACTGACCATCGACGCCAAGGCCGCGCAAATCCGCCTTGGCCAGTCGCGCATGGTGCTGATGCACACCGAGGCGCTGAGCTACCTGCGCAAGGAAATCCTCGATACGCTCGGCGTGGAGCGCGGCAAGGGGCTGCTAATCCGCATGGGCTACGCGCAAGGCATGCGCGATGCCGAGATGGTCAAGCGCGAGCGCAGTGAAGAACTGGCCAGTTCGCCCAACGATGCCTTCCTTTGGGGGCCGCAGCTTCACATGCTCGAAGGCGTCACGCGCGTGGACCCGGTTCGCCTGGAGATCGACCGCGACACCGGCCACTTCTATGGCGAGTTTCTCTGGCAGGACTCATGGGAGGGCGAGGCGCCCGTGATGGAGTCCCTGCCCCGCGAGGAATCTGGCTGCTGGGTGCAGCTTGGCTACGCATCGGGCTACAGCAGCACGTTCATGGACCGGCTGGTCATCTACAAGGAAACCGAATGCGAGCGGCGCGGCGACAGCCTCTGCCGCATCGTCGGCAAGCCGGCCGAGACGTGGAACGACCCCGAGTACCTGAAGTACTTCGAACCCGACTCCGTCATCAGCGACCTGCTCACCCTGCAGCAGGAAGTCAGCACACTGCGCGAAACGCTGTGTGGCGCGAACCAGGGCAACCTGATCGGCCAGTCCCCGGCGTTCCGTGAAGCCTTCAACCTGCTTTCCGCCGCGGCAGACAGCCATATCACCGTGCTGCTGACGGGCGAGACCGGTGCGGGCAAGGAAATGTTCGCGCGCTGGCTGCACGATCACGGCCCGCGCGGCGAGCAGCCGTTCGTCGCGGTCAACTGCGCGGCGATCCCGCACGAGTTGATCGAATCCGAGCTGTTCGGCGTGGAAAAAGGCGCCTACACGGGCGCCCAGCAGTCGCGCCCCGGTCGCTTTGAACGCGCGCATGGCGGCACCCTGTTCCTCGACGAAATCGGCGACCTGCCGCCTGCCGCGCAGGTCAAGCTGCTGCGCGTGCTGCAGAACAACGAAGTGGAACGGCTCGGTGGCGTGGAGGCGCGCAAGGTCAACGTCCGCCTGATCGCCGCCACCAACGTCAATCTGGCGCAGGCGATCAAGCACGGCCAGTTTCGTGCTGACCTGTTCTACCGGATCAGCACCTATCCGATCTCGATCCCCGCCCTGCGCGAGCGCAGGGAAGACATCCCCGAACTCGCCCAGTCATTCATCCAGCGCTTCAACGCGCTGTATCAGAAGCAGGTGCGCGGCCTGACCACGCGGGCGCGCGATGCGCTGGTGCAATACCCGTGGCCCGGCAATATCCGCGAACTCGAAAACATGATCGAGCGTGGCGTCTTGCTGGCACCTGCCACCGGGATGATCGACGTCGCCCATCTGTTTGCCAGCCAGCAGGCGGTCGGCAGCGAGGAGCCCAGCCAGGATGCCGACGCGCTGATCGAAAAGCTGCTCAACCAGCAGGTGTCCCTGCCGCAAATCGAAGCCAAGCTGATGCAACTGGCGATGACGACGACGCGCGGCAACCTCTCGTCGGCGGCGCGGATGCTGGGGATCACGCGACCGCAGTTGGCGTATCGATTGAAGAAGTAGGGTTGGAACAGTTGGTCCAGCCCGCTCGGCACCTGAGTTATTAAGTAGTTCCACTAGGTTTTCATATAACCAGAAAAGGGTAAGGTGTCGTCCCATGCAGACCCGACCCATCACCCTGACCGAGCGCGTCATCCAGCAATTGCGTGGCGAGATTGCCGAAGGCACGTTTCCCGTTGGCGCCCGGCTGCCGACCGGCAAGCAACTGGCCGAGCGTTATGGTGTCAGCGCTGCCGTGATCCGCGAGGTGACCGAGCATCTACGGTCGCTTGGGATGATCGAAAGCCGCCAGGGTCTGGGCAGCACTGTGCGTTCCCGCGTCAGTGACAGCGGTTTCCGTCTGAGCGGCGGCGCCGATAGCACCGATCTGGCCGATATCTTCGAGCTGCGCCTTGATCTGGAAAGCGCCGCTGCCGCCATGGCCGCGTTGCACCGGACGGAGCAGGACATTGCCCGCATGGGCGCCCTACTCGAGGCGCTGGCGGCCCAGCTTGATGATGCCGATCACGGCGTGGAACCCGATATCCAGTTCCATATCGCCATCGCCACGGCCACGCACAACAAGTACTACCTGCAGCTACTGCAGTACATGACACTTCAACTGCATCAGGCGGTGCGCACCGCGCGCCTGAATTCCAGCCGGCAGCCGGGCCTGCCCGCGCAGGTCCATGCCGAGCACGTGGCGATCTTCGATGCGATTCGCGCCCGCGATGCCGCGCAGGCCCGCCTGCATGCCGCTGCGCATCTGCGCAACGCCGCCGCCCGGCTTGGCCTGCCCATGCGCCAGCCCCGCTGACGATTTCGCCCGATGCCCGCTTAACTTCTACCGCTTAACTTCTACTTATCTCCGCCTTTTCCCGACCGCAGATCATGTCCGATACGAACTTCGCGCAACGCCTGACCGAAACCTTGGGCCCCGACGTGGTGACCACCGCGCCCGACGATGTGGCACCCTGGCTCTCCGACTGGCGTGGCCTCTACAAGGGCCAGGCGCAGGCGGTAATCCGTCCGCGCACAACCGAACAGGTGGCGCAGGCGCTGGCGCTGTGCCAGCAGGCTGGTGTGCCCGTGGTGCCGCGCGGTGGCAATACCGGCCTGTGTGGCGGCGCCGCTCCGGACGGCAACCAGACCAACGTCGTGCTCAGCCTCGATCGCATGGACAAGATCCGCTCGATCGACACGATCGCCAACACAATGGTGGTCGAAGCTGGCTGCATTCTCGGCAACCTGCGCCGTGCCGCCGAGGAAGCCGACCGCCTGTTCCCGCTGTCGCTGGCCGCCGAGGACTCCTGCCAGATCGGTGGCAACCTGGCCACCAACGCTGGCGGCGTCAACGTGGTGCGCTATGGCATGACGCGCGAACTGGTGCTCGGCGTGGAAGCCGTGCTGCCGAACGGCGAGATCTTTCACGGCCTGCGCACGCTGCGCAAGGACAACACCGGATACGACCTCAAGCAGTTGCTGATCGGCTCGGAAGGCACGCTCGGCATCATCACCGCCGCCGCGCTGCGCCTGCTGCCGCGCGCCGATTCCCGCGCCGTGGTGCTGGCCGCGGTGGAATCGCCCAAGCAAGCGCTGGAACTGTTCTCGCTGCTGTTCGCGCGCTGCGGCGCACGGCTGCAGGCCTACGAGTTCTTTACCGGCGCCTGCCTGGATCTGGTTCTGACCCATGTCGAAGGCATTCATGCCCCGTTTGCAGAACGCTATCCGGCCTACGTGCTGGTCGAGATCGCGGACACGGCGTCCGAGGACGTGCTTAACGCCCTGCTCGAATCGGTCATCGGCGATGCGCTCGAACAGGGCCTGTGCCTGGATGCCGCCGTCTCGGCCTCACTGGCGCAGTTGCAGAGCCTGTGGCGTCTGCGTGAGGAAATCTCCGAGGCCCAGCGTGCCGACGGGCTGCACCTGAAGCACGACGTGTCCCTGCCGATCGAAGCCATTCCGGACTTCATGGCATCGATGGAAACCCGTCTGGCCGCGCGTCACCCGGGCGTCCGGCCCTTTATCTTCGGCCACTTCGGCGATGGCAACCTGCACTACAACCTGTCCCGTCCGCTTGGCGCCGATCCGAAATGGGCGCTCAATGAGGGCAAGGCCGTCAGCGAGGACGTGCTGGAAGAAGTGGCCCGCTACGATGGCAGCATCAGCGCCGAGCATGGCATCGGCCAGCTCAAGCGCGAGTCGTTCCTGGCGCTCAAGGACCCGCTCGAACTGCGCCTGATGCGTGCCATCAAGCAGGTGTTCGATCCGAGCGGGATCATGAATCCGGGCAAGCTGCTCTAAATTCGGGCCGGCTACCGGCCATTTTGCGACCCTTGTAACGCGCCGCCTGCCGGCCACTGCCACTCGCTATACTGGGGGCCTTTCTCGGCATTCGTCCGTTTTCGCGACGCATTTCAAATTGGCTGATCCAGACCTGAGCAAGCTGAAAATCGATCGTAGCGCCATGGCGCCCGCCCAGCGCCGCCGCCGTCCCTGGCTGCGCTACGCGATCATTGCAGTGGTGATCCTCGTGCTGGCCGGCATCGGCCTGAAGCTGGCCGGGCCCCAGACCGTGGAAACGGCGACGGTCACTTCGGCATATCCGTCGCAAAACTTCACGCTGCTCAACGCTACCGGCTACGTGGTGCCGCAGCGCAAGGCGGCGGTGGCGTCGAAGGCGCAGGGCCGGCTGGAGTGGCTTGGCGTGCTGGAAGGCTCCCGCGTCAAGAAGGACGAGATCATCGCGCGGATCGAAAGCCGCGACGTCGAGGCGTCGGCCGCGCAGGCGCGCGCCCAGGTCCAGGTAGCCGAAGCCAATCTGGCATTGCAGCAGGCCGAACTGCGTGACGCCGATGTCAATCTGCGCCGCTCGAAGGAACTGCTTGCCCCGGCTGCGATTTCCCAACAGCAATACGATTCCGATCTGGCGCGCTACAACAAGGCGCGCGCGTCGATCAGCAATTCGGAGGCGTCGATCACCTCGGCCAAGGCCAATGCCCGCGCCGCTGAAGTGGCGGTGGAGCAGACCGTGGTTCGCGCGCCGTTCGACGGCGTGGTGCTGATCAAGCACGCCAACGTCGGCGACAACATTACCCCGTTCTCGGCGGCCGCCGACACCAAGGGGGCGATCGTGACCATCGCCGACATGTCGACGCTTGAAGTGGAAGCGGACGTAGCGGAATCCAATATCGCGAAGATCACGGTCGAGCAGCCCTGCGAGGTTCTGCTCGATGCCCTGCCGAACCTGCGCCAGGAGGGCCGCGTGTCGCGCATTGTCCCGACCGTTGATCGGTCCAAGGCGACCGTGCTGGTCAAGATCCGCTTCGTCGATCGCGACCCGCGCGTGCTGCCGGACATGAGCGCCAAGATCGCCTTCCTCTCCAAACCGGTGGCACCCGCCGAAAACAAGCCTCTGACGGCCATCCAGCCGTCGGCTGTGGTCGAGCGCGACGGCAAGCCCGTGGTGTTCCTGGTGCAGGACGGCAGGGCAAAACAGGTGCCCGTGACGCGCGGCGGCAAGATCGGCGAACTGCTGGCCGTTCAGGGCGTGAAGCCGGGCGATGTGGTGGTGCTGGCGCCGTCCGAGAAACTGGGCGACGGCAGCAAGGTCTCCGTGGCGAAGAAGTGACCGGAAGGAAGTGACCGCCATCATGTCCGCCGCTCCCCTCGTTTCGATCCGCCATCTGGCCAAGTCGTATCAGCGCGGCGCCCAGACCGTGCCGGTGCTGTCCGATATCTCGCTCGATATTGCCGAGGGCGACTTTATCGCGCTGATGGGACCGTCCGGTTCCGGCAAGAGCACGCTGCTGAACCTGATTGCCGGCATCGACCGGCCCGACAGCGGCGAGCTGATCGTGGGCGGCGTCGATATCTCCGACCTGCCCGAGTCCGCGCTGGCCGACTGGCGGGCGGCCCATGTCGGCTTCATCTTCCAGTTCTATAACCTGATGCCAGTGCTGACAGCGTTCGAGAACGTGGAACTGCCGCTGATGCTGACCCGGCTGTCGCGCGCCGAACGGCGCGAGCGTGTGGAACTGGTGCTCCGCATGGTCAATCTGGCCGACCGGATGGATCACTACCCCTCCGAGCTCTCAGGCGGCCAGCAGCAACGCGTGGCCATCGCGCGGGCGCTGATCACCGACCCGACGCTGATCGTCGCGGACGAACCCACCGGCGACCTCGACCGCACCTCGGCCACCGAGATCCTGACGATGCTCCAGCGGCTCAATGCCGACGTCGGCAAAACCATCATCATGGTCACGCACGATGCCCATGCCGCCGAGGCAGCCAAATCGCTCGTCCATCTGGAAAAAGGCGAGCTGACCAACAACGCCGCCGCCACGGCAGCGCGCTGATCATGTACCTGGCCAAGCTGATCGCCCGCAATGCCATGCGCCACAAGCTGCGCACGGCGCTGACCGTGCTCGGCCTGGTGATCGCCGTACTGGCGTACGGGCTGCTGCAAACCGTGGTCGATGCGTGGTACGCGGGCGCTTCGGCCGCATCGAATGCCCGGCTGGTGACGCGCAATGCGATCTCGCTGACCTTCACCCTGCCGCTGAGCTACGAGAACCGCATCAAGGGCGTGGACGGCGTGACCATGGTGGCGCGGTCCAACTGGTTTGGCGGGGTCTATCGCGACCCGAAAAACTTCTTCGCGCAGTTCGCCGTTTCCGACAACTACCTCGATCTCTACCCCGAATTCATCGTGCCGCCTACCCAACGCGCCGATTACGAGCGCGACCGCCGGGGCGCGCTGATCGGCCGGCAGTTGGCCGACCAGTACGGCTTCAAGATCGGCGACGTCATTCCGATCAAGGGCACGATCTACCCCGGCACCTGGGACTTCGTCGTGCGCGGCATCATGGAAGGCCGCGACGAAAGCACAATCACGCGCCAGATGGTGTTCCACTGGGACTACCTGAACGAGACCGTACGCAAGAAGACCGCCCGCCAGGCTGACCAGGTCGGTGTTTACGTGATTGGCGTCGACAATCCGGACAACGCGGCGGCCATCTCGCGCGCCGTGGACAACGTATTCAAGAACTCCCTGGCGGAGACGTTGACCGAAACCGAGCAGGCCTTCCAGCTTGGCTTTGTGGCGATGTCGAACCAGATCATCGCCGCGATCCGGGTGGTGTCCTACGTGGTGATCGTGATCGTCATGGCGGTGATGGCCAATGCCATGGCGATGAGCGCGCGCGAACGGATCACCGAGTACGCCACTCTGAAGGCACTCGGCTTTGGGCCCGGCTTTCTGTCGATGCTGGTATTTGGCGAGTCGCTGATCATCAGCGCTTTTGGCGGCGGGCTGGGGATGCTGCTGACGCCACCAGCGGCGCGATTCTTCAAGCAGGCCGTGGGCGGCGTATTTCCGGTCTTCACCGTGTCACACGACACCATGGCCATGCAGGCCGCGTGCGCACTGGTGGTCGGCCTCGCGGCCGCCATCGTCCCGGCGGTGCAGGCGGCGCGCGTGCGCATCGTCGAGGGCCTGCGGGCCATCGGGTAATTCGGATGGTCATCCCGCTCCACTACATCGCACGCAACGTCTGGGCACGGCGCCTGACCACCACGCTGACCGCAGGCGGGCTGGCGCTGGTCGTGTTCGTATTCGCGACCATGCTGATGCTCGACGCCGGCCTCAAGCGGACGCTGGTGACGACTGGCGAACGTGACAACGTCGTGCTGATCCGCAAGGGCGCCGAAACCGAGATCCAGAGCGCGATATCGCGCGATCAGGCGGCGGCCATGGAAATGCACTCGGCCGTGGCGTTGACCCCGGAAGGCAGGCCGATGTCGTCACGCGAGGCCGTGGTGCTGATCTCGCTGACCAAGACCGGCTACACCACGCCTTCCAATGTGGTGATTCGCGGCATTACCCCGCTGGGGGTGGAGATGCGGCCGCAGGTCAGGCTGACCCGGGGACGCATGTTCAAGCCGGGTTCGTCGGAAATCATTGTCGGAAGCAGCATCGCCAAGGGGTATGACAACGTCAGCATCGGCGACCATCTGCGATTTGCCCAGCGGGACTGGACCGTGGTTGGCCACTTCGACGCCGGCGGCAGCGGGTTCGATTCGGAGATCTGGGGCGACGTGGACCAGCTGATGCAGTCGTTCCGGCGCACGAGCTATTCATCTATGGCGGTCCGGTTAGCCGACTCGGACGCGTTCGACCGTTTTCGCGCCGATATCGACGTCGACCCGCGTCTGGCCAATGAAGCCAAGCGCGAGCAGCAGTTCTACAGCGATCAGTCGAAGGCGCTGTCGGCGTTCATCAACATCCTGGGGATGACGCTGACCACGATCTTCTCGGTCGCCGCGATGATCGGCGCGATGATCACGATGTATGCGTCGGTGGCCAACCGCGTCGGCGAGATCGGCACCCTGCGCGCGTTGGGCTTCCAGCGCATCAACGTGCTCGCGGCCTTTCTGATCGAGGCCGTGCTGCTCGGTCTGGTTGGTGGGGTCGCCGGTCTGCTCTGCGCCTCGCTGATGCAATTCGCGTCGTTCTCGACCACGAACTTCCAGACCTTCGCCGATCTGTCGTTCCGCTTCGTGCTGACACCCGGGATCGTGATCAAGACACTGCTGTTCTCGATGACGATGGGCCTGATCGGCGGCTTCCTGCCGGCGCTCAGGGCGTCGCGGCTGAATATCGTGGATGCGCTGCGGGCGCGTTGAGCGGACCCGCTGCCTTCTCTCCCTTACCCCATCACCTCCTCGCAAACCTCCAGCCACGCCCGCGCGGCGTGCGACAGGTAGCGCCCCGGGGACCAGATATGGGCCAGTGCCCAGTCCACGGTCGGCTCGGTCAGCCGGGCGACGGCAAGCTTGTCACGGGACTCCAGGCGCGAGAGCAACGGTTCAGGCAGAAAGGTCGTGCCGAGCCCCGCCGCAGCCATGGATGCCAGGAAGTCCCAGTGCCCACTCTGCGCCACCACATGGGGCTCGAAGCGTGCATCGGCGAATGCCTGCCGCAGCATCCGGGTCAGCGAGAACTCGTCGGTCAGCATGACCAGCGGTTCGTCGCGCAGCGCCGCCAACGTGACCGTGCGGCCACTTGCCCAGGCCGCGCGATGCGGGCCCACCGCCCAGATCGGGTACTTGGCGAACTGGCGCGTCTCCAGATTGAGCCCGCTGTCTCCGGGCAGCACCGTGGCCCCGACTTCGAGTTCGCCATGCGCCACCTGCTGCTCCACGATCTGCCCGCCATGCTCGGAGAGATTCAGTTGCAGATTGGGATATCGTCGTCGAAACGCGCTGACGGCCGGGGAAAAGAACAGATTGACCATTGGCGGTACGCCTACCGTCAACTGACCGCGCCCAAGTGACGAAAGGTCCGCCACCTCGAGCGTCAGCCGATGCACCACGCCGAGCGCTTCCTGGCCACGGTCGTAGACCACCTTGCCGACGTCGGTCAGCCGCACGGTCTTGCCCTCGCGAATCAGCAGTGGCTGCCCCACTTCGTCCTCGAGCTGCTTGACCATCTTGCTGATGGTCGATTGCGTGACGAAGAGCGAAGATGCGGCCTGCGTGAAGCTTCTCAGGCGCGCGGTCTCCACGAAGTAACGCAGCGCACGAATGTCGATCGGCATGATCCGTTCCCATGAAAATTCCGACTACAAACCGGAATTTTAAATCATGTTTGGAATGTTCGCAGGGCCGTTACACTTCCGCTCCTACGCCCCCACCGAGGTCCGGTCGCACCGGCCCCACACAAATCATGGCTAGCTGGCCGAATGCCCGACAGTGGCTGTTTTCGCTGAAGGCATTCGCTGCCGCGATGCTGGCGCTCTACATCGCACTGTATTTCGGCCTGCCGCGCCCCTACTGGGCCATGGCCACGGTCTATTTTGTCTCCCATCCGCTGACGGGCGCCACGCGCTCGAAGGCCGCCTATCGCGTGGCCGGTACCGTGCTGGGCGCCACTGCGGCCGTGGCGACGGTGCCGCAACTGGTCAATATGCCGATCGTGCTGATGGGCGCGATCTCCCTCTGGATCATGGTGCTGGTCTACCTGTCGCTGCTGCAACGGTCACCGCGCAGCTACGTGTTCCTGCTGGCCGCCTACACGCTGCCGATCGTCGCGCTGCCGGCGGTGATGCACCCGGGCGACATCTTCGACATCGCGGTGGCCCGGATCGAGGAGATCGTGATCGGGATCGTCTGCGCGGGGCTGGTCGGGTCGATCGTCTTTCCCGCGAAAGTGGCGCCAGCGCTGCGAGACCGCATCCGCATCTGGCTGCACGACGCGGCCGCATGGGCCAACGATATCGTCAATGCCAGCCCCCGTGCCGATGCCAGCCGTCACCGCCTGGCCGCCGATATGCTGGCGCTCGACCAACTGATCGCGCAGCTTTCGTTCGATACCGACAGCCAGCAGACGCTGCACCATGCCCGCGCACTGCGTGCGCGCATGTCGGGGTTGATGCCGATCCTGTCGGCGCTGGAGAGCGTGCTGCATGCGCTGCGCACGGCGCCCGAAGGCAGCGAGCGCGAAGCGCTGACCCGTACCGCCACCCATCTGCAGGCGCAGTTCAACCGACTGATGCGGACCTGTGAGAGGCTGCAGCACGGCATCAGCGACCACCCGCCCGACCTGCCTCCCGAGGAACCGGCAGGCGCCGAGCAGGCCGCGGACGAGGCGGCCGCGTATCACGACCACGCCATGTTGCTGTTCGGCGCGGTGTCGGCCGGACTGGCGGTGTTCTGCGTCGGGCTGCTCTGGATCTTTTCAGGCTGGGAGGATGGCGGCGGCCCCGTGGCCGTGGCATCGATCGCAAGCTGCTTTTTCGCGACCATCGACGAGCCCCGTCCGGTGGCGCGCATGTTCCTGCGCTGGAGCGCCGCGTGCCTGCTGATTGCATCGTTCTATCTGTTCATGGTGATTCCGCACGCGCAGACGTTCGAGACCCTGGTGGGGATGTTGTCCGTGCCCTACCTTGGCATTGGCATGTTGATCCAGCGGCCAGGGTTCAATCTGATCGCGATGCTGCTATCGGTGAATACGGCCTCGTTCGCCAACGTGCAGAGCATCTACGACACCAATTTCCTCGGCATCTTCAATACAAGCCTGGCCAATGCGGCGGCCATGCTGTTTGCGCCGGTCTGGGCGATGCTGGCGCGGCCCTTTGGCGCCCATGTGGCCGCGCACCGGCTGCTGCGCGCGAGCTGGCAGGACCTGGCGCACGCCGCCACGTGGCGCGCTGCGGACATCCATACGCAGCTTGGCGCCCGGATGCTCGACCGGCTGGGCCAGTTGATGCCACGCCTGGGCGCCAGCCGGGGGCGGCTGGCATCCGATGGGTTTACGGAGTTGCAGATCGGCTACTGCACGCTGGCGCTGCAGCGCGCGCTGCCGTCATTGCCGCCAGCGGCGCGCAAACCCATCAGACGGGTGTTGAGCATCGTGGCACGCCACTTCCGGGCGCGCGCTCGCGCCGGGCATGTGGTACCCGTGCCGATGCCACTGCGGCAGTGGCTCGATACGTCGATCGGACAAGTCATGGCGGCGCGTGGCGATAACCAGCAGATGGCGGCTGTACTGAGCGCGCTCGTGGTGCTTCGCCTCACGATGCATACGTATGAAAAAAACGACTGATTCAGAGATTTTTAAATCATCACCGGAATACTTCTGACTCACTACACTTCATCCCGTGCTGCACCTCCCCCCAAGTACGGCACCGCTCACAAGGCGTACCGGACGGCGCGTCTCGACAACACCCCCATCCATCCTGCCCGACGCGTCGTCCACCTTCAGTTGAAGTTCACCAGCACAAGAAAATGTTGAAAGCCCTGATTGCCACGACCATCACAACGACTCTTCTCGGCGCCAGCGCGCTGGCCGTGGCACAACCCCCGCAAGGCCTGCAAGACCGAGGCGTACCCGCCGACCGTTATGGCTATGAAATGCACATCGGCAAGCGTGACCCGTACACCGATGGCGCCCACGGCATCCGTCAGCGCGACCCGTACACCGACGGCGCGCACGGCATCCGTGAACGCGACCCCTATACCGATGGCGCCCATGGCTCGGCCGGCATGAATCTGGCCGGACTGGACCGCACCGGCGTATCCGCCCCGCCGGCGCACAGCGCCTGAAGTTGAAGCAGCAAGAAGTAGAAGCAGAGCAGTAGAAGAAGCAGAAGCACGCAGTAGCAGTAGCAGTAGCAGTAGCAGTAGCAGTAGCAGTAGCAGTAGCAGTAGCAGTAGCAGTAGCAGTAGCAGTACGTAGTTCTTGTGGTCAGTCTTTTCCGGCGTCGCGCCTCCTCGTTCGACGCCGGAACCTCTCCTCTCGAAGCCTCAGCGCTTCGTCATCGCCTTCAGCCATTCCCCGATCGCATCGAGCAGCAGTCCGGAGCCATGCTCGCGCGATCCTGCATCGTCATAGCCATCGAGAAACGCACCCTGCTCGGTCATGACGAGCCGAGTACCCTGCCCCGCCCGCTTCAGTTCGAAGGTGGCCAGCGAGACCGAGATCTTGCGTTCACCCATATGCATCTCGTAGCTGTAGACCAGCCGCTCGTTGGGGATCACGTCGAAGTACACCGCGTCGAACGTGGACACCAGGCCGTTCTCCCAGCGCCCCTGCAGATGCTCGCGGCCACCGGGCCGCACGTCCATCGTGCGCTTGACCTCGGTATAGCCCGGGCCACCGTTGAACCACTGGGCCTTGGCGACGGGATCGCTCAGCGCGCGGAATACCAGCTCGGGACTTGCGTCGTAGGTGCGCTCGATCGTGAAAACGCCATGCGCCACCGACCGTGCCGGCGTGGCCACCACGATCCGCGCCACCTCCTTTTCCAGCCGGTCCAGCGTCTGCGCCCAGCCTTCCTCCGCGCCGCGCGTGAAATTGCCGGCTGACGGGTCCAGCGCCGTGTAGCGCTGGGTCACCGACATCTCCGTGCCTCCGCACACGGTCTCGAACGTGACCGAGGTATTGGCGTTGAACAGCGGCACGCCCGCTTCGGTTACCACGGTCATGTCCAGCACCAGACGCGAATGGGGAATGATCTCGACGTAGTGGCCGCGAATCCAGTGCGAATAATTGCCATCGAGCGAGCGCATCCAGAGATCGAACTTGCCGCCCGGCCGGAATTCGACTTCACACTCGGGAATCGTGAAGCCCTGCGGACAGAACCAGTGCTTCAGGTGTTCGGCGGCGCTCCACGCCTGGAAGACGAGGTCGCGCGGCGCGTTGAACGCCCGCGAGACGGTCAGCGATTCGCGATCCGCCACGGCAGATGCCTGGGTCTTCGCAGTCGCCTTGGATGTTTCAGTTGCCGTTGCCATCGGATGCTGCCTCCTTTTTCATGGTTTCGAGGTACTCGCCCAACCGGTCGAAATGCCCTTCCCATTCAGCGCGACGCGCGTTGATCCACTGCTCTGCCTCACTGAGCGCTTTCGGCGCCATGGTGCAGGTGCGTACTCGCCCGACCTTCTCGGTCCGGACCAGACCGGCCTGCTCCAGCACGGACAGGTGCTGCATCACCGCCGGCAGCGACATCGCCAGGGGCCGTGCCAGTTCCGTCACCGAAAGCGGTCCACGCGCAAGCTGCGCGAGCATGGTCCGCCGCGTGGTATCGGCCAGGGCCTGGAATGTGGCGTCCAGGGCGACTTGGGAATCGGGATAGTTAAGCATGAGCTTTAGTATAGTGAGCCGCGATAGTTAAGCAAGGACTTTAGTGATTGAGCGGCAAAAAAGGCGGGGCGCCGTATCCCGCCTTGATGACTGACCAACTGAACACGTCCGGCCCCATTTATCCGGGCCGTTTGTCCGGCCCATTTGTCCGGCCCAGTTGATTACCGTCTTGCCCTGGCCTTAGCGCTTCCGCCACACGCTCAGCGGATCTTCGAACGCCGGCGCATCGGCGGCATCGGACCTGTCCGCCAGGGGTTTTGCCGCCAGCAGCATCGTCATGGCCTTCGCATGGAGTTTGTCCAGGCAGTGCGAGAACATCTCTGCTTCATCCTCGTTCAGGCAGCCCGCCAATTCCCGATTGAAATCGCGCGCCCTCGCGAAGGCCGCCGCGTACACCGACTCACCCGCTTCGGTCAGCGTGAAGGCTGCCGCGCGCCGGTCGCCCTCGCGCGAATCCCGGCGCACCAATCCCTTGTCAATCAGACCATGCACCGCGCGGCTGGCCAGCACCTTGTCGAGCCCCGCGCTGGCTGCCAGTTCGGTCAGCCGGGTGCCAGGCTGTTCACCGAGGAATGCCAGCATCCGCCACTCGCGCCGACTGACGCCCGCCCCGGCCCGCAGATGCAAGCCGCTCGCGGCCATCGCCACGCGGCTCAGGTGATAGAGACGGTAATTGATGAAGTCGACCAGCCGGCCCGGCGCCTGCAAGGTGCCCGAAGTTTCCTGCGCCATGAATTGTCGAGAGTTCCGAGATAGTTGATTTTGTTAACTAATACCCTCGATGCTAGCTTTCGGGGCATACCGAGAACAATCACCACTTCCCCTGAGGAGACACAAGTGAGCCTGTCCCAGCCCCTGCATCTGCCAGCCCTGCTGCGCCGCCTGTGCGCGACGATCGGCGCCGTGACTGCCGTTTGCGCCTTGACCCTGCCCGCCGCCCATGCCCAAAGCGACAAACCGATCCGCATCCTGGTGGGATACCCGGCGGGCGGCACGGCCGATCTGGCGGCACGGCTGGTCGGCGACAAGCTGCGCGAGGAGCTAAAGCAGACCGTGGTCATCGAGAACAAGCCCGGCGCGGGTGGCCGGCTGGTCATGGACTATGCGAAATCGCAGGCCGGCGACGGCAACACCATCGTACTGGCCAACTCGGCGGTGATGACCATCGCGCCGCTCGTCTACCGCAAGCTCAACTACGACATCGCGCGCGATTTCACGCCGGTGGCGCAGGTGGCCAATTTCCAGCTTGCGCTGGCAACCGGACCGGGCACGCCGGCCAAGTCCCTCAAGGACTATGTGGCCTGGCTCAAGACCAGTTCGGCCGATTCGACCCATGCGGCCTACGCTTCGCCCGCGCTTGGCAGCATTCCGCACTTCTTCGGGCTGATGATCGGCAAGCAGGTCGGCGTGTCGATGCTGCACGTGCCGTTCAACGGTTCCGCACCGCTGATGACCGCGCTGATCGGCGGTCAGGTGCCAGCATCGGTGGATACGCTGGCCGATCTGACCGAAATGCATCGCGCCGGCAAGATCCACGTACTGGCCACCTCGGGCACGCGGCGTTCGGCCGCCCTGCCCGACGTGCCGACGTTTACCGAGCTCGGCTACAAGGACATCGAAGGCGTGGGCCGCTACGGCTTCATCGCTCCGGCGGGCACCTCGCGCGCCGCGATCGACCGGCTCAACGCCGCCGTCGCGCACGCCATTGCGTCGCCCGACCTGCAGCAGAAATTCCTCAAGCTCGGGCTCGAACCGCAGAGCGGCAGCGTCGACGCCTTCGCTGCCGTGCTGGCCGGCGACGCCAGTCGCTGGGGTCCGGTGGTCAAGGCATCGGGCTACGTCGGCGACTGAAGACGACCGGCGACGGCGAACCCAATCCGTATCAGAGCCACAAACATGTCAGTCCGTAACGTCCTGTTCATCATGTGCGACCAGCTACGCCGCGACCACCTCGGCTGCTACGGTCATCCCACGCTGCGCACACGCAATATCGACGCACTGGCCGCGCGCGGCGTGCGTTTCGACAACGCCTTTGTCACGTCCGGTGTCTGCGGCCCCAGCCGCATGAGCTTCTATACCGGGCGCTACGTCAGCAGCCACGGGGCCACCTGGAACCGCGTGCCGCTTTCGATCGGCGAAATCACACTGGGCGAGTACCTGAAGGATGGCGGTCTGGCGCTGGCCCTGGCGGGAAAGACCCACGTGATGCCAGACAGCGCCAACCTGAAGCGCCTGCATCTGGACGGCGGCGCGGAGCTGGAGACGCTGCTGCGCAGCGGGCACTTCGTCGAAGTGGACCGGCACGACGGCCACCACGCCGAACCACGCAGTCCCTACGCGGACTGGCTGCGCGCGCAAGGCTACGACAGCGCCGATCCGTGGACCGACTACGTCATCAGCGCCCAGAAGCCGGATGGCGAGGTGGTATCGGGCTGGCACATGCGCAACGCCGGGTTGCCCGCCCGCGTGGCCGAGCCCCATTCAGAAACGGCCTATACCGTCGATCGCGCGATGGACTACATCGGCGCGCGGGGCGATGACCCCTGGGTGCTGCACCTGTCGCTAGTCAAGCCGCATTGGCCATACATCGCCCCGGCCCCTTACCACGCCGCCTACTCGCTCGACGACTGCCTCCCGCTCAACCGGGACGATGTCGAACTCGAGCATCCTCATCCGGTGCTCGACGCATACCGGACCCAGGAGGAATGCGCCAACTTCATGCGCAAGGAGGTGTCGGATACGGTTCGGCCGGCCTACCAGGGTCTGATCCAGCAGATTGACGACCGCCTTGGGCAGCTATGGGAACTGCTCGAACGCACCGGCCGCTGGCAGGACACGCTGATCGTCTTCACCGCCGATCACGGGGATTTCCTCGGCGATCACTGGTTGGGAGAGAAGGAGCAGTTCTACGACACCGTGCAGAACGTCCCGCTGATCGTCTACGACCCGTCAGCCCAGGCCGATGCCACCCGGGGCACGGCCGACGCCCGCATGGTGTCCGCCGTGGACGTGGTGCCGACCGTGCTCGACAGCCTTGGCATGCCGGCCTTCGATCACCGCGTGGAAGGCCGATCGCTGCTGGACCTCACGCGCGCCCGCACCGATGTCTGGCGTGGCTTCGTGGTTTCCGAACTCGACTACGGCTATCGCGGCGCGCGCGTGGCGCTGGGCCGGCATCCCGGCGAGTGCCGCGGCTGGATGGTGCGCGATACGCGCTGGAAGTACGTCCACTGGCAGGGATTCCGCCCCCAATTGTTCGATCTGCTGAACGATCCGAACGAAATTCACGACCTCGGCGAGGACCCCGGGCACGAATCGGTCCGGGCGCAGATGCGCGGCAACCTGCTCGACTGGTTTTGCACGCTGAAGCCCCGCGTGACCGTCACCAACGAGGAAGTGGCGGCCAAGACCAACGTCTACAAACAGGCTGGCGTGTTCTTCGGCGTATGGTGAATCGGCCACACGGCGCAGGTCAGGAAATGACCCCGCGCCGTGCATCGGCTTGTAAATCGGCGTATTCTGGCAAACTTGTCATTCGCGCGTGGCAGGCGTAGTGTTGCGCATCCTCGCGCGCCAAATTGTGGCGCCCCCGCCCCATCTGATTGTTGACGGATGAACCAGAAGACCCATAAATTCCCGGATGAACCACCGCTGCCGTCCACCTGGGACGCGCGCCTTGCCCGCCATCTGGTGCGGCCGCTTAAAGACACCCGCGTTACCCCGAATCACCTGACCACGCTGCGGCTGATCATCGGCCTGGCTGGTATCGCCTGCATCGCCCAGGGCAGCTACGGCTGGACCAACTTCGGCGCGCTGCTGGTCGTGATCTCGAATTTTGTTGACCATACCGATGGCGAATTAGCCAGAATTAGTGGCAAATCGAGCAAGATCGGACACTTTTACGATCTGGCGAGCGATGCACTGATCACCGTGCTGCTGTTCGTCAGCTTCGGCATGGCAGTGGCCGCGCAGGGCGCGGGCGATGGGCTCGGTTCGGTCTGGCGCGGTACCGTGGCAGGCCTTGCGGTGGCGCTGATCTTCTTCCTGCGGATGCGTATAGAATCGCGGGTTGGCAAAAGTGGAACGAAGCAGGCATCGGCCGGCGGTTTCGAGACCGAGGATGTGCTGTACCTGCTGCCTCTGGTCACACTCGCGGACGGCATTGAACCGTTCCTGACCGCGGCCTCGATTGGCGCTCCACTGTTTGCCGTCCTTGTCATCATCGATTACTGGCGAGTCATGCGGCGCCCCCAGCCAGTCGCGACAACCACGGAATAACGAGCACGCCCATGAGTGAGCACGCCTCAAGCGACATCGCCCTCGCCCCGCCGCCAGCCAGACCGGCCACCAGCCAGCCCGACGCCGCCGTCGCGCGTGCGATCGAGCAACTCGACACCCCTGCCCTGCGCGCCGACTTCGAACGCCAGGGCGCGTTCCTGTACCTGGACAAGTTTCTCGCGCCGGACGAATGCGCCCAGCTCGTGGCGCTGACCCGCGCCATGCAGCCCGGCCTGAATCGCAACTACCTGCCCGGCCACAAGCAGGGCGGCAGCGTCAGCCGCCACACCATCGACGAGCAGGCGCCGTTCATCGCCGACCTGTATCGTTCGAAGGCCCTGATCGGCTGGCTCGAAAAGGTTACCGGCGACAAGCTCCAGGTCTGCCCCGACACCGATCCGCACGCCTACGCGCTCTATTACTACACGCGCCAGGGCGACCATATCGGCTGGCACTACGACACCTCCTATTACGACGGTCGCCGCTACACGCTGCTGATCGGCGTGCTGGACGATTCGTCGTGCCTGCTCGAGTACGAACTGCATACGCGCACCCCGGAGATTCCCGACGAGCCCGGCGCGGTGCAGATTCCGCCGGGCGGCATCGTGCTGTTCGACGGCGACAAGCTGCGCCACCGCGTCACGCCGGCCGGCCCGAATGAAACCCGCGTCTCGCTGACGTTTGAATACGTGACCGATCCCGGCATGCGCCCGTGGCTGCGCTTCATCTCGAACATGAAGGACGCCGTGGCGTACTTCGGCTTCCGGCAGGTCTTCCGGCGTCTGCTTGGCGGCGCGAACTCCAGTGGAAAGTAATTCGCGTGAGTCGTGCAGCATTCCTCCTGTTCTCGATCGGCGCGGCACTCTTCGTCGGTCTGCTTGCCTGGCAAGGCTTTGACGCGGTCACGACCACGTTGATGTCTGCTGGGTGGGGCCTGGCCGTGGTGGCCGCGTTCCATCTGCTTCCCCTGTTGCTCGATGCCGGCGCCATCGCCGTGCTGCTGGACCGCAAGACCCGTCACGGTACGTTCTGCAGCGCGCTGCGCGCCCGCTGGACCGGCGAGTCGGTCAACAGCCTGCTGCCGGCGGGCCAGATCGGCGGGCCGGTACTGATGGTGCGCTACCTGTCCCATCGCGGTGCGCGGATGCGCGACGCGGCGGCCGCCATCACCGTCAGCACCACCACCCAGGCACTTTCCCAGATGGTCTTCGCCTTGCTCGGCATTCTGCTGTTCGGCGCGCAGGGCAACCTGTCGGACCAGCGCACCCCGATCATCGTCGTCACCGTCGTCCTTGCCGTCTGCGTGCTGGTGTTCTGTGTGCTGCAGCGGCGCGGCATGTTCGGCCGCGTGCTGCGCATGGCGGCCAAGGTCTTCGGCAAGCAGAACTGGGATGGCCTGGCCCTGCGCGCCGACGCCGTGGATCAGGCGATCCGCGAGATGTATCGCGACCGTCGCAAGGTCGCAGTCAGTTTCCTGCTGAACCTGGCGGGCTGGATCGTCGGTACCGGCGAGGTCTGGCTGATCCTGTACTTCCTGGGACACCCAGTGGGCTGGCATGAAGCCCTGCTGCTGGAAAGCGTGGGCCAGGCAATCCGGGGCGCGGCATTTGCCATCCCCGGCTCGCTCGGCGCACAGGAAGGTGGCTATCTGCTGCTGGCGCCGCTGGTGGGCCTGCCGCCCGATGCCGCGCTGGCGCTGTCCCTGGCCAAGCGCGTGCGCGAGCTGGTGCTTGGCATCCCGGGGTTGGTTTATCTGCATTTCAGCGAACGCAAGTTCCAGCGCCGCCGCGCCAGGGCGGCGCTCCAAGGCACCGACTAAGAAGCTGTTTCAAAATGAAGCGAAGCGGTTCTGGCTAGGCGGGGGGCAGCAGACAGTACAAGTCGTACGGCAGGGCCCCGCAACGACGCCAGAATTTTTTTGAAACGGCTTTTAAGCCCCCAGCAGTTTCTTTGCATGTGAGAACAAGTCAATGCGAGCAATCATTCTTGCCGCGGGCCTTGGCCTGCGACTTCAGCAACAGCCGGGCAAGCAATTCCCGAAGTGCCTGTTGCGTTTTGACGGCGTCACGCTGCTCGAGCGTCATCTGCGTATGCTCGACGCCGCCGGCGTGACCGAAGTCGTGCTCGCGCTCGGCTTCGAGCCGGAACAGGTGCAGGCCGAACTGGCCCGCCTGAACCGCTCGGCCGAAGTCGTGATCAATCCCCGCTACGACCTGGGCAGCGTGCTGACCGTGCACACCGTGGCGGATGCCATGACGCGCGGTGGCGACGTGCTGCTGATGGACGCCGACGTGCTCTATGACGAGCGCATCATGAGCAAGCTCGTGGCCGGCGAGACCGTCAACCGTCTGCTGATCGACCGCGATTTCGAGGCCGGCGACGAGCCCGTCAAGCTGTGTCTGAAGGATGGCGTGCCCGTGGAACTGCGCAAGCAGCTCATGGCCGATCTCTCGTATGACACGATCGGCGAATCGGTCGGCTTTTTCCGTTTCAAGCAGGACTGCGCCCAACGTCTGGCCGAGATCGTCAAGGGCTACGTCGATGGCGGCCGCGCCAACATGCCGCACGAAGAAGCGGTGCGCGACCTGCTGCTGGAACGCTCCCACACATTCGATACCGCCGACGTCACCGGCGCGCCCTGGATCGAGATCGATTTCCCGGGCGATGTGGCCCGTGCCGCCGAAGAAGTCCTGCCCCAACTGCAGCCCGTAGGAATCGCCCAATGAACGCCCACGACCCGAACCTCCTCGCCACTTCGCGCAGCGCCCGCCTGCGCCAGATGCTGCGCTCGAACGAACTCGAATTCATCATGGAAGCCCATAACGGCCTGTCCGCGCGCATCGTGCGCGAGGCCGGCTTCAAGGGCATCTGGGCCTCGGGCCTGGCCATCTCCGCCCAGTTCGGCGTGCGCGACAACAACGAGGCAAGCTGGACCCAGGTGGTCGACAACCTCGAATTCATGGCCGATGCCAGCGACCTGCCGATCCTGCTGGATGGCGACACCGGCTACGGCAACTTCAACAACGTGCGCCGACTGGTGCGCAAGCTCGAGCAGCGCGGCATCGCCGGGGTCTGCATCGAAGACAAGATCTTCCCGAAGACCAACAGCTTCATCGGCGGCGAGCAGCAGCCGCTGGCCGATATCGACGAGTTCTGCGGCAAGATCAAGGCCGGCAAGGATTCGCAGGCCGACGACGACTTCTCGATCGTCGCGCGTGTCGAAGCGCTGATCGCCGGCTGGGGCATGGAAGAAGCCCTGCGCCGCGCCGAGGCGTACCGTCAGGCCGGCGCCGACGCCATCCTGATCCACAGCAAGCTGTCGAAGGCCGACGAGATCGTGACCTTCGCGCGCGAATGGGCCGGGCGCGCGCCGCTGGTGATCGTTCCCACCAAGTACTACAGCACGCCGACCGACGTGTTCCGCAAGGCCGGCATCAGCCTCGTGATCTGGGCCAACCACCTGATCCGCGTGGCAGCATCGTCGATGCAGGCCGTGGCCCGCGAAATCCACGACAACCAGACGCTGGTCAATGTGGAAGACCGCATCGCCACCGTCAACGAGATCTTCCGCCTGCAGGATGCCGACGAATACTCGGCCGCCGAGAAGATCTACCTGACCGGTGGCCAGGCGCCCAGCTCCGCCGTGGTGCTTGCGGCCGGACGCGGCAAGGGCCTGGAGGCCCTGACCGAAGACAAGCCCAAGATCATGCTGCCGGTAGCCGGCAAGCCGCTGCTGCGCTGGCTGGTCGACGGCTTCAAGAACCAGGGCATCAACGACATCACCGTGGTGGGCGGCTACAAGGCCGAGGCGATCGACGCGGCCGGCATCAAGCTGGTGCGCAACGAGCGCCATGCCGCCACCGGCGAGCTCGCTTCGCTGGCGTGCGCCGCCGATTCGCTCGAGACCGACACCGTTGTCGCCTATGGCGACCTGATGTTCCGCAGCTACATCCTGCGCGACCTGCTGGAAACCGATGCGCCATTCAGCGTGGTGGTCGACTCGTCGGAGTCCGCCCCGTCGAACCAGAGCGTGCGCGATTTCGCATGGTGCTCAACCGCCGACGACCGCGACCTGTTCGGCCAGAAGGTACTGCTGCGCAAGATCTCCGACACGCCGGCCGCTACCGACGGACAGCCGCATGGCCGCTGGATCGGTCTGCTCAACGTGCGGGGCGAAGGCCGCGCGCGCCTGCAGAAGCTGCTGGCCGAGCTGCGCCAACGGCCCGACTTCGACTCGCTCGACATGCCCGATCTGATCAACGCGCTGGTCGAAGCCGGCGAGAAGGTCGAGGTGCGTTACGTACACGGCCACTGGCGCGGCGTGAACGACCTGGAGGACTTCCGCCGGGCCGGAGACTTCGCGCACACGCAGACGCCGTACGCGCTGGGCAACAACGACGGAGAGACTGCCCGATGATCGAGGCCGTCCAGTTCGTGGAAGCCGCGCGCGAGCGCGGTTTCGAGTGGTACGCGGGCGTACCGTGCTCGTACCTGACGCCGTTCATCAATTATGTGGTGCAGGACCCTTCCCTGCATTACGTGTCGGCCGCCAATGAAGGCGATGCCGTGGCCTTTATCGCTGGCGTGACGCAGGGCGCGCGCAATGGCGTGCGCGGCATCACGATGATGCAGAACTCGGGCCTCGGCAACGCCGTGAGCCCGCTCACATCGCTGACGTGGACGTTCCGCCTGCCGCAGTTGCTGATCGTCACGTGGCGCGGGCAACCCGGCGGCGCGTCGGACGAGCCCCAGCACGCGCTGATGGGCCCGGTCACGCCTGCCATGCTCGACACGATGGAGATCCCGTGGGAGCTGTTCCCGACCGAGCCCGATGCCGTCGGCCCGGCGCTGGACCGCGCCATCGCCCATATGGATGCCACCGGCCGTCCGTACGCGCTGATCATGCAGAAGGGCAGCGTGGCGCCCTACCCGCTCAAGGCGCAGACGCCACCCGTGGCGCGCGCGAAGGCAACGCCGCAAGTGTCGCGTTCCGGCGCCACGCCGCTGCCAAGCCGCCAGGAGGCGCTGCAACGCGTGATCGCCCACACGCCGGTGGATTCCACCGTTGTGCTCGCCTCCACCGGCTTCTGCGGTCGTGAACTGTACGCGCTAGACGATCGTCCCAACCAGCTTTACATGGTTGGCTCGATGGGCTGCCTGACGCCGTTCGCGCTGGGGCTGGCCATGGCGCGTCCGGACCTGAAGGTCGTGGCCGTCGACGGTGACGGCGCGGCGCTGATGCGCATGGGCGTGTTCGCCACGCTTGGCGCGTATGGCCCGGCCAATCTGACGCACGTGCTGCTGGACAACAACGCACACGATTCGACCGGCGGCCAGGCCACGGTGTCGCACAACGTCTCGTTCGCAGGTGTTGCCGCGGCGTGCGGCTATGCCTCGGCGATCGAGGGCGACAATCTCGACTTGCTCGACCGCGTGCTGGCCAGCGCCGCCACGGCGACATCTGGCCCGAATTTCGTCTGCCTGCAGACCCGCGCCGGCACGCCTGACGGGCTGCCGCGTCCGTCGGTGACGCCGGTGGAAGTCAAGACGCGCCTTGGCCGCCAGATCGGCGCCGACCAGGGCCATGCCGGAGAGAAGCATGCTGCTGCTTAACCCGGGCCCCGTCACGCTTTCGGAACGCGTGCGCCGGAGCCTGCTGCAAACCGACCTGTGCCATCGCGAAAGCGAGTTTTTCGACCTGCAGGACGAAGCGCGCGATCGGCTGCTCGACATCTACGGGCTCGACCCAGCGGCATGGACGGCGGTACTGATGACCGGCTCCGGCACGGCTGCGCTGGAAAGCATGATCGCGGCGATGGTGCCTGCCAACGGTAAGCTGCTGATCGTGCAGAACGGCGTGTACGGCGAGCGCATCGCGCAGATCGCCGCGCAGTACCAGATCGCGCATGCGCTGGTGAAGCACGAATGGATGGATGCGCCCGACCTGGGCCGCATCGACGCGGCGCTGGCCGAAGATCCCGCCATCACCCACGTGGCCGTGATCCATCACGAAACCACTACGGGTCGCCTGAATGACCTGTCGGCGATCGACCGCCTGTGCCAGGCACGTGGCGTGCGTCTGCTGGTGGACACGGTGAGCAGCTTCGGTGCGGAAGCGATCGACTTCAGCGGCAATATCGACGCGGTATGCTCCACGGCGAACAAGTGCCTGCACGGCGTGCCGGGCGCGGCCTTTGTGATTGCGCGCCGCGCCGCGCTGACCCATGCGGCAACCCGTACGTACTACCTGGATCTCGTTCGCCTGGCAAAGCTGCAGGACCAGCGCAACACGCCGTTCACGCCGTCCGTCCATGCGTACTACGCGCTGGTGGAAGCGCTGCGCGAGCATCAGGAAGAAGGCGGCTGGAAAGGTCGTCACCAGCGCTATGCGGCGCTGGCCGAACAGGCGCGCGCCGGTCTGGCCGCGCTGGGCATCGAGGCACTCTGGCCCGCCGAGCAGTCGTCGGTGGTGCTGCGCGCCTACCGCTTGCCCAACGGCGTCACGTACGAGCAGCTTCACGACGGCCTGAAGGCCCGTGGATTCGTGATCTACGCCGGCCAGGGCGGCCTGTCTTCGCAACTGTTCCGCATCTCGACGATGGGCGCGATCACGGCAGCCGATATCGACAGGCTGATCGAGGGTTTCAAGGCGCTGGTGCAGCGCTGAGCCCGAGGCGGTTCTTCTCCCCCTTCTCACGCCATGCGGGAGGGGGGAGAACAACACGCAGAGTCATTCGCTACAACTGCGATTCCACCGGCAGCATCCGCAACACGCCCTGCTTGAAATGGTCCCAGGCGTTCATGTCGGGCTCGCTGCGATACGTGCGCAGGACGCCGTCCTCCTGGGTCACCCACACCATCTGCTCCTTGCCGGTCGCGGGATCAGTCTCGAGCACGACCTGGTAGGCGACGTCGAGCAACGCGGCGTCGATCACTTTCCCAAACATCTCGCATAGCGGCGCGCTGTCGACCACGATACCCATCTCGGTATTGAGCCGTGCCGAACGCGGATCCAGGTTCAGGGATCCGATAAACAGCTGGTGTCGATCCACCATGTAGGTCTTGGCGTGCAGGCTGGCGCGGCTGCTACCGCCCGGGCCGCTGCGATGGGACTTTCTTTCCTTGGCCAGTTCGGCGTAGGCCGATGGCTTCAGTTCGTACAGGATCACCCCAGCCCTCAGCAAGGCCTCGCGCCTCGGCGCATAGCCCGCGTGCACCGCCGTCACGTCCGTCGCACCATACGAATTGGTCAGGATGCGCACCTGGACACCCCGCTTCTGCATCCCGGTCAGCCAGTCCATGGCGTCGTCGGGCGGCACGAAGTACGGGGATATCAGCGTCAGGTCATGCTTGGCGCTGTCGAGAATCTTGCCTAGCTGCGGGATGGCGTGCGTGGAATCGTCGTCGGGCGGCAACTGGATCTTGGCCGCCTTGTCGGCGATAACCGTCGCTCGGCCCCAGAACGACGGTAGCGTGCCCTGGTGAATCGCGTGCACGACCCCGGACTCCAGCACGGATTTGCCATACGGCGTCGCACTCACGGCGATGGCGCGATCGTCGACGGCGTTGCGCAGCTTCTCCTGCTGCTCGGCGGCTTCCTTGCCCGTGAGCGGCTTTTCCAGGGTCGAGATCGGGTAAGCGGCTTCGTTGTTCCAGTAATCGTCGAACACGGCCGACACCTCTGGCACCACCGGCCCGGCCGCCAGAAGATCCAGGTCGCTGAAATCGGTTTGCGCCGCGCCGTAGTACTCGTCGCCGACGTTGCGCCCGCCGACGATGGTGAGCTGGTTGTCGGCAGTCATCGACTTGTTGTGCATCCGCCGATTGATCCGGCTGAAAGCGGTGACGTACTCGAGCAAGCGCACATTTCGGCTGGCGAACGGATTAAACACCCGCACCTCGATGTTCGGATGCGCGTCGATCACCTGCAGCATCTTGTCCTGCCCGGCCAGATGGATGTCATCGAGCAGCAGCCGCACCCGCACGCCACGGTCTGCCGCGGCCATGATGGCGGCCAGCAGCGTCAGGCCGGTATCGTCCGTTTCGTAGATGTAGTACTGGATATCGAGCGAGCGCTGCGCCACGCGAGCCAGTGCGATACGCATGGCGAACGCATCCGTGCCTGCGGCCAGCGGATAGAACACGGACTCGCCCGGATGGGCGGCCAGTTGTGGCGCCAGTTCTCTGGCTATCACCGTATCGCTGGTATCGCGCAGCGCCACTTCGGGCTGCAGTTCCGGCCGCTGCGGCAAGCCCGCGCAGGCGGTCAGGAACGCCGCGATCATGACGACCAGGAAACGACCAAACAGACCCGCCAATCGACGCGTGTCTCCCATTCGCCCCTCTCACCCGTAAAAGTTGTGAATATGTCGCGCCGCGTTACGCGTACCTTGCCTGTCGACCGCCTCAAGCCTGGGTCTCCAGCCGCTGGATCGGAATGACCGTGCGGCCGCCGCACTCGCGCAGCAGGTCGCGCAGATCGCGGATGACCGGGAATACCTCGTGATTCCAGTCCTCACCCTGGCGGTCATGGGCTTCCTGCTCGCGCTCGACGATCCAGCGGTCTTCCTTGAAGATCCGCTCGGTGAACCAGACCAGTAGCGGCCAGGCCAGGTCCAGCGCGAAAGGAATGCCGGGGCGGCGGATCGACAGCATCCCGAACGTGCGGTTGGTGCGTTGCGCCGCGTCCAGCGGCACATAGGCGATCCAGAGATCCATCACGAGCGTCCCGCTGCCTGAGCGGATTTTCAGCGTCTGGTACGGGTAGCCGGTGCGGACGGTCATCACGTCCTTGTTGCCTTCGCCGCCTTCCTTGCTGAAGACGAGCGCCTCGCCCATTGGCTGCTTGCCGCCTTCGCGCGAGAAGGTGTAGTCCACCTCCACGAAGTCGGCGCCACGGCGGCGGCCTAGCGACCGCGCGCGCATCATGCCCATCTGCCGCCGATGCAGGAACTGATGGTTCATGTCCATCAGGTTCTCGTGCATGAAGGAATAGTGACACTTGACCTCGCGGCCGAAGCGTCGTGTCTTGTAGTGCTTGTCCGCCACCGAGGCGAATTCCGGCAGCGGCTGTTGTCCGGCCAGCGCCGGATTGCCCGGGAAGACAAAAATCAGGCCCGCGCGCTCTTCGCACGGATAGGCACGCACGCCGTTCGGCAGGCGCTCCTTGCCCAGGTAAGGCACGTCGATGCAGCGCCCCGAACAATCGTATGTCCAGCCGTGATAGCAGCAACGAATCGACTCGCCATCCACCACACCCGCGTGGAGCGGCACCTGCCGATGAGCACAGCGATCCTCCAGCGCGAAAATCTTTCCGGTTGCGGTGCGCACGAGCACGATCGGGTCGCCAGCGAACTGGACGCCATGCGCCTGGCCGGCCTTGACCTCGCGGGACCAGGCCAGTGGATACCAGTGATCGGGGTGAATCGGCACGCGGCGAAGGTCCCGTGTGGCGGCCTCCGTCCGGGTTTCCGCTGGCGCGGCGGCCGGCGCGCCTGAAGGCGCGGGATCGGCGGTACGGTGGTCAAGCGCGGACTCTGCTGCGTACATGCGTGGCATCTCCTTGCGTCCTGGAACCCGAGCCACCGGGATTCGGGTATCGGACTCGCCGAGTCTACCTGATTGCGACACCACCAGTCTGTCGGCATTTCTCTGACCAGCCGCCCAGGTGCCGCAACGCAACAACCATGCCGCCGCCCGCCTAGATCACCCCGCCCTCGCGCAGCCCGGTCAGGTCGGCGGCCGTCAGTCCCAGCGCGCCGTAGACTTCCGCATTGTGCTCGCCGACCCCCGGCCCGCTCCTGGCCGGCGGTGGGGTATGTCCGGCGAACCTCGGCACCACGCAGGGTGCCGGGATCGACCCCAGGTCCGGATCCGGCAGCCTGACGATGGCCTGCCGTTCTTGAAAGTGCGGATCGTCGACGATATCGGCGATCGAGAAAATCTTGCTGAACGGAATTTCGTGCGCCTCGAGGGTGCTTGCCACATCCGCATAGGCATGGCTGCCGAACCACCCGGCGACGACTTCATCGAGCGCGTCCAGATGGCGCACCCGCGACGGGTTGGTGGCGAAACGCGGGTCGTCGGCCATGCCCGGCCGCCCGATCGCCAGACACAGGCGCCGGAAGATCGGACCCGACGATGCCACCAGCGATACCCACTGGCCATCGGCAGTGGCATACATGTTCGACGGCGCGGTATACGTGGCGCGATTGCCCGCGCGCTGGCGGACCTGCCCAAGCTGCTCGTACTCGACCGCCAGCGGCTCCAGCAACCGGAACAGCGCCTCGGTGGCGGCCAGGTCGATTTCCTGGCCCGGCATGGCCTCGTTGCCAGGCCGGCGACGTTCGGCGATGGCGCTGGCAATCGCGAACGCGCCGAACAGGCCCGCCACCATGTCGCCCATCGGGTAGTTCATATGCAACGGCGCCCCGCCCGTCTCGCCGGTCAGGTTCGTGAAACCGCTCATCGCCTCGAAAATGCGCGCAAACCCGGCGCGCTGCGCGTACGGGCCGGTCTGTCCGAAGCCGGTCAGGCGCAGCACCACTAAACGCGGATTGGCCCGCCGCAGCGTGTCGATATCGAGCCCCCAGCGATCAAGCGTACCGGTCCGGAAGTTCTCCACAAGCACGTCGAAGTCCGGCAGCATCCGCAGGAACAATGCGCGCCCGGCCGGCTTGCGTACGTCCAGCGTGATGCCGCGCTTGCCGCGATTGGTCACCTTCCAGTACAGCGCCAGATCACCCTTGACCGGAGCCAGCCCGCGCAGCGGGTCGCTGCCGTCGGGCAGTTCGAGCTTGACGACGTCGGCGCCCATATCCGCGCACAGCGTGCTGGAGAACGGCGCGGCGATGACCGTGGCCATGTCGAGGATGCGTACCCCGGCCAGCGGGCCACCGGGTTGATCTGCTTCGGGATTCATGCGATTGCTTGCGGTTGACTGCGGATTCACGGGCGCAGCCCGTGCTGGAAGATGCGACGTGCCAGCGTGGCACGATGCAGTTCGGACGCGCCGTCGTAGATCCGGAACGGGCGTAGTTCGCGCTGGATCATCGAGACCGGGGTGTCATCGGAAATACCGAGCGCGCCCATGATCTGCACCGCGCGGTCAGCCACGCGCCAGACCGCTTCGGACACGAAGATCTTGGTCATCGCGGAGTCGTGCTTGACCGATTCCCCGGCGTCCATCTTGCGCGCGCAATCGCGCACCATCAGCCGGCTGGCGTGCAGGTCGATATGCGAATCGGCCACCATCGCCTGCACCTGCTGCAGATCGGCCAGCCGTTGCCCGAACGACTCGCGCTGCGCGGCGTACTGCTGGGCGATCTCCATCGCACGCGACGCGCGGCCGATGAAACGCATGCAGTGCGACAGCCGGGCGGGCTCCAGCCGCGCCTGGGCATAGGCAAAGCCCTGCCCGACCTGGCCAAGCACCGCGTCGTCATCGACCACGCACTGCTCGAATACGATCTCGCCGTGGCCACCTACCTGATAGCCGTCCATCCCCGCGATGTTCCGCACGAGGCGGTAGCCGGGGTTGTCGGTATCGACGATGAACATCGTGGCGCCAGTACCGGCCGCCTCATCGGTGCGCGCCAGCACGATTGCGAATGCCGCATCCACGGCCCCGCTGATGAACCACTTGTGGCCGTTGATGACCCATTTGCCATCCTGACGCGTGGCGGTGGTGCGTAGCATCGACGGATCGGAGCCCGCGCCGGGCGCCGGTTCGGTCATGGCGAAACACGAGCGGATCTGCCCCTGCACCAGCGGCTGCAGATAGCGCGCCTGCTGCGCGGCGTTGCCGTGGCGCATCAGGTTGATCATGTTCGGCTGGTCGGGCGGCGCGCAGTTCAGCGCCGGAGCGCCAAGGAAGCTGCGGCCGGCTTCCTCCAGGATCTCGGCACGCGCCTGCCAGTCGAGCCCGAGCCCGCCGTGCCCGGGCGGCAGATGAGGGGCGTAGATGCCTGCCTCCCGTGCCAGACCCTGCAGCCGCCGGACCACGACGTCAAGGCGCTGCACGTCGTGCGCCAGTGCAGGGTCTTCGCTCGGGATCGCGTGCCGTTCGACGAATTGCCGCACCTTGCCGCGCAGTTCTGCAATATTGGTTCCCATGGCCATCATTCCAGGGTGGTACCAGTGGACTTGACCAGCGCGGCCCACCACGCCGCATCGGCACGAATCTGTTGACCGAACTGCTCGGGCGTATCGCCCACCGGCTCCGCGCCCAGTTCCACCAGCTTCTTGCGCAGTTCGGGCCGCGCCAGGATCTTCACTATCGCCTGGTTGAGCTTGTCGACGACCGGACGCGGGGTATGCGCAGGCACCATCAGGCCCTTCCACGCCGTCACCACATAGCCCTTGAGCCCGGCTTCCTGTGCCGTCGGCAAGCCCGGCGCCGCCGTAGCGCGCTTCTCGCTGGTCACGGCCAGCGCGCGCAGCTTGCCCGACTGAACGTGCGGCCAGAGCGCCGGCATGTTGTCGATCAGCAGTGTGATATGGCCGGCGATCAGGTCTGCCACGGCCGGGCCGCTACCCTTGTATGGCACGTGCTGGAGCTTGATGCCCGCGGTCTGGTTCAACAGTTCCCCGGCCAGTTGCGCGGGGCTGCCGTTGCCCGGCGATCCGAACGAAAGCTGGTTCGGGTGCGATTTGGCGTAGGCAATGAACTCCTGCACATTCTTGACTGGCAGCGACGCATTGACCGCCATCACGTTGTGCTCGCGCTCGATCATCGTTACCGGGGCCAGATCGCGCACCGGATCGTAGGACATCTTCGGGTAGAGGCTCGGATTGATGACGGTCGGCCCGGCGGCGGCCAGCAGCAGCGTGTAGCCGTCCGGCGCCGCCTTGGCAACGATGTCGCCGCCGATATTGCCACCCGCGCCCGGCCGGTTGTCGACGATTACCGTCTGGCCCAGTTCGTCGCGCAGCGGTTCGGAAATCAGCCGGGCGACGATATCAGTGGACCCGCCCGGCGCGAACGGCACCACCAGCCTGATGACCTTGTTCGGATAAGGGGCCTCGGCGTGCGCAGGGGCCATGCCGACAAGCAGGCCGAAAGACATGCCGAACGACATGCCGGCCGCCGCGATCAGGGGCTTGATCATGATTCTCTCCGTGGATCTGGGTCTGGGGTCTGGGTTCTGGATAGCCCGCTCAGCGCTGGCCGCCGGCCTGGGCAAAGGTCCGCTTGGCGATGTTGAGCTGGTGAATCTGGCTGGTGCCTTCGTACAGGCGGAACAGGCGCACATCGCGATAGAAGCGCTCGATGCCGTAATCGGCGATGTAGCCGTAGCCACCAAACAACTGCACGCAGCGGTCGGCCACGCGGCCGCACATCTCGGACGCAAAGTACTTGCAGATCGACGCCTGCATCGTCACGTCCTCACCCAGATCTCGCTTGCGTGCCGTTTCCAGAATCAGCGCCCGCGCCGCGTGGATATCGGTCTGGCAATCGGCGATCATGGCCTGCACCAGCTGGAAATCGGCCAGCACCTGCCCGAACTGCTTGCGTTCGGTAACGAAGCGCACCGCGTCGTCGAGCATCCGGATCGCGGGCCCGGTGCACAGCGCGGCCAGATGGATACGCTGCTTGTTGAGCACCTTCATCGCGGTGCGGAAGCCCTTGCCTTCCTCGCCGCCGATCAGGTTGGCCGCCGGCACGCGGCAGTTGTCGAAATGCACCTCGGACACCGGCGATCCGGCCTGGCCCATCTTCTGGTACGGCCGGCCCGTGCTCAGCCCCGGTGTCTCGCGCGGCACGATAAAGGCCGAGATACCGCCTGCGCCCAGATTGGCGGGATCGGTACGCGCCATGACCGTGAACAGGCCAGCGATCGGCGCATTGGTAATGAAGCACTTGGTGCCGTTGAGGATGTAGGCGTCGCCATCGTGCACGGCCGTGGTCTGCAGCGCGGTGGCGTCGGAGCCGGCCTCGGGCTCGGTCAGCGCAAACGATCCGGTGATCTGCCCGCTGGCCAGCAGCGGCAGATAGTGCTGTTTCTGGGCGGCCGTGCCATCAGCCACCAGCGCTTCTGAGCCGATGCCGGTATTGGTGCCGACCCGCGCCCGAAACGCCACCGAGCACTGCGACAACTCCATCGCCGCCAGCACCAGTTCCTCGGTGGTCATGCCGGCGCCGCCGTATTGCTCGGGAATCGAGTAGCCGAACATGCCCTGCGCAGCCATGGCGTCGACCAGATCCTGCGCCACCTCGTCACGTTCGGCCACCTCGGCCTCGCGTGGCACCAGCTTCTCGCGCACAAAGCGCCGCAGGGTCTGCAGAAAGGCATCGAAAGCTTCGGGGTCCCGGATCATCGTCTCGCTCCACCATGATTTTTGATGTCGAGGAGCGTACGCGCGCCTCCCGAATGCCGGCACCGTTGTTTCGCTATCTTGAACAACCATTGCGCAATCGGCACATTGCTTCGGTAAGATGAACGCCAAACCAAACGCCAGATGCCAACGCGCCCCCATCACCCCGATCCCGCCTTTGCCACCACGCTGGCCCACGGCCTGGCGTTGCTGCAGTGTTTTCGCGTAGGCGAGACCGTGCTCGGCAACAAGGAACTGGCCGAGCGCACCGGTCTGTCGAAAGCGACCATCAGCCGGCTGACCTACACGCTGGCGGCACGCGGACTGCTGCTCTACGACACCCATTTGCGCCGCTATCGGCTGGGCTCGACCGCCCTCTCGCTTGGCTATCCACTGCTGGCCAGCCTGCGCGTGCGGCAGCTGGCCCGGCCGCTTATGAAAGCGCTGGCCGATCAGGTTGGCGGCTCCGTATCGTTGGGGCTGCGCGACCGGCTGCGCATGGTCTACGTCGAAACCAGCCGGGGTCACGACGCGATCGCGTTTCGTCCAGACATCGGCGCATCCCTGCCGATGCTGGCCACGGCGATGGGCCGGGCATGGCTGGCACGAGCGCCGGAAGACGTGCGCCACCGCCTGCTCGACGCGCTGCGAGAGGCCGAGCCGGACGACTACCACCGGCTGGGGGGTGCCGTGGATACGGCCATCGAGGAACTGGCGACGCTCGGCTTTACCCGGTCACGTGGCGACTGGCAGCGCGACGTTCACGCCGTGGCCGTGCCGATGCGTACTCCCATCGACGGCGAGATTCTGGTCTTCAACTGCGGCGTGCCCGCGGTGCGCATGACGCCCCGGAAGCTCGAACGCGAGATGGGGCCGCGCCTGCTGAAGCTGGTGGCGCAGGTGGAAACACTGGTGGCCTGGGAGTGACGATGGGCGCCACCGACATCCCTCCGGACGACGCCCGCGACCGCCAGTTCGCCACCACGCTGGCCAACGGGCTGGACATCCTGCTGGCCTATCGGGCAGGCGAATCGCTGCTGGGCAACAAGGACTTCGTGCAGCGCACCGGGCTGTCGAAATCGACCGTGGCCCGGCTCACGCACACGCTCAGCGCGCTCGGCTATCTGCGCCATGACACCGCCCTCGGCAAATACCGGCTGGGCGCACCCGTGCTAGCGCCGGGCTACCCACTGCTGGCCAGCATGCCGATTCGCCAGATTGCACGGCCGTTGATGAAGGCGCTGGCCGACGAGATGGGCGGCGCGGTCTCGCTCGGCATCCGCGACCGGACGCAGATGATCTACGTCGAGACCGCGCGTTCGACGGACAACCTCGTAGTGCCGCCCGATATCGGTGCCGCGCTGCCGATGCTGACGACGGCCATCGGCAAGGCCTGGCTTTGCCGCGCGCCAGCCGACCTGCGCGACCCGGTGCTGAACCGCCTGCGTCTACAGGACCCCGAGGCCTTCGCACGGGGAGCGCCGGGACTGTCCCAGGCACGCAAGGACCTGGAGCGGCTGGGCTACTGCACGAACCGCGCCGAGTGGCGCCATGACGTGTTCGGCTTCGCCGTGCCTCTGTGCAAGCCCGTTGACTCGCAGTGGTTCGTGATCAACAGCGGCATCCGGGCGCAGCCGGGCAGATTCCATGCGGTCGAGCAGTTCGTCGGCCCCCGGCTGGTGACGCTGGCTCACAACCTCGAAGTGCAGTTGGGGCTACGCTGAACCCCGTTCCGGTACCTTGCCGGAATGCGAAAACGCGACAGACAAGGCAGCTAGAGCGGCCAAAGCGATAAATGCCGCTTCGGTAACAAGGGCTTGCTTGACGACTCAATGGATCACTGGGCATGATTCGGCCTCCCATAGTGTAAATACGAATTGTTCGTATTTACACTATCAACAAAAACCGAACGAGCCAGCTCCAATGTCATCCCGCCAGTTTCCGGCCGCCCGCCCCGCCCACCGGCAGCCTGTCCCGTCGCGCCTGCGCGCCACAGTCTTTATCGCCCGCGTGGCCGTCATCGCGGGCCTGCCGCTTGGCGCGTTCGCCCAGACCGCCCAGACCACACTCACCGCCCCGGAACAGGCGCTGCCGACCGTGACGGTGAGCGCGGCACAGGAAATCGACGTCGGACCGCATCTGGACAAGCCCATGACCAGTGGTGCGCTCGGTTCCCGGAAACAACTCGACACACCGTTTTCTACCACGGTCATCACCGGCGACGACCTGGCCGAACGCCAGGTCACCAAGCTCGGCGACGTGTTCTTCACCGATGCATCGGTCTCCGACAACAGCAACGCGAACAATGCATGGTCGTCCTACCTGACCGTGCGCGGGCTGCAGCTCGACTGGCAGAACGGCTTCAAGATCAACGGCATGCCGTTCGTGAGCTACGGCATCACGCTGCCCTACGAACAGCTCGAACAGGTGGAACTGCTCAAGGGCGCGTCGGGCTTCATGTACGGCTTCGGCAACCCGGGCGGCACGGTCAACTACATCACGAAGAAGCCGACCGACGTCTTCACGGCCAGCGCGGAACTGGGCTATCGCTCGTCCCACCTGTGGAGCGAGCATGTCGACGTCGGTGGCCGGGCCGGCCCGGACAACATGTTCGGCTACCGACTGAACCTGACGCACGAGGAAGGCAAGCCGTCGAACGCCGTCGGGCTGAACCGCAACGCCGTATCGCTGGGCCTGGACGCCCGCATCACGCGAGACCTGACCTGGACCTTCGACGGCATCTACCAGGACCGCAGCACCTTCGGCCAGACGCCCACCTTCACCACGTACAGCCTTGCCCCCGGAAGCCAGTTGCCAGGCGTGGTCAGCGGCCGGGGTGGCCTGTTCGCAGGCCCGGACCAGCACTTCTACTCCAATCTGCAGTTCTACTCCACGGGCCTGCGTTACAACCTCAACGCCGACTGGACAGTCAGCACGATCTACAGTTTCAGCAAGCAGTCGCGCAGCCGCAACGAGTCGAGCCTGAGCCTGATCGATGGCAGCGGCAACTACACCGACCTGCGCTACGACGGCGCCGAGGGACACCAGTTCAACCAGTGGACGACCATGGTCGAAGGCCGGTTTCGTACCGGCCCGTTCTCGCACCAGTTCGTCGGCGGCGTGACGTGGCAAAACCAGATCAACCGCTACAGCAGCAACCCGGTGTCACTGAGCCTGGACCCAGGCAACCTGTCGCAGCCGTACACCGGCATTTACTACAGCCAGGTTGCGTTCAACAAGTACCGTGCCAGCGACATCACGCAAAAGGCGCTGTTCATGAGCGATACGATCCAGTTGACCGAGCGCTGGTCGGTGCTGGGCGGGCTGCGCTTCACCAACTACGAGCAGAACAGCTACGGGACCGACGGCACGCGCACCACCCACTATGACAAGTCCGGCCTGCTGACGCCGACCGTCGCGCTGATGTTCAAGCCGATGCCGAGCACCACGCTGTACGCCAGCTACGTGGAAGCGTTCGACGGCGGCACCACGGTCGGCACGACGTTCGCGAACGCGGGCGCGCAACTGAATCCGGTCAAGAGCAAGCAATACGAAATCGGCGCGAAGACGGATCAGGGCATCTGGACCGGCACGGCGGCGCTGTTCCGCATCGAGCGCGGTGCCGAGTACACCAACTCGCAGAACGTGCTGGTGCAGGATGGCCTGTCGATCTACCAGGGCGCGGAGCTGGCTGGCGCCGCGCGCATCGGCTCCCAATGGGAAGTGGGCGGCAGCGCCATGTATCTGGACAGCTACTACGACAAGGGCCAGACCTACAACGGCAACCGCGTGGCGGGCGCGCCCAGCTTCATCCTGACCGGCCGGCTGGCGTATCGCATTCCGTACGTGCCGGGCCTGAAGGTGGGCATCGACGGCAAGTACACGGGCACGACCAAGCTGCGCCCAGCAGGCGACCTCACGCTGGGTGGTTACACGATCTTCAACCTTGGCGCGACCTACAGCACGCGCGTGGCGGGCAAGGAACTGACGCTGCGGGCAGCGCTGACCAACCTGACCAACAAGCGCTACTGGGGCTTCCAGTACGCGGAGTACATCCAGCCGGGTGATCCGCGCGCGATCAGCCTCAGCGCGAAGATCTCGTACTGAGGGGCATACGCGACGTCAGGGAACCGGGATGTCGCGCCGGGCATCGCCCGCGTATACAATCCCGGTTTTTCTGACCTGATCGAGCCGCCCCATGACCACCCTTGGAACGCCCCTCTCCCCGTCCGCCACCAAAGTCATGCTGCTAGGCTCAGGCGAGCTGGGCAAGGAAGTGCTGATCGCGCTGCAGCGCCTGGGCGTGGAGACGATCGCCGTCGACCGCTACGAGAACGCGCCGGGCCAGCAGGTGGCCCACCATGCGCGCACGATCACGATGAGCGACGGCGAACAGCTTAAGGCACTGATCGAAGCCGAGCGGCCGAATCTGGTGGTGCCTGAGATCGAAGCCATCGCCACGCCAATGCTCGAAGCCCTGGAAGCGGCCGGCGTGGTTCGCGTGATCCCTACGGCTCGCGCCGCCCGCCTGACGATGGACCGTGAAGGCATCCGCCGCCTGGCCGCCGAGACCCTGGGCCTGCCCACCAGCCCGTACAAGTTCTGCGATTCGCTCGAGGAACTGCAAGCCGCGATTGACGGCGGCATCGGCTACCCGTGCGTGGTCAAGCCCGTGATGAGCAGCTCCGGCAAGGGCCAGAGCAAGATCGACGGTCCCGCGGACGTCAAGGCCGCGTGGGACTACGCCATGGCCGGCGGCCGTGTCAGCCATGGCCGCGTGATCGTGGAAGGCTTTATCGACTTCGACTACGAGATCACGCTGCTGACCGTGCGCGCCGTGGGTGCCAGCGGCGAAGTGGAAACGCATTTCTGCGAGCCGATCGGCCACGTGCAGGTCGCCGGTGACTACGTGGAAAGCTGGCAACCGCACCCGATGCACCCGAAGGCACTGGAAACTTCGCAGCATATCGCGCGTGCCGTGACCGCCGACCTGGGCGGCCAGGGCCTGTTCGGCGTGGAACTGTTCGTCAAGGGCGAGCAGGTCTGGTTCAGCGAAGTCAGCCCGCGTCCACACGACACCGGCATGGTGACGATGATCACACAGTGGCAGAACGAGTTCGAACTCCACGCCCGCGCCATCCTCGGCCTGCCCGTCAGCACCGCGCTGCGCGCGCCCGGCGCGAGCGCCGTGATCTACGGCGGCGTTGAAGCCGAAGGCATTGTTTTCGATGGCGTGGACGAGGCGCTGCGCGTGCCGCAGACGGAACTGCGCCTGTTCGGCAAGCCGGAGTCGTTCACGAAGCGCCGCATGGGCGTGGCGCTGGCCTACGCCGAAGACGTGGATACGGCACGCGAGCGCGCCAAGGAAGCGGCGGGCAAGGTCAAGCCGCGGAAGGCGTAAGCACTGCGCCTGGTTGACTCCTCTCTCCCGGCGGCGGGGGAAGGGAAAAGGGAGAAGGGACAGGGGGAAATCCCCCCTACGCCACCCTGTCGGCCCGATCCGTCGGGGCCGATGGCGGCTGGCGCATCCCCGAGTCCGCGGCGGCCACGGCCAGTGCGGCGTGCTGGTCGGCCATCGTCACACCGCTGCGCAGCCCGCTCAGGTCCGCGCCTGACGGCGCCTGATACACCCGCAAACCCAGCTCCGGCAGAATCGCGAACAGGTGGTCGAAGATATCGCCCTGGATACGTTCGTAGTCCGTCCAGTTCGTAAGCGTGGTGAAGCAGTAAACCTCGATCGGAATGCCCTGCGAGTCGGCTTCCATCATCCGCAGGTTCAGCAGCAGATCGTGATGAATTTCCGGATGCGCGCGCAGGAAGGCGATGCCATAGGCGCGGAACGTGCCCAGGTTGGTCAGCCGACGGCGATTGACCGGGTCTGTGTCGGCGCGCAGGATTTCGCGGTTGGCCCGATCGACCTCCTCCTGCTTGACCTCCAGATAGTCATGCAGCAGCTTGAACCGCATCAGCGCCCTGACCTCCTCCTCGTCCAGGAACCGCACGCTGGTGGCATCGATCCGGAGCGTCCGCTTGATGCGGCGCGCGCCAGACTCGAACATGTGCCGGTAGTTGCGGTAGCTCTCTGAGAACAGCTTGTAGGTCGGCACCGTGGTCACGGTGTTGTCCCAATTCTTGACCTTGACCGTATGCAGCGCCACGTCCATGACAAAGCCATCGGCATTGGACTGGGGCATTTCGATCCAGTCGCCGATGCGCAGCATATCGTTCGAGGTGAGCTGCGTGCTGGCCACCAGCGACAGCAGCGTGTCCTTGAACACGAGCAGCAGCACCGCAGACAGCGCGCCGATGCCGGACAGCATCCAGAGCGGCGAGCGGTCGATCAGGATCGACAGCACCAGCACACCGCAGACCAGCCACAGCGCGAGCTGGGCCACCTGGATGTAGCCCTTGATCGAATGCGTCTGCGCGCTGCGGCTGCCGGAAAACACGGTCTGCCACGCATCGAGTACGCCAGACAGCATCAGGAACACGCTGATCCAGGTGCCCGCATGAGCCAGCCGCTCGATGGCCGCCGAGAACTTGCCCAGGTTCGGCACCTGGCTGATGCCGACCGTGACCACGGCCAGGAACACCGCGTAGCCCAGCCGGCGATAGGTCCGGTGGCGCAGCAGCGCCCCGGCCCAGTTGCCGTGGCCGGAAAGACTCAATACGCGATAGACCACCCGGCCGACCACGCGCGCCACGAGCCATTGCGCGATGCCGGCCAGCAGGACCAGCGCCAGGACGTACAAGGTGATCTGAGCCCACGGGTGGGCCGGGATGCGTTGCTCGAACAGTTCAAGCAGGGCGTCGAAAGTCATGTGTGGTGAAGCGGTACGGGCTGATAAATACGGGCTGACAAGCGCCAAGTCTACTATTTCTGCCCACCCCGCCGACATTTGGCGTTCGACGTCCGCCGCGTCCGCCGCGTTCAGCGCACGCGTTTTCTGTCTATTTCACGTGTGGCGCGTACATCGCCATCAGTTGCTCGTCCGTGAAGCCCCACTGCCGGGCATCCTCGAAGGCAATGACGGAATCCTCGCTCTGCGTCAGGTCGAGAACCTCCTGCGGCAACGGCGCCGACTGTGACACCGAGTAGAACGTCATCACGCGCGGCCGAAGCGGTTCGTTCGCGTTCTGCCCGCAGACCACCGCCAGCCGTCCCGAGCGCAGCCGCAGCACGGTGCCCAGCGGGTAGATGCCGACCGTCCGTGTAAACGCCTTGAACACGCGGCGATCGAACAGCGTGTCGACGCGCACCGCGATGTATTCCATCGCGCGCGCCGGCGACCAGGCCAGGTGGTTGGGTCTCGGCGACGTCAGCGAGTCGTAGGTATCGCAGATTGCGGCGATCTTGGCGTGCACGCTGATCTCATTCTCGAACAGACCGAAGGGATAGCCCTTGCCATCCACCCGCTCATGGTGATGCACGCACACGTCGAGCGGGATGTTCGTATACAGCCGCGCTTCGTTCAGGATGCGGTACCCGGCCGACGGGTGCCGCCGCATCTGCTCGTACTCGGCCGGCGACAGATCCCCCGCCTTCATCAGCAGTGACTCGGGCAGCGTCAATTTGCCAATATCGTGGACCAGCCCGGCCAGGCCAAGCTCGCGCACCTCGCCGTCTGGCAGTTTCAGCGTGCGGCCCACGGCGATCATCAGCGCACAGACCGAGTACGAATGCAGGTACGTGTAGTCGTCCTTGGCCTTGAGTCGCGCCATGGCCAGCAGCGCCTGCGAATGGCGCGAAAGCGATGTCGAGGCCGAATCCACCAGCAGCAGCGCGCCGTTGGTCTCGAGCGCGTGCCCCATCCGCACGTCGTTGAAAATCGACCCGATCACCGCCCGACCCGACTTGATCAGCTCGCGGGCGTGTTCGAGCTCGTCCTCGAAATCCGATTCAGGCTGTGCATCCGCCTCCGAATCGGCAACTTCCGGCGCGCCCTGCATCGGCAGGTTTCGCCCCTTCAGGATGTCGATCCAGACGTCCTGCACATTGGCCGCCAGTATCTGCTCGATCTGTTCGTCGCTACTGACCAGAAAGCGCGAGCGCCAGAATGGATGGTTGATCCATGGCCCGCCCAGCCTGGACACAAACATGCCCACTTGAAGCTGTTCCGCCTTGATTCTTCTCAGCATGTCCTTGCCCCCCATGAACTGCGGCGGAGCAGATGCCCCGCCATCCCGGAACTTTGGGCTCTTGTCAGGCCCTCGTCATTTGCCGCCTATATCGGCAGATTGCGGCGGAACTTTAGCCCGGCGATCGGCGGCATCCATCTGGTGGCCACGCCAAAGAACAGCGACAATGCGGAACGGATCATCGCGGACATGTCTGTATTTGTTGGCTAGCCCGCATACCTGCCCGCCAATTTGCGTGAATACTTGAGAATCGCGGCGCCCTGCCGTTATTTGTCGTCGAACACCGTTATTGCGTCCTTCTTCGTCTGATGCATACCCATTACGACAACCTCAAGGTCTCCCGCGATGCGCCCGCCGAAGTCATTCGGGCCGCATATAAATCGCTCAGCCAAAAGTACCACCCGGACAGGCACGCCGATAGCGAACAGGCCAATCGCATCATGCGGCTGCTGAACGCCGCGTACGACGTGCTGAGCGACCCGGCCAAGCGTGCCGAGCACGACCAGTGGATCGCATCGCAGGAAAAGCAGGAGGCCGAACGCAGGCAGCGCCAGGCCCAACAGGCGGCAGCAGCCCGCGCCGCCGCGCAGGCCCCACGGCCACAGGGGCGCTCCGCGCGTCCGGCGCAGTCTGCGCAGGCATCGGCACGGGCCACCGGAGTTGCCGCACCCGGACAGTCCGCCGCCGACTCCGCCTTCAAGAGAAAAAGACGCAAACCCCGACAGGATGGCCAGCGCCCGGGCGAGCCGCTGGCCAGGAAATGGTCGCTCCTGCTCTATGCGGGCATCGGGGCCGCGATTGTCGTGCTGCTGGGAGACTGGGCCACGCCAACTCAGCCGGCCGTCGACAAGCCAGGCGCGGCGCTCGTCCAGCCGGCCGCGGCGGCGTCAATCGTCACCCCCGTCCCGGCTGACCTGCCGCGCGAGGCCCAATATTTGCGTCCGAGCCTGACTCCGCGTGGCCTGCCCTGGCCAACCAATTCGGGCTACCTGCCCGGATATCCGGTGCTGAATACAAGCGGCCTGTCGACGCTGACCGTCGACAACTCGCGCGGTCCGTCCGACGTGCTGCTCAAGCTCGTGGCCGTCAACGGCGGCTCCCCGGTGCCGGTACGGACGACATTCATTCCTGTCGGGTCTTCGTTCACGATGGACGCGATCACGCAGGGCAGCTATGACGTGCGCTACCAGAGCCTGGACACCGGGGAGATCTACCGGTCGGAGCGCTTCGTGTTCGAGGAAACGCGGGAGGCGGGCAGCACCAGCGCCGGGCGCAACGTGTTGACGCTGTATGCGGCAGCCGGGAAATCGCGGTCGGTCACGATCACCGAGCGCGAATTCCCATAATACAAACGCCGCCCGGATGAGCGGCGTTTGGAAACGACTGCTTACCTGACAGCCTGACTACTTCGCCTGACTGGCAGGCGGCGTCCAGGGCTTCGGCTTCGGTGCCGGCGGCGGCACCGCGCCATACAGCTTCTGCCAGCGCGACTTGAGACCGTCGGCGATCTCTTTCTGGTTGTACTGCTCGGCAAAGTCGATCACGGTCATGTTCTGCTGGTTCTTCAGGCGCATGTCCGCGCCTTCGTCGAGCAGCAGCTTGACGGTATCGATATGCCCGCCGCGCGCGGCCATCATCAGCGGCGTGGTGCCATTCGGGCTTTCCGCATCGATGTAGGCCGCATGGTCGACCAGATACTTGACGACATCGTTGTGCCCATTCGTGGCCGCGTAGTGCAGCGGCGCCCAGCCCTTCTTGTTGACCTCGGCCTCCATGCCGTCGACCATCAGCTTGACCATGTCCAGTTCGCCCTGCAGGCTGGCCATCATCAGCGGGGTCTCACCCGCCGGATTGGTCTTGTCGAAGTCGATGTTCTTGGCCTTGATCAGCGCCGTTGCCGCTTTGGTCGATTTCTCGCGCAGCGCCACCACCAGCATCGGGTCACCCCGGTTGTCGACCAGATTCGGATCCACGCCACGCGCCAGCAGCTTCTGCACGGTGTTGGCGTCATCGAACTCGACGGCCTTGCGCATATCGTCGGCCGGAGCGGCCACGCTCGCGCAAGCCGCGCAGATCAGGGCCATTGCGGCGACCCCACGTCTGATCTTAAAGTCAAGCATGAGCATTCCTGTCTATGTGCTTGAATAAGCGGAAAAAATTATCCGTAGTTTGTTCTGCGATCGTCTCCACGGGAACATCGCGCAGCTTGGCGATGAACTCGCCCACGTGACGCACCCAGGCCGGCTCGTTCGTCTTGCCGCGGTATGGCACGGGGGCAAGATAAGGCGAATCGGTTTCGATCAGCATGCGGTCGAGCGGGACCTTCTTCGCGGTTTCTTGCAGGTCGGCCGCGCTCTTGAACGTGACGATACCCGAGAACGAGATATGGAAACCTTCGTCCAGCGCCTGCCGGGCGATGTCCCACGTCTCCGTGAAGCAGTGCATGACGCCGCCAACCTCACCCGCGTTTTCCTCGCGCATCAGCCGCAGAGTGTCGTCCGCCGAGGATCGCGTATGGATGATCAGCGGCTTGCCAGTCTGGCGGGCCGCGCGAATATGGGTGCGGAACCGCTCGCGCTGCCACTCCATGTCCGCGATGCTGCGGCCGTTGAGACGGTAGTAGTCCAGCCCGGTCTCACCAGTACCAACCACGCGCGGATGCGCCGACAGCGTGACCAGCCGCTCGAGTGTCGGCTCTTCGGCACCTTCTTGGTAGTCGGGATGCACACCGACCGAGGCATACAGGTTCGGATGCTGTTCGGCCAGCGCCAGCACGCGCGGAAAGTCCTCGAGCGTCACGGAGATGCAGAGGGCGTGCGACACCTGATTGGTCCGCATGTTCTCGAGCAACTGCGGCAGCCTTTCGGCCAGCTCGGGAAAATCGATATGGCAGTGGGAATCTACAAACATGGGATATCTCAATCGAGCCGACGCCGGGCGAACATCAGGTCTCGCTCGACGCCATGGTCACCGGCCCGGCATCGAATGACGATACCCGCGGCAAAACCAAAAACATTCATAAATAACAACAAGTTGCAACTAATATTTCGCGCAACACAGCAACTTCAGATGCACTACAGGGTCTGGGTCGGTCGCCCGGATTCAATCGTCTTGCCAAGAATCTCTTCCACCGCGCGCTTCAGCGAACGGCCAATATCGTCGTCCGGGAGATGTACCCCCACGCCTGGCGTCTTCATCGGCGTGCCGACCGGCGTGATCCACGCGACAGTACCTTGCACCTGGTACTTCTGCGGGCGATCCAGCAGCGACAGCACCAGAAATACCTGCTCCCCAAGCCTGAACGGCCGGTTCGACGGCACGAAGATCCCGCCTCGCGCCAGGAACGGCATATAGGCCGCATACAGCCCTGCCTGGTCCTTGATCGACAGTGACAACACGTTCGGGCGGCCGGTCGTCGCGGGATTAGGAATCGTGGCGGGACCGACCGCTGGTCGTGTCGGCGCCGCTATGGCTGGTGTGTTCATCTTGACCCCTTATTGCAGCATTGCCCGCTTTGTGCGGGCTATTTGAAATTTGCTTTGTTCGACTTGTACCACGTGTGCGGCACGATTCCTACCGCGAGACGCACGCTAACGGAACAATTGTCGGTAATCGAGCAACACCGACTCCATCACGAGGCGCGCGGCCAACGGATGGTTCTCGTTGCGGCGATGTCCGACCAGCCGAGCGGCGAACGCCTGCAGCCGATGCGCGTCGGTTGCGCTGGCGCAGCGGGTCAGTGCCGTCTGCTCCTTCGGAAAGTAACGCACGGCACCCGTGCCCAGGCAGAGCGCCAGCAGATCGTACGTCCAGCGTTGCAGGATGCCGAGCACGGCGGGAATCGGCAACTTCTGCAACTGCTCCGCAGCGGCCAGGGCATCGAGCGCAGCCGCGCTACCGAGTTGGCCGACCAGCCAGCGCTGCAAGGGCTGTTCCTCGGCCTCGGCCGCGTGCAGCGCGGTCAGCGGCGCACCTCCGGCCAGTGCCAGCTGCGCCTCCACATCGGCCACCCCCTGCCCGCGCAGCCAGTCGAGCGCATCCGCACTGGTCGGCCGCGTCATCGAGAACTGGCGGCAACGGGACAGGATCGTTGGCAACACACGGTCGATACGGTCCGTGACCAGCAGGAACACCGTGGATGGCGGCGGCTCCTCGAGCGTCTTGAGCAGCGCGTTGGCGCCTTCGGTCTGCAACGCGTCGAGCGGATAGACCACCACCACGCGCAAACCCGCGCGGTGCGTGCCAACGCCCACCGCCTCGATCAGCGCCCGCACCTGCTCCATGCGGATGATCTTGCTCGGCGCCTTCTTCTTGCTGCTGCTCTCGCCATCGCCTTCGGCCTCTCCGGCGCCAGCTTCCAGTGCCTCGGGCCGAACCACCGTGAAATCGGGATGGTTGCCCTGACCAAACCAGTGGCAGGCGCTGCAGGTATTGCAGGGCTGGCCATCGGGCAGCGCGCTTTCGCAAAGCAGGCCCTGCGCGAAGTGCAACGCCAGATCGCGCTTGCCGATGCCTTGCTGGCCGTGAAGCAGCAGCGCGTGCGGCAGCCGGTCGCGTAGCGCGGTCAGCCGATGCCAGTCATCTCGTTGCCAGGGATAAAGCATTCAGGTTCAATCGGTTAGCGCAGCCATCTCATGTATTGTCGGAGTCATCGGTATCGACATCACAATACGAATATAGCTACTAGAAATCAAAGCGTTGCGAGGATTTCCTCGAGCGTCACACGAATCTCGTCGATCGAGCGCGTTGCGTCGATGACCCGAAAGCGTTGTGGCGCTTCCGCCGCGCGGCGCAGATATTCAGTGCGGGTCCGTTCGAAGAAGGCGCGGGACTCGGCCTCGAACTTGTCGGGCTCACGGGCCCCGGCCAGACGCGCGCTCGCGGTTTCCAGCGGAACGTCGAACAGCAGCGTCAGGTCGGGCTGAAGACCGCCCTGCACCCATTGCTCGAGCGCGGCAAGTCGATCGAGCGCCAGCCCACGCCCACCGCCCTGATAGGCAAACGTGGCATCGGTAAAACGATCCGAGATGACCCAGTCGCCGCGCGCCAGCGCGGGCTCGATGACTTCGGCGATGTGCTCGCGGCGCGCCGCGAACATCAGCAGCGCCTCGGTTTCGAGATGCATCTTCCGGTGCAGCAGCAACTGGCGCAGGTCTTCGCCCAGCGGCGTGCCGCCCGGCTCCCGGGTAGTGACGACATTTGCGCGCACGCGCAGGCGCTCGGCCACCCACTCGATATGGGTGCTCTTGCCCGCGCCATCGATGCCCTCGAAGGTGATGAATTTTCCGCGCATGACCTTATGGTTTGCCGCGCTGGTACTTGTCGACCGCGCGATTGTGTTCGGGTAGTGAATTGGAGAAATGGCTGCTGCCGTCGCCGCGTGCCACGAAATACAAGGCGTCCGATGGCGCCGGCGTCGTGGCCGCGGCCAGCGACGCCAGACTCGGCAAGGCAATCGGCGTCGGCGGCAGACCGGTACGGGTGTACGTATTGTACGGGGTGTCCGTCAGCAGATCCCTCTTGCGCAGGTTGCCGTCGAATTGCTCACCCAGGCCGTAGATCACAGTCGGATCGGTCTGCAGCATCATGTTCTTGCGCAGACGGTTGACGAACACGGCCGCGATCATCGGGCGCTCCCCCGCCTGCCCCGTCTCCTTCTCGATGATGGATGCCATCACCAGCGCCTCGTACGGCGTCTTGTACGGCAGGTCGGGCGCGCGTGCGTTCCAGGCCTCGTTCAGGCGCCGCTGCATGGCGCGATAGGCGTGCTTGTAGAGCTCGATATCGCTGCTGCCGCGCGCGAACAGATAGGTATCGGGAAAGAACAGCCCTTCCGGCGCGGCTTCGGTCGCGCCGATCGCGTGCATCAAATCGGTGTCGGACATGCCCTGCGTATCGTGCTTCAGCGCGGGGTTGGCATCCACGACCGCGCGCATCTTGCGGAATTCCCAACCCTCGATGACGGTCACAACGTAGTGCGTGACCTCGCCCCGGGCCAGTTTGCCGATCACGTCCAGCGGCGTGGCGCCAGTCTCGAACTGGTAGCCCCCGGCCTTGAGGTCCGGGCCGTGGCCGGTGATGCGGACCAGTATCTGGAACAGGCGCGGGTCCATGCCCACGCCACCGCGCTGGATCTGCCGACCCACGCTGAGAACGCCGGAATTCGGCTTGATGACGACTTCGATGGGGGATGTGGTCAGGCCGAGCGGCTGGTGAGCCCACCAGGCAAAGCCACCGGCGGCGGCCATGGCGAAGACCACCAGAACCCCGACCAGGCGCAGGAACAGACGTTTCATGTAGTAGCAAGCAAAGACCGGGCGCGATGTCCCCGCCGGCGGGTCGGGATCATGGCAGCGGCCGGCCGGAATGGCGACAGGCCCATATAATACCGGGAGCCTTGTGGCCGATGTGTCACCGCAAGTTACGAGAACGCGCCGCGCACGGCGCCGCCCCTAATTCATACGCCATTCAGGACCGTCTGCATGTCCTCCACCGAATTTCCGTCCCTCGACCAAAGCCTGAAATCCCTGCGCGCCGCTGGTATCGTCTCCGCGCCAGCCGGGCTTGGCCTGATCCGCGTGGCTGGCGACGATGCCGCCACTTTCCTGCACAGCCAGCTTACCAACGCTGTTGAAGACCTGACTGCGAGCACAGCCCGCCTGGCCGGCTACTGCTCGCCCAAGGGCCGGCTGATAGCCAGCTTCCTGATGTGGCGCGACGCCGATGGCATCGTGCTGCAACTCTCCGCCGACATCCAGCCGCCAATCCAGAAGCGCCTGACCATGTTCGTGCTGCGGGCCAAGGCGAAGCTGTCGGACCTGTCCGCCACGCACGGCATCCTTGGCATCGCCGGGGCTGGCGCGGAAGCCGCGCTACAACAGGCTGGCCTGCCTGCTCCCCAAGCACCGCTGGCCACGGTATCCGACGGCGACGTGACCGTCATTCGCCTGGCCGATGCTGACGGCGAGCCGCGCTGGCAGATCGTCGCTCCGGCCGCGCGCATCGAAGCCCTTCAGCAATCGCTCGGCGCTACGCTGGCCGTCGCCTCGCCCGCGTTCTGGGACTGGCTCGATGTCGCCTCGGGCATCCCCCGCATCGCCGCGGCCACGCAGGAGCAGTTCGTGCCGCAGATGATCAACTTCGAACTGATTGGCGGCGTGAATTTCCGCAAGGGCTGCTATCCGGGCCAGGAGGTCGTCGCGCGTAGCCAGTATCGCGGCACGCTCAAGCGCCGCATGTGGCGCGTGCGTGGCACGGGCGATGTCCCGGCTGCGGCGGCGGAGATTTTCCGCCCCGAGGATCCGGAGCAGCCATGCGGTATGCTGGTCAACGCCGCGCCGGCGCCCCAAGGTGGTTGGGAAGGACTGGCCGAGTTGAAGATCGACGCCGCCAGTGGCGCGCTGCATCTGGGCGCCGCAAGCGGACCGGCCGTGTCCACGGGTGCGCTGCCGTACGAAGTGCCACTGCCAAACGAGGCGGAAGCGGCCGGATGACCGCCACGGGAGCATCGTCATGAGCGATCATCTCTACGTCTACTTCAAGGTGCCGGACGACCGGGCCGCAGAGGCTCTGCCGCACTGGCATCGCTGGATGGAAACGGTCGCCGAGGCGACCGGGGTTGGTGGTACGCTGATGCGCAGGCCGGAAACTCGCGCCGGTCTGCAGACATGGATGGAGAGTTACGCCGACGTCCCTCCCGCATTCGACGCCGCGCTCGATGGGCTCTGGCGGCAAAGCGGGCTGACGCAGTGGATCAGCGGCGAGCGGATGAGCGAGCGGTTCGTCGATCTCGACGTGCTCTGATTTCGCGCCCGCGCCACCGCACGAATCACACGCCTTACGAGATTCGCGCGATGCCGAACGAGCTGTAAAGGAAGGAATATGTGTCTCATTCTGGTTGCCTGGCAATCTCACCCGGACTACCCCCTGGTGGTTGCCGCCAACCGCGACGAATTCTATGCCCGCCCCGCCGCGCCCGCGGACTGGTGGCGGGATGCCCCCGGAGTGCTGGGCGGCCGTGACCTCGCTGAGGTCATCGGTGACGCCGGCACATGGATGGGTATTGCCGGTGCCCAGCACGGGCAGGACACCCCGGTCGGCGCAAGGTTCGCCGCCCTGACAAACTATCGCGCGCCCTCGGAAAAACGTACCGATGCCCGCTCACGCGGCGAGCTGGTGGCGCATTTCCTGCGCGGCGATCAACCGCCGGCCGACTATCTGCACGACCTGGCCGGAGCCCACGGCGCCTACAACGGCTTCAACCTGCTGGCCAGCGATCTGCATGACCTCTGGTGGTACAGCAACCGTTCGAAGTCCCGCGTGCCACAGCGGCTCAAGCCGGGCCTGTATGGCTTGTCAAATGCGCTGCTCGACACGCCCTGGCCCAAGGTGCGCAGCCGCGTGGGCGCGATGTGCGAAGTCCTGGCAGCCGATCGCGGCCAGATCGGATCGAACGTGGAGTCGTACCTGCAGTTGCTTGCGGAGGATCGGCAGGCGCCCGACTGGGAACTGCCGAGCACGGGCGTCGCACCCGAATGGGAAAAGCTGCTGTCGTCGGCATTTATCCGTTCGCCGAACTACGGCACGCGTGCCAGCACCGTGCTGCGCGTGATGCACGACGGCCGCTTCGACTTCGTCGAGCGCAGCTTCGATGCCGATGGCCAGACCGGTGAGGTCTCCTATCGCGGACGACTCAATCTGGCACGCGACACCGGCACAGTACCCGCGCCGCGCTGACTGTCTTCAGGCGGATCAGCAGATCAGCGGATCCGCTTGCGCATCTCGATGTGCGGGATGCCGGCTTCCTCGAACTCGTCACCCACCTGCTCGAAACCTACCCTCGCGTAGAACGGCGCTGCATGGGTCTGGGCGTTGAGGATCAGTTCGGGATAGCCTAGTTCGGTGGCCTTGGCCATCAGCGCATCGAGCACCTTCGCGCCCACGCCGGTGCCGCGCGCGGACTTGAGTACCGCCATGCGGCCAATGTGGCCATCCGGCAGCAGGCGGCCCGTGGCCACCGGCACGCCATCCACGGCGAATGCCAGCGCGTGCCAGCTCGGCGCATCCATCTCATCCCACTCCAGTTCTACCGGCACACCCTGCTCCTCGACGAAGACGGCGTAGCGGATTGCTCGGGCGCGCTCGCGGGCTTCTTCCCAGAGGCAGACCAGTACGGGGGCGGCTGTTGGCGTGGATGCGGACATGGTGAGGAGCGGTTCGAAGAGCCTGAAATGAGGCGCAATGATACGCCCGGTGGCATCAAGGCGCCGAGCTACGCCGTGCGATTACCGGCCATGCGGCGCACCACCATAGGGATTACCCTCCTGCCATCCTTCCGTGAAATTTGTATGATGACCTGACTACCCGATGACGTGATGACGATGTTCCAAAAGATTCCTGCCCGCGCGCTGACCGACAGCGTTGCCGAACAACTGCTCGAGAAGATCGAGGACGGCATGTTTCCGCGCGGCGCCAAGCTGCCCACCGAGGCTGTGCTGTCCGAGGAGTTCGGCGTGAGCCGTACCGTGATCCGCGAGGCCATCGCGCGACTCAAGTACGAAGGCCTCGTGGAATCGCGCCAGGGCAGCGGCGTGTTCGTGACCGAGCAGGCCGGCATCCGACCGCTGCGCATCGACTACACCGACGTGGACACGCTCGAATCGGTGCTGCAGATCGTCGAACTGCGACGCTCGATCGAAGCCGAAGTGGCCGCGCAGGCCGCCCGGCGCCGTACCGATGCGACCATGGCCAATATCGACGCCGCGCTGGCACGTATCGACGCCGAAGTGGCCGCTGGCGGCGATGGCGTCGATGCCGACGTCGGCTTTCATCGCGCCATCGCCGAAGCCACCGGCAATCCGTATTTCCTCAAGACACTGGCATTCCTGAGCCAGTACCTGGAAACCGCCACCCGCGTCACGCGAACCAACGAAGCGCGGCGCGAGGATTTTTCGCGCCAGGTACGGGAGGAGCACCAGGCCATCGTCGCCGCCATCCGCGCCGGCGACCCCGATGCCGCGCGCAACGCGGCCCAGAACCACATGTACAACGCGGCGCGCCGGCTCTCCCAGTTGGGCGAGGATGACTCCGCCGCTGGCCACCAGCCGGCTGGCCCGTCGCACTAACGCAGCAATACGCACCAAAACGCACCAAACACGCATTCAGGAGTTATCCATGTCCAGGAATATTGGCGTCATCGGCTTGGGCGCGATGGGCTACGGCGTGGCGCAGTCGCTGCTGCGCGCCGGCTTCAACGTTCATGCCTTTGATTTGCGTGACGAGGTGCTGCGCCGCTTCGCGGAAGCCGGTGGCACGCCCTGCGGGAGCCCGGCCGAACTCGGCGAGCGTTGCGACGTGGTGATCACGCTCGTCGTCAACGCCGCGCAGACGGAAACGGTGCTGTTCGGCGAACAAGGCGCCGTGTCGAAAATGGCCGCAGGCAAGCTCGTCATTGCCAGCGCCACCGTGCCGCCCGGATTTGCCGAAGCGCTCGGCAAGCGCCTGGGCGAGCGTGGCCTGCTGATGCTCGACGCCCCCGTGTCGGGTGGCGCGGCGCGCGCGGCCAGCGGTGAGATGACGATGATGACCTCCGGTCCCGCCGAAGCCTACGCCATGGCCGAGGACGTGCTAGCCGCGATGGCCGGCAAGGTCTATCGCCTGGGCGACGCACATGGCGCGGGATCGAAGGTCAAGATCATCAACCAGTTGTTGGCGGGCGTGCATATCGCCGCAGCAGCCGAAGCCATGGCCCTGGGCCTGCGCGAAGGCGTGAACCCCGACGCGCTCTACGACGTGATCACGCATAGCGCCGGTAACTCGTGGATGTTTGAGAACCGCGTGCCACACATCCTGACGGGCGACTACACCCCGCTGTCCGCTGTCGACATCTTCGTCAAGGACCTGGGCATGGTGCTCGATACCGCGCGCACCAGCAAATTCCCGCTGCCGCTCTCGGCCGCCGCGCACCAGATGTTCATGATGGCGTCCACCGCCGGGCATGGCGGTGAAGACGATTCGGCCGTGATCAAGATCTTCCCGGGCATCGACCTGCCCGGCCCGAAGGCCAGGTAACCCAAGGCAAAGGAGTCAGACGATGAATCGTCCTCTGCTCGGCTGTATTGCCGACGATTTCACCGGCGCCACGGATCTGGCCAACACGCTCGTCCGCAATGGCATGCGGACCGTGCAGACGATCGGCGTGCCGGCATCCGCCGTGGAAGCCGATGCCATCGTCGTGGCACTGAAATCGCGCACGATCCCGGCCAGCAACGCGGTGGCGCAATCGCTCGACGCACTGCGCTGGCTGCGCGAACAAGGCTGCCGGCAGTTCGTGTTCAAGTACTGCTCGACGTTCGACTCCACCGACGCCGGCAATATCGGCCCCGTGGCCGAAGCCCTGCTCGACGCGCTGGGCAGCGACTTCACGATTGCCTGCCCGGCCTTTCCGGAAAACGGCCGCACGATTTTCCGCGGCCATCTGTTCGTGGCGGACGCCCTGCTCAACGAATCGGGCATGGAGCACCATCCGCTTACGCCGATGACCGACGCCAACCTCGTGCGGGTGTTGCAGGGTCAGAGCCAGGCCAAGGTCGGTCTGTTGCGCTACGACACCGTCGCCCAGGGCGCGAACGCCGTGCGCGCGCGCATTGACGCGCTGCGTGGCGAGGGCGTGAAGCTGGTGATCGCCGATGCCATTTCCGATGCCGACCTGTTCGCGCTGGGCGAAGGCTGCGCCGCGCTGCCGCTGATCACGGGCGGCTCCGGCATCGCGCTGGGCCTGCCCGAGAACTTCCGTCGCGCCGGACTGCTGCCTGCGCGCACCGACGCCGCGGAAGTCCCGCCCGTGCATGGTCATGGTGTGGTGCTGGCGGGCAGCGCGTCGCGTGCCACGAACGGTCAGGTGGCGCACTGGATCGCGCAGAAGCGCCCCGCCCTGCGGATCGATCCGCTGCGTCTGGCGCGTGGAGACACGGTCGTGGATGACGCACTGGCCTTCGCGGGCAATCACGGCGAACCGGTGCTGATCTATGCCACCGCCCAACCCGATGAAGTCAAGGCCGTGCAGGCCGAACTCGGCGTCGCACGCGCGGGCGAGTTGGTCGAGCACGCGCTGGCGAGCATCGCCGCCAGCCTCAAGGCACGCGGCACGCGGCGCTTCGTGGTGGCCGGCGGCGAAACCTCCGGTGCGGTGGTGCAGGCGCTGGGCGTGCAGTCGCTGCGCATCGGTTCGCAGATCGCGCCAGGCGTGCCGGCTACGGTCACGCTGGACGATGCGCCGCTGGGACTGGCACTGAAATCCGGCAACTTCGGCGGCGAGAACTTCTTCGACGAAGCGTTGCAAGCACTGGGGGCACCGCAATGAGCAACGAAAGCGCACTGCGCGAAGAGATCTGCCGCGTCGGCGCCAGCCTGTATCAGCGTGGCTACACGGTGGGCACGGCAGGCAATATCAGCGCCCGGCTCGACGATGGCTGGCTGATCACGCCCACTGACGCCTGCCTGGGCACGCTCGATCCGGCCAGGGTCGCCAAGGTGTCGCCCGATGGCGGCTGGGTGTCGGGCGACAAGCCGTCGAAGACGTTGACGCTGCATCGTTGCGTCTACGACAACAACCCGAACGCGCACGGCGTGGTGCATACGCATTCCACGCATCTGGTGGCGCTGACGCTGGCCGGTGTCTGGCATCCGGACGACGTGCTGCCCCCGATCACGCCGTACTACGTGATGAAGGTTGGCCATATCCCCCTGATTCCGTATCACCGCCCTGGCGACCCTGCCGTCGCCGCGCGCGTGGCCCGACTGGCCAATGAGGTGCGCGGTGTCCTGCTGGCACGGCTGGGGCCAGTGGTGTGGGAAGACAGTGTGTCACGCGCGGCCTATGCGCTCGAAGAACTCGAAGAAACGGCGAAGCTCTGGATGATGCGCGGCGAAAAACCTGCCCCGCTGGACGAGGCCGCGCTGACGGAACTGCGCGATGCGTTCAAGGTGAGGTGGTGACACACGACTAACCTGTTTCCCCCCTCTCCCGCACAGTGGGAGAGGGGCCGGGGAGAGGGACAGCGCATCCCCAGGGCAACTCCGCAAAACAAAGCCCCTGCCCTCTCCCAACCCCTCTCCCGCCATACGGGAGTGGGGGCAAACCGGCTGCACTTTCCATACACGTGGAGACTTCCAATGACCGCTTCCAACCCCGCGGTGGGGACCCCTGTTGCCGACGCCCGGCTGGACGCCGACGGCACCATCGAAAAACGCGCCTACAACAAGGTGTTCTGGCGCATCATGCCGTTCCTGATGCTCTGCTACGTGATCGCGTATCTCGACCGCGTCAACGTCGGCTTTGCCAAGTTGCAGATGGCGCAGGACCTGCAGTTCTCGGAAACCGTGTTCGGCCTTGGCGCCGGCCTGTTCTTCATCGGCTACTTCCTGTTCGAGGTGCCCAGCAACCTGCTGATGCACCGCATCGGCGCGCGCATCTGGATCGCGCGGATCATGATCACCTGGGGCATCATCTCTGCCGCGTTCGTGTTCGTGCAGACGCCAACGCAGTTCTACGTCATGCGCTTCCTGCTGGGCTTGGCCGAAGCGGGCTTCTATCCGGGCGTGATCCTGTACCTGACGTACTGGTATCCGTCGCACCGCCGCGCCAAGATGATCGCGCTGTTCATGTCGGGCATTCCAGTGGCCGGCATGTTCGGCAACCCGCTGTCCGGCTGGATCATGGATGCGTTCCACAACACCCATGGCTGGACCGGCTGGCAATGGATGTTCTTCATCGAGGCCCTGCCAGCCTTCGCGATCGGCATCGCGACGATTTTCGTGCTGCGCGATGGCATCGACCGCGCCCCGTGGCTCAGCCCCGATGAAAAGCACGTGCTCAAGCGCAACATCGAGGACGACGAGCGCGCCGCGTCGGCCGCTGCCGCCACAGGCGGCCAGCGCAACTTGCATTCGCTGGGCGCCGTGTTCAGCGACAGCCGTGTGTGGTGGATGTGCCTGATCTACTTCTGCTTCGTGACCGGCCAGTACGCGCTGACGTTCTGGATGCCGACGCTGGTCAAGGCCAGCGGCGTGACAGGCAACTTCAACATCGGCCTGCTGTCGGCCATCCCGTTCCTCTGCGCCATCGTCGTCATGAACATCCTGGGCCACAGCGCCGACGCGCGCCGTGAGCGCCGCTGGCACCTGATCGTGCCGGTACTGATGGGCGCCACGGGCTTTGCGATTGCGGCGTCGTTCACCCACAATACGACCGTGGCCATTGCAGCGCTGTCGCTGGCCGCCGCCGGCGTGCTGACATGCGCCCCGCTGTTCTGGTCGCTGCCGACCGCGTTCCTGAGCGGCATCGCCGCCGCCTCGGGTATCGCCGTGGTGAACTCTGTGGGCAATCTGGCAGGCTTCGTATCGCCGTATATGGTCGGCGCGCTCAAGGACATGACGCAAAGCACGCAATTGCCGATGTACGTGCTGTCGGCGATCCTGGTCGTGGGCGCCCTGCTGGTCTGGCTGACCCCGGCGAAGCTCGTCAACCGCTGATATCGAATCTGAAGTTCAAGGAGACCTGACATGCCGCGCTTCGCCGCGAACCTTTCGATGATGTACACGGAGCACGACTTTCTGGACCGCTTTGCCGCTGCGGCAAAGGACGGGTTCCAGGCCGTGGAATACCTGTTCCCGTACGACCATCCGGCCGCCGAGATCCGCAAGCGGCTCGACGACCACGGCCTGATCCAGGCCCTGTTCAACGCGCCGCCCGGTGACTGGGGCGCCGGCGAGCGTGGCATCGCCGCCCTGCCCGCCCGCGAGACCGAGTTCCGCACGGCGTTCGCGAAGGCCCTCGAATACGCTGCCGTGCTCGGCAACGACCGCGTGCACGTGATGGCAGGCATCGTGCCGGCCGACGCCGACCACGCCCGCTGCCGCGCCGTCTATCTCGAGAACCTGGCCTATGCCGCTGCCTCGGCCGCGTCGCACGGCATCACGGTGCTGATCGAGCCGATCAACACCCGCGACATGCCGGGCTATTTCCTGAACCGTCAGGACGATGGCCAGACCATCTGCCACCAGGTGGGCGCGGCCAATCTCAAGGTCCAGTTCGACTGCTATCACTGCCAGATCGTCGAGGGCGATATCGCGAAGAAGCTCGAACGCGACTTCGCGGGGATTGGCCATATCCAGATCGCCGGCGTGCCCGAACGCCACGAACCCGATATCGGCGAACTGAACTACCCGTACCTCTTCGACGTCATCGACCGGCTCGGATACACGGGCTGGATCGGCTGCGAATACCGCCCGCGTGGCGGCACTTCGGAAGGTCTGGGCTGGATCAAGCCCTGGCTGAAGCGCTGATTCGGGCCTGTCACGGCCGTTTCCGCTCCGTACCGACCACGCCAATGACGAACACTCCGCAACCATGAACGTACTGATTACCGGCGGCGCCGGCTTCCTGGGCCTGCAACTGGCCCGTCTGCTGCTCAAACGCGGCACGCTGAACCTGGATGGCAAGGCCGTCACGATCGACCGGCTCACACTGCTCGACGTGGTGGCGCCGCAGATCGACGATGCCCGCGTGCGTGTGGTGACGGGCGACCTGTCCGATCCCGCCGTGCTGGCGCAAGCCATCGACCGTGATACCGGCGCAATCTTCCATCTGGCCGCGGTAGTCAGCGGTCAGGCCGAGGCCGATTTCGACCTGGGAATGCGCGTGAACCTTGACGCCTCGCGCGCGCTGCTGGAAACGTGCCGCCAGTTGGCGCATGTACCGCGCGTGGTGTTCACCAGCTCGGTCGCCGTCTATGGCGGCAAGTTGCCTCCGGTGGTGCAGGACGACACCGCGCTGAATCCGCAATCGTCGTACGGCATGCAGAAGGCTATCGGCGAATTGCTGCTGTCCGACTACAGCCGACGCGGCTTTGTCGATGGCCGCGTGCTGCGGCTGCCGACGATCAGCGTGCGGCCCGGCAAGCCGAATGCCGCGGCGTCGTCGTTCGCCAGCGGCATCATCCGCGAACCATTGTCAGGCGTGGCGGCAAATTGCCCTGTGGCACCGGAAACGCCGCTGTGGCTGCTCTCGCCACGCGGCGCGATCCAGGCGCTGGTCAACGGCATCGAACTCGATGGCGCGCGCTTCGGCAATCGCCGGGTGGTGAATCTGCCGGGGCTGTCGGTCACGGCGGCGCAGATGGTGGAAGCGCTGCAGCGCGTGGCCGGTGACGCGGTGGCCGATCGCGTGACGTGGGAACGCGAAGAGCGCATCGAGAAGATCGTCGGCACATGGCCGGCGGCGTGGGATGTGGCGCGCGCGCGCGAACTGGGATTCGAGAGCGACGCGAGCTTTGACGACGTGATTCGGGCTTATGCGGAGGATGCGGCGGTCAAGCTCTGATCCGGTGAGGTCGCGGTTGACAGGATTGACAGGCTTGCGCTCTGCCGCGCGCGGGAGAGCGCAAGCACATCAAACATCATCCCACCTCACGCAGCAGGCTTCACAATCTCCCACGCTTCGATCCGCTCCCGCACCGATGCCGGGATCGGCGCCGATTTCTGCGTCTGCGGATCGGCGCAGACGTAGACCACCTCTCCGGTGATCAGGTGCTCGTCGCCGCGATACATTTCCACGCGGAACACCATGCTCGACCGGCCCAGCCGCGCCATGCGGCCGCGAATATCGAGCATCTCGTCAAACCGTGCCGATGCGTGGTACTCCAGCGTGGACTTGACCACAAAGATGTCCACGCCGTGGGCGCGCAGCAAGTCCTCCGGATAGCGCACGCCAATCGCGCGCCAGTACTCGGTCGAACAGATATCGCAGTAAGTCAGATAGTGGGCATTGAAGACGATCGATTGCGGATCGACCTCGGCCCAGCGCACGCGCAGTGGCATGCTGAGATGAAAATCCTCTTTGGCCATGGGGGGCGAAGCTCCAGATGAAAAAACGGGCGCCCCGTGGGACGCCCGTGTTCTACGTACCTTACTGACCCTTGCCCAGGCCCAGTTTCTCGATGATCGCGCGTTCGCGCTTGACCGTATCGGCGGCAAACGCCTGATACTGGCTGCTGCTCATGTAGTTCGGCTCCATGTCGAACTTGGCCAGCGATTCGCGGTAGTTCGGCATCTCCATGGCCTTCTTGAACGCGTCATGCAGCTTCTTCACGATCGCCGGGTCCGTGCCCTTGGGGACGACCAGACCGAACGGCGAAGCCTGGACGATGCCCATGCCCAGTTCCTTCAGCGTCGGCACGTTCGGGAAGCGCGGCGAGCGCTTCTCGCCCCAGGTGGACAGCAGGCGCAGCTTGCCGGATTCCACGTACTGGGCCCAGGCCGGGGTATCCGCCACCGACATCACGTGGCCGCCCAGCAGCGCCTGCATCGATTCCGAGTTGCCCTTGTACGGAATATGCGAGAACTGCACACCCTGGCGCATGGCCAGGTCTTCCATCGTCAGATGCAGCGTGGTCATCGTGCCCGGCGAGCCATAGGTCAGCTTCCCCGGATTGGCCTTGGCGTAGGCGATGTAGTCCTGCATCGTCTTGATCGGCGAATCGGCCGGCACGACCAGGCCGAACGAGTAGCCCGCCAGGTTGATCACATAGGTCAGGTCCTTGACCGGATCCCAGTTGATCTTGGTGGTGTACGGCAGACGGAACACCGGCATGGACACCTGGGCCAGCGTGTAGCCATCAGGCTGGGTCGACTGCATCATCTGCGCGGGCAGCACGCCACCGGCACCGGGCTTGTTCTCGACGATCACGGGCTGGCCCAGGATCTTCGATGCATTCTCGGCCAGCACACGGAACGGGATGTCCGTCGAGCCGCCAGCGGTATAGCCAACGACCAGGCGGATCGGACGTTGCGGGAACTTGTCCGCCTGGGCGTGTGCCGGCATGGCGGCAAAACTGGCCGCGACCGTGGCGGCGAGCAGGCTGGCGCGAGCGATAAATTGGCGGCGTTGCATGTGTTGAGTCTCCTTCTGCTACAAGAATGCGCGATTGCGACTTGGTTTGAATCGTGAATCGGGGCTTCCCGCCCGTTTTTCTATGAACGGGTCAGATACTCGAAAGAGCCCGATGGCGCGAGGCCGGGGCCCTATATCCCGAACGTCCTTCGCAGGGCGGCCGTGGCATCCGCATGGGCGCCTGCCACCGCGCCGATAAAACGTCCGAGCTTGAAAAAATCGTGAATCATGGTGGGGTAGTCGGTCAGGCTGGCCACCACCCCCGCTGCTTCCAGCTTCGCTGCATAGGCCACGCCCTCGTCATGGAGCGGATCGTAGCCGGCCACCGCAATCCAGGCCGGGCAGCAGTCCCTCACGTCGGCACCTTCGCCGCCCCCGTCCAGCGGAGCAAACCGCCAGTCGTCACGGCTGGCGTCGACGTCCAGATACTGCGAAAAGAACCACTGGATCATCTCTGCGGTCAGCAGATAACCTTCGGCCAGCGCTCGGTGCGATGGCGTATCCTGCCGCGCGCAGGTGCCCGGGTAGATCAGCATCTGCAGCACCGGCGCCAATCCGTGGTCCCTGGCTTCCACTGCGCAAGCCGCCGCCAGCGTTCCGCCAGCACTGTCGCCACCCAGCGCGATGCGCGTGGCGTCAGCGCCAATGCGCGCGGCTTCCTCGAACACCCAGTGCAGAACATCGAAGGCATCGTTGGCCGCCACCGGAAATTTCCACTCCGGGCCCAGCCGGTAATCGACCGACAGCACCAGGCACTCCGCACCATTGCAGAACATCCGGCACAGCGAATCATGGGAGTTGACGCTGCCCACCGTGAAGCCACCGCCATGGAAATACACCAGAAGCGGCAGCGGATCGGCCCAGCTTGCCTCGCGCGGTGCGTAAAGCCGCACCGGAATGGCATGGCCGTCGCGCGCGGTCACCTGAAGATCCTCCACGCCGTGCACTGGCGCGGGCGACAGGTCCAGAATCGGCGCGCTCTTCTCGTACGCGATCTTGGCGTCAACCGGGTCCATCGTATGGATGGCCGGCCGCTTTGCTCGCGCGATCAGGTCGAGCAACTGGGCGACCTGAGGATCCAACGGCTGCGCGGGCATGTACTGGTGTTCTATTTCTGAACGGTCGTTCGATTTCCATATCATGCCAGTGATTCCGTAGAGCAGCATTACGATTCCATGCGTTTATCCTCGCACAGACACACCTTTTGCGCGATGATCGGCCACACAGCGAAACGCCATTTCGCGGCGTATGCTTGAGAATGGGCGCCATGTCATGGCCGCCCCAACCCGGAGACCAGGAGACACCATGACAGGGGAACACTTGCAGGTCGTGCACGGCGATATTACCCGGATGGAAGTGGATGCCATCGTCAACGCGGCCAATAGCGGCCTGCTGGGCGGTGGTGGCGTCGATGGCGCGATTCATGGCGCGGGCGGCCCGGCCATCATGGACGCGTGCCGCGCGATCCGGGATGCGCAAGGCGGCTGCCCGACCGGGGAAGCCGTGATCACTACCGGAGGCCTGCTGCCTGCACCCTATGTCATCCACGCCGTGGGGCCGGTCTGGCATGGTGGCAGCAAGGAAGAGGAGACGCAGCTGGCGAGCGCCTACCGCAACAGCATCCGTCTGGCGGGCGAGCACAATCTGCGCACGGTGGCATTTCCGAACATCAGCACCGGCATTTATGGCTTCCCGCGTGAGCGGGCCGTGGACATCGCCATTGCCGCAGTGCGCGAGGCACTGCCGAAGTCCCCGTCCATCGAGCAGGTCACCTTCGTCTGCTTCGATGACGAGAACTATCGGCTCTATCGGGAGCGCTTGAGCTAAGCCCGGCGACAAGACCGGGAGGCTACGGGACTAGGGCAACGCACTGCGAATCAGCAGATTCACGCGCTCCGGCTGTTCGTGGATGATCCAGTGCGTGCCCTCCGGAATGCGCTCGAGCCGCATATCCGGCACGAATTCCTCCAGCCCGTCGACCAGCGATTTCGGCAGCGCCCGGTCGCTCTCGCCCCAGATAACCAGCGTGGGCACCCGCACGCTGTACGCGGATGGATCGAGGCGTGAAATGTCGGGCGCCGGTTCTCCCGGCAAGGGCGGGTGCATCGGCGATGCCCGGTAGTAATTGACACCGCCCGTCAGCGCATGCGAGCCGCCATCGCCCGGTTGCGACCATGCCGCGTGATATTTCGCGCGAGTCTCGCCCACGAACCAGGCCGGCACAGTGGAAGCATCGCCAGTCAGCATCTTTTCCAGCAATGCGAAGTCATTGGCGGCCATGGCCTGTTCCGATCCTGGCTTGCGCAGCCAGTTCATATAGGCCGAGGCCTGCTGCTGTGCCGGGTCACTCGCCAACGCCCGCGCGAACACGTAGGGATGCGGCGAGTTGATGATCACGAGCCGCTCGACCACTTCCGGGAACTGCGCCGCCAGGTTCCAGCAGAGCGCGCCGCCCCAGTCATGCGCGACGATGACGCATCGCTCATAGCCCAGCACGCGGATGAACTGCACCAGATCCTCGACCAGATGCTTGGGCTTGTACGCTGCCACATCGGCCGGCTTGCTGGACAGATTGAACCCGCGCAGGTCCGGCGCCACCGCAAAATGCGTCTGGCCGAACTCTGCGAGCTGGTTTTCCCACTCGTACCAGAACTCCGGAAAACCGTGCACGAACAGGATCAGCGGCCTGCCCTGCTCGCCCGCACTCGCGTAATGCAAGCGCGTGCCGTTGGGCAGGTTCGCAAACTGCCGGTGGTGGATCACGGCGGGTGCAGTCATCATGGTCTCCCTGGCGGTCTCGGCCATATCGTTTGTCCGGTTCGTCCTGTTCGTGTTCGCGTTCGCAAGTTCCTGGCCAGCTCAGCCGCGCAGCGCGGCGATCAGGCCCGCCCGCACTTCGCTCTTGTCACCGAACGGATCGCCCGGATTGCGCTGGTTGACGATCTCCTCCATGCGCCGCTGGACGGAATCCAGCGATTGCGGGTGGGAGTAGATATAGAAGCCGTCCTCGCGGATCGCATCGAACGTCATCTGCGCCACGTCGGCCGCGCTGACCTTGCCCGAGCTGACCGCCTTGTCGGACAGCGCCTGCGACACCAGCTGCGAGCGCGTGGGTGGCTGATCGTTGGCCATATTGGCTGGCCGGTTACGCTGCGACTGGCTGATGCCGGTGGGCACGTAGAACGGGCACAGCACCGAGCAATGCACCTGGTCAGTGACCAGGCTCAGATCCTGGTAGAGCGTTTCGGACAACGCGACCACCGCATGCTTGGAGACGTTGTACACGCCCATGGCCGGCGGATTCAGCAGACCCGCCATCGACGCGGTATTGACGATATGCCCCTGATACCCCGGGTCCTTGCGGGCCGCCTCCAGCATCAGCGGCGTGAAGATCCGCACGCCATTGACCACACCGTAGAGGTTCACGCCGAGCACCCAGTCCCAGTCTTTCTGCGTGTTTTCCCAGATCAGGCCGCCCGCGCCCACACCGGCGTTGTTGAACAGCAGGTTGACCTCGCCGAACGCCGTCATCGCGGCATCGGCCAGCGCCTGGACTTCCTCGGCCTTCGACACGTCCGTGCGCAACCCGATCACCTGGGCGCCCTGTGACTTGAATTCGGCCACTGTGCTGTCCAGCGAGTCCTCCTGGACGTCCGCCAGTACCAGCTTCATGCCCAGCGACGCACCGATTCGCGCGAATTCCTTGCCGAATCCTGAAGCACCGCCGGTAATCACTGCCACCTTGCTCTCGAACTGCTTCATGAAACGTCTCCCTCTACTTGTCGTTCGTAGTGTTCGTAGTTCTAGTCTGGATGGGCTATGCCGCTTGTACCTGGTAATGCTGCCGCGGGAAGTGCACGTTGACAGCGCCCGCGCGCGGGTCTTGCCTGCGGAGCGTGACCACATCGGCGGTAAGCGTCATGAGCACCCCGGCCACCGGGTCCTTCGCGTAGTCGGTTGGCGTGACGGTCACCGCATCACCGGCGGCGAATCCGCTGTCTGGCTGGATCGTCGTGTCATGCGCCAACGGATCATGGTGAAGTGCATCGGCCAGCGCATCCTCGGCCGGTATCACGCGCACCTTGCCGTGTCCGTGGGCCTGCATGCGCGCATACCACTCCTTGACCAGCGGATAGGCATCGAGGATCGCGGCCAGCGCCGTGGCGCGGCGGATGAACCAGATGTTGTGGTACAGCGAGAAATCTGCCACTGACAGCGTCGGGCCAGCCACATGGAGCACGCCGGCCGCGAACTGTTCCTGCAGGCGTCCGAAGGTCTCGTGCAGCATCGCGCCGGCTTCAGGCAGGGGCATCCGTAGCGCATTGGTATCGCCACGCATGGCCTTGCGATCAGCAACGAACGCCTGGAACTGGTCCTGCGTCAGATGCGCGAGCATGGCCTGCACGCCAGCAGGCTGCATGGTGTAGGTGACCGATGCCGTGAACAACGCGCTGTCGAACCAGGCAGCCATGACGCGGGACGCCGCCGCCTGGTCGGACGGATACAGCGGCGGCATCGGCGCCATCCGGTCCAGTACCTCGCAGATCAGCGCCGTATCGCAATAGATGTCGGCGCCGATCTGCATGACCGGTGTGCGCCGGTACCCGCCGGTCAGCGCGACCAGATCTGGCTTTGGCAGGATCGGCGGAATCTCCACTGCGCACCAGGACAGATCCTTCGCGCCGAGCAGCAGGCGGATCTTTTCCGAGAAAGGCGACGTGGCGTACTGATGAAGAATGATGTCGGGCATCCGCGCCTCCCGTTGGAATCAGTCGAGCAGGTCCGGCTGCTCCTTCACGATGCGCGCGTAGAGCGGCTGGAACTGGAACCACCCAGCCTGCGACGTACCCACGATCGAGTACGCCTGACGGGCGGCGGCGTCGCTGATCGCCTTCGGCACGTCACCGGTACGCGCAGCCGCGGCCTCCGCCAGCAACTGCACCTGGCACGACCGCTCCATCGTGATGAACCACCACGCGGCTTCGTCGACGGTCTTGCCAACGGTCAAAAGGCCGTGGTTCTGGAGGATCGCTGCCTTGTTGTCGCCCAGCGCGTTGGCAATACGCTGACCTTCGTCGAGTTCCACCACCACACCACCGAAATCGTCATACAGCGCATGGTCGTTGTAGAAGGCGCAGACGTCCTGAGTCAGCGGATCGAGCTTGCGCCCGAGCGTCGACCACGCACGGCCAAAGGTACTGTGCGAGTGCGCGGCGGCCACGGCATCCGAGCGGGTCTGGTGCACGCGCGAGTGGATCGCGAATGCGGCGGCGTTGACCGGATAGTCGCCCTCCACCACGTTACCGTGGTGGTCGCAGCGGATCAGGTTCGACACCTTGACCTGGCTGAAATGCACGCCGAACGGATTGACCCAGAAGGTATCGCCGAACTCGGGGTCGCGCGCGGTGATATGTCCGGCCACACCTTCGTCGAAGCCGAACTTGGAGAACAACCGGAATGCCGCCGCCAGCCGCTGCTTGCGATGCAGCCGCTCCTCGGCCGGCGTGGCGAACTGGGGCGGGCGCGGCAGGTTGCGATAGCGGGCCTTGACCTCTTCCGAGAGACCGGCGCCGATCTCATCCTTGGCTTGCGGGGCATTCATGGTTGTCTCCTGTACTTTCTTTGTCTATTTGTCTATTTGCGGGGGTGTACTGCGTCGAAGGCGGCCTTATGCCAGCTTCACGAGCTGCTTGCCGAAGTTCTTGCCCTTGAGCAGCCCGATGAATGCCTCGGGTGCGCTGGCCAGACCTTCGGCAATGCTCTCGCGGAACTTGATCTTGCCCTGCGCGACGTGGGTACCCAGTTCCCGCAGTGCCTGCGGCCAGAGTTCCATATGCTCGGACACGATAAAGCCCTCGATCTTCGCGCGCGCCACCAGAATCGCGCGCGGATTGCGAATCGGCATGTCCTGGCCGTCATAGCCAGCGATCAGACCGCAAACCGCGATGCGCGCGAACGGGTTCAGACGGGCAAGCACGACGTCGAGGATGTCTCCACCGACGTTCTCGAAGTAGCCGTCGATGCCCTTCGGCGTGACCGCCTTGACCATCGCGTACAGTTCCTTCGCGTCCTTGGCAGCCTTGTAGTCCACGCAGGCATCGAAGCCAAGCTCATTGACCACGTAGTCGCACTTTTCCTTGCCGCCGGCCACGCCTACCACGTAGCAGCCGGCCAGCTTGGCAAGCTGCCCCACCACGCTACCCACCGCGCCGGACGCCGCGCTGACGACAACCGTCTCGCCGGCCTTCGGCGCGATGATCTTGTTCAGGCCATACCAGGCCGTCACGCCCGGCATCCCCACCGAACCCAGATAGGCGGACAGCGGAATGTGCGTGGTGTCGACCTTCTGCATCATGCTGCCGTCGCTCACGCCAAGCTCCTGCCAGCCGAACATGCCGATGACCTTGTCACCGACGTTCCACTTGGGATTCTTGCTGGCGATGACTTCGCCGACGGTACCGCCAATCATCACTTCATTGAGCGGCTGCGGATCGGCATACGACTTGCTATCGCTCATGCGCCCGCGCATGTACGGATCGAGCGACAGGAAATGATTGCGCACCAGCACCTGGCCGTCGGCCAGTTCGGGGACCGGCAATTCCTCGATGCGGAAATTGTCGGGGGTGACCGCTGCTTCCGGGCGCGAAGCCAGGACGATGCGCTTGTACGTTTGCTTCGACATGATCGGTTCCTTCGCTCGTTTGAGGTTAGAGAGGTATTGCGCTGGCGCGACGGGATCAGCCGTCCGCGCCCGAATCGGCCGCGCCGGATTCCCGCTTGGGTGGCACGCGCTTGATGTACTTGAACGTCCCGGATGCCTTGGCGACGATCTTGCCTTCCGCGTCGACAATCTCGCCCTCGCAGAACACCATGGTCGAGGTGCGATGCACGGCCAGGCCGCGCGCGAACACCTTGCCGCGCCCGGGGGCCATGAAGCTCGTCTTCATTTCGATCGTGACCACGCCACGGCCTTCGGCATCCAACGAACGTCCGGCGATGGCCATGGCCACGTCGAGCAGGGTCATGGTCACACCACCGTGGGCCATGTCCCAGCTGTTCTGGTGGCGCTTCTGCAGGTCGAGTTCGATCTCGCTGCGGCCGTTCTCCATGAAATTGCAGAGCACGCCGAGATCAGCGAGGAATGGGATGGTGAGTTGGCGTTGCGTCATATCCTTGGGGGCAGTGAAAAACAGATTGCGCAATTATGCTCTTTGTCTGCTTCCCTTTCCCGCGTGCTAGAAAGGGAAGCTGCCGCGCGTGATCAGACTGCGCTGACGCCCCCATCTACCGCCAGGATCTGGCCGGTGATGTGCTTGCCGGCATCCGAGGCAAACAGCAGTGCCGCGCCCTTCAGATCGTCGTCATCGCCCAGACGATGCAGCGGAACGCCTTCGCACATTTTGTCCACGCCCATGCGGTCCAGCGACCCCTGCGTCATCTTCGACGGGAAGAAGCCCGGAGCCAGCGCGTTGACGGTGATGTTGTGCTCGCCCCACTCGCCCGCCAGCGTGCGCGTGAAGTTGACCACGGCGCCCTTCGACGTGTTGTAGGCAATGGTCTCCATCGAACCCGGCGGGTTCCCGGCCAGGCCCGCGATCGACGCGACGTTGATGATCCTGCCACTGCGACGCGGAATCATCGACAGCTTGCCAATCCGCTGCGTCAGCAGGAACAGGCCGCGGATGTTCAGGTTCATCACCTTGTCCCAGGCCTCGACCGGATGATCCTCGGCCGGCGCGCCCCAGGTGGCCCCGGCGTTGTTGACGAGGATATCGACGTGTCCGAGCTTCGCCAGCGCCTCGTCGGCCAGCCGGGCAATTTCGGCATCGCGCGAGCCATCCGCGGCGATCCATTCCGCCGCAATGCCACGCGACTTCAGGTGTTCCTGCGCGGCCTGCAGTTCATCGGCCTTGCGGGCCGACAGCACCACGCGGGCGCCCTGTTCACCTAGTGCTTCGGCAATCTGCAGCCCCAGGCCGCGCGATCCGCCAGTAATCAGCGCTGTACGGCCCTTGAGGTCGAACAATTGCTGGATGGTCCTCATGTTGTCTCCCGTTTTATCCTTCTTCGCCGCTACACAAATGAAGCGAAGCGGCTCTGGCTAGACGCCAGAATCGTCTTTTAGTGGCTTGCGTTCAGAACCAGGCGTCCTGCATGTCGAGCGTCGTACGATCGAGCGATGCAAGCAGGTCGAGTTGCGGGTACACCTTCGGCAACTCGAAGTTGAAGAAGAACGCCGCCGCTGCCAGCTTGCCACGATAGAAATCGGCATCCTCGCCCTTGGCGTTCGACAGCGCGGCCTGCGCTACCAGCACCTGCTCAAGCCAGATCCACGCCATGACTACATGGCCGAATGCCTCCAGATATACCGACGCGTTGGCCAGCGTGACATTCGAATCTCCGGCCGCCCACAGCGTGCGCGTGACCTCGGCCAGGCGCGCGGTGGCAGCGCCAAGCGCGCGGGCCTGCTCGCCCAGCGTCTTGTCACCCGTGGCCTGCGCCCGCTGGCAAGTGTCCTGCACGCGCTTGCCGAGCAACTGGAACGCGGCGCCGTCCTGCATCACCACCTTGCGGCCCAGCAGGTCCAGACCCTGGATACCGTGCGTGCCTTCGTGAATCGGATTGAGGCGGTTGTCGCGATAGAACTGCTCGACGTTGTACTCACGTGTGTAGCCGTAGCCACCATGCACCTGGATGGCCAGGCTATTGGCTTCCAGGCACCACTGCGACGGCCAGCTCTTGGCGATCGGCGTGAGGATATCCAGCAGCAGCGACAGCTCGCGTTGCCGCTCGGCCTCGCCGGCCGCCTTGGCCGCGTGCTCGTCGTCGACCAGCCGCGCGCAGTACAGGTTCAGCGCCAGACCGCCTTCGACGTAGCTCTTTTGCGCCAGCAACATCCGACGGACGTCGGCATGTTCGACCAGCTTGACCTGCGGGCTCGCCGGATCCTTGCCCTGCGGGCCCACCGGGCGGCCCTGCGGACGATTGCGCGCGTAGTCCAGCGCGTGGAGGTAACCGGTATAGCCAAGTGCCACCGCGCCGAGGCCGACGCCAATGCGCGCCTCGTTCATCATGTGGAACATGCAGGCCAGGCCCTTGTGCGCTTCGCCGACCAGATAACCGATCGCACCCGCCTTGCCATTCGGGCGGTACTTCATGCCCTCGCCGAAGTTCAGCAGACAGTTGGTGGTGCCACGGTAGCCCATCTTGTGGTTCAGGCCAGCCAGCACGACGTCGTTGTGCTCGCCCAGCGAGCCATCCTCGTTGACGAGGTACTTCGGCACGATGAACAGCGAGATGCCCTTCACACCGGGGATCAGCTTGCCATCCGGGCCGGGGATCTTGGCCAGCACGAGGTGGACGATATTGTCCGAGAGCTCATGCTCGCCCGCCGAGATCCACATCTTGTTGCCGCGCAGCCGATACTGCTGGCCCAATGGCGACTCGCCTTCGTAGTCGGCGCGGGTGGTGATGTCCGAGAGCGACGAGCCCGCCTGCGGTTCCGACAGGCACATCGTGCCAAAGAAGCGACCTTCCAGTTCGGGACGCACGAACGTATCGATCTGTGCCGGCGTGCCGTGCGTGAGCAGCAGGTTCGAGTTACCGATCGTCAGGAACGGGTACGAACTCGTGCCAACGTTGGCGGCCTTGAAGTAGGCGAACGCGGCTTTCTCCAGCGTGACGGGCAACTGCATGCCGCCGTACTCATAGTCCTGGCCGGCGGCCATCAGGCCCGCTTCGCAGAAGGCCTTCAGCGCGGTCTTGACTTCGGGGATGATCGTGACCGTCTCGCCATCGAAATGCGGCTCCTGGGCATCGCTTTTCTTGTTGTGCGGGGCGAACAGATCGGTGGCGATTTTCTCGCACGTATCCAGCGCGGCGTCGAACGTCTCACGCGAGTGATCGGAAAATCGGGGAATCTGTGTCAGTTCCTCGGCCTTGAGCCATTCGTACAGAACGAAGTTGAGGTCACGACGGGAAAGAATCAGCGACATGGAATAGGAAGCTCCGGGCTGAAACGAAAGGCGGCTTGGCCTTCAGTATGCGGTGAGGGAAAAGCTCCCCTCTCCCGCCAAGCGGCAGAGGGGTTGGGGGAGCAGGCGCTGCGGCGCGGCTTGCGACAGATTGCCGCCTGAACCGGAAAGCTCGCTCCCCCGCCCCTCTCCCATTGCATGAGAGAGGGGGAACACAGTGTGTGCCCGAGATGCCTTACAGCACTTCGAACAGGCCGGCGGCACCCTGACCGCCGCCGATGCACATCGTCACCACGACGTACTTGACGCCACGGCGCTTGCCTTCGATCAGCGCATGGCCGACCAGACGCGCGCCCGACACACCGTACGGGTGACCCACGGCGATCGCGCCGCCGTTGACGTTCAGGCGATCCATCGGGATGCCCAGCTTGTCGGCGCAGTACAGCACCTGCACGGCGAACGCTTCGTTCAGTTCCCACAGACCGATGTCGTCAACCTTCAGGCCAGCCTTCTTCAGCAGCTTCGGCACCGCGAACACCGGGCCGATACCCATCTCGTCAGGCTCGCAACCCGCCACGGCAAAACCGCGGAAGACGCCCAGCGGCTGCAGACCCTTGGCGGCGGCCACGCGTGCGTTCATCACGACGGCTGCCGAGGCGCCATCCGAGAACTGCGAGGCATTGCCGGCGGTGATCACGCCACCCGGCATGGCCGTGCGGATCTTCGACACGGCTTCCAGCGTGGTGTCGGCACGGATACCTTCGTCGGCGTCGATCGTGACTTCCTTCGTCATCAGCTGGCCGGTGGCCTTGTCGGCCACGCCTGCCAGCACCGTCATCGGCACGATTTCGTCCTTGAACTTGCCGGCTTCCAGGGCAGCGGCGGCACGCAGTTGGCTCTGCACGCCGTACTCGTCCTGGCGATCCTTGCCGATGTTGTAGCGCTTGGCCACGTTCTCGGCGGTCTGCAGCATGCTCCAGTAGATTTCCGGCTTGTTCTTGTTCAGCCAGCTTTCCTGAATCATGTGGCGGTTCATGTCCTGCTGAACGCACGAGATCGACTCCACGCCGCCAGCGACGAAGATGTCGCCCTCATCGGCGATCACACGCTGCGCGGCCATGGCGATGGTCTGCAGGCCGGACGAGCAGAAACGGTTCACGGTGGCACCCGGCACGGTCACCGGGCAACCAGCGCGCAGGGCGATCTGGCGCGCGATGTTGGCGCCGGTGGCGCCCTCGGGGTTGGCACAACCCATCAGCACGTCTTCCACTTCACCGGCTTCGATCTTCGCGCGGGCGATGGCGTGCTGAACGGCATGACCGCCCAGGGTCGCGCCGTGGGTCATGTTGAAAGCGCCCTTCCAGCTCTTGGCCAGCCCGGTGCGGGCGGTGGATACGATGACTGCCTCGTTCATGTGTTGCTCCTCGGTATCTTGGTGTCTCTTGCAAACTTGCGAGAAATATTCGGTGTATTCGGCTTTCGTTGCGTGACGCTTCAGGACTCAGGGAGCCAGGGATTGTGCATACCGGCACCAGACCGCAGTGCGTCGGTAGTCGTGCGACGAACACCGGCCGCAGCCAGTTCTCGCCATGCCTGGTCGAGCGATCCGTTCAGATCGATCGCGCGGCAGGCATCTTCCACGACCACCGCCTCGAAGCCCGCTGCACGCGCGTCGAGCGCGGTCCAGGCCACGCAGTAATCCGTTGCCAACCCGACGCAGACCACCCGGCGAACGCCCTGCTCGCGCAGATAGCCAGCCAGTCCGGTCTTCGTCGTGCGGTCCGCCTCCATGAACGCGCTGTAGCTGTCCACGTTGGCGTGGTGACCCTTGCGGATCACCATCCGCGCGTGCGGGATGCGCAGGTCCGCATGTAGCGCGGCGCCAGGCGTGCCCTGCACGCAGTGATCGGGCCACAGCACTTGCTCGCCATACGGCAACATCATGGTCTGGAACGGCGCGGTACCGACATGGCTCGTGGCGAAGGACACATGACCGGCGGGATGCCAGTCCTGCGTCAGCACCACGTGCTCGAATGCCGGCGCCAACCCGGTGATGACCGGCACGACTTCATCGCCGCGCGGCACGGCCAGCGCGCCCCCCGGCATGAAGTCGTTCTGCACATCGATCACCAGCAGGCAATCCTGCGCGCCGTAGGCCATGATTCGCGTTATCCCTTTGCGTTCACGCGGTCGCGATCAGCCGTTGAAGCCCTTGCCCTCGTCTGCCAGCTTCTGCAGCAGCGGTGCCACCACCCACGCTTCGCCGTGGTAACCCTTGGCATAGCGCTTCATGGACTGGGCCACGTTGTACAGGCCGACCTGGTCCGCGTACAGCATCGGGCCACCACGGAACAGCGGGAAGCCGTAGCCGGTCAGGTAGACCATGTCGATGTCCGACGCCTTCGAGGCAATGCCTTCCTCCAGGATCTTGGCGCCTTCGTTCACCAGTGCAAACACCAGACGTTCAACGATTTCCTCGTCCGAGATCTTGCGGCGCGTGATGCCGAGCTCCTTCGAGTGCTCGACGATCATGTCGTTGACCTGCTTGTTCGGGTACGGCTTGCGATCACCAGCCTTGTAGTCGTACCAGCCTGCGCCGGTCTTCTGACCGAAGCGGCCCATCTCGCAGAGCTTGTCGGCGGTCTTCGAGTACTGGATGTCCGGCTTGTCCACGGCGCGGCGCTTGCGGATCGCCCAGCCGATGTCGTTGCCAGCCAGATCGCCCATGCGGAACGGACCCATCGCGAAACCGAACTTCTCGATGGCCTTGTCCACTTGCTCGGGCAGCGCGCCTTCGTCCAGCAGGTAGCCGGCCTGGCGGCTGTACTGCTCGATCATGCGATTGCCGATGAAGCCGTCGCAGACGCCCGACACCACGGCCGTCTTCTTGATCTTCTTGCCGATCTGCATGACGGTGGCCAGCACGTCCTTGCCGGTCTTCTCGCCGCGCACCACTTCCAGCAGCTTCATCACGTTGGCCGGGCTGAAGAAGTGCATGCCGACCACGTCTTGCGGACGACGCGTGAACGAGGCAATCTTGTTGACGTCCAGCGTGGAGGTATTGGAGGCCAGGATCGCGCCGTCCTTCATCACTTCGTCCAGCTTCTTGAAGACGGTTTCCTTGACGCCCATTTCTTCGAACACGGCCTCGATCACGAGGTCGGCGTTCTTGATGTCGTCATAGGACATCGTGGTGGTCAGCAGGCCCATGCGCTGCTCGACCTTCTCCTGCGTCAGCTTGCCCTTCTTGGCGCTGTTCTCGTAGTTGCGGCGGATCGTGGCCACGCCGCGCTCCAGCGCTTCCTGCTTCATTTCCAGCATCGTCACGGGGATGCCGGCGTTCAGGAAGTTCATCGTGATGCCGCCACCCATCGTGCCGGCGCCGATCACGGCAACGCGCTCGATCTTGCGTACCGGGGTACCTTCGGGCACATCGGGGATCTTGCTGGCGGCGCGCTCGCCAAAGAACGCGTGACGAAGCGCGCGCGATTCCGGCGTGCCGACGAGGTACATGAAGCCATCACGCTCGTCCTTCAGGCCAGCCTCGAACGGCTTCAGCGAAGCCGCCACGGCATCCACGCACTTCAGCGGGGCCGGGAAATTCTTGGCCACGGCAGCCACGGTATTGCGGGCGAAGGCCAGGAAGCCTTCGGCGTTCTCGTGGCGCACCTTCAGGTCGCGCACCTTCGGGTACGGTCCCGGCGCGGCAGCCACGCTCTGGGCGAACTTGACCGCGGCAGGCAGCACGTCGCCATCGACGATCTCGTCGAACAGCTTCGAACCGGCGAACTTCTCCGACGGAATCGCGGTGCCGGACACGATCATGTTCAGCGCGTGCTCCAGGCCGATCAGGCGCGGCAGGCGTTGCGTGCCACCAGCGCCCGGCAGCAGGCCGAGCTTGACTTCCGGCAGCGCGATCTGGGCGCCCTTGGCGGCCACGCGATAGTTACAGCCCAGTGCCAGTTCCAGGCCGCCACCCATGGCGACCGAGTGAATTGCCGCCACGATCGGCTTGGTCGAGGCTTCCAGGGCGCGGATCACCGAGTGCAGCGTCGGCTCCTGCGTGGCCTTGGGCGTGTTGAATTCGCGGATGTCGGCGCCGCCCGAGAAAGCCTTGCCGGCGCCGGTAATGACCACTGCCTTGACGGCCGCGTCATCCAGCGCACGGGTCAAGCCTTCGACGATGCCAAGGCGGGTGCTATGACCGAGGCCGTTGACGGGGGGATTGTCGAGTGTGATGACGGCTACGCCGTCCTGAACCTGATACTGCGCTGTCATACGCGTTCCTTTGGTGTCTGGATTTTGTCTCGGGATTCGAATTCTCGAATGAAGGGGTACCGCCAGGACCGCGGGTTGATGGTGTTATGCCCCGCAATCCCTTGCCACACAAGCCATCCGGCTCGAAAGCGGATCAAGCATACACAAAATAGCACGGTCGTTCAATTTCATTTTTCGACCGCGCAAACCGCGTTATGCGCGGCCTTCATGCCGGATTTGTCCGGCGTTCATGGTGATCCTGCGCGCGGCCCAAATCCCTCAGGGGGAACCCGTAGAGACATCTCTCCCCTATGCCTGCCACGCCACTTCCGAGACGAATTCGACACCCTGCACTACTTTATTTGATACACGCCTCGAATCCATCGAAAAAGGCACGGTAGACTCGCGCCTTTCGTTTTTCCGGGGTGATGCGGCCGGTCCACAAGACCTAGTCCAACCAGGCCCCTCCGACGATCCAGCGACCCTGATGTCCCATCCACACCCTCATCAACACCCGGTCGTCGAGCACGACGACCTGCACCGCAAGCTCAAGGCACGCCACCTGACGATGATCGCCCTGGGTGGCGCCATCGGCACCGGATTGTTTGTCGCCTCGGGCGCGTCCATCGCACAGTCCGGCCCCGGCGGCGCCCTGCTGGCCTACTGCCTGATCGGCCTGATGGTGTACTGCCTGATGACCAGCCTTGGCGAGCTCGCGGTGCACATGCCCGTGGCAGGGTCATTCGTGACTTACAGCGCCCTCTACGTCGACGAGGGCTTTGGCTTCGCACTTGGCTGGAACTACTGGTTCAGCCTCGCTGTGACAATTGCCGTCGAACTGACGGCAGCCCAGTTGGTCATGCAGTACTGGTTCCCGGAGGTACCGGGCATCTACTGGAGCGCGGGCTTTCTGGCACTGATGTTCGCGCTCAATGCGTTCTCGGTGAAGGGCTTCGGCGAGGCCGAGTACTGGTTCGCCATGATAAAGGTTGTAACCGTCGTCGTTTTCCTGTGCGTGGGCGTGCTGATGATCCTCGGCATCCTCAAAGGTGGGCCACAATCGGGCTGGCACAACTTCACGACCGGCGAAGCCCCATTCGTCGGTGGCCTCCCCGGGCTCTTCGCGGTGGCGATGATCGCCGGCTTCTCATTTCAGGGAACCGAGACGGTCGGCGTGGCGGCCGGCGAAGCCGCTGACCCCGGACGCACGATTCCGCGCGCGATCCGACAGACGTTCTGGCGCATCCTGCTGTTCTACGTCGTCGCCATCCTGATCATTGGCGTGCTGATTCCGTACACCGACCCGAACTTGCTCCGCAATGACGTGACCGACGTTGGCGTCAGCCCGTTTGCACTTGTCTTCCAGCACGCCGGCCTGGCTTTCGCCGCGGCGCTGATGAACGCCGTGGTGCTGACCGCACTGCTCTCGGCGGGGACATCGAGCATGTATGTTTCGACTCGGATTCTCTATGGCCTGGCGGTCAGCCAGCGCGCCCCGAGGGCACTGGCCAAGCTCACCCGGAACGGCGTGCCATTCAACGCGCTACTGGTGACCACGGGCATCGGCGCGCTGTGCTTCTTCAGTTCGCTGTTCGGCGACAAGGCCGTGTACCTGTGGCTGCTCAACACCTCGGCAATGACCGGCTTCTTCGCGTGGCTCGGTATCGCCGTCAGCCACTATCGTTTCCGCAAGGGTCTGCTGTATCAGGGCTACAAGGTCAGCGATCTCGCCTACCGCTCTCCGCTCTATCCGTTCGGCCCGATCTTCGCTGGCGTCCTGTGTCTCGTCATCGTGGGCGGCCAGAACTATCAGGCATTCACTGACATCCCCGGCCGTTGGCAAGAGATCGTCTCGACCTACATTGGTGTGCCAGTCTTCCTGGCGCTCTGGCTCGGCTACCGAATCGTACGCGGCACGCGCATGATCGACTACGAAGACATGCCGTTTGAACTGGTAAAGAAGGACTGATCGCCGACGCTTGCTGGCGTCACGGCACCGAAAGCGCTAGCGCCCGCATTGCGGGCGCTTTTGCCTGGGGAACGAGATCACTCACTGGCTTCGCTTCAGCAGCTCATACATCGCTCCACCCATGGTTCCTACGGATACCAGTGTCAGGACGGTGAGAAAGCGATCCATGACCTTCGTGAAGAACACCTTGTCTTCATGCATCCTGCTGAGAAATCTAATCATAGTTACTCCTGTCGAGTTGGAAACTACAAGGGCAAGTGCGGCCTGACTAGGGCCACGTAGCCCACAAAATGGACACCCCCGCTCATGCATGTGAGCCAGATCCAGGAACGTGGGATCCTTTGTGCTTGCGAATGCGCGAGAACGTCACGCTGATGCGCATCCATGGTGGCAAACAGCACAAGCACGGATGCCGCGACGATCACCACCACGTGGATCACCATAACGAACCAGATGTACGGCCGAAGAGCATCCGATACACCGGGTACCTCGAGCGCGGTGGCCAGCAGGTGACAGGCGCTGGCGCTCATCGGAATCACGGCCCAAAGCAATTGACCCCCTTTGATGGCGTGCCAGACGATGCCCCGGCGGTGCGCGCGAAAGAAACTCGGGACGCGAGCCAAAGGCAGCAGTGCTAACGGTGCGCCCAACGGCAGCGCTACGTTGAACACAAACCAGCCGAATAGCTCGATGACGCCGTCCATATGAACCTTGAAGTGTGAGAATGGCGTGCCAGGCACGCAACCCGTACGCCGACGCGCGTCGACGACACGGGCAATCCTAGGCATCGTGGCAACGAGGGCCAAGTGCCAGAGTCTCAAAATGATGGCGGGGTGGATTGCGATTGCGCAGGGTCAATCGCGCGGCGTCAGATCAGCTCGGGGGGACGAGAACGCCAGCGCAGTCTGACGCGCATGGCAAAGCGCCTTGCTCACCCGTGTGAGAAAGGCGCTTTGAATATACAGCAGTGGATTGAACAACAGCCGGGGGCCGGCCATCGAGATGCGGCGCCGATATGTCTCTGGCCTGGGATCTGAATCCCGGCCCAGCACCTACACCTCCAGCCACTCCTTCCGTATCTGCGCATTCGCCTTCAGTTCAACGGGGGTCCCCTCGAAGACGATATGGCCGTGGCCCATCACATAGACGCGCTGTGAAATGTCGAGCGCGATCGCCAGCTTCTGCTCGATCAGCAGCACCGAGATACCGCGCTCCTTGAGCGTCTTCAGGAAATCTCCCACCAGCGTGACGATCATTGGCGCGAGGCCCTCGGTGGGTTCGTCGATCAGGACCAGGTCCGGGTCGCCCATCAGCGTGCGGCATAGCGTCAGCATCTGCTGTTCGCCGCCCGACAGCACGCCGGCCGGCGTATTCTCCCGCTCCTTGAGCCTTGGGAACATCTTATACATGTCCGCGACGGACCAGCGTGGCTTGGCCTGGCGGGGATTACGCTTCTCGCCGAGGGTCAGGTTCTGCCGCACGGTCAGCGTCGGGAAGATGTCGCGATTCTCCGGCACGTAGCCGATCCCCGCATGCGCGATCTCGAACGTGCGGCGCCCGAGCATTTCCTCGCCCCGGAACTTGACCGAGCCCTCCGCCTTCACCATGCCGAGTATCGCCTTGGCCATGGTCGATCGCCCCACACCGTTGCGGCCGAGCAGTGCGACGATTTCGCCCTGGTCCACATGCGCATCCACGCCGTGGAGGATATGGCTCTTGCCGTAGTAGGCGTGCAACCCGGTGACTTCCAGCATCCGCGTGCTCATCCGTGCGCTCCCTCGGTGGCCGGTTCATCCAGCGTGGTACCCAGATAAGCCTCCTTGACCTTGCGATTGCTCCGAATCGCCTCGGGTGTATCGGTGGCGATGACCTCGCCATAGACCAGCACGGAGATCCTGTCGGCCAGGCCAAACACGACGCTCATGTCGTGCTCCACCATCACCAGCGTCTTGCCGACGGTAACCTTCCGGATCAGTTCCACGGCATGGTCAGACTCGGAGCGGCTCATGCCAGCCGTCGGCTCGTCGAGCAGGATGACCTCGGCCCCGCCGGCGATCGTGATGCCGATTTCCAGCGCGCGCTGCTCCGCATAGGTCAACAAGCCGGCCTGCGTATTGCGCCGATGCTCCATGCCGATCAGTTCGAGCACTTCCTCGGCCCGCTCGCGCGCGTCGCGCAGTTCGGACAGGCGGTGCCAGAACGAATACTTATAGCCGAGCGACCAGAGCACCGCGCAACGCAGGTTCTCGAACACGGACAGCCGATGAAAGATGTTCGTGATCTGGAAGCTGCGCGAGAGCCCCATCCGGTTGATCTCGAACGGCCGCAGTCCGGCGATGCTTTGCCCGTTCAGCTTCACGCTGCCCGACGTCGGCGCGAATCGACCGGAGATCAGGTTGAACGTGGTGGACTTGCCCGCCCCGTTCGGCCCGATCAGCGCGTGGCGCTCACCTTTGCCAATGGAAAGGGTGACGCCCCGGATAATCTCGGTCTGGCCGAATCGCTTGCGGACGTCGGAAAGCTCAAGTGCGGGCGTCATCATGCGTGTCCCCCGGTTTGCGTCTGAATCGCATCGAGCTGCGCGCGAACCTGCCCCGCCGCCCAGCGCCACGCCGCATACCCCAGCGCCCACAGCGCCGCAGCAACAATCCATGGCGCGAACGTGCCGGCATCGAAGTTGATGCCCACCAGCGACATTTCCGTGCCATTGGCGCTATCGACCTGCACCTTGTACACCATCTCGACCGTCAGGATCAGCGCTGCCAGCAGCACCGCACCGGCCACTGCAGCCCGCCCGTAGTACGGCAGCATCCGGCCGAACTGCTTCTTTGCCACCAGCGGCATCTGCATCATTAGCAGGCTGGCGATGCCGCCTGGCACGAACATCACCATCATCACGAAGAACAGGCCAAGGTAGAGCAGCCATGCCTTGGTCAGATCGGACAGAGCCACGGCGAACAGCGTGAACACGATGGCGCCAATCACCGGGCCAAAGAACACTCCCGCCCCGCCGATAAACGCCGCAAGCAGCACGCCGCCCGAGCGCACGGCGCTGACGTTCTCCGCCGAGACAATCTCGAAGTTGATCGCTGACAGCGCGCCTGCGATGCCGGCGAAGAACGCGGACAGGATCAGCACCAGATAGCGCACCCGTTGCGTGTTGTAGCCGATGAACTCCACACGCTCGGGGTTATCGCGCACGGCGTTGGCGATACGTCCCAGCGGCGTATGGGTCCACGCATACATCGCCACCATCGACAGCAGGCACCATGCGGCGATCAGGTAATAGACCTGACGGCCATGGCCATATGTGATACCGAGGAACGGCTCGCCGACCACCCGGTTGGTCGAGATACCGCCCTCGCCACCGAAGAAGTCCGGGAACATCAGCGAACTGGCAAAGACCATCTCGCCAATCCCCATCGTGATCATGGCGAACGTGGTACCCGACTTCTTCGTCGTCACGTAGCCGAAGATCACGCCGAAGAACGCCCCGGCCAGCCCACCCACCAGTGGCAGCATCGACACCGGCAGCCAGACCTTGCCCGCGCCGATCATGTTCAGCACGTGCACCGCGATAAACGCGCCAAGCCCGGAATATACGGCGTGCCCGAACGACAACATGCCCGTCTGCCCAAGCAGCATGTTGTACGAGAGCGCGAAGATGATCATGATGCCCATCTGCGACAGCAGCGTCACCGCGAAGCCGCCGCTGAAGATCAATGGCATCACCAGCATCAGCACCACGGTCACGCCCCAGATCAGCCAGCGCAACAGGTTCATCGGGCGGTAGCGCATGGTCCGGCCCGTGACCACCGGATCGGAAGATTGTTGCATCGTCGTCGACTCCATCGCTCAGCTCTCCCGGGTACCCATTAGCCCGCGTGGGCGGAAGATCAGCATTACCACCATCAGCACGTAAGGCAGCACCGGCGCCACCTGGGCAACCGTGAGTTTCCAGAGCGAGCTGAGCGGTGTGGCATCGGTGACCGTCATGCCAAGGCTGCCGAGCAGCCCCGCCATCGAGGCGTCGATGGTCACGGCGAAGGTCTGCAGCACCCCGATCAGGATCGAAGCGATGAACGCCCCCACGAGCGACCCCATGCCACCGACCACAGCCACGACAAATACGATCGACCCGACCGCCGCCGCCATCGACGGCTCGGTCACGAACGCATTGCCGCCGATGACCCCAGCCAGGCCGGCCAGCGCGGCACCGCCGCCGAAGACCATCATGAAGACACGCGGCACGTTGTGACCAAGGGCCTCGACCATCTCGGGATGGGTCAGCGCCGCCTGGATCACCAGACCGATGCGGGTACGTGTGAGCACCAGGTAGATCGCTACCAGCATCCCCAGTGACACGAGCATCATGAACGCACGGTACTTCGGGAACGACGAAGTGAAGACGGTGAAGAGCGGGCCATCCAGTACCTCGGGAATCCGGTACGGCACTGCGGCCAGGCCCCAGACAAGCTTGACCCCTTCTTCGATCAGATAGGCCAGCCCGAAGGTGAACAGCAGTTCGGCGACATGGCCGAACTTATGAACGGTACGCAGGCCGAAGCGCTCCACCAGTGCCCCGGCACCAGCCACCAGCAACGGCGCAAAGATCAGCGCGGGCCAAAAGCCAACCTTGGTGGCAATGGTGTAGGCAAAGTACGCGCCCAGCATGTAGAAACTGGCATGCGCGAAGTTCAGCACACCCATCATGCTGAAGATCAGCGTCAGCCCCGATGACAGCATGAACAGCAACAGCCCATAGCTGACACCGTTCAACAGCGAGATGACAAAAAATTCCACGGCAACTCCTCGGCACCGGAGCATGGCCCGACAAAATCCGCATTGTCCAGGGTTCCCGCGCGAACGGGAACCCTGATCTGCCCTTCCTTCTCTTTGTCTTCCCGACTTAGTTCGGCCGCTTCATCTGGCAGGAAGTCGGCTGCGCGGCCACGAACTGGTCAAGCTGCGCGTTGGTCTTCCAGCCATAGCCGGTGTTTTCCTGGTCAAACTTGATGTCCTTGCCGTTGACCTTGGTCCAGGTGGCCACCACCAGCGGCTGCTGGGCCTGATGGTCGGTGTTACGCATTTCCACCGTCCCATTCATGCTCTCGACCTTCGCGCCCTCCATCGCCTTGGCCACCTTGACCGGGTCCGTGGAACCAGTGTCCTTCATGGCCTTGGCAAGGAAGGCAATGCCCGAGTAAGCCGCCATCACATAGAAGTCGTCGTTGTACTTCTTCTTGAAGCCTTCGACGATGTCGCCACCCTTGAAGGTGGGATTGTTCGGGTTGTAGTAGCCGACGTACTTGACGTGCTCGGCGCCGGAGGCACCCATCGCCGTCGGCACCCCGGTGGTGGCCGCGTAGTACGTGTAGTAATTGACCGGCAGGCCGGCATCCTTGCCCGCCTTGATCAGCAGCGCGAGGTCGCTACCCCAGTTGCCGGTGATCACTGTATCGGCACCAGACGCCTTGATCTTGGCCGCATACGGCGCGAAGTCCTTGACCTGCGCCAGCGGGTGCAGATCCTCGCCGACGATCTGGATGTCAGGACGCTTGCGCTTCAGGTATTCCTTTGCCGCGCGCGCCACCTGGTGGCCGAACGAGTAGTTCTGGTTGATCAGGTAGACCTTCTTGACGTTCGGGTCCTTGGCCAGGTACGTCGTCAGCGCCTCCATCTTCATGTCGGAGTTCGCGTCGAGCCGGAAATGCCAGTAATTGCACTTGCTGTTGGTCATGTCCGGGTCCACCGCGGCGTAGTTCAGGTAGACGATTTCCTTGCCCGGATTGCGCTCGTTGTGCTTGGCCACCGCATCTTCCAGCGCCAGACCCACGGCCGAGCCGTTGCCCTGGACGATATAGCGGATGTTCTGGTCCACGGCCTGCTTGAGGATGGTCAGGCTTTCCTGCGGCGACAGCTTGTTGTCAAACCCCACCACCTCGAACTTGTGCGCGCCCGCCCAGTTCTTCTGGTTGGCCACGTCGGCCACGTACTGCCAGCTCTTGAGCTGGTTCTGGCCCACGGGGGCCATCAAACCCGAAAGCGGATCGATAAACGCGATCTTCACCGTATCGGCTGCAGCCACTCCCGATACCAGCGCGGAACCCAGTGCCACAACTGCCGCCACCCCGGTTACCAGCGGACGCAACTTGGTCATACCTGTCTCCTTCACTTGTTGTCATTGGCGATGAGTGGCCGGCCACACCCTCCTCGCGTGGCCGGTCACCGGCGCGCGGACCCCTTTCCCTGAGCCCGCGCAAATGCCTGCTGCTACCTGATCAGATGAATATCCCGCTGCGGTCGACCTCGATCGGCCTCAGGCGGTGGGCAGCTTGTAGTCTTTGAGCTGCTCCCGCAGCTTGAGCTTCTGCATCTTGCCGGTAGCCGTGAGCGGAATCTCGCTGACGAACAGCACATCGTCGGGAATCCACCATTTGGCGACCTTGCCCTCGAAGAACCCGAGCAGTTCCTCGCGCGTGATCTCCATGTTCGGGCGCTTGACCACCACCAGCAGCGGTCGCTCGTCCCATTTCGGGTGATACGCGGAGATGCAGGCGGCCATGTGCACGGCCGGGTGCGCGGCAGCGACGTTCTCGACATCGATCGACGAGATCCATTCGCCGCCAGACTTGATCACGTCCTTGCTGCGGTCCGTGATCTGCATGTAGCCCTCTTCGTCGATCGTGGCCACGTCCCCGGTGGGGAACCAGCCATCCACGAGCGGGCTGTTGTCGTTGCGGAAGTAATGGTCGATGACCCACGGGCCGCGCACGTAGAGGTCGCCGAAGGCCTTGCCGTCCCACGGCAGTTCCTTGCCGTCACCGTCGACGATCTTCATGTCGACGCCATAGATCACGCGGCCCTGCTTCTCCACGATCTTGTGACGCGCCTCCTCAGGCAGGTCCAAATGGCGCGCCAGCAGCTTGCAAGACGTGCCCAGCGGCGACATCTCGGTCATGCCCCATGCGTGGATGACTTCCACGTCCAGCGCCTCGAGCGCGCGGATCATTGCGGGCGGCGCAGCCGATCCGCCAATCACGGTGCGGCGGAACGTCGAGAACTGCAGCTTGTTCGCCTGGACGTATTGCAGCAGGCCCAGCCAGACCGTCGGCACGCCGGCGGAGAAGGTCACGCCCTCCTGCTCGAACAGTTCGAACAGCGAAGCACCGTCAAGCTTCGGCCCGGGCAACACCAGCTTCGCGCCGACCAGCGGCACCGAGTACGGCAGGCCCCAGGCATTGACGTGGAACATCGGCACGACCGGCAAAATCACGTCGCGCGCCGAGCATCCGAGCGCATCGGGCAGTGCCGAGGCGTACGAGTGCAACACCGTCGAGCGATGCGAGTACAGCGCGCCCTTCGGGTTGCCCGTGGTACCGGACGTGTAGCAAAGGCTGGACGCCTGGTTTTCGTCGAACTGCGGCCACTCGTAGTTGCCGTCCTGGGCGTCGATCAGGTCTTCGTAGCAGATCAGGTCGACCTTCGACTCGGCCGGCATGTGGGCGCGGTCGGACATCATCACCCAGCCCTTCACGTTCGGGCAATGTGGTGCCACGCCCTCTACCAGCGGCAGGAACGTGCTGTCAAAGAACACGTATTTGTCGTCGGCATGATTGACGATGTAAGCGATCTGTTCCGGGAACAGGCGCGGGTTGATCGTATGACAGACGGCGCCCATGCCGGACACGCCGTAGTAAATCTCGAGGTGGCGATAGCCGTTCCAGGCCAGCGTGCCAACGCGTTCGCCCTGCTGCACGCCCAGCGCGCCAAGCGCCTGTGCCAGCTTGCGCGCGCGCAGTTCGCAATCGCGGTAGGTGTAGCGATGCAGGTCGCCTTCGGTTCGTCGCGAGACGATTTCGGTGCTGCCGTAGTAGCGCGCAGCGTGCCGGATGATGGAGGAAATGAGCAACGGTGCGCTCATCATTTGTCCCATCAAAGCCATGAAACTGTCTCCAGTCTTGAATGATCAGTCTGAAAAACGAACAATCGTGCTAATTTTTGGCCGATTGCTCCCATACTCCGCGAAAACAGAAACCGGTGACACTTATGTGTGATGGATCGCGCGAGCGCCGCGCTCGATGGCAGCGCTCCGGCCCCTGTCATGCATAGGATTGATGTCCGCTATTTGCATCGCTATTTGCGTGGTCTGCGATACAGCGGAGACCCTTGGGCTACAGGGGGAAACCGGTGCAAGTACAATACTGCGAGGCCAGATGTGTCTCAATATGTCGTTTTCCCCTAGCACCATGCACTTGATGCATGTGCACTCATACTGGGCATTCGGCAGCGCCATCATTGAACGGTCTGATCGATGCGGAGCCCTGCCATTTTTGGCTGCCCCTGATGCCCAACGAACCCACTGACGTCTTGCCCCCGACCTCCTTCAACGTACCTTTTGGCACGCGCCCCGGCATTGCCGCGCTCGGCGAGCGCTTCTTCACGCGGCTCACCCCGACGCCACTGCCTTCGCCTTACCTTGTCAGTGTCGCGCCAGCCGCTGCGGCGCTGCTGGGCTGGAACGAGACGGACCTGCGGGATGCGGTCAAGGACCCGGCCTTCATCGACAGCTTCGTCGGCAACGCGGTACCGGACTGGGCGGACCCGCTGGCCACCGTTTACTCCGGACACCAGTTTGGCGTCTGGGCCGGGCAGCTCGGCGATGGCCGCGCGATCCGGCTGGCCGAAGCGCAAACGCCGGGCGGCCCGTGGGAGATCCAACTGAAGGGGGGTGGACTCACTCCCTACTCTCGTATGGCAGACGGCCGCGCGGTCCTGCGTTCCTCGATTCGCGAATACCTGTGCTCCGAGGCCATGTATGCGCTGGGCGTGCCGACCACTCGGGCGTTGTCGATCATCGGCTCCGACGCGCCGGTACGTCGCGAAACCATCGAGACCTCTGCTGTGGTGACGCGGCTGGCGCCAAGCTTTATCCGTTTCGGGCATTTCGAGCACTTTGCCGCGCGTGAAGACCATGCGTCGCTCCGTCAACTGGCCGATTTCGTCATCGACAACTTCTACCCAGCCTGCCGGGACGCCGCGAATCCGTACCAGGCCCTGCTGCGCGAAGTGTCCCTGCTAACGGCCGACATGGTCGCCCACTGGCAAGCAGTGGGCTTCTGCCACGGGGTGATGAACACCGACAACATGTCGATCCTGGGCCTGACGATCGACTACGGCCCATTTGGATTCCTCGACGCATTCGACGCCAATCACATCTGCAACCACTCAGACCAGCAGGGCCGCTACGCCTACAGCCAGCAACCACAGATCGCCTTCTGGAACCTGCACTGCCTGGCACAGGCGCTGCTGCCGCTCTGGCGCGACACCAACGCGGTAGACCCCGAGGTCGAGAAGGCAGCCGCGGTGGAAGCCGCGCGTGAGGCGCTCGACCCGTTCCGTGACCGCTACGCGGAGGCATTCTTCCGTCACTATCGCGCCAAGCTTGGCCTGCGCAGCGAACAGGAGCAAGACGAGACGCTGATGACCAATCTGTTCCGTGTACTTCACGAAAATCGCGTGGACTACACATTGTTCTGGCGCAATCTTTCGCGCGTTTCTTCGCTGGATAACTCGCACGACGCACCGGTACGCGACCTGTTCCTCGATCGCGCGGCCTGGGATGCGTGGGCAGCTGAGTACCGCGCGAGGCTCCAGAGCGAGCAGTCGGACGATGCGGCACGCACGACCGGCATGCTGGCCACGAATCCGAAGTACGTCCTGCGCAACCATATGGCCGAGACGGCAATCCGCGCCGCGCGCGACAAGGATTTCTCCGAAGTGGATCGCCTGCTGGCCGTTTTGTCGAAGCCATTTGACGAACAGCCCGAAGCCGAGCCCTATGCAAAGCTGCCGCCCGACTGGGCCTCCGGCCTTGAAGTCAGTTGCTCGTCGTAACCCAGACCAAACGCCCCCAAGAATGCCGCACTACCAGGAAGCACGATCATGACCACGACCAAGACCGACGCCGAATGGCGCTCCCAGCTGTCGGACATCGAGTACCGCGTCACGCGCGAGGCCGCCACCGAGCGCCCGTTCACCGGCCAGTACTGGGACCACTGGAACCAGGGCATCTACCATTGTGTGGGCTGCGGCACGCCGCTGTTCGAGTCGGCCACCAAATTCGACGCCGGCTGCGGCTGGCCGAGCTATTTCCGCCCGATCAACGGCGAAGTGATCGCCGAGCACACCGACCACAGCCACGGCATGACACGGGTGGAAGTCCGCTGCAAGGAATGCGGCAGCCATCTGGGCCACGTCTTCGAAGACGGCCCCGCTCCCACCGGACTTCGGTATTGCATCAACTCGGCTGCGCTAAAATTCGATGATCGCGATCCGGAAGATCGTGGGTGACGACACCCGCACTCCGGTCGCATGACCGATCTGCCCGGCGGCGGATCGCCCGCGGGCCAGCCTGATCGCCGACCCGCCAACCTTATCGCATCCGCATGAAATTTCTTTTCGACCTGTTCCCGGTCATCCTTTTCTTCGTCGCCTTCAAGCTGTTCGGCATCTATCCCGCGACGGCCGTGGCGATCGGCGCGACGGTGGTCCAGATTGCCTGGGTTCACTTCCGTCACGGCAAGGCCGAGCCCATGCAATGGGTCAGCCTGGCGATCATCGCCGTATTCGGTGGCGCCACGATCCTGCTGCACAACGAAACCTTCATCAAGTGGAAGCCGACGGTGCTCTATTGGCTGTTCGCGGTCACCCTGATCGGCTCGGTCATCGGATGGCGCAAGAACCTGATCCGCGCCATGATGGAAAAGCAGGTGACGCTGCCCGAACCGATGTGGGGCCGCCTCAACGTCGCCTGGGCGGGCTTTTTCGCGGTAATGGGCGTGCTCAACCTGTATGTGGCGTACCAGTTTTCGACCGACACCTGGGTCAACTTCAAGCTGTTCGGCAGCATGGGCCTGATGCTGGTGTTCATCGTGGCGCAGAGCATCTGGCTGTCGCGCCATATCCAGGAAACCCCGTCCGAATAAGCCACCGCGCGGCGGACTCATCGATTCAGAACAGAACAGAAGGAAATCCGGATGGCAGCTGATCCCGCCACCATCGAAGCACTGCTCCAGGCAGCGCTTGATCCCACCCGCCTGACCGTGCGCGACGACAGCGCCGCCCATGCCGGCCATGCAGGCGCAGCCTCTGGCGGCGGGCACTATGACGTGCTCATCGTCAGCGAGCGGTTCGGGGGTCACTCTCGCGTAGCCCGGCACCGTATGGTGTATGATGCGCTGCGCGAACTGTTCCCCTCGCAAATCCACGCGTTGGCCGTCAACGCGTACACCGACCAAGAATATCAATCACGCGAAGCAACCCGCGACGCTACTCGCAACTCTCAGACCTGACCCCATGAAGACCTCCGTCCTCTCGTTCAGCCTGGCGGCTGTGCTTGCTGCTGGCAGCCTGCCCGCATTCGCCCAGAACGCTGCCGTTGTGAATGGCAAGCCGATTTCGTCGGCCAAGGTGGACAAGCTGATCGCCAGCACTGGCCAGCCGGAAACTCCTGAACTGCGCGACCGTGCGCGCAACATGCTGATCGACCGCGAACTGCTGCTCCAGGAAGCCAACAAGCGCGGCATCACCCAGCGTGACGACGTGCAGGAGCAACTGGAACAGGCCCGCCTGAACGTGCTGGCCGGCGCGGTATTCGAGGACTACGTGCGCACCCACGGTGCCAGCGATGAAGAGCTGCGCAAGCAATACGAGAAGATCAAGGCGCAGTTCGGCAACGGCAAGGAATACCACGTCCGTCACATCCTCGTGGAGAAGGAAGCCGACGCCAAAGCACTGATCGCCAAGATCAAGGCCGGCGCCAAGTTCGAGGACGTGGCCAAGGCCCAGTCGAAGGACACCGGTTCCGCCGCGAACGGTGGCGACCTGGATTGGGCCAACAGCAGCAGCTACGTGCCCGAGTTCTCGGCCGCGATGACCAACCTGAAGAAGGGCCAGATGACCGATACGCCGGTCAAGACCCAGTTTGGCTGGCACATCATCGAACTGGTGGACACGCGCGACGCCAAGATCCCGTCGTTCGAAGAAGTGAAGCCGCAGCTTCAGCAGATGATGATGGGCGATCAGGGCTGGCAGCGCGAGCAGTTCCAGGCGATGATGAAGTCCCTCAAGGACAAGGCGAAGATTCAGTAATCTGTTGCCAATCCGCTAAAAAACCGGCGCTAATGCGCCGGTTTTTTCATTTGGAGCACTCTGGGCAGCCTTGCACGGCACGTGTTTGATCTTGATACAGGTGGCGGGTTTCCACTTGGCACCGGCCCCGGTAAGATCAGAGCCACGCGTTTCGGCGCAGGCTTCATGACTTCCATGGATATCAAGCAATGGGCGTGACCAGCGGCTATTGGCAAATGTGGCACATCTTCTCCAGTGGCATGGTCTATTGCGCGCTGGGAATGCCCAATATCGAATGCACCGGCGGTCGATGGCGCAGCCTGCTTGCTCACCTCCCCGTGCGTGATCGCTATGCGCAAGCGAAACTGCTTCAGGCCACGGTCGCCTTCATGGAAATCCGTGGAGAAGTCAAAATCCCCCCCGGGTCCGATCGCTTGCGCCTCCTCTATTCCCGGTATCTGCCCTGGAGCGCCCGCCTGCAGACGCGGGAGTCCGCGCCTACGCCATCCGCCTCACCGCCATCGCCTGCGGACCAGCCCAATACGGCTGTAGCTTGAACTCGAATTTCACCACCTGAGCGTCTGAGCGTCTGCCCGTAATGCAGACGGCGGCACCAAAAGAAAAAGGCGCCCGACAATCGGGCGCCTTTGGCATGAGTGGGATAACGCCTTAGCCCACCCACTTCCGTGCGTTACGGAACATGCGCATCCACGGGCTGCCACCATCGGCGATCTGCTTCCAAGCGTCCGGCGCCCAGCTCATCGTCGCGGTACGGAACACCCGCTCCGGGTGCGGCATCAGCACGGTAAAGCGGCCATCGACCGTCGTAACCGACGTGATGCCCTCCGGCGAACCATTCGGGTTCAGCGGATACGTCTGCGTCGCTGCGCCACGGTTATCGACGAAACGCAGGGCCACGTTTGCCTTGGCGATGTCGCCTTGCTGCGAGAAGTCGGCAAAACCTTCACCGTGCGCCACGACGATCGGAATGCGGCTGCCTTCCATGCCAGCAAAGAAGATCGACGGCGACTGCTGCACTTCGACGGTCACAAAGCGTGCTTCGTACTGTTCCGACTGGTTACGCGTGAACTTCGGCCAGGCGCCCGCACCCGGAATGATCGGGGCCAGGTTGCTCATCATCTGGCAGCCGTTGCACACGCCCAGCGCGAACGTGTCCTGGCGATTGAAGAACGCCGCGAACTGTTCGGCCATCTGACCGTTGAACAGGATAGTCTTGGCCCAGCCTTCGCCCGCACCCAGCACGTCACCGTAGCTGAAGCCACCGCAGGCCACGAAGCCCTTGAAATCAGCCAGGCTGGCGCGGCCGGCAATCAGGTCGCTCATATGGACATCGTGCGTGTCGAAGCCCGCAAGATCCATGCTGTACGCCATCTCGATCTGCGAGTTCACACCCTGCTCGCGCAGGATGGCCACGCGCGGACGCGCGCCCGAAGCGATGAACGGCGCGGCGATATTCTCGGCCGGGTCGAACGTCAGCACGGGGCTGATGCCCGGGTCGCCGGCATCGAGCACGCGCTCGTACTCGCTATCGGCACAGGCGGGGTTGTCGCGCAGACGCGCGATACGCCAACTCACCTCGCTCCACGTACGCTGCAGATCGGAACGCGCGGCGCCGAACACCTTCTTGGCATCGCGATAGATCTCGACCTGGTCGTTCGTGTTCGGCTTGCCGATCACGTGGCTGCATGCCGACAGGCCTGCCTCGCGCAGCACCGCGAACACAGCGTCGCGCTCTTCCAGGCGCACCTGGACCACGGCACCGAGTTCCTCGGAGAACAGCGCGCGCAGCGTCTGGTCATTGCGACGTTCCGCGACCTGCTGCGCCCAGTTCTTGGCGTCGCCGTAATCCTGCTCGCCGTTCGGATCGAGCGTGAGCATGTCGACGTTCAGCGACACACCACAGTGGCCCGCGAACGCCATCTCCGCCACGGCAGCCATGAAACCGCCGTCCGAACGATCGTGATAGGCCAGCAGCTTGCCTTCACGGTTCAGGCGCTGGATCACGTTGAAGAAGTTCTTGAGGTCTTCCGCGTTGTCGACGTCGGGGGCGCTATCGCCCACCTGCTGCGTCACCTGGGCCAGAATGCTGCCGCCCATGCGGTTCCTGGCGCGCCCGAGATCGATCGCGATCAGCACGCTCTCGCCCAGGTCCGTACGAAGCTGCGGCGTCAGCGTGCGGTTCACGTCGTCCACCGCCGCGAATGCGGAGATGATCAGCGATACCGGCGCTACGACTTCCTTGTCGCCATCGGCATCGGACCATTTGGTGCGCATCGACAGCGAATCCTTGCCGACCGGGATGCTGATGCCCAGTGCCGGGCACAGTTCCATGCCGACGGCGTGCACCGTGTCGTAAAGCTTGGCGTCTTCGCCAGCCACGCCACAGGCAGCCATCCAGTTGGCCGAGAGCTTCACCTTGCCCAGGTCCTTGACCGGTGCCGCTGCCAGGTTGGTCAGCGCTTCGCCGATCGCCATGCGGCCCGAGGCCGGCGCGTCGATCACGGCCAGCGGCGTGCGCTCGCCCATCGTCATCGCCTCGCCAGCCGTGCCCTTGTAGTCGAGCGTGGTCACGGCCACGTCGGCCACCGGCACCTGCCACGGGCCCACCATCTGGTCGCGGGCGTTCATCCCGCCCACGGTACGGTCACCGATCGAGATCAGGAACGACTTGTTGGCCACGGTCGGGTGGCGCAGCACGTCACGCACGGCTTGTTCCAGCGAGATGCCGGTCACGTCGACGGGCGGGAACTCACGCTCCACGCGCGTCACGTCGCGATGCATGCGCGGCGGCTTGCCCAGCAGCACGTCCATCGGCATATTGACCGGGAAGTGTTCCTTCAGCGCGGCGTCCACATGCGAGTCGACAAGCTGGAGCTGTTTCTCCTCAGTCGCGACCCCCACCACGGCAAACGGCGAACGCTCACGCTCGCACATCGCCTGGAACAGCGGCAGGCTGTTCGGCGCGATCGCCAGCACATAGCGCTCTTGGGACTCATTGCACCAGATCTCGGCAGGCGACAGACCCGACTCTTCCAGATGCACCTGACGCAGGTCGAAACGCGCGCCACGGTCAGCGCCGTCGACGAGCTCGGGGAACGCGTTCGAAATGCCACCCGCGCCAACGTCGTGGATCGACAGGATCGGGTTCTCATCGCCAAGCTGCCAGCAGGCGTTGATGACTTCCTGCGCGCGGCGTTCCATTTCCGGGTTGCCACGCTGCACCGAATCGAAATCGAGATCGGCGGTGTTCGTGCCGGTCGCCATCGAACTGGCCGCGCCGCCACCCATGCCGATACGCATACCCGGGCCGCCCAGCTGGATCAGCAACGTGCCGGCCGGCAGCGGGTCCTTGTGCGTGTGCGAGCCGTCGATGTTGCCAATGCCGCCGGCGATCATGATCGGCTTGTGATAGCCGCGCACGGTGCCGCCAACGTTCTGCTCGTAGACGCGGAAGTAGCCACCCAGGTTGGCGCGGCCAAATTCGTTGTTGAACGCCGCGCCGCCGAGCGGCCCGTCGATCATGATCTGCAGCGGGGATGCGATGCGGTCCGGCTTGCCGGTCACAACCGGCTTGTCGTCCGGATTGCGGTGGGACACCGGCTGGGCCGCGTCGCGCGCGTTTTCCCATGACTCGACGGCATCGGGCAGCATCAGGTTCGACACCGTGAAGCCGGTCAGGCCGGCCTTGGGCTTGGCGCCACGTCCAGTTGCGCCTTCGTCGCGGATTTCACCGCCCGCACCGGTCGACGCGCCAGGGAACGGCGAGATCGCGGTCGGGTGGTTGTGCGTTTCCACCTTCATCAGCGTGTGGGTCAGCGCCTCGTGGCGCCCGTACTTCTGGTCCGCGCCACGCGGGAACCAGCGCTCGGCCACGTCGCCTTCCATGACGGCCGAGTTGTCCGAGTACGCCACGATCGACCCCTGCGGGTTCAACTGGTGCGTATTGCGGATCATCGCGAACAGCGACTTGTCCTGGGACACGCCGTCGATGGTCCACGTGGCGTTGAAGATCTTGTGGCGGCAGTGCTCGCTGTTGGCCTGCGCGAACATCATCAACTCGACGTCGGTCGGGTTGCGTTCGAGCTTGCCGTAGGCGTCCAGCAGGTAATCGATCTCGTCCTCGGACAGCGCCAGGCCCATTGCCGTGTTGGCGTCCACCAGCGCGCTGCGACCCGCCGAGATGTCGATGAACTGCAGCGGCTTGGCCGGCAGTTCCTGGAACAGCGCGGCGGCCTCTTCACGGCTGCCGATCACCGTTTCGGTCATGCGGTCGAACAGATGTGCGGCGACAGCGGCGCGCGTGCCGGCATCCAGCGTCTTGCGGCCGCGCAGCAGCCCCTTCTTGCAGATGACCGTGATTTCGATGCCGCGCTCGATACGGTGAACGTGGGTCAGGCCGCAGTTGTGGGCGATATCGGTGGCCTTGCTGGCCCACGGCGAGATCGTGCCGAAGCGCGGGATCACCACGAAGCGGTCGCCCTCGGTCTGAGCGGTGAACGGCGCGCCGTAGGTCAGCATCGCGCCGATGCGGGTCTGATCCTCGGCGGACAGCGGCGTGTCCGAATCGACGAAGTGCACGAACTGGCCGTGCACCGATTCAATATCGGCGTCGATCTGTTGGAGAGCGGCAAGCAGGCGTTGCTGACGGAAGGCGGAAAGCGCCAAAGCGCCGGGGAAGCACGAGAAATGCGCCATGATCGTTGCGGTCGGGAGGCGTAGGAGGGTCGGGGCAGGCGGCCGCCGACACTGCTGAATGGAATGCCGGCTGGCGGGAAACCGCTATTGTACCTTGTCGGCGACCGCTTTTTGCATTGCGCAATCGGGGGCCGACAGACATTCCGCGAGAAAGCTGGCAAGGACAGCCTGACCGACGTCATTATCGGCAGGCCAAGCTGTGCTATAGAGCATAATACGTCACATTATCAAAGGGAAGTGGCGGAGCGCGCCGCCTGCTCGTAGAGACCGGTCAACACACGCAGCAGGCGTGCCAGTTCGCCGATCTCCAGGTTTTCCTCGCTACCCTCCGTGAAATTGCTCGTCAGGCACTGCTCGCGGATCTCGCGGTACCGGGCGCAGGCGTCGGTACCAGCCTGCGTGGTGGCGTAAGTGGCCTCCTTGCCAACCCGCTCCCCGGCCACCAGTCCCAGCCCCACGAGCTTCTTGAGCGCGTATGTGACCAGATGGGTATCTTCGACGTTCAGCACAAAGCAGATGTCCGCCAGCCGCTTGGCGCGTCCGCGATGATTGACGTGGTGCAGTACCAGCACGTCCAGGAACGTCAGGTCGCGCACGCCAGCGGCACCCATGCAGCGCACCACCCATCGGCTATAGGCGTTGTAAGCGGTATTCAGCCCGAACTCGAACTCCGACAATTCCGGGCTACGCACCGAAACCAGATGCGACGACGACACAATGTTGACGCCGGCAGCGCGCGCCAGTGGCGCGGCCGGTGAGGGGCTCGCCACTGGCGCAGCGGTGGCGGGGCTGTCCGAAACGGGCTTGCGTGCCATGAAAAGCAGTCTCCTGGGATGCGATTTTGAATCATTGGGCGCCCGGATTTAGGCGATTTACGCGACAGTTTATCGGCAAATCGATGAGAAATCCGCCGCCATCGTGTGCTGCCGGGCTGTCACCCCCTCGACGCGAAGATTTGCAGAACCGATCTAAAATTTTTCGACGGACAGTCTCTGACGGATCTGAATCCGGCACGATACGACTTCCCGTCGCGCAAGAGCCATCACGTTCCAGATCGGGTACTGGCCATGGTCACGTATTGAAGAACAATCACATGCACTCCGCCTCCGATACCGGACGACTGCTCCCGTCCGACAGGTTCCTGAGCCGGTTATGGCTCGCGCTCATCAAGCGCCCTCGCCGCTTCATTCTGATTGCGTTCAGCGCCGCCATTCTCCTGATATTGCTGCTCATCCTCCGGGGCATGATGTTGTCGCGCGACACGGAGATCGAGTCGGTCAGACAGATGCAGGCGGTTCGTGCCGTGAGCATCAACGCGCTGCTTCAACTGGAGGCGGAGCGCCTGGCGAACATCCGGAACTACGCCGAGCACCTGATGCAGATCCAGGATGAACTGCCAGCCCTCTTCGCCCACGACATCCAGACTGCCTTTGAGCACCGCAATGACGATGTCTGGGCGCTGCGGACACGTGAGGCGGCGCCCGTCTATGGCGTCAGCGCGGCGCGGCTCACTGGGCTGGATGGCTTCTCGCGCGACGATGCCAAGCTGATCCCGGGCATGGCGGTTGCAATCGCGCTCAGCCATATGTTCAGTGCGGGACACAACGAACCCGGGCTCCGGGAACGCATTGCCTATGTGTCCGCCAGCGGCATCATCGTGGCTTACCCGGCCATTAGCGAGCAGGACGTTGATCCGACCCTGCGGACCTTCGCTTCCGCCGGGTACTTTCGTAATAGCCTCCCCTTGGCCAATCCGACGCGAAAGCAGCAATGGAGCATCGCGCGGTCCATGGACGACGCTGGCGAATCGTCGCTATTCCTGAGTGCTCCTGTCTACGCCGGCAACGCATTCAAGGCCGTTCTGATTCTGGAGATTCCGCGGCCCAGTCTTGACGAGTCCCTCAACCTTGCCCCCCATCACGACGTCAACAACTACCTGGTGGACCACAACGGCATACTCGTGGGCGCCGGTATGCGAAACGTGCATCGGGGCGAAACGCTCGCGTCCGTGCTCATCGACAAATGGCCGGCGGACAAGCTCGCGGTGGCGTTCAGGGGCGATGCCGGCATTCTGAGCAACGAGCATGGCAGCCGCCTCATCTATCGCAAGCTCGGAAACAGCGGCCTGATAATGGTCGACGAGGTCTCCACGCGGGAACTGCTACAGGCGAGCGTCGCCCGCCTGAGCGGCACCATTGGCGCCGGCGCTGTCGCCCTGGGCCTTCTGCTTTGCTTCACGCTGGCAGTTGTCCATACATTGTTCGGGCACTACATTGACCGGGGCGAAGCCCTCCGGACCCTCGCCGAGACCGATGCCCTGACCGGGTTGGCGAACCGTCGCGTGTTCGCATCCCGATTCGCAGACGCCTACGCATGGTGCAAGCGGGACGCCGTTCCGGTCTCGCTGATCATGCTCGACATCGACCGTTTCAAAAAGATCAACGACCGCTGGGGACATGGCAGCGGAGACGTGGTGCTGCGTACCCTGGCGGACGCGTTGCGCGCGAATGTCCGGAATGTCGATCTGCCGGCGCGACTGGGCGGCGAGGAATTTGCCGTCCTGTTGCCACGCACGGGTATCGCGGATGCAGCCAACCTGGCCGAAAAGCTTCGCCTGGCCCTGCAAGCATTGGTCTGCGAACCGGTCGACAGCGCTGACACGGCATCCATCCGTTTCACCGCGTCCTTCGGCGTGGCGCAGATCGCGCCAGGCGAACCGGGCAACCTCGACTCGCTGCTGATGGCGGCGGACCAACGCCTCTATGCCGCGAAGGCCAGCGGCCGAAACAAGGTCGTCTGGGATGATCCGCAGCCGGAGGAGATGGAGAACGAGAAGCCCGTCAAGGGGGCCTGATCTCGTCTGCCTGATCGCCCGGGCGATGCGATCCTGGCATCGAACGGTATTTCTTGCCGCGCCTCGGGATATAGCGTCCTTCCCTATGTCCCGCCGATGCGCTTCTTGCTACCCTTGTCGGATTCTTGAGCCTCTTGATTCACACAGGCAATGCGTGAATGTGATTTTGCTCCGCGGCGCCTGTCACCTTCGTCTCGCCCACGCAAACCGTCATGCTGCCTGACATCGCCTCCCTGAACGCCGCCGTCCGCGCCGGCACCACCAGCCGCGCCGACCTGCTTGCCGAAGCCGCCACCAGGGCCGCCAGCGCCGCCGGCCACGCCGTCTATCTCCACACCACGTTCGATGCCGCCAGCGAGGTGGCCCGCGCGGCCGATGCCGCTGACCGCGCTGGCAAGCCGCTCCACCCACTGGCTGGCCTGCCGGTATCCGTCAAGGATCTCTACGACATCGCGGGCGAGGTCACGCGCGCCGCGTCTGCCGCCCGCCAGGACGCCGTACCCGCGACGGCCGATGCCGCCGTGGTGGCCCGGCTCCGCGCGGCCGGCGCCGCGCTGGTCGGCCGCACCAACATGACCGAGTTCGCCTTCTCTGGCGTCGGCATCAATCCCCATTTCGGCACGCCGGTCAACCCATGCGACAGCTCGGTTGCACGGATTCCGGGCGGATCGTCATCCGGGGCGGCGGTCTCGGTCGCGATTGGCACGGCGGTGGCGGGCCTCGGCAGCGACACGGGCGGCTCGATCCGCATTCCCGCCGCGCTATGCGGCATCGTCGGCTTCAAACCCACGTCGCGCCGCGTGCCGCTGACGGGCGCGTTCCCGCTGTCCTACACGCTCGATACCGCATGTGCGATGGCGCGCACGCTGACCGATTGCATCGCCGTGGATAGTGTCATCGCCGACGCCCCGGTCATTCCGCAAATGAAGGCCGCCACCGCGATCCGCCTGGCGATTCCGCGCCAGCTGGTTCTCGACGATCTGGACGAACCGGTCTCGAAAGCCTTCGACCGTGCCATCGGCCGGCTTTCCGCCGCAGGCGTGCGCATCGAACACGTGGACATGCCCGAGCTGACCGAACTGGCCAGCCTGAATGCCGCTGGCGGGTTTTCAGCGCCCGAGTCCTACGCGCACCATCGCGCGCTGCTCGCCACCCACCGCGATCTGTACGACCGGCGCGTGGTAACCCGTATCGAGCGGGGCGCGGCGATGAGCGCGGCGGACTACATCGCGCTGCACCGCGCCCGCCTCGACTGGATTGCCCGCATGGAAGCTCGCATGTCGCCGTTCGATGCGGTGGTCTGCCCCACGTTGCCAATGGTGGCGCCGCCGATCGCCCCGCTTGTGGAAGATGACACCCTGTTCTTCCGCACCAATGGGCTGCTCTTGCGCAATACGTCCGCGTTCAATTTTCTCGACGGCTGTTCGGTGTCGCTGCCCTGCCATGCGCCCGATGAACTGCCCGTCGGCCTGATGCTGTCCCATGGACCGATGCGCGATGCGCAGCTGCTGGGCACGGCGCTTGCATTGGAATCGCTCGTGCACCCTTCACGGCGCGGAGGCTGAGCCGCCGCCGCACCGCGACACGCATTACCGCATTACCGCCGAGATCACCAACAACCTGGGAATCGGCGCAGGTAGTTCCAGGAGGATAGTCAAACCCGCGTAGTCGGGCAGGCGCCCGCGCGCAACATCAGGGAGAGATGGAAATGCGAGTCAAGGTATTGGCAGTTGCGGTGACGACGGCGGTGACAGGCATTCTGCTGACCGCCACGGCGGCACGGGCGGATACGAAGTGGGACCTGCCCACGGGCTATCCGGCCACCAACCTGCACACGGAAAACCTGCAGCAGATGGCCAACGACGTCGACAAGGCCACCGGCGGCAAGCTCAAGATCGTGCTGCATCCCAATGGCTCGCTGCTCAAGGCCAATGAGATCAAGCGTGGCGTGCAGACCGGCCAGGTGCAGATGGGTGAAATCCTGATGTCGACGCTGGCCAACGAAAACCCGGTCTTCGGCGTCGACGCGGTGCCTTTCCTGGCCACGAGCTATGGCGATTCCTACAAGCTCTGGCAAGCCTCGCGAACCGTCACTGACAAGATACTCGACCGCCAGGGCATGAAACTGCTCTACGCGGTGGCCTGGCCGCCGCAGGGCATCTACGCGAACAAGCCCCTGAACAGTGCGGCGGACATGAAGGGCCTGAAATGGCGCGCCTACAACCCGGCAACGTCGAAGATCGCCGAGCTGGTCAGCGCCCAGCCGGTGACGATCCAGGCCGCTGACCTGGCGCAGGCGCTTGCCACGGGCACGGTCAACTCGTTCATGTCGTCTGGCGCAACGGGCGTCGATACCAAGGTATGGGAGTCGGTGAAGTACTTCTATACCGTCGATGCGTGGCTGCCCAAGAACATGCTCGTCGTCAGCAAAAAGGCCTTCAACGGGCTCGACAAGCCCACCCAGGACGCTCTGCTCAAGGCCGTGGCCGATGCCGAGAAGCGCGGCTGGCAGGTCTCCGAACAGAAGACGCGCGAGTATCTGGCCACGCTCTCCAAGAACGGCATGACTGTGGCGCCGCCTTCGCCGCAGCTCAAATCCGACATGCAGAAGGTAGGCGAAGCCATGGTTGCCGACTGGGCGAAGAGCGCCGGCGACGATGGCAAGGCCATTCTCGACGCCTACAAGAAGTAGATCCGCGCCATCCGCGAAAGCAGGCCCGCGACAATCCATCGTGGCGCCCGCCTGCTTTCGTGCATGCATTGCAGCAGGCCCGCGCCGCTGATCGCGCGCGCCCTCCCATCGCCGTTCCCGCGTCACAGGTAGCCCGTCATCACCATGGAAGCCCCCATCCTCCGCAAGCGTTGGCTCGACCATCTGCTTGACGTCTGCGCCGCGCTCGGCGCGCTGTGCATCCTCGCTGTCTGCATCGTGATGATCGCGATGTCGATCTCGCGCGAGACCTCGATCACGCTCAAGGGCGGCGACGACATCGTCGCGTGGCTGTGCGCCGCTTCCGCCTTCCTCATCCTCGGTCAGACATTTCAGCACGGCGGCATCGTGCGCGTGGAGATGCTGCTGGAAGCCGTCGGCACCAAACGCCGCTGGCTACTGGAAGTCATCTCGCTCACCATCTGCCTGATCTTCGCCGGCTATGCGGCGTGGGCGCTCGGCTCGTTTGCCTGGCAAAGCTGGGATATCGGCGATGTGTCCCAGGGGCAGATCGTGATTCCACTCTGGATTCCGCAGAGTTTTGCAGTCATCGGCGCGCTCGGCTTTCTGCTGGCCGTCGGTGACGAATGGCTGCGCGTGGTACGCCGGCAGAAGCCGCGCTACCAGCTCGCGCAGGAAGCCAAGCTGGCCGCTGGCGACTTCGGGGAGACCGTCTGATGAGCACCGTTCTCGTTGCCCTGATCCTGCTGCTGGTGATGATCGTCTTCCTGGCGATCGGCGCGTGGATTCCCGTGGCGATCGCCGTGACCTCGTGGGTTGGCCTGGTGATCTTCTCCGACCACGACGCGCTGGTGAACCTTGCCAACTCCTGGTGGTCGTCCAGTGCCTCCTACACGCTGGCATCGCTGCCCCTGTTCGTGTGGATGGGAGAAATCCTGTTCCGCACCAAGCTCTCCGAGCAGATGTTCAATGGCCTCTCCCCGTGGCTCAACTGGCTGCCGGGCCGTCTCATGCACGTCAACATTCTCGGCTGCGGCATCTTCGGTTCGGTGTCGGGGTCGTCGGCCGCTACCTGCGCCACGATCGCCAAGTCGGCACTGCCCGAACTGACCCGCCGCGGCTACGACGAGCGCATCACACTCGGCTCGCTGTCGACGGCGGGCACGTTGGGCATTCTGATCCCGCCGTCGATCACGATGGTCGTGTATGCGGTGTCCGCCGACGTCTCCATCATCCGCGTATTCCTCGCCGGGTTCCTGCCGGGCCTGTTGCTGATGATCCTGTTTTCGGGCTACATCGTGGTCTGGGCGCTGATGAATCCCGAGAAGACCCCTGCGGCCGAGACGTTTGGCTGGTCGGCCCGGCTAGCGTCGATCCGGCAGCTCATGCCCTGCATCATCCTGATCGCGTTCATCACGTGGATCATGATGGCCGGGTACTCCACGGCTACCGAGGCTGCCGCGTATGGCGTGGTGGCGTCGCTCGCGCTGGCCTGGGCGGGCGGTTCGCTGACGCGCAAGGCATTCTGGGAAAGCCTGATGTCGGCCACCCGGCTGACCGCGATGATCATGTTCGTGCTCGGGGCGACGTCATTCCTGTCGGTCACGATGAGTTTCACCGGCATTCCGCGCGCGCTGGCCGAATGGGTGGCGGCGCTGCAACTGTCGCCGTGGGCGCTGATCGCGGTCCTGACCATCATCTATATCCTGCTTGGCACGGCGCTCGACGGCATCTCGATGATCGCGCTGACCACGGCCACCGTCCTGCCGATGGTACAAGCCGCCGGCTTTGATCTGGTATGGTTTGGCATCTTCATCGTGTTGCTGGTGGAAATCGCCGAGGTCACGCCACCTGTCGGATTCAACCTGTTCGTGCTCCAGAGCATGACCGGCAAGGACAGCAACTACATCGCCAGAGTGTCGCTGCCGTTCTTCATGATGATGGTGCTGGCCATCGGCATCATCACCGTGTGGCCCAGCGTGGTGACATGGCTGCCTGACGTAGTCATGGCGAAGGAGCTCAAATAGCGGCACTTCATCCTGAAGGGGGCAAAGCTAGCGGATGCACGTGATCATCATCGGCGCCGGCGCAATCGGCGTCTGCTCGGCCTGGTACCTGCGCCAGGCCGGCTTCGAAGTCACTGTACTGGAGCGACGCGGCGCCCCCGCGCAGGAAGCCAGCTTTGGCAACGCGGGCGTGATCGCCCCCGGCTACGTCGCGCCCTGGGCGGCGCCCGGGATGCCCGGCAAGATCGTGCGCTCACTGTTCCAGCACGCCTCGCCGGTCGTGTTCCGCCCAAGCGCCGATCCCGCGATGTGGCGCTGGATCGTGCGCTGGCTGCGCGAATGCAACCCCGAAAGCTATCGCACCAACAAGCTGCGGATGCAGCGTGTGGCCTTCTACAGCCGCACCTGTCTGCACGAGCTTCGCTCGGCACTCGAGATCGAGTACGAGCAATCACGTGGCTACCTGCAACTGTTTCGCACACAGCGCGACCTTGATCTCGCATCGCCCGCATTGGCCTTGCTGCGCGAGAACAACGTCCCGCATCAGCTCATCGACGCCGCCGGTTGCCGGCGCATCGAACCCGGCCTGACCGACGACACGCCACTGGCGGGCGGCCTGCATCTTCCAGAGGATGAATCCGGCAATTGCCCGATCTTTGTGCGCAGACTGCACCAGCACGCGGAAGCCGCGGGGGTGCAGTTTCGTTTCCAGACCGAAGTCGCCCGGTTGCGCAGGACGGACGGCCGCCTGACAGTCGAACTCGCCGCGCTCGGTGGCCGTGCCCGGGAAGTGCTCGATGCGGACCGCGTGCTGCTTGCAGCCGGCGTCGGCAGCGAGACGCTGCTGCGCCCGCTGGGGCTGCGCCTGCCGCTCTACCCGGTCAAGGGCTACTCGGCCACGGTCATGGTGACGGACGAACTACAGGCACCGCTAGGCGCCCTGATGGATGAATCGTACAAGGTGGCCATCACGCGCATGGGCAATCGACTGCGCGTGGCGGGCACCGCGGAGCTTGGATCGCGCAAGCTCGATCTGCGGCCTGCCGCGCTGCAAACCCTGATCAAGGTCGCGCGCGACTGGTTTCCGGTAGCCGGCCACTACAACGCCGCCACGCTTTGGGCTGGGGCGCGACCGATGCTGCCTGACGGCCCGCCCCTGATCGGCGCCACCCGCGTGCCGGGCCTGTTTCTGAACCTCGGCCATGGCTCGACGGGCTGGGCGATGAGCTGCGGATCGGGCAAAATTGCCGCGGACCAGATTGCCGCCAGCGCCGGCCAAGGCGACGGGCCAGCCATCGACATGGATGGGCTGACACCCGAACGTTACCGGCTGGGCCCCGCCTGATACCAATATGAGCACGACTGTCTCGCCTTCGACATCCCCGGACCCCGACGCGACGCCGGACCGCATCGCGCTGGATCCCGCCGGCACGGACGTTACGCCGCTTTACGACCTGACGACGATCCGCCGCGTGGAGCACGCCGGGCTGGCCGCGACCCCGCCTTTCACGTTGATGTCCCGCGCGGGCGCTGCGGCAGCGGACTGGCTGCACGCATGGGTGCCGAATGGCCGCATCCTCTGCCTGGCTGGCCCTGGCAACAACGGCGGCGACGCGCTGGTTGCCGCCATGCGCCTGCATCAGCGCGGACGGCTCGTGGAAGCATGGCTGATCGGCGAAGCCGACCTGCTGCCCGCCGATGCGGCCCGCGCCTGGCTCGAGGCCCGCGCCGCCGGCGTGCCGCTACTGGCGCTGCCCAACGATGCCGATACCGGGATTCCTCCCTGGCCGAATGGATGCGCGGCAATCGTCGATGGATTGCTGGGGATCGGACTCAACCGTGCGGCCGACGGCAATATGGCGCGTTGGATCGACCATCTGAATACCTCGCGCCTGCCGGTGTTCTCGCTCGATATCCCGAGCGGATTGTTCGCCGACACCGGCGCCGGCAACCCGGCGGTCCGGGCACAACGCACGCTGACGTTCCTGGCTGCCAAGCCGGGCCTGCTGACACTGGATGGCCGCGATTGCGCCGGCGAGGTCGATATCGCACCACTCGGGCTCGACTATCCGCCAGCCGAACATCCCGTGGCGGTGGTCAATCAGCCGCCGGGTTTTTCCCATTCGCTGCCGCGACGCGAGCACGCGGATAACAAGGGCAGCTTCGGCAGCCTGGCTGTGATCGGTGGCAGCCATGGGATGACCGGGGCCCCTTTGCTTGGCGCGCGCGCCGCCCTGTATCTGGGCGCCGGGCGTGTCCATGTGGGATTCCTCGCGCAACCGGCGCCCGCCATCGATCCGGTTCATCCAGAGTTGATGCTGCACACCGTGACGGAGCTTTCGCCCGGCGCGATGTCGGCCTACGTGGTCGGCCCTGGGATGGGTACGGGCGCCTCCGCGCGCAAGCAACTGGCGCAACTGATCGATATCTGCGCCAATGCGGCGACAGCCGCGCCGCTGGTGCTCGATGCGGATGCGCTCAACCTGCTGGCTACCGATGGCACGCTGGCCCAGCAGCTTATCGAAAGCGGTGTGGCACACGTGATGACGCCCCACCCGCTTGAGGCCGCGCGACTGCTGGGCAGCACCGTGGCCGATATCCAGCGCAACCGGCTGGAGGCCGCAGCCGCACTGGCCACGCGGTGGCGGGCCACGATCGTGCTCAAGGGCTCCGGAACCGTGATAGCGTCCCCGGACGGCGCGCCGCCTGCGATCAATCCGACCGGCAATGCCGCGCTCTCCACCGCCGGCACCGGTGATGTCCTGGCCGGAATGATCGGCGCCCTGATCGCCCAGGGAATGCCGATCGTCGCGGCCGCGCGCGCGGCGGTCTGGATTCACGGCCGTGCCGCCGACAGGCTGGTAGCGTCGGGCACGGGCCCGGCTGGCATGACTGCCAGCGAGCTCTATCTGCCCGCCCGGGATATCTTCAACGCGTTGCTACGCGGCGGCGGTGCGTAACGTCCCGGCACTGCCACCAACAATGCCGCGCGGATCACGCCAGACGCCGTCCAGGTGATCTCAGGTGATGCGCGCGGCGCGGCACGCGTCGGACAATTGCCGATAGGGGGCGTTGTCCCCCTCTGCTAAGGTAACGACATCCCGACGTCGGAAACCGTCAATCCGGCAAGCCTCGTTACTTTTTGCTGCCACTTCCGGAATTTGCGATCACATTCTGGCGATATACTTGCTGGCGCCTGCCTCGTGCAGGCGTTCGTGCCCGATTTCCCCCAAGAACGAATGCCGACTGACCTCCAAGCCTGGAACACCCTTCGCCAACACCATGACGTCGTCCGCGAGACGCCGATGCAGCAGTGGTTCGCCGAAGCCGGGGCTGCTCAACGGGTCGATGCTTTCTCGCTGGAAGCCTCCGGCCTGTATCTGGATTACTCGAAGAACCGCATCACCGGCGAGACCCTTGCGCTGCTGATGAAGCTTGCCGAGGAAGCCGGCGTGCCGGCACGCCGCGACGCTATGTTCGCTGGCGAACATATCAACGCCACCGAAGATCGTGCCGCGTTGCACGTCGCGCTACGCGCCCTGCCCGACGCGCCGTTCAAGGTCGACGGGGCGTCTGTCATGCCCGCCATCCACGATGTACTCCGCCGGATGCGCGAGTTTGCCGGCCGAGTGCGCAGTGGCGTTTGGACCGGCTCCACGGGCCAGGGGATCACCGACATCGTCAACATCGGCATCGGCGGCTCTGACCTGGGCCCACGCATGGTATGCCGCGCCCTGGCGCACCTGGCCGACCCGCGCGGACCGCGTGTGCACTTCGTTTCGAATGTGGATGGCACCGAGCTTGCGGAAACGCTCCAGCGCCTGGATCCGGCACGCACGCTGGTGATCGTCTGTTCGAAGACGTTCACAACGCTCGAAACCATGGCCAACGCCTGCAGCATGCGGGACTGGTTCCTCCGCCACGGCGTGCCCGAGAACCAGCTCGCGCGGCACTTCGTCGCCGTATCGACCAATCGCGATGCCGTGGTCGAGTTCGGCATCGACCCGAACAACATGTTCGAATTCTGGGACTGGATCGGTGGCCGGTTCTCGCTGTGGTCGTCGGTCGGCCTGTCGATTGCGCTGGCCGTCGGCTTCGACGCCTTCGAGGACCTGCTGCTCGGCGCCCGGGCGATGGACGATCATTTCCGCACTGCGCCGCTCGCCCAAAACATGCCCGTGGTGATGGCGATGCTGGGAATCTGGTATCGCAATTTCCACAACATGCCGACGAGCTGCATGGCGCCCTATTCGACCTCGCTCGAACTGTTTCCGGCGTTCCTCCAGCAACTCGAAATGGAGAGCAACGGCAAGTCGGTCCAGCTCGATGGTCGTCCGGTGGACACCGATACCGCGCCAGTGGTCTGGGGCACGGCTGGCACCAACGGCCAGCACGCCTACTTCCAGATGATCCATCAGGGCTCGCAGATCGTGCCGGTCGATTTCGTCGCGCCGCTGGTGCCGCCGCGCGAACTGCCAGGCCATCACGTCAAGCTGCTAGCCAACTGCTTTGCGCAGGCCGAGGCATTGATGCGCGGACGCAGTGCGGAAGAGCTGCAAGCGGCCGGCGTCGACGTAGCGCGCATTCCGCATATGGTGTTCGAGGGCAATCGGCCGAGCAACATGCTGCTGATGGAAAACCTGACGCCGCACGTGCTGGGCGCGCTGATCGCGCTCTATGAGCACCGCACCTTCGTGCAAGGCATCGTCTGGAACATCAATTCGTTCGATCAGTGGGGCGTGGAGCTCGGCAAGATCCTGGCGCGCCCGATCGAGGCCGAACTCAGTGGCAATGCCACGGAAGCCCACGATGCATCGACTGCCGCGCTGATCGCGCTGGCGCGACGCTCACTGGCACGCAGTTAACCCCGTCTACGCCGTTCAGACGCCCGCATCCATGAACTCGTCGCTAGCTACACGGCCAGCCTCGATCGTCAGGATGCGGCCGCATCGCGCTGCCACCGAACGGTCGTGCGTGACCAGCACGAGCGTCGATCCGGCATCGCGATTGAGCTCGAACATCAGCGCGATGACCGCCTCGCCCGTGGCGGTGTCCAGACTGCCGGTCGGCTCGTCCGCAAACAGAATATCGGGCCGCGCAACGAAGGCGCGCGCCAACGCCACACGCTGCTGCTCGCCGCCGGAAAGCGTGCGCGGATAATGGGACAGCCGCTGACCGAGCCCTACTCGCTCCAGCATGTCGACGGCCCGCTCGCGCACGCGATCGGTCTCACCACGCAACTCGAGCGGAAGCATTACGTTCTCCAGCGCGGTCAGATGGCCGACCAGCTGGAACGACTGAAACACAAAACCAACGTGACGCCCGCGCAGCGCGGCACGCTGGTCTTCATCGAGCCGGAACAGATCCTGACCATGGAGCCGGACCGATCCCGTGCTCGGCAGATCGAGCCCGGCAAGCAGGCCAAGTAGCGTGGATTTGCCCGACCCAGACGCCCCGACAATGGCCAACGTTTCACCCGCCGTGACGGAAAACGTTACGTCGTGCAAAATCGTCAGCGAACCGGTCGTATCGGCTACGGTCTTTCCCAATGACTCGACGGCAAGAATGGACGTGGACATGCGAGAGAGGATGACAAACAGTAGGCGCCGGCAATGGCTGGCGGCGTTGGGTATCACACTGGCAACTGCCGTCATGACGGCTGTGCCGGCGCACGCGCAATCTGGCAACAAGCCCGCGCTGCTGGTACTGGGCGACAGTCTGTCGGCGGAGTACGGCATTGCACGCGGCACTGGCTGGGTCAGCCTGCTGCAGGACCGCCTGAGCAAGGAGCGGTTCGATTATAGCGTCGTCAACGCGAGCATCAGTGGCGAGACCACAATCGGTGGCAAGACGCGCCTGCCTGACCTGCTCAAGCGACACAGGCCGGCAGTGGTGATCGTCGAGCTGGGTGCCAACGACGCCTTGCGAGGCTTCCCGTTGCAGACCACCGAGGCCAATCTGAGAACAATCGTCAGCGATGCCCAGCAAGCTGGCGCCACCGTGCTGCTCGTAGGAATGCGAATCCCGCCGAACTATGGTCAGGACTACACCGAGCGGTTCTTCGCACTCTACAGCAAGCTGGCCAAGGAAAAACGGGCTGCGCTGGTGCCCTTCCTGCTGGACAACGTGATCTCACGTCCCGAATGGTTCCAGATCGATCGGATTCACCCGACCTCCGCTGCGCAGCCCACGTTGCTGGACAACGTCTGGTCGCAGTTGAAGCCGTTGTTGAAAAAGGCGGCGTAGACACCGGACCTTCGGCCGTGCTGGCGTTGCTGGTACGCGCCACGGCATCCCGAGCTGATCGGCGAGACCAGATACAAGAAAGCCCCTGCAGGCTAGCAACCGCAGGGGCTTTTTTACATCGCAGGCGACGTCGCGTCAGTTCGCAGCAGGTGCGCTCGCTGCCGCCGCGTCGTCCGTCTTGGCTGGATGCAGGATCTTCACCTTCGCACCGGCCTTGAGCACGTCATAGAACGCTGCCAGTTCCGTCTGACCGGCCATCTGGCCCAGTTGCTGCGCGTCAGCCTCACGCTGGTTCGCGTTGGCCTGCGGCGGCGTGCCAACCTTGGCGATACGGTAGATCGCGTACCCATCCGCGCCGAGGTCCACACCCACCAGCGAAGGCAGCTTCGAGGCATCGGCACGCATGATTGCATCGACGGCCTTCGGCGACACGCCATCAGCCTTGGCACGCGACACGGTCACCATCGGACCGAAGCCATCGGCGCTACCGCTCTTCTTCAAGGCATCGAGACGGGCTTCGCCATCCTTGCGTGCCAATTCCGCCGCCTGCTGTGCAACGTAGGCCTGACGCACCAGCGGCTCCACCTCTTCGAACTTGCGCGCGGCGGCCGGACGATAGTCGACAATGCGGGCCGACACCAGCGTGGTCGGGCCCACCTGCACGGCTTCCGTATTGCGCTTGTTCTTGATGGCGTCATCGCTGAACAGCGCCTTGAGCACCTTCTCGTTATTGAGTGGGTTGTCCTTGCCCAGTGCCGGGTTCGGCGTACGCGTGACGTTGTCCGCAGTCTGGATCGTCAGCTTGAACTTGTCGGCGGCGGGCTTGAGGCTCTCGGATTGCTCGTACACCATGTTGCCGAACGCATCGGCCTGCTCGGTATATGCCTTCGCGGCAAGCTGCTTCTTGAGTTCGATCTCGAGTTCCGGACGCACTGTCTCAAGCGGCTCGGTGGCTGCCGGCTTGATACCCGTCAGCTTGATGATGTGATAGCCGTAATCGGTTTCCACGACATCGCTGATCTGGCCATCCTTGAGCGCAAACATCGCGTCTTCAAACGGTTTGACCAGGGCACCACGACCCATGAAGCCGAGGTCGCCGCCCTTCTCCGCCGAACCCGGATCCTGCGAGTTCTTCTTCGCAACTTCGGCGAACGTGTCCGGATGCTTGCGCAGATCCTCGAGCAGCTTCTCGGCCTTCTCCTTGGCGGCCTTGCGGTCTGCCTCCTTGCCATCCTTCGGCGCGGCGATCAGGATGTGGCTGGCGCGACGTTGCTCGTCAGTGCGGAAACGCTGGATGTTGCTGTCGTAGTACGACTTCAACTGATCAGGTGTGATCGTCTGGCTGGCAGCCAGGGCATCACCCGACAGCACCAGATACTCGACCTTGGCCTGCTCGGGCATCGTGTAGGCTGCCAGATGGGAATCGTAGTAAGCCTTCAGCGCGGCGGCGTCCGGCGTCACCTTGGCCGTGAAATCGGCCGGCTTGATGACGATGGCCTGCACATCACGCTGCTGGTCGCGAATCGCGATCAGGCGATCGAGCAGCGACTTCGGCACGAAAGCTGTCGTACCGATGGCGCCACCCAGTTGCTGCGTGGAGAGTTCGAAGCGCATCCGTGCGTCGAGCTGCTCGGGCGTCATACCTTGCGCCGCCAGCAGCTGCACGTAGGCCTTCTCGTCGAACTTGCCGTCCGCCGTGCGAAGCTGGGCAATGGCGGGAATGCTCTGGATCGCTGCGGCGATCTGCGCATCGGAAACCGTCAGGTGCTTCTTCTGCGTGGCTTCGGAGATAACGCGCTGCTGGATTAGCTGATCCAGCACGGCCTGCCGCGCGGCAGGGCCTTCAAACATGCGCGGATCGTAGTTGTTGCCGAGCATCTGGCGCATCCGTTCGCTCTGGTCGCGCACCACGTTGTCGACTTCTTGCACGGTGATGGTCCGGCCGTCGACCTTGGCAGCATCGTGCGAGCTGTCCATGAAGCGCGAATAGCTCTCCACGCCGAAGAATACGAACGACGGGAAGACAAGCACCAGCAGCAGAAGAAGCATCAGGCGCCGGTTGTTGCGTACGAAATCAAGCATGCTGATCCGGTTAAAGGGGTGGCTCGAAAGTCAAACCTTGCAATTCTATCAAAAGCGAGGAGTTGTACTGCTTGAATGTGCGTCGAGAGATGATGCGAAACCGCAATCTGTCGATCCTGCTGGCGTGGTCGCGCCAACGAAGCGGAGGCCGCACAGGCGACTCGTTCCACTCCGATGCCAGAGGCCCGTCTGAAAGCCCGAATTGCGGACACAAAAAAGCCCGCTGACGCGGGCTAATTTTGTTGGCGGAGTGGACGGGACTCGAACCCGCGACCCCCGGCGTGACAGGCCGGTATTCTAACCGACTGAACTACCACTCCGTGTCGGCCCCAATCAGTGGCAACGCATCGCAATGGTGAAGTGGTGGGTGCTGAGGGGTTCGAACCCCCGACCTACGCCTTGTAAGGGCGCCGCTCTACCAGCTGAGCTAAGCACCCACTAGACCATCGCAAGCTGCTGCCTGCAGGGTAATCTCGCTTCGCACGATTCGGCGGTTACTGCTTCGTTGCCGCTGTTTGCGTTGCGAGGCCGCGATTGTAATACGAGACTTTTCGATTTGCCAAGCATTGATTGCAACAATCTTCTGGGCACCGCAAGGCACACGCCGCAGCAGGCGGCGCGCAAACAAAAACGCCGCAGGTTTGACCCTGCGGCGTTCCCAACTACATCTCAGACTGACGCGTGCGTCGATCAGTGATGGATACGCTCCACCTGGGACGCAGCCTTGTCCGCCACCTCGGCGGGCTTGGCATCTTCCTCAGGCAGCGGCTCGGGCTTTCGCTCGAGCGCCAGCTCCAGCACCCGGTCGATCCAGCGCACCGGCATGATCTCGATGGCGTTCTTCACGTTGTCCGGAATGTCAGCCAGATCCTTGACGTTCTCTTCGGGGATCAGCACCAGCTTGATACCGCCGCGATGGGCAGCCAGCAGCTTTTCCTTGAGACCGCCGATCGGCAGCACCTCTCCGCGCAGCGTGATTTCACCCGTCATCGCCACATCGGCACGCACCGGGATGCCAGTCAGCACCGATACCAGCGCGGTCGTCATCGCGATACCGGCCGACGGACCATCCTTCGGCGTGGCGCCCTCGGGCACGTGGATGTGGATGTCGCGCTTCTCAAACATCTCATCCGCGATACCCAGACGACGCGCCCGCGAACGCACCACCGAACGCGCGGCTTCGACGGACTCCTTCATCACATCGCCGAGCGAACCGGTGCGCGTGATGTTGCCCTTGCCAGGCATGATCGCGGCTTCGATCGTCAGCAGGTCGCCGCCGACTTCCGTCCACGCCAGACCCGTCACCTGACCCACCTGGTTTTCCTTGCCGGCTAAACCGAAGTCGTACTTGCGCACGCCGAGGAATTTGTCCAGGTTCTCGGAATCCACCTTCACCGCCGTGGACTCCTTCTTCAGGAGCAGCATCTTCACAACCTTGCGAGCGATCTTCGACACTTCGCGTTCCAGCGAGCGCACACCGGCTTCTCGCGTGTAGTAGCGGATGATGTCGCGGATTGCCGCTTCGGCCACCTCGATCTCGCCCTGCTTCAGGCCATTGTTACGGATCTGCTTGGGCAACAGATAACGCGTGGCGATGTTGATCTTCTCGTCCTCCGTATAGCCCGACAGGCGGATCACTTCCATCCGGTCCAGCAGCGGCGGCGGAATGTTCAGCGAGTTCGACGTCGCCACGAACATCACATCCGACAGATCGAAGTCCACCTCGATGTAGTGGTCCTGGAACGTGTGATTCTGTTCCGGGTCCAGCACCTCGAGCAGCGCCGACGAAGGATCGCCACGGAAATCCATGCCCATCTTGTCGATCTCGTCGAGCAGGAACAGCGGATTACGCACGCCGACCTTCGACAGGCTCTGCAGGATCTTGCCCGGCATCGATCCAATGTACGTACGACGGTGACCGCGGATCTCGGCCTCGTCACGCACACCACCCAGCGCCATACGCACGAACTTGCGGTTCGTGGCACGCGCGACCGACTGGCCAAGCGAGGTCTTGCCGACACCCGGAGGTCCGACCAGGCACAGGATCGGCGCCTTCACCTTGTCCACGCGCTGTTGCACGGCAAGGTACTCGAGAATCCGTTCCTTGACCTTCTCGAGACCATAGTGGTCTTCGTCGAGAACGCGCTCAGCGTTGGCCAGGTCGTTGTTGACCTTGCTCTTCTTGCGCCACGGCAGGCTGACCAGCGTGTCGATATAGTTGCGCACGACGGTGGCCTCGGCCGACATCGGCGACATCAGCTTGAGCTTCTTGAACTCGGCGTCGGCCTTCTTCTTGGCCTCCTTGGGCATGCGGGCGGCCTTGATGCGCTTGTCCAGTTCTTCCAGATCAGCGCCTTCCTCCCCCTCGCCCAGCTCCTTCTGGATCGCCTTGACCTGCTCGTTCAGGTAGTACTCGCGCTGGCTTTTTTCCATCTGGCGCTTGACGCGGCCACGGATGCGCTTTTCCACCTGCAGGATGTCGATCTCGCCCTCGAGCTGCGACAGCAGGCTCTCGAGACGCTCGGTCACCTTGACCATTTCAAGGATCTTCTGCTTCTGCTCGAGCTTGATCGGCAGATGCGCGGCGATCGTATCGGCCAATCGACCGGCCTCATCGATACCGGACAGCGACGTCAGGATCTCGGGAGGGATCTTCTTGTTCAGCTTCACGTACTGGTCGAACTGCGACACGATTGCGCGGCGCAGGGCCTCGGTTTCGGCCGATTCAACCGGTGCGGGGGGCACAGGCACGGCTTCGCACATGAAGTGCGAATCGTCCTCGCTCACCTCGGTGATATTTGCACGCTGCGTACCTTCCACCAGCACCTTCACGGTGCCGTCGGGCAGCTTCAGCATTTGCAGGATATTGGCGATGCAGCCGACCTCGTACAGGTCATCCGCGGTGGGCTCATCCTTGGCCGCAGTCTTCTGGGCCACGAGCATGATGCTCTTGCCCGCCTCCATCGCAGTCTCAAGCGCCTTGATGGACTTCGGGCGTCCCACGAACAGCGGGATCACCATGTGCGGAAACACCACCACGTCGCGCAGCGGCAACAGTGGGAGGCGAATCGGCTCAGCCGGGAGGAGTTGTGTTCCGGACATCATTTTCCCCAGTCAGTCATTTAAGGCGTAAATAGGGTCGCGGAATTCGATTGCAAGATGCCCATCATCGAATCTGTACGCAGAAAAACATGCTGCAAACTGCACTTGCGACCCCCAGTGAAACAGCATACCCGCGTTTGCTCCCGTTCGTTTGTGGAATTGAAGAAAAAAAGCCGTTCGCTTCGCTGCGAACGGCCGCTTGAAATTTGCCGGTGTGGTCGAAGCCACCCATGTGCGGCGCGATCGTCAGTTGGACCCCGCCACCTTGGGCTGCTGCTCCTCATACACAAGGAGCGGCGCCGCGTCGCCAGTAATCGTGTTCTCGTCGATCACGACCTTCTGGACGCCCTTGTAGTTGGGCAGGTCATACATGACGTCCATCAGCGATTGTTCAAGGATCGAACGCAAGCCGCGTGCACCGGTCTTGCGGCGAATGGCCTTGCGAGCGATCGCGGACAGTGCGGCCGGGCGGATTTCCAGCTCCACGCCTTCCATGGCCAGCAGCTTCTGATACTGCTTGACCAGCGCGTTCTTCGGCTCGATCAGAATCTGCATCAGTGCGGCCTCATCCAGCTTGGCAAGCGTGGCCACCACCGGCAGACGACCGATCAGTTCCGGAATCAGGCCGAACTTGATCAGATCCTCAGGCTCGGTCTGCGGCAGCACTTCGCTGACTTCCCGCTCTTCCTTGCTCTGCACCTGGGCGGCAAAACCGATGCCGGTCTTGTCCGAGCGCTGCATAATGACCTTCTCCAGGCCGTCAAACGCGCCGCCGCAGATAAACAGGATGTTGGTGGTATCCACCTGCAGGAAGTCCTGATTCGGATGCTTCCGGCCACCTTGCGGCGGCACCGAGGCCATCGTGCCCTCGATCAGCTTCAGCAGCGCCTGCTGCACACCCTCGCCGGAGACATCGCGGGTGATCGACGGGTTGTCGGACTTGCGCGAGATCTTGTCGATTTCGTCGATGTAGACGATGCCGCGCTGCGCCTTCTCCACCTCGTAATTGCAGTTCTGCAGCAGCTTCTGGATGATGTTCTCGACATCCTCGCCCACGTAGCCGGCTTCCGTCAGCGTCGTCGCGTCCGCAATCACGAACGGCACGTTGAGCAGGCGGGCCAGCGTCTGGGCAAGCAACGTCTTGCCGGAGCCAGTCGGCCCTATCAGCAGAATATTGCTCTTCGAAAGCTCGACATCGTCCTTCTTGCCGAGATGCTTGAGGCGCTTGTAGTGGTTGTAGACCGCGACGGCCAGAATTTTCTTGGCCTGATCCTGCCCGATCACGTACTGGTCGAGGCTCTCGCGGATCTCGTGGGGCGTGGGCAGATCCGATCGCGTGGCGGCCGTGGCGTCCTTGTCGGTCGCGGCGGCCTCGTCACGGATGATCTCGTTGCACAGGTCGATGCATTCGTCGCAAATGAACACCGACGGGCCGGCGATCAGCTTCTTCACCTCATGCTGGCTCTTGCCGCAGAAGGAGCAGTAGAGAAGCTTCTCGCTGGATGAACCTTTTTTGTCCGCCATAGGAATCAGTCACATTAGCAGTGTGTTCCCACCGGGCGGGAGACCGGGTGGGAAACGCATTAAACGCATCATACGCCAAAACAATTGGCACAGTCGGCGGCAACCCCTCCATGTGGGGCAAAACGCAAAAACGAGGCATACAGCCTCGTTCCGGTGTAGCCTTCGCCATTTACGGCGAGCGGATTCGTACAGCACACGCCCGGCATTACCGGGCGCCACCCCGGGGCAATCCTTTCTGGATCGCGCCCGGAATGGCCTGCCGGCACACCGGCCGATCCGTCTCAACTACGACGGGTAATCACCTTGTCGATCAGACCGTAATCCACGGCCTGGTCGCCGCTCATGAAGTTGTCGCGGTCAGTATCGCGCGCGATCTTCTCCACTGGCTGGCCGGTCACCTCAGAAAGGATGCTGTTCAGGCGCTCGCGCAGATACAGGATCTCGCGTGCCTGGATTTCGATGTCCGAAGCCTGGCCACGCGCACCGCCCAACGGCTGGTGAATCATGATTCGGGAGTTCGGCAGCGCGCTGCGCTTGCCCTTGGCGCCGGCTGCGAGCAGGAATGCACCCATGCTGGCCGCCATGCCCATGCACAGCGTTTGCACATCGGGCTTGATGAACTGCATCGTGTCATAGATTGCCAGACCGGCCGAAACCGAACCGCCGGGCGAATTGATGTACAGCGACACGTCCTTATCAGGATTCTCGCTTTCGAGGAACAGAAGCTGGGCCACCACCAGGTTGGCAGTCTGGTCGTTCACTTCGCCGACCATGAAGACGACACGTTCCTTGAGCAGGCGCGAGTAGATGTCGTACGCGCGCTCGCCCCGGCCGGACTGCTCGACGACCATCGGCACCAGACCAAGACCCTGGGTCTCCAGAGCAGAAGCCTGCGTGGTGGCGAGACGATCAAGCAAATCATTGCGGGTCATGCAGGTTCTCCAGATATTCAGGAATGGCGTCAATCGGCCAGCGCGCGAGGCCGATTGACGCAAGCCAGCGCCGCGCCATACTCGCGCGGCTTCCGGCTTATGCCCAACCTCAGGCTTGTGCGGGCGCGGCGGTGAGTTCTTCGAACGACACCGTCTTGTCCGCGACCTTGGCCTTGTCGCACACGAAATTTACCACGTTGTTTTCGAGGACGTAGGCTTCCATCTCGGCCAGACGTTGCTGGTCACCGTAGTACCAGCGCATGACTTCCTTCGGGTCTTCGTAGCTCTTCGCGAAGTCCTCGATTTCGGCCTTGATCTGGTCCGGCTTGGCTTCCAGGCCGTTGGCCTTGACGATCTCAGCCAGGATCAGGCCCAGCTTCACGCGGCGCTCGGCCTGTTGGGTGAACATCTCGGCCGGAATCGGCATGTCCTTGGCGTTCGGCACGCCACGTTGCTCGAGGTCGCGACGGGCCATTTCCACCAGGCGCTCCTGATCCTGCTCGACCAGCGCCTTCGGCACGTCCAGTTCGCTAACCTTCAGCAGCGCTTCCATGACCTGATCCTTCAGCATGGAGTGCGTGCGGCGCTTGACTTCGCGCTCGAGGTTTTCGCGGATGTCGGCGCGCATCTTTTCCACGCTGCCGTCAGCGATGCCGAGCGACTTGGCGAATGCGTCGTCCACTTCCGGCAGGTGCGCCCACTCGACCTTCTTCAGCGTGACCGTGAATTCAGCGGTCTTGCCGGCCACTTCCTTGCCGTGGTAATCGGCCGGGAACGTCAGCGGGAACGACTTGCTTTCGCCCACCTTCAGGCCCAGCGTGGCCGTTTCGAACTCCGGCAGCATGCGGCCTTCGCCCAGCACGTACACGAAGTCCTCGGCCTTGCCGCCAGCGAACTCGACGCCGTCGATCTTGCCGACGAAGTCCAGCGTCACGCGGTCGCCGTTCTGGGCAGCCACATCGGCGCCACCGTCACCGTGGGCACCCGCATCGCCACGACCGTGGAAGTGCACGCGCTGCTTGCGCAGGATGTCAACGGTCTTGTCAATCTCGGCATCGCCGATTTCGGTCTGGGTGCGGGTCACTTCGGCCGACGCGAGGTCGCCAATCTTGACCTCCGGATACACCTCGAACGTGGCTTCGAAAGCCAGTTCGTCGTCAGCCACGCCTTCGGTCTTGATGTCGAACTTCGGCTGACCGGCCACCTTCACTTCCTGGGCCTGGGTGATGTCGAAGAACTTGCGGGCAGCCTTGTCGAAGCGCACTTCGAACTCGACTTGCTGGCCATATTGCTTCTCGACCATCTTCATCGGCACCTTGCCCGGGCGGAAGCCGGACATCTTCACGGTCTTCGACAGACGAGCCAGGCGTTCCTGGGTTTCCTTCTGCACTTCGGCCTTGGGAATAGCCAGGGTCACCTTGCGGTCCAGCTTGCCGAGGTTTTCAATGACGTTCGACATGGTCGTTAATCCAATCCAGAAATGTTGTTGTCAGCGCAACCGCCTGCATCTCGGTCCACCCGCGACTGGCGCCGACGAGCGGGGGTCTCCGTGCAAACGGAAAACGGGGATTATCGCACGGTTTTGATTCGCTTCCGGCAGTTTTTACCCTAGCCGGCCGTATCCACCCCAGGACCCACCGATTCGGGCGCCTGCGCTTGACCGTGTCGGAGCGCGCGTAGCAGGAGCCGTGCGGGATCAATCGCATCTGCCAGGTCGGCCTCGAGCGGCAGTGGCTCACCCTCGATCTGGCTGGCGATCAGTTCCGCGCACAAGGCAGCCCATGTGAGGCCTCGCGACGCATACGCAAGGGCCGCATACAGACCGGGAAGCCGTGGCAGATCGCGCAAATGCGCGCCACGCAACGCACCGGCATGGGACAGTGCCTGCGCATCGTCGGCGATGCGCCCGACGAGTGGAAGGCGGTTGTACGTGACCGTGCGCACGCCGACGTAACCCTGCAGCGTGGCGGGGTCGATCTGCGCGATTTGTGACGCCCGGTCCGGCAGCAGCGACGCCAGACGATCGAGGTTGGCAGCGTGCACTTCCGGACGCTCGACCAGCGGCCCTTCGTCCTCTTCATAACTCGAGCCCATCCTTGCTCCGCCCGCCGCGTCACGCGGCAATAGGTAACCACCGCCGGTCACGACGCAATCAGGCCAGCCACCCAGCGCCTCTGCCTGCGCGGGCGCCAGATCCGTCAGTTGGCCACGTACCCGGCGCAGCGCCAGGAACTGGCCCGAGGTCAGCCGATCGGCTTCGTAGGCATTGGCGAGCACAAGAACCGGCGCGGCGGCCAATACGCCACCGCCATCGGCAAGCGCCTGCCACGCATCGCCGATCTGGCTGATCGCCGCCACGCGGCAATTGAATCGCGCATCCACAGCCGCACCAGCTTTCGCAAGCTGCGCGCGGCATATGTCGGGCGGCGCTACCCAGCCTCCCTTCGGAAACCACAAGCCGCCTCTCGGAACCGCTGCGCCATGCTGCTCCGCAGCCTCTTGCGGCGACATCCAGCGCACAAATGACTCCGGAAACCTAAGCTCCGCAAGCGCGGCCTGCTGCGCCGCGCTCTCAGCATCATCCTCGCCGAGTTGCAGGACTCCAGTGCCGTGCCATCCCGCGGGATAGCCAGCCGCCTCCAAGGCGCCCCACGCGCGCAACGCATGGAGGTTGCCTGCACGGGACAGTCGCGAAAGGAAGCTGTCGTCGGCGGACACATGCGCATGCATCGCCGCGGCACGGTGGCTCGACGTCTGTCGCGCCGGTCCGTCGTGGGCATCAAACAACGTCACGCGCCACCCACGCGCAGTCAAGCGTTCGGTCACGGCGCAGCCCGCCAGCCCCGCGCCGATGACGATGGCGTGTCGCTCCGCCCATTGCGCTGCCTCGGGCGGCGCATGACGACGGTTCTTCCAGACTGGCGCGAAACGCGCCACGGTCATGTCCCGCTTGCCACCAAATCCGGGCGCCTTGTGCACCTCGAACCCGGCCGCCTTGAGCCCGCGCCTCACGAATCCCGCCGCTGTGTAGGTCGCGAGCGTCGCACCGATGCGAGCGAGACGCGCCAGGCCGCGGAACACGCTGTCGGACCACATGTCGGCGTTGCGCGATGGCGAAAACCCATCGAGGTAGAACGCATCGGCGCCAAGCACGAGTTTCGGCAACATCGTTTCCACGTCGCCCAATGCCAGCGTCAGCGTGACCGCCCCATCCTCGAACGACAGCCTGTGCAAGCCGGGCAGCGCGTCAGGCCATTGTTGCTGCAATTGGTCGGCTAACGGCAGCAGCTCGCCCAGGCCAGCATGTGCATGTAATTGCGCCAGACCTTCGCGCGTGAAGGGATGCTTCTCAATCGACACGAAATGCAGCCGTTGGCAACGCTGCGGATCGCTACGCCATGCCTGCCAGGTGGCGAGGAAATTCAGGCCCTGCCCAAACCCCGTCTCGACAATGACAAACTGCTCGCGCCCGGCCCAGCCTCCGGGCAGACCATTGCCACCGAGAAACACGTGATGCGCCTGCGCCAGACCTCCACGCGCGCTGTGATAGACATCGTCATAGCGGGGCGAATAGGGAGTACCGTCACTGGACAGAATGGGCTCGGCGGGCTCGAGAACGCGCGTCATGGCAAGGATTCATACGGCCGGAAATGGCGGCGGATGGTAGCATAGCGCCCTCCCCGCGCACCGCCCTGAAAATGCCTTCAAGGCCGTATTTGCGCGAAGTTTGCGCGCCGTCATTCCCTCGCCATGCTCAGTTATCGTCACGCCTTCCACGCCGGCAATCATGCCGATATCCTCAAGCACGCCGTCGTCGTCCAGTTGCTGGACTACCTGACGCAGAAGGACAAGGCGTTCTGGTACATCGACACCCACGCCGGCGCCGGGCTCTATGCCCTTGATCACGCCTACGCGCAGAAGAAGTCGGAGTTCGAGACCGGCATTGGCCCGCTCTGGCGCGCCGCCGCGAATGGCCAACCAATGCCCGCCCTGCTCGACGCCTACCTGGAACAGGTACGTGCGCTGAACGAGGACGGCAGTCTCAAGCACTATCCCGGCTCGCCGTGGCTGGCGTGGCAAATGCTGCGCGATGCGGACCGCCTGCGCCTGTTCGAACTGCACAGCACCGAGATCCAGGTACTGCGCGACAATTTCCGCGGCGCGGGACGCAAGGTCATGCTCTATGACGGCGATGGCTTCAACGGCATCAAGGCTATCCTGCCGCCCCCGCCCCGCCGCGCACTGGTGCTGATCGATCCTTCTTACGAAGACAAGCAAGACTACGCCCGCACACTCGATACGCTCAAGGCTGGCCTGGAACGCTTCGCCACGGGCATCTACGCAATCTGGTATCCCGAGGTGCAACGACGGGAATCGACCCAGCTACCGGCCCAATTGAAGCGCCTGCCGCTCAAGAGCTGGCTGCATGTCTCACTGACCGTCAAACACCCGGTCGCGGGTGGCCTGGGCCTGCATGGCAGTGGCATGTTCATCGTCAATCCACCCTGGACGCTCAAGACCGCGCTTCAGGAAGCCATGCCGAAACTGGTCGAATTGCTTGGGCAGGACGGCGGCGCGAAGTTCACGCTCGAGTCATTGGATGGCTAAATCCGCACTTCTGCTATCACCAGAAAGTGCTTCATGCAAATCCTTTTGGCTATGAGTGGGATAAAACTAACTCATTTGAGTTAATCCCCTCGCACGTAGGGCAGACGACGAAGATACATTATCAGACAATTCAAACTGTCGTGATTGACCCCACGATAATTCATCCCGGCCCGCCTGCTTCGCGCAGCGGGCTTTTTTTTCGGCTTTGAACGTATGGGGACAATAGGCTGCATGTCTCGATGCGCCAGACTTGTAGACGCAATCAGATTTCCAGTCCCTAGTCGCATGAACCGATTGATCTCAGCTCTTCTTGCCCTTGCCTCGGCAGCCTTCAGCGCAGGATGCTCATCCTTCGATCTTTGGCGCGGCACCTACGAAGGTGTCCGCAGCCACGATGCCGCGGTGAATCCTATGACTCCGGGAACGGTAAGGCAGACGCTTCCGCCCTATGAGGATTATGAGCGGGAGCGTGACAGGGCGCGTGGCGGGAATCCGTCTACCCAGGACCAGTAACTGGCAGAAAGCTCGATCCCTCACCCACCATGGCATGCGATGTCTCGCATTGGAACCGCGTCCATCCGCAGATCTCCGGCAGCAAGAAGCACCATCCGAGACTGAGCAAAACCCGCCAGGCTTGCACAGGGCGGGTTGATGTCGACACATCACCGCAACGATTCAGCGGTGATCAGCAGGGATTACTATTTTGGCCGGTAGCGCCCAGAAGAAACCGTAGTAGACAGGAACGAACATGAGCGCCCCTTCACTGCCGCGTAACAGCCAACGGCTACGGCACAAGCGCCCTAACCTGCTGCGTGGCCGCCACGCGAAGGCGCCCAATGGCCTCAGACAACTCCACAGCCTCGCGTTGCTTTGGACCCAGTGGATCCACAGCGCAAATCGACACGCGCGCCATGATCTCTCGCCACTGGACGGCGGTAGGCGGTACTGCACCTCGGGCGTTCACAAAACCGCGCAACCAGTTCACAAATTCAACTTCACTCACTTCAAACCTCGACCATCAATGCCGGGGCATCACTTATCGATGCTCCCGCTCATACAGCCACCAAAACTCTGGACTGGACAAGGTTCAGTAAAGGCAAGGAACTACGATCGATACATAGAATTTTTCCTAAATTGCATCGACTCACTTCCGAATGATTTGGCCCTGCCCCGTCGGTCACGCGGCCCGCATCGCCAACACGCGTACCGCTGCTGACCGGGCTTGCATCGACCAATTGATGGCCCGTATTAGCCGCCACGCCTGAATGTTCCGAGTCGTCAATGCCCCCTAGATCTCCCAACGATCTGCCAGCCTCATGACGCCCCAGAGCGCGAAGAACACAACAAAATAGGCGAACATGGCAAACTTCCTTAACTGGTTGGTACAACTTCATTTCAGCAACCAGCAAGAGCGGATCCAACCATCCAGCTCCGAATTGAACCTAGGAAACTTCCCATTGCGGGACCACCGGCCACGCCGACGCCGAAACAACCACTGCGAGCGTCGATGTACGTGGCGCATAGCCGGTCCAGCGCCATGCACTCCGACCAAGGCCCTAACGTCATGACAAGAATCCGAAGCATCGCCCTGGCCACCCTCCTCAGCATTTCATCTCTCGCCCATGCCGGTCCCAGCATTCAGGTCGGCTTCTCCCCAGAGGGTTCGGCACGAGAGCTTGTCCTGAAGACTATCGGTAGTGCGCAGCATTCCATTCAGATGCTCGCCTACTCGTTTCAAGCTCCTGACATCATGCAGGCGCTGGTTGATGCCAGGAATCGAGGCGTGGAGGTGCGCGTGGTAATCGACAAGAAGCGCAACCTGGGCAAGACGAGCTTGGCGGCCATGGACTTTGTGACCAGCAATGGTGTGGAATTGCGAACCAATGACCATTTCCACATCCATCACGACAAGACGATCATTGTCGATGGCAACACGGTTGAAACGGGCTCCTTCAACTTCGCGCCATCCGCCGAGACATCCAACTCCGAGAATGTGGTCGTCATTCGAGACATGCCGGAGATTTCACGCCAGTACATCGAGCATTGGCAATCACGGTGGAATCTGGGGAAGGCTTATCCGGCACGATAACGGAACCGCACCGGGAACATTGGCGGCTGGTCGGTTCACGTAAATGGCGGTTCAGGGGCAGGGATTTGAAGCTGTCAATACTAGATTGCCCCGGCTTCGACTGGCGGGATGTCGTCTTGATCCTTCGCAGGCGCCAGCACGCGGTCACCTCTTCAGGTTATGCTCGGGCGTCATCGAGCCTTCCTTTGAGTACGATAGCCGCGCACATCCGCGTCGGGCCGCACCACATCTTCGGTTCTCCGATCGCATGAAACTCAAATTCCAGGCAAAGGTCGTCCCTTCGGGCAACGCAACGGCCGTCGAAGTTCCGAAGGATGGCATCGAGTCGTTCGGCGCGGGCGCGCGACCACCGGTCGCCATCTCCATCAACGGCCACAGATGGCGAAGCAGAATCGCCGTGATGAATGGCAAATGCTTGGTGGGTATCAGCGCGGCCAACCGGCGAGAAAGCGGTATCGCGGAGGGCGACCTCGTCGACGTTCTAATAGAACTCGACGAAGAGCCGAGAACACTGCCGGAACCGACAGACCTTTCTGAGGCCCTGAGGAAAAATAAAGGCGCCAGAGCCGCCTTTAATAGGTTGCCGTTTGGGCTCAAACGGAAGCACATCGCTGCGATTGAGGAGGCCAAGTCTCTCGATACGCGGCAGCGTCGCATCGCCAAGCTCGTCAGCGAACTGCAGCAAAGTTCGGCCTAACCCTTCGCCGCACACCGACGTGCTACGGCCGTAGCAGTTCAGCGAGACGGGTATCGACGCGGTTTAGGCTTCGACGCCGTGGCGGGATGACCCGCATCTCGCTGCAGTGCAGTCGGCAGTTCGGTCCTCAGCAATTCGATCCACGCGCGCGTTTTGGCCTCAAGGAACTTCCGCGACGGCATCATCAGGTAGACGCCGATAGCCGGGGAGCGCCACGCGGGAAGTACGACGCGTAGTTCGCCGTTGCGGATGTGGTCCACGGCCGAGAAGATCGGCAGCAGCGCAATGCCCAGCCCGCCGCTCGCCGCGTGGAGGACAACGCCGGGGTTGTCACCCACCAGCGGGCCGCCCGCGTACAGTGTGAAGCTGCGTGTGCCGTCCGTCAGCGTCCAATCAGGCGTCGTGGACGGGTTGGCGATGCGCAGACAGGCATGGGCTGCCAGTTCCTCGACGGATTTCGGCGTGCCGCGCCGCTTCAGATAGGTTGGCGCCGCGCACAGCAAACCGTAGGTTTCCCCAAGGGCCTGCGCCACCAGGTTCGAATCGGGGAGCCGTTGCGCCAGGTAGACGCTGGCGTCCACGCCTTCGGCAATCAGGTCCGGGGCGTATTGCGACGTGCCGTACTCCACTGTCACCTTCGGATACATCGCGCAGTACTTCGACACAAGCGGCACCACATAGCGTTCGCCAAACGCGGCCATGCAACGCACCCTGAGCCGTCCGCCCGGTTCGACATTTGCGCCGCCCACCCCGCTTTCCGCCTCGGCCACCATGTCGAGAATGCTCCGGCACTGGTCTGCATACCGCTCGCCGACGCTGGTCAGCGCCAGCCTGCGTGTTGTCCGTTGCAGAAGCTTGGCCTGCAGGCGCTTTTCCAACTCGGAAACCAGCCGCGAGACCTGCGCCGTCGTGAGCGCCATCTGGGCGGCGGCGGCCGTAAAGCTGCCCGCATCGACGACCCGCAGAAACGCTGTCATCGCATGGAGCAATCCATAGTCGAGATTCTTACGCATGACGTAACAGAGTTTCCGAGTTGACTGTATTTTTACATCGAATCGAAGTTTCTACTATCGATCCGTGCTCGGTTGCACAACCTCGTTGCCCCGCTACGAAACCGCGGCGGACGAGGGTTCGATGGTGGTTCGATTTCGGAGTGTCAAGCATGAACGGTGCGGAAAGTCTGTTGCGCTCGCTGGTGGCGTGTGGCGTGGAGGTGTGTTTTGGCAATCCGGGCACGTCGGAGATGCATTTCGTGGCGGCGCTCGATTCGGTGGATAGCATGCGCCCCGTCCTCGGCCTGTTCGAAGGCGTGGTCACTGGCGCCGCCGACGGCTACGGCCGCATGGCAGGAAAGCCCGCCGCCACGCTGCTGCATCTGGGTCCGGGCCTGGCCAATGGCCTGGCCAACCTGCACAACGCGCGGCGGGCATCGAGCCCGATCGTCAACATTGTTGGCGACCATGCAGCGTCCCATTCGCGCTACGAGGCACCGCTGACTTCCGATATCCAGGGATTCGCGCGGCCGGTATCGCAATGGATTCACTCATCCGCAAGCGCGCTGACGGTTGGCGCCGACGCCGCGCGCGCCGTGCAAGCGTCGATGGAGGCACCCGGCCAGGTGGCCACACTGATCCTGCCCGCGGATACCGCCTGGGGCCAGGCCGATACCGTCGCAGCGCCACTGCCGCTACCGAGTCGGGCGCCGGTAAGCGGCGCCACCATTGCGAACATCGCCGCGCTCGTCCAGCGTGGCGTGAAGACGGCGTTTCTGCTGCGCGGTGACGCTTTGCAGGAACCGGCCCTGCACGCCGCAGGCAAGATCGCTGCGAAGACCGGTGCCCGCCTTCTTTCCGATACGTTCGCCCCGCGCCTGCAGCGTGGCGCCGGGCGCGTGCCCGTGGAACGCCTGCCGTACTTTGCCGAGCAAGTTGCGGATTTCCTGGCTGGCACCGAATTGATCGTGCTGGTCGGCGCGCAGCCACCCGTCAGCTTCTTCGCCTACCCTGACAAACCAAGCTGGCTGACGCCGGAAGGATGCCGGTTGGCGGTGCTCTCCCATGCGCACGAGGACGGCACCGGCGCGCTGGAAGCGCTGGCCGACGCGCTCGGCGCAAAAGGTTCGATCGCGGGTCGCAGCGTACGCAAGTACCTGGAGCCTTCTGCCAGCGGCCCCCTGACCCCCGAGTCGATCATGCGCAGCGTGGCCAGGCACCTGCCCGAGCAGGCCATCGTCACCGAGGAATCGGGCATGGCGATGGCGTACTACGGTCTGACCGAATCAGCCGCGCCGCACGATTTCCTGACGCTGTCCGGCGGGGCCATCGGCAGCATGATGGCGCTGTCGATCGGTGCCGGCATCGCCTGCCCGGACCGCAAGATCGTCAACCTGCTCGGCGACGGCAGCGCCATGTACACGGTGCAGTCGCTGTGGACGCAGGCTCGCGAGAAGATCAACGTTGTCAACGTCATCTACGCGAACCGCGGCTACAAGATCCTCAACAACGAACTGAAGCGTGTTGGCGCGTCACAGGACGGGGCGCGTGCCGCGTCGATGTTCGATCTGCAAGATCCATCGCTCGACTGGGTGGCACTGGCCACAGGCATGGGCGTGGAAGCGGTCCGCACGGTCTCTGCAGCAGACTTCGACGCCGCGTTCGCTTCCGCGATGCAGCGCCCCGGGCCGATGCTTATCGAGGCGCTGATCTGAGCGCTATGCGCTGGAGCCATTCCCGGGCGGCGAATCGAACCTGCCGATGCGACCACCGTATCAGCCGGAATCGGAAGCAGCGATCAACGCCCGCTGCCGGCTGACTCACACCCTTTCATCGACCGAAGAGAATCGATCATGCCAATGACCCACGTATCCATGCGCAAAGGCCAGCCCGCGGCGTTCCGCGCCGCGGTGTTGGAAGCCATACACGAGTCCCTGCAAACATCGCTCGATGTGCATCCGGAAGCGTTCTTCATGACCATCAGCGAACACGAGGATGCGAACTTCCACGCCAACATGACGTATCCGTTCGTGCGTTCGCCAAATCTTCTGCTCATCCAGATCACGCTGACAGCGGGCCGGTCTACCGGCGACAAGCAGCGGTTCTATCGCCATCTCGTCGCACGGCTCGAATCCGGTTCCGGCGTCAAGCCGGCCGACGTGTTCATCAATCTGATCGAAGTCGCCAACGAGAACTGGTCCCCTGGCAACGGGCTACCAATCGCTACTGCGCTTCAGCCAGACGCAACTCATGGACCAGGCTGACAAGCGCGCGCAACCGTGCGGGCACGAAGCGATGGCCTGAGTGCCCTGTTGCCGGGCAAGAATCGTGAAAGCCGCGAACGTGTGGCACACCAGATCGATTCGAGCCCCGTGCTTGTCAACACCTTGGCCCACGAGCCGCGCGCACCGTTTGGCGGCTTCAAGCATTCCGGGCTCGGGCGAGAGATGGGCCGATGGGGCATGAGCGCGTACCTTGAGCCCAAGACGTTGCTGACTTGAAGCAACGCCTGGGTCAAACGCTTGGGTCTTCAGCGGAAGTTCTCGCGCACCATTTCCAGTACATCCGCGCCACGTCCGTTGAGGATGGCGCGCACGGAGTACATCGCCATACCGATCACGGGGCCGGCTTCCAGGAAGGGTGGCTTGACCAGTTCCAGCGGATTGACGATCACGTTAAGCAGCGCGGGGCCGGGTTGCGACAGCCACTCCCGCACGGACGCGTCCAGCTCGGAGGCCTTGCGCACGGTCTTTCCCCAGAGGCCGATGGCCTCCGCCACCTTGCCGAAGTCTGGGTTCTTCAGTTTCGTGAAGGTGTCGAGCATGCCCTCGGCCTTCTGCTCGATCTCGACGAAGCCAAGCTTGCTGTTGTCGAACACCACGATCTTGATTGGCACCTCTTCCTGGATCGTGGTGAGCAGTTCGCCGAACAGCATCGCAATGCCGCCGTCGCCGCACATGGCGATGATCTTGCGATCGGGGCATGCCTTTTGCAAGCCCAGCGCGCTGGGCAGGGCGCTCGCCATGGTGCCGTGCAGGAGACTGCCGAAGATCTGGCGTTTGCCGTTGGCATCGAACAGACGCAGCGCCCACACGATCGGACTGCCATCGTCAGCGCAGATCAGCGCATCCTCGGCGGCGTGCTTATCGATGATCGACGCGAGGTACGAACCGGGAATGCTGTCGTTGTGCCCCGGGATGAGAGGCTTCCTTGCCGCTGCCATCGCTTCGGCATAGCGCTTGATGTATTTCTCCTGGAATGACGCGTCCTCGCGCTGGTCCAGATGCGGTAGCAATGCCTGCAGCGTGGTCTGGATGTCGCCTACCGCGCCCAGCGTGATGGGGTGGCGCCGGCCCAGATGCGTTGGGTCGATGTCGATCTGCACGATCTTTGCCCCGTCGGGATAGAACTGGCGCCACGCGAAGTCCGCGCCGAGCAACAGCAGCGTGTCACATTCGAGCACCGCGTTATAGCCAGCTTCATTCCCCAGGATGCCCGTCATGCCGATGTTGTACGGATTGCCCGGTTCGAGCCAGTTCTTCGCGCGCGAGGTGTGAGCGACCGGTGCCTTGAGCTTTTCCGCGACGGTCATGATCTCGGCGAGCGCATGCTCGCAGCCGGACCCCGCATAGATGGCAGTTTTCTTGCCGGTATTTAGAACCTGCGCGATGGCTCCAATCTCCGCATCATTCGGCCGGATGGTCGGACGGCTGTGGTGCACGCGATAAGGGAAGTCCTCCTTCACTTCGCCATGGGAAATGTCTACCGGCACGATCAGCACGGCAACGCCGCGCCTGGCCAGTGCGGTCTGACAGGCCATCGCGGTTTTCCTGCGGGCCTGTTCTGGCGTCAGGATCATGTCGCAGAACACCGAGCATTCCTTGAAGACCGACTTGAAATCTACCTCTTGAATGAACTCGAAGCCCATCTCGCTCATCGCTACCTGACTGGCGATCAGGACAACCGGAGCGCGATTGCGATTGGCCTCGTACAGGCCGTTGATGAAGTGCAGACTGCCTGGGCCGCAGCTTCCGGCGCACGCCGTCAGGTTGTTGGTGTATAGCGCTTCAGCGCCTGCGGCGAAGGCGCCCGCTTCTTCGTGACGAACACCGACCCAGTCGATGGAACTTCGATCGAGGTGTTCGGCGATCATGTTGAGGGTGTCGCCGACGATGCCATAGCAGCGCTTGACGCCAGCCTGCTCGAGTACCTCTACGATGATCTCCGCAACTTTCTTGCCCATTCTTATCTCCTCTACGCTGGAACTGGAAAGCTGGCGAGGGTCCGCTTCGCCATCTTGTCACCCCTATGGCCCCGGAGATCGACGAACATTCTTTGGTTCGCCAGTGGAAAGCCGAGCTTGCTGTGCCTGATGTCCGTCGTTCGTGAGAGCCAGGCCGCGCTGTTGCGTCAGATCAATCGCACGCCGAGAGCATCGGGGCGACCCAGACCAGCGCACACAGCAGTTGCTCCAACCATACCTGTCGCACCCTCCCCTTCACCTCATTGCGCGGTTTTCGCTCCAGACCACAAACAACAACCGTTCGGCGAAGCGCCATGCGCCTTCTTGCTTGACGAAGGAATCGGTGTACCGAAGCGCGGCGATCATTACTTGTCGCGCTTCACCGTCCACTGTTACGTGGCGAGCCAGGCAGAATGTTTCTCCCTTCGCGCGGTCAGATGTCAGATCGAACAAGGTGCTCTGACCAGGACAATGCATGGTGCGTAGTACTGATTCAGGTCAGCGAAAACCGGCATCCCGCAGGTCGAACGGCGGTTATCAGGGCGTGCAAGCAAGGCGCAGTCCAAGTCGTCGCTCATATCGCTAGCAACCTGGGCTTTCGGCTGGGCGCCACAGTTTTGCCCGCGCCGGACGTTTCGAGTTTAGATAGCCTCATCCGATGCGTCCAAGACCTACTATTTATCTGTCCGATACCCTTGAGGCATGAAATGGAACTGAGGCATCTGCGCTATTTCGCGTGCGTCGGCGAGGCGGAGCACTTCGGGAGGGCAGCGAAGGTGCTCAAAATCGCACAGCCAGCGCTTTCGCGGCAGATCCGGGATCTGGAAGCTGAGTTGGGCGTCGCGCTCTTCGATCGCTTGCCGCGCGGAGTACGGCTAAATGCTGTGGGGCGCTCATTTCTCGACGACGTCCGTCGTATTCTGCGCGAGGTGAATGAGGCGAAGCTTCGGGTGGAGCGGATCGCCGCCGGTCAAACCGGAACGCTGCGAGTGGGATTCGGTGAAACCCAGGCGTGGCATGGTGCCGTACCTGACTCGCTACGCGCGTTCAGTGAACAGCACCCGGCTGTGGAACTCGAACTCCATGCCATGGCTTCCAGTCGTCAGATTGATGCGGTCAGCTCGGGAAATCTGGACGCAGGATTCATCTTCAGCCTGACAAAGCCCCCTTCGGAGTTCGCACATCGAAATGTCGCCAGGCACAAGCTGGTGCTGGCCGCACCGAAGGATCATCCCATCATGTCGCTCGACAGCGTGCGCTTGCGTGAACTCCGTGATGTTCCCTTTATCTGGTTCCATCGGTGGGTCTATCCACTCTTCCATGATCGCTTAATACGCGCGTGCCTTCGCGACGGGGCTCTGGCGCCACAAATTGTCCAGCAGGTCACAGATCATGCGACGATGCTCAGCTTGGTATCTTGTCGCCTCGGTGTCGCCTTCGTCAGCGACGCGACGCGGTGGCAGTGCCCGGCTGGCGTGGCCCTTCGCCCTGTCGACGATTTGAACTTTCCATTGCCGTTCTATTTGATCTGGAAGAAAAACAATTCCTCGACACTACTGCGCGAGTTTCTGGAAAACGTCTGGACGGTAACGAGTGCGCGCGATAGCTGACGGCAGCGTCACATGACCGCGATCGCCGTACACCTCGAACCTGTCGGATGCCTCAGAAGAGGCGCTATGAAACGCTTCCAACAGACAGTTGACCCAGAGGACTGGAATCGGCGCCCATAGCTGCTGCGCCGCTCCCCAATCTGCGGCGAAAGCCTGAGGGCTTCCGCTTTTCTTCGCTGCGGGAGCCATAGGGCTTACAGCCCCCTCTTACCGAGGCCGTTAGCGCACGCTCGCAAATCCGGCTTCACACACTCCGCATGGGTAATCTGGTAAGCAGTGATGATCTCTTCCGCCGACCAGTGGTTTAACGCGCAGACTGCAACCAGCAGCAGCTTGCGGTCTAACACCGGTTGCGCCTCCTGTTCCCGGGTAAGCCGCCGCAATGCCGGCAGAGCGGCGGCGGCCTCCTCCCAGAAACTGGTAGGCGTTCTTGGCCTTCCCTTTGGGCCAATTGAGTCGCCCATCAAGACCGGATAGGTTGGGAAGCGGGACGTTTCGTGCCCAGAGGTAGCCGGGCTACCTCATTCATTCACGGCATCGCGCAGCAGCTGTGTGACAACATTTCGATCATCGAAGGCGTGATCAATGGAATTGGTGCAATGGGGACGTCGTCCAGGTAGGGGCGATTTCGGGGTGCCCATTTCGAGGCTCCGTGCGAAACGTATCGGCCTCGCTATCCTCCTTGCTATCGCTACTGGCTCGGGACATGCCGAATCGCCGGACGCGGGTGGATGGAAATTTGCAGTCGCACCCTATCTCTGGTTACCCAACGTGAGCGGTGCTTTCAGCTTCTCCGGAAACTCATCAACAGGAGGGGGTAGGCTCGACCTGGGAACCGGGCCGGACAGCTATCTCCAGAATCTGCAGTTTCTTCTGATGGTGCAGGCCGAAGCCAGCAAGGGGGACTGGGCGATCATCGCTGATGGGGCATATCTCGACTTCAGCCACCAACAAACCACCCTCAATGCCGTCGGCGCCGGGAGCGGCGCCGTGGTTGCCATCCCTCGCGAGTTGGCGACGAATACAAGCAGTAGCCTGAGCGGTGGGCTGTTCGGGCTTGCCGCTGCCTATACCGCGGTGCGATCGCAATGGGGAACGGTCGAGCCGCTCGGCGGGCTTAGATACCTGAACCTCAGCGCCAGCGCGAACTGGACACTATCCGCCACGTTCACGCAGCAAGGCGCGACTCTGGCGACGCAGGGAAGCCTGTCGCAGACAGCAAATATCTGGGATGGAATTATTGGTGTTCGCGGTCGCCTACGTCTCGGAAACCTTGATAGATGGTATGTGCCGTACTACGTCGACGTCGGGACCGGCTCTTCCAGATATACCGTGCAAGCGTCCGGTGGCGCGGCCTATGCGGCAAGCTGGGGAGATGTGCAATTGACCTATCGCTACTTGACGTATCAACTCCGCAGCGGCGACCTTGTTCAAAGGCTGACGTTGAAGGGCCCCATGCTAAGCGTGGCCTTTCGCTTCTAAATACTCGTTTGCCATCAGCGCGCCTTCGCGCCCCACCTCAGGGACTGGCAATCAAGTCGTCCGGTGTTATCCCTGCAATGGTCGTGCAAACGATCCATACCTAATGACCGCCTGGGAGTCGGTAGTCGCCTGCGATACAACTTCGTGGCTCGCTGTCGGTCCCCGCAAGCCGGAATGGCCAAATACCGAACGGCTCCGGCCAGCTTATCCAGCACGCCGGCTGCCTCATAAGGCTCGGTAGCCGCCTTCTGTGCCAGGAAGCCCTTGCCTGGATAGGCGGAGGGCCGAGACCGGCCATTTGCCGACGTTCGTCAACGGCTCCAAATAGCCTCTCGAACGTCGGCCTCCGCGCCCGGCCATCTGGCATTCGAGGGCTACCGATGCAAGTCGCAGGATGCGAGCTGTCAGAATACAAGCGTTGCTGTTGCCAAGACAGTGGCAGTGCTATCCAGCCGGTTCTTGCTGGTGACCGTAGGCACCCAGCGCACGCTGAATGAAAGCGGCGCCTTGCCGCCAAGCTTGGTGTCGTACGTGACGATCGGCCCGATCGTGAAGTCGTGGCCGCGGAAGCCATTGAGGCGGTCGGCCGTGGGCCCGGTGTCGTTACCCAGTTGCTGAACCGTGCCCATGACGATCCCTATACCCCAGGCGCCGAACTTCTTCAGCCCCATGACATCGAGCGTGAACAACGGTGCATTCTGATAGTTAGTGGCGCTGTTGCGCGTATAGAACTGGAACGCAGCCACGCCGTTAAATTCGAGCCCGTATTGCGGCATCACGTGCGTGAATGCGGCCTGCGGCACGAAAGTCCAGTTGTTCAGGCTCGGATTGGCCAGCGCGTTCTTGTCGTATTGCCCAGTGGGGGCCCAGACATTAAAGCTCAAGGCCATGTGGCTGTTCTTCGAGAAGTGAAAGCCGGCGATGATCGGGCTGAAATAGATGTCATAAAGATTCGACGCCCGATCCGAGGTGTCACGCGAGAAACTGGCAGCGCCGGCGGTCACGCCCGCATTGGCGTGCACCGAAGTCCAGACATAGGGTAGCGTGAAGCTCGAGGCAAAATTCCAGGCGCCGGGGCCCGTATCCCACACCTTCATCAGTGTGGCCAGCGTGAACGCGATCTTCGCGTCAACGCCCAGCGTGGTACGGCCACCAATCGGCACCTGGCGACCGCCGCTGATCGATCCGTCCATGTAGAGTTGCTGGAGATTGGCTATCCATACCGGCTGGTCCGGGATGACGGCAACGTTGGACGACACGCTGGTGCCCGCCACCGGTCGGCCCAAAGCGCCCTCCGTGGCATGTCCAGCCAGCGGCGCCATCAGACTGCCAGCGGCGATGGCGGCCAGGACGGGGGCACCTGCACGCTTCATGGTGTGTCTCCGTGTTAAGAGTGCTGTTACGAATTACAGTGGGTGCGGATGCGACATTGCGAGGGAACGCCAAGACGCGCCTCACCCTTGGCCCACGCCATCCAGGAGAGGACAAAGGCGTTCTCAGATCCAGAATGCCGCCTTCGTCCAAGTACCTTCCGCCTTTTCCTGGCGTGCTCTGCTTAGTTCACAGCCTGAGCCTGCGGAAAACTCCATGCGCCACGGACAATCTCGGCGTGCGGCCGATACAGGCGTACGGTGTAGTTCCACCCGGGGACGATGGGCAGGCAGTTGGGCAACTGTCCGTTACACCCGCCGAACTGGATCGGAATCGACCCGTCACTGTTCTTCTGCGCTGTGATGTTGTTGACGGTGTAGGCATTGGCCGCGTTTCTCTGGAAGTAACCTTCGGCGTTGTAAACGCTGATCGACCAGAATCCATCCACGGGCACATCCTTCACGTTCACCCGGTACACGGTCTTTCCGTCGTTCTTTTCCGGTGTGATGTTCAGGTAGATGGCGTCCTTGTCGGGGTTGCCACCCCAGCCAGCCGCCGTGCCCATCAGGTGGCGCACCGGATCGACCTCGCCCTTCTTGCCGAATGACCTCTTGAAGTCCGGTGTCGTGGCCGACAACGCCAGCAGCGCGTCACGCACCTTCTTCTGGCTCGCCTGGTCCCAGTTGGGCACCTCCAGCTTTCCCGTCGATTTTTGGCTGACCTTGATGTCGTCCTGCAGCGCATGGACTTGCTTCAGGTCATTCGAATCGTTCGGATTCACCAACGTGCGGATGGCTGCGGCCACATAGCGCGTGCCGACGTTCTCGCGCGTCAACGTATGCGTGCCGGCACCGTAGAACACATTGGGTACATAGTGGTCCTCGCTGATGACCTGCAGCGACATGAAGCGCTTGCCCGGGTCCGGCATGGTAATTGTCACCGGGCCAGCATCGAGGTCGAACACGCCCGAGGAATACAGCGTGTCACGGTTCAGGCGGATGACGGCCTGGTCATCAATCGACGCGGGCTCGCGCCGGTGTTGCAGCTTACCGACGCCCCCCTGCTTTGCCACGCCGACGATATACATGTCGGACTCCGCCCGCACGAAGTTGTCTACCGTGACCGGCACGGGTGCGCCGGTCGCCTGAGCAGCGGCAATCTGGCCATAGGTCGTATCCACGCCAACGAGCGCGAAGCCCATCAAGGCGTTGGAAATCATTGTTTTCTTCACAGTTCCCCTCCGTCGTATCGGGTTTTCATAGTCACACAGGCGCCTCGGCGCCTGTGCTTGATTTTTACTCGGCCGCCACCATAGGCGGCTGGCGCCATTGGCCGGACAGCATCTCCTGTTTCGGCAAGTACACGCGCAAGATGGCATAGAAAGACCCTTCAGGCGCCGGCAGCCAGTTGCTCGCCTTATCCTTGCCTGGACTGTCCTTCTGGACATACAGGGTGAGCCCACCGTCGCGATCGCGCTTGAGTTGGCCGAGCATCGAAGCGTTGATCAAATACCGGTTCAGAGGGTTAGCCACCAGCAGCTTGCTCTGGCCGTCATACATCGTCAGAGACCAGAACGCGTTGGCCGGCGGCAGTTTGTCCTTGTCGAAATGCAGGGTATAGCGCGTGGCGGCAGCATCCAGCGGCTTGCCTGCGACATCCAGGAAGTAGCCGGGATAAATCGCCTCTTCCGCCGAGTTACCGAATATCCCCAGTACTGCCGCTGCATAGCGGTACATATAGTTGTTCTTCAGGTGCTCGCGTGTACCAAACAAGTCGCCGCTGGTGAGCTTCCTGGTGTCCAGTTGCGTCTTCTTGAATTCCACGAACTGCGACTTGCCATCAGCCATGCCGGCCGCCATGGCCTTCTGTATCTCTGGCGATAGCGAGCTTTTGTCGAACGACAGGCCGCGGCCCACACCGATTTTTGCGAAGCGCGCCATCACGTCCTGCTCGCTCGGCACCGTCGGGGCGAACTGCAGCATGAAGTTCAGGTAGCGGAAGAAAGCCAGCGAATCCGTGGCATCCGCGACGGGCTTCGGCCAATCGACGGGAGAGGCTGGCGCTGGTGCCGGCCTGCCGAGAAACGCGCTCAGCGTCCGCACCTTGTAGCCGTTCTGGATGGCACGCACCCGGCGCAGATCCTTGGCATTGAAGAGCTGCGTACGATAAATAGCATAGGCAATACTGGATTCGCTGCGAATCACGGCCTTCACGTTGGCTGGCTTCTCGCCGCTCCAGTCGGGGCCCACGATCATGTAATTTCCGCCCTGGTTGCCGCTGGTGCGAGTGCCAAGATAGGCGAAGTTGTGCGTATAGAGATCGATCAGCTGGACGGAGTAGTAGCGCTTATTCTCGATGGGCGGCAACGTCAACACCAGCGGCTCCGCGCGCAGGTCCATCCAGACAAATGAATATGGCGTGTCCGAATTGGGCGTAATGATCGCCGTGTCGTTCGGCGTGAAGACGTTGGCCGTGTTGCCTATCTGGTTAAACGGCGCTTTGAAGTTCGGACCGCCCTGGTCGACCGCCTGGGCGTGGAGCGTCTTGTACGCTTCGACGACCGGGTAGCCGTAGATGTAGGCTTCGCACGCGATGGCGCGAACTTCCGCTTCGTTGACTGCGCTCGCGGCTCCCTCGTCATTTGCCTGTTCCGTCGCAGGACCAATCTTCACGGACTGGCATCCCGACAACGCAAAGACCGACAGCAAAGCGGCCACCAACAGATCCTTCATCGACATCACGGCTCCCAGACATTACAGCAGACGGTTACATGCGCCACGTGCAGCACACATGGAGAATTGCGACGCCCAACAGCACGCGTTCACGGTCGGATTCCACTGCCCGCACGATGATCTCGGCCGCCTCTTGCGGGGGCAAGGGGGACGACACCAATGTGCCGGTTCAGAAAGGCCAACTGTGCCGCGATGCTACTTGCGAACGCCGGTTCATCGTGCAAATGCAGCTCAAAGTGGTTGCCTTCCACGAGATGGAACTCGCAGTACGGTATGCGCCTGGACGCCCGTCGCGCGGCACTGGCCGGCGTGATCGTGTCACGGGTTCCGGCCACGATCAACGTAGGCGCGGCGACCTTGTGCGCGTGCCGAATCGGGCTGTAGAGTGGCACCTCCAGAAAGATGCGGGACAGTACCTTGTTCTCCCACGCCGTTCCCGCAGGCAGCAGCCTTGCATAGCCATGCCAGGCGTCGTCGCCGGTCAACGCGGCCATATCGCCGTGACGGCCGATGATCGGGCTGTAGTGCTCGCGACGAATGACGCTGCCACCAAGGTCGCGCGTGGCCGCAAGCATCATGCGCAGCAAGAGATGGACGGGTACCTGCTTCATGCTGGCCAGCCCGCTGACATGCGGGACTTGGGCTATGACGGCTCGGACCCGATGATCTGCAGCAGCAGTCTGGATGACGTGTCCGCCCGAGAACGACGTCCCCCACAACACCATGCGATCGGCGTCAACCTCTGGGAGTGAGCGCACATGTGCGATGGCGGCGGCCCAGTCCTGCAGGTGGCGGCGCGGGCTGACCCAGTGCCGCGGCTCCCCTTCGCTGTCGCCGAAGTTCCGGTAATCGAAGAGATATGCGGCGTAGCCTTCGGCCACGAACCGCTCGGCAAAGGCTGGCAGACCGGCGGCGCGAATGGCGCCGAATCCATGCGCCATGATGACGACGGGCGGGCGCGTCCCCTGGCTCGGCAGTATCAGCGTGGCCGCGCAGCGCTCACCGTGGCTTTGGAAGAAAGAATCAATGCTGACCATGCAAGGCTCCAATGCGGAAAGCGGCTGAACCTCACACGGCTGTTTCGTCCATGCCGGTTGCCACAAGGTCGCCGGCTGGCCGGCCGCGCGCCACCGTCGTAGTCGTTGCGGCACGGACGAACCTCAGCGCTGGATCGTCGATCGGATGCCTCGTCAACATCTCGCGATCGGCCGCGAAGTTGTGGAGAACGCGCCAGGGAGGCGTCCGGCCCTGGCGAGGCAAGGTGCTCCGGCCGCGTTGCACGTAACCGGACTGCAGGGAATCCATGACCGTTTCTTCCAGCATTTCCCCGGCTGGGGCGAATGGCGTTACGACGTCGTAGCCGTGGCGGTCCATGTGGTTGAGCAGGCGGCAGATGTAGTTGGCAGCCAGGTCGACCTTCAATGTCCACGATGCGTTGGTATAGCCAAACAGGTTGGCCAGGTTGGGCACGTCCTGCATCAGCACGCTCTTGTAGGTCATGAGGCTGCTGGGGTGCCGCGGCTGCCCGTCCACCTGTACCTCCATGCCACCAAGGGACTGGAGCTGAAGCCCGGTGGCCGTGATGATGATGTCAGCCTCAAGGCTCTTGCCCGACTTCAGACGGATGCCGGTTTCGGTAAAGGTCTCGATGTGGTCCGTCACCACAGAGGCCTTGCCTTCGCAGATAACCTTGAAGAGATCGCCGTCAGGCACTGCGCACAACCGCTGGTCCCACGGGTTATAGCTGGGCGAAAAGTGCTGCATTTCGGCGCCATGACCGAGCTGTTGTTCAACATGCGACAGCAGCCAGGAACGGACGCGCCGCGGCCACCGCTTTGCGGTCCTGTAGATGAGGCGCTGCAAGCGGATATTGCGCCACCGTGCCAGGCCATACACCCAGCGTGCGGGCAGTATCGATTGCAGGACGGCAGAGATCTTGTCATATGCCGGCACCGAGAAGACGTAGCTGGGCGAGCGCTGCAGCATCGTGACGTGCGACGCCTGACCGGCCATGGCCGGCACCAGCGTCACCGCCGTTGCGCCACTGCCGATCACGATGACGCGCTTGCCCCGATAGTCCAGGTCTTCAGGCCAGTGTTGCGGATGAACGCAGATGCCCCGGAACCGCTCAAGGCCGGCAAAGTCAGGCCGGTGCCCGTGGTCATAGTTGTAGTAGCCCGTGCAGGGGATCAGGAACTTGCAAGTGAGGGTACAGGTATCGTGGCTGCCTTCCTGCTGCGTGGTGACGGTCCAGTACCGGTCCTCGCTCGACCACGATGCCCGCAGGACTTTCTGCCCGAACTGAATGCATTCGTCGACACCGTATTCGCGCGCGGTATCGCCAATATAGCGACGGATCGAAGGGCCGTCGGCAAGGACTTTCAACTCGTGCCAGGGGCGAAACTTGTAGCCGAAGCTGAACATGTCCGAATCTGACCGGATGCCGGGATACCGGAACAGGTCCCAGGTCCCACCGATGGCACTGCGCCGCTCCAGGATGCCGACGCGCTTGTCCGGACATGCCTCAGCCAGGTGGCATGCCATGCCGATGCCGGATAGTCCGGCACCGATAATCAATACGTCGTAATTGGCGTTCACGCAGCGTCTCCTTATGGCTTGCCTTGTCGTCCGGAAACTGTAGCGCGTGGAGCCAAGCGACTCTTGACGTCACGAGACAATTAATTTACGTTACGAGCCATGGATGCCCTCGTGCGAACAAGCGGACTGCGTGGATACCCGGCACTGATGCGCGCCATGGGTTGCGACCCCGCGCCGCTGCTGCGGCGCTATCACGTCGACGAAGGGACGCTCGACAGCGACGACGCCATGATTTCCCTGCGCGCTGTCGTGCATCTTCTGGAGGCCAGCGCGGAACAGACCCGGACCGCTGACTTCGGCCTGCGCTTGTCCAAGCACCAGAGCATTGACGTGCTGGGGCCCTTGAGCATTGCGTTGCAGAATGCAACGACAATCCGCGCTGGTATGGATTTCGCGGCGCACCATATGTTTGTGCATAGTCCGGGTCTCGTCTACACAGTCCACGAGCACAGCGAGATTGCGAAGGATGCGGCCGAGGTCTCCATCGAGATACGGCTCTCGCGGCAGCCGGCCCAGCGGCAAGCCATTGACCTGTGCCTGGCGGATATGCACAACTTCACCCGGCTACTCGCCGGCGACCGATACGCGCTTCGCGCGGTGTCCATTCCTCACACGCCGATTGCGTCGCTTAGCACCTACGAGCGCTTCTTTGGCGCCAGGGTATTGGTGGAGCAGCCAAGGGCCAGTCTGCATCTCAGCCGCAGCACGCTTGCGGCCGACCTGCTGGGCGTCGACGCGACGTTGCGGCGGATCGCGGAGGACTATATCTTCCGCAACTTCCGCAGCGAGCACGGCAGTGTTTCGGATCGTGTCCGGCAGGTGCTGCGCGACACGCTGGGCACGTCGAGCCACAGCAAGGCCAGCGTGGCCGATCTGCTGGCCATGCACCCGCGCACGATGCAACGCCGCCTTGCCGCGGAGGCAACCAGTTTCGAGGCCATAAGAAACGATGTGCGCAAGGAATTGGCGATGCGCTATTTGTCTGAAACCAATCTGCCTCTCGGGCAGATCACCCTGCTTCTTGGCCTTCCCGCCCAATCTGCATTGTCGCGGGCCTGCCGTCAGTGGTATGGCGCCGCCCCTTCGACACTGCGCAAACATAAACGCACCGCAGATTGATGAGTGATTCGCTGCCAGGCTGAAAAATCCCCTCGACATGTGTGATCGTGAGGGGCTTCTCAACGGTCCGCGACTGGGGAGAGGATGCCGACGTCGCGCTCTGTGAGAGGCTGATCTTACGGCCGTCCGGATCACCGCTACCGCTCAGGGAATCCTTTTACCGCGTAACCCGGTCGACGCTGGCCGCAGCTTCCTTCCGAGCCGAAGATACTCTGCAGGACTTAGTTTGCTAAATGACGTCTTTCAGGTTCATGCTGGGCGCAGCAGGGCAACCCCGACGGCCGATCATCCGCCAGCCAAACCGGCACGCGAACGACCCTCTGTACGTCGGCAGGAGACGTCTTGTTATGACGTCACCGAACGGCAGTTCCGGGTCGGGCAGAGTCGGTCGCTGCGGTCATCTGCATGACCAGAACTTGGCCAGAGAGTTACGCATCCCACTTCGCGCGTGGCGTCGATCTTGCAGCCCAATTACACGGTGCACTGAACTGGGATGAATTGATCTGGCATGCGAGCGATTTGATGGCGGTCGCCGGGGAAGAGCCCAACCGGCCACGCCCAAAAGCCGGCGTCACGATCACGTTCAGACCAGAACACACCGATCGCGACAGCCAAAAACAAAACAGCCGACCAATCGGTCGGCTGTTCCCTTAAGAAGCCGCTGAAGGCTTGCGGAAGGTCTGGCTCGAACGAGCACCCTTCCGCCCGCCTTGCGAACGCCGCCTTACTGCTTCGTGGCGGTGGGGGCCGGCGCGACCTTCTCAGCCGCTACGGGGGTGGCCTTCGCTTCTGCCGGAGCAGCAGCCTTCGCCGTGCTCACCTTGGTGGCCTTGGCGTGCGTGGTGGCGTGCGCGGTGGCGTGCTTATGTGTAGCGGCCTTGGCGGGTGCTTTCACAGCGGGAGCCGGCGCGGCTTGCGCAACCGGGGTGGCCGGTGCCGGGGCAACAGCGGGAGCCGGGGCAACGCCTTGGGCGAAAGCGGCGCCGGTGATGGCGAGAGAGGCGACAGCGGCGAACAGCTTCTTCATGATGAATCCTTCTTTGAGGTTAGAGGCACAGCAAGTTGCCGTGCTTGCCCGTAAAAACGACCCGCGTTGATTTGGCGTTGACGATGAGGTTGTGACAAACCGTAAGCAATGTTTCTGCAGAGCCCATCGCCGATACGTGTGCCTCGCCCCGAGAATTCACCAAAGGGGGGCGGAGCGCTCGTCGTTCAGTTCGAAGCGCAAAGAGATGGGGCACGGCGAGATGCCGAGCAACTCGCGGGGCTGCTGCGCACCCGCAACGCCTTGGTGAACGCACTGGCTCCATCCAGGTGATACGGGCAACTAGAGCCTCGTCTGCTTGGCGAATTGGTAGGGATCGCGGTTTGGTAGGCCAGGCGCTCGTCGGCTTAGGGCACGGTTCGGCCAGGAGCGGCCGTTGCGCACTGCCAGCCCCCCATTACCATGGGTCACATGTCTGCTCTAGCTTTTCTTCGCTTTCCCGTAGCGCACCCAAAAAGCGTCCGCGATTATGAGGGCAGCTAGTTTGGGGTGATGGCGTCCTACGGTTTCACACGAGAAGGGGTAATAGCATGGCTAGGCGATTTCTCTATTTAAACATCGGCTTTGCTGGATTTTGCATAGCAGCAATGGGCGCGATAACAGGGTTTATCGGCTTCGGGATCGAGACGCGGTGGCTGTCTCTGCTTGGCTTTGGTATCACGATACTCGGAGTTCTAGTCGGTTTCATCGGCATTGTGCTCGGCTGGATAACGATCGGCGGGCAAGCCATAAGTGGGAGCGTTAGCGCTGCCAATGAACTCGCTGCGAGGATCAAACGATTCCGAAAATAGAACACCTCGCCGAGGTGGCGACCGTTGGCATCGGCGCGTATCAGCCACTCTTCCCGCTCGCTTTGAACGTCTCAGAAGGGTCGGAAGGCGCCGACCGGGCGCCTTTTCCTTACATCACCATATCCGACTGCGGATTCGACCGGCCGTCGCGCCGTGAGTTGCCGCGATCGTATCAGTCGGCAATGGTCTCCAACGCCCTGCCTCGGGTCTCGACGCCGAACCTGCTCACGATCCCTGCGGCCGCAAGGAAGCACAGCGCACCCAGGCAGAACACGCCAGCTTGCCCAGCAACCGGCAATATCAGACCCACCAGCGCCGGGCCCAACAACGAACCCACCCGCCCGACCGTCGATGCCATCCCGCATCCAGAGGCGCGTGCACGCGTGGGATAGAGTTCAGGCGTATAGGTGTAGAGCACCGCCCACATACCGAACATGAAGAACTGCATCATGCCGCCTGAAAGTATCAGCACCGTGGCGTCTGGATTGGAGCCCGCCAGGCTGCCGTAGATGAACACCATGCATGCACCGCCCACCAGCGTCGCCACGCATGCCGGCTTGCGTCCCCACCGCTCCACTGCCCATGCGGCCCACAGGAACCCCGGAATACCACCGATGGAAATATAGACCGTGTACAGGACGGATTTGGTCACCTCCACCCCGGACTGCTGCAGCAACGCCCCAATCCAGGTATTCAGCCCATAGAACCCCAGCAAGGCAAAGAACCACAAACCCCACACAGTCAGCGTCCGGCTGCGGTACTCGCGAGACCAAAGCACACGCGGACCCGATGCGGTCGACTCCGCCATGGTGATCACGGGGGTGACTTCGGGCAACGCATCCAGCTTCAACCGCCGCATCACCGAATGCTCGATGCGCTCGACAATGTCGGCCGCTTCCGCATGCCGGCCCTGCGATTCCAGCCAGCGGGGGGATTCCGGCACGTAGCGGCGGATGACAAGCAGGAAGACGGCCGGGACGGCACCGAGCAGGAACATCGTGCGCCAGCTATAGGCACTCAACACGTAGTACGACATCAAGCCGGCGCAGATGAAAGCAATCGGCCAGTTTCCGTCCATCAATGCCAGATACTTGCCACGCTGGCGTGCCGGAATAAACTCCGACAACAGCGTCTGGGCCAACGGCAGCTCCATACCCATGCCAAGACCAAGCAGTATCCGATAGGCGCCGAGTTCCATTGGACTGCTCGCCGTGGAACAGAGGTAGCTGCCAACTCCCCAGATGATCATGCTGAACTGGAAAACCGGCTTACGGCCAAACCGGTCCGCCAGTACCCCAGAGCAGATCGCGCCGATGGCCATCCCGACGAAACTGGCACTGCCGAGCATCCCCGCCTGCGCGGAGGTCAATCCGAACTCTGTACGGATCGACCCCAGGAGATAGGTCATCATGGCCAGGTCGAGATTGTCGAAGAAGAAGGCCATGGCAATCACGGCAAACAGGAATCGGTGGTACCCGCACACGGGCAGTCGTTCCAGCCGGTCGCCTGTGCGCACGCGCATCAGCTCGAGCGGTGTGTGTTTCATGTTGTCTCCAGTAGTTTTGATGCCAGCGCCTGAAGGCGCTGATCACAATGGGATGACGCATCGATGCGTCATCGCTTTCTACTGTCGCGTGGAGACGTAGTCGAGGCCCGTGCGGAAACGCCAAGGTCTGTCTCGAAGGTGCCAAGCCACTCACGTGGTATCAAAAAAAAGAGGGGTGCCTGAGCACCCCTCTTTTCGTCAGCCGTCAGCGCGCAGCCGTTACCTTGTCGCGAACTTGTGCGGATCAAATGCCTCCGGCGGCAAGCCGGACAGCGTGGCACCGGACTGGAATGGATAGCGTAAGTATGGAGCCTTTGGTTGCCCCGGCGGCGAGTACTGGCCATCCGCGAGGATGCGTTTCTTTGCACTCAGTTCGCGAATCTCGCATCGATAGGCAATGATCTGATTCGCCGCACCGTCCTCGATCGGCGAATAGTCCTTCTCAGGTCGGAACTTATCCAACGCCTGGTTCTGATGTGCCCGTATTTCGTCCGTGCTCTCCCGGAGTTTCACTTCACATCGCGCGATCACGCTATAGTACTCAAGGCTCGTGTTCTGTCCCTTGGGCGCCTTCAACAAGGCCACCGGTCGATCCACTTCGATAGTGATCAGGGGATTCGCCCGGATCGCCGACGCGAGCTTGCCAAATCTCGAGCTGTGGATCAGGAACGCGTCGCCGGTAAAGGTAAAGCTCTGCGCGGTGATGTAGGGGAACGGCGTGTCGTGCACCGCCACCCTGCAGATCAGTTCATTCCTGAGGAATTCCTCGATCGCGGGCCAGTCTGCCCAGGCCAGATCGGTCCGGCGCATTTCGTTGTGCAAGTAGGAAGGTTTCTCGATGGTCATGATCGGGTGGGTTCAATGTTGAGTCCTGAACAACCGCATCTGCTTACGTTCCGGACCTAAACCAATGCCGCGTAGCGGCCGGCGAAGGGCATCGGCCAGCCACTCGAGCAGGGTTTCAAGTTGTGGGGGAAGCGGAGAAGCGTGGTCGCGCGGGATGGCGTCCGCATCGAAAGCTGGAAACAACGCCACCTGCGACTCACCCCCGCCCCTCGAGCTGACGACCACCGGAATGCATCGGTTGGGAGTCTGCGCAAAGGCGGCCAGGCTGTCGCACTTGTTTAGGTAGACCTCGTCGACGCCAAACTGCCGCACGGCAAGCTGGAGTTGCGCGACATCCAGCATCCCAATCCGACGCGGTCGCCCGGTCCCCGTGCCATATTCGTTCGACAGCATCCGGATCGCCACACCGATGGAGAACGCATCCCCTTCCGCGAGCAACGCCTGTGGATCAAAACGGACGGCTTCGTCGGCTCTTCCCCACCCCTCTCTTCCGGCCCGGGCGCAATAGGCCTCGGACCGCTCCGCACCGAGCTCCGTTGGCAACGGCCCGCTGCCCACGCGGGAGACGATGGCCTTGGCCACGCCGATTGTCTTGCGGTGATACTGACAAGGGAGGTCGCCCCCCACGAAGGCGTAGGAAGGCAGAGTATGGCTGGACGTCACCCAAGGTTGAGCACCCTGCACAACATCCAGCATGACCGACTGTGCGCCCTCGAAGAGTACCCGCGCACCGCGTTCGACCCGCTCCAGCAGTGCGGCCGGATTGTCTGTCACAAATGGTTTGACGACCCGCCACGCCTGGCGCATCCCATCCATGAAGATTGACAGTTCCTCATCGCTGTCCTGCGCAGCCAACCGTGCCATCCGCTCGAATGCGCTGCCCTCATCCAGCAGCAGGTCGCGAATCTGACACGCGGCTCGCTCGCCGCCTCGCATGCGGGCTGCCAGGTCCGCGTAACACGGCCCGATGCCGTTACCGGTTGTGCCGATTTGCCCGCCATCCTGGCGATCTGACAGGAAATGGACGGGCTGAACGATCGGGCATCGGTCACTGATGGTCAGTCGCCCGGCCAGGTTGATCCCCTGCCCGGCCAGCATTTCGATTTCCGACGCCAGTTGCTGCAAGCCGATCACGCAGCCGGAACCGATGTAGAGGGCGACCCCTGGATGCAGCACGCCGGAAGGAACCTGGCGTAGCCGCAATGTGCCGTCAGGCGTGACGATGGTATGCCCTGCGTTCGCGCCGCCGTTGAAGCGCGCGATCACGTCATACTCGCCGGCGAGATGGTCGACCACCCGGGCCTTTCCCTCATCGCCGTACTGCAGCCCCACCAGCACGTCCGCGCATGCTGCTCTTGTCGCGGTATTCATCGACTACGCATCCAGGGCAAACGTCGCCTCGATTTCCACCGGGGCACCGAAGGGAAGGCTCGCCACCCCCATCGCCACGCGTGCATGACGTCCCCGCTCCTCGAAGATCCGATTGAGAAGCTCGGACGCCGCGTTGATCACCTGCGGCGCATCATTGAAACCCGGCTTCACCGCGACGTAGCCACCAACCCGGACCACGCCACGAATACGCTCGAAGTCCCCCTCCACGGCCGCGCCAACCCAACCAAGCATGTTGGCCAGACACAGTCGTGCGGCATCCTGAGCTGCTTCCACGGTGACTGCGTCGGGAACCGTGCCGACAAGTATCGGCTTGCCATTCTGCAGCGGCAATTGCCCCGATACAGTCAGCAAACCATGGTGAAGCGTGTATGGGACATAAAGTGCCTTGGGGATTTCCGCCGCAGGCAAGACAATACCGGCGGCCCGGATACGATCCATCACTGACATACTGACTCCTCGACTTGATAAAAGGTCGACGGAGCCTGCACGGTGCTAGCAATCCGCCGACACCCTGACTGTGCCGCACGGCGCGGTATGCGATTCGCGCGGTGACGCCAGTTGATGTCGAGCAGACGCCAAACTGTCCGCGATGCCTAATCCCCAGCCATATCCCTGAAATATTCAGTAGGCGTCATGCCCAGCGCTCGCCTGAACATGGCACTGAATGCACTCGGGCTCTCATATCCAAGCTGCAAGGCAATGTCCGTGACATGACAGCCCTCGGCGAGCAGCCGTACAGCTGCCATCAGTCTCGCCTGCTGCTTCCAGCGGCTGTAAGTCATGCCTGTTTCCTCCGGGAAGAGCCGGATGATGGTCCGCTCGCTGGCGCCCACCGATCGACTCCATGCTTCCACCGAAGTCTCGTCAGAGGGATCGTCGAGGATCTTCGCGCAGATCTTGCTTAGCCGCGTATCCCTCGGCATCGGCAAATGCAGCGGAACAACGGAAAGCGGTCGCAAGTCCTGCAGCAGCAATTCGACCACCAGGTTGTCACGACTACCTTCGTCGTAGGTCAAAGGCATGCGAACCACCGCCGATATCAGCTCCCGCAACAGAGGCGGGACGGCCACGACACAGCAGTCATGCAATTCCTCGGGAACGGCATCGGATCGGACATAGACCGTTCGCATCTCGACGTCACCGCAAGCTTGCATGGCATGTTCGACATTGCACGGGACCCATACCGCGCGCTGCGGCGGCACGACCCACGATCCGAAATCGGTTGTGACCAGGATTGCGCCTACATAGGCGTAGATGAGTTGAGCACGTGGATGTGAATGCGCGCCGATATGGAAGCCATCCTTCAGCTTCCTCGCCATGCCGCCTACCGGCCGGTCTATCGCCTGGTAGTCATCCCGGTTTTCGCTCTTTCCAAACATGGCGTCCTTGCGATAGTCGTTGTCATCCACGGGCGCGACGCATCAGGCACCGACAAGTATCTTGGGCCGGACGTCAATTCGCGTCGCAACAATCTAGTGGAATCGAGACATCGATCCAACAGTCTGGAGCCAAATGTAATGTCAGTGTATCGAAACTTCAATCAGGAAGAACTGGACCATCAGTACAACGTCAGGGCGGGCATCCCTGGCTTCCAGAACATCTTCCTGGCATGGGAAAGAACCAGCGCGGCGTTTCGGCGCGCCAATCCGGTAAGGGAGAATCTTGCATACGGACCGAACGTCAAACAGGCGCTGGATTTCTTTCCCGCCAGAACGAAGAACCGTCCGTTGCTTGTCTTTATCCATGGTGGCTATTGGCAATCGCTCGACAAGTCGGACTTCAGCTACATTGCTGCGCCCTACCTGAAGCGCGACATCAATGTCGCCGTGGTGAATTACCGCCTCGCCCCCGATGTTGGCATGGCCGGCATCGTTCGGGACAATCGCGATGCCGTGGCATGGCTCCATCGCAATGCTGAGGAACTCGAGTTCGACGCGAGCCGGATCTTTGTCTCGGGACACTCCGCCGGCGGGCATCTAACCGCTACGCTGGCAGGGACGGATTGGGAGACGCTCGGCGTGCCCGCCGATATCGTAAAGGGAGGCTGCGCGATCAGCGGCCTGTATGACCTGGAGCCCATCCGCCTGTGCTATCTCAACAAGGTGGTGCAGTTGACCGAAGCGGATGTCGCAAACTACAGCCCGATGCGCCATCTGCCGATGGTGAAAGTGCCCATGATCCTGACCGTTGGTGGAGATGAGTCGCCGGAGTACCACCGGCTCCAGCGAGAGTATCAGGCGCTGCTGACCGAATGCGGATTCGACGTGCAAATCGTGCCGCAGGAGGGTGGACATCATTTCGATGCGGTCGATCTGCTGGGCGATGCCGACGGGACCCTTGCCGCGTCTGTATTGCGCATGATCGAACGAACCTGAAGCTCAGGTTGCGGGCCTCGCTGATATCTTGCAGTCGTTAGCCTAGTCCGCCTTTGCAAGAAAAGCCGGCCAATCTCATGCGACCCCAGTTCGCTGTCGGCCGGTTGTCCACACTGCAAGGCTCTTCCCGCCCGCGCTTGGCATCCCGTTAGCCGATATCGTGACGCCCATCGTCATCGACTACATCATCGCCAAGGCGCACTCGTTCAACGGCCCGGGAGCCAGCGAAGGCCGCTAAGGATTGCGGATTCAACCGGTCGTTGCAACACAGCTCTCCGACCAGCCTACGGCACGGCACGCGTGGCGTAGGCTGCGTCAATCTCCGCACGTACCGCGCCCGGTGGCCGCCCGACCACCCGCTTGAATGCGCGGCTGAACGCGGCGAGCGACCCGTAGCCAAGCCGGTACGCAACGGATTCAATGGCCTCGCGGTCGCGTGCGATCCATTGCGCGGCGAGCCGCATCCTCAGCTCGGTCAGGTAGCGCACGGGCGTCATCCCAGTCGCCGCGAGAAATCGCTCGGCGAACACCGAGCGCGACACACCTGCTTCGGCGGCCAATTCCGCGACGCTCCAGTTTCGGCCCGGATCGCGATGTAGCGCGACGATCGCGCGGCCGAGCTTCGGATCGAGCAGCGCTTGCACCCAGCCCGTCGCGTCGCCGCAGCCACATTCGACCCAGCCGCGCACGATGAACGAGGCGACTACGTCCGCGAGCCGCGCGAGGATGCCCGCGAAGCCTGCGCGTTCCGAGCAGGCTTCGCGCTCCATCGCATCGAGCATCGGGCGGATTTCGGGGTAGCGCGCGAGCAGTGTGCCGACGTGCATGAACTCCGGCATCGTGCCGACGAGCGGCTGCATGCCGCCAAGATCAAACTCCATGCACGCGCTGAAGATCAGCGCGTCGCCGAGCGTCGGATCGGATTTCGCGCACGGCGGTGGAGTACCGACCGACGCGACCGAGTCGCAGATCTTCGCGCTCTCGAAGGCACCGATGGGACGGCACGGGGCGTCTGGATCGGACACAAGTGCGTGCATGCTGCCGTGCGGTAACAGGATCGCGTCACCAGTTTCAAGCCTCATCGTTGCGCCAGCCGCGTCGCGCAGCAGCACGGGCCCGCGCCCGACGAAATGGAACTGCGCGCGTCCCGGGACGTGGCCGAAGCTCAACCCGAACGGTCGCGGGACCTGGATGCGGCGATACTGGACGCCGCTCAGGCGCATCCCCAGCAGCAGCTCGCTGACGAGGTCGCGCACGTCGGGAACGGGAGCCGGAAGGGAAGCGGACATTGGATCCGGACGATTAATCAATGATTGCGGATTGTATGTCATATACCGTCCTGCCATCGCTGCTTACGATATGCCGTCATTGGCACTTTTCCCGATTTTCCTGACATGGAACGACGCATGAATCCCGGATTTTCCAAGGCCGCTCCGCAAGCGGCCTCCAGTGAACCCGCCTGGGGCGCGGTCTTCGCAATGGCGCTTGGCGTGTTCGGCCTCGTAACGGCCGAATTCCTGCCCGCAAGCCTGCTCACACCAATGGCCGACAGCCTCGGCGTGACCGAAGGTGTCGCCGGGCAGACGGTGACGGCCACCGCAACGGTCGCGCTCGTCGCGAGCCTGCTGACCGCCGCCGCGACGCGTACGATCGACCGACGGCGCGTGCTGCTCGCGTTTTCGATACTATTGATCGCGTCGAATCTCGCGGTTGCGTTTGCCACCAACCTCACGACGATTCTGATTGGCCGCGTTGTGCTCGGCATAGCGCTCGGAGGCTTCTGGACGATGGCAACGGCCACTGCGATGCGACTCGTGCCTGCTGCGATGGTACCGCGCGCGCTGTCGATCATCTTCAGCGGCGTGGCCGTCGCGACGATCGCCGCTGCCCCGCTCGGCAGCTACTTCGGCCACCTGATCGGCTGGCGCAACGTGTTCCTGTTAGCCGCCGCGCTTGGCGGCGTCGCGTTTCTGTCGCAGGTCGCGACGCTGCCGTCGATGCCGCCGAGCGGAACGACGCGCCTGCGCACGTTGATCGACGTGCTGCGCCGGCCGACCGTCGGTCTCGGAATATTCGCGACGACGCTCGTGTTCACCGGACATTTTGCGTTCTTCACGTACCTGCGGCCGTTCCTCGAACAGGTCGCGGGCGTTGGAGTAAACGGGCTGTCAGCGATCCTGCTCGGCTACGGGGTCGCGAACTTCCTCGGCACGTCGCTCGCCGGCCGCGTGCTTGAACACCGGCTGCGGCCAATGCTGATCGCAATGCCCGCACTGATGGTCGTGCTCGGCATCGGGCTCGTAGTGCTCGGCCGCGCGCCGATGATCGATGCGGTGCTAGTCGCGCTTTGGGGGATGGCGTTCGGCGGCGTGCCGGTCGCATGGTCGACATGGGTCACGCGCACCGTTCCCGATGAAGCCGAGAGTGCGGGCGGCCTGATCGTCGCGGCCGTGCAGCTCGCGATCGCAACCGGTGCGGCGGCAGGCGGCGTCGTGTTTGACGCAAACGGCGCGACTGGTGTATTCGCCGGGGCCGCCGTCGTGCTAGCCATCGCGGTTGCTACGATCGTGACGGGCGTACCGCAACGCGTGGAGACAGTATCCGCGCTGGTCGAGCGTAGACCGCATTAAATCTGTCACAGTGCGACAGTAGACGCCCCAACACGCCAGACGATTCCGGCCAAGCAACCATTGAACCACTCGCCATGCATGAACGGCGTTCTACCGTCCCAAATCGCAGTCAGTGCAAAGCAAGGAGAACCCCATGATCAAGGTCAACGTGATGTATCCGTACACCGAAGGCGCGCGCTTCGACCACACCTACTACCGCGACCGGCACATGCCGATGGTAAAGGCGAGGCTAGGCACTGCCTGCAACTACTACACCGTCGAAAAGGGCCTGGCTGGCGGAGCGCCAGGTGCGCCACCCGCCTTCGTAGCGATGTGCGCGTTTATCTGTGATTCCGTCGAAGGCTTCCAGGCCGCCATGCAGGAGCACGGCGCCGAGATCCTTGGCGACATCGCCAACTACACCGACATCGCGCCGGTGCTCCAGGTCAGCGAGATCGTCGTCGAACGGTCGGATCGTTGAATTCTCCGCAGCTTGCCTTCCAGCGGCGGCGCCGGCGCCCCACCCTGCGCTCGCGCGGCCGCCGCTGGCCATTGCCGCCGCCCGATGGGGCAGCAGCATAGCGATAAAAGCGAATCACAAAAGGCGTACCCGCGCCGACATCTGAAAATGCCTGGCCCTACGGCCTTTGAATCTTGGGTGGACAATAATTGCCGCCGCGGTAAAAGAGGGTTGCTTCGCAAGCATCCCCTCCCCGTTTGCCGTGGCGAGGATGACTTGGTGATTCAGGATTCGGTGCAATTTAGCGGCAATTCGGACTGATGATGCGCCGATGCTGGCCGTAGCCGCCTAGCGCGGCACGGCCGTCGAGCCACGCACGACGAGTTCGGGCGTCAGCGAAACGGATACCACTGGCGCCTCGGGCTTGCCGATCTTCCTGAGCAGCAGCGTAGCGGCCTGCTCGCCCATCTCATGCACGGCAATGCGGATCGTCGTCAGCGGTGGGGTCAGCGCATCCACAAACGGCATGTCGTTGTGTCCGACAACCGATACGTCATCGGGACAGCGGATGCCGTGCTCGCGCAAATAGTCATAACAGCCCATCGCGACGAGGTCGTTGCCGGCCGCGATCGCCGTCAGGCCCGGCAGTGACTGGAACAGTTCGGCGCAGGCCTCACGGCCGGCCTCGCGCGAATAGCTGGCGGCCTCCACCACCGCGTAATCGTCGCGGCGCAGGCGATGGCGTTTGACCGCCTGCAGGAAACCTTCGCGGCGCTGCTGGCCGGTAGAAGTGGTCTCCGGTCCGGCGATATGACCGATGCGCCGATGACCGAGCTTCACCAGGTGATCGACAGTCAGCCGCATCGCCAGCAGGCCATCGCTGACCACGCACGACGCGCACCCCGTCGGCTCGCCCCGGTTGACCATCACCACCGGGATGGAAAGCTTCAGGCAGTAGTCGAGGATCGGGTCGTCGCGCTCGGCCGTGGCCAGCACCAGCCCTTCCACCTGCCGTCCCATCAACTGGTCGATAACGAACCGCTGGCGCGACTTATCGGCGCCGGCATTGACGACGATCGGCACATAGCCGTCACGCGCCAGCACCGATTCGATACCAGCAAGGATCGGCGGGAACACCGGGTTGGCAATATCGGGCAGCACCACACCGACCAGTCCGGAGCGCTGCGTGCGCAGGCCGGCCGCGATCCGGTTCGGCCGGAAACCGCGCTGCTCGGCCAACTGCAGGATGCGTGCGGCCACCTCGTCGGCCACCAGATGCCGCGTGGCCGGATTCATCACGCGCGAGACGGTGGAGTAGTGGACGTCAATCTCGGCAGCCAGGTCTTTGAGAGTCAGGCGTTTGCGCTCGGGCATGTTGGCAGCGGGCGGTGCGATTACGGGTTGGCGATGCGCTATTCTAGCGCCTGCGATCAGCACGCCCGTGCCCGCTTGCTGCCAGATGGCGGCGCCGCTTACTGCCCCGCCGTCACCCCCGACTGCCGCACCACTGGCGCGAGCTTGCCGATCTCCACCTGGATATAGCTGGCGAACGCCTGCGGTGTGCTGCGGCGGGGCTCGGCACCCTGTGCAGCCATCCGCTCGCGCACGTCTGGCGAAGCCAGCACCTTGCCGATCTCCGCGTTTAGCGCATCGACGATTTCCTTCGGGGTACCCGCCGGCGCCAGCACGCCGAACCAGGAATCGAAGGCGTAGCCCGGCAGTCCGGCCTCCGCTACCGTCGGGATATCGGGCAGCACGCTCGTGCGCGCGGGCGTGGTCACTGCCAGCGCGCGCAGCTTGCCTTGCTTGACAAACGGCATGGCGGAAAGCGTCGGCGCGAACATCATGTCACCGCGCCCGGCCATGACATCGGTCAGAGCCTCGCCAGTGCCCTTGTACGGAATATGCACGATGTCGATCCCGGCCTGCATCTTGAACAACTCGCCGCTCAGGTGCGTGGAACTGCCCGATCCCGCCGAGTCGAAGTTCATCGCGCCCGGCCTGGCCTTCGCCGCCGTCACCAGATCACGCACCGACTTGTACGGACTCGCCGCGTTCACCACCAACACGTTCGGCACCGATGCCACCAGCGAAACCGGCGCGAAATCCTTGACCGTGTCATAGCCGAGCTTCGGATACAGCGTCGCATTGATGGCGTGGCCCACCGAGACCAGGATGAGGGTGTACCCATCCGGCGCCGACCGGGCCACCGTGGTGGCGCCAAGCGTGCCGCCCGCGCCGGGCCGGTTGTCGACGACGATCTGATACGTGCCGCCTTCACCCATCTTGGTGCTGATGATGCGCGCCAGTATGTCGGTGGCGCTGCCGGCCGAGAACGGCACGACCAGCCGGATCGGCTTGCTGGGATAGTGCGGCGGCGCTGCCGTCGCCATGGTCGATGCGATTGCAAGGGAAAGCATGGCGCCAAGCGCCTTGAAACGTCGAAACATGATAGGTCTCCTCGCGATGCGTGTGCGGGTGCGGGTGCGGGTGCGGGTATTCGAACGTCAGAAGAAGTGGCGCATGCCGAGCGCCACCGTTTGCGGGTCGGCGCCGGCCTTGATGCCAAGCTGGTTGATTGCGAAGTCGTAGATCGCGTTCTTCTTGTTGTTGATGCGGCTGTAGTACGCGAACAGCGCCGTGCGCTTCGACAGCGGATAGTCGTAGCCAACCGTGAACTGGATAGCCCCGGTCTCGGCGCCGCTACGGAAGTAGCCAATCGTGCTGGTCGACGACCCTGTACCGTTCGCCGCATACGCAACGCCAGCGCGCACGCTGCCGGTACCCACCTGCTGCACCAGCGACGCGTAATAGGCGTTGCGCTGCAGGTCGCCCGTATCGGTGCGGTAATGCAGGTGCTCGTAGATCGCCGCAATGCGCGTCCCCTGGAACAACTGGTATGCGATGCCGAACTTCAGCGCATCGTCGTTGCGGCCCGCTGCCTGATAGTGCTGATGGATTTCGTAGGCGACGGTGGCGTTCAGCGGGCCCCGTTCGTAGACGGCAGCCATCGAGTACAGCGCCGGATTGCGCGGCACGGTGAGCTTTTCCTCTGGCAGCCCCCAGCCGAGCGAAACACTGACGCCGGCCAGTGACGGCGAACGGTACTGCACGATGTTCTTCTGACGCCGGTCGAACGAACTGGTGTCCTGCACGTTGTCGGAGCTCGAGGTCGATCCGTTGCCGATCAGCGCCATGTAGCCAGCGGTGGTCGGGTAGTACGGGTCGTAACCCATCGTTGCCTCGGTGTAGGGCGTGGTCCAATGCCCCATGAAAAACAGGCCATAGTCGCCCTGCAGACCGATGCGCGAATTGCGTCCCGCGATCTGTCCCTGCCCGGTATCGATCGACAGGTTGCTTTCGATCTGCCACACCGCTTTCAGCGATCCGCCCAGATCTTCCTCACCGCGGAAGCCGAACACCGAACGGTTGTTGGTCTGGCGCACCACGCTGCCAAGCGACGTGCCATTCGTCGAGGTACTGGCGCTCGAATACTCGATGGCTGTGTTGAGCCGGCCATAGATCGTCACGTTGGTTTCCGCGCTGGCGTCGGCTACAAGGCCGGTCGCCATGACGACCAGTGGCATGACGTGGCGTCGGCGCAGGTGCAGTATCGGGGGCATCTTTTTGTCTCCAGGTTTTTTTTATGTTCTTCTGATGCCCGCCTCGGGCCGCATAACACGCAAACGTTTGCATTCCGGGGCGGACGAGGGCGTCAAGGGTCAACTGCTTATGGTTATGGATTGACAGCTTTCGGATAAGGCATGGCCAGCAGCAGCATCGCCGGGCGATTGCCAGGGTTGGACACCTGACGCCCTTCTCCCGGCGCCAGCCGCACCGAGTCGAACTGGCCCAGCGTGACGCTCTCCCCGGGCGTCCGGATGCATACCTCGCCTTCCAGCACCACGTAGTGCTTTTCCACGGGGGAGGCATCCATGGACGTGTGGCCGCCCGGGAGGATCACGGATACACCCATCCACAACGCCTCGGACGGCCCAGCTTCGTGCCCCTGCAAGCGCAGGCAATGCATGCCTTCGTGATTGGCCGGGAAGTAGGCCGGCGCCTGTGCGAACCGGGTGGTGTTCATGGCTTGAGCACCACGCGCTCGCTGGCGCCCTGCAGTACCGCGCGATACGCCTCGCGGGCATCCGCAAGTGCATACGTGTAGTCGTCGAGTACCGGGAATGGCTTCAGCGCGCCGGAGGCGAACATCGGGGCGAGCGCATCCAGGATGCTCGCGCATGCCTGGCTGTCCAGTGCGAGCGTATCGACGCCGACATACGTGTGTTGGCCGCGATAGAACGCGAAGATGTCGAACGGCACCGGCTTCTCGATCGTCGAGATGAAGATCTGCGTGGCGCCAATCGCCATGGCCAGATTCGCTTGCTCGAAGTACGGGCTGCCCACGGTGTTGTAGACGATGTCCGCACCATGGCCGCCGGTCTCGGTCCGGACCACCTCGGCAATGCTTTCGCGACTGGCATCGATCATGCGTACCGGTCCGCTTGCGTGGCCGCGATACGGTTCGGCGCCACGCTCGACGGCGAAGACACGCGCGCCGAGCGCCGTGGCGATCTGGATCGTGGCCTGCCCCACCTTGCCGTTTCCACCGCCGACCAGCACCACGCCGCCTGCCTTCGGCATGCCCGCGCGCCGCAATCCCTCGTAGGCGGTGATGAACGGCACGCCCACCGCACCCGCTTCCAGCAGCGACAGCGTTGCCGGCTTGGCGCGCACCGATTGCGCGTTGACGCGCAGGTACTTGCCATGGGTGCCGTCGCGGCGGATGCCAAGCTCGCCGCCGCTGCCCCATACCTGCTGGCCGATAAGCGCGGCCGGTCCATCTATGACGACGCCTGCGTAGTCGCGCCCAGGTGTGCGCGGCCAGACCGCGTGGGGCATCAGACCGAGCGTCGCCTTCACGTCGCTCGGGTTCACCCCGGCGCTGGCCACTTCGATCACGCATTCGCCGTCGGCAGCCTCGGGGCGTGGCACGCCCAACAGGGTGAGATCGAGTTCGTCGATGTTCGCGGCTTTTCGTTTGACCTGAATAGTGTTCATGATGATTGACATGCAGTAGAGAGAAATCAGACTTCGCGCAGTCCGAGCGTGCGGCGCGCATCGGCGGATGAAGCGATGTCGCCACCGAGCGACTTCACGATGTCGCGCGCCTTGGCGACCAACGCGGCGTTGCTCGGCGCCAGCACGCCTTTTTCGAGATAGATGTTGTCTTCCAGGCCGACTCGGACGTGGCCACCCGCCAGCCAGGCCTGCGCGACGATCGGGAACTCCGCGCGGCCGATGCCGAACGCCGACCAGTGCGCGCCCGGTGGCAGCATGTTGCGGGCGTAGAAGATCGTTTCCGGCGTGGGTGCGAAGCCATACTTCACGCCCAGCACGAAGGTCCACAGCCCCGGGCCTTCAAGCACGCCATCACGCATGAAGTCGAGCGCCATGTTCAGATCGCCAGAATCGAAGATCTCCAGTTCCGGCATCACGCCCGCGGCGCGAATCACCTCGGCCATCTTGCGGACGTTGCCCGGCGTGTTGATCACCACGTCAGCGCCCGAGTTCATCGTGTTGAGGTCGAGTGAGCACACGTCGGGACGCAATGCGGCGATGTGCTCGACGCGCTTGAGCGGATGCAGCAGCGTGGTGCCCGCCGCGGCCACGCGCGGCTCGTCCTCGTCGGGCACGAAGCGCCCGCCGGGGCCCGTAGTCAGGTTGATGATCAGCGCACGGTTGCGCGCGCGGATGCGGTCGATCACGTCGGCGTAGTAATCGAGACGCATCGACGGCTTGCCCGTTTCCGGATCGCGTACATGGATGTGCGCGACGGCGGCGCCAGCCTCGGCCGCTTCGAGCGCGGCGTTGGCGATCTGTTCCGGTGTGATGGGCAGACCGGGATGCTGGTCTGGCTTGACGATATTGCCGGTCACCGCGCAGGTGATGATGGTCTTGCGTGCGTGCATGGATACGTTGAACTGAGAAGAAAAGGAATCAGCCGAGCTGGCGCCCGCCATCGACGACGATGGTGGTGCCCGTGGCAAAGCGAAGCGATGTGGCGCACGCGACGATGGCGTCGGCCACGTCCTGCGCCTGGCCGATCCGCCGCAGCGGTGTGGTCTTGGCCGCGCGTTCATTGAAGCTGCTATCGCGGCCCGGTACGAAGCCGGTATCCACTACGCCGGGCGAAACATTGAGCACGCGGATTGCAGGAGCGAGTGCACGGCCCAGCGACATTGCCATGACGTCGAGGCCCGCCTTGACCGCGCAGTACGCAACGTTGCTGCCTTGCCCGGTACGCCCCGCGATCGAGCCGACGTTGACGATCAGGCCGTCACCGTTCGCGCGCAGCAGTGGTGCGAACGCGCGAATCGCGGCGAACTGGCCGCGCCAGTTGACGGCAAACATTTCGTCGATCAACGTATCGTCGAGCGCATCGAGATCGGCATGCGGAATCGCACGTGTGAAGCCCGACGTGTTGACGAGGATGTCGACACGTCCGTAGTGATGCTGGACGTCGTCCGCAAGCAGCCGCAGCGTGGCGCTGTCGCCGACTTCGGCATGAGCAGCCAGATGATTGCCGGCCGGCAGCGTGGCGACGGCGCTCGCGGTGCGATCGGCATCGCGGCCGGTCAGCACCACGCTGGCGCCGATCTCTGCCAGCGCATGGCCTGTGGCAAGGCCAATGCCGCCGGTGCCGCCGATGATCACGGCGACTTTGCCGGATAGGGAATGAATAGGCATGTTCGGTTGGGTGAATGGAGAGTCGTGATGAACGTCGCGACGGTGGAGCGACGGGTTCGTCGGCCCATCAATCGATCGGCGGACGCGGGAACGTCTGAACGCCGGGTTCCAGCGTGAAATCAAATGCCAACGTGTAGAACGGCGCGGGTATGTCCCCCCACGGGCTGCGTCCCGCTTCCACCTGCTGAAAGCGGCCAACGAGCTGGCGATGCACGCCGAACGTGACATCGGTTTCGAGGATGTCCGAGTCGTCGGCAAACACCTGCGTCACCAGCGTGCGATAGCCCGGCGCGGCGACGATGAAATGGATATGCGCCGGGCGATACGGATGGCGAAACTGCGCGGCCAGCAGTTCGCCGACCGGGCCGTTGGTGGGCACCGGATAGCCGGCCGGACGCACGGTGCGGAAGTGATAGCCGCCTTCGGCATCGGTCTGGAACAGTCCGCGCAGATTGCGGTCCGGCTGGTTCGGGTCCTGATTGTCGTAGAGGCCAACCGGCGACGCCTGCCAGACTTCGACGGTCGCGCCACGCAATGGCGTGCCGTCGGTCGAGCGCACGGTGCCGCTGACGAACAGTGGCAGACCCGGTGCGTCGTCCTGCACCACGCAATCGCCGCACTGGTAACGCGGCGCATTGGCGCGATAGAACGGCCCCAGCAGCGCGCCCGGGGTACGGCCACCCGCCGTGCTGTTGTTCATGGTGGTCACCAGTGTCGACAGGCCCAGCACGTCGGCGGCGAGCACCACCTCATTGTTGGTGGCGTGCGTGGCGTGGCCGAGCGCGGCGATGAACTCGAGCCCTAACTCGAACTCCTCGTCGCTCGGACGCACTTCGCGCAGGAATTCGTGCAGATGCCGCACCAGCGCCGCCATCACGGTGCGCAGGCGCGAATTCTCCGTTCCCTCCATTGCACGCCTGACAACGTCGGTCACCGACCATTCGTCGTCGATCAGGGCCAGGTCTTCAATGGATTGCGGCGTCGATCGAGATTGCATCGTCTCCATGGCTTCTTCCTTCTTCTCACGTTTTTGCAAACGTTTGCATTATGGACATCGAATCGGGAAGATCAAGCAGAATTTTTCTCCCGCAGGAACGCGGAACGTCACAGCGCCCCGGAAAACCCAATCAAATCAACGGATACGGTGCGTGTCAGGCAAAACCCGTAGTTGACCGATGGGGGACACCCTCCACTGAGCCGGAGCCACGCCTAAACCGACAGCGCCCTCACTTGAACAGCCAGCGCGCCACAAGCCGGGTATAGCGTGGCATCACCACGTAGACCATCAGGAACACGATTGCTGCCGAAACGACGGCCTTGTCGGCAAACGAGTCGCGGGCGAAGCCGAGACGGGTGAGCATTGGCACCACCCCCAGCGGAACAACGATGCTGAGCGGCAAGATCGCGCTCCACGTGACAAGCCACTGCTTCCACGCGGTCGGCACTTTGACCGGTGCGTGCTTCGGCGTGAACCAGAAATCGAGACCCGTTCGGATCTCGTATCGATCGCCCTGCCGCAGCGACGACTGCATCCGCGCAATATGCTGCCGGCGTTCATCGGATTCCATCCAGGCATTCAGGCTTTTGAAGTCAGCGAAACGGACGATCGTCGCGTATTCACGGCTCTTGCCAACCGGGCGGATCACGTCGGTACTCAGGTAGCCGGGAAACCTGGAGCATGCGACACGGATGTCGGCGAGCCACGTCTCATACTGCCCGGCGGCGCCGGGCTCGACCTCGTGAACAATGATGCTGGTCACGATGTCCTGAGGGTTGAGGGTTGTCGTGTTCATCTCGCTCCCAATGGATGGAACTCAGTCGCTTGTGAAATGCGAAAGCGCGTCAGGGCTTCACGACCACGCATGGCATGGGCTCGATCTCGCCCCCATGATTTCACCGCCCAATTCCGAATATCAAAAAATTTGAATAACACTGACAATCCTGACCGGATGTTTGTGCGCTCGCCATCGCTATAGTTCTGCACATGGACAGCGCAACAACGCAACGAAGCGAAAGCGGCGCTGCCAGATCAAGAACTCAAATTCCTTGAGTAAAACTTAGTGGAGAGCACCATGTCGAACGCCAAACTGGAAGTCCTGACCCCGCGCAACAGCCAGCTGATCATCATTGACCACCAGCCGCAAATGGCCTTCGGCGTCCAGTCGATGGACCGCCAGACCATGAAGAACAACGTTGTGGGCCTGGCCAAGGCTGCGAAGGTCTTCGACGTGCCGACCACCATCACCACCGTAGAAAGCGAGTCGTTCTCGGGCTACACCTACCCGGAACTGCTCGACGTATTCCCCGGCAAGCAAACCCTGGAACGCTCCTCGATGAACTCCTGGGACGACCAGAAAGTACGCGACGCGCTGGCCGCCAACGGCCGCAAGAAAGTAATCGTGGCCGGCCTGTGGACCGAGGTCTGCAACACCACCTTCGCGCTCTCCGCCATGCTTGAAGGCGACTACGAAATCTACATGGTGGCCGACGCCTCGGGCGGCACCACCAAGGAAGCGCATGACTACGCCATGCAGCGCATGATCCAGGCCGGCGTGGTACCGGTGACGTGGCAACAGGTTCTGCTGGAATGGCAGCGCGACTGGAAGAACCGCGAAACGTACGACGCGGTGATGGCCGTGGCCAAGGAACACTCAGGCGCCTACGGCATGGGCATCGACTACGCCTACACGATGGTTCACAAGGCCGCGCAACGCACGGCGACCCCGCACGCATCGATCGCGCCCGTGCACGCACCGGTGATCGAGCGCTGATGCCTGCCCGCAGCCAGTCATCCCACGGAGCACACAAGATGAAATCAGATCGAAGCGTGGTCAACGGCGCCCTCCTGCTGGGATGCTGGCTGGCGGTCAGTACGTCAAGCGTGGCGGCCGCAACGCTGGTCGCCCGGACACTGATTGCCTGAGCATGTCAGTCGCGCGGGGGAACCCTCTCCCGCGCGCAACGTCCTGACAATCGGTCAGTGATTGGCCTTGCAGATGCCAAGCTGCTGCGCCAGCAATACCAGATCGGCAAACGTGCGCGCCCGCATCTTGCGCATCGCCTGCCCGCGGTGAATCTTGACGGTAACCTCGCTGATGCCGATCTCGCCCGCAATCTGCTTGTTCAGCAGTCCTGTCACGGCCAGTCCCATGACTTCGGATTCGCGTGGCGTGAGTGTGGCGTAGTTCGCCCGAATCTCATCAACCTTGCCAACCGCCTGGCGGCGCAAACGGTCTTTCTCCAGCGCGGCGGATACGGCGTCCAGCAAATCCTGGTCGCGAAACGGCTTGGCCATGAAGTCTTCGGCACCGGCCTTCATGGCCGCGACGCTCATGGCGATGTCTCCGTACCCAGTCATGAAGATGATCGGAATATGAATGCCCATCTGCCCCAGCCTGGCCTGCAGATCCAGTCCCCTCTGGCCACGCAGCCGCAGATGGCGTTCGGCATTCAGTCCATCGATCGTCAGACGCTGAAGAACAATGTGGTCGGCCTTGCCAAGGCCGCCAAGATCTTCAATATCCCGACCACCATCAGCACCGTGGAAAGCGAGTCGTTCTCGGGCTACACGTTTCCAGAACTCCTTGACGTGTTCCCGAACGCGAAAACACTCGAGCGATCGTCGATGAACTCCTGGGACGACCAGAAGGTGCGCGATGCGCTGAAGGCGGCCGGCCGCAAGAAGATCGTGGCCGCAGGACTGTGGACCGAGGTGTGCATTACCACCTTCGCCCTGTGCGCCATGCAGGACGCCGGCTATGAGTTCTACGTGGTTGCGGATGCCTGTGGTGGCAATACCCGGGAAGCCCATGACTACGCGATGCAACGCATGATCTAGGCCGGCGTGGTGCCGGTGACATGGCAGCAGGTACTGCTCGAATGGCAGCGCGACTGGGCGCATCGCGACACCTACGATGCCGTGATGCAGCTCGTGAAGGAGCACTCCGGCGCCTACGGCATGGGCGTGGACTACGCCTACACGATGGTCCATAAAGCCGCGCAACGGACCGCCACGCCGCACGAATCGCTCGCACCCGTACCGGCACGCTGAAGGTGGACTGACACACGGCTGCCCTGTCGGCGGCCGTGCCTTGCATCGAACGCAACGCTGGGTTGCGCGGCGTCCCTATTCAGGAATCCGGACGCGTGCCTTACCTTTGTGTCATCGCCATTTCGTTTCAGGACTGGAGCGCTCCATGACACCGATAGACATCGTCATCACTTATGACTTCATTTGCCCCTGGTGCTGGATCGGGCATCAATCGCTGAAGGCCGGCATCGAGCAGGCTGGCATGGCTGGCCGATTCCGCTCGCAATACCAGCCTTACGAGCTCAACCCGGACATGCCGAAACCCAGCTCGGATCGCAAGGCATATCGCAGCCGCAAGTTTGGCAGCTGGGAGCGGTCCCAGGTGCTGGATGCGGAGGTTGCGGCGGCTGGGAAACGCGTGGGTCTTGCATTCAACTACGACCGGATACTGGTCACGCCGAATACACGCCTGGCACACCGCCTTATGCGCTACGTACAGGACCACGACGCCGCACGCGCGGATGACTTGTTCAGCGCAGTGATGGAAGCCTATTTCACACGCGGACAGGACATTGGTTCTCTGGACGTACTGGTAGACATCGCGGTTTCGATCGGCGTTGACGCAGCCAACGTGCGCGAGTATCTGGACGGCTCGACCGGAGAAGCCAGCGTCGTGACCCAGGAACTACAGGCCCAGTTGGATGGCATCCGTTCGGTGCCCACATACCGGGTCGGCAGCCAGCGCATCACCGGTGGTCAACCGCCCCAGCATTTCGCCCGCGCCCTGCAGGCTGCTGCCGGCGAAGTGGAGAACATGTAGCCCCGGGGGGCGAGGCTGGCCTGCGGTTGACACAGACGGCGCGCTTCCCGGCCGCCTATGAATCCCTGCCGCCCTGCCCCTGAAGATAGCTCTCGATCCGCGAATCGGGCAGAAACCAGAATGCAGCCATCGCAATCAGAATGAGTGTTGCCACGATACTGCTGAAGAAACTCACCACGATCGCCAATGCGTAGACGACGAGCGACACCCTGCCCTTCCGATCCTTGCCAATGGCACCTGCGAGCATGGAGCCCTGTCTCTCCGATGCCATGATGACGCGCTGCAGAATCCAATAGGATACGGCGCACATGAACAGCACAAAGGCGTACAGCGCAGTTGGAATCTCCGAGAATTCTGACTTGCCAGTCCAGGTGGTGGTGATGGGAATCATCGTCAGCCAGAACAACAGATTGAGGTTCGCCCACATGACCTTCCCGTTGATGCCACGCACCATCTGGAACAGGTGATGGTGATTGTTCCAGTAGATGCCGACATAGATAAAGCTGAGCACGTATCCAAAGAAGTGAGGCGCCTCTGCTCGTACGCCAGTCCAGTTGAACTCCGCAGGAAGCTGAATCTGATAGAGCATCAGCGTCAAGCTCACGGAAATCACCCCATCGCTGAATGATTCCAGCCGACTTTTGTTGATGGTCATGGCCGTGCTCAAATGAACTGCTTGCGGAACGCAAGACTGGCCAGATACAGGATCGCCAGCGTGAAAGGCAGCACACTCCAGAAGCCGATACGCATGTAAAGCACCGCGCCAAGGAACGCGCCCGCGACAAACCCGACGACGATGCTTCCGCTTTTCAGCACGGCAACCCCATGTTCGCGGCTGAACGTGCGCACGAAGTTGGATAGATCGATGCCAAACTGCGTGGTGTTCCCCGTCATCATCGTGCTGGGGCTGATGTGCTTGATCAACGTCTTGCTCGCCGTGTTGCGGATTGCCAGAGCCATCAGACCCAGGCCACCCGTCAGCGCCAGCTCACCCGCGCCGGGATCAAGGAGTGGATCGAAGTACAGTCCCACCAGCATGAAGGCGGACAGGAACACCGCCTCCGCCACGAACAGCCAGCCCAAGGTCTTGTGGGACTGGCTGCAGCGGTCGATCCACATCTTGGCCAGCATGACCGTGACGATGAATAGCGGAATGGCGCCCAGCTTCACCCACAGTCCCGTGCCCCCTTTCACGAGGGCCGCGCCTGCCAGCACCAGGTTGCCAGTCACATGGGCGGTGAAGAAACCGAGCAAGGCGATGAAGCCGATGGTGTCGATGGCGCCACCCACGATGGTGAGCAGCACTGCCGTGCGGCATTGCGCCCACAGGCTGGCTGCCGGGTTGTCGTGGGATTGCGAATCGCTGATGGCCGTCATATCCGTTACGTCCTCCGAAGAGCATTGAGCGCCTGCGTCACGGACGCTCACGTCGGTTTGATCATGTCACGCGCATACGCCAGACCCGTGCCGTACCCACCACCATGCTCCACCACAATCGCGCGAGCCTTCTCATAGGTTTCGTGGCGGGTCCAATCCCGCTGGAATTCGAGCAGGAGTTGAAGCCAGGAGGTCATGACTGCGCCAGCGGCTGCCATCCGTCGCAACGCGAGGTCATGGCTTGTCGGGCTCAGTCCACCACAGGCATCGGCCACGACGTAGACCTGATACCCCTCTGATAACGCGGAAAGAACCGGGAAGCTCACGCAGGCCTCTGTCAGCAAGCCCGCAATGATCAGCGTACGCTTTCCGGTCGCCGTGATCGCATTGCGCACCGCATCGTCTTCCCACAGATTCATGTTGCGCCGTTCGATCGGGGTGACGTCCTTCAGCACTTCCCGGAACGCTGGCATCAATGGGCCGCTGTACACCTTCGAGGCCGAGGTGGAAACCACAACCGGCAAGTCGAAGGCGACCGCCGTCTTGGCAACCGCAAGCCCGTTGCTGCGCAGAATCTGCGGGTCTTGAGACCCAGCAGCAAACGCTAGGCCCGCCTGCTCATCAACGAGGATCAGGGCGCAATCGGCAGGGTCGAGCAACGGTAGTTTGGACATGTGGATTCTCCTGTGTGTCTGGGACTGCAATCTCGTTGCAATCCTGGGGGCTGCGCAGCAAGTCTATTCAACTAAATTCAGCAATCGAACTGGCGTCGCGTGGTCGCACTGTTTGGCGGTGTTTTTGGCTAGTTTCTGCGCGATGAAGGGAACTATAGCGGCGGACTCTGTACTTGAATCCTCGGATTCGCGCACAAATCAATCAAATTTTTTGAACTCAAGATTTCATCCAGCGACGCCGCCGCCAAGGGCGACGCGACTGCACACCCGACCATCAGACGAACCGTGGAATCGGTCCTCTCTGCGGTGTCTGGTCCGGAAGCGTGACTTCCTCCCGATCGACGTAGCACCACCCCCACCCCTCAGGAGGGTCGTATCCCTCGATGATTGGATGTCCGGTTTTCTCGTAATGCGCACGGGCGTGCCTGAGGGGAGAGTTGTCGCAGCAGCCAACGTGACCGCACGACCGGCACAGCCGAAGATGCACCCACGTGCCGCCCACATTCAGACACTCTTCGCAACCCCGGGCACTTGGTACAACGTCACGGATCGTATCCGTATGGTCGCAAGTTTTCACGCTGCCTCCTTGGCCTGCTTGCTGAGGTAATCGTGGATTTGTGAAATGGCGGCAGCCCCATCGCCGACTGCGGCAGCCACTCGCTTGGTCGAGCCCGCTCGGACGTCACCGATGGCAAAGACTCCGGGCATACTGGTCTCGAGCGAAGACGTCGATCCACCAGTCAAGATGAAGCCCTTGTCGTCCATCGCTAATGAACCGTTGAGCCAGCAGGTATGCGGTGTCGCGCCGATGAACAGGAAGAGATGGCAGATTTCGTATTGCCTCAACGCCGCGCTGGCGCGATCGCGCACTGTGGCGCTGGCAAGCGTCTCGCCATGGGGTGCGAGCCCGATCAGATCCGTGCCGACATGAATGTCGACGTTGGACAGCGCGGAGATGCGATCGATGAGGTAGCGGGACATCGTCTCCGACAGGTCTCGCCGCACGAATACGTGAAGCCGCTTCACGTGCGGAGCAAGAAACACGATCGCCTGGCCCGCCGAATTGCCGCCGCCGACAAGGGCGATTTCCTTGCCGGCGCACAAGCGGGCTTCGATCGGGGATGCCCAATAGGAGACCCCGGCGCCTTCGAAATGCCTGAGGCCGGTGATGTCTGGTTGCCGGTAGGCAGCACCTGAAGCGATCACGACAGTGCGCGCTGCCACTGTCGAGTCATCGGAGAGCCCCAGCGTCAGCCGATCCCCATCGCGATCCAGCCGCCCCACACTCACGGGGATGGCCACCTCGGCCCCGAACTTCAGGGCCTGCGTGAATGCGCGACCTGCGAGCGCCTGCCCCGAGATGCCGGACGGAAAGCCAAGATAGTTTTCGATTCGCGCCGACGCTCCGGCCTGCCCGCCCATGGTGCGCTCGTCAAGAACGATCACCGAGAGGCCCTCCGAAGCGCCATAGACCGCAGCAGCCAACCCGGCCGGCCCCGCACCCACGATGGCAACGTCGTAGATTTTCCGCTGCTCGATCTTGGGGAGAATGCCGAGGCAGGCCGCCAGTTCACGCTCGTCCGGCCGCTTCAATACTGCGCCACCGGGGCAGACCACCAGCGGCATGTCGGTAGGAAGAAGCGCCATCCGCTCGACGAAGCTACGCCCATCGCCATCGATCCGAGGATCCATGATGTGATTGGGGTAGCCGCCACGGGTCAGGAATCCCTGCAGGCGCAGAAGGTGCGAATCATCTGACGCACCAATCAAAATCGTACCCGAGCCACCATGCTCGATCAGGCTGACGCGCCGCAGGATCAATGCGCGCATGACGATTTCGCCAACCTCCGCCGATCCGATCATCAGCGCGCGCAAGTGCGGTGGATCGAATGGCAGCAGCGTGGCGCCGTCCGGACCCGCCTGCGCCAGCGCAAGCGACGCACGGCCATCGATCTGACTGACCTCTCCAGTAAACTGCCCCGCGCGATGGGTAGTGATGGGCGCGCTCTCGTCCAGACCATTGCGGCGCAGAACATCAATGGAACCATCCAGCACGAGCCAAACCGGTACGTTCCTGTCCCCCGTGGCAAAGACAGTTTCACCCGATGCGAACACGCGCGGCGGACCGCTTGCGAATCGGCTAGCCGCCTCAACCTGAATCGGCGTCAGAACGGGAAACATCTGATGTCTGCGCGACCCGACTCCGCCTGTATTCTGCTGGATCATATGAGCGCTCTCCTCTTCCGCCCAGCGTCCGGCGGGTTCGTTGCCAGCCAGTGTGGGAATGCTTGAAAGCGGCCGACCTGAAACGCGCCGGCATTAAGCCAGGCGCGTGTCGATCGGCAACCCGGACCGCAGCGTCTTCGTGACGGGCGTACGCTCGGCAATTTCCGCCATGCGCAGTCTCTGGCTCTCTTCCAAGCCCTTCATGACAAGCGTCCGCTCGATACGGAGCGCGTCCGATCCGACAAGCCGCATGGAGACCTCCAGCGACTCCAAATGCCAGCCCTTGCGCTCGGCATACATCCTGAGCGTGATGGCAGTACACGCTCCCAAGCTTGCCAGCAATAGGTCATAGGGTGCCGGGCCAACCCCCTGCCCGCCGAGCGCACGGGGCTCATCGGCCGTGATGGCGTGGCCCGATACCATGATGCTCGTGCGATAGCGCGACGTCGATCCAATCTGTGCGGTGCCAAATGTCATGGTTCCTGTCTCCACTTCACCATGGGGATGCGGGATGAACTAACTTTGGCTGAGTATTCGTGCAAACCGGCCGATAGATCAATCAACCTTTCGTATTGCTAGACTGGCGCTGCCGCAGTTGGCGCTACTTAATCATTGGGGCGATGGAGACAGCGCGCCGCAATGCAGCAAATGTCCATGCACGTCATGACGGGGGAACTGCAGAAGGCCGAGCAAGCCCGATCCAGGAAATTGGCGGGGTTGAACTGTTACGGATGCGCGCACTGGATCGTTCCGCCCACGACCGCACGGAGATGGCGCCGCGTCCGTTCGAATCTGGTCGCCCACTGGATGAATGACACCATCAGGCCGGGATAGCTTCCACGCAACACTCAAGCGCGTGAGTAAGCAGGCTCTCCGGTCGGCCGTACTGATCAAGGATGATACGCACAGCCGCCTATTTCCATTCGAGTCCAGACGAATCGAACTCAAACTGCTGCCTGCCAGACTGAAAAAACTGAACTTCGACGATGACCTTCTTTGAAGATTTCAGGGCCTTGAGGAATTTGGCACTAGCTTCGATGAAGATGACATCGCTGCGTCCAGATTCAGTGCCCACGCCAGCATAGGTTTGGACTTGTCCCTCGTCGAACTTTGCCGAGACCTTGCAGCCACTGTAGCCACACGGAATCTGTCCTTTGTCGACCCGGAGTATGACCTCGTCTTTGGCACCAGACTTCTTGCGGATCATGATGTTCAACCGGGTGCCTGGCTTGTAGGGAAAATCTAATGGCACGAGGTTGTCACTTGTCAGAGCGGCATACTTGACCTTGGTGCCACGCATCTTGTCTTCATTCTCCGAGTACTCCCACTTTGCGAAGACCGACACGCTAAAGCAGGCCAGACCTACCAGCGCGACAAGTTTCTGCATGGTTCCCACGTCGGTCTCCCAGTTATTAGCATGTGAGGGATTCTGCCCAACTTTAGACGTTGCCACATTCATGCGGTCGTACCCTCCTTCCGCGGGACAGTTGCACCCTCACTGTCTAGCTACTACGAGCCAGTTAATTTTGTATTTGTTCGACCGCTGTTGGCGATACTGAAGGTTGCCTTCGGGTCGTAAGGCACCAGCTCATTTACTGGAATGCCATGGCCTCAAAAGGAATCGGTTGCGAATTCCAGGCTGTGTTGCATACCGAAGTGTTGTATTGGAAATCAAACGCCACATTCTGGTTGCTATCCAATCCGACAAGACGGGCATGGGTTTCGTCGTCGGCGGTTGCGAAGTCGGCCAGTATGGAACCGCCCGCAGGAGATTTGTAGGCGCTGGAGCAAATTGGCGCAAGAATGCTCTGTCCATAGTCGAAATGCAGGGCCTCCGTGGCGCTTTGGCTTGTCGCATTGATTGCGTATCCGGACACCGCACTGTAAGTCCGGCTTGCACCCGTTGGAGCGCCTGCCGGCTGGTTTCCAGAATTCAAACCATCATTGAACAGCAGCAACAAGCCGTCGGATGTAAGGGAGACCGCGTGCTGGCCGATCGGTACCAGCCCGCCGCCCGTCAGCGTCAGGCTCTTTGCCGCCAGCGATGGGAAAGTGTGCCAGTACTTGGTCGGATCCCCCAGAATCCAGATCAGATTGCCGGTGCTGTAGTCGATCTTCATGACGAAATTTTCTCGACTCGAGACAATCACGGAGTCATCACTCGGATCGTACGTCGCGGCGTTCATATGAAACCAGTCAACTCCCGGCCGCACGAATTTGGTCGGGTCATCGCCCTGGCTTAGCATGTAGCGCGTCAGCGTATCGCCCATTTCCCAGCTCTTGAGTATGGCGCCCGACGTCGGGTCGAACTCAACAAGGGTTGTTTCGACCAGCGAGACGCCGTTGATGTCGGCATCCAACTCACCGAGGATGCCCTGCTTACCCGGATCGATGTTGTGATGAAAATACGTTAGTCCTGAACCCCCAAGCTGAAAGTTCTGAGTGATGGTTCCATCCAGTTCGAGGCGTTGCACAGCAACCGACCCCGTATTCCCAATGATGAAGCCATTGTTCTGAAACAGTGAACTGGACGAATTGGTTGGCCCATTGGCCACCCATCGCACTTCGCCATCGGTATCGACGACGACGGGGCTGCCCAATGCCGATTTCATATAAAAAAAATTGAAATCAAGTGCGTCGCCAGCAGAACGGGAAACTTTGATGGTGGGTCGATCATAGATGCCGTTTGGATCCGAATAGGGGGCCGTGTCAATTTCTGCCTGAACTGATTGTCGTGACCCATCCTGGGACTGCCAGTCAATCTCGACGAGATTGTGATAATTCGCATACAAACCGAAAATGGGCACGGTTACCTTTCCGCTTGCAACGTAGCCGCGTCGCTGAAGATAGCTGCCTGAATATGTGACATCGACCGGGGCGGAAACGCTTCCAGGACGCGAACCGATGCGATAGTGAAGCGTGGCAAGCGTCCCACTCGTCTGCAATGCGACAAATGCGATGAATGGTGAAGCAGCCTGGGTCACCGACAAGATCGTCGAGCTGCTGGCGTCGCCGTTACCACTGTCTCCGCAGCCGGCGACAGCAGCAACAAACATAGCGAACCACATGAACCGCGCCGTACTGAACAGTTTCTGCGTAGTCAGTTGCATCATGCCATTTTTTTGATAGTCACAAGGCTGGGCGATTGTTCGCGCGACTGGCGCAGTCATGGCTCAGCACTTCAAAATGCGCCCCGAGCCAGGCAACACACGGGATAGTCGCGATAACTTGAACGACATCGATGGACCAAAAAGGTCCATGCGGTATGACTAGCAGAGTAGGCCCCCAATGCGAATACCAAGGTGAGTCAATTCTTACACTTCGTTAAATCTGTTAGTTCTAGTATCCGATCTGGGTTTTTGAAGGCCGTGGCACGCATATGTGTGCATAAGAATGCATAATTTCCGCGATTTCAGGTTTGCATCAGCGCCAATGCAATATGACGACAATCGCTAACTGTCGTTTGTCACTGCTTCAACAGGTATCAATTCAAGTTGGTAGTTTGCGCATGAGAGCGGACGTTCAACTGTGATCTCGCAATGACCGCAACGAGTTTCGGATTCAACTGGCCACCGCAGCAGCCTGATGGAATCGTTCAGCCGGTGTATCGAAGGCTAGTGTCTTGCGCGGACGATCGGCGCCTCTTGGCTCAACCCCAAAAGTAGCTCGGGCACCTCATCCGCAGATAGAATGCCTTCCGTCACCAACCCTCGGGTTTCGCTTATACCAAGCTCAAACTCTGCCTGCCTGCTCGTACCTCGCGTCGCCTTCAGGAGCGCAAGTCGCCAATGGCGCGGGTGCGAACCTTGACGAGTGCCGAGCAAAACGCAAAGATCTGGGCTCAAATTGGCACTTGCCCAGAATTCTTACAATCCTTCGGGGAGCGGGGATGCTGGATTTTCTTTGGGGCTTGATTGCCGGTGCCGTCGAGTGGATTGCAGATCTCTTGGTTTTGCGCTGGGTAAGGTCGGCAAATGGGAAGCAAAACCGGCCTTGGCAAGATGACGCCAAAGATCTGGCAGTGCTGGAATGGTGGTTGCTGCCGCTTTACGCTAGCGCGGCCACCGGTGCTTTTCTCCTGCTCTACCTTGCTTTGGGCTGGCCGATCTGGCTGAGCTTCACATTGCCCACCGCGGTAGTGGCATGGCGCCTGGTTCCCCGCTATCTCGAGTTGTTTCGGCGCTAAGTAGGCAGCAGCGGTTGAAGACGTGCGTGCACCATGAAGCGCGCTCAATCGGAGACACCCCAATGTGCGAGAACTGTGCTCTCGTCCAGCGGCAGGTGTTGCGCGATGTCTTCGGCGCCGAACCGCCCGCTGGCGAATGGAAGGCCGAGGCCTGACCTGACTACCCTGCCCCGATCATCCGCGCCACAGAAGATGGCTCGCGCGAAGCGGTGCTGGGCTCGTTCAGCATGGCGCCCAAGGCAAGGATCCCGCCCTGCGTGCGGTACTACCCCACGGCCAACGCGCAAGTGGAAACGATTGGGAAGCTCAACTCGTTCGCCAAATATTGGAACGACGGGCAGCCCTGCCTGATCCCCACCACGGGTTCTACGAACCGAACTGAGAGGCGGGCAAGACCGTACGATAGAGGATCGGCCTGCCGGACGGCGAGCCGTTTGCGATCACGGGATTGTGGCGCACGTGGCCAGATGGCGCGGTGTCGTTCACCATGCCACGCTTCTCGGCCACACCCCGCCTGCCCGCACCAGCCGCCGGCTGTGAGCCCTACCCCATCGACCCGAACTACGACCGCTACTACATCCTGGACACGGCCGGCCAGCCGGTGCGCGTCTAGGACTATGGCGAACTCGCACGCTGGGAGAGCTTCGAGGGAAAGGCCTGGCAGATCAAGGACAGGCTGCCGGACTATGCCTTGGACGTCTGGGCCTACTTTTCTGGATGGGCCAGCCTACGGGATGACAAGCCTCCCATGTTCTGTACCGCGATTCGCGGTTGCCTGAAAAGGACCTTCGAATCTCTAACTTGGGAAGAAGCGGAAGACAAGCATCGGCGGGTTGTGGAGAAAATCCGACGAACACTGCCACGGACGGCTTGATGTCCTATATTCCTCTGACTGACCGCAAGAGTCAGCCCCGTCCTACAAGGAACCGCCTTAAGTTCTCAAATCACAGTGCGAACCCATGGACTTCCTCACTTCTTTGAAGCTCTTTTATGAGCGCAGAGGGCTTGTTTTGTTACTGCTAGCCCTCGCCGCTATGCTTCTCTACGCCTACGCTGCCGACGAAATTGCATCAATGAAATACCATTGCGACGCGCTGAGGGAGCGGACACCGCCGCAGCAATGTCCCGATACGTTCTGGTCTCGCCCTGACTAACAGCTGCGCGCGGCCTGCCATTGGCAGTGGTGCTGAGCGAGCCACATTCGAGATTGTCGCCTGAACTACTATTCGGCGCACTGCGATGGAGACAGACCGACGTGTGTGAACAATGCCCCCGTCCAGCGCCAGATGTTGCGCGATGTCTCTGGCGTCGAACCGCCTGCCGGCGAATGGAAGGCCGAGGCCTGGCCTGACTACCCTGCCCCGATCATTCGCGCCGCGGAAGACGGCGCGCGAAGCTGTGCTGGGCTCGTTCAGCATGGTGCCCAAGGGAAAGTCCCGCCCGGCGTCCGGTACTACCCCACCGCCAATGCGCGGATGGAAACGATCGGGAAGCTCAGCTCGTTCGCCCAACACTGGAAAGCCGGGCAACTTTGCCTAATCCCAGCCACTGGCTTTTATGAGCCTAACTGGTAGACGGGCAAGGCCGTGCGGTGGAGGATTGGTCTACCAGAAGGCGAGCCGTTTGCAATCGCCGGACTGTGGCGGGCGTGGCCAGACGGTGCCATCACGTTCACCATGCCAACGGTCAACGCCCAGAGCCATAGCCTCATGCAACGCTTCCACAAGCCTGGAGATGAGACGCGCGGCGTCGTGATCCTGCCGCGCGAAGAGTGGGACGCCATTGAGGCAGACTGCGAGCCCGTCGGTACCGCAAAGATCTGATCAGCGACATTCCCGAGAACATTCGCAATCAGGACCTTTTTCCCAAGACCGAAAGAGAATCGCTCAACCCCAGAACAAAAACGATCAAGGGTATTTGTCCGCTCAGATATTTGCTTCGCAATATCATGATACCGAATGATCGGACCCGCGACCAACTGGGGAAACAAGGAAATATAGACCCCCATATCCAAGGGACTCTTTAGCGCCTCGGCCTCTTTCCGATAAATGTCAACAATATAAGATATTGCGTGGAAAGTAAAAAATGAGATCCCAACGGGAAGTGGAATTTGTTGACCTGCAAATTTGAAGCCAAAAACAGGCTCCAATATATGATTTACCGAAGAAACCAAAAAATAAGCGTACTTGTAGTGAGCAAGGACAACCAAGTTCACAACAACGGCCACCGACAATATCAACTTTGACGTACGGTCGCTCTTACTACCTCCTAGCGCTAGCCCGACGCCCCAATTGAAAAGGATGGAGCCAACCATTAGGAGGACATACACAGGCTCCCCCCAAGCATAGAAAATCAAACTAGCGACAAGCAGGAGCACATTCCGAAAGCCTTTCGCCAATACATAGTACAAGGCCAGGACAATCGGGAGAAAAACGAAAAGAAATAGTGGAGAGCTAAATACCAATGGAACCTCTTCTAATTGTTAGATGTGCCGGGTAGGTCCAGCCTCCTCAACCTGACCCCATCAACCGACAGAGCGGCCGTATTGTATCAAGTTAGAAATAAAGTAGATGCGCCTCATTGGACCCGATCAACAAAAGTGGACTGCTAGGCTAAGAACTGTCCACGCCGAACCGCAAATCTGACCTGCGCAGTGATTCCGACTATGTTCGGAGGAAGCCCACAGTGGTGGCCCGAGTGCAGCCGAACCGCCGGGAAACCGGCGACTGCCCTAGATAGTGCAGCCACGGCCGTGGCGTTGTTTGGAGCTGACTACTCTGGGCTTCCCTGCAAAATCTCCGGCGTCGAAGCCGAACCCCCATAGGTGCCGGCGAAGTCCTTCGGGCATCCACGGCGGGATGTCGAGGCCGTTCGTAGCGGCTTCAGCTCGGCCAGCGTGGCCGCGGGGAGTCGGTGGACATTCTGGAGCGGCTCAAGAATCCGATGACGCCTTACGGGATGCTGGTACGCGCTCTACGCATCGTGGCCGGCGCGACGTTATGGATATGGCGAACCAGCTTTGCGTCACTCCTGCATACCTGTCGGGCCGCGAGTTCGGTCGCAAGCCGGTTACGCATGAGGATGTCGTAGCCGCATCTGGCTATTTCCACAGACTCGGCATCATGGGGACGCTACCCGCGTTGGAATGCGCTCTCAGCGTCAGCGCCGCCCCGTCTACGGAGAATGGCGAGGCGAAGGGCGGGAGGGACGGTAGGTATTTGTCAGGTCAGTGTGAACTCGTCACGCGCCATATTCACAACCCTATGAATGCCGTCCTCGTAGCCCACTCCATTGCCGAAAACAGTCATGTCCCAATTCCTTCCGAACTCGTCTACTTCATGCTTCGTGGGTGGCGGCACACGAATTCTGGCATGGTCCTCGGCGACTTTGCGAATCGCGTGGATGCGCTCGCTAACGACTGCTGCAGGTCAGCGGCACTGACTTTCGTTTTCGCCATGAGTTATCTCCCATCGTTTCGAGAATCCCGGCATGACGACCGATCTGTTTTACCGGCAAGACAGCCGCAGCTACGTCGGCAGCGACATGTTGTGTTGGTGCCCCAATGGGGCGTGCTACACCACCGATCCGCACAAGGCGGCGGTCTACACGAAGGAAGAGGCTCAGGCCAAGCACGACTGCCGGTCGACTGACATCCCTTGACCAAAGGCCTACATCGACAGTAAGACCCGCCCCGCCGTTGACATGCAGTACGTCAAGCGTGCCGAGGCCCTGCAAAACGCCGGCATTATGCTCAAGAAGCCGGAGAGGATTGTGCGCAAGATCATCAACTGGACAGGCTGCGGCCGCTTCATGACCGATCTGCACCGGTACGAAGGCGACTGCCCGCATTGTGGTGCGCTTTGCTGCCAAGCGCGGATTCGATCGAGCGAATCTCGGTTTCCCGCCTGGCAGTCCAGGCCTGCGCCTCAGCCTTTGTGTCGAACATGCGGCTATCGCGCATTCCCTTGGGCTTGACCTGCGCGCGCCAGCCGGTTGCCGTCTTCGTTATGGATGCCATGCCGTGGGGCCGACGTGGGGCTAAAGCGGGGCCGAAGCGGTGACTATTTGTGAAACGGGATGGTGCGAAGCGTAATGTTGCAGGATGCCTGGAATCGGCGCTAGCCCTTGTCTGGACTAGGAATGCGGCGTATTTGTACGCCTATGCGAATGCATGTGGCGAGATGCGCAAAAGCGCAGAGAAAAGAACTTTGGTGCGAGGGAGGGGACTCGAACCCCTACACCATTGCTGGCGTCAGGACCTAAACCTGGTGCGTCTACCAATTTCGCCACCCTCGCGGTCCTTGGACGGTGGTCAACAAAGCAAAAAAGGCGGCTGGAACTGCCCGCCTTTTCTTGCTTGCGGCGACTAGGCGCCGGGACACCGTCCGTGCCGCCGGCGTAACTTCTGCCTGCGGCGCAATAAGGAAGCGGATTGTAACGCAAGGCGACAGGGGAATCCAGTCCCCTGCCCGCCCTGCGGGCATCCCGCGCTGTGGTCAGTGGCGGGCGCGGATGAAAGCGATCACCAGTACCGTCGCGCAGGCTTCCAGTGCGGCCACGAAGTACAGGCCGCCAGCCAGTTGGCCGGTACTGGTCTTGAACCAGCCAATCATGTACGGCGCCACAAAGCCGGCCAGGTTGCCGATCGAGTTGATCAGCGCGATGCCGCCTGCGGCCGCGGTGCCGGCAAGGAATGCCGACGGCAGCGACCAGAACACCGGGAAGGCGGCCAGGATGCCGATGGAGGCGATTGTCAGCGCGATCAGGGCCAGCACGGCGCTGTGAAGCAGGAAGCCGGTCAGCGTCAGGCCCACGGCTGCCACCAGTGTTGCCATCGCGCAGTGCATACGGCGCTCGCCGGTGCGGTCCGAGTGAATGCCGTTGAGGACCATGGCGATGGTGCCGGCCACAAACGGGATCGCGGAGACCAGGCCGATTTGCAAGTTGCCCTGTACGCCGAGCTCCTTGATGATCGACGGCGACCAGAATGCGATGGTGGCGTTGCCACTGACGACGCAGAAGTAAATCGCCGCGCAGATCCACACGCGTGCATTGGCGAAGGCGTCCTTGAGCGACGAGTGCTTGTTGGGGTCACGCGCCTCGGCTTCCACGTCGCGCGTGACGATGGTCTGCTCCTGCTGCGTCAGCCACTTCGCGTTGACCGGTTTTTCCGGCAGGTACATCAGCACCGCGATACCGGCCAGCACCGAAGGAATCCCTTCGATCACGAACAGCCATTGCCAGTTGGACAGGCCATCCACACCGTCCATTGCGCTCATGATGAAGCCGGCCAGCGGGCCGCCCACCACTCCGGCTATTGCGAACGACGTCATGAACAGGCCATTGATACGTGCGCGACGCGCGGCCGGGAACCAGTACGTCAGGTACAGCACCACGCCCGGGAAGAAGCCCGCCTCGAAGACGCCGAGCACGAAGCGCAGCGTATAGAACTGCATCGGCGTCTTCACGAAGATCATCGCCATCGACGCCAGGCCCCAGAGGATCGTGATGCGCGCCAGCGTCTTGCGGGCGCCGATCTTCTCGAGCAGCAGGTTGCTCGGCACCTCGAACAGAAAGTAGCCGATGAAGAAAATCCCCGCGCCCAGCCCGTACACGGCCTCGCTGAACTGCAAGTCCTGCAGCATCTGCAGCTTGGCAAAGCCGACGTTGACGCGGTCGATCCAGGCCAGGATGAACAGGAAGACCAGGAAAGGGATCAGGCGCACGGTAATCTTGCGATACGCCTCGTTGCGTTGCTGAGCCAGTTCCGCGGCAGGCAGGCTCTCCGGGGCGCCAGGGGCGCCGCTCATCACGATGGACATCTGTGACTACTCCTTGGGTGTGGTGGGCGGGGCCGCGCTGCGTTGGCGCGGCCCTCTCGGTCTTGCGTTGTGCTAGCCGTGGGATCCGGCGGAAAGAACGATCAGCGCATCAATCGAAGGCGCGTTCGATGGCCGCGGCCACCTGCAACACGCGCGCGTCACTGCCATGCAGGCCGCACACGCCGAGGCCAATGCCTTCGCCGGCTGGCAGCGTCGCCGCGCAGCCGTCGAGGAAATTGATCACGCTTGCATTGCGAAGTACCAGGCCGTTGACCGCGAAGAAGTCTTCATCGCGTTCGAGGGCATCGAGACGCGGCGGGCGTACGGCCACGGTCGGCATCAGCCACGCATCGGCGTCGCGCAGCAAAACGGCGGCACGCTGCTGCATTGCGCATCGCGCGGCCAGCAGGTCGATGTAATCCGCCGCCGACTGCTTCTCGCCCCGGCGAATGCGCTGTGCCACTCGCTGGTCGTACTGGTCACCCTTGGCCGCCAGCAACGTGCGATGCCAGGCCCACGACTCAGCCGCGGTCAGGCCTCCACCGCCATTGATCTCCGGCAGGCGGCGCAGTTCGGGGAAGTCGAACGGTACGATCGTCGCGCCCTGGGCCGACAGCCTTGCCAGTGCGGCTTCAAACGCCTGCGCCACTTCCGGGTCGAGACCGTCGCAAACGAAATCGCGCGTCACGTAGAAGCGCAGTCCACGCAGGTCCGCCGCACGGGTATCCAGCGTCTCGCCGCTCAGCACCGCATCCATTGCCACGCAACAGGCAACCGAGCGCGCCAGCGGGCCGGCGGAGTCGAGCGACGTCGACAACGGCACTGCGCCGTCCAGCGGCACGCGACGCGCCGTCGGCTTGAAACCAGTCAAGCCGCAGAATGCCGACGGAATGCGGATCGAGCCGCCGGTATCGGTGCCGAGCGCAGCGACAGCCATGTCTTCGGCCACGCTCACCGCGCCACCCGATGTCGATCCACCGGCAACACGCTCGGGGTCGAACGGCGTGCGCGGCGTGCCGTAGTGCGGATTCAGCCCCAGGCCCGAGAACGCGAACTCGCTCATATTGGTACGGCCGATCAGCACCGCCCCAGCGGCACGCAGTCGCGCCACGGCGGGCGAGTCAGCCTGCGCCGGCGCACCGCCGTCGAGGGCCTTCGATCCGGCACGCGTGACCTGACCGCGAACGTCGAACAGGTCCTTGATCGAGATCGGCAGCCCGGCCAGCGGCGAGGCCACAAGGCCCGCGCTGCGCGCCTGATCGGCTGCACGTGCCTGGGCCAGCGCGCCTTCTGCATCGACCGTCATGAAGGCCGATCCGCCCGCCTGCCGATGCCGGGCGATATTAGCCAGCGCAGCCTCGGTCAGCGCCACGCTCGTGGTGCGGCCTGCAGCCAGCGCTGCGGCCAGTTGAGCTATGGTCGGCGCGCTCATTCGGCCACCGCCAGTGATTCCACGCGATATGCATGGCGCAGCGTGCGGTTGCGCACGGGGTCGTGCAGTTCCACTTCGAACGCTTCGCCATGGCCCAGATCGCCGATCACTGCCTGCGTGCCGCAGAACATTGCGGTGCCCACGGGCAATTGCGCTTCGCCGGTCAGGCGCTGGATCAGGTCGCGCGGGTCCAGCAGGCGCGTCACCTTGCCTTCCTGATACAGCGAGCGCTGACCATCGCGCACGCGCCAGCAACGCATTTCCAGCACGTCCCAGTGGTCGGCCACCTCGTCAAAACGCCAGACTTCGTGGCCCATCGGCTTGGCGCACATCTGCTTCGACACCGTCACGTCATAGGCCTCGACCTTGCGATCGGTGTGATCGGAACCGATGCCGATATAGAGTCCGTCTACGCCCTGCAGCAGCACGAACTCGGTTTCGCCCGAGGAATCGTCGCGCGGCACTTCGAGCACGTCGTCGGTGGTCAGCAGCGCGGCGGCCAGCGGATAGAACGTCGGCACGGTTGCGGGCGGCTTGACGCCGAGCGCCTTGAGTTCGTCGATATGGTGCTGGACGGCGTCCATGTCGCGGCCGGTCCAGCCAGCGATGATCAATCGTTCGATGTCGAGGGCGAGCGCGCCCCCGCCGGCTACCTGAAGATGCAGTGTCGGCATTGCGTACTACCTTGTTACGAGGGGAAAAGGGTCGGTCAGAGTGTCCGGATGATGTTCTTCCGGAATTCGTCGATATGTTCGCGGATGGCCTCGCGCACCGCCGGTATGTCGCGCCGCTCCAAGGCGTCGACGATCTCCAGATGCTCCTGGTAGACGTTCTCCAGGTGCTGCGGATCCGAAAGCGAGAGGAACCAGAAACGCGCCTGCTTCTCGTGCAGGCCGCGCAGCAGATCGGCCAGCACGCGGTTGCGCGAGGCGGCTGACATCGCCGTGTGGAACTTCAGGTCCAGCGCGGCCAGCGCGGGGATATCGCGCCTGGCGACCAGTTCGGGCGAGCGGTCGACGATGTCGCGCATCGCCTTGAAATCGCTGTCGTGACCGCGCTCGCATGCCAAGGTGGCGCACAGCACCTCATTGGTCGCGCGCACTTCGATCATGTCGAGCACTTCATTGAGCGACAGCGGCGTCACCAGCACGCCCTTGCGCGGCAGGATCGATACCAGCCCTTCCACTTCCAGGCGATGCAGCGCCTGATGCACGGGAGTACGACCGAGACCGAGCAACGCGGCCACCTGGGCCTCGTTCAGCGGCTCGCCGGGCCGGAACTCGCACGAGATGATGCGACGCTTGATCTCGGTGTATGCGTGTTCGCGCATGGCCGCCCCGCTCTGGGCGAGGGTCGGGATTGTGGGTTCGGCGTCGGCTGCGCCGACCAGTCGGATGGGATTCGCCACGGCAGATCGGAATCTGTTTGATGTTGCAGTGATACTAGTGTGATATTTCACTGAGCACAACCCGAGAAATTGTAGGGGTAAACACCAAGCAGCTTCGCAGATAGAACGGCTCGCGTATCATGAGCAATCGGCCTGAAATCGATAATCGATTCGACTGCATCTTGGTGCAATACATCTACATCGTGGTGCAGCGGGTCACGCCGATGGTGCCAACTCCAGGTCGAAGACCATGACCACCGACGACAAAGAACGCCCCGATCCGCTGTTCAACCAGTCCCTTGAAAAGGGCCTCGACGTGCTGCGTGCATTCAGCGCCGTGCATCGCACGCTGACGTTGGCCGAGCTGGCGGCACTGACAGGCATGACCAAAAGCTCCGCCCAGCGCACGATCCACACGCTGGAGCGGCTCGGGTACGTCGACAAGCATCCCCAGACGAGGCGTTTCCGGCTGACGCCCAGGGTGATGGAGATCGGCTACAACTACGTTGCCGCGGACGCGCTGATTCCGATCGCCAGCCCCTACCTCTCGCAACTGGCCAATGCCAGCGGCGAGACCGCCAACCTGACCGAGCCTGTCGGCCTGGAGATGGTCTACATGGCGCAGCTCGTGACCGCCAAGCACATGCCAGTGCTGACGCCGGTGGGCATGCGGATTCCGATGTACTGCACAAGCTCGGGACGCGCCTACCTGAGCACGCTGCCGGACGAACGCGTACGAGCGATGCTTGAAGCGTCCGCGCGCGCGCCACGCACGCCGGCCACGCTGACCGAGGTGGAGACCATCTTCGAGCGCGTCGTGGCGTGCCGCACGGTCGGTTACGCGTGCAACGAGGAGGAACTGTTCCTGGGCGACATGGGAATTGCCGCACCGGTAGTGAACAGCCGTGGCGAGGCAGTGGGGGCGGTCCATGTTTCGCCACCAGCCAGCCGCTGGACCATGGCCGACGCGCAGAAGAAGCTTGGCCCGCTGGTGGTCGAATGCGCGTGGGCGATCTCGCGATCGATCGCCCACTGAGCCAGCAGGTGCTTATCGCGCGTGCTCCAGCATGGCCCGCAGCAGGACGTTGGCGCCAGCCTCGATATGCTCGGGCAGCGCATCCTCCAGCTCGTTATGGCTGATGCCGTCCTTGCACGGTACGAAGATCATGCCGGTGGGTGCGCGCTGTGCCACGTACACCGCATCGTGTCCGGCGCCGCTGACCACATCCATGTGCGGCAGATCCAACCCAGCCGCCGCGCGGCGAACGCTATCGACGCACGCCGGCGCGAACAGGCAGGGTTCGAACTTGACCACCTGCCGGATTTCCACGTCCACGGCCGTCGCATCGGCAATACCGGCGAACGCCGCGCGCATCGCTGCGTCCATCCGGTCAAGGCCATCTTGCGAGAGATGGCGAACATCCACAGAGAAATCCACGCGCCCTGGTATCACGTTGCGCGAGTTTGGCATGACTTCCAGGAAGCCCACCGTGCCGCGGCCATGCGGGGCTTCGTCGCGCGCGATGCGATTCACCGCCTCGATCATGCGCGCCGAAGCCAGCAGCGCGTCGTGACGCAAGGCCAGCGGCGTCGGGCCTGCATGCGCATCCTGGCCGGTGACGGTCACGTCGTACCATTGCTGCCCAAGTGCCCCGGATACCACGCCAATCGGTAGGCCAGCGGCCTCCAGGACTGGCCCCTGCTCGATATGCGCCTCGAAGTAGGCCGCATAAATGCCACCGGGCACTTCACCCGCACGCTGCGTGCCGCGATAGCCGATGGCTGCGAGCGCATCGCCAACGCTCACGCCGTCTCGGTCTTGCTGCCGTCTGGCGAACTCCGCATCGAAAACGCCTGCGAATACGCCCGAGCCCATCATCACGGGCGTAAAGCGCGTGCCTTCCTCGTTGGTCCAGATCGCCACCTCCAGCGGTGCACGTGTGCCAATGCCCAGATCGTTGAGCGTGCGCATCACTTCCAGACCCGCCAGCACGCCGAAATTGCCGTCGAACTTGCCGCCGGACGGTTGGGTATCGATATGGCTTCCCGTGGCCACCGCTGGTGCGGTGGGGTCTGTGCCGGCACGTCGTGCGAACACATTGCCGATCTCGTCCACGCGCACGTCGAGCCCAGCCTCGCGGCACCAGCTCGCCACGAGGTCGCGGCCCTTTCGGTCGTCTTCGGTCAGTGCAATACGGCATACGCCACCCTTAGGCGTGGCGCCGACCGCGCCCAGATCCATCAGCGATTGCCACAGGCGTGCGCCATTGATGCGAGGAGTGAATTGCGAATCCATGTCTGTGTTGTCTGCAGTGAGTGAACATCGACCCGGGTACGAGCAAGAAGCAGACCACTGACAGGTGCGGACAGTCTCGGCCATGACCACCCATCGATGGTGCATGGTCACTGGCACATCAATTGCTTGACGGAGCAATGTCCATCCACAGCCCATTCCGTTTCAGGAGCCCCGCCCGTGACCCACTCCACGTCCTCCCATTCAAAAGGCCTTTCCGCCGCGATTCGCACCGTCTCCGCCGCCGTCACGTTGTCGCTGCTGGCCCTGCCCGGCGCCGCGATGGCCGAGAAGGTGCTCCGCATCGGCATGACGGCCGCCGACATCCCGCGTACGCTCGGCCAGCCTGACCAGGGTTTCGAAGGCAACCGGTTCACTGGCATCCCGATGTATGACGCACTCACCCAGTGGGACCTGTCCAAGAGCAACGGCCCAAGCCTGCTGATTCCCGACCTGGCAACCGAATGGAAGGTCGACGACAAGAACAAGACCGAATGGACGTTCAAGCTGCGCCCAGGCGTGAAGTTTCACGACGGCTCGCCGTTCAATGCCGATGCCGTGGTCTGGAACGTCAACAAGGTGCTCGACAAGACCGCGAAGCAGTTCGACCCCAGCCAGGTCGGCGTCACCGCTTCGCGCATGCCCACGTTGCGTAGCGCGAAGAAGATCGATGACATGACCGTGCAACTCGTCACGTCAGAGCCGGATTCGTTCCTGCCGTACAACGTGTCGAACCTGTTCATGGCATCGCCGTCCCAGTGGGAGAAGAAGTACGCGGCGGTCCCTGCCTCCGTGACCGACCCAGCGGAGCGCAGCAAGCAGGCATGGGTGGCCTTTGCAGCGGACGCATCGGGTACGGGGCCATTCAAGATGACCCGCTTCGTCCCGCGCGAACGCCTGGAGCTTGCCAAGAACCCCGCCTACTGGGACAGCAAGCGGGTGCCGAAGATCGACAAGGTCGTGATGCTGCCGATGCCCGAGGCCAATGCACGCACCGCGGCACTGCTGTCAGGCCAGGTGGACTGGATCGAGGCCCCGGCACCTGATGCCATCGCGCAGATCAAGAGCCGTGGCTTCGATGTGTACGCCAACGCGCAGCCGCACATGTGGCCATGGCAATTGTCATTCGCACCGAATTCCCCGTGGCTCGACAAGCGCGTGCGCCAGGCCGCGAACCTTTGCGTGAATCGCGCCGGCCTGAAGACACTGCTCGGCGGCTACATGGCCGAGGCCAAGGGCATCGTCGAAGCCGGAAACCCGTGGTGGGGCAATCCGGCATTCACCATCAAGTACGACCCCGCCGCCGCGCGCAAGCTGATGACAGAGGCCGGGTACTCCGCCGCCAAGCCGGTGAAGGTAAAGGTCCAGGTATCCGCATCGGGTTCCGGCCAGATGCAGCCGCTGCCCATGAACGAGTACGTACAGCAAAACCTCAAGGAGTGCTTCTTCGACGTGGACTTCGACGTCGTCGAATGGAACACGCTGTTCACGAACTGGCGCATTGGCGCGAAGGACGCGAACGCGCATGGTGCCAACGCGATCAACGTGAGCTTTGCGGCGATGGACCCTTTCTTTGCCATGGTCCGCTTCGTCAGCACGAAGACGCAGCCGCCGGTCTCGAACAACTGGGGCTACTTCGGCAACGCGGAGTTTGACAAGCTGATCGAGACCGCGCGCACCTCGTTTGGCGAAAAGGAACGAGACGCCGCGCTGGCAAAACTCCACGCACGCATCGTCGAAGAAGCGCCATTCGTGCTGATCGCCCACGATGTGGGCCCGCGCGCGATTTCCCGGAAGGTCAAGGGGGTGGTGCAGCCGCAGAGCTGGTTCATCGATATCGCGACGATGTCGATCGATTGACGGACTCGCCGCAGTGCCCTCCTCCGCGGAAGGGGGCACTTTCCCGCGCCAACGTATTTGCCTGTTCCCAAGCCGGCCATAGACCATGACTTACCTGCTTCGCCGCATCGCATATGCCCTGCCGATCCTGCTTGGGGTCGCCCTGCTCTGCTTCTCGCTGGTCCACATTGCCCCCGGCGATCCCCTTGTATCGGTGCTGCCGCCCGATGCATCCGAGGATCTGCGGCGACAACTGACCGCGCTGTACGGGTTCGACAAGCCGTTTCTCGAGCAATTTCTCCATTGGCTGCTGCGCGCGCTGCATGGGGACCTCGGTACGTCGATCGCCACGAACCGGCCAGTGATGAGCGAGGTGTCGGTTGCCGTTGTCAACTCCGTGCGCCTGGCCGCCGTCGCCACGCTGATCGGCTTCACGTTCGGCTGCCTGTTCGGCTTCGTGGCCGGCTACCTGCGCGATTCGGTTCCCGATCGTGTGGCGTCGTTCCTGTCGGTGCTGGGCGTCAGCATTCCGCATTACTGGCTCGGCATGGTGCTGGTGATTGCGTTCTCCGTGCTGCTGGGATGGCTGCCGGCCACCGGCGCCGGCCCCAATGGATCGGGCGACTGGAGTTGGGATTGGGAACACATCCAGTACATGCTGCTGCCCGCGGTCACGATGTCGGTGATTCCGATGGGCATCGTGGCCCGCACCATCCGCGCACTGGTGGCCGAGATCCTGTCCAACGAGTTCATTGTCGGCCTGCGCGCGCGCGGATTGTCGGACGTTGCCGTATTCCGTCACGTGGTCAAGAACGTGACGCCGACGGCGCTCTCGATCATGGGCCTGCAACTGGGCTATCTGCTCGGTGGCTCGATCCTGATCGAAACGGTGTTCTCCTGGCCGGGCACCGGTTTCCTGCTGAATTCCGCCATTTTCCAGCGCGATTTCCCGTTGTTGCAGGGCACGATTCTCGTCCTGGCAGTGTTCTTCGTGATGCTGAACCTGCTGGTCGATGCATTGCAGACGTTGTTCGACCCCCGTATCCAACGCAACTGAGGACGCCACGATGGAAATGACACTGAACAAGGCCGTGGCACCGCTACCCGTGGAGCGTTCGCCCGGATACTGGACCACGGTCTGCCGCCGGCTGCTGCGCAACAAGCTCGCGATGCTGGCCGCGCTGATCCTGATCGTACTTGTCCTGACGGCGATCTTCGCGCCGGCGCTGATGCCTGCCGACCCCTATGCGTCGTCGATTCTCAAGCGATTGAAGCCGATCGGCTTCGACGGTCACCTGCTTGGTACCGATGAACTGGGCCGCGACATGCTGTCGCGCCTGATGCTTGGCGGGCGGTTGTCGCTGTTCATGGGTATCACGCCGGTACTGCTCGCCTTCCTGATCGGCAGCACGATCGGCATCGTCGCCGGTTATGCGGGTGGCTGGACGAACACCGTCATCATGCGGCTCACCGACATCCTCTATGCGTTTCCCTCGGTACTGCTGGCCATTGCGCTATCCGGCACACTGGGCGCGGGGGTTGGCAACGCATTGTTATCGTTGACCATCGTGTTCGTGCCGCAGATCGTGCGCGTCGCCGAAAGCGTGACCACGCAGGTACGCAACCGGGAATTCGTCGATGCCGCCCGCGCCTCGGGCGCATCGTCGCTGACCATCGTGCGCGTGCACGTCCTCAACAACGTACTCGGCCCAATCTTCGTTTATGCCACGAGCCTGATCTCGGTCTCGATGATCTTGGCCTCCGGGCTCTCGTTCCTGGGGCTTGGCGTCAAGCCACCAGAGCCCGAATGGGGCCTGATGCTGAACACCCTGCGCACCGCCATCTACACCCAGCCATGGGTGGCCGCGTTGCCCGGCGCGATGATCTTCCTGACCTCGATCTCGTTCAACCTGCTGGCCGATGGCATTCGCTCGGCCATGGAAATCAAGGAGTGAGCATGGTTGAAACGCATGTACCCCTGCCTACCGCCCCCAATGATGTCGGCGGCCGGGCGCAGCCGCTGCTCATCGCACGCCAGCTGGTCAAGCACTTTCCGCTGAAGTCCCCCGTCCCGCTGCGCAAGGGCGGTGTCGTGCGTGCCGTGGACGGCGTGAGCTTCGATGTCCTCAAGGGCGAAACACTTGGCGTGGTCGGGGAATCGGGCTGCGGCAAGTCCACCACGGCACGCCTGCTGATGCAACTCACGCCGCAGGACAGCGGCGAACTGATCTTCGATGCACAGGGCGTTGATTCCCGGCAATTGCCGATGAAGGCGTTCCGCAGTCAGGTGCAGATGGTATTCCAGGACAGCTACTCGTCGCTCAATCCACGACTGACTATCGAGGAATCGATTGCGTTCACGCCACGTGTCCACGGCGTTTCCGCACGGGAAGCCACGGAACGCGCCCGCTACCTGCTGGAGCGCGTGGGACTGGAGCCGAAGCGATTCGCCGGCCGCTATCCGCACGAACTGTCGGGCGGACAGCGCCAGCGCGTGAACATTGCGCGTGCGCTGGCGCCACGGCCCCGCCTTGTCATTCTTGACGAAGCCGTGTCCGCCCTCGACAAGTCCGTGGAAGCCCAGGTACTGAACCTGCTGATGGACCTCAAGGCCGAGTTCAACCTGACCTACGTGTTCATCAGCCACGACCTCAATGTGATTCGCTACCTTTGCGACCGCGTCATGGTCATGTATCTGGGCAAGGTCGTGGAGATCGGCGCAACCGAATCCGTCTATGCCAACCCGGCCCATCCCTATACGCGGGCACTGCTGACATCGATGCCTTCGATGGATCCCGACCAGCGCACGCTGGCCGCGCCGTTGGCTGGCGATCCGCCCAACCCGATCAATCCGCCATCGGGCTGCAGCTTCCATCCGCGCTGCGTGCGTGCCGAGCCCATTTGCGAACGGCGCGAGCCTGTCCTCACCGACGCGCTCAGCGGCCATCCGGTGTCATGCCTGATGGCCATGCCAGACGGCGGCCACTCGCTGCCGCTGCGCCGGCTGACGACGAACCTGCATGCCGCCACGCCCTGAACTCGCGGAGACACCGATGTCCACCGACCCCCTCCATTCCCATGCACCCGCAGTCTCCGTGCGAGATCTGCGTGTGTCCTTTGCAAGCGGCGGCAAGACGATCCAGGCCGTCAACGGTGTATCGCTGGAAGTAGCGCCGGGCGAAGCCGTGGCGCTGATCGGCGAGTCGGGCTCTGGCAAGAGCGTCACGCTACGCGCCTTGATGCGTTTGCACCCGCCACGCCGCACGACGATATCCGGCGAGATTCAGGTCGACGGCCAGTCCGTGCTGGATCTCGACAAACGCGCGCTGGCCCGCCTGCGCGGCGGCACCGTCGCCATGGTGTTTCAGGAGCCACTCCTGGCGCTGGACCCCGTCTACACGGTTGGGCAACAGATTGTCGAATGCATCCGCACACACCGTAGGGTATCGACATCGGAAGCGCGTGCGCTGGCACTCAAGGCGCTGGAATCCGTGCGCATTCCCAGCCCGGAACGACGCCTGGCAGCCTATCCGCATGAGATGTCGGGCGGCATGCGTCAGCGCGCGATGATCGCGCTGGCGCTGTCCGCACAGCCCAGGATCCTGCTGGCCGACGAGCCCACGACGGCACTCGATGCCACGGTGCAGATCCAGGTACTGATACTGCTGCGCGAACTGCAGCGCGAGCTCGGCCTGTCGATCATCTTTGTCACCCACGATATCGGCGCCGCCGTGGAAATCGCCGATCGCGTCGCCGTGATGTATGGCGGACGCATTGTCGAGGAAGGCCCCATCCGCACCCTGATGCGTGACGCGCGCCATCCGTACACGATCGCCTTGCTGCAAAGCCGACAGCATGGCATGGGCCGTGGCGAACGCCTCGCGACGATCGGTGGCGCGCCGCCTGACCTGGCCGCGCTGCCGCCCGGCTGCACGTTCGCACCACGCTGCGCGCAGGCCAGTGCGGCCTGCCTGTCGGCGATACCGAAAGCCGTATCGCTCGGCAACGGACATCGCGTCAGCTGTGTGCGGGTTACCACGCCCGCTGCCAGCGAATGCGTCGCCTGAAACCGTTTGATCAATTCCAAGGAAATCGCACCCATGAGCCTGGCCACCCATCCCTCGCGCGCCTTTCTGCCATACCCCGATGCCCCCGTGCCCAACGCGGCCAGCGGCCCGCTTCACGGCCTGACGTTCGCCGTCAAGGACCTCTTCGACGTCTCCGGCTACCCCACGGGCGGCGGCAATCCGCATGTGCTAGCACGCTCTGGCATCAAGACCACGACAGCGCCCACCGTCCAGAAACTACTCGACGCAGGCGCGGCGTTCGTCGGCAAGGTCCATACGGACGAGCTCGCGTTCTCGATGAACGGACAGAACCATCACTACGGCGGCCCGTACAACGGCACGGCGCCCGATCGCATTACGGGCGGTTCGTCGTCAGGCTCGGCATCCGCTGTGTCGAACAAGCTGTGCGACTTCGCGCTCGGCACCGACACCGGTGGCTCGGTCCGCGCACCGGCCAGTCATTGCGGTCTGTTCGGCATCCGTCCGTCACATGGCCGGATATCGCTGACTCACTGCATGCCACTGTGCGCAACACTGGATACGTGCGGCTTCTTCGCCCGGGATATCGCCACCTTCGCGCGCGTGGCCGACGTCCTGCTAGGTGCGGATGCCAATCCGCTGCCCAGCCAGCCCAGGCTGTTGCTGGCAGCCGACCTGTTCGAACTGCCAACGCCCGAGGCGCGCAAGGCGCTTGCACCCGCCGCCGCTCGCATCGAGGCCGTGCTCGGTAAAGCCTCGCCTGTTGACGTGGCCGATCGTCCGCTGTCGGACCTGTACTGGGCCTTTCGTTACGTGCAGGGCTGGGAGGCGTGGCAGGCGGACGGCGCGCTGATCGAAAACTATGGACTGCAGCTGGGGCCCGATGTCGCCGGCCGATTCGCGTTCAGCAAGGAGGTAACCGCGGCGCAGTTCGAGAAATCGAGCGCCGTGCGCCGGGAGTTCACGGCTCACCTGGGCCGTCTGCTGGGTCAAGACGGCATCCTGTTGCTACCGACGATGCCGGACATCGCGCCACTGCGTACGACACCGATGGAAGCACTCGAAGACTACCGGACCACCGCGGCGCATACGCTGTGCCTGACCCCGCTGACCGGATTCCCGCAACTCAGCCTGCCGCTATCCGGGCGCGACGGCGCGCCACTGGGACTATCCCTGATTGGCCCCATGGGGAGCGACCGCAGCCTGATTGCCGTGGCTGAAACATTGATGACGGCGATCGCCTGAACTAAGCTGGTGCCAGACCGCTCCCCGATCTTCGTCGGCGACGCGGATGGCGCCAACCGCTCCCATCACGGCAATCACATCATGACCCGACTCCGCATCTCCGCCGCCGGCTACACCTTTATCGCCGATACCAACCCCGATGCGCCGCAGACCGTTGCCGCGTTCCTGAAACTGCTGCCCTATCGGCAGAAGCTGATCCACGTACGCTGGAGTGGCGAGGGCTGCTGGATTCCGCTGGGCGAGTTCAGGCTCGGTGTCGACTTCGAGAACCACACGAGCCATCCGTCCGTGGGGGACATCCTGTTCTACCCAGGCGGCTACAGCGAGACGGAGATCATCCTGGCCTACGGGAGCTGCTGCTTCGCCAGCAAGCTGGGGCAATTGGCGGGCAACCACTTCCTGACCATCGTCGAGGGCAAGGAAAACCTGCGCGCCCTGGGCACCAAGGTGCTGTGGGAAGGCGCCCAGGACGTCGTATTCGAACTGGCCTGACGGGTTCAGGCGGCGCCGGTGGACAGCGCCAGCGTACGGAGCGCCGCCACCGGCTCCGGCGCATCTCGGCGGGAGAGCAGTACCACGCGTGTCGTCGCGCCCGCATCGGACAGTGGCACAAACCGGACGCCATCGGGCCCGAACCACTGCATCGATTCCGGCACCACGGCTACGCCAAAGCCCGCCGCCACGAGCGATAGCTGCGAAAGCTTGCGGGAAATCGCACCGGCCGCCATAGGATAGAAGCCGCTCGCCTGGCAAAGCTGCGCCACGCGGTAGCTAAGCCCGCCCCGCTCCGGGTGCGGCAGCGAGACAAACGGCATCTCTCGCAAGGCACTCAGCGTCAGCGATTCCCGTCGCGACATCGGATGATCGGTGCAGACAGCCACGACCAGCCGCTCCCCGGCCATCGGATCGATCTGGATGTTCGGGTAGCGGCGCAGCACCGGATCACGCGCCAACCCGAGGTCGGCACGGCCTTCCTCGATGTCGACCGATTGCTGCTCCGACGATGCCTGGGCAATTTCAAAGCGGGCGGCGGGATGGTCGGACTGCCAGCGGTGCAACCAGCCGCAACGCTGCGGCGTCAGCACGACCGAGCTCGAATGGAGCAGGCGTATCGCATCGACCCCACCACGCTGCACTTGGCGGGCCTGCACGGCCGCGCCAGCGATGTCGGACAGAATGCGGCGCGCCGATTCGTAGAACACCTGCCCCGCCGCCGTCGGCTCCACATGCCGAGGCTTGCGCACCAGCAATTCCACCTGCAGCGCCGCTTCCATGTCACGGATCTGCCGGCTCAGCGCCGACTGGGCGATAAACAGCCGTTCGGCCGCCAGGCTGAAATTGCCGGCGTCCACAATCTCGACGAAATAGCGCAACTGCTTCAGGGAGGGCGTCATGAGCGAGAGTTTGCCACGCCCTTCATGGACTCTGGCTGCCATGCCGATTTGCGATGGCAGCGTGCGGCATTTGCGATCGATCGGCACGTCGCCCGGCGCTACGCTGAATCCTCTCCCAATCCCCGCCTCGCCGATGGACCTGTCCGCCCTGCTTCCCATGGTTTCTCTGCCCGCCTATGCCACCATGAGCGCCGCGTTGGCCGTGGCGTACGTCATCTTCGGCATTGCCGGATTCGGCACGGCGCTGGTGGCGGCGCCTGTGCTGGCCTATGTGATGCCCGTCGCGCAGATCGTGCCACTGCTGGCGTTAATGGATTGTTCGGCGGCACTTCTAAACCTGGCACGCGACGGACACGCCGCCGATCGTACCGAGTTGCGGCGGCTGGTGCCGTGCCTGCTCATCGGCAGCCTGATCGGCGCGGCACTGCTGCTGCGGATACGCGCCGACCTGCTGCCCGCCGTGCTGGGTGTCTTCGTCACGGCGTATGCGATCTGGTCCTTGCTCGGCAAGCGGCCGGCCACGCGACTTTCCTCATCCGCCGCCGTGCCGTTCGGGTTGGTCGGTGGCATCTGCTCCGCAATGTTCGGTAGCGGTGGCTTTCTGTACGCGATCTATCTATCGAGCCGGCTCGACAAGGACGCCATGCGCGTCACCCAATCGACGTTGATTGGTTTGTCCACGCTGACACGGTTGGTGCTGTTCCTGCTGGCGGGCGTTTATGCGGACGCGGAACTGCTGAAGCTCGCGGTGGCATTGGCGCCAGCGATGATCGTTGGGCTGTGGGTCGGGCGCCAGATTACGCTGCGCATGTCGCGCGAACAGTTCCTTCGCGTGGTGAACGTGATCGTATTGCTTTCAGGCAGCGCACTGGTCATTCGCACCTGGCTGGCCTGATCGGGCTCCTCGCGCCTTATCTCCTCGCGCGCTAACATGCCGGCATCGCGGACCCACTGTCGGGCCCACCCAAGCTGGAGATGCTCCCGGTATGTACATGATCTACTGGACCGAAGCCACCGCCGCCGGTCTGGCGCCGCACGCGCAATCGTTCCCTGGCGATGCACTCAAGGATGCGCTGCAGTTCGCGGAGGCGCTGCGCCGTCGCCAGTTTGCCGGCGAGCCGGTCAGCTTCGTCACGCTCTGCTCGGAGAATCCGAACTCGGTTGGCAAGCCGGGCGCGGCTGACCCGCCGCCCGACTACGAATGGAAAAAGCGCAGGCCGTAGCGGCCTGCTGCCAGCCCCCAAACCCTCAGTTCGTCATCACCCCTTGCCCGCCTTCCGGCGGCCGGACGCGAAACCACGCCGCGTACAGCGCGGGCAGGAACAACAGCGTCAGCACCGTGGCGACGATCAGGCCACCCATGATCGCGGCAGCCATCGGCCCCCAGAAGGTCGAGCGCGACAGGGGAATCATCGCCAGCACCGCCGCTGCGGCGGTCAGCATGATCGGGCGGGCCCGACGCACCGCTGACTCGACGATGGCCTGCCACGGCGGAATGCCCGCCTTGATGTCCTGCTCGATCTGATCAACCAGAATCACCGAATTGCGGATGATCATACCCAGCAGCGCGGTAATGCCCAACTGGGCGACAAACCCCATCGGCGCGTGCAGGAGCAACAGCGTCGCCGCCGCGCCAATCAGACCCAGCGGGCCGGTCAGGAACACCATCACCGACCGCGAGAAGCTGTGCAACTGCAGCATCAGCAGCGTGAAGATCAGGAAGATGCACAGCGGCAGTTGCGCGGCGATCGATGCGCCAGCCTTGCCGCTTTCCTCCTGCGCACCCGCGATCGTGATGCGGTAGCCGGGCGGCAGGCTGGCGCGGATCGCGTCGAGCTTCGGATCGATCTGCGCGGTCACGGTCGGGCCCTGGATGCCATCGACGATGTCGGACTGCACGGTAACGCCGAAGTCGCGATTCTCGCGCCAGAGCACGCCGGGCTCTGATTTCAGCGTCACGCGCGCCACCTGCGTCAGCGGCACAGCGCGGCCCGTGCTGGTCGGCACCAGGATGTTGTTCAGGTCCGACATCGTGTCGCGCTCGCTTTTCGGCGTGCGCATGACGATATCGATCAGCTTGTCCGCGTCGCGATACTGGCCGACCGGCACGCCGGTCAGCACCGCCTGCGTGGCGCGGGCAATCGCATTGGTGGTCACACCGAGCGCGCGTGCCTTGTCCTGGTCAAGCTCGAGACGCAGCATCTTCACGTTCTCGTTCCAGTTGTCATTGACGCCGACCGTGTTCGGATTGGCTGCCATGATGGCCCGCACCTGATCCGCCGCCTTGCGCACCCCGGCGGCATCCGGACCAATCACCCGGAACTGCACCGGGTAGGCAACGGGCGGCCCGTTTGGCAGCAGCTTCACGCGGCCCCGGAGTTGTGGGAACTCCGCGGCCAGCACCTGCTCGATGCGCTTGCGCAGCACGTCGCGTTGCTCCGCGTTCGCAGGCATCACGATCAGCTGCGCCACGTTCGACTGCGGCAGGATCTGGTCCAGCGGCAGGTAGAAGCGCGGCGCGCCGGTACCAATGAACGTGGTCAGGCTGCCCACGGCCTTGTCGCGCCGCATCGCCACTTCGAAGCGCTTGGCTTCGGCCTCGGTCTGCACAAAGCTCGTGCCTTCCGGCATCCAGAGTTCAACCATCAACTCGGGGCGGCTCGAATCGGGAAAGAACTGCTTCTCGACGAACTTGAACGCGAACAGCCCCAGCGCGAACGCCGCCAGCGTGACCACGATCACGGTCTTGCGCCACGTGACGCACCAGTTCACCAGCGCGCGGAAGCGGGCGTAGAACGGCGTATCGAACACCTCGTGATGGCCGCCGTCGCTCGGGCGCGTCTTGAGCAGCAAATAGCCCAGGTACGGTGTGAAGTAGACCGCCGCCAGCCAGGACAGCACCAACGCCAGCGCCGTCACAGCAAAGATCGCGAACGTGTATTCGCCAACGGTCGAGCGCGCCAGCCCCACGGGCAGGAAGCCTGCCGCCGTAATCAGCGTGCCGGTCAGCATCGGCATTGCCGTGGAGGTGTAGGCAAACGTGGCGGCCTCCATCTTGGAGAAGCCTTCCTCCAGCTTGCGCACCATCATTTCGACCGCGATGATCGCGTCGTCCACCAGCAGGCCCAGCGCGATGATCAGGGCGCCAAGCGATATCTTGTGGAGCCCGATGCCGAATATGTTCATGAACAGGAACGTCACGGCCAGCACCAGCGGAATCGTCAGCGCCACCACGAGTCCGGGACGTACGTCGAGCCGTAACGGCCGCGTATGGAGCCCGAGCGAGACGAAGCTCACACCCAGCACGATCACAACGGCCTCGATCAGCACCCGCACGAACTCGCCCACCGAGTGCTTCACGGCCTGCGGCTGATCCTGGACCTGATCCATCTCGATGCCGACCGGCAACTGGTTGCGCAGGCCATCGACCACGCGGCGCAGTTCCTTGCCCAGCGCGATGATGTCCCCGCCCTTCTCCATCGAAATACCCAGGCCGATCACATCCTTGCCGTTGAAACGCATCCGGCTCACCGGGGGATCGACATACCCGCGATAGACGTGCGCGATGTCGCCCAGCCGAATATTGGCGATGCCGTTCGGCCCCCGCAGGACCAGGTTCTTCAGGTCTGCCACCCCGCCAAGCTGCCCGGTGATGCGGACCTGCAGGTTGTCGGTCGGCGTCACGAGGACACCACTACCCGTGGGATTGTTCTGCTCGGCAATCTGGTTGGCGATCGCGTTGATGTCCAGCCCAAGCTGCGCGAAGCGGGCCTGATTGAACTCGACATAGAGCTTCTCGTCCTGCAGCCCCAGCAGGGACACCTTGGCCACGGCGGGGATGCGCAGCATCTCCTGCCGCACGAGATCCGCGTACTCGCGCAGTTCCTTGTAAGTGAAGCCGTCGGCCGAGAGCGCATAGATCGAGCCGTACACATCGCCGAACTCATCATTGAAGAACGGCCCACGCACGCCCTGCGGCAGCGTCGGCTGGATGTCGCCAATCTTCTTGCGCACCGTGTACCAGATCTGCGCGGTGTCCTTGGCCGGCGCGTTGTCGGCCAGTTGGAAGATCACCGTGGTCTCGCCCGGCTTCGAGAAACTGCGGATCTTGTCCGCGTATGGCACTTCCTGAAGCTGTCGTTCGATCTTGTCGGTCACCTGCACGGCGATCTGCTCGGCGGTAGCGCCAGGCCAGAGCGCCTGCACGACCATCACGCGGAACGTGAACGGCGGATCTTCGTCCTGCCCTAGCTGGAAGAAGGCCAACAGGCCGCCCAGCAGCAGCACAACGAGCAGGTAGCGGGTCAGAGGCTGGTGCTCAAGCGCCCAGCGCGACAGGTTGAAACGGGAATGGTCCATGCGCCGCCCTCAGCCCAGGCGGCTATCCAGCGCGGCCAGCGGCGCGCCAGGATTCGAGGCCGGCTGTGCCGGAGCGATGCTCTGCATCGGCCTGACCTTCTGCCCCGGCCTGAGCAGGTGCACACCCGCCGTGACGATGACCTGACCCGGCTTCAGACCGCTTCGCACTTCGATCAGGTTGCCGTCGGCGTTGCCGAGCATCACCGGCACCGGGTTGACCGTGCCACCCGTGCCCTTGCCGCCGGAATCCGGTTGATAGACCCAGACCTGATTGCTGCCCTGGTTCTGCAGCAGGGCCGTCAGCGGGATGCGAATCGCGGCGCTGTCGCCGGACCGGACAAAGGTCACCACGGCGGTCATGCCGATGCGTAGGTCAGCCGGCGGATTCGGCACGCTGACGCGCGTCGGGTACGTCCGCGTCACCGTATCGGCAGCGGCGGAAATCTCGCGAACCCGTCCCGGCAGCACGCGATCCGGTTCCGACCAGGTGCGAATCGTGACCTCCGTAATGCCACGCAGCATGTCGACCTGATCCTCCGGCAGGCCGATCGCCACTTCCTTCTCGGCCGTCTGCGCCACACGGATCACCGATTGGCCCGGCGTGACGACCTGCCCCACTTCGGTGTCGATCGCGGTCACCACGCCATCGGCGTCGGCGGTCAACACCGCATAGCCGGTCTGGTTCGACTGGTTGCGCAGATTGGCCTGGGCCTGCTCCAGCTTCGAAGCGGCGGAATCGTAGGTGGCCTGACGGCGGTGCTGCTCGGCGGCACTGATAAATCCCTTGGCCGCGAGTTCGTTGTAGCGCTTGAGATCGGACGCCGCGAGATCTCGGTCGGTCTTGGCCGCGTCGTACTGGGCACGCGCGCCGGCTTCCGCCAGCCCCAGATCGGTCGGATCAAGCCTGGCCAGCGGCTGCCCCTTGCGCACGGTGGCACCCACGTCCACCAGACGGGCGGCGATCTTTCCGCCCACGCGGAATCCCAGGCGCGACTCCACGCGCGGGCGCACCTCGCCCGAGAATTCAAAGGCCGTCTTGCCGGCTGCCGGGTTCAGTTGCAGCAACCGAACCGGCCGCACGTACTCAATCGACTCCGCCTGCTTGCCGCAGCCAGCCAGCATCAAGGCAGTCGAAAACGCAAGCACGGCCAGCCCCGCGGCGATGGGCCGGGCGGCACGGCGTCCGCGCCGGTGTTCCGGCAGCGGCGCAAGAGAACGAACTTCAGCGTCTACGGCCGCAACTTCCGGCCCGGCGTAAGGCACTGGCATGGACAAGCGATATGAGGTCGGTGGAACGGGTGCAGCCGGTGGCCCTCGCCTGACGGCGAGCGACTCTCTGGAATGCGTCTTTGGGATAACTTTCAGGCATCTCCGCGGATGTCTGAGGCCAAGGGAAGAAATTAATAACTGGCCGGTCAGTAATATACTGATCACCCTCGAGTGCGTCAAACGGCGGATGACGAACAGGCGTATCGTGCGACGAAAGGTCCGCAAGCGAGCGTCAGCGGGCGCCTGAAGGCGCCGGCGGCTTCGCCCGGTGCTACAATCCGCGCCTTTGGCGCCGCCCCCGCCGCCCCACATTCAAAGAGATTGGCGTGACGCCCGATCAGTATTGCCAGGACAAGGCCGCCCAGAGCGGCTCCAGCTTCTATTACAGTAGCCTCCTCCTCCCCTCCGACCGCCGCAACGCCCTGACCGCGCTGCAAGCCTGGCGCCAGGAACTCGATGCCATCGTCAACGAGAACCATGACGCCGGCGTAGCCCACCAGCGCCTGGACTGGTGGCGCGCGGAATTGCGCCGCCTGTACGACGGGGGAGCAGCCCACCCGGTCAGCCAGGCGCTTCAGCCGCATCTGGATGCGCTGCCGCAGGCCGAAATGGCCGAGATGCTCGCCGCCACCGAGATGGATCTGGCGCAATCGCGCTATCTGGACGAGATCGGACTGGTTCGATACTGCCAGGCCTCGGGCGGCACGTTCGGCAAGCTGACGGCCCGCGTGCTTGGCCACACCGACCCGCGCACGCTCGATGCGGCGGAACAGCTCGGGCTGTCCTTGCAGCGGGTGCGCATCGTGAAGGATGTCGGTGGCGACGCGCGCCATGGCCGTATCTATATTCCTGTCGATACGCTGCAACGCTTCGAAGTGCCCGCCGCGGACATCCTGCAGTCGCGCCATTCGGACCGCTTTGTCGCGCTGATGCGGGAACAGGCCACAAAAGCCCGCACGCTGTATGGCGAGGCACTGGCCGCATTGCCGCGCGCCGATCGTCGATCCCAGCGTGCCCAACTGGCCTTCGCGGCCATTCAGCACGCCCTTCTGGACGAAATCGAAGCCAGCGACTTCCAGGTCCTGAACCAGCGCATTGATCTGACGCCGATGCGCAAGCTCTGGATTGCCTGGAAAACCTGGCTGAAGAATGGCTAACCCCCGGCTTCGTTCCGCTTTTCTGCTTTTCTGCCTTTCTGCCCTACTGTCGTTGACGCCATGACCACCGCCACACCTTCCCTCGGCCAGTCGATCCTCGAACGCGCTGAAGCCCTTGCCCGCTTCTCGGATATGGAGGATGGCCTGACCTGCGCCTATCTGACGCCCGCCCACCGCCAGGCACAAGCGCAGTTGGCACGGTGGATGGAGGATGCCGGCATGACGGTACGGATCGACGCGATCGGCAACGTGATTGGCCGTTACGCCGCCGATCCGGCCGCGGCCAATCCGAAGGTGCTGATGACGGGCTCGCACTTCGACACGGTGCGCAATGGCGGCCGCTATGACGGCAGGCTCGGCATCCTGCTGCCAATTGCCGTCGTTGGCGCGCTGCGCGATGCCGGCATTCGCCTGCCCTATCACTTCGAAGTGGTTGGATTTGCCGAGGAAGAAGGCCTGCGTTTCAAGACCAGCTTTCTGGCCAGTAGCGTGCTGGCGGGACGCTTCGACCCTGCGCTGCTCGACCGCGCTGACGTGGATGGCGCGACGATGCGCGAGGCCCTGGCCGACTCCGGCCTGCCCGGCGCCGGCGACATCGACGCCTTGCGCGCTGCGGCGGTCGATCCGTCGACACTGGCTGGCTTTGTCGAAGTCCATATCGAACAGGGCCCGGTGCTGCTCAATCGCGGATTGCCGCTCGGCATCGTGACCCAGATTGCCGGAAGCAGCCGCTTCCAGGTACGTGTGGAGGGCCTGGCCAGCCACGCTGGCACCACGCCGATGGATATGCGCCGCGATGCCGCGACGGGTGCCGCAGAGATGATCCTGCTTGTGGAGTCGCGCTGCGCCCAGGTGCCGACGCTGGTGGGCACGGTGGGCCAGCTTCAGGTGCCGAACGGGTCAAGCAACGTGATTCCGGCCGCGTGCGTGTTCTCGATGGACATCCGCGCCGGTGAAGACGGCATTCGCGAGGCCGCCATCGCCGATATCGTCGCCGGGATCGAGCGGATTGCCGCAAAGCGCGGCCTGCAGGCCAGCGTGGAGCGGGTGACGCCGGTCAACAATGCGCCCTGCGCGCGCTGGCTGATGGATCAATTCGGTGCAGTGCTGAAAAAGCGTGGCCATGAAGTGTTCGAACTGCCTTCAGGCGCGGGCCACGATGCGATGATGATGCACCGCATCATCGATGTGGCGATGCTGTTCGTCCGATGCGGCAATGGCGGTATCAGCCACAACCCGCTCGAGACGATCACAGAGGAAGATGCGCAACAGGCTGCTGAAGTCTTCGTGGACTTCCTGCGGCATTTCCGGGTGAAAGACTGAGTGGACTGAGCGGACTGGGCTTCGGGGGCGTGGTGCGGCAAGGCCGCGCAACGACGCCAGGATCGCCCAGAAGCGGTTTCTCAGCCGCCTTGGTACATCTCGCGGCTGAGATCGTAGAGATTCTTGCGTAACGTCTTGCGCTCGTCAGGCGACAGGCGGGGATTGCCACCGCGCTGACCCTGCCGCGTGGCGCGGTCGGCCATATCCCGTTCGGACTCGGCCTTGTCGGGCCGCCGAGCGGACGAGCGACCCCGCTCCGAGGCCTGGCCGTTGCCGACCTGGGCGCTGGATGAGGACTGGCCTTTCGATGTGTGAAGCAGATGTGCCATACCCGCCGACTGGGCCAGCGCCACGTCGGATGCAGCCGTAATCAGCAGGGTCAGGCCAGCCAGACATGCTGCTCGCGCGTACGTCGCGCACCGCAGGGTATGCCCAGGCCGGATTCGCTTCACTTTCATTGGATAATGGCGGTTTCGACGGCACCCCGACTGCCTGCCATCCAGCATCAACTGGGGGGAGGCTGCGTGGCCCCTGCCGTCAGCAAGGGGCGTTGGATGCCCGTGGTGGCCGCTCCTGGAATTGGACCGAAAATCGGCATCAGGAATACGGTTTGCGGAGTGTAAATGCACAAAAGGTGCACGCCGCCATACCACAGGGTAAAGTATGTAACGTTTTGTTAAGCCATTTTGAGCGAAAGCGATAGTCGCTAAGATACCGCCATGGAAAATACCAGCCACAAGATTCTCGTCGTGGACGACGACCCGCGCCTGCGCGATCTTCTACGCCGCTATCTCGGCGAGCAGGGCTTCACGGTCCTCGTGGCGGAAAACGCCACGGCCATGAATAAGCTCTGGCTGCGCGAACGTTTCGACCTGCTGGTGCTGGACCTGATGATGCCGGGCGAGGACGGCCTTTCCATCTGCCGCCGCCTGCGAGGCGCCAACGACCAGACCCCGATCATCATGCTCACCGCCAAGGGCGAGGACGTGGACCGTATCGTCGGCCTGGAAATGGGCGCGGACGACTATCTGCCCAAGCCTTTCAACCCGCGTGAACTGATCGCGCGGATTCACGCGGTGCTGCGCCGCAAGGGTCCGGCCGAAGTGCCTGGCGCCCCGTCGGAAACCCCGGAAACGTTCGCCTTTGGCGATTTCGTGCTCAACCTGGCCACGCGCACGCTGACCAAGAACGACGAGGAAATCACGCTCACCACGGGCGAGTTCTCGGTGCTCAAGGTTTTCGCGCGCCACCCGCGCCAGCCGCTGTCGCGCGAGAAACTCATGGAAATGGCACGCGGCCGCGAATACGAAGTCTTCGACCGCAGCCTGGACGTGCAGATCTCTCGCCTGCGCAAGCTGATCGAGCCAGATCCGGGTAACCCGCGCTTCATCCAGACGGTCTGGGGCCTGGGTTATGTCTTTATCCCCGATGGCGTGAAGTAATTCCGGTCGCACCTCACAGCTTCAACGTGGCGACCGCTCTCGGCCGTACCGCAACGCGGTTCTTTGGTTCGCTTTTCTGGCGAACCTTCATGCTGATCGCCCTGTTGCTGGCGATCTCGCTGGGTATCTGGTTCCAGAGCTATCGGCTCTTCGAACGCGCGCCGCGTGCCCAGCAGATCGCCATGCAGGTAGTCAGCGTGGTCAAGCTCACCCGCGCGGCCCTGCTCTACTCGGACCCGGCTCGTCGCCGGTTCCTTTTGCTCGACCTCGTCCAGAACGAGGGCATCAAGGTCTATCCGCGCGAGAAGGACGATGACTTCGCGGCGCCCACGGCCAACCCGTTCCTGACGCAGCTCGTCCAACAGGAGATTCGCGGCCGCCTGGGCGAAGACACTGTCATCGCGACCACGGTCAACGACATCCCCGGCGTGTGGGTCAGCTTCGAAATCGAAGGCGACGACTACTGGGTCGCCATCAGCCCCGAACGATTCGAGCGCGTGCCAGGCATCCAGTGGCTCTGGTGGAGTATCGCGGCACTGATGCTGTCGATCATCGGCGCGGCATTCATCACCGCACGCGTCAACTATCCGCTCAAGCGACTGGCCAACGCTGCGCGCCAGATCGGGTCCGGTGGCGATCCACCGCCGCTGCGCGAACAGGGCGCTAGCGAAGTGGCGCAGGCCAACCGCAGCTTCAACCAGATGGTGCACGACCTGCGTCAGCTCGACGACGACCGCGTGGTGATGCTGGCAGGCATCTCGCACGATCTGCGCACGCCGCTCACCCGCCTGCGGCTGGAAACCGAAATGTCCCCCGTGGACAACATCACCCGCGACGCGATGATCGCCGACATCGAACAGATGGACGCGATCATCGGCCAGTTCCTGAACTATGCCCGGCCGGGGCAGGAAGTCGTGGAACCGGTCGATCTATCGACGCTCGTGCAGGAGTCAGTCGGCGTCTATGCCGCACATGACGACGTGCGCATCCACGTGCGATCGAACGGCCCGGTGATGGCCATGGCCAACCGCATGGAGATCCAGCGCATTCTCGACAACCTCGTGGAGAACGCGCGGCGCTACGCCAAGGACGAAGAGACCGGCATGGCCGAAGTGGAGATCTCCACGCGCGTCGAGGACAAGGATGCGGTGCTGGTCGTGGCGGACAACGGCATGGGTGTGCCGGACGAAGAACTGTCGCTGCTGACGCGCCCGTTCTACCGGCTCGACGCGGCCCGCAGCGAGGCCAAGGGGGCCGGCCTGGGCATGTCCATCGTCAACCGCATCCTGCAGCGCAACGGCGGCAGGCTGGTCCTTGCCAACCGTCCGGCGCCCAAGTCCGGGCTGGTGGTCAGCGCAATCTTCCGGCGCGCCTGAGCGCCATCTCGCGAAAATCGCCGCGAATGTATTCGATGCGGCGCATTGACAGGTTTTCGACAGCAAACGATAGGGTTTTGTAAGCTTGTTGACAGGCGATTGACAGCGATTCGGCGCAAACTTCCGCCCATCGACAGGTCCGATGCATACCGTTGCATCCCTAGCCATGGCACCGCCTGCCGCAACCCCAAACGCCCTGGCTGCCCACACCGAAAACATACCGCCGGCCAACCGGCGGTGATCGAGAGACAGCCATGTCCAGCACCACCCAGTCACAACACGGATTCCGCACCGTGTTCCGCGTTGTCAGCGGCAACTTCCTGGAAATGTACGACTTCATGGTCTATGGCTTTTACGCCGCAGCCATCGCCCGTACGTTCTTTCCTTCCGATAATGAATTCGCATCGCTGATGCTCTCGCTGGCCACGTTCGGCGCGGGCTTCCTGATGCGACCGTTGGGCGCCATCATCCTGGGCGCCTATATCGATCACCACGGCCGTCGCAAGGGCCTGATCCTCACACTGATCCTGATGGCGGCCGGCACGCTGCTCATTGCGGTAGTGCCAGGGTACGCGGCGATCGGCGTGGCCGCGCCGCTGCTGGTCCTGTTCGGACGACTGCTGCAGGGCTTCTCCGCAGGCGTGGAACTGGGCGGAGTTTCGGTGTATCTGTCCGAGATCGCCAAGCCCGGCAAGAAAGGCTTTTACGTGGCATGGCAATCGGCCAGCCAGCAGGTAGCCGTGATCTTCGCGGGCCTGCTCGGCGTGATCCTGCACGCCACGCTGGCGCCGGCGCAGATGGATAGCTGGGGCTGGCGTGTGCCGTTCCTGATCGGCTGCCTGATCGTGCCGTTCCTGTTCATCATCCGCCGCTCGCTCGAGGAAACCGAGGAGTTCCGCACGCGCAAGCATCGCCCGAGCGTGAACGAGATCTATCGTTCGATGCTCGACAACTGGGGCATCATCATCGCCGGCTGCATGATGGTGGTGATGACCACGGTGTCGTTCTACATGATCACCGCCTACACGCCGACCTTCGGCAAGACCGTGCTCAAGCTCGACGACGTGGACAACCTGATCGTCACGATGTGTGTCGGCCTGTCGAACTTCATCTGGCTGCCGCTGATGGGCGCCGTGTCCGACCGCATTGGCCGCAAGCCGCTGCTGGTGTTCTTCACGATCGCCACGCTGGTGACCGCCTACCCCGCCGTATCGTGGCTGGTGGCTGCCCCGTCGTTCGAACGCCTGCTGATGGTGGAACTGTGGCTCTCATTCCTGTACGGCAGCTATAACGGCGCAATGGTCGTCACGCTGACCGAAGTCATGCCGCCCGCCGTGCGCACCGCCGGCTTCTCGCTGGCATACAGCCTGGCCACGGCACTGTTCGGTGGTTTCACGCCGGCGATCTCGACCTACCTGATCCACGCCACGGGCAACAAGGCCGCGCCGGGCCTGTGGCTGATGTTCGCCGCTGCATGCGGTCTGGTCGCCACGATCATCATCTTCCGCACACGTCGCGAGCAGTCCGCGCTGAGCGCCGCATAACATCACACGGCACGCATCGCGCGTCACCTGACGCCACACGCCGCCTTCACATTCCTGCCGTATCGCATAGCAGGCAAGCGTGAAGGCGGCGTGACCCGTTTTAGATCCCCCTGAATTTCTACGGTGTCCCCGCCTTGCGCGTCCGTGCATGGCATACTCCCCCGTGCTTCGTCTCTCCCCCTAGGCGCTGCCTATCGGGCTGTTTGAGAATATCAATTGGCCGCAGCGCCTCCGACGACGCATAATCCCCTTTTGTTGCACTCGCACAAGTGACATTTCCATTGCATCAGGGAACTCGCCATGCGAATGCGCGCCTCATTCTGTTCAACCGTATCAGGAGAAGTGTATGAAGACCGTTGGTGACAAGCTCGAAGCCTTCCACGTCGTTGGCGTCAAGCCCGGTTTCAACAACCACGAAGAGAACGGCCAGTCGGCGTTTGAAGACATCACCGAAAAGTCGTTCGAAGGCAAGTGGAAGGTCATCTACTTCTACCCGAAGGACTTTACGTTCGTGTGCCCGACCGAAATCGTGGCCTTCGCCAAGCTGAACGGCGACTTCGCCGATCGTGACGCGATCGTGCTGGGTGGCTCGACCGACAACGAGTTCGTGAAGCTGGCATGGCGTCGCGAACACAAGGACCTGAACAAGCTGAACCAGTGGCAATTCGCCGACGTGACCGGTTCGCTGGTGGATCAACTGGGCGTGCGCGACCAGGCCGCCGGTGTTGCACTGCGCGCCACGTTCATCGTCGACCCGGACAACACGATCCAGCACGTTTCGGTGAACAACCTGAACGTCGGCCGTAACCCGGAAGAAGTCCTGCGTATCCTGGACGGCCTGCAAACGGACGAACTCTGCCCGTGCAACCGTGCAGTTGGCGGCGCCACGCTGTAATCGGCCTGCCTGCCAGTCGCCTCGAGCAAACTGGCGCATCAAGCGTGGAAGGGCCAGCGCCCTTTCACGTCGAAACCCGCCCCGCGCGGGTTTTTTGAGCCCTCGACGATAGGAGAAATAAATGGAATTCCTCAGCACGATCAAGAATTTGATCCCTGACTATGCAAAGGACATCCGTCTAAACGTGGACGGCACGATTGCACGCTCGTCGCTGGAAGGCAACGACGCGGTTGGCGTGGCGCTTGCGGCCGCTTTTGCCGCCAAGAGCAAGGTCCTGGTCGATGCCATCCGCAATGCGAACGTGCTGTCGCCGGAAGAAGTCAACGGCGCGCTGACGGCCGCCGCGCTGATGGGGATGAACAACCTCTGGTATCCCTACGTCGAGATGGCCGAGGACCCCGATCTGGCCAGCCAGCCTGCCGGCCTGCGCATGAACGCCTACGCCACCCATGGTGGCGTGGACAAGCGGCGCTTCGAGATGTACGCGCTGGCCGCATCGGTCATCGGCAAGTGCCATTTCTGCATCAAATCGCACTACCAGCTGCTGAAGACCGAGCAAGGCATGACTGCTCAGCAACTGCGCGATGTGGGCCGCATCGCTGCGGTGATCGGCGCTGCCGCGAATGTGATCGCTGCCGAGTAATCCGAAAGGTACGCGGGTGAATTACCTGCGTGACGGATACAAGCCGGCGCGCACCCTCACAGGTGCCGCCGGCTTTTCCTTTGCTGCGCGGCGAACGTGAGTACGCACGCATCGTGGAAATGTCACACATCAGACATCGTTGTACCGATGCATTTGTGCACCGGACGGCCTACAATCCACCCAAGGCCACGTCATCGTTACCGCCATGAGCACCCTGCCTTCGCAAAATTCACCTCGCTTCCGGTTTCGCCTGGCCGCGACCTACGACTGGGGCGACATCGCCGCCGTCACGCAACATGCCTACGGGCAATATGAGCTCGAAATCATGGAGGACTGTCGCGCGTCGTTCCAGCGCGGCATGCAGTCCGTGCTGGCCGCCAAGGACAACCCGGACATGGAGTGGTGGGTCGCGGAGACCGACCACGGCATCAGCGGCGCGGTGCTGTTCTGCCACCCCGACGCAACCGTGCCGGCCCTCGACGGCAGCATGGTCACGCTCACGCAGCCCGAGGCGCGGCTGCTATCGGTCAGCCCGCAGGCACGGGGACTTGGACTGGGGCACCGACTGATGCAGATCTGCATCCAGCGTGCGCGCGACATCGGGTCGAAGACGCTGGTCTGCCGCACCATGCCGGAAATGGCTTCCGCCAACCGCCTGTGCCAGCAGATGGGATTCGAGAAACGCACGGAAGCCGGCGCGCGTCACGGTGCCATGGCGCGGCTGATCGACTACGTCTATCCGATCACCGCAGAGGCGGCGGCAACTACAGCGCCGAAGGCCTGACGGCCAACAGCGCGTTTCAGACTTCAGGCGACAAAGCTCAGTCCTGGGCGTCGCCGTTGCGGCGGTAGATCAGTACCGCCGCCTGCGCCACAATCCCCTCCTCCTTTCCTTCGAAGCCCAGTTTTTCGTTGGTCTTCGCCTTCACGTTGCAGCGCGTGACGGGCAGGCCAAGATCTTCCGCGAGATTGGCCACCATGCCGCCGATATGCGGTGCCAGCTTGGGCTTCTGCGCGATGACCGTGGCGTCGACATTGCCGATCTCGTAACCCGCTTCGCGCACGCGGCGGGCCGCCTCACGCAGTAGTACCCGGCTGTCGGCGCCAGCGAAGTTCGGATCGGTATCGGGAAAGTGGCGACCAATATCGCCCAGTGCCGCGGCACCGAACAACGCATCTGTCACGGCGTGCAGCAGCGCGTCGGCATCGGAATGACCAAGCAGTCCGCGGTCGTGCGGAATGTCCACGCCACCGAGGATCAGCTTGCGGCCCGGCACCAGGGCGTGCACGTCATAGCCTTGGCCAATGCGGATATCGAACGGGTTCAATGCGGCTCCTTTGTCTGGATGGATCACGTTTGTCACGTGTTGGAAGTCGGTGTGCCAGTGCGCAACAGTACGTCCGCCAGCGCGAAATCCTCGGGGTACGTCACCTTGAAGTTGCGCAGCGAACCATTGACCAGGCGCGGATGCAGTCCAAGCCGCTCGATCGCGCTCGCCTCGTCGGTCACCACCGCGCCCGCGGCCAGCGCATCCTCCAGCGCATGGCGCAGCACGCCGATTCGGAACATCTGCGGTGTCTGGGCTTGCCACAGCCCTTCGCGCGGCACGGTAGCGCCGATGCGGGCAGCGGCGTCGGCACGCTTGAGCGTGTCCGGCACCGGCACGGCAAGAATGCCGCCGATCGGCTCGCTGGCAGCATCGTCGGACTCGACCGCGCGCACAAGTGTGTCGATCATCGCGGGCGTCAGGCCGGGCCGGGCCGCATCATGCACGAGCACCCAGTCGGTATCCACTGCGCCCATGGTCCCAAGGTGATGGAGACCGGCGAGTACCGAGGCATGGCGGGAATCGCCGCCCACGAACGCCGTATCGAAGCGGAGCCCGGCAAAGGCGGCGGCGCCGAAACGGGACTCGAGCGGCATGTCGTCGGGGGCCAGCACCAGGGCAGTGGCGCTGATGGCATCGCAAGTGGAAAAGGCGGCCAGTGCATACCAAAGCATCGGCCGTCCGGCCACGGTCTGGTACTGCTTCTGGATGGGGCCTCCGGCACGACTGCCGGTACCGGCGCAGGGAATCAGGGCGAAGCGGCGATCTGACACGGATTTGCGGGAAATGGAATATCGGAAACCGGCCGGCAAACCGGCCGGGGTGCATTCTATAATACGGCCCTCGCCCGCCGCCATCTGGCGCTGCCGATGCAGTGGGCATGAACCATGATCCTCGCCCGTGAACAGCCCGGGCCCCGCCCGTCACAGGGCAACAAGGGGCCCTCGCAAACGCCGGCGGGGTGTTGTCGTTTCAAGCGCCTCTGCTGCCAATGCCTGACAACCACGCCGCTTTTCCGTTCGCCAGCTTCCCCTTGATCAAACCGGGTCTGCGTCATGCCGTCAACGGCCTGACCGGTTCCGCCGACGCGCTCGCGGTTGCCGCCTATGCGCGGCAGCATCGCCGCAGCGCGCCGATGGTGGCCGTCGTCTGCGCCCATGCCGTCGATGCGCAGCGTCTGGCCGAAGAGATCCCCTGGTTCGCCCCGGAACTGCGCGTGCGTCTGCTGCCCGACTGGGAAACCCTGCCGTACGACAGCTTCTCGCCGCACCAGGACCTGGTCTCCGAGCGCCTGGCGACCCTGCACGACATCCAGGGTGGTCAGTGCGACGTGATGCTCGTGCCGGCGTCGACCGCCCTCTATCGGCTGGCGCCACCCGCGTTCCTGGCGGCCTACACGTTCTTCTTCAAGCAGGGGGCCAAGCTCGACGAAGCGGCCTTGAAGGCGCAATTCACGCTGGCCGGCTATGAGCACGTGAGCGCCGTGATGCGCCCCGGCGAATACAGCGTGCGCGGCGGCCTGATTGACCTGTATCCGATGGGGTCGGCCCTGCCGTACCGGATCGACCTGTTCGGCGACGAGATCGAGACCATCCGGGCATTCGATCCCGACTCGCAACGCAGCCTGTATCCGGTCAAGGAAGTCCGCCTGCTGCCCGGCCGCGAGTTCCCGCTCGATGAAACCGCGCGCACCGCCTTCCGGGGCCGCTGGCGCGAACTATTCGAGGGCGACCCGACCAAATCACCGATTTACAAGGACATCGGCAATGGCGTGCCGTCGGCCGGTATCGAGTACTACCTGCCGTTGTTCTTCGAGCAAAGCGCGACGCTGTTCGACTATCTGCCCGAGGGCACCCAGCTTGCCTTCTCGGGCAATGTGGACGAGGCCATTCGCCGCTTCTGGGCCGACACTACCCAGCGCTACAACTTCATGCGTCATGACCGCGAGCGGCCGCTGCTGCCGCCAGCGGACCTGTTCCTGTCGGAAGAACAGTTCTTCGTCGGCGCAAAGCCGCTGGCGCGACTGGTACTGCAGCGCGACGCCGCGCCTGCCGACGCGCCCGCCTTCGCCGGACACCTGCCCGATGTATCGGTCAATCGCCGCGCTGAAGATCCGCTGGTCAACCTGGAATCGCTGCTGCTCAACAAGGCCACGCGTGTGCTGATGTGCGCCGACTCCGCCGGCCGACGCGAGACGCTGTTGCAGTTGTTCGCGGAAAGCGGCTTGCGCCCGATGATCGTTGACGACTTCGCCGCCTTCCTGGCGGGGGATTCGCATTTCTCGATCGCGGTGGCACCGCTGCAGACCGGCTTCGCGCTGCCGTCGGCCCAGATGGCATTCGTAACCGAGGCCGAACTCTACGCCGGCACGGCACGCCGCTCGGGCCGGCGCAAGCAGGAACAGGCGAGTACCGTCGATGCGATGGTGCGCGATCTGGCCGAACTCAAGATCGGCGACCCCGTCGTGCATAGCGAGCATGGCATTGGCCGCTACCAGGGTCTGGTCACGCTGGACATGGGTCAGGGCGACGAGGAATTCCTGCACCTGGACTACGACAAAGGCAGCAAGCTTTATGTGCCCGTGCATCAGTTGCACGTGATTTCGCGCTATTCGGGCGCCGATCCGGAGACGGCCCCGCTGCATTCGCTGGGCACGGGCCAGTGGGACAAGGCCAAGCGCCGCGCCGCGCAGCAGATCCGCGATACGGCCGCCGAACTGCTGAACCTGTATGCGCGCCGCGCCCTGCGCGAGGGCTTTGCCTTCCCGTTGCAGCCCAAGGACTACGAGGCATTTGCCGAGAGCTTCGGCTTCGAGGAAACGCCTGACCAGGCCGCGGCCATCGCCGCCGTGATCGCCGACATGACGTCGGGCAAGCCGATGGACCGGCTGGTCTGCGGCGACGTCGGCTTCGGCAAGACCGAGGTCGCGCTGCGCGCGGCGTTCGTGGCGGTGCTGGGCGGCAAGCAGGTCGCCATGCTCGCGCCAACCACGCTGCTGGCCGAGCAGCATTTCCAGACGCTCTCCGACCGTTTTGCCGAATGGCCGGTGCGTATCGTCGAGTTGTCGCGTTTCAAGACGAAAAAGGAAATCGACGCCGCGATCAAGCAGATCAACGAAGGCACCGTCGATATCGTGATTGGCACGCACAAGCTGCTGTCCGACGAAGTGAAGTTCCAGCGCCTGGGGCTCGTGATCATCGACGAGGAACACCGCTTTGGCGTGCGCCAGAAGGAAGCGCTGAAGACACTGCGCGCCGAAGTCGACGTGCTGACGCTGACCGCCACGCCGATCCCGCGCACGCTGGGCATGGCTCTGGAAGGCCTGCGCGATTTTTCCGTGATCGCCACGGCGCCGCAGAAGCGACTGGCCATCAAGACCTTCGTCCGACGCGAAGAAGACGGCGTGATCCGCGAAGCCATCCTGCGCGAGTTGAAGCGCGGTGGTCAGGTCTACTTCCTGCACAACGAAGTGGAAACGATCGAGAACAAGCGCGCCAAGCTGGCCGAACTGGTGCCGGAAGCCCGTATCGCCGTGGCCCATGGCCAGATGCACGAGCGCGAACTCGAACGCGTGATGCGGGACTTCGTCTCGCGCCGCGACAACATCCTGCTCTGCACGACGATTATCGAAACCGGCATCGACGTGCCGACAGCCAACACCATCCTGATTCATCGCGCCGACAAGTTCGGTCTGGCCCAGCTTCATCAGTTGCGCGGCCGCGTGGGTCGTTCGCACCACCAGGCCTATGCATATCTGCTCGTGCATGATGTCGAGGGGCTGACGCGCCAGGCGCAACGCCGGCTCGAAGCCATCCAGCAGATGGAGGAACTGGGTTCCGGCTTCTATCTGGCCATGCACGATCTGGAAATCCGTGGCGCCGGCGAAGTGCTGGGCGACAAGCAGTCAGGCGAAATCCACGAAATCGGATTCCAGCTTTACACGGACATGCTCAATGCCGCCGTGAAATCGCTGAAGGCCGGCAAGGAGCCGGACCTGATGGCACCGCTGGCCGCCACGACAGAGATCAACCTCGGCACGCCTGCCCTGCTGCCGAATGATTACTGCGCGGATGTCCACGAACGCCTGTCGATCTACAAGCGCCTGGCCAACTGCGAGGCCGGCGAGCGCGTCGACGACATCCAGGAGGAGCTGATTGACCGCTTCGGCCGGCTGCCCTCGCAGGCGCAGGCACTGATCGAGACGCACCGGCTGCGTATCGCCGCGGCGCCGCTGGGCGTGCGCAAGATCGACGCAGGCGAAGCCACGGTCAGCATGCAGTTCGTGCCGAATCCACCGATCGACGCCATCCGCATCATCGACCTCGTACAAAAGAATCGGCATATCAAGCTGGCCGGCCAGGACAAGCTGCGCATCGAGGCAAAGATGCCCGACGTAGCTACCCGCGCGCAAACCATCAAGCACACGCTGCGCCAGTTGGCCTGATGCCGGGCCAGGTGTACGATCAAACCCCCAATGAATCAGACGTTCCAACGCCCCATGCCAGCCCAACCCGACAACCGATCCGCCGCCACCAATGCCCCCGCGCGTGGCAGCGCGCTCGAATGGACCGAGCGCCTGGTATCGATGGATACCACTTCCCGCCATTCGAATCTGGGCCTGATCGAATCCGTGCGCGACCACTTCCTGGCCAAGGGCCTGCGCCCGCATCTGAGCTACAACCCGCAGGGCGACAAGGCCAACCTGTTCGTGACGATTCCCGCAGCCGATGGCGCCACCAATGGCGGCATCGTGCTGTCCGGGCACACGGACGTGGTGCCCGTCGACGGGCAGAACTGGAGCACCGACCCGTTCAAGCCGGTGGTACGCGACGGCAAGCTCTACGGTCGCGGCACCTGTGACATGAAGGGGTTCATCGGCACGAGCCTGGCGCTGCTGCCGACCATCCTTGATGCCAGGCTGCGCGAGCCGGTCCACTACGCGCTGTCGTTCGACGAAGAGATCGGCTGCATGGGCGCCCCGTACCTGCTGGCCGAGCTGCGTGACCGTGGCGTGCGCCCTTCGGGCTGCATCGTCGGCGAGCCGACCAGCATGCGCGTGATCGTGGCGCACAAGGGCATCAATGCCTACCGGTGCTGCGTTAAGGGCCAGGCAGCGCACTCGTCGCTGACCCCGAAGGGCGTCAATGCGATCGAGTACGCCGCGCGCCTGATCTGTTTCATTCGCGATATCGCCGACGAGTTCAAGGCCAATGGCCCTTACGATCAGGCCTTCGATGTGCCGTTTACGACCGCTTCGACCGGCACGATCCAGGGCGGCATCGCGCTGAACACCATTCCCGCCGAGTGCGAATTCGTCTTCGAATTTCGGAATCTTCCTGGCGTGGATCCGGAAGCGATCCTGGCGCGCATCCAGGCCCACGCGAACGATGTGTTGTTGCCGAAGATGCGCAACGAGCATCCGGATGCTGGCATGGCTATCAGCAAGATCGCCGCCGCGCCTTCGCTCGATGCCGCCGAGACCGATGCCATCACCCAGCTCGTGCGCGCGCTGACCGCCGACCGCGATACCAACAAGGTGGCCTACGGCACCGAGGCTGGCCTGTTCCAGCGCGCGGGCATTCCGGCCGTGGTGTGCGGCCCCGGCGATATCCAGCAGGCGCACAAGCCCGACGAGTTCGTCTCGCTGGATCAGCTCACCGCGTGCGAGAGCTTTCTGCACAAGGTGGTGGATAGCCTGCGCGTCGCCTGATTCAGCCCCGGGAAAGCGGGGTCAAGAATAGGGTCACAAGCGTCGGCCCGCAAAAAGAAAAACCCGCGGCACCGGGAGGTGCAGCGGGTTAAGTTTCCATTCCGGAAACGGGTAGACAAGTCATGAAGAGCGCCCCCGCATCTCCATGACGGTTTGAATAGTAGCCACCGAATCGCCCCCTCGGCTTGACGCAAGTCAAGCGCCAGACAATGGCGAAGCTGGTGTCACAGATTCGTACAATCCTCCTCCTACCTGCCCGCTTCAGGGCCTGACGGTGTCGCCCAGCACCACACCCTCGCGCCGTGGATCGGTACCGCCTTCCAGCCGGTCGACATCCCCCGTCCGGGTACGCAGTATCGTGTTCACGCCACTTGGCTGGGCCCGTAGCGAGATGCGGTGGCCAAGTGCCTTGAGTCCCTGGACCAGCGGGTCGCTGGCGCCGTCGTTCGTCGTGTTGATATGCGGATGCTCGCCACCGAGCGTCGTGACTGGGCTGTTACTGGCGCCGAAGTCGACCAGACCGGCCGACTGCTGTGCGTCGAGCCCCCAGTCGAGCACCCCGACCAGCGTCTTTACCACGTACTGCGGTATCGCCCCGCCGCCCGGCGAACCGGTCGCCATCAGGAAATCTCCGATCGAGCCATCCGCGCCCTTGCGGAATACCAGCGTCGGCGCCATCGAACTGCGCGGACGCTTGCCCGGCTCCACGCGATTGGCGACGGACTGGCCTCTGGCGTCCACCGGCGTCGCGCTGAAATCGGTCAACTGGTTGTTGAGCAGGAATCCGTGGGTCATATGGAACGACCCCATGCTGGCTTCGACCGATGTGGTGGCGCTGACCGCATTCCCCTGCGCGTCGACGATCGAAAAATGGTTCGTTCCATGTTCCGTCTGCGGCACAACGCCCAGCAGCGCGCCGCCCAGGTTACCGGCCACGGCGGTGCCCATGGAACGATGCGGATCGATCAGCGCCGCTCGTCCACGCAGGTATCGTTTGTCCAGCAGCGCGTCTGCGCTACCACCCGGCAGCGGCACGAAATCGGGGTCGGCCACGTACTTGTCACGATCCGCATAGGCCAGCCTCTCGGCTTCGCTGACGAGGTGCACACCCTGTACGGTTGGCTTGCCGCCCTCCCCGTCGATGGCGGTCGGTCCGAGTTCGGCCAGATCGAAGCGCTCCAGAATCCCCATCACGGATGCCACCGTGATACCGCCGGCGGGTGGCGGCGCGCCGCAGATCCAGAACGCACGGTAGGCCATGCAGACCGGTTCGTGTCGCTTCACCGTGTAAGCCGCCAGATCGGCCAATGTCGTCTTGCCCGGCGTGATGGGCCGGCCGTCGGCGCCCGTCGTGGCCGCAATCGTCGCCACGATGCCTTCCGCGATCGGCCCCGTATAGAACGCATCGGCGCCCTGGCTGGCCAGCGCCTGCAGCGTCCGCGCGTAAGCGGGATTCCTGAGAACCGTACCGATTGCCTTTGGCTTGCCATCGGGATCGAGAAAGTACGCGCGCGCCTCGGCATCGCGCTTGAGGCCATTGGCATTCGTGGCAATCGCCTGCGCCAGTCGCCCGCCGATCGGGAAGCCGTTCGTCGCCAATGTCACGGCATCGTCGAACAGCCCCGGCCAGGGCAGCTTGCCATGCTCCCGCTGCACGCGCTCGATCAGTCGGGGCACGCCGGGTGTGCCAATGGAGCGGCCGCTGGATCGAAGATCGGGCTTTGGCGAACGCCGGTCCCTGGCATCGTCGACGTGAAGCAGATAGTGCGCGCCAGCCGATGCCGGCGCCGTCTCCCGGCCATCGTAGGCCTGCACGGTCCGCGTTGTGGCGTCGTAATAGAGCAGGAAGCCGCCTGAACCCAGTCCGGTGGCCTCCGGCACCGTGAGCCCCAGCACCGCCTGCACCGCCACGGCGGCGTCCGCGGCGGTGCCACCCCGACTGAGCACCGCGCAACCCGCCGCACTGGCGTACGCGTTGGAGGTCGACACCATATACGACCGGGCATGGATCGGCTGCATTCCCTTGCGGTAGCCGCTGGCGGGCTCCGGCGCGGCGGGATCGCCCGGCAGGTTCGAGCCGACCACCACGGTGCCGCCATCATCGGCAAGCACCTGGCAGGTGCCTTCGGCGCGTATCGACGTAGGTGGCGTAGGTGGCGCCGATGGCAGCGCAACGCTAGAACAGCCCCCGACGAGCAGCCCGCCTGCGAAAATCAGCCCGAAACGATGACGGGTTCGCACAGGATCGGAAAATTGACGGAATTGGCGATGTAGCACTTCTCGTGCGCCACGTGATGCAGGTGTTCGGCCTTGGCCGCGTCATCACCGGCGCGGATGGTGACCTGCGGGCGCAGCACGATCTCGGTGAATTTGGCCGGCGAAGTTCTGTCGGTCATCGTGCCTTCGGCCTGATCGACATATGCCAGTACGGCGATGCCGGCGTCGGCGCACAGGTGCAGGTACCAGAGCTTGTGGCAGGCCGACACCGATGCCAGCAGCAGTTCCTCAGGGTTCCAGCGGCTGGGGTCGCCCAGGAACGCGGGATCGGAGGAACCCGGAATCTCGGGCTTGTTGCCAGACCGGATCACGTGTTCGCGTCCGTAAGCGCGGTATCCCGACGTTCCGGTGCCGCGGTTGCCGGTCCATTCGACCGTAGTCTGGTACTTGTGCTCGCCGTGAGCCATGGAATTGCTCCTGATGTGGGAGAAAAGCTGCAAGGAGCCACCATTGTGGCGAAAAAAAGGGACCTCCGCAGAGGTCCCTTGATCAACCCGGCCAGACTGTCCGGGTTGGAGATCGGTCGAAGCAGTCGGCGCGTCTCAATGCACCATTCGCCCGAACGTGAACTCGCCGTCCACGTAGTCCACCGGCACGACATCCTTCGCGGCAAACCGGCCTTCCAGGATGGCCTTGGCCACCGGATTCTCGATCTGCTGCTGGATCGCGCGCTTGAGCGGCCGGGCTCCGAACACCGGGTCGTAGCCCGCGCTGGCGATCTTCTCCAGCGCCCGTTCGCTCACGTCCAGCGTCATGTCCATGCGCGCCAGACGGACCTGCAGGCGCTTGAGCTGGATCTTGGCGATCGACTCGATATTCTTCTGGTCGAGCGCATGGAACACCACGACTTCGTCGATCCGGTTCAGGAACTCGGGCCGGAAATGCGTGCGTACCTCCTGCCATACCGCGCCCTTCACCGCCTCCTGCGGTTCGCCCGCCATCGACTGGATGATGTGCGAACCCAGGTTCGACGTCATCACGATCACCGTGTTCTTGAAGTCGACGGTACGGCCCTGGCCGTCGGTCAGACGACCATCGTCCAGCACCTGCAGCAGCACGTTGAACACGTCCGGGTGCGCCTTCTCGACTTCGTCGAGCAGGATCACCGCGTACGGCTTGCGACGCACCGCCTCGGTCAGGTAACCGCCTTCGTCATAGCCCACGTAGCCCGGAGGCGCGCCGATCAGCCGGCTCACGCTGTGCTTCTCCATGAATTCGCTCATGTCGATGCGGATCAGGTGCTCCTCCGAATCGAACAGGAACTCGGACAGCGCCTTGCACAACTCGGTCTTGCCCACGCCCGTCGGCCCGAGGAACAGGAACGAGCCATACGGCTTGTTCTCGTCCGACAGACCGGCACGCGAACGGCGGATCGCATCGGACACCAGCCGCACGGCCTCGTCCTGACCCACCACACGCTGGTGCAGGCGATCTTCCATCTTGAGCAGCTTCTCGCGCTCGCCCTGCATCATCTTGGCCACCGGAATACCCGTGGCGCGGCTGACGACCTCGGCGATTTCCTCGGCGCCGACCTGCGTGCGCAGCAGCTTGTTCTGCTGTTTCTGCTCGCTGGCCTCGGCCTTGGTTGCCGCCTGCAGCTTGCCCTCGAGTTCCGGCAGCTTGCCGTACTGGAGTTCAGCCACCTTGTCGAGCTTGCCTTCGCGCTGCAGTCGGGTGATATCGAGCTTGATCTTCTCGATCTCCTCCTTCAGCGCGGCCGCACCCTGGGCGGCGCCCTTCTCGGCGCGCCAGATCTCATCCAGGTCAGCGTATTCCTTCTCGAGCCGGATGATTTCCTGCTCGATCAGTTCCAGACGCTTGCGCGATGCCTCGTCGGTTTCCTTCTTGACCGCCTCGCGCTCGATCTTGAGCTGGATCGTGCGACGCTCGAGCTTGTCCATCGCCTCGGGCTTCGAGTCGATTTCCATCTTGATCCGCGCGGCAGCCTCGTCGATCAGGTCGATGGCCTTGTCCGGCAGGAACCGGTCGGTGATGTAGCGGTGCGACAGCTCGGCCGCGGCCACGATAGCCGGGTCGGTGATCTCCACCTTGTGGTGCAGTTCGTACTTCTCCTGCAGGCCACGCAGAATGGCGATCGTTGCCTCGACGCTGGGTTCATCCACAAGCACCTTCTGGAAGCGGCGCTCCAGCGCGGCATCCTTCTCGATGTACTTGCGGTATTCGTTCAGCGTGGTCGCGCCGATGCAATGCAGTTCACCGCGCGCCAGCGCCGGCTTGAGCATGTTGCCCGCGTCAATCGCGCCTTCGGCCTTGCCCGCGCCCACCATCGTGTGAATCTCGTCGATGAAGACGATGGTCTGGCCTTCGTCCTTGGCCACGTCATTGAGCACTGCCTTCAGGCGTTCCTCGAACTCGCCGCGATACTTGGCGCCGGCCAGCAGCCCGGCCATGTCGAGCACGAGCACGCGCTTGTTCTTGAGCGTCTCCGGCACTTCGCCGTTGACGATGCGCTGTGCCAGCCCTTCGACGATGGCGGTCTTGCCCACGCCGGGCTCACCGATCAGCACGGGGTTGTTCTTGGTACGGCGCTGCAGGATCTGGATCGCGCGACGGATTTCGTCGTCGCGGCCAATCACGGGGTCCAGCTTGCCGGCGCGCGCGCGCTCGGTCAGATCGACCGTGTATTTCTTGAGCGCCTCACGCTGCGACTCGGCGTCGGCGCTATTGACGGTATCACCGCCGCGCACGGCCGTGATCGCGGCCTCGAGCGACTTGCGCGACAAGCCGTTCTCGCGGGCGATCCGCCCCGTCTCGCCTTTGTCGTCGGACACGGCGAGCAGGAACAGTTCACTGGCGATGAACTGGTCGTTGCGCTTGATCGCTTCCTTTTCGGTGGCATTCAGCAGGTTGTTCAGGTCGCGGCCCACCTGGACCTCGTTCGTGCCCTGAACCTGCGGCAGGCGATGGATCGCCGCATCGAGCGCGCTCTGCAGGCCGCCCACGTTCACGCCAGCACGCGACAGCAGCGTACGGGCTGCCCCATCGTCCTGCGCGAGCAACGCACGCAGCAGATGCTGGGGTTCGATGTATTGATTGTCATTACCCAGCGCCAGACTTTGCGCTTCTGCCAGCGCTTCCTGGAACCGGGTAGTCAGTTTGTCAATTCGCATTAGGAGCCCTCTCTCTCTAGGAAAGTGTGTCCTGATGCGAGGCCCGCGGCGGCTTTGGCTGCCGCCACATATGCCCAGCCGGACACGTTACTTCCGAAAGATAGGGCTTGGGAATGACATTTCAAGACATCGGCGATACACCCGTCATACATCGACCAAATTTCGGCCAAGTGCATGACGGGTAACGCGTATCGCCGGGCCTGGCGGCCACGTCTCAGTTGGGCACGTCCACGGTCGAGCCGGTGACCGTGATCGCGTCGCCGGCCGCGGGTGTGGCAGCGATCGGCGGCACGTTCGACGGCTGGATCCGGGGGCCGACCGTGTCGGTATCGGCACCCCCGCGCGGCGTGGTGCGCACCACCTGCGACGGCGGCAGCGGCGTACCGTCGCGCAGGTTGGCGTAGACCGCATCGAGCGCCCGGTTCACGTAGACGTGCATCGGGATATAGCGCTTGGCATACCCGGGAATCACATCAATAAACCCGTCGAAATGCTGGCCGTTGGTCACCTCGATGTACGAGAGCCGACTGCTGGCGCCCTCGACGTGCTTGTTCAGCCCGAGATATGGCCGCGACGTGTGGTTCACCGGCAGGAGGCCATCGCTGCGGCCCTGCACGATGACCGACGGTCGGCCGCCAAGGTTGCCCGTGCGATAGGTCTGGCCGATACCGGTCATCAGCGCCGGGTTTCGGGTGTCCAGCAGGCCACGCAGGCAGAGCGCGCCGTCGACATTGCCGTCCGCCAGCTTGGTCGAGGGCGATATCGACGCGAAGTCACGCATCGCCCCGGACGGGTTGGCATCGTTCATCAGCGTCACCGCCGTAGTGGGCGGAATGCCATTGCCAGTCGAGAACAGCCCTGCCAGCGCGGCCGCCGGGGCCGTGACGGGATTGGCCTGCGGCGGGCTGCCCGGCGAGGAAAAACTGTAGTGGCAGAGCCGGTCCGTCACGCTGGCGCGCGCATAGGCATTGGCATAGGTCACCGAAATGGAACTGCCGACCTCCAGCGCCGAAAGCGACGCGAACAGGTCATCCGACTCGGGCTCCCAGCCGGCGCGGTGCAACGCATCCAGCGCGGAGGTTGCCTGGGCGGACGTGCTGCCTCCGGCAATCTTCTTCTTGGCAGCCAGTGACGCACATCGGTTGAGCGCGGCCTGTCCGGCCGTTTTGGCGAATGGCGCATTGCCCAGGCTGGCATCCTGGCTGGCGCAGAGCTGGTACAGGTTGGCAATCGTCGTGTAATCGTAAAGATGCTTGCCCGACGCCGCCACCGGCACGCCGCCGCGCTTGACGACCACGCCTGCCGTCGGTGGCAAGTTCACATTCGGCTCCCCGACGGCCACGCCGTCGATCAACCCGCCGGTGTCCTGTTCCGCCGCTGCAATGGCCGCCCCGCCACCATTCGAGATGGCCGACGCGATCACCAGCACATTGGCTGGCGTGAACGTCGCCTGCCGCGTGCCATCGGTATTGGTCCTGCCGAACTTGTCGTTGACCGCCCACAGCGTGAACTGGATCGCCTGCAACGTGTTGGCGCCCCAGTTCGCCTCCGGGTTCTGTTGCGAGTGCGCGTGCTTGAACGCAAGCCGGTGCGGGGTACTGGCATTGAAGCCCGCCAGCGTTTGAGAGGCACTGGGCTGTGCCGCGAACTGGGCCTGCGTGCCGGCACCGGCCCGGGCCTGCCGGGTGCCGTCGATCAGCGGCACGGTGTCGCTACCCAGGTCATGCGGTGCCGCGCCGGTCCCCTTGTCCGTATAGGCCACCGCGCAGTTGTGCTTGAGCCCCCACTCGCCCACGGCGACTCCGCCATAGACACCACGCGAGCCGGACGAAGTGGCGGAAATGATGCAGGGATGCTTCACATCGAACCCATCCGGAACCTGGGCCATGACTGTCACGTTTTGCCGGCCCGAGCCGTCATCGGCAAATGCGATGTACTCGGTACCCGGGACCTTGCCCTGGCCGGTGGTCACGTTCCCCTTGGCGTCGACATTGGGGCCGTAGAGCGAGCCATAGCCGCCCGCGGCCTGGACATCCACGATCGCGCGGTAGTTGGCCCAGATCGCGTTACGGCGCAACTCCGCGGCCGTCGGCGCATTCGGATTGGCAAACGCCGGCGCTGCGGCCGCCAGTCCGTCCTTGCCCAGCCCCGCTGTCAGCAGGTCATCCGTGTTGCCATCGTAGGATTTGACCCCGATGGGGCTGGATATGAATGCCGGCTTGACGTTGGGACCGGCGTTCCCGCCGCCCCCATTTGTGCCGAACCCGCCGCACGCAGCAACGCCAAGCGTGGCGACGGCGATAGCGATCGTGTTTCGGCGGTGCGCACGCCGGGTGCCATGGCCGTGCGATTGGGCGGACTGCGAGAGGTGGCGCTGCTGCATGGGTATGTCTCCTTGTTGTTATCGGCGGGATGGCGCGAACGCCGTCCCGTCCAGGACTCGGTGAGACAACTGCAAACTGCCAAACAGGGGGAAATGCGGAGTGGCGCGGACCGCGGTGAGGCGCCAGGAGAGCGGCTTCATGCGAAGCCGCGCGCACCCGGCGATCCGGCCCGGCAATGTTATACGGTCTTGCGCCGCAGGAGGATAGCCGGGCGGTACGTAGTGTTACCTAAGGTCTACCCCGAGGAGCCTGTACAGAGCCCAAGGCGCACGGCATCAGGCCAGCGCCCGGTACGACCAGATGCCGAACGCGGTCAGCAGGAGCGATCCACCCAGATGCATCGCGAGGTGGAGCATGGCCCAGCGATAGTCACCAGCCATCAGATTGGCGATGACTTCACTCGAGAACGTCGAAAACGTGGTCAGGCCGCCGAGGAAACCCGTGACGGCCAGCAGGCGCCACTCTGGCGGCAAAGATGGGTGGGTTTCGAAGAACGCGACGGCCAGGCCGATCAGGTAGCCTCCGACCAGGTTCGACGCCAGCGTGCCATATGGCAGTGCCGGATTGATGGCGTTCCACGTGACCGAGAAAAACCAGCGCAGCCAGGCGCCAACGGCGGCACCAACGCCGACCGCCACGAAACCCATCGGGCCCATCATTCTTCCTTGTTATTGGCGGGATCCGCGTTGAACGATTCGATACCCCAGCGGCGCAGCGCGGCATCGTCCGAGACCCGCGCGTCGACCCAGCGCGCGCCTTCCGGCGTGTCTTCCTTCTTCCAGAACGGTGCCTCGGACTTCAGGTAGTCCATGATGAACTCGCACGCCGCAAACGCGGCGCCACGGTGGGCCGAGGACACGGCAACCAGCACGATCTGGTCCAGCGGCTGCAGCAGGCCCACGCGATGCACGATGGTCACGCCAAGCAGCGGCCAGCGTTCGCGCGCCGCCGCTTCGATCGTCTCCAGCGCCTTCTCGGTCATGCCGGGATAGTGCTCGAGCTCCATCGTACTGACGCGCGTGCCTTCGCTGACATCGCGCACCGTCCCGATGAAGCTGGCCACCGCCCCCACGCCCGGATTGCCGGCGCGCAGCGCCACCACTTCCGCGCCGAGATCGAAATCCTCGTGCTGAACGCGTACCGCCATCTCAGCCTCCGGTCACGGGAGGAAAGAAGGCCACCTCGCAGCCATCGGCCAACTGGGTGTCGGCACGTGCCACGGCATGGTCCACGGCCATGCGCAGCGCGCGGCCATCGGCCAAAGCCTCGGCCCAGGCGCCGCCGCGTCCGCGCAGCCATGCGCGCAGGTCGCCAACCGTGCGGACCTCGGCGGGCACCTCGGCGCGTTCGGCGCCCTGCCCCACCTGTTCGCGCACGCTGGCGAAGTATCGGAGTTCTAGTTGCATGATCAGGCCAGCAAACTGGCAAATGGAATGAACTGCACAACGTCGCCGCGCTGGATGGTCTGGTTCGGCGGATTGTCGATCAGGCCATCGCCCCACACGGTGGACGTCAGCACGCCTGAGCTCTGGTTCGGAAACAGATCGAGGCCGCCCGCATCGTTGACGCGCGCACGCAGAAATTCGTTGCGGCGGTCGCCGCGCGGCAGATCGAAATCCGCACGCAGCGGCAGACGACGCGGCGTCACATCCGCGACGCCCTGCAAACGCAGGATAAACGGGCGCACGAACAGCAGGAACGTAACGAAGCTCGACACGGGATTTCCCGGCAGGCCCAGGAAAAACGCGGGCAGCTCGGTGCCGTTGGCCACCTGCCCGAAGGCCAGCGGCTTGCCCGGCTTGATCGCGATCTGCCAGAGGTCCAGCCGACCTTCCGCTGTAACGGCCGGACGGATATGGTCTTCTTCGCCTACCGATACGCCGCCCGACGTGATGATCAGGTCGTTGCCCTCCGCGGCGCGGCGCAACGTATCGCGCGTGGCCGCCAGCGTGTCCGGGACGATACCGAAGTCGGTCACTTCGCAGCCGAGGTTCTCCAGCAGACCGCGCAGCGTGAACCGGTTCGAGTTGTAGATCGCGCCGGGCTTGAGCGGCTCGCCGGGCATCGCCAGTTCGTCGCCGGTAAAGAACACGGCCACGCGCACGCGGCGGACCACGTCGAGCTTTGCCTGTCCCACCGACGCGGCCAGGCCCAGCGCCTGCGGCGACAGGCGTGTGCCGGCGGGCAGGATCTCGCTGCCGGCCTCGATATCCTCGCCAGCACGGCGAATCCACTCGCCCGATGCCGGTACATGATTGACGATCACCGCGTCGCCATCGGCCTGGCACTGCTCCTGCATCACCACCGCATCGGCGCCGGGCGGAATCAGGCCGCCGGTAAAGATGCGCGCCGCGGTACCCGGGGCCAGTTCGGTGCCCACGTGGCCCGCCGGTATCCGTTGCGAGACTGGCAGCCGCGTGCCCGGCTCCGGCACATCGGCGGCACGCATCACGTAGCCGTCCATCGACGTGTTATCGGCAGGCGGCACGCGCAACGCGCTGGTGACCCCGGCCGCCAGCACCCGGCCGTTGGCCTGCAGCGTATCGACAGTTTCAGAATCGGTGATCGGGCGAACGCCGGCCATCAGGGCATCGAGCGCCTGGGCCATCGTCAGCATCGGAGGGCGCGCAGCAGTCTGGGTCATGGGATGCGTATGGGATTCAGGTTGGCTCCAAATGAAACAGCCCCCGGGCCGGGAAGCCTGGGGGCCGTGGCAGCGGAGCCCGGCAAACCCGATTGTAGCGAGTTGGCGCCGGACCGGCCGATCCTGCTGTGATAAGGGCTATTCGCCCTTCGATCACAAACCGGTGTGCTGGGCGATATACGCCTTCACGCGGTCCGCGTCGGCCGGCATCACCTCGAAGCGTTGCGGCAGCTTCTCGATACCGTCGAACGCAGCCGGACGCTCCGGTTCATGACCCAAAGCCTCGTGGATGGTTTCGGAGAACTTGGCCGGCAGCGCGGTTTCCAGTACCACCATTGGCACGCCCGGCTGCAGGTGCTCACGCGCCACCTTTACGCCATCGGCGGTATGGGTGTCGATCGTCACGCCATAGCGCTGGTTCACGTCCCGGATCGTCGCCAGACGGTCCTGGTGCGAGCTGCGGCCGGACACAAAGCCAAACTGACCGATGCGCGCGAAGTCCGGCGTGCCGGCCAGATCGAAGCCACCCTTGGTGTCGACGTCGCGGAACAACGCCACCAGCTTGTCGGCGTCCTGGCCCAGCAAATCGAACACGAAACGCTCGAAGTTCGATGCCTTCGAGATATCCATGCTCGGGCTCGACGTGTGGTACGTCTGGGCCGAGGTCCGCACGCGATACGTGCCGGTGCGGAAGAATTCGTCCAGCACGTCGTTCTCGTTGGTGGCCACCACGAGCTTGTCGATCGGCAGGCCCATCATGCGCGCGATGTGACCAGCGCAGACGTTGCCGAAGTTGCCCGACGGCACGCAGAACGACACCTTCTGTCCCGGACCGCTGGTCGCCAGCATCCAGCCCTTGAAGTAGTACACGACCTGGGCGACCACACGGGCCCAGTTGATCGAGTTGACCGTGCCAATGCACTGGCGCGCCTTGAACGCATGATCGTTCGAGACGGCCTTGACGATGTCCTGCGCGTCGTCGAACACGCCTTCGATCGCGATATTGAAGATGTTCGGATCCTGCAGGCTGAACATCTGGGCGGTCTGGAACGCGCTCATCTTGCGGTGCGGGCTCAGCATGAACACGCGAATGCCTTCCTTGCCGCGCATCGCGTATTCGGCCGCGCTGCCGGTATCGCCGGAAGTCGCGCCAAGGATGTTCAGCTTCAGGCCTGCGCGCTTGAGCGCGTACTCGAACAGGTTGCCCAGCAACTGCATCGCCATGTCCTTGAAGGCCAGCGTCGGGCCGTTGGACAGGCCCAGCAGTTGCAGCTTCGTGCCGCCCTCTTCGCCCAGTGTGCGCAACGGCGTAATGTCGGCGGTGTTGTCGCCGGCCCGCGCGTTGCAGTACACGTCCGCCGTGTAGGTCTTGCGCGTCAGCGCGCGCAGGTCCTCGGCGGGGATGTCGTCACAGAAGCGCGACAGCACCTCGAACGCCAGGTCGGCGTACGGGAGCTTGCGCCAGGCTTCGAGTTCCTCGGCCGTGATCTGCGGGTACTGCTTGGGCAGGTACAAGCCGCCATCGGGCGCCAGGCCACCGAGCAGGATCTCGGAGAACGATTGCGGCACGTCATGGCCGCGCGTCGACTGGTAATTCATGAGGCGAGTCAGGTCCGTCTGTCAGCTATCAGTTCAGTTCTTCCATGCGCAGGCGCGTGACCGGCGACAGCACGGTCTGGAGCGCTTCGATGCTGCGAATGGCGGCATTGACGTGCTTCTCGCGCGTCAGGTGCGTCAGGATGATGATGTCGGTCTGCGGTTCGCCTTCGCGCGATTCCTTCTGCAGCATCGCGTCGATGCTGATGCCGGCTTCGGCCAGGATGCGCGTGATCTCGGCAAGCACGCCGGTCTCGTCCGACACACGCATGCGCAAGTAGTACGAACTGGTGACTTCGTCGATCGGCAGCACGGGCACGTTCGACAGCTCGTCCGGCTGGAATGCCAGGTGCGGTACGCGGTGGTTCGGATCGGCGGTGTGCAGGCGGGTCACGTCGACCAGATCGGCAATCACGGCCGAGGCGGTCGGCTCGGCGCCGGCGCCCTTGCCGTAGTACAGCGTGGCGCCCACGGCATCGCCCTGCACCAGCACGGCGTTCATCGCGCCTTCCACGTTGGCGATCAGGCGCGAGGCCGGCACCAGCGTCGGATGCACGCGCAGCTCCACGCCTTCGTCGCGGCGGCGGGTGATACCAAGCAGCTTGATGCGATAGCCCAGTTCCTCGGCGTACTTGATATCGATAGCCGACAGCTTGGTAATGCCTTCCACGTGGGCGCGGTCGAACTGCACCGGCATCCCGAATGCGATCGCGCTCATCAGCGTGACCTTGTGCGCGGCGTCGATGCCTTCGATATCGAAGGTCGGATCGGCCTCAGCGTAGCCCAGTTGCTGCGCTTCCTTGAGCACGGTATCGAAATCCAGACCCTTGTCGCGCATCTCGGACAGGATGAAGTTCGTCGTGCCGTTGATGATGCCGGCGATCCACTGGATGCGGTTCGCGGTCAGGCCTTCGCGCAGCGCCTTGATGATGGGAATGCCGCCTGCCACTGCCGCCTCGAAGGCGACGATCACGCCCTTCTTGCGCGCGGCTTCGAAAATCTCGTTGCCATGCACGGCCAGCAGCGCCTTGTTGGCGGTGACCACGTGCTTGCCGTTCTCGATCGCCTTGAGCACCAGCTCGCGGGCGATGCCGTAGCCGCCGATCAGCTCGATGACGATGTCGATGTCCGGACGCGTCACCACGTCGTTCGCATCGCTGACGACGTCCACCGTCCCACCGGTCAGCTCGCGGGCGCGCTCGGTGTTAAGGTCAGCCACCACCGCAATCTCGATGCCGCGGCCTGCGCGGCGACGAATTTCCTCCTGATTGCGCTTGAGCACGTTGAACGTGCCGCTACCGACGGTACCGATGCCGAGAAGGCCGACTTTGATGGGATTCATGAACGTCTGACTCTGGTTTGCTTGATTCTGAAATGGGGACGTCCGGCGGCTCAGGCCGTACCGTGACGTTTGCGATAGCTTTCAAGGAAGCGGCCGACGCGGGTGATGGCCTCGCGCAGGTCTTCCTCGTGTGGCAGGAACACGATCCGGAAATGGTCCGGCGCGCCCCAGTTGAAGCCGGTACCCTGCACCAGCAGCACCTTCGATTCCTGCAGCAGTTCGTAAATGAACTCCTGATCGTCCTGGATCGGGTACATGGACAGGTCGAGCTTCGGGAACAGGTACAGCGCCGCCTTGGGCTTGACGCACGTAACGCCCGGAATCTTGGTAATCAGCTCATAGGCCAGATCGCGCTGGCGGCGCAGGCGGCCGCCTTCGGTCACGAGGTCGTTGATGCTCTGATACCCGCCCAGCGCCGTCTGGATCGCCCACTGGCCCGGCACATTGGCGCACAGGCGCATCGACGAGAGCATGTTCAGCCCTTCGATATAGTCGAGCGCGGGACGCTTGTCGCCCGACACCACCATCCAGCCCGCGCGGTAGCCGCACGAACGGTAGTTCTTAGACAGGCCGTTGAAGGTCACGGTCAGCACGTCCGTGGACAGCGAGCCGATCGACGTATGCGTATTGCCGTCGTACAGGACCTTGTCGTAGATCTCGTCGGCGAAGATGATCAGGCCGTGCTCGCGCGCGATGGCCACGATCTCCTTCAGCAGTTCGTCCGAATACAGTGCCCCGGTGGGGTTGTTCGGGTTGATGATGACGATGCCGCGCGTGTTCGGGGTGATCTTGCGGCGGATATCGTCGAGATCCGGCATCCACTCGTTGGCCTCGTCGCACACATAGTGCACCGGCGTGCCGCCGGACAAGCTCACCGCGGCCGTCCACAGCGGGTAGTCGGGCGCCGGCACCAGCATTTCGTCGCCGCTGTTGAGCAGCGCGTTCATCGCCATCACGATCAGCTCGGACGCGCCGTTGCCCACATAGATGTCGTCCAGCCCCACGCCCTGGATCTTCTTTTCCTGGGTGTAGTGCATGATCGCCTTGCGTGCGGCGAAGATGCCCTTGGAGTCCGAATAACCCGCCGAATTGGGCAGGTTGCGCATCATGTCCTGCTGGATCTCCTCCGGCGCGTCGAAGCCGAACACCGCCAGGTTGCCGATGTTCAGCTTGATGATCTTGTGCCCCTCTTCCTCCATTTGCTTGGCCTTTTCCAGCACCGGGCCGCGGATGTCATAGCAAACGTTCTGGAGCTTGTGCGATTTCTGGATGGGTTTCACGGCGGTGTTGGCGATGTCAGGGCAAGCTGCCGGTCTCTGGCGGCAGCGGAATCTGGGAATCTCTGGATTGTCCTGCGCGTCTGGCGGCGCGTCCGCAATGAGGCTCGCGAGGCGTGGCAGACCTGGAGGCAAAAGCTATAAGATATCGGATTATGACAGACTTCGGCACGGATTCTTGCATTGCGGCGAGCGTTTTGCCCTCCCGCGCGCACGATCCTGCCACCAACCCGTCGCCAGTCTCCCGCTACGGCCCCCCCTTCTGCACCGGGTGGCTCGCCGGACACATCCCGACGGCATGAGGCCCCCACTTGAAACTCCACGCCGACCAACCCCAGAGCCTCAATACCGTGACCGGCTACGGTCCCGGCTATATAGAAATCAATGCGATCCGGCACGAAACGGCGGTGCTCGTGATGCCCGAAGGCAGCGTCGAACCATGGCCGGTCAGCCGTTTCGAGGACCTGGAACCCGCCCATTTCGAAGCCTTGCTGCAAAAATCGCCCGAAGTCGTGCTGCTGGGCACCGGCAGCACGCTGCGCTTTCCCCACCCGCGCCTGACCGCCGCCCTCTCCCGCCTGCATATCGGCGTGGATGCAATGGACTTGCAGGCCGCATGCCGCACCTACAATATCCTCATGGCCGAGGGCCGCAAGGTTGCGGCGGTGCTGCTGGTGGAGCCGGCTGCCTGACTGGCCGGCGCAAGGCATCAGGCAGCCTGACGTGCCAGCGCGTGCCACCGGGGCCCGGGATTCCCGCCGGGTTCGGTTTACGCCACGCTTGAAGTCCGTAGAACTGCCCCAATCTGCACTCGCCATGGCCGCAAAGCCCGAGACCGACATCGGGCTGCCGCCGTCACCGATGATGCACGCCATCCCAGGAGAGCCAACAGCATGACCGTCAGTCTCAACAAGGCCATTCCCGACTTCCAGGCCCCCGCCACCGGTGGGGACTTCCGCCTTGCCGACCAGCGCGGCAAGACCACGGTGCTGTACTTCTACCCGAAGGACAACACGCCGGGTTGCACAACGGAGGCGATGAACTTCCGCGACCAGTACGAAGATTTCGAGAAGGCTGGCGCCGCGGTTTACGGCATCTCTCGCGACAGCATGAAGTCGCACGAGAACTTCAAGGCCAAGCTGGAGTTGCCGTTCGAACTGATCTCGGACGCCGACGAGGCGATCTGCCAGCTCTTCGATGTCATCAAGATGAAAAAGATGTATGGCAAGGACGTGCGCGGCATCGAGCGCAGTACGTTCATCCTCGATGCCAAGGGTGTCCTGCGCCACGAGATGCGCGGCATCAAGGTGCCGAATCACGTGGACGAAGTGCTGGAGATCGTCAAGGGGATGTGACCGGAGGCATCCTCGCGACAGTGATGCAACAGTGACGCAACGATGCGTTTTCGCCTGATTGCCAAACCGGAATCGTTCGGGTAGATTGGGTCGTAATGCGTTCAGATCCCAGTTGCCACGCTGCCGTATCGGTCCAGCCCAGCAGGCTCAGTCCCCGGGCTGGTAGCGGACCTGCCGCGTCGCGGGTCCGCAAGCAAGCCGCCATCCCTGTCCACCAGGTCTGGCGGCTTTTTTGTTTGTCCACGCCCTCAACCTCACTCTACGGTTTTCCGGTTTTCTGCCGTTCGTTGGCGTTGACGCGCCAGCCATTCCGCCCCCGTCTGTTCCCCTGAAAGGAAAGCCAAGCATGCCGCTGCCTACCATGCCCGCCAAGCCTGCCCAACTGCTGGACCCGAGCGAGTTCGCCCCGGTCACACTGCCCAAGGCCAAAGTCGCGCAGGGTAAGAAACCTGTGCCGGCCCTCGAGCGTGTGGCATTGCTCGAGACCGGCGACACCAATGCGCCTGCCACCGCGCGCGCTGGCAGCACCACCCGGGCCAAGACCACCGATACCCCGGCATCTACCAAGGCTCCGGCCGCGACGCCAGCCGTCAGCCTGGTCCAGCCCGCCGCCAGTCCCACGCGCCGCGCGCGCAAGGCCACCGGCCCGAGCAAGCTGTTCGTCCTCGACACCAACGTGCTGATGCACGATCCGTCGTCGCTGTTCCGCTTCGAAGAGCATGACATCTATCTGCCGATGATGACGCTCGAGGAACTGGACAACCACAAGAAAGGCATGAGCGAAGTCGCGCGTAACGCGCGCACGGTCAGCCGTACGCTGGACCAGCTCGTGGGAGGCACCGACGGCGTGCTCGACGAAGGGCTGCCGCTGGCCAAGCTCGGCAATCGCGACGCCCAGGGCAAGCTGTTCTTCCAGACGCGCCTGAACGACATCAAGCTGCCGGAAGGCCTGCCGCAAGGCAAGGCGGACAACCAGATCCTTGCGGTGGTGAGCGCCCTGCAGCAGCAGTACCCGGACCGCCAGGTCGTGCTGGTGTCGAAAGACATCAACATGCGTATCAAGGCGCGCGCCCTGGGCCTGCCCGCCGAGGACTACTTCAACGACCAGGTCCTGGAGGACAAGGACCTGCTCTACTCGGGCGTGCTTCAGTTGCCCAACGATTTCTGGGCCAAGCACGGCAAAGGCGTGGAAAGCTGGCAGGATCCAAAGTCCGGCACGATGTTCTATCGCCTGACCGGGCCGCTGGTGCCGTCGTTCCTGGTCAACCAGTTCGTCTACCTGGAGCCGATGGATGGCAGCCTGCCGCTCTACGCGCAGGTCAAGGAGATCAACGGCAAGACCGCCCTGCTGCAGACGCTGAAGGACTACACCCACAACAAGAACAATGTGTGGAGCGTGGTAGCCCGCAATCGCGAGCAGAACTTCGCGCTGAACTTGCTGATGAGCGCGGACGTGGACTTCGTCACGCTACTCGGCCAGGCTGGCACCGGCAAGACGCTGCTGGCGCTTGCAGCCGGCCTGGAGCAGGTGCTGGACCAGAAACTCTACAACGAGATCATCGTCACGCGCGCCACCGTGCCCGTGGGCGAGGATATCGGATTCCTGCCCGGCACCGAGGAAGAGAAGATGCAGCCCTGGATGGGCGCGTTCGACGACAACCTCGAGGTACTGCAGAAGAGCGACGACAGCGCGGGCGAGTGGGGCCGTGCCGCCACGCAGGAGTTGATCCGTTCGCGCATCAAGGTCAAGAGCATGAACTTCATGCGCGGCCGCACCTTCGTGAACAAGTTCGTGATCATCGACGAGGCGCAGAACCTGACGCCGAAGCAGATGAAAACACTGGTCACGCGGGCGGGCCCTGGCACGAAGATCGTCTGTCTGGGCAACATCGCGCAGATCGACACGCCTTACCTGACCGAAGGTTCGTCCGGCCTGACGTACGTGGTGGACCGATTCAAGGGCTGGAGCCACAGCGGTCATGTAACGCTGGCGCGCGGGGAACGCTCGCGCCTGGCCGACCACGCCGCTGACGTACTGTAGGATCGGAGCTTGCAACGCCAAACCCGCGGCTCTGGCCATCCAGACCGCGGGCGGCACGCTGCCGGGCGTGGCAACGCGAACGGCGTCGGTGTCCTGCTGACAGCAAGGACCACATGGCCCGGTTATGATTTCCGGGTGCACATGTCAACACGGAGGCGTCGATGGACAAGCAGGAAGCGTTCAATCGGTATCTCTCGAACAGCAGAACGCTGTTCTCGCGAACTGCCCGCGTAACGCGGCGCAGGCGCGTCATCGCGGCAACACTGGTGGGTATGGCCGTGACGATTGGGGCCGCACTGTGCCCCGCATTTGCTGCCGACGAGATGGTGATTCGCACCATGGGCCCTGTCAGCTACGTCTGTGGCGGCATTGCCGCGGATGAACGCGCGAAACTGGCGGCTCAGGAAAAGAACTTCAACATAGGTGTCCTGTTCACCCAGGGTGATGGCGAATACCTGTCCGACGTTGACGTAAAGATGACACTGGAAGGCCAGCCCGTGGCCAATTTCAAGGCCGGCGGCCCTCGCTGCCTCATACGTGCGCCCGAAGGCAGCTACAATATCGAGGCCAGTTACAAGGGTCAGACAAAGTCCATCAAGATCACCACCGGCACGCGTAACGCGCAATTGCGCTGGTAGGCAATCGTGGGAATGGACGCATGACCCGGCAACCGAATCAGAAGAAGGATGCCGCAGCGCCCGTTTCACTCACCCTCTCGCCGACTTTCACTATCCGCACTGTGCGCCGCGGCACTGCTGCTCGCCGCCTGCGCCGGCGGGCCGCCTGTACGTCAGGGCGCGTCGCTGCCCCGCACACCGGGCAAGCCAATCGTCGATCCCAGCGCCGGACTCGAGGAAATCTCGATTCAGGCAATGTCCCTCGTTGGCACGCCATACCGCTACGGCGGAAACACGCCTGACTCCGGATTCGATTGCAGCGGCCTGGTCCGTTACGTGGTCCAGCGCGCCGCCAGCGTCAACCTGCCGCGCACCACCGAGCAGATGGGACAACGTGGCACGTCACTCGATCGGCGCGATGTCGCTTCGGGCGATCTTGTCTTCTTCAACACGACGGGGCGCGCCAACTCTCATGTCGGCATCTACGTCGGACAGAATCGCTTTGTCCACGCCCCGGCCACCGGTGGCACCGTCCGGCTGGAAGACATGACCAAGTCGTACTGGGCGTCGCGCTACAACGGCGCACGGCGTGTCGTGGCCGCCGGCAGCCTCGATATGACCCCGGTTCCCAGCCCGGTCCCTTCGGCCCCAGCCACCCCACTCACCCCGCCCACCCCGGACGACGACGATCCGATTGCCGCATTCGCAAACCGGTAAACGAACAAGCCAGGCACGAAGCCTGGCTTGTCACTGGGATTCCGCTCGCGCTTGCCAGCGTTACAGAATCTGCTTACCGATCCACCAGGCAATGGCGGACATAAATGCCGAGGCCGGAATCGTCAGGACCCAGGCCCACACGATGTTGCCCGCCACGCCCCAGCGCACGGCCGACATCTTCTGAGCCGAGCCAACGCCGACGATCGCACCGGTGATCGTATGCGTGGTCGACACCGGCACACCCAGCGCGGAAGCAATGAACAGCGTGATCGCACCGCCCGTCTCCGCACAGAAGCCACCCACCGGCTTCAGCTTGGTGATCTTCTGACCCATCGTGCGCACGATCCGCCAACCGCCGAATAGCGTGCCCATACCGATGGCCAGGTAGCAGCTCACAATCACCCACATCGGCGGTGCAGCGCCACCCACTGCGACATGACCGCTGGCAATCAACAGCATCCAGATAATGCCGATGGTCTTCTGCGCGTCATTACCGCCATGACCCAGGCTGTAGAGCGACGCCGACACCAGTTGCAGGCGACGGAACCAGCGATCCACGCGCGACGGCGGCGTGCGGAAGAACGTCCAGCCGACGATCACCATCATGATCGAACCCAGGATGAAGCCGAGCAGCGGCGAGATCAGGATAAACGCGACGGTCTTGAGCAGGCCGTTGCCGACCAGCGCGCCCGTGCCTGCCTTGGCCACCGCAGCACCCACCAGCCCGCCGATCAGGGCATGCGAGGACGACGAAGGGATGCCATACAGCCAGGTAATCACGTTCCAGGCAATCGCCCCAACTAAGGCACCAAAAATCACGTAATGATCGACGATATTGACGTCGATGGTTCCGGTACCGACTGTGGCTGCCACCTTGAGGTGGAAAATAAAGATGGCGATCACGTTGCACATGGCCGCCATGGCCACGGCATGGTGCGGCTTGAGCACGCCCGTGGAAACCACCGTGGCGATCGAGTTGGCCGCGTCGTGGAAGCCGTTCATGAAGTCGAACAGCAGCGCAAGCGCGACCAACAGGCCGATCACCCACAAGCTCATTTGAACAGTATGCATGCGAGTACGCGCCTCAGGCGTTTTCCAGGACGATGCCTTCGATGATGTTGGCCACGTCCTCGCACTTGTCGGTAATGGACTCGAGCTGTTCGTAGATCGCCTTCAGCTTGATCAGACGCTTGACGTCGGTTTCCTCGCGGAACAGCTTCGACATCGCCGAGCGCATCACACGATCGGCCTCGGATTCGAGCTGGTCGATCTGCTGCGTGGTCTTCAGGATCGCACTGGCGTTGCCCATGTCTTCGAGCAGCGCAACGGCAATCTTCACCTGATCGCAGCACTGCACGCAGATCGCCGCCAGACGACGGGCCTCGTCGGTCAGGCTCGTCACGTCGTACAGCGAAATCGTCTCGGCCACATCCTCCATCAGGTCCAGGATGTCATCCATGGTCGTGATGAGCTTGTGAATCTCGTCGCGGTCCAGCGGGGTGATGAACGTCTTGTGCAGCAGGTCGATCGTGTCATGCGTGACGCGGTCCGCCTTCTTTTCGGTGGCCTGCACGCGCCGGGCATGGGCTTCGGCGTTGGGCAGGTCGTTGACCAGCGCCTCCAGCTCATGGGCTGCAGTCACCGCGCAATCGGCGTGCTGGTTGAAATATTCGAAGAACTTGCCCTCAGTGGGCATGAATCGACCGAACATGAAATGTCCTTGTGGCGCGCCTCAGGGCCGCGCTTGGTTGTTTTGCAAATGGGATGCAGGGCAAATTGCATGACAGCCGCGCGAGGGCGGCTGTCATCAAAGCGCAATATTTTACAGGTATGCGCCGCCCTGCGGGGTAATCACGGCGAATCAGGTGTCGTTGTCAAAGAACGCCGGGCCACCGCTAAAGTTGTCAAACTTCGTAAATTGACCCAGGAACGTGAGCCTAACGGTGCCGATTGGACCGTTACGCTGCTTGCCGATGATGATCTCGGCCGTGCCCTTGTCTTGCGAATCCGGGTTGTAAACTTCGTCGCGATAGATGAACAGAATCACGTCGGCATCCTGTTCGATAGCGCCCGACTCTCGCAAGTCGGACATTACGGGGCGCTTGTTCGGGCGCTGTTCCAGACTGCGGTTCAGCTGCGACAAGGCAATGACCGGGCAGTTGAGCTCCTTGGCCAACCCCTTCAGCGAACGCGAGATCTCCGAGATCTCGGTGGCACGGTTCTCGCCGCTACCCGAACCCGACATCAGCTGGAGGTAATCGATGATGATCAGGCCAAGCTGCCCGCATTGCCGCGCCAGACGGCGGGAACGGGCACGCAACTCCATGGGATTCAGCGCCGGCGTCTCATCGATGAACAACTGCGCGTCGTTCATGCGCTGAATCGAGTGCGTCAAGCGCGGCCAGTCCTCGTCGAGCAGTCGACCGGTACGCAGGCGATGCTGATCGAGGCGCCCCACCGAGCCCAGCATACGCATGGCCAACTGGACGCCCGCCATTTCCATCGAGAAGACCGCTACAGGCAGCCCCTGCTCGACGGCCACGTGCTCGCCAATATTCAGTGAGAATGCCGTCTTACCCATCGAGGGGCGTCCCGCCACGATGATCAGATCCCCCGCCTGCATACCACTGGTCATGCGGTCGAGGTCGATGAAACCGGTGGGTACGCCGGTCACATCGCTGGTGGAGTCACGGTGGTAAAGCTCGTCGATCCGCTCGACCACCTGCGTCAGCAGCGGCTGGATCTCCTGGAAGCCCTTCTGGCCACGCGCGCCCTCTTCGGCAATGGCGAATACTTTCGACTCGGCTTCGTCGAGCAGCTCGCGCACCTCACGCCCCTTGGGCGCGAAGGCCGCCGACGCAATGTCATCGGCGACGGTCACGAGCTTGCGCAGCACCGCACGTTCGCGCACGATTTCCGCGTAACGACGGATATTGGCCGCACTCGGCGTGTTTTGCGCCAGCGAGTTCAGGTAAGCCAGCCCTCCGACCTCCTCGGCCTTGCCGGCTCCCTGGAGCATCTCGAAGACAGTGATCACGTCGGCCGGCTTGGTCGCCGAGATCAGGCGGGCAATGCTTTGAAAGATCAGCCGATGGTCGAAACGATAGAAATCGGCTTCGGAAATGAAGTCGGCAATCCGGTCCCAGGCGGCGTTATCCAGCAGCAACCCGCCAAGTACCGATTGCTCGGCCTCGATGGAATGCGGTGGAACCTTGAGACTGTCTAGTTGGGGATCTGCGGCGGGCGCGTTCATGGGGGGCAATTATAGCGGCGCTGAGGGCCGCGCAAACAAAAAAGGCAGGAGCGCAGCTCCTGCCTTTCTGTGCATCGCGTACGCCAGACCGAGCTGGCGCACTGCTTCGCGGGGTACGGCTTAGACGTGCTCGCCCAGAACGGCCACGGTCACATCCACCACCACGTCGGTGTGCAGAGCAACGCTGACCGGGTGGTCGCCAACAACCTTCAGCGGACCGGCCGGCATGCGAACCTGAGCCTTCTCCAGCTTGAAGCCTTGACCAGCCAGGGCTTCAGCGATGTCGGCGTTGGTCACCGAACCGAACAGACGGCCGTCCACACCCGACTTCTGGGTGATCTGGACGGTCAGGCCGTTCAGCTTCTCGCCTTCGGTTTGAGCGGCAGCCAGCTTCTCGGCGGCGGCCTTTTCCAGCTCGGCGCGCTTCACTTCGAATTCGGCGATGGCGCTTTGCGTTGCGCGGCGTGCGCGCTTGGTCGGGATCAGGAAGTTACGAGCGTAACCGTCCTTCACGCGAACGATGTCACCCAGGCTACCCAGGTTGATGACTTTTTCCAGCAGAATGACTTGCATCGTGTATTTCTCCTTGCGGTCCTGGGACTATCAGTTCTTGTGCAGGTCGGTGTACGGCATCAGCGCCAGGAAGCGGGCGCGCTTGATGGCCGTATCCAGCTGACGCTGATAGTGAGCCTTGGTACCGGTCAGGCGAGCCGGCGTGATCTTGCCGTTGTCGCCGATGAAGTCCTTCAGCGTGTCCAGATCCTTGTAGTCGATCTGTTCGACGCCAGCCACGGTGAAGCGGCAGAAGCGCTTGCGCTTGAACAGCGGGTTCTGTTGCTGAAAGCGCTTCTTGTTCTTGTTGTCACGTTTGACGAATGCCATGATTCAATCCTTTTCGAATGCTTTACATCGAGTGATGTGAAAGACCAGTGTCCTGCTGTTGCGGTGCTTGTGGGCTAGAAAGCCTTCGCAATCGAGCAGCGTATCGAGCGGCAACCGCTCAAGCTGCTGGCCAACGGCGCCAATGCCCATGGCCACGATTGCGAACTCCACCTGCCGGGGCGTTTCCGCCTCCAGCGCCTCGCCGGTATGCTGCAGAATGCAGTTGACGACGGGCACTCCGGCCGGCGTATAGCGCAACGCCTCTCGCTCGACGAGCGTGGCGGTCAGCCGAAGCTGGTTCACCGCAACAATGCAGTCCGCTCTTAGGCGGGCTGGCCTTCCGTGGTCGTTTGCGCGGCCTTGCGGGCTTCTTCGCGCTGCACTTCCTTCATCATCGGCGAAGGAGCAGTCTCGGCCTTCTTGGTCTGAACGATCAGGTGACGCAGCACGGCGTCGTTGAACTTGAACGCGTGTTCGAGTTCAGCCAGCGTGTCCTTGCCGCATTCGATGTTCAGGCAAACGTAGTGAGCCTTGGCCAGCTTCTGGATCATGTAGGCCATTTGACGACGGCCCCAGTCTTCCACGCGGTGAATCTGGCCGTTTTGCGACGTGACGAGCTGCTTGTAACGCTCGATCATCGCCGGCACTTGTTCACTCTGGTCCGGATGGACGATAAATACGATTTCGTAATGACGCATTGACGCTCCTTTTGGGATGAGCCACCCGGGCGTCACGTCCGGTGCGGCAAGGTTGAGTAGCCCGCGAGTATAGCCCGGAAAGGGGCCTTCCCGCAAGAATTCGGCGCCCGGCCTGCCTCAGTACCGCTCGAAGAGCGCCTGAAGCCGGGCCGCATCGCGCCCCAGCGAAGGGTCGTCAGCCAACGCCAGCAGCAGCAGCACGCGCGCCTTGTAGGGGTTGAGGTCACCCGACGAGACGAATACGCCACCTATCGGTCGCGGCGGTGCGGGGATTGCCACATGACCAGCACCGGTACGCGAACTACGCGCCACCGCTATACCACATGCCGCGGCGTCGACCAGCGCGGCCGTCAGCGTTTCGTGCACGGAACCGTTGCCAGCCGCGGCCACGACGAACCCTAGCACGCCTGCGGCCACCATCGCGTCGATAGCTACCCTCCCCGGCTGCGCATAGCTGGCGACGATCTCCACCAACGGCCATACAGCGGGCACCGGCAAGCGCGGCGCCTGACCAGGACCCGGGGTGCGCGAGAAATGGACGTAGGTATCCTGCACAAAGCCAAGCGGACCGGCAACTGGCGAATGGAAAGCATCGACAGCCGACGTATGCGCCTTGACGACATCACGCGCGGCATGAATCTGCTGATTCAGGACCACGAGCACACCCTTGCCAACCGCCGCCGGGCTTGCCGCCACGCGCACCGCATCGAGCAGGTTCAGCGGCCCGTCAGCCGAAAGCGATGTCGATGGGCGCATGGCCGCAGTCATCACGACAGGCAACGGGCAAGCCTGCGTCAGATGCAGGAACATCGCCGTCTCTTCCAGCGTGTCAGTGCCATGTGTGATCACGATTCCGGCGACATCGGCCTGCGCGGACCAATACCCGATTCGCGCGGCAAGCAACCGCCAGAGATCGAACATCATGTCCTTGCTGTCCACCTGCGCCACCTGCTCCGCTTCGACCCGCGCCACATCTGCCAGCGCGGGCACTGCCTGCACAAGTTGCGATACAGGTACTGTCGCAGCCTGATAGTGCGCGCTACTGGCAGGATTAGCGGACGAACCGGCGATGGTGCCGCCAGTCGCGAGCACAACGATACGAGGCAGGAGTACGGACATGGACGGGGTTGACGGAGCTTGAAGGCGGGCCGATTGTAACTGCGCGAACGCTTGGCCGAACCCGTGGCAAACCCGTGGGCCTCACCCCACGGAACTACTCGTGTTGAGCCGGCTGCGCAAAATGTGCTTGCACTTCACCCGATACTGTATAAAATCACAGCATACTGTTTAAACATACAGTGCTTCGGCACAAGACCTGCGACCCATGGCGACCCTGACACCCCGGCAGCAGCAGATTTTCGACCTGATCCGCGACACGATCCGCAACACGGGCTTTCCGCCCACTCGTGCTGAGATCGCCGCCGAATTCGGCTTCTCCTCCCCCAATTCGGCCGAGGAACACCTGCGGGCTCTGGCGCGCAAGGGCGTGATCGAGCTGACGCCGGGCGCATCGCGAGGCATTCGCCTGAAGGTGACGCGTAGCGACTCTGAACGACCCGATCAGTTCTCGTTACCGATGGCGGGTGTGCTGCAACTGACATTGCCATTAGTCGGTCGTGTCGCAGCTGGCAGCCCGATTCTGGCTGCCGAGCATATCGACCGGCAGTATCAAGTCGATGCCTCTGTCTTTGACGAGCGCCCCGACTATCTACTTCGCGTTCGCGGCCTGAGCATGCGCGACGCCGGCATTCTGGATGGCGACCTGCTTGCCGTGAAGAAAGCCAGCGAAGCTGCGAACGGTAAGGTTGTCGTCGCCCGTCTGGGCGATGACGTCACCGTCAAACGCTTGAAGAAACGCGGCGATACGATCGAGTTGATCGCCGAGAACCCCGACTTCCAGAACATCGTCTTGCATGCAGGACGTGATGAGTTCTCCCTGGAGGGTATCGCAGTTGGCCTGATCAGATCTTCAGGCTTCTGACTCTCCGGACCCAGGCAGCTGGCCACCTGCCCCGGTCACCCGCTTTTGCTTTGCCAACGCCGCCCCGTCCTTTACGGACGACGGGTGCGGACTTCTGCTGAACGCAAATTACGAGGTGTTGCCATGCTGCAATCCGAAACCGTCGCATCCCGCCGTCCGGTCAAGCCGGTCCCCTTCCGCCAGATCAAGGGCGTTCGCGTCTACCAGGGCACCCATCGCCGCACCATGGTCGGCAATATGGCCGCCATCTGCCGAATGCTCGAGCTTGCTGAACCCTCCTCGAAAACTCTTGATTGAGGCAGCCCGCTCTCTTCCGCCACCATGCACTGCAGCGCATTGCTGCATGTACGGGCGATGATGGCCCCGGGACCCGACGCTGATCGGGGCCCGACCATCATCAATCTGACTCGACATTAATCGGCCAACGGCGCGCCGAACCAATCGGACGCGAGGTCTGCCTCAAAGGCAGCCAGCCAGGTCGCAGCCCCGCTAGCGCCTCCTTTGTATTTCTGCAACTGACCGCCGACCACGCGTTCGACAGTCACCATATCCGCAGCCCCCTCCCCCGGATTGAGCGCGTACGCAACCGCGAATTTGAAATCCTCGGGGACGAATCCGTGCCTGGCGCAAATGGACTCCAGAGCCTCCCGCACATCGGGAGAGAGTTCGTGAAATCTGAGCGTCATGCTTCTCCTCCGCAGCATCTGCAATTCCTGATCTTTACAGATTATTTGCCCGATTTCGCGACGTCGCGCATTTTCCTGACCATTCGTAGTTCTTTGGGCCAATGAAAATTTCTCGCTCTCCGGCTAGGGTAACAACCGAGAACGTCGATCGTGGCGGAAAGCGCCAACCCAGCATAGTTTTGCCCCATTCGATCCGACGATGACGAGAGGTTGAAGCCTTTCGTCCCTCCCACGCCCCTATACCGCACAGCACCTTCAGGAGATGCACGATGGCCAAGCACGATACGTCAGGGCTCGCCAGCCTGTCGCCTTTCGAACTCAAGGACGAACTCATCAAGTTGGCAGGAAGCGTATCGAATCGCCTGATGCTAAACGCCGGGCGAGGTAATCCGAATTTTCTGGCAACCATCCCGCGACATGGTTTCTGGCAGCTCGGCCAGTTCGCCATGATCGAATCGGAAAGGTCATTTTCGTATTTGCCAGAAGGTGTCGGCGGTTTCCCGCGACGCGCAGGTATCGAGGAGCGGTTCGACCTTTATGCCCGCGTGCACAAGGACGTTCCCGGCGTCAAGTTCCTGACCGGGGCCGTATCGTATGTGCGCGACCAGCTCGGTCTGGATGGCGGTGATTTCCTGTACGAAATGTGCGAAGGGATCCTGGCCTGCAACTATCCGGTTCCCGACCGGATGCTCCGACTGAGCGAGAAGATCGTCAAACAGTACATCCGCAAGGAAATGATTGGCGCGCATCCGTTCCTGGGCGATTTCGACCTGTACGCCGTGGAAGGCGGAACCGCCGCGATGACGTACCTCTTCAATTCGTTGAAGGTCAATCATCTGATCAATCCCGGTGACACGATCGCACTGGGAATGCCGATCTTCACGCCGTATATCGAAATTCCGGAACTGGCCGAATACCACCTGACCGAGGTTTCGATCGATGCCGACCCCGCAAGTGGATGGCAGTACCCGAAGAAGGAACTCGACAAGCTGCGAGATCCCAAGGTTAAGGCGTTTTTCCTGGTGAACCCCAGCAATCCGCCTTCCGTAAAAATGAGCGATGAAAGCCTGAAATACATCGCCAGCATCGTTGAAGAACGCCCAGATCTGATTCTCCTGACAGACGATGTGTACGGTACCTTCGCCGACAATTTCGTCTCGCTGTTTGCGATGTGTCCCAAGAACACGCTCCTGGTGTATTCGTACTCCAAGTACTTCGGTGCCACTGGCTGGCGCCTCGGCGTTATTGCCACCCACAAGTCGAATCTCTTCGACGAGCAACTGGCGAACCTACCCAAGAATATTCAGAAGGATCTGAACAAGCGCTATTCCTCCATCACCACCGAACCGGAGAAGCTGCCCTTTATCGACCGAGTGGTTGCCGACAGCCGCACGGTGGCACTGAACCATACCGCCGGTCTTTCCACGCCGCAGCAGGTGCAGATGGTGCTGTTCTCCCTGTTCTCGCTGATGGATTCCGCCGACCACTACAAGCAAACCATGAAGCGGCTGATCAGAAGCCGCAAGGCCGCGCTCTATCGCGGCATGGGCGTTGCGCCGGAACCCGTCGACGAGAACGTGGTCGACTACTACACGCTGCTCGATGTCGAACAAATGAGCCGCGAAGTCGGCGCCGATTTCGTCAAATGGTTGCTCGAATCGATTCAGCCGCATGAGCTCCTGTTCAGACTCGCTGAGGAAGCCGGCGTGGTCCTGTTGCCTGGCGGTGGCTTCGGCACCCGTCACCCCTCTGGTCGCGTTTCGCTCGCCAATCTGAATGAAGAGGACTACGTGAAGATCGGGCGCTCGGTGCGCAAGCTGCGCGACGAATATCTGGCGCGATACCAGGAGTCCGGCGGCAAGACGCAGAAGCCGAAAAAGAAATAACCCGGTCGCGGCAAGGCAGTTCTGACTAATCAGTCTACAAATACAGGAGTAGGCTATGACCTGGTTTGTCTCCACCCTCAAGGCGTACCCCGAGATCGCGATTTTTCTCGCACTGGGAATCGGCTACTGGGTAGGCGGGAAGAGCTACAAGGGGTTCAGCCTGGGCGCCGTGACATCGACGCTGCTGGTGGCGATCGTCATCGGCATCCTCGGCGTGAAGATCTCCGCGAACGTGAAATCCGTCTTTTTCCTGATGTTTCTGTTTGCGGTGGGCTATGGCGTCGGCCCGCAGTTCGTTCGCGGCATTGCGAAGGATGGCATTCCCCAAGCCATTTTTGCTGCGATAGTCGCGGTGCTGTGTCTCGCCGCATCAATCATTGCGGCGATGGTCGCCGGATACGATCTCGGGTCGGCAGCCGGATTGTTTGCGGGTTCGCAGACAATCTCGGCTTCCATGGGTCTCGCCACTGATGCCATCAATCGCCTGGGCCGATCTCCGGAAGAGGCCAAACAGCTTCTGGACGGCATGCCGATCGCCTATGCGGTCACGTATATCTTCGGTACAGTCGGCTCGGCAATTCTCCTGGCGCAGATCGGCCCCAAACTGCTTGGCATCGACCTTGTAGCTGCCTGCAAGGATTATGAGCAGCAACTTGGAGCCGGAGCAGACGGAGAAGGCACCGAATGGCATGAGTTTGAGCTGCGAGCCTACGCGCTGGCCCCCCACAGCCCATACATCGGCAAGTCCGTAGCCGAACTGGAGGCCAGCACGGCCGAAGGCGTACGCGCCTTTATCGAACGCATTCGCCGAGGCGGCAAGATTATCGAGGCACAACTCGATACCGTTCTGGAGCCTGGCGATATCGTCGCAATAGGCGGAAAGCGCGATCAACTGATTGCCAGACTGGGACCAAGCGGCCGGGAAGTGGAAGACTCAGAACTGCTCAATGTGCAGACGGAGGGTGTGGACATCTATATCACCAACAAGGAGGTTGATGGCCACACGCTGCAGGAGATGTCTCGGTGGCCCGGTGCGCGTGGAATTTTCCTGAAGAAGATCAAGCGCGGACCAACGGAAACAGTCATCCCCGTACTGCCGAAAACCAAGCTCTACCGCGGTGACGTCATCACCGTGGTCGGCCGCACGCAGGACATCAATGCAACGGCAAAGCATGTCGGATATATCGACCGCCCGACGACGGTGACCGACGTGGCATTCGTGTCGCTGGCGATTACCGTCGGCGCATTTATCGGCGCCATCGTGATCAACGTCGCCGGTATTCCCCTGACGCTTTCCACGGCAGGTGGCGCGCTGATCGCGGGTATTATCTTCGGTTGGTACCGGGCCATTCACCCGACTTTCGGACGCATACCTGAACCGACTCTTTGGTTCATGAACTCGGTTGGCCTCAATGTGTTCATCGCGGTCGTCGGTATTTCCGCGGGCCCTGGCTTTATTGCCGGCCTGCAGAAACTCGGTGTCAGCCTCTTCCTCTGGGGTATTTTCGCCACATCGGTTCCGCTGATTATCGGCATGTACCTGGCCAAGTACGTCTTCCGCTTTCATCCGGCACTCGTGCTTGGAGTCTGTGCCGGCGCGCGCACAACCACTGCTGCGCTCGGCATGATCTGCGAGACGGCAAAAAGCCAAGTGCCAGGCCTTGGATATACCGTGACCTACGCTGTGGGCAACACCCTGCTGACAATCTGGGGGATGGTCGTCATCATGATACTTTCATGAGCGTTTGCGCCGCTCAAGCTGCATTTGGGCGGTGCAGACCGGCTTCAGGGGATTGAAGCGATCAAATCGACCGACTGGTTATCCAAGCCCGGTCTTTGCTGGGGCATCGAGTTGAGGCTCGATGCCCCAGTCGCCATGTAGATACCAATCTTCGCCGAGCAATTCGGCGGGGTGCTGTGTGCGGCTTGAGCCATTGCCACAGCCCATTGCATCGGTCGAACAGAATTTGTCGCACCCCCAGCACACGCGCTCCGGGTGTGCGGGATGCAGGGGAAACTTCTTAGCCATGACAAGCGAGAGAGGCTGTTGTCCGATGGCTTGATAGTAGCCCTGGCGAATCTGGACGTACGACTGATTGCGGGGATAGTTGATCCAACGCAAGCGCGCCTATCCCTCGTCCACAAGAAGCTTTGCCGAAATGCAAAACAGCGCCCGGAGGCGCTGTTTTGACGACAATTCTTTGGGGTGGCTGATGGGACTCGAACCCACGACGACAGGAATCACAATCCTGGACTCTACCAACTGAGCTACAGCCACCGTAGAGATTCTTCGCTGCCGGCACTGCCGTTCAACGAAGAACAAGACTATACATGGCTTTTGATTCTGTGGCTAGTATCACGCACAAAAAATTCGACAACGCTTCCAGATGCTTTATCGACTTCCCTGCCACTTTGCCTCCAGCAGCACAGCTTCCTTGATGGCGGCGATCGTCTCTGCCTCGGTCGGATACAGGGCCAGCAGTCGCTTCGACTTGCCGTTAAGTACATCACTCTGTAGCGCCCTGCCTGATTCGGCCGAAATCCCCGCGTGCCAGCAGTAACGCGCCGTCCATTTCCCGTCCTGTAGTTGCTCGACTACCCATATCACCCGGCAGCCCTCGAAAACTTCGCCGAACGGCTCTTCTGATCCCATTCTGAACCTCCAGGATTCGCTTCCGGGCGCACTCACGGCACTTGCATGCGCAAATGCTTTGGGAGCGACCGGCCAACCCCTACTCTTCTATTCCTCCACTGAGACCACGCCAGACATCGTCGTGGTTCAGCCCGAGCGTCACTCTCATGACACCGGTCGGCATCCTAGCATGGTGGCAGCGCCTGCTCTTCAGTTCTATTACCCGAGAATCACCCCAACAACCGACAAGCACGCGCGTTGAATTTCTTGAGTTTGGATTGATTGCAATCCGCGCTGGCAATGTGAACTGCCTGCCCCACCAATGCAGGGTACAACCTGAAGGCGGTGCTGATAGATACTCTTTCGCGAGGGAAATTGACCCCCCTCGACATTCCCGTCAGGCGACTCTCGAACAAGCGTCGCCTGTTTTTTTGTCAGGCCAGGATAATTGGAATAATTCGTTGCCGGCCAATTATATTATTTCCACCCGACAGGCACGGAACTCTTTCACCACATGTGCGTCGAAGCGCTGTGTCCGAAAAGCATCCTCACAGGTATGGAGACAAAAAAAGAGCCCGCAGCGCGGACTCTCAATTTGCGATCTCAATGCCCTGAAGGCGCTTTCAATGTAGTCGCTGCATGCAGCACACACTATCCGGGCAAACCCAAGGGTCGAGATGTGACGAAACAGGCCCAACAAGAAAAAACAGCCCGCACAAGGCGGGCTGCAAAATCAGTTGAAGAAAGCCCTGTATTCGAGGGCAGGCACAGTTTAAGAACATGAGGCGCCACTGGCGAATTAGGGGAATCCCTTTGCCGGCGCGGGTTTCGGACGGTCCGACGGGCGCAAACGGCTCAGCAGCATACATTTGCGCCCGATCGCATGGCACGAGCGTTCGTTTTTAGAACCTTTCCTCGACATGCAGAAATCTGACTGACATCAAATTACGCCGCTTCCTGGAGGCCTGGACGAAGGTGTGAGCGCGCCTCCTCGAACAGGGCATCAACATCTGCACGGGAGCGCGCTGCGTTCATTCGACGGGCATCGGAAAGCACACGGCGCCAACCACGGCCACCATAGATTCCGCGATGGAGGCCAAGCATATGGCGCGTTGCAGCCCCCATATACCCGCCCTTCTCCACGAGATCGCCGATATATGCCTGCATCGCCAGTTCGGCCATTTCGCGCGTCACGTTAGGCTCAGTCCCGCCATAGAAACGCGCATCCATTTCCGACAGGAAATAGGGATCGTGATAAGCCTGACGCCCGATCATTACGCCGTCGACGTGCCTCAGGTGCTCGTCTATTTCACCGTACGAAACAACGCCACCATTAATCAGGATCTCCAGATGTGGAAATTCCCGCTTTAGCTCATAGGCAACTTCATATCGCAGCGGTGGAATTTCGCGATTCTCCTTTGGGCTCAGCCCCTTCAGAATCGCATTGCGCGCGTGGACGATAAATATGTCACAGCCGGCCTCCGCAATGGTGCCGACAAAATCACGCACAAATCCGTAGTGTTCGATCGTATCAATGCCGATGCGGTGCTTGACCGTCACCGGCACCGACACGACATCGCGCATTGCCTTCACACAGTCGGCCACAAGCTGCGGTTCGGCCATCAGGCACGCACCAAACGCACCGCGTTGCACGCGCTCGGACGGACAACCGCAGTTCAGATTGATTTCCTTGTAGCCCCATTGCTCGCCCAGTTTTGCCGCCTGGGCAAGGTCCGCCGGCTCGCTACCGCCAAGCTGCAGCGCCACGGGTTGCTCCGCCGCACTGAAATCGAGATGCCGCGCGACATCGCCGTGCAGCAGCGCACCAGTCGTCACCATCTCCGTATAGAGCCAGGTGTATTGACTCAGGGCGCGGTGAAACGTCCGACAATGGCGATCAGTCCAGTCCATCATGGGCGCCACAGAAATTCTACGGGGCCTGATATTTCCTTGGATTCCGCCTCTGGAATCGGTTTGCGGGGTGCTGCTGGTCTGTTCCATTGCCTACTGATTCTGCCTGTTTCGTCCCATTTTCCGGGTAAAGCGCCACGATATAGCACCACTATTACTCGTGTAGCACCGGGGCCATGGGGACGATCATGCAACGCGTGCGAAAGGACGGAAGTATAGGGTACACCGCGCAGATTCGCCTGAAGCAAGGCGGCGGCGTGATGTTCACCGAGGCCAAGACGTTTGACCGGAAACAGGCGACCCCGTGAGCACCGCCTTTACCCGCGCCTGCAAAATGCTCGAAATCGGCAACCTGCACTTCCATGACATGCGGAACGAGGCAGCATGTGCTCCCAGCACTTTCAGCCCAGGCCTATGGACCACCTGGCGCGACGTAAGCAGAATCAAAACGCCACTAGCGCGCTCAACCCCCGCTATCTGCATAGCGCCCCTCGTCGGGCGCTTTTTTCTGCGACATCGACGCGGCCCGGACTATGGCGTTTCGAGAAGTGCATACACCACGACACGTACGCACCGGAGAATCTGGGGCGCTCGATTGCATAGATGGACAGCAGGATAAGAACGACAGAATCCCTGGAACCTGCCGCAGAAGAACCAACTCTGATTGAGCTCGCTCGCATATTCGCCGAAAAGAGCTCGCAAATTCCCGACATCATCCCGCCTTACATTGCATCGTCTCTTGTAGCGAACGAACGACGTTACTACTACGTAGCTGGCAAAGACCACCAAGGCAGGCCACGCCTTTTCGAGGTGTTTCTGGTGAAGCCGACAGGTGAGTTGGATGCAGTTCCAGCATGTCTTTACCCTGGAGCCGTCCTCGAGCTATTTCCTACAGACCTCCAGATATTGGCCTCACCAGACCCCTGGGGAGGCAAAGTCCCGGACCTGACGACCACGCAGATTGCGGACGGACTACAGTCGATTTATCTCGACGAGCAACGGAACGACTAGCTCTAGTGCGAGCGGTAGGACTCACCGATGAAATCCCCTGCCCCAGCGCTGCTCCTGCTCGTCTTGGCCGTCTCAGTATTCAACGGCGCCGTCTTCGCAGCACAGCCCATCAACGGGTTCCGCGGTTTGCGCTGGGGTGATCCTGTCTCGTCAATCCCGAATGCCCGGAAAACTCAGAGTCTTGCAATAGGGGAGCACTGTTATGAGCGACCAGACGACACGCTCACAATGGGCAAGGCAACCTTGAGCGACATCCGATATTGCTTCTACAAGGACCGGTTCTCTTCTTTGGTCATTACGTTCCCGAGCGAACGCGACGGCGACGCGATAAAGCTGGCGCTAACCGAAGCATACGGTGTACCCAGCCAGCCCCATCCCGATCTGAAACACCATTACCGATGGCGCACATCCAAGGCCGAAGCCATCCTGGAGTATCGTCCTGAAGGTGGCGCGTTCATCGCCAACTCGGAGGCCCTCCGCCGCGAACGCAAGAACGAAATCAGGTCTAGCACCAAGAACCGCAGCGCCGACCGCTAGGGCGGCCTCGAAGTGGACGTCCGGCCTTTTACTCGTCGCGACGCTCATGGAAATGTGCGCCTCCTCAGTGTTGACCACCCTCGGCTTGCGGACCGTCCCCGAACGAGCCCCTCCGTTGCGCCCTTTGACTCCAGCCATTTGAGTTCCCATTTGAAAAAGGGGAATCTTTTGCGTGTGAGAGGGCGCGCAATTGAGGTCTCGTGAGTCACTCAGGGTTTTGAGCCACCTCCCTGCCATCGGCGCGTGTGCCTGCCTCGGTCTGATATTTAGCGCCAACCTCTTTGCAGTCGGCGCCAAACCGGCTCTTTACGGGCACCTCAGGGACGACCAGATGGTCGAAATTTTCCTGAAGCGGGACAGACCCATCAAGCGGGGAAGGTATGAAGGTGAAACCGACAATCTATGCCGTCTACGCAGTCATCCTAGTCGCCGTGATCTGACGCGAAACTCTCGGTCAGGACGCCTTGGCGGCACCAACTATTTGCGGACAAGTTCTTAACGAGGAGTCTCGCCGGTTATGCAAGTGGAAAAGAAGATCACTGCCAAAATCACATTCTGGTTCGAACAATCCATCCTTGTGGCTGCTCAGATCCTGCTGATGGCGGTAATCTTGGCGATGGTCATTCAGCTTTGGATCATGTTTTCGTCCGATATTCTCGAGCGCGTTAGCAGCATCGATACCGTCCCGGAGTTGATGAAGTCGGTGCAGACAGCCTTTTCCGGCGTACTGCTCATCATTCTCGGGCTCGAACTTATGGAAACACTGCGCGTGTATTTCAGATCGCACCGCGTTCGGCTGGAAACCATCTTGGCCGTGGCCATCATTGCCGTCGGCCGCCACGTGATTAATTTAGATGTGGAACACATGTCGGGCAGTGCCCTGATGGGCGTGGCCGCGGTGGTGCTCTCGCTAACGGGTGGTTACTTTCTGGTTCGATTCAAGTCGCCACCGTCCGCAGATTGAGAACATCAAACCCGTCCGCAGGTCTACCTGGCGTGCCCTCAGCGCCAACGCCGACGGCCTCCGACAAAGCAACGTCGCTCGCGCCGCTCCGGAGCCGACGAACTACACCGGCAACATCGCTCAGCTTGCGACGACGCGCCCACACGCCTTCGCCCAAGGAGTCGCGCCGAATGGAGTCCACAAGTTTGCGCATGTCATGCCGGCTTTTTTTGGCGGCCGCGCCCACTCTAGCGAACCACACGAAAGACAACCACGCCATGCACCGATCTTCATTCGTGTAAACGCTGACGCCGATGCCATCATGCTGCGTCGAAATAATTCTGGACTTTTGACAATCATGCCAAAAACACAAAAACATAAAGCCCGCGCGGCATGAACCGAGCGGGCTTTCGAATTTGGTTGCGGGGGCAGGACTTGAACCTGCGACCTTCGGGTTATGAGCCCGACGAGCTGCCAACTGCTCCACCCCGCGGGGCGAACTATACGCGGATCTGCAGCGCATTGATACAAGAAAATGCAAAAAAGCCCGCGCGGCGTGAACCGTACGGGCTTTGGGCGTAACTCTGCAATTTGCAAAGAAAATTCTGGCCGCTGTCACACCCTGATCAGGCTCTGCGCTCCAAGCATGGAGAAGCGGCACGAAAGACGCGGGCATTTGCAGCCACGAATCGGGCCTCAAGAAGGAAGATGCGAAAGCACACGCGACTTGCCGATTTGGGACAGGCTGAGGCATCGCCCGCACATCAACGCAGCTGCCAACAAGAACGGCGCCCAAAGGCGCCGTCACGATACTCGGAATGCCATCCGCTGCAATCAGCGCGGTGCGTTCCTTTCCACCCAGGCCGCGAAAGTCGTCAGGTACTTGTTCAGGAAGCCACGCGTGGATTCATTGGCGATATTGCCATGATCGTCGAAGAGCTTGTCCACACCGCTGATATAGGCCTCGGGCTGCTGCAGCACCGGGACATTCAGGAAAACCAGCGACTGGCGCAGATGGTGGTTGGCGCCGAAACCGCCGATATTGCCCGGCGATGCGCTGATCACACCGCCCGGCTTGCCATCCCAGGCGCTCTGGCCATAGGGGCGCGAGCCAACGTCGATCGCGTTCTTAAGTGCGGCTGGCACCGAGCGGTTGTACTCGGGCGTCACAAACAACACGGCGTCAGCACGACGAACACGGTCGCGGAACGCCAACCATTCCGCCGGCGGATTGGCATCGTCGTCCTGGTTGTACAGCGACAGCTGCCGGATCTCGACAATCTCGAGCTTCAGCTGCGGCGGCGCGAGCGCCGCGAGGGCCTTGGCCAGTTTCAGGTTGAAGGAGTCCTTGCGCAGGCTTCCCACCAATACGGCAACATCGCGAGGATTGCTCATAACGGTTCCTTTCACGGCTTGAACGAGTTCGAACGAAGTGAAGCCTGGCCCGCGACAACGCTGCGGGCCAGTCCAGCCGACACTCTACTCGACTTACGCGCCCAGCGTGGCCAAGGGATGGTCATCCTTGCGCCACGGACTATCGAAGAACGCACGCACGCGCGCCGCACTTACCTCGTCCAGGCGTGGCGGATTCCACTTCGGCTGGTGGTCCTTGTCGATCACCAGCGCGCGGATTCCCTCGATGCCGTCGCCGTGACGGAACACGTCATGCATCATGTCGAGCTCCATCCGCAGTTCATCCTCGAGCGACATCGTGCGAGCGCGGCGGATCTGTTCGAGCGTGACGCAGAGCATCAGCGGTGAGCGGCTGCGCAGCGTGGCGGCGGTTTGCGCGGCCCAATCGCCATCGGCGTCGCTGACGGCCGCCAGAATCGCCTGTGCGGAGGCGCAGGCGAACAAGCTATCGATCAGGGCAGCATTCGAAGCCAGCTGGCTGGTGGATGGCACGCAGGCGTCGGCGTGCTGGCGCGTGAACGACGCAATCTGACCGAGCACCGCATCGCCACTGGTGAACTGCCGCGCCTGCAACGCTGCAACCATCTCGGCGATCGCGTTCGTTGGCAGATAGGCATCGGCCAGCTTCGCGTAAATGGCATCGGCCGCGCCGATTACCGCGCCGGTAAGGCCCAGGTACTCGCCGATATGGCCTTGCGTGCGCGCCAGGAACCATCCACCGCCAACATCGGGGAACAGACCGATATTGGTCTCCGGCATCGCCATCTTCGTCCGCTCGGTGACGATGCGCAGCCGCGCACCTTGCGAGATTCCCATACCACCGCCCATGACCACGCCGTCCATCAGCGCGATGTAAGGCTTGGCATAGCGATGAATCAGATGGTTGAGCGCATATTCCTCGACGAAGAACTGGTCCAGCAGCGGATCGTTCGCCTGGTGCGCCTGGTAGAACCAGCGGATATCGCCGCCGGCGCAGAATGCCTTGCCGCCCGCGCCAGCCACTACCACGGCGTGGACTGCGGGATCGTTCTCCCAGTTTTGCAGTGCGCCGGTGATCGCGCGAATCATCTCGAGCGACAGCGCGTTGAGGGCCTGCGGCCGGGTCAGTGTCAGATACGCCACGCCGCCCTGCACCTGGGTCGATACAAACTCCGTCATTTCTGTCTCCATTATTGCAGGCAGCGATTCTACGACAGACCCGCCTAAGCGCCTGCCAGGGCACACCGCGGGAAACCCCCAATGCGCGTATGCGTATGGAGGAATCCCTCCATGCGAAACTGCGAAAAATATGCACACTGTCGGCCATGACACCCCAAACCCCTGCCCCCGAGGCGTTCGATCCCGGCCTGATTCTCCTGGCCTTTGCGCCGGTCTTCGTGCTGACGATAGGCTGGGAAGCCTGGTACTGGTGGAAGCGCGATCGCTCGGTTTATAGCTGGCGCGACACGCTCTCGAATGCCACGCTTGCGCTGATGCATCAGGCATCTGATGCGCTGTTTCTCTGGCTGATGGTTCGCACGATCTACACGTGGTGCTACGCGCACGGGCTTCGCGCGGTGCCGGAAACCTGGTGGTCGTTCGCGCTGCTGTTGATCCTGCAGGACTTCCTCTACTACTGGTTCCATCGTGCCAGCCACCGGGTCCGCTGGATGTGGGCGTCGCACGTGGCGCACCACTCGTCGGAGGGCATGAACTTCTCGACGGCCTTCCGGCAGAGCCTGACCTACCCGATCTCCGGCATGTGGATATTCTGGATCCCTCTGGCCCTCATCGGCTTCACGCCTGACTGGGTGATCCTTGCGGTGGGACTGAACCTGGCATTCCAGTTCTTCGTGCACACGCGACTGGGGCGACGCTGGCCGCTGGTTGAGAGGCTCGTCAACACACCATCGGTCCATCGCGTCCACCACGCGAAGAATCCTCAGTACATCGACCGCAACTACGCCGGAGTGCTGACGATCTGGGACCGGATCTTCGGTACCTTCGTGCCCGAAGAGGAAGCGCCGCAGTACGGCATTACGCGGCAGGTCCGCACCTACAACCCGCTGACGCTGACATTCCACGAATGGCGCGACATGTTCGCGGATGCCTGGCGCGAGCGTGACCCACGATATCTGTGGAAGCCGCCCGAGTGGCGCAGCCCTCGATCCGCATTGATGCCCGGTGCGGGCCAAACGCCCGCTGCCGGGCACGGACAGCGCTCCGACGCGATCTGATACGAACCTGCGCACTTGGGGCGGCAAGCGCCCATAAAAAAACCGCGCCACACCGGGCGCGGTTTCTTCTTCGAGCGGATGCCTGTCAGGCCACCGATTCGCGCGAGGCGCGCTTGCGCTCGTGCTCCTTCAGGTGGCGCTTGCGCAGACGGATGCTCTTCGGCGTGATCTCCACCAGTTCGTCGTCGGCGATGAATTCCACCGCGTACTCGAGCGACATCTGGATCGGCGGAACCAGTCGTACCGCTTCGTCGGTACCCGAGGCACGGACGTTGGTCAGCTGCTTGCCCTTGATCGGGTTCACGACGAGGTCGTTGTCACGGCTGTGGATGCCGATGATCATGCCTTCGTACAGGGCATCGCCCGGCTTCACGAACATGCGGCCGCGATCCTGCAGCTTCCACAGTGCGTAGGCCACGGCGTCGCCATCGTCCTGCGAGATCAGCACGCCGTTGTGGCGTTCGCCCAGGCCGCCTTCGCGCACCGGCGCGTAGTCGTCGAAGATGTGGCTGATCAGGCCGGTACCACGCGTCAGCGTCAGGAATTCACCCTGGAAGCCGATCAGGCCACGCGCCGGAATACGGTATTCCAGGCGGGTGCGGCCCTTGCCGTCCGATGCCATGTCGAGCAGTTCACCCTTGCGGCGGCCCAGCTCTTCCATTACCGAACCCTGGTGGCCGTCTTCCACGTCCACGGTCAGCAGTTCGTACGGCTCGTTCTTGACGCCGTCGATTTCCTTGAACACCACGCGCGGGCGCGACACGGCCAGCTCGTAGCCTTCACGACGCATGTTTTCCAGCAGGATGGTCAGGTGCAGTTCGCCACGACCCGAGACTTCGAAGATCGTGTCGTCGCCCGTTTCGGCCACGCGCAGCGCCACGTTCGACTTCAGCTCGCGGTCCAGACGCTCGCGCAGCTGGCGGCTGGTCACGAACTTGCCTTCGCGGCCGGCCAGCGGCGACGTGTTGACGCAGAAGTTCATCGTCAGCGTCGGCTCGTCCACCTTCAGCATCGGCAGCGCATCCTGGGCCTCGGGGGCGCACACGGTGCAGCCAATGCCCAGTTCCTCGATACCGTTGATCAGCACGATGTCGCCGGCTTCCGCCTCGTCCACGATCTCGCGCTCCAGGCCGCTGAACTTCAGCACCTGGTTGATACGGCCCTTGATCGGGTTGCCTTCCGGACCGAACTTGACCACCACGTCCTGCAGCGGCTTGGCGCGGCCACGCGAGATACGGCCGACGCCGATCTTGCCGACGTAGCTCGAGTAGTCCAGCGAGATGATTTGCATCTGCAGCGGACCGTTCGGGTCATCGTTACGCACTGGCACCTTGTCCAGCACGGTTTCGAACAGCGGCTTCATGTCGCCGTCGCGCACGTCTTCGGTCAGGCCGGCATAGCCATTCAGGCCCGAGGCGTACACCACGGTGAAGTCCAACTGCTCGTCGTTGGCGCCGAGCTTGTCGAACAGGTCGAAGGTCTGGTTGATCACCCAGTCCGGACGGGCGCCCGGGCGGTCAACCTTGTTGATCACGACGATCGGCTTCAGGCCCAGGGCCAGTGCCTTGCGCGTCACGAAACGCGTCTGCGGCATCGGGCCTTCCACGGCATCCACCAGCAGCAGCACGCCGTCGACCATCGACAGCACGCGCTCCACTTCACCGCCGAAGTCGGCGTGGCCCGGGGTGTCCACGATATTGATGTGCGTGCCGTTGTACTCGACGGCACAGTTCTTCGCGAGGATGGTAATCCCGCGTTCCTTTTCCAGGTCGTTCGAGTCCATCACCCGTTCGGCGATTTGCTGGTTCTCGCGGAAGGTGCCTGCCTGGCGCAGGAGTTGGTCGACCAGGGTGGTCTTGCCATGATCAACGTGAGCGATGATGGCGATATTACGGATGGCGCGGGTCATTGCGGCGTCCCCTGAAGGCGGAGCGATCGAAAAAATTAACCCAACATTCTAGCATGTTGCAGCGCGGAACGATGTGCTTTTGCTCAGAATAGATCAAGGGACACCATTGCGTTTCCTGCAATGGCAAATTTCTATTGTTGCCATATCATTAGCACATGCTTATATTTGCCCAGGCAAAGATTGCAGCGACAAGAGATGACGTCAAACACACCCGGCGACCTGTTCGATCCGGATCACTACGAAATCGGCAAAAGTGTCGGCTATCTGCTCGCCCGCGCCAAGAGTGCACTCTCCCAGGGCGTTGAGCAGGAGGTCAGCAGCCTGGACATGACGCACGCCCAGGCCAGTTGCCTGATGATGCTGGCCAAGGGCGAGGCCACAACGGTGACCGACCTGGCCCGCAATCTCAATACAGATGCCGGCTCGGTAACCCGGCTCCTGAGCCGCATGGAAAAGCGCGGCCTGATCGAACGCACGCGGCGCGACGATGATCGCCGCGTGGTGGATCTGTCGCTGACCGCCGAAGGTGAAGCCATGGTCGAAAAACTGCCCGTGGTGTTTTGCAACGTGATGCGCCGACACTTCGTGGGATTCAGCCAGGAAGAAATAGAGAGCCTGCGCGACATGTTGCTAAGGCTGATCGCCAACAACGGTGGCGTTGCGTCGGCGGCCAGTTGTCCGCTCGAAAGGAACACGGGATAGCGCTGAACAAATATTCGAATCGAGGATGAGCGCCCTTCCCGTTGAAGCAAGATCTGGTCACAGTCACACAATGAATCTCTCCCCTTCCTCCACCCTCGGCCGCAATGGCGTTGCGGCCCGCACCGGCAGCCTGGCCTTGACGGTCCTGGCTGCCGCTGTCATTTCCGGCTGTGCCGCGCTGGGCAACTCGCACAGCACGCAGACGTTGGCCGAACCCGGCACGATGGCCTCGCCGCAGACGTTCACCGCCGATCACGGCCAATGGCCGTCACAGGACTGGGTCGACCAGTTCCATGATCCGCAACTGCGCGCACTGGCCGACGAAGCCGTCAAGGACAACCCGAATCTGCAGGTCGCGCTGGCACGCCTGGAGGCATCGCGCGCAATGGCCGATGCCACGCGCGCGGCGCTGTACCCGAGCGTCGATTTCGAAGGCAGCATCATTCGCCAGCGCTTCTCGGCCACCGACCTCTTCACTGGCACGCCGTTAGCGGGCTCCTGGCAGAACCAGTCCCGCCTGCAGTTCGGACTGTCGTGGGATCTCGACTTCTGGGGCAAGAATCGCGACGCGCTCGAAGCTGCCCTGTCGGATGACCGCTCAATGGAGGCCGAGAGCCAGGCCGCACGCCTGATGCTCACCACGTCGATCGCACGCAGCTACAACCGGCTGGCCGCGCTCTTCGCGCAGCGGGACGTGGCCGAACGTGCCATCGCCCAGCGCCGGGACCTGACCGATCTGTCCCGTCAGCGGCTGGCCGCTGGCCTCGACACCCAGGTGGAAACCACGCAGGCCCGTGCCACGGTTGCATCGGCGCAAACGGAACTGCAGGCCATCGACGAGGAAATCGCCCTGGCGCGCAACCAGATCGCCGCGCTGCTCGGCAAGGGTCCGGACCGCGGCCTGCAGATCACGCGCCCGACGCTGCTGGCTAACCCGACGCCACAATTGCCGGACGACCTGACGATCGGCCTGATCGGCCGCCGCCCCGACCTCGTTGCCGCCCGCTGGCGCGTGGAGGCCACGTCCAAGGACATCAGCGTCGCCAAGAAGGAATTCCTGCCCGACGTGACACTGACCGCGTTCGCCGGCCTGGCGTCGCTGGACCCCGCCAACCTGTTGATGAGTGTCAGCCGCACGTTCGGCTTCGGCCCGACGCTGCGCCTGCCGATCTTCGAAGGTGGCCGCCTGCGCGCCAACCTCAAGGGCAAGTACGCGCAGTACGACATCGCCGTGGCCAGCTATAACCAGACGCTGGTCGACGCGCTGCGCGAGGCCGCCGATACGGTGATCAGCATCCGCAGCGTTGATCAGCAGATCAAGACGCAGCGCGAAGCACTCGAACTGGCCGAGCACGCGTACTCGCTGGCCACCACGCGCTACAAGGCCGGCCTCGGCACGCAGTTGACCGTGTTGAACGCGGAGAGCACCGTGCTGCAGCAACGCCGTCAGGCGACAGATCTGCAGGCGCGCCGCCTGGATCTGCAGATGGGCCTGATCAAGGCTCTCGGCGGCGGCTATCACGAGGAAGCCGACGAAAAAGCCGGGGCCGTAGAACAGAACACGGAAAAGGGCACCCGGGGCTGATACGCCGGGCAATGCAAGACACGACGAAAATACGTACGAGATCGATATGAGCAACAACCAGCAATCGGCCAGCCAGAAACCCGCTCCAACCGGTGACAGCAAGCGCAAGCGCCTGCTCACGACGCTCACTGCCGCGATCGTGGTGGCCGGCATCGGCTATGGCCTGTACTGGGGCCTCTACGCCCGGCACTTCGAAAGCACCGATGATGCCTATGTGGCCGGCAACGTGGTCCAGGTGACCCCGCTGGTGGGCGGCACGGTGGTGTCAATCGCCGCCGACGACACGCAACTCGTCACCGCTGGCCAGCCGCTGATCCAGCTTGACCGCGCCGACACGCAGGTGGCCATGGAACAGGCCGAAGCCCAACTCGCGCAAGCCGTGCGTGAAGTGCGCACGCTCTACGTGAACAACGCCTCACTGGCTGCGAACGTGGCATTGCGCGATGCCGATGTGGCCAAGGCACGCGATGACCTGCGCCGCCGCCAGGCGATTGCCGGCTCGGGCGCAGTCTCGAGCGAGGAAATATCGCACGCCCAGACCGCGCTGAAAGCGGCCGAGTCGGCGCTGCTTGCCTCGAAGGAGCAGCTCGCGTCGAATCAGGTATTGACCGACCAGACCACCGTGGAAAAGCACCCGAACGTGCAGCGCGCTGCCGCCAATCTGCGTTCGGCCTACCTGTCGTTCGCCCGCTCCACGCTGCCGGCGCCGGTCACCGGCTACGTGGCCAAGCGCTCGGTGCAGGTTGGCCAGCGCGTGGCCGCCGGCACACCGCTGATGGCCGTGGTGCCACTCGATCAGGTCTGGGTCGATGCCAACTTCAAGGAAGTGCAGATCACCCATATGCGCATCGGCCAGCCGGTGGAACTGGAAGCTGACGTCTATGGCTCGAAGGTGAAGTACCAGGGCCATGTCGAGGGCTTCTCGGCCGGTACCGGGGCGGCGTTCTCGCTCCTGCCCGCGCAGAACGCCACCGGCAACTGGATCAAGGTGGTGCAGCGTCTGCCGGTGCGTATCGCGCTGGACGCCCAACAACTCAAGGAGCATCCGCTGCGTGTCGGCCTGTCGATGAACGTCACCGTTGACGTGCGCAAGGAAGAAGGCGCAGCGATGGTCACCGCAGCCAACGCCCGGCCGCTGCAGACGGACGTCTATGACAAGGTGGCGCAAGATGCCGACGAACTGATCGCCCGCATCATCTCCGTCAACAACGGCGGCCGCACGCCGGCACCGGCGGCGCCGGGCGGCGCCAGCGCGGCACGCGCAGCGGCCAAGCCTGCCAACACCTGATTCGCGGCCTGAGAAGTCCATGGCAGATTCCATTACCGCAGTGCCGGATTCCGGCGCGACGCCGGCCCCAAAGCCGAAGCCAGCGCCAGCCCGACATGCCGCGCCCCCTCCGCTAACGGGCGGCAAGCTCGTCATTGGCACCATCGCCCTGTCGCTGGCCACGTTCATGAACGTGCTCGACTCGTCGATCGCCAACGTGTCGATCCCGGCCATCTCGGGCGACCTCGGCGTGTCGCCGAACCAGGGCACCTGGGTCATCACGTCGTTCGCCGTCGCCAACGCCATTTCGGTGCCGCTGACGGGCTGGCTGACCACGCGTTTCGGCGCCGTGCGATTGTTCGTGCTGTCGATCTTGCTGTTTGTGCTCTCGTCCTGGCTGTGCGGCGTGGCACCGAACCTGGAGACGCTGCTGGCCGCGCGCGTGCTGCAAGGCGCCGTTGCCGGGCCGATGATCCCGCTGTCGCAGTCGCTGCTGCTGGCTAGCTATCCGGTTGCCAAGAGTTCGATGGCGCTGGCGCTATGGGGCATGACTACACTCGTAGCGCCGATCATGGGCCCCCTGCTTGGCGGCTGGATCTCCGACAACATGACATGGCCGTGGATTTTCTATATCAACGTGCCGATCGGCATCATGACCGCGTATGCCACATGGGCCATCTATCGTGATCGCGAAACACCGACGAAGATCCTGCCAATCGACCGCATCGGCCTGGCTCTCCTCGTGATCTGGGTGGGGTCGATGCAGCTCATGCTCGACAAGGGCAAGGAACTTGACTGGTTCCATTCCTCGATCATCGTGACGCTGACGGTGGTGGCGGTAGTCGGATTCCTGTTCTTCCTGATCTGGGAGAACTATGAGAAGCACCCGATCGTCGACATTCACCTGTTCAAGGGACGCAACTTCGCCGCGGGCGTGGTGGCAATCTCCGTGGCGTACGGGCTGTTCTTCGGCAACCTGGTGATTCTGCCACTGTGGCTGCAGACCATCATCGGCTACACCGCGACGGACGCCGGTCTGGTGATGGCGCCAGTGGGGATCTTCGCGATCATCCTGTCGCCAATCATCGGCCGCATCCTGCCGAAGGTCGACTCTCGCTGGGTGGCAACCGCTGCGTTCATTACGTTTGGCGTGGTCAGTTTCATGCGTGCTGGCTTTACCACAACCGTTGATACGCGCGCGCTGATCATCCCGACGCTGATACAAGGCGCCGCAATGGCGATGTTCTTCATCCCGCTGACGTCGATCATCCTGTCTGGCCAGCCGGCCGAGAAGATCCCGGCGGCTTCCGGTTTGTCGAACTTCGTGCGGATCACATTCGGCGCGATCGGCGCTTCGATCTCGACGACGATCTGGGAGAACCGCTCGGCGCTGCACCACGCCCAGTTGGTCGAACAGATCAATCCGTATAACCCGACGTACCAGGCACAGCTCGACCACCTGATGTCGATGGGGATGAGCCGGATGCAGGCGATCGGCCTGATGGAGCGGAATATCTCGCAGCAGGCATCGATGCTCGGCGCCAACGACATCTTCTGGATTTCCGGCGTGCTGTTCTTCGTGCTGATCGGCTTTGTCTGGCTGACCAAGCGCGCCAAGGGCGGCGGCGGCGCGGAAGCGGCCGGGGCGCACTGACGTCGAACATCGAATAAAAAAGGCATCGGGTTCATCCGATGCCTTTTTTACTTGGGCGTGACTTGTGCCGCGTCCTAGAGTTTGACTAGCCGCTCGGGGCGCAAGGCCCCTTCCTTCATCCGCGCCACGCCAAGCAGACGCCCTTCGTCGCCATAGACACGTGCCAGCGTGCCCTCATCCGGCACCTGCCCTTCCGGCAGATCGCGGCGTGCGATGCGCTGGCCTTGCAGAAAGCGCCCCGTCGCGGCGGCATCGAGATGCACCGGCGGGCACCGTTGCAGCAAGGCGTCGACAGGCGCGAGCATTCCCGGCCGTGCCTCGTCAGCCTGTGCATCAATCTGCTCGAGCGTGACCGCGCCTTCCAGCGTCAGATCTCCGACAGCGGTTCGGCGCAGCCCGGTCAGGTGCGCGCCGCAACCCAGCGCCTCACCGATGTCTTCGGCCAGCGTGCGGATGTAGGTGCCCTTGCTGCACGTGACACGCATCGTGAACGTCGCCGCAGGCAAATCAACGTCCAGCAGCGTGATGGCGTGAATCGTCACTTGCCGCGCGGCGCGCTCGACGGTCTGTCCGGCCCGCGCATACTCGTACAGCGGCTTGCCGTCCTTCTTGAGTGCCGAGTACATCGGCGGCACCTGTTCGATCTCGCCGGTAAAGCGCGCAATCGCCGCATCAAGTGCGGCGCGATCGCATGTCACCGACCGCTCGACGACGATCTCGCCCTCGGCATCGCCTGTGGTCGTCGTCGCGCCGAGCCGGACTTCCGCCTCGTAGGTCTTGTCCGCGTCGAGCAGATCCTGGGAGAACTTGGTGGCCTCGCCAAAACACAGCGGCAGCAGCCCAGTCGCCAGCGGATCCAGCGTGCCCGTGTGGCCAGCCTTGTTCGCGCGCAGCAGTCGCTTGGCGCGTACCAGCGCATCGTTGGACGACAGACCCAGAGGCTTGTCGAGCAGCAGCACACCGTGCACGTCGCGGCGTGGCAGCCGGGGCGGTCGAGTCGCAGAGGAATCGGTCATTGCAGGGGAGGAAAAACGTGGTGCCGGCATCCACCGGCACCACTTGGGCAACCGTGGACTTACTCGTCGTCCTTGGCGCGCGTGGCGTTCGCTTCGTTGATCAGCTTCGACATCTCGATCGCGTGCTCCACCGACGTATCGTGATGGAAATGCAGCGTCGGCACGGTATGGATATGCAGTCGCTTGAACAGCAACGAATGGAGGTAGCCGGCCTTTTCCTTGAGGATGGCGGCAGCCGTCTCGGGTTCGGCGCCGAGCACCGTGAAGTAGACCTTGGCATGCGCGTAGTCGGGCGTCAGCGCCACCGACTGCAGCGTTACCAGGCCCAGGCGCGGATCGCGAATCTCGCGCTGGATCATCTCCGCCAGTTCCTTCTGGATCTGATCGGAGAGGCGCAGGTTACGGGAGGTGATATTGCCTTTCTTGGCCATTCAAAACTGAGCGTGAGCAGAAGTGAAAACGGCAGGCCGGAGCCTGCCGTCTTTACGTATCGCCTTACAGCGTACGCGCCACCTCTGTGATTTCGTACACCTCGAGCTGGTCGCCTTCCTGAACGTCGTTGAAGTTCTTGATCGACAGACCGCACTCGAAGCCTTGCTTGACTTCCTTGACGTCGTCCTTGAAACGCTTGAGCGAGTCGAGTTCGCCGTCGTGGATAACCACGTTGTTGCGCAGCACGCGCACCATCGAGTTCCGCTTGATGAGACCGTCGGTGACCATACAGCCAGCCACCGCACCCACCTTCGGCACACGGAAGACCTGACGGACTTCCACCTGACCGATCGTGGTCTCGCGCTTCTCCGGTGCCAACATGCCCGACATGGCCGCCTTGATCTCGTCTACCGCATCGTAAATGATGTTGTAGTAGCGGATGTCGATGCCGTTGTGCTCGGCCAGCTTGCGCGCGCCTGCGTCGGCACGCACGTTGAAGCCGATGATGACCGCCTTCGATGCCGTCGCCAGGTTGACGTCCGACTCCGAGATGCCACCCACGCCACCGTGCACGATCTGCACGCGCACTTCGCCCGTCGACAGCTTCTGCAGCGACTGCACCAGCGCTTCCTGCGAACCCTGCACGTCGGCCTTCACGATCAACGGCAGCGTCTGCACTTCGCCTTCGGCCATCTGCTCGAGCATCGTTTCCAGCTTGGCGGCCTGCTGCTTCGCAAGCTTCACGTCGCGGAACTTGCCCTGACGGAACAGCGCGATTTCGCGCGCCTTGCGTTCGTCCGGCAGCACCAGCACTTCCTCACCGGCGGCAGGCACTTCCGACAGACCCTGGATTTCCACCGGGATCGACGGGCCAGCTTCCTTGGAGGGCTTGCCGTTTTCGTCCAGCATCGCACGCACACGGCCATAGGCGCTACCAGCCAGCACCACATCGCCACGCTTGAGCGTGCCGCTGCTGACCAGGATCGTCGCGATCGGGCCCTTGCCCTTGTCGAGCTGGGCTTCCACCACCAGGCCCTTGGCCGGGGCGTCCACCGGTGCACGCAGTTCCAGCACTTCGGCCTGCAGCAGCACGTTTTCGAGCAGATCGTCGATGCCCTGGCCGGTCTTGGCCGAAACAGGCACGAACGGCGACTCGCCACCGTACTCTTCGGGCACGACCTGCTCTGCCACCAGTTCCTGCTTGACGCGGTCCGGGTTGGCTTCGGGCTTGTCGACCTTGGTGATCGCCACCACGATCGGCACACCGGCAGCCTTGGCGTGCGCAATCGCTTCCTTGGTCTGCGGCATCACGCCGTCATCGGCGGCCACTACCAGAATCACAATGTCGGTTGCCTTGGCGCCGCGGGCACGCATGGCCGTGAAGGCCTCGTGACCCGGGGTATCCAGGAACGTGATCACGCCGCGATCGGTTTCCACATGGTAGGCACCGATGTGCTGCGTAATGCCGCCCGCTTCGCCCGCTGCAACCTTCGTGCGGCGGATGTAGTCGAGCAGCGAAGTCTTGCCGTGGTCGACGTGACCCATCACCGTCACCACCGGCGGACGCGGCAGCATCTCGGCATCGGCGTGATCCTCGCCATCCACCACCAGCAGCGCTTCAGGATCGTCCAGCTTCGCGGCGAACGCCTTGTGGCCCATTTCTTCCACCACGATCATGGCGGTTTCCTGGTCCAGCACCTGGTTGATCGTCACCATCTGGCCGAGCTTCATCATCTGCTTGATGACCTCGGATGCCTTCACGGCCATCTTGTGCGCCAGATCGGCCACCGAGACGGTTTCCGGCACGTGCACTTCACGTACCACCGGTTCGGTTGGCGCCTGGAAGTTGCTGCGTGCGTCATCGGCATTGTGCTTGCCGCCACGGCCACGCGGGCCGCTGCGCCAGCCACCGACACCGCCGGACGAATCGCCGCGCGTCTTCAGGCCACCGCCCTTCTTGCCGCGGCTGCTTTCATCCTGCCAGGTACCGGTCTTGCCACCCTTGGCGCCCTTCTTGTCGCCAGCGGCAGCCGTGGTCGTCGTGGCCGCCGGTGCGGGCTTCTTGTCGTCCTTCTTCGCTTCGGTCGTGGCGCCAGCCGGCTTCACCGGCTTGTGCAGCGTGCCGGTCTGCTCGGCCTTCTTTTCCTCGGCCTTGCGCTCCGACGGCGCCTTCAGCACACGTGCCGGCGCATTCAGCATCTGCTGAATCGCGCGGGCTTCCGCTTCGGCGGCTTCGCGGCGGCGACGGGCGGCAGCATCCTGCTCGGCACGCGCCTTGTCGGCTGCAGCCTTCGCGCTGTCCTGCTCGGCGCGCGCCTTGTCGACGGCAGCCTTGGCGTCGTCGGCGTTCTTCTGCGCTTGCGCGCGTTCCGTGGCCAGACGTGCCTTGTCGTCTTCTGCCTTCTTGCGCGCGGTTTCCTCGGCGGCGTCGGCTGCGGCCTGTGCGGCGGCAGCTTCTTCAGCAGCCTTCTGGGCCAGCAGCTCGGCCTGGCGGCGCTGTTCGGCCTCCAGGGCTTCCTGCTTGGCGCGGCGTTCGGCTTCCTCGCGCTCGGCGGCCTCGCGGGCTGCCTGAGCCTCGGCTTCCTGACGTGCCAGGGCCTCGGCCTGCTCGCGGCGCTGTTCCTCATCGCGACGCACTTCCTCGGCAACGGCCTCGGCCGATTCCTGGGCGTCGGCGCCGTCGCCGTGAGATTCCACGTCGTCACGCTTGATCAGGACGCGCTTCTTGCGCACCTCCACCTGCACCGTGCGTGTCTTGCCGGTGGAGTCGGATTGGCGGATCTCGGAAGTCTCACGCTTGGTCAGCGTGATCTTCTTGCGCGCGCTGTCGTCGGACTGACCATGCGACCGCTTCAGGTAATCCAGCAGCCTGGTCTTGTCCGATTCGGTGATGACGTCGTCTGGCGTTGCTTTGCCCACCCCAGCTGCCTGCAATTGTTCCAGCAGTGCAGCAGGGCTGCGGCTCAGTTCTGCGGCCAGTTGGGCAACTGTTGTGCTTGCCATTCAAACCCTTTCAATGCTCGGTTTCTACGTCGGGACAATTCGTGTGCGGAAAGCGCGTCCAGGCTTCACCCCGGACGTGTCCCTCAGTTAAACCAATGTTCCCGTGCTTTCATGATCAGCGCCTTGGCTTCTTCCTCGCCCACGCCGGCCAGTTCGACCAGTTCGTCCACGGCCAGCTCGGCCAGGTCGTCGCGTGTGTGGATGTTGCCTTCGGCCAGTTTGCCGATCAGCTCGGGCGTCAGGCCGTCGAGCGAGCGCAGATCCTGCGACACCTCTTCCACCTTTTCTTCCCGGGCCAGTTCCATCGTCAGCAGCGCATCGCGGGCGCGATTGCGCAGCTCGTTGACGGTGTCCTCGTCGAATGCCTCGATTTCCATCATTTCACTGATGGGCACGTAGGCCACTTCTTCCAGCGAGGAGAATCCTTCCTCGATCAGAATGTCCGCCACTTCCTCGTCCACGTCCAGCTTGGCCATGAACAGCTTGCGCACCACTTCGCTTTCTTCGGCCTGCTTCTGCGCCGATTCTTCCTGCGTCATGATGTTGATCTGCCAGCCGGTCAGCTCCGACGCCAGGCGTACGTTCTGACCACTGCGGCCGATGGAGACGGCGAGGTTTTCCTCGTCGACCACCACGTCCATGCTGTGCTTCTCTTCGTCGACCACGATCGACTGCACCTGTGCCGGCGCCAGCGCACCGATGACGAACTGCGCCGGATCTTCCGACCACAGTACGATGTCCACGGCCTCGCCGCCGATCTCGTTACGCACGGCCGTCACGCGCGTGCCACGCACGCCCACGCAGGTACCGATCGGATCGATTCGCTTGTCATGCGCCACCACGGCGATCTTCGCGCGCACGCCCGGATCGCGTGCGGCAGCCTTGATCTCCAGCAAGCCCTGTTCCATTTCAGGCACTTCGTTCTCGAAGAGCTTGATCAGGAACTCAGGCGCGGTACGCGACAGCTCGATCTGCGGGCCACGCGCGGCGCGGTCCACATTGAGGATATACGCGCGCACACGGTCGCCGGTGCGCAGGTTTTCCTTCGGAATGATCTGGTCACGTGCCAGCAGCGCTTCCACGCGGCCCGACTCGACGATCAGGCCCTTCTTGTCGGCGCGTTTGACCGTGCCGGTCATGATCTTTTCGCCACGATCCAGATAATCATTCAGGATCTGCTCGCGCTCGGCGTCACGAATACGCTGCAGGATGACCTGCTTGGCCGCCTGCGCGCCGATACGGCCGAACTCGACCGACTCGATCTGCTCTTCGATGTAGTCGTCGAGCTGGATATCGGCATTCTGCTCACGTGCCTCGAACAGCAGGATCTGCTTGTCCGGCTCCTGCAGACCTTGTTCATCAGGAACGACGAGCCAGCGGCGGAACGTCTCGTGCTCACCGGATTCGCGGTCGATATGGACGCGAATATCCACGTCCTCCTCGAAACGTTTCTTGGTGGCAGAGGCGAGAGCCGCCTCCAGTGCACCGAAAACCACATCCTTGTCGACGTTCTTTTCGCGAGCTAGCGCATCGACGAGCAACAGAACTTCGCGGCTCATTGCTTGTTCCCTTTTCTTTGATTTCCCTTGAAGTCGATCACCGGCACCAAACGTGCGCGATCGACATCGGATATGGCGAATTCCAGCAGTGCCGGACCGTCCTTGCCTTCGAACTCCAGGCCGATCTTCTCGGCCCCAGCGTCTCCTGCGGGTTCACACAGGATGCCCACGAAATTCTTCTGGCCATTGACCGGCAGGCGCAGCGTAACCCTGACCTCAGCACCGGCAAAGCGAACGTAATCGGCCAACTTCTTCAGCGGCCGGTCCAGGCCTGGCGACGACACTTCGAGGCGCTCGTAATCAACGTTCTCCACAGTGAGCACGTGAGTGAGCTGGCGACTGACTTTCTCGCAATCCTCAATGACGATGCCAGTTTCAGGCTGATCGATGTAGACACGCAGAAGTCCGGCCGGGGCACGCTCAAGCTCAACCAACTCGTAGCCCATGCCGATAAGGGTGGTTTCGATCAAATCTGCCAGATGCACTGTAATCCCGAGTAGTGGCCTTCAATACTGTGGCAGACACCGGACAACGCAATACGCTCGGAATTGATGCTCGACGCGACCTGCAAACCGTCCTGCCTGCCCAATCATCCTGCCGGCCCGCCATGTGACGAAAACCAGCCGCAAGTACAAACGGGCGAACCAAAAAAAAATGGGCGCAATGCCCATCATTCGCCCATCCTCGCCGAGGATGATACTTTTGAATAGACTTTGATTATACGCGGATTATGTCCAAAAGGCAAAAGCCTCCGAGGTTCCGCTCCGGATCAGGGCGATTGCCGACCATTGCCGGCACCGCCCGATCCGTCAATCAACGCTGACCTCGGCCGCGCGGACGGCGACTACCGCCTCCCGCACCCTTGGCGGCCTTTGGCATCACATTTCCATTGACCTCGCCGCCGCCGCGACGCTGGCGATTGCCACCTGCGTTGCCCGCATTGCCAGCGTTTCCGGCCTTGCCACCCCGCCCGCCGCGACCACCACCGGCGCCGGGGCCTCGCAGGCCACCGCCCATCCCGCCGCCAAACTTGGTCGTGTGCGATGTCAGCGGCGCAGGGCCGGACGGAATGTATCCCATCGAGGTCTGCATCGGGTCAGGCTGCCCACGGCCCGCACCCCCGGCATTACCACCCCGGCCACCGCTCTTCTCGTAGCGCGGCAGACCATCCATGCCGGTGTGCATCGGCATGCCCGCCAGCGCTGCTTCTTCGCGCTGCTTGCGGCCGCCAACCTTCGTCACACCCTTGCCGCCGCTCTGGGCTTCCTTGGACGGCGCCTTCAGTCCAATGTTGGCCATCAGGCCGCGCACATCCGTCGGATCCAACTCTTGCCAGCGACCGCGCTTCAAGCCGCGCGGCAGCAGGAACTGACCATAACGCGTGCGGATCAGGCGCGACACGGTCAGACCAACGGCCTCGAACATGCGACGCACTTCGCGGTTACGGCCTTCGGTCAGCGCCACGTGATACCACTGGTTCACACCCTCGCCACCGCCATCGGCGATCCGCAGGAAGTTTGCCTCGCCATCATCGAGCTGAATGCCATGCAGCAGTCGCTGACGATCGGCTTCGGCCAGTTCGCCCAGCGTGCGCACTGCGTATTCGCGCTCCACGCCATAGCGCGGGTGCATGAAACGGTTCGCAATATCGCCCGACGTGGTGAAAATCAACAGCCCTTCGGTATTGAAGTCGAGGCGGCCGACCGCGACCCACTTGCCGTTCTTGATGCGCGGCAGGCTATCGAAAACGGTCGGACGGCCTTCCGGATCCGACTGGCTGACGATCTCACCGGAAGGCTTGTGATAGAGCAGCACGCGTGGAGGCTTGGTCGTCACCTTGCGGTGAATCAGCTTGCCGTTCACGCGGACCTGGTCGGTCGGCAGAATACGCTGGCCGATGTGGGCAGGCAGACCATTGACCGACACACGCCCCTGCAGGATCAGCTCTTCCATCTCGCGGCGCGAGCCAAGTCCACCCTCCGCCAGGACTTTGTGCAGCTTGGGCGCGTCGTCGTCAGCGGACAGTTCGCGCACCGGCTTGGCCTTGGTGCGCGGCACGATCGTGTCTTCCTGATCGAACTGCTCGGAAATCACGAAGCGGAACAGATCCTCGCCACCGGCAGCAGGCTTCGCGCCGCCCTTGCCGGCTTGCCGACCGGGCTTGTCGCCCTGGCGCTGCTCGACACGCTGGTCGCCCCTGTCAGCACCCGGCTTGCCACCAGGCTGTTGACCCTTGCGCTGACCGCCCTTGTTACGGCGACCCGGCTGTTGCGAGGCTGGCTTGTTGTCGCCATCTACCAGCGCAGCCTTGCGTTGCGGCTGCTGACGGCGCTTGCGAGCCCCTTGCGCGGACTGATCCGATCGCGGCTGCGCGTCGCCACCTGCCTCCTCGGCACCGGCAACTGCTTGCGTATCGGCGGCCGGCGCCGGCTTGCGACGCCCGCGGCCACGCGCGGGGGCAGCGGCCGGCGAAGCATCGCCGCCTTCGCCAGACGACGAGGGCTCGGCATCGTCGCGCCCCGTTTCCCGGCCATCGCGGTCCTGCGCCGACTGGCGACGGGAAGCCACTAGATTGCGCAGGCCGCGGCGCAGCCCCTTGCGGCGGGGCGCGCCTTCGGCGCCGTTACCCTCGGGGGCAGCGCCGGTGTCGCCCGGCACGTCCGGCTGGCGGACGTCTTGCTCAGCGGAATCAGACAAAGTATTCACTATCGATGTTGCATGTTGTTCAGTTGGACACGCGCTCGTCGTCGTCCTCGGTCGCCAGCGGCATATCACCGTCGGGGGCCGGAACTGCGGCGTCTTCCTGCGAGGAAGACTCTGTGTCCACATGGAATCCGTTGGCCAGAGCCACCGGCGCGTCATCGCCTTGCCCATCACCCTCGGGCAACTGCGCGACGCTGTCGTTCTGTTCGTTTTCATTGCCGGCGGCATCGCTCGCGCCACCGGACAGATCTTCGGATTGCGGCTCGACCGACAACTGCTCAACTGCCGGCTCACCCGTCTCAGCCACTTCTACGGTGGCCTCCGAAAAGGCCTCCTCGTCACCAGCAGGCGGATTCGCCGTCGCGACCGCTTCGAAATCGATGGCCTGCTGATCCAGCAGAGCCGCCTGAGCCTGGGCCTGGGCATCCTCGAGCGGCGGCAACTCATCCAGCGAGCGCAGACCAAGATCATCCAGGAATGCCTTGGTCGTTGCATACAACGCGGGGCGACCAGGCACGTCCCGGTGACCGATGACTTCGATCCAGTCCCGGTCCTCAAGCTTCTTGACCACCTCCGTGCTGACCGTTACGCCCCGGATCTCTTCGATGTCACCGCGCGTCACCGGCTGGCGATACGCGATGATCGCTAGCGTTTCCATCACGGCACGCGAGTACTTCGGCGGCTTCTCCGGGTTGAGCCGATCAAGAAACTCGCGCATCTCGGGGCGGCTCTGGAACCGCCAGCCGCTGGCCAGGGCCACGAGCTCCACCCCGCGCTGCTGCCAGTCGTTGCGCAGCTCTTCGAGCAGAACCCGGATGGTGTCGGCACCGACGTCGTCGGCGAACAACCGTCGCAGATCACCAACGCGCAATGGCTCCTGCGCACAGATCAGCGCGGTCTCGAGGACGATCTTCGCCTCTTGGGTATTCATGTGATTGTGTGCAGCCTGTCTTTGCACCTGCTTCTGGACGAATCCTGAAGCACTGGAGATTGCAGATACAGCGAGGCCTGAGCCACCGCCATCTCATCGCGCAGCCAACTCGCAGCTTTTCGCAGCGGAGCCGTGCACCTCATTTTCTTTGCATCGAATTGCCGGGTCGTTCCGGCAGGAGATCGTCCGGGGCTGACAGACTACGCCAGTCAACGGACCTCTTGCGTCGCACCCTCTCCCTTTTGGGGTGGACATTCACCTGGACAATCAGATCGCCAAGGCGGCAAGAAACAATCGATATCGGCCCAGGCAACTTCGCCTGGCACCAGCGCCACCTCTCCACACAGCCCCATCGGACTTTGGAACCAGATCTTGTGAACCGGATGAACTGTGGGGACGATCCCGGCAAGCCAGACCTGCCCAGACCCCCTGGGCACACATCCCAGATCGGGAATGCAGCCCCGGCGACGCCACGAGCGCATCGGAGCGCGATACCGTGGTTTTCGCGATTGTATGGCATTCCAGCCCCGCCCTGCAACCAGCAAAAAAGTCTAGAACACGACGCAGAAGCCGTGATTGGCCAGCGTATCGGGCAGCCAGACGGCGCGTGCGACACCCAGCGCCCCAAAACCGATCACAACAAGCGCGGCGCCCACTCGAACGCCGGGGCGGCGCGACAGTTGCCGCAGGTAGCCCGACAAACCCGAGATCACCAGCAGGTTGGGCAGCGTCCCAATGCCAAAGGCCGCCATGACAAGTGCTCCAGATGGCGCATTTCCAGCCAACAAGGCCAGCGCAAGTGCGCCATACACCATACCACAGGGCACCAGCCCCCAGGCCAACCCCATCCCATAGCGCCGCATGATGGGCGCGTGCCGACGCAAGCGAAGCGGCATCTGCATGCCCAGCGACGCGACGCCCCGGACGACATACGAGGCAGCCCGCGCCGCCAGCCGTTCGAGCCATGCTGCACGCATGACGCGGCCCCGCAACAACCACACCCCGGTCAGAACCAGTAACAGGCTGCCCGCGCCATAGAGCCAGCGCTGCACTGGAAGGTAGTCCTGCTTCCAGACTGTCGCACCCACCGCTCCCATCAGCGCCCCAAGCAGCACATAGGTCGTGAGACGCCCGGCGTGCATGACCAGCAGTTCCAGCCACCAGTGAAATCGCGAGCGATGCACGAGGCTAACGACCGCAACAGCCCCCCCGGATTGCCGTTGCTCGACGGCAATGGCAATTCCTCCGCACATGGCGGCGCAATGCACGCCACCAAGCAACGCAAGTGTAAAGACACTGAAAAGCACACCAAATGGCAACTGTTCCTCGCTTCTGCGTCACATCACGCTGTAAAATGCCTGCATCGCGCCTCCATCGCAAGCGCATTCATGCGAGCACCATCAATTGCTTACCTCCATTCCCGTCACCGAGATGTCTCCGCGTTGCTCCACTTGCGCCATGGGCCAGCTTTGCCTTCCCGTGGGCATGTCGCAACAGGACCTCGCAAAGATGGACACGCTCGTACAGGAACGCGTTCGTGTTCACAAGGGCGAAACGCTCTATCGCATGGGCGAACCACTTACCGCAGTCTATGCGATCCGCTTTGGCACATTGAAGACCCACGTGACCATGGAGGACGGACGCACGCAAATCACCGGCTTCCATTTGCCCGGTGAGGTCGTCGGGCTCGACGGCCTCAGCGAGATGCAGCATGCGTCCGACGCCACCGCGCTCGAGGACACAGAGGTCTGCGTCGTGCGATTCGATGACCTGCAATCGCTGTCCGGCACGTTGCCTTCTCTCCAGCAGCAGTTCCTGAGGCTGATGAGCAAGGAAATCTCGCAGGACCAGATCATGCTGATCACTCTTGGCTCGATGCGTGCCGAAGAGCGCCTGGCAGCATTTCTCGTCAACATGTCCGAGCGCCTGTCGATGCGCGGTTACTCGTCGAGCGAGTTCGTGCTGCGGATGAGCCGCGAAGAAATCGGCAGCTATCTTGGCCTCAAGCTCGAAACCGTGAGTCGGCTCTTTTCTCGATTCGCCGAAGCCGGCCTGATTCAGATTCGCCAACGACACGTGAAACTCGTGGACATGGAAGGCATCAGGCAGGTCTATAGCCGAAACTGCTAACGGGCATCGTGGCCAGGAAAACGGCCGTATCGGGAGCAGATCTCCCGGTGCGGCCGTTTTGCTTTCTGCCAGCACTCGAGCCATTACTCGAGTTCGTCGGTCTCCTCGAGCTTGGTTGGCATGGTGTAGAGCGTCAGCCCACTGGACAATGCGCAAAACAACCACGCCACCAGGAAGCCAATCGTGTAGACCGCCTCACGAGACGCTTCCACCTGGTGCCCGAAGAACGTGAGATCGCCCGGATCAACGACCGAAAACACGGTGGCGGTGGCCGCTCCGCCCATCAGAAACGCCGGCCAAAGTACCCACATCAGCCAGCGGAGTCTCATGGGCGCCTCGCAGCCGGCGACGCTACATGCTCCGCCCCCGTTTTCTCCACGACCAGGCCATGACGCTCCACGCCGGAAATCGGCAAATCCGGATGCGTGTTGGCAAGCCAGATGGTCACGCCGCAGCCAATAATTGCAAGCAACGGACCGCTCATCAAAAGCCACGGCCACGGTTCCCTGTACCAGGGCTTGGACTGTTGGGATGTCATTGCGCTCTCCTTGTTTGCTGCCATTTCACCCTCAGCATCACAGATTGCGGGGAACAATGAAACTCGTGGATTGCCTGATATGCGCGTCTCGGCCGTCCTCGCCCTCCGCCGTCACGGTTACGTTGATCTTGTGCGTGCCCTCCTTGGCATCGTCGATCGGCACGCGAATGCGAATCGGCAACAACCGGTTGGACGTTGGCTGCATGGCCTCGGCGGACTTGTCATACTCGACCGTCAGTCCAGTCAGATCGTCGCCCTCAGCCTGCACGCGAATCCGCATCGGCGCTTCCGTGGTGTTGATCACCTGGAGCCGATAGACGTTCTCGATCCAGCGGCCCTCCACTTCCCGGCCCAGCGCGCCGCGATCCCGAATGATGTCGACCTTGATCGGCGACCGCATTGCCAGCGATGCGACGAAGCCCGCCGCCAGAACCAGCCAGATCAGCGTATAGATGATCGTGCGTGGTCGCAGCAGCCGTTTGCGCGCGTCGGATGTCGTCAGGGACTTGCGCATGGCGTTTTCCGACGTGTATCGGATCAGGCCGCGCGGGTACTCCATCTTGTCCATGACGAGATTGCACGCGTCGATACAGGCGCCACAACCGATGCACTCGTACTGGAGGCCATCACGAATATCGATACCGGTCGGACACACCTGCACGCAGATACTGCAATTCACGCAATCGCCAATACCAGCCGCATGGCGATCGGTCTTGCGGGAACGGCTACCACGCGGCTCCCCACGACCCACGTCATAGGTCACGACATAGGTATCGCGGTCGACCATCACGCTCTGGAAACGCGCATAGGGGCACATGTACTTGCACACCTGCTCGCGCATGAATCCGGCGTTGCCCCAGGTCGCAAATGCGTAGAACAGCATCCAGAAGCTCTGCCAGGGTCCTAGCGTGAAATGCAGGACCTCGCTACCAAGTTCCCGAATCGGTGCGAAATACCCGATAAACGTGAAGCCCGTCCACAGTGCGATCAGCACCCAGAGCACATGCTTGGTCGCCTTGATTCGCAGCTTGCGCAGGCTCCAGGGATCGCCGTCGAGTCGGATCCGCGCGATGCGATCCCCTTCGACATGTCGCTCGATCCACATGAATATCTCTGTGTAGACCGTCTGAGGACAGGCATAGCCGCAGAACAGGCGTCCCGCGATGGCGGTGAACAGAAATAGCGATAGCGCAGAAATGACCAGCAGCACAGCGAGATAGATCACATCCTGCGGCCACAGCACGAGACCGAAGATGTAGAACTTGCGCGCGCCGAGATCGAACAGCACGGCCTGGCGATCATTCCACTGCAGCCAGGGCGTTCCGTAGTAAATCAACTGCGTCAGGATGACCAGCCACACGCGCCAGCTCGAAAACGCGCCAGAAGTCGAGCGCGGATAGATCTTGCGGCGGACCTCGTACAGCGCTTCCTCGGTGGTCTCGGCCCCCTTGGGGGGCGGCGCGGGACGCCAAGTGTTGCCGTTACGATCGCTCGCCGACTGGCTTGCAGACGGATCGTTCGAGGCGTGATCGTCCGAGTGATCGGGGGCGTTAAGGGGCGCGCTCATCGTGTTGCCCTCACGCCCCGGTGGGCGGCACGCCGCCCGGCCCCGGGGCAGTTAGTCATTTTGCAGCGCCTCCCGTATTTGAGAGACCCCACACATATGCGGTCAGCATGCGGATGCGCTCAGGCGTCAGAATCTCCTCGTGCGCCGGCATATGACCGTTATGTCCCTTCAGGATCGCGTCGACGATCGTCGCTTCCGAGCTGCCGTACAACCACGTGTTGTCGGTCAGGTTCGGCGCGCCGAGTGCCTGGTTGCCCTTGCCGTTGGCGCCATGGCAGGCCGCGCAGGTCGACTTGAACGTGCTTTCGCCACGCGATGCGCGAATCGGATCCGACGACAGACCAGACAGCGAACGCACGTACTGGGCAGTATCGCCGGCCTGCTTCGCATCGATCGTGCTGGCAAACGATGGCATCACGCCATTGCGGCCCTTGGTGATCGTCTGCTGGATCGTCTCCGGCTCGCCACCGTAGAGCCAATCGTTGTCGGTCAGGTTGGGGAAGCCTCGGCTGCCACGCGCATCCGAACCGTGGCACTGCGCGCAGTAGTTCAGGAACAACCGCTGGCCGATCTCGCGTGCGTCAGGATCCGCCGCCACCTGCTTGATATCCATGCTCAGATACTTGGCGTAGATCTGGTGCTGCGTTTTCTCGGCGGCCTCGCGGTGAGCGGCAAGCTCGCCCTGCGTCGAGAACTTGAGCATACCGGCGTACGATCCCAGGCCCGGATACAGCGCCAGGTAACCAAGACCGAAGATGCAGGCCAGCAGGAACATCCACATCCACCAACGTGGCAGCGGGTTGTTCAGTTCGCGCAGGTCACCATCCCAGACATGACCGGTGTCATCAGTGGTGCTGACACCTTTCGGCATCTTGCGTTGGGAAAACAGCAGCCAGACACACCAGACGATCCCGATGAGCGCGATGGCCGCGATGTAATAACTCCAGAAATCGGAAATGAAATCGCTCATGGCTGTGGGTTCCGGCTTGTAGTTGTGGTTTCGTCAGGCAGGGCAAACGGCAACATCGCCGATTCCTGATTGGCGGCCTGGCGGCCGCCCGACCATGCCCACCAGCAGATGCCAATGAACGTCAGCATCGACACGACGGTTGCAATTGCGGTCACGATCGCCATGGCATCACTCCTTCGCCGGCGCCGGAGCCGCCGCCGAGTCAACGCGCACGTTGCGGCGATTCAGGCCCAGCCCCTGCAGATACGCCACCAGCGCATCTTCTTCCGTCTTGCCTGCCAGCTCTTCAGGCGCACGAGCAATCTCTTCGTCCTTGTACGGCACACCCAGACGCTTCAGCGCGTGCATGCGTGCCTGGATGTCGTTGGTGGGCAACTGCGTCTTCTCCAGCCACGGGTACGAAGGCATCACCGACTCGGGAACCACATCACGCGGATTGCGCAGGTGGATCCGCTGCCAGTCGTCCGAGTAACGGCCGCCAACACGCGCGAGATCTGGACCGGTACGCTTCGAGCCCCACAGGAACGGGTGGTCATACACCGACTCGCCCGCCGTGGAGAAATGGCCATAACGCTCAGTCTCCGCCTGCAGGGTACGCACCTGCTGCGAGTGGCAACCAACGCAACCCTCGCGGATGTAGATGTCGCGCCCCATCAGGCGCAGCGGCGAGTACGGTGTGATGCCCGGATCGGGCTCGGTCGTCGAGTGCTGGAAGAACAGCGGCACGATCTGCACCAGGCCAGCGATGCTGACCACGATGATGGTTGCAATGATCAGCCAGCCGACGTTCTTCTCCAGCGTTTCGTGGGAAAAGAATCCTTGTTTTTGAGACATCGTTCGGTCCTCGGCGATCAGTGGGCGGAAGCCGGCAGGTTGGCCGGAATCGGAGCGTCAACCGCAGGCTTGCCAATGATGGTACGTGCCACGTTGTAAGCCATGAGGATCATGCCGCTCAGGAAGCACAGGCCACCCAGCAGACGGATCAGATAGAACGGATACTTTGCCTTGACCGCTTCGACGAACGCATAGGTCAGCGTGCCATCAGGCTGCGTGGCGCGCCACATCAGGCCTTCCATCACACCGGCGATCCACATCGAGGCGATATAGAGCACGACGCCGATCGTCGCAATCCAGAAGTGCCACTCGATCAGGCGCGTGCTGTACATCTCCTTCTCTCCGAACAGGCGCGGAATCAGGTAGTAAAGCGAGCCGATCGAGATCATCGCGACCCAGCCCAGGGCACCCGAGTGCACGTGGCCGATCGTCCAGTCCGTGTAGTGCGACAGCGCGTTCACGGTCTTGATCGACATCATCGAGCCCTCGAACGTGGCCATGCCGTAGAACGACAGCGCCACCACCAGGAACTTGAGAATCGGATCGGTACGCAGCTTGTGCCAGGCACCGGACAGCGTCATGATCCCGTTGATCATGCCGCCCCACGACGGAGCCAGCAGGATCAGCGAGAACACCATGCCCAGCGACTGCGCCCAGTCAGGCAGCGAGGTGTATTGCAGGTGGTGCGGACCCGCCCACATATACGTGAAGTTGAGCGCCCAGAAGTGGACGATCGACAGGCGATACGAGTAGATCGGACGCTCCGCCTGCTTCGGGATGAAGTAGTACATCATCCCCAGGAAGCTGGTGGTCAGGAAGAAGCCCACCGCGTTGTGGCCGTACCACCACTGGATCATCGCGTCCTGCACGCCTGCATAGGCGGAGTACGACTTCCACATCGACACCGGCATTTCAATGTTGTTGACGATATGGAGGATGGCGATCGTCAGAATGTAAGCGCCGAAGAACCAGTTCGCCACGTAGATGTGACGGGTCTTGCGCTTGATGATCGTGCCGAAGAACACCACCGCGTAGGCAACCCAGACCAGCGTGATCAGGATATCGATCGGCCATTCGAGCTCGGCATACTCCTTGGAAGAAGTAATGCCCATCGGCAGCGTGATCACCGCCGCGATGATGATGGCTTGCCAGCCCCAGAACGTGAACGACGCCAGCGGGCCGCAGAACAGCCGGGCCTGGCAGGTGCGTTGCACGACGTAGTACGACGTGGCGAACAGCGCGCTACCGCCAAATGCAAAGATCACCGCATTGGTGTGAAGCGGTCGCAAGCGACCGAACGATAACCACGGTGTATTGAAATTCAGATCCGGCCAGATCAATTGCGCCGCAAGCAGAACGCCTACGGCCATGCCAACGATCCCCCAAACCACGGTCATGACGGCAAACTGCCGCACGACTCCATAGTTGAAGGTGTCGGCGCGTGAGGACGCGGTGGTGACAGCCATTCAGACCCCCAATGCAAAAAGTAAAAATAAACCTACTGACGGTGTGACTTTAGAAAATCGGCTTACAAGTCGCGTTGACTTTCATCAAGCCACCAGCATCCCTTGCGAACTGCTTGCATTAATTCCGGTCAATGCGCGTTCGCCGCAACGGTCACCTATATGCCTTGACATTCAAGGCTTGTCGTTGTCGAGCAGAATTGCTTCCGCCGGGCGATCGAGATCGTCGTACTGCCCTGCGTGCAATGCCCACCACAGCGCCCCGGCGATCACAGCCACCAGCACCAGGCTCATCGGCACCAATAGATAGAGTGTTTCCATATTCAGGACTCCCTGGCCGGCGCCGCCGCGGCGCGCAACAGGCGCCATGCATTGCCGACAACCAGTAACGACGACACGGACATTCCAATGCCTGCCATCCATGCCGTAACGAGTCCGGTAGCTGCCAGGGGGATCGCCACGACGTTGTAGAAAAAGGCCCAACCCAGGTTCTGGCGCACCACGCGGCGCGTCTTGCGGGCCACGGCGATGGCATTGGCGATCTCGCCCACGCCGCCGTGTGTCAGCACGGCATCGGCACCGGCCTGCGCCAATGGCGCGCCGCTGCCAATCGCTATCGAAACCTGCGCCTGGGCCAGCACCGGCGCATCGTTGATGCCGTCGCCCACCGCCAGAACGACGGCGCCCTGCTGTTGAAGGTTGGCTACATAGTCGCGTTTGCCTTCAGGCGTGACCGCGCCAACGGCGGTCTCGATGCCAAAGCGGTCCGCCCACCAGCGCACCGCTGCCGGCTGATCGCCCGAAACCAGATGACAGCGCACACCGAGTCGGGTCAGCGAAGCCAGAAGCTCGGCAGTCTGGGGCCGTTCGACATCGGCCAACTGGAAACACGCCAGCGGTCCGCTTGTGTCACCAAGCCAGACCTCGGTGGCGCCAGGATAACGGTCGCCACTGCGGCGGATATCGGCCGCTGCCGGTGCCAGTTCCGCGACGAACTCTCTACGCCCCAGCCGCATCGACCGGCCGTCGACAATTGCCTGCAACCCTTGCCCGGGAACGTTGTGCAGGTCAGCCACCAGCCGTTCGGCATGGTCCGTCGCGGCGTCAACCAGGGCCCTGGCAATTGGATGCTCCCCACCACGCTCCATGGCGGCGGCAAGACTCTGGCAAGTTGACGCATCCAGATTGCCCGCGATCTCCGTCGACACGAGCGCAAAGCGCCCCTCGGTCAACGTGCCCGTCTTGTCGAGCATGACGTCCGTGACCCCCGAAAGCGCTTCGAGCGTATGCGCGCGGGTCACCAGCACGCCGCGCCGCGACAACGCCGCGCCAGCAGCGGCCAGCGCCGCCGGAGTAGCCAGCGACAACGCGCAAGGACAGCTCACTACGAGCACGGCGACGGTAACCAGCAGTGCGCGTGATGGATCGATCCAGATCGCCCAGACCAGCCCGGTGATTGCGGCCAGAATCAAGAGGGTGGCGACAAACCAGCCGGCCACGCGATCCGCCAACTGGGCCAGGCGGGGCTTGTCCGCCAGCGCGCGATCCAGCACGGCGACGATCTCGGCGAGACGGGTCTGCGCGCCGATCCGGCGCACGCTCACCTCGAGCGGACTGGCGGCATTGAAGCAACCCGCCAGCACCGTGTCACCAATGGCGCGCTTCACCGGCCGCGCCTCCCCTGTCAGCATCGACTCGTCGATCTCGCTGACACCGGCCACCACGACACCGTCGGCCGGCATGATCTCGCCCGCCTTCACGCGAATCCGGTCGCCGGCATTCAGTCGCGCAACCGGAATCCGCTCGCCGACGCCGCTCGCCTCCACCAGCCGCTCGCAGGTCGCGGGCAGCTGGCGCGCCAGCATCTCGGCGCCACTGCGCGAGGCCTGCCGGACACGCAACTCCAGATAGCGGGCCAACAGAAGGAACGCGACGAACATCGTCACGGAATCGAAGTAGACCTCCCCCACGCCCCGCACGGTTGCCACAGCGCTCGCGAAGAAGCCAGCCAGCACACCGATCGCGACAGGCACGTCCATGCCCATATGCCGTTGCCGCAATGAACGCCATGCGCCAGCGAAAATCGGTGAGGCAGAGTAAAGAACCACCGGGATCGTCAGCGCAAAGCTCGCCCAGCGCATCAACTGAAGCTGGCCGGGGTCGATCGTGGCTTCGTGCGTATAGAGCGGCCATGCATACATCATCACCTGCATCATGCCGAGCATCGCCACCGCCATGCGCATCAGCAGGCCGCGCCGCTCACGGCGATCGTGCTGGTCGCCACGCGACACCTCGAACGGCCATGCCTGGTAGCCGATGTCGGCCAGCGTGGACAGCAGCCCTGCCACGCCCTGCTTGTTCTCTTGCCAGCGCACCACCACGCGGCGCGTAGCCACGTTCGCCACGGCCGACTCGACCCCATCCAGTTGTCCGAGGTGCTGCTCGATCAGCCAGGCACAGGCTGCGCAGCGGATGTTTTCCGGTGCTAGCGTAATCTCCGCCCGGCCATCGCCCAGTTCGCGAACGAACTGGTTGCGCAGCTCAGGGGTATCGTAGGCGGCCCACACAGGTTCCGCCTCGCGCCGCGCCTGGGCATCTATCGGCCGCGCGAATCGCGTGACATCGCTATATAGATGCCCGAAACCTGCTGAATAGAGTGTCTGTGCCAGCGCCTGGCAGCCGCCACAGCAGAACGTGCGGCGCTGCCCGTCGATATCAGCGACGAGCGGCGTGACATCGCGCCCGAGAGGCTGGCCGCAATGAAAACAATGAACAGTGGATGTGGATAGAGACGCCGACCCAGGCCGTGTGCCCGAGGCAAGGGCTGCGGCGGAACCAAGTTGTGCGCTCGGATTGGACGGAACGGACGTTCCATCGGGCGCGAGGGGGCTGGCGTGCAGGGACGGCATAGTGCGCTTTTAGTACCCAGCGAATACTAGGTAACCAGCGCGCCATATGCCTTGATAAAGATCAAACTTCCAAAAATGGAGTCAGGGCCGGGCGGTGCAGACAGGGGAGCCGATTCGAATGGCCCTCAGACTCCCCTGCCAGCCTGTCAGGTCAACGAGGTGTCGACGGTACGACGTTCGGACTCGATGTACTCCCTCGACTGCATCTCGATGATCCGCGACACCGTCCGGTGAAACTCGTTCGCCATCTGGCCTTCGGTATAGAGTTCGTCGGCTGGCACCTCGGCGGACATCAACAGCTTGACCTTGTGATCGTAGAAAACGTCGATCAGCCAGGTGAAACGGCGCGCCTCCGAGGACATCCGCGGCGTCATCTTCGGCACATCCGACAGGATCACCGTATGAAACTGTGACGCAATCTCCAGATAGTCGTTCTGGGAGCGCGGGCCGCCGCACAAGGTCGCGAAATCGAACCAGACCACGCCGTTGGCCTTGCGCAGCGCCTTGATCTCGCGATGTTCGATATGCAGGATCGGAGACTCATCCGCCGTGCCCGCGATGGACACGAACGCATCGCGCAGCGCGGCGCTGGCTTCCCGGTTCAGCGGCGTATGGTAGGCCTGCACCTGTTCCAGCGCCCGCTTGCGGTAGTCGATGCCGGCATCGACATTGAGCACATCGAGTTTTTGCTGCAGCAGCGCAATAGCCGGCAGCACCCGATCACGGTGAAGGCCGTCCGGGTAAAGCAGATCCGGGCGATAGTTCGACGTCATCACGAACTGCACACCGTTTTCGAACAACTGCTGCAGCAGACGATGCAGGATCATCGCATCCGCCACATCATTGACGTGGAACTCGTCGAAGCAGATCAGCCGGAAGCGGCGCGCAATGCGTTTCGCCAGTTCGTCCAGCGGGTCTGCCCGGCCGCGCAGTTCCTCGAGTTCCCGATGCACCTCGCGCATGAACTCGTGGAAGTGGAGCCGCGTCTTGCGCACCACCGGCACGCAGGAATAGAAACTATCCATCAGGAACGACTTGCCGCGCCCCACTCCACCCCACATGTAGACGCCCTTCGGCACCTCGGGGTGTACCAGCAGCTTCTTCAGCGTGCTGTTTCGACGGCCCTTGTAGGCCACCCACTCGTCATAGCATTGCTGGAGCCGCTCCACGGCGCGACGCTGCGCCTCATCAGACTGATAGCCGCGCTGCTTGAGTTCGTGTTCGTAAAACTCGGTGACGTTCATGTGGGTTCAACCGGGGGCTGCAAGTGAAAACGGCGCGCCGCGAATGGCGGCGCGCCGGTGCTCACACTTTGCGAGGCAAATGCCTTACATGTTGAGCTGACGCTTGTCGACGGCCAGCGCGGCTTCGCGCATGACTTCCGACATCGACGGGTGCGGGTGGCAAACGCGACCGATATCTTCGCTCGCAGCCTTGAACTCCATCGCCACCACGGCTTCGGCGATCAGGTCCGAAGCATTCGCGGCCACGATGTGCACGCCCAGGATCTCGTCGGTCTTGGCATCGGCCAGCATCTTCACGAAACCGTCCGAAGCACCCATGCCCAGCGCACGGCCATTGGCCATGAACGGGAATTGGCCCGACTTGTACTCGCGGCCTTCGGCCTTGAGTTGCTGCTCGGTCTTGCCGACCCACGCGATTTCCGGGAACGTGTAGATAACCCAGGGAACCGTGTTGAAGTCGATGTGCGGCTTCTGGCCAACGATACGCTCGGCCACAGCCACGCCTTCGTCTTCGGCCTTGTGCGCCAGCATCGGGCCACGCACCACGTCGCCGATTGCCCAGATGCCCGGCACCTTGGTCTGGCAGTGATCGTCCACCTCGATGAAGCCACGCTGGTCCACGCCCAGGCCCACGGCGTCGAGGCCGAGGTTGTCGGTGTTCGGCACGCGGCCCACCGACACGATCAGGCGATCGACTTCCAGCGTCTGTGCCTTGCCGTCCTTGTCGGTGTAGTTGACCGTGACGTTGTCCTTGCCGGTCTTCACTTCGTCGACCTTGACGCTCAGATGGAACTGCAGCCCCTGCTTGGTCAGCAGCTTCTGCGCTTCCTTGGCCACGCCTTCGTCGGCTGCGCCCAGGAATGCGGGCAGCGCTTCCAGCACGGTCACTTCGGCACCCAGACGGCGCCACACCGAGCCCAGTTCCAGGCCGATCACGCCGGCGCCGATCACGCCCAGCTTCTTCGGCACGGTACCGAACTTCAGCGCGCCTTCGTTATCGCTGATCAGGTTGTTGTCGACAGCGATGCCCGGCAGATGGCGAGCCTTCGAGCCCGTGGCGATGATGACTTGCTTGGCGGTCAGCGTTTCGCCGTTCACTTCCACTTGGAAGCCTTCTGCAGCCTTGCCGGTGAACTTGCCGTAGCCCTTGAACAGGGTCACCTTGTTCTTGCGGAACAGGAACTCGATGCCCTTCGTCATCTTGCTGACGATGTCGTCCTTGCGCTTGAGCATCTTGGCCACGTCGACCTTGACGTCGCCCACGGTGATGCCATGGTCGGCCAGGTGATGCGAAGCGTTCTCGAACTCTTCCGAGGAAGCCAGCAGTGCCTTGGACGGAATGCAGCCTACGTTCAGGCAGGTACCGCCCAGGCGTGCTTCGCCCTTCGGATCGTCATAGGCATTGCCTTCCAGGCAAGCCACGTTCAGGCCCAACTGGGCAGCGCGGATGGCGGCGATATAGCCGCCGGGGCCGGCGCCGATCACCAGCACGTCGAATTGTTTGCTCATGGGAAATTTCTCTCTGGTGCGTCATGCCCGCGCAAGGGCGGGCGTCCGGCGGCGATGTGGCGGCCGGGTCCCCGCACGCGAAGCGCGGGGACGACGACAAACGATAGACGGAGGTCTGGCCTGAATTACAGGTCCAGCAGCAGACGAGCCGGATCTTCCAGCGCTTCCTTCATGGCCACCAGACCCAGAACGGCTTCGCGGCCGTCGATGATACGGTGGTCGTAGGACATCGCCAGGTAGTTCATCGGACGGATCACGATCTGGCCGTCTTCCACCACGGCACGGTCCTTGGTGGCGTGCACGCCCAGGATGGCCGACTGCGGTGGGTTGATGATCGGGGTCGACAGCATCGAGCCGAACGTACCGCCGTTCGAGATCGAGAACGTACCGCCGGTCAGCTCTTCCAGCGACAGCTTGCCGTCACGCGCCTTGGTACCGTACTCGGCGATCTTCTTCTCGATGTCGGCCAGGCTCATCTGGTCGGCGTTGCGCAGGATCGGCACCACCAGACCACGCGGCGAGCCCACGGCGATACCGATGTCGAAGTAGCCGTGGTAGACGATGTCGTTGCCGTCCACCGAGGCGTTGATGACCGGGTACTTCTTCAGCGCGTGCACGGCGGCCTTCACGAAGAAAGACATGAAGCCCAGCTTCACACCGTGTTCCTTCTCGAAGCGATCCTTGTACTTGGCGCGCAGATCCATCACCGGCTTCATGTTCACTTCGTTGAAGGTGGTGAGGATGGCGTTGGTCGATTGCGACTGGATCAGACGCTCGGCGATCCGGGCGCGCAGGCGGCTCATCGGCACGCGCTCTTCCGGGCGATCGCCCAGCGCAGCGAAGTCAACCTGGGCCGACACTTGCGGCAGGGCCGGCTTGGCGGCGGCCGGAGCCGGAGCAGCCTTGGCGGCCGGAGCGGGAGCCGAGCCGGCTGCCAGCACGTCACCCTTGGTGATGCGGCCGTCCTTGCCAGTGCCAGCCACTTGCGAAGCAGACAGGCCACCCTCGGCCATCAGCTTGGCAGCCGACGGCATGGCGATGGCGCCAGCGCTGGCGGCGGCTGCCGGGGCCGGTGCTGCTGCGGCGGGAGCCGGAGCGGCGGCGGCCGGTGCAACGGCGCCTGCAGTGGCTGCCGTGTCGATCTTGGCAATCACTTCATCGGCCACGACGGTATCGCCGTCGTTCTTGATGATCTGCGACAGAACGCCGGCCGACGGTGCCGGCACTTCCAGCACAACCTTGTCCGTTTCGATTTCGATCAGGATCTCGTCCTGAGCAACGGCTTCGCCCGGCTTCTTCTTCCAGTTCAGCATGGTCGCTTCGGCGACCGATTCCGACAATTGGGGAACCTTGACGTCAACAATAGCCATGGTTTGAAAATTCCTCGATGTATGCGTGTGTTTCGTTGCGGGTAGGCTGACCCGCGGCGCGCATCCTTGTGCGCGGCCCGCGGGTGCCGACGAATTACTTGGTCAGAACAAAGCCCTTGAGCTTGGAGAACGCAGCGTCCAGCAGCGCCTTCTGTTGCTCGTTGTGCTTTGCGTAGTAGCCCACCGCCGGCGAAGCCGAGGCGGGACGACCGGCATAACCGAGCTTCTGGCCTTCCGTCATGTTTTCCATGATGTAGTGCTGCACGAAGAACCAGGCACCCTGGTTCTGCGGCTCGTCCTGGCACCACAGGATTTCGGTCGCGCCCGGATACTTCTTGAGTTCCGCGGCAACAGCCTTGTGCGGGAACGGATACAGCTGTTCCATGCGGATGATCGCCGTGTCGGTGGCACCGCGCTCACGGCGGGTGTTGACCAGGTCGTAGTAGACCTTGCCCGAGCACATGATCACGCGCTTGACCTTGCTGGCATTCAGTTCCTCGTGATCGGGGATCACGGTCTCGAAATGACCCTTGGCCAGATCGGACAGCGGCGACACGGCATCCTTGCTACGCAGCAGCGACTTCGGCGTCATGATCACCAGCGGCTTGCGGAACAGACGGATCATCTGGCGACGCAGCAGGTGGAAGATCTGGGCCGGTGTGGTCGGCTGGACAACCTGGATGTTGTGGTCGGCGCAGAGCTGCAGGAAACGCTCGATACGGGCCGAGCTATGTTCCGGACCCTGGCCTTCGTAGCCGTGCGGCAGCATCATCGTCAAGCCCGATGCGCGACCCCACTTCACTTCACCCGACGAGATGAACTGGTCGATCACAACCTGGGCGCCGTTGACGAAGTCGCCGAACTGGGCTTCCCAGATCACCAGCGCGTTCGGTTCGGCGGTCGAGTAGCCGTATTCGAAGCCGAGCACGGCCTCTTCCGACAGCACCGAGTCGATCACCGTGAACGGTGCCTGGTTTTCCGACACGTTCTGCAGCGGCACGTACGAGCCGGCATCCCAGCGCTCGCGAGCCTGGTCATGCAGCACGGCGTGGCGGTGCGTGAAGGTACCGCGGCCGGCGTCCTGGCCGGTGATACGCACCGGGTAGCCCGAGGCCACCAGCGAAGCGAAGGCCAGGTGCTCACCCATGCCCCAGTCCAGCATCTGCTCGCCACGGCCCATGTTGGAGCGGTCCTTGACGACCTTCTCCACCAGCGGGTGCAGCTTGAAGTGCTCGGGAATCGTGGTGATGCGCTCGGCCAGACGCTTCAGTTCCGTCATCGGCACGGCGGTGTCGGCAGCGTCCGTCCACTTGCGGTTCAGGAACGGCATCCAGTCCACGGCGAACTTGTTCTTGAAGTTCGACAGGACCGGGTCCACCGTGTGCTTGCCCGCATCCATGGCGGCACGGTAGTCCTTGACCAGCTCGTCGCCGAACTCGGCTGCGGTCAGGTTCTGCGCCACCAGTTTGTCGGCGTACAGCTTGCGCGTACCCGGATGCTGGCCGATCTTCTTGTACATCAGCGGCTGCGTCATGGCCGGCGTGTCTTGCTCGTTGTGGCCCAGCTTGCGGAAGCAGATGATGTCGACCACGACGTCCTTGTTGAATTCCATGCGGAAATCAACGGCCAGCTGCATGGCGTACACCACGGCTTCGGGATCGTCGCCGTTCACGTGCAGCACCGGCGCCTCGATCATCTTGACCACGTCCGTGCAATACAGCGTCGAACGGGCGTCACGCGGGTCCGACGTGGTGAAACCGATCTGGTTATTGATAACCAGATGCATCGTGCCACCCGTGCCGTAGCCGCGGGTCTGCGCGAGGTTCAGCGTTTCCATCACCACGCCCTGGCCTGCAAAGGCCGCGTCGCCGTGCACTTGCACCGGCAGCACTTCCTTGTGGCCGACGTCGCCGCGGCGTTCCTGGCGAGCCTTGGACGAGCCTTCGACCACCGGGTTGACGATTTCCAGGTGCGACGGGTTGAACGCGAGCGACAGGTGAACCGGGCCGCCTTCCGTCGAGACATCGCTCGAGAAGCCCTTGTGGTACTTCACGTCACCGGCCGGCAGGTCGTCGACGTGCTTGCCTTCGAATTCGGCGAACAGGTCGGCCGGCATCTTGCCCAGCGTATTGACCAGCACGTTCAGACGGCCACGGTGAGCCATGCCGATCACGATTTCCTGCACGCCCTTGGTGCCGGCGTGCTGGATCAGTTCGTCCATCGCGGCGATGAAGCTCTCGCCACCTTCGAGCGAGAAGCGCTTCTGGCCGACGTACTTGGTGTGGAGGAATCGCTCCAGGCCTTCGGCCGCGGTCAGGCGGTCGAGGATGTGCTTCTTCTTCTCCAGCGTGAACACGGGCTTGGAACGCGTGGTTTCCAGGCGCTCCTGCCACCAGCGCTTCTGCGCCTGGTCGCTCACGTACATGAACTCGGCGCCAATGGTGCCGCAGTACGTTTCGCGCAGGTTGTTGAGCAGCTCGCGCAGGCTCATCGACTCCTTGCCGAAGTACGTGTTGCTGGCATTGAAGACGATATCGAGGTCAGCCTCGGAGAAGCCGTAGAACGCCGGATCCAGGTCAGGCAGGGGCGGACGCTCCTGGCGCTTGAGCGGGTCGAGGTCTGCCCAGTGCGAGCCGATGTTGCGGTAAGCGGCGATCAGCTGCGTGGCAGCGACGCGCTTGCGGCCCATATCGGAATCGGCCGAGGCAACAATGGTCTTGATGGGGCCCTGCTTGGCGCGCTCGGCGAACGAGGCGACGATCGGTGCGTGGGGAATATCGCGGGCGTTGGAACCATCCGCAGCCGGGACATTCTGCATCGCGTCGAAATACGCGCGCCAGTTGTCGGGAACCGAGCTGGGATTCTGGAGGTAGGCCTCGTACAGCTCTTCCACATAGGGGGCGTTGCCGCCGAAGAGGTACGAATTGCTTTGATACTGCTGCATCATGGGGCGCTCACTATTCTCCGGGAATGCCGGAGTTAAGCGGGTTCATCAACCTTCCGCGACACGGCTCGACCGGTTAGCGGATTGCAAACAACTCTTGGGGGCCCAACGGTTACCACCTTGAACGAACGGCACCTTGTCAGGTGCCGCTAGTTTTCGGTCTCGCCGCCAGACCCGAAAGGGCAAGTTGTGCGGGGAAGGACCTAAGTCTTCACTCGCGAAGCATAGCACGTTTGCCCAGAACTCGTAGGGACTTTTCGTGATGCAAAACAAGACGGACTGTTCAGGACTGTGGCGCGATCTGATCGACCGCATCGGTGATCAAGCCATCCAGCCCCCATGACAGCAGGTTCGCTGCCCTCGCCGGATCGTTGACCGTGTAGCAGAGCACCTTGAACCCGGCTGAATGCGCGGCGCCGATGACAGCGGCATCGAGTTCGCGGTGGTTGGCGTCAAGCGCCACGCATTCCAGCCGGCGCAGCCGCTCGAGCCAATCTGCAGGCAATGTATCCAGCAACAAGGCACGCGGGAGGTCTGGCGCCACCTGATGCGCCGCCTCCAACGCCACCTCCGAAAACGAGGACAGCAATGGCGGCGTGCCAGCACCCTTCCACATCGAAAGTGCATCAAGCGCCACGGCAGCACCGGTCCGATACTCGGTCCCCGGCACCGGCTTGATTTCTATATTGACCATGAAGCCATTGGCCTGCGTATAGCGAGCAATGGCCGCCAGCGTCGGCACCGGCTCGCCTGCGTACGCGGGACTGTGCCAGCCGCCAGCATCCAGCGCCGCCAGTTCGCCCAGCGTCAGCGCATCGACACGCCCTTTGCCGGTCGTAGTGCGATCCAGCGTCGCATCGTGCATCAGGATCGGCTTGCCGTCGGCAGACAGCTTCACGTCGAACTCGAACATCCGGTAGCCGAACGACGCACCGTGCCGAAACGCGGCCAGCGTGTTTTCGGGAGCCAGCTTGCCCGCGCCGCGATGGGCGATAAAGCGGGGATAGGGCCAATTCGTCATGCCTGAGCCTCGATACGCTTGCCCGACTGCACGTCAAAGAAATGCAGATGCTCGGCCGACGCCGTGATCGGCAGCTTGTCGCCGGCACGCACCTGCATCTGGCTGTCGAGCCTGACCACGATGGGCTGGCCACCGAGCGAACCGTAAGCGAACGAATCCGCGCCGAGCGCTTCTACCACCCGCACATCCAGTTCGGCGATTGCCTCATGCACGGCACAAGGCTCGATGTGTTCGGGACGTAATCCCATCAGCGCCTGCTCGGGCAGATGCAGCCCCATCGGCAGATGTCCCAGCGTTGCCGCCGTCTGCCCGTCCTTGGGCTGGACCCGCATTTGCGCCCCGCCCTGCCCGCTTCCGTTCCGCGCCACCGGCACCAGGTTCATCGGCGGCGAACCAATGAAGCCGGCGACGAACGTGCTGGCCGGTCGCGCATAGACTTCCAGCGGCGTGCCGATCTGCTCCACCCGGCCGCCATTGAGCACCATCATGCGGTCCGCCAGCGTCATGGCCTCCACCTGGTCGTGCGTCACATAGAGGCTGGTCGTCTTGAGTCGGCGGTGCAGATCCTTGAGCTCCAGCCGCATCTGCACGCGCAGCTTGGCGTCGAGGTTCGACAGCGGTTCGTCGAACAAGAACACCGATGGCTCGCGCACGATCGCACGGCCCATCGCCACGCGCTGCCGCTGTCCGCCGGATAACGCGCGCGGTTTGCGCTCGAGCAGCGACGCAAGTTCCAGGATGCCCGCCGCGTGCTTGACGCGCTGCTCGATCTCGCCCTTCGACATCCCACGGATCTTCAGCCCGTACGCCATGTTGTCGTACACGCTCATGTGCGGATAGAGCGCGTAATTCTGGAACACCATCGCGATATCACGCGCGGCCGGCTCCAGATCGTTGACGACGTTGTCGCCAATATGGATCTCACCACCGGTGATCGTCTCGAGGCCCGCCACCATGCGCAGCAGCGTGGATTTGCCGCAGCCGGACGGCCCGACGATCACGATGAACTCGCCGTCGGCGATTTCCATGTCGATGCCGTGCACGACCTGCGTGCCCCCGGCATAGGTTTTCTGAACGTTGCGAAGAGACAGCTTTGCCATGGAATGACCTTATTTTTCCGTTTCCACGAGGCCCTTGACGAACCAGCGTTGCATCAGCACCACCACCACTGCCGGCGGAATCATCGCCAGCATCACGGTGGCCATCACGAGGTTCCAGTCGGTAGCGGCATCGCCCGAGCGGGAAATCATCTGTGTCACGCCCACCACCACGGGTGTCATCGACTTCTGCGTGGTGATCAGCAATGGCCAGAGGTACTGGTTCCAGCCATAGATGAACTGGATCACGAACAGCGCGGCGATGCTGGTGCGCGACAGCGGCAGCACCACATCCCAGAAGAATCGCAGCGGCCCGGCCCCGTCGATGCGGGCGGCTTCGGCCAGTTCATCCGGGATCGTCAGAAAGAACTGCCGAAACAGGAACGTGGCGGTGGCCGATGCGATGATGGGAATCGTCAGGCCGAAGTAGCTATCCAGCATGCCGAGGTCAGACACCACCTTGTAGGTCGGCAGGATACGCACTTCCACCGGCAGCATCAGCGTGATGAAGATCATCCAGAAGAACGTCTTGCGCAGCGGAAAGCGGAAGTAGACGATCGCGAAGGCGGAAATGATCGAAATCGCGATCTTCCCCAGCGCAATGCCCAACGCCATGATCAGGCTGTTCTTCATCATGGTCGAGACCGGCGAAGCGGCCTCGCCCACGCCCTGGAACAGCACGGTGCGATAATTTTCGATCAGATGGCTGCCCGGGATCAGCGTCATCGGTGCATCGAGTACCTGCTCGGCCGTCAGCGTCGACGCGACGAAAGTCAGGTACACCGGAAATGCCACGACCGCGATGCCGACGATCAGCACGAGGTGGGTAATAAAGTCGAGTACGGGACGTCGTTCTACCATGGCTGGCTCCTCAATACTGGACTTTGCGTTCCACGAATCGGAACTGCACCACGGTCAGCGCGATCACGATCACCATCAGCACCACCGACTGCGCGGCCGAGCCACCAATATCCATGCCACGGAAGCCGTCATGGAACACCTTGTAGACGAGCGTGTTCGTCGAGTTGAACGGGCCGCCGTGGGTCACCGCATCGATGATCGCGAAGGTATCGAAGAAGGCGTAGACCATGTTGATCACGAGCAGGAAGAAGGTGGTAGGCGACAGCAGCGGGAACACGATCGACCAGAAGCGCTTCCACGGGCCCGCGCCGTCGATGGCCGCGGCCTCGATCAGCGATTTCGGAATGCTCTGCAGCCCGGCCAGGAAGAACAGGAAGTTGTAGCTGACCTGCTTCCATGCCGCGGCCAGCACCACCAGCAGCAGTGCCTGGTTGCCATTGAGCAGGAAGTTCCAGTCCACGCCTGCCTTGCGCAGCGCGTAGGACACCACACCCAGGGTTGGGTTGAACATGAACATCCAGAGCACGCCGGCCACGGCAGGCGCCACCGCGTACGGCCAGATCAGCAGGGTCTTGTAGCCAGTGGCGGCGCGCACGACACGATCGGCGAAGTACGCCAGCAACAGCGCCACGGACAGGCCCACCACCGTCACGCCAATGGCGAAGATCGCGGTGGTCTGGAAGGACTCGATGTACTGCGGGTCCTTCCACAGCGTAACGAAGTTATCGAGTCCGACGAACTCGAGATGGATGCCGAAGGCATCCTGCTGCAGCATCGACTGCCACAGCGCTTGCCCAGCGGGCAAAAAGAAGAAGATCAGCGTGATGGCGATCTGCGGCAGCACCAGCAGATACGGCAACCACGGAGAGCGAAAGACGACGCGCTTTTCCATCGAGGGGTTTCCCAAAACAAACGCAAACGGGCGACGATTGTGCCGCCGCCCGCTTCAGCTTCATCACCGCAGGGGCTTATTCCCTGGCGGTCTTCTGGAAACGCTCCAGCAGTTCGTTGCCACGCGCCACGGCGTTGTCGAGCGCGGCCTTCGGCTCCTTCTTGCCAGCCCACACCGCTTCGAGTTCCTCGTCGATCACGGTACGGATCTGCACGAGGTTGCCGAGACGCACGCCGCGCGATTTGTCGGTGGTCTTCACAACCATCTGCTCGACCGACACATCGGCACCCGGGTTCTTGTCGTAGTAGCCCGACTTCCTCGTCATCTCATACGCAGCCATCGTCACCGGCAGGTAGCCAGTGGCCTGGTGCCAGTCCGACTGGATCTCGGGCCGCGACAGGAACGTGAAGAACTTGGCCACGCCCTTGTACTCGTCGGCCTTCTTGCCGCCCATCACCCACAGCGATGCACCGCCGATGATCGTGTTCTGCGGCGCGCCCGGCACGTCCGGGTAGTACGGCAGTTGCGACACACCAAACTGGAACTTGGCATTCTTGCGGATATTGGCCAGCGATGCGGACGAGCCCGTGAACATCGCGCACTCGCCGTTGTAGAACTTGGCCTGCGACTCCGCCTTGCGGCCGCCGTAGCTGAAGTAGCCCTTCTTCACCATCTCCTGCAGGTTCGTGATGTGCTTTACGTGCAGCGGGCTATTGAAGACCAGCCGTGCGTCGGTGCCGCCAAAACCGTTGTTCTTCGTGGCGAAGAGCGTGTTGTGCCAGGCGGAGAAACTCTCCAGGTGCACCCAGCTCTGCCAGTCGGTGGTATAGGCGCAGCTCTGGCCCGACGCCTTGAGCTTGGCCGAATACTGCATCACCTCGGGCCAGGTCTTGGGCGGGGCGGAAATGCCCGCCTTCTTGAAGGCATCCTTGTTGTAATAGAAGACAGTCGTCGAGCTATTGAACGGGAACGACAGCATCTCGCCCTTCGACGACGTGTAGTAACCCGCCACTGCCGGGATGTACGCCTTTTGGTCGAACTTTTCGCCAGCGTCCTTCATCACCTGCGACACCGGCTTGATGGCGCCCTTGGCGCTCATCATCGTCGCGGTACCCACCTCGAATACCTGCAGGATGGCCGGCGCGCCGCCCGCGCGGAACGCCGCAATGCCGGCTGCCATGGTCTCGTCGTAATTGCCCTTGTTGACCGGCACGATCTTGTAGTCAGACTGGCTGGCGTTGAACTTGTCGGCAATCTCATTGACCTTGTCGTTCAGCGCGCCCTGCATGGCGTGCCACCACTGGATCTCAACAGCGGCATGGGCCGTACCGGCCAAGGCCAGGGTTGCAACGGCGGCGAGCTTCAACGCGGTGCGTGGAAAAGACATTGGCATTTCTCCTGAGGCTGTGTTCGGTCCGACCAATTTTTTTGAAAAAGCGACCGACTGTATGCATTTTTTGTGACAGGCATGTTACGCCGCTCTTATGTCACGGCAAACAGGGCAAACCCGCCTTGCCGAAGAGATTGTTGCGGCATATTGACACTGCGCAACCATCGCCCTTGCAACAAGGACGCAGATACAATTCGCCGCCATGACCTCGCCCCAACCTTTCTCCGCCCTGCCCGACGCCGCCCTGCGCCGCGTGCGCGGCATCCTGACCGACATTGACGGCACGCTGACCACCGATGGCCGCCTGCCCGCGGCCACGTATCTGGCATTGGATCGCCTCACCCGTGCCGGGCTGCATGTGATTCCGGTAACTGGGCGATGCATCGCATGGGCGGAGATTCTGACTCGTCTGTGGCCGGTTGACGCAATCATCGGCGAAAACGGCGCCTTTTACTCGCATCTGCGTAACGGCAAGCTGGTTACCCGTTTTCTGGACGAGGCGGAAACGCGCGATGCCAACCTGTTTCGCATCCACGCGCTCGGCCAGGAAATCCTGCGCGAGGTCCCCGGCTGCGCACTGGCATCGGACCAGGCATGGCATGCTGCCGATCTCGCGATCGACCATGCCGAGGACGTCCCGCCGCTGCCGCAACGAGCAGTCGACCGGATCGCCGAGATGATGCGCGAGGCTGGCATGACAGCAACGATCAGTTCGATCCATGTGAATGGATGGTTTGGGCACCACGACAAACTATCGATGAGCCGGCTGTGTGTAGAGGAACTCCTCGGTGACGACATCGACGCCAATCGCGACGAATGGCTGTTCATCGGCGACTCGGCCAACGACGTCGCGATGTTCGGCCACTTCCCGCTGTCGGTCGGCGTTGCCAACGTGAGTGACATCCTCCACCTGCTGCCGCACAAACCGGCCTACGTCACCAATGCATCCGGTGGCGAGGGTTTCGCCGAAATGGCGGAAAGGTTATTGGGACTGAGGCAGTTGGCCTGACGGTCGTCAAGCAAGGCTGAAGTTCTCCTGGAGCGGGTAGCTATCTCAAGATTCTCGCCCGTATAAGCATTGCTGCGCCGCAACGGCGTGGAATGCCAATACTCCAGGAGAACAATCAATGACGAACAAATCTCGCACATCGCCGCGCGCGAGGTACGCTGCTGTGGCGCTGCTCGCGGCCATTGCCCTGAGCGCTTGCGGAGGCGCTGGCGACGGATATCAATCCTCCCAGCCCGTGACCACGTCCGGTGCGCCCTCGACTCCGGAACCCTCTCTGCCCTCGGCTCCGGAACCCTCTCCGCCCAAGCCAACCAACGTCATGACACCGGCCTGCAGTCATTGCGGAGTGGTCGATGCGGACAACTACGCGGGGACCGGGGTGGGCGTCTGGCACGGCATCAATGCCACTGCAGACACTGTGGATATGCCAATTCACATTTCGGGATTGAAGGGCCAGGACGTGACGCTAGTCTTCACCAACCACACCGGCATTGCGCGGACCATGCCGAACATCTCGCTGACGACTTCGCAAATGCCGAGCATCGTCGCTAGCGCGCTGCGGTGGGACAACGGCACACAGGAAACCAAGCGCCGCATTTCCGACTTCAACCGTGAAGGCTGGGTCGCGCTCGCCGGCACGCGTGGCAGCACACCCCACTATTCCACTACAAGCGAGCCGACTCCTGCTGCGGTGGGTGATGTGAGGACCTGGTACCACGCTGACAATTCCGAGCGGTCAGCCATACTTGTGCGTCAGCAGGCAGCCTCCGATGGCACCACAATCAACGTCTGGGTTGAAGAGTCGGAGAACGATGCCACCAAGGTACATTCGGACATCGTTGCCCGCCTCGCAGACGGCTTCGCCTCGAAAGGAAAGATCTACGACATGCTGAAGTCGGTGGGTGGCCCGCTCTGGGGGCCACACGCCTACTTCGACGTGATCTCCGCCACCGGACAGCCGATCGATATCGTCATCCTGAACTTCGACCACAATGAGAAGCCGTTTGGTGGAATCGGCTACTTCTACGGACGAAACGCCATCAAAAAAGCGGCGAGAACCAATCCATACAGCAACGAATCCGTATCCCTGTATCTGGATGCCGAGACGCTCTATCTGGGCGGCGAAGTTGGCATGAGGACAATGCTGCTGACCATGGCGCACGAGGCCGTGCACGCGCAGAACTTCTACCGTCGCGGGATGCTCATGGGTCCGAAGTACAGCTTCGACGAGTGGCTGGAAGAGGCTTCGGCCATGATGATGGAGGACCTCGCAAGCCTCTCGATCGACGCAAACTACAACGCAATCCGCGACGTTCGTTTCCGGGACTACATTGGCTACAAGGCCGGCTCTTACAACTGCGGCCTGACAACGTGGACACCGTTCGCCGCGTCATGCGACAGCTACTCGGTCTCCGGCTCGCTCGGCGGATTCCTGAACCGACAACTCGGACTCGATTTCTACAAGATCTTGCTGACCGACACGAGCAGCAACTCAGTGGCCGTACTCGACTCCGCCATTCGCTCGGTGCAGCCGGAATCGAGCCTCGGAGAGCAACTACGTCGGTTCGGCGCGACTTCGGGCGCGCTGATGAAATCCCCTAGCCCTGCCGGCTTTGGCTTCCCGGAACGACAAGACGGCCCGTTCACGCTTCCGCTGATCGATCCGCAAGCGCTCCTGCCCCTCCGGACACTGACGCAATCGATACCTGCCACTCTCGAGGCATACGCTAACCTGCCGGTGGTCCGTTCCGCAGTGAGCGGTGCATACAGCGAAACCGTGAAGGTTCCTGCCGGCTCCACGCTGTCTGTCGTGATTCAATAGTGAATACGGGGGCTGCGCAGCGGCCCCGCATTTCCGGAGACACCGCATGAGAGCAAGCCTCGGCGCGCTGCTCGCCGCAATCAGCATCGCAGCATGTGCGACAAACTCGCCGGCAGTCGCGCGTCAGACATTGGTGGGTGAGATCTACGTCAAGGGGAACGACCCTTTCCCGACCGTCATGCTCGAGACCAGTGACATGACCTTCTGGGAGCTGAGCGGCGTTGCCATCGCGGACGCTCGTGCGCTGACGGGCAAACGCGTGACGGCGCGGGGGAAAATCGAGCGGCCGCCGGGCCCCGATGTCTGGCTCCCGTCGCTGCGCGTCGACAGCGTGCCCGAGCTGGTTAGTCCCTGAATGGAAACCACCAAGCAAAAAAGAGAGGCCCCGCGAACGCGAGGCCTCTCGATTCAGGGCCACAGACTTACGGGTCTGCGATCAGTCGAACCCAAGCTCCTGCAGCTTGCGGGTAATGGTGTTCCGACCGATGCCGAGCCGCGTCGCGGCCTCCACGCGACGTCCGCGCGTGACACCGAGCGCGGCTTCCAACACCGCTTTCTCGAATCGCCGCGTCAGCGCATCCATGACTTCGGGCTGCCCCGATTCGAGCATCGACTTTGCCTCGCCAGCCAGCAGCGTTTCCCAGCTTGCCGAAACGGCGCTCGCCGCAAATGCCGACGCTGACGACGTGGCCGAAGAGACCATGGGCGGTCTCGTGGCGACCATCGTGTCACCCTCGCCCGCGGCATGCGTGCCGTAGTCAGAAACTTCCGCGGCCTCGTACTCTCCCGACGACCTCGACTCGCTCGGTGAACGCATCGGCGACACACTACTTTCGCCGTACCCCGCCTCGATCATCTCGCGCGGGAAATCCTTGACCTCGATGGTCTGCGCCGGCGCCATGACGGTCAGCCAGTTGCAAAGGTTCTCGAGCTGGCGTACGTTGCCGGGGAACGGCAGCGTGCTGACGTAGGCCAGTGCGTCATCGGACATGCGCTTGGTTTCGACGCCAAGCTCCTTCGCGCTCTTCTGCAGGAAATGGCGGGCCAGCAGCGTGATGTCCTCCGGCCGCTCGCGCAGCGGCGGCAGGCGCAGGCGAATCACATTGAGACGGTGGAACAAATCCTCGCGGAACAGCCCTTCCTTGACGCGCGTCTCGAGGTTCTGGTGCGTGGCGGCAATGACGCGCACATTGGCGCGCAACGGATTATGCCCCCCCACCCGATAGAAATTTCCATCCGAAAGCACACGCAGCAGGCGCGTCTGCAAATCAAATGGCATATCGCCGATTTCGTCGAGGAACAGCGTGCCACCTTCGGCCTGTTCGAAGCGACCGCGACGCATGGTCTGCGCGCCGGTGAACGCGCCACGCTCATGGCCGAACAGCTCCGATTCGAGCAGATCCTTGGGAATCGCCGCCGTATTCAGCGCAATGAACGGACCATTCGCGCGCGGGCTGTGCTTGTGCAACGCACGCGCCACCAGTTCCTTGCCGGTACCGGACTCGCCGGTGATCATCACGGTGACGTTCGATTGCGACAGACGACCGATCGCGCGGAACACGTCCTGCATCGCCGGGGCCTGGCCGAGGATTTCCGGCGCATCGACCAAGCGATCGTCCATTTCCTCCTCGCGCAGGCTTTCCTCGAGCGCCCGGCGAATCAACTCGACTGCCTTGTCGACATCGAATGGCTTGGCCAGATACTCGAACGCGCCCCCCTGGAACGCGGCCACGGCGCTATCCAGGTCCGAATAGGCCGTCATCACGATAACGGGCAGGCCCGGATGCCGCGCCTTGATGGCCTGCAGCAGATCCAGGCCAGAACCGCCGGGCATTCGGATATCCGAAATCAGGACCTGCGGCTCGTCCTCTTCCAGCGCCGCGAGCACGTCGCGCACGTTGGTAAAACTGCGGGAGAGCAGGCTTTCACGGGCAAGGGCCTTTTCCAGGACCCAGCGGATTGATTGATCGTCGTCGACTATCCAGATCGGCTTCATGTGCGTCGCTTGTCTGCTCGGTGTCATGTGGTCTCCCGTATTCCCTGCTGATGGCAGGGCCCTGCGCCGCTCGCACCGTCTCGCCGATCGGGCGGTTAGTGCAATGGCAACAGGATACGGAAGTCGGTACAGCCCGGCTTGCTCTCGCATTCGATCAAGCCCTCGTGTTGCTGCACGAAGGTTTGAGCGAGTGTGAGACCGAGCCCGCTACCGCCATCCCTGCCCGAAACCAACGGATAGAAGATGCGCTCGCGAATGTCCTCGGGGATTCCCGGGCCGTTGTCAATCACATGCAAATCCAATGCCAGCTTGAAAAGCCGCTTGGCGATCGTGACCTGCCGGGCCACCCGGGTCCGCAGGATGATCTGCGCATCGCCGCGCGCAATACGCTCGTGCAGCGCCTGGGCGGCGTTATGGACGATGTTCAGCACGGCCTGGATCAGTTGCTCCATGTCGCCGCGCAATTCGGGCAGGCTGGCATCGTAGTCGCGCACGATTTCCAGCCCGTTAGGAAACTCGGCCAGCACCACCGAGCGCACTCGCTCCAGCACCTCGTGGATATTGAGGTCCGAGACGATGTGCGGATGACGATGCGGCTCCAGCAGGCGGTCCACCAGCGTCTGCAGGCGGTCCGACTCCTTGATGATGACCTGCGTGTACTCCCGGAGTGCACGCTCGGGCAACTCGAATTCGAGCAACTGGGCCGCGCCGCGAATCCCGCCCAGCGGGTTCTTGATCTCGTGAGCCAGATTGCGGATCAGTTCCTTGTTCGCCGAGGTCAGGTCAAGAATGCGCTCCTCGCGGTCACTGCGCACCTTCTGCTCGTTAAGCAGCACCTCGACCACTGCTGTGTTCGGGTAGCCTTCCACGCCACCGATTACCACGTGCGCGTGCATCGGTTCCTGCAATGGCGGCCGCAGGACCAGATCCTGCCTGCGCACGTCCACCTGCCGGGCCATCACCGTCTCGAACATGCTGTCGAGCTCTTCCGACGCCCCGAAAAGGTCCGGCAGGGACAGTTCCACCATGGCCTTGCGCGACACGGCAAAGCTGGCCTCCGCCGCCGGGTTCGCGTAAATCACCCGCAGGCCCGGCTGGCGCACCAGCAGCACAGGGTTGGCCACTACATCCAGGCCCGGATGCAGGGCCGCGCCGCCCAACGGCAGGATGTCCGCATCACGATCGGCCGGCTCGCCGGCGTCCGGCTTGCGGTCTGTTCCAGCTACCTTGCGGGACACTTCTCGAATCAGGCGGCGCATTCAACTCAATCCTTCAGGCCGGAAAGCTCCCGGCGCAGCGATGCCACGTTGGCTTCGCTGCGGGTGATGTCGTCACGAAGCCGCGCGACACGATCCAGGTACTTCTGATAATTGCGCTCGCCGCCCTGACGCTCCGGCTCGCCGTTGTTGTACTCGGCACGCAGACCGGCCAACCTGGCCTCCTCAGTTTGCAGTTCGGTTTCCAGCACTGTGCGGCGCTCGCTGTCACGGCTCTTTTGCGTAGCGCTATCCACGCGCGGGAAGCTGGTCGGCGACGTGGACGCCACCGACTTGCCACCCGAAGACGCGCCGCCAGCACGCGAGCCGGGTACGGTGACCACATCCGGCAGGTTCAGCCGCTTGCAGTCCTTGCTGTTGCCAGGATTGCCATTGCGGTACTCGGGCACGCCATCGGCGCCCTTGCACATGTACACGTCGGACGACTGCGCGGCGGCAGGCCGGGCCCATGGCAACGCCATGGCCGCGACCATCACCAAAATGGGGAAGCCCACACGCATCTGGTGCGGCAACGCACCGCTGGCATTGCTGAAGACCCTGCTCGAGATCGCTTCCATGAACATCGACATGTAGGTTAGGAAAAGAGCCCCATTCTAGCGATCAACGTGGCCTCAAAACAAAAAGGGACAGCCGAAGCCGCCCCTTCCTGGTGCAACTGTTGCCCGGCCACAACCCGGCAACTCACTCGGCTTACAGCGAGTAGTACATGTCGAACTCGATCGGGTGAGTCGTCATGCGGAAACGCGTGACTTCTTCCATTTTCAGTTCGATATAGGCGTCGAGCATCGAGTTCGAGAACACACCACCGCGGGTCAGGAACTCACGGTCGTTGTCCAGGTACTCCAGGGCCTGATCCAGGCTCGAGCAGACGGTCGGGATCTTCGCGTCTTCTTCGGGCGGCAGATCGTACAGGTTCTTGTCGGCAGCTTCGCCCGGGTGGATCTTGTTCATCACGCCATCCAGACCGGCCATCATCAGTGCCGAGAAGCCCAGGTACGGGTTCATCAGCGGATCCGGGAAGCGCGTTTCGATGCGGCGACCCTTCGGGTTGGCCACGTACGGAATACGGATCGAAGCCGAACGGTTGCGAGCCGAGTAGGCCAGCTTCACCGGTGCTTCGAAGCCCGGCACCAGACGCTTGTACGAGTTCGTACCCGGGTTGGTGATGGCGTTCAGCGCGCGAGCGTGCTTGATGATGCCGCCGATGTAGTACAGCGCGAATTCCGACAGGCCGGCGTAGCCGTTGCCCGCGAACAGGTTCTGACCGTCCTTCCAGATCGACTGGTGAACGTGCATGCCCGAACCGTTATCGCCCACGATCGGCTTCGGCATGAACGTGGCGGTCTTGCCGTAGGTGTGCGCGACGTTCTGGATCACGTACTTCTGCAGTTGGGTCCAGTCGGCGCGTTGCACCAGCGTGCTGAAGCGCGTGCCAATTTCGTTCTGGCCCTGGCCAGCCACTTCGTGGTGGTGCACTTCAACGGGGATGCCCAGCGATTCCAGAATCAGGCACATTTCCGAACGCATGTCCTGGAACGTGTCGATCGGGGCAACCGGGAAATAGCCGCCCTTCTTGCCCGGACGGTGACCGCTGTTGCCGTGCTCGAATTCCTTGCCCGACGACCACGGTGCTTCTTCCGACTGGATCTTCACCGAGCAGCCTTGCATGTCGATGTTCCAGGTCACGCCGTCGAAGATGAAGAACTCGGGTTCCGGACCGAAGAAGGCGGTGTCGCCCAGGCCGGTGCTCTTCAGGTAGGCTTCAGCGCGCTTGGCGATCGAGCGCGGATCGCGGTCGTAGCCCTTGCCGTCCGACGGCTCGATCACGTCGCAGCTCAGCACCAGCGTCGGCTCTTCGTAGAACGGGTCAATGTAGGCGGTACCCGAATCCGGCATGAGCAGCATGTCGGAGGCTTCGATACCCTTCCAGCCTGCGATGGACGAACCATCAAAGGCGTGGCCGCTCTCGAACTTGTCTTCGTCGAAGTGCGACACCGGCACCGAGACGTGCTGTTCTTTGCCCTTGGTATCCGTGAAACGGAAATCGACGAACTTCACGTCGTTTTCGTTCACGAGCTTCATCACATCTGCAACGCTCTGCGCCATGCCTATCTCCTGGAAATTCGGGCTGAAACTGGGAAAGTGGGTAAGCCAAAGTTGGTGCGGTCATCTGTCTGGACCGCCCCAAAAGGGACGTCGAATGTTAGCAGAAAGCGTGCCAGCCGAAGCCACCTTTCCGCCTGCCAGACTCCCGACTTCCCGAAAAACGTGCACTGGCTTGGATTGGCGCGCACCGGAGCGAAAACATCGGATTGCATGCAATCCAGCCGGCCAACCTGATGCCACGGCGAAGTGCACTGCCCGCGCACGCCGCTCACCCCAATCAAACACCATAACGGTGCGCAATCCAAGGTTTTGCACCGTTTATGTGCTCACCTCGAAATTAGGCACCATATGGGTGCAATCGCATAGCACCACCACCGCGCCTTGCTTGGACATTTTTCGGGTCTGCCACAATGGCCGCGCTAGAATAACGCCGATTCAGCCGGCTTCCCAGTGCCGCGTTGGCCTTGTTGCCCCTGCTCAGGCCAGCCCCCGCTTTCCCTCCATTCTTATTGACTCCGTCACAAAAGATGACTACCCGAGACGAACTCCTCCAGGCCGCCCAGACGCGCAAGCAGCAAGGCGAACTCTCCTATTTCGGCGCCCTCACGCCGCAAGAGGCCTATGCGCTGCTGCAGGCCGAGCCGAAGGCCGTACTGGTCGACGTGCGCACGCAGGCAGAACTGGATTGGGTGGGCGGCGTGGATCTGCCCGACGAGCAGTTCGCCCATATCGAATGGATGTCGTATCCCGGCGGCGCCCAGAACGCCAACTTTGTGGCTGAACTGAAGGCCCGGGTACCGGCCGACGCGCCGGTGCTGTTCCTGTGCCGCAGCGCCGCCCGCTCGAAACACGCGGCGCGCGTGGCGACGGAAAACGGTTACCTGCTGGCGATGGATGTACTCGAAGGCTTCGAAGGCAACCGCGACGACCACCATCACCGCAAGACGGTGGAGGGCTGGTGCGTGCGCGGCCTGCCGTGGCATGGCGCCTGAGCAGCGCCACGAATCATTGATACGCCGCTTACTGCTCGACGATCTCGAAGCCCATCGTCCGGACCCCGTCGAGCAGCATCGCGTAAGCCGGCCCGACCATGTCGGCCGGGCCCTTCACACCGAGGTCGATATGGCGCCGCACGAATTTGTCACCGCGCGCGGCATCCCCGACTGATGGCAGGCTGAACACGCGAATACCGGCGAACGACGCCTCCACCTGCTCCATCAACGGCGTCAGCGTCGATTCGGGCGCCTCGAACACGTAGAACGCGCGCGACACCTCGGTATCCTGATGGAACAGGTGCGCGTACCGGTTGTCCAGCACCCACTCCATCATCGGCCACGCCATGACCGGGAAGCCCGGCATGAAATGGTGATCGGCCACCGAGAAACCCGGAATGCGGTTGTAGCTGTTCGGAATGATCCGGGCACCGACCGGGAACTCCCCCATCTTGAAACGATGCTGGTTCTCTGGCTGGTTCAGATCCGCCTTGACCGGATCGCCATTGGCCGTTTCCGCAATACGCAATGCGATCAGTTCGCGCGCCTCGGGGTGCAAGGCCAGATCCACGCCCAGCGCCGCGGCCACGCATTGGCGCGTGTGGTCGTCAGGCGTGGCGCCGATGCCACCCGTGCAGAAGACGATATCCGCGCCCGCCAGCGTGCGGCGTAGCGTGGCCGTGATGCGCTCGCGGTCATCCCCGATGTACTCGGCCCAGTCCAGCGCCAGCCCGCGCGCGCCAAGCAGCTCGATGGCACGGCGCATGTGCTTGTCCTCGCGCCGACCGGAGAGAATCTCGTCGCCGATGACAATCAAACCAAAACCCATGATGCGCTCGCTCAGAATTGTTTTCAGGAAGGCTCGATGCGGCGCACATCAGAGGGCGCCAGCTCGATCACGTCGGTAGCCGGGGGCGGTGGCGGCGCGGCGGCCGCGCGCTCCGCACGCAGATCCCCCAGCGCGCGCAGGCAGAAGTGGCCGAACCACAGTGCCGAGAAAATGAAGATCAGCACGTAGAGCCACAGCGTGCCGGCCAGCACCAGCGGGAACAGGAAGATGATGACAGCGGACCAGACCCACAGCAACGTCGGCGCGGACCCGAGCAAGCCAACCGCCACACCGATCATCAGCAGCGGCACCCGATGGCGCTTCATGAGCGTCTTGCGTTCTTCGGCCGTGGCATGTTCCGCCAGTGCGTCGTAGGTCATCACCCGGTACGTCAGCCAGCCCCACAATACCGGCGGAATCAGCGCGAAGAACGGCGGAATCAGCCATAACGGCAGCGTGATGAGGATCAGCAACAGGAAGATCAGCGTGCTGCCGAGCGTCTGGAAGACGCTGCCAACGATGCTGCCCCCATGAGACTTGGCCAGATCCGGATAGCTGCGTTCGAGCTGCCTGACCACCACCGGCACCGAGAACAAGCTGATGAAGATCAGCATCGACGCAATGACCAGCGGGATCGCCAGGGTCAGCACGAAGAGCGGCGCCACCACGCTGCGCAGCGACTGCAGACCGAGCCAGTCGAGCATCGAGTAGATCCAGCTCGTGAACACCGAGCCTTCGAGGATGGCGCGGGCCGTCCCCATGATTGGTTCCCAGCCCCACCAGATCAGGCCGCCCCAGAGGACGGTAGCGAGAACGAATGGCACGATGGTCAGCATCAGCATCCGTGGATGCATCTGACTGACCAGTGCGCGGCCAAACGAGCGGAAGATATCGTTCATGCGGCAAAGAGGTGAAAGAAGCCCTCGGAGCCTAGCACAGCCCGGCGGTCGTGTTTCCGGAAACCCTCGGAAATGCGCGCGAAGTGGCGCTGGAGCCGAGCAGAAAGAAACCTACCCCAGGCGAAGCAACCGCTTGATGCCAAGCCATTGCTGCGACAGGAAGCCATCGCCGTAGCTACGCGCACGCCCGGCAGGTGGCGGCATCTGGTCGCGGATGCCGGTCGGATGATAGGCGTCGGTGAAGTCCGCAGTGCCAAAGAGCATGTCCCACCAAGGGAAGATCACGCCATAGTTGCACCCGCCGAGCCGTGCGGGCTTGTCCGCCGTGGCGCGTTTTTCATGGCCGAGCCCCACCGCGTGGTGCGTGCGATGGAAGCGCGGCGAAATCAGCAGGCGCTCGCCCAACCAGCCGAAGTGCAGGCGCAGATTGGCGTGCTGCAGGCTCTGCAGCAGTTGCGACAGCGCCACAAGCAGGACGTACTGCGACGGCTCGACCCCCACCGCCAGCGCAACGGCCGCGAAAACGAAATCGCGCAGGATATCGTCGAGCAGATGATTGCGGTTGTCGCTCCAGAGCGTCATTTGGCGCTGGCTGTGGTGCACCGCGTGCAGGCTCCACCACCAGCGGTACGTATGCGACAGCCGGTGATACCAGTAGTCGAGCAGGTCGAAAAGCGCCAGATAGAGGAAAAAGCTGATCAGCGGGATCGACGTCACGCCGGGCCACCAGTCCTCGACGTTGACACGCTGCCATCCCAGCAGTCGCAGATGGCCTTCGATGCCATCCATCAACGGTGCCAGCAGGAAAAACATCACCAGCCGGAACAGCCCCAGGCGATGGATGAGCGTATAGAGGATATCGGTGCGGATGGCCGCGCGGTCGGTCACGGCCTCAACGGGCCGCAGTCTCTCGAGCGGACCGAGGATCAGCACCATCACGGCGATCTGGACCAACCCGACCAGCAGCCATTCCGTGCCGGTGAACGCGTCTTCGGCATAGCCACCGAAGCCGAGGTTATAAACCACGGGCAACACCACGTTCTGAAAGACCGTGGCTTCGATCTGGCCCACCCACAGGTTAAGCCAGTTGGCGAGCGCGTCCCACATTACCGTTTCGCTCCCGATACAGACGATGTTTGAGGTTGTTCCCCCGCCTGCTCCACTCGCACCGGACCACGCTGGGCAATCCAGTGCTTGTACTGCGGATGCTCGCGCAGCGTGGCGAAGCAAAAGCCCTTCTGCTCGAGCCCGCTGATCAGCGGCTCCAGCACGCCCGGCGCCCAGGGGTCCTTGCGCGACCAGATACCCAGGTGGGCCATCGTGATGTCGCCATCGCGCAGATCGCGCAGCGCGCGTTCGAGCAACACCTGGTTAGGGTAGCGCTCGGAAGACAGTTCGTCGCCGAGAAAACCGGCCGGCGCCCAGCCCACGTGCTTGAAGCCGCATTGCTCGGCCCATGCCAGCGTCTTCGGTGACGTATGGCCACCCGGAGCGCGCCACAGCGGCACCATCGGCTGACCGGTCATCGACTGGAAGGCCTGCGCGCTCCGGCGCAGTTCCGTGCAGAACGATTCCTCGGTCATCGCCACGTCCTTGCCTCCCTGCGCCCCGAACTGCGGCCGCATGACGACCTTGCCGCCCTCGCCACCCTTCGCGCTGCGAAGGTAGACATGGTCGAACGTGTGGGTGCCAAAGGCATGACCGTCGGCAGCCAGCGATTTCCAGTAAGCCGCCCAGGTTGGATCCAGCGAATTGTCGTGGTTGACCGTGGGCTCGTTGGCCAGGAAGAACGTCGCGCGGATATGGTGCTTGCGCAACGTGCGAGCGATCAGTTCCGCCTGGCTCATGCTGCCAGTGTCAAACGTCAGATAGAGCGTGCCGGCTCGGCAGGCTCCGGGGCTGGCGTCGGCCGCCAGAGCAAGCGAGGCGCTCGCCAGCAACCCCGCCGCAGCTACCCCGATCCGGATCATCCAGTTGCGCATGGCGCTGACCTTCTTAATAGAGCGGCGCGCGCGTGCGGAAGTAGATGCCATGCGGCGATTTGCCGACACGGATCGTCTTGATCATCTTGCGGCTGGCCACATCGATCAGGCCAACCGAGCGCGCCCAGCGGAACGTCACCCAGAGCGTCTTGCCATCGGCAGTCAGTTCCATGTCGTCCGGGCCCGGCAGCAGACCCGTTATCTCGCCGACCTTCGACAGCGTCTGCTGGTCGATGATGCTTATCGAGCCAGACACCCGGTTGCTCAGGAACAGGTGCCGCTTGTCGCCCACGGCGCGGAAGTTGTGCGCGCCCTTGCCGGTCTGGATCTGCTTGACCACTGTCCGGGTACGCCAGTCGATCACGGCGACGTAGTCAGCCCCCGTCATGCCCACCAGCAAGTACTTCTGGTCTGGCGTGACCCAGATACCGGCCGGCGCGGAGCCAGCCTCCATGGTCCAGAGCACGGTCAGCGTGGTCAGATCGATCGCGGCGATCTGGTTCGAATCCTGCAGCGTGATGAATGCAATCTTGCTGTCGGCCGTGAACGCGATATGGCTCGGCGTCTTGGCCAGCGGGAACTGCTTGGCGATCTTGAGCTGGCGGCCATCCCAACGATAGACGTCGACCCGGTCCAGCCGGTTGCCGGTGGCGATGAACCACTTCTGGTCGGGCGAGAAGCCGATCTGGTATGGGTCGTCGATGTTCGGCACGCGCTGCTGCACCTTGCCGGTCACCGGGTCGAGGAAGACGAGATCGTTGCCAACCGCATTGGCGACGATCAGCGATTTGTCGTCGGGGGTGGCGATCAGGTGATGGGGTTCCTTCCCGATCGGGAACGTCTCCAACACCTTCTGCGTGTCCTTGTCGATCAAAGTAACGCTTGCGTCACCTGAATTCAGGATTACTACAACTTCCGCGCGGGCGGGTGCGGACACCAATGCCAATGCCAGGGTGCCGACCGAAACAGCGCCAGCCACAACACGACGCAATGCGAGCATAAGACCGTTAAATCATGACGAATCGCGCATTCTAACGTTTCAATCGACCAGTACGATGACGTGAATCATCAAACTTGAGGGCATATCACAATTAGATACAAATAATCTGGACAGCCCCCTCCTGGACACCGGCCTATCGCTGCATGGACTCCCAGACTTTCTGAAGCCGCTTGACCGACATTGGCTGTGGCGTGCGCAGTTCCTGCGCGAACAAGGCCACCCGCAATTCCTCAAGCATCCAGCGGAATTCGTCGAGGCGGGCATCAGCAGCGCCCCGGCCCTGCGACCGTAGTTGCTTCTCCGCACGCTGCCACTGTTGCACCAGCGGGGTCATTTCCTGGATGCGCTGGCTGTCACGGGCCGGATCGCCCTTGAGCTTGTCCACCCGCATCACCATGCCCTTCAGGTAGCGCGGAAAGTGCGTCAGCTGGACATATGGCGTATCGATCACGAAAGACTTCGTCATCAAGCGTGCCAGTTGGCCTTCCAGATCCTGATAGGCCGAGCCGAACGGCTTGGCCTGGAGCAGCTTGCGCGGCAGCCCCGCAAACTCGGCGAGGATCGTGCCCACCAGCCGCGCGATTTCCTGGGCCAGCAGCGACAGCCGCGCCCGCCCTTCTTCCTTGCGGGTATTGAACTCGGCTTCGTTGCGCGGCAGGGGCGCCTGCAGGCAGGCGCGTTCCAGCGCCATCATGACGATCTGGTTACGCAACTCCTCCTGCGTGCCCAGCGTCATGTACTGCATCGCCATCTGCTGCAGGTTCGGAATGTTCTTCTCGATGAACTTGACCTGCTCGCGCAGTTGCAGTGCGAACAACCGGCGCAGCCCGGCATGGTGGATACGCGCGGCCTCCTGCGGATCGTCGAAGACTTCCACATCGCAGTGATCGCCGTGGTCAACCAGCGCCGGATAGCCAAACAGCGTCTGGTTGCCCTTGCGGATCTCAAGCAGTTCGGGCAACTCGCCGAACGACCACGAGGTCAGGTTCTCGAATTGACCGGCTTCCGCCGCAGGCACATCGCGCGCGGCAATGTTCTGGAACGACTGCTGCGCCTGACCGCCGAACTCCGCACGCAACTGGGCCAGGTTGCGGCCCATGTCCAGCTGGCGGCCGTGCTCGTCGATCACCTTGAAATTCATCGCGTGGTGGGCAGGCAGCGTCTCGAGCTTGAAGTCCGCACGCTTGATCATCGTGCCGGTCTGCTCGCGGACGTCGGCGATCAGCACATCGAGCAGATCTCCCTCCCCGAACGGCTGGCGGTCGACAAACCCAGCCGCGTAGTCGGGCAGCGGCACGCAGTGGCGGCGCAGCTTCTGTGGCAGCGATTTCAGCAGCAGATGCACCTTCTCCTTGATCATGCCCGGCACGAGCCACTCGGTGCGCTCGGGTCGTACCTGGTTGAGCGCGTACAGCGGCACCGTCAGCGTCACGCCATCGCGATGGCTGCCAGGTTCGAAGTGGTACGTCAGCGCCATGTCGATCCCGGCGATCGACAGGATCTTCGGGAACAGGTCCGTCGTGATACCTGCCGCTTCGTGCCGCATCAACTCGTCGCGATTCAGGTACAGGAGTTTGCGATCCTTCGCGGACTCCGCCTGATACCACTTCTCGAACGCCACCTGATTGTGGATGTCGGCGGGAATCGCGCGATCGTAAAACGCGAAAATGAGCGCGTCGTCCACCAGCACGTCCTGACGGCGCGACTTGTGCTCCAGGTTCTCGATCTCGCGCACCAGACGCTGGTTATGGGCGAAGAACGGCAGCCGTGTGTCGAACTCGCCTTCCACCAGTGCGTGGCGGATGAACAGCTCGCGTGCCTCGGCCGGGTTCATCGGCCCAAAGTGCACCCGACGATGCTGGTACACGGGCAAGCCGTACAGCGTGCCGCGCTCGAGCGCCAGCACTTGCCCGGCCTTCTTCTCCCAGTGCGGCTCGCTCCAGCTCACCTTGAGCAGATGGCTGCCTACCTGCTCGACCCATTCCGGCTCGACGCGGGCCAGCGTGCGCGCGTACAGGCGACTGGTTTCCACCAATTCGGCCGCGATGATCCAGCGCCCCACCTTGCGCGCGATGAGCGAGCCCGGCCAGAGGTGGAACTTGATGCCGCGCGCCCCCAGGTACTCGCGCCCCTTGCCGTCGGACTCGTCCAGCTTCAGGCCAACGTTGCCGAGCAGGCCGGTCAGCAGCGCCTTGTGCACCTGCTCGAAGGTCGGCTCGCTCTCGTTCAGGCGCCAGCCCTGCTCCGTTACCGTGGTCAGCAGTTGCGAATGCACGTCGCGCCATTCACGCAGGCGCACATGCGACAGGAAGTTGGCGCGGCACTGCTCCTGCAACTGCCGGTTGGTCTTCTTGTGCGCGACGGCTTCTTCGAACCACTTCCACAGCTTGACCCAGCCCAGAAACTCGGACTTCTCGTCCATGAACTTGCGATGTGCCTGGTCGGCGGCCTCCTGGGCCTCCTGCGGGCGGTCTCGCGGGTCCTGCACGGACAACGCGCTGGCGATGATCAGCACCTCGCGCAGACATTGCTGGTCGCGCGCGGCCAGGATCATCCGCGCCACGCGCGGGTCGAGCGGCAGCTTGGACAACTGGCGGCCAACGCCGGTGAGCTGGTTGGCCTCGTCGAACGCGCCCAGTTCCTGCAGCAACTGGTAGCCGTCGGCGATGGCACGGCCCAGCGGCGGCTCGATAAACGGGAACGCCTCGATATCGGTCAGGCGCAGCGCTTTCATGCGCAGGATGACCGCTGCCAGCGACGAGCGCAGGATTTCCGGATCGGTGAAGCGCACGCGGCCCAGGAAATCACTTTCCTCGTACAGGCGGATGCAGACACCGTTCGCCACCCGGCCACATCGGCCGGCACGCTGGTTGGCTGCCGCCTGCGAGATCGATTCGATCTGGAGTTGCTCGACCTTGTTGCGGTACGAATAGCGCTTGACGCGCGCCAGCCCCGTATCCACCACGTAGCGGATGCCAGGCACCGTCAGCGACGTCTCCGCCACGTTGGTGGCCAGCACGATGCGCCGCGCGTTCGACGGTTTGAACACCCGTTCCTGCTCCTGCACGGACAGCCGCGCAAACAGCGGCAGGATTTCCGTATGCGGCGGATGATGCTTGCGCAGCGCCTCGGCGGCCTCGCGGATCTCCCGCTCGCCCGGCAGGAACACCAGCACGTCGCCGGGCCCGACCCGGCAGAGTTCGTCCACGGCGTCAACGATGCCGTCGTACAGATCGCGCTCCCGGGCCTTCTCGGTACGCGGGGCGCCGTCGGCCGGCGCATCCGCCTGGATCGGCCGGTAGCGCACCTCTACCGGATAGAGTCGGCCACTGACCTCGATCACGGGCGCCGGCTTGCCGTTGCGCGCGAAATGCTCGGCAAAGCGCTTGGCGTCGATGGTTGCCGACGTGATGATCACCTTCAGATCCGGCCGCTTCGGCAAGATCTGGCGCAGGTAGCCGATCAGGAAGTCGATGTTGAGGCTGCGCTCGTGCGCCTCGTCGATGATGATCGTGTCGTAGGCGCGCAGCAGCGGATCATTCTGCGTCTCGGCCAGCAGGATGCCGTCGGTCATCAGCTTGACCGATGCACCGGCCGACATCGTGTCGTTGAACCGGACCTGATAGCCGACCGTCTCGCCCAGCGGCGTGCCCAGTTCCTGCGCGACGCGCTTGGCCGTGGAGGTTGCCGCGATTCGGCGCGGCTGGGTGTGGCCGATCAGCCCGCCGCCGGGCTTGCCCTCGCGTGCCGGGCCCCGCCCGATCGACAACGCGATCTTCGGCAGCTGCGTGGTCTTGCCCGAGCCGGTTTCGCCGGAAACGATGATGACCTGGTTGGCCTGCAGTGCCCGGGCGATCTCTTCGCGCCGTGCCGAGACGGGCAAGGCCTCCGGAAACGTAATTTCCGGTATCGGATTGGCAAGCCGTGCCGGCTGGGGCGCACGGGGTTGGCGAGGCCCGCCGGGCGGGCGAGGCGCGCGCGCGGCGGCCTCCGCCGGCCGCTTGGCGGGATTCGGAGGAACCGGGGAAGTCTTGGCCTCGGCGGGCCGGGACGGAACAGGTTTGGCGGGGCGTTGTGCTGACATTGGCCGGGATTATAATCCGCCGCATGAACGCCAGAACCGACTCCCCGCAGCAGGACCCCGATCCTGCCTCCGCCCCGCTCCCGCTGCCCGTAAAGGCCGCGCCCGACACCCAGAAGCCGCCCGTCGCCACGGAGCTTGCCGAGCCCGCCGGCCCGGACCAGCAGCAGTTCGTCGACTGGCTGCGATCGGTCGCGCCCTATATCCATGCCTTCCGGGGCAAGACCTTCGTGATCGCCTTCAGCGGCGAACTGGTCAAGGCCGGGGTGCTCAACGGACTGGTCAACGACGTGGCGCTGCTGCACGCGATGGGCATGCAGATTGTGCTGGTGTTCGGGTCCCGACCGCAGGTGGAAGAACAGCTCGCGCTGCGCAATGTCCAGTCGCAGTACGCGGAAGGCATCCGAATCACCGACAACGCCGCGCTGGAATGCGCCAAGGAAGCCGCCGGCGAACTGCGCCTCGACATCGAGGCCGCGTTCAGCCAGGGGCTGCCCAACACGCCGATGGCTGGCGCCCAGCTTTCCGTGGTGTCGGGCAACTTCATCACCGCGCGCCCGGTGGGCATCGTCAATGGCGTGGACTATCAGCACACCGGTCTGGTCCGCAAGATCGACGGCGACTCGATGCGCATGTCGCTATCGCACGGCAAGGTGGTGCTGCTGTCGCCGCTCGGCTTCTCGCCGACCGGCCAGGCATTCAACCTGTCGATGGAGGACGTGGCCAGCGCCACGGCCAGCGCGCTCAAGGCGGACAAGCTGATCTTCATCACCGAGGTACCCGGCGTGCCCGACCAGGTGGGCAAGCTGATGAAGGAAATGTCGCTGCGCACCGCCGTGGAACGGCTCCAGAACAACCATCTGCCGCCCGACGTCGCGTACTACCTCCAGCATCTGGTCAAGGCGCTCAAGGGCGGCGTGCCGCGCGCGCACCTGATCCCGTTCTCGCTGGACGGTTCGGTACTGCTGGAGCTGTTCCTGCACGACGGCGTGGGCACCATGCTGTCCGACAGCGATCTGGAAAGCCTGCGTGAAGCCACGCTCGACGACGTCGGCGGCATTCTGCAGCTCATCGCCCCGCTCGAGGCCGATGGCACGCTGGTTCCCCGCGGCCGCCATCTGCTCGAGCGCGACATCGACAAGTTCTCGGTGATCGAGCACGACGGCGTGCTGTTCGGCTGCGCCGCGCTCTATGAATTCCCGCGCGAGAACATGGGCGAGATGGCCTGCCTTACCGTATCGCAGGAAGCCCAGGGCACCGGCGACGGCGAACGGCTGCTCAAGCGGATCGAGCGCCGCGCCCGCGCGCTGGGCCTGGAACGCCTATTCGTGCTCACCACGCGCACCGAACACTGGTTCCTCAAGCGGGGGTTCGTCCACGCCACGGTCGACGATCTGCCCGAAGACAAGCGCAAGCTCTACAACTGGCAGCGCAAGTCGATGGTCCTGATGAAGAAGCTCTGACGCCGCAGTAACAACAAGGTCGGCAGGGGCATGGGCGGATACTCCCGCCCGGCCGGCCAGCTTGGCTACAATAGCGGCCAAACGAACAAGGAGTCCCTCATGGCCCGCACGGTCCATTGCATCAAGCTGAACAAGGAAGCCGAAGGCCTCGACTTCCCCCCGCTGCCGGGCGATCTCGGCAAGAAGATCTGGCAAAACGTGTCCAAGGAAGCCTGGGCCGGCTGGCTCAAGCATCAGACCATGCTGATCAACGAGAACCGCCTGAACATGGCCGACCCGCGGGCGCGCCAGTACCTGATCAAGCAGACCGAGAAGTACTTCTTCGGCGACGGCGCCGACCAGGCCGCAGGCTACGTGCCCCCGCCGGCGGCTTAAGCACTGCCGCTCGCTCCTTTCCCGCCTGCGGGAGGGGAGCCGGGGGAAACGGCCGCCACGTCGAATCCCGCTTTGCCGGGATTCACCGGCCGCACGGTCCGGAATTGGCCGACTCCCCCATCACTTCCCGCCGTCCATATGCCGATCGGACTAGTCCGTCCCGCATAGCCTCTCCCCCACCTACCTCTACGCCCGGCGAATAGTCGGCAAATCGCCACAGGCCTAATCTGGCGTCACTCCCCAAAGTGACTTCGGAACCCGGCCATGGCCACCCCAAACCTCCCCTCCAGCAAGCCAGAACCCGTCCCTTCCGGTGCTTGGACGACGCTCTGGTCCAGCACTTTCGCCTTCACGATCTGTTTCGCCGTCTGGATGCTGTTTGCCGTGCTCGGCATTCCGCTCAAGAAGGAACTCGGCCTGAATGACACCGAGTTCGGCCTGCTGGCAGCCACGCCGGTGCTGAGCGGCTCCCTGATCCGCGTGCCGCTCGGCATCTGGACGGACCGCTACGGCGGCCGCGTCGTGTTCTTCGTGCTGATGCTGCTGACGGTGATCCCCATCTGGCTGATCTCGTACGCGCATACGCTGTGGCAACTGCTGGTGCTCGGGCTGTTCGTCGGCCTGGCGGGCGGCTCGTTCTCGGTGGGCACGCCGTATGTCGCCCGCTGGTTCCCGCGCTCGCGCCAGGGCCTGGCCATGGGCATCTTCGGTGCCGGCAACTCGGGCGCCGCCTTGACCAAGTTCGTCGCGCCCGCTCTGATTCTGGCCGCCGGCACCTGGGAAATCGTGCCGAAGGTGTACTCGGTGGCGATGCTGATCACCGCCATCGTGTTCTGGCTGTTCTCGCGCAGCAATCCCGCGCACCGCGTTTCGTCGGCCACCAGCTGGCGTGCGCAACTTGCCGTCATGCGTGATCCGCGTGTCTGGCGCTATTCGCAGTACTACTCGGTCGTGTTCGGCGGCTACGTTGGCCTCTCGCTGTGGATGACCAAGTACTACATCGGTGAGTACGGCTTCGACATGAAGACGGCCGCGTTCCTCGCTGCCTGCTTCTCGCTGCCAGGTGGCGTGCTCCGAGCAATCGGCGGCTGGATCTCGGACCGCTACGGCGCGCACCGCACCACGTGGTGGGTCATGTGGGTCAGCTGGGTCACGTTCTTCCTGCTCAGCTACCCGAGGAGCGACTTCACGATCCACACCGCCAACGGCCCGGAGAGCTTCCATATCGCGCTCTCGCCGACGGTGTTCACCATCCTGATGTTCGTGGTCGGTATCGCGTTCGCGGTCGGCAAGGCTTCTGTCTTCAAGTTCATCTCGAACGATTTCACACACAACATCGGCGCGGTCTCCGGCGTAGTCGGTCTGGCCGGCGGCCTCGGTGGCTTCATCCTCCCGATCCTGTTCGGCGCACTGGCCGACCTGACCGGCATCCGCACCAGCTGTTTCATGCTGATGTACGGCGCGGTCTGCGTGAGTCTGGTGTGGATGCACTACAGCCAGCGCGCGGCAAACGCCAGGCCGACGCCCGAAACCCTGCAAACCGCCTGAGTTCGGTCTCCTCGCAAACCAACCTAACTGCATATCATGTCAAGTTCCGTACTGACCCGCTGGGAGCCCGAGAACGTGGCCTTCTGGCGCGACCAGGGCGAGCGCATCGCCTACCGCAACCTCTGGATTTCGATCCCCGCGCTGATGCTGGCGTTCGTGATCTGGATGCTCTGGAGCGTGGTGGCGGTCAACCTCGACCGCGCCGGCTTCCAGTTCACCAAGAACCAGCTCTTCTGGCTGACCGCACTGCCCGCGCTGTCCGGCGCCACGCTGCGCATCTTTTACTCGTTCCTGGTGCCGATCTTCGGCGGCCGCCGTTTCACGGCCATCTCCACGGCGCTGCTGCTGATTCCGGCGCTGGGCATGGGCTTCGCGCTACGCGACCCGTCCACCAGCTACCCCACGCTGCTGATCCTGGCGCTGCTGTGCGGCCTGGGCGGCGCGAACTTCAGTTCGTCGATGGCCAACATCAGCTTCTTCTTCCCGAAGGAAAAGAAAGGCCTGGCCACCGGCCTGAACGCCGGCATCGGCAACCTGGGCGTCTCCGTGGTGCAGTTCGTCACGCCGCTGGTGGTTTCGGTGGCCGTGTTCGGCGCGCTCGGCGGTGAACCGCAGACCTACAAGGCGGCCGACGCCACCCAACAACTCTGGCTGCAGAACGCCGGCTTCATCTGGGTGCCGTTCATCATCGTCGCCTCGCTGGCGGCATGGTTCGGCATGCACGACATCGCCGACGCGCGCGCATCGTTCGCCGAACAGGCCGTGATCTTCACACGCAAGCACAACTGGCTGATGTGCTGGCTCTATATCGGCACGTTCGGCTCGTTCATCGGCTTCTCGGCCGGCCTGGCGCTGCTGACCAAGTCGCAGTTCCCCGGTGTCAACCCGACGGCCTACGCCTTCCTCGGACCGCTCGTTGGCGCACTGACCCGCCCGGTTGGTGGCTGGATCTCGGACAGGCTCGGCGGCGCCCGCGTCACGCTCTGGACCTTCATCGGCATGATCTTCGCAGTCGGCGCCGTGCTGGCCGCCCTGCCCGCCGATGGCGGCGCGGGCAGCTTCCCCGCCTTCCTCGGCGCGTTCATCGTGCTGTTCGCCCTGACCGGCATCGGCAACGGTTCGACGTTCCGCATGATCCCCGTGATCTTCCTGACAGAGCGCCAGCGCGCGGCCGGCAAGGACGCCGCCTCGCAGCGGCAGGCCGTGCAGGACGCCGGCAAGGAATCGGCCGCCGTGCTCGGCTTCTCGGGTGCGATCGGCGCCTACGGCGGCTTCTTCATCCCCAAGAGCTTCGGCACCTCGCTGGACCTGACTGGTTCGCCCCTTGCCGCGCTCTACTGCTTCATCGTCTTCTACGTGACCTGTGTGCTCGTGACGTGGTGGTTCTACGCCCGCCGCAACGCCGCAATGCCGTGCTGACAGAACGAACCCCACAGGAGAACCCTACAAAATGAGTCACTTTCTCGATCGACTGAAGTTCCTGTCGCGCGTGAAGTCCACCTACTCGGACGGACACGGCGCGGTGGTCAACGAGGACCGCAAGTGGGAAAACACGTACCGCGGCCGCTGGCAGCACGACAAGATCGTGCGCTCGACGCACGGCGTCAACTGCACCGGTTCCTGCTCGTGGAAGGTCTACGTCAAAAACGGCCTGATTACCTGGGAAACCCAGCAGACCGACTATCCGCGCACGCGCCCCGATCTGCCCAACCATGAACCGCGCGGCTGCCCGCGTGGCGCGTCGTACAGCTGGTACGTCTACTCCGCACAGCGGGTGAAGTACCCCATGATTCGCGGCCGCCTGATGGAAATGTGGCGCGAGGCCCGCAAGACGATGGACCCGATTTCCGCCTGGGAATCGATCAGCCAGAACCCGGAGAAGGCCCGCCGCTACAAGAGCGTGCGCGGCCAGGGCGGCTTCGTCCGCGCGGACTGGCAGACTGCCACCGAGATCATCGCGGCGGCCAATGCCTACACGATCAAGCAGTATGGCCCCGACCGCGTGATCGGCTTCTCGCCGATTCCGGCCATGTCGATGGTGTCGTACGCCGCCGGCGCGCGCTACCTGAGCCTGATCGGCGGCGCCTGCCTGTCCTTCTACGACTGGTACTGCGATCTGCCGCCGGCCAGCCCGCAGATCTGGGGCGAGCAGACCGACGTGCCGGAATCCGCCGACTGGTACAACAGCACCTACCTGATGGTGTGGGGCTCGAACGTGCCGCAGACGCGCACGCCGGACGCCCACTTCTACACCGAGGTGCGCTACAAGGGCACCAAGACCGTGGCTGTGTCTTCGGACTTCGGCGAAATGGTCAAGTTCGGTGACATCTGGCTCGCGCCGAAGCAAGGTACCGATGCCGCCCTGGCGATGGCCATGGGCCACGTGGTGCTCAAGGAGTTCCACACCACCGGCAAGTCGGCCTACTTCCGCGACTATGTGAAGCAGTACACCGACATGCCGTTGCTGGTGCTGCTGCGCGAGCAGGACGGCACGCTGGTGCCCGATCACTTCCTCCGCGCTTCGCACCTGGACGGCAATCTCGACCAGGCGAACCATCCCGAATGGAAAACGCTGGCGATCGACGACGCCACGGGCGAAATCGTCGCGCCGAATGGTTCGATCGGCTTCCGCTGGGGCGAGGCCGCCCACGACAACGGCGCGAAGGTCGGCCGCTGGAACCTGGAGATGAAGGATGGCGGCAGTGGCCGCGAGATCGACCAGCGTCTGTCGCTGATCGGTCATGAGGATGAAGTGGTCGAAGTCGGCTTCCCGTACTTCGGTGGCGAACACGATGCCCTGCTCAAGCGCCGCGTGCCCACGCGCCGCCTGACGCTGGCCGACGGCACCACGGTTCACGTGGCCACCGTCTATGACCTGCAGATGGCCAACTACGGCGTCGACCAGGGCCTTAGCGGCCCGAACGTCGCCACGTCGTATGACGACGATGTGCCCTACACCCCTGCCTGGCAGGAAAAGCACACGTCCGTGCCGCGCAACCTCGTCATCCAGGTCGCCCGCGAATTCGCCGACAACGCCGACCGCACGCAGGGCAAGAGCATGGTCATCGTTGGCGCCGCGCTGAACCACTGGTACCACAACGACATGATCTACCGCGGCATCATCAACCTGTTGATGATGTGCGGCTGCATCGGCAAGAGCGGTGGCGGCTGGGCACACTACGTCGGCCAGGAAAAGCTGCGGCCGCAGTTCGGCTGGGCGCCGCTGGCGTTCGGGCTGGACTGGTCGCGCCCGCCGCGCCATATGAACGGCACGTCGTTCTTCTACAACCACACCAGCCAGTGGCGTCACGAGAAGCTCGGTGTCGACGAAATCCTCGCGCCGACTGCCGACCGCGCGCGCTACGACAAGCTGTCGCTGCTCGACCTGAACGCCAAGTCCGAACGGATGGGCTGGTTGCCTTCCGCGCCGCAACTGGGCCGGAACCCGCTCGATGTGGTGGCCGAGGCCCGCGCCGCCGGCAAGGACCCGATCGCGGATACCGTGGAGCAACTGAAGTCCGGCAAGCTGCAGTTCGCCTGCGACGACCCTGACAATCCCGCCAACTTCCCGCGCAACATGTTTGTGTGGCGCTCGAATATTCTCGGCAGCTCCGGCAAGGGCCACGAGTACTTCCTCAAGTACCTGCTCGGCACGCAGAACGCCGTGTTCGGCGATGAGAACGATGCGATCAAGCCCAGCGAAGTCACAGTTCGGCCGGCCGCCGAAGGCAAGCTCGACCTGCTGACCGTGCTCGACTTCCGCATGAGCACCACCTGCCTCTACGGCGACATCGTGCTGCCGACGGCCACGTGGTACGAAAAGGACGACCTGAACACGTCCGACATGCACCCGTTCATCCACCCGCTCTCGGAAGCCGTGCAGCCGCTCTGGGAAAGCAAGACGGACTGGGAAATCTACAAGGCGATCGCGAAAACATTCAGCGAGATTGCCGGCCCGTACCTTGGCACACGCGAGGATCTGGTCTGCACCCCGCTGCTGCACGACACCCCGGGTGAGCTGGGCCAGCCGTTCGAGCCGAAGGACTGGAAGCACGGCGAGTGCGACCTGATCCCAGGCAAGACCGCGCCGTCGATGACCGTGGTGGAACGCAACTATCACGACATCTACAAGAAGTTCACGTCGATCGGCCCGCTGCTCGACAAGCTTGGCAACGGCGGCAAGGGCATCAACTGGAACACCGAGCACGAAGTGCACGAGATCGGCCACCTGAGCAAGACGGTGACCGAGCCGGGCGTCAGCCAGGGCCGTCCGCGCCTGGAAACCGCGATTGACGCCGCGGAGATGATCCTGACGTTCGCGCCCGAAACCAACGGCCACGTGGCCGTCAAGGCCTGGGACGCGCTGTCGAAGATCACCGGCCGCGACCACACGCACCTGGCTGTCGGCCGCGAGCACGACAAGATCCGCTTCCGCGACGTGCAGGCCCAGCCGCGCAAGATCATCTCGGCGCCGACGTGGTCAGGACTCGAGTCCGAGGAAGTCAGCTACAACGCCGGCTATACCAACGTGCACGAGCTGATTCCATGGCGCACGCTGACGGGCCGTCAGCAGTTCTACCAGGATCACCGCTGGATGCTCGACTTCGGCGAAGGCGCGTGCGTGTACAAGCCGGCGATCGACACCAAGACGATCAGCCCGATGCTCGGCAAGAAGCCGAACGGCAACCCCGAACTGGTGCTGAACTGGATCACCCCGCACCAGAAGTGGGGCATCCACTCCACGTACTCCGACAACCTGCGGATGCTGACGCTGTCGCGCGGCGGCCCGCACGTGTGGATCTCGGAAGTGGAAGCCAAGGCCAACGGCATTCGCGACAACGACTGGGTCGAGGTCTTCAACGTCAACGGCACGCTGACGGCGCGGGTGGTCGTATCGCAGCGCGTTCCGCAAGGGATGTGCCTGATGTACCACGCCCAGGAAAAGATCGTGAACGTGCCTGGGGCCGAGACCAGCGGTATGCGCGGCGGTATCCATAACTCGGTCACCCGCGCGGTGACCAAGCCCACGCACATGATCGGCGGCTACGCGCAACTGGCTTACGGCTTCAACTACTACGGCACCGTCGGCAGCAACCGCGACGAGTTCGTGATCCTGCGCAAGATGAACAAGGTGGACTGGCTCGACCAGCCGCTACGAGAAGAACGTACCTCTGCAAACGAAGCAGAAAAGATCGAAGGAGCAAGGTAATGAAGATTCGTGCCCAGGTAGCCATGGTGCTGAACCTCGACAAGTGCATCGGCTGCCACACCTGCTCCGTGACGTGCAAGAACGTATGGACAAGCCGTGAAGGTGTCGAGTACGCATGGTTCAACAACGTCGAGACCAAGCCCGGTGTCGGCTTCCCAAAGGAATGGGAGAACCAGGACAAGTGGCAAGGCGGCTGGAAGCGCAATGCCGACGGCAGCCTCACGCCCCGTCAGGGCGGCAAGGCGAAGATCCTGGCGAACATCTTCGCCAACCCGAACCTGCCGCAGATCGACGACTACTACGAGCCGTTCACCTTCGACTACGAGCATCTCCAGAATGCCCCGCTGATGCAGACGCCGCCCACGGCGCGTCCCGTATCGGCGATCACCGGCAAGAAGATGGAGAAGATCGAATGGGGTCCGAACTGGGAAGACGACCTCGGGGGCGAGTTCGACCAGCGCAGCCGCGACAAGCTGTTTGAAGACATCCAGAAGGACATGTACTCGACGTTCGAGAACACCTTCATGATGTATTTGCCGCGCCTATGCGAGCACTGCCTGAACCCGACCTGCGTGGCGTCCTGCCCCTCCGGCTCGGTCTACAAGCGCGAGGAAGACGGCATCGTGCTGGTCGATCAGGACAAGTGCCGCGGCTGGCGCATGTGCGTGTCGGGCTGCCCGTACAAGAAGATCTACTTCAACTGGCAGACCGGCAAGGCCGAGAAGTGCGTGTTCTGCTATCCGCGTATCGAGGCCGGGCAACCGACGGTCTGCTCGGAAACCTGCGTGGGCCGCATCCGCTATCTCGGGGTGATGCTCTATGACGCCGACCGCATCGAGCAGGCCGCGTCAGTGGCTGACGAGCGCGATCTGTACCAGTCGCAACTCGACGTCTTCCTCGATCCGCACGATCCGAAGATCCAGGCCGAGGCGCTGCGTCAGGGCATCCCGCAGAGCTGGCTGGACGCCGCGGTCAAGTCGCCGGTCTACAAGATGGCCTGCGAGTGGAAGGTGGCCTTCCCGCTGCACCCGGAATACCGCACGCTGCCAATGGTCTGGTACATCCCGCCGCTCTCGCCGATCCAGTCGGCCGCCGAATCTGGCTTCATGGGCATGAACGGCGTGATCCCGGACGTGAAGAGCCTGCGCATTCCGGTCAAGTATCTTGCGAACCTGCTGACCGCAGGCGATGTGAATCCGGTGCTGTCCGCGCTGGAACGCATGCTGGCGATGCGCGCATACAAGCGCTCTGAATCGGTAGACGGCCTGCAGGACCTGGCCGTGCTCGAACAGGTGGGGCTGACGCCCGCGCAGGTCGAGGACATGTACCAGATCATGGCCATCGCCAACTACGAGGACCGCTTCGTCGTGCCGTCGTCCCACAAGGAAATGGCGGAAGACAGCTTCGACGAGAAGGGAAGCTGCGGTTTCAGCTTCGGCAACGGCTGCTCGGGTGGCACGTCGGACGGCTCGCTGTTCGGCACGAAGAAGCCCAAGCCAGAAGTGTCGTACGCCGACTTGCCGCGCTCGCGCCGCAAGGCCATCACCGGTTAAAGGAAGGAGTTCGAATCATGCCCATTCATCAGGTACTCAGCACCCTGCTCTGCTACCCCGAACAGGAATGGCTCGACAGCCTCGAGGAAGCCAACCTCGCGCTGGTCGAATGGCCGCAGGCGCGGGACATGCTGACGCCGCTGCTCGACGAGCTGCGCAGCCGCCCGCTGATCGAGCTGCAGGAAAACTACGTCGCCACGTTCGATCGCAGCCCGTCCCACTCGCTGCATCTGTTCGAGCATGTGCATGGCGAAAGCCGCGACCGTGGCCAGGCCATGGTCGACCTGATCGACGAGTACCGTCGTGACGGCTTCGAGCCGCTGGAGACCGAACTGCCCGACTACGTACCGCTGTTCCTGGAGTATCTCGGCGCGTTGTCGCTGGATGGCAAGGAAGAGCGCGCGGAGCAGTTGCTCGGTGACGCGATCCACGTGCTGGCCGCCATCGGCGACCGCCTGGCCCGCAAGGAAAGTCCATATGCCGCCGTCTTCAGGGTGCTGCGCACGCTGACCGATGTGCAGCCCGTCGCGCAGCAGGATCCTCCGGTGCGTGACATGGATGAAGCCATGGAAACGTTCGGCCCCGGCGCCGATGGCGTGGAACCGCTGCTTGGCGTGAAGCCAGCCGTCGACGTGATCACGTTCCATAAGCGCGCCGCGCCGTCCCCTCGCCCGTGAGCCCGTCCATTACAAGGAACCAACCAGAGCCACTACCATGAACCTGGTCCATCAATTTATCTTCGGAATCTATCCCTACATCGCAGCCGCCATCTTCCTGTTCGGCAGCCTGGCGCGCTTCGAGCGCGAGCAGTACACCTGGAAGTCGGACAGTTCGCAGATGCTCTATCGCGGTAACCTGCGCACGGGCAACATCCTGTTCCACGTGGGCATCCTTGGCCTGTTCTTCGGCCATCTCGTCGGCCTGCTGACGCCGGTCGTGGTGTGGGACACGCTTGGCGTGTCGCATGGCCTCAAGCAGGCCATCGCCATGAGCGCCGGCGGCGTCATGGGCACGATGTGCCTGGCCGGCCTGCTGATCCTGCTGCATCGTCGCCTGACCAACGCACGCGTGTCCGCCGTCACGCGCTTCGGTGACAAGGTCCTGCTGCTGTGGCTGCTGGTCACGCTGCTGCTGGGTCTGTCGACGATCTTCGAGTCGGCCAGCCACATGGACGGCCACATGATGGTGCAACTGATGACCTGGGCACAGCACATCGTCACGCTGCGCGCGGATGCGGCCAGCTATGTGGCCGAGGCCCCGCTGCTCTTCAAGGCGCACCTGTTCATGGGCATCTCGCTGTTCGCGATCTTCCCGTTCACGCGATTGGTGCACGTCTGGAGCGGCTTTGCCTCGGTGACCTACCTGGGACGCGCCTGGCAACTCGTCCGGGGCCGGTAAGGCCGTGTCCCCATGCACGAGATCGAACGTCTGCTCAAGGGCTTCGAACGGTTCCAGCGGCGCTACTTCGAGGCCAGGCCGGAACTCTTCGATGCCCTGCGCACGGGTCAGAACCCCCAGACGCTGCTGATCGGCTGTAGCGATTCGCGCGTGGACCCGGGCCTGCTGCTCGGCTGCGATCCGGGAGAGCTGTTCACGGTACGCAACGTCGCCAACCTCGTACCGCCGTGCGGGGATGGCGCCAGCGGGCGGCTCCACGGTGTCTCGGCGGCGATCCAGTTCGCCGTGGAGCAGTTGCATGTGGCCCGAATCATCGTCATGGGCCACGCGGGGTGTGGCGGCATCCGTGCTTTGCTGGCCCGTCCGCAAGACGCCGCTACGAACGCGCCGCAGGACTTCATCGGGCCCTGGGTCCGCATTGCAGGCCCTGCCCGGCGCATGGTCGAGCAGACGCTGCCCAACGCCAGTCCCGCTGAACGGCAGCGCGCATGCGAACAGGCAGCGATCCTGGTGTCGCTGCGCAATCTCGAGAGTTTTCCGTTCGTCCGCGAGGCCTGCGAGCGCGGTGCGCTCACGCTGCATGGCTGGTACTTCGACCTCCAGGCGGGCGCGTTGCTGGCCTACTCGGAAAGGGCAGACGATTTCCTGCCGCTGGTCTGCCCTCTGACACTGGAGGCGCGCCCGCATCGTCAACCGTCGAATCGCCCCAGCATTGACAGCGGTCAAGCCGAAATACTGGGTTCTTAATAATGATGTCGGCATTTGCCCCACTTGCTGGCGACCCCATGCCAACCCTGCGCTGGATCTGCATTCCCATCCTTTCGTGTATGACCGCCACGGCTATCGCCGCCGAACCACCCGCGGCCACCCCGGCGCCTGCCAGACAAGCCGAGCTTTTCCGCCTGCTGCGCGATGACTGCGGCGCCTGTCATGGCATGACGCTGCAGGGAGGGCTCGGATCACCGCTGACGGCTGCGGCGCTGGCCGACAAACCGCGCGACGGACTCGTCGCCACGGTGCTTCAGGGCAGGCCGGGAACCGCCATGCCGCCGTGGCAACCATTCATGACACAGGACGAAGCACGATGGCTGATCGATCGACTCCAATCCGGGCACGTGCCCGCCGTACCGAAACCATGATGCGCCGCACCGCACTTCCCGTCGTGCTGGCACTGAGCGTGCTGCTCTCCGGCTGCGCCACCGCAGTACGTGGCACCGGCGATATGGGCGTCGTGGTCGAGCGCGCCGCCGGCCGCATCCAGGTCGTGGAAACCTCGGGCATGACCCGATTGGCGACGATAGATGGCTTCGGTGACCTGTCGCACGCCAGCGTGGTCTTCGCGCGAGACGGCCGGTACGCCTACGTCTTCGGCCGCGACGGTGGCCTGACCCGCGTGGACCTGCTGGATGCCAAGGTGACCCACCGTACCATCCAGGCAGGCAACAGCATCGGCGGCGCTATTACCCAGGATGGCTGCGTGGTGGCCGCGCAGAATTACGAGCCCGGTGGCATCCGGTTGTTCGATGCCGCCACGCTCGAACCGCTCGCCGACATCCCCGCCATCGGCCCGGACGGGCGACGCTCGAAGGTTGTCGGTCTGGCCGACCTGCCCGGCAAGCGGCTGGCGGCGAGCCTGTTCGACGCAGGCGAGATCTGGATCATCGACGTGGCCGATCCGCGCCACCCCAAAGTCACCAAGCTGCCGGCAGGCAAGCAGCCTTATGACGGGCTGGTAACGCCGGACGGCCGCTGGTATCTGGCGGGACTATTCGGGGAAGATGGCCTGGCGCTGGTGGACCTGTGGCAAACCCCGCCCGCCGCGCGGCATGTCCTGTCCGGCTACGGACGTGGCTCCGCGCCGCTGCCCGTCTACAAGATGCCGCACCTGCGCGGCTGGGCCATGGCGCAGGGCAAGGCCTGGCTGCCCGCCATCGGGCGTCATGAAGTGCTCATCGCGGATACCGCCAACGCCTGGCAGGAAGCCGGACGCGTGGAAGTTGCGGGCCAGCCGGTGTTCGTGATGGCGCAGCCGGACGGACGACAGGTCTGGGTGAACTTCGCGTTCCCGAACAACGAAACCGTCCAGGTCATCGACACAGCCACCCGGAAGGTCGTGCGCACGCTCAAGCCTTGCCGTGGCGTGCTGCACATGGAGTTCACGCCCAAAGGCGAGGCAGTCTGGCTGTCGTGCCGCGACGACAATCGCGTGGTGGTCTACGACACGACTACCTACGAGCCGTTGACCACGCTGCCGGCGGACCATCCAAGCGGCATCTTCTTCACCTCGCGCGCGCAGCGCTTCGGGATGTGACCATGACGCTGGACGACCTGGACCGCCGCATCATCGACGCCTTGCAGCTTGGACTGCCTATTACGCCTCGGCCCTACGCCGACGCGGCGCAGTCGCTCGGCATCAACGAGGGCACGTTGCTTGGCCGGCTGCAGGCGCTGCTGGATGCGGGAATCCTGACCCGGTTCGGGCCGATGTACCAGGTCGAGCGCGTTGGGGGGCGTTTCATGCTCTGCGCATGCCATGCCCCCGTCGATCGCCTGGAAGCCGTGATCGAAGCCATCAATGCCTTTCCCGAAGTCGCCCACAACTACGAGCGCACACATCATCTGAACCTTTGGTTCGTGCTGGCTGTCGCGCGCGCGGAGGATGTCACCCCCACCCTGGAACGCATCGAGGTGGCCGCGGGCGTGAAGATCCTGCCGTTTCCAAAGGAACGCGAGTACTTCGTGCACCTCCATCTCCCGACATGACCCACGATTCGCTCGACCTCGCACTGATTCGCGCCACGCAACAAGGGCTGCCACTCGTGCCTGAACCCTTTGCCGCCATCGGCGCGTCGCTCGGCATCGACGAAAGCGAGGTCATTGCGCGGCTGCAGGCCATGCTGACACTTGGCACCTTGCGCCGCATCGGCGCGGTGCCCAATCACTACTTGCTGGGTTGGCGGGCCAACGGCATGACCGTTTGGGACGTTGACGACATGCATATCGACACGCTCGGCGAACGCGTTGGCGCGCTGCCGTTCGTGAGTCACTGCTACCGCCGCACGCGCCACACCCCGGATTGGCCGTACAACCTGTTCGCGATGGTCCACGCGCATACGCGGGAGGAAGCACAGGAACTCGTCGCCCGGATCGCAGCGTTGCTGGGTGATGCCTGCCGGGCCCACGACGTACTCTGGTCGACCCGGATCCTCAAGAAAACCGGTCTTCGGCTGCCAGCCACAGGAAACGTCTGATCATGCTCCGCGTGTCCCGATTCATGGAAGCGCTGTGTGACGGCGCGCCAACCTCCGCACTGCCCCGCGATCGCCGGAATGATGAAAGCCCCGTTGTCATCTGGCATCCGTGTGCGCACGACCCGTCCACGGCCGGCACCGGCACCGGCACCGAACTCGATACCACCGAGGCCCTGGCGTTGCTCGAGCAACTCCATCTCGCCCGGGTCCGCTCGCTGATCCTCTCCGGCAGCGATCCGATGGCACGCTCCGATTTCTTCAAAATCATCGCCCGGGCCCGCGAGCTGGACCTCAATGTGCTGCTGTCCACCGACGGTAGCCGCCTGACAGGCATGAACGCCGTCAAGCTGGCCGCCTATGGTCTCGACTACGTCGGTATCCAGATTGATGGTCTGCAGTACACGCACAACCATGTGCAACGCTCCCGCCACGCCTACCAACGTGCCTTGCGCGGCCTGCGCGCTGCCCGCAACGCCCACCTGAGAGTCGGGATGCGCATTGCACTGAGCCCGATGAACGCGGCGGAGTTGCCCGCGGTGGTGGCCCTGGCGGACAGCGAGCGTATCGACAGGTTTCACCTCTCTCAGCCCTGCCCTGCGGACTGCGCGCACGACTCCACCCAGAACACATCACTTCGTGACATGACGCGTGCTTCGCTCGAGTGGCTGTTCGATTATGTGTGGATGCGAGCGCAGAAAGGCAATGCAGGCGACTTCGTCACCAGCCAGCACGCGGCCAGCAGCGCCTATCTGCTGCATTGGGCCTCAACACGCGTGCCACACCATCTGGCGGCCATTCGCGAGCGTATCGCGTGCGCCAGCAAGGCCAAGGGCGCTGGCATCCTTCTGATCGATGCGCTCGGCCACGTCCATCGGGGCTCGGCCCGGCTCGATGAAACGTGCGGCAATGTACGCGAACGACCGTTCAGCGACATCGCCGAGCAACGCTTGATCCACGCGTAGTTCCCCAGAGCTACGCCGATCGTACGCGCCAGCATCTACTTTGATATTCGACAAGAGTGGGACACGGAGCCTGTGCCACGCTTGCCCGTCACTACTACGCATACAAGGTGAACTCAACATGACAGAGCATTGGTTGACGCTGGCCGGCCGGCGATTGCTGCCGATCGTGCAGGGCGGCATGGGCATCGGCATTTCGGCGCACAGGCTGGCGGGAACCGTTGCCAGTCAGAACGGCGTTGGCACCATTGCCAGTATCGACTTGCGCCACCATCATCCCGACCTGATGGCCCAAACCGCCGGTACGCGTGACAAGGCACGCATCGAGGCCGCCAACCTGGTGGCGCTGGACCGCGAAATCCGCGCCGCGCGCGAACTCTCGGAAGGACGCGGCCTGATCGCCGTGAACGTGATGAAGGCCGTCGGCTCGCACGCGCAACTGGTTCGCCAGGCTTGCGAGAGCGGCGCCGACGCGATCGTCATGGGTGCCGGCCTACCGCTGGACCTGCCCGATCTCGCCGCCGACCACCCGAAAGTTGCGTTGATTCCGATCCTCTCGGAATCGCGCGGCATCGGGCTGGTGATCCGCCGCTGGATGAAGAAAGGCCGACTGCCGGACGCCATCGTGGTCGAGCATCCCGCCCATGCGGGTGGCCACCTCGGTGCGTCAGCCATCGAGGATATTGGCGACGACCGCTTTTCGTTCGACCGTGTACTGGACGAGTGCCGCGAGTTGTTCAAGACGCTGGGCCTGACGTGGGGCAGCATCCCGCTGATTCTTGCCGGCGGCATGAACAACCACACCAAGATCCGGCATTGGCTCGACAAAGGCGCTGCCGCGGTGCAGGTCGGCACCGCCTTCGCCGTCACAGAGGAATCCGACGCGCATCCAGCCTTCAAGCACGTTCTGGCCACGGCGCGCCCGGAAACGTTGCGCGAATTCACCAGCGTAGCCGGTCTGCCCGCTCGTGCCGTGCTGACGCCCTGGCTGGCGAAGTACCTGTCAACAGAGAGCCGCTTGCAGCGCCGCGCGAAAACGCGCGATTGTCTGGAAGGATTCGATTGTCTGCAGGCGTGCGGCCTGCGCGATGGTATCGCCCGTATCGGCCAGTTCTGCATCGATCTCAAACTGGCGCAGGCAGTGCGCGGCGATGTGGAGCGTGGCCTGTTCTTCCGTGGCAAGGGCACGCTACCCTTCGGCGAGGCGATCCGTCCGGTTGCGGACCTGATGCACTATCTGCTGACAGGCGAGAAGCCGGCGGATCTGACGGAAGATACCGCCCGCGCCGTCAGCATGGCCTGATGCTCAGTTCGGCGGGACGCCATGTTCCGCCACGGCTGCCGCCACCCGTGGTGGCAGCCCACCCTGTTTGCGCATGACTCGCATACAGCGCAAGGCACGCAACAACTGCACGCCCAGCCATCCGTTCGCGATGGCGAACAGCACACCGCCAACCTTCGCCAGCAACCCCGGCGCCAACGGCACGGCCAGCAGCACGAGGAATGCCGCCAGCACCATCCACCCCTGCCTCTTCTGACTGTCCGGCGAGATGATCACCTGCATCGCCGGGACGCGCGCGCGCGGCGGCAACAGCCGGCGTAGATGCAACCAGACGAGGAACGGCACGATCTTGCCCAGCATCGCGTTCACGGGCAGCACCCCTCCCCCAATCAGCGCCAGCACGCCGATGTACCACTGCGCTGCAGCCGGCATCTGATTCGGCGCCAGAGCGCTGGCAGTCGTCAGCAATGCAGCCAGCAGCAGGCTCAGGGCGGACACTGGCCAAAGCACCCACTGTGGGTCATGTCGCCGCCTCGCGCGCCATGCGGCCTTCAATGCGCAGGCGCCGAGCACCATGGCGAACAGCAGCCAGGGCACGAGCGCGAATCGCTCAACCGCCCCGCCCGGCCGCGCAATCACGACGATGCTGAATACCAGCAGCAGTAGCCAATGCCCGTAAGGCAAACAGCGTTCGAGCCAGGACGGCAAACGCTCCGTCTGCCAGAACATCGGTAGTACGGTGGTGGCTACGCCGCTCACCAGCGCCGCCAGCCAGCCGCCTAGCCCCCACGCGACATGCAGCGCCAGCACCTGTTCGGGCGCCACCGTCCACATTCCACCGAACAGGCCAGCCAGCGCCGCACCGCCCAGTGCCGTAACGATCAACGGGGCGCCGATCCATGCCAACGTCCGCGTGGTTGCATCGACTGCGGCGACCCTGAAGCCCGCCGCCAGCAACAAGAGGCCTACGAGCGTCAGGAACGTCCCGCCGGTCGCGACGGCCCAGCGAAATGCCGTGGCGCCGCTACCAAGGAATCCGGCCGCGAGCGCGGCGGCGGTCCCGGCTCCCGCTACGGCGACGAATGGTGACACCAAGCCCGCGAACGGAACGGATACCCCCGCAACGACCGGCATCATCTGGAACAGGGCGCCGAGCATGACCGGCAACAACATCCCTAGCGCCAGTGCGTGGACGGCCGCCAATGCCAATGGCGCAAAGCGATCCGGCAGCGCGTCGACCGGGCCAAGTACCAGCAGCAAGCCAGCTACCACGCCAAGCCAGGGGGCAGGCATCAGGCAGCCAAACACCAAGCCGGGACGCGGCGCACTCGCGTAGTCAAGGTTGACGGCTTTCACCATGGCACGATTCGAGGTCTCAAGGGTGAGCGGCTTGTCCCGATGCGAAATCCGCCAACAGCGTATCCAGCCCCTTCACCTGGGCCTGACACATCGGGAACAGTACATTCTCTTCCTTGACGTTGTGCTGCTGCAGAAGCACGACCAGGGTATCGAGTTCGGCCGCCAGCGCGCCAACATCCTTCAGTTCCAACCATTCCCGCGCGTTGTCCAGCAGGCCACGCACCTCATCGTGTTCGTGGCGCATCACGGCGGTGGGGCCATTGCTGAATCCCACGGCTTGTTCGAACGCCGGAAACAAGCGCTGTTCTTCGGTACTGAAATTGCCCTGCAGGGCGGATTCCAAGCGCGCAAACGCACCGGCTGCGGCATCCCAGTCTTTCGCGCGCACGCAGGCTTCAACCTGCTCGATGGCTTCGTCGCAATCACGGTGTTGCCGCACCAGGGTGGTGATGGTCGTGGACATATCGCTTCTCCCGATCTCATGGTTTGATATGGCAACGATGCTAGGGCCACGTTAACGGCATGGATTTGATCGGGACCAAAACTCGCTGACTTACCACGTGCCTCGCTAAGCATATTGAAACCAAAAACTTCCTTGATCTAGCGCAGTAGAGCCACCATCACACGCTGGCACAATCCGCGGCAGGGCCGCCCGTCCCCACACTCATACTGCAGCATCACCCTGCAATATCACCCGCCGGGCCGCACCTTCCCAATGCTAGCCCCTACGACTCCAGATACCACCGCCCCCTTGCCTGACAACGGCCACGTGCCGGAAGCGGTCCGGCTGACACCATTGCGCCACCGGCTTTCCACGCGGATCATCCTGCTGTCGTTCGCGTCACTGATGGTGGTGCTGGGAATGATTTCAGGCACGCTGTATCTCTCCTGGAAGCTGGAAGGAGCCGGTGCCGCCATCAACGACGCCGGAAGCCTGCGGATGCGCGCAAACCGGGTCGCCATTGAACTGACCCGTGCCCAGAGCGGCAGTCCCAACGATCTGGCAGGGCAAGTCGCGGCGCTGGACGCCACGCTCGCGCAGTTGCGCCGTGGCAATCCGGCCCGCCCGCTATTCCTGCCCGACGAACCCGCGATCCGGGCCAAGCTTGACCTCGTCGTCGCGGACTGGCAGCAGCGCCTGAAGCCGCTTGCGGTGGCCACCGCAAGCACCACGCCTGCAAACGCCTACATCGATGCCCTGCCGGTTTTCGTCAATGAGGCCGACAGTCTGGTAAAGCTGATCGAACGCGATAACGCGCGTAAAACCGATCTGCTGCGACTCTCTCAGGCAAGCCTTGCGATCATCGCGTGCGTTGGCACGGTCGCTGTGATCTATCTGCTCTATCTCTGGATCATTCTGCCCGTGCTGCGTCTGCAGGATGGCCTGCAGCGCATGGCTGCCCGCGAGTTCTCGCTGCGCTTGCCCATCGCCACACGTGATGAATTCGGCACGCTGAACGCCGGCTTCAACCGCATGGCCGACGAACTTCAGGAGCTCTATCAGGATCTGGCGGCACGCGTGGACAGCAAGACTGCCGAGTTGGCGCGGCAAAATCGGGATCTGGAAGCCCTCTACGACATGACCGCCTTCCTGAACCGGGCCAGTGATGCCGAGGCGATGGCACGCGGATTCCTGGAACGCGTGATGCGCCAGTTCGAGGCCGACGGCGGGACCGTTCGTGTGATCGATGCCACGCACGGGAAGCTCCACCGACTTGCATCAGTGGGACTTTCGGATGAACTGGCGGACAACAGCCGCTGTAGCGCGATCCATGACTGTCACTGCGGGGCCGCAGCTGAAGCGGGCATGATTACGGTGACGGACCTGCGCCAGTTCGTGCGTCAGGGCTCCGAAACACCGGAGTCTCCCTGTGGCCGCGAAGGTTTCACGGGCATGGCGGCGTTCCGGCTCGACTCTCCGCGCGGCACGCTCGGCACATTCACGCTGCATTTCCGCAATCCGCGCGAACTGCCACCTTCCGATCGCCAACTGCTCCAAACCCTCGCCCGCCACCTTGGCACGGCACTGGAGCACCTGCGGCTTGCCGCCAGCGCGCGCCAGCTTGCGGTCGTCGAAGAGCGCAATCTGGTGGCGCAAGGATTGCACGACAGCATCGCGCAAGGCCTGAATTTCCTGAACCTTCAGGTACAACTGCTCGGCGATGCGGTGGAACGGAACGACAACGCGGAAACGCGCGAGATCGTGCCACTGCTGCGACACGGCGTGGAAGAAAGTTACCAGGACGTGCGCGAACTGCTGCACAACTTCCGCTCCCGGCTGACGACGGGCGACATGCGCCCAGCGGTGGAGGACACCGTCGCGCGCTTCCGCCGTCAATGCCGCACGGACGCCACATTGACGATCGAAGGAAGCGGACCGCCGCTGCAGCCGGAGCAGCAGCTACAGGTACTGTTCATCCTGCAGGAGGCGTTGTCGAACGTGCGCAAACATGCGATGGCCGAGCATGTCACGATCTCGCTCACGCAGGGGCGCGACTTCCGACTCGTCGTCCAGGACGATGGCGAAGGATTCGATCCTTCCGAATTCGACGGCCAGGACAGCGCGCACGTCGGTCTGCACATCATGCAGGAACGGGCATCGCGGCTTGGCGCGACCCTGACGATCGACGCCCGCCCAGGGGCTGGCGTCCGCGTCGCCCTATCATTGCCGCGCGGCGAAACCATGGCGCAGCCAGACGAGTTGCTGGCGGCGCAGGAGTCTTCCCAATGACCATCCGTATCCTACTGATCGACGATCACACATTGTTCCGCTCGGGTGTTCGCGCGCTGCTGCAGCGGCAGAGCGATTTCGAAGTGGTCGACGAAGCCGCCGATGGCGTGGAAGGCATCAAACGGGCCAAGCAGCATCGACCGGACGTGATTCTGCTCGACCTGAATATGCCCGGCCTGTCAGGACTCGAAACCCTTCAACTGCTGACGGAGGATCTGCCGGAATGCGCGGTGATTGTGCTGACGGTATCCGAGGAAGGAGAAGAACTGGCCAGCGCCCTGCGCAGCGGCGCGCGGGGTTACCTGATCAAGAACATCGAGACCGAAGCGCTGACGAGCGCGATCCGGCGGGCTGCCGCAGGGGAGCCGGTGATCTCCGACACGATGACCGCCAAGCTCGTGCAGCAATTCAAGGCTCCGGCGGCCGCACCTGCCCTGCTAGAGCGTGGCGACGCGGCCCCTCTGACGGCGCGTGAGCGGGACATTGTGCGCGGACTGGTACGCGGCGAAAGCAACAAGATGATTGCGCGCGCGCTGGGCGTGGCGGAGAGCACGGTCAAGATTCACGTGCAGAACATTCTGAAGAAGCTCAATCTGGCCAGCCGCGTGCAAGTGGCCGTCTACGCGGTGGAGCATGGGCTCACCGCGTGAGGCAATCGAAGCCGGGGGCCATGGGCGCCCGGCCTCTCACTTATACGGCGCTCATGCGATTCAGTAATCCGAGCGCTGCACGCCCTGATCGGTACCCAGCAACAGCACATTTGCTCCGCGCAGGGCGAACAGACCAACGGTCACCACGCCGGGTAGCTGGTTGATTTGCTGCTCCAGCGCCCTCGGGTTCTCGATCTTCAGGCCCGAGACATCCAGAATGACGTTGCCGTTGTCGGTCTTGTAGATACCGCCTTCCTTGGTCATGCGCAGACGCGGCTGACCGCCTAGCGCCGCCAGGCTTCGGGCTACCGCCGCGCGTGCCATCGGGATCACCTCGACCGGCAGCGGAAATGCGCCCATCGTCGGCACCAGCTTGCTGCCGTCGGCAATGCACACGAATCGATCCGCCACCGAGGCAACGATCTTCTCGCGCGTCAGCGCGCCGCCACCGCCCTTGATCATCGCGCCGGAGTTGTCGATCTCGTCAGCGCCATCCACATAGACGGGAATGCTGTCGACCTCGTTCAGATCGAGCACATTGAAACCGTGCTGTTGCAAGCGGCGTGTGGAGGCCTCGGAACTCGACACCGCGCCCGCAAAGCGCTCTTTGAACGCCGCCACGGCGTCGATGAAGAGATTGGCGGTGGAGCCGGTGCCCACGCCAAGAACGGCGCCTTCGGGCACTTCCTGCTTCACATAGTCAGCGGCAGCTTGCGCGACCAGCGCCTTGAGTTCATCCTGAGTCATGACTACAGCCAGAAAAGCGTTGGGGAAACGCGTAGTGTAGCGGATTGGTTCCCCATCTCCGACGTTTACGCCACGCGCCACGCCGTTACAATGACCTCTCCCTCCGACGGAACCCAATCATGAACGAGCTTGAACAACTGAGGCAGTTCACCACGGTAGTGGCCGACACCGGCGACTTCCAGTTGATGAAGCAATACAAGCCACAGGACGCGACCACCAATCCGTCGCTGATTTTCAAGGCGGTACAGAAGCCGGAATACCGCCCGCTGCTGGAACAGGCCGTGCGCGATCACCACGGCAATTCGGGGCTCGATGGCGTTATGGACCAGCTCCTGATTGCATTCGGCTGCGAGATCCTGGCCATCGTGCCCGGCCGCGTGTCGACCGAGGTCGACGCCCGTCTGTCGTTCGATACCGAGGCCACCGTTGCCAAGGCGCGCCACCTGATCGGCCTGTACGAGCAACGTGGCGTGGCACGCGAGCGCGTGTTGATCAAGATCGCCTCGACATGGGAAGGCATCCGCGCCGCCGAGGTCCTGCAACGCGAAAACATCCGCTGCAACATGACGCTGCTGTTCTCGCTGGCGCAGGCAGTGGCTTGTGCCGAGGCCGGCGCGCAGCTGATCTCCCCGTTCGTGGGCCGCATCCTCGACTGGTACAAGAAGCAGGCTGGCGAGAAATGGGACCCCGTGGCGAACGGCGGCGATAACGATCCCGGCGTGCGCTCGGTGCGTCAGATCTATGACTATTACAAGAAGTTTGGCTATGCGACCGAGGTCATGGGCGCCAGCTTCCGCAGCACCGATCAGATCCTGTCGCTGGCCGGCTGCGACCTGTTGACGATCAGTCCGGAACTGCTCGAGCAGCTTGCAGGCGGACAGGGTGCCGTTGCGCGCAAGTTGTCCGTGGAGCAGGCTCAAGCCGGCAACGTCGCACGAATCGCCGCAGATGAACCCGCCTTCCGCTGGCAACTCAACGAAGACGCGATGGCAACGGAGAAGCTCTCCGAAGGTATCCGCCTGTTCGCGGCCGATGCGGTGAAATTGGAAAAACTCGTCGGCGAACTGGCCGGTTGAGTCGGGATCGCGGCTCTATCCAACATCTTGGAGGGGGCCGCGGATCCGCAGTCGAACAGTCGTTCAGACTGCCTGCGGCCAGAGCAACGGCAGGCATTCACCCGCCGGCGCGGCCAGTACGATATCCGCCGTCTCGTCCAGTGCTGACGGCTGCGGATTCACCACGATCACGCGCGCGCCGTTCTCCTTCGCCACCCCCGGCAGCGCCGCCGCCGGATACACCAGCCCCGACGTGCCCACAACCAGGCTGAGGTCACAGGACTCGGCCGCATGGTCGGCGCGGAAACGGGCCACTCGCGGCAGGTCCTCGCCGAACCACACCACGCCAGGGCGCATCATCGCACCACATATCGCGCATCGCGGAGGATCGCCCGGAATCGGCGGCACGGTGTCGCAACGACCACAGCCATCAAGCCATTTGTTGGCGAAGAGGTTGCCGTGCAGTTCCACCACCTGCTCGCTGCCCGCCTTCTGGTGCAGGCCGTCGATATTCTGCGTCACTAGCGTCATCGGCTTCAGCCGGGCCAGCACCGCAAGCGCATGGTGGGCCGGATTCGGCCGGGCCGCCGCCACCAGCTCGCGCCGATGCTGATACCACTGCCACACCAGCGCTGGTTGACGACGGTACGCTTCTTCCGTCGCCAGTTCCTCGGGATCGAAGCGCTCCCATAGGCCGGTCAGCGCATCGCGGAACGTCGGCACACCCGACTCCGCGGAAATCCCGGCACCCGTCAGCACAAAGATCTGACGGGCCTCGGCAACCCAGCCACGCGCCTGCTCAAGGGCGAGGCTATCCATGATCAGCGCGGCAGACGGCGCTGACGCACCGCTTCGTACAGGCACACGCCGCTGGCCACCGACACGTTCAGGCTCTCGACGCCCCCCGCCATCGGAATCGCCACCAATTCATCGCAAGTTTCGCGCGTCAGGCGGCGCATACCCTCGCCTTCCGCGCCCATGACGATGGCGGTCGGTCCCTTCAGCTCGACGTCGTACAGCGCTTTCTCGGTGCCGTCAGCCGTACCGATCACCCAGATGCCACGCTCCTGCAGTTCGCGCAGCGTGCGCGCAAGGTTCGTCACCGTGATGTACGGCACGGTTTCGGCCGCGCCGCTGGCAACCTTCGCTACCGTGGCATTCAGACCGACGCTACGGTCCTTCGGCGCGATCACCGCGTGCGCGCCAGCGCCATCGGCCACGCGCAGGCATGCGCCGAGGTTGTGCGGATCGGTGACACCATCGAGCACGAGCAACAGCGGCGTGCCTTCGATGCCATCCAGGAGTTCGTCGAGGTTGAGCGCAAGCGAAACATCTTCGGCCCGCGCCACTACGCCCTGGTGGCGATCAGTGCCGGCCATGCCGCGCAGGCGCTCGGCATCGACCGGATGCAGCGTCACGCCAAGACTCTCCGCCAGGCGGATAAAGTCCTGCATGCGCCGGTCACGGCGATTCGCTTCGATGTAGATATCGGACACGCTCTGCGCGTTCTGGCGCAGGCGTGCGTTGACGGCGTGAAAGCCGATCAGGAGTTTGTGTTTGGCCATGGCGCGCATTGTACCCGCCATGGCCAACTTCAAACGCGCCAGATTAGCGCTTGCGGGCTGGCCGCGTGCTCTTGCCAGCGGGCTTGGGCGCGCGCTTGGTCGTCGGCTGCCGTTCGGTCTTCAAATGCGTCGGCTTTGGCTTGGCCGCTCGCTTCGCGGGCTTGCCTGACTGCGCCTTCTTCGCCGACCCACGGCCATGCGACGTATGCCCGACATGGGCGTCGCGCGGCTTGAGCGGCGTGATGACCGCCTCGAACACCGGTTGCTCTTCGATCACACGGTCCAGCGTTTCGTCGAACGACTCTTCCGGCTTCGAAGTGCCACCGAGCAGCGCGGCAAGCTGACGTCCCTTCTTGCGCGCCGGCACCGCATGGGCAGCCGGCACCCGCGGTTGCTCGGGCACGCCGGCCCGGGCGCGCAGCGTCTTGGCCGACGGCTCCTGCACCAGACGGAAGTCAATCTTGCGGGCATCGAGATCGACGCGCGACACCTGCACGCGCACGCGATCGGTGAGCCGGTAGCGGATGCCAGTCCGCTCGCCACGCAGTTCGTTGCGCGCCTCGTCGTACTGGAAATAGTCGCTGCCCAGTTCCGTCACGTGCACGAGGCCTTCCACATACAGCTCGTCGAGCTGCACGAAGATGCCGAACGACGTCACCGCGCTGATCGTGCCAGCGAAATCGCTACCCAGCTTGTCGCGCATGAAGTAGCACTTGAGCCAGGCCTCCACGTCGCGCGATGCCTCGTCGGCACGACGCTCGTTGGCCGAGCAGTGCAACCCCAGTTCGTCCCAGACGCCCTCGTCGCGCTTCGCGCGCGCGGCAACGTTCTCGGCACGCTTCTCGGCATCGGCGGCCTGCATCCGGCGCGCTTTCGGCGAGATCTGCGTATTGAGCTCCGTCCCCTGGATAAAGGCCGGCCGATACTTCGTATGTGCGAGGATCGCCTTGATCGATCGATGCACGAGCAAGTCCGGATAGCGGCGGATCGGGCTGGTGAAGTGCGCGTACGCCTCGTAGGCCAAGCCGAAGTGGCCGATATTGTCCGGGCTGTAGACCGCCTGCTGCATCGAACGCAGCAGCATCGTCTGCAACATCGGCGCATCGGGACGCGACTTGATCTTGTCCATGACCTCGGCATAGTCCGAGGCCTGCGGCTTGTCGCCACCGCCAAGCGACAGCCCGGCGGTTTTCAGGAACTCGCGCAGATTCTTGAGCTTCTCTTCGCTCGGACCCGCGTGGATCCGGTACAGCGCCGGATGCTTGAAGCGCTCGAGGAAGTCGGCCGCGCAGACGTTGGCCGTCAACATGCACTCTTCGATCAGACGGTGCGCGTCGTTGCGCGTGCGCGGCAAGATCTGCTCGATCTTGCCCTGCGCGTTGCAGACGATATAGGTCTCGGTGGTGTCGAAGTCGATCGCGCCACGGGCACGGCGAGCCTTGAGCAGGACCTGGAACAGCTCATACAGGTTCTGCAGGTGTGGCACCAGTTCCGCGCGCTTGTGGGCCTCAGGCCCCTTGGTGTTCGACAGAACCGACCAGACCTCGTTGTAAGTCAGGCGCGCAGCGGAGTGCATCACCGCCGGATAGAACTGGTAGCCCTTGAGTTCGCCCTTGGCCGTGATCACCGCGTCGCAGACCATGCACAGACGGTCGACGTTCGGGTTCAGCGAACAGAGGCCATTTGACAGCTTCTCCGGCAGCATCGGAATCACGCGGCGCGGGAAGTAAACCGACGTGGCGCGATCCAGCGCATCGGCATCGAGCGGCGTGCCCGGCCGCACGTAGTGCGACACATCGGCGATCGCCACGATCAGACGCCAGCCCTTTGCACGACCGATCTTCACCTGCTCGCAATAGACGGCATCGTCGAAGTCGCGCGCATCCTCGCCATCGATAGTAACCAGCGGAATGTCGCGCAGGTCAATGCGATGGTCGAGGTCGGCCTGAAGCACCTCATCGGGCAACCCCTGGGCTTCCTTTACGGCAGCGGGCGAGAACTGATGCGGCACACCGTACTTGCGCACGGCAATCTCGATCTCCATGCCGGGATCGTCGATATCGCCAATCACCTCGACCACGCGGCCCACCGGCTGCACGTAGCGATCGGGCCATTCCATCAGCTCGACGCTGACCACCTGCCCCACGCGCGCCTTACCTTGGGCCTTGGGCGGAATCAGGATGTCCTGGCCAATGCGCTTGTCTTCCGGCGCCACCACGAGCACGCCATTCTCAGACAGCAGTCGGCCGATCACGAAGCGATTGGCACGCTCCACGATCTCGACGATCTGCCCTTCCGGACGGCCGCGGCGGTCATAGCCAACCACGCGCACCTGCGCGCGATCGTTGTGCATCGCCTTCTGCAGCTCGCGCTCGGGCAGGAAGATATCGTCCTCGCCGTCGTCGCGAATCAGGAAGCCGAAGCCGTCGCGATGGCCCTGTACGCGGCCAAGCACGAAATTGGGTTGATGGGCCAGCTCATAGCGGCCCTTGCGATTGAGTTCGATCTGGCCGTCGCGTTCCATCGCGGCGAGCCGTTTCTGAAAGCCGTCATGCTCCTTGCGCGTGACGGCCAGGGCCTTGGCGATATCGCCGGCCGACAGGGGCGACCCCGAAGTTCTCAGTACGCCAAGGATTTCTTCCCGGCTGGGGATCGGATAGTTGTTCTGATTCAATTTTTCTCGAAACTGTTTGACAAACGTTTTACGGTCGCTATAATGGCCGCTTCGGTTGTTTCGACACCTGCCCAGGTGGCGGAATTGGTAGACGCACTAGGTTCAGGTCCTAGCGGTGGCAACACTGTGGAGGTTCGAGTCCTCTCCTGGGCACCAAGATTTGGCGAGAAACCCGCAACACACGTTGCGGGTTTTTTGTTTTTGCATCGCCGAATCCTTCAAATCTCGTTCCTCTCTTTTGTTCACTCTCTCTATGGCGCAAAGCCGTGGATGAGTGTATCAGCTTCAGTGCCGATTCCGGCATTATCTCGCCACTCTCGTAGCATCCATCACGAAAAACACGCGGTATTGCCACGCCAACTCGTCGCTTGACGCGCCGGCGATATGTAACTACCATAGTTTCACATTGAAATTTCCGTATGAGCACCAGTAGCCGGTTTGCCGTCGCCGTTCACATCCTCACCCTGCTCGCGCAGGCTGAGGGTCCGGTGCCGTCGTCGATGATCGCCGGCAGTGTGGGAACCAACCCCGCACTCATCCGGCGCATGATCGGCGCGCTCACCGAGGCGGGCTTCGTCACCACGACAATGGGCAGCACCGGCGGCGCGATGCTTGCGCGACCCGCCAGCCAGATCACATTGCTCGAGGTGTTTCACGCCACGGAGACCACCGCGCTGATCACGCTGCACCAAAGCGCGCCGAATCCAGCTTGCCTGGTAGGTCGCGAGATCACCGGCGCTCTGCAGGTGGTTGCCGATCGGGCGCAAGCCGCTATGGATGCCACGCTCTCGGAAATCACGATTGCCAGCATGCTCGGCGAAGTCGAACATGCCGCCCGGCGCCGCAAGCGCTGATTTTTTTGCCCGGATATGTAACCACATTGGTTTCATATCAACCACTTCCGAGAGGATACGACCATGAAGATCGCCATCATCGGCGCTACCGGCAACGTAGGTACGCGTCTGACCGACGAAGCACTCCGCCGCGGCCATGCCGTCACCGCAATCGCCCGCCAGGCGTCGAAACTGCCATCACGTGACGGCGTCACCACCCGCGACGCCGATGTCGCCGACGCCAAGGCACTGGCTGATGCCGTGCGTGGCAACGACGTCGTCATCAGCACCGTCCGGTTTCTGCAAGCCACGGCGGCACAGATCACAGATGCGGCCAAGACGGCTGGTATCAAGCGCCTGCTGGTAGTGGGCGGTGCGGGCAGCCTCTACGTGGCGCCAGGCGTGCAACTCATCGATACGCCGGAGTTTCCGGACCTGTACAAGGCAGAGGCATCCGCAGGCCGTGATTTCCTGAACGCCCTGCGCGGCGAATCTCAGCTCGACTGGACGTTCCTGTCACCGTCGGCACTGTTCACGCCCGGCGAGCGCACGGGCAAGTTCCGCCTCGGCAAGGAAGATCTGCTTGTCGCCGCTGACGGCAAAAGCTGGATTTCGATGGAGGACTATGCCATCGCGATGCTCGATGAGATCGAGCAGCCAAAGCATGTGCGGGAGCGATTCACGGTTGGGTATTGAATTCACCCGCGACAATCACCCGTCTCCCATTCATGAGAGACGGGTTGGGGGCACGGGTCGACCGCGCGAACCCCAATGCTCTCCGAGCCCTGCCCTCCCGCACTTGCGGGAGGAGGGACGGCGGCCTTCAGGCCGCCGAATCGTCTTCCTGCAGGCTGGCGCGCTTGCCGCGCTTGAGCCAGGCAGCAAGGTTATGCGGACGCAGCGTGTCGTACTCTTCGAACGGCTGGTGAATCCAGGGATTCGAAGGCAGGAACGTCACGTGGTAATCGGGCGTCACCTTGGAACAAGCCTTGTACCAGAGCACGGCCGAACGCACATCCGTCACCTCGGGATAGCGCTCCTTCAGGTGGCGTCCCACGCGTTCCAGCGTGACACCCGAGTCGACGAGGTCGTCGACCAGCAGGATCCTGCCGGACAGATTGCCACGCGTCATCGTGATGTACTGTGCGATATCGAGTTCGCCCTGCTGCGTGCCCGCCGCCTCGCGGTACGAGCTCGTGGCCAGGATCGCCAGCGGCACATCGAAGATGCGCGACATCTGGTCGCCCACGCGCAGGCCGCCGCGCGCCAGACACAGGATCTGGTCGAACTTCCAGCCCGACTCGTGCACGTTCAGCGCCAGACGCGCGATCAGGCGATGATATTCGTCCCACGAGACCCACAGGTTCTCGTCATCATTGATTGGCAGGTTCATGGCGTCTTTTCTTGTATCGATGGCCAATGGATAAAGCATCGGCCCGCATATCGCGGGCCGAGGACTATCTGTGAGGCCGTGGCGCTCGTGGCGCCACGATCATGCTCACGGGGTAATGCAGGCGGGTCAGGCGACCTGGTACGGATGACGCAGCAGAATCGTCTCGTCGCGGTCCGGACCGGTCGACACCATGTCGATCGGAATGCCGACCACTTCCTCGATTCGCTTCAGGTAAACGCGCGCCGCTTCGGGCAGCGCATCCCAGGTCTTCACGCCAAAGGTCGATTCGTTCCAGCCCGGAAACTCTTCATACACCGGCACGCAAGCGGCCACGGCATCCGAGCCACGCGGCAGGATATCGACGCGCTTGCCGTCGAGCTCGTAGCCCACGCACAGCTTGATCGTTTCCAGACCATCGAGCACGTCCAGCTTGGTCATGCACAGACCGGACACACCGTTGATCTGTACCGAGCGCTTCAACGCAGCGGCATCGAGCCAGCCGGTACGGCGCGGACGGCCGGTCACGGAACCGAATTCCTTGCCGACGTTAGCCAGGCGCACGCCCACGGCATCCTGACGGGCAGGGTTGTCGTTGTCGTACAGTTCGCTCGGGAATGGGCCAGCGCCAACGCGCGTGCAGTACGCCTTGGTGATGCCAAGGATGTAGTTCAGACGACCCGGGCCCACGCCCGCGCCAGCCGCAGCAGCGCCGGCCACGCAGTTGCTCGAGGTGACGAACGGATAGGTGCCGTGATCCACGTCGAGCAGCGTGCCTTGCGCGCCTTCGAACATCAGGTTGTTGCCTGCCGCATTCACGGCATACAACTCGGCCGACACATCCGCCACCATCGGCTTCAGACGCGGCGCAAATGCCAGCGATTCGTCCAGGATCTGCTGATAGTCGACGGCTTCGGCGCCGAGGTACTGGGTCAGCATGAAGTTGTGGAATTCGACGTTTTCGCGCAGACGTTCAGCGAAGTGCTTCGGATCGAACAGGTCCTGCACACGCAGCGCGCGGCGAGCCACCTTGTCTTCGTATGCCGGGCCGATGCCGCGTCCCGTCGTGCCGATCTTGGCGGCGCCGCGGCGGGCTTCACGTGCCTTGTCGATGGCCACGTGGTACGGCAGGATCAGCGTCGCGGCTTCGGAAATACGCAGGCGATTCTGCACCTGCAGGCCGGCAGACTCGAGCTCTTCGATTTCGCGGAACAGCGCCTCAGGCGACAGCACCACACCGTTGCCGATATAGCAGATGGTGCTTTCGCGCATGATCCCCGAGGGGATCAGTCGCAGAATGGTCTTCTTGCCGCCGATGATGAGCGTATGGCCAGCGTTGTGGCCGCCCTGGAACCGCACCACACCTTTAGCATGATCGGTAAGCCAATCGACGATTTTCCCTTTGCCTTCGTCACCCCATTGGGTTCCGATCACGACGACATTGCGTCCCTGGCCTACTGCGGATGCGGACATGTTGAATTGGTCAGAAGGTTAAAAACGTATTCTACTCTCGTTGTTCTACGGTTCCCGGTTTTCGGGCACGCGTATGACAGACGATTGTTGTCCAATGCGGGCGATTACAGCCCACCACGGGCATCAAACGTCATCTGAGAGCACCAAAAACGGCCGGCTCGCACGTCCGGCCAGGAATTTCAGCGAGGCACCACCACCCAGTTTGCGCCCTGGCGCTGCAGTTGCCGGTCGCAATTGAACTCGTCGAGTTCATGCGTGTGGCCCGGCAACGACTGGATCACGATCTCCCCATTTGCACGCAGCGCGGTAATGGCGGAACGCAGCGCCGGATCGGCATCCCACGGCGCGAAGATCGCCTGGGCGCGCACCTCGACAGGCGACAACGCCGCCACTTCGCGCAGATCCAGCGAAAAGCCCGTGGCCGGACGAGCGCGACCAAAGGCCTCGCCCACCTTGTCATAGCGGCCGCCACGCGCCACATAGTTCGGCAAACCAGAAACATAGGCCGTGAACATCACGCCACTGTGATAGTGGTAACCGCGCAAATCGGACAGATCGATGTTCACACTCGCATTGCTCACCTGCGCGGCAAGCGCAGCAAGCTCGTCCAGCGCACGGCCAATGGCCGGGCTGGCAGGCAGCGTGACGCGGGCGCGCTCAATGACTTCGACACCGCCGTACAGCGTCGGCAGCGCCAGCAGCGCGTTCCGCTCGGTGTCGGGCAGGCCTTGGGTCAATTCGCGCAGGGCCGGCACATCCTTGGTTTCGAGCGCCGCAAACATCGCCTCTTCGATCTGGCGAATCGACGGCAACGCCGCGAGCAGCGCCTCGAGAATACCGGCGTGGCACAGGTCCAGACGAATATCCGACAGACCAGCCACCTGCAACGCAGCCAGCATCAGTTCCTGGATCTCGACGTCGGCTTCCAACCCGGCGTGGCCGTAGATCTCGGCGCCGATCTGAATCGGCTCGCGCGTCGCATTGAAACCCGCCGGGCGCGCGTGAAGCACATTGCCCGCATAGCACAGGCGCGTCACGCCCGGGCGGTTCAACAAGTGCGCATCAATGCGAGCCACTTGCGGCGTGATGTCCGCGCGAAGGCCCAGCGTGCGGCCCGAAAGCTGGTCCACCAGCTTCAGCGTGCGCAGATCCAGGTCGTGCCCGGTACCGGTCAGCAACGACTCCAGGTACTCGAGCATCGGTGGCATGACCAACTCATAGCCATAGGTGCGGAACAGGTCCAGCATTCGGCGACGCAGTTCTTCAATCTTGCGCGCTTCCGACGGCAGGACATCGGCAATGTTTTCGGGCAGGAGCCAGCGGTTGGACATGGGGAATCTCTTCTATCAAAAACACAGGCGGGAAAGGTTCATGCCCTCCAGCCGGACAAAACCCCGGAAGACCCGGGGTTCTGTCGAATCACGCGATCAGGCGCCTGGTGCGCCATCCACGCTACTTCTTGCCGCCAGACGGAGCCGGCGCGGTGTTGCCACCCGGCGAACGCATATAGCGGAAGAAGTCCGAATTGGGCTCCAGCACCATCACGTTGCCCTTGTCGCGGAACGTGTTGCGGTAGGCCTCCATGCTGCGCCAGAACTGGGCGAAGCTCGGATCCTTGCCGAAGGCATCGGCATAGATCTGCGAAGCCTTGGCATCGCCCTCACCCTTGACCACCTGCGCATCACGATAAGCCTCGGCCAACACCACCTCACGCTGGCGATCAGCATCGGCCCGGATTTTCTCACCTTCCGCAGCGCCAGTCGAACGCAGTTCGTTGGCCACGCGCTTGCGCTCGGCCTCCATGCGTCGATAGACCGACTCGCTGATGGCCGGCAGCAGATCCACACGCTTCAGGCGCACATCGATGATCTCGACACCCACCGACTGCGCGTACTCCGCCATGCCGCCCCGGATGTTCTGCATGACCTGCTCGCGCTGGCCCGCCACCACATCCGCCACGGTGCGCTTGCCGAACTCTTCACGCGCCACGGCGTCGATACGCTGCGTCATGCGGTCCTGCGCGCCGCGCAGGTTGCCACCAAACGCCACGAAGAATTTGCGCGGATCGGTGATGCGCCACTTCACAAACCAGTCCACCACCATCGACTTCTTCTCGGCGGTCAGGAAACGCTCGCTGGCTGCAACATCGATCGTCTGCAGACGACGATCCATGAACACTACGTTCTGCAACGGTGGCGGCAGCTTGAAATGCAGACCGGGCTCACGCACGACCTGCTTGATTTCGCCGAAAGCGAAGACGACGGCGTACTGGCGCTGGTCGACCACGAACAGCATCGACGAAGCGACGGCCAGCAGAACAATCAGGCCAATGACAAAGGAAATCAGTCGATTCATGACGGGTCTCCTTAGCGAATGTCGCGGTCGCGATTGCGCATCGACTCACGTGACCGGATATCCGGCGTGGTCGCATCCGGTACCGCCGGCGCATTCGTGCCCGCCGCTGCCGAGGACGGCGCGGCGGACGAGCCCGGCACCTGCGTCATCAGCTTGTCCAGCGGCAGATACAGCAGGTTGTTGCCCGACTTGGCATCGACAAGAATCTTGTTCGAATTGGCGTAGATCTGCTGCATGGTCTCCAGATAAATACGGTCACGCGTGACCTGCGGTGCCTTGGCATACTCGGACTGCACGGAGCGGAAGCGCGCCGCGTCACCTTCGGCCTGCGCCACCACACGGGAACGATAGGCCTCCGATTCTTCCTTCAGGCGAGCCGCCGCGCCCTTGGCGCGCGGAATGATGTCGTTCGCATAGGCCTGACCTTCGCTGATCGCGCGCTCGCGATCCTGGCTCGCCTTGTTGACGTCGTCGAATGCGGCCTGCACCTGTTCGGGCGGCTGCACGCTCTGAACGTTGACGGAAATCACGCGGATACCGGTCTTGTAGGCCGTGAGGATCGACTGAATCGACTTGGCCAGCGATTGGGCAATCTGCTCGCGATTCTCGTAGAGCACCGCATCCATCTTGTTGCGGCCGACGATCTCACGCACCGACGTCTCCGCGGCCTGCGTCACGAGTTCTTCGTCACCACCGCGGTCGGTCTTGTTGAAGAACAGGAATTCGCTAGCGTCCTGAATGTCGTATTGCACCGTGAACCGGACGTCGATGATGTTCTCGTCCTGCGTCAGCATCGACGAGTCCTTCAGGTTGCTGTCCTTGATCGACGTGGCACGACCGACCTCCACCGAACGCACGGCCGACAGGTTTACCACTTCGGCCGACTGGATCGGCCATGGCATACGCCAGTTGATGCCGGGACCGGTGGAGTACTTGAACTTGCCGAACTGCAGGATCACGGCGGTCTGCCCTTCCTGCACCATGAAGAAACCGCTGGCCAGCCAGATGCCGATCACGGCGGCGATGATCACACCGATACCGACATTCGAGCCCTTGCCCGATGGACGCGGGCCGCTGCCGAAGCCCTGGCCACCACCACCGTTGTCCTTGCGGCCCAGCAGGCCGTTCAGGCGGCGATTGAAGTCGCGCCAAAGCTCGTCGAGATCGGGCGGGCCGTCCTGCGGGCGCTGGTTTTGCTGGCGGCTATTGTCCTTGTCTTCATCGTCCTGTCCGTTGCGGCCCCAGCGGGGGTCGTTCAGCGAGAAGATGGCGCGCAGGCGCGGCCAGCGCGCAAACCGCAGGGCGCGGCTGCCTGGCACGATGTGCGGGTCAGGATTCCGAGGGAACAGGGGCATGAAGAGCACGGGTCCGGGAAGTTTGGATCAGAGGGATTCTAGCAGCCATCTTGATCACTTTTGCCCAGAATCCCCAATTGGGCGGGGATTCTCGTTCAAAAACGATCAATTGGCACCTTGCTGGTGGGTATCTGGTTCGTCATCGACGTCCCACGGCTCCCCATCCTGGGCGGGCTGCAGCCCTTCCAGCCTTGGATCATAAGGGGCCGGGGCCTCCGGCCGCGACGACAGCCACTGGGCCATCTCGACGATGGCCTCGCGGAGACCGTCCAGCCCCAGGCCATCCCGGGCGGAGACGAACACCTTCGTTGGAACACCGTCTTCGTCGCGCTCGATACGGGGGCCGAGTTCGAGCAACTCAGGTGCCGCATCGATCTTGTTCATGACCACGATCTGCGGAATGTCCGAGGCGTCGATCTCGGCGAGTACACGATTGACCTGTTCAATCTGCTCGTGGCGCACCGGACTCGATGCGTCGACCACATGCAGGAGCAGGTCGGCATGCACGGTCTCGTCGAGCGTGGCGCGGAACGCCGCCACGAGTTGTGTCGGCAGATCCCGGATGAACCCGACGGTGTCGGACAGCACCACATTGCCGAATCCGTCGAGAAACAGGCGGCGCGAGGTCGTATCGAGCGTGGCAAAAAGCTGATCGGCCGCATAGGCCCGCGCCTTGGTCAGCGCATTGAACAGCGTCGACTTGCCGGCGTTCGTATATCCGACCAGCGAGATACTGAGCGTGTCATTACGGGCGCGGGCGCGGCGCTGGGTATGGTGCTGGCGCTGCAGGCGCGCCAGATCGGACTTGAGCCGTTTGGCGCGATCATCGAGCATCCGCCGGTCCAGTTCGAGCTGTCGCTCGCCAGGGCCGCCGCGCATCCCGATACCACCCTTCTGCCGCTCCAGGTGGCTCCACGCGCGAACCAGGCGCGACGCCTGGTACTGCACCTGCGCCAGTTCCACCTGCACCTTGCCGACGTGGCTCTGTGCGCGCTGACCAAAGATATCCAGGATCAGACCGGTTCGGTCGATCACATGGCGCCCCAGGAATCGCTCCAGGTTACGCTGCTGGGCAGGACTCAAGGCGTGGTTGAACACCACCACATCGGCATCCAGCGCGTCAGCGGCCTGTCGCAGTTCCTCGGCCTTGCCGGAACCGATGAAGAGCGCCGGATCGGGGCGCGAACGCTTGCCGGTCAGCGTGTGCACAGGCACCGAGCCGGCCGTGGTCGTCAACAGCGCCAGTTCGGAAAGGCTTTCCTGGAAGTCATGCTTGCCGAAGTCGACGCCAACCAGGATGGCGCGGGTCGGTTCGGTTTGGGAGGTAGCTCTGGGTTGCAAGCGGGTGGACGCAGTGCGCCGAAGGAATCGTGGTTAAGACAAAATCTGGCCGCGCTGGCGCAGCCTGCAGCCCCCGGACGCCGTGAGGCTCGGGACAGGTTCAGGTTGCAAGCGGGAAGCGGCGGATGGGTTCGCCCGTTCCGGGCGGAAAAGACGGCTGATGAGCCGAGGCACGCGATGCGACGGCCGCACGGAGATGCGGCCGCCCATGGGAGAGGAAAAATCAGCTCTCGGGAGAATCATCCACACGGAAATTGACGGCGCGCGCCGGCACGACGGTGGAAATCGCATGCTTGTAAACCATCTGCGTCACAGTGTTACGCAGCAGGACGACGTACTGGTCGAACGACTCGATATTGCCTTGCAGCTTGATGCCATTGACGAGGTAGATGGAAACTGGCACGTGCTCTTTGCGCAGCGCATTCAGGAACGGGTCTTGTAGCAATTGCCCTTTGTTGCTCATGGCACACTCCAAATTTATAGATTTAGTGATGGATCATGGGGACGAAAATCCCCGGTTCAAGCCAGTTGGCGCAAGATGCGCCAAAAAAAGATCAAAAACGGTACCAGGCTGGCATCTACGAGCAGGGTTTCCCCGCTACCGTGAATTTAGCCGCAGTTCCAAACGAACGCAAACGAAACTTGGCGGCAAAACCTGTCCCTTTTCCTGGTCAATCCTTCGAGTCGGCGTACGGGTTTTTGTTCGTACGAAATTCGATCCGAAGCGGTGTTCCCTTGAGTTTGAACGCCGTGCGGAAGCGGTTCTCGAGGTAGCGCCGGTACGCGTCGGTCACGCCGGACAGCGCATTCCCGTGCACAACGATGATCGGCGGATTTGAACCACCCTGGTGCGCGTAGCGCAGTTTCGGACGGGACACACCCACGCGCTTCGGCTGCTGGAACTCCACCGCTTCCTGGAGCACCCGCGTGATCTGCGGTGTCGGAAGCTTGATCATCGCGGCGGCGTATGCGTCGTCCACCGAGCGCAGCAGCGCGCCAATGCCGGTGCGCTCGCGGGCGGATACGAAGTGGAGGTTCGCGAAGCTCAGGAACTGCAGCTTGCGCTCGAGGTCGTGCTTGACCCGATCGCGCTGATGGCCGTCTAGGCCATCCCACTTGTTCACGCCCACCACCAACGCCCTGCCCGACTCCACAATGAAGCCGGCGATATGCGCGTCTTGCTCGGAAATATCCTGCTGGGCATCCAGCAGCAGCACCACCACGTTGGCGTCCGCGATCGACTGCAGCGTCTTGACCACCGAGAACTTCTCGATCGCTTCGAACACCTTGCCGCGCTTGCGCAGGCCAGCCGTGTCAATCAGCGTGTATGGCTTGCCGCCGCGCTCGAACTCCACATAGATCGCGTCGCGCGTGGTACCCGGCATATCGAAGGCAATCACGCGCTCTTCGCCGATCAGGGTGTTCACGAGCGTGGACTTGCCGACATTCGGGCGGCCAACGATGGCGATCTTGACACCGTGCTGACCGGCATCTTCCTGATCGGCCAACTCCGGACGCTCCTGAACGGCCAGGTCAAGGGCTTCATCGACCAGTTCGTGCACGCCGTCGCCATGCGTCGACGAGATCGCGTACGGGTCACCCATGCCGAGTTCATAGAAATCCGCGGCCACCGAGGTGTACTTCATGCCCTCGGCCTTGTTGATCGCCAGCATCACGCGACGACCTGTCTTGCGGAGGTAATCCGCGATGACACGGTCCTGCGGCGCCAGCCCCAGGCGACCATCGACAAGGAAGATGACGACATCCGCTTCCACCACGGCCTGGCGCGTCTGCTTGGCCATTTCGGCCACGATGCCTTCCTTGGCCACCGGCTCGAACCCCCCGGTATCGATCACGATGAAGGGGCGATCGCCGATACGGCCCTCGCCGTAATGGCGGTCCCGTGTCAGGCCCGGCAAATCGGCGACGAGCGCGTCGCGCGAGCGGGTCATGCGATTGAATAGCGTCGACTTCCCTACATTGGGCCGGCCGACGAGTGCGATAACTGGTTTCATTCAATAAACGGAAACAGGGGGAGGCTTTCGCCGTCCCCCAGCTATTCCGGAGTCATGTTGATCCGACAACCACCGTGCCTATGCACGTCTGGCCGCTTTTCCTGTCGGCGGAACCGGAGCCTTGGGCCCGATTCCGCAGTTGTTGGCACGACCAGGGATCATGCTACCGGATTGGCGCCGCCCGCGCGACAGGGGCACGGGCGGCCTTGGGTGCGTTACGTGCGCTGGCGATCAGTCCGGCACGAAGCCGTAAATATCGCCATCGCGGGTCTGGACCACCAGGGTCTGACCGGCCATGACCGGCGCTGCGGTAACCGCGCTGCCGTCGGTCTTCATACGGGCCAGGATCTTGCCGTCTTCGCGCGACAGGAAGTGAACGAAGCCCTCGAAGTCGCCCACCACCACCGAGCGGCCCACGGCCACGGGCGCGCCGAGACTACGATACCGCAGCTCAGTGTTCTTCCAGCGTTCATTACCGTTCTGGCGATCGAACGCGTACACCGCCGACGTCTCGTCGCTGGCATACAGCGAGGTATCATCCTGTGCCAGCCCGCTCGGCGACGAGAAATCCTTGCCCCATTGCGGCTGGCCGTTGGTCAGTTCCAGGCACGACACGCGCCCCTGGAACGTCGTCGCGCACACCTGGCGACCATTAACGGCCGGCATGCCGGTCACATCGTTCAGACGCTCGATCTCCGAGACGCCCTTCGGGTACGACACGGTGCTTTCCCACCGTAGCGCGCCATTGGCCGGGGCAAGCACGCCGAGCTTGCCGCCCGGGAAGCCGGTGACGATGCCGTCGCCGGCGAACACCATGCCCATGGCGGCACGCAGGTTCAGCGGGGTCTGCGTGCGCTGATAGATCCAGCGCCGCTCGCCCGTCGTGGCATCCATGCCAATCAGGCGCGTATCGGTGGTACGAACGACCACCAGACCGTTGCCAACCAGCGGAGCCGACAGCACCTCGCCGTTGACTTGCTTCTTCCAGATCTGCTTGCCGCTGGCGTCGAACGCGTAGATCGCGCCCTTTTCACCCGCCACAGCCGTTACCGTACCGTCGGTGCCAGGGCCGGACGTCAAGTCCAGATCGGTCTTCGCCTTCCAGCGCGTCTGACCGGTTGCGCCATCGAGCGCCAGCACGGTGCCGCCGTTCGACGACACATAAACCGTATTACCCGATGCCACCGGCGACATCACGTACGGGCCACCCTTGCCCACGTCGGCCTTCCAGGCCTGCTTGACCGACAGCGTCGCTGCAATCGGCTTCAGCTCCGTGGGCGGATGCTTGTTTTCCTTGCTGAACAGCGAGCAGCCTGCCAGCAGGCCGAGGCAGGTGCCGGCAACGATCGTGCGGGTGGCGGCTACGCGAAGCAATGACGTCATACGGTGCAATCCTTAGTGAGGAACTGGGGCCGCTCAGGCCGCGCCCAGCGCATCGAGTTTGAACTGGATGATCTGGCGCATGGCCGCCTCACCGCTGCCGAGCTTGTCGAGCGCGCTGCGATAGGCGGTACGCGCTTCCTCGCGCTTGTCCTGGGCAGCCAGCAGGTCGCCACGACGGTCTGCGAACAGCGCAGCGTAAGGCGCGGCCGGCTCGTCCTTCAGCAGCGCCAGACCCTGGTCATAGGCCTTCTCGTCCAGCAGCACGCCAGCCATGCGCACACGGGCCAGCGGCGCGTAGTCGTCACCACCATGGTCAATCGCCCACTGGAGCTGGGTCTTGGCGCCAGCCAGATCACCGGCTTCGTACAGCACCTTGGCCGCAACCAACGCGCTCATCGGGCCATAGGCGGTACGACCAAACTTCTCTTCGAGGTCGGTAGCGGCGCGCTTCACGCGGTCGGCGTCGCGGCTTTCCGCAGCCTTGGTGACCTGCTCATACAGCATCGACGCATCGCGCGCCTGGACACGCTGCCAGTAACCCCAACCACTCCAGGCAGCCAACCCGAGCAAGATGACAATCAACGCCCAGGTGACAGCGTTGCCATACTGTTTCCACCAGGCCTTGAGACTCTCAAGCTGTTCCTGTTCTTCTAGATCGTAAGCCATGTCGAGGCAGTTACCTGCTTAGGTTGAATATAACCGGCCGCCGTCAGGGACAACGACCGGGTGCTGCGATAGGGAACGGCAGATTATTGCTCGTCGTCGCCTTCGATCTCATCGACCATCGCGTCGATGATGAATTCGACAACCTGCTCGGCCGGCACAGTGGTTTGCTGGCCACCTTCGGCCGCATTGCCGCCGCGCAGTTGCTTGACCTGCACCGTGCCCGCGGCGATTTCGTCGTCGCCAATGATAACTGCAAAGGATGCGCCACTTGCATCGGCACGCTTCATCTGCGACTTGAAGCTCCCGCTCTTGCCGTCCGGCGTAGCATGGAGGACCACGTCCAGCCCGGCGTCACGCAGGCGTTCGGCGGCGATCATTGCCTGCTGGTTCGCCAATTCACCCTGGTGGACCATGTAGACGTCACAGCCCTGCACATCCGGCACCAGGTTTTCTTCGCGGATCAGTTCGATGATCCGCTCGATGCCCATTGCCCAGCCGCATGCCGGCGCAGGCTTGCCGCCCATCTGCTGGATCAGCGGGTCATAACGGCCACCGCCGGCGATCGTGCCCTGGGCACCCAGCTTGTCCGTGATCCACTCGAACACGGTCAGGTTGTAGTAGTCCAGGCCGCGCACCAGACGCGGGTTGATCTTGAACGGAATATTGTTGGCAAGCAGGATCCTCTTGACGCCCTCGAAGTGCGCGAGCGACTCTTCCCCGAGGAAATCGATCAGCTTCGGCGCATTGGCGGCCATCTCCTGCAGCGCCGGATTCTTCGTGTCCAGCACGCGCAACGGGTTCGTGTACAGACGACGCTTGCTGTCCTCATCGAGGATGTCCTGGAAGCCTTCCAGGTACTTGATGAGCTGCTCGCGATGCGCGGCGCGCTCGTGTGCCTGGCCCAGCGAGTTCAGTTCCAGACGCACGTTGGTCAGCCCGAGGTCGTCCCACAGGCGCTGGCACATCAGGATGATTTCCGCGTCGACGTCCGGGCCGGCAAAGCCGAGCGCTTCCGCGCCGAGCTGGTGGAACTGACGATAGCGGCCGCGCTGCGGACGCTCGTGACGGAACATCGGACCGATGTACCAGAGACGTTTGGGACCGTCATACAGCAGGTTATGCTCGATCGTCGAGCGCACGGCCGCGGCGGTGCCTTCCGGACGCAGCGTCAGATTCTCGCCGTTCAGGGAATCGGTGAAGGAGTACATCTCCTTCTCGACGATGTCTGTGACCTCGCCGATACCGCGCACGAACAGCTGGGTATGCTCGACGATCGGCGTGCGGATCTGCTGGTAGCCATAGGCGCGCAACATGCTGCGCGCCGCGCTTTCGAACATATCCCACAGCGGGGCGTCAGTGGGCAGCATGTCGTTCATGCCCTTCACGCCCTGCAGTGCCTTGGCGGCCTTCGTCTTGTCTTCGCTCATGTCTGATTTGTTGTTACGGTGATGCCCGATCCTTGCGCGATGGCGCCGAATCGATCAGGCCACCGCTTCTTGTGAAGCCTGTTTCGCGCCCGGACCGTAGTGCGAACGTACATACTCGTCGACGATCGCCTGAAACTCCTGCGCGATGTTCTCGCCGCGCAGGGTCTTCACCTTGACGCCGTCCACGAACACCGGCGCCGCAGGCGATTCGCCCGAACCCGGCAGCGAAATACCGATGTTGGCGTGCTTGCTTTCGCCAGGGCCGTTGACGATGCAGCCCATCACGGCCACATCCATTTCTTCCACGCCCGGATAGTCCGTCTTCCAGACCGGCATCTGCTCGCGCAGATACGACTGGATGCTTGCCGCCAGTTCCTGGAACGTCGTGCTGGTGGTGCGGCCGCAACCCGGGCACGCGATCACCATCGGCGTGAAGTTGCGCAGCCCCATCGTCTGCAGGATTTCCTGACCGACGTAGACTTCCTTCTCGCGCGGCGCGCCGGGTTCCGGCGTCAGCGAAATCCGGATCGTGTCGCCGATACCTTCCTGCAGCAGCACCGACAGCGCAGCCGTCGACGCAACGATGCCCTTGCTGCCCATGCCGGCTTCAGTCAGACCCAGATGCAGCGCATAGTCGCAGCGGCGCGCCAGCTCGCGGTACACCGCGACCAGTTCCTGCACCTGCGATACCTTGCACGACAGAATGATCTGATTGGCCGGCAAACCGATCTCTTCGGCCTTCTGGGCCGACTCGATCGCCGACGTGATCAGCGCCTCTACCATCACGCTTTGCGCGGGCCACGGTTCGGCGCGCTGGGCGTTCTCGTCCATGATGCGTGCCAGCAGATCCTGATCCAGGCTGCCCCAGTTCACGCCGATACGCACCGGCTTGTTGTAGCGGCACGCCATCTCGATCATCTCGGCGAACTGCTTGTCGCGCTTGGCGCCCTTGCCCACATTGCCGGGGTTGATCCGGTACTTCGAGAGCGCCTGCGCGCACTCGGGATAGTCATGCAGCAGGGTATGGCCGTTGTAGTGGAAGTCACCCACCAGCGGCACACTCACGCCCATACGGTCGAGTTGCTCGCGAATCGCCGGCACGGCCGCGGCGGCTTCCGGCGTGTTCACCGTGATACGGACGATCTCCGAACCGGCGCGTGCCAGTTCCTTGATCTGGATTGCGGTGCCAATGGCATCCACCGTATCGGTGTTGGTCATCGACTGCACGCGCACTGGCGCGCCGCCGCCGATCGTCACGATGTTGTCGCCCCACACAACACTGGCCTGGCGCGAAATGCGACGCGGCAGCGGGCCCGGGATCACGGGCTGGAAAGCATTCTGGTTCATTGCATTACCACCTTTTCTTGCATGGCTGACCGCGCCACCCGCAGCGCATTACTGCAGGGTCAGGCGGGCCACATTATTCCGGTTGGACGCCTGGAAGTTCACTGCGGCACCATTGTGCGTCAGCGACTCAACGCCCTTCACATTCCCGAGAATGACCTTGTAGGGCCCGCCCGCACCACCACCCGACACGGTATCGCCAGCCTTGGCCGTACCGCCGAGAATGACCTTGCCGGTGCGGTCTCGTACTTCATACCAGCTATCGGCCGAGAAACGGATCCGCACAGCACCCGCACTATCGTCCTGCGCAGCGGGAACCGTGGCAGCCGGCGTAGCGGCTGGCGTTTTTGCCGCCTCAGCGGGCGCCTCTCCACCCGTGACCATCGGCAAACCCGCCGACGTGGTAGTCGGAGCCGGCGTGACTGCCACGGACTGCGCAGCTGATGCCGAGGCAGTCTCGGACGGTGCTGGCGAGTCGTTGCCGGTCATCACCGGCGGCAACGCTGCGCTCACCGTGCCATCGTTATTGCTCTGCTCCTGGGCCCGCTCCTCGACAACAGCCGGTTTGGGCGCCTCGGCCGCGGCCTTGCTGCGGGCTTCGACCCATGCCTTGGCATGATCAAAGCCGAAATATCCACCAACGCCGATCAAGGCCAGCACGCAAACCAGCCAGACCCAGCGCCCACCGGCACCACCGCCAGTACCCTTCGAACCGAAGCGATTGCGATCGTCGAAAGCCTGATTGAGTGCGCCTTCATGACGCTGCGTGATCCCGGTAACCGGCGTGGCCTGAGCCTGCGCGTGATAGCGCCCCAGCAACCCGTCGATATTCACCTGGAGCGCCCGCGCGTAAGCACGCATCACACCCTTGGCGAACGTCACATCGGGCAGGCTCGATACATTGCCCGACTCGATGGCGACAAGCTTCGACGCTGCCACCTTCAGTCGTGCACTGACATCTTCCAAAGAAAGCCGCTGCGCCTCGCGAGCGTCTTTCAATTTCGCCCCGATCTCGCGGGCAACGGCCTCGCGGTCGGAGTCTGTCGCGCCACCGCCGACGTGACCCGTCGTCGCGGCCTGGCTGTCGGCGCGCTCTTGTTCACTCATCCCAAGCTCCTCTCTCGTATGCGGTCAACTCGCGCGAGTCGGGGAACCGGCTGCGCAGTTGTGCCGTGAGTGCGTTCTGTGTTTCGGTATCGCCCTGTCGGCGGGCGATGCGCGCACCCAGCCAGAGGGATTGCGCGCTGGCAAAGCGGCTGCTGTTGACGCGGCCAACGTAGTCCCTGGCCTGCGGCATCTCCCCGCGTTGGAAACTGAGCTGCGCGAGGTTCGTCAGCAACGCCGGATCATTGCGGTCGTAGCCATAGGCCGTCTGGAGACTCTTCTGCGCCGAAATCAGGTCGCCATTGCGCATCTCGCAAGCGCCCAGGTTCGTCAACGGCTTGACGGGGCCATTGATGGACGGTGCCTGCACCGCGCGCTGCAGCATGGTCTTCGCCTCTGCATAGCGGTTGCTCTGACACAGGAACCAGCCGTAGTTGTTCAACACATCCGGGTCGCTGTCGCGCATGCTCAGCGCGGTGCGGAAACTGTCCTCGGCCAGGGCGGTCTCGTTCATGCCCATGTAGATCAGCGCGCGAACGTGATAAGCGTCGACCAGCGTCGGATCGATATTGATGGCCTGCTTGACCTCGTCAAGCGCTACCGAATACTGGCGCGCCTCAAGGTACTGCGTGGCCAGGCGCAGCCTGATACTGGCGCGCTTGTCGGCCGGAGTCTGATCGGAAGCGGTCTTGATGTCCTGGGCGGGTGCAGGCGGCAACGAACAGGCGGACAGCATCAGCCCGAGCAGGGCAGCAACGATCAGACGGGTCATGCAGGACGGGCCTCCCGAGGGGCGCCGGCGTCAGCCACCGGCACCAGTGGCGTGATCTTGCCGAACTTGCCGCGCTCGGCCAGACGGGTACGATCCATGACTTCGCCAGCAAGCTGGCCACACGCGGCGTCGATGTCGTCGCCTCGTGTTTTGCGGATCGTCGTGACAATCCCCGCATCCATCAATACCTGGGCGAAGCGGCGAATCTGCTCGTTGTTCGAGCGCTTCAGCCCCGATTCCGGGAACGGGTTGAACGGAATCAGGTTGAACTTGCACGGCACGTCGGCCACAAGCTTCAACAGTTCCCGCGCATGTTCGACGCCATCGTTGACGCCATCGAGCATGCAGTATTCGAAAGTAATGAAATCGCGCGGGGCGAATTCCAGGTAGCGGCGACAAGCCGCCATCAGCTCGGCCAGCGGGTACTTGCGGTTGAGCGGCACGAGCACGTCGCGCAGCGCATCATTCGAGGCGTGTAGCGAAACCGCCAGCGCCACGGGCAAGTCCTTCGACAGGCGGTCCATCATCGGCACCACGCCGGACGTGGACAACGTCACGCGCCGGCGCGACAGGCCGTACGCATTGTCATCGAGCATCAGCCGCATGGCCGGCACGACCGCGTCATAGTTGAGCAGCGGCTCGCCCATGCCCATCATCACCACATTGGAGATGACACGCTCGTCCTTGGGGCCGCGACCCAGTTGGGCGCGCATCGCGAACTCGGCCATCCAGAGCTGGCCGATAATCTCACCGGTGGAGAGATTGCGGGAAAAACCTTGCTTGCCGGTCGAACAGAACCGGCAATTGACGGCGCACCCCGCCTGCGACGACACACACAGCGTGCCGCGCGTGTCCTCGGGGATGTACACCGTCTCCACCGCGTTACCGTCCCCCACATCGAGCAGCCATTTGCGCGTGCCATCGGACGATGTATTGTCCGAAATGGCAGCGGGCGAGCGGATCTCGGCACGCGTCGCGAGCTTTTCGCGCAGCGACTTGGCGAGATCCGTCATGGCGTCGAAGTGGCTGGCTCCAAACTGGTGGATCCAGCGCTGCAACTGCCGCGCACGGAATGGCTTCTCGCCGAGCTCGCCGCAATAGGCGGTGAGCGCGTCCGCGTCGAGATCGAGCAGGTTGACGAGATTGTTCATGACGGCAGTTCCAACTTGACTACAGGTTCAGTCGTGATGTCAGAGACAATCAGCGGCTGTAAACGTTCATGCCCGGGAAGAAGAAAGCCACTTCCGCGGCAGCCGTTTCCGGAGCATCCGAACCGTGCACGGCGTTAGCGTCGATGCTGTCGGCGAAATCGGCGCGGATCGTGCCCTTTTCAGCCTTCTTCGGGTCGGTGGCGCCCATCAGGTCGCGGTTCTTGGCGATAGCGCTTTCGCCTTCCAGAGCCTGGATCATGACCGGGCCCGAAACCATGAAGTCCACCAGATCCTTGAAGAACGGGCGCTCCTTGTGAACAGCGTAGAACTGCTCGGCTTCACCGCGCGACAGGTGAGCCATCTTGGCTGCAACGACTTTCAGGCCGGCGGCCTCGAAACGGGCGTAGATCTGGCCGATAACGTTCTTGGCCACAGCATCCGGCTTGATAATCGACAGGGTGCGTTCGATCGCCATGAAAAACTCCGAAAAATGAAGGGGTTACAAATGGATTAAACGTGCAATTCTAGCACGACCGCATGGCGGTTTCGAACATGCCTGCCAATGCATTTCCAGGCGCGCACGACGCCGCAGACCACTGGGCAAAAAGATATCCATAAGTAACTTATCGACCGGAAATCGCGGGAACGGAAGCGCGTAGACCCCGTCAAATGTTTGCGTTTTCGGAAAACAACTATTGAACGGGGATATTGTCCATACAAAGCCCCCTTGCAAATCCGCGGGCGCGATGCCACATTGGCGCTGTGCTGGCCGGGTTGCCCCGGCGCCTCACTGATATCTGATGACAGGAGTCACCATGAACAACAAGCTGAATACCTATGGTTTCGGCAATAGTGCTGCGAGCGCCACTGATGTAGCCGTCCGCAACCGGGTCCTTCGCAATACTTACTGGCTGCTGGCCATTTCGATGATTCCAACCGTGATCGGCGCCTGGATCGGCGTGGTCACTGGATTCACCGCGATGATCGCTGGCAGCCCGATGATGTCGGCCGTGCTGTTCCTCGCGGTCGCCTTCGGCTTCATGTTCGCCATTGAGAAGACCAAGAACAGCAGCATGGGCGTGGTCCTGCTGCTGGCCTTCACCTTCTTCATGGGTCTGATGCTGGCGCGCATCCTCAGCTTCACGCTGTCGTTCTCGAACGGCCCTGCACTGATCATGTACGCCTTTGGCGGTACCGCAGCCGTTTTCGGCGTGATGGCCACCATTGCCAGCGTGAGCAAGCGTGACTTCTCCGGCCTGGCCAAGTTCCTGTTCGTCGGCGTGATCCTGCTGATCCTGGCCAGCCTGGCCAACATCTGGCTGCAACTGCCGGCGCTGATGATCACGCTGTCCGTGATCGCTATCGGCATCTTCTCGGCGTTCATCCTGGTGGACGTGCAGCGCGTGGTGAATGGCGGTGAAACCAACTACGTGACCGCCACGCTCGCGATCTACCTGGACGTGTACAACGTGTTCGTGAACCTGCTGGCCTTGCTCGGCATCGCAGGCGGCAGCCGCGACTGACCCGCATCTGCCAACGAAAAAGCCGCCCTCGGGCGGCTTTTTTCATGAGCGCGCCATGTGGATTCAGTCGCGTTCGAACACCGCGATCGACTCCACGTGCGACGTATGCGGGAACATATTGACCACGCCCGCGCCGGCCAGGCGGTAGCCGGCCTCGTGCACCAGCAAGCCCGCGTCGCGCGCCAGCGTCGCCGGACTGCACGACACGTAGACGATACGCTTCGGCAGCACGTCGCTACCGGCCTGACTCAGTTCAGCAAGCGCCTTGCAGACAGCCAGCGCACCCTCGCGCGGCGGGTCTACCAGCCAGCGGTCGAAGCGGCCCAGCGCCGCGATGTCCTCGGCGGTCACCTCGAACAGATTGCGGCAGGCGAAGGACGTCTTGGCTGCCAGCCCGTTGTACTCGGCATTGGCCAGCGCACGCGTGGTCAGCGCCTCGCTTCCCTCGATCCCCATGACGGACGCACCCTGCGTCGCCAGCGGCAGCGTGAAATTGCCAATGCCGCAGAACAGGTCGAGCAGCCGGTCAGTCGGCTTCGCATCCAGCAGACGTAGCGCGCGACCAATCAGCACGCGATTGATCTGGTGATTGACCTGCGTGAAGTCGGTCGGCTTGAACGGCATCCGGATGCCGAATTCGGGCAGCGTATAGGCCAGCTCCTGCTCGGCCGGATAAAACGGATAGACCGTGTCCGGCCCCTTCGGCTGGAGCCAGAACTGCACCTGATGCTGATCGGCGAAGGCCCGCAGCAAGTCCTTGTCGGCGTCGTTGAGCGGCTCCAGGATGCGCAACACAAGTGCGGTCACCTCCGCACCAACGGCCAGTTCGATCTGCGGCATCCGATCATGGATCGACAGGCCGCCCACCAACTCGCGCAGCGGCACCAGCATTGCCGACACATGCGGCGGCAGGATCTCGCAGCGCGTCATGTCCGCCACATAGCTGCTCTTGCGCTCGTGGAAGCCCACCAGCACTCCACCCTTCTTGGCAACGTGCCGCACCGTCAGACGGGCGCGGTAGCGATAGCCCCAATCCGGGCCCGCGATCGGACGGAACACGACGTCGGGCTTCACCTTCGACAGGTGCCAGAGATTGTCTTCGAGCACACGCTGCTTGATTGCCAGTTGCGCGCGCGAATCCAGGTGCTGCATCGAGCAGCCACCGCACACGCCAAAATGCTGGCAACCCGGCTTCACCCGCATGACGGAGGCCTGCTTCACCTCGACGAGATGGGCCTGTTCGTAGCTAGGCTTGCGGCGATAGCTGCGATACGCCACCGTCTCGCCGGGCAGCGCGCCCTCGACGAAAATCACCTTGCCTGGCGTGCCGTCCTCGTTCTCCAGACGGCCGACGCCACGCGCCTCCATGTCGAGGCTGTCGATCTTGACGACGGGATCATTGGAAGCGGCGGAAGCGGCAGATGCCGCGTCCGGGCGGCTTGTCGGATTGGGCTGGGAAGACACGGCTTGAGACACCAGTGGGACCTGTCGTATTGTTTTGCAAAAGCGCGATTGTAGTCCAGTCGCGGCGCCCGACACCGAAGGGGCAGGCTATGGAACTGATTTCGTGGAATATCCAGTGGGGCCGCGGGGCCGACGGCAAGGTCGATCTCGCACGCATTGTTGACACCCTGCGTGGAATGGCCGATGCCGACGTGCTCTGCCTGCAGGAAATCACGCGCGGCTTCAGCGACCTTGCCGGCCACCCCGGCCCCGATCAGGTGGCCGAACTCTCCGCCCTGTTGCCGGACTACCAGGTGATCTTCGCCCCCGGCGTCGACCGGACCCACCGTGACGGCAGCCCGCGCCAATTCGGTAACGTAATCGCCACTCGCCTGCCAGTGCGCGAGATCTTCCACCATGCCCTGCCCTGGCCCGCCGATCCCGATGTCGCATCAATGCCCCGCGTGGCACTGGAAGTCACGGTGCAGGCCGGCAGTCGACTGCTGCGCATCATCTGCACGCACCTGGAGTATTACTCGACATCGCAGCGCACGGCGCAGACCGAAGCGTTACGCGACTGGCATGTGCAGGCTTGCGACCACGCGCGCCACCCGGGTCGATCGGAAAGCCGGCCCGGCCCGTTCACACCGGAACCCCGGCCGAGCGAGGCGATCCTGTGCGGCGACTTCAACAGCCGGCCGGAAGCTGGGGCCTATCTGCGCATGGTGGAAACCTATGGCGGCGTCACGCCGGACTGGCACGACGCATGGATCCATATGCATCCCGGGCAACCGCACGCACCCACCTGCGCACTGTTCGACAAGGAGCAATGGCCGGAGCCACCCTTCGCCTGTGACTTCGTATTCGTGACAGACGATCTGCTCGGGAATGTGGGCCGGTGCGAGGTCAACGACCGCACAGATGCATCGGACCATCAACCGATCCACCTGACGATGGATCTGTAGATCAGTCGTCGTCCTCGCTCTCCGGGCTCATCGGCTGGAGTCGGAACGCCCGCAGGTATTCCATCCACTGCTCCCCGGGAAGCTCTGCCAGCGTCTCCTGGGCCAGTGCCACCTCCATATCGAACTCGCGCGGCGTCAGGCCGCCGCGCATGAGCTGAAAGCGACAGTACATCAGGTACGTGTTGACGACATCGGTCTCGCAGTAGTCGCGGATCTCGTTCAGCTTTCCCGCCTGATAGGCTTCCCAGACCTTGCTGCCGTCCATCCCCATCTTGCCGGGGAATCCGCACAGCTTCGCCAGATCGTCGAGTGGCGCGCTCGCGCGCGGCTGGTACATCGCCAGCAGGTCCATCAGGTCGAGGTGCCGCATGTGATAGCGGCTAATGTAGTTGTTCCACTTGAAGTCGCGGCTGTCGTCGTCGCGGCCCTCGCCCATTTCCCAGTAGCGCGGCGCAGAGACGCCGTGAACCAGGCCACGGTAGTGCAGCACGGGCAGATCGAAGCCGCCACCATTCCAGGACACGAGTTGCGGGCTATAGCGCGCAATCAATTCGTAGAACTTCTGGATCAGCGTTGCCTCGCCATCCTCGAGCGTGCCCAGCGAGCCGACATGAAACACCGCCGATCCGTCGCGTTGCGTCCGACGCAGCACGCACGAAATGGCGGCCACGCGCTGCAGGTAGTGCGGCAGGAAGTCGGAGCCGGTCTTCTCCCGGCGGGCGGCGAACGCATGCTCGGCGACTTCGGCGTCGCTCATCGATGCGGGATGGTCATGCAAACGGCGCAGGCCGTCGACATCGGGAATCGTCTCGATGTCGAATACCAGCACAGGAGTCATAGAACGGCGTCCTTGCGTACACCTTGCGAAGCGAAATGCCGTTTGAGCTTGACCAGTGCTTCCTGCTGGATCTGACGCACGCGCTCGCGCGTGAGACCCATTTCCTCGGCCAGCTCCTCGAGCGTGGCCGGCTCGATGTGATTGAGGCCGAAACGGCGCTCCACCACATAGCGATGCTTCTCCGACAGTCGCGCCAGCCAGAGTTTCATCAGGTTTTCCAGCTCGCGGTGGGCCACCTCCTGATCGGGTGCGGCGTTATGCTCGTCGGAAAGAAAATCGAGCAGGCTGGAGCCCGGGTCGAGATCGAACGGCGTGTCGAGCGAGGTGGTATGTTCATTGAGTGCCAGCACATCCTGCACCTCGTCCGGCGTCTTGCCGAGCAGGTGGGCGATGTCCTCGAGGCTGGCGTCGCGGCCATCGGTGCCACCTTTTTCAAGATGGCGCTTGGCGCGCAGAACCTGGTTGAGTTCGCGAATCACGTGCACAGGCAAGCGCACGGTGCGTGCCTGGTTCATGATCGCGCGCTCTATGCTCTGGCGAATCCACCAGGTGGCATACGTCGAAAAGCGGAATCCGCGAGAAGGATCGAATTTCTCGATCGCATGCATCAGGCCCAGGTTGCCTTCCTCGATCAAGTCGAGCAGCGGCACACCCCGATTCAGATAGCCCTTGGCGATGCTGACCACGAGACGCAGATTGCGCTCGATCATCACCTGACGCGCGGAAAAATCACCGCCCTTGGCCAGCGTGGAGAAATGGAGTTCCTCCGGCGCGGACAGCAGCGGCTTGATACTGATGCGATTGAGATAATGCTGGACCGTGTCGGCGGCGAGTTCCGTGTGCAACACGGTACGGAAGTCATCGGGCTCGGCAGTGGTCTCACTGCTGCCCTCTTCCTCATCCTCTTCGGATTCATCCTCGTCGCCGTCGTCGTGATCGGCGTCGTCCGCATTCAAGTCCGTGTTGCGCAGGCCGACACGCGAAACTGGCGCGATCGGCTCATCGGTGACGGGTACCAGTTCGGCGGCCGGATCGTCGCCGAACATTTCCGTGTCGATCCCGCCGTCAGGTCTTGCCACTCCAGCCTTTCCTTCCGGCTGCTTGGGACGACGGGTCCTGCTGACAACTCCGGATGAGACAGTTTTCTGGCGTGGCATGAAACCTCACTGTGGCGGCAGATACCGCATCGGATCGACCGGTTTCCCGTTTTTGCGGACCTCGAAGTGCAGCTTGACCCTGTCAGAATCACTGTTACCCATTTCGGCAATCTTCTGGCCCTTGCGGACCGTCGATTGCTCTGTGACCAGCACCTTGTCGTTGTGCCCGTAGGCCGTCAAGTACGTGTCATTGTGTTTGATGATGACAAGATTCCCGTAGCCGCGCAAGGGGCCAACGTGAATCACTCGCCCCTCATCGGCGGCCAGCACTGCATCGCCCTTTTTACCCGCAATATCAATGCCTTTGTTGCTCTTCTCGTCAAATTTGCCGATCAATTGGCCGCTGGCCGGCCAAGCCAGGCGAATATCGGACGCCGGCGCGGAAGCCGATGCCGAAGGCGTTGCTGCCGGGGCTGCCGCGGCCGATGCAGGCGCCGCCGCTACAGCGGCTGGCGTGCTGGTCGTCGCGCCGACAGGCGCGCCTACCGGACGGGACGAATCGATCGGCTGGGACTGGACGACACCCGACGCCACCGGCACGGTTGCCACGCCAGGCGCGGCGTTCACGTCCGCACCCGGCGGCACCACGCGCAACAGTTGGCCAACCTCTATCTGGTTCGCATTGGCCATATTGTTCCAGCTCGCCACATCCCGATACGACTGGCCATTTTCGAGCGCGATACGGTAAAGCGTATCGCCTCGCTTGACCCGATAGTATCCGGGCGGCGCCGGCTCGGTGGAGGCAGCCTGCTGGGCGCCGGCCGTGGAGGTGCGATCCACCACAGGGGCGGGCATGGGGGAGTTGGCGCAGGCGGCCAGAACGGCTGCGATCGCCACGACGCTCAAACGTTGTCCGACTCGCGCGAAAGAATCCGATTTCACGATGTTGTGCATAGTTCGACTCAGATGGTGCCCGATTTTAAGGGCACAAAGAAAACCGCTTCAAGCGCAGTTCTGTGAAAACGATGCCGGTTGAGGCGCTCGATCAGCAGCAACTGCTGCGTCACGGTCTGCCCGGTCGCGCCAGAACTGGGCGCGACCACCGGGGCGATCAGCCGCCCGCCGATGGCCAGTTGTTCCAGCAACGCTTGCGGAACCTCCATGCCAGCGGCGGCCAGGATGATCGACGAAAACGGCGCGGCCTGCGGCAGGCCAAGCATCCCGTCGCCGTAATGCAACCGGATGTTTGGCACGCGTAGCGGCCGCAGGTTCGCCTTGGCTTGTTCGTGCAGCGGACGAATCCGCTCTATGGAGAACACTTCCTGCGCCACCAAGCTCAGCACGGCCGCCTGATAACCGCAGCCAGTGCCGATCTCCAGCACACGCGCCAGCGCGTGATCGGATGACATCCCTTCGCGCAGCAACTCAATCATGCGCGCCACCACGGACGGCTTCGAAATGGTTTGCTGATGTCCAATCGGCAACGCAGCGTCTTCGTACGCCTGGGAAGCCAGGCCCGGCTCCATGAACAGGTGGCGCGGCACCGTGGCAATGGCGCCAAGCACCCGCTCGTCGCGAATGCCGCCGGCGCGCAGGCGGGCTGCCAATGCCGCCCGAGCCCGATCCGATGCCATCCCACCCCCGCCAGCCACCGCTGCGGACGCCCGAGCTTCCACGGCGCTGCCCGGCGGCGGCGGTGCAACCGGCGGAGCCGCCGGCTTGCGTGGCTTGACAGCCGTCGGTGCCGGCGCCGGGGACGCCGCGCGCTTGCCGACCGCAGGCATTCCGGCGGTTCGTGCTGGCGCGGGCTTGCGCTCAACCACCGCATCGAGCGGAAGTGGAAAGCGGGATCGGCGCGGCGTGGAACTCATTTGAACAGGTACGGCAATCTGACGGATACGCGCAGGCAGGCGCGGGGATTCGATGTGAACGACTGAAGGCAGCGTGGCGATGACACGCTCACCCCAACCACTGTTCGATTTTTTCGAGCTGGCCGCGATGAGTCAGATCCAGCTGCAACGGTGTCAGCGAGACGTAGCCATTGGCGGTCGCGTGAAAATCGGTGCCTTCGCTCGCGTCGCGCGCGTCGCCGGCCGGCCCGATCCAGTAATTGGTTTCCCCGCGCGGATTCACCTGCACCACCACCGGTTGTGACGGATGCCGCTTGCCGAGACGCGTGGCGCGGTGCCCGCGGATATGTTCGTACGGCAGGTTCGGGATATTGACGTTGAGCAGCAGCGGCTCGGTCGGCGGGTGAGCGATCACATGCTCGACGATCTCGCGCGCCACGCGCGCCGCGGCGTCCAGGTGCTCCCAGCCGTGATTGACCTGCGAGAACGCGATCGACGGAATCCCGAACAGATAGCCCTCGATGGCTGCGGCCACCGTGCCCGAGTACAGGACGTCCTCGCCCATGTTCTGCCCCTGGTTGATCCCGGAGACCACCAGATCGGGCATATCATCGAGCAGGCCGGTCAGCGCCACGTGCACGCAATCGGTCGGCGTGCCATTGATGAAGCGAAAACCTTTCTGCACGCCCTCCCGCGCTTCGTAGACAGACAGCGGCCGCTGCAACGTCAGCGAATTCGATGCCCCGCTATGGTTCTGTTCGGGTGCGATCACGGTCACGCGCGCCAAGGGGGCGAGCGCGGCGTGGAGGACGGCGAGTCCCGGCGCGAGGTAGCCGTCATCGTTGGCGAGGAGGATATGCATGGCCGCGATTGTACCCGAGCAAAGCGGCGCGGGAGCGTCATCGTGCGCCCGGACATGCGGCGCCCGAATGGACGTCATGCAGCGATTTTTCGAACAGAACGACCGTGCTTTTCCTGCGCTACACTTGCCCGCAGCGCATGCGTACCCCCGCGCATGCCCCATTCCAACTGGAGACACAATGAAAGCCGTACTGTGCAAAGCCTGGGGCCCGCCCGACTCCCTGACCCTGGAAACGCTGCCCGATCTGGTGCCGGGTGACGGCGAGGTCGTCATCGACGTCAAGGCAGCCGGCGTCAACTTCCCCGATGTCCTGATCATTCAGAACAAGTACCAGGCCAAGCCGGAGCTGCCGTTCTCGCCGGGTTCCGAACTGGCCGGCGTGGTCAATGCCGTTGGCGCGGGGGTCACGCACGTCAAGCCCGGCGACAAGGTCATCGCCTACCTCGGCAACGGCGCGTTCGCCAGCCAGGCCAAGGCGCCCGCCAAGGCCGTGGTGCCGATGCCTCCGGGCATCGACTTCGACGTGGCGGCGGCGTTCACGCTGACCTACGGCACATCCCACCATGCCGTGGTGGACCGTGGTGAGCTCAAGGCCGGTGAAACGATGCTGGTGCTGGGCGCGGCCGGTGGCGTGGGTCTGGCAGCCATCGAGATCGGCAAGGCCATCGGCGCGCGTGTGATCGCCGCGGCTTCCACCGATGAAAAGCTGGCAGTCTGCAAGGAACACGGCGCGGATGCGCTGATCAACTACAGCACCGAGGACCTGCGCGAGCGCGTCAAGGCGCTGACCGACGGCAAGGGCCCGGATGTCATCTATGACCCGGTGGGCGGCGTCTATGCAGAACCGGCGTTCCGCTCGATCGCCTGGCGCGGCCGCTATCTGGTGGTGGGTTTCGCCAACGGCGAGATCCCCAAGATGCCGCTGAACCTGGCGCTGCTCAAGGGCGCATCGCTGGTGGGCGTGTTCTGGGGTGAGTTCGCGCGCCGCGAGCCGAAGGCCAATCAGGCCAACATGGCCCAGATGCTCGGCTGGATGAAGGAAGGCAAGATCCGCCCGCATATCTCGGCGCGGTATCCGCTGGAGCAGGCGCCGCAGGCACTCAAGGACATGGAAGCCCGCAAGGTGACCGGGAAGATCGTCATCACACCTTGAGTCGGACTTTTGTTTGCCCCTCTCCCGCTCGCGGGAGAGGGGCGAAATCAGACCGCAGCTTCAAGCGTCAGAGCTTCTCCGTCTCCCCCGACTTCGGCTGCCATCGCATCAGCCGCTTCTCCCCCATCGTCACCATCCAGTCGAGTACCAGCGCGAACGCGGTCAGCACCACGATGCCCGCGAACACCGTGTTGATGTCGAAGGTGCCTTCAGCCTGCAGGATCAGGTAGCCAACGCCACGCGCCGACCCCAGGTATTCGCCCACCACCGCCCCGACAAACGCCAGGCCCACCGAGGTATGCAGCGAGGAAAACACCCAGCTCGTGGCGCTCGGCAGGTAGACATGGCGCAGCAGTTGCCGCTTGTTGGCGCCGAGCATGCGCGCGTTGGCCAGCACCACCGGGCTTACTTCCTTGACGCCCTGATAGACGTTGAAAAAGACGATGAAGAACACCAGCGTCACCGCCAGCGCCACCTTTGACCAGATGCCGAGACCGAACCAGACCGCGAAGATCGGCGCCAGGATCACGCGTGGCATCGAGTTGGCAGCCTTGACGTAGGGATCGAGCACCGCCGAAGTGAACGGGCTCAGCGCCAGCCACAGGCCCACGCCCAGCCCGGACACGGTACCAATGCCGAATGCCAGCACCGTTTCGAGCAGCGTGACACCCAGGTGCAGGTAGATATCACGTTCGACGATGAACCAGCTCCAGATGCGCTGCGCCACCATCAGCGGCTCACCGAAGAAGAACGCCACTTGCTGGGAACGCGTGGCCATGTGCCACACGATCAGTACCACCGCAAGAAGCAGAAGCTGCCAGACGCGCAGCATACCTTTTGAGTCGGGACGGAATGCCATGTTCGATTGTTGTCCGATCGGGGAAACTCAGGCCGCCTTGCGCTGCTGCGCGTAGCCCTTGAGCACTTCTTCGCGCAGCACGTCCCAGATGGCGGCGTGCAGCTCCACGAAGCGCGGATGGTTGCGGATCTCGGCCACATCGCGCGGCCGCGGCAGGTCGATGGAAAACTCGCCGATCGGGTGCGTGCCCGGCCCGGCGGACAGCACCACCACGCGGTCGCTCATCGCGATGGCCTCGTCGAGGTCGTGCGTGATGAACAGCACGGCCTTGCGTTTGGCCGCCCACAGGTCGAGCACCTCGTTCTCCATGAGCTGGCGCGTCTGGATGTCCAGCGCCGAGAACGGCTCGTCCATCAGGATGATGTCCGGGTCCATCACCAGCGTCTGCGCCAGGCTCACACGCTTGCGCATGCCGCCGGATAGCTGGTGCGGATAACGATCGCCAAACCCGCCCAGCCCCACGCGCCGCAGCCATTCCTCGCCCTGCTTCACCGCTTCATCGCGCGGCACTCCGCGGAACTCCAGGCCGGCGATCACGTTGTCGAGCGCGCTGCGCCACGGCATCAGCGCTTCGGTCTGGAACATGTAGCCGGCACGCGCGTTGATGCCCTTGAGCGGCTCGCCAAAGACGCGCACGGTCCCTGTCGAGGGTTCGAGCAGGCCGGCCGATACGTTCAGCAGCGTCGACTTGCCGCAGCCGGTTGGGCCCACGACAGAGACAAACTCGCCGGGCTGGATGGATAGCGTGACGTCTCGCACAGCGGTATAGCGCTGCGCGCGGTCTTCGCGCGAGACGAAGGTGCAGGTCACGTTTTCGAGTGAAAGTGCAGGCGTGCTCATGACGGCATGACTCTGGGAAGCTTTCGCCCGCCGGACGGCTGGCGCGCGGCGGGCGACTGGGAGACGGCTCCTTGAAGGAGCCGGATCGGATACTGGCTTGTCTTACTTGTACTTGGCGTTGGCCTTCTGCACGAAGTTGTTCGTGAACGTGTTCTCGAGCTTGATCGCCTTGCCCTTGAGCTCCGGATCAAACTGCTGCAGCGTGTTCAGTGCCGTGTGCGGGCCATCGGCCGGCATCATGCCGTCCGGCGAAATTGCTTCCTTGACCTTGTCCCACGCGGCCAGATACAGCGCGCGGTCACCCAGCAGGTAGCTCTCCGGCACGGTCTTGACGATGTCCGACGGGCCGGCCTTTTGCAGCCACTTCAGCGCGCGCACCATGGCGTTGGCCATTGCCTGGGTGGTGTTCGGGTTCTGCTGGATGAACGACACCGACGCGTAGAGGCAGCCCGACGGCATATTGCCGCCGAACACGGTCTGCGTTTCCTTGATCGTGCGCGTGTCCGAGGCGATCTTGACCTCGTTCTTCTGCGTCAGCATCGAGATCACCGGATCGAGGTTGGCCATGGCGTCGATCTGGCCCGAACGCATCGCGGCCACCGCGCCGGCGCTGGCGCCCACACCGATGAACGACACGTCGGACGGCTTCAGCCCGGCCTTGGCCAGCACGAAGTTAGCCATCATGTTGGTCGACGAACCCGGCGCGGTCACGCCGATCTTCTTGCCCTTCAGGTCGGCAATCGACTTGAAGTTCGGCATGGTCTTGTTCGACACCACCAGCACGATCTGCGGCGCGCGGCCCTGGAGCACGAACTCCTGGTACTGCTGGCCCTTGGCCTGCAGGTTGATCGTGTGTTCGTACGCGCCCGACACCACATCGGCGCTGCCGCCGACCACGGCCTGCAGCGCCTTGGCGCCACCGGCAAAGTCGACGATCTCGACGTCGAGCCCTTCTTCCTTGAAGTAGCCCAGGCGCTCGGCGATCGTCAGCGGCAGGTAGTAGAACAGGTTCTTGCCCCCCACGGCGATGGTGACCTTGCTCTTCTCCGGCTTGCCCTGCGCCTGCGCGCTGCCAAACGTGAACCAGCCAGCCAGGAACAGCGCCAGCGCGATCAGCACCTGTTTCCAGAACTTCTTGTTGTACATATGGCTCTCCTGCCTTTTCTATTTCTGTTCGATCGAGGGGCGCGCCGCATGGCGGCTTGCTGCGATGCTAGCGGACGCAAGCGCCATGCGCATCGGGATCAATACCTAATCCCGGCAGACGCGGCGGCGGCCATGCTACACGCCGCCCCTTTCAGGCAGCTTGCCAACCCGTCATTCCGCGTGGATATCGGCGGCCTTGATCACCTTGGTCCAGCGCTGCAACTCGGCGCGCTGGTACTGGTCGAGCTGTTGCGGATTCATGTAGCGTGCCTCCGCGCCAAGCTCCTCGGCCTTCTTGCGGAACGCCTCCGACTTCATGATCTTCTCGATCTCGGTTGTCAGCCGGTCGATCACTGGCTTGGGAGTACCCACGGGCGCGTACATCGCGAACCAGGACGAAACGTCGAGATCGGGATAGCCGGCCTCCGGCGCCGACGGCACGTCCTTCAGGCTGGGCAGCCGGGTCTTGCTCGTGACCACGAGCGGACGCAGCTTGCCGGCGGCGATATGGCCCATCAGCGGCGGCGGCGTGGTGATCGTCATGTCGACATTGCCGCCGAGCAGGTCGGTCATCGCTGGACCCGTGCCCTTATAGGGCACGTGCGTGATCTGGATACCCGCCATCTCGTTGAGCAATTCGGTCGAGACGTGCTGCAGCGACCCATTGCCCGACGATGCGTAGTTGAGCTTGTTCGGATTGGCCTTGGCGTAGGCCACCAGCTCCTTCAGCGACTTCACCGGCAGGCTGGAACGCACCACCAGCACCTGCGGCGCCGACAGCAGGTTGGCCACCGGCGCGAAGTCCTTGACCGGGTCCCACGAAGTCTTCGTCAGCAACGGCGTGATCACGTGATAGCCCGAGTACTGCACCAGCAGCGTGTAGCCATCCGGCTTGGCCCGTTGCACAGCCTGCGCGGCAATCGTGCCATTGCCGCCGGGCTTGTTGTCGACCACCACCGATTGTCCGAGCGCCTTCGACAGCGGCTCGGAAATCATGCGCGCGGCCAGATCGGTCGTGCCACCGGCGGCGGCCGACACCACAAGCATGATCGGGCGATTGGGGTACGTGCCCTCCTGCGCGTGTGCGGCCGCGGACATGGCCAGACCGGTGGCAGCCAGCAGTGTGCCGGCACCAATCAGTGTGCGTTTCATGGTTGTCTCCGTATGTTTTATTGGGGGACTCAAAAAAATCTGTCGGTTGATGCCTGCCATCAAGCCTTGGCGAAAAACGCTTCCATCCACGCTGGCGGCTGATGCGTGCGCAGGCGCGGGCCGGCGCGCAGGAGCTGGCTGGACACGTCGCGTTGCACCAGATCGGAGACGCCCGCGACCACGTCGAGCAGCGCGTCCAGATCGACGCCCGTATCCACGCCCATCGACGCGAACATGTGCACAAGATCCTCGGTGCTGACGTTGCCGCTCGCGCCGGGCGCGTACGGGCACCCACCCAGCCCACCGGCTGCGGCGTCGAACCGCGTCACGCCGGTCTGCCACGCGGCGATCGCGTTCGCCAGGCCCATGCCTCGGGTGTTGTGCAGATGAATCGTCAGGCCAGTCTTCGGCAAGGCGCGCTGGAACGTCTCGCAGAGCGCGGCCACCTGGTTGGGATAGGCCATGCCCGTGGTATCGCACAGGGTGATACCCGCCGCACCGGCATCGGCAAACGCCTTCGCCAGGCGCATGACCTCGGCCTCGCTGACGTCGCCCTCGAACGGGCAGCCGAATACGGTCGACAGCGACACGTTGACAGGCACGCCGGCCTTGCCCGCTTCAGCGATCATCGCCAGCAACTGGGCCTGCGACTGATCGCGCGTCATGCGCAGATTGGCGCGGTTGTGCGTCTCGCTGGATGACATCACCAGATTGACTTCGTCGGGGCGGCAAGACAACGCGCGCTCCAGCCCGCGCAGGTTCGGCACCAGCACGGTCAGCCCTACGCCGGCGACGCGCTCGACCTGATGCATCACGGCTTCCGCATCTGCCAGCGCGGGAATGGCGCGGGCCGACGTGAACGACGTGGCTTCGATACGCGCGAAACCGCAACGTGCCAGCGCGTTGACGAAGGCGACCTTGCCCTCGGTGGGGACGATGAACGGTTCGATCTGGAGCCCGTCGCGCGGGGCGACTTCGTTGATCTCGACCTTCGCCGGGCCTGACAGCGGATACGTAGCAGCACTCATCTTGGCACTCATGCAATCACTCCACGATTACGCAGGTCGGCAATGGCCGCTGCGTCGAAGCCGGCATCGACCAGCACGGAATCGGTATGCTCGCCCAGCGTCGGCGCGCGATCGTGGATGCCGCCCGGATTGCCCGACAGCTTCGGCATGATGCCCGGCACCTCCACCTGCAGGCCCTTCGCGGATGTCACCGTCTCGATCACGCCACGCGCCCGGTAGTGCGGGTCTTCGGCGATGTCTTTGACGGTGTAGATGCGGCCAGATGGCACGTCGGCGGTGCGCAGCACCTCCAGCGCGGAGGCCACGGTTTGTGTCTTCGTCCAGGTGGTAATCGCAGCGTCGATCTCGTCGACACGCTTCACGCGGCCATCATTGCGTGCCAGCGCCGGGTCTTCGCCCAAGTCGTTGCGCCCCATCGCGGCCATCAGACGGCGGAAGATCGCGTCGCCGTTGGCAGCGATCAGCACATACTCACCGCAGCCGCACAGGTAGGCATTCGACGGCGCGATCCCCGGCAAGGCCCCCCCGGCCGGCTGGCGCACAGCGCCGAACGCGGAGTACTCGGGCAACAGGCTTTCGCTCAGATTGAACAGCGACTCGTACAGCGCCACGTCGATGACCTGGCCTTCGCCACCGCGCGCATCGCGTTCGTACAGCGCCAGCAGCACGCCAAGCGCGCCATGCAGGCCGGCGATCGTGTCGCCCAGCGACAAGCCCGCACGCACGGGCGGGCGTCCGGGCTCGCCGGTCAGGTAGCGCAGCCCGCTCATCGCCTCGGCCACCGCCGCAAAGCCGGGCTCATCCCGCTTCGGGCCGCTTTGGCCGTAGCCCGAGACCCGCACCATGATCAGCTTCGGATTGTCGGCATGAAGCACATCCCAGCCGAGCCCCCATTTCTCCATGGTTCCCGGGCGGAAGTTCTCGATCAGGACATCGGCCTCGCTGGCCAGCTTGCGCACCAGAGCCTGGCCCTCCGGCTGGCGCAGATCGATGGCAATCGACTGCTTGTTGCGTGACTGAGCTTCCCACCAGACCGAGGTGTCTTCGTGCAACATGCGCCACTTTCGCAGCGGATCGCCCTGCCCGGGCGGCTCCACCTTGACCACGTGTGCGCCGAAATCGGCAAGTGTCTTGGCGGCAAAGGGGCCTGCAATCAGCTGGCCCAGTTCGAGAACGCGGATGCCGTCGAGAATCTGTCGCGCCATGAGTGTCTCCGAGAAACTGACCCCAATTGGGGTGGATTGGCGTAGTTTCGACGGAGTGTGCCCCAGCGGCGGGGTGATGCGGAATCGGCATTCCGGAAAGCGGGCTTTCTCGGAATGCGAAAGATCAGGGAGAACCCTATAGGGTTCGGAAGCGGGCTCGGGGGCTCAGAATGGCGCGCGGTCGCCGCAGAGATGGCTGATCAGCAGCCGCGCCGAGACAGTGAGCCCGGCCGGGTCTCGCATGCCGATCAGCAGCGAGCGGCGCGCCCAGGCATCCTGAAGTCCGACCAGCGAGAGCCCCATCGACTTGACGTGCGGCTCCGCGGCGATCCGCGGCAGCACCCCCACGCCCAGACCGGCCATGACCATGCGGCACATCGCGTCGAAGCTCCGCACCTGGATGCGCAGCCGAAACTGCCGCTCGAGCCGACTACTTTCTTCCAGCAGCCGTGCCGCCAGCGAGGTCACCTGCGGCAAGCTGACGAAGTCGTATTCGAGCGCATCGGCATAGTGGACCGGGCCGTTTTGCGCCAGTGGATGCCCCGGAGGCGTGATGATGACGAGTTCGTCCTGCCGATACTCGACCGTCACCAGTCCCGCGCACGGCGTGCGGTCGGCGAAGATGCCCACATCGGCCCGGTTTTCCATGACAGCGGCAACGATGTCGCTGCTGTTGTGCTCTTCGAGTTCGATGCGGATGGTGGGATGCTGGCGCATGAACTGCGCCAGATCATCGGGAAGAAACTGCGTGATGGCCGAGGTATTGGCACAGACGCGCACCTGCCCGCGCACACCCGAGGCGTAGTCGGACATCACCCCGGCCATGCGCTCCACGTCCTGCAGGATGGTCAGCGCGTGGTGGAAGCAAGCCTGCCCCGCCTCGGTAAGCTGCACGCCAGCGGCATGGCGGAAAAACAGCGGCGCCCCGACCGCAGTCTCCAGGTCGGAGATCCGCTTGCTGGCAGCCGCCACGGCGAGATGCGATTGCCGCGCGCCGGCCGAGATACTGCCCTGCCGTGCCACGGCCACGAACAGCCCCAGCGTGACGAGATCGAAGCGCGCCAGATTCATGGTCCGTTACAGGGTGCGACGGTCCATCACGGCGCGGGCGATGGTGCCCGCATCCACGTATTCCAGTTCGCCACCCACCGGCACGCCTCGCGCCAGACGCGAGACCTTGAGCCCGCGCGCCTTCAGCATTTCGCCGATGTAGTGCGCGGTGGCCTCGCCCTCGCTGGTGAAGTTGGTGGCGACGATCACCTCGCTGGCCGGGCCACCGAGTTCGGGGTCGGTAGCACGTGCCAGCAGGCGGTCGAGATGAATCTCCTTCGGACCGATGCCGTCGAGCGGCGAGAGCCGCCCCATCAACACGAAATACTGGCCGCGATAGGTCAGCGTCTGCTCGATCATGACCTGATCGGCCGGCGTTTCGACCACGCAGAGCAGCGTCGCGTCACGCTCTGGATCGCTGCAGGTTCCGCAGATTTCGAGTTCGGTGAAGGTATTGCAGCGCGTGCAATGGCGGATGCCATCGACGGCCCCGCGCAGCGCGTCGCCAAGCTTGCGCGCGCCTTCGCGGTCGTGCTGCAGCAGGTGATACGCCATGCGTTGGGCCGACTTCGGTCCAACGCCGGGCAGCACCTTGAGCGCCTCGATCAGCGCCTGCAGCGAGGTGGGCGGCGCCGCTCTCATGACAGAGCCGCCTGGTCTGAACGTGTCATCAGAATGGCAGCTTGAAGCCCGGAGGCAGCGGCAGACCCGACGTCATCGAACCCATCTTTTCTTGCGTGGTGGCCTCGGCCTTGCGCACGGCGTCGTTGAACGCGGCGGCTACCAGGTCTTCCAGCAGGTCCTTGTCATCGGCCAGCAGGCTCGGATCGATCGTGACGCGCTTGACGTCGTTCTTGCAGGTCATCACCACCTTCACGAGGCCGGCGCCGGACTGGCCCTCGACCTCGATCTGGGCAAGCTGTTCCTGCATCTTCTTCATGTTTTCCTGCATCTGCTGGGCTTGCTTCATCAGCCCGGCCAGTTGACCTTTCATCATGGGATCACTCCTTGAATACGTGTGGATGGGGGCGGGCGGCGCGGCCCTTGGTCAGGCGGCCGCCACTTGAAACTTGAAATTCAAGCTGCGCGCGGCTGGATCGACCCTGGCACGATCTGGCCGCCGAACTCCCGCAGCAGACCTTGTACAAACGGGTCGCGGTCGATCTCGGCCTCGGCTTCGCGCTGGCGTTCCGCACGCGCCGCGGCATCGACAGCCGCCGCGGTATGCGTCACGCCGCCGACGACGCATTGCACGCGCACGTCGACGCGGAAATGCTCGACCAGCGCGGCCTGAAGCCGCTCCGCGACGTTAGCTTCGGCAATCGCCGCAACCGGCACGCGCAGATGCAGCGTACGGCCGACCACGCGATGCAGTTCGCTTTGAAGTGCAAGCTGCTGGGCCAGCCCCTTGAGCGGCAGGGCGGCGGCGAACTCGGGCCAGTCGCCAGTGAAAACCGGCGGCGTGCCATCCTCGCCGGCGCTTGGCGCCACTTGCGGGACGGCAGGTGCCAGTTGCACTGCCGGTTCCGGTTCGGGCTTGCTGACCGGCTTGGCTGCCGATTGCGTCGGCGCCGGCTTGCGAGCAGCGCGCGGCGCGCGATCGGCGCTGTCGGATTCAAAGCCGTTGTCGAAACCACCGAAGCTCGGGTCATAGCCCGGATCGCTGTCGTACGGACCGATCACAGGCAGATCGGGCGGCATCTCTTCCCACGGCGGTACGTCACTTGCACCCGCGGCTTCCCACGGCGGGACGGACGTGGCTTCGGGTTGCGGCGCGGGCTTGGCGACCGGTGCCGGGCGCGCGGCCGCGACAGGGGCAGCAGCGGCCTTGCTCGGAGCGACAGCCGGCGTCACTGCCGGCGCAACTGCCGGAGCCGGAGCCGGAGCCGGCGCGGCAGTGGTAGCCGGCCGTGAGGCGGAAGGCGGACGCAGCGGCTGCGCAGCCGGGCGCGAACTGGCCGCGGCGGCGGCACCTGCATTTGGCGCAGCTGACATCGGACGGCCAGCACGACCAGCGGAAGCTTGACGCGCGGCGGCCAACGCCGCACGGGCTGGCGACATCGACGTATCCACGTCAGCCTGGGGCGGCGCGGGTTCGGCTGACTTCGCTGGCGCAGCGGGCGTGGAGGGTGCTGCGGATGCAGCCGGAGCAGCGGCCGTAATCGGCGCTGTCGGCGCTGTCGGCGCGACCACTGGCGCAGCCTTGACCGGCTCGGCCGCCACAGGCTCGGCAGCAGCCGATGCCATGACCCGGGGCGACGGTGCGGCGCTCGTCGTGCCAGCCGGGCGCGGGCGTGCCACCTGTTGCCCGCCACCGCCCTGTCCGCTCACCGGCGAAGCGGGAGCAATGGACGGCCGGAACGCCAGCATTCGCAGCAGCGTCATCGTGAAGCCGGCGTACTCGTCCGGCGCCAGCGCCAGTTCGCTGCGGCCAAGGTTGGCAATCTGATAGAAAAGCTGGGTTTCCTGGGCGTCGAACTGCCCAGCCAGGCGGCGTACGTCCTCGGCCTCGGGCCATTCGTCCTGCACGGAAGCCGGCACGGCCTGCGCCAGCGTGACCTTGTGCAGCAGCGAGCCAAGATCCTGCAGCGCCCCGGCAAACGACAGACTGCGGTCGGCCATGGAATCGGCGATGCCGAGCATCGTGGCGCCGTCTTCGGCAGCCAGCGCGTCGAGCAGTTGCACGAGGTAGCTCTGATCAATCGCCCCCAACATGCCGCGCACTGCCTCTTCCGACACCTGGCCAGCACTGTAGGCAATGGCCTGGTCGGTCAGCGACAGCGCATCGCGCATCGACCCATGGGCGGCCTGCGCCAGCAGGCGCAGCGCGCTACCGTCGTGGCCGATCCCTTCCTGGGCCAGGATGTGGTCGAGGTGCGAGACGATGTGACCCGGCGGCATCTGCTTCAGATTGAACTGCAGGCAGCGTGACAGCACCGTGACCGGAATCTTCTGCGGATCGGTCGTGGCCAGGATGAACTTGACGTGCTCGGGCGGCTCCTCCAGCGTCTTCAGCATGGCGTTGAAGGCGTGGTTGGTCAGCATGTGCACTTCGTCGATCATGTAGACCTTGAAGCGGCCGGCCGTCGGGGCGTAGATCGCCTTGTCGAGCAGCTGCGCCATCTCGTCGACGCCGCGGTTCGACGCCGCGTCCATCTCGATGTAGTCGACGAACCGCCCGCTGTCGATTTCCGTGCAGGCCTTGCACTGGCCGCAAGGCTGGGCGGTGATACCGCCGTTGCCGTCAGGGCCGGTGCAATTGAGGGCCTTGGCCAGGATCCGGGACAGCGTGGTCTTGCCGACGCCGCGCGTGCCGGTGAACAGGTAGGCGTGATGCAGCCGCTGCTGTTCCAGCGCGTGCGTGAGCGCGCGGACCACGTGCTCCTGGCCGACCAGCGTGGTGAAATCCCTGGGGCGCCATTTGCGCGCTAGAACTTGATAACTCATGGCGGCGATTGTAGCAAAAGGCGGACCTGGGTCAGACCTGGATTTGGAGTTGCCAGATGCTATCGCACGCCGCCGCCATCCGTGAAGCGTCGCCGGCTAGCCACACTCGCCCACATAACCGCAATTGGCGCACTTGGCGCAGCCGTCCACCTTGTGCAGGGCGTGCGCGCCACACTCGGGACACGGCTTGCCGGTGCCGATCCCGGCAGCCAGCTTGGCGGCGGGCGCCGCTTCGGCCGGCGAAGCCAGCGCCACAGCCGCCTCGCCGCCTTCGCGCCGGGCCAGACGGGCAGCCAGCGCCACCACCGGCACCTGGCTGCCCTCCTCGTCCAGGAAACCACGCTTGATCAGGATGCGTTGAATCGCGTAACTCAGCGCCGCCACCTCCGAATCATGGAAGCGCGGCACCTCGGTGCCGTCCTGGCGGACCAGGGAACCGTAGCGGACCGTGCCCTTGTCCCAGACCACATTCCGCATATCGGCCAGCGCCTTGGCGATCGGGCCGCCCGAGCGGGCCACCATCGACAATAGCCTCATCGTCGACGTGATCCACTGCTGGCCCTCGGAGCGCTGCCCCGCTGGCATGAAAAACTCGATTGGCCGCTCGATCGTCACCGACTGACCGCCGACCGTGCCGGACACCTGCATGAAGTTGACGGTCAGGTAGACCGTCTTGTGGCCCTCATAGGTCAAATACTCGACCTTCGACGTCACGCCTTCCAGATCGCCGAGTGGCCGGCTACCGAACGGCCGCGTCAGCGGATCGTCCTCGCTCGGCGTGGCGGGCGCCGGCGCCGTGGTGGCCGTGGCGGCCGTGGCGGCCGGGGTGACCGACAGCACCGCGCCAAGCACCTGGTTCGGCCGATACGTGGCGAGCCCCTTGAGCCCGGCCTTCCACGCTTCGAGGTAGAGATTGCGGAAGGCTTCGTACGGATAGTCCTCCGGCACGTTCACGGTCTTGCTGATGCTCGTGTCGATATAGGGCTGAACCGCCTCCAGCATCCGCATATGGTCGATGGCAGACATCTGGAGCGCCGTGACGAAGCTCTCCGGCAACTGCTCGACGTCGCCGCCCATATGGCGATAGAGCCGCCATGCATGGTCGGCCACCTCGAACGTGCGATAGCTGTCGTCGGGCATCCGCTTGCGCCGGTTGTAGGTCCACGAGAAAGCCGGCTCGATGCCATTCGACGCGTTATCGGCAAAGGCCAGCGTGATCGTGCCAGTTGGCGCGATCGAAAGCAGGTGCGAGTTGCGCAGGCCGTGTTCGCGGATGGCATCGCGGATGGGCTCGGGCAGGCGGCTCACGAAGCCGCCACTCAGATAGGCGTCGGCATCGAATAACGGGAAGCGGCCCTTCTCCTCGGCAAGTTCGACCGATGCCAGATAGGCGTGATCGCGCATGGTCTCGGAGATCCGACCGGCGAGCGCGCGCGCCGCATCGGTGTCATAGCGATGACCCAGCATCACCAGTGCGCTGCCAAGCCCCAGAAACCCCAGGCCGATACGACGCTTGGCCTGCGCCTCGGCCTGCTGCTCGGGCAACGGCCAGTAGGTGATGTCGAGCACGTTGTCGAGCATCCGCGTCGACACGCGCACGACCTCGGCAAACGCCTCGAAATCGAAGCTGGCCTGATCGGTAAACGGGCGGCGTACGAAGCGCGTCAGGTTGATCGAGCCCAGGCAGCAGCAGCCATACGACGGCAACGGCTGCTCGGCGCACGGGTTGGTGGCCTCGATCGTCTCGCAGTAGTAGAGATTGTTGTCAGCGTTGATGCGCGACAGGAACAGGATGCCAGGCTCCGCGTGGTCATAGGTGGCCTGCATGACCTGATCCCACAGCCGACGGGCCGGCACACGCCGATACACCCACTGACCGTCGTCGCGGCGATAGGCACCCGCCGCGATATCGTCCGCACCAGGCTCGGCCTCGTGGATCAGTTCGATTTCCCCATCGGCCGCCACCGCCTGCATGAACTCGTCGGTGACGCCAATCGAGATATTGAAGTTGGTCAGGTCACCGCGATCCTTGGCGTGGATAAAGCTCTCGATATCGGGGTGGTCGCAGCGCAGCACGCCCATCTGCGCACCGCGCCGTGCGCCGGCCGACTCCACGGTGGCACACGATGCATCGAACACCTTCATGAACGACACCGGCCCCGATGCGCGCGAGTGCGTGGCACGCACCAGCGCGCCACCCGGCCGGATCGAGGAGAAGTCATAGCCAACACCACCGCCGCGCCGCATCGTCTCGGCGGCCTGGGCCACGGCGGTATAGATGCTCGGCTTGCCGCCACGCACCTGGGACACCGAGTCGCCCACGGGCTGGACGAAGCAGTTGATCAGCGTAGCTTGAATGCCTGTGCCAGCCGCCGAGTTGATACGCCCGGCCGGCACGAAGCCGCCTTCCAGCGCCCAAAGAAAGCGCGAGGCCCAGGCCTCGCGTTTGTCGGCGGGTTCCACCTCCGCGAGCGCGCGCGCCACACGGCGGCGCACATCGTCAATGGTCTGTTCCTCGCCCTTGGCGTATTTTTCCTGGAGTACTTCGATGGAGATGTCTTGCGGCGCAAGCGCGCCGCGGAGGATCTGGTCGTTTGCGTTCATGTCCCCAGCCTGTCAGATGAGAGCTTTCTGGCCCGAATTTGCCGTCCGCCATGCTGCCAGCACGGCAGGGCGCCAACCCCGCTTCAGATCAAACAACGCGCCAAAGCCCCTGCCAAGAATACAAAATTGGAAACCCTCTCAAGGTTGCGTTACAATGCCGGTCGGACGGGCCTCCTCGCATGGCGGCGCGGTCAACCTGGTCAGGTCGGGAACGAAGCAGCCACAGCCGTTTTCCACCAGTGCCGAGGGTCAGGCTCGTCCCCCTAATTCCCCTTTCTGCTTTTATCTCCCGGCATTTCCCTGATTAATCTCTGGCGCCCGCCCGTTTCCGTGCGCCAGAAACGTCCTATTGTGCGCCTGTTTTGCGAATCGGGCACGGGCCGAGTGCGCTCAGAACAATGACCCCTGCTGTGTCGTGGCGATAGGCTTCGCCTGTGACGCCGAGGCACGTAGAAGCTCTACATCGATCCACTCTCCGGCCGCTGTAGCCACGCCGGCTTCGATCCGCTTGCCCGGAAACATCGGCGCCACCGCCGCGGCATAGCGCAAGAGCTGCGCGCGATAGCCCGCATGTTCCTGCGGCAACAGCCTGAGCTTGTAGTCGATGATGACGACCCGCTCGTCGAACTCCACCAGCCGGTCGATCCGCAGCAACCGGCCGCGGCCATCATAAAGCTCCACCTCGTTACGTGCCGACACGGCGTCCACCGGGAACATCAGTTCGCGCAGCGCCGGGGCCTCCAGCATTGCGCGCAAGTCCGCGACGGCCGCCTCGGCCTGCTGCCGCCAGCGCTCGCGCGCGTTCGGCGCACCCGCGCCAGTCAGCGGGAACCAGCGCAAAACCGTTTCCACGTCGGGCAAGCTGCCATGCGCATCGGGATAGCGCGAGACACGCTCGAGCAGCGCGTGCACCAGTTCGCCATGTGCCGCGGCGTCGGCATCGAACACGATGCCCTCGGCCTCGTCGTCCGCATCGTCGATCGGCAAACGGTCGTCAGCCGCATCGCGATAGCGCAGCCGGAAATCGGTATAGCGGATGCGCTCGCTGGCGGCGGTCAGGGTATCGACTGCCGCGACGTCGGTCTCTGGATAAGCCGTGATCTCGTCACCGACACCCGCCGCAGCCAGACGCACGTACCAGCTTCCGGCGATCTCCGCCCCTGGCGCGTCTTCCTTCTCCGCCTTGCTCGCGCGCCCCTTGACTCCGCTGACCAGCAGGCCTTGCTGGGCGCGTGTCATCGCCACATAGAGCAGATTCCAGTTTTCGCGATCGGCAAGCGCCGCTTCGGCGTCGAACAGCGACGCGCGAGCCATGCCGCGCTCGTCGCGCTTGCCGTAGGCGGAAAAATGCCGTGGCACCGCCGATGTCGGCGGCCAGTCAACCAGAATGCCACCACGATCGGCCGCCGGATCGCTGTGATTCGCATCGAGCAGGATCACGAATGGCGCCTCAAGGCCCTTTGCCGCGTGCACCGTCAGAATGTGAACGGCGTCGAGCTGATTGTCTCCGGCGTCGTCGGGCTCCGCCTCGGTATCCTCGACGCCTTCACCCATGCCGCCCTCGTCGGGGCTTTCATCCTCGTCACCACGCCGAATTTCCTGCAGTTCATCGATGAACTTGGGCAGGCTCGGATAGCGCCCGCCATCAAGGTCGAGCGACAGCTTCAGGAAGGCATCGAGATTGGCCAGCACCTGCTCGCGAATGGCCGCAGGCGCGGCCTCGGCATAACGGCGACGCACCTCGCCCTGGTGATAGATCTGGTCGACCAGGTCATGCACGGGCTTGTGCGGCGCAAGCGCCAGCCAGCCGCGCAGGCGCGCGACACCCGTTCGCAGCGAATCGGAAACGCGCTCAGGCAGTCCCAGCGCCTCGATGCGCGCCCACCATCCGCCCTCGCCCTCCATCATGGCCAGCAGCACCAGATCGTCGTCAGTCGCGCCCACGAGCGGGCTCTTGAGAACATGCGCGAGGTCGAGGTCCGATTCCGGCGTCATCAGGAACGCCAGGAGCGCCGAGAGGTCGAGTGCTTCCAGCGTTGTCAGCAAGCCGCCACGGCGCGGGCTCAGGCAGGGGATGCCGGCCTCGCGCATCGCACGTTCGTAATCGGCCAGAAAAGTCTTGCGTCGCACCAGCAGATGCATGTCGCGCCAGCCCGCCGGGCGAGTGCCATCGCCTTCCCTCACGGGCACCTGGTCACGCAGATAGTGCAGCCAGGCTGCCACGCGGCGACCTTCCTCGTAGCGCAGGGAGTCGCCTTTCTGCGTGCGCGGCTGGGTCAGCGTATCGCGATGGCCATCGCCCTCGGATGCTTCGTCATCCTCTGTTTCCTCCGGCTCGACGAGCGGCAGCAGCCAGACCGGTCCGGCCGGACCCCCGAGCGCCGTGGTTTGCGTTTCGTAGAGCGGATAGCGCCCTTCCGCGCGTGCGTGATCGAACACGGCGTTGACCCAGTCGAGCACCTCGGGGCGATTGCGGCGCGTGCGGTTGGTACGCAGCACGGTGGCGCCGAATCCGTCCTGAAGCATGACCCGGGCGGCATCGAACAGGCGCGCGTCCGCGCGACGGAAACGGTAAATCGACTGCTTGGGATCGCCAACCAGAAACACGGTGGGCTTCTCTCCCAGCCCCTGATAACCGGCCAGCCAGCCCTGCAGGATGCGCCATTGGAGCGGGTTCGTGTCCTGGAACTCGTCAAGCAGAAGGTGACGATATCGCGCGTCGAGACGCACCTGCAGGTACGTGGCGGTCTCCTCGTCAGCCATCAGCTTCGCCGCCAGCCATTCGAGGTCCGCGAAGTCCATCGCACGCTGGTCGCCCTTGTAGCGCTGATAACGATCGAGCAGTGCATCGCCCAGACGGTACAGCGCCAGGTTGATCGCGAGCACCATGGCCTCGCAGCGGCGCGCCGCGATCTCGTCCAGTCGTGCGCAGTGCTCTGCGTGCTGCGCAAGCAATTCGTCGACGGCACCTTCACTACCGCACGCCTTGGCCAATGCCGTGGTACGACGCAGCGAGCGCGCCTTACCCGCATCGGTGAAAAACGCGGCACGCAGCAACTGGAATGCGTTGGCGGCGGCCTCGCCCGGCGCGGCGCCTGCGTCGCGCCATGCGCGGATCGCGCGCAGTCCGTCGATGATCTTCGATGCGTGCCCCTGCTCTGTCTTGCCGCCACGACCGAGCAGCAGTGCCATCTGCGCGCATTCCTCTAGCCAGTCGTCGTCGCAGAGCGCGTCTACCAGAATGTCGGAGGTGGCATCATCCCCAAGATCCTGCGCCAGCTTCGTGGCGGGATCGCCCGACTCCTTGAACGCAAACCACTCGTTGCGTGCGTGGAACATCCGGTCGAGCAGGCCCCGCGCCTGGAAGTCGCCGATCGCATCAACCAGCGCTTCGTAGGCTTCGCGCAGATCCGCGTATTGCGGCTGCGCCAGCGCGCGCCAGAACGGCGCCCAGGCCTCGCGCTTCATGCGCAAGGCATCCTCACGCAGCGACGCGCCGGGCACGATGCCCGAAGACAGCGGCGCCCCCCGCAACAACGTGCCGAACCAGCCGTGGAACGTGTCGATCGCCATGCGGCCCGGTGACGCCAGCACTTGTGCATGTAACGTCCGCGCGCGGGGCAATGCCGCGCGCGCGGCGTCTGGAGACAGCCCGCGCATTTCCAGCTGCGTCAGCACCGCCTCGTCGGTGCCGCCGGCAAGCTGCGACAGCACTTCGAGCAGGCGTTCGCGCATTTCCTCGGCGGCCTTGCGCGTAAAGGTGATAGCCAGGATTTCGTGCGGCGCGGCGCCGGCCAGCAGCAGACGGACCAGACGCGCCACCAGCAGCCACGTCTTGCCGCTGCCCGCGCAGGCCTCCACCACCACGGAGCGGCCAGGATCGCAGGCGGCGCGCGTGAAATCGGCCTCGCCCACGGATTGGCCGTCGCGCAAATAGGCGTGAACTTCGGTCATGACTGCAGATCCGGCAACGCGGTGGACTCCCAGAAACCCTTGCGGCACAGGCCGCGGGCATCGCAATAAGTACAGGCGGCGGCATCGCCGATCGCGGGCAGCTTCGCGCCTTGCCGCAAACGCACGACGTCGTGCCGCAACTGGCGTTCGAGCCAGGTCACCGCTGCCTGAAATTCCGGCAGATCGACTTCCCGCTGGGCACCGGGCGAACTGTCGCGGCCGCCCTGCTTCACACCTTCCAGCGCCACCCAACTTCCCGCCACGGCATCGGCCCGAAGCAGACCGTAGAACGCCAACTGGCAGTCTTCCTCGGCATCACCGGCCTTGCGCCGCAGGCGGCTGGCTGGCTGGGTCTTGTAATCGAGCACCGCATGAGCGCCATCCGGTCCCTTGTCGAGCCGGTCGATCCGGCCGGCCAGCCGCAGCGGCACGCCATCGGGCATCGCCACATCCACGCCGGCATCGAATTCGCCACCGCGCCAGTGCCAGCCGGCTTCCTCACGCGCCGCCTGCCATGCCACGTACGACGGCAGGACTTCCATCCAGCGGCGGTAGTAGCTGATGGCATTGCCGTCCTCGGCAATCTGCTTGCCGAACGTGGTATCCGAGATTTCCCGCAGACGCGCCAGACGCCGGTCGTTGTCACGCTCGCCAGAGGCATGGATCTCCTCGTGGTACTGCAGCAGCACGCGATGCAGCAGGTTGCCGATATCGCGCTTCTCGAGGTCGTCGCTGAGCGTGTCGAGCCCGGAAAGGCCCAACATCCGGCTGGCGAAGAATTGATAGGGGCAACGGCGCAACGTGTTGTACGCCTGCGCGCTCCAGCGCTCTGGCACGCGCTCGGGTGCCACCGGCGCAGGCATTCCGGCGGGCTGCGCGAAGGTATCGTGCAGAACGGGCGTGGCGCTGGCTTCGATCGGCGGGCCCGCGCGCGCGCAACATGCGGACAACCGCTCGATCCAGCCGGAGACATGATGCGGCTCGCCCCGGCTGCCGAAGCGTTGCCACGTCAGCACGACGTCGCTGTTGTTGAGCAGCACTTCGGCCAGATCCCGGGCCTGCTGGGCAAAGCGGGCCTCGCGGTCTTCGAGCCCAAGCTCGCGTCGCATCTGGTTCGAGAAGAACATCAGCTCGGCCGCGCTGGACGGCAATTGCGCGTCATCGCAGCCGACTACCACCACGCCGTCGAACCGTCGCATCCGGGCGCCGTTGAGCGGGAGGATCGTGATGCGCGACTGGCTCTGCGCCGAGGGCTCCTTGTAAGCCACCGATTCGAGCAATGCCGACAGCATCGCGCGAAACTCCTGCTGGTTCAGCGTGGCGTGGCTGCCAGTCTCGTCGTCGGGCAAGTCGCCCAGCTTCGCCAGCGCATCGAGCAGTTGCCGCCCGGCATCGTCGGCAGCCAGCGCAGCACGCATATCGAGCGTGTCAAGCATGGCGTCGAGGCGGCCCAGCCAGACATGGAGCGGCTGTTGCGCAAGGCCCCGCGGCCACTGCGCGGCCTCGTCGGCCAGCGTGGCGACGAGCGTGCGAGCCGCAGCGCGGATCTGCAGTTCGGCATCGCTGGCCTCCATCGTCTCCGCGTCGACCAGCGCACCTGCCGCTCGCTCGCGCTCTGCAAACAGATGCGCCAGTCTGGTCCAGCCTCCGGTAACGACAGCGCGACGGATGCGGCGTTCCATCAGCGCGATTGCCGCGCCGCGATGCTCGAATGCAGGCAGGCAAAACGGGCTCTTGAGCAGATCGAGCAGCGCCGCGCTATCGCCATCTCGCGCTAGCACGTCAAACCAGCGCATCAGCGCGGCGGCTGCGCGCGTGGTCGACAACTTCCAGCCGGTTTCATCGCGGACAGGCGCGCCGGCACGCGCCAGCAACGCGCGGGCGCGGCGGGCCACGACTCGGTCGTGGGCCACGAGCGCCACATGCCTGCGGCCTTCGTTGAGCCATTGCACGAGTTGGTCCGCTGCTGCGGCGGCTTCATCCTCGAAGCGCGCGCTGCCGATAACGCGGACGCGCGGACGTTCGGCCGGCAATTCGGCCGGCAACGCAACGGGCAAGGCCAGCGGTGCCGCGGACGGTTCGCTGTCGGCACTACTGTCCCCGTCGCGCCGGGCCTCGGGCCACAGCGCAAGCAGCGTCCGATACCAGTCGGGCTCGCCCCCCGCTTCCGATGCGCCGGTCCAGTCGTAGCCGACTTCGAGCGTCGGCACGAGTTCGCCGGCCTGCGCGAGGAATCTGGCTTCAACCGGTTCCGGCGGTGTCGGGCCAATCCAGACCACCGGCGCTGCAACCTGCTGCGCCAGGCGCTGTAGCGCCCGGCGCCGTGCCGGAAGCGGATCGTCCGGCCCCGACAGCATTTGCCAGAAGGCCAGCACGATCTGCGCCTCCTGTCCGAGGAAGCGTTCGGACAGGTGCGCATAAGTACGTTGCAGCGCGCCTTGCAGGAGCGCCGCCCGCTCATCGCTATCGTCGCTACCGTCGCTACCGTCGCCCTCGAGATCATCGTCTCCGCGGATCGCCGCGTCCTCCAGCCAGCGCGCGCTCAGTTCGTCGCTGATCGATAGCAGCGTCTGCGCCAGTCCCCATGCCGCCCCCTCTGTCTGGGCGCCAAAGGCAATCCGCAGCCAATCCTGCGAGCGAATCGCCTGTTGCACTGCCAGCAGCCGCGCGGCATGGCCACGCGTGGGGGTCGGGTCGGTAGCAAGGTCGGGGGGAAGGTCCAGCAGCCAGTGCCCGAGCGTCAGCACGCGCGGTAGCAAACGGGGCTGCCCAGCGGCACGCGCAGCGGCATCCAGCGCCTGGCGCACGCCAGGAATCTGCGCAGCCGTCGGCACGACGATGTGCGCGCCAGCGGCTACCGGGCCGCAGTGATCCAGGAAATACCACGTCGCCGTTGCAGCCTGATCGAGAAAGGACGGCCCGGGAGGAAACGAGAGTCGGGTCATGGATAACGGGGACGGAGTCGAGGCCGAGGGCAACCCGTGACCCTCGGAACAGACATCTTGTCTTGATTAGTTGTCGTCGCCTGCGCTGCCGCCCTCCAGACGGGCGCGCAGTTCGCGCGCCGTCTCCAGCAGGCCTTCATAGCCGGAGCGGGCGTGCTCGGGCAAATCGGGGTCGCCGATCAGCGTGCCGAGCGTTTCCATCACACTGTAGACCAGCCCCTTGGCGGCGCCGGTGGCGATGCTCTCGGACTCGACGGCGCTGCTGAGATGCTGCAGCGCATCGCTCAGGTGGTCCGCCTGGCTTTCATCGGACGGATTGGGCTTGCGGGAGTCTGGCGTCATGATCAATAGCGTTGTGAATCGGTTTGTGCGTCACATGCGCACGATTCCATTCTACTCGCGCGTCACGTCTGTCTGAATGGATTGCGCATGGATTGCGCGGATACGCGAAGTGCATTCTAGATCATGCCGACGAGCAAGCCTCGCATGGCCCCTTCGCGAAGGCGCGGCAGATTAACTCAAATAAGGGATGCCAATAGCGGGAAACTCTTGCTGCGATTGACACTATCATCGGCAAAACGATTCACAACACGGCACAATATCCACTGTTGCCCCCCCCGGCTAAATCCCGATTCTGGCGAGGACTTGATTTTCGCCAAGCTGGTAACATATCGGCGTCAGCGGCGCATCCTGCCGCGCGCCGTCGCGCTGCGAGTCCGCGCAATGTCGTGTAAGGTAGCGGATCGCGCCGACAGCTGTTGTCCGCCTTCAACATAAACTGAGCGATACCTGAGGTTCCCCGCCATGAGCGAACAAATCAAATACGTGAGCGACGCTTCGTTCGATGCCGACGTGCTCAAGTCCGACAAGCCCGTGCTGCTCGACTTCTGGGCCGAATGGTGCGGTCCTTGCAAGATGATCGCCCCGATCCTGGACGAAGTCGCGAAGGACTACGGCGACAAGGTGCAGGTCGCCAAGATCAACGTGGATGAAAACCAGCAAGTGCCGGCCAAGTTCGGCATTCGCGGCATCCCGACGCTGATCCTGTTCAAGAACGGCCAAGTGGCCGCGCAGAAGGTTGGCGCGCTGTCGAAGTCGCAACTGACCGCGTTTCTGGACAGCCAGCTGTAAGCTGTACCTGCCCGGGGCCGAACGGCTCCGGGAATGCACTACCCGGTCATGCGTGCGCCAGCTCTGGCGCGCCGGCCGGATTGTGCTATGATGCCACCCAACAACTTCCCCGAGCGTTCGCTCATTCTTTTCCCCCTTCTCCTTGTTCTTGCCCGTCCGGGCACTTCTGTACCCCTCGTCTATGCACCTGACAGAACTCAAATCGCTTCACGTGTCTGCGCTTCTCGAAATGGCGGCAACGCTCGAGATCGACAATGCACAGCGGATGCGCAAACAAGAACTGATGTTTGCGATCCTCAAGAAGCGCGCCAAGATGGGCGAAACCATCTACGGAGACGGCACGCTGGAAGTTCTTCCCGACGGCTTCGGTTTCCTGCGCTCGCCGGAAACTTCCTACCTGGCCAGCACGGACGACATCTACATCAGCCCCTCGCAGATCCGTCGTTTCAACCTGCACACCGGTGATTCGATCGAAGGCGAAGTGCGCACGCCGAAGGACGGCGAGCGCTATTTCGCACTGGTGAAGGTGGACAAGGTCAACGGGCAGCCTCCCGAAGCGGTGAAGAACCGCATCATGTTCGAGAACCTGACGCCGCTGCATCCGAACCGGCCGCTCACGCTCGAACGCGACATCCGCGCCGAGGAAAACATCACCGGCCGCATCGTCGACATCATCGCGCCGATCGGCCGTGGCCAGCGCGCGCTGCTGGTGGCATCGCCGAAGTCCGGCAAGACCGTGATGCTGCAGCACATCGCCCACGCGATTGCGAACAACCATCCGGAAGCCGACCTGTTCGTGCTGCTGATTGATGAACGTCCGGAAGAAGTGACCGAAATGCAGCGCTCGGTGCGCGGCGAAGTGGTGGCGTCGACGTTCGACGAACCTGCGATCCGTCACGTGCAGGTGGCCGAAATGGTCATCGAGAAAGCCAAGCGTCTGGTGGAACTGAAGCGCGACGTGGTGATCCTGCTGGACTCGATCACGCGTCTGGCCCGCGCCTACAACACCGTGGTGCCGGCATCGGGCAAGGTGCTGACCGGCGGTGTGGATGCCAACGCGCTGCAGCGTCCGAAGCGTTTCTTCGGCGCCGCGCGTAACCTGGAAGAAGGCGGTTCGCTGACCATCATCGCCACGGCGCTGATCGAAACCGGCAGCCGCATGGACGACGTGATCTACGAAGAGTTCAAGGGCACCGGCAACATGGAAGTGCACCTCGAGCGCCGCCTGGCCGAGAAGCGCGTCTACCCGGCCATCAACCTGAACAAGTCGGGCACGCGCCGCGAGGAACTGCTGATCAAGCCGGACATCCTCCAGAAGATCTGGATCCTGCGCAAGTTCATCTCCGACATGGACGAAGTGCAGGCGATGGAATTCATCCTGGATAAGATGAAGCCGACAAAGAACAACGCGGAATTCTTCGACCTGATGCGCCGCGGCGGCTGATGCCGCGCCGGTAGTCCATCCTGATAAAAAGGCGTACCCTTGGGTGCGCCTTTTTTCTTTCGCCCCCTCGCGAGAACCATGTTCGGAAAACTGACCAGTTTCCTGCGCGCCCGCTCGAAGGCGCGCAAGCTCGCCCATTACGCGATTCCCGACGATCTCTGGGCGCAAACCGTGGCTGCCCTGCCCTTCGTGCAGCGCTACAGCGAAGCTGACCTGACCGCATTACGCGAGCTGGCCACACTGTTCATCGCCAACAAGGAATACTCGACCGCGCACGACATGGAGTTGACCGATGAAATGGTGGTCAGCGTGGCGGCGCAGGCTTGCGTGCCCATCCTCAAGCTCGGCATCGAGTGGTATCGCGGCTGGCACGGCATCGTGCTCTACCCGGGCGAGTTCGTGATTCGCAAGACCATCCAGGAGGACGTCGGCTTCGAGGACATCGGTCTCGTACATGGCGTCGAGGAAGAGGCCAGCGGCGAGGCATGGGAACACGGCCCGGTGATCCTGTCATGGCCGGATGTGGCCTCGCCCGGCGCCGGGCTGGACGCCCACCATGGCGAACACGAACTACCGGTAGACACGTACAACGTCGTCATCCACGAGTTCGCCCACAAGCTCGACATGCTCAATGGCGAGGCCGACGGTGTGCCGCCGTTCTCGCGCGTTCTGCACCCGGGCGTCGACGCCGAGCAGTGGGCGGAGACCTTCCTGAGCGAATACGATACGTTCGCGGAGGCCTGTGACGCCTTGCCCGACCATATCTGGGACGACCCCGATCGACTCCCTCCCCGCCTGCAGGTGATCGATCCGTATGGCTGTGAGGCGCCGAGCGAATTCTTTGCAGTGGCGTCCGAAGCATTTTTTGTAGAACCTGTTGGTTTGCGACGGCAGTGGCCTACTCTTTATGACGCCTTGGCCCAGTTTTATCGGCAGAATCCAGCCGGGAATGCGGCAAGCGACACTTAAGACATCGCCAGTTGCCCAGCTACGACGCCATTTCGTTTGTTGCACCTGCACTTGATTTTCTGCCATAATCCCGGTTTGCCCGTTATCGGCAAGTGGTTCGCTCGCCGCAAGCATTCTGACCTGCGGCACGACGAGCGGACTGGCTACCCAACCTGAAAGGAAGCACCATGAAAGAAGGCATTCACCCGAATTACCGTGAAGTCCTGTTCCACGACGTGTCGAACGACTTCAAGTTCGTGACCCGCTCGACGATCCAGACCAAGGACACGATCGAACACGAAGGCAAGACCTACCCGCTGGCCAAGATCGAAGTGTCGTCGGAATCGCACCCGTTCTACACCGGCACGCAAAAGATCATGGACACGGCCGGCCGCGTCGAAAAGTTCCGCCAGAAGTTCGGCAGCAAGCTGGGCGCCGCCAAGAAGTAATTGCCCCGCTTTATGCGAGCAAGCGCCGCGCCCAGAGGACAGATGCTCCCGCGGCGCGCGACCTGACAAAGAGGCAGCATCGGCTGCCTCTTTGCATTTGTGCCCCCATAAGACGGTTTTCATGCGCCGGGGTCACATGCCTTACCATCTGCCGATGAGCCAAGCCAAGACTTCTCCCGTCCATCTGACTGCCGCTGCTACCGGTGCCCTCCCGCGCGCACTGCTGCTGGCGATCTGCATCATCTATGGACTGGCTGGCCTGTTCGGCCGCGACCCCTGGAAAAACGAGGATGCCGCCGGATTCGGCGTGATGTGGCAACTCGGCAGCGGCGGCCTGCAGGACTGGCTCATGCCGAACATCGTCGGCCGCCCCTACAGCGACGATGGCCCACTCGTATTCTGGATCGGCGGCGGCATGATCCGCCTGCTTGGCGGCTGGCTCGGCGCGCCGGATGCGGCAAGACTCGCCACCGCGCTGTTCTACTTCGCCACCTGCGCACTGATCTGGTACTCGACCTACCTGCTGGGCCGCCGCGACGAGGTGCAGCCCTTCGCCTTTGCCTTCGGCGGTCAGCCTGACGCGCGGTCCTACGGACGCGCGCTCGCCGATGGGGCCCTGCTGATCTTCCTGGCCTGCGTTGGCCTGGCGTTGCGCGGTCACGAAACCACCGCACAGGTCGGCCAGGTCTGCTTCATCGCCTTCACCCTGTACGGCCTTGTGCGCAGCCTTGACAAGCCGGTACAGGGCAGCCTCTGGTTCGGCGTCGGGCTTGGCGCCCTTTGCCTGGCCAGCGGGCCGATCCTGCCGCTGGTATTGCTTGCCGCGACACTCATTGCCGGACTGATCTGCCGACCGCTGCCGCTGATGCGGCTGCTGACGATCGGGGCGCCGCTCGGCATCCTCATCATCGCCGTATGGATAGCCACGGTATATTTCGGCGCCACCGTCACGGACGATGCGGTGACCTATATTCGCGAGTGGGCTCGCTACGACCGCCACACCTACGGCCCGCCTTCTCTGGCAGCCGCCGGCTTCATCGCACGCAACTTCTTCCTGTTCTCGTGGCCGGTCTGGCCGATTGCCGCCTTTGCATGGCTGTCGTGGCGCGGCATGCGCCGGGCACCCCATGTGACGCTGCCGCTGTCGTTCCTGGCCGTGCTGTTCGTGCTGCTGGTGTTGCTGCGCAGCCCGGGAGACGTGCAGTTCATCTTGCTGCTGCCGCCGATGGCCGTTCTGGCTGCCTTCGCGCTTCCGACGCTGCCACGCGCGGCGATCAACGCGATCGACTGGTTCTCGCTGCTGTTCTTCACGATCCTGGGCGGCACGATCTGGTTCCTCTGGGTCGCGAAGACCACGGGTTGGCCGCCACGCATCGCCAGCAACGTATTCCGTCAGTTGCCCGGATTCCAGCACACGTTCACGATCAGCGCCGTCATCATCGCGCTGGCGGTGACGGTGGCATGGGTGTTGATCGTGCGCTGGCGCCTGTCACGCGCGCCGAAACAGATCTGGCGACCCGTGGTTATTTCCGCCGCCGGCACGACGCTGATGTGGGTCATGGCGATGACGCTGTGGCTGCCGTCCATCAACTACGGCAAGACCTATCGAGACGTGGCACAGGCCGCCCAACTGGCGCTGCCGTCCACCTATACCTGCGTGCAGCCCATCCGCATGGGCGATGCGCAGCTTGCCTCGTTTGCCTATTTCGGTCATATCCGTTTCGGCGGTCCCGATGACGGCTGCGACATACTGCTGCGGCATGATGCCGTGGACTACGGCGCCCCGAGCAGCATCTCCCATTTCGAATGGCGCCTGATCTGGGAAGGTCGCCGACCCGCCGACCGTGACGAGCGCTTCCGCATGTACCGGCTCGTCGATTTGTCGCACACCACCCCGCCACGGCCGACAATTCAGCGCCGGCTGCCGCGTCAGCCCTGAGCATCTGCCGCCCGGTAGCATCCGGACGGCGTTGCCACCCGCTGGCACGCGGCCGGCCCCTACCCTAGAAGAACGATGAGCAGCGCGCTGCAAGATATTCGTCGCATTACCCATCTGGCCGCCCCCGTGCTGGTTGGACAACTGGCGGTCATCGCGTTCGGTGTCATCGACACCATCATGTCCGGCCGTGCCTCGGCCACCGATCTTGCCGCTGTCGGCTTGGGCGGATCGATCTATGTCACGGTCTACGTCAGCCTGATGGGCGTGCTGCAAGCGCTCGCGCCTGTTGCGGGACAGCTGTACGGCGCCAACCGATCCGCGGAGATCGGCGCCGAGGTACGGCAGGCCGCATGGCTCGGCGTGGCGCTGGCCATCCCCGGCATGCTGTTGCTGCTGTTTCCCGCACCGTTGCTGGAATTCGCCAAAGCACCACCCGAGTTGGTCGAAAAAGCATCGCATTATCTGCATATCGGCGCATACGGCCTGCCCGCAGCGCTGGGGTTTCGCATCTACATGGCGCTGAACAATGCGCTATCTCGCCCCGTCATGGTGACGGTGCTGCAGATCGCTGGCCTGGCACTCAAGATTCCACTCAATGCCTGGTTCATCGAAGGCGGTTATGGCCTCGCCCCGATGGGCGGGCCCGGCTGCGCGCTGGCATCCACGCTGATCAGCTGGATATGGTTTCTATCCGGACTGGCGATCCTGCTGCGCGGTACGGCGTACCGGTCCCTGGAGATCTTCACGCGTTGGGAGTGGCCACGCTGGGACCGGATTCAGCCTCTTCTGCGCCTGGGGCTGCCGATGGGACTCACCTACCTGATCGAGATCACGTCATTCACCCTGATGTCGATCTTCATCACACGCATGGGCACCGATACCCTTGCGGGGCATCAGATCATCGCCAACCTCAGCGCCGTGGCGTACATGATGCCGCTGTCGCTATCCATCGCCACCTCGACGCTCGTCGCGCAGTCCATTGGCGCACGCGATATGGCTGCCGCGCGGCGTATCGGCTGGCGTGGCATTCGCTTGGGCGCTGGACTCTCGCTACTGACCGGCATGCTGCTCTGGCTGCTGCGCGAGCCGCTGCTGCATGCCTATGTCAGCGACCCGGCCGTAATTGCCAAAGCATTGCCGCTGATGCTGTTTGTCGCGTTCTATCAAGCCTTTGATGCTGTACAGGTCATGAGCGCGTTCATCCTGCGCGCGTACAAGATCGCGCTGATCCCGACGCTGATCTACGCCGGCTCACTCTGGGGCGTGGGGCTTGGTGGCGGCTATGTGATGGGTTTCGGCCTGATCGATGCGCTGCCCGCCTTCACGCGCGGCGCATCGGGCTTCTGGTTGGCCAACAGCATCAGCCTGGCAATTGCCGGAACGCTGCTGGTTCGATACTTCATGCGCGTGAGTCGCGTTGGATAACCCCAATCAATGGCGCACAGAAAAAATGCCCGCGTATGCGGGCATTTTTTATTTGGTGGAGCGGACGGGACTCGGCTACATCCCACAGGCTGCGGATTCGCTTGCAAGCGAATCTCTGCGAGTCCGGCCAGGTGCCGCGCAGATGGCTCGCTCCGTTTCGTACAGACGAAAAAAATGCCCGCTTGCGCGGGCATTTCTAATTTGGCGGAGCGGACGGGGCTCGAACCCGCGACCCCCGGCGTGACAGGCCGGTATTCTAACCAACTGAACTACCGCTCCTTTTTCGGTTGCTATCCGAAGCTTCGCTCCGGACAGCCAACTGGACGTTTGATTACGTCCAACATCTGGCGTCCCCTAGGGGATTCGAACCCCTGTACTCACCGTGAAAGGGTGATGTCCTAGGCCTCTAGACGAAGGGGACAGAAACTATTTGCAAGCAACGTTTCCGTCTACTGCTGCGAAGTCCGCCATTCTAGCAGAGATTTCGCAATCTGAGGCACTTTTTTACTGCATCCGTGCCTCGGAAATTCTGGTGGAGCTAAGCGGGATCGAACCGCTGACCTCTTGCATGCCATGCAAGCGCTCTCCCAGCTGAGCTATAGCCCCAAATTATAATCGCAGCCCATTACTGTGGCACGATCATCTTTGATTTTTTGAGGCTGAAAATTTGCCTCGGGTAAATCGAAAGGTGATTATCAGATAATCACCTCTCACCCAAATAAAAACCCGCTTGGTTTCACCCAAGCGGGCTCAGTCTGGCGGAGCGGACGGGACTCGAACCCGCGACCCCCGGCGTGACAGGCCGGTATTCTAACCGACTGAACTACCGCTCCTTTGTCGGTTGCTATCCGAAGCTTCGCTCCGGACAGCCAACTGGACGTTTGATTACGTCCAACATCTGGCGTCCCCTAGGGGATTCGAACCCCTGTACTCACCGTGAAAGGGTGATGTCCTAGGCCTCTAGACGAAGGGGACAGAAACTTGGTGGAGCTAAGCGGGATCGAACCGCTGACCTCTTGCATGCCATGCAAGCGCTCTCCCAGCTGAGCTATAGCCCCATAGTTACTGCCATTTACTGCAATCTTGCTCACCAGATTTACTGCGTTTCTGGCGAAGCGGCGATTATAAAGCATTCTCACCGTTTTGCAAGCCCCGTTCGATTTTTCAACCGTTCCGCTTGACTCGCGTCGTGCAGCGGGGAGAACGAGATTATGCTGAAGTCTCGACCAGAGCGCAAGCCCCAGCCGAGACTTTTTCAGCAGTTTTTTACGCTGCAGCCAGACGGCGCAGCACCGTGTCGCGACCGAACAGTTCAAGCACCGCGTCGATGCTCGGCGTCTGCAACTGCCCCGCCACCAGCAGGCGCACCGGCATCGCCAGCTTCGGCATCTTCAGGCCGAACTCGGCCAGCACTGCCTTGAACGCGGCACCAATCGCTTCGCGCTTCCACTCCGGCAGCGCCGCGAGTTGCGTGGCCAGTGCCTGCAGCGCGGGGCGAATCTCGTCCGTCAGGTGTTCGGCCTTCAGCGCCGCATCGGCCTGCGGCTCGCCGCGATAGAACAGCATCGCGGTCTGCGCCACTTCCTTCAGCGTGTTCGCGCGGTCCTTGACCAGCGCGATCACGTCCACCAGGTTCGCGCCTTCGACCTTGCCGCCGAGCGTCTCGATGAACGGACGCGTCAGATCTGCCAGACGCGTGTTGTCACCAACCTTGATGTAGTGGTTGTTGAGCCACGCCAGCTTTTCCGGGTTGTATTGCGCCGGGGACTTGCCCAGGTGCTCCAGATCGAACCACTCGACGAACTGTTCGCGCGAGAAGATCTCAGCGTCGCCGTGCGCCCAGCCCAGTCGCGCCAAGTAGTTCAGGACAGCCTCCGGCAGATAGCCTTCATCCCGATATCCCGTGACGGGCAGCGCGCCATGGCGCTTGCTCATCTTCTCGCCCTGCTCGTTGAGCACGGTGGGCAGGTGGGCGTAGACCGGCACCTCGCCACCCAGGGCGCGGATAATGTTGATCTGTCGCGGCGTGTTGTTGACGTGGTCATCGCCCCGGATCACGTGGGTGATCTTCATGTCGAGGTCGTCCACCACCACGCAGAAGTTGTAGGTCGGCGTGCCATCGGGGCGGGCGATGACGAGATCGTCGAGTTCATCATTCGAGATCTCGATGCGGCCCTTTACAGCGTCGTCCCACACCACACTGCCGCCGATCGGGTTCTTGAATCGCACCACGGGCTGCACGCCAGCCGGCGGCTCGGGCAGCACCTTGCCCGGCTCCGGACGCCAGAAACCGTTGTACCGCGGCTTTTCGCCGGCAGCACGCTGCGCTTCGCGCAAGGCGTCGAGCTCCTCGGTACTCATATAGCAGTGGTAAGCCAGCTCGTTGTCGAGCATCTGCTGCACCACCGCGCGATACCGGTCCATCCGCTGCATCTGGTAGAACGGGCCTTCGTCGATGTCCAGATCGAGCCAGGCCATGCTTTCCAGGATGACGTCGACGGCGACATCGGTCGAACGCTCCACGTCGGTATCCTCGATACGCAGGATGAAGTCGCCCTTCATGCGGCGGGCAAACGCCCACGGATAAAACGCCGAGCGAATATTGCCGAGGTGAATAAAGCCGGTCGGACTCGGTGCGAAGCGGGTGCGGACGCGTTGTGTCATGGTTCGGGGAAACAAAAAGGCCCGCGCACGGATGCGCGCAGGCCGGATGTCAGGGAATGCTGCATTATACGCGCTGCCCGATACGATCTCCGCCGTGGAATCATTTATGCTGCCGCCAGTCTGACACTCGGCCATGCGCGATGCGGGGCCCCACAGTGCCCCCGGCGTCACATCCAGCAAGATCTCCTTTCCTCGATGCAACGACGAAACTTCCTGGGCGCCTCGGCAGCGATGCTGCTGGCAGCCTGCTCCTTCGGCCCCAAGCCGGACGCGACGAACCCTGGCACCACCGCCACCGTGCCACCCGTGGCGACCACCCCGCCCCGGCCCATCCGCATCGGCCTGGCGCTCGGCGGCGGAGCGGCGCGTGGCTTCGCGCACATTGGCGTGATCAAGGCGCTCGAAGCCCAGGGAATTCGCCCGGATATCGTCACGGGCACCAGCGCGGGCTCAGTGGTAGCGGCACTCTACGCGTCGGGCATGGATGGCTTTACGTTGAACAAGCTCGCGCTGACGATGGACGAAGCGACCATCGCCGACTGGGCCCTGCCCTTCGGCACACGCTTCGGCGGCTGGCTCAAGGGCGAGGCGCTGCAGAACTACGTCAACCGCCTGGTCAAGAATCGTCCGATCGAGTCGATGAAGCTGCCGCTCGGCATCGTTGCCACGGATCTCAAGACCGGCGAGCGGATTTTGTTCCGGCGTGGCAATACCGGTCAGGCGGTACGTGCATCGAGCAGTGTCCCGGGCGTATTCCAGCCGGTGGCGATCGGCGGCCACGACTACGTCGATGGTGGCCTGGTGGAGCCGGTACCGGTGGATGCCGCCCGCGAGATGGGCGCCGATTTCGTGATCGCGGTGAATATCTCCGCCGATCCGGCAAGCCAGAAAAATGGCGGGCAGAGTGGCGTCCTGCTGCAGACAACGGCCATCATGGGGCAGTCGATCAACAAGATGGCGCTGGCGCGCGCCGACGTTGTGATCCGGCCCGACCTGCCGGATATGGGCGGCAGCGATTTCACGTCGCGCAATCGGGCGATCCTGGCTGGCGAGCAGGCCACGTCTGCGGTACTAGCGGCGTTGCGTGAAAAGCTGGCCGCCGCGCGCAATCGTCCGACGACGGGCGGAACCATCGCGACGCAATAAGCGGCGACCCGCCGCGCCCGAACATCACCCTCCCCCAAACAGCACGCAACAAAAAAGGACTGCCTGAGCAGTCCTTTTTTGTTTTGCCTTCGGGATTTGCCGCTTCAACAGCCGCAAACCTTAGGCGCCGTACTTAGCCACCGTAAAGCGAGCGGCCCTGGGCATTCGGATCGTAACGCTTGAGCGTCTCGATCATGTTGCTGGTGTTCTCGACCGAGCCACGCGCCGAATCGTCGATGCGGCGGGCGCCGTTGTAGCGTGTCACCCAGTAGGCGGCACGCATGTCATCGACACGGATCTTGCTGCCGGTGGACGGCGCGTGCACGAACTTGTTGTCGCCAATATAGATGCCGACGTGCGAGAACGTGTGGCGCATGGTGTTGAAGAACACCAGATCGCCGGGCCGCAGATCGTTCGCCGCAACCGTGGCGCCAACCTGGCTCATTTCGACGGAGCGACGGGGCAACATGAAGCCGAAGGTGTCGTTGAACACGTAGCGGACGAAGCCGCTGCAGTCCAGACCCGATTCAGGGCTGTTACCGCCGAAGCGATAACGAACACCGATCAGACCCAGCGCGTTCATGACCAGGTCGCCAGCTTTCGTGGCGACATTGCTGGTGGAGTTCATCATCGACGACAGCAAGCCACGCTTGCCTTCCGGATGCGCGTCCGTGACATCTGCACGGGCGTCGATCCGGGCGTCGGTATCCTTGAACACCGTATCCGCCAGCACTCCATTCGACACAGTCGCACCGCAGACAATGGCAATTCCAACGGCGGCGCGCGCCAGGGAATGAAGTACCGTTCGCTGCATTGGTTCTCCTGATGATCGGGCAAATCTGACCGGCGAGTAAGACATCACCGGACAGCGTGAAAACATCAGGGCGGATCGGACGCAAGAAGTACGCCAGTAGAAAAGCTCCCGTCTCGCACCAGCCGCGTGCACTGCCGGTCTTCCCCAAGACCTCACGCGGCGGACGAACCACCCCCAAAAAACTTATCGGGCGATCTTAAAGTAGCCGCCCTTGACATGTCAAAGATGGTTACAAATTTCCCTCAAATCGCCTGCAAATCAACGAACTAGCGCAAAAAACGCATCCAGTTTCTTGGTTTTCGCATAAACAGCGGATGTTACGCCGGCGTGTCAATGCATGATGCGACGCACATCAAATCAAGCCACACCTAGCTGGGCCGCCGCCATCAGCTTGCGTGTATACGAATGCTGCGGTGCGCCGAGTACCGTTTCGGTCTCGCCCGATTCCACGACCTCGCCGTTCTTCATCACCACGACCCGGTGCGCCATGGCGCGAATCACGGCCAAGTCGTGACTGATAAAGAGATAGCTGAGGTTGTACTTGTGTTGGAGCTGTGACAGCAGAGCCAGCACTTGCTGCTGAATCGACACATCAAGTGCAGAAGTCGGCTCATCCAGCACCAGCACCTGAGGTTTCAGGATCAGGACCCGGGCAATGGCGATACGTTGCCGCTGGCCGCCCGAGAACTCGTGCGGGTAGCGCCCCAGCGCGGTGCGGTCAAGCCCCACTTCGCGCAGTGCCTCGATCACGCGCTCGCGCGTTGCCTCGCGCGACAGGCCCGGCTGGTGCAGCGCGAGCCCTTCCTCCACGATCTGCTCGATCGTCATCCGGGGGGACAGCGACCCGAACGGATCCTGGAATACCACCTGCATCCGCGAGCGCAACGCGCTGCGCTCCTTGCTCGTGCAGGTATCGAAGCTGCGGCCCAGGAACTGGATCGTGCCGCTACTCTTGCGCTGAAGCGCGAGCACGGCGTGCGCCAGCGTCGTCTTGCCCGAGCCCGACTCCCCCACGATTCCGACCGTTTCCCCTTCGCGCAACTGCAGGTTCACCTCCTTCACAGCCGGGAATGCTTCCTTGAGGAACCAGCCCGCCATGCCAGGACGCTTCTTCATGTAGTTGACGCACAGCGCATCGGTCTCCAGCAACACCGGGGCCAGCGGCACCAGCGGCAACACCTCGCGCCGGGGCCGACTGTCGATCAGCTTACGTGTGTAGGGATGGTGCGGATTGGAAAAGACCTCGGTGGTCTCGCCCGTCTCGACCAGGACGCCCTTTTCCATCACGCCCACGCGCTGGGCGAACGCCCTGACCATGTTCAGATCGTGCGTGATCAGCATCACCGCCATGCCGAACTCGGCCTGCAGGTCCCGCAACAGGTCCAGGATCTGGGCCCGGATGGTCACGTCCAGCGCGGTGGTCGGCTCGTCGGCCAGCAACAGCTTGGGGCGGCACGCGAGCGCCATGGCGATCATCGCGCGCTGACGCTGACCACCCGACAACTGGTGCGGGAAGCTATTGAAACGGTTGGGCGCGTCGGTGATGCCGGTGCGCTCGAGCAGCGCAATCGCGCGATCACGGGCGGCCCGGCGGTCCAGTCCTTCGTGCAGCGCCAGCGTCTCCACGATCTGGTTACCGATCGTGTAGAGCGGGTTAAGCGCCGTCATGGGCTCCTGGAAGATCATGGCGATCTCCGACCCACGAATGCGGCGCATCTCGCGATCGGACACCTGCAGCAGATCCTCGCCCTCGAAACGGATCGAGCCCTGATAGTGCGCATCCTCGACCAGTCGAAGCATCGCCAGCGCGGTCACGGTCTTGCCCGAGCCCGATTCGCCGACCAGCGCGTAGCGCTCGCCGGCCCGAAGGTCGAAACTCACTTCGCGCACCGCGCGCGTGGCGTGTTCGCCCTCCCCGAAGGTGACCGACAGGCGGTCCACGCACATTAGCTTGGTACCCGGCGCTGGCACTGCCGCCGGTTCGGTAAAGGTCATGGCCAGGCTCATCGGACGGCCTCCGCTGCCCCGCCACGTGCCGGCACCTTCGGCGCCACGCGGCCGCGCATCTGGGCCAGGCCCATGCGCGTGTCGAACGCATCGCGCAGCGCGTCTCCCATGAACGTCAGCAGCAGCAGTGTCAGCACCAGCACCGCGAAGGTCGACAGGGAAATCCACCACGCATCGAGATTTGCCTTGCCCTGCGCCAGCAGCTCGCCCAGGCTAGGCGTGGTCGGCGGCACGCCGAGACCCAGGAAATCCAGGCTCGTGAGCGCCAGAATCGCCGCGCTCATCCGGAACGGCAGGAAGGTGATCACCGGCGTCAGGCTGTTCGGCAGGATATGCCGCCACATGATCTGCACGTTGGACAAACCCAGCGCGCGGGCCGACTTGACGTAGTCGAGCGAGCGATTGCGGTAGAACTCGGCGCGCACGTAGTCGGACAGCCCCATCCAGCCAAACAGCGACAGCAGGATGATCAGCAGCGCCAGACTCGGCTCGAAGATCGAGGCAAAGATGATCAGCAGGTACAACTCGGGCATCGAGCCCCATATCTCGATCGCGCGTTGCGACATGAGGTCGAACCGGCCGCCGAAGAACCCCATCAGCGCGCCCGTCAGCGTGCCGACCAGCACGCCGATGATGGTCAGCGCCAGCCCGAACAGCACGGATACGCGGAATCCATATAGCAACCGCGCCAGCACATCGCGGCCACGGTCATCGGTGCCAAGCCAGTTTTCCGCCGAGGGCGGCGCCGGATTCGGCTCCTTGGCGAAGTAGTTGATCGAATCGTACGAATAACGGTTCAGCGGAAAAATCGCGAAATTGCCATGCGTCGTGATTCGATCGAGGATGAACGGATCGAGATAGTCGGTGCGCGTCGGGAAATCGCCGTCGAACGTGGTTTCCGGGTAGACCTTGGCGATCGGCAGGTAGTACTCGCCCTTGTAGCGGACCACCAGCGGCCGGTCGCTCGACAGCACCTCGGCGCACAGGCTCAGCACGAACAGCGCCACGAACAGGATCAGGCTCCAGTAGCCAAGCCGGTTGCGACGGAATCGTTGCCAGGCGCGCTGGCGCGGAGACAGCGAGTGCGGCAGCCCGTTCTGGATTGGGGCGCGTTTGAAGGGATTCATCGATGCATCCCCTCGAAGTGAATACGGGGATCGACCATCACGTAGCAAATGTCCGAAATCAGGCGCGTCACCAGACCGATCAGCGTGAACAGGTATAGCGTGCCGAGCACCACGGGGTAATCACGACGCAGCACCGCCTCATAGGACAGCAGACCCAGCCCATCGAGCGAAAACAGTGTCTCGATCAGCAGCGAGCCGGTAAAGAACGCGCCGATAAACGCCGCCGGGAACCCCGTCACGAGCGGAATCAGCGCGTTACGGAACACATGCTTCCAGAGCACGCGGCGCTCGGACAGGCCTTTGGCCCGCGCGGTCAGCACGTACTGCTTGCGGATTTCCTCCAGGAACGCATTCTTGGTCAGCATGGTGACCACGGCGAAGCTGCCCACGACCGATGCCGTGATCGGCAGCACCAGGTGCCAGAGGTAATCCATCACCTTGCCCATGAGCGACAACTGGTCCCAGTCATCGGAGGTCAGGCCGCGCAGCGGGAACCACTGCACGAACGTGCCGCCGCCAAACAGCACCAGCAGCAGCACGCCAAGCACGAAGCCGGGAATCGCATACCCCACCAGCACGATCATGCTGCTGATCACGTCGAAGCGGCTGCCGGCCCGGATTGCCTTGGAGATGCCCAGTGGCACCGATATCAGATAGGTCAGGAAGAATGTCCAGAGCCCCAGGCTGATCGACACCGGCATCTTCGACTTCACCAGTTCCCAGACGCTGCGGTGCTGGAAGTAGCTCTGGCCGAGGTCAAACTTTGCAAAGCGCTTGAGCATCAGGAAATAGCGCTCGATCGGCGGCTTGTCGAAGCCATACAGCGCCTGGATCTCCTTGATCTTGTCCGGGTCCACGCCGCGACGGCCGCGATACTCGGCGCCGCCGCCGCTGGCCTCCGCTGCACCGCCCCGCCCTTTCATCTCGAGCATCATCTGCTCGACCGGGCCCCCGGGCACGAACTGGATCACGACGAACGTAAGCGTAATGACACCGATCAACGTCGGAATCATCAGCAAAATGCGCTTCAACAGATAGGCAAGCATGGCCGTCCGGGTTCGGGATTACTGGGTCTTTGGCACCAGGTCATTGCGCCACCAGTTGGAGAGGATCCAGCCTTCCGCCGTGTAGTAGTACGGCAGACGCGTCGGGTACGCCATCTCCTTGCGATATGCCACACGATGGAACGCACTGTACCAGTTTGGCACGATGTAGTAGCCATGCATCAGCACGCGGTCGAGTGCGCGGCCGGCGGTGACCAGTTCATCGCGCGACCGGGCGTGCAGCAGCGTGTCGACAAGCTTGTCGACCGCCGGCGACTTCAGGCCGAACAGGTTGTCGGAACCAGGCGTGCCCGCCGCTTCGGCCGTGAAGCGGTCGCGCAGTTCGTTGCCAGGGCTCTGGGAATCCGGGAAACGGATCGACACCATGTCGAAATCGAAATCCTCGAGTCGCTTCTGGTAGAGCGCGAAGTCCGTGGTGCGCTGGTTCACCTCGATGCCGAGCTTCTCCAGGTTGCGGATGTAGGCCGTGATAACCCGACTCATGGCGCCGCCGTCATCCAGGAATTCGAACACCATCGCCTCGCCCTTGGCATTGCGCAGCGCACCATCCGAATAGGTCCACCCCGCCTGCGCCAGCAATCGGCGCGCATCGCGCAGGTTGTCGCGCAGGGAGCGCGGCGGGTTCGTCGTGGGCTGCACGACGTCCGCGCCGAACACTTCGGCCGGCAACTCGGCGCGTAGCGGCTCCAGCAACGCCAGTTCGCCCGGCCCCGGCTTGCCATCGAAGGTGGTGCTGGCAGCCAGTTCGCTGTTGGAGAACCAGCTGTCGAGCCGCTTGTAAGCCCCATAGAACAGTTGGCGGTTCAGCCACTCGAAATCCAGCGCGAGGATCAGCGCCTGGCGCACCCGCACATCCTGGAACATCGGCTTGCGCATGTTCATCACGAAGCCCTGCATCCCGGCGCCGTTGCGGTGCGGGAACTCGGTCTTGATCAGTTCCCCTTCCTCGAAGCGCTTCCCGACGTAACTCTTGGCCCAGTTTTTCGACCGATATTCGACGATTGCGTCGAACTCACCGGCCTTGAATGCCTCGAGCTTGGCCGTCTCGTCCTTGTAGAGACGGTAGACCACCCGGCCGAAATTGAACGTGCCGCGGCGTACCGCCAGATCCTTGCCCCAGTATTTCGGGTCGCGCGCGAAGACGATGCCGCGCCCGGCGTCGTAGCGTTCGATCTTGTACGGTCCGCTGGTGATTGGCTCCTCGAAGGTCAGCTTGTCGAACGACACCTTCTCCGTCCACTTCTTCGAGAACACCGGGAGCGAGCCGACGATCAGCGGCAGCTCGGGATTGCGTTGCTTGAAGTCAAATCGCACCGTGCGTTCGCCGGTCACCACCACGGCTTTCACATCGGTGCACATGCTGCGATAGCCCGGGCTCGCGAACTTGCTCATCAGCATGTCGTACGAATACTTGACGTCCGACGCCAGCACGGGGTCACCGTTGACGAAGCGTGCCTCGCGGCGAATATGGAACGTCACCGACAACTCGTCCGGCGCCACCGTGACATCGTCGGCCAGCAGGCCATAGGAGCTGGCGGTCTCGTCTGCGCTACTGATCAGCAGCGATTCGAACATCAGGGCGTTGAGCCCCGGCGCGGACGTACCCTTCAGGGTGAACGGGTTGAACTTGTCGAAACTGGTGCGTCGGTCCGGGTTGGCCAGCGTCAGCGTGCCCCCCTGCGGGGCATCGGCATTGGCGTAGTCGAAATGCTTGAAGTCCGGCGGATACTTGAGGTCGCCGTGGAGCGCAAAGCCGTGGGCAGCGAAAGCAGATAAGGGAAAACCCGAAGCCAGCACGATCGACAGCGCCGCCCACCCTTGCACTACCGCGCGTCGACAGAAGCACTGCCCTGCCGCCCGAAGCGGCCAACGTGCACGAATCAGCATCCGGTTGCAGACCTCCACAATGCTCAGGACAGCCCGGCGGCTTGTGGCCGGGCGAAGTTGTGCGACAATTTTACATGCGTTCGGGTGGCCAACAGCCATCCGGACATTCCCTCTACGCGGTGCAACAAAAGCGGGAAAGTTTGCTTATTGTGCATCGGCCATGGGCCATCGCATAAAATACGCCCGCCCCACACATATTTGGAGAATCTATGGGATTTCTGGCAGGTAAGCGGATCCTGATTACCGGTTTGCTTTCGAACCGCTCGATCGCCTACGGCATTGCAGCAGCGTGCAAGCGTGAAGGCGCGGAACTGGCGTTCACTTATGTCGGCGAACGATTCAAGGACCGCATCACGGACTTCGCCAAGGAATTCGGCTCCGACATGATCTATGAGTGCGACGTTGGCAGCGACGAACAGATCGACGCCACGTTTGCCGCACTGGGGCAGCGCTGGGAAAAGTTCGACGGTCTGGTGCACTCGATCGGCTTCGCGCCGCGCGAAGCCATCGCCGGCAACTTCCTGGACGGGCTGTCGCGTGAAGGCTTCCGAATCGCGCACGATATCTCGGCCTACAGCTTCCCGGCACTGGCCAAGGCCGCGATGCCGCTGCTCAACGACAAGGCATCGCTGCTGACGCTGACCTACCTGGGCGCCGAGCGTGTGGTACCGAACTACAACACGATGGGCCTGGCCAAGGCTTCGCTCGAAGCCAGCGTGCGCTACCTGGCGTCGGCGGTCGGCCCGCGCGGGATGCGTGCCAACGGCATTTCGGCCGGTCCGATCAAGACCCTGGCCGCCTCGGGCATCAAGGACTTCAGCCGCCTGCTCAAGCATTTCGAAGACGTGGCACCGATCCGTCGCAACGTGACGATCGAGGAAGTCGGCAACGTCGCGGCCTTCCTGCTGTCGGATCTGGCCAGCGGCGTGACTGGCGAGATCACGTATGTCGACGGCGGCTACAACATCGTGGGCACGGCCGTCGAGGACTGATCCGGGCTTCGCACCGCCCCTGCGATCCAGGCGCCCCAACACGGGGCGCCTTTTTCTTTCTTCAGGCCACGGCCTCGATCGCCGCCACGGCCCGCCCGGCGGCCGGCGAGAGCGTCCGCTGCGCAAGCCGCACGACCGCGAACTGCATTGTCATGGCGGGCAGACCCGGAACGTCGAGCGGCACCAGACCCCCCGCCGCCGTCTCATCGCGGACGGCACGCGCTGGCGCCAGCAACACCGCATCGGTGTGTTTGGCGAGATAGGTCAGGGCCCGGAAATCGTTGCTTTCGACCTGGAACGGCAGCGCCTCCCCCGGCTTGCAGCGCAACACCTTGCGCAGCCGCTCGTGCGTTTCGGGCGGGAACACCACCGATACCAGCGCTGCCTCCCTTAGCGCCGGCAGCAACACGGGCCGCCCCGCCAGCGGATGCCCCTGCCGCACGAACAGACCGGCCGACTCCTCCGGCAGCCGCTGCACCTCCAGCTCGGCCAGGGTCGGCACTGTGCTCTGCTCGATCACGACGAAATCCAACCGCTCGGCGCGCAACGCATCGAGCAGCGCGCGAGGATCACTGACCTCGGTCGCAATCTGCAGCCCGGGCCACTCCCGGTGCAGCAGGCAGAGCACCTCCGGCAGCAGCATCGCTGCCGGAAAGGCGCCGAGTCCGATCTGGACGCTGCCGATCTCGTGCTGCCGCACCAGCGTCAGGTCGCGGGTCAGGCAGTGCGTCTCGAACAGGATGCGCCGGGCGCGCTCGGTGACCATGCGCCCCACAGCGGTCAGCGTCACCCCGCGTGTGCCGCGATCGAACAACACCGCGCCCGCTTCCTCTTCCAGTGTCTGGATGCTTCGCGTCAGCGCCGGCTGACTTAGATGAACCCGCCGCGCTGCTGCTGCCAGTGAGCCTTCTTCCGCCACCGCGACCAGATGTTCGAGCCGTTTGAGATTCATATATGCGTAAATTGCATTGCTGCGATACTAAATTTGCACTTGAATTATAGGTCCGCACCGCATCCAATGACTCTTTTACCGACTCAGTCCTGTAGAGCCCACCCATGCGCATTGCCCGCTTGACCGTCCTTGCTTCCGCCGCGCTGACGATGTCCGTCGCGCTCGCCGGCCCGAATCCCGCCACTCCGCTGACCGAGCAATCGAACGCCGCATGGCTGCGCAAGCTGCCGTTCGCCGACCGTGCCGATTTCGAAGATGCCAAGCGCGGACTCGTGGCGCGCTTCCCCGAGGCGACGATCAAGAGCGCCGACGGCAAGACGGCGTGGGACTTCGGCGCCTACGCCTTCGAATCGGCGGCGGACGCCCCGCCCACGGTCAACCCGAGCCTCTGGCGACTGGCACAACTGAACAACGAAGCTGGCCTGTTCAAGGTGGCTGACCGCGTCTATCAGGTACGCGGCGCCGACCTGGCAAACATGAACATCGTCGAAGGTGACACCGGCCTGATCATCATCGACACCCTGCTCACGGCCGAAACCGCCCGGGCCGCGCTCGACCTTTACTACGCGCACCGTCCACGCAAACCCGTGCTGGCCGTGATCTACACGCACAGCCACGTCGATCATTTCGGCGGGGTACGTGGCATCGTCAGCGAGGACGATGTGAAGTCCGGCAAGGTCGAGATCCTGGCGCCGAATGGCTTCATGGACGAAGCCGTCAGCGAAAATGTGCTGGCGGGCGGCGCGATGGGCCGACGGGCGCAGTACATGTACGGCACCAACCTGCCGAAGAACGCCACGGGCCAGGTCGATACCGGCCTGGGCAAAGCCACCGCGCGCGGCACCATCACGCTGCTGGCGCCCACCTCGTCGATCACCAAGCCGATCGAGACGCGCCGGATCGACGGCATCGACTTCGAATTCCAGCTCACCCCGGGCACCGAGGCGCCCGCGGAGATGAACATCTATCTGCCGCAGTTCCGCACGCTTTGCATCGCCGAAAACGCGGTGCGCACCCAGCACAATCTGCTGACGCTGCGCGGCGCGCAGGTGCGCGACGCCAAGGCATGGTCTTATTTCCTGAGCCAGTCGCTATTGCGCTACGGCGATCGGACCGATGTGCTGATCGGCCAGCATCACTGGCCCACCTGGGGCCACGCGCGCATCGTCGAGATGCTGTCCGACCAGCGCGACATGTACGCCTACCTGAACGACCAGACCCTGCGGCTGCTGAACCAGGGCCTGACCCCGCTCGAGATCGCAGACACGCTCAAGACGCTGCCCGAGCCGCTGGCCAGCAAGTGGTATGCACGGGACTACTACGGATCGGTCAGCCATAACGTACGCGCGGTCTACCAGCGCTACCTTGGCTTCTACGATGGCAACCCGGCCCACCTGAACCCGCTGCCGCCCGAGCAAACGGCCAGGAAGACCATCGAATGGATGGGCGGCGCCGATGCCGTACTGGCCAAGGCCCGCGAGGCGTATGCGCGGGGCGACTACCGCTGGGTGGCACAGATCGGCAATGACCTGGTTTTCGCCGATCCATCGAACGCCGCGGCGCGCGCACTGCAGGCCGATGCGCTGGAACAGCTTGGCTACCAGAGCGAGAACGCCACGTGGCGCAACATCTACCTGACCGGCGCCCAGGAACTTCGCGATGGCGTGCCCAAGCTGCAGGGCAGCTCGCTGGGCTCGGCCGATCTCGTGCGCGCGCTGACGGTGCCGAACTTCTTCGACTACCTGGCCGTGCGCCTGAACGCGGACAAGGCCGCCGGCAAGGCCATGACGCTGAACTGGCAGTTCACCGACCTGAACCAGCGCTACGCGATGACGCTGCGCAACAGCGCGCTGACCTACGTGGCCGATGCCCAGCACGCGCAGCCGACCGCCACGGTCACGCTGACCAAGGCCACGCTCGACAAGATCAGCCTGAAGCAACTCACCCTGCCGCAGGCCATGCAGTCGGGCGCGATCCGCATCGATGGCAACCCGCAGGCCGTGGCGGGCCTGTTCTCCATGCTCGACACGTTCGACCCGGCCTTCAATATCGTCACGCCGCACGGATACCAGAAGTAGCCACGCGGTTCGCCACGCCGGCTCCAGCCCGAGCCGGCGGCTCGCGTCCCCCGCTTTAGTGTGGGAACGCCACATTCAAGCGAAACGTCAAATGTGTCGATAACCGTGCTAAATATCATAACGATAACCAGCACGAGCCATGGCCCTTACCATCGCCAGCAATGTCCTGGCGCTCAGCGCATCCTTGCAGGCGGGGAAAGCGAGCAACGCAGTGGGCGACACGATTCGACGCCTGTCTTCCGGGCTGCGGATCAACTCCGCGCGGGACGACGCAGCCGGCCTCGCCATTGCCAGCCGGATGCGGGTGCAAGTCAGTGGGCTGAACCAGGCACGACGTAACGCGGGCGACGGGCAATCCATGCTGGAGACTGCCAGCGGCGCCCTCGACTCCCTGAGCGCACGCCTGCAGCGCATTCGGGACCTGAGCGTTCAGGGCCTCAATGGCACACTTTCGCTCACGGATACCGATGCGGTCCAGGCCGAAATCAATGCGAACCTGAAGGAAATCGACCGACTCACGCAGCAGTCCACGTTCAACGGCTTGCGGCTGCTGGACGGCAGCGCTGGCATGGTCAACCTGCAGGTCGGCGCGAACGATTCGGACAAGCTATCCGTGAACCTCGGTGGCTCCGGCTTTGGCGTCAACGCCCTGGGCCTGAAGGACTTCACGATCGCCGGGCTGCCCGGCACCGTCAGCGGCCTTGGCGTGCTCCAGGGCCGCAGTACCAATGTCATGATCGACAGCCCGACCACCACCGTCCACTGGCCGGCGGGCAGCACGAGCCCCAATCTCGTGCGGGACGCCAACGGCACCTTCTATGTGCAGGACGTGGACGGCGCCGGCAAGCCAACCTATCAGCAAGTGGGGTACCGGCCGACGACCGATACCGTGACGGGACTCAGCGACGTCGCGCTCTACCCGTCAGGCTCGCCGGTGTTCCAAAGCCCGGCGGCGGTGGCATCGCGCGCCATCGGCGTGCCGAGCCTGCTTGACGATACGAATGCACCGATCGCCGGTGCTTCGCTGGTCCAGGCCGACGATGGCCGCTATTTCATCCGGAAGGCCGGCAACTACTATCAGGCCAGCCTCGGTTTCGGCACCTCGGGAACGGTCACCGCAAAGGCCGCCGACATGACGTCGCCGCTGACCGCGGCGGATTTCTCCACATTGCCGGCAACGGTCACGCAATCGCCGCCCGTGGACCCCGCCACCGACACCGTCGCGTTCCAGGACGCCAGCGGCGTCAGCCTCAGCGCATCCGCCTCGCGCCTGCTTCAACGCAACAATGGTACCTATGTGATCGAGGTGGATGCGGGCGGCGGCAATTTCCGCTATTACGATGCAGCGCTCACCATGAGCGACGACGGCACCACTCGGACCATGACAGCCAGGGCGGTGAGCACCACCTACCAGTCGTTCACGGACTTGCCGTCGGTCAGCGGTGATTCGACGGTGACCATCGACCCGGCAAGGGTCTCGGTCAACTACACCGATCGAAACGGGGTGACCTATGGCAACGTGCTCGGGCTCGACGCCAGCGGCAACTACGTGTTCAACCTCCCGCAGTCGGCCAAGACCGGCACGCTGGTGACCGCGCAGGACGGTTCGCAGTACATCCGCACCGTCAACGGCAGCGAAGACGTACTGATCTTCTACCCATTGACGTTCACTGCGTTGACCGACGCCTCCACCAACAAGACGGTGCTCAATGTGGTGGAAGCCGGCGAAGGCATCCGTCTCAAGCAGCCGCTCGATCCGCTGGCAACGCTTGATCGCGCGCTCGCGGCCGTCGACGCCCAGCGCAGCCTGCTGGGCGCGGCGCAGAATCGACTCGATTCGATCACCAATGCCCAACAGACGACCGCCACCAATCTGGATACGGCGCGTTCACGGATCGAGGACGCCGACTATGCGGTCGAGGTCTCGAAGATGACTGCCTCCCAGATCGTCAGCCAGACAGCCACGGCCATGCTGGCACAGGCCAACCAGCAGTCCCAGGCGGTGCTTTCGCTGCTGGGTCGGAACTAATTGCGGCCGACGCCAGCGGCTTAGGACAGGCCCCGCCGCTGGCTGACGTCGCGGAATCGATCGTGGGCCAGGCCAATGGCAACAAGGAGAGCCCACCGGCGCTAGCGCCCCCGCCGTTCACCCGGCCGATCACAATCCCCATGCATCGCGCAGTACCGTTCCAGCAGCACTGATTCCCGATCGCTCAGTACGATTCTGCCGGGCTTGTCCGGCGACTGCTCGCCAGGCGCCCAATAGTGTCGATGAGACGCTAAGTCGCGCCATACGGCCCAGACTGACAGCCCCACCATCGCTACGACGTAGATGGCGACATAGACGTTGTTTCTACTCACAGCTCCCTTCCGCATACAGCTCGACGTTTGCCTGAAGCAGCAACGCTAAGCCGCCCACGCCACCGCTTCGCCCGGACTGGTCTCGTTTCTGACCACGTTTCTGACCACGTGTGGTCGCGCGACCAGCGCATGCCGGAAAAGCGATCAATACCAGACTAGTCCGGCCCGCCGGCCGGCCGCGCGTCGGTACCCTGTTCGATCCTGATTTGCGGGCGAGAGCCGCACATATGTGTCCGGCGTACATTGCGCCCGATTGCTTGCGACCGCCGCAACTTTGCCAACAGGCTGACGATGCCCAGCAAGCGCTACATTGCCCATTCCCAGAGCTTCGCGAACACCATCGGGAGTTTTCACCCCGGTCGCTCCCGGTTTCTTGTGTTCCTGATCACGCTCTGCTTCCTCGGGCTCGCTATCCGCGCCATCTGGATCGCCGGACCTGGCAACGCGTTCTACCAGCAGCAAGGCGATTTACGTGTCAGGCGGCAGCTCGATGTTCCGCCGACGCGCGGGCGGATTCTTGATCGCAACGGCCATACGCTCGCACAGAGCCTCCCGGCCGGCGCCATCTACTTGAGCCCCCGTCAGATGGTCTCCAGTGACAATTACACGGGGCTTGCGGAGGCACTCGGTATGCCCCTGACAGAGATCGAGGCGGCATCGGCATCGGATCGGGGCTTTGTGTACCTCAGGCGCCAGACCGACGCGGCAACGCTGGAGCAGGTCAAGGAGCTTGCGCTGCCAGGCGTGGGAACGGTACGCGAGTTCAAGCGTGTCTATCCATCCGGCCCGCCCTTCGACGCCCTTCTCGGGCTGGTCAATCTTGACGGCATCGGCATCGAGGGACTGGAACTCGCGCTCAATGACCGGCTGAAAGGCGTGCGCGGACGGAGCGTCGTCGAGAGGGACCGCCTTGGCAATACGCTCTCCCAGTTGGTGATTGCCGAGGCCGAGGACGGCGGCGATATCCATCTGTCGATCGATGAGCGGCTGCAAACCGCCACATACCAGGCACTGCAGCAGGCATCGGAAACGGTCAAGGCTCGATCCAGCCTTGCCGTGGTCACTGACGTCAAGACCGGCGAGATCCTCGCCGCTGCAAGCTGGCACGCCGATAGCAGCAAACGTCGCGCTGCGGCGCTGATCGACGCCTTCGAGCCAGGCAGCATCATCAAGCCGCTGATCGTCGCGGGTGCGCTGGAACTGAAGCGCGTTGCACCAGACACGTTGATCGAGACGAACGGCAGATTCGATTTTGCCGGCGCGAAGATCACAGACGTCCGGAACTTCGGCCAGCTATCGGTCGCGGGCGTTATCGAGAAATCGAGCAACATTGGCATGGTGAAGATCGTCTCGCGCCTCTCGCCGGACGAACTGTGGACGCACATGCACGCGCTCGGCTTCGGACGAAAAGCTGACTCGTTCCTGTTTCCCGGCCTGGGTAGTGGTCGCATGCATAGCGCGCGAGGGATGACGCCGATTACCCAGGCGACCATGGCCTATGGATACGGGCTGACCGCCTCCGCGCTGCAGATTGCGCAGGCATATGCGGCGATCGGCAATCGCGGCCAGCTTGTCCCCCTTACGCTCGAACGGCGGCCAGCAGGAAGCGAGACGCGCGGCACGCAGGTCCTGACGCCAGCAACCGCGGAGGCCGTGCTGGCCATGCTCGAACGCGTGACCGGCGCCGGAGGGTCAGGCCGACAAGCCCGCGTGAACGAGTACCGCGTCGGCGGCAAAACGGGCACGGCCTATCTGCACGTCCCGGGGCGTGGATACGACAAGAAGCGCTACCGTGCGTCGTTTGCCGGTGTGGCCCCCCTGTCCGCGCCCGAGATCGTTGTCGTGGTCAGCGTCGAGGATCCCAGCGAAGGCAGTCACTTCGGCGGCAAAGTCGCGGCGCCAATCTTCGCGCAGATCGTCTCGCGTGCCATGCAGTTGCGGCATGTGGTTCCAGATGCCCCACCGGCAGAGGCCAATATCGCACATTGAGTTCCGGTTCGGGCCAATTCCAGACCAGTCCTGTATGCAGCCCGGAAGCCGTCCGACAGACTGGTGGACATTGCCACCCTCAGGACATACCGGCGCGCGGCGATCCACGCGTGCCCAACCTTCAGCGATGCCAACAGAGTCAAAGCCGGAAACCACCAGCACTCCCGGACGGGCCCGGATTGCAACCTGCCTGGGCGCGCTTGCCGGTCTCCTTATCGCGCTGGGAATGGCCTTCGGCGCCTGGCACGTCCATCAGACATGGCTGTCGCTCCCGGACGTCACGAGCCTGGCCGCGTTCAAACCTGACAGGCCGCTGCGTATCTATTCTCAGGATGGCATCCTCCTGGCCGAATATGGCGACGAGCGCCGCGAGATCGTCCCGCTTTCCAGAATTCCGGTCGTCGTGCAGCAGAGCCTGCTGGCGATCGAAGATGCCCGGTTCTACGAACACGGTGGCGTGGACTTCTCGGGGTTGTTCCGCGCTGCATGGGCCAATTTCGCATCGGGCCGGCACGCGCAGGGGGCTAGCACCATCACCATGCAGGTGGCACGCCGTCTGTACCTTTCCAGCGAGAAGACCTACGACCGGAAGCTCCGTGAAGTTCTTCTGGCCTTCAAGCTGGAGCAGCAATTCAGCAAGCAACGGCTGCTCGAGGTCTATATGAACCAGATCTACCTGGGCGAGCGCGCATACGGATTTGCTGCCGCGGCGAGCATCTATTTCGACAAGTCACTCGACCAGTTGACCCCAGCGGAAGCGGCCCTGCTCGCGGGCCTCCCCAAAGCACCATCCGCATTCAACCCGACGGTCAACCCGGAGCGTGCCCGCGTACGCCAGCGGTACATCCTCGCGCGCATGCACGAGCTTGGATATCTGGGCGACGAACAATACGCATCCGCATTGGATGAACCGCTTCGGCTGAAGCCGCGTAGTTATGCCATCGATCCGGCATTTGCCTTTCCGGTGGAGCGCGCACGCCAACTGGTCGTGGACCAATACGGTGAACGCGCCTATCGGGATGGCCTGGACGTGACGCTAACCATTCAAACCGCCACGCAGGCAGCCGCATACGATGCCCTGCATGACGGCCTGCTTCGCGCCCAGCAAAGACGACGCTATATCCCGCTGGGACGGGTGACCATCGACGGCAATGCGCCAGCATCGGGGCTTGACGACTATCCGGATCGGGACGGCCTCACCACGGCCGTCGTCACCGCCACGGCCGATCGCGGCGGCCGCCTGACGGTCAGGACGCGCGATGGCACGACCCTTCGTGCGCAAGCACCCGCGTATGCCGCGACGCCGCTGACGCGCGGCACGGTTGTCACCATGGCAAGCTTGGGTGGCAAATGGGAGATCGCGCAAGCGCCCGACATGGAGGGCGCATTGGTTTCCATCGATTCTGTCAGCGGCGATGTCGTGGCGTGGGTGGGTGGCTATGACTTCCATCGCGGCAAGTTTGATCACGCCGTGCAGGCATTGCGCCAGCCGGGCTCCTGCTTCAAACCCTTCGTCTACTCCGCCTCTCTCGAAAAAGGCTACTTTCCGGGAACCATGGTGGACGACAGTCAGCGGGTGCTGGACTCGACCGTCACCGGCGCCCGGCCCTGGCGCCCCAAGAACTACGGCGGCCGCTATGACGGCTTCATCACGGCGCGCGAGGGACTTGTCCGCTCCAAGAACCTGGTGACGGTGGGGCTGACGCAGGCTTCCGGCATCGGTTACGTGCGGGATTTCGCGCTGCGATTCGGCTTCGCGCCAGACCTGAATCCAGGCAGCTTCCCCCTGGCGCTGGGCGCCGGCAGCGTGACGCCGATGCAATTGACGCAGGCGTACGCCGTCTTCTCCAACGGCGGCTATCTCGTGCAGCCGCGCCTGATCGCCCGGATCGTGCAGCGCGGCGACCAGGAACTCTACACATCGGCCGGAGACATCGAGCGCAAACAGATCATCTCCCCACGCAACGCGTTCATCATGGACTCGCTGCTTCGCGATGTGGTTCGGAAAGGCACCGGTCGCGCGGCGGCCCGTATCGACAAGGCCGACGCTGCCGGCAAGACGGGGACCTCGAACGATGCCAGGGACGCATGGTTCGCCGGATACGCGACGGGGCTGGCGACCACCGTATGGGTTGGCCATGACCAGTTCCGCAGCCTCGGGGCGGTCACGGGCGGGACGCTTGCGCTGCCGATCTGGACGGACTTCATGCGCCACGCCACGGCTGACCGTGCCCCGATCAGCAGAGCGTTGCCGGACGATGTTGTCGAGGAAAACGGCGACTACATCTACCGCGAGTATCGCTCGTCCGCCTGCGTGAGCGATTCCCACGCATTCATCCGGACGGGATACCGCTGCGCATCCGAGCCCGCGCCCATCCCGACACGCGAGCAGCAACGCGAGCACGAGCAGGTCCTGGAGTGGTTCCGGCAAGACGCCGATAACGTGTGACGCCTCGGGCGCGATTGCTGCAAGGCTTATAATTCAGCGCCTGCGATACGTCTTGGAAGCCGCAAAATGCCCATTTCGATCATGGTCCTGGATGACCACGAAATTGTTCATCAGGGAATCGTCCGGGTACTGCAGCAGAACTCTGCATTCGCAATCCTCGGGACATTCACCCGTAGCAGGGATTTCGTGCAGGCGCTCAGGAACAAGGCCCCGGATCTGGTGATCATCGACTATGCGCTGGAGCCTTCGGATGCGGACGGCATCGGCGTTATCCGGATGATCCGGCGACAGTATCCGGGCATCAAGATCCTCGTTCTATCCGCCCACGACAGCCCCGTCACCATCGCCCTGGCAATGAAGGCGGGGGCCGATGGGTACTGCATCAAGAACGGCTCGATTGCCGAAATCACGGCGGCTATCGCCAAGATACTCCGGGGGGCAAGCCATATCCCAGCCCAGGTTGCTTCGCTTTCCGTGTTCGGCAAGGAGCAGGGTGAAGGCGCAACGGGATCGGGGGACCTCACCGCCGCGCTGACCGAGAAGGAACGCGAGGTGCTCAGGTGCTTTCTGGACGGGATGACGGTCAACGAGATCGCCGCGAAATTCTCGCGCAGCAAGAAGACGGTGAGCGGCCACAAGCAGTCGGCGCTCCGCAAGCTGGGTATCCGCTCCGACAACGATCTGTTCAAGGTGCGCCATCTTATCTGACCCACGCCCAGCGACTTGCCCGCAACCCAAGACGAAGATATCGATGTCGGCACCGAATCCCCACGCATCATGAAACGGGCACTGCTCCTGATCCTGGCTGTCCTGGCCGGCTTCGTTCCGTATGCCCGCGCCATGGCGCAAAGCCCCTGGGGAGCTGCGGAGGAAGCATGGCTGAAGGAGCACCATGTCCTGCGTATCGCGGTGGACCCCTACTGGCAACCGCTCGAATATGTCGAGAAAGGAACCGCTCACGGGCTCAGCATCGCCTATATCCATGCCATTGCCGATCGGCTTGGCATGACGGTGCAATTGGTGCCCACGAAGTCATGGTCGGAATCCGTGCGCAAGCTTCTGGATGGCGAGGTGGACGTGCTACCTGCCGTGCCTGACTTCCAGTTGCCCAAGTCCGCTGGAACACGGATTGCGCTGACACGTCCCTACTACGTCGGCACAACACTGGTTGTTGCAAAGGCGCGGGACAAGAACTACTTCGATTTGTCGAGCCTGGGCTGCATTACCGTAGCCGTCAAGGAAGGCGGCGCCTATCACCAATGGTTCGAAGGGCACCCGTTGTCTTGCACGCGGATACTCCCGGAGCCGAGCGACAGCATGGCATTGGCGGCGGTTCGCGACGGCAAGGCTGCCGCCGCCGTCGGGCCGAGCGCGGTACTGCATCCGCTCATCCGGCTGCAGTACGACAAAACGCTTCATATCGCGGGGACCATCGCCGAGCTGCCTCTGGTGCTGCGCATGGCCGTCCGCCAGGATTCCGCGCCGCTGCTCTCCCTGATGAATCAGGCGCTGGCTTCGCTCAGCGCCGGGGAAACCGACCAGCTCTATCAGAACTGGCTGGAGGGCGCGGATTATCTTCAGCCATCGCTCAAGGCACTCTGGCACTACTACGGCACCACGATTGTGCTTTTCTTGATCGTCCTGATATCACTGGGCGTTTCCGTCTACCAGGCGATGCGTGCCCGCGCAAATGCCTTGAAGAGCGAGAAGGTGAAATCCGAGTTCATGGCCATCATGAGCCATGAGATACGGACGCCCATTAGTGCGGTCGTGGGCGCGCTGGAGTTACTCGATCGGGAAGACAACAGCACGCCAAGACGAGAGCTTCTTCATCGGGCTCGGGAAAGCGCCGACTCGTTGCTCGCGGTACTCAATAACGTCCTGGATTATTCAAGCATCAGCACCGGGAAGATCCTCGTGAAGCCCTCGGCGCTGCGTGTAAACGATCTCGTCCGCTCGGTGCTCAATGGCTTCGAGGCCATCGCCGATCGCAAGGGCATTGCGCTCCAGCTGAACGACCAGTCTGGCGGTCACACCATCGACCTGGACGGTAATCGCATACGCCAGGTGCTGGGCAATCTCGTGGCAAATGCGATCAAGTTCACCGAGCAGGGTGCCGTCACGGTCGACGTCCGGCTGTCCCGGTCAGAGCGGTCGTCGGAACGCGTCACGCTGGCGATCCGCGTGAGCGACACGGGCATCGGTATCGCGCCAGAGGATCAACCTCGGCTGTTTCTGCCCTTCAGCCAGGTGGGGAACGCCCGTCAACGCCAAACGGGTAGCAGTGGCCTTGGCCTCTCCATCTGCAAGAAGCTCGTGGAAGCCATGGGGGGAAGCATCTCGATCTGGAGCACCCTCGGGCAGGGTACGACGGTCGAATTCTCCCTGGAAACGACGATTGCCGACACACAGGACGAAGCCGCCTTGCCCCCCTCGCCACAGGTGGCAGCAAGCGTCTCCGGGGCGATTCTGGTCGTCGAAGACACGCCGGCCAACCAGTTGGTGCTCATGGAGCAGTTGCGCGCGCTTGGGTATGGCCCGGTGCTTGCCGAATCCGGCGCCCGGGCCATCGACCTGTTCTCGACCCGATCGTTTGCCGCCATTCTGCTGGACCTTCACTTGCCGGACGTCGACGGCTTCACGGTCGCAAAGCAAATGCGCGCGCGGGAGGACGCGACGCATTCGCAAGCCACACCAATCATCGCCGTGACGGCCGAAGCCGGGCCGGAGCAGGCATTGCGTTCGCTGGATGCGGGCATCGATTGCGTTCTCGCCAAACCGATCAATCTGCAGGGATTGCAGGAAACATTGCACCTGTGGATTCCGGAATGCCACGCGGCTGGCGCCATCGGGGCGACTTCTCCCGACGCACTCAACGCACTCGACGCACTCGACGCCAGCCATTCCGGCCATTTGGAACGTACCAAGTCCATGGCGGAATACGCGCTGCTCGAACTTGCGGGCCTCGATGCCGCCGCGCGGGCGCAAGGCATTGTCATGGCCAGGCATCATCTCCATCGTCTAAAGGGGACACTGCTCCAGTCCTCGCAGCTCACGAACCTGGCTGAGAACATCCCGTCGATCGAGGCCAGCCTCGACAAGAACGTCAACTGGGATGGCATCGTTGTGAGCCTTCAGCACCTTCGATCCGAAATTCTCAGGCAGTCAGCAGATGACGCCTGATGCTGGCGAGCGCTGCTGATCGCCCTCTTCCGGTCTCCACCTCGACATCCGGCTAGCGCGGCACGCTTGCGCACACCGAACGAGTCAGATTGCGCAGACAACGCCTGCGCGAGATTGCCCGCCGATGCAGCCGCGACCTGCGCCAGTACGACTGCCGGCGGGATCGGTCAGCGCTACCGAGAGTTACTTCCACATCACTAAATGATTGATCTACGTCAACTCCATGTGCGGGGTGTTGGCGCGACCATGCACTGACAAAACCCTTTGGACATCAAGGGCATAAAACACGCGGAACCTCATGGGGTTCCGTTCCTACCGCACACAATAATGAGAATTCCCGCGATCACCATTCGAAAGGCCCTGCAAGGCGGATTGGCCTTGCTGACGGTCATCGGGGCGACATATGCCCTGGCACAAACCGAGCCCGCACCTTCGCCAAATGCGTCCCATCCCCAGGTCATCGACGACTTGCCAGCGAACTACGCTGCCAGCCTGGATGCCGCGACCCGGAAGCAAGTCGAACGGGGCCGATACGTAGCGCGGCTGGGCGATTGTGTCGCCTGTCACACCGGCACCGACAAGTCCAGACCGATGGCAGGCGGGCTTGCGCTGGAGACGCCATTCGGCACGCTGCATTCGACCAACATCACACCTGACCCCGAAACCGGCATCGGCAGATACAGCTTCGCGCAGTTCGACCGTGCGATGCGCAAGGGCGTGGCCGCCGACGGCCACAACCTGTATCCGGCCATGCCGTATCCCTCCTATGCCAAGCTCACGCAGGAGGACATGCAGGCGCTGTACGCATACCTGATGCACGGCGTGAAACCAGTCCGCCAAGCCAATCAGCCGTTGGGGATGTCATTCCCCTTCAACCAGCGCTGGGGATTGGCAGTCTGGAATTGGCTGTTCCTGGACGCAAAGCCCTTCCAGACCAATGCAAAGCAGGACGCGGAATGGAACCGCGGCGCCTATATCGTGCAAGGGCTCGGACACTGCGGCGCGTGCCATACGCCTCGCGGCATTGGCTTCCAGGAGAAGACCATGTCCGATGCTGGCAGCACGGGCAAATTTTTCCTCGCGGGAGAGACCGTGGAGGGATGGCGCGCACTGAGCCTGCGCAGCCTGTGGACGCCTGAGGACACCGCCGAGATTCTGAAGACCGGGCGCAACCGGCATGGCACGGTGTCCGGAAACATGGTCGACGTGGTGCAGCACAGTACCCAATACATGACGGATGGCGATCTGACTGCCATCGGCGTCTATCTCAAGTCGCTACCGGCTGCGGGGCATGACAAGCCGATGCAGGTCGCACAGGGGCCCGCGCCCGCCATCGCGCCGCGCGCGTCAAAGGCCGCATCGGACGTTGTACCGGCCACCGCATCTGGAGCGCCCGCCGACCTCTATACCTCGCGCGGTGGATTGGGATACCTGCAGTTCTGCACCGACTGCCATCGCTCGGATGGTGCCGGGGTGTCAGGCGTGTTCCCGGCGCTTGCGGGCAACCCGGTACTGATGTCCGACGACCCCTCGACGCTCGTTCATATCACGCTGACGGGCTGGCGTTCCGCCCAGACTGCCGACAATGCCCGCGTCCTGAGCATGCCGGCATTCGCCCGCCTGAGCGACCAGGAAATTGCCGAGATCCTGAACTTCACCCGCAGAAACTGGGGCAACGCCACAGCCAAGCCGATCGCGGCAGCCACGGTGCGGAGCATGCGCAAGCAACTCGACGTCCGTAAGCTTGACGACAGCAAGTTCGAGACCCCGCGCATCGCCAACATCCTGAAGGAGTCCAACGCCACGCAGCTGGTTCTTGGTGCCCGGCTGAATATCAACACGCACGAGATGCTGCCCAGGAATGTGGGCAATGCGCTGAACTGCGCGAGTTGCCACCTGAATGCCGGGACCGTCGCAGATGGCTCGCCGTATGTTGGTGTGTCCGCGTTCTTCCCGAGCTACGCGCCACGCGCTGGCCGGGTCATCACGCTGGCAGACCGTATCAACGGTTGCTTCCTGCGATCGATGAACGGCAAGCCGCTGCCGCTCGACTCCGAGGAACTCAAGGCGATGGTCGCTTACTTCGACTGGATGAAACGCGAGACCAAGCCAGAGGACAAGGTCGAAGGCCGCGGTGTCGGCAAGATCGACCGCCGCCTGGTACCGAACGTGGAAAACGGCAAGAAGATCTACGCAGTCCAGTGCGCGCTATGCCACGGTGACGGCGGCGAAGGCATCAAGAATGCCAACGGCAAGTGGGTATATCCGCCGCTGTGGGGTGACGAGTCCTTCAACATCGGTGCGGGTATGGCGCGAACCTATACGGCAGCGGCCTTCGTCAAGCGCAACATGCCCATCGCTTTCCATAACGGGTTCCCCTTGGGCCAGGGCGGGCTGACCGATCAGGAAGCCGTGGATGTCGCCGAGTACTTCACCCACATGCCCCGGCCAGACTTCGCGGCCAAGGTCAAGGATTGGCCCAACGACAAGAAGCCGGCCGACGCGCGTTACTAACGTCTCTCGGCTGGCGCGGCCCCGACGTAAAAACGTTGGGGCCGCCGACGCCAGATGCCGGAAACACACGCGGTCAGGAGGGATAGGATTTCGGCACAGTGTGAGCATCGCGTGCCCAGCGTGTCATCAGGTGCATGGAAGCTCTCGGGATGCCAGAAAGCCTGCAGAACTGCGTGCCTTGGTGGGCGATCCTCTCTCCACCGAACGGCCTCCAAACCTGGGATTCTTGGCCCGCCCTAGAGGATTCGAACCTCTGACCGCTCGCTTAGAAGGCGAGTGCTCTATCCAACTGAGCTAAGGGCGGCGCGGCCTTGCCATTGCGGCAAGGCGTGCATTCTACCGCAGCACGAATGCCGCGCACAGGACACTTCGTCTGCTTTACGAAGGCTCGCGTTCGCGTTCGCGCACGCGCGGGCGACGCGGCATTCCCGTGAACTCCTCCGCATCGTGCGAGGAAACGCAGTTCCGCCCCATCTGCTTGGCGTCATAGAGCGCGCGATCCGAACGACGCATGACCGCGTCGGCGTTTTCGCCCAACTGCCATTCCGCCATCCCGATGCTGACCGTGTAGGCGATCGGGTCTGGCTCGGATGGACATGGTGTCGCCCGCACCAGCGCGCTGAGCCGGACGCTGATGGCGCGGCCCGTCTCCAGTCCGGTGGCAGGCATCACGATCGCGAACTCCTCGCCGCCGAGACGGCCAATCACTGAGCCGGGCGCCGCCACCTTGCGCAGCAGTCCCGCGAAATGGCGCAGCACGCTGTCTCCAGCCAGGTGTCCATAGAGATCGTTGATGGCCTTGAAGTGGTCCAGGTCCATGAACGCCACGGTAAGTGGCTTGCGCGAGCGCTCCGCCTGCTTGCAGGCAAGTTCGAGTTCTTCCCAGAATGCGCCACGAGATAGCACATCGGTTAGATCGTCGTGCCGCGCGCGACGTTCGATGATCTGGCGCAAGCGGTCATGGGCCATCAGCGCGAAGCTGACGGCCAGCCCCATCACGCCGAACACGAACCAGACGGTCATGCTTTCGTGACGATCAACCATCGGCTGCGTATGGCCGTCCATGAGCGCGACGAACATCGGCCATGCCTCCGCACCAGCCAGTACCGCGCAACCAAGGGACAGGACGGATAACGAGAGTGCTGCCAGCCGACCCGTGCCGCGCTTGTGCGGCACTAGGGCAACCGTGATCCGGGCAATTTCCAGTAGCAGCAGGGTCTGGATCGACGCCGCGGCAAGCTCGAGCCAGGCGAGTGTACCGGCCGGCACATGCCCCAGGCCCATTTCGACAAGCCCACCGGCCGCATAAAACGTCAGCGCAGCCAGCCCAGGGAGGTTCAGCAAACCAAGCACCACGCCGCGACCACGCTTGCCCGCGAAATGCCGTGTGCCGTAGACCATCACCGACAGTCCCGCGGTAAGGGCGAACTCGGGGAGCGCCACCAGCGGCCAGTCTGGCCGGTATGCGTGCGCGGCCTGAAGGACCACGGCCAGGGTCACCAACAGATCGCCGAGCGCCCACGATGTGAGCCCGCTACGCTCCATACCCGCAGAGCGCCGCAGCACGGCACAGACGATCGCCATCTGCAGCGCTATCAAGCCTGCGATCAGCACTACCACCTGCGACTGAAACATCTCAATTCCCGTTCCAAAGGTGTCGCCATGCTCCGCACGGCAATGGCGCACCTTCTGATTCCGGCCCGCGACAAGCCGTCATATTTTGTTTTCCGCAGGTCCGGCTGCCCGGGCGCCGTGGCACAGCGTGCCGGGCCGGGCATGGCTCAGGCGTGCCCCAGCCCAATCGCATCGCTCGCGGGGCTGTCTCGCCATAGTTGTGATAGTCGGGACCAGGTCCGTGTGAATACTGCAATGCCAGGCGCGAAGCGCCAGGTCGGACCGTTACGGTGTGCGGATTATGTCAGCGCGCCGCACCAAGTCAAGCCAAAACCGAACCCGCCTGAAGCAGGGTGCGTGGCCAGAGAATCAACCGGCACATCGGGCAACCGACGACATGCCGAATAGAATATCTTTCACGGCACAATTGACCTGGCTGGCAACACCGCGATAGAATCGCCGGCTTCGGAGCGTAGCGCAGCCTGGTAGCGCATCTGATTTGGGATCAGAGGGTCGTAGGTTCGAATCCTATCGCTCCGACCATATTTGCAGGCAGTTTTAGGTAGAAGATTGAACGGCTTACGCCTCACGGCGTAGGCCGTTTTTTCTTGCCTGTCGTACGCCTCCCCATATCGTTGATGTCGTGCCGGAGCACGCGCAACACCGTACGGACGCCGCTGCACCGGTCCTGCCCGCGCAGTACCATACGCAGAAACCAACCCTATAAAGTGCATCATGCGTTACGTAAAGGCCATCGTCTCCGTACTGATCTGCGTTACTCTCGTCGGCCTGCTGGCCCGGCAATTGCCGCAATACGAGGAGGCCATCATCATGGTCGGCTTCGCTGCCGCAGTCGTGCTGGCGCGCTGGCTGGTCCGGAAACCGTAGCACGTTACGCGTCAGAAGGCGCAATGACAGCGACTCAAAATGAAACTTGCACTGCACAATCAGCTGCTTGTCGCGCCTCGGCCATTTGATGCGCCGATGTCGCGCCGCAACACGGTCCCAGGTAGCTGACGACGTACGATCCTCCGCGTCCGATGCTGCGCCTGCGATCGTGCTATAATCCCGCGTCAGTTTGGGGTATCTGAGCATGCCCTGTAACCGGGTCGGCGCCGCCAGGCGCACTGGAACATTTGGCCCCCACACCCCATATCGGGGGAGTTGGGACCGGTCAGACCCGGAAACACATTGCCCGCCTTTCCCCGTGACGCACACGGTCGCGCCGTTGTGGCACGCCCGCGGGTGAACGTCCTCAGGGTCCCCTCGATCCCTTTAACTCATGCAGCCTAGGGTGCTGCCGCAAAGGAAAACAGATTGGCTAAGGAAGAACTCATTGAATTTGGCGGCGTGGTGTCGGAAGCCCTGCCCGACAACCGTTATCGCGTCACGCTGGAAAACGGCGTGGAAATCTGGGCATACGCCTCAGGCAAGATGCAAAAGCACCGCATCCGTATCCTGGCAGGCGACCGCGTGACCCTGGAAATGTCGCCCTACGACCTGACCAAGGGCCGCATCAATTTCCGCCACAAATCCTGAGTTCGATCCTGTCACGCGGCTGACACAGCCGCTACAGACACTGACGGGCTATCCGGGGGCAATCCCGCCGGATAGCCCGTTTTTGTTTGCGGCGACCGCCGCCTTGATGGCGGCAGCCCGTTTCACCATACTCAAGGCTCGTACGAAGCCCCTGCCCCGAACATGAACCTGATTCTGTGGCGCCACGCCGAGGCGGAAGACCTGCCCGACGTTCTGAGCATCTCGCGCTCGGCCGACCTTCAGCGACCACTGACCCGCCGCGGACGCAAGCAGGCCGAATCATCGGCCGCGTGGCTGCGCGCCCGTCTGCCGGCCGACTATCGGGTTGTCTGCAGTCCCGCGCTGCGTACCCGGGAAACGGCGGCCGCACTGACGGGCAAGGCCGAGATCCTCGATGAACTCGCCCCAGGAGCAGATGTCGGCGCCGTGCTTGCGGCGATCGATTGGCCGCAAGGGCACGAATACACCGTCGTCGTGGGACACCAGCCCTGGATCGGCCAACTCGCCAGCTTGCTGCTGGCCGGGCAGGAGATCAACTGGAGCGTCAAGAAGAGCGGCATCTGGTGGCTGACTGCCCGCACCCGCGAAAGCGAAGCGCAGGTCGTGTTGCGCGCGGTGATCCCGCCCGAACTTCTCTAGCACCACCTCCAATTCCGACACCCGCAACTGAACAGTTGCCTGGCACGTCTTCCATCTGGACGTTCACATTTCGGATATCGGCGATAGCCGCGAAACGGCTCCCTATCTAAGGTTGCAGCCTTAGCAATCAATGTACCGCGCACGCAGGCGCGTGGCCGTCACTGAAGCGTCACCATCAATTCACGGCGCTGTCACCCGGCATCTCTACATTGTTTCAAAGCCGTTTCGTCACCGAAAGGACACACCTGATGCGAGACCTTCCGACGCCTACCCAGCCGCTCTTCGACTCCTTGCCCACTGGCCTGACCGGCCAGTCGGCGCGGAGGCGTCTTCCTCGTCAGCCAACACAACGCCAAGCCGAAACACAAGTTGCAACGCCTGCTTTCAGCGTGGCGTGGGCGCGTCACCAGGACGAAGTAGCCGAGGCCCAGCGCCTGCGCTACAAGGTCTTTGCCGAGGAAATGGGCGCGCGACTGCAATCGTCGGCCACTGAAACCGATGTCGACATGTTCGACGCCTATTGCGACCACCTGATCGTTCGTGATCAGGAGACGCTGAGGGTGGTGGGCACCTATCGCGTGCTGCCCCCGCATCAGGCCAAGCGCATCGGCTGCCTGTATGCCGAATCGGAGTTCGATCTGGTTCGCCTCTCGCACCTGCGCCCCAAGATGCTTGAACTGGGCCGCTCCTGCGTGCATCGCGACTATCGCTCGGGCAGCGTCATCATGGCGCTGTGGGGTGGGCTCGGCGAGTACCTGCAACGCTACAACCTCGAAACCATGCTGGGCTGCGCCAGCGTGCCGATGAGCGATGGCGGCCACTACGCTGCCAGTCTCTATCGCCTGTTCGCGGAAAAATCGCTGGCGCCGATCGAGTACCACGCCTTCCCGCGGGTACCGCTGCCGGTCGAAGACCTGAACCAGACGCTGGACGTCGAACCGCCGGCGCTGATCAAGGGTTATCTGCGCCTAGGCGCGAAGATCTGCGGCCTGCCCGCCTGGGATCCCGATTTCAACGTGGCGGATTTCCTGACGCTGTTGCGCGTACGCGACATGAATCCGCGTTATGCACGCCATTTCCTGGGCCTGAATCGCGACTGATCCCGGTCGGATCGGCAGATCCTCTGACCTCGCAAACAAAACGGCGACTCCCAGGAGTCGCCGTTTTGCATCGCAGGCCACGTCAATCTGAGACCCGCGATAGCTTCGCTCAGACACGCCTAAGACCTACCTCAGACGTAGACCACCTTGTACCGCTTGCCGATGCGCTCCCACTCATCGGCCTCCTGCGCCAGGCTGTATTCGACGAGCGGATTCATGTCGATCCACGACTTCGGCAACCGCACTTCAAACCCTTCGTCGAGTTCGTCGGAGCGCTGGCCAACCTGAATCTCGGGCAGCTTCACATCGGCACGCCGACGGCACAACACGAAAGCGAGTCGAAGACTGAACAGCATGCGCCAGTCGAGAAACTTTCCGCTGCCCGAGAGCTTGCTGAGCTTGCTCGCGTGTCCTAGCAGCAGCGTGGCAAGACGCGCCTGATCGGTCTTCGAGAACCCGGGCATATCAGCATGCGTCGCGATGTAGGCCGAGTGCTTGTGATAGCCGCTGTGCGAAATCGTCATGCCGATCTCATGCAGGCTTGCGGCCCAGCCCAGCAGTGCCAGGTTATCGGAGCGACGCTCGTTGGGCGGATCAGGAAACTGCGAAAGCAGGTCGCGCGCAGCCAGCCCTACCCGGCCGGCCTGCGCGCGATCAACGCCGTAGCGGCGCATGAACTGATCCACGGTGACCGTGCGCATGTCCTCGTGATGACTGCGGCCGAGCAGGTCGTACAACACACCGAGCCGCAACGCGCCATCGGTCACGTCCATGCGATCGAGATCGAGTTCCGCGAACACGCCAAGCATGATCGACAAACCACCCGGCAGCACGGGAATACGGTCTGCCTTGAGGCCGGCGAGCTTCACGCGGTTGGCGTTCTCGGCCTTGATCAGCGCGCGCTTCAGCCGCTCCAGACCTTCACGCGTGATGCCATGCTCGGAAGCACTGTCATTCATGCCGTTCAGCTCGATCAGCTCGGCCAACGCCCTCGCCGTGCCCGACGAGCCCACCGCCTGCTGCCAGCCTGCAGCCCGATACTGGCGGACCAGCACCTGGATCTCGCGACGCGCGGCAAGCTCGGCCTGCTTCATCGCGTACTCATCGACGTTGCCGCTTGGAAAGAACTGGCGGCTGTGAGACACGCAACCGATGTAGAGGCTTTCCATCAACTTCGACTGGTAGCCGCTACCGATGATGAACTCGGTGGAGCCGCCGCCGATATCGACGACGAGTCGGTTGCCCTGGCAGGCGGGCGCGTCGTGCGAGGCGCCCAGGTAGATCAGTCGCGCCTCTTCCCGACCGGCAATGACTTCGATCGGGAACCCAAGCGCCGCCTCGGCCTCGATCAGGAATTCGGAGGCATTCTTGGCCACACGCAGCGTATTTGTCGCCACGGCGCGTACCTGGTCGGGAGAGAAGTCACGCAGGCGGTCACCGAAGCGTCGCAAGGCCTCGATGCCACGGCGGCGGGCCGGCTGGTCCAGATACTTGTCAGGGGTCAGGCCGGCGGCCAGGCGCACCGGCTCACGGAGCGCGTCGACCTGGAAGATCTGACTGGCGGGGCCGGAAGCCGTAGGGGTTTCATCCACCCGCCCAATCATCAGGCGGAAGCTGTTGGAGCCCATGTCGACGGCGGCCAGCAAGCGGGGAGTCTGTGTCATTGCGTCTGTCAAGCGCGAGCTAGGCTCTGGTGAGCCAAACTCGTAAGATTATGTCGTAGCCATGTCCGCATCATGACAAAATCAAAGTGTCATTAAACTGACACGATTCTATGAAAAAGTCGCCACATCGCCAAAATAAGGTCATAGACATGTCGACGACGCCGCCCGGCACGCTTCTCAATCGCGAGTTGGGCATTCTGGAGTTCAATGCGCGCGTGCTCGCGCAGGCCGCCGACCCTAATGTTCCCCTGCTGGAAAGGCTGAAGTTCATCTGTATCGTATCCAGCAACCTGGACGAATTCTTTGAGATCCGGATGGCGGGTCTGAAGGAACAGATGCGGGAAAACGCATCGGGCCTCACGCCCGACGGTCTCTCATTCCTGCAAACCTACCAGCTTGTCACCGAGCGCACCCAGCGACTGGTTGCCTCGCAGTATGACATGCTGCAGAACGTGATTTTCCCCGCGCTGGAGCAGGAAGGTGTGTTCTTCCACCTGACCAGCACCTGGACCGAGCAGCAGCGCGCCTGGGCGCGCGATTTCTTCGTGCGCGAGCTGGGCCCCGTGCTCACGCCGATCGCGCTCGATCCGGCCCACCCGTTCCCGCGCGTGCTCAACAAGAGCCTGAATTTCGTGATCGAACTGTCCGGCAAGGACGCGTTCGGACGCGATGCCGATCTTGCCATCGTTCAGGCCCCGCGCGCGCTGCCTCGCGTGGTGCGCATGCCCGAGCAGCTTTCGGGGTATCCGTACGGGTTCGTGATGCTGTCGTCGTTCATGCAGGCATTCGTGCATGAGCTGTTCCCCGCAATCGAAGTCGAAGGCTGCTATCAGTTCCGCGTAACGCGCAACTCGGACCTGTTCGTGTCCGAAGACGACATTACCGATCTCCGTGAAGCACTCCAGGGCGAACTGCCGACACGTCACTTCGGTGATATGGTCCGCCTCGAAGTGTCGTCTGACACGCCGCCCGCGCTGACGCGCCGGCTGCTGCTCGAGTCCGGCCTGACCGAACAGGATCTGTACCGCGTGAGCGGTCCGGTCAACCTGGCGCGGTTGATGCAGATTCCCGACATGGTGGACCGCCCTACCCTCAAGTACACGCCCCATGTGCCGGCAGCTGTCAAGGCGTTTCCGGCGGGTTCCAACATGTTCGACGTGATCCGTCAGCGCGATGTGCTGCTGCATCACCCGTACGAAAGCTTCTCATCTGTGCTCGACCTGCTGCAGCTTGCCGCCAACGACCCGAACGTGGTGGCAATCAAGCAGACTGTCTACCGCACCGGGAACGAATCTGCGGTGATGGAAGCGCTCATGACCGCGGCGCGCAACGGCAAGGAAGTGACGGTAGTGGTGGAACTGCTTGCGCGGTTTGACGAAGAAACCAACATCAACTGGGCCGAACGGCTGGAATCGGTTGGCGCCCACGTCGTGTATGGCGTGGTCGGCCACAAATGCCATGCCAAGATGCTCCTGATCGTGCGCCGCGAGCCGGCCACGCCCAAGGCGAAGCACTTCATGCTGCGCCGCTACGTCCACCTTGGCACGGGCAACTATCATCCGCGCACGGCCCGGCTGTACACCGACTTCGGGCTGCTGACGGCCGACGAAAAGATCTGCGAGGACGCGCATCACGTGTTCCAGCTTCTGACGGGCACCGCCGGCACGATCCGCCTGAATCACCTGTGGCAGTCGCCGTTCACGATGCACAGCAACCTCGTCGAGCACATCCGTGCCGAGGCCCGCAACGCACGCGCGGGCAAGCGGGCGCGCATCATCGCGAAGATGAACGCGCTGCTGGAGCCGACGATCATCGAAGAGCTGTACAAGGCATCGCGTTCCGGCGTGAAGATCGATCTGATCGTGCGGGGCGTTTGCGCGCTTCGCCCAGGAGTGCCGGGGATGTCCGAGAACATTTCGGTACGTTCGATCGTCGGCCGCTTCCTCGAGCACCATCGTGTCTACTACTTCCATGCCGGTGGCGATGACGTGCTGTATCTGTCGAGCGCTGACTGGATGGACCGCAACCTGTTCCGCCGCGTGGAGGTAGCTTTCCCGGTACTGGATCGCACGCTCAAGGCACGCGTGATCAAGGAAGGTCTGCAGGTGCATCTACGCGACAACGCCTCGGCGTGGATCATGCAATCGGACGGCGAGTATGTGCGCAAGCCATCGCGCGCCAAGGAACAGCGCGTAAGCCAGGTGGAGCTACTGGAGAGGTTCGGCACCTGAACGGCGCACCTTGCAAGCGAAAGGGCCGCTTCCCGAAAGGAAGCGGCCCTTTTTGTATCGGATTCGCCTGAAGCAGCGTGCCGTTGACGTCAGGCCGCGTGGCGCGGGGCATCGCCCAGTTGCGGCATCGGCTGCGCCGACTCAGGCTCATACCCGCTGCGATCCACCGGGAACACGATGCGGAACGTGCTACCCCGCCCCACTTCGCTGGTCACTCGCAGATCCGCGTGGTGACGCGACAGGACGTGCTTGACGATCGCCAGGCCCAGCCCCGTGCCGCCGGTATCCCGTGAGCGGCTGCGGTCGACGCGATAGAAGCGCTCGGTCAGGCGCGGGATATGCTCGGGCGCAATCCCAAGCCCGGTATCGCTCACCGAGAACACCGAATGCCCGTCCGTGTACGTCATACGGATGGCAATGCGCCCGCCGTCCGGCGTATAGCGCACCGCGTTCGACACCAGATTGCCAAGCGCCGACAGCAGTTCGCCCTCCGAGCCGCGCAGCACCACGGCGGTATCGATCTCCGTGTGGATGTCGTGGCGCCCCTGGGACAGCGCCTCGGCGTCATGTACGAGGTGAGCGGCAAGCCCACCGACGTCCACCGGATCGAGCGTCGGAGGCTGGACATCCGATTCCAGCTTGGCCAGCGCCAGGAGATCCTCGACGATATGCTGCATCCGCATCGACTGCACCAGCATCATATCGATGTAGCGCTTGCGATCTTCCTCCGACACCGGCAGGTCGCGAACGGTCTCGAGAAACCCGGTCAGCACGGTCAGCGGCGTCTTCAACTCGTGCGAGACGTTGGCGACGAAGTCCCGCCGCATCGCCTCGGTGTTCTCGACCTTGGTGATGTCCTGCGTCAGCACGAGCTTGCGATTCTCGCCGTAGGGAAGAATCTGTACCGAGGTGCTGCTGCGCTTGTGCTCGCCCATATCACGCATGATCAGGGGCTCGTCATAGCGCTCGCGCGTCAGGTAGTGCACGAACTCCGGGCGCCGAATCAGGTGCGTGATGCGCTGACGCACGTCGCGCTTCGCGTTGAGGCCGAAATGCTGCTCGGCCACGTCGTTGCACCATTCGATCTGGTCGGCGTCGTCGAGCATCAGCACGCCATAGGGCGATGCCTGGATGGCCTGGATAAAGCGGGTGTGCTGCTGCTCCACCTGCAACACCTGGGTGCGCCAGCGCTTCACCAGACGGTGCAGGCGATAGTAGACCTCGCCCCACAGACCCAGCGCGCTGGGGATCTCGCCGTATGCGGGCGCGTCCAGCACCTTCCAGAGCCGGTTGATCTGGAACAGGTAGTAGCCGAGCAGCAGAAACAGCGAAATGCAGAGGAACAGCAGACCGGAGACAGGGCCGGCAAAGACGTACAGTCCGGCGGCGATGACCGTCAGGCTGACGAGAATGGCCACGGAACGGGCCCAGATGACATTCATGCGAGGGTAGGAAGTTCGAGCGGCGGTCGCATTGCGACGGAGTTTGCCACGAAACAGCCGTGGCCTGCATGGTCCTTTTCGACCGGACGGGGCCCTCGCCGCACCGCCGCCGGCCGGTTACGCTCAGTGGCTTGGCGATCGCGCCAGGCGATAGCCGCTGCCACGCACGGTTTCGATCATGTTGCTGTATCCACCCGGGGTCAGCGCGGCGCGCAGGCGCTTGATGTGTACGTCCACGGTCCGTTCTTCCACAAAAACGTGGTCGCCCCAAACCTGATCCAGCAACTGTGAGCGACTATGCACACGCTCCGGATGCGTCATCAGAAAGTGCAGTAAACGAAACTCTGTCGGCCCCAGATCCAGCTTGATCGGACCACCGTCATCCTGACCGGTAACGCGGTGCGTGGCCGGATCAAGACGCAGGCCGTTGATCGCCACCACGTCGTCGGTCAGCTGCGGCGCGCGTCGGCGCAACACCGCCTTGATGCGGGCCAGCAGTTCCTTCGGCGAGAACGGCTTGGTCACATAGTCGTCCGCACCAGCTTCGAGGCCCATCACCTTGTCCTGCTCCTCGCTGCGCGCGGTGAGCATGATGATCGGGATCTGCTTGGTGCGATCGTTGTTGCGCAGCTCCTTGGCGAAGGTGGCACCCGATTTGCCCGGGAGCATCCAGTCCAGCAGCACAAGATCCGGCAGCACGTCACTCATCAGCGACAGCGCCTGCTCGGCGTTGTATGCGCGGATGGGATAGTGCCCGGCGTGCTGCAGATTGACGGCAATCAACTCGGCGATTGCCGGTTCGTCTTCGACAACGAGAATACTGCTTGGCATGTAATTGTTCTCCGCAAACTCAGTCCGGGCGCGTTATCAGCTTAGCGCTTCGCGCTCCATGTCCTCGCGCGAGGCATGACGAACGTCCGTGCCCTTTACGATGTAGATGATGAATTCTGCAATATTCTTCGCGTGATCGCCGATACGCTCGACGGCCTTGGCGATGAACAGGAAGTCCAGCGCCACCGAGATCGTGCGCGGGTCTTCCATCATGTAGGTAATCAACTTGCGCACGAAGGCCCGGAATTCCTCGTCGATGGCCTTGTCGTCCTTCACGATGCGCGCGGCGGCCACGGTATCCAGCCGCGCGAAGGCATCCAGTGCCTGGCGCAGCAGCGTGATGGCCATCTCGCCGGACAGCTTCACCTCGGCGTAGTTGATCGTGTGGGCCGCGGCATCTTCCATGATGTGCTTGGTCCGCTTGGCGATCTTCTCGGCCTCGTCACCGGCGCGCTCGAGATTGGTGATCGTCTTCGAGATCGCCATCACCAGACGCAGGTCACGCGCGGTGGGCTGGCGGCGCGCGATGATGTTGCCGCAATCGGCATCGATCTCGACTTCAAGCGCGTTGAGCTGCTGCTCGCGGGTGATGACCTGATCAGCGAGATCGCCGTCGAAGTCCGCCAGCGCGCGCATGGCGAGCTCGATCTGGGACTCGACCAGACCACCCATCTGCAGCAATTTGGTGTTGATCGCGTTAAGGTCTGCGTCGAACTGGGTCGACAGGTGCTTGTCAGTCATGGTGTTCTCCTGGCCGCTAATCGTATGCTAAGCGTGGATGCTCGAGTCCTGCAATTCAGTCCGGCTTCGATCAACCGAAGCGGCCGGTTATGTAGTCTTCGGTTTCCTTGCGATGCGGCTTGATGAAGATCTTCTCGGTCTCGCCGAACTCGATCAGCTCGCCCAGGTACATGTAGGCGGTGTAGTCCGAGCAGCGTGCAGCCTGCTGCATGTTGTGCGTCACGATCACGACCGTGTACTCGTCCTTGAGCTCGGCGATCAGTTCTTCAATGCGGCCCGTCGAAATCGGGTCCAGCGCCGAGCACGGCTCGTCCAGCAGCAGCACTTCCGGGCGGATCGCAATACCACGCGCAATGCACAGACGTTGCTGCTGGCCACCGGAAAGGCCATATCCGGACTGGTGCAGCTTGTCCTTGGCCTCGTTCCAGAGCGCCGCCTTGGAGAGCGCCCACTCGACGCGGTCATCCATCTCCGAGCGCGATAACTTCTCGAATAAGCGCACGCCAAAGGCGATATTGTCGTAGATAGACATCGGGAACGGCGTCGGCTTCTGGAACACCATGCCGACCTTGGCGCGCAGCAGGGAGATGTCCTGCTTGCTCGTCAGCAGGTTCTCGCCATCCATGCTGATCTCGCCCTCGGCGCGTTGCTCGGGGTACAGCGCGTACATCTTGTTGAACGTACGCAGCAGCGTCGACTTGCCGCAACCGGACGGACCGATGAAGGCGGTCACCTTCCGATCCGGGATCGACATGTTGATGTTCTTGAGCGCGTGGAACTGGTTGTAGTAGAAGTTCAGGTTCCGAACGTCGATCTTGGCGCGCACGGTATCGGGAATATCGATGACGGTAGAGGTCATGCTGATGTCTCGCTTGAATTGTTACTTCTTGAAGAGCATGCGCGCGATGATGTTCAGCGCAAGCACACCAATCGTAATCAGGAACACGCCGGCCCACGCCAGTTGCTGCCATTCGGTGAACGGGCTCATGGCAAAGCGGAAGATCGTCACCGGCAGGTTGGCCATCGGCTTGTTCAGGTCGGCGCTCCAGAACTGGTTGGACAGCGCGGTGAACAGCAGCGGCGCGGTTTCGCCGGCGATACGGGCCACGGCCAGCAGTACGCCGGTCACGATGCCCGCGTACGACGACTTGATCGTGATCGACATCACCATCTTCCACTTGGGCGTGCCAAGCGCAACGGCAGCTTCACGCAATGCGTTCGGCACCAGGTTCAGCATGTTCTCGGTGGTACGGACCACGATCGGCACCTGCAGCAGTGCCAGCGCGCAGACACCGGCCCAGCCCGAGAAATGGCCCATGCGGGTCACCACGATGGCATAGACGAACAGACCGATCACGATCGACGGGGCCGACAGCAGGATGTCGTTGATGAAACGGATCAAACTGGCCAGCGGCGATTTCTTGCCATATTCGGACAGGTAGATGCCGGCCAGGATACCCAGCGGCGTGCCGATCAGCGTGGCCATGCCCACCAGCACGAAGCTGCCGAAGATGGCGTTGGCCAAACCACCGCCGGCGGTGTTCGGGGCCGGCGTCATCTGTGTGAACAGGTCGAGCGACAGGCCGCCGACGCCCAGCGAGATGGTGGTCCAGAGAATCCATGCCAGCCAGAACAGGCCGAAACCCATCGCGGCCAGCGACGCGGTCAGCGCGTACATGTTCATGCGGCGGCGCGAGCCCTGCAGGCGCGCGCGCACAGCGTCCGAGTCAGGACGTACGGCGGGGATGGACGAAGTTGACACGGCTTGACTGGCTTGACTGGCTTGACTGGCTTGACTGGCTTGGTTCATTTTCCACCCTCATTCTTGGCCAGACGCAGCAGCAGGAGCTTGGACAGCGCCAGCACCACGAACGTAATGAAGAACAGGATCAGGCCCAGTTCCATCAGCGCGGCGGTATGCAGGCCAGCGCCGGCTTCGGCGAACTCATTCGCCAGCGCCGAGGTAATGCTGTTGCCCGGCGAAAACAGCGACACGTTGTCGAGGATATTGGTGTTGCCGATCACGAACGTGACCGCCATCGTTTCGCCCAGCGCGCGGCCCAGGCCAAGCATGACGCCACCGATGACGCCGGCACGCGTAAAGGGCAGCACCACGCGCCACATCACTTCCCAGGTAGTGCAGCCAATGCCGTAGGCCGATTCCTTCAGCAGCACCGGGGTGACTTCGAACACGTCGCGCATCACCGAGGCGATGTACGGGATGATCATGATCGCCAGAATCACACCCGCGCAGAGCAGACCGATGCCGAGCGGAGCGCCCTGGAACAGCTTGCCGATCACGGGTACCTGACCGATGGTGTTGGCCAGCGGCTTCTGGAAGTACTCGCCGAAGATCGGAGAGAACACGAGCAGACCCCACATGCCGTAGACGATCGACGGCACTGCGGCGAGCAGCTCGATGGCGGTGCCGAGCGGCCGGCGCAACCAGGCGGGCGACAGCTCGGTAAGAAACAGTGCGATGCCGAAGCTGACCGGCACGGCGATGATGAGCGCGATCAGCGAGGTGACGATCGTGCCGTAGATGGGAACAAGCGCGCCGTAGACGTCGGCGGGTGGATCCCATTCCGAGTTCCAGAGGAACGAAATGCCGAACTTGCTGATCGAGGGCCAGGCGCTGATGGCCAGAGACACGATGATGCCGCCGAGCAGCAACAGCGTCACAATGGCGGCGCCGCGGGTCAGGCCGCCGAACAGGATGTCGCCAAGACGGCTGGGAGGCCGGACGACGGGAAGATCGGACGAGGTCGCCATGATGAAAAGATCGATGGGTGAATCGGAGCCGCGGCGGCTTTTCAGCCGCCGCGGCACCCGTCACGCAACGCCGAGGCACGACCCCGGACTACGTGACCGGACAGACTTCGGGATTAGTACAGTGCCTTACCCGAACCGTCCTTGACGCTGTTCTTCCAGGTCGAGCGAATCTGGTTCACGACCGATTCCGGCAGCGGTACGTAATCCAGTTCAGCAGCCATCGTGCCACCGCTCTTGTAGGCCCAGTCGAAGAACTTCATGACTTCCTGGCCCTGTGCCGCCTTTTCCTGCGTCTTGTGCAGCAGGATGAAGGTGGCGCCAGCGATCGGCCATGCCGTCTTGCCCGGCTCGTTCGTAAGGATCTGGTAGAACGACTTGCTCCAGTCAGCGCCGGCAGCGGCCGCCTTGAAGGCTTCGTCGCTAGGCTTGACGATCTCGCCTGCCGAGTTCTTCATCGTCAGGTACGTCATCTTGTTCTGCTTGGCATAGGCATACTCGACGTAGCCGATGGCGCCATTCAGACGCTGCACGAAGGCGGCCACGCCTTCGTTACCCTTGCCGCCCGTGCCACCGCCCGGCCAGTTCACCGTGGTGCCTTCGCCCACCGAGTTCTTCCAGTCAGGGCTGACCTTCGAGAGGTAGTTCGTGAAGATGAACGTCGTACCCGAGCCGTCGGCACGACGCACCGGCAGGATGTCCTGGCTCGGCAGGTGGGCCTTCGGGTTCAGGGCCTTGATCGCGGGATCGTCCCACTTCTTGATCTTGCCGAGGTAGATGTTGGCCAGCACGTCACCCGTGATGATCAGCTCGCCCGGCTTCACGCCTTGCAGGTTGATCACCGGCACTACGCCACCGATCACGGTCGGGAACTGGATCAGGTTGCCCTTTGCCAGTTCGTCGTCCTTCAGCGGAGCGTCCGAAGCGCCGAAGTCAACGGTCTTGGCGCCGATCTGCTTGATACCACCCGACGAACCGATAGATTGATAGTTGACCTTGTTGCCCGTTGCTTTTTGGTAGGCATCAGCCCACTTGGAATACACAGGCGCCGGGAAAGAAGCGCCAGCACCGGTAATTTCCGCCGCGAACGCAGTACCCGCCACCACAATCGACACGATGCCTGCTACGGCAGTCTTGACCAGCTTCATATGTCCTCCAGAGAACATGGGTTGGGAATGACAAATTTTTGACAAGGCGAACTGTATGCTCTCCATATGACAGTTCCATGACATCGCCAAATCTTCTTCAAACGCCACCTGGAGGCCCCGATATTCAAGGGCTTGTCAATGTGCCAGCATACATTTGCGCCTCAATCGCCACCCAATTATTGATAGTATTTCATCTATGGATGGCGGTAAGTGACGGCGGTTAATTGCCTTATTTGCGAAAAAGAAAAGGCCACGACACAATGCCGTGGCCTTTTGACAGCGTTGAACTGCCCAGAGGAACGCTCAGGCACGCAATGCGGCGGCAAGCTCCTGCGCGGCGCGCTCAGCGGTTTCCACCTGTTCGGCCTCCACCATCACACGGACCACGGGCTCCGTTCCCGAGGCGCGGATCAGTACCCGACCCCGGCCTTCCAGTTCGGGCTCCACACGCTCCCGGACAGCCTTGAGTCCAGCGTGGTTCTGCCAGTCAAAGCCCTTCTCGACGCGCACGTTGATGAGCGTCTGCGGGAACAGACTCACGCCATCCAGCAGTTGCGGAAGGGTCTTGCCACTGCGGCGTAGCGCGGCCAGCACCTGCAGCGCGGACACGATGCCATCGCCCGTGGTATGCCTGTCCAGGCACAGCAGATGCCCGGATCCCTCGCCGCCGAGCTGCCAGTGGCGTCGATTGAGTTCCTCGAGCACGTAACGGTCGCCAACCTTGGCGCGGACGAACGACACGCCAATGCGCTTGAGCGCCAGTTCGACTGCCATGTTCGTCATCAGCGTGCCGACCGCACCTTCTACCCGCTGGCCGGACGCCTGACGATCGCGCACAATCAGATAGAGCAACTCATCGCCGTTGTACAACCGGCCATCGGCGTCCACCACCTGCAGGCGGTCGGCGTCGCCGTCGAATGCCAGGCCGAGATCCGCGCCGTTAGCCTTGACTGCTTCGATCAGCTTCTCGGGCGCGGTGGCACCATACCCGGCGTTGATGTTGCGGCCATTGGGCTGGTTGCCGATCGAAATCACCTCGGCGCCCAACTCGTGGAACACATGCGGTGCGATGTGATAAGCGGCACCATTAGCGCAATCGACTACGATCTTCAGACCATGCAGGTCGTGTTCGTACGGGAATGTGCTCTTGCAAAACTCGATGTAACGACCTGCAGCGTCGTCGATCCGGCGGGCGCGGCCGAGTTCATCCGAGTGCACGCAGGTCATTGGCTCTTCAACCATGGCCTCGATCCGCGATTCCACGTCATCGGGCAGCTTGTCACCCGACGCCGAAAAGAACTTGATACCGTTGTCGTAGTACGGGTTGTGGCTTGCGGAAATCACCACTCCCGCCGCCAACCGGAGCGTTCGCGTGAGATAGGCAATGCCCGGCGTGGGCAACGGACCAGTCAGCAGCACATTGACGCCTGCGGCTGTAAAGCCGGCCTCGAGTGCCGCTTCCAGCATATATCCAGAGATCCGCGTGTCCTTGCCAATCAGGACGGTGGGCTTGCCCTGCGAACTCTTCTGCCCCAGCGCCAGCACCTTGCCGGCCGCATGGCCAAGTCGCATCACAAAATCTGGCGTGATCGGCGCGTCGCCGACCCGACCCCGCACGCCGTCTGTCCCGAAATACTTGCGTGTCATATTTCTCATTCTCCGTGTTGCCCATCGGGGGCAACTGATTCTTGGCGGACCGCCCACCACACCTTGAGGGCGTCCACTGTTTGTTCAACATCATGTACCCGGACGATATATGCACCGCGCTCAGCTGCGCACACGGCTGCCGCCACACTGGCAGCTACGCGCGCCTGTGGAGGTTTGCCGCCGATGATTGCACCCAGCGTCGATTTGCGCGACAGGCCCACCAGGAGCGGCAGGCCATCAACGGCAAGGCTAGGTAATTGCCCGAGCAACCTCAGATTATGGTCTGGAGTCTTGCCAAATCCAAAACCTGGATCAAGGGAAATACGCGCCGTGTCGATGCCCGCCGCACGCAGGGTTGACACCCGTTCTTCCAGAAAAGACGCTACCTCGGCAACCACATCGGTGTAGTGCGGATCCTCCTGCATCGTCTGGGGATCACGCTGCATATGCATGACGCATAGTCCGAACTGCCCTGCGGCAACTGCCTCAACGGCACCCGGCATTCGGAAGCCCCAGATATCATTGATCAGATCCGCTCCGCCCGCCAGCGCTGCACGCATAACCTCCGGCTTGTAGGTGTCGATCGAAAGCGGCTTACCGCAATCGGCCAGCGACTCGACAATCGGCATCACACGATCTAGTTCCTGATCGAGCGGCAGCGCGGCCGACCCAGGTCGGCTGGACTCTCCACCGATATCGATGATGTCGACACCCTCTGCAATCAATTGCTCCGCGTGGCGCAGCGCGGCGTCACGGGTGGTGTGCTGCCCGCCATCGGAGAACGAATCGGGGGTCACATTGAGAATACCCATCACGAGTGGGCGGCGGCGGCGGGAAAAACGATAGCGCCCGCACTGGAAGAACTCGGTCGACAAGATTCGCGTCCTGAAAACAAAAAAGCCGGCGCGCAAGGCACCGGCCTGAGAGGCTATCAGAAACCAGCCCTTGCGAGCTGGTCTCTGCGTATCACCTCATGTCACATCCGTATCAAACCGTTTCGTCGGCACGTGCCGTTGCGGGTGCATTGGTCGGTGCCACCGGGGAACCGCCGGGAGGCGTGTTGCCACCGCTGTTCGGACCCTGCGCGCCACGCGGCGGACGCGGCGGACGGCCCGCCATGATGTCGTTCACCTGTTCGGCGTCGATCGTTTCCCACTCCATCAGCGCGTTGGTCATCGCTTCGACCTTGTCGCGGTTCTCTTCGAGCAAGCGCTTGGCCAGCGCGTATTGATCGTCGATGATGCGGCGGATCTCTGCGTCAACCTTCTGCTGCGTCGCTTCGGACACGGTCTTCGACGACAGCTTGCCGAACATGCCGTCCTGCTCTGTGTCCACGTAGACCATCGCGCCGAGCGAATCGCTCATGCCAAAGCGGGTCACCATATCGCGGGCGATCTTGGTGGCACGCTCGAAGTCGTTCGAAGCACCGGTGCTCATGGCGTTGAGGAACACCTCTTCGGCAGCGCGGCCGCCGAACAGGATGGCAATTTCCTCGAGCATGTTGTCCTTGTACTTCGAGTACTTGTCATGCTCCGGCAACTGCCAAGTCACGCCCAGCGCCCAACCGCGCGGCATGATCGTGACCTTGTGGACCGGATCGGCCTTCGGCAGCAGCTTGGCAACCACGGCATGGCCAGACTCGTGGTAAGCCGTGGCCTTGCGCTCTTCCTCGCGCATGACCGTCGACTTGCGCTCCGGGCCCATGTAAATCTTGTCCTTGGCGTCCTCGAAGTCCTGCATGTCCACCACGCGCTTGCTGCGGCGGGCGGCAAACAGCGCAGCCTCGTTGACCAGGTTAGCCAAGTCCGCACCCGAGAAGCCAGGCGTACCACGAGCGATGATCGATGCGTCCACGTCGTTGCCGATCGGCACCTTGCGCATATGGACCTTCAGGATCTGCTCGCGGCCGCGGATGTCCGGCAGGCCCACATAGACCTGACGGTCGAAACGGCCCGGACGCAGCAGCGCCTTGTCCAGCACGTCGGCACGGTTGGTCGCGGCGATCACGATCACGCCAGAGTTGGCCTCGAAGCCATCCATCTCGACCAGCATCTGGTTCAGGGTCTGCTCGCGCTCGTCGTTACCGCCGCCCATGCCGGCGCCACGATGGCGACCGACCGCGTCGATTTCGTCGATGAACACGATGCAGGGGGCCTGCTTCTTGGCGTTCTCGAACATGTCGCGCACACGGGCTGCACCCACGCCGACGAACATTTCCACGAAGTCCGAACCCGAGATGCTGAAGAACGGCACCTTGGCCTCACCGGCGATAGCACGCGCCAGCAGCGTCTTGCCGGTACCCGGAGGCCCGACCAGCAGCACGCCGCGCGGAATACGTCCGCCCAGCTTCTGGAATTTCTGCGGGTCCTTCAGGAAGTCGACCAGTTCGACCACTTCCTCCTTCGACTCGTCGCAACCCGCGACGTCAGCGAAGGTAACGGCGTTCTGGTTCTCGTCGATCAGGCGCGCGCGGGATTTACCGAAGGAGAAGGCTCCGCCTTTCCCCCCGCCCTGCATCTGCCGCATCATATAGAACCAGAAGACGATGATCAGGAGCGTCGGTCCGAGGTAGTACAGCGCCTGGACCAGCACGTTGGGCTCGTCGTCAGCCTTGCCGGTCACCTGGACACCGTACTTCATCAGGTCGCCGACCATCCAGATATCGCCCGGCGAAATGATCGTGTACTTGGAGCCTTCCTTGGGCGAAACCACGAGGTTGCGGCCCTGCACGTCGACACGCGACACCTTGCCGTTCTTGGCGTCATCCATGAACTGCGAATAGGTGACACTGTCCTGGGCACGCGGTTTGTCGAACTGCTTGAAGACGGTGAACAATACCAGCGCGATTACGAGCCAGATTGCCGCCTTTTGAAACAGGTTGTTATTCAAGGCCGAACTCCTTTCCAATTGCCTTGCCAACGGGTAGCTGCATTGCATTGTAATGCAGCCCCCGCCCCCGCAGGGAAATCTGAATCTATGGACCTGATAGTGCCTGATACGGCCCATTCAGGGCAAGTCGCGCACCGCCCGGGCGTACCCTGCCCCCTTTTGGGAGCACTGGGAGCGCCTGCGGCATGTTTTGGGCCCGCGTCAGTCCATCGACTTCAGGTAGCGCCCAAGAATAAATGTTTCCGAAGACTTGTCACGCGACGCCTTGGGCTTGCGGCTCGCGACGACCTTGAACTGCCGCTTGAACTTTTCCACGATCTGGCTGTAGCCCGAGCCGTGAAAGCACTTGACCAGCAAGGAACCTTCCGGCTTCAGGTGGGCCTGGGCAAAGTCCAGCGCCAGATCGCACAGATACTCGATCCGCGCGGCATCGGCCGAGGCCACGCCAGACAAGTTGGGGGCCATATCGGAGATAACAAGGTCGATGCGGGAGCCACCAGACGCATCGAGCACCACCTGCTCGAGCTGACGGAATACCTCTTCCTCCCGGAAATCGCCCTGGATAAAGGTCACGTCGGCCACCGGCTCCATCGGCAGGATGTCGATCGCCACCACGGCGCCGTCGATCCGGCCGTCTTTCGCGCGGGGTGAAGCGGCCAGTTTGTTCCGGGCGTACTGGCTCCAGCTGCCCGGCGCGGCGCCCAGATCCACGATGACCTGGCCTGGCTGGATCAACTTGTCCTGATCGTCGATCTCCTTGAGCTTGTAGGCCGCGCGGGCGCGATAGCCCTCGCGCTGGGCCATCTTCACGTACGGATCGTTGATGTGGTCGTGCAGCCACGACTGATTGAATTTGTTCTTGGCCATTGATGAGACTTGCCTACTTGCTACTTACCGGTTTGGCGGGATTGGCACCGCAAGTCGAACGACCGTGCGGAGCTTTTTCTCCCGATTTGGAGATCTTTACCGCCTGCCGGCGATATTTTGGCGGATAATACGCGCCAAATCGCTATTTGCCCTCTCATGCCAGCCCTACAACTGATTTCCGCCCAACGCTCCGACCTGCGCTCGCGCGCCCACAGCCTCAATCCCGTGGTCATGATCGGTGCGGAAGGCCTGACCCGTGCGGTCCTGGCCGAGATCGACCGGAGCCTGGCGGCTCACGATCTGATCAAGATTCGCGTCCTCGGTGACGAACGCGACGCACGCATTGCCATTTACGACGCCATTTGTGACGAACTCAGCGCCGCGCCGATCCAGCACATCGGCAAGTTGCTCGTGATCTGGCGTCCGGGCCCCGCCCTCCTGAAGGAAAACCTGCCGGAGGAACTGGGAGCCGCCGCGCGTCGCCGTGCTACTGGCACAGGCGCAGCCCCACGCACCGTCATGGTCCGCAAGCCGAGCACCTCCGGTCAACGCCGCCCCAAGAGCACGGCAGTCACCGTACTGGGCAACGAACGTGTGACCCAGGGTGGTAACGTCAAGCGTTCCCGCGCCCGCCCGGCCAGCCAGAAAAAGAAAGCACTGGGTTGACCAGTGGCCGAATCGGCCAGTTCCACCAAAAAGGCGGCCGAGGCCGCCTTTTTTCACACCTTTGCTCAGCGTGGCGCGCTAGCCCGCCACACCAGCACCAGTGCCAGCACACTCTGAACCAGATAGATCACGCTGGACACCCCGTGCAACATGCCGAATTCGGCCTTGTACGGTGATTCGGACACGCCCAGATTCAGCGCCTGAGCCTTGACCTTGAGTCCTTCCATGAACGGCTGCACACCGAAATAGCCGGCCAGCACGCATACCAGCATGGCCAGGACGATCCAGCGCAACGAGCGATAACGCTCGGCGCCACGGCGGATCAGCACATTGCAGAGCACGAGCTGAAGCACGCCCACGGTCATGCCGAGGATCGCCTCGTAGCGGAACAGATGCCCGGCGATCATCCCGGCCGTTTCGCGGCTCGGCAGCACCGAGAACAGCGTCGGCGCCACCAGATAGCCGATCGTCCACAGGCTGCCGGCCCAGATCACGGTCAGCAGCAGAAACAGACGATGCGGCAACGGCGGCAGATTCGAGTAAGACGAGGAGAACACGCCTGTCCCGCGCCGTCAGATGTAGCGAACCGTGATGACTTCGTACTCGCGCTCGCCGCCCGGGGCCAGCACGACTGCTACGTCGCCTTCGAACTTGCCGATCAGTGCGCGTGCGATCGGCGAGCTCACGGAGATCTTGCCGGTATCGAGATCCGCCTCGTCGTCACCGACGATCTGATAGCTCACAGGGCTGCCAGATTCCAGGTCTTCCAGATCCACGGTGGCGCCAAAAACGATGCGGCCGTCCGTGTCCAGCTGGGTCGGATCGATCACCTGGGCGGCCGAAAGCTTCGCTTCCACTTCCTGGATGCGGCCTTCGATGAACGCCTGCTTTTCCTTAGCGGCGTCGTATTCGGCATTTTCCGACAGGTCGCCCTGGGCACGCGCCTCGGAGATGGCGTTGATCACCGCAGGACGCTCGACGGCCTTGAGGCGCTGCAGCTCTTCCTTCAGGAGTTCGGCGCCACGCTTGGTAATCGGAATGGTGCTCATTGTCTTGTTCAACAAAAAAATGAGCCGCAGCGGAGCTGGAACCATGCGCCGGCAGTCACCTGCCAGGCAGCACTTCCGCTCAACCGCGGCTTTCAGATGGGATCACACAGCGGCCAGCAAGGCCGGTGCAATCGGCGAATTCGACGTAGTGTAGGCCAGAACCGCCGCCGGTATCAACCCGACGGACGGACTACTGCGGTACGGGGTCACATTCCCCGCACCGCAGCATCAGGCATGTCAGGCCAGCTGCTTGTGCAGGCCCTGCAGGTCGTAGACCTCCAGGTTCTGCATGTGCTTGAGGCCTTCCACCGCGGCGTTGGCGCCGGCGATGGTGGTGTAGTACGGCACGCGGGCGGCCAGCGCGGCGATACGGATCGAACGCGAATCGGCGATGGCCGTGCGCGTTTCGTCGACCGTCGTGAAGACCAGCGCCAGTTCACCGTTCTTGATCATGTCCACGATGTGCGGACGGCCGTCCTTCACCTTGTTGACAACCCGGACCGGGATGCCGGCGGCCTCGATGGCCGATGCCGTGCCACGTGTGGCGACGATCGGGTAACCGAGGTCGTGCAGCATGCGGGCCACGGTCACGGCGCGCGGCTTGTCGCTGTCCTTGACGGTGATCAGCACGGTGCCCTTCTCGGGCAGGCGCGAACCGGCGGCCAGCTGGCTCTTGAACAGCGCTTCGCCGAACACCTTGCCCACGCCCATCACTTCGCCGGTCGAACGCATTTCAGGTCCGAGGACCGGATCCACGCCCGGGAACTTGTTGAACGGGAACACAGCTTCCTTGACGCTGTAGTACGGCGGCACCACCTCTTCGCCGATACCTTGCGAATCAAGCGACTGGCCGGCCATGCAACGCGCGGCGATCTTGGCCAGCGACAGGCCGGTGGCCTTCGACACGTACGGCACCGTACGCGACGCGCGCGGGTTCACTTCCAGCACGTAGACGATGTCCTCGCCATTCCGCTGCTGGATCGCGAACTGCACGTTCATCAGACCCACCACGTTCAGCGCCTTGGCCATCGCGGCGGTCTGGCGCTTCAGTTCGTCGACGGTTGCCTGCGACAGCGAGTACGGCGGCAGCGAGCAGGCCGAGTCGCCCGAGTGGACGCCTGCCTGTTCGATGTGCTCCATCACGCCGCCGATGAACACGCGATTGCCGTCGCACAGGGCGTCGACGTCGCACTCGATGGCGTCGTTCAGGAATCGGTCCAGCAGCACCGGCGAGTCGTTCGACACCTTCACGGCCTCGCGCATGTAGCGCTCGAGGTCGCGCGGCTCGTGCACGATTTCCATCGCGCGGCCACCCAGCACGTACGACGGACGCACCACCAGCGGATAACCGATTTCCTCGGCCAGGCGCAGTGCCTCGTCTTCAGCGCGCGCGGTACGGTTCGGCGGCTGGCGCAGACCCAGGTTCTGCAGCAGCTTCTGGAAGCGCTCGCGGTCTTCCGCGGCGTCGATCATGTCCGGGCTCGTGCCGATGATGGGCACGCCGTTGGCTTCCAGATCCAGCGCCAGCTTCAGCGGAGTCTGGCCGCCGTACTGGACGATCACGCCGACCGGCTTTTCCTTGTCGACGATTTCCAGCACGTCTTCCAGCGTCAGCGGCTCGAAGTACAGGCGGTCCGAGGTGTCATAGTCGGTCGACACGGTTTCGGGGTTGCAGTTGACCATGATGGTCTCGTACCCGTCTTCGCGCAGCGCAAGCGCGGCGTGCACGCAGCAGTAGTCGAACTCGATACCCTGGCCGATCCGGTTCGGGCCACCGCCCAGCACCATGATCTTCTTGTTGTTGGTCGGGTCGGCTTCGCACTCGCCATGCTCGGCCTCGTAGGTGCCGTACATGTACGCGGTGTTCGTGGCGAACTCGGCCGCGCAGGTGTCCACGCGCTTGTAGACCGGGCGCACGTTCTGCGCCACGCGCGCCTGACGCACGGCCTTCGCGTCGGTCTTCAGCAGCTTGGCCAGGCGGCGATCCGAGAAGCCCTTCTGCTTCAGGTGACGCAGTTCGGCGGTCGACAGGCTTTCCAGCGTGCGATTACGCACCAGGCCTTCGGTCTTCACGATGTCTTCGATCTGGGCCAGGAACCACGGATCGATATCGGTCTCGCTCTGCACTTCCTCCAGCGACATGCCGAGGCGGAATGCGTCGCCCACGTACCAGATACGGTCCGGGCCGGCTTCGCCGATTTCCTCGATCACTTCGTCGCGATCGGTCGACTTTTCGTCCAGGCCGTCCACGCCCACTTCCAGACCACGCAGTGCCTTCTGGAACGATTCCTGGAACGTACGGCCCATGGCCATCACCTCGCCCACCGACTTCATCTGGGTGGTCAGGTGGCTGTCTGCGGCCGGGAATTTTTCGAACGCGAAACGCGGCACCTTGGTGACCACGTAGTCGATCGACGGTTCGAACGAGGCCGGGGTCTGGCCGCCGGTGATTTCGTTCTTGAGTTCGTCGAGCGTGTAGCCGACGGCCAGCTTGGCGGCAACCTTCGCAATCGGGAAACCGGTGGCCTTCGAGGCCAGGGCCGACGAACGCGACACGCGCGGATTCATCTCGATCACGATCATCCGGCCATCCGTCGGATTGATCGAGAACTGCACGTTCGAGCCGCCGGTGTCCACGCCGATCTCGCGCAGCACGGCCAGCGAGGCGTTACGCAGGATCTGGTATTCCTTGTCGGTCAGCGTCTGGGCCGGGGCCACCGTGATCGAGTCACCGGTGTGGATGCCCATCGGGTCCAGGTTTTCGATCGAGCAGATGATGATGCAGTTGTCCGCCTTGTCGCGAACAACTTCCATCTCGTATTCCTTCCAGCCCAGCAGCGATTCCTCGATCAGCAGCTCGCGCGTCGGCGACAGGTCCAGGCCACGCTTGCAGATTTCCTCGAATTCTTCGCGGTTGTAGGCGATACCGCCGCCGGTGCCGCCCAGCGTGAACGACGGGCGGATCACGATCGGGTAGCCGGCGGTGCCGGTTTCCTGGGCGATGCGCGATTGCACGGCCACGGCCTCGTCCATCGAGTGGGCGATGCCGGACTTGGCCGAACCGAGACCGATCTTGGTCATCGCGTCCTTGAACTTCTGGCGGTCCTCGGCCTTGTCGATGGCTTCCGGCGACGCGCCGATCAGCTCGACCTTGTACTTGTCCAGCACGCCATGGCGGTGCAGGTCCAGCGCGCAGTTCAGCGCGGTCTGGCCACCCATGGTCGGCAGGATCGCATCCGGGCGCTCCTTCTCGATGATGCGCTCGACCACTTCCCAGGTGATGGGTTCGATGTACGTCACGTCGGCCGTGTTCGGGTCCGTCATGATGGTCGCCGGGTTCGAGTTGACCAGGATGACCTTGAAGCCCTCTTCACGCAGCGCCTTGCAGGCCTGCGCGCCGGAGTAGTCGAATTCGCACGCCTGACCGATGATGATCGGGCCCGCGCCGATGATTAGGATGCTCTTGATATCTGTGCGCTTTGGCATTGCACGCTCTCTTTGTTGGCCGGCTCGCGCGGTTGGGCGCGGGCCGGGCCGGTAATCAGGTTGTAGGCCGTCAGCCCAGTGTGGCCGTGGCCAGCTTGGCGCCGAAGCCGATGAACATCGCCCCGACCCCGCTCGACATACCTGCGGACAGGCGTCGGCGGCGGCGGAACGCATCGGCCAGCCTTGCGCCCACGAAGATGATCGTGGTCAGGTAGGCGAAGCTGCAGATCTGGCAGACCAGGCCCAGCGCCACGAACGACAGCGCCGGAACGGCGAACTGCGGGTCCACGAACTGGATGAAGAACGAGATGAAGAACAGGATGGCCTTCGGGTTCAGCAGGCTGATGAACAGCGCCTTGCTGAACGGGTTCGACGCGCGATCCAGCGACGCCACCGCCTTCGTGGCGACATCGGCTTGCGCCGACCAGTTACGCACCGCGCCACGCAGCATCTGGAAGCCGATCCAGGCCAGGTAGGCCGCACCCACGTACTTGACCGCGTGGAACAGCCCCGGGCTGGCCTTCAGCAGCGATGCCACGCCAGCGGCCGACAGCACCATCAGGATCGCATCGCCGAGGAAAACGCCGCATGCCCCCTTGTAGCCGGCGCGCACACCGCGCTGCGCGGCCACCGACAGCACATACATCGAATTCGGCCCCGGCAGCAGCACGATGAAGATCGTGCCGAGCACAAAGGTCCAGAAATCAGTGATGCCGAGGTTGGCATGCATGAAGGCGTTCATGGGCGTTTCCCGTTCAGGCTCTCGTTTCTCGATCTCAGGCAGCGGCCTTGGCGCGGGCGTCCTGCATCAGCTTGGTGAAGCGGTCGAACAGGTACGCGATGTCGTGCGGACCGGGCGACGCTTCCGGGTGACCCTGGAAGCAGAAAGCCGGCTTGTCGGTCAGCGCGAAGCCTTGCAGCGTGCCGTCGAACAGAGACGTGTGCGTGACGCGGGCGTTGGCCGGCAGCGTCGATGCATCGACCGCGAAGCCGTGGTTCTGCGACGTAATCACCACACGGCCATCATCATGGTCCTTGACCGGATGGTTGGCGCCATGGTGACCCGTGCTCATCTTGAGCGTCTTGGCACCCACGGCCAGGGCCATGATCTGGTGGCCCAGGCAGATGCCGAAGGTCGGGATACCGCGGGCGATGAACTCGCGCGTGGCGGCGATCGCGTAGTCGCACGGCTCCGGGTCGCCAGGGCCGTTCGACAGGAAGATACCGTCCGGATTCAGCGCCAGGGCGTCGGCCGCGCTGGCTTGCGCCGGCAGCACGGTCACCTTGCAGCCGCGTTCGGCCAGCATGCGCAGGATGTTGAACTTGACGCCGAAGTCGAAGGCGACCACGTGGAACTGCGGCTTGTCCTGCTTGCCGTAGCCTTCGCCGAGCTTCCACTCGGTCTGGGTCCACTCATACGGCTCCTTGACGGAGACGACCTTGGCCAGGTCCATGCCTGCCAGGCCCGGGAACGAGCGTGCCAGGTCGATAGCCTTCTGGACATTGTCCTCACCAGCCAGGATGCATCCGTTCTGGGCGCCCTTCTCGCGCAGGATACGGGTCAGCTTGCGGGTGTCGATGCCCGCGATCGCCACGACCTTTTCCTGCTTCAGGTAGTGGGCGAGGGTATGTTCCTTGCGGAAGTTCGAGGCCAGAATCGGCAGATCTTTGATGATCAGGCCGGCGGCATGGACTTTCGTGGCTTCTACATCCTCAGGGTTGACGCCGTAATTGCCGATATGCGGATACGTCAGCGTGACGATCTGCCGGGAATAGCTCGGGTCGGTGAGGATTTCCTGATAACCGGTGATGGCGGTGTTGAACACCACTTCGCCGATCGTATGGCCGGAAGCGCCGATGGAATAGCCACGAAAGACCGTGCCGTCTGCAAGCGCGAGGATGGCGGACGGAAAAGACGGTAACACGGGTAGGCTCCTGCTGGATTCACCCCGTGACCGACCTGCTCAACGCCTCGTGCCCCGTGGGCGAGTCCTCAGCCATGTGCATGGCGAGACTCCCGGCGGAGGCTCTTTCGTCACTTCGCACAATGTCTGCGTGGTGCACGAAAAGCCCTCGCGAATATGGGGGCGGCGGAAGGTGGAATACGGTAGGCGCTAGGGTGAAGGGTTCTGAAAGCGAAACTTTCGAATTATATCCCGCCGCACCCAATTTCTCAAGTTTTCAAGGACTTGCGTTTGCCATGCCTGCCAGGCGGCCCGTCATTCACGACCGCCCGGCACGCCGGTCATGCCGCGGCGGGTACCACGGCGGTGACCTCGATTTCCACCTTCGCGCGTGGCTCGACGAGGTCCGCCACCTCCACCGCGGTCATCGCCGGAAAGTGGCGGCCGATGATGTCACGATAGTGCTGCCCGATCGCCTTGTAGGCACCCACGTACTCGGCCTTGTCCTTCACATACCAGGTCATGCGCGCGATGTGCTCGGGCCGCGCCCCGCCCTGCTCCAGCACGGCGACGATATTGCGCAATGCCTGCGCCACCTGCAGCCCGAAATCGTCGGTTTCGAACTCGCACTGGCCGTTCCAGCCGATCTGCCCGCCGACGAAGATCAGGCGGCTGCCCACCTGCATCTCGGCGAGCATGCCGTTGGCGTATCCCTTCGGAGGTGCCCAGTCGGGCGGCTGCAATGTCTTCAGCATGATGTCGATTCCAATCCAGAGTTCAGAGTTATCCGTCAGGCCGCCAGGAAGCGTCCCATTGCATGTCGTACGGGGTCAGGCAGGGCCTGCGCGGTCATCGTCCGTGTGTCGACGCAGACGAGCCGCTGAGAGATGTGCATACGCGTGCCGCCGTCCGGCCCGGCCAGGCGGACCTCGACCGAGAAACTGCTTCGGCCGATATGGGACACGCGCAGTTCTCGTGTGAGCAGTTCGCCAAGCCGGCTTGGCGCCTCGAAGCGGCATTGCAGTTCGGCCGTCGGCACCCCCGCATGACCGGTCAGATGCATCGCATCGAACGGCCAGTCGAGCGCTTCGGCGAACCAGTCCTCGATAAAGTCGTTCAGCATCTCGAAATAGCGCGGGTAGAAAACGATGCCGGCGGTATCGCAATGCTTGAAACGCACACGCACCTGATTGGTGAACACGTCGTTCATGGCTACGCGCCCTCTGCCGCCATCTGCCGCAGGCGGAAGCGCTGCAGCTTGCCCGTCTCGGTACGCGGCAGCGCCGCCACGAACTCGATGCGACGCGGGTACTTGTACGGGGCGATCTCGCGCTTGACATAGTCTTGCAGCGCCGCCCGCGTGGCGTCGGAGGGCTCCACGCCGGGACGCAGTACCACGTATGCCGTCACGACCTGGCCACGCTCCGCGTCCGGCGCGCCGACCACCCCGCATTCGGCCACCCACTCATGCCGCATCAACGATCCCTCGACCTCGGGCCCGGCGATGTTGTACCCGGCCGAGATGATCATGTCGTCCGAACGCGCCTGATAGAAGTAGTAGCCATCGGCGTCGGCCATGAATGTGTCGCCGGGCAGATTCCACCCGTCGCGCACATATGCCTCCTGGCGCGGATCGTCCAGATAGCGGCAGCCCGTGGGCCCGCGCACCGCGAGCTTGCCTACCGTGCCCGGCGGCACCGGCTGCATGTTCTCGTCGACGATACGGGCTTCGTACCCCGGTACCACGCGACCCACTGCGCCCGGACGCACGTCGGCGCCAGCACTGGAAACGAAGATATGCATCATCTCCGTGCCGCCGAGGCCGTCGGTCATCTCGATGCCAGTGGCTGCCTTCCAGGCCTGCCGCGTGGCATCGGGCAGCGCCTCGCCAGCGGACACGCTCTTCCTCAGGCTCGACAGATCGAAGTTCTTTACCAGCGCCGCCATCTGCCGATAGAACGTCGGCGCGGTGAAAACGATCGTTGCGCGATGGTCCTGGATCAGCTTGAGCAGCAGTTCCGGCGTCAGCCTTTCCGACAGCGCGGTACTGGCGCCAATGCGCAGCGGGAAGCAGAGCATGCCGCCCAGCCCGAATGTGAATGCGATTGGCGGCGTGCCACAGAAGACGTCGTCCGGCGTGGGCTTGAGCACGTGGCGCGGGAACAGGTCGCACATCGCCAGCACATCGCGGTGGAAGTGCATCGTGCCCTTGGGTTGTCCCGTGGTGCCACTCGTGAACGCGATCAGGCAGATGTCATCGGCGGCCGTGTCGCACGCGGTGAACGTGTCGGGCTTGCCCGCCATCGCGGTTTCGAGCGCATCGGCACCCTCTCCGTGGAAGTAGCGCACGCGTTCGAGCGTCGGACAAAAGTACTCGCCATCGGCACGCCGGTTCGCGTCCAGCTCGTCGCGCAGACGTGCATCGCAGAGCGCGGCCGTCACCTGCGCCTTGTCGATGATCTGCTTGAGCTCCTTGGCGCGCAGCAGCGGCATCGTTGGCACGGCGATCAGTCCTGCCTTGAGCGTGGCAAGCCAGCTCGCCGCCATCATCAGGTTGTTCGGGCCGCGCAGCAGCACGCGATTGCCCGGCACCAGCCCCATGTCCTCGACCAGCACATGCGCGATGCGATTCACGAGCGCCGCCAGTTCGGCATAGGTCACGGTCTCGATACGGCCCGCGTGCTCATGGCGCACCGCCACGCGGCCACCGCTGCCGGCCGCCACATGTCGGTCCACAAGCTCCACTGCCGCGTTGAGGCGATCGGGGTAGCGCGTGTCGTCATTGAAGTGGAACACCGGCCACGTCTGCGGCGGCGGCAACCTGTCCCGTGCGAAGGTATCAACATGAGCGGTGGCTGGGTGGGGGGCGGCCATACTTGTCTCCTGTCTCGTGTTCTATCGAGCTGCCAGCGTCTCGCGCGCAATGATCAGCTTCTGCACTTCGGTGGCGCCTTCGTAGATCCGCAGCGAGCGAATCTCGCGATAGAGGCTTTCCACTCGCGTGCCAACCTTGACGCCCAGGCCGCCGAACATCTGCACGGCCCGGTCGATGACTTGCTGCGCGTTCTCGGTGGCGACCATCTTGGCCATCGCCGCCTCGCGCGTCGTGCGCTGCTGCCTGACATCGCGCAGCCAGGCGGCGCGATAGGTCAGCAGCGCGGCGGCATCGATGGCTGTAGCCATGTCACCGATCGCCGCCTGCGTAAGTTGCAGATCCGCCAGCACGCCGCCGAACATCGGGCGCGACGTGGCGCGTGCCAGCGCATCGTCCAGCGCCGCGTGGCCGAAGCCAAGCGCGGCGGCGGCCACCGAGGCCCGGAAGATGTCGAGTGTCATCATCGCCACCTTGAAGCCCTGCCCCGGCTCGCCCAGACGGTTGCCAACGGGTACGCGGCAGTCATCGAAACGCAGTGTTGCCAGAGGATGGGGCGCGATCACGTCGATGCGCTCTGCAATGGACAGGCCCGGAGTATTGGCATCTACCACGAACGCGGTGATGCCGCGCGCGCCGGCTGCCTCCCCAGTGCGTGCGAACACGCAATAGAAGTCGGCGATGCCGCCGTTCGATATCCACGTCTTGGCGCCGTTTAGCACGTAGTGCGTGCCGTCATCGGACAGCTTCGCGCTGCATTGCATCGCTGCCACGTCGGAACCCGCCTCGGGCTCGGACAGCGCGAATGCCGCAATGGCCTCGCCCTTCGCCACGCGCGGCAGATAGCGCTCGCGCACCGCGTCGCTGCCGGCCAGCGTGATCGCGCCCGAGCCAAGGCCCTGCATCGCGAAAGCAAAGTCAGCCAGACCGTCATGGCGCGCCAGTGTCTCGCGCAGCAGGCAGAGCGCGCGCGAATCGAGCGCGGGCAGCGCGCCGCCGAACGCCGCCGGTACGCAGTAGCGGAGCCATCCCGCCTGCCCAAGCTGGCGCACCAGCGTGCGGCACGCCGCGTCGGCGTCGTGGTGATCGACGTCGCGCAGGTTCTCGCCGCACCAGGCATCCAGATCGCGCTCGAGCGAACGGTGCGCATCGTCGAAGAACGGTAGTTCGAGGTAGGTCTTGTCGCTCATGTCAGCCCCTCAATCGCCTTCGAACACCGGTTTCTGCTTCGCGACGAACGCGTCATAGGCCCGCCGGAAGTCGCGCGTCTGCATGCAGATGGCCTGGGCCTCCGCCTCGGCCTCGATCGCTTCGTCGAGCCCCATATTCCACTCCTGATGGAGCAGCTTCTTGGTAACGCCATGCGCGAAAGTCGGACCCGCGGCGATCTGCGTGGCCAGCGACTGCGCCTCGGCCAGCAGCGTGTCGGAAGCGTGCAGCGCGTTGAAGAAACCCCATTGCAGCCCTTCCTCGGCGCTCATCGATCGGCCGGTGTAAAGCAGTTCGCTCGCTCTCCCCTGCCCGATCACGCGAGGCAGCAGCGAACAGGCGCCCATATCGGCGCCAGCCAGACCAACGCGCACGAACAGAAACGCGGTCTTCGTCAGCGCGGTACCCAGACGCATGTCGGAGGCCAGCGCGATCATCGCGCCGGCGCCTGCGCAGATGCCGTCGATCGCGCTGATGATCGGCTGCGGGCAGGCGCGCATGGCCTTGATCAGGTCGCCGGTCATGCGCGTGAAGTCGAGCAGCTCCGGCATGGTCATGCGCGTCAGCGGGCCAATGATCTCGTGTACATCGCCGCCAGAGCAGAAATTCCCGCCCGCGCCGGTCACCACCACGGTCTTGATGTCGGTGGCGTAGCACAGACTACGGAACAGGTCGCGCAGCTCGGCGTAGGAATCGAACGTCAGCGGATTCTTGCGCTCTGGCCGGTTCAGCGTGATCGTGCCGACCTTGCCGTCCGCCGAGACGGACCACAGGAAATGCTTCGGTTGATAGTCCGCAAAGGCGCGCTTGTGGTGGCGCATGTCCAGTGCAATATCGCTCATGTGTTGTCTCACTCCACTCTGTTTGATCGTTCAGCCCGCCATCACCTCGCCGCCGGCCACCGGCACGGATTGCCCCGTGATCGCGGACGCCGAGGGCTGGCACAGCCAGGCCACCGCGTCAGCCACTTCATCGGGCCGTACCAGACGCCGCTGCGGGTTACGCGCGGCCAGTTCCGCGCGCGCCTGTTCTTCCGAGCGCCCCGTCTTGCCGACGATATTGGCCACCGCGTCGCGCACGATGTCGGTTTCGGTATAGCCCGGGCACACCGCGTTGACCGTCACGCCCTTGGTCGCCAGTTCCAGCGCCAGCGAGCGGGTCAGGCCGATCACGCCGTGCTTCGCCGCGCAATAGGCGCTGACGTAGCCGTACCCGATCAGGCCGGCCGTGCTGGCGACATTCACGATGCGCCCCCAGCCCGCCTCGAGCATTGCCGGCAGCGCCGCTTGCGTGCAGATAAAGGTGCCGGTCAGGTTGACCTCGAGCATCCGCTGCCAGAGCGCCAGATCGGTCTTGCCGAACGGCGCGCTGTGCGCCTGACCGGCGTTGTTGACCAGCAGCGTGATCGGCCCGCGTGCTTCAGTGGCACCGGCAAAGGCTCCGCTCACCCAATCGGCATCCGTGATGTCCGCGCTGACCGCGCCCAGCGCCGCGCCTTCGGTCACGCACGATTGCAGCGCGTGAACGGTCGCATCAAGCGCTGCCTGCTCGCGACCCAGCAGCGTGACGCTGGCGCCATCGGCCAGCAGCCGGCGCGCGATGGCGGCACCGATGCCACGCCCACCGCCAGTCACCAGGGCGTGACGCCCTTGCAATGCATTGCCCATGGTCATTTTCCCGGCTGCTGCGCGTACGATGCGGCGCGGGCAAGGTTGGTTTCCAGTTGCCGTTTGCCAGACACGTACTGCTTCGGCCACGTGACATCGCGATAGCCCAGCCTGGCCGCCTCGTGCAGCGTCCACGCCGGATCGGCCAGATGCGGACGCGCAATCGCGCAAAGATCAGCCCGGCCAGCCGCCACGATGCTGTCGACATGATCGGCCTCGAAGATCGCGCCCACGGCGATGGTCGGGATGCCCGCCTCATTGCGGATGCGGTCGGAGAACGGCGTCTGGTACATCCGGCCGTAGACCGGCGCCTGATCCGGGCTGACCTGGCCTGATGAACAGTCGATCATGTCCGCGCCAGCCGCCTTGAAGGCGCGTGCGATCTCCACCGCATCGTCGGCGGTGATACCGCCCTCGACCCAATCGTGCGCCGAGATCCGCACCGACATGGGCTTGTCCTGCGGCCACACGGCCCGCACGGCTGCAAACACTTCCAGCGGATAGCGCAGACGGTTGGCGAGCGATCCGCCATACGCGTCGGTACGGGTGTTGGTCAACGGCGAGATGAAGCTCGAAAGCAGATAGCCGTGGGCGCAGTGCAGCTCAAGCCAGTCGAAGCCAGCTTCCGCCGCGCGCTTCGCGTTGGCCACGAAGTCATCACGCACGCGGTCCATGTCTTCCTGCGTCATTTCGCGTGGCACCTGCGACACACCGGGCATGTACGGCAGCGCCGACGCGGAGATCAACGGCCAGTTTCCGTCCGCCAGCGGGTAGTCCATCTTCTCCCAGCCAAGCTGGGTCGAGCCCTTGCGCCCGGCATGGCCAAGCTGCATGGCGATCTTCGTATCGCCGTTGGCGTGCACGAAGTCAACGATGCGCTTCCACGCATCGCGCTGCGCGTCATTCCACAACCCCGGGCAAGCCGGCGTGATGCGCGCGTCTGGCGACACACAGGTCATCTCGGCCACAACCATGCCGGCGCCACCGAGGGCGCGGGAACCGAGATGCACCAGGTGGAAATCGCCCGGCACGCCATCGACCGACGAGTACATCGCCATCGGGCTCACCACCACGCGGTTCTTCAGGGTGACGCCGCGCACTGTGAATGGTGTGAACATCGGCGGCAAGGCAGCATCGCCGGCAGCCGCGCGCAGCTTCAGCGTCTCCTGTGGCACGCCGGCCTGCGCGGCCAGCCATTGCTCGAAGTTGTCGACGTATTGCGCATCGCGCACGCGCAGATTCTCGTGCGAGATCCGCTGCGAGCGCGTCAGCAACGAATAGGCGAACTGCTCGGGCGCCATGCCGGCATAGCGCTCGACGTTCTCGAACCATTCGGTCGAATTGCGCGCCGCGTTCTGGATCTTGAGCACTTCCACGCTGCGTGTGGCCTCGTAGCGGGCCAGCGCTTCCGGCAAGCCGTCGACACCGGCGGCGCGATGCTCGCCGATCGCCTCCGCCAGATCGATCGCATCTTCCAGCGCCAGCTTGGTCCCCGATCCGATCGAGAAGTGCGCGGTATGCGCCGCGTCCCCCATCAACACCACCGGCACGCGGCGGCCGTCGTCCAGGGTGTTCCAGTGCACCCAGTGATGGCAGATCACTCGCGGAAAGCGAATCCAGATCGCCGAGCCACGCAGATGCGCGGCGTTGCTGATGAGCTTGTTGCCGTCGAGATACTTGGCGAACAGCTTCTCGCAGTAGGCCACGCCCTCCTCCTGGCTCATCTGTTCAATGCCGGCGGCCTTCCAGACCGGCTCAGGCGCCTCAACGATGAACGTCGACGTGTTGTCGTCGAAGCGATAGGCGTGCGCCTGGAACCAGCCATGCTCGGTCTTCTCGAATGCGAACGTGAAGGCGTCGAACAGCTTGTGCGTGCCGAGCCAGACAAAGCGGCACTGGCGCGTGTCGATATCTGGTTGGAAGCTCTCGGCATAGCGTGTGCGGATGCGGCTGTTAAGGCCGTCCGAGGCAATCACGAGATCCGCGTTGTACTGCCGCGCCAGCGCCTGGTCATCGCTGACATCGGTCTCGAACACCAGCTTCACGCCGAGCGCCTCACAGCGTGCCTGCAGGATATTGAGCAGGCGCTTGCGGCCGATGCCGATGAATCCGTGCCCACCGGATCGGATGGTGCGCCCACCGATATGAATGTCGATGTCGTCCCAGTGATTGAATGCCGCGTTGATCTCGGCCGCGCTGACCGGATCGGCCTGTTTCAGGTTCTCGAGCGTCGCATCAGAGAACACCACCCCCCAGCCGAAGGTGTCGTATGGCCGGTTGCGCTCGGCCACGATCACCTCGTTGGACGGATTCTGCAGCTTCATCAGCAGGCCGAAGTACAAGCCCGCCGGGCCGCCACCAATACATAGCACGCGCATCTGGTCGCCTCCTGCAAGCCGTCAGCCGACGGCTCTACATCAGGGTTAAATATTTTATGCTTAAAATATTAGGCGGCATGCCGAGATCTGGCAAGGGGTTTTTCAGGGAGCCCGCAAGTGCCGGGCTCCCTGCCCTTCTATGCCTGCGTCAGGCCAGCGACTCCTTCACCTGCTCCAGCGCCGTCGGGTCCTCGATCGTGGTCAGGTCGCCCGGATCACGGCCTTCCGCTACCGCCTGAATGGCGCGGCGCAGCAATTTGCCCGAGCGTGTCTTGGGCAGCGCATTGACGAAGAACACGCGCGCCGGTCGCGCCACCGCGCCGAGCTGCTGCTCCACCGTCTTCATCAACTCCCCCTCGAATGCCATGCGGTCCGCTTCGGTTGCCGTGCGCCCGGCGTCACGCGCAATGCAGAAGCCCATGGCGACCTGGCCCTTCAGCGCATCCTGCACGCCGACCACGGCCACCTCGGCCACGCCCGGGTGCGACGACAGGCTTTCCTCGATCTCGCGGGTGCCCAGCCGGTGGCCTGCTACGTTGATCACATCGTCGGTGCGACCGAGGATGAAGACGTAGCCATCCTCGTCGCGGATACCCCAATCGAACGTGGAATAGCACTGACGATTCGGCACCGCCGACCAGTACGTGCGAATGAAGCGGTCGTCGTCGCCCCAGACCGTCGACATGCAGCCCGGTGGCAGCGGATAGTCGATCGCCACCACGCCCTTGGTGTTTGGCGGACACTCCTCGCCGGTGACCTCATCGACGATGCGCAGGTCGTAACCGTAGGCCGGCACCCCGGGAGATCCCAGTTTGGGTGGCAGCGCTTCCACGCCGCGCTGGATCGCGATGATCGGCCAGCCCGATTCGGTCTGCCAGTAGTTGTCGACCACGGGCTTGCCGATGCCGTCCTGAATCCAGCGCGCGGTAGGTTCGTCCAGCGGCTCACCCGCCAGGAACAACAGCCGCAGGCTGGACAGGTCGTGACGCTTGAGCAGCGCCGGGTCCTGCTTCTTGAGTACACGGATCGCCGTAGGCGCGCTGAACATGATGTTGACGCCGTACTGCTCGACGATCTTCCACAGGATCGCGCCATCAGGACGAATCGGCGTGCCTTCGTACATGACCGTGGTCATGCCCGCCAGCAGCGGCCCGTAGACGATGTAGCTATGGCCCACCACCCAACCGATATCGGACGCGGTGAACATCGTGTCGCCCGGCTTGCCACAGAAAATATTTTCCATCGACGTGGCCAACGCCACCGCGTAGCCACCGGTGTCTCGCTGCACGCCCTTGGGCTTGCCCGTGGTGCCCGACGTGTAGAGCACGTAGGACGGCTCGCTCGATTCCATCCAGACGCATGGCACGGCCTGACCGGCCACCTTGTCACGCCAGGCCGCGTAGTCCTCGTCGCGGCCGCTGACCAGCGGCATCTCCGCCAGCTTGCGGTCCACCAGCAGCACCTTTTCGGGATGATGACCAGCCAGCCGGATCGCCTCATCAAGCAGCGGCTTGTACGGCACCACCTTGCCCGCACGCGAGCCAGCATCGGCGCTCACGATCACGCGTGGCTTGGCGTCGTCGATACGGGCTGCCAGGCTGACCGAAGCAAACCCACCGAACACCACCGAATGCACGGCGCCGATGCGCGTGCAGGCCAGCATCGCGAACATTGCCTCCGGAATCATCGGCATGTAGATCAGCACCCGGTCGCCGCGCTGCACGCCCAGCCCCTGCAGCGTCGCCGCCATGCGCGTGACTTCGTCATGCAACTCGCGGTAGGTGTAGGTGCGTTCGGTATCGGTCTCGGTCGAGACATAGACCAGCGCCCGCTGGTCGGCACGCGCGGCCAGGTGTCGGTCGATAGCGTTATGGCAGATGTTGGTGCGCCCGCCGACGAACCAGCGGGCGAAAGGTGGGCGACTGTCGTCGAGCACGCGTTCGAAGGGGGTCTCCCAATCGATGCGTGCGGCCTGTTCGGCCCAGAATCCTGCCGGATCGGAAAGGGAGCGCGCGTGCAGTGCGCGGCTTGCCGTCATGGTATGTCTCCTCCGCTATATGGGTGATCAGTGCGGTGTTGATGGCTTGAACAGTTCGACAGGCGCAAACCTGCCGACTACCTCTACTGGTTGCACGACGCGGGGTTCTTTTCCACCTGCGTTCGGATGCCGGCCATCTTTTCTGGAGAATCTACCATGACAGCGTCCAGCCCCAAACGCTTTGCCTCGCAATAGTCAGCCTGATCATTTACGCCGAATGCCACGAGGTTGGCCGCCACTTTCGACCGGTAGCAATGGACAGAGGCTTTGGTCCAAAGCACCGCCTGAACCGGCGAATGCCCTTCCCCGAGCGTGAAGGTCTCAACCACGTCCACGTTGCGCCGCATCTCGAATCCCGCCCACACACCTGAAACGGATGGCGCATCGCAGCGCTGGCCAAGCGTTGCGGAGACCAGTCGACGCCGGGTCACGTCACGCGCCTCGGCCAGCCGCGCGCGTGGCCAGGCTGCGAACGTATTCTGGTAGTCGGCCTCGGTCGAGTAGATCAGCACGCGGCTCCAGGCGTCTTCGGCATCCAGCACCGCGGCCACCGCGGCCGTCTGCGCCGCCGCCGGCATCGACTTCATGTCAAGAATGATCGGCACGTTGGCCGGGATGGCACGCAATGCCTGCTGCAGCGTGGGAATGCCGACCGGACTGTCGCGATAGGGGTAGCGCTTCACGCCATCCGAACCCATTTCGGCGAAGGACCAGCCGGCATTGAGCGTCGCCAGCGTGGCGGCGCTGAAATCGGCCACCTTGCCCGATCCATTGGTCAGCGCTGACAGGTCGCTCGGGCGGTACAGCACCGGCACGCCATCGAGGCTCGTTTGCACCGACAGCCAGATCACGTCGGCACGTTGGCGCAATGCCGACTCGATCGCCACAAGCGTGTTTTCCGGGCGATCCGCCGTGCCACCGCGATGCGCCACGAGCTTGGGCAGAGGGTAATCGGGTTCGTCATCCTCCTGCGCGCGCTCGCATGACGCGCCAAGACACGCCAAGAGAATCGGCAGGCAACAGACGGTTTTGGGGAAGGACATCGGGCAGTTCCATTGGTGGATCAGACTGCCCTTTTGCCACCCTTCGCCGACTACGTTCTTGATGCCCATCAATTTGCATGACGGAGGCACGGCGCGTCCCCGGCCCAGCGTCTAGCGTGGAACCGGGTTGCCAGAATTTCGCGGCGTCAGGAGGTCGCCGCGCGCGCAGGTGCTACTGCGCGCGGCTCGACTTGGATTTGGTCGCTGGCGTCGGCGACGGCTTGCTTTCACGCGTGGCGGACTTGGCCGACGACTTGCTCGTGGAACCGTGCGGCGAGGTCTCCACCACCACCCGCTTGCGGGGTTCGGCCTTGGCTGATCGCGACGACTTCTCGACCTTATCGGATTTCTCCGACTTTGCCACGGCCTGTGTCTTGCCACCCGACTTGCCACGTGGCGCGGCCTTGGCTGGCGCTTCGTCTTCGTCCCCGGCGCGCTCCGCCCGCATGGCGGCGGCGGAGTTCGGACGCAGCATCAGCACCAGACTCTGTCCGGCAACAAGCTTGCTGCCGGAGAGCTTGTTCCACGACTGCACCTGCTTGACCGACACGCCATAGCGACGCGCCACCGTGGACACCGTATCCTTGCGCCCCGCCCGCACCACAACGCGCTTGGCGTCAGGCACATCCGGCTCCACGGCCAGCATGGCCGTATCGACCAGCGATGCGCTGATGTCCTGGTCGTGGCGCTCGGTACGCGGAATCATGACGGTCGAACCGGCCTTCAGGCGCATCCCCTTGGGAATCCGGTTGATCTCGCGCAGCGTGTCCACATCCACATTAAGCCGCGCAGCCAGCGACTCCACACGTTCCCGGCTATCCACGGTCACCGTCGTCCAGCTCGACAACCCGCCACGATAGGTATTGAGGTTGTACTGGAAGCGCTCGGCGTTCTCGAACGGCAGCAGGATCTGCGGATTGGCCGCACCCAGGATCACCGGCCGGTTGAACGACGGATTGAGCGCCTTGAACTCGTCCAGCGGCATATTGGCCAGCTTGGCCGCCAGCGCCACGTCGATATCCCGCGAGGTCGTGACCGTCACGAAGTACGGATGATCGGGAATCTCGGGCAGCCTGACGCCATACGCGGCCGGGTTGGCGATGATGTTCTTGACCGCCTGGAGCTTCGGCACGTAATAGCGCGTCTCGGTCGGCATGGTCAGGCTGGCGTAGTCCGTGGGCAGCCCCCGGGCCTGATTGCGCGCGATGGCCCGCGACACGGCGCCTTCGCCCCAGTTGTAGGCGGCCAGCGCCAGTTGCCAGTCGCCGAACATGTCGTAGAGCCGTTGCAGATAGTCGAGCGCCGCGTCGGTCGATGCCAGCACGTCGCGCCGCTCGTCGCGGAACATGTTCTGCTTGAGGTTGTACGTCTTGCCCGTGCTCGGGATGAACTGCCACATGCCGGCGGCCTTGGCCGTGGATTCCGCCTGGGGATTGAATGCGCTCTCCACGAACGGCAGCAGGGCCAGCTCGGTCGGCATCTTGCGCCGCTCGAGTTCCTCGACGATGTGGTAGAGGTAGCGGCTCGACCGGCCCACCATCCGTTCCATATAGTCAGGGCGGGCCGCGTACCACTGCGTGCGATCATCGACCAGCGTGCCTTCCAGGTCAGGCATCGCGAAACCCTTGCGGATGCGGTCCCAGATATCGCTGGACGGCCCGCGCAGCCAGTCCACGCTGGACTGGTCGACATTCACGACGGTAGAACGGGATAACGTGCCGGCGCGACCGGTGCTGTTGAGGGTATTGAGCGGGTCCTTCTTCGGACCGGATTCCAGGGCGGTCGGCGTGCCGGACAATTCGCCGGCGGGCGGTGTGGGTGTGCTGGCGCAGGCTGCAAGCAGCGTGGCACACGCAACTACCGCCAGAAATCGACCAAATCGCATTAAGTTCTCTGAAAGTGACGCCAAAAAGTTGGCCTGATGCTATGGAAAAGCCCCCCTCGCGTCAATGAGATTTTCCCCATGATGCAATTTGAGTCAATTGTCCTCGCCCAGCCCGCAACCGGATTGTCCCATCCGCGTTAACGAAAGCCGTCCTTCCAGCCGCGCAGCGCACCAAAAGCCGCCGCGTCATCGCTCACGTCACCGCCCTGCGCCCGCACAGCCTGGCGGACGGCGGACTCGCGGGACCGCAAGAACGGATTGACCGCGCGCTCGTGCGCCACGGTCGTTGGCACCGTAGGCGTGCCGGCCTCGCGCAGGGTATCCACCCGCGCCGCCCACGCCGCCAGATCCGGGTTGGCCGGCTCGACGGCCCGGGCAAAGCGGACGTTGCTGCGCGTGTACTCATGGGCGCAGTAGACGCGCGTGTCGCCGGGCAGTGCCGCGAGCTTGTCCAGCGATGCCAGCATCTGGGCCGGCGTGCCTTCGAACAAGCGCCCGCAGCCGCTGGCGAACAGCGTGTCGCCACAAAACACCACGGGGCCGGCGCCGGGCAGGTCGCCGACATAGGCCACATGGCCCGCGGTGTGGCCGGGTACATCCAGTACCCGGAACGTCACTGCCGGATGACGCAGCGTGACCGTGTCGCCTTCGCGCACGGCCTGCGTCCGGTGGGCGATTCGCTCGCCCTGCGGGCCGATCACCGGCAGTGGCTCGCCGTTCGGCCCACTCGGATGACGCGCGAGGAGGTCTGATACACCACCCTGGTGATCCCCATGGTGATGGGTGATTACAATAGCGCCCAGTGCCAGCCCGCGTTGCGCCAGAAACTGCTCGACCGGTGCGGCCTCGCCTGGGTCCACCACGGCCGCGCTATGCCCGTCGTGGATTGCCCAGATATAGTTGTCCTGAAAGGCGGGAATCGGCTCCACTTTCAACATGCGTGCTCCTCTATGTCCAACCGACCGATTATAGATTGGGAAGAATGGCTAGCCTCGCCACCCGGGCAGTACGTGCTCGAGTGGGAAGGCCAGCAGTATGACCGGACGGTAGCGGACATTTTTGGCTATCACGCGGTGCAGTTCGGCCTGCCCGCCATCGACACGTTGCGCGAGAACCGGATGCCGTTCTCGGCGCTGGCGCTGGACGGCCGCGCGGGCCCGCACGGGCCAAGGGAGACCCATCCCGATGCGCGGCAACTGCTGTGCCGGTTCGACGAACTGCCCTTCGACACGCAGAGCATCGACCTCGTCACGCTACCGCACGTCCTCGAATTCTCGGAAGACCCGCACGAAGTGCTGCGCGAAGTCTCGCGCGTGCTGATGCCCGAAGGGCGCGTGGTGGTGACATGCTTCAACCCGATGAGCCTGTGGGGCGCGCGGCAGGGCCTGAACCGCCTTGGCGCCATGCCCTTCCTGCCAAGTGACGCCCAAACCATCGGGTTCGTGCGAATCAAGGACTGGCTCAAGCTGCTCGGGTTCGAGATCATCCGGGGCCGCTTCGGCTGCTACTGCCCGCCCTATCGCACGGAACGCTGGCTGCAGCGCGCGGCATTCATGGAGAAGGCCGGCGACCGCTGGTGGCCGATCTTCGGCGCGGTCTATATGATCTCGGCGGTCAAGCGCGTCAAGAATATCCGCCTGGTGGGCCCGGCCTGGAAAACACCCAAGTCGGCGTTGAAGCCAGTAGCGGCTCCGGTTGCCACGCCCACGGGCACGCACGGCAAGACCCCCGGCCAGGACAGCTAGGACCATCACCTTATATCCATGCAAGAAGTCACGATTTACTCCGACGGAGCCTGCAAGGGCAATCCCGGCCCCGGCGGCTGGGGCGCCGTGCTCGTCGCCGGCGGCCACGAGAAAGAACTGTTCGGCGGCGAAAGCCCCACCACCAACAACCGCATGGAGCTGATGGCGGTCATCGAGGCGCTGCGCGCGCTCAAGCGCCCATGCATCGTCAATATCTATACGGACTCGCAGTACGTGCAGAAAGGCATCAGCGAGTGGATTCACGGCTGGAAGGCGCGCGGCTGGAAGACAGCGGACAAGAAGCCGGTCAAGAACGCCGACCTCTGGCAGGTACTGGATGAAGCCCAGAAACCTCATCAGATCACGTGGCACTGGGTGCGTGGTCACAACGGGCACCCCGGCAACGAGCGCGCGGATGCGCTGGCCAATCGGGGGGTGGCATCGATCAATACCTGAGCCGTCGTTTACAATCCTGCCCATGCGACAAATCGTCCTCGATACCGAAACCACCGGCCTCAATCACGCAACAGGCGACCGCCTGATCGAAATCGGCTGTGTGGAACTGGTGAATCGCCGCCTGACAGGCCGCCACCTCCACTTCTACGTCAATCCAGAGCGCGACATCCACGAGGATGCCATCGCGGTGCACGGGATCACACTCGATTTCCTGGCCGACAAACCCAAGTTCGCCGAGATCGTCAACGAGGTCCGTGACTTCGTGCAGGACGCCGAACTGATCATCCACAACGCGCCCTTCGACCTTGGCTTCCTGGATATGGAATTCCAGCGCCTGGACCTGCCGCCGTTCCGCCAGCACGCCAGCGGCGTGATCGATACGCTGCGTGAAGCCCGCCAGATGTTCCCGGGCAAGCGCAACTCGCTGGATGCGCTGTGCGACCGACTGGGCGTCAGCAACTCCCATCGCACGCTGCACGGCGCACTGCTCGATGCCGAACTGCTCGCCGAGGTCTACCTGGCGATGACGCGCGGCCAGAACTCACTGGTCATCGACATGCTCGACGGCGCCGCCACGGATGGCGAGACGCGTAGCACCGCCGACCTGTCCGCCATGACGCTGCCCGTGCTATTGGCCTCCGAGGAAGAAATCTCGGCGCACATGGGTGTGCTCAAGGAACTCGACAAGGCAAGTGGCGGCAAGACGGTCTGGCAGGATGCCTCCCCTGCCGAAGCCGCCACTCAGTAGGGCCCGGCGCCTCCCGAGGGATTTCGAAGAAAATTCGAAAAAGGGCTTTACAAGATACCGGCCCATCGGCATAATCTCGTTTCTCCACTGCACGACATCAGCAGCAACGATGACGAAGCAGCATGGGTGGTTAGCTCAGCGGTAGAGCACTGCCTTCACACGGCAGGGGTCACAGGTTCAATCCCTGTACCACCCACCAAAATTTGTGGCTTGCAACGCCTAACGTTGCCGTGAACCCGGATCGCTGACGAGCTTTCCGGGTTTTTTGTTGTCTGTCGATGACCGACGGTATTCGCCGTCCTTCACGGATCACGACACTGGGCCCATCGAACGCCTATCGACAACGTCGACGCCCTACCCGCCCTCTCGACCAGCCGATCATGGCTGGTGATTCTTGTCGTTTCGGCAAGTACATACCTTGCGACGCTGCCGCTTGATCATCCCGGATGAGGCTCACCGACTCGCGCCAAGCCTGCAGGTGTCGCGCGCCCCTGGCGGATTGACAGCTCCGAATGCCCCGCTGAACGGTGGCACTGCTCTGCCCCAACTTGCCAAGGAGTGTCTTAATCACTTTGATGGAGATCATCCCCCTCAAGCGCCAAGCGATGTTGAAATAGAGATGTGCAGTGCCTTCCAAGGTGTTGTCATCGGGGCGTGATCGAAGCAAGCTAGTATCTGATACGCCCTTTCTCCGTCAGGCCGTCGCCGTGTCGCAGGCTCCCCAGAAGATGCCTGCGGCTTGACCAGGCGATGCGCGCCTCCGATCGAAACGCGAAACCGGCCCGCCCGGTTGCAGAAAAAGGCCCCAACTCCACATGACTGGTCCTCCTGCCAGCCACGACACCGAAAACCAATCGCCACCCATCTGGCACACGCTCACCGACACACAGGTCGGGCAGGCCCTGCAGACCAGCGCAGCCGGTCTGAGCGCAGCCGAAGCCTCCCGTCGACTGGACGAGTACGGTCCCAACCGTCTCGCGCCACCCAAGCGCCGCGGCCCGCTGATGCGGCTGCTGCTGCAGTTCCACAACATCCTCCTCTACATCATTCTCGGCTCGTCGATCGTCTCGGCGATTCTCGGACACTGGGTCGATGCGGCCGTGCTGCTCGTGGCAGTCGTGATCAATGCCGTCATCGGGTTCATCCAGGAAGGCAAAGCCGAAGCCGCCATTGATGCCATCCGCGCCATGCTCGCCCCGCTTGCGTTCGTGATTCGCGACGGCCAGCGGCACGAGATCGCCGCTGCGGATCTCGTGCCGGGCGATGTGGTCGCGCTGGCTTCGGGGGACCGGGTGCCCGCCGATCTGCGCCTGACCTCGGTCAAAGAACTGCGGGTCGAGGAGGCCGCGCTCACCGGCGAATCGCTGCCCGTGGAAAAGAATGTCGCGCCCGTAGCGGAAGACGCGCCGCTGGGCGATCGCTTCGACATGGCGTACTCCGGCACGCTGGTGGTCTACGGCCAGGCGACCGGCATCGTGGTCGCAACGGGTAGCACCACGGAACTGGGCAGGATCAATGAGATGCTCAGCAGCATCGAAAGCCTGTCGACACCGTTGGTACGGCAGATCGATCGTTTCGGACGCGGTCTGGCGGTAGCCATCCTGTTGCTCTCCACCGTGGTGTTCGTGGCTGGCATCCTCTGGCGTGGCCACTCCGCAGCAGACATGTTCATGATGGCCGTGGCGCTGGCAGCCTCCGCCATCCCCGAAGGGCTACCGGCGATCATGACCGTCACGCTTGCGCTCGGCGTGCAGCGCATGGCCCGGCGCCATGCCATCGTGCGGCGCCTGCCGGCGGTGGAGACGCTGGGATCGGTGACAGTGATCTGCTCCGACAAGACCGGCACACTGACGCGCAACGAGATGACCGTGCAGCGCATGGTCTGCGCGGGCCATGTATTCGATGTCGGGGGCGTCGGTTATTCGCCGGTGGGAGACTTCAGCATCGACGGGCACGTCGTCGATCCCATGAGTTGCGCGCCGTTGGTCATGGCCTTGCGCGCCGGCGTACTCTGCAACGACGCCAACATGCGCAATGACGACGGCATGTGGCATGTCGAGGGCGACCCGACCGAAGGTGCATTGCTGGTGGCTGGCGCCAAGGCGGGCGTGGAGCAGCAGAATCCGGAATCCGGCTGGCATCGGCTCGATTCCATCCCCTTCGAATCCGAGCACCGCTTCATGGCCACCTACCACCACGATGCCAATCATGCGCCGTGGATCCTGGTAAAGGGTGCGCCCGAGCGCATCCTCGACATGTGCGCGCGGCAGTGGAATCTCGATGGGGAGCACCGGCTGGACGTGGACTACTGGCGCCGCATGGCGACCGACACCGCAGCGCAGGGCCTTCGCCTGCTCGCCCTGGCCTGCAAGCGCGCGGCGCCCGTGGGCGACAAGCTCGCGTTCTCCGATATGGAAACCGGCTACACGATGCTGGCGCTGGTCGGCATCATCGATCCCCCGCGCGAGGAAGCCATCCGTGCCGTCAACGAGTGCCACCACGCTGGCATCCGGGTCAAGATGATTACCGGCGACCACGTCGAAACGGCACGCGCGATCGGCGCGCAACTGGCGATCGGCGTCGGCAAGCCCGCCTTGACCGGCAGCGAGGTGGCATTGATGGACGATGCCGCACTGCGCCGGGTGGCGATGGAAGTGGACGTATTCGCGCGCGCCAGCCCAGAGCACAAGCTGCGCCTGGTCAGCGCGCTTCAGGACGGTGGCCAGGTCGTGTCGATGACCGGAGACGGCGTCAACGACGCGCCCGCGCTCAAGCGGGCCGACGTTGGCGTCGCGATGGGGCTCAAGGGCACCGAGGCGGCCAAGGAGGCTTCCGACGTGGTGCTCGCCGACGACAACTTCGCGTCGATCGCCCACGCGGTGCGCGAGGGTCGCGCGGTCTACGACAACCTGAAGAAGTTCATCCTCTTCATGTTGCCGACGAACGGCGGCGAGGCGCTGATCGTGATCGCCGCGATCCTGTTCGACCTGCCATTGCCCGTCACCCCTGCCCAGGTACTCTGGATCAACATGGTCACGTCCAGCACGCTGGGACTGGCGCTCGCCTTCGAGCCCGCCGAGGCCGGCATCATGGCGAAGCCACCGCGCCCGGTTGGAGAAACGCTGCTGTCGGGCTTCTTTGTCTGGCGCGTAACGATGGTATCCATCCTGATGATGGCGGGGGCGCTCAGTCTGTTCCTGTGGGAACTATCCGACGGCACCAGCCTGGAAACCGCGCGCACGATGGCTGTCAACGCAGTGGTGGCCGCCGAGATGTTCTACTTGCTCAACAGTCGGCATATCCTGAAGACCGTGCTCAACCGCGAGGGGCTGTTCGGCAACCCGTATGTGCTGCTGGCCATTGCCGCCTGCGTGCCGCTGCAGCTAGCCTACACGCACCTGCCACTGATGCAGGCAGTGTTTGATTCCACCGACCTGTCCGCGCTGGAGTGGTGCAAGGTGATCGGCGCCGGCCTGCTGGTGTTCTGCGTCGCCGAACTCGAAAAGATCCTGATCCGACGCAAACCGGCTGGTAAGCGTCTGGCTGCCGATTGAACCTGCCATTGAACGATTAGCGAGATGCCCATGACGACTCTCCCCGCCACCTCCCCGCCCGCAAGCCTGATGCTGGCCACCGACCTGAGCCCACGCTGCGATCGCGCCCTGGACCGTGCAGCGGGACTGGCCCAGGCATGGAAGGCCGAACTGATCGTGGCCCATGTGCTCGACCCCGCCGCGCACCCGGACCAGGCACTGGCCTGGGCTGCCGATACCGGCGGTGACGGCGATGCCCTGCATATCGCCCGCCGACAGATCGATCGTGACCTGGCCGGACTCCCCGTACGTGCCGAGGTGCGAATCATGAAGTCCCGGGATATCTCGGAGACGATCCGCAACATGGCAACCGTTTCCGGCGTCGGCCTGGTGGTCACCGGCGTTGCGCGGTATGAGCTGCTTGGCCGGTTCCTGCTCGGCTCTAGCGTCGAGCGCCTGGCGCGCACGCTCGCGCAGCCGTTGCTGATAGTGCGGAATCGCCCGCACGCGCCCTACCGCCGGATTGTTGTGGCCACCGACTTCTCCGAAGCCTCGCGCAATGCGCTGCTGACGGCGGCGCAGCTTTTTCCGGGATGCGAACTGACGGTTTTTCATGCCTACCTGCCGCCTTTCGCGGGGCTGACCGACACGCAACCGCAGCCTGCCTCCGCGCAAGCGCAGGAGCGCGCGCAGTACGACGCGTTTATCGCCGCCACCGCCTTGCCCGCTGGAACGCGCGTCACACCGCTGATCGTGCGTGGTGGGTTGGAATTGCACCTGACCCAGCACGTCCGCCAGCACGATGTCGACCTGGTGGTGATGGGCGCGCAGGGTCGCGATGCCCTGACTGGCGCGTTGCTGGGCAGCACTGCCGCAAAACTGCTCGACTGCCTGCCCTGCGACTCAATGGTCGTGCCCCGGCCGCGCTCGGTGGGTTGAAGGTATCGGGGAAAAAGGCAACCCGGCCAGACGGAGCGTCAGCAACATCGATGTCCGCGACGTTCTCACGGTCGGGAGCCTTTGCGGTAGCCACGCCATGCCGCAAGCGGTCGCCTCCCGCTGTCAGTCGCCTCCGACCTGCTCCCCGCCACCAGAACCAGAACCAGAGGCAGGCGGCAGGTCCGGGGACGCCCACAACATCTCCTGCAGCGGGCGGCGCTGCCGCCAGCCAATCTGCTCGAGCATCGGCTTTTCATAGAATGCCGGCACGGGCCCCAGGCACAGCAGCCCGAACGGCGTGGCGCCTTCGGGAAGCTGAAGTTCGCGTGCCAGCGCTTCGGGGTCGAACATCGAGACCCAGCCTAGCCCCAGGTTTTCGGCGCGAGCCGCCAGCCAGAGATTCTGCACGGCGCACGCGGCGGACGCCCACGCCATCTCACGCGGCATGCTGCGCCGTCCGAAGACGGTACCGTCATCCGGCGCCAGCACCACGGCCAGCAGTTCAGCGCAATCGCGAATACCCTCCACCTTGATCCGTAGGAATTCCGCGGCCCGTTCCCCCAGGGCCTGTGCCGTGGCCTGTCGCTCGGCCTCTACGAATGGAATCAGGTGTTCGCGCCAGGCTGGCGTGCTCAGGCGCATGAAGCGCCACGGCTGCATCAGGCCCACTGAGGGCGCCTGGTGCGCCGCATCCAGCAGCCGTTCCAACTGCTCATCGCCAAGCAACGGCCCGGGCGTGAAATGACGGCAATCGCGCCGCAACGCCATGATGCGGTAGAGCGCTTCGCGCTCGGAAGCTTCTACGTGCGGGCCTGACATGCTTTTTCTTCCTTGTTGTCGATGTCCGCGTCATCCCGAAACGGAATGCAACGCCTGGACGCCCGACAAATACCAAACAGCAGCGGCAAGCGCAAGTCGCAGGTTACTTCGACTGGAACCCCGGCAGGCCCGACGCCCATTTGCTGGCGGCCAGCGCCTTCGCGCATCTGACGGCGGCCTGGAAGTCGGCCTTCAGGTCCTCGACGGCGATGTGGCGACGAAAGAAATCGGCCCAGACGAACTCGGCGAATGCCGTAGGCGTCTTCTGATACCCACCGGCATCGCGCACGTAGCCGGCCAGCGACCGGTACGGATCGTCGATCAGTTTTTCCAGATGGGACGGGATCAGGGTGTAGCAGTGGCGCACCCCGTTCTCGTCCAGCGGATGCACCCACTGGTTCTTGTCCATCTCCCCCCAGAAATCGCCTGGCGCGCTGGTGGAGAGATCGGCCTCCACCATAAAGAAGCCGGACGTAAGGCCCGCCTCCAGCGCAGCCCGGCCAAGGTGATGGTGATCGGTGATGTAGAGCTTGCCTCCGGGGCCTTCGACGGCCGGAATCGGATGCGCCTCCATGAACGCCTGCTGATCCTTGGGCTTCAGCGAGGCCAGGTGCGTCTTCTTGTCCTGCACTTCGATCATGCCCACTGTCAGTTGGGTGGGATGCAGATCGTGGATCAGTGATTCTCGGATCTTCGGCACGGCGGTCGCCCTCCTGGCACATGGTTCGATCCAGGGCCGCAATCCGAAGCGAGAAAGCCGCGCCTCGCAACGTACGTCTCATAAAGAAAGCGGCCCTGGTTCCCGCAAGTATAGGAAACCAGGGCCGTCCCTCCGCTCGGCAGGTGCCTGCGGCGTTACCCGTGTCAGACCACCTCGAAGAAGTGCGTGCGGTCCCGGTCGAGTTGGGCGATCAGGCCAAACTCCCAGTCGAGATACGCCTGCATGGCAGCCGCGGCATTGTCGGTGCCTTCATAGGGCCGGCGATACCGATCCGTGCGCGGTACGGCGAGACGAGTTTCCCCCTGCTCTACCGGCAAACCGGCCTCCACCCAGGCCGCCGTGCCGCCTTCGAGCACGAAGACCTCGGCCGACGTCAGCGCCCGCAGATCAACCGCTGCGAACCTCGCCAGCAGGCTCGATCCACAGGTGAGCACATAGCGCTTCGCTGGCCGAATCGCCTTGATCGCCTGAGCCAACTGGGCACGGATGGCAAACCATGCGCCGGGGATATGGCGCTTGACGTAGTTGACGCTGGCGGTCACGTCGATCACGGCGACGTCGCCTTCCTTCAGCCATGCAGCCAGCGTGGCAGGCGAAACGGTCGCCACCTCGGGCGATGGCGGAACGTTCGCGGCCGCCAATCCACGTTCGCTGCGCTCATGTTCGCCAACGGGATCGACAACATAGACTTCCCACCCCATCTGCGCCAGCCACGACCCGCTCATGTTCGCGCGTACGCCATCGTCATCGGCCAGCACGATGCGCGCGCCACGTACTGGCGCCTGATGGTCGGTCTCCTGCACCAGTTGTCCACCGGGCGCGCTGCGGAATCCCGGCAAATGGTCGGCCGCGTATTCCTCGGGCGTGCGGACGTCGAACTGGTAGACCGTGCGGCCCGGCACATGCAGGGACGCCAATTCGCCAAATCCGATACGACGGACCCCAGCCCGCGCCGCAATGGCACGGGCGCCTTCGCGCGCCTTGCCGTGGTTGGCGGCATCCACCTGCAACGGCGCCACACGGCTCGCGCCGTGGTCCAGTTCCTGGCCGGCCAGCTTCCAGCCGATCGTGCCATTGCGCAGCGCCGCCACCGGGTTCGGAATTCCGGCGTTGACCAGCGATTGTGTGCCGATGATGCTGCGCGTGCGGCCCGCGCAATTGACGATCACTTGCGTCGCCGGGTTAGGGGCCAACTCGCGAATCCGCAGCACCAGTTCGGCACCGGGCAGGCTCGTGGCCGTGGGAATGCTCATGGTCTGATATTCGTCGAAGCGGCGCGCGTCGACGATCACCACGTCGGCTTTGCCGTCAATCAGCGCCTGCACCTCGGGTGCGGCCAGCGACGGCGTGTGACGTTTCGCCTCCACCAGTTCACCGAACGACTTGCTCGGCACGTTCACGTCACGAAAGACCTCACCGCCTGCAGCGATCCATGCGGTCAGACCACCATCCAGCAACGAGACGTCGGTGTAGCCAAGTTCCCGCAGTCTGGCCGCCGCGCCCGGGGCCAGATCCTCGCCATCGTGCTCGCCGTACACGACGATGCGCGTGTCGCGGCGCGGGATGCGCGCCCAGGCTTCGAGTTCGAGCTTCGACAGCGGAAAGTTGGCCGCCCACAACGGATGCTGCTGCGCATAGGGGTCTTCCTCCCGCACGTCGATCAAGGCGATCTCGGTGCGGTCCAGCAATGCCTGGCGCACGGCCAGGCTAGTTGTCGTCGGAAACGATTGAACTTCAGTCATGACGCGATGGGGTCCTTCGAACGATCCCATGGATTGGGCAAGGTGGAATTGGAATAGCCGGAGATGAATGCCTTGCTGCCGCCGGTCTCCGGAAAGACATGCCGGCGTACCGCGCCGATATTGGCCCCGTACACATGGATGCTGATCGATACGCGGTCATCGTACGCATTGTGCACGCGATGGATGTCGCCAACCGTCGGCGACACCGCCTCCACGTCACCGGGGTTCAGCCGCGTTGCCTCGCCTTGTGGCTGCGGCGTGCCATCGGCATCGATCTCGAACGGCTGCGCGTATTCGGACCCGCGCAACATGCCGATCAGCCCCCATACGGTGTGATCGTGGATGGGCGTGCGCTGGCCCGGCCCCCACACGAAGCTGACAATCGAAAAGCGCTCGGCGGAGTCGCAGTGCAGCAGCATCTGCTGGTAGTACTCGGGATGCGGCTGCGCGTAGGCATCGGGCAACCAGTCGTCTCTGGCCACGAGTTTGGCCAGCAGGCTGCCGCCCTCGTCGAGAATGCGGGCTTCGTCGGGATGCTGGTCGAGCAGCGCCGTGAAAGCGGTAATGAAATCGCGCAGGGGCTTGAGCGCCTGCGCAGGGGTTGGCGATGTGGACATGCCATGTCTCCTGGATCATTCGGCCGTCGTGCCTGGGCAAGGTGTCGCGGCCGATAACGTTTGCCGCAAACATAGCACGACGGCGACGTTCCGTTGCGAGGATCAGTCGGCCAGCGCCGTGCGGCCGGCGGCAGTCAGGATCGAATCGTTCTGGGGCGTGTGGATGCGGCTGCAGAGCACATCGCGATAATGCCGCTCCAGCGGGTTATTGCGACTCAAGCCCTGATTACCGGAGAGTTGCAGCGCCAGCTCCACTGCGCGGATGGCATTCCCGGTCACCGTGAACTTGAGCAGCCCGCTATCTTCGGCCGACGGCGGCGTGCCGGCGTCGGTACGCCCCGCCGCATCGTCCAGCAGCACTTCGTTGGCGCGCAGCAGCGCGGCAATCTCGCCGATGGTCTCCTGCACACGCGGCAGGGTTGCCAGCGGCTTGCCAAGACTGCCAGGTGCGCGTTCGCGCACGAAATCCCGAATCCAGTCGTACGCGGCACGCGCCACGGCGTCATAGAGGCTGCCGAGCAGCACCACCATCCATGCCTGCTGGTCGATATTGCCGTCGATATCGGCCTGGCTCGCGCCCGCCGGGGCCCAAGCCGATGGCGGACGGATATCCACCGCATGTTCGATCGGAATCCACACATCCTCCAGCAGGGTCTCATGGCTGCCCGATGCCCGCAGCCCCATGTGGTTCCAGCTTTCGATCACACGGATGCCTGGCGTATCGGCTTCGGGCTTCGGCACAAGGAACACCCCGATCCGCGGCTCCGGTTCGTGCGTGCGCGCCCAGACCGCCAGCCAGCGCAGCGCGGGGATGCCGGTGCTGTAGAGCTTGTGCCCCCGTAGCCGCCAGCGATCGCCCACGCGCGTGGCCACGGTGCCGGGCAGACCACCCCGCGCCGGCGAGCCCAGTTCCGGCTCCACACGCAACGAGTTGATCAGCGCCCCCTCTTCCACGGCCGAGCGGAACACCTGCTCGCGCACCGCCTCCGGCCAGCGTACCTCGTCCCGGCCAATTGCGCGGTGCTGCAGGTAGGTCATCGTCAACACCAGCGCCGTCGCGGCGTCTCCACCGGCCACGGCGGCGATGATGCGGCGCGCCTCCGCCAGCCCGGCGCCACCGCCTCCCGAAGCGACGGGTACCACCTGCGAGATCAGGCCGTACTGGTGCAGCAGCGCGAAGTTGTCATGGGGAAATGTACCGCGCGAGTCGTGATCGGCAGCAGTGGCGGCAAGGCGCGGCGTGAGTTCGGCAAGGACTTTGGCCAGCCGCGCCTCACTGGTCGGCAGCCGGCGCAAGGGGGACGAAGACATCGGGAATCCTTCGGAAGACGTGAACGAATCGCTGCATAGCGTACCGTCCGAAGTGGGCTGGCGATAACGACGCAATTCGCATATCGAGCATCGGTTCCCAACGCATATGGAGTCGCGTTTTTATTCGTTCTCGCGCGGCGCGCGCTGGCTTACGGTGGCGGCTCGAACCGTCTCACGAACCAGGAGCGTCACCCATGAGCGTCGACATCATCGGCATGATCCAGAGCCAGAAACAGTCCGAGATTCACCCACCTGACGGGCCGGTGATCGATCGCGACTACGTGCGCGCGTTCGCGCAGGCCCATGAGCAGGCCGGCTTCGACCGCATCCTGGTGCCTCACCACTCCACCGGGCCATCGGCCACGCTGACGATCTCCTACGCGGCCACCGTGACCGAGCGCATCCATTTCATGCTGGCGCACCGCCCCGGCTTCACGGCGCCGACGCTGGCCGCCCGGCAGATCGCCACGCTCGACCAGTTCAGCGGCGGCCGGCTCGGGGTGCATTTCATCTCGGGCGGATCCGACGACGAACAGCGGCGCGATGGCGACTATCTCGATCACGACCAGCGCTATGCCCGTACCGACGAGTACCTTGGCATCCTGCGCCGCATCTGGACCGAGGACCAGCCCTTCGATCACGAGGGCACGTTCTACCGCTTCCAGCGCGGCTTCTCCGAAGTCAAACCCGCCCAGCAGCCGCATGTGCCGATCTACTTCGGCGGTGCTTCCGAAGCAGCGCTCGCCGTGGCCGGCAAACATGCCGACGTCTACGCGCTGTGGGGCGAATCGCTCGACCAGGTACGCGAGCTGACCACGCGCGTGCGTGCCGAGGCCGCCAGGCATGCCCGCGAGGTGCGTTTCTCAGTGTCGTTCCGGCCCGTGCTGGCGGACACCGAGGAAAAGGCGTGGGCCCGCGCCGACAGCATCCTGGAACGCACCCGTGCGTTGCGCGTGCAGGCCGGCTACAGCCGTGGCGGCCCGCAACAGAGCGAGGGCGCGCGTCGCCTGCTCGCCGCCGCCGACAAGGGCGACCGCGTTGATCAACGTCTGTGGACCGCCATCGCGCGCGAAACCGGCGGCCGGTCGAATTCGACCGGTCTGGTCGGCACGCCGGAACAGGTAGCCGATGCGTTGCTGGCCTACTACGACCTCGGCGTCAGCACGTTCCTGCTCCGCGGCTTCGATCCGCTTGACGACGCCGTCGACTACGGTCGCGAACTGATTCCGCGCGTGCGCGCGCTCGTTGCGCAACGCGATGCCGAGCGCCAGCGCAAGGCAGCCTGAGCCGGCCTGAACAACTGAAAACGGGGAGAAAAACCATGAGCCAGAAGCCGTCCCAACAATCGTCCCGCCCTGACAATCGTCGCCGCAGCCTGCTGCGCCTGGCCGGCACCACGGCCATCGCCGCTCCCGCGCTGATCCTGGGCCGTCAGGCCTGGTCGGCCCCGCGCAAGCTCACCTTCGCATGGAACCAGAATTCCTTCTGCCTGACGCCTATCGTCGTGGCGCAGGAGAAAGGCTTCTTCGAAAAGAACGGCTTGCAGGTGGATCTGATCAACTACAGTGGGTCCACGGACCAGTTGCTCGAGTCAATCGCCACCGGCAAGGCCGATGCCGCCGTGGGCATGATTCATCGCTGGCTCAAGCCGCTCGAAGCCGGCTTCGATGTGAAGATCATCGGCAGCTCGCACGGCGGTTGCGTGCGGCTGGTTGGCGCGAAGGCGGCCGGCGTCACGAACCTTCAGGCACTCAAGGGCAAGACCGTCGGCGTCAGCGACCTGGCCGCACCGGGCAAGCATTTCTTCACGATCCTGCTGGCCAAGAACGGCATCGACCCCGACCGCGACATCACCTGGCGGCAGTACCCGGCCGACCTGCTCGGCGTGGCCGTCGACAAGGGCGAAATCCAGGCAATCGCCGATGGCGACCCGAACCTCTACCTGCTGGAGAAGCGCACCAACGGCGCGTACGTGGAACTGGCCACCAACCTGACGGGCGAATACGCACGGAAGGTCTGCTGCGTGGTGGGGGCGCGGGGCGAGCTGGTTCGCAACGATCGCCCGACGGCGGCCGCGCTGGCGCGTTCGATCGTCCAGGCGACAGACTACGTCAACGAGAACCCTAACGAGGCGGCAAAGGTGTTCGCCAAGTACTCGCCCAAGATCAGCCCGGACGATCTGCGCAAGCTCTACGCCACGCTCACCTACACGCACCACCCGACCGGTGTGGATCTGCAGGAGGAGATCGCGTTCTACGCCGACGACTTCCGCCGCATTGGCGTGCTCAAGAAGTCCACCGATGCCAAACGCCTGGCGCAGCATGTCTACGCCAACGTGCTGGGGTAAGACCATGACGACCAACCAAAGCACCCTTAGCGCGCGGCTCGCGCAACCCGCCCCCAGGACCGTCGCCCCACGCGTGACGGTCTGGCCCACGGGCATCGTGGCGGCGCTGGCCTGGGGCGTGTTCGGCGCCGTGACCTGGCGCTGGCCCAACAAGATGGCCGGGTTCAACGACTGGGCCTATACGGAGGAACTCGGCATCGTCGTGCTCGGTGTATCCGCCGCGCTGTTGTTGCTGGCCCTGACGGGCGGGTACGCAAGCCGAAGTGGGCCGCTTCAGCGCGCGGTCGCCGCACTGCGGGCAGCCGGTCCCTGGCTCGTCGCCCTGCCACTGGTCTTCACCGCCTGGGAGATCCTGACCGCCAAGACCGCGATCCTGCCGACGCCATTCTTCGCGCCGCCCCAGGCGCTGATCGAGGTCTACCTCGACGACTGGCAACGTCTGGGCGACAGCGCATTCAACACGTTGAAGCTGCTCGGCCTTGGCGTGGGATACGGCGCGCTGGCAGGCTTCCTGATTGGTGTGTCGATCGGATGGTCTCGCCGCATCGGCTACTGGATTCACCCCGTGCTGCGTGTGCTTGGCCCCCTGCCCTCCACGGCGCTGCTGCCGCTCACGTTCTACTTCTTTCCGTCGAGCTATTCCGCAGCGGTGTTCCTGATCGCGCTGGCGACCGCGTTTCCGGTGGCGGTGCTGACGTGGTCGGGCGTGGCCGGCGTCAACAAGAGCTACTACGATGTGGCGCGCACGATGGGCGCATCGGGCTGGTTCCTGGTGCTGCGCGTGGCGATCCCCGCCGCGCTGCCTCAGGTATTCGTCGGCCTGTTCATGGGGCTTGGCGCATCGTTCTCCGTGCTCGTCACGGCAGAGATGATGGGCGTGAAATCCGGTCTGGGCTGGTACCTGACCTGGGCTCAGGGCTGGGCATCGTACGTGAACATGTATGCAGCGCTGATCGTCATGGCACTGCTGTTCTCAGGGGTCATCACATTGCTGTTCGCCGTGCGCGACCGCGCGCTCTCCTGGCAGAAAGGAACCGTCAAATGGTAGCCGTAATGGAACACGCCCCCGAGGCCGCTGGCGCCCGGATCGACATTCGCAGTGTCAGCCACGCCTTCGGCGACGGCGCGCGGCGGTTGCCGGTGCTGGACGACGTCAGCCTCGACGTCGCGCCCGGCGAGTTCGTCGCGCTGCTCGGCCCGAGCGGCTGCGGCAAGTCCACGCTGCTGCGGCTGGTGGCCGGGCTCGAAACACCGAACGCCGGGGAGATCCGGCAGGATGGCACGCCCATCGACCACCCCGATCCCTCCCGCATCGTGGTCTTCCAGGATCCCACGCTGTACCCGTGGCGGCGCGTGCGTGACAACGTCGCGCTCGGCCTGCAGGCTCGCGGCCTGTTGCGACGTGAAGGCCATCGCGTCGACGCCGCGCTCCGACGCGTGGGCCTCGAAGCGTTCGCGGATGCCTTCCCGCATCAACTCTCCGGCGGCATGGCGCAACGCGTGGCGCTGGCCCGCGCGCTGGTCAACGATCCACGGCTGCTCGTGCTCGACGAACCGCTCGGCAAACTGGACTCGCTCACGCGCCTGGCCATGCAGAGCGATCTAGTCGAACTGTGGCAACGCGCCGGGTTCTCCGCCCTGCTGGTCACGCACGACGTCGAGGAGGCGCTGTTCCTGGCGCAACGCGTCATCGTATTCAGCCAGCGCCCGGCCAAGATCACCGCGCAGATCGACGTGGACCTGCCCTATCCACGGCATCGCGGCGACCCTCGGCTGACCGAGCTGCGGCACGAAGCGTTGCGGCATCTGGGTCTGGATGCCAGCTGGTAACGGGCAGCGCAACGCATGAATGGACCACCGGCACAGGCGTGGCTCAACACGCTGCTCACGCTGTTGCAGGATGGGCAGCTTGCGCTATTGCGGCTCTGGCATGGGCTGCACCTCTCCGGTGACGCGCATGGCCAGCCCGCCTGGCCGTGGGCCCGGAGAATCGCGGGGGAAACGCTGCTGATCGATCTGGGTCTGGCACGTCAGGTCGCATGGAGCCTTGCGGCAATCGCGGCGGCGCTGGCCTGTGTCGCCGTCGCCGGCATCTGGCGTGGCAAGCGGCTGACCTGGCTCGCTGCCGCGGCGCTGACGCTTATCCTCGCACCCTGGCCATCGCCGGCATTGTTGTTCACCCCTGCCGCACCCACCAGTTTTCACCGCAGCCCCACCCGCTTCTCAGCCGACAGCATCGCGCATGGCGCACGTCTCTACGCGCAGCATTGCGCCGCTTGCCACGGCGAGGATGGCCGGGGTGAAGGACCGCTCGCGGCCGGGCTATCGCGATGGCCACCAACGTTCGTCGGCCCGTTACTGGGACGCCGCGCCGGCGGCGATCTGTTCTGGCATATCGCCAATGGGATGCGCGATAGCGAGGGCCGGCAGACGATGCCCGCATTCTCGCGAGCGTTCGACGATGCCGACACCTGGGCCGTGATCGACTACACCAAGGTGCTGGCCGCCGGCACTGCCGCCAGGACGTTCGGCAACTGGCCGATCCCATTGCGTCTGTTCGACGTCACGGTACGCTGCGGACAGGATGCGGGGCGCCCGATGGCCGACTGGCGCGGACATCAGCGCGTCCGAGTGGTGGCATTCGAGGGCGAGGGCTATGCCGGCGCGCTGCCACTGGAAGACCCACGCTTTCTGACATTGCTGCTGACGCGCGATGGGAAGCCGCCCGTCAATGTCCCACAGTTCCGCGCGGGGTGCGTCGCCGCATCACCGCTAGCCTGGGACGCATACGCCCGCATCGCCGGCATTGCCCCCAACAGACTGGCTGGCACCGAGTTCCTGGCCGATCGCGATGGCTGGCTGCGCGCGCGATCCCTGCCGGGCCGAGATGCGTGGGGTACCGCCGATCTGCTCTGTTCGACCGGTCAGGTCAACAAGGACCGTGGCCCGACATCGCCCGGCACGGATGGCCTCACGTCACTGCTGTTGCGCATGGATGCCGAACCCGTCCGATTCGTCCAGGGAGGCTTTATCCACTAGTCCCCCCGGGCATCCGGTTGCGTCGGATCAAGTCACGGAGCAGCTTCAGAAAGGGCCGCCATCGCGCATCGAAAAATCCTCACATTGCGCCCCTTTGCCCCCCGTAGCGTATGCACTCCTCAATCGCTACGGACTGCTTCCGATGTCACTGGATCTTCTGCCCGCGGATGCCGGCCCCGACTTCGCCGTGGGGGCCGCCAAACCCTGGACGGGCCGCTATCCCGTCTCGTCCGGGCTCTTCGAAGTCCGCCCGGCGCGAATGCCGCGCGACGTATTGCCGGTGTTTGACGACGACCTCGACTGTATCGTCGGCTACCAGCGCGCATTCGCCGATCGCTGCCATCTCTTCGATCTGAATGGCGACATGCTTGGTGTATGGGAAGCCATGACGGCACTGCCGCCGCCGGCGGAACGTGGCTCGTTGATGGTAGTGGGCGGCTTGTGGAAGGCCAACGTGCGTGGCATGACCGCACTGGGATTGAACGGCTCAGGCATGGCGCTGGCACCCGCGATGCTCGCGCAGTTGCGTTCGCGTTTCGCCGCACTGGCGGACACGCCGCTGCTCTATACGGAGGCCGCACACGCACGCATGAGCGATCCGCAGCGCTTCGTCCCTGTGCATATCTTGCGGCTGGCAATGCGCCACGGGGAGCGCATTGCGCCGCCTGAAGGACTGAAGGGCGTGGCCCGTTACATGATCGGACTACGGATTCGCCAACTGCCGTTCATGCTGGATCTGGTCACGGCGCATGCCGGCGCCACGATCGTCGCATTCAACTACTGGCGTTACGCCGACACGTCGCCCGTAGCACAATCGCGGGGCAATCCCTGACTTGCGCCGGCACCGTGACCAGTGACCTGGGCAACCGCCGCCAGCACCTCGTCGACCGGAGGGCGCACGCCGTTGTCGCCGACCGAGATCGACTGGCCAGGCCGATTCACGCCGAAATGCGGCCGCGACGTCGCGGTGAAGATCATGACCGTGGGCTTGCCGAGCGCATCGGCCAGGTGCACGAACCCCGTGTCCATGCCGACGACCAGCGCCGCCGCATCGACACGCTGCGCGCACTCTGTGATCGACATGCGCGGCAGCACTTCCGCGCCAGGAATGGCGGCCGCTAGTGCCTTCGCCTCTTCGTGCTCCTGCTGCGATCCCCACGGCAACTGCACGCGGTAGCCCCGGAGCGAGAGCGCGTGGCCCACCTCGATCCAGTTTGCCTGCGGCCACTTCTTGATCTCGGCGGACGTAGCGTGAAACAGCATCGCACGCGGCACGCCGTCTGCGGCGAGCGGCGCGGCCGGCTTCGGGATGCTCAACTCGCAGGTTTCCTGCGGCTCGATCTCGTAGCCGAGCGCATTGGCCACCACGAGGCGCATCTTGTGCCGGCAGTCCGCATCACCGTGCGGCCCGAACAGTTCGGTATAGGCAAATTCGGCGCGTGACTCACCGAGAAATTCGGCGGCATACCCCAGGCGGCGGCGGGTCCGGGACAGGCGCGCAACGATCGCGCTCTTGTAGACACCATGCACGTCGATGGCCACGTCGTAGGGCTCGCGGCGCAACTCGCGCACCGCGCCGAGAATGCCACGCAGGTCTCGCCACTTCTTGCCGTTTTTCTTGAACTGGCGCAGCGGCGGTGCAATCACACGATCAATGCCGACCGTCCAACGCGGGATATCCGCGCAGGAGGCATCGGCTACCCAGTCGATTTTCGCGCCGGGATAGGCGCGTCGCAGATCGTGGACCAGCGGTAACGTATGCACCATGTCACCGAGCGACGTGATCTTGATCAGTAGGATGCGCTTCATGAGGTGTGGGTCGGCCACGATGGCCAGCAAAAATGGGGGCGCCGCGGGACAGGCCGCGTTTTGGAAGGCGCTAGTATGCCTCAGCCAGTCGCGCGCAGCATCCCGGCAAGCGCGCTTGTCCACCACCTCCAACCCGACGCCGGCACCTGACCGGCGTGTATTCCTGCCGATTCCTGCCGATTCCTGCCGCTAGTGCCAAACCGATGCATCGGCCACAACGGTGGCGAACCGGTCATTCAAGGCTGCCAGGGTAACGCGATGCAGTTCGGCTGCGGACAACGGTGCACCTCCCAGTGGATCGGGCAAATCACGCGTGGCGCAGGCAGCGGCCACCAGCGTCACGCGGTAGCCGTGGTCGAGCGCGGACCGGACGGTCGCGCTGATGCACATATGGGTCTGGAAGCCCGCCACGATCAGTTCCTTCCTGCCCGTGGCTGCCAGGAGATCGGCCAGGTCGGTGCCGGCAAAGCTGTTCGGCAGGTGCTTGACCACGGACTGCTCGCCATCGACCGGAGTCAGACCTTCGATGATCGCCGCGTGAGGTCCAGCCGGATCGAACGCCCCGCCCGCCTTCCCGTGGTGCACGACGTGAATCACCGGCGAGCCGTGCCGGCGCGCCAACGCCAGAAGCTCTGCGCAGCTTGCCACCGCCTCGGGCATACCGGTCAGCGGCAGCTTGCCGTCGACATACTCGCGCTGATGATCCACCAGCACAAGAACGGCATCCGACCAGGCGGATGGCAGGCGGCTCGCGCCTGCAGCGTCGAGAAGCGTTGTTGGAACGGGGGCGACTGACATCTCACATCTCCATGGCCAGGTGACTATGCAGGCATCGTAGGACAGGCTAAGCTGTGCGCCAATTCGCCACTCATTCACAATCACTGTGCAAAAAAGCACAATCTCATGGGATGATCTGCTGACGCTGTCAACGCTGATGCGGGCCGGCAGCTATTCCGCCTGCGCACGCGAACTCGATATCACCCATGCCACAGCCATCCGGCGGATCCGGCGCCTGGAAACAGCGCTGGGAAAGCCGGTTGCCACCCGGGCGGACGGCACCTTTGTGCTGACCGCGGCGGGTCGCAACGCACTGATCGCGGCACGCCAGATGGAGCAGTCCGCCGACCGCCTGCTGCGGGAAATCGAAGGCGTGGCATCGGGGGTCTCGGGGGTGGTGCGGGTGGCAGCCACCGCGGCGATGGGCACCTGCCTGCTGACGCCGCGCCTGCCGGCGCTCTACGCAGCCAATCCAGAGGCGGAAGTCAGGCTCGAACTGGACAACCGGGTAGCCAGCTTGGCCAGGCGCCGCGCGCATATCGCGGTGCGTCTGGCGCGGCCGCAGGAAGACACGGTGGTCGCCCAACGCGCGGGGACCGTGCATTTCGGGCTCTATGCGCCGGCCGGTATGCCGGTGACTACCGCGCTCGCCAGCGATACGCCACTCTGTGGCCTGCTCGACGAGGGTTTCACGCTGCCGGAAGTGGAGTGGCCGAAATCGCTAAATCGGCGTTTCGCATTCCAGTCCAACAGCCTGCTGGCGGTCAGCCAGGCAGTGCGCACCGGCCTGGGGGTTGCCCTGCTCCCCCACTACCTCGCCGCCGGAGACCCGGGCCTGACCCTGGCGCAGGACGTACCCGAGGTCACCCGTGAAATCTGGCTGGCCTACCCGGCCGAGTTTCGCGGGGCGTCACGCTTCCGCCCGGTCATCGACTGGCTGGTCGAAGCGCTGGCCGAGTGCCGCTGACAATCCTCTCATTCGCCGCACAGGAAGCTCCCGAATGTCGCGCCACCGCCACGGTGTGCGCCATGTTCCACCTCGCGTGCGATCACACACGCGTTTGTGCCGGTACTCCCAAGGCAACCGATAGCAGTTCTGCTACGCTTTGAACCGGTTGCCGATGATAGATAGGTGGGGCCAATCAATGACAGCATCCAGGCAGCCAAATACGGGTCAGTGCGCGAACAGACAAGAATCATGCGGCACTCATTGAAGTACCGGATGGCGATCGCCGCCGCAATTGTGGTTACGCTGGTATTTGTGGCACGCGCGGGGATTTCCCAGTGGTACGCCTATGGGCGCCTGAACGATCTCGTTCAGAGCCAGCAGGACACACTGGTGAGGCTCGTCGCCAACCAATTGGACGAGAAGCTCGAATCACGCGCAGTCGTGCTGCGACGGCTCGCCCACAACCTGTCGCCTGTGCTCGACGCACCCTCCGCCCGACAGCGCCAGCTTGCCGCCGACACCATCGACATACCAGAGCAATTCAACGCGGTCTTCATGGCATGGCCCGACGGCACACTCGCGTTCAGCACGGCGGTTCCGGATGGCGTCAAGATGACGATCGGCGACCGCGACTACTTCAAGGAAATCCTGCGCGGCTCCCCGTTTGTCGTTTCGGACCTGCTGCAGGGCAAACACAGTGCCGCCCCCGGCGTCATCCTCGCCGTGCCCCTGCTGGGTGCGAAGGGTGAACTGCGCGCCGTCGTCGGCGGCATCCTGAACCTGTCCGCGGACAACTTCCTGCGCGAGCTGGCAGGCAGCCGCATCGGCCTGACCGGTTTCTATTGCCTGGTCTCGGCCGGTCCGAATCCACGCTATGCCATGCATCCCGACAGCGCCAAGGTGCTCACGCCCGCACGCGCCTCGGGAGAATCCTGCGGCGCTGAACAGCCAGCCTCGCGCTGGGAAATGCTGGAGCCGCAGCAACCGGTCGTCGCACGCCACCTGCTGGCATCAAACGGGTGGGAGGTGATATCGGTCCTGCCCGCCAAGGAAGCCTACGGGCCGCTGCTCGAAGCCCGCCAACATGCCATCGTCATCGGCTTCGTTTCCTTGATCTTTGCGGCCGCGCTGATGTGGATGACGATCCGTTTCCTGTTGGCCCCGCTCGAACACCTGCATCGCGCCGTCAGGCAACTGGCCACGCGCCCATCCGCTGTGGCGGACCTGCCCGTCGACCGCGAGGACGAAATCGGCGAGCTTGCCGGCGCCTTCTGCGAGGTCATGCAGCAACTCTCCGAGCGCGAGGCAGCGCTCAAGGCCGCCAACGACAGCGCCGCAGCGAGCGAGAAACGCTTCGTGGCCATCGCCAATCATGTTCCCGAGTTCGTCGCTTTCATCGATGCCAGCGAGCGGTTCGCGTTCGTCAATCAGGCCTATGCGCGACACTATGGTCTGCCGGCCGACCAGATCACGGGCCTTTCTGTGCGAGAGCTCTGGGGCACGCCAGACTACGTCGCCAACAAGCCCTACCTCGAGCGTGCAAGCACTGGCGAAGTCGTGACCTTCACGCGAGAAACGTCCGACGGCACCGCCCGGGAGATCACCTACCAGCCAGCGTGGAACGATACGCAGGACGTTCTCACCGGCCTGCACATGTTCGCCCGCGATGTGACCGGCGAACGCCTGAAGCTGCGCACGCTCGAAGCCCAGACGCTGTCCGACCACCTGACCGGCCTGCTGAATCGCAAGGGCTTCGACCGGCGACTGCAGGAAGCCATGGCGCGAGCGGACTCGGCAGATCACGGCGCCGCGCTGCTGCTAGTGGACCTCGACGATTTCAAGGCGGTCAACGACAGCTACGGCCATCCAGTCGGCGACCGCCTGCTCGTCGCTTTCGCCGAACGACTGCGCACCTGTGTACGCAGCGGCGATGCCGTGGCCCGAATTGGCGGCGACGAGTTCGCCATCATCCTCGAACACATCACCACGCCGAGTATCGTCGAACGCATCGGACATGCTGTCGTTCATGCGGCGCTACGCCCGTTCACGATCGATGGCCAGATACTCGTCTCGACGTGCAGCGTCGGCAGCGCGCTCCACCAATCCGGCCAGAGCGCATCCGTCAGCGAACTGTTCATACGGGCGGATATGGCCCTGTACGACGCCAAGCGGCATGGCAAAGCCTGCTACTCGTCGACCGGCCCCAACAAGGCCGCAGATATCGCTCCGCACGCGTAGCTGACGCGCCCCATTCGCAGCCCCGCCTCAGGCAACCGATAAGTCGTGCTCCGCTCCGGAAACAAGGGTCAGCTTTCTGCCAGAGACGCGCCTGACCACGTCAAGCAGCCCTGCCCGGCGCATCGCCTCGGCGAGCGTTGGGTCTTCGAGAACATGCAGGCCCAATGCGGAGCGCCAGACAAGTCGCAGGACCACCAGTCTTTCCAGCGCCCGCTCCACCTCGGCATAGTCGAGACGCGACGATGGCTCGCCTGACAGGGCGTTCATGACTCGCCGATAGGTTTGCATCGTTGGCGCGCTGAATCCGGCGAACATCTGTTTGCTCGTCGCCATGACGCGGATGATCGCGTCATCGAGCGGCGGCAGTTCTTCCAGCGTTCGCATGGTCGGCGCATGAACAGCGCGCATCTGTTCGTCGATCCGCCGTTCGAGCACCGCTGCCGCATCGCCCCCGACAAGGCCGTCCCCGCCCGCCGCAACCGCCGCGGACTCGAATAGCTCGGGACGATACGCCGCACGCGCGAACAGATGCGTCATGACATCGGCGTTCAGTACGTCGGAAAAGCCGTGCCGCGACCGGAACCAATCGATGTAGTCACGCCCCAGCACCGGAAAGATCCGTTCCGTCGCGCAGAAGAATGCCTCGCGCGAGCCAAGCAGCATGCGCAGCTTGACGTGATCGGAGCCCGTGGCGATGATGCGCAGGCCGTGATGGGCGAAGTTCAGTTCATCGCGTGCCGCCTTGAGCGCGAACATCGCGTTGTTGCCGCGCCGGGTGGCCATGCACTGCTGAGCTTCGTCGATGACCAGCGCAATGGGCCGCTGGACCTTGTCCGACAGTTCGGCCAGCGCATCGGACAGGGCAATGCCCTTGCCGAGCCCCACCCGGTCTATGGAGAAAGAAAAGCCTCCGAATCCGAACCGGTCCAGCCCCACGGCGCGCGCCGCTCTGGCAACGACTCCCTCATGCGCGGCCAGTGCCCGGCGCACGACGTCGACGATCACGTCGCCAGGATCGACATCGTTGTTTTTCCATAGATCCGCCACCAGAACCAGTGCGCCACGACGCTCGAGTGCCGGCTGAAGGTCCTCCCGCAGAAACGTGGACTTGCCCGTGCGGCGTGGCGCCGACAGGAACAACCCCGACCACGCCATGCCCGTCCGTGAATCGCCCATCAGCTCGTCGGCGAGTTCGGCCGCGAGCTGTCGCCGTCTGAAAATGCTTTCGGATTCGTTCATCTTTGCCTCTGTCCATGAGATCCAACTGCGAGCGATTCTAGATAGCCATGGGAGGCTTTAGGGTGTCGAATACGGAGTGCAACGCGGAAGTTCCAAACTGGCACAGATCCGGCACAAAACGAAACGGCGACGCAACAGCGCCGCCGTTCCTCCCTACAAGCCGAACACCCCGTTCAGCAACAATCAGCGCACGCGCCCTTCCTTCCACGCCTGCAGCAGCTTGTCATAGGCGATGGTTTCGCCCTTTGGTTTTTCATTGTCCAGCTTCTTCCACGGCGCATGCTCCGACGACAGCCACTTCGACGGATCGCTCTTCGGATTGAGCTTCGGCGCGCAATTCGCCATGCCGGCACGCTGCAGGCGGCCCATCACGTTGTCCATCTCCTCGGCCAGGGTATCCATCGCCACCTGAGGCGTCTTTTCGCCCGTCACCGCAGTGGCCACGTTCTTCCACCACAGTTGCGCCAGCTTCGGATAGTCAGGCACGTTGTTGCCAGTCGGCGTCCAGGCCACGCGGGCCGGGCTGCGGTAGAACTCGATCAGGCCACCATACTTGTCCGCGTTCTTGGTCAGGTACTCGTGGTGAATATCGCTGTCGCGGATGAAGGTCAGGCCGGTCAGCGATTTCTTCAGCGACACCGTCTTGGACGTCACGAACTGCGCGTAGAGCCAGGCGGCAGCCAGACGGTTCGGATCGGTGTTCTTGAAGAAGGTCCACGAGCCGACGTCCTGGTAGCCGTTCTGCATCCCCTGCTTCCAGTACGGGCCGTACGGCGACGGCGCCATGCGCCACTTCGGCGAGCCATCGGCATTGACCACCGGCAGGCCCTTCTTGGTCATGTCGGCCGTGAACGCCGTGTACCAGAAGATCTGCTGCGCCACCTGGCCCTGGGCAGGCACCGGGCCCGCCTCGGAGAAGGTCATGCCCATGGCCTGCGGCGGCGCGTACTTCTTCATCCAGTCGATGTACTTGGTCAGCGCGTAGACCGCGGCCGGGCTGTTCGTGGCGCCGCCACGCGAGACCGACGCACCAACCGGCGTGCACTTGTCCTCGGCCACGCGAATGCCCCACTCGTCCACCGGCATGCCATTGGGCAGCCCCTTGTCGGCCGATCCGGCCATCGACAGCCACGCATCGGTGAAGCGCCAGCCGAGCGACGGATCCTTCTTGCCATAGTCCATGTGGCCGAACACCTTCTTGCCGTCCAGTTCCTTCACGTCGTTGGTGAAGAAGTTGGCGATGTCCTCGTAGGCGGACCAGTTGGTCGGCACGCCCAGGTCATAGCCATACTTGGCCTTGAACTTCTCCTGCAGGTCCTTGCGCGCGAACCAGTCGGCGCGGAACCAGTACAGGTTGGCGAACTGCTGGTCCGGCAGCTGGTAGAGCTTGCCGTCCGGCGCCGTGGTGAACTTCGTCCCGATGAAGTCCTTGATGTCGATGCCGGGGTTCGTGTACTCCTTGCCCACGCCGGTCATGTAGTCGGACAGCGGCAGGATCGCGCCATAGCGATAGTGCGTGCCGATCAGATCCGAGTCAGAGATCCAGCCATCGTAGATCGACTTGCCGGACTGCATCGACGTCTGCAGCTTTTCCACGACATCGCCTTCCTGGATGATGTCGTGGTTGACCTTGATGCCGGTGATTTCCTCGAAGGCCTTGGCCAGCGTCTTGGATTCGTACTCGTGCGTGGTAATGGTTTCGGACACCACGTTGATCTGGGTGACACCCTTCGCCTTGAGCTTGGCGGCGGCGTCCATGAACCACTTCATTTCCGCCATCTGCTTGTCCTTGGACAGCGACGACGGCTGGAACTCGTTGTCTACCCACTTCTTCGCGGAGGCCTCGTCGGCCCAGGCCGCATGACCGCAAGCCAGCGCGGCCGCAAAGGCCAGGGCCGACATCCCCAACTTCACGCGCTCTTTCATCTGTGTCTCCTCATGAACCCCTTCCCCGGCTCTCTGTAATTGGGTTGCGGCCCTGGGGAAGGGACAAGATCTCGCAGCCCACATCAGCAAAATCCGCGTTGCGCCGGAACACTAGCCCCGGCGCATGATCAGCAGCAGCACCAGAGCAGAGACGCCCGCGCTGATCCATATCGATGGTTCTTCGGCCAGTTGCAGCCAGCTCTGGATCTTTTCACCCAGCCCTACCCATGCAAGGTTGACCCACGCCGCGCACATCAGCCCGATGAACAGGCGGTCGCCACGCGTGGTGGCGATCGGCAGGAAGCCCTTGCGCATCACCGTCGGCGTACGGGTTTCCCAGATCGTCATGCCGATCAGCATCACCACCACCGCGGCAAAGAACACGGCCACGGGCGTGGTCCATACCATCCAGCTCAGCATCGGTGCCTCCCTTAAACGCGGCCCATCGCGAAGCCTTTCGCGATGTAGTGCCGCACAAACCAGATCACGATGGCGCCCGGCACGATGGTCAGCACGCCGGCCGCGGCCAGCACGCCCCAGTCCATGCCGGACGCCGACACCGTGCGCGTCATCGTCGCAACGATCGGCTTGGCGTTGACGGACGTCAGCGTCCGCGCCAGCAGCAGTTCCACCCAGCTGAACATGAAGCAGAAGAACGCCGCCACGCCCACGCCGGCCTTGATCAGCGGCAGGAAGATCGTCAGGAAGAAACGCGGGAACGAGTAGCCGTCGACGTAGGCGGTCTCGTCAATCTCGCGTGGCACGCCCGACATGAAACCCTCCAGGATCCACACCGCAAGCGGCACGTTGAACACCAGGTGCGCCAGCGCCACGCCAAGGTGTGTATCCATCAGCCCGATCGTCGTGTAGAGCTGGAAGAACGGCAGCAGGAACACAGCGGGCGGCGTCATGCGGTTGGTCAGCAGCCAGAAGAACACGTGCTTGTCGCCGATAAACTGGTAGCGCGAGAACGCGTAGGCGGCCGGGAGCGCCACGCCGATCGATATCACCGTATTCAGGACCACGTAGATCATCGAGTTGATGTAGCCCGAGTACCACGACGCGTCGGTGAAGATCGTCACGTAGTGCTCGAGCGTGAACGATGCCGGCCAGAGCGAGAGTGTCGAGACGATCTCCTCGTTGGTCTTGAACGACATGTTCACCATCCAGTAGATCGGCACGATCGCGAACAACAGGTAGGTAGTCAGGAATACGGGCCGCCACCAGCTGGCGCGCTGGCCCGGAAGCACGTGCTCAGCCATTTGGAATCTCCTCGGCGCCCGCCGTGCCGGCGCGTTGCATCCAGTTGTAGAGGATGAAGCAGGTCAGCAGGATGATCAGGAAGTAGATGATCGAGAACGCCGCGGCCGGCCCCAGATCAAACTGGCCCACCGCCTTCTGCGTCAGGTATTGCGACAGGAACGTGGTGGCGTTGCCCGGGCCACCGCCGGTCAGCACGAACGGCTCCGTGTAGATCATGAAGCTGTCCATGAAACGCAGCAGCACCGCGATCATCAGCACACCGCGCAGCTTCGGCAACTGGATGAAGCGAAACACCGCGAAGCGCGATGCGCCGTCGATCTGCGCCGCCTGGTAGTAGGCATCCGGGATGGCCCGCAGCCCCGCGTAGCAGAGCAATGCCACCAGGGGTGTCCAGTGCCACACGTCCATGACGAGCACGGTAACCCAGGCGTCGAACGCGCTACCGGTGTAGTTGTAGGCGAAGCCTAGCCCGTCGAGCGCGGCCCCGAGCAGGCCGATATCGGTACGGCCGAAGATCTGCCAGATCGTGCCGACCACGTTCCAGGGAATCAGCAGCGACAGCGCGATGATGACCAGCGTTGCCGATGCCTTCCAGCCCTTGGCCGGCATCGACAGCGCCAGCAGGATGCCGAGCGGAATCTCCACGCACAGCACGGCCAGCGAGAAACCAAGCTGACGGAACAGCGCACCATGCAGTTCCTCGTCTCGCAGCACGGTGCGGAACCATTCAGTACCGACGAACACCCGCCGATCGGGCGAGATGATGTCCTGCACCGAGTAATTGACGATTGTCATCAATGGCAGGATGGCCGAGAACGCCACGCACAGCACCACTGGCAGCACCAGCAGCCAGGCCTTCTGGTTGACGGGCTTCATTGGACCAGTTCCTCGTTGACGTAGAAGCAGGTATGCCGGTTGAACACTGACAACCACGCGGTATCGCCAGCACGCAGATGCGCGGCCTCGGTTCCCAGCCGCGCGCGCAGGGTCGCGGCTTCGCCGTGGTCTACCGTCGAGGACACCAGCCAGTACGTGCCGATATCCTGCGCGCGCTCCACGCGCACGGGCAGCGCTTGCGGATCGTTGCCGGCTGCCAGCTTCAGGTACTCCGGACGCACGCCGACCTTGAAGGTGCCGGCAGCCTGCAGCCTCGCTGCCACATCTGGCGACAGGTCGGGCGCGTAGCGCCGCCCCGCCATCTCGATGCCGCCATCGCGCCATTGGCCCTGCAGGAAATTCATGCCGGGCGAGCCGATGAAGTGCCCCACGAAGGTGTGCGCGGGCCGCTCGAACAATGCATCGGCCGAGCCCACCTGCACAGCCTTTCCACGCGACATGACCACAACCTGATCGGCAAAGGTCAGTGCCTCGGTCTGGTCATGGGTCACGTAGATCAGCGTCAGGCGAAATTCGTGGTGGATCTCCTTGAGCTTGCGACGGAGTTGCCATTTCAGGTGCGGGTCAATCACGGTCAGCGGCTCGTCGAACAGGATCGCCGATACGTCCTGCCGCACCAGACCACGACCCAGCGAGATCTTCTGCTTCGCGTCGGCAGCCAGCCCGCTGGCGCGGCGGTCCAGCGACGCCGAAAGGTCGAGCATTTCGGCCACGCGCCCCACCCGCTCCTTGACCTGCGCGGCCGGTACACCGCGATTGCGCAGTGGGAACGCGAGGTTCTCGCCGACCGTCATCGTGTCGTAGATCACCGGGAACTGGAATACCTGGGCGATATTGCGTGCCTGCGGCGAATCGCCAGTCACGTCCTTGCCATCGAAGCTGATCGTGCCTTGCGAAGGACGCAGCAGACCCGAGATGCAGTTCAGCAGCGTAGTCTTGCCGCAGCCTGACGGGCCCAGCAGCGCGTAGGCGCCGCCATCCTCGAACGTGAAATGTAGTGGCAGCAGCGCGTAGTCCTCATCCTTCTGCGGATTGGCGACATAGGCGTGCGCGAGATCGAGATCGATACGTGCCATATCAGGCTCCCGACTCGGTGATCGCGGCGACCGGTGCCGCCGACGCCGGCGACATGCCTGGACGGCGCGGCGCGTGTATGCGGTCGCCGTCCGCGTTGAACAGGTAGATCTGGGCTGGCTCGATATGGAGCGACAACTGCGCGCCCAGTTCGAGATCGCGCACACCGGTAAGCTGGGCCACCAGATTGCCGGCGGGTGTATCGACATGCACGAACGTATCCGAACCCGACAGTTCGGCCAGCGCCACTCTGCCCGGCACGGCCACGGCCTGTGGCACGGCGTCGAGCCGCAGCGCGCCAGCGCGCACGCCCACCGTTACCGGCCCATCGGTATGAGCCACGTCCGGCATCGGGATGGAAATGTTGCCGGCCAGCACGACGCGGCCATGCGCCAGCGCACCTTCGAGAAGATTCATCGGTGGATCGCTGAAGGCGCGCGCCACGCGCAGTGACGCCGGATAGTGGAACACCTCCGGCGTCGGGCCATATTGGAGCAACTCACCAGCATCGAGCACTGCGGTATGGCCACCGAGCAGCAGCGCTTCGGCCGGCTCGGTAGTGGCGTAAATCACGGTGGCATCGCCCTGCGCGAAGAGTTGCGTCAGTTCATCGCGCAGTTCCTCGCGCAGCTTGTAGTCGAGGTTGACCAGCGGCTCATCGAGCAGCATCAGCGGCGCATTCTTGGCCAGCGCACGGGCCAGGGCCACACGCTGCTGCTGGCCACCAGATAGCTCCGAGGGATACCGGTCGAGCAGATGCTCGATGTGCAGGCGCCCCGCCAGCGAGCGAACACGCGCGTCGACGTCGGCCTGGCGATCCCGGCGCAGCCGCAACGGCGATGCAATGTTGTCGAAGACGCGCAGCGACGGGTAGTTGATGAACTGCTGATAGACCATCGACACGTTGCGTTCCCGCACCGGCACGCCGGTCACGTCGGCGCCGTCTACCAGCACGCGGCCCGCGGTGGGCTTGTCCAGCCCCGCCATGACCCGCATCAGCGATGTCTTGCCCGCCTGGGTCGTTCCCAGCAGGATCGTGACGGCGCCAGGCACGGGGGCCAGCGACATCGGGTAAAGATAGGCTTGCGATCCCACGTGCTGCGCAATGCCTTCCAGGCTGAGCTGCATCCAGTCTCCAATATTCTTCTTGTGACAGCTCAGCCACTTCGAAAACCTGCGGCTGAAGCGCACTTTTCATAGCAACCCGCTCGTTTTAGCTCAAAAACGAACACAAAACAATACTGCGCCGCATCATTTGTTTTCGTTTCTGTTTGAACTAGAATGCCGGACATGACGCTCAATCCACGCCAGACCGCACTCCTCGAGGAAGTCCGCACGCAGGGCTTTGCCTCTATTGACGAACTCGCGCGCAAGTTCGGCGTGACCCTGCAAACGGTGCGCCGGGACGTCAACCTGCTGGCCGAGAACGGCATGCTGGCCCGGTTTCATGGCGGGGTACGGGTAGAGGGATCGACCACCGAGAACATTGCCTACCGGCAACGCCAGGTGCTGAACGCGGAGGGCAAGGCGCGCATCGCACGCGCGGTGGCGGCCGCCGTACCGGAAGGCTGCTCGCTGATTCTCAACATCGGCACCACGGTGGAGGAAGTGGCGCGCGCGCTGATCCATCACCGGGGCTTGCGGGTGATTACGAACAACCTGAATGTGGCCAATATCCTGGCCGACAACCCCGACTGCGAGGTCATCGTCGCCGGTGGCGTGCTGCGTTCGCGCGACCGCGGCATCGTTGGCGAGGCCACGGTGGAATTTATCCGGCAATTCAAGGTGGATATCGGCCTGATCGGCATCTCGGGCATCGAGGCCGACGGCTCGCTGCGCGACTATGATTTTCGCGAGGTAAAGGTGTCTCGCACGATCATGGAACACTCGCGCGAAATCTGGCTGGCGGCCGACGCCAGCAAGTTCAACCGGCGAGCCATGGTGGAACTGGCGCCGCTCGCGAGCATCGACCGGCTATTCACGGACGAGCCGTTACCCGCGCCATTCGACACGATGCTGCAGGAAAGCGGGGTGGAATGTGTGGTCGCGGATCAGGAGTGAGGTGGGCTCACGTCTCGCGCTCCCTTCTCACGCTTGTGGGAAAGGGGTTCTGGGAGAAGGCGTTGGGGTAGTAGCAGCCAGGACGGGTCGCAAATTGAACCGCATGCCCTCTTCACCGCCCCTCTCCCCCGTTCGGGAGAGGGGAGAAAACCATTGCGGTTTTCGGTCCTTACTTGAACACCACCGTCTTGTGGCCGTTCAGCAGAATCCGATGTTCCGCATGCCACTTGACGGCGCGGGCCAGCGCCACGCATTCGACGTCGCGACCCACGGCGGTCAGTTGCTCCGGATCCATGCTGTGGTCCACGCGCTCGATCTCCTGTTCGATGATCGGGCCTTCGTCGAGGTCGGCGGTCACGTAGTGGGCCGTCGCGCCAATCAGCTTCACGCCGCGGTCATGCGCCTGGTAGTAAGGCTTGGCGCCCTTGAAGCTCGGCAGGAACGAATGGTGGATGTTGATCGCGCGGCCCTGGAGCTTGCGGCACAGGTCATCGGACAGCACCTGCATGTAGCGGGCCAGCACGACCAGGTCGATATTCTGCTCGCGCACGACTTCGAACACGCGGGCTTCCTGCGCGGCCTTCTGCTCCGCCGATGCGTTCATCAGCGGCAGATGGAAGAACGGCACGTCGTAGGACGCGGCGAGCTGATAGAAGTCACGATGATTCGAGACAATCGCCGCGATCTCCACCGGCAGACCGCCAACCTTGGCGCGGAACAGCAGGTCGTTCAGGCAGTGGCCAATCTTCGACACCATGATCATCACGCGCGGCTTCACGGTCGCGTCGTGCACCTCCCACTGCATGCCGAACTGGTCGCCCACGGGGGCAAACGCGGCACGAAGCTCGGCCAGATCCGGGCCGCCCGGCGCGGCGCTGAAATGCACGCGCATGAAGAATCGGCCGGCGAAGGCGTCACCGTACTGGTCGGAGTCAACGATATTGCAGCCGTGCTGGAACAGCAGGCCGGATACGGCGTGAACGATGCCCGGCTGGTCCGGGCAGGAAAGCGTGAGGATAAATCCGGTGGAACTCATCGTATGCGAATCGGAATTGAGCGGGCCGGGACCGTGAAAGCCTCGATTCAGGGCTGGACACCGGCCCAGCCGCGTCGGCAGAGGGCATCCAGCGTCACCAGTGTGGCATCGACGGTCATGGCGCAATCCGCCATGATAGCAAGCAATGCCTCCGGATCGATATGGCGGTGCTCAGCCACTTCACCGTCGCGGTTATGGGGAACGAAGTCGGCGGGCAGCACGAGGTCATATACATACACACGCTCCCACTGCACGCCTTCGGGGATTTCACGTAGCACATCGATCACCCCGTGGGCCTCGGCCTGGGTAGCCAGAGTGGGCGGAATCCCCGATTCCTCGTCGCATTCGCGCACCAGTGTTTCCAGCGGATCACTGCCGGCCGGCATGCCACCGGCTACGAGGTTGTCCCACATGCCCGGGTCCACCGCCTTGCGCGGGCTGCGGCGCGATATCCATAGCGCCCGCTGGCCGGCCACGATCCCGTTCATGTGCGACGCGAACGTCAGCAGCCCCAGGAAGCGGGCTGCCGCACGCTCGATCACGGCCAGCGGCTCGGCTTCCAGCGCCGGCGTCACCGCGAACAGCTCGTTGCGCCAGCCACGCACATGGCCGTCATCTGCCAGTTGGGTGGCCAGCGTCGCCAGCGCCGCATTGCGCGCAGTCACCGTGGTACATCCGGGTAGCAGCGTGATGGCGCCCTGCCCGTCAGGCTGGCCCAGCACACCATCAAACCCGGCGAGGATGCCTGCGTGCTTGCGCGGCAGCCAGCCCACGTGCCGCCCATCGACCATCAGGCGTAGGTGGGCAGCGGGATCAAAGGGACTGCGCGCGGCAACGCCGGCAGTGACTACGCTAACGATATCGGCTGGATCGGCGGGGCGGGAAGCTGTTTCGGCCATGGCTATTCAATTCAACACATCCGGATGGAACGCATGACATCCACGACCTCTCATCAGCCGCAGTACGTGCTGGCCCTGGATCAGGGCACCAGCAGTTCGCGCGCCATCCTGTTCGATCACCTGGGCAATGTCGTACGCATCGCCCAGCGTGAGTTTCGGCAATATTATCCGCATCCCGGCCACGTCGAGCACGACCCCTACGAGATCTGGCAGTCGCAACTGGCCGTGGCGCACGAGGTACTGGGCGACGCGGGCGTCAGCGGCACGCAGATTGCCGCCATCGGCATCACGAACCAGCGCGAAACCACGGTGCTGTGGGATCGCAAGACCGGCGAGCCGGTGGGGCGCGCGCTGGTCTGGCAAGACCGCCGCACCGCGCCGATGTGCGAGGACCTGCAGGCAGCGGGCCACGCGGAGACATTCCAGCGCAAGACCGGACTGATCGTCGACGCCTATTTCTCCGGCACCAAACTGCGCTGGATGCTCGACAACTACGAGGGCGCCCGCGCACGCGCCGAGCGCGGCGAGCTGGCCTTTGGCACCGTCGATAGCTGGCTGATCTGGCAGTTGACCGATGGCGCGCGGCACGTCACCGACGTTTCCAATGCTTCGCGCACGATGTTGTTCAACATCCACGATTTCCGCTGGGACGATGAGCTCCTGGGCCTGCTGGATATTCCGCGCAACCTGCTGCCGGAAGTGGTGCCGTCGAGCGGCGAGGTCGCGCGCGCATCGGCACGGCTGTTCGGCGTGGAGATTCCGATTGCCGGCATCGCCGGCGACCAGCAGGCCGCCACGTTTGGCCAGGCGTGCCTCCAGCCAGGCATGGCCAAGAACACCTATGGCACCGGCTGCTTCATCCTGATGAACACCGGCGACAAGCCCGTGACATCGCGTAACCGGTTGATCACGACCATCGGCTGGCAGATCGGCGGCAATACCCAGTACTGCCTGGAAGGCGGCGTATTCATGGGCGGCGCGACGATCCAGTGGCTGCGCGACGGCCTCAAGCTGATCCACAGCGCCCCCGAGGTGGAGCCGCTGGCCCGCCAGTGCACCGACACCGGCGGCGTGGTGCTGGTGCCGGCATTCGCCGGCCTCGGCGCGCCGCACTGGGATCCGTTCGCACGCGGCACGCTGGTCGGCATCACGCGCGGTACCGGCGGGCCGCACATCGCCCGGGCCGCGCTCGAATCCATCGCGCTGCAAAGCGTGGATGTGCTCGACGCCATGCAGAAGGACGCCGGCATCTCGCTGGCCGAACTCCGGGTCGATGGCGGCGCCTCGCGCAGCGACCTGCTGATGCAGATGCAGGCTGACTTGCTCGGCACCGCCGTGGTCCGGCCGCGCGTGACCGAAACCACCGCGCTAGGCGCGGCATACCTCGCCGGGCTGGCAACCGGCTACTGGACCGACCCCGAAGAAATCACGCGGCAGTGGCAGGTGGAGCAACGCTTCGAGCCAAAGCTGTCCGCCGACGAACGCGAGCGCCGCATCGCGCGTTGGCACCGCGCCGTCGACCGCGCCCGCGACTGGGCTCGCGAGTCCGATGACGCCGCACGCTGAACCCAGATTCGAATTTCCCATGCAAACTTCCGTCACTCCGGTCGCCCCTCCCTACCGCGACACTCTGCTGCAGACGCTCGCGCGCGAGCCACGCTGGGATGTGATCGTCATCGGCGGCGGCGCCACGGGGCTGGGCACCGCGCTCGATGCTGCTTCGCGCGGCTACCGCACGCTGCTGCTCGAAGCCGCCGACTTCGCCAAGGGCACGTCGAGCAAGGCCACCAAGCTCGTGCATGGCGGCGTTCGCTACCTGGCGCAAGGCAACATCAGCCTGGTGCGCGAGGCCCTGCACGAACGCGGCCTGCTCGCGCGCAACGCACCGCACGTGGTCTGGCCGCTCGGCTTCGTCGTGCCGGCCTACCAGATGTTCGACCAGCCGTTCTATGGGATCGGCCTGAAGCTCTATGACATGCTGGCAGGCGGCCTGAACCTTTCCGGCAGCCGCTGGCTCAGCCATCGCGAAACGCTCGAGGCCGCGCCAACCCTGGCCGAGCACGTGGGCGGGCGTCCGCTGCGCGGCGGCAATCTGTATTTTGACGGCCAGTTCGATGACGCGCGGCTGGCGATGGCGTTGATGCGCACGCTGTTCGATGTGGGCGGCACCGCGGTCAACTACGTGCGCGTGAGCGGACTCTCGCAGTCCAACGGCGTCATCACCGGCGTCACGGCGCAAGATGTGATCGGTGGGGAGACGTTCCACCTGCATGCGGATTGCGTGATCAACGCCACCGGCGTGTGGGTCGATGCCGTGCGCCAGATGGAAGACGGCCAGGCCCGGCGGATGGTGGCGCCGAGCCAGGGCGTTCACCTGACGATTCCGCGCAGCTTCCTGCCCGGCGATCGCGCAGTCCTGATTCCGAAAACCGACGATGGCCGCGTGCTGTTCCTGGTGCCCTGGAACGGGCACACGATCGTCGGCACCACCGACACCCCGCGCCAGGATCTGCCACTGGAGCCCCGCGCTGCGAGCGATGACGTCGACTTCATCCTGGAAACGGCCGCGCGCTACCTGGCCCGCGACCCGACCCGCGATGACGTGACCAGCGTCTGGGCGGGCCTGCGGCCGCTGGTGAAGGCCACCGGGGAAGCCTCCACCGCGTCGCTGTCGCGCGAGCATACGATCCTGGTATCCAAAGCCGGACTGATCACGGTCACTGGCGGTAAATGGACCACGTATCGCAAGATGGCCGAGGACGTGATGGAAACCGCGATCCAGCGGCAATTGCTGCGCGCCGCGCCCTGCCGCACGGCCGACCTGCCGCTGCACGGCGCGACCAACATGCCCAATGACCTGCCGCCCTCGGGCACCGGATCGCCCGACCGCTACTACGGCGCCGACCTCCCCCTGGTTCAGGCGATGCCGGGCGCGGACAACGTGCTCGTGCCCGCCTCCGGCCTGACCGAGGCCCACGTCCGCTTTGCCGCGCGCTACGAGCTGGCCCGACGCGTTGAGGACGTGTTGGCGCGGCGCAATCGGGCGCTGTTCCTGGACGCCCGCGCTGCGCTGGACGGCGCGCCCCGGGTGGCGGCGATCCTGGCGGAAGAACTCGCGCACGACTCGGCCTGGCAGGCACGCGAACTCGAGGACTTCGGCAAGCTCGCCAGGGGTTATATGCTCGGCTGATCGACGATACCTGCGTTCATGGTGCTGGACTTGGGCGATAATGCCGGTTAACGCATCAGGGAGAACACCATGGACGATATGGACGAGATTGACGATCTGTCCGATCTGCCGATGCCCCGGTTCATCTGGGGCTTCGCCGTCATCGCCAACAAGGGCGGCGACGTCATGCACGACGAATTCGAGTATCTGACCCACACCCGCAGCCCGCGCTTCACGTGCCGGGTGGTCGAACTCGAGGACATGCCCGCCGACAGTGAGGATTCGGGCATTGACGGGCGCATCGTCCACCACGACGATCCGGACCGCATGTTCTACATCACCGATATCGGCATGGCGCTGGTGAACTTTCAGCTGTTCGACAAGCTGCCCGACAAGGGCAAGCTCAAGAATGTCTGCGACGAAGCGATCGCCAACTGGATGCTGCGTCGCGAATTCCTCGACGACGAGGAAGACGAGGCGTAAGCAGGCCACGCCACAAAGCAAAACAGGCACCCCGCAGGGTGCCTGTTTTGCTTTTGTCCTATCGCTATTGTCGCCGCACCGGCCACTACGCCGGCTCGACCTCGATCAGTCCCGACGCCACGCGCTCGATCTCGCAGTAGATCGGCATCGATTCCATCGGACCGGTGCAACCCACGCCCGAAGCCTGGCTGGCGCTGGCGCCCGGCGGCAGGAAAACGAACGCCATGCCGGGCTGGAAACCTGGATGGCGGCGCAGACTGTCATTGAGAATATCGAGATACTGCGCGCGCGTGAAAACCTGCTTGGACATGTCCGCATCTCCGGGAAATTTTCTGGCCCGGGCATCCTAGCATGGCATCACGCGCCGCTGTCACCGCATCGCAAGGCGCGACAAATCGGGATAAATCCTCAGCACTCGCCCTTCTTGGCGTGTCCGGGCGGGCAGTGATAGCCGCCACGGCCGCGGTCATGATCATGGCCGTGGCCCTGATCATCGTCATCGCCTCGGCCCGGCCCGCGGTTCCAGCGCTCGGGCTGCAACACCCAGCCGTTGCTGGCGCGAACCCAGCGCGGCTGCTCATAAACATAGCCGGGGCGTTCGCTGACCCAGTGCCCCTTCTTCCATGCATGCTTGTGACCGTGGTCGTCCCAGTCCCAATAGCCGGGCGCCCAGACGTAGCCAACACGCGGAGGCGGCACGACTTCATAGACCGGGGCCGGTGGCGGAACGCCAATGCCGATATTGATGCTGACCTGCGCCATGGCGGCTGGCGCCAGCGCCGCTGCCGAGCCAAGCAGAACCGCGCCAGCAAAGGCGCGCGCGAAAAGCTGTCGTTTCATAGGGACCCTCTCTTTGTAATTAGCACCGATAGAAAGAAGTCTATCGGTGCTATCTGGAATGTGATGTAAGAAAGGGTATCCGAAAATTACCACGCGACTCAGGCTGCACTAGCCAGCTGAAACGCTTAGTGGTCCGCAGCCATCGCCTTGAGTTCGGCGTCACCAGCCACGCGGGCGGCGTCGGATGTTGTGAAGGTGTCGTCGGACACGATGGTGCGCCGGATCTGCTGCCCGCCGAAATCCACCAGCGAGATCACCCACACATAGCGCCCGGCCTGCGGCGCGGTCTGCACGAAAGCCTTGAGTTGCGGTCTGGATTCGGTCGTCATGAGACTCCTCCGGTCGAAACAAGCGAGACAAACGCGTCCGGGAACTCTAGCACACGGGATGGATGGCTGCCGCCTCCGTCACCCTCATCCTCTTATATCTAAGACATCTGGCCCGGTGCGGAGATAAGCCAGAGTGGCTACAGTTTTCTGTAACGGTGCCGACACTTGACCAGATGTCCGCCGGACACCACTGCCAGCCGCCGCCCCAATTGCCGTACTTGACGCCCAATTTCGCTCACCGACCGCGCTCCGCGCTGACACTGCCACTGGTTCTGCTGCTGGCCACGCCCGGCACATGGCCGGCAGCCGTGGCCGCCTCCACGGTTGCCGCGGCAGCGCCTGCATCAGCCCCGGTATCGGCCCCCGCCGCACCGGCTTCACGCCCCGAAGCCGTGGCCCGCATGGTGATGAGCCTGTTGAGCTATGCGCGCTGGCCCGCCGAGCGCGAAACGCTGCGGCTGTGCGTGGATACGGATGCACGTTACGGTGGCAAGCTGATGGAAGGCGGCTCGCTATCCACGGGCCGGCTGGTCCAGGCACGCCCTGTCGATCCGCTTGCCGACGCACTCGCGTCCGAGTGCGACGCACTCTATATGGGGGCCATGACCGATGCTCGCCGCAAGAAGCTGACGACGGATCTGGTGGGAAAGCCCGTGCTGGTGATCGTCGAGGAAGATTTCGAATGTGAAGTTGGCAGCATGTTTTGCCTGGCATTCCGTGAGAATCAAGTCTCGTTCCGGATCAATCTAGATGCCATCGCGCGCAGCGGGATTCATATCCACCCCGGCGTGCTCCAGCTCGGCCGCCGCAGGACGCCCGCATCATGAACTGGCCCGGCCGCCCCCCCGCCCCCGACGACGCCGTGCCACAGCGCCCGACGCTCTACCGCGCGCTGCGGCGTATCCACCTTGGCGTGGCGCTGATCGCCGTGTTCACGGTCGGCATCTCGCTGACCGCGCTCGGGCTGACCGCGCTGCGCGTCTATGCGGATCACAACCTCCGGCTGGTGGCGCGCTCGATCGCCTATACGGTGGAAGCGCCGGTCGTGTTCGGCGACGCCGCCGCCGCGGCCGATGCGCTTTCCGTGATCGCCGCATCCGAGGACGTGACGCGGGTCATCGTGTACGACCGCGACCACCAACCGATGACCGTGTGGCAGCGCCCCGGCCACGAGCGATTCCCCGCGCTGCGCCGGGTGGCCGGCGACCTGCTGATATCGGGCGCCGTCGAGCAGCCAATCCTCCACGAAGCCCAGCAGGTAGGCAGCGTGCGCGTGGCAGGCGATCCGGTGGCGCTGCTGCACTTCCTGCTGCAGGGCACGCTGGGCCTGGGAGCCTGCCTGCTGTTGACGGCGCTGGTGGCGCACTACATGTCCCGCCGAATGCTCAAGGATGTCGTCGATCCCCTGCGCAACCTGATGCGCGTGGCCCACGCGGTGCGTTCCGAACGCGCGTTTGGACAGCGCATGCCGCCGGCGCGGATCGAGGAACTGAATGCGCTGTCCGAAGACTTCAACGTCCTGCTGGACGAACTCGAGGCCTGGCAGAACCAGCTTCAGCACGAGAACCGTTCGCTGGCGCACCGCGCCAGCCATGACAGCCTGACAGGCTTGCTCAACCGCGCCGCCTTCACTGAAGCGCTCGATCTCGCCGTGCGTACTGCGGCGGCGCGCAACCAATATGCCGCCGTGCTCTATCTCGACAGCGACGACTTCAAGGGAATCAACGACCGCTATGGCCACGCGGCGGGCGATGCCGTGCTCGTCGCCGTCGGTCAGCGCCTGCGCGGCTGCCTGCGCGAAGGCGACAGCGTGGCGCGGCTGGGCGGCGACGAGTTCGCCGTGCTGGTCAACGCCCTCCGCGCGCCCGAGGACGCGGTTCGCATCGCCGAGCACATCCTCAACGCCATGGCCACCCCTGTGTGTCTGGCGGATGGCACCACCATCTTCGCGCCACTCAGCATCGGCCTGGCCGTGTACCCGCTGCATGCCCGCAATGGCACGGCGCTGCTCCATTCCGCCGATGCCGCGATGTACGGGGCCAAGCGCCAGTCCGGCGCCACGTGGCACAGCGCGGAGTCCGCGCCACCGGAGCCACATCTCTAGAGGCCGACCATGAGAGCGCCCAGCAGACCCCGTCGCGCTTTCCTGCTGACCACACTGGCCGGTCTGGGCGCGCTGGCGCTGTCCGGTTGCGCCAGCCCCGCCCACAAGCTGACACCCGCGCAGATTGCCGTGCTCAAGAACCAGGGGTTCATGCTGACCGGCAACGGCTGGGAGCTTGTCATGCCGGACAAGGTGCTGTTCGGCTTCGACGACGACACGGTCTCGGCCGAGCAACAGAACGCCCTCGCCCGGGTCGCACGCACGCTGCGGGATGCCGGCATCGACGCCTTGCGCGTGGACGGCCACACCGACAACGTCGGCACGATCGAGTACAACCAGCAGCTCTCCATGCGCCGTGCCGAGGCTGTGGCGCGCGTGTTGCTCACCTGCGGATTCGCACGCGATCATCTCGATGTGCGCGGATTCGGCAAGACCCGCCCCATCGCCGACAACGGCACGGCGCTGGGTCGCGCGGAGAACCGCCGCGTGGCGATCATTGTCACGGTCGAATAGACCCTGTTCCGAAGAAACACTCTAATTCAGGCGTACCGAGAAAATCAGGCCAGAGCGAAAGCGCCTTTCTCGCCCTTTGCCCATATCCCCAGGCCCGCCCAGCCGTGGTTTGCGGTGGATCGGCCAACGACAGAAGGCCGGACAAACCCTGCCCACGGGCGCAGTAGAACGGTCGTACACTCGCGTGGTGCGCACGTCGATCAGTCGATCAGGTCGATGGGGAGAGACTGGGCAACACCTGGTCGCGCACGTAACACCCGACAAGAACGAGATAGTCAAAAAATAATGCGTACCCAGGCGCTGGAACAGGCGATCGATGCCGTGGTCGCGGTCGACGCACGCAACCAGATCACCCTCTTCAATGCCGCAGCGGAGGCATTGTGGGGTCTGGAACGAACCACCGTGCTAGGCCAGTGCGCGTCCGTCCTGGCGCTCGGCGATCTGCGCGTGGCCAATGACCAGAGCGGTCAGAATCTCGCCATCGCACGCGCAGATGGCACCGTGCGTCATGTGCGGCTGCACATCACCACCTTCGGCACGGACGGCGCCTCCAATCCAGGAGTGCCTGCGAAGCAGTTCGCCGCCTTCCTGCATGACGACGGCAGCACCGGCAATGAGCCCGGCGCCACGTTGAGCCCGCCGGGACTGCGTATGCTCTCGCTGTGCCTCGACCACGCCGAAAACCCGGTCATGATCACCGACGCCCACGGCACGATCTGCCACCTGAACGGTGGCTTCACGCGTCTGCTCGGCTACGCACGGTATCAGGCCGTAGGCCGCCGCTGGCAGGATCTGCTCATGCCGATCAACGCGCGGCCGGAGCAGATCCCTTCGTTGCTGGCGCCATTGGCGGCCGGCCTGCCGCTGCGCAATGAAGCACTGGTGCCCGACAAGAGCGGGCAGCCGCGCTGGCTATCGGTCGCGGTCAGTCCGATTATGGCGTCGACGCATCGTGGCGGACTGGTCAACACGGTCTGGGTCCTGACCGACATCACGGCAACGAAGGTACGCGAATCGATCCAGCACCGCACGCTTGACGCCCTGGCGCGCGACCTGCCGACGGCGCAGATCATGAATGATCTGTGCCGTCGCGTGGAAAGAATGGCGCCGGGCACGAAGGCCGCCGTCATGCGCGTCTCCAACGGCCATTTGCGGCTGGTGGCGATGCCATCTGCCGCCCCCGAACTGCTTGCCGCATTCGACAGCCTGCAGATCGGCCTGCAGTCGGGCTCCTGCGGTGCGGCGGCTTTTCTCGGCCACGCCGTGGCCGTCGACGACATCGCTCAGGATCCGCGCTGCGAAACGCTACGCGAAACGGCGCTTGCCGCCGGTATGGCCGCCACCTGGTCCACCCCCGTGCGTGCCGCCGACGGGCGCGTGCTGGGCACCTTCGCGCTGTGCTTCAATGAACCACGCTTGCCAGACGGGTTCCACGAAAACCTCGTGGGAGTGGCCGCCGACCTCTGCGCGCTGGCGCTGGTGCGCGACCAGACCCAGGAGCGCATCCACCGCCTGGCGTACTACGACGCGCTGACCGGCCTGCCGAATCGCCAGTTGCTGCTGTCCCGCGCCGACGATGCCGTGGCGCGTGCCAACGCCCATGGCACCCCGCTCGCCCTGCTGTTCATCAACCTGAACAACTTCAAGCGCGTCAACGACGTGCAGGGTCACGGCGCCGGCGACCGCTTCTTGATCGAAGTGGCATCAAGGCTGCAGTTCGCCACTGCCGAACACGCGCGGGATGCCACCGTCGGCCGGCTGTCGGGGGACGAGTTCGCCGTACTGCTTCCGGGCCACGGACGTGACGAGGCCCTGGCCATCGCCGATGAGCTGCTGCGCGCGCTCGATCCGCCGGTTACCGTCGCGCACGGCCTGAGCCTTTCGCCTTCGGCCAGCATCGGCATCAGCATGTTGACCGAGCAGGCACGCGACCGCGAAACGCTGCTGCATCATGCCGACCTTGCGGTCTGCCAGGCCAGGAAGCGCAGTGGCCCGGACCTCGGCAACCAGATCTGTGTGTATGACACGGTGCTGGCGCGGCGCCTTGGCGATCGGCGCATGCTCGAATCCGAACTGCGCGAAGCCATCGGCAGCGGCCAGTTGCAGATGCGCTACCAGCCTCAGATCCATCTGGCTTCGGGCAACCTTTGGGCGGTGGAAGCGCTGGCGCGCTGGCCGCATCCGCATCGCGGCGACATCGCGCCCACGGTGTTCGTGCCGCTGGCCGAAGAATCCGGATTGATCGTGGCGCTCGGATACTGGGCCGTGCGCGAAGCATGTGCGCAGCAGGCACGCTGGCGACGGCTCGGCGCCGCAGTGCCGGCCATCTCCGTCAACCTCTCGCCGCTATCGATCCGTGACCCAGCGCTGCCGGACGTAGTGACGCAGGCCCTGCGAACGCACGCGCTGCCTGCCGGCGAACTGACCATCGAGATCACGGAAAGCGTGTTCCTCGATCACACCTCCGAGGCGGAGGCCACGATCGCAGCCCTGCGCAAGCTGGGCGTGCGCCTGTCGATCGACGATTTCGGGACGGGGTTTTCGAGCCTGAGCCGGCTCATGCAATTGCCAGTCGACGAGATCAAGCTCGACCGGAGTTTCCTGGTGGATCTGGAGAACAGCGAGGCCACGCGCACCCTGGTGGAGGCCGTGATCCGGATTGGCCGCGCGCGGGATCTGAACGTGGTGGCCGAGGGAGTCACCAGCGCGCTCCAGCGCCAGTTCCTGCTCGACCAGGGCTGTCACGTAGGCCAGGGGTTCCTGTTCGCCCAGCCTCTGCCGGCCGCGTCCATCGAGAGATGGCAACCCCAGCCGTCCTGGCCAGGGTTGATGCACTAGGGATTTCGCCCCCGCTCAGTCGCCGAACGGGTTCGGCACCCTTGTTACGGGATCGTCGACGAGATCGAACTCGTCGCGTACGTCATCGACCACGCTGCGGATCGATGCCTCGTATCCGCGCGCATTGCCGAAATAGTCCATGTCCCAGTTACGACCCCACGCGTCGCGCTCGTGCGGCTCGGGGTCGGGTACCCGGATATGCGCGCCATCGTCGGCAACCTCATCGATCTGATGAATGCGCCGGCTCACCTCTTCCTTGATGGCATGCCGGCTGCGCTCGCGCTTGGCCATGAGCAGCCTCCTTTCGGTGGTTCGTGCGCGCCATCCTAGCACGCGACCATCGCGGGGACATGACGCTTGTCATAGCGCCGACTTGGCTGCCTGATACGCCGCAAACAGGCGCTGGAACACCGGGCCAGGCTTGCCCGCGCCGATGGTCTTGCCGTCGATCGTCACCACCGGCAGCAGCTCCTTGCTGGCCGACGACAGCAGGACTTCGTCGGCGGCGAACACCTCGTCGCGCGTGATGCGGCGGGCCTCGAACGGGATATCCATCGCCGTGCACAGATCTTCCATCAGGCCATAGCGGATACCTTCCAGGATCAGGTTGTCCTTGGGCGGCGCGTAGACGCGGCCATCCTTGACCAACCAGACGTTCGACGACGACGCTTCGGTCAAATTGCCATCGCGAAACTGGATCGCCTCGGTCACGCCTGCCTCGGCGGCCACCTGGGCGGCCAGCACGTTGCCGAGCAACGAGGTCGACTTGATCTGGCAGTTGAGCCAGCGGCGGTCTTCCATCGTCACGCAGGCCACACCCTGTTCCACCGATGCCGCCGGCGGCAGGGCCATCGGGTTGGTCATGATCAGCACGGTCGGCGTGACTTCCTTCGGGAATGCGTGGGCCCGCTTGGCCACGCCGCGCGTCACCTGCATGTAGACCATCTGGTCGCCCAGGCCATTGGCCTTGACCACACGGTCGATCAGCGCCAGCCATTCGGTCTCCGAATAGGGGTTGGGAATGCCGATGGAGGCAAGGCTGCGCTGCAGGCGCGCCAGATGTTGAGCGCCACGGAACGGCTTGCCGTTGTAGAGCGGAATCACCTCGTAGATGCCGTCACCGAAGATGAACCCGCGATCGAGCACGGGCACGCGGGCTTCGGACAGGGGAAGCAGTTCCCCATTCAGGAAAACGACTGTTTCAGACATGGTCAGTATTTGGGCAAGGAAGATCGTGAAGTGAATTCTTTCACATGGCGCGGACTGCCTTTATGCAATTTCGGCATGTCGTCGCGGCATCGCCCCTCCGTCGATGTGACTTCGGCAAGACGCGCGCCTAAAACTATTTCAACGACAAAGTCGGCCTGTATTGAATATTTTTTAATTCATTGATCTAGCGTGCATTGCCATGCAGCAGACGAAAAACAGCGTGATATATTCGTCACGCGAAACTTCAGTGCGCGACATCGGCATTGCGTTCACGTGCCTTCGCCGTGCCACTCCTACAGGGCGCCCTATATGACGAATTTGGAGTCAGGCCTGCGATGTGGCTGCACGCGGATTGCCGCCATGGCGACGGCCTTCCTGATCTCGACGATTCCCGGCCAGTCGGCCGCCCAGGTCGCGGCCTCTTCACCCGCCGCAGCACCCCCGCCCTCGCCGGGCGCGACAGCGGCTTCTCCGCTCGTCACCCGTACCCAGGTTCTGACACTCGCCCAGATGGGGGCCAACTATCCGATTCCGCTGCGCGGCGTGGACCCGGACCACACACTGAACGTGGGGGTCCGGCTCGACGAAGTGGTCACCGCGGCCCGGCTCAAGCTGGTCTTCACCTATTCGCCAGCGCTCGTCTTCCCGCTCTCGCACCTGAAGATTCGCCTCAACGATGAGGTGGTGGCAACGATTCCGCTGGATCAGGAACACGCCGGGCAACAGGTCACGCGCGAAGTGGATCTGGACCCGCGCTACTTCACGGACTTCAACCGCATCAACGTGCAGATGATCGCGCATTACACGCTCGATCATTGCGAAGACCCGTTCCATTCAAGCCTGTGGGCCGACATCAGTCCTAGCACCACGCTGACGCTGAGCAAGGCCAGCGTGACGCTGCCAGACAACCTGGCGTTGCTGCCCGCGCCGTTCTTCGACCGCCGCGACAACAACCGCGTCACCGTGCCGTTCGTGCTGCCGGCCAATACTGATCCCGCCGTGCTACGCGCCGCTGGCGTCGTAGCTTCGTGGCTCGGCGCACTGGCAAGCTATCGCGAGCTCCGCTTCCCGGTGTCGCGCACCGCGCCCGGCGATGCGCACGCGATCGCACTGGTCATGCCCAACGCCATGCCGGACGGCCTTCATATCGACAAGATCGAAGGCGCCTCGGTGCGCGTCATGCCGAACCCCGCAAACCCCGCGCGCAAGCTGCTGGTGCTGGCCGGGCGCAATCCGGAAGAATTGCAGCTGGCCGCCAATGCGCTGGTACTGGGCAAGGCCGCCATGGCTGGCGCCAGCACCGGCGTGCAGGCCGTGGACCTGGGCAAGCCGCGCCAGCCCTATGACGCGCCAGCGTGGGCCCCGGTGGATCGCCCAGTCCTGTTCAAGGAACTCGTCACCGATCCGCAGCAACTCCAGGTGGCCGGCGCCAGCCCGGATGCCATCCGCGTTAATTTGCGCGTGCCGGCCGACCTGTTCGGCTGGAACGACCGCTCCGTGCCGCTCAGCATCAAGTACCGCTACACCGCGCCTTCGACGTACAACGATTCAGTGCTCAGCGTCGATATCAACGACCAGCTCGTGCGCTCGTATCGCCTCAAGCCGCTGACCACACAGGGCGACGAGAACCTCGTCAGCGTGCCGCTGCTGTCCGGCGGCAGCGTCTCGGCCAGCAGCGATATCCTGATCCCCGCGTTCCGCGTCGGCAGCAATAACCAGATGCAGTTCCGCTTCAGCATGGACTCGCAGAAGACCGGCCTGTGCGCGTCGACGGCGACCAACGTGGCGCGCGCGGCGGTGGACCCGGATTCGTCGATCGACTTCAGCGGCTTCGCGCACTACGCCGCCTTGCCCAACCTGGCGTTCTTCGCCAATAGTGGCTATCCGTTCACGCGCCTGGCCGATCTGGCCGATACCGCCGTGGTGGTGCCCGACGCACCCACCACCATCGACCAGGAAGCCGCACTGACCATGCTCGGCCACATGGGCAAATGGACCGGCCTGCCATCTCTGCGCGTGGCCGTGGCGCCTGCCAAGGCCATTGACACCGTCAAGGACCGGAACCTCGTCATCATCGGTACCGGCAGCGCGGCGCAGATCCTGACCGGCTGGGGCAAGTCGCTGCCCTTGATGATCGAGCGCGGCAAGACCGAGATCACGCTGCGCGACCAACGCTCGCACGCATGGTCGAACTGGCTCAGCGGCACCGACGACGTCGACGTTTCGCCTGCCGGGCGCGCGATCCTGACCGCCGATGGCCCGTTGGCTGCGCTGATCGGCTTCGAATCGCCGTTCAAGGCGCAGCACAGCATCGTCGCGCTGACGGCCACGGCCGACGAGCGTCTGCGCGATGTACTCGACGTGCTCGAGGACCCCGGCAGGGTGGCGCAGATCCGCGGCGACCTGACCGTGATCCACCATCGGGACCTGGAAGGCCTGCGCCTGGGCGAACGGTATTACGTCGGCAGCCTGCCCTGGTATGGCCGCTTGTGGATGCGCCTGTCCGGGCATCCTGCGCTCCTGGCGATCGCGGGCATCATTGCCGGCCTGATCGTGGCGCTGACGCTGTTCTGGGCGCTGAGCCGGCTGGCGGCACGCCGCAACGGAGGCTGACATGCGTCGGGCAATGGCCTGGCTGTTGCGGGCTACCGTCGTATGCACGCTGGCCGGCACGGTGTTGACCAGTGCCGCGGCCACCTGCGCGTGGCCCGACTGGGATGCCTTCCGGCGCAGCACGATCAGCCAGGACGGCCGCGTGATCGACGACAGCACCGACCAGCAGGTGACGGTCTCCGAAGGCCAGTCGTATGCGCTGTTCTTCGCGCTCGTGGCCAACGACCGCGCTACCTTCGACAGGCTGCTGACCTGGACCGAGAACAACCTCGCGCAAGGCGACCTGACGGCCCATCTGCCCGCGTGGATCTGGGGCAAGCGCACCGAGGGCGAGCACGCAGGCACCTGGGGTGTCATCGACGCCAATCCGGCATCGGACGCGGACCTGTGGATTGCCTACTCGCTGCTCGAAGCCGGCCGCCTCTGGAACGAGCGCCGCTTCACGGCGCTTGGAACGCTGGTGGCGCGCCGCGCCCTGCGCGAGGAAACGGCGGTGCTGCCCGGACTCGGCCGCACGTTGCTGCCCGGGCCCACTGGATTCCACACGTCGCCCGATGTCTGGCGCCTGAACCCGAGTTATGTGCCATTGCAGGTCATGCGGCGGCTGGCAGCCATGCCGGGCGAGGACAGCAGTTGGAAAACGCTGGTCGACACCTCGGCCCGGCTGATCCTGAACACGGCCCCGCGCGGCTTTTCGCCTGACTGGGTGGAGTATCACAAGGGGCGAGGCTTCCGGCCCGACACGCAGACACAGGCCGGCGGCTCATACAACGCGATCCGGGTCTATCTCTGGGCCGGCATGATGGCGCCGCGCGATCCGCTGCGCACTTCGGTGCTCCAGGCGTTCCGCCCGATGGCCGATTACGTCCGCAAGCAGGGGTATCCGCCCGAGCGGGTCGATACCCAGTCGGGCACGTTCGGGCCGAACAGCGGCAACGGTGGCTTCTCGGCAGCCATCGCGCCCTACCTTGCCGCCCTGGGACAGACCGATGACGCGCGCGCGCAGGCGCAGCGCGCCCGCGACCTGGCCGCGCAGAAGCCCGCCGGCTACTACAGCCAGGTGCTGGCGCTGTTCGGCCTGGGCCATCTTGACGGACATTTCCGCTTCGAAGCGGACGGCACCCTGGTGCCGGCCTGGAAATCCACATGCCCCGCCACGCGCTAGCTCCCGCGCTGGCGCTGTTGCTGGCCAGTTCCGCCTTGCCGGCCTTCGCGGCCGATCCTGCCCCAGCGGCAGGTGTGTCGCCGCCTGCCACATCCGCGCAGATGGCGCAGTTGCTTGCCGCTGCCAAAATGTGGGAGGCAAAGAACCGCACCGATATGGCGCGCGGCATCCTGGAAAAGGCACTGCTGATCGATCCGAACCAGCCCGAGGCGCTAAAGCTGATGGGCCTGATCGAGATCCGTTCGAACCGCCCCGCCGAAGCCGGCAAGCTGCTGGCCAAGCTGCGCCAGACCGCGCCGGGCAGCGCCGCGACGCTCGAACTCGATGACGCCTATCGGATCGCCACGCGCGACAAGCGCGAGATGGCCACCATCCGGTTGCTGTCGCGATCGGGCAAGGACGAGGAAGCCGTGAAGCGGCTGCTGTTGCTGTTCCCGCGCGGCGCGCCCAGCGGCGATCTGGCACGTGACTACTACCGCATCCTCTCAGGCACGCCGGATGGCCGCACACGGGCCATCAGCGAACTCCGCAGCCGCACGCGCCAGAACCCCAACGACATGGCACTGCAGCTCGCACTGGGCGATCTGCTGACCGACCGCGCCGGCACCCGCCAGGAAGGCATCGGCATCCTCTACCGCATCACGCAGCGCCCCGATGGCGACCGCAAGACCGCGCTCGACATCTGGCGGCGCACGCTCTACCGCGTGAATGATGACCCGGCCTACTACGTCTGGTTCGAGCGCTACCTGAAGGAAGTGCCCGACGATGACGCCGCGCGGCAGACGCTCGCCGATCTCGGCAAGAAGGTAGAGGAGCAGAAGCGTCTGCAGGCCGACCCCGCCTATCAGGCCCGGCAACGCGGGCTGGCACAGCTCGAGCGTGGCCAGCTCAGTGAGGCGGACATCGCCCTGCAGAAGGCGTATCAAAAGCGGCGGAACGATGCCGAAGTGGTGGGCGGGCTCGGACTCGTGCGCCTGCGCGAAGGCCGGCACGACGAGGCACGCGAACTGTTCGCACGTGCGCAGCAGCTCGACCCGAGCAACAAATGGCGCAGCCTGATGGCCACGGCGACGTTCTGGGGCATGATCTCCAAGGCACGCGACGCGAACAAGCAAGGCAAGCCGGCCGAAGCGGAAGCGCTGGCGCGCAAGGCACTGGCGCAGCAGCCTGGCAACGACAGTGCGGAAGGCATCCTGGCCGACGCGCTGATCGCGCAGAACAAGGATGCGGAAGCCGAGGCGCTGCTGCGCAAGATGCTGGCCCGCCCCAAACCCGACATGGGCGCGCTGCGCTCGCTGGTCGAACTCCTGCAGAAGGAACATCGCGATGCCGAAATCGATCCGCTGATCGCCGGCATCGAGCCGCGCATGAAAGGTTCCGAGCGCGAGATGCGCGCGATGCGTGCCGACCTGCTATCGGTGCAGGCGGAACGGCTGCTGGCGCAGCAGAAGCGCAGCCCCGCCATCGCCAACCTGGAGGCTTCGGTTCGGCTGCAGCCCGACGACGCCTGGACACGCTTCACGCTGGCCCGCCTCTATCGCGATCTGGGACTACCCGCGCTAGGCCGCACCGTCATGGACGACGGTCTCAAGGCTGCGCCGACAAGCGAGATGCGCTATGCGACGGCGCTCTACCTGAACAGCGTGGACGACATCGACGCGGCCACTACGGTGCTGGCCGCCGTGCCGGATGCCGAGCGCTCGGAAGGGATGAGGAACCTCGGACATAACCTGGCCGCCCAGCGCTTGCTCCGCGAAGCCCGGCTGCGCGTTGCCGAGGGACACGACGACGAGGCACGTGCCCTGTTGCGTCAGGCCGCGCAGGAGGCCCAGAACGATCCGCACATGCTGGCGTCGATCGGACGCGAATGGATCGCGCTCGGCGAGCCGGAGACCGGTTTGCATCTGGTCAGCGACTGGCTGGCCGCGCACCCGGAGGACCCGCATCTCGACATCCGCCTGCGCTATGGCGAATTGCTGGCGGCGGCCGATCGCGACGAGGCATTGCGCCAGTGGATCGCCGATTCGACCGCCCTGCCCGGCATCACCGACGAACAACGTGCCAGCTTCGCCGACCAGTCACTGCGACTGGCCATCCGCGAGACCGATCGGCGCATCGCCGAAGGCGACTTCAACGGCGCGCACGACACCCTGTACGCAGTGCCCGAAGCACAGCAACGCGACCGTCGCTGGCTGCTGGAGCTCGCGGACCTGCGCGAGGCCCACGGCGACTTCAAGGGCGCGGCCGATGCGGCGCATCAGGTGCTGGCGACCGATCCGCACGACGCCGGTGCGCAACTGACGCTGGCGCGGCAGTACGAACGCATGGGCCGCACCGACGAGGCGCTCGACATCGTGCGCACGGTGCTGGCCGAAGCGCCCGACGACGATATCGACACACGCCTCTCGGTGGCGCGGCGCTTCACTGCGCTGCGGCGCGAGGACGAAGCGGATGCCGTCGTCGATGCGCTCGACGCCCGCTTCCCGAACCGCGCCGACATCACCGTGCAGCGTGGCCGCATCGCCCAGTCGCGCGGTGATTACAACGATGCGGCTGAAATCTATCGCACCGCGCTCGGGCTCGAGCAACGCGAAAGCGTGCTGCCGGGCCCCGAGGGCACGCCCGCGCAGCGCGCGCTGGCGGGCCTGGAGGCACGTCGCCAGGGCGAAGTGGCAACGGCCGTGTTGCAGTCGAACAAATCCGGCGACGACGGCATCTCCAAGCTGAACGCCACCGAGATTCCGCTCTATGTGCGGATTCCGAATGGCTATACAGGCCACTACTTTTTCCATGCAGATACCGTGCTGCTCGATGCGGGTACGCTGCAGGCCAGCCGATCGGTCAGCGACCTGCCCTTCGGCAAGATCCCAGCGCTCGGCAACGCCGGGCTCGGGCCGATCGGCCAGACCGACAAGGGTGTGGCCCTGGCCGCCGGCTACGAATACGATGGCGCATACAACAGCTGGCGCGCCGATATCGGCACCACGCCGCTTGGCTTCACCGAGCAGAACGTGGTTGGCGGCTTCCGCTATCGCGCCGACCTCGGCGTTTCGTCGTTCAGCGCGGACATCTCGCGGCGGGCCGTGACAAGTTCGCTGATCTCGTACGCGGGGGCCGTTGATCCGGTCACCGGGGAGCACTGGGGCGGCATCGTGCGCAACGGCGTCCACTTGCGGTACGCGCGCGATGTCGGACGCATTGGCCTGTTTGCCGACGTCGGCGCCGGCCTCTACACTGGTGACAACGTGAAGACCAATCGCGAAATCACCGTGCGCACCGGCTTCGACGTGCCCGTCTACATGGCGCGGGACCAGAGGGTCTCCAGCGGTCTGGTGCTCAACTACTGGCATTACTCCGACAACCAGCGGTTCTATACGTTTGGACATGGCGGCTACTACAGCCCCCAACGCTATGTGTCGTTCGGCATCCCTCTGGACTGGACCGGGCGGTATCACAAGTGGTCGTGGCGCTTCCTTGGCTCGGCAGGGTGGTCATTCACCTACGAGGACGATGCGCCGTACTTCCCGACCCGCCCCGACCTGCAGGCGATGAGCGGCAACGCCATCTACAAGGGCGGTTCGGGCGGTGGCTTCAGCTACACGTTGGGCGCGACGATCGAATACACGCTCGCGCCGCACTGGGTGGTTGGCGCGGCATTCTCGATCGACCGGTCACGCGACTACGCGCCGAACCGTGCCATGGCCTGGCTCCGGTATCTGTTCGACAAGCGGAAAGACCCGGTGCCGTACCCGCCCGCGCCAGTGCGGCCCTATTCGACTTACTGAGCGACTTACTGAGCGACTTACTGAGCGACTTACTGAGCGACTTACTGAGCGACATACTGAGCTATCGGGTTCTGTCATGAACGACGTCGAACACTCTGCCCCCCGCCCCTCCCGCAAGCCGCTGCTGGCGCGGCTGCAGGCGCGCACGCTGCTCGCGATCGAAGGGCTGGCGCCGGCGCTCGGCACGCTGGCCAGCGGCCGCGCACACGTGGTGTACGCGCAGCCCTCGCCCGCACGCGATGCTTTCTTCTGGCAAACCGCCGCCGGCGCGCTGCGCGGACCCGCCAGTGTGCTCTCGGCGCGTGATGCCGGCGAAATCGCCAAGGCGCTCCGCGAGCATGGTCTCGATATCGACGTCAATCGCGCGCTGCATTCGCGTGCCAATCTCTGTGCCTTGCGTGCCCAACCCGGCCGCGACGGCATCGATGCCTTGATCGACGCGCTTCAGGCACTCGTCGACCAATGCGGCGCGCGGGGCACGATGCTCCTGATCGAAGGCGCCGAAGCATTTTTCAGCTGGCAGGATGCGGTCGCCCTGGCGAGCCAAGGCGTTCGCCTGCACGATTGGTGCGCGAAAGAACGCTGTGGCGTGCTGCTCGTGGTCGCGCCGCCTCCGCTGGCGCCGGGACAATCGCCGCCCGACTTGCAGGCCTTCCACGGCCGTTTTGCCGGTGCGGCGCAACTTTCCCAGCAGCAGGGGCAGTACACCTGGGAAGTCGCGTTCTGGCGCGACAAGCAGTCGGTGGTCGCTGGCGAAGTTTTGCGGCTGCGCTTCGCGCCGCACGAGCAACGGCTGATGGTGGCGTCCGACACCTACAGCGACCAGATTGAGGAAGCGGGAATGCTGGCGCCCGACGAAGACCGCGTGATCGTCAGCCGCGATGCGGTGCTGCGCGAGCGCTTCATTCCCGAGAACTGGCGCATCGTTGACAGCAACGAAGCCGCCGTCGCCACGGCCAGCCAGTCCGTGGCCGCGACCGTGATCCTGCGCTATTCGGGCAGCCGCGACCTGGAACTGCTGGCCAGCCAGGTGCACCGCCTGCGGCGTAGCGCGGGCCGCGCGCTCAAGATCGTGATCCGCGAAGACCGCGAGGCCATGCGCCAGCACTATGAGCTGCTGATGCTCAACCTCGGTGCCAATGCCGTGGTGGCGCAACGCACGCCGTTCGCGCGAATGCAGGCGATGATCGACGCGTTGCAAGGTCAGGTCTTCTCGCGGCCGATCCTCGCTGACTATCACAGCGCCCTATCGGCCGTGCTGACGACCTCGGCCACCGGCTACGTGACGCCCGACACGTTCCTTTCTCTGGTGCGCGATGCGATGGACCGCAGCCGCTTGATCCGGCTGCCACACGTACTGCTGCAACTGCCGCTACTGCCCGAAGTGGCGCATATCGACGCGCTGCGCGCCTGCCATATGAACCGCGCCGGCGACCTCTGCACCGCGGGCAGTGATAGCGTGTACGCGTTTTTCTTCGCCTGCCGGCTGGACGATGTCGACGCGGTATGCGCGCGCGTGTTCCAGCGTCCGATGGGCGATATGTTCCAGGGCGATCTGCGCAGCGGCGACAACGAATCGATCGCCGCGACGCTGAGCGAACTGGAGGCCGATATTCAGGCCTATCCGCCTCCCGACTACACGCGCTGGCTGGCCCAGGAACCATCGAGCCACACGGAACCGTCGGATGCACCAACGGAGGCATCCCCAACGACACCGGCCCCGGCGCAGACCTTGCCGTTGATCGCGCCTCGCCGGGCACAAGGCGGCGGTGGCCCACGCGCCCTGCCGCGCCACCACCCCGTGCCGCTCAAACCACTACGCTGACCCATGCCCATCTTTCTCGGCTACTTCGTCTGGGGACTGATTCTGGCGGCGCCGCTTGCGTGGCTGACGTGGCGCTTTGATCTGTTGCGCTGGCTGCCGCGCTGGACCGCGCCACGGCCCCGTCGCAGCGTGCGACTACCACCGCAACTCGACGCCCTGGTGATACGTGGCAAGCGCCGTATCGGCGATGGAGAACAGTCATGAATACCGTGGCCATCGTCTCCACCACGGGCGGCGCTGGCCGCAGCACGCTGACGGCGGAACTGGCCTCGCTGCTGGCCCAGCGCAAGCACCCGGCGTTGGCGCTGGAATGCGATCCCGCCAACGTGCTCGGCTTTCACTTCGGGATGAGAGAAATTCCCGAGGATGGCCTCGGTGCCTATCTCGACGCACCGACCCCTGGCGCGTGGGCACGCGCCGGACAACGCAGCGATGATGACGTGCTGTTCGTGCCATGGGGCAGCGGCGGCGCCCCTGCCGCGCTGGCAAACGCCGCGCCGGACTGGCTCGGCCGGCTGCTGGCGCAGGTGGATCTGCCACCGCGTGGTGTAACGTTGATCGACTGCGCACGTTGGCCATCCCCACTCGCGGATCAGGCCATCGCAGCGGCCGATCTCGTGCTCGTGCTGGCCCCGGCGCAACCGGAGACCTGCCTGACGCTGCGCCGACTGGCCGACGCGCTGACCGCGCAAGGCAAAACCGCCCGCTATGTGGCTACGCGGCTGCAGCCTGCGCGGCAACTTCATGTCGATATCGTCGCGCTGTTGCAGGCCATGCTCGGACAGGCCATGCTGCCCTATCACGTGCATGACGACAGCAGCGTGGCCGAGGCGCTGGCCCGCAGCGAGAGTTTCTGCCGCAGCACGCCACACTCGCAGGCCGCGCATGACATGAATGGCCTGGCGTCGTGGTTGTCGGCATGGCTCGAAGCCGCCACACAGGAGTCCCGGCAATGAGCGCGCGCGGCTTCTCGCTAAGCGAACTGTTCTCGGGCGCCCGCGACCGCGTGGCGCGGGCGCTCGGCGTGGCGCGCACCGCGAATGCCGGCAACTGGCTGCTCCGCCTGTTCTTTCGCCCGCCTCGGCCGGGCAAGCGCGACATCCCGGCGGAATGGGCCGCGCAGGTTCACAAACGCGCCATGACCCGGCTCGGCATCGGCAAGCGCCAAAGCACGGGCGCGTGGCTGTGGCGCCTGTTCATCCGCCCCCCAAAACCTCGACATCGACTGGCTGCCGATCCGCGCAAGCAGCGTTCGATGGCCGAGCCGGAGCGCGACAACTGGCTGCGCCGCTGGCTCGATCGGGTACTCGAGCCCGTCTGGAATACGACATCGCGACTGCACCACCAATTCTTGTCGATCCTGCCTCGACCGGACTGGAATCGAGTGGCCTATTCGCTCGAGTCACTTGCCGCGCAGGTCGGGCGTATTCCATTTGTCCTGCCGATCTCCATGATCATCGCAGCCATCGCCACCGTCGTCATCGGCACCACGCCGCTGACGTTCGCGAGCCAGATGCTGATGTTCGCCGTGGTCTGGGCCATACTGATCGTCGTGCGGCGCATTCCTGGGCGGCTGGCCACGATCACGATGATCGCCGTCTCCATGCTGATGGCCGTGCGCTATATCTGGTGGCGCTCCACACAAACGCTGCAGTTCGCCACCACGACCGAGGCCGTGATCGGTTACCTGCTCTACGCAGCCGAGTGCTACACGTGGCTGGTGCTCGCGCTGAGCTACCTGCAGACCGCCTGGCCGCTGCACCGCAAGCCAAAGCCGCTGCCGGCTGACTCGTCTCTATGGCCGACCGTCGATGTCTTTATCCCGACGTACAACGAATCACTCGCCGTGGTCCAGCCGACGGTGTACGCGGCGCGCAGCATGGACTGGCCCGCCGACAAGCTGCGCGTCTATATCCTCGACGACGGCCGCCGGCCGGCGATGCGCGAGTTCGCCGAAGCGGCGGGCGTGGGCTACATCACGCGCGACAACAATCGCCATGCCAAGGCCGGCAATATCAATCAGGCGCTGCCGCGCACCAGCGGGGACTACATCGCGATTTTCGACTGCGACCATATCCCCACGCGCTCGTTCCTGCAGATGACCATGGGCGAGTTCCTGGACGATCCGAAGTGCGCGCTGGTGCAGACGCCCCACCACTTCTTCTCGCCCGATCCGTTCGAACGCAATTTCGACACCTTCCGCCGCGTGCCGAACGAAGGCAGCCTTTTCTACGGCCTGATCCAGGACGGCAATGACCTCTGGAACGCCACGTTCTTCTGCGGCTCCTGCGCAGTAATCAAGCGCGCGCCGCTGCTCGAGATCGGTGGCATCGCGGTAGAGACCGTCACCGAGGACTCGCACACTGCACTGAAACTGCACCGCCGTGGCTACAACAGCGCATACCTGCGTACCGTGCAGGCCGCCGGGCTGGCCACCGAAAGCCTGTCCAGCCATATCGGCCAGCGCATCCGGTGGGCACGCGGCATGGCGCAGATCTTCCGTCTGGACAATCCGCTGCTTGGCAAGGGCCTGACGTTGTTCCAGCGCCTGTGCTACAGCAATGCGATGCTGCACTTCTTCTACGGCATTCCACGGCTGATCTTCCTGACCATGCCGATCGCGTATCTGTACTTCGGGCTGCACGTGATCAATACGTCGGCGCTGATGATCATGGCCTACGTGTTGCCATACCTGCTGATCGCCAACGTCACCAACTCGCGACTTCAGGGTCGCTACCGACATTCGTTCTGGGCGGAAGTCTACGAGTCCGTGCTGGCGTGGTACATCGTGCTGCCCACCACGGTGGCCTTCATCAATCCGCGCGCCGGCAAATTCAACGTAACAGCCAAGGGCGGGCAGATTGCCGACGACTATCTGGACTGGACTATCTCCAAGCCCTATCTGGTACTGCTGGCGCTGAACGTGGCCGGCCTTGTATTCGGCGTGCTCCGCCTGCTGTTCTGGGGCACCGAAGAGCCGGCCACCGTGCTGATGAACATGGGATGGGCCACGTTCAACCTCATCATGCTCGGCGCTGCCGTTGGCGTGGCCCGCGAGGCGCGGCAGGTACGCGTGTCGCACCGTATCCCGATGCGCGTGCCGGCCACTCTGCTGCTGCCCGATGGCCGCACGATCGCGTGCAAGACCGAGAACTATTCGATGGGTGGCCTGGGCATGGTGCTGCCAATCGACGTGCCACTGGTCGAGGGCGCGCCGGTGGGCGTATGTCTGTCGCGCGGATCGCGAACCTATCACTTCCCCGCCGTGGTCACCCGCAATATCAATCGCCACCTTGGGGTGCGCATGGACGATCTGAGCGTCGAGCGCGAAGCGCAGCTGATCCAGTGCACGTTCGGCCGCGCCGACGCATGGATCGACTGGCTCGACGACGAGCGCGTCGATGCCCCGCTGCGCAGCTTCAAGGAAGTCGTTGAAATGGGCTATCAGGGCCTGCTGCGGCTCTACGACGCCTTCGTCGATGCCGTCGAGCTGGTGACCGCGCGACGCCGCTCACGTCTGCCCTGACCGCCCCGAACCCCTAAGCGAGACCCCATGGGACTCTGGAACCTCTACTTCCTCGCCAAGATCTACCTGTTCCATACCGGGCAGATGCAACCGATATGGCTGCTGAACCTGGTCTTCGCCCTGCTGCTGGTGATACCGCTCGAGTCGCGCATTCTGCGGGTGCTGCGGCAGGTCATCGCCATCGGCGCCGGCGCGGCGCTGGCGTGGCGGGAATCCACGCTGCCGCCGTTCGCGCGCCTGCTCACGGAGTTTTCCAACATCCGCACCTTCACGCCCGGATACCTGGTGGAGCTATTCCAGCGCTTCGTGCCGGTGGAGATGGTGGTGGCCGTGGTGCTGGTGGTCCTGGTATACCTGCTGATCAACCGATGGATTCGCACCACTACGTTCGTCCTGCTTGCCTTGATCGCCATGCCGATCTGGTATGGCACGGGTATCACGCTGCCGGGCGCGAAGGCTCAGCAAGCAACAGCGCAATCCGACGGATCGCCGCGCGCGGATATCAACGCCACCAACAACTACGACGCCATCCTGGCCGCGTTCCGCCAGCAGGAAGCCCAGCGCACCGCCACCTTCTCGCCGCTCACCGCAACGCCTGACGCGCAGTTCGACATCATCGTGCTGCACATCTGCTCGCTGTCGTGGGATGACCTTGACGCGGCCAAGAGCCTCAATCACCCACTGCTGTCGCGCTTCGACTACCTGTTCAAGAACTTCAGTTCCGCCGCCAGCTATAGCGGTCCGGCCGCCATCCGCCTGTTGCGCGCGTCATGCGGCCAGCAGCCGCACAAGGATCTGTACGACCCCGCGCCCGCCGAATGCCACCTGTTCGCCGATCTGGCCCAGGCCGGCTTCACGCCGCGCATCCTGATGAACCACGATGGCCGCTTCGACAACTTCCGCAACTACGTGGAGACCGAGATCGGCATTCAGGGCGTGAAGATGGAATCGACCGACGGCGTGCCGGTGGCCATGCGCGCCTTCGACGACTCGCCGATCCTGGACGACTTCAATACCTTTGACCACTGGTACAAGCAGCACCTGGCGCAGGACAAAGGCCCCGTGGCGCTCTACTACAACACGGTCACGCTGCACGACGGCAATCGCCTGCCCGACAAGCGCCTGACCAGCATCGAGTCCTACCCGCTGCGCCTGAAGACGTTGCTCGACGATGTCGACCGGATCATCGACACCATCAGCAAGTCCGGCCGCAAGGCCGTGGTGATCTTCGTGCCCGAGCATGGCGCGGCGCTACGCGGCGACAAGAACCAGATCTCGGGGCTGCGCGAGATTCCCACTCCCAACATCATCCACGTGCCCGTGGGCGTCAAACTGGTCGGCCTGCCCACCACGGCAACGCCGCAGCCGGTAACCATCGACGCGCCGACGAGTTTCTTCGGATTGTCACAATTGGTGTTCAATCTCGTGGCCGACAGCCCGTTCCGCCAGGGGGCGCCCGATCTGGCGCACTACGTCGAGGATCTTCCGCAGACCCAGATGGTCGGCGAGAACGAAGCGACGCTGACGATGAAACGAACCAACGGCTATGTGATTCACACACCGGACGGCGTCTGGGTGGAGCAGCAATGAGCAAACCCATCGGGTCCCGCAAGGCGGCCACGGCCTACAGCGACATCGACATGCTGGCCCAGCATGTGGACGGCTTCGACGCGCAGCAGTACTTCGACCAGCAAATTGAAGTGGAAACAGTGGCCGCCGCGCAACGCTGGCCTCTGCTGGCCCGGGTGATGGGGTGCTCGGCATTGGCCGACGCGGAGCCGTCGGTTGCCGTCGGCCCGAGCGGTGGCGGCTGACGGTCGCCCCCCTCCCCCAAAGCGCTACGCCCACCATCCCCCGCCAGTAGGGAAGCAACATTGGCCTTCGGGGCCAAAGTGTCACGGATTCGTCATATCGCCTGCCTAGACTCTGGGCCACTTTCCACACAGTGTCCCTCCCGTCATGTCTGGCGTACTGGTCGACCCTTCCGCTGCCCGTCCGCGCTTCCGACAGCCATGCGCCGAAGACCTGGCCATGCCGACCCCGTCTGTCACCACCGACCAGACGAACCAGGATGTGCTGGAGGTCTTTGCCGCCCATCGCGACCTGGCCTGCCTGCCCGTCACCGAGCAAGGCAAGCCGATCGGCCTGATCAATCGGTCGATCTTTCTGTCGCAGATGAGCAAGCCCTATCATCGCGAGCTCTACAACCGCAAAAGCTGCATCGCGTTCATGGACAAGGAGCCGCTGATCGTCGACGCGGCCATGAGCATTGACGCACTGACGTTCCGAACCGTGGAATACGGTGAAAAGGCGCTGGCCGACGGCTTCATCATCGCGCGCGACGACCAGTACATCGGCCTGGGGCAAGGTCTGCAACTGATGCGCGTGGTGGCGGACATGCAAGCCGAGCGAAATCGCCAGATCATGCACAGCATCGACTATGCGAGCACGATCCAGCGCGCGATGCTGCGTGCCTCGCGCGAGATGCTGGGCGCCACGCTGCCCGACGCCGCACTGGTATGGGAACCGCGTGACGTGGTCGGCGGCGACTTCTACCACTTTGCCGCCTTCGAGGACGGCTGGTTCGCCGCGCTGGCCGACTGCACCGGCCACGGCGTGCCAGGCGCATTCATGACGCTGATCGCCTCGTCGCTACTCACGCAGGCCATCGAGCAGATCGGCCCGCGTGACCCCGGCGCGCTGCTGATGGCCGTAAATCGCGGCATCAAGCAGATGCTCGGCCAGAACGACCGCGAGCCGCGTGAATCACCGAGCGCGTCGGAATCCGACGACGGCATGGACGCGGCCTTCTTCTGGTTCGACAACGCCACGCGCCAACTGACCTTCGCCGGCGCCAAGTCATCGCTGTTCGTGCTGCAACCCGCCGACGCCGAAGGCGAGATGGTCAACGGCGCGCGCATGGGTGTCGGCTACGTCGATACCGATATGGCATTCACGTGGCAGAACAACGCCGTTCCGACCACGTCCGGCACGCTGGTGTTCGTCACCACCGATGGCCTGATCGATCAGATCGGCGGCCCGAAGGAAATCGCCTTCGGCAAGCGCCGGATGCGCGAGGCGATCTGCGCCAATCGCGCCGCATCAGCGACGCAGATCAGCCAGGCCGTGCAGGATGCCCACCGGGACTGGCAAGGCACGCAGCGCCGACGCGACGACCTGACTTTCTTCTGTTTCCGCGCGCCGTGACGCCATCCGGCCGCACCGCGCCCATTCGCCAACACATGACCGCCGCACAATCGATTGACAATGAATATGAGCCCTTCTTCGCGATGGCTCGGGAACGCAACGTGATCTTCTACTACGTCGGCTATTTTTCGCAGAACATCATCGCCGCGATGTCCGACGCGGTGCGCCTGCAGCTTTCCGTCAGCGGCGTGGACGGCGCCACGCGCCGCAAGCTCTTCTCGTCGTTCGTGGAGATGGCGCAGAACATCGTGCACTACTCGTCCGATTCGCTGACATCGCCATCGCAAGCCGACGGTCATCTGCGCCACGGTTCCGTCTGCATCAGCATGGTCGACGAGCACTACCGCCTGATGTGCTCGAACCCGGTGTCCACCGCGCGCGTGGCGCAACTGCGCGGCACGCTGGAGCGCGTGCGCACCATGACGCTCGACGAGATCAAGCGCGCCTACAAGGAAACCCTGCGGGCCGAGGTGCCGGAGGGCAGCAAAGGCGCCGGTCTCGGCATCCTGACAATGGCGCGCGATGCCAGCGCCCCTCTGGAGTACAACTTTCAGCCGATCGACTCCGATCCGGTCTCGACGATGTTCCAGCTCGTCGCCACCATCTGAGCCCATCGGAAAGAGCCCGCCATGGAAAACCTGTTCATCGCCGCCACGCCAAGCTCGCCCGAAGTGAGCTTCGACTTCACGCGGCACGTTCTTTCGCTCAAGGGTGAGTCCTACCCCGAAAATGCCGCCGTGTTCTACGGCGAAGCCGTCACGCGCCTGCGCAAGTACCTGTCCGATTGCGATGGCGCGTCCGTCACGGTCAACGTCGCGCTGACGTACTTCAACAGCTCCAGCACCAAGATGCTGTTCAGCATGTTCGACGCGCTGAACGAGGCCGCCGAACGTGGCAACGCGATCCGCCTGCACTGGTTCCACGACGAGGACGACGACACCATCCTCGAGTTCGGCCAGGAACTGCACGCCGATTTCCCCGCCATCGACTTCATCGACGAAGTGACGACCAGCAGTTGAATCCCCCTCTCGCTACCGTCGCCACCATGCCCGAACCCGATCTGTTCGAATCGGAGAACAGCGTTCTGGCCCACGCCAGGTCCGTGTTCTGCGATGTCGACGCGGGCGAGGAAGCCTATCGTCACACCCTTGGCCAGCTCATCAGCTACTACGAGCGGCTGATGCGCGAGACGCGCCGCCTGATCCGGCGCAGCGACCGCGAAGAGCTGGAAATGAACCGGCTCAACCACCGGTTGCAGGAACTGGCCCAGGAACTCGAATACCGCGCCACGCACGACACACTGACCGGCGCGCTCAACCGCGGCGCCGTCATCGACCGCGCCACAGCAGCGCTGGCGCGCGGCAGCCTGGCGCTGATCGTGATCGACATCGACCACTTCAAGCGCCTGAACGATGACTTCGGCCACCCCGTGGGCGATGCGGTGATCTGCGGCGTCACGGCCTGCCTGAAGGACACGGTCCGCATGGAAGGCGTGATCGGACGCATGGGCGGCGAAGAGTTCGCAGCGCTGCTGCCCGACTTCACGATCGACGCCGCCGCCACGTTGGCCGACCAGATGCGTCTGGCCATCGCCGGACATCGCTTCCCTGCCCCCGTCAACCGCGAGGTCACCGCCAGCTTCGGCGTGAGCTGGTCACCGCAGGGCCGCCCGTTCGAGCACGCTTACGGCCGCGCGGACGAGGCGTTGTATGAAGCCAAGCGAGGCGGGCGGAATCGGGTAACGCAGGCGCGGGAGTGACTGGCATCGTCCAGCCAGTGCCCACTCGTCCGAGGGGTGAAGCAATCGCCGGCACAGCCCGATAGATGAGGGGTCTTGTGCCGCATCCGTTATCCGTCACCTCATGGGCGCTCTCCTCATCATGCTGGGCTACTACGCTGCCGCCTACGGCTGCGTCTGGCTCATCGGCCGAATCTGTCCCCCGCTAGGCAACCTTGTTGTCAGATTCCGCTACCTCGTCGGCCTGGCCGTCCTCGTCTACTGGTTTCACTCGCTCTCCGGCTGGCAAGGGAAAGGCGTGCCATCGACGCTCTTCTTCCTGGCGATCATGCTGTGCCTGCTGCCAAAGTCCCTGAGGTTCGGAAAAGGAGGGCGAGCCAGCGAGTAAGACGTTGCACATGCGCGACGCTGGACAGCCGGAGCGGCTCTGCTATAATCGCGGACTTCCCGGAGAGATGGATGAGTGGTTTAAGTCGCACGCCTGGAAAGCGTGTATGGGTTAATAGCCCATCAGGGGTTCGAATCCCCTTCTCTCCGCCACCTTATTCTGTAAGGCTTTGCGGGTTCTAAGCAAAGCGCTTCTGTCCTATTAAAGCTGGATTGTCCTATTCAGGCGCCAGATTCCCCGCAAGAAAAGTGCTATTGAGGACACCGAAATACTAGTCCGGTGCTCTCGGCGCGAATTTTGTTCAGTCCGTCCCCGGCTCCCGCACATAGAACTCGCACGACCGCCTCGGTATGTACTTGCGGTCCTCGAAATCACAGTAGAGGTACAGGCGCGGATGGGGGCACTCCTGAAGCACCTCGATCTTGAGCCGCGAGCACGTACGGCACGCTGTACCCTCCTCCACCACGTAGGGTGGCATGGGCTCGTCTGGTGGTTCGAAGTAGCCGGCGGACATGGATGGCACTGTATATCTGAACAGTATCAGCAGGCTACTTCCTTGCTGGACTTGCGGTCGCCTGACAAAAGACCTTCGAATCTCTGACTTGGGAAGAAGCCGAGGACAAGCACTACCGAGTGCCGGAAAAGATTCGCAGGGCCCCTCCGAAAGTGCTGTAATCCTCCTGAATCCATTTCTGGAGACAGCATGGCAGATAGTGCAGTCGTCGCGTGGGGTGGTCTGATTCTTGGAGCAATCGGCACAGCCATAAGCTGCTACAACTGGTACATCGCCCGCCTAGATAGACGGGAACGCTTAACACTCGAAATTGATGGAGCGGAGTGCCACGCGAGAAACCTGAGCCCGTTTCCCATCCAAATTGTGAAAGCGGCATCCTTCTTTTCTGAAGGGCGCGAGCAGTCCCAGCTAATTAGCGCGCCTTACATCATTGAGGCACGCGCCACCGCTACGCTCCCACTCCCCATGGCCTTTACCATCGCAGCACAAATTAGTCAGATGGAGGTGCGGATCACCACCGGGACCGGGAAACAATTCACCATAGAAGCCCAACCTCCGTCAGTAGAGCTGTAGCGGAGGGCCCGCTCAACAATGCCATTGCGCCCCCAAGAGGCAGGAGACTTTCAATGTGCGTGAACTATGCCCCCGTCCAGCGCCAGGTGTTGCGCGATGTCTTCGGCGTCGAGCCGCCCGCCGGCGAATGGAAGGCCGAGGCCTGGCCAGACTATCCTGCCCCGATCATCCGCGCCGCGGCAGATGGATCGCGCGAAGCGGTGCTGGGCTCGTTCAGCATGGTCCCCAAGGCAAAGATACCGCCTGGCGTCCGGTACTACCCCACGGCTAACGCGCGGACGGAAACGATCGGGAAGCTCAGCTCGTTCGCTAAGCACTGGAAGGCGGCCCAGTTCGGCCTGATCCCAGCCACTGGCTTCTATGAGCCGAACTGGGAGACGGGCAAGGCCGTGCGGTGGAGGATTGGTCTGCCGGACGGGGAGCCGTTTGCGATCGCGGGATTGTGGCGCACGTGGCCGGATGGCGCTGTGTCGTTCACCATGCCGACTCTCAACGCGGATAGTCACCCGTTGATGCGCCGATTCCACAAGCCCGGAGATGAGAAGCGCGGCGTGGTGATTCTGCCGCGCGAAGAGTGGGACGACTGGCTAGGTTGCCGCGATCCGGAAGTGGCTCGGACATTCCTGCGGCTTTATCCGTCTGATGGGATGCTGGCCGAGGCGGCGCCAGTACCGCCGCGCGTTAAACGATCTATGAGCGACGAGGAACAACCATGAAAGAAATTTGCACTCTCTTCATCGCATTTGCCTGTACATCGTCGGCGCTCGCTGAAGACTCTGGGGTTGTGTGGACACCGGCCCCAACGAAATCCGGGAAACTACTGTCAGAGGTTGATGTAACGCACACGAAACCCGAACCAGAAGGCTCAGTCCTTGAACTATTGAGCGGCGTGTGTAACCTCGGGTATCCGGCGCCGGCCGGCGCAAAGGTCGCCGCTATCGGGCCACGTGGAGAACGACTCGTCGCGGGCAAACCGGCGCGAATTGTGAGCAGCGCCGGCCAGATCCAGCTGAAAGGTTGCAGCGACCAACAGGCAACCACTGTCCGGGTTCGCTGGGAAACAAGCAACGGCCCAATGTGGAAAGAGTACAAAGCGGATGCCTTTACACCAACTCCGAAGATGAAGCAGTACCAGGATCTAAGGGAAAAAGAGAAATAGCCAGTATTGTTATTTCCCCCTCGGTTTCCACCCGCACACCTTCGCCCCGGCCCGATTGTGAGCCAGGATCGCCTTGGCTGTGTCATTGGTCAGCACATCGGCCTTGTCCACGTAGATCGGATGCGTCCAGTCGCACGCCGTGTCTACCACGCGTGTCTGCACCACCACCTGCGGCTCGGGCGTCTTACCTGCCCCATTCGTCGTGCAGCACGCGGTCAGCGTCAGGCTCGCCAGCAACAGCAGCGTCTTCATCTCGTCTCACCTTTGCGTTGTCGGCGCCAGCGCGCGTGGCGTCTTGGTTGGCCTTAGCCTGTACGACATCGGCCTGGGCGACCTGTGCATCAGCCTCGGCCTCGCGCTGTTTGGCCTGCGCCTCTGCCTTGGCAGCCTGCTGGTGCCGGAACATGCCGAAGATGACGCCGCCGGCCGCCAGCAGGAACGGCCAGATCTTGGCGAGGATTGCGAGCAGCGCGGTCATGCCGTCACCTCGAATCGAGCTTGGGTATGGAAACCTGGCCAGGTGTCCGGCTTCGGCTTTCCCGGGCGCCAAGTGCGCAAGTACAGCCCCCAGGCGCCATCTACGTCCTCCACGGCTGGAAGCCGCTTGGGGTCGGTGAAAAGCATCAACCTGGCGACGCCGGCCGCCAGCACGTCGTCGGTCTCCAGCGCGCGCCAGATACTCTCCGGCAGGAACTGGACGCCCCGAGACGCGCAGAGCCTTTCCAGCCAGAAGCGGCTGGCATCGTGGAGATAGACACCCCAGACGCCGCCACGCGATTTCCGCGTGCCCTGTTCGAATTGCCAGAAGCCTCGCGCCGGGCCGTTGCCCATCTGCTTGCGATGCTGGAAGCCGCTCTCCTGTAGGCCGATGGTCAGCAGCTCAACGCGTGCTTGCTGGCTGTCCATAGCTGCCGGCAAGATGCCAAACGCAGGAATGATGGCGCTGCGAAGGATCTCATTGAGTTGCATCGGCATCGCCCTTTTCTTCGCGTGGACGCAGCGCGGTGTAGCGCACCACGATCAGCAGCACGAACGCCGCGGTCGACACCCAGCGGGCGGTGCCTTCCGGCAATGCCGCCTTCAGGTCCTGCGGCATCAGGTTCCAGGTGTCCACGAGCGTCGGTCCGAACGCTGTCACCGCGGCACAGACGCTGGCGAGGATAACCGTGCCTCGCTTGTGGAGCTGCTTCCAGTTGTCAGCCATGCTGAGTCTCAGATTCATTTCGACCATCTCCGAATATCGGGCCGCGCGCCGGCCGCGTTGTCCATTAGGTACCGCCGGATTTCCTTGACGTCGTTGCTGACGCCACTCAACTGCTCTTTCACGTCTGCACTGATCGAGCGAATCTGCTGGTTCGTCTCGTCCCGCTGCTGGCGCAAGTCGGACTCCATCCTTGTCAGATGGCGCTCCTGCTCTCCGTCCTTCTGCTCGAGCTTCGTGACCCGCTCGACTACGCCGTAGTACGCGATCGTCAGCGCCACAGCGCCACCGACGAAGCTGCCGACGAGCGTCTGCACGTTGATGGTGGTGTCGATCCAGCGCGGCTTCCTGGCTGCGCCAGGCGTCGTGTTGTCGGACATGAAATCCCCGGAAATGAAAATGCCCGCGCGCGGCGGGCATGAAAAAAGCCACCCGAAGGTGGCCCAATTGGCTGTTGGCGTTTCTCTCTACAGGAAGCCGAGTTCGCCGTCGAACGGTCGTGACGGGTGCACATAGAGGTAGTTGCTATCTGCCGCCGCTCGACGCATCTCGTATCCGATACCAGTCAGAATCTCATGACAAGCCTTTCGCTCATGCTCGAAGAGCTCCACGAAAATTGCCGGTCGTAGTCGCCTCAAAGTCTTCGTTGCGCCGTGCAAGAGATCCAGAGTATGTCCTTCGACGTCAATCTTTGCGAAGTCAGCCTCCGCGATTTCCAGTTCATCAAGCGCTACGATTTTTATGCTGCCGGCCGCCTCGACGGCGGTCGCATGCACTTCGCTCTGCATACGATTGTCACCACTGGAAACTGCCGATCCGAATGACTCTTCCCGGCCCAATGCTACGTTGAGAGCTTCGGCATTGTGCACGCCGTTGAGCGAGATATTACGCTGGAGTATCTCGAAGAGTTCAGGGATTGGCTCGAACGCAGTAATGCTTTTTGCGCCGGCCACGCGAGCCCAGTAGACCAGGTGGTTACCTACGTTCGCACCAATATCCAGTACAGCCTTCCCCTTCACAAAACTGTCGGTGCGCTGGAGATGTGCGACATCCCAAAATGACTCATGGAAAAGATGATATCCCTGGATGTAATCCGTCGCCGCCTTCGGAACGAAAAAGCGGATGGGGATCGTCCCATTGTGAAAGAAAGAAACAACCGGATCAGCGCCGAGCGACGCCAGCTTTGTCACCTTCAGTTGCGTGATGGCAAGGTGCCTCGTTTGATCCGTCGCGCCGGCAATAGTTTTTAGGTACTCGTTCCACCTCTCGTCCTCCGCTTGACCAGCTTTCACAACGCCTTGGAATGCCTCTGTAAGGCCTTTGATATCGGATCGGAGTTGAACGAGTTCGTGCGTTACATCACGGGTGGCAAAGGCCGACAATCGACGAAAAAATGACTTGAGCATTTTGGGGAATGTATCGCATTGTTATCAAATTGTGTCTCTCGCGACATATTACCCGAAACCTCTATTCTCGAAAGATCGGCGCCACCGATGGGGGAAGCTGCGCCAAGAATGTCTCCAGGCGTGGATCGCTAGTATCCACCTCACCCATGTGGGCATAAGAACCCCCATCTTGTGGACTCGCAAAGACTGCAACCACTTCCGACTCCGTCGCGTCGGAAAACTGAACTGTTACGGAATTCATCATCCATCCCTCAGAAAACATAGCCAGAAAGAACCATCGAAAATCCCATGGTGCCCGCCGACGAAGTAGCCGTGTAGTACACAGTTTGTGCCGTCACGATGGGGACGTCATTGAACGGGCTGCTGAGACCCGCGCTCACTGCGCTCGTGGTGATAGACCCTTGCATACCCCCAAGACCAGGCGCTGCACCCGATCCACTCACGGTAAAGAACAAGTTCGCCGTGGAAGCCGAGGAAGTGATTACGCAGTACCCCTTGACCGCTTTGGCATTCGCTGGCGCCGCAGCCGCGATGCTCAAAGCGGTTGCAGACGCCTGCTGGACGCTGGTAGACAACACCGTAGTGAATCCAAACGAAACACGGCGTTCTTGCTGTACCCCAATAATGAACTGCCCACCTGATGTGGTCGGCCAGACGCTTATAAGTGCCGACGCCGTGTATCCGGCGGGCATGTTCGCCCCGCCATATACCTCGGGTTGCGCGGCACTTGTTGCATTTCTCGCCAATAGTGCGCTTGCCCCGGTGACCGGGTTATAGATCGCATACAGCGCAACAAATCCGCTAGTCGGCGCGCTGCCAGTGTCCATGCCGCCAGCACCGGTAGCCGCAAGGTTGACCACCTTACTGAAGTTAGAAAGACGATATGTCCGCCCTCCCAGCGTGTCCTCCAGCGCAATCTCATCTGCCGCAAATGTCGCGGTGGACGAAGCAGCTACCACAGACATCCGAGCATTGCGGGTTGCACCAACAATGCAGGGCGCCTGAGCGCTCACTGCCGCCTTCAAATTCGTCAGCAGCGTTGTCGTTGTGCCGTCATCCAGGCAATCCTGTCCGGTAATATCAGAGATGAACTGCGCCAGCACCGCGGACATGACGCTCGACTGTCGCCAGACCTTGTTGAGCTGCGCGGATTGCGCCACACCCGACGAGAAGCCCGCGGTGCGCGCGGCCAAGCCAGAATAGGTGACCTGCGTGATGACGTTGGCGCCAGCGCCGCCGCCGAACACCAGAAAATCGTTCGTTGCCATTGATCGTCCTTACAGAGGGGTGCCCCAGGCGCCTTCGTCAAAGCCGCCCACGAGGTTGTTGTCCATGTCGAATCCGAAGATCGGCGCGCCGTCGACCGAAGTCACGATGACGACGCTGATGCGCACGCCCTCAGGCTTGAGCGGGATGTAGCCGCCCGACAGAAGCGCGAGGAAGACGGCCGATGGAATCTGGCCGGACACGCCGATGGTCATCGACATGTCCTGGTTGTCCTGGATGAAGACGAACGTGCCGCCGCCGAAGATGGAATCCAGGATTGCCTTCGACGATTCGAGCGTCCCGTCCCAGTGGTTCGCGCCGATCTTGGCCCGGATCACCAGCCGGTAGGTTTCGTCATCCAGCCTGGTCAGCCCGGTGTCGGGATCGAACGGGCCCTTCCACGAGCCTTGATCGAATCCGAGGCCCGCAGTATCGAGCGAGAAATAGACGCCGGTCAGCGGCGTTCGAATATTCCGTGAGATCCCAGCCCAGGCCCCGACGTCGTCGAGTTGCGCACCCACGGCATCGTCCAGGTCGAACTTCCCCGGCATGCTGCCTAGCAGGTTCTGCACGTCGACCATCGGCTGGGACAGCGCCTCGACCACCGCCATGAAATCGGGCCGCTGGTCGTGCTCGCTGGTGATCAGGTCGGTGTAGGTTGCGACATCTGCCATGTCACGTCACCGTCAGCGTCACGGCCGCCGGCGAGCAAGCGGCGACCTGGTTGAATGCCAGCGCCACATCGGGCGCGCCTGCCCCGCCGGGTCCAGTGAGGGCCAGTGCCGTCAGCTTGAAGGCGACGCCGCCGCCCACGCCATTGGCCGCGGTGATCGCATCCGCCCACTCAACGCTGCCGGATTGACCGCCACCAATCGCGACACCGTTGACGTAGTCGGAGATGGCCTGCTTGATGGCATCGCCGACCGCCGAGGTGTAGCCCGTCAGCGCCTTGATCGTCACCGCCACAGTCACGTTTGCAGTCGACGGACGATAGAACCGGATCGTGATCGGCCGGCCGTAGATGTCGAGGACCACGATGGCAGTGGTGCCGTACGTGCCGGCCCCAGGCGTCTTCTTGGCGGCGATGGCCTGTGCGATCGCCGCGGAGTCTCCGCCTTCCACAACCATTGAAATCGAATGCGCGGGGATGCCATTGCCGTCCGTCGCGTCGGTGTCGTTCTCGTATGCAGCCAGCCGCGTGACCCCTGAGATATTCGACACCGCCCCGATGATCCCGTCGAGCACAGTGAGCGACGGCAGAGCCGTCGAAACCGTCTGGCGCTGCCGCAGCGCGGCGTCCGACTCGATTGGCGCACCTGCAGCCGCTGCAGAAGGATTCGTCACGGTCTGCCACCCGAGCGTCGGCGTACCGATCTGCGTGATCGTGCCGGCCGCCGCCGCTACCGCCCCCAGCGTCTGGCATGTTGCTGTGACAGTCATCTGGCCGGCGGGTGGAATCGTCACCGAGGCCGGAAGCGACCATTTGATGCTGTTGGCATCCTTGGCCACACCGTTGGAGATCGTTGTACCAGCCTGCCCCACGATCAGCAGGTCAGCAGTGGAGAACGATGCCGCCTTACGCTGAATGCCATTGATCTTGACGTTGCTCGACAGCGCATCCTGCTGTGCAGTGCCCGGGCTGAAGGAGCGGTAGACCGCGATCGCCACGGCATTGGAATCGCTGATCGCGCGCGCGAACACGGCAAGCAACTGCCCGTCCTGGCTATCCGCCTCGAGGTACACGTCTGGTCCATAGATCGCGCGGTACTGATCCTTCAGATACTCCAGCACTTCGGCGTACGTCGGCGCCGTAATGCCGTTGGCATCGATCGTCGGTGCGGTGGTGGTGATCGCCATTACAGAGTCTCGTCAACGGTGGTAGTGCCGTAGATGGTGCTGATCGTTGCTCGCACGGTCAGCTTTCGCTTCTCGGTGTCGACCGAGCTGGAATAGGCGGTGATCTGCAGCACACCCTGCGTGCCAAGAATGCGCTGGCGGATGGCTGCGTCGTAGGTGCCGTTGGTGTACTTGCCCAGCACCTCGGTGGCCCACGGCATCCCCTCGGTCTTATCGAGGAACCATTCCCCACGCAGCAGGCGCAGGCGAGTGAGCACAGCCTGGCCGACCGCCTCTGGGGAGTCCTTGTAGAAGTCGGCCTGCTGCCCACCGAACTGGTAATCCCCGTCCGCCGTCATCTTCCTGTACCGCATGGGAGTCCTCAGTTGACGTTGCCGGAATTGCCGCTTCCCGGCTGGACGCCGTTGTGCGAATGGCTGTCGTCGATGCGCTTGCCGTTCGCGCGCACCTGACCGGAAAAGGCTGTGTTGCCTGTGATGGCGCATGCGGTGACGGCTCCGCCGCTGTTCTGCACAGCAATGGCACCTGTCATCGTGACCATCGGCGCGTCCAACGTGATGCCGCCAGGCGCCTTGACTTTCACTACCTTGCCGGCCGGATCCAGATCCACGTAGGTGTCGCCGGCGTCGTTCCTGAGCTGCGTGGTGCTGGTGCTGACCCCCACCAGTGCGCGTGGCTGAGATCGGAAGCCCAGCAGCACAAAGCCGTCGGATAGGTCGTGCATTCGCAGCTCTGCCTGCTCCTGCACGCCGCCAGACTGCCACCAGCCGTCTATACACCGCGAGGCGAAGACGACCAGGCACTCGTCTTCTGGAGCAACCGGGAAGGTCAGACTACAATTCCCGCCAGATGGGAACTGCACCGGGCAGTCCACCAGAAGCGGCAGCGGCACCGAGACGATCGTCCCGTCTTGCTGGCGCACCTTGACCTTAATACCGGGCTGCACCTCGCAAGTCATGGCGTCAACGTCGAACGACTGGATGATTCCTGGAAGTGCCGTCCAGAGGCCCGCGCGCATCCCGTCCAAAGCCTCCCGAAGCGCAACCTCGGGGTCACCTACTCTCTCTCGTCTATCCATGGTGTCGCTATGAGAATTTTCGTTGCAACCATCCTGATGGCTACCGCAACACAGGCGTTCGCCTTCGACGCTGAGGCGCTCACTAGAAGCAACCGCGAACTGGCAGCGCGCGAAGCGCAAAAGCCTGCATGGAAGGTCCAGCAGGATGCCGAAGATGCGGAAATCAAGATGCGGTCGTTCGACCAAGCTACGGTGGGTCGCACGGCCTACATCTTTGCAACGCCGATCGATGAAAAGACACCTCGTGCGGCCATGGTCGCAATCCTCTATCGCGACACGCCGTGCCCGCTGCCGCTGAGCCACGCCAAAGACATGCGTGCTGCCGAGTCGTTATACGGACGCGGCCTGGCACCGGCGTGCTGGGGCAAGCTCGTGACCCCCACGAAAGACGAAGTGGTCATCGTGACAAAGTCCGGTGATTCGCGCAGGGAGTCATTGCTCAACTACGCTGAGACGAAAATTCAGCCTGATGGATCGGCACTATTCGTCAGGCCAGCAATGTCGCGCGACGAGTTCACCAAGAACGTCGCCGACCATCAAAAAGCGATGCGCTAACCGAATTTCTTGATCACGTTTTCCGGCGGCACCTCGCCCCGATTGATGAATTGCTTGGGCAGCACCGTCGCATCGGCCGCCAGACAGATCACGTCCGTGTAGTATTCGTTGCCTCGCGTGTCGCCGGAGTGTTCGGCGGTCATCACATAGTAGAAGCCGTCGTCCTGAAGCTTCGCCTGATGCTGTATTAGCTCGTTCTGGGCCTGCTGCCCGACGTTCAGGCTGTACTCGTAGCGTTGGACGCTGGCGTTGTTGATCTTGATGAGCTGACTGATCTTCACGTTCGGGTTCAGCAGCATCTTGACCGTGATGCCGTTCTGTGTCTGCTCGGGCAGTCCCACCATGCCGGTTTCGGACGTGATCTCCGGGATGTCGCCGGGCATATACGACGTCTCGGGCACCATGATGGCCTTGCCGTCCTGGATGCTCCAGACCGTCTGGTTCGTTTTCGAGACCGACCGCATGAAGTCACGGGCCATCCCGAACATGACCTTGCCGCGCGGCAATGGGTTGGTGGACAAGGTCGGAACGTATCCTTGCGTCACGCCGAACGGATTCATGGCGGCGACTGCCGCGGCCACGTGATCGGCCGATGTCGAGCCGGCGGCCAGAGTCTTGTTCACCACCGCGAAGTTATAGGCCGAGTCGCCGTCCGCCGCCGTGATGTCGAGGTACGTATCCGTCTGGCTCTCGCGGCCGCGGCGCACCTGCTTGATGGTGCCGTCGAAGATGATGCCGAAATTGCCCGTATAGCCTGCCTGCACCACCAGCCGAGTGAATTCCTTCTCGATACGCTGCCGGGTGGTCTCGGAGACGTTGTACACCCGCACACGGGCCGAGTTCGGCGTCTGCAGGTCGCCGCGACTGATCTTGAACACGCACCGCAGCTCCGACAACTCGGTCGCGGCACCGCCGGACTGGCCGACCAAGATGGATACCTTCCGGCCGTACTGTTTCGTACCCATCAGTCTGTCACCCAGAAGACGTGCGACCCGATGCCCAAGTCCTCGAACGTGGGTACGTCGTCGGGATTGGCCGCGCCCTGCACCCACAGCCGGCCGCCGAACTCAAGGTGCCGGTACTGGCCCAGCAGATCCACGCCGGTCACCAGCGGCAGGCCGCTCACCAGCGCCTGGTTGTTCGCATCGGCCACGTCAAGCACCCATCCGGCGCCACCGGCGTCGCGGTACTGCACCGTCAGCCGGTAATCCACGCCGCTGAGCGTCACCGTGAGCCGCTGAGGATCCGGAGACAGAGGAATTTCGTAGAATGTCGGCATCACATGCTCGTCGGTGGCACCGATCCGCCCGGCGCCGGCGTGGCCGGCATGGCCGCCTTGGTGCCGGTGTTCTGCGTCTCGGCTGTGGCCTTCGGGTCAGCCTGGTCTTCCTTCGGCGGCAGCTTGGTGGCCTGCGTCTGCACGATCCGGATCTGCTTCAGCGTGGCCGTCACGCTCAGCGCAGCGCCCGTCTTCTGGTCCTTCACCACGCGCAGCGACTTGAACAGCATGTCGCGGTACAGGCGCAGCGACGTCACCACGTCGAACGGCTGGCGTGTCTCCTGCAGCGCCAGCAGCTGCGAGTACACCGTGCTGATGTAGTCAGCCGACGGCAGGCTACCGCCCTCGAAGATCGATTCCAGGGTGCCGATCAGCGCGGCCAGGTCCGAATTCGACCAGCCGCACTGGATCGTTACCTCGGGCTGCAACTTGAACGCGTGGTCGTTGATCTGCGCGCCCTTCTCGACCGGGTGCTCGGTGATCTGCAATTCGTCCTGGTGCGCTTCCTCGATCGTGCAGCCGACCGTCACCGGGCCGATGGTCTTCGGCACCAGTGTGATGATGTCGAGGAAACTCACGAGATTGCTCCCTGCATGTTGCGCACCATTTCGTCGTTCACCTGGCGCTGGCCGTCGTTCACGGCCCGCCCGGCCGCCGCCGGGTCGGACACCCCGTACAGGTTGATTGTCGTCTGCTGCTGCAGATCGACAGCGGCAGAACCGCGGCGTGCAGCCTCCAAGTCAGCCTGGGCGGGCCGCTCGTAGTAGCGCGACACGATTTCGCCTGCCTGCTGGGCGTTCTGCGCGGCGCGCAGCAGCTGGCCGGCGCGCTGCTCGGCACCCTGCGTCAGCTCGTAGTTCACGAACTGCAGCTGCTCCATCAGCGACGAATCGCGGATGTCTTTTCCCGCCCATGCCTTGAAATTCGCCTGGCGGTCGGGATGCCATTGCGCGACGCCATAGGCGCGCCCGTTGTCACCGATGGCCTGGTGATTCAGGCCCCTTCCACTCTCGCGCTGCAGGTTCGCAACGATGCCCACGGCCTGATCATGGGACCAGCCCAGCCGCTGGAAGACCGACACGGCGTCGAATGCAGCATTGCCCGTACCGCCAGCCTGGCCAGCGGCAGCACGCCGGCGCGCCAGTTCGGCATCCTCGCCAGTATTCAGGTCACCGCTGCGGAACATCAGCGCTGCAGCACCGCCGATCCGGGCTGCCCACGGCAAGAACCGGGCGAGCCAGCCAGCGCCCGCGCCGGCAGCAGCCCCGGCGCCCGCAGCGCCGCCAGCCGCTGAAGCGCCGCCGGCCGCCGCAGCAGCGGCATTGGCAGCGCCCAGCGCGCGTACCGCCGCGACCATCTTCCAGATGCCGCTGACGATCTTGAAGCCGCCCAGCGCGCCAAACGCGCCGACCAGCAGCATGATCTTCGTCGACCAGCCGTCCGTGGCCTTGTCCAGCGCGATGAACTGGTCCGAGAGCCAAGACAGCGGCGGTCCGAGTGCGGCTACTGCAGCCAGAATGGCGCTGGCAATGTCTGCGACGCGCCGCGCTATCTCGTCCGAATGGTCCTCGAACCACTTCTGGAACCGTTCCAGCTGCGGCCCAACCTTGCGCAGCAGCGCGCCCTCCACCTTGATGGCGAAGTTCTCGAAGGTCGTACCCAGGCCGCGCAGCGCGACCATGAACTGGTGCGCATCCTCGGCGGCCTTGTCCAGCCCGTTGGCCCGCGACATCTCCCGGTACTGCTGCATGAACTTGGCGAAATCGCCATTGCGCATCGCCAACAGCAGGTTCTCGTCGATGCCAAGCATGCTGCCGTACTGGCTGGCCAGCCATGTCGGCTGCTTCGCCAGTTGCGCGCCGAGATCCGTCAGGATGTCGACCGTGTCTCGCAGCTCACCGTTGGCGTTGCGAGTCTGCACGCCCAGCGTGGCCAGGTATCCCTCGCCGGCCGGGTTGTTGCGCAGGAACTTCGCCAGGCTTTCGACAGCGCCGAACGCAGTCTCGGTCGAGATGCCGAGGTTACGCGCGGCGAAATCGAACGCCTTCAGACTCGTGGCCGATGCGCCCGTGCGCTTCGAAACGAAGTACAGGTTCTCCAGCTTCGACGCCAGCGCGGACACCCCGACGCTGACGGCCAGTGCCGACGCCGAAATGGTCGTCACCAGCTGCTTGACGCCCTTGGTGGCCTGCTCGACGCCCTGGGTGAACTTCTTCAGGCCCTTCTCGTCGACCTTGAAGCCTAGGCCGACGAGAAATTCACGGATGACGGTGCTTTGGGCCATTCTGCTGTTCCAAGAAGCGGCGCGCGGCCGCCTGGTTGTCGGCCCGTACGGCCAGCGCGTCGTTCATCAGGGCGATGTCTTCGAGGCCCAGCGTGCCGTCGATCAGCGACTCGTACTTGCACAGGCCTTCGAGGACCGGCGCCATCAGCCAGTCCTCGCCGCCGGGCAGTTGCCTTAGCCAGCCTGTCCCGGCAGATCCGGGTTGCCCGGCAGGCTGGTAAGCAACCCTTGAATAAAAGGGCCCAAGTTGGCCACGATTACCTGCACTACCAGTGGCAGGGTGACACCCAGGTCCATGTCCTGGAACATCAGGGTCTTCTGTTCAAGCGACACCACGCGCGCCCAGCCGCTGTCCTGCCGGCGCTGGACCACCGACAGGCAGTTGTCGAACACATAGTCCGCGTCGGCGTCGTTCAAGGCCGCCAGCGCATCTGCGAACGGCTGCAGTGCTTCACCGAGGTCGGACAGGTCTCCCGCGAGAAGCAGCGTTGCCTTGGCAGCGCCAGGAACCGCAGGATCATCTCCGCCGCTGGCTTTCAGCTTGTCGGCCAGCTTCAGGAAGGCAGGAATCATCGGCGGGATCACCGGCGCGATGCGGCGCGAGACGTGCAACTGCTGCTTTGCCGTCAGGCGCCCAATGGAGTACTGGACGCCGCCCAGTTCGATTTCACGGCTCATGGTCAGTATGTCCCCAGCATGCCTTCGATTCGGCCAGCGTCGAACACCCACTCGACCGTGCCGCCCTCGGTCGCGTAGGTCAGGTCAGGGACCTTCTTGAACGCGCAGAAGATTCCGGCGATCGCGTCACCTGCGACAGATTGCGTCACGGTGATGACGTTCTTGCCCCAGAGCCGACTGTCGATCTTCTGGGCGTTGTACAGCGCCATCAGCGTCCGATTAATGGGCGCCGTCTTCAGGTAGCGCAGCGTGATCTGGCCAGAGCCGTCCGCGCGCAGGCTGTGCTGTACGCTGCCGTCCGAACCCACTGTCATGGTGTTCTTGTCATTGGCCATGGCCACCGTGATGCCCTCTTCCGCTGTGGCCTCGCCGTAGCCGAGCGAGAACGAACCGCCGGGCCCGGTGATGGATGCCTGGACATCGATAAACGAATAGGTGCCGCCTTGCATGGTCTCTTTCCCCTATCAGCGGTTCACGTTGACCAGGATGTCAACGGTATGGATGGCGCCGGCTTCCTTCGCCGCGACCTGGAAGGCCACCGACTTGCGCGCCTCGCGGTCGGCCTGCGACTGCAGCGCGATCGGCGGCGCATAGACGTAGTAGCCCTTGGCCAGCGTGTCGCCCTGCTTCAGCGCGCCGAAGCCGCCGGAGTTCCAGACGCCCGGGGCCAGGTAGCCGTTGTTCACCGCGGCAGCACAGGCTGCCTCAATGGTCGTGGCGATCAGTGCGTTACCGGCATCGGTCTGCGGTACCTTCGTCTGGCTCTGGTACAGCAGGTTGTACACGTCGGTCTGGATACGGTTGCGGAACCAGATCGAGTTGTAGACCGAGTCGATGAAGATGCCGCTCGGCGTCACGCCGTACTGCACGGTGGCGGTGTCGTTGTCGTACTCGACGAACACGTTGCCGCGCTTGTCTTCCAGCACATCAGCCTGGCTGCTCGACAGGGTCTCCGGCACGATGCCAGGCTCCTGCTTGTACATCAGGGTGATCGTCGTGTTGTTGCCGTTGAAGTCGGTGGTCAGTAGCCGGCCGAACATCGAGGCGGCGGCGTAGGGGCTGGTGCTCGAGTACTGCGCAAACGAGTACTTGTAGCCCTTCGCCTTGAAGCGGGACAGCAGGTCCGTGGTCACGGTGTTGTCCAGCGCCTGCGGCTCCTGTGTGGTCGCGCCATAGATGTGGCGCTGATCCGCCTCGATCAGGTCTGCCACGGCCACATGCTGGTCGTTGGTCAGTGACGTGTCGGCGAACTGGACGCCCAGAAACTTGTTCGCGAAGCGGTCCAGGAAGATGTTCACGCACGCGTCCGGGGTTTCGGCCACGATGCCGTCGACCGGCACCGATGCCAGGCCGCTGGTCAGGCCCAGCATGGCCGAGATGTCGGTACCCGAGCCCGTCGGCGTGGCGTAGCTGACTTTCGAGCTGGTGCCCGTGGTCGGCGAGGTGGCCACGAACTGGGTGCCATTCCACACGAAGCCGGCGCCGGCCAGCGCGGTCTGGATGATCGTGGCCACGCCGTTCAGGTTGGTCACGCCCGAGAAGTCCAGCGCGGACAGCGTCTTCACGGTGGCGTCGATCGTGATCTTGAACGATCCGGCTGTGACGGCTTTCCACACCGTGATGTCCTTTTGGGCAGTGCTCAGCGCCGCGCCGCGCAGCGAGCCGGCCGTGGCCGTCTTTGCCCAGCGGCCGATGTAGAGCTGCGACGGCTGGGGCGTCTGCTGGAAATACAGCAGCGCGGCCAAGTATTCCGGCGCGGTGTTGCCGTAATCACTGCCCACCGCATCGATGGTGCCGTACGACCGCATGCGCTCGTTGGTGTCGATCACCGCTGACGCGCCCAGGATCAGTTCCGTGTTCAGGTTGGCGCCCTGTGCCGCCAGCGGCGACATGTTGATGGAGACATTGATCAGCCGCGATACCGGCAGTCCGTTGGACATGGTCATCCCTCTACTGGTGAATGTTGGTCGTCGCGGCCACCGGCGGCACCGAGTCGGTGGTGCTTTGCACTTCGGCGGACAACAGGTTGAGGACCGGATAGGTCCGGGTGATCTTGCGGCGCAGCACCAGCGTCAAGTCATACCGCCGGTTCCACTGCTGGTTGACGAGTGCTGGCGCGGGCTGGATGTCGCTCGCGCTGACGACCTTCATCCCGTTGAGCGTCAGCTGCTCGTTGTTCTGAGGGATGGACATGCTGTCGGCCAGGCGCTGGGCGTATCCCTTCGCGCCCGGTCCGTAGAACGAGCACAGCAGGTCGATCTGCTGGTGCCGGATGTATTCGTCGCTGCCGTCGCCATCCCCGGCATGCTGGATGGCCGGGCTGGCGTCGTTCGCCTGCCTGGTGATTCCCATCGCGCACCAGTTTTCAGTCGGCTCGGGCTGCTTCGGCACCGTCGCCTGCCAGCGCGGCCGCACCATGGCGCCGGGCAGGCCGGTCACGCCGACGACCAGCTCCTGCAGCAGATCGTCGAGCTCGTCGTCTTCGGGCGGCACCGGCGCCGTCGGCGCAAGGTAACCGCCGGTGGCGCTGGTATTTGCCATGTCTTCGCTTTCAGTTGGAGTCTGACCATTCGACACGTGCCGGCTTTACCTGCGGCATCGGCGGCGGCGGCATCTTTGGGCCGGGCAGCGGTTGATAGCCCCGCAAAGGCGCTCGGCATCCACCGGGCCGGTGCCGTACGCCGCATCTGGGGCACACCCACCAGAAGGTTGCAAGCATCGCTTTTCCTTTTCAGCCAGAAAGCGGTTTCAGATCGCAGATTGCGGCAACGAATCCGCGCCCAAAATGGCTGTAGCTGTTGACCTTCGCCACGGTGTACGTTTTGCCATCCCACAACACCTCGTCAGCGTCCGCGTCGTCACCACCGTCACGCAGTCGGAACGGCGTGTGCAAGGTGATCGATCCCTTGATGTGGCTGCCATCCGAACCCCGCTGCAGAATGTCGCCGCTGTCGCTCGTCACCACCGCGGCGAACGGAGAAGCCGTGACGGTGTTCTGCGCACGGCCGTGCCCGTCGACCGTCTGCGTCATCCGGTTGCACACCAGGCCGGTGTCCATGAAATCCGGATCGAGCAGCACGTCGACGACGTCGAGTTGTGCCATGGGTTATTTCCGTTTGCGGATCACGTAGGTGACCGCGTTGCGCAGTTGACCGCTGTCGACCAGCGGCTTGGCCAGCTCGGTGCTGGGCTGCTGGCCAGCGGCACGCGCCTCCAGTTCTGCCTTAGCACCCTCACGGCCGCGCCTCGCTCGTTTGCGCAGCGTGGCCTCGCTCAGGGCAGGCCCGATACCGCTGTTGATGCGAGCACGGACGGATGACTGTGCGGCTAGGCCAGCCATGGCCATGCGCCGCTGCGCGCCGTCGATGTCGCCGTCGAGCGCTGCCTCCATGCCCTTCTGCAGTTGCGGCAGGGTCTTCGGCTGCGCGGCGGCCACGCCCGGGACGAGGAATGGGCGAGCCGGCAGGTTAATCTCCGGCGCCCCGTTCTCCTGGATGTACCCGATTTCCGCGTTACTGAGCGGCGCGCCCCCGTCCTTGCGCCCGGCGGTGCTGTCGGGGATGCCGACCAGCACCTGCTTGTCGACCAGGCCATTGATCGACTGCAGGACGTCCTTCAGGCGGTCCGTCTTGATGAAGCCCATGGGGATGCTCCCGATGGGCTCGCGCGACTACAGCTGCATGCCGCCTGCGCCCATCATTCTGGCGAGAGTGAGGTACCGAACGCCGTAGGTCGTCAGGTTCCACATGCCGGCGTCGTCAATGGTTGCTGCGCCCGTGTCGTAGCTGGCGCTGACCTTGTCGACTGCCTTGGAAGAAAGCGGGCCGGTGACCTGGCCCGGAGTGCCACCCACATCGGCTGTAGCCTGGTCGCGGGCAGCCAGGACGAGGTGGTGCGCCGTGCAGAGTTCAATACCCTGGTCGGTCAGCACGCCCCATCGACAGGGGTTCACCAGGGACACCGAGACGGTCAGCCAGAATTCGACAGACGCATCGGAATACTTCGTCTTGTCGGCGAACTCCGGAAAGTCGGTTCTGAAATCGTCTGGTGTCATAGGTGGTTGGCTGATGCCCCTCGCGAGGCATCATACCCCTCATTTCGACTTCGCCGCCTTGGCCGCTTCCGCCGCTGCCTTCTCGGCAGCCTGCTCGCGCTCGGCAACTGCCTTTTCGCGTGCTTCTAGCTCATCCTGTTGCGCCTTCAACTGTTGGGCCTTGCCTTCCAGGAACTCGGCTGCGCTATCCAGCGTTGCGCGCTGTTCGGCCAGGTCGGCATCCCCTTCGCTGCCAGCGGGCGGCTCGTCGCCGATATGCGCCTTCACGTACCAGTGGTCGGCCACGCCGGCCGGCACGGTGTGGTTGCCCACCGGGAATTCGTGCTTCTCGCCCTCATGCTGCAGCGTGAATGCCTTCTTGACGTAGATCTTCGGCATGTCGTTCTCCCGTCAGATGCCGTCGCGGTACCCGATCAGCTCGGGGTACACGACCTCGACCACGCCGAGGCGGCCGAAATAGGTGGTGAGCTGGCGGATGTCGCGGTACTCGAGCGGCGTGCGCTGCAGCGGCACCATCGGGAAGCGGACTTTGTCCTGTTCCTTGGTGTACGCCATCATGCGGTCCGCGTTGGCGGTGCCGCGCTGGTACAGCCACTTCAGCGGCTGGATATTCAGCGGGCGGCCGTTGATCGAGTTCGAAATCGTGTTCAGCTTCAGGTACTCGAGCACGCTGATGTTGCCTGCGCTGCTGACCTTCATGCTCACGATCTGCCCGAACTTGGCCGGCGGCAGGCGGAACTCCGACGGGCAGTACGCGTACGCCGAGGCTGCCCACACGCTGGTAAGCAACTCGTTCACGTCAGCCAGGATCTGGTCCGGCGTAGCCGTAGCCCAGTTGCCGGTCGCAGCGTTCGACACGTTGGTCACGACCGAGCTGTTCACCAGGCCGGTGACTCCCAGCACGGTATCGCCGATGTACACCTGCTCGTCGACGTCCATGTTGTGCTTGAGCTGCATACCGGTGAACTTCTGCTGGTCCACCGGGCGGCCGAGCTTCTGCGCCGATTCCAGTTCGGGAATCGTCCAGCCGATTTGCATACCCCACAGCGTCAGGGGGCTGGCCGTCTTGCCGATGTCCAGCGCGATACCGGCGATGGCCGAGGCGTCCTTGCCGATCCACGACTTGCCGTTGGGCGATGCGCCGCCGGCTGCCGCGAAGCTGGAGTTGGTGAACGAAGACGTCTCGTCAGCGATCGACACGTCTTCACGCAGGTCGATATCGCGCGACCAGGTGACAGAGGCCAGCGGGCCGTGCAGCGTCTGGTCCAGGCGCTCCAGCTCGCCGATCAGGAAGGAACCGGTGCTGTCGATCGTATGGCTGTCGAACGTCAGCATGTTGTCGCGCGTACGAGCGCGGGTGATGACCGCCGGGGCATTCACCATGGCGATCGCGGCAGCCGCGGCCATGCGCGGAACGATGATTTTGCTCATTCTGGGTGACCCCTTAGATGTTGTATGCGACTTCGACGTTGCCGTTCGCATCGCCGCCGTTGGTGAAGATTGCCCCGGTGATGGCAATGGTGTTGGTGCTGTCAGCAGCAGCCTCGATGCCGCCGATCGGCTTGCCAGCGGCAGCAGCAGCGACGCGCACATACACCTGGCCATTCAGCGCCGGGGTGCCGGCGTTGTTCTTGACCGTCATGTAGCCGCGGCGCATTCCGTCGGCGACACCCTTGGTCGGCGGAGTGGACGTACCCAGCGGGTCGGATGCCGCACCGCCGGTCGTCGGGAACGGGCGCACCAGCATGGCGTAGACCGCCGCTGCCGTGTCACCCGCGCCAATCGGCACGAACTTGCCATTGGCGATCTTGCCGAACAGGCCATAGCCCGGGAAGGGGTTGGCGGGATCGAGAATCAGCGACTCGACCGTGGCTTGCGACTGGCGCGAGATGTCCCCCGGAATGCCCGAGGCCATGCGATACAGGATTGCGTTGCCCATGTGCGGGACTCCTTAGTGAGCGGACCGGTCGGCCCAGTACTTGCGATTGGCTTCGTTGATGTCGCGCACGGTGCGCGGCTTGCCGAAGTCCTTGGTCTTCGCGACGCTGTCGTGCGCACGGCCGTTGTTCTGGGCCTTCACCAGCTCGCTGGCACCCATGAACACGGCGTGCACCAGCGCGGCTGGCAGCTTCTCGAAGTCGGCCTTGTGGCCGCCGAGGAACGGTGCGATCGCCGCTTTGCCGGCGTCGGTGCCGTACGCCACGTCGAGGGCCTTGCGCTGGCACTTGCACAGTGCGGCGGCGCGGTCCTTCGTGGCCATCTTGGCGTCCAGCGTGGGCAGCTTGATGCCTGGCGCCAGGATCTCGGCGCGCGAGGGAATGCCGGCCGCAGCATCGCCGGTGTACAGATCGACTTCGGCCTGGTTGAGCTTGCCGGCCGTCTCGGCTTCGGTCAGGTCGCCGTCGTCGCCGGTCTTCTTCTTGTCCGGGTCCTCGTCGTCCTCGTCCTCGTCGTCGGTCTTTTCCTTCTCGGAGTCCTTGGCCTTGCGCGTGCCCAGCGCGGCGATGGCGGCATCCTGCGCGTCCATGCGCTTCAGGATCTTGTTCAGCAGCGCAGACTGGGCATCGCCAGTCTTGGCTTCCTTTTCCTTGGCCTCGCGGGCCTCGCGCTCTTCCTCGGACTCTTCGTCCATGGCTTCCTGGCCTTCCTCGATGGCCTCGCCGATCGCCTCGGCGTCCTTGGCCTTCATGGCCGTCATCAGGCGGTCGAGCCAGGTGCGCTTGCCCTTGGGCTTGCTGTCTTTGGTCTTCATGTCTTCGGATTCCTTATCGCCGATCGCGCAGCGCGGGCCGCACCGGCCGCGCTCGACGAGGGCTACGTGGTTGACAACGATGTTCCGCTGTACCCCGCGGCCGGGTGATACCTGTTCGTAGTCCGCCTCATAGCCGAGGCTGACTTCTTCGATCCCATCGGTCTGGATTGCGTCGATAGCCTTCTGGTCAGTCACCAGCAGGTCAGCAATCAGCAGGTCGTCTTCAATGCCGGCGCCGCGCCGCAGGTTCAGCATTGCGCCCTTGCCCAGAGCGGCGAAGTTGGCAGGCGTGACGAAGTCGTCGGGGTGATCTAGCGTGACCGGCTTGCCGATGCAGCTCGCCAGCGTCGCGTCGCGGAACACCTCTTCAGGCGTCCGGCTGATGCGGATCAGCCCATCCGGGCCAGGCTCTACCGGCACTTCCCCGGGGCCATACAACATCTCGCCGGTGCGCGCGACGGGCACCTCTTCGCACAGCAGGAAGCCCTCGGGCGTCAGCGATCGCTTCGGTCCGAGCTTTTGAACGGTGTAGAAACGCATGTCAGCGGTCCAGCAGGATCTCGCAGCAGGCCATGAGAATGCCGGCGACGACGGTCGGGAAAATGATCAGTGCGCAGACAATCAGGGCGTTGGGGACCATGTCAGTCCTCAATTTCAGGAAGGTTGACCGTCTGGTTGGCAAGTGCGTGCGTGCAGTCGCCCAGCAATGCGATCTGCCCCGGCTGCGCGCCGTTGCAGCCGACAAACGAGTGGCAGCGGTGCAGAGGCACCTCAGTGTCTTCACCACCCGACCACGTCAGCACGCTCGGACCGAGCACCGGACGATCAAGGTCGCCGTTGAATGACCAATGGGGCTTGCCGGCAACATGTGGCGACTCTTGCGTCTCGCCAGCGGGCAGCCAATTGACCGGCACGATGTGCGCCTGCGGGTGACCGTCATCCCAGAGACATCCCGGGCAAAGGAACTTGATGCCGTAGAACAGCCCTTCTGTGTCACGAACGATCTTCGCTTTCGCCATTTCATTCCTCCGGAATCACCGGTTCCGAGTAGCAGCGGCAGTTCGGAAACTGGCCGGCGTGGCCGGTCATCGCGTCGAGCGTTGGCGGGTCGTTCCAAGCCACGAACTGGCCATTCATCTCGCGGTGCGAGTCGCGCACGTCGCCGTCGCCTGACGTCCGCCAGAAGTAGCCCGGAGAGCCGACATGCAGCGCACGCGCCTCGGTCAGCGTTGAAGCGGTACGCGCCACCTCGGTCCGTGCGATCAGATCGGCGCGGCTCTTGGCCACGTCGCCAGACGCCTGGATTGCCTTGGAGATCTCCGAGGCCCGGCTGCTGTCCTCGATGCCCTCGATCGTCAGCTTGTGCACACGCTGGGCGGCTTCCAGCGGAATGGACTTAATCAGCCCAACCTGCTCGGCCATCAGCGCCTGCATCGTGGCGCCGGTCGGCGTGGTCCGGATTTCCATCCGCAGCGCGCGAGACATATCCTTGGTCTGCTGCATCCACGCCTGCTCGTCGCGGCGGTTCACCTCGGACAGCATCTCGGCAGCGGCGCGCTCGGCCCACGGCGTCAGCGCCTCGGCATACCGCTGCAGCAACTGCTCAATCGTTGGCAGGACCGTTGGATCGCCAGGCGGAAAGCCATTTACGAGGGTTCCAACCTGCTGCGCGACCTGTCGGAGCTGCGTCCTGTACACCCGTTCCGGTCCGCTGAGCTTCACCGGGTTCTTCCGTCCCTTCTTCCGGTCGGTTGTTCGGGTCATCAGCATTTGGCAGTTCCATCTCCGGCACAGGCGGCGGCTCGTTCTCGGCCGCCTCGATGTCCTCGTCCGTGATGCTGGTGAACACCCCGGTTACGTGGCTCGACTGGCGTAGTTCCTTCATCGCCGTCGGCTTGTCGATCAGGTCAGCGTCGTAAGCCGCCACCACGGCGTCCGTCGTCGTCTTGGCGTTGGTTGCCTTCTCCGTGTCGGAGAGCTGCCACAGCGATCGGAAGCTATAAGCAAAGCCCTCGGGGAGCGCCCTGCCCAGCACCGAGCGTCCCAGCACGTCCATCATCCGCGTCACTGGGCTGCGCAGCCGGCGTTCCTGCTGCTGGTTGACGTTGTCGTAGTACGTGCGCAGGTCCGACTCGCCCGTGCTGTTCAGGCCCGCCGGCGACTGGCCAAACAGCCGTACCAGGGGGATTCCTAACGCGCCGGAGAGCTGCTGGCCGAACTGCATCAGCACGTTGTCCAGCCCGGAAAACTGGTACTGATGAGTCTCAAACGTATCCTTGCCGTCGATCAGGGTCATGCCCTCGTTCGACTGGAAGCGCCTGATGAACTCGACGTGCTTCAGCAAGCCGTCCATAGCCGGGCCGCCTGCAGCAATCACCTCGCGCAACTTGTCAATGCTGAGCGTACGCAGGTGTGCCTTATAGACGAGCTGCGCGGCGCCGATGGTCGTGCTGTCGAAGGCCACCAGGCGGTCAATCAACCGCTCGATCACCGACTGCCCCCAAAGGTTCTCGGCGATCTTCTGCCAGTACGGCAGGTCAACGCCATCTATCCGAAGCACCCGGCTGTAGTGGATGCGCTGGCGCGTGAGCGCCATACTGTCCGCCACCACGTCGTAGAACATCGGCAGGCCCATGTCGGGGCCCATCTCGGTGACCAACATCGTGAGAGTCGGCTGCACCATCCAGCGGTCTAGCACATACAAACCTTTGAACTGGTCCTTGCCTATGGAATCCGGCCGCAGCGGCGTGGAAGGATCCTGCCCGTCGATCAGCATGACAGCGAGCGCGCCACCGTACAGCCGCGCCCACTTGATCGTGTCGCCAACGCGGTCCCACAGCGCCATGTTCTCGATCGCGGCGTTCAGTAGGTCCTTGTCATCGGGATCCAGATCTGAGCCGATCTCAATGCCGGCGCGCGTCATATCGTCGGCAACGACGTCTACAGCCTGACCAACGATCCACGATGACCGATACATCGCCTCCATCTGGATGCGATTCCGGCTGATGAAGTCAAAGCCGTAGCTGTACTGCGACGCCTGATTATTCGTACCCAGGCCGACTCGCGCCTCAAAGTTCTGGAAACTGTCACCGCTAATCCAGCGCTTGGCGCCGGCGGACGCGGACACTTCTGCCCGTTGCGCCCGTTGTAGCGCCTTGCGTTGGTTTCGATTCATTGTGCGAGCTTCGCCCAGGTTTCAATGGAGTGATCGCCCGGCGCGTAGCACATGATTAGCGCGTCGGCGATGTTCGGCGATGGCCTTGGGCCGCCTGGCCGATTCGGCTTGGCCAGGTCCTTCTTGCTTTCGACCTTCACGCGGCCGTTGTCATCAAACTGCCGCCGCGGCGTGGACAGCTCGTCGATCAGCTTATCCAGGTGCGGACAGGCGCTGTCGAGGCTGATCAGCAGGTCAGTCGGAAACTCCATGCCGCGCTTGACCGCGTTGTAGGTATTACGGAACCGGTCCGCCACCATCCACCAAGCTTGTGCCTTGATGTTGGAGAACATGTCTTTGTTCGTGATGTTCGGCTGCTGATAGATCTCGTCCGGTTCCCAAACAACCGCGCCAGCGTTGAACTTCTCGTAGAACACCGGGACGTTGTCGCTGTCCGCGCGCCGGGCCTCGTTCAACTCGCCAAACTTGGCGCCAGCAGTTGCACCAACGCCTATGGAGTCATACCGAATCGAAGCGCCGCGCTCGCGAGCCTCGGCATAGGTCCGGCTGCAGCTCTGGAGCAGCTCGTCCTCACCAGCCTTCCATTCATCGGCCCACGACACAACAGAGCCATGGGCGAAAACGTTGGCGCACTTGTCCGCGCCGCCGTCAGCCACATCGAAGCCCAAGCGCCGCGCACCCGCTGGAGCAAAACCCAGCGCCTTGTGCGCATCAATCGCAGCCAGCAGCCAGGAGCGCTTGATTACTGCGCCCTCGTCGTCGTCCTTCGGAACGCCCAGGTAGATGTGGGCAAACTCTTCCTCGTCCTCTTCCTTGGCCGCGTTGATCACGGCCAGCATGGTGGCCGACAGATATGGGTTCTCGTCGTAATTGATGTGACGAACGATCGTGTTCGGCGGCGGGTTGAGCACGAAGCGCCGATAGACAAAGTCCGTGGCCAGCTTCGGGTTGAAGATGATCCAGATTTGCGACCCGGCCTTCCGGATCGTCGGCTCCAGCACCTTCCACTGTTCCTCGGTCAGGTTGTGGGCTTCCTCGATCCAGAGGATGTCGATACCTTCCAGCGACTTGATCTCGTCAATGGACCGCCACAGGCCGTAGAACAGAAACTCGCTCTCCGTCTCCCGACCGATGATCTTGTTATCCAGGATGCGGAACTGGCTAGTCAGCCCGAACCGGCTGATCTGCGCCTTCAGCAGCGTGTAGACCGATTCCTCGATCTTGTTTTGAAACTGCCGCACGCACAGCACGCGCAGCTTGTAGTTCGAAGTCAGGAACGTGGCGAAGCCTGCCGCATCCCATGACTTTGTCGAGGCCCGGCCACCGACAAGCACGCGATTCCGCGCGGGGGCTGTCCAGAACGGTCTCAGGGCCGGATTAAGCGTCGGCCGCGTCGGTGTCGTTGGACTCGCCATAGAAGTGGTTCAGACCAGTGGGCACCGGCTTCTTGCCGCGGCTGGCATCCTCCAATGCTTCCTTGTTGGCGCGCAGCAGGTTCAGCCCGATCTCGCTGGCACCGTTGGCCAGCTTGGTCAGCGCGGAGATTCCCATCAACTGTGTCGCGCTCTTCGTCAGCGGATCAACGTCGTCGATCTTCTCGACCTGCTGCGCGGCGATACCAGCGAGGCGATGCGCGGTCATTGCGCCGAAGCGTGCAGCGCCAGCCAAGTGTTCCGAGATGTCTTTCAGGGAATCGGCCAGAGACCGGGCTGCCATTTGTTCCGAAACATTGAGTTTCGAAAGAGCGCGCTCCGTCTCAACTATCTGATTCGCAACGGTTTTGATTGTTTCGTTACGTTTCGAGAAACGCACCGAAATGGCAGTCTTGCTGACCTTGAACTCACGCGCCAGGGCCGAGGTGGATTCGCCAGCGAGCAGGCGCTTGCCGATCACCTCCCATTGGGCGTCGGTCAACTTCGAGGGACGTCCCATGGTGTGTACTTCCAGAAGAATGAGGGGGCAACCTGCCCACCGCCGAAGATGCCCCGCGCCCCCACAGCCATGCACGGGGAGGAGAACGGCTTGTCACCGCATCAGGTTGCTGCCGGTGTTATGCCCCACCGCCGGCCGGGGGAGATTTGGTACGCTACGGGGCTGTGCCCACCCTTGGAGAAATGGTGAACAACGAATTCGTGACGGGACTATCTCGGCAGATTGATTTGGCAATTCGTAAGCCAGATCCTCTGCACATTCAAGCGTTCGACAGCCTCGTGGCAAGAATCAAGAAATTTGAAGCGAACCTGGCTGAGACCGAAGCAGTCGGCGCCATGTTGGCCTCTTTTGGGAGCGCCGTGCACCTACAGTTGCGGTCCATATCACGAGATGGCCAGTTCATCTGCCTAGAAGGCATTACTGAGGACGGCGGAGAAGCTACCCTAGTGCAACATTACACGCAGACTTCCGTCCTACTCCTCAAAGTCAAGGCAACTCCGGAGGCACCGAGGCGACCAATCGGATTTCACTCCGAGTAAGAATAAGAAAGCCCCGCCGGGAATCATCCGGGCGGGGCTTGCCGTAGTGTGAGGTGAATTTAGCGCACTTGTTTGGAAAATGCAAGGGTGTTGCGCCCGCCATCCCTTACGCTGTAACAGATTCCTCCGATCCGCACGTTGTACGGTCAGGGACGACGCCGTGGGCAATGAAGGACGGCTCCAGGCGTTCCATGGCCAGCACCTCCAGCGACCTGAAATTCTTCTCCATCCACTTCGCCGCACGGAACGCCTTGTCGGTGCCGATCTTTGCCTTCTCTGCCAGATCTCGGAGGCTGTACCCGTCGCGGTGCCTGCGTGGCAGGTAGTGCCGGACAGTCAGTTCCGTCAGCAGGCCCAGAGCCGTGAGCCCGCACGACCGGCGCGCGTACAGCGCCAGGCGTTTGCAGCCGGCCAGCTTCTCGGGGCCGTGCCCGTATCGCGCCAGCACCGCGGCGTACTCCGGCGACGGTAGTCGAGTCTTCGCAGCGTCGGTGATTAGGGCGCACTGCGCTCGGTATTCGTCCATTGAGAGGCTTCCGCCATAGCCTCGTTCAGACACCTCGCCGCGCAGTTCGCCCAGCCACTTCTCCTGCGCGGCCGTCGGCTGGTCGATCGCCTCCAGCAGTTGGATCAGCATGTTCCGGAACGGCGCCTTCTGGCGCGGCGGCAAGGACAGCACCAAGTAGGAGACGTGCAGCGCGTGCGAGACGTCTGCGAACAGCGGTTTATCCATGGGCCACCTCCGGGACTTCTTCGCCATAATGGCTCGCCACCTTCGCCCGCATGGCTGCGACCAGGACTCCCGCACCGGCACCACGCCCGACCGGCCGCACATTCAGCGCTTCCTGGGTTTCGTTCTGCGGCGGCAGCGTGCGGGTGGACGCCGAGACAGTGGCGCGCCAATGCCCGTAGACCTTCCAACCGTTGTTCGGACCGCCGTTGTAGTGGACCGCACCCGGCGGATTCAGGAAAATTTCATCGCGCTCGATGATTGGCCCGCCCGCCGCCCAATCGCTTGAGTAGCGCGGGCATTCCTGCACGCTGCCGAGGTTGCCCTGTTGGAGCCAATACCGGCCCGTGTCCGGATCAGGATCCGGGTGCGCGGGCGCCAGCCGATGACCTTCGGCGATTGCCACCCATAGGTCCAGCAGCGCCCCTTCCAGTTCAGATACCTTCATTTCTTTTCCCCGTAAGACGGACGTCTCTTGCCGTGATTCCTTCGATTCCCGCCCGGCAGCAGCTTCGTGCATACCGTGTGCGTGGCGCCCATCAGGCGGGCGGTCTTCTCGTAAATGCAGCCCTTGCAGCTGCGCGCCTCGTTCTGTTCGTAGACCTCGGCCGGGTCGCGGTACATGAAGGCGGGCAGCGTCATGCGGACACCTCACAACCTGTAGGTTGTATTTCCGATTTACAACTGTTTGGTTGTGCGGCGCCCGGCTCGTCCAGGCCGCAGAGCCAGTCCAGCGAGCAGTCGAGCGTCTGGGCCAGCCGGGCCGCGCCCTCGATGTTGGGCGAAATGGCCTCGTCCTCATACCGGTAGATCGTCCGGTAATCGACGCCCGACAACTCGGCCAGCCGGCGCACTCCCCACCCTTTCTCCAGACGCGCGCGCTTGAGGCGCGGGCCGAACTGCGTGATTCGTGGCAGCGTCATGCGTGCACCCCATCGAACGACACACCGAACTCATTGCCGGCGTGGGCTTGCACCTTGGTCAGGTATTCGCTGAACTCTCCGGCCGACATGTCGGAGGTCGACTTGCGCGAGAGGTGGATCCTGCCGTCGGGCAGGGTGCGCTCGACCTTCACCCCGTACAGGTCAGCGAAGTACTCGTGCCAGGTGTCCTTGTCGTACTGGCGCCCTTCCACCCAGGCCTGCTCAGCGATGTCGCGCAGGACCACGCCCCAGTAGTACCGGTTGGAGTCGTTGGTACGTCGGCGCTCTTCGGCGGTCACAATGATGCGCAGCGGCTCGCCCTTGTCGGCGCAGGCCCGGGCATTGGCCTTGATGAACGCTGTCACGAATGGCCAGATGCCCGGCGACTTCAGCACGAATTCCTTGTAGAGCGCGGCCATCTCAATCCTCCCGCGCTTCGTCGGGGTCACCCCAGCCAGACATCACCTTCGCCTGGTAGCGCGAATAGCCTTCTTCGATGTAATCCCGATAGCGCTGGTATGTCTCATCGATGCCAGGGTAGTAGCAGTCCTTGCACCAGCGGGATCCAAAGACCTGGACCGGTCCGCGGCATTTCGGGCAGGGATACGGATAGGGGATGCTCATGCTGGCCTCGTCAGACGGACGCTCTTCCAGCGCGGGCAGCTCGACGAGCGATGCCCGAACCCGCCGCAGCGGTAGCAGTAGCCGTTCCAGCTCTTGTCCATCATGCCTCCTGCTTCTGTGCGTATTCGAGCAGCGCCAGGGCATCCGCGTGGTTGTCGTCTACGACGCGGTGGCCGCGCTGGCGCATAGCTGCCACCATGGCGTCCTTGTTAGCGTTGCCCTTCCCTGTCGCCGACTTCTTGATGACTGGCACCGGCACGCCGACCAGGCGCACGCGGTTGCGATCGGCCCATGCCTGAAGGTGGGCCTCAAAGCCTCCGTACACGTGGGCCGCCTGGACCGCGGTGTGGCGGAGCACCAACTCGTAGTAGATGGCCTGGATCTCGCCGGCGATCTGCGAGCGCTGGCCCAGCCACGCCTGAAACTTCAGCCAGCGCTGGCCAGGGCCGTCGTTACGGCGCGGCGCGAATGACTCGCTGCCGCTGTGCAGCTTCCCGTCGCGCAGGCCGAGCGCCCAGCCCGTGGTGGTGCCGATGTCGATGGCCAGGATGTTGGCGTTGCAGGTGGGCGTAGCTACTTCTGCGAGCGCGACTTCCTGTTTTTCGGCCTCAATTGCGTCCTGAGCGGCGCAGTATTCGTCAAAGGTCATGGTTGCCTCAGTCAAAGCCCCGCGAGGGCGGCTGGCGCTTCGGCACGCTCGGGTGCCAGGTGGTGTTCAGGTTCTCGAATCGGGTCTGCGCGCCGACGTAGCCGAGGGCTACGCGGCCGGACGAGCCTTGGCGGTTCAAGGCCACTTCCACCTCGCAAACGCCCTTGTCGTCGGTGTCCGGGTGGTACACCTCATCGCGGTACAGGAACATCACTACATCGGCGTCCTGTTCGATCGCGCCAGAGTCGCGCAGGTCGGAGGGCATGGGCCGCTTGTTCGGGCGCTGCTCGAGCTGGCGGTTCAGTTGCGACAGCAGGATGATCGTGATGCCGAGCTCCAGGGCAAGCGCCTTGAGGCCGCGCGTGATCTTCTCGATCTGCGCATTCCGGTTGTCGCCCTCGCCTTCCATCAGTTGCAGGTAGTCGATCACTAGGACGTGCAGCCCGGCCTTTCGCTTCACCAGCTTGGCCTTCATGCGAACGTCGAGCAGCCGCAGGCCGCCTTCATCATCCAGCCACAGGTTCAGTTCCTCCAGCATCCCGACAGCCTGCGACAAGCGGTCCCATTCGTCGGGCAGCATGTTGCGCGGATTCAGGATGTGCGGCAGAGGGATGCGCCCTACTGCGGCAATGTTCCGGTCGTGCAATTGCGACTTCGGCATTTCCTGCGACAGCACGGTCACGTGGTGCGTCCGAGAAACGTAGGCAGCGATATTCAGCGCAAAGGCCGTCTTGCCCATCTTCGGACGGGCGGCGACCACGACCAGTTCTCCCGGGCGCAGGCCACCGTTCAGCAGCCCGTCGACATCACGGAACCCGGTGGAGATGGCGAGCACGCCCTGCGTCTCCCTGGCCGACAGCACCTTGACGTGTTCGACCAGCCCTTGGCCAACGTGCGTCGGTTCCTTGCGGACTCGCGCATGAGCGATCTCTTCGAGGCGGCTGGTAGCGTGATCGACCAGCGCCGGAGCGTCGTCGGCAGAAGTGCGGGCCTCGTCGGAGATTTCCTGCCCCAGCGCCACCAGCGCGCGACGGATAGCCCGCTCACGCACGATCGCGGCGTGCCGTGCAACGCTGACCGCGCCAGGCGTGTTCTGCACCATCGTGCTCAGGTAGCTCAGGTCAGCAGCACTGTTGCCGGCGGCTTGCAAGCGCTCGTACACCGTGATCGCATCTGCCGGCTTGCCCGCGGACAGTTGGCGCTCGATCTCCGCGAAGATGGCCCGGTGATCGCCAAGCGTGAAGTGCTCGGCTCGTAGATCGCCGATGCGGTCGAAGCACTCGTTGTCACCCATCAGGGCCCCGAGCACAGCGTGTTCGGACGGGACGGCAATCAGCCGTTCCTCGGGATGCGGGTTGCGAAGCGGCGCGTTCATGCTGCCTCCCCGTTCGAGCGTCGGGCTTGTTCGCCAACCGTGGTCAAAGCGACCGAGCCGTCAGGGGCGAAGAACCACAGCTTCAGCCAGTTGCCGCGCACCGACTTGCGGTAGACGGCCCGCCAGTCCTTGTACCGCTTGGCGTCAGGGTCCGAGTATCGGGTCTTGAATTCGAGCCAGTGCAGGCGAAGGAACTCCAGCGGAATGCCAACCTTGTCGGCGTACTCGAACACTGCGTCGCCTTCGGGGATGGGCTTTTCCCCCGTCTTGCGGCATTCCTGCAGGAAGGCCGGCAGGCCAACGGCTGAGCGCTTGGGCTTGGCCGCTTTGTCCTCGACCTGGTCTTTGCCCCCCTTGGGGGTATGGGGGGATGTCTTATGGTTACTGGTGTCTGGTGTCTGGAGAGCATTGCCTTCGCTATGCGTTCGCATATCCGATTCATCATGCGATTCCGATGCGTTCGCATTGCCTTTGGATTTGCTCCAGCGTGCTTCCGCAGATGCCTTTGCCTTGCGCTGCTTCTCCGAAAACCGCTCGATTTCTGCCTGCACGCGCTTCTGCGTGTAGCCCTCTTCAGTTTTCGTGAAGAACGTTTCCAGCACAAAATCGACGGCCTTACGCTCTGTGGCGCTGGTAGCTCGCGCCAGGCGATAGACCATCTTGCGATCGAGCGAAAGCGGTCGCTCGGTCTGGTAGTACTGGTCAAGCAAACGGTTGTATGCGCCATCCTCCAGCATGGTCAGGCTGACCGTGTCGCGGATGTAGTCGCCGATATGGCGCTCGTAGTAATTCATTGCTGCGTTCCCCCAGCCGCGACAGACAGCAGCATGGTCTCCAGCACGGTCATCTCGTGCTTGGTCTCGCGGCACAGCTGCATGCGGACCTCGCGGGAGTTCGCGACGGTAATCCGGTGCAACAGTTCGTCGACGTACTTGCGTTGGGCCTGGATCGCCTGCAGTGCATCCATGGTTTGGTCTCAGTGCTTGGTGCTGTTCTGTTCTTCGAGCAGATCGTCGTAACCGACTGCCTTGAACGCCGCGGCGACGCGCGGGTCCTGCATTGCCTTGGCCAGCGCCTTGGTCAACTGGATGTCGTCTCCACCGCTCTGCTCTACCGCTTTCTGCATGACCTGCAGTGCCAGCTTGTTTGCTTCCGAATCGCTCATGCACCCCTCGCCGCCAGCACCGCTTCCATGATGGTCAAGGCCCCACGATGCATGAGGTACTGGCTGAGAATCCGGTTGCCCAGGACGCGCTCGACGTCGGCGATCTTCTCGGCTGGCAGAGAGCGGCGCGGATTGCCCTTCGTGTTGAGGGCCTCGCGCTGGAAGTAGTCGCTGACGTGCGACGGATAAAGGTCGGCTAGAGCGGCCAGAGCCTGCAGGGTCAAACCGGTCTGCGTGCGGCGCTCCCACGCCAAAGCACAGGCGTCGCGATAGGTGCTGCACGATGCAATCTCTGCATCGGACAGAAAGCGCCCTTTGCCGCTATCAAAAAAAACCTGAGACCCAGTACCGGCGCCGGTTGTCGGCTGTTCGGCTACCCGCATTTCTTGTTCTCCTGATTGGAAAAATCAATCAATTCCACAGTTGCTTCCACAGTTGGCCGCCGGGCCAAATAAAGGCGTCGATTACGACGCCTTTGGAATTCAGATGAGCCCTCGCCCTTTAAGCAGCATGTTGTTCATGCTCCCTTTCACCGCTTCGCCGTACGAACGCCCAGTCGACTTTGTCGTTGAGCTCTTCGCACGTGACTGCGCCGCCGGTTATCCGCTCGATAACCGGGCACTGTTCAGCCGAGATCGGCCGTTTGCCAGCAAGCCACTGGTGAACGAGTCCTTGAGAGACCCCCAACTGCTTCGCAAAAGCAGCCTGGCTGGTCTTCGTCTTGTCGAGGTAGTCGGCGAGGTTCATAAGCGAAATACTAGCATCGCTTATGATAATGTCAACAGCTATGCTGGTTGATCAAATAAATAGCGTTGCTACACTCGCGCCCATGAATCGACCATCGACCACACTCGAGCCATGGCAAATCGAAGACGCTGAGCGTCTCAAGGCACTTTTTTCCGAGAAAAAGGGAAAGATGAGCCAGGAAGAGTTCGGGGTCCGCTTTGACATCGGGCGCCAATCGATGGTCTGGCAGTACCTCAATGGACGGCGTCCGCTTAACATCAAAGCAGTCACGAACTTCGCCCACGGGCTGGGCGTAAGTATTGAGTCCATCAGCCCGCGACTGGCAGCCGAGATTCGCCGTGCGTCAGCTGCAGTGCAGGAGCACATCCCCTCTCCGCCGGCAACTGCGGGGGCGATCACCACACCCGAGGAGCGACTCAGTTTGGTGATGGCCGAGCAGCGGTTGGATGTTCCGTCCCTCGCATCGCTCCTCGGCGTTGAATCAGCGGTAATCCGGTCATGGCTAGAGGCCGGCGCCTCCAAGATTCCCCTGCACCATGCGGTGAAGCTCCAGGAAGCGTATAGCTACAGCCCAAAATGGCTGATCACTGGAGCCGGCGACGCAAAGTTGACCGGTGCGATCGAGCCAGAGCTGGACGAACCCAGCCTACCCTTTGACACCTTTCCAATCCCGCAGGACGCCTTCAGGCGAATCCCGGTTAGAGGCATGGCACAGTTAGGAGACAACGGGCATTTTGTCGACGTGGAGTATCCAGTCGGCCATGGTGACGGATATGTGACCTTCCCGACCAAGGATCCGGACGCGTATGCCCTGCGCTGCAACGGAGAATCGATGCGACCACGAGTCAAGCACAATGAGTTCGTGGTCGTGGAACCTGGAACTCAGATCCAGAATGGCGACGAGGTGCTGGTCAAATCTCAAGACGGACGCGTGATGGTCAAGGAACTGGCGTATGTGCGCGACGGGATCGTTCATCTCTCTTCTGTGAACGAGAAGCACGGAATGCTGCGGATTCCACAAGAGCAGATCGAACGGATGCACTTTGTTGCCGGCATAGTCAAGCGATCGGCCTGGCGGCCTGACTAGCCATGACAGGTATCCTCGCAACACTTCCGCGCCGCCTTGCGCAGTTATCCCTAGTCGCACTTGCAAGCTGTGTGCTACTTGCCTGCAGCCCGAGCAATGATTCGGTTGCACAGGATGTGAAGACCGTGTTTCAACGCCGGCTAGACGGTCAGCCGGAGTTAAAAGACTTACATCTGATCGTGGAACGTGTTGACGTCATCCACGAATCAGGAAATAAGTACAAGGGCATGGCCACGATTGGCATGAACGGAGAAGTACATCAAGTCCCGTTGAACATCATGGCCGACGGCGACAAAGTGATGTATGAGGTGACAGCGGGAGGAATGGATTTCATTGCCCAAGAGGTGATGAAACGGGCGCTCAGTAAAGCAATTCCTTCGCTCTCCCCGCCCTCAGAAATTCCACAATCCGCTGAAGCTGGACCAGCGATCCCTGCTGAAATCAAAGTACTCACTGACCGCTCAGACGAGTTGAACGACCTATGCCGTGGAAAGCCCGGCGACGACCCGGCCGGTATGAAGGCCTGCGCAGATCGTGACGAGGTAGGGAAACTCATCGCTGCAAAGGGTTGGTGCTGGGGTCATAAAAATGATGCCGGCTACGAACGACGGTGGGTTAAATGCGAAGAAGGCGACAACTGAAGCACTCCTAGACACGCCCGCCGGTTCAATATCAAGCCCGCCACGAGCGGGCTTTTTTGCGACAATGCCTATCACTACAAGCATAGCTATTTAAATATTCAATGACAGACAAACAGCATTGCTGTTGAGTAATTCAAACAGCGTTGCTAGTATTCACTCCATCAACTCACCGATGGAGTCGCAGATGCCAGCCGGCCTCCCCCACGCAGCCGCTTACCAGATCGCCCAAGAAGCCAGGCAACGAACTGGCGGAAGCCTGCGCCATATCGCGCGCACCTTCCGCAAACAAGCCGTCCGCGCTGACCAGCGTACGGCCGTCGTGCTGTCCGATGGACTGTTCTGGTCCGTCGTCGGCGAGTTCACCACCCCGGCCCCCAGCCTGACTCCCGCATTCATTGCGTCCGACATCGCCCTCGTCTACGAGGACGGGAACGTGTCGTCATCGCTGATCGACAGCCTGGCAGGCGGCTTTGTCGCCCACCTCGAGCTGCTGGCGTCCTACGCCCTAGACAGCCGGGAGGCCGCATGACTACGGCCAACGATAACCGCTCGTACGGAACGGCCGGCGAGAAGGCGTTCCTCGAGCGCCTCGCCGCCAGCAAGGATGCGGCCACCCTGCTCTCCAACTACATCGCCGCGGCAGAGCGCCGTGTGGCGTGGGGATCGATCGCGAAGACCGAAGTCCTGCTGTACGCGGAACTGCTGCTGGGTAACGCTCAGGCTGCTGCCGGCACGGCGCAACGGATCGCGAGGGCGGCATGAGCATGACCACGGACCAGGCTTGCATCCGCCAAGCGGTGCTTGAGAACCGGAACGCCGAATTGCTTCGCGAGCTGCAGCACGCGCATCAGATCATCCAGAACGGCCTGCATCTGATGTCCGTCACACAAAAGTCCGTCTGGGCTGAGCGCAACGCCAAGGATGGCGTCGACGGCGAGGGCACTACGCGATATCACGAGCGCGCCGCTGTGATCTCGAAAGCCACGGGAGCGCAATCGTGAACCGCGACTTCTTCCTGATCGCACTGGCCATCTGCGTCGCACCACCGCTGGTCGTGCTCTCGGCCGCTGTCATCTGCATGGCGGTGTCGCAATGAGCCCCGACGCCGTCTCCCGGAATAACCGCTGGCTGACTACCGCCTTCTGGCTGGCTGTCGGATATGCCCTGGTCGTCATCGCAAACGAGGTGCTGGCATGACCTATGACCCCGCTTCGAATCAGTTGCTCGCCATCGCCAAGCGTAAGCGCGCGATCGAGTACGCCTGTGCGGCCGGATTCTGCATCGCTGCACCCGTCGTCTGGTACGTCGCCGTCGCCGTACGCGCCGGCGCCCTGTTCTGACCCATTCCACATTGAGACCACCATGGAACAAACCACGCCCGCGATCGACATGCAAGAAGTCGACTCATCGCAGATCCACAGCATTGGCCACGACGCCGAGAGCGGCACGCTAGCTATCCGCTTTCGTGATCGGCGCTCGAACCTGCCGACGTCGCTCTATCACTACAGCAACTTCCCAGCCGCCGACTTCGAGGCGTTCCGCGACGCCGAGTCGAAGGGGTCTCACTTCGGCAAACACATCAAGCCGTACGACAAGAAGTACCCGTACGTGAAGGTCGACGCCGCGCCTGCCGTCTGAACCACATCCATCACCAGGAGATTCGCACCATGTCCACTGCCATCGCCGTGCGCAACGAGTTCGGCGCCCAGCAATCCACACACGCACTCGTCGAGACAGCCTCGACGGCCGTCGCCGCGCAAGCGAAGGCGATGGTCGAAGCCCGCTACATCATGGCCATGCAGCGCCCGCGCAACTGGGATGCTGTTCGCCAAACGCTACTACGCGAGTGCCGCCGCCCATCGTTCGCACACAACAAGAGCGCCTACTACCGCAAGCCTATCGGTCAGGGCGTGGAAGGCCTCGGAATTCGCTTCGTTGAAGTGGCGCTACGCTGCATGACCAACGTGCTCGTCGAGACCACGATGATCTTCGAGGACGAGAGCAAGGAAGTGCACCGCGTGTCGGTAACCGACCTCGAGTCGAATCTGACCTATCCGCTCGACGTTCGCGTTTCGAAGACGGTCGAGCGCTCAAAGCCGATGGACGACGGCAGTTTCCTGTCGGTACGCAAGAACAGCTACGGCAAGGACGTCTACACCGTGCCGGCGAACGACGACGACCTGCTCAACAAACGCGCGGCTCAGATATCGAAAGCGATCCGCACGCTGGGCCTGCGCATCATCCCCGGTGATATGCAGGACGAAGCCGAGGACATTATCAAGAGCGTGCGCATGGACGAGGCCGCGCGAGATCCCGACGCAGAGCGCAAAAAGGTTGCCGACGCATTCGCGGGCATCGGCGTGAAAGTGGCCGATTTGGTTGCATACCTTGGCCACTCGCTCGACAACTGTTCGCCGGCTGAACTCGTGGATCTGCGAGGCATCTACGGTGCCATCAAGGATGGCGAGGCCACGTGGAAGTCCGTCATGGACAACAAGGCCGAGCAGTCAGGCACGGCCGCCGCCGGATCCGAATCTAGCCAGAGCAAGGCCGAGCCCAAGCAGAAGCCGAACTGCTCCGACGAGTCCTTCACGAAGAAGGCACCAGGCTGGAGAAAGCAGATCGAGTCTGGCTCGAAGACCGTCAACGACCTGATCGCCATGATCGAAACCAAGGAATCGCTTACAGACGATCAGAAGATGGAAATCGCTGGCTGGGCGACGCCAGCTGCTACGCAAGGTGACCAAGAATGAAAATCATCAATCTGATCCAGGGATCGCCGGAATGGCTGCAGTTCCGCCAGCAGTATCACGGCGCATCCGAAGCAGCCGCGATGCTCGGCCTGTCGCCGAACATGAAGCGCACTGAGCTGCTGCGAATCAAGAAGACCGGCACGCCGAAGGAATTCAGTGAATGGGTGCAGGAGCACGTGCTCGACTACGGTCACGAGGTAGAGGCATTGGCACGCCCGCTGGTCGAGGAAGACCTCAGAGAGGACCTGTACCCGGTAACCTGCCGCGATGACAGGGGCTGGCTGTCGTCGTCGCTCGACGGGCTGACGATGGATGAGGCTATTGCCTTCGAACACAAGCAGTGGAACGAGGACCTGGCGCTAGCCGTCGAGAACGGCAACGTTCCGGACAGCCATATGCCACAGTGCCAGCAGATCCTCATGGTGACCGGCGCCGAGCGCGTGCGCTTTACGGTGTCCAACGGCACACGTGACCGTTTCGTCTGGGTGGATGTCTTTCCCGACGAAGGATGGTTTGACCGCATCATCGCCGGCTGGAAGCAGTTCGACAAAGACCTGGCCGACTACGAGCCGCAGCCGCTGGAGATAAAACCGGCCGGCCGCACGCCGGAGACTCTGCCAGCACTACTGGTCGAGGTAACGGGCCAGGTCACGGCCAGCAACCTGATCGAGTTCCGCGACCACGCCATCGCCGTGTTTCGCGGCATCAACCGCGAGCTGTCGACCGACCAGGATTTCGCCGACGCCGAGAAGACCGTGAAATGGTGCGGCGAGGTCGAGAGCAAGCTGGCAGCGGCCAAGCAGCACGCCCTGTCGCAGACGGCCAGCATCGACGAACTGTTCCGGACGATCGACGATATCAGCGCCGAGGCCCGCCGCGTGCGCCTCGACCTCGACAAGCTGGTCACCCAGCGCAAGACCGAGGTGAAGGAAGCCATCATCCGTGGTGGCCGTGAAGCCTATACAAAGCACATCCAGTCGCTGAAGGTGGAGACCGGCGGCGCCTGGGTGGATCTGGGCACGCCGGACTTTGCTGGCGCGGCCAAGGGCAAGCGCTCGGTTGCGAGCATTCAGGATGCCGTCGACACGCTGCTGGCCAACTCCAAGATCGGGGCCGACGCCTCCGCGAAACGGATCCGCGAGAACATCGCCTACCTCGACAAGGCGATCGCCGGTTACGAGTTCCTGTTTGCCGACCGCACGGGCCTAGCCGCGAAGCAACTGGATGACCTGCGCTTGGTCGTCGAGTCCCGGATCGACAAACACAAGGCCGACGAGCAGCGCCGACAGGACGCCGAGCGCGAGCGCATCCGTCGCGAAGAGCAACAGAAGCTCGAGCGCGAAGCGGCCCAGCGGGCAGCGGCGAATACGCCAGCACCGGCACCAGCTGCCACGCCAGTTCCCCAACCGGCTCCCACTCGCCCGCTGGCCGCCGCGCCCGTCACCCGCATCGACAACCGCCCTCGCCAGACCCAGCGCCCGGCAGACGCCGAGATCGTCGCCGCTCTCGTCAGCCACTTCGAGGCCACCGAGGCCGAAGTGATCAGCTGGCTGTGCGAGCTCGATTTCTCGACCTTCGACCACGCCGCTTAATCACCCATCCACCACCGGAGCCACGGAATGCTCGAACTCGATAACCAGATGGTCAAGATCATGCACGTCAACGCCCGCAACGAGCGGCACGGGGACGAGTCTGTGCTGGCCGTTGACCTTCGCCTCCAGGCGCGCCTGTCGAACGACGCGCTGTCGATGTTCTCGCCGACGCTGAAATCCAGCTTCTATCACAAGGACGACTCGGTGCAGGGTGACCTGGTCAAGGACAAGAACCACTTGCCCAACCTGAAGAACCCGAAACTTGGGCCGGTGAAATGGGATGGTTCCTGGGAACACCAGCTCCTGCGCGTCCTGCACAAGGTGCGCAAGGAAGACGACATCGTTCTCGACGACTGCAAGGTGGCCAAGATGGCCTTCGACATGCAGGAAGGCGGCACGGTGTTCATCAACTTCCGCGTGCAGGCGCATCCGGACGAAAAGGACACGGCTCGCCTGCTGCAGCTGCTCGGTCAAGAAGTGCACATGAGCCTGAGCATTGACGAAGACGCTCAGGAAAGCGTCGAAGAGTGATCAACGGGGCGAATGCGGGATGCTGACCCGCAAGCGACTAGGAAGCGCGGATACGGCCAAGGCGAGGCATCGCTCACGGCAGAGGTGGCCCACCAATAGGGCATGCAACAGGTATCCGGGGCGGCAAGAGATCGGGCACGTAGTTCTCGCCGAGAGCCCGACCCCATCGCAGTCCACACCGCGCGGCAGCATACCGAGATCAGCTCCGGCCGCCCCACCCTACTACGAGCACATGATGACCTGGCCATTCGGAACCACCGTCAGCCGCGCACGCTCGCGCATCGACGACGACCTGATCGATCTTGGCAAGGACGCTGACCGCCTGAAGCGTGAGAACGCGACGCTGCGCGGCCAAGTTGCCGAACTGGAGCGCCGCCTTCGCGAAGCGAACGTTGCGCGCGATGACCTTCGCCAGGCCCATGCCGTGGCCAGCGCTGAAGCCTTGCAACTGCGCGGCCTACTTCAAACGCTGATCGAAAGCGCACGGAAGCATCCCCACTGGCCACTGCTGCGCTGGGTGCGCTTCGGCCCGATGGCCAGCGCGATCGAACAATTCAAGAACAGGAAGCTGTGATGACCGACACCACCAATGCGGTGAATAGCTCGCCAATCGCCGCAGAGCTTGCGGTGAATACCGAGCGAGCCCAGATCATCGCCCGCGCAGTCGCGGCGCACGGCCGGAAGTGGCCCGAGCATCTGACGTCCGGCGTCATGTTCTACGTGGGAGAGCGGATCACGCGGGCCGAGTTCCTAGCGGAGGTGCGCGCATGATCCGCGCGATCGATCTCTTCGCCGGTGCCGGCGGCTTCTCGACCGGCGCGCAGATGGCAGGCGTCAACGTGGTCTGGGCTAGCAACCACTGGCCGGTGGCCGTCGAGACGCACGCCGCGAACCACCCTGAGACGCAGCACGTCTGTCAGGACCTGCACCAGGCAGACTGGACGAAGGTGCCGGCCCACGACATCCTCCTGGCCTCGCCCTGCTGCCAGGGTCATAGCAAGGCACGCGGCAAGTCCGCCAACAACCCGCAGCACGACGCCAGCCGGTCGACGGCCTGGGCGGTGGTGTCCGCGCTCGAATACCACCGGCCGGCATTCGGCGTGGTCGAGAACGTGCCCGAGTTCGTTCAGTGGAAGCTGTATCCGGCATGGCGGCTGGCGCTACAGGCGCTGGGCTACCAAGTGGCTCCGCACATCGTCGACGCGGCTGACCACGGTGTACCGCAGCACCGCGAGCGACTTTATCTGGTGCTGAGCCGCAGCGAGCGACCGATGATGCTTCAGTTGCCCCAGCGCACGCACGTACCGGCGGCGGACATCATCGACTTCGGCGCCGGCAGTTGGTCCCCGATCGAGAAGCCTGGCCGCGCCGCCGCGACGCTGGGCAGGATTGCCAACGGGCGGCGCGCCCATGGCGATCGCTTCCTGACCGCCTACTACGGCAACGAGGCCGGCGGCCGATCGCTGGCGCGCCCACTGGGCACCATCACCACGCGCGACCGGTATGCCGTGATCGACGGGAACCGTATGCGCATGCTCCGCGCCGACGAGTGCCGCGCTGCGATGGGCTTCCCCATTGACTACCAATTGCCGCAGCAACACCGAACCGCCGTGCACCTGCTGGGCAACGCTGTCTGCCCGCCGGTGGCGCGTGACGTGATCACTGCGATTCTGGAGGCGGCATGAAGCTCGATCACTGCTACCAAGGCGACTGCCGCGCCGTCATGCGGTCACTGATCGCGGACGGCGTGCGCGTACAGTGCATCGTGACCAGCCCTCCGTATTGGGGCCTTCGCGACTACGGTGTCGATGGCCAACTCGGGCTGGAACCGACGCTACGGGAGTTCCTGAACAACATGGTCGAGGTGTTCGACCTCTGCCGCGAGCTGCTGACAGACGATGGCACGCTGTGGCTGAACATGGGCGACGCCTACGCCGGATCGTGGGGCGCGCAGGGCAGGCCTCAAGGGCCAGGCCAGATGACCGGCCGCAGTGTGGGCAGTGCGCGCCAGATCGGCGCCAGCCCGCGCTTCGGATCCGGCACCGGCACGCGCGGGCGGGAGCTTGGCCTGAAGCCGAAAGACCTGATGGGCCAGCCTTGGCGCCTCGCCTTCGCGCTGCAGGACGCCGGCTGGTATCTCCGCCAAGACATCATCTGGCACAAGCCGAACCCCATGCCGGAGAGCGTGCGCGATCGCTGCACCAAGGCGCATGAGTACCTGTTCCTGCTGACGAAGAGCGATCGGTATCACTTCGATCAGGATGCGATTCGCACACCATTCAGCCCGGAAACGAAGGCTCAGAGCTTCGATACGATGGACTACAAGGCGCGTGACAAGTACCGCGGGCCCGGCAATGTTCGCCCACCGAAGGGCCAAGCGGAGTACGAGGCAGGTGCTGTCGAGCATCGGACCAAGGCCGGTCTGCTGGCGTACGCCGAGAAGGTACGCGAAGCGGGCGGAATGCCCAGCGGAGGCGCGAATCGTCGCTCCGTCTGGACAGTGCCAACAGGCGCATATCCCGGCGCACACTTCGCAACCTTCCCGGAAGCGTTGGTCGAGCCCTGCGTGCTCGCCGGCAGCCGTCCGGGTGACGTCGTCTTCGACCCGTTCATGGGCTCCGGCACGGTGGCCAGCGTCGCGCAGCGGCTCGGTCGCCGCTGGCTCGGCGCCGAACTCAACCCCGAATACATCGCCCTGCAGGCGGCGCGCACGCGCCAGCCGGGGCTGGTGCTGGAGACAACATCGTGACGGTCTACGTTGACGACATGGCCGCACCCTATCGCGGAATGATCATGTTCCACATGGTGGCCGACACCAAGGCGGAACTGATCGACATGGCCCTGAATATCGGCGTGCACCCGAAGCACATCCAGAAGGAGGGCACGTATCAGGAGCACTTCGACATCTGCAAAGCGAAGCGCGCCGAGGCGATCCGCCATGGCGCCGTCGAGATCGACCGCGCCGGACTAGCCACGATTCTGAAACAGCGCCGCACGGAGCAGCGCGCCCGCGCCACAGAGGGGGCGAGCAATGGCTGAGAAAGAAAAGATGGCGCCGGTCCAAGGCTGGCCAGCGGGTATCCCGTGGTCGCTTCACCTGGAGGCGTATGCAGGTTACTGCAAGCGTTGGAGCCCACAGCCAGCGCTGATTGATCTGGAAGGCCGAAACTGTCGTGGCGGCTTCCATGTCAGTGAACTGGACGAGTTTATTCCCGGCTGGCGTGAGCGCGCATCGGAGATCACTGCGCTTCGTAAAGAGGTTGCGCAACTCCGGGCTGAACACGAAAGCCGCGCCAGCCAGCCTGGCAGCGGGGAGGCATGGCAGCCGATTGAGACGGCACCGACGGATGGGGCGTCTGTTCTTGTTTGGGCTACTGGCCAACTGATCCCTACTATCGCTTTCCGCACTCGCGGCTTGTGGATGTATTCAGCAGGTTACGTAATGCGTTGGAAGCCCACGCACTGGATGCCACTACCTACCGCCCCGTCTGCGGGGAATGGCGAGGCGAAGGGAGGGAGGGAGTCATGAGCAAGCCGCATCTGTACATGTGCCGCGGCTGGTGGGTAGCCAAGTGCAGCCCCTATGCCGCGCAACGCCGCACCCCTGGCAATGCGTGGAACGCTCTGCGATGGATGACGAAGATGGATTGCGCCGTACTTGGAGTCACTTGCCCACGCTGGGCGCGTTAGGTGCCTGAGTGCCTAACTTTACAGCCGCTTATGCGGCGCGAATAAATGCAAGCAGCAGCAAGAAACGTGATCGCCACCACGGCACTGACCGCCGCCCGCGACCGTTTAGACCGAATTATTCAAAACCAATAATTGCAGTGGAACAAGTAGTAGAACGAATCATCGCCGTGACCCGGCGACTCTGGAACCTGGAGCAGCAAGATGAACAACCTGACGCTATCACCGGATGAGCTAAGGGAATTGACGCACAAGAGCAGGTCGTCTGCACAGGTGCGTGCTCTGCGCTCGATGGGCATCGAGCATAAGGTGCGGCCTGACGGGAGCGTGGCTGTGCTTCGGGCGCACGTTGATGCGCAGATGGGAGCGCCGAAGGCTGGCGCTAAACTGGTGTCGTGGGAGCCGAATTGGGGGGCAGCATGAATATTATCGGGACAGTCTGCGATCTCGGGATACTGACGCACTACTATTGCCGTACCGGCCGTTGTGACAACTTCGACGCGCCGGCCGTGCAATCTGGCATTCAATATCTCATTGATAACGGCTTGCTACAGCACGTCCGAGACGGTGAGATCGTTGCTACAGAAATAGGACGATTCTACGTCAAGCACCTTCTGTCTATTTCATTCCCAGTAGTGACGTACTCTATCCCAGAGTCCACCGATGCCCCGTCCGCGTAACCCCGAGAACAAGGGACTCCCGCTGCGCTGGCGCCTGAAGAATGGAGCTTATTTCTATCAGGTTCCCCGTGGTCTAGAGGCCATGTGGGACGGCAAGAAGGAATTCCGCCTCGGCAAATCACTTCCGGAAGCGTACAAGGTCTGGGCTGATCGACTTGCGCACACCGAGAACACGAAGACGGTGGCTGATCTGCTGGACCGATACAGCCTGCAAGTCGTGCCGACGAAGGCAAAGACCACGCAGTCGAGCAATCAGATCTGCATCAAGCGCCTGCGTGCCGTACTCGGTACTGCGCCCATCACTGCTATCAGACCGCAGACGGTCTACCAGTACATCGACAAGCGCAGCGCCAAGATCTCCGCACGTCGTGAAATCGAGATCCTGTCACACGCTTTCACCAAGGCAGTGGAATGGGGAATCATCGACCGGCATCCGTTCAAGGGCGAAGTACGCCTGTCCGGAGAGAAGCCACGCACGCGCTATGTCGAGGACTGGGAGATCGTGGAGTGCCTGGCGCTCGAGCCGCGACGAACCCACGGAAGCGTACTGGCTGTGCAGGCCTATATCCGAATCAAGCTGATCACCGGCCTGCGCCGTGGTGACCTACTCCGTCTGTCCATGTCTGATTTGAAGGAAGACGGTATCCATGTCACGCCATCCAAGACGGCAAGCAGCACCGGCAAGAGCATCATCCTGACGTGGACGGAAGAACTCCGCGCTGCGGTGGAAATGGCGAAGTTCGCCCGTCCTGTCCGAATCGCGCCGTGGCTGTTCTGCAATCGTGATGGCGAATGCTACGTCAGCGAAGAGACTGGTCGCGCTGGCGGATGGGACACGATGTGGCGCAACTTCATGGAACGGCTGCTGAAGGAAACGAAGGTCAAGCAGCGGTTCAACGAGCACGATCTACGTGCCAAGTGCGCGAGCGATGCCGAGACGCTTGCCCATGCCCAAGCATTGATGGCACATGCGGATAGCAGGCTGACGGAGCGCGTGTATCGACGCAAGCCGCAGGTGGTTCAGCCCCTGCGATAGTTGTCCGATACAGGAAAACGGCCCATTACAAATCAAGCACTTACAGCGCACTGCATGAGAAATTATTAGGACAGAATAATTTGCACTAATCGTTACGGATCAACGAGTTACGATCAGCACGCGGACAGGTTAATAGCCCATCGGGGGTTCGAATCCCCCTCTCTCCGCCAGGATTACCTCTAAGCCCTTGAATATCAAGGGCTTTTTGCTTTCTTGGTTTGCCTACCCACAAACCAACCCACAGAAAAAGCTGGGTTTGGTTCGCGACGCAGCGATGTGAAGAAAAACAACAATGGCACTGTGGCCCGATTTGCGAGGACGCCACCGCCCCCTCAGCACTGGCACTGTCCGTCCTTGTGCCCGGTGACAGTCGCCGACTTCCTTCCTGAAGGCCGCGCCGGTGTCGGCTAATAATGCGACCGCATCGCGCTTCCATCCTTGGGTCGGAAAGACTACTTCGCCGAACAACAGCGCTGGTTAGCCCTCGGTGAGTCAACGGTCGCAGCCTCGTGTCCGCCTTCACTATCCTTCACTACTTTAGTGGTCACCATCCCGCATGAACCTGACCGCCTTAAGCCCGCTTATCGCGTTGCTGATGTATGCCCTCATCCGGGAGTTCGTGTGGTGGCTACGGTCGCGCCCGCGTCGCCCCGCCCCGCCGGCCCGATGACGGCTGGGTGGAGGTTGCGCCGAAGGGCTTTAGAGAGCGTTTGCGGCGGCATATTCGTCCCGGTAGCTGCCAGAGCATAGAGGCACGAAGGGACCGCCTCGGCATAGTCATGGATGGCCCCCGACCGGACCTTGTTTCGATGCGTTCGCTTCGTTCGCTGTCACCGGGAGCCCTTTAATCGGGAACTTGCGACACATCCCCTGCTCCTCATCAGCCCCAGCCTTCTTCGAGAAGAAGACGGATCGCTTAGCGCTCTTCGCCTCCAACGGAGCAGCCGCTTGTGTGTTAAGCCTCTCAATGAAGCTCGATTGCTCGATTTTTCCAGTCCCCGGAACAAACATCGAGGCAGCGACGCGTGTGTAGTAGCGCGCTAGCTCCCTCATTGCCCCATACATCCATGGAGAGGATTCTAGTGTCATAGAAAATGTGCTGAACTGAGGGAAAACTGGACATTGATCGGACGAGTCGCGACCACCGACAACGAAGAAGTTATTGGCCGCGAATCCAAGCACCTCACACGGAACGGGTTCACCATCACCCTTGAGCATCGCGCCGTGGCTCTCGCCACACTTTTGCCCAACCTCTCTAAAGCAAGCCCCAGGGGGACTCGTTGGATTGCAGTACTTCATAACCGTATCAAGACCGTCCATTAGTTTTTGGCCGCCAAATGCCGGCTTTATTACTATGACTCGAGCCCAATAAGTTCCGTCTGCTCGCTTTTGACGCCAATTCTCGGTGCGCCACGTCCCATGCAGGGCGCCACAAACCTTGGCGCCGTACTCTTCTTCGCTTATGGCTATTCCTTCGCTGTTTGTGTGTGGCTTTCGCGTGTACGGAACAATACAACCAACTAGGAATCGGTGCCTCCAATCGAAGATGTCGTAGCCTAGACCCTCGGCGGTGTCGCAAACCTTCGCCAGATCTTTCAGGCCTGGGATGTAAAGCTCGTACGCCTGGCGGGGGCTTTCAATACTCTGCCCGTCAACGCCCCTTCCTCGATCTTCGAGCTCCCGCCGTAGACGGCAAATATCCTCCATCGTTCCGCTACGGTCATGCGCATGATCGGATATGATGAGCGTGTCCACCCCGCGCCGAATAAGCGAGTACGCCCCAAGATTCTCAGACTGCCCGCCATCGGATAGATGAATGTACGCGGAATCTGGAGCCCCTCGGAAGTAATGCAGATAGTAAAACGGCCACGGCAGCATGCGATGAACCGCAAGCTGGCTCTGAGCTCTTTCATCGAGCGGATCGTTCCAACTCGTGTTGACTTGGTCACCTCCGGTTCCTGTACCGATCGCGGGATTGATATAGGACACGCCCCAGTCAAAAGTCGTCAGCCTCATCGCGCCAGCCGCAAAAAATCTCTCCCCAGCCGACAGGGTGACCTTCTGCTGCGAGTCAAGGAACGCAGCAGAGGCGGAGGCGGCACGGAACGGCCACATGTTGTCTAACTGGTCTTTTCGATATCCATAGATTCCCGAACCCGACCTGTACGGCGTGATCTCGAAGACCGTAAGTTCTGGCGACCGCGCCCCTCCGAAATCCCATGGAGTTCTATCCTCTCCTGCAGTTGTATTAATGATCCATAGCGGCGCCTGCTTGGCTTTGACCATATGCCTCAAGCTCACAAAGTTGAGGCGATCGTGTTCCTGATCAGGGAGTTTCCCCTCCGCACGCCATGCTTGTCCGTCCGCGCTGCACGTACGTGGATCACTGAGATCGCACTCCGGAGGAAGAGCGCCAAACGTCCGGTAAATGCCACTGTCGTAATAATGGCGAGAGATCGATAGCTGCTTCTCCCAATCGAAGAGGACGTTCGGCAGGAGGTTGACAACGGACAGAACCAGAGACCCAAACCCGACCTCAAGAACATCCCGCTTGAACCTCGGGTTGTCGTCGTCGGCCCCCACGTATCGGAAAGGGTATTCGCCATCAGGACCTTTCCCGCTACTGAAAACGTTCTGATAGCCGCGTAGGTAATTCTGATATCGATAGGCATCCCCCCTTGGCGCCTCCAGATCCCGATCGAAATTAGTGTAATTGTGTGGCGCGTCCTTGGGGCCGGGGCATGGTGGAATGACTTGATCGTGCTGCTCGTAGGCATAATGACTCGACATGCAGTCACTGAACTCTTTATCAAGTCTCAAGCGACCGTTTGGTACTTCGTTTTTTTTGAGCAATTGCTCGTTTAACCTCGCAAAATACCAGTATGCGGCGTAGCCACCTCCGGACACCGAGGAAATGACGCCCACATGTGACAACATGCCTGTCTCCTCTAGCCCCTGAAGAACGCCTACCGAGAAATCGGCCGCCTTCGTCCCCCCCCCGGCCAACGCGAGACCGAGTTGTGGTACGTGATCCCCTGCTTTGCCATCGTTTTCCGGCAGGTTTTCCCATTCTTCTGGGAACCTCGTCTGTAACGCCTCTGTAGTGAAATAGTCTGGTGCATGAATACCCCGCAGCTTCTGCGCCATGTCCGGTAGAGGCGCAGCGCAGCCGCTGAGAAAAAAAACCGCAGCCATGACAAGGCCGCGCAAGATGGATTCGCGCATATTGGTCTCGCAAGGGCATCAGATCCCGAGGTCTCAGGGCCGACGTTTCTGGACGTCTTCCATGTCTTGCAAACGATCCGATAAGGAATTGCGCGTACTCTGTCCGGCACCGAACATACAACCCTATCGGGTGCTCTACACCTTGCTAGTCCTCATAAACACGCCTCATAACTAATCAGATCGGTCTTCCAGACAAGAGTGGCGATCGCCTAGGCGGGTTTGACGGCTCAGGCCACATCCCGCGCCGGCCGGAACGCTGCGGCAAATAGCTCGCGATCTGCTGCGCCGCGCGCCTTGGCGCTCAAAATTGGCTGTACCGTTGCAGCGCCGCAGCCAGCATCTGCGGGCGCGACTGCCCACCCGGACTAAGCAACGCCAGAGGAGCCGCCAACGAAAGATTCGGCGTGCTTAGCTGTGGCGATCCAGCAGTGAAGATATTGCCAATCGCCTGTGATAGCTGGAATGCCATCATCGGGTCCATGCCCCCGCCCTGGAACATACCAAGGGTCGGCGTGTCGTCGAGATAGCTCATATCCGGCATGGCGTTGCCTGTGAAGCCGCCGTCCGGACCGATACCATAGGAAAGTGGGTAGTCCATTTAGAGCCTCGCTATACCGAAACCTAGTCTCCGTGGCCCTCATTGCCGACCGGCTCCAACTCGCCGAGAGCGACCTTTGTCAGTCTGAAGTGTCGCTCCTGCTCGTCGTGAATAAGCCGCAGGCGCCTTTCGTACTCGACCGCGATGGCGGGGTGGAAGTCTCGCAGATATCGGAGCTTGCTGCCGGCCTCCCCGAGATGGGCCGTGCAGTACAGGCAGTCGAGGGAGCCCATCCCGTATTCATACTGCCGGGGGATCTCGACGCCCTCGGCATGCAGGAAGGCGAACACATCCTCCTTCGCCCACCCGTAAATGGGCAGGAGCTGCGTGCCGCCGTTCTGATGGTCATGCATTCCGCTGGTTACCGGCGGCCGGTATTGCTCGCTCTCACGCTCTCCCCGGATCACCAGATCACACCCGAGTTGAACGATTGCCTGCTGCATCGGCAGCCAGACGTTGTGAGCGCAGCATTCCGCAAATGAATGGATCGTGAAGCGCGGCGCCGATGTCTGCACGAGCCTTCCCATTGGCGTGGCGCCCCACGGCACCATGTCGGCGGGGTACATTTCCCCAGGACCGTGACACGACACACCGCCGGGGGCGGCCACCTCCAGGAAGTGAGGGACAAGTCGGCGAATCCGCTCCATCTGCTCGACTGTTTCCGGGTACGGATCGCCGGCATTGGTCCACAGCACGATCACGCGATCCCACCACGGCCGAAGCAAGTACAAGCAGGCCAGCGAATCCTTTCCGCCGGAGAACTTCAGCGCTGCGCGGCTATGGGTTGCTATCGCCTGGGCGATTTCATCCTGACTTGCACGCACCAGCGCGGCATCGATTTCGTGTGTGGGTTTGACGGCGGCTTGTTGTTGCATCGTGCTCTCCATGATGTTCAGACCTGGCGGACAACGAAGATCCCGGGGCGTCGTTGCGCCTCGATGCCGCGAACGAGCTGCTCTTCCAGGTCCGCGGCAGTTTGCCCCGGCTGACACTGGGTGACGGTCCCATTGACCGATACGCCGGCAGAGCGGTGCTCTTCGTCGAATCGATTGATCACGACGATTAGCGGCTCCGCGCCGCCGCGCTGCTGCTCCAACCGCTCAAGCCGGATTCTGAGATTGGTTGCCATCGTTCCTGCCCTCCAGCGCCGCTATGCGCTTCTCCAGTTCGTCGACTTCGATGATTCGCGCCTGAGCCGAGATAACGCCCATGACCGCATTGGCTTCATCTGGCGTTAGCTCGCCTGCTGCTAGCGCCGTTAGAACCGTGCGTCCCTGATCTGCCAGCGAGCCAGACAGGCCATGCAGGCTGATGGGCGAATCCTTTGCCTTAGCCACTGGGATCAGGCGATCGACGCAGATGCGCAGGGCAGTGGTATCGCCAGCAAGCGCCATCTCAACAGCCTTATTCACCAGATCCGCGGCGTGCGGCTGCAGGAGTTCGCGCAGGGCCGTGCGCTTATCCTTCACGCCCTTTGGCTTGCCTGCCGGGTTGCCAGATTGGCCGGGTTTGAATCGCATGGTTTCTGTTCTTTGTCTGAAAATTGCACGCTCACGCCGCGGCGCGCTGATCCTGGGCGGTGTGCCCAGAGAACTCGAAATATGGCCTCGGGCGCCAGTTGGCGCTCTGCCGGAAATGCAGGTTGCTCGGGTCGAACCAGAGGCGCAGAGCTCCCTCGTAGCCCGTCGCACGCTGCTTGTGGCAGTACAGGCGGGCATCCTCTTCTTGAGGATCAGGGGTTTCCTGCAGTTCCTTGCGCTTGTTCCGCCAGACCGTGAAGACGTTGTCTGCTAAATCGGTGATCGCGCCAGCACCTTTCACGTCGAGCTTTCCCGGCGCCCTGTCCTCGCTTTCCCCTTTGCGAGCGTGAGCAACCAGGTGCACGTGCACGTCGAACTCGTTCTTGAAATCGCACAGCCGGTCGACAAACCCCTTCTGGGCCTTGTAATCGTCTTCCGCGATCCCACACTTCATGAGCGAATCGACCACGAAGTGGGTAACCCGGTAGCGCTTGGCCGCGTAGCGAAATACCTCCAACAGACGATCTTGGTCGATGCTGCCAACGTGGTCGTAGATCCAGACAGCGCCGTTCATCCAGGCGTTGCAGGCGCAGACGAAGGGCTCGGTTGGCGAAGAGGTTGCGCCGGCCTGCGTGACCAGGTGACGCAGTAGCACCGACGGCTTGATCTCTCCGGAGAAGAAACAAACCCGCTCGCCCTGCGCTAGCAGATCCACCATCGCCAGGCCAAGCAAGTCGCTCTTGCCGTGGCCATTGATGCCTGTCCAGATTGACAGCTCGGCAGGCCGAAGGCGAACGCGGTCCGACCATGCCGGCCAGGGAAGCGTTGCCCCAGTCAGATTCACAGGCCCATCTCGGAACAGCGCAAGAACCTGATCAAGGTAGGCATCAGGTGTGCGCAGATCGGAAGGCTCGATACGCTCCGCGCCGTCCAGAGCCTGCGTGATCTCTTCGTCCGTCACGCCTTGCTGCAACGCCTCATTGGCATCCTTCAGGCGGAATTTGACAATCCGGCACCTGTCCAGTCCCAGCCGGTTCGCGACTTCCTTAGCGCCTTTCTGGCCGGCTTCATCGTTGTCGAACCAGAGGAAAATCTCCTGGAATCGCTCGAGTCGATCGAAATCCGAGTCGATCCACTGGTGATTGCCGGCGCCCTGATTGATCGACAAGGCGGGCACCCCGTACTCGTACAGGCTCATCGCGTCGAGTTCACCCTCGGTTATCAGCACGGCTTTCGCTGCATCGGGAATCAAATCCCAGCCGTACAGGCAGGCCTCGGCGTCAGACGCCTGCCAGGTCTTTTTCTTGCCATTGGCATCTCGCTTCAGTGCCAAGTGCTTGACGTTGATGAGCTCGCCGCCACGCAGGTATGGAAAGATGATCGCGTCGTCGTCCTTGGACGCCCCTACCTTGAAGGCCTGGATTGTCTCCAGCGAGAGCTTTCGCTCTGACATGAGGTAATCCAGCGCGCGCCCGGTAGGTTTGACGGCGGAAGGACGCACAGGACGCGAGTAGACCCGCTTAGGAGCCGCGAACTTGGGCCCGGATATACCGAGGTAGCTATGCGCCGCCTCAAACGCCTCACGGAGGCTTATTCCGCGCGTCGCCGCCCAGAGGTCGATCAGGTCGCCACTATCTCCCGCGGCGAAGTCTTTCCACACCCCCGCCTTGTTGCCGCTGATGCGGACCTTCAGTGAATCGCCCGCCTCACCGTCGACGGAGCCGGCAACCCATTCCGGGCCTTGGCGCTTGCCGTTTGGCAGCAACATGCCGGCGATCGCTTCGGCCTCCTGCGCCAGTCGCTGTGACACTTCGTTCCAATTCATGGCGCCTACCTCAGTTCTCAAAGCGTGCGCCGTTGCCACGGCTGACACGCTGATTCAATTTGGCCCAGTCATTCCGGATAGCGTTCATGAATGCCTGATCCCAATCGGCGTAGGTCTTGCCGTTGGCCCGCACGTAACCGACGAAGTGCTCGAGGCGTTCTTCCAGGCGACCGTAGTCTTTCTCCTGCGCCCACTTCCTGACGCTCTCCGATATTCCGAACTCGTCAGGGATCGACGTCCTGGCGCTCTGGCGCTTCGTTGTCTTTTTCTTTGCCGGCACTGCGCGCGTATCTATGACGGTTATTGACGGTTCAATGACGGTTTGGGTCGCACCCATGCGGCCCGTCTCTGCGCATCCATGCGACCCGTCTTGTGCATGGGTGCGACCCGTCGCATTGGCGCTACCCGTCGCATCCATGCGACCCGTCAGGGTGGATCGAACGATCCGGTATTGGCGTGTTGCGCCGGGAGGTCCGCCGTACTCGTTGCCGACAACCTCCACAAACCCGCCATCGATCAAACCGTGAACAACGCGCTGAGACTGCGAGCGCGACAACCGCGTCTTCATCGCGATGGCCGCCATGGATGGGTAGCAACGGCCGTCGTCGTCGCTCCAGTCAGCCAGCGCCAGCATTGCCAGCAACTCGGAGCCACTTCCAGGGAAGCCGTCCCAGACCAGAGACATGACACGAATCGACATCAGGCGGCTCCCAAATCGAAATAGAGGAATAGGCGAGACACCGTGTCGGCGCCGACCCATCCACGGCAATAGGCAAGTATGAGAAGCCGCTTAATCAAGGTGCGCATGTCACACCCCCGACAGGCGCGCAAAGCGCAGCATGGCCGCGTCATACTCGGAGGTAGACGCATTGGGATGAGTGGAGATCCAGGCAGCCTTTAGCACCTCGTAAAGCCCGATGCCACGATTCGGCAGCGAGCGGAGTTGGCGCGTGGCCATGGGGACGGATTGCCTGCGAAAGGAGACTTGACTCATTGCGTCGCCTCCCGCTTCGGCTCAGCTAGCAGGTGGTAGCGACCAACCCGATGGGATTTCCCCTCCGGCGTTTCCTCACGCACCCAGGACGTGTAGATCTCAAACCCTAGTTTGCGCAACTCCATGACGCGAGCAGCCGGGTGCATGACATCGATCTGATACCGGGCATCGAAGGTGCTCAGGGAGTTGTGCTTTCGCAGGTAGGCGAGGATGCGATTCCGTTGAGCCGCAGCATCGTTGCCGCTATACTGGGCTTGATCTTTACCTTTGGCCGCACCCGCTTGGGCTGCGGCTTTTTTATTGTTTTCCATCAGCCGCCCCCTCAGGCCATAACGCGTGAATGAGCGGCGCGCTTTGCCATCCAGTCGTCGAGCTCGCGCTCGATGAATACGGTGGTGCCCGGCGAGAGCTTTACCGGCTTGGGGAAGTCTGGATCATTCTTGGCCTTAGCCCACAGCGTGGAGAGGCCGATGGCGAGCTTTTCGGCGGCTTTCTTCGGACGAAGGGCCTGTTGGCTGACGGACATTTGACACTCCTGTTAGGTTGTCTAGCCGCATGTCGATGCACGAAGCGGCATGTCCGTAATCTATTTACTGAGACCTAGTTCACTGGCGGGACTGACCCAACTTTTTCGGGTCCGTGCAGTGTCGCTTTACCGTTGAGACGCTCACATTCTTGGCCTTCGCGGCGAGCTCAATTGTTCGCTGCCAGCTCAAGTTCGGTTTTTCGGTGCGAATCCGATCTACCTCGTCCTGCAACTCACCCCATCTGGCGGCTTTCTCAACAGAGTTCCCATGAATTGCCTCATGGCCGCGCGTTGCCGACTCCAGGATCTTCCTGCTGCGCTGAATGGCCTCCCAGTGCTGCAACGTCGCCCCCAGAATCGCTGCCTTCTGCAATTCCGGGATCTTCGATGCAACTTCGAGTAAATGCCGATTGAAGTCGGCTAGGCGATCGTACTGGTAGTTTGTAATCTGCAACAGAAAGAGTGCGTTTTCGTAGTTTGGAACGCGCTTCTCGGTCCACACTTCGTTACGCGCCATCCATTCATCGAAGGATGGAAACGCATCCGGGTCATACACGGTCATTGGGCGCTCCCTAAGCGTGAACCCTAGAAGGAAGCCGCGCCAGCCAGGTAGGGTGCCCGGTTTTCGATTGGCCGATCTAGGCGCGGCGGTAAGTATTATGCGTCAGGCAAATGGCTGCTACGCCTTCGCTGTACACGTTCTCTGCTGCTTCCACGCTTCATTTGCAACGTCGCCCAAGTCTGTTGCCAACGACGAAGCCATCTCCCGCAGTTCGAACAATGTGCTGTGAACCGGCAGGTCCTCAATCTTGTCTTCCGGTACGGTTTCTGCCATGAATGCCAAGATGTTGTGGATGGCCCACGCCCGGCGCGTCAGCTTGTTTAGCTGGCCCTCGCACGGAATGATCTGGGATGTTTGATGGATGAAGTCAGCTTCAGCCATGATCGAATTCCTTTTTCAATATGCGTTGATGGAGAGATCGAGGCAATCAATATTGAGCGTCGTTTGCTGCTTCTTGGACAGCAAAGCGGCGCAACTGCCATCCGCGGATCTGTACGAGCGCCCGCGCCCATTGCTCTGGCGTAAGCACACGCCACCGATGCTCAGGTTGCGGCCACAGACGTCGCACTCGAAACGACTGAATATCCGTCCAATTCGGATTGGTCGGGTTGGCGTGCTCAGAGGGCGTATAGAGTGCGACGAATGCTGGCACATCTGCCATCTGCGCCAGCCTTTGAATGACGCCGGCGGGCTTCTCTTGGCCGATGTCAATCGCGACCTCCACAAGCGCCAGGGGCAACTTGCTGCCGTTTTCGTACTCAGTGAACAGGACGGAGTCCAAGTCGACCATAGTCAGCGATTCGGCCTGGGCGCCCTTCAGGTAACGGCCGATCGATGGGGCGCGATGCCAGGCGCCATAGGACCTGTCGCGGGTGGGGTAGTGTTCGAGCCTCATGATCAGCTCCTGAAGGAACGCGCGCCCGATCCATGAATGTGCCAGGCGCGAAGCGTCGAGTTGTGTTGTTGTCTTAGGTGGTGCGCCCCAGTCTCTTCGCAAGCCGTTGTCGGAGTTCGAAGTCGGCTTCGTTCCCGACGAATGTCATCGCCGAAATTGCCCGAAGTGATTCAGCTGCACTGAACAGCAGCAATGGCAGGTCGTGACTCTGGAGGGCACCACTTTGGAGCCTTCCCTCGACTCCATTGTTGACGTCTTCGGACACCAGGCAACCAATGCCAGAAAGCGTGTCGCCAAGATTCTGAGCCCATAATGAGGCGATGTCGGTGGCGCCGGATAGGTATTCGAGATCGGCATCACTTGCCTTGCTCTTATCCATGTGTTGCCACAGGAAGGTGATGAGGCCGTCCGGGCTACTAAAGTAGCGGTGGCCGGTATTTCTATTGCGGTCAGTGTCAGCTTCGGCGGGGGGCTTCGCCAGAGCGGTAAAATCTGCTTCAGCCATGATTCAAGCTCCTTTTCAGCTTGGGTTATGGTTAGGGAGGTTCGATGCGCCAACATCGTTCCTCCCGCTTTGCCTGATGCCGTCAGGCGCGGTCTAACTCGCTGCGCGATTGATCGGAACAACCTCGGCCGCCTTCGCGGGGGTGGAGCAATACTTGGCCCAATCGTTCATGAGTCGGCGACGCTTCTCGAACATGTCCCCGCGTCGATACGCGGCTTCAACCTTGTCGCCCACCACGTGGGCCAAGGCGGCTTCAGCCACCTCACCCGGATAGTTCGTCTGTTCTGCAGCCCAATCGCGGAAAGTCGAGCGGAAGCCGTGGGCAGTCAAATCCGATCGTTTCATGCGCTTGAGCACCGCGAGCATGGCCATGTTGGAAAGGGGCTTGTCCTTGCGCGCTCCTGGGAATACGAAGTCGTCGACCTGATATGCCTCAAGCGCCGACAGGATCGACACGGCAGCCGGCGACAGCGGCACACGATGCTCGCGCTTCGATTTCATTCTCTCTGCTGGCACGGTCCAGACCTTTTCCTTGAGATCGAACTCACTGCGCTTCGCCGCGACGATTTCACCGGTTCGTGCCGCAGTAAGGATGGTGAGCTCCAAGGCGCGCGCAGCAATGCCTTCCTGGGTCTTCAGGTCGGCCATGAACAGGCCTACCTGCTGGTATGGCAGGGCCGGGTGGTGCTGGACGATGCGAGATCGTGAAATGTTCGGAAGCAGCGATTTCAGGTGCCCGCGCCAGCGTGCCGGGTTCTCGCCGTCTCGGTAACCGCGCACCTTAGCCCAATCTAGGATCGATTCGATGCGGCCGCGCAGTCGGGAAGCGGTCTCGTGCTTCTCCGTCCAGATCGGCTCTAGCACCCGCATCAGCGCGTCCGTGTCGACGGTCTGCACAGGCAACGCACCAATCTCGGGAATCGCGTACGTCTCGATGGTGTTTTCCCACTGCGACGCGTGCTTGGCGTTGTGCCAGCCTGCCCGGTGCGCCTCGATATACGACTTGGCGCACTGGGCGAAGGTAGCAGCCTTGGCTCTTTCTAGATGTGCTTGCACCCTCGCATCATTGCGAGCCTCAATCGGGTCGACACCGTTCGCAAGCTGCTTGCGACATTCGGCAGCCTTGATCCGAGCATCGGCCAGGCCGATCGCCAGCAGGGAGCCAAGCCCCATCTCGCGTGCGCGGCCGTTGTGCTTGAAACGGAAGATCCACGACTTTGTGCCGGCAGGCGAGACCTGCAAGTACAGGCCGCCGCCATCGCTGTGATAGCCGGGATCTTTGAGCTTGTTGACGCCTACTGCTGACAGTGTATGGATGGCTCTAGGAGCCTTGACTAGCTTCATCTACCCGCACCTCTACCCACACGTTTTCATCGGATTCTATGAGATGCGTTTAGACAATTCAAGGAAGGAGTTCGCCTAAACCACCGTAAAGAAAGGGATTTTTTGGATAGTCTTAGACAGGCTTGGACGTGCGTGGAGTATAGTTAGGCGGACCCTCTCTCCGCCACAGATTTCGAGAAACCCCGGCAGATCCCAGGATCTGCCGGGGTTTTTTTGACCTGTCGATCAGCCGATCCCCGCTGCGGGAATCTCCTTCCGGCACCCCGTCACGCATACACCGCACCTGACGCACCCCTCGCCCGTGCCGCTTTCATGTATCCACTCTGTACTGTCGTGTCGAGTCCGGATGCACAAGTACTGGTGCTTTCGTACAAGCCTGTATCCGGTCATCACAAACGGTTAAATGCCAAGTGAAGTCCTGTCAGTTCTGCCTCTGGCGGCCTGAATGCCCTTGCTAACGTGCAACCGCTCCCCGGTACTTCACGGCGGTAGCTCACCTAAACAACGCATTCAAGGAAACAGCACATGTCTTCGATCAGCAGCCTGTCTTCAAGCACCGGTTACCTGCCGGCCGCCACCAGCCAGAACAATGCCGCGCAACGGCGCGCCGACTTCCAGCAGATCGCGCAGGACCTGCAGAACAACGATCTGAGCGGCGCCCAGCAGGCCTACTCGGCGCTGCAGCAAACCGGCGTGGATACCAGCACGACCGCTTCGGTGTCAGGCACGTCGGGTACCTCCAGCACGTCAAACAGCTCGCCGCTGGACGCACTCGGTCAGGCCTTGCAAAACAATGATCTGAGTGGTGCCCAGCAGGCGCTGGCCAAGCTCAAGCAGGCCCATCATGGCGGCGGTCATCACCATCATGGTGGCGCGGCCCCCGCACAGGCCATTGCGAGCACGTCCTCGACGGACGCGAGCAATTCGCTGGCGGTCGAAGCGAGCGCCGCCGCAGTGCCGGCTGGCTCGATCATCAGTACGCTCGCCTGATCTGCGCCGGTCGCGCGTGGTCCTTCCGGGCTCTCACCATAACCGGACGGGAGGCGCGCGGCAGGGTGTCGTGTGCCGCGCAAACGACACCCTGGATGACGCTGCTACCAACCACGTATAGAAAGGCAGGCACCGGTCCCAAGCGACAGGCCGGCGGCGCGGGGGCGCGGGGGCGCGGGGGCGCGGGGGCGTCAATGCGACCGGACTCCTTGACACCCGTGCGGTGTGACCAGAGCGCGTACTCGCGTTGAGTGTGGCTGCCCGGCAGTTTCCCCACAAAACCATCAGCACTTCTGCCCTGCCCCTTGGCCGTGACCTTGTGCGCGGACACAGGGTCACGGCAGGCACCGCCGTTGCCTGACGGCAGTGCCATTGCTCGTCCGACGTTATCCCTTGCTACTGCTGGACGAGAACTGCTGCGTCAGGTAGGCACTGGTGCTCTGCATCTGCGACATGATCACGTCGAGCTGCGTGAACTGCGCCTTGTAGTTGGCGATGTCCGCGTTGATCTGCGTCTGCGTCTGATCGTACTGATTGCTCAGATCCTTGAGTGTGTTGTTGATGCCTGCGGTTGCCGTGGTCACCGCACCGGTGCTACTGGTCAGGTTCTTGACCCACGTGCCGATCTGATTGCCATAGCCACTTACGCCGTCGGCGTTGCCGAACAGGTTGCCCACCGCGCCGGCATTGTTGTTCAGCGCCGTGGTCAGCTTGCTGGTGTCGAGCGCCAGCGTACCGTCGTCCTGGAACGAGATGCCGATCTGCGAGAGCGTGCTGAACGCGTTGTTCGACTGGGGCGTATTCAGCAGGCTGCGCAACTGCGACTGCATGATGCTCAGCGTGGAATCACCGGTCAGCGGTGAAGCCGTCTGTGTGGAGGGGTCATACGCAGACAGCGAGGCAGAGGTGCTCTGCAGGTTGTTGTACGCGGTGACGAATCCCTGTATGCCCGTCACGATCGAGCTGGTGTCGCGTTGCACCGAGACGTTGCTGGTACCTGTCTGCGCCAATGTCATGGTCACGCCGGCCACCGCGTCGCTCACGGTGTTGCTGGTGCTCTGGATGGCGATATTGTTGACAGTGAGCTGGGAATTCTGGGCAGCAACGGTCTGCTGCAGGTTCTGCGTGCCGGCAGGATCGTATCCAACAAGGTTCGCTAGCGCCGTGCCGCCATCGGTTTCATTGACCGAAAGCCGCACGCTGTTGGTGGCACCCGTATTGTTCGAGTTGATCACAAGGCGGTAGGGTGTACCAGAGCCGTCGTTGATGATGCTTGCGGTGACGCCGGCATTGGCGTTGTTGATCGCGCTGGCGATGCCCTGCAGCGTGTTGTGGCTGCTGTCGATCGTGATGTCGACGCCGGTGCTGGCGCTGTTGGCCGTGAACGTGGCCCCGGTGTATGTGCCGTAGGTGCCGCTGGACGCATTGCTGTCAAGCGTGCCGCCGGTGATCGAACCGAAATCGACATGGATGGTGCCGGTGCCGATGGCAGCGGTCTGGTTGGCCTGTCCCTTCGAGACGAGCGATTGCGCCTGCGCGAGTTGCGTGACGTTGACCGCATAGTTGCCGGTGGCCGCCGTATTACTACCGGTTGCGCTCAACACGGCGGTGTTGCTGGAACTGGCAGTCGTTGCCTGGAAGAAGGACTGACTGGCAAGCTCGCTGGCCGAGCCCTGGAAGGCCGCCAGCATGCTCTGGATCTGCCCATATGCGGAGAGCTTGGTCTGGTAGCTTTGCTGCTCCTGGGTGATCGCGGTCAGCGGTGCCTGTTCGGCCTGAGTGAGCTGGTCGAGCAGGGAACTCAGGTCAAGTCCGGAGCCAACGCCGAGGTTGGATATCAGGCCGGAGCTTGAGGCGGAAGTCGTACTGGATGTCGTAGTCATGACTCGCTTCTGGTGAGGGGATATATCGTCTGGGACGATATCGAGCAGCCTGAGCAATGCTCAGGTTCTGCAACCAGGCTATTGCTTGTTCTGCACGCAATAACCCGTCATCACCATAGCAACGAGAAACTGGCGCTTATTGATGAATTGGCGCCGCTTTCGCCGGCATTTAACCGGCGGTGACGATGCGTAACGCACTGCAAGAATTTGAGGCGGTTGTGTGGGACTGTCTGACTCAAATCCAATACAAAGCGGAAACATTGTCCACTGCGCGGACCTGCTTTCGGCATTCAAATGCTTCGAAGGCTCCTGGATGACAAAGCGACTACGGCGGTGGCGCGAAAGACTACTTTCCTGCCGCGCGTGGAGTGTCAATTGCGGAAGCGTCCCAGACCAGATTCGGAAACATCAAATGGAACCCCCGCGCACTTGGGAGCAGACTTGATCCGTTGGGCGCCTCCCGGCCTCAGCAAGATCTGTTGTGACCCCAACTGATCTATTCCCGCGCGCCCACTACCTCTCCGGTGTGGGCGTTTTTTTGTCCAATGGGCAATGGACAACGGGCAATACCCTGCTACCCCTTCCGCAGGTAATTCACCAACCTGTCGATCACCGGCGCATTCCTCGGCGTCACCAGACTGACCAGGATGGCCGCGGCAAACCCGGCTGGCACGCCGAACGCGCCCGATGCGATCGGGTCGACGCCGAACCAGCGGTTGCCGAAGATGCCAGTCATCTTGGTGAAGAACGGGTAGTTGACGAAGATGTAGTAGACCGCCACACCCAGGCCGGTTGCCATGCCGGCTACCGCGCCCGCTGCAGTGGTGCGGCGCCAGAAGATGGCCAGCACCAGTACCGGGAAGAAGCTCGATGCTGCCAGCGAGAACGCCGCGCCGACCAGGAACAGGATATTGCCGGGCCGTAGCGATGTGACATAGGACGCGAACAGCGCCACCCCTAGCAGTACGACCTTCGCGGTCGTCACGCGCCGCTGGTGGCTCGCCTGGCGGTCGACCATGTGGTAGTAGACGTCGTGCGACAGCGCGTTGGCGATGGTAAGCAGAAGGCCGTCGGCCGTGGACAACGCTGCCGCTAGCGCGCCGGCGGCGACCAGTCCTGAGATCACGTAGGGAAGCCCGGCGATTTCTGGGGCGGCCAGCACGATCATGTCCGGCTGGATCAGGATCTCGGCCCATTGGACGATGCCATCGCCGTTCATATCCCGGATGCCGAACACGGGAGGGTCGACCTTCCGCCATTGCACCACCCACTGCGGCAACTCGGCGTATGGCGTGCCTACCAGATGCTGCAGGAACTCGGCCTTGACCAGCGCCGCGAGCGTTGGCGCGGACACGTACAACAGCGCGATGCAGAACACCGCCCAGGCCACCGAGTTGCGGGATTCGCGTACCGATGGCGTCGTGTAGAGGCGCGTCAGGATGTGCGGCAGGCTGGCCGTCCCGAGCATCAGGCAGAACACCAGCAGCACGAAGTTGAGCCGTTGCGTCTTGCGCTCCTGCTCCGACGCCGCAGGGTACGGCTCAGTCGAGGGCGTTGAAACCCGGCTGCGCGCGAGCGCATCCTCGCGCATCTGGGTCCACTGTTGCAGCGCGTCCGCGGCATCGACCGGGAATGCCAGGCGCTCGCGCTCCACGCTCTTGATCTCGCGCAGCGGCGCATTGCGCGCCCGCAACTCGAGCAATCTGGCGTCGAGCGCATTGCGTTCCTCCAGGAACGATTCCGGCAGTCGCGCGATGCGGTCCTGCAGCGCTATGGCCTGCTGCTGGAAGATCTCGCGCACCTGGATTTCGGCCGGATCGCGCTCGATCGCTTTTTCCGTCTGGTCGATCTGCCTCAGCAACTTGCCATAGCTAACCTGCGGCAGCACTTCGTGATGGTGCTTCCACGCGATCAGCGACACCGTCAGTAGAAACGCGACGATGAGCATGATGTACTGCGCCACCTGCGTCCACGTCACGGCGCGCATTCCACCCAGGAACGAACAGACGAGAATGCCGGCCAGACCGAAGAACACGCCAACGGCAAATTCCACGCCGATAAAGCGCGTGACGATCAGCCCGACTCCCTGGATCTGCGCCACCAGATAAACGAACGAGCATAGCGATGCGGCCAGCACGGCGATCGCGCGCACCGGCATGTTGCCGCCCGGCTTGCCATTGCCATACCGCGCTGCCAGGAAATCGGGGATCGTATAGCCGCCGTACTTGCGCAGGTATGGCGCCAGCAGGAAGGCCACCAGGCAGTAGCCGCCGGTCCAGCCCATCACATAGGCCAGCCCTTCGTAGCCGGAGACGAAGATGATGCCGGCCAGTCCGATGAAGGATGCCGCGCTCATCCAGTCCGCTGCGATCGCCATGCCATTGAACATGGCCGGTACCCGCCGTCCCGCCACGTAGTACTCGTTGAGATCCGAGGTACGACAGATCAGGCCGATGCACGCATAAATCGCGATCGTGACGAAGAGGAAGACGTAGCCAAGCCAGAGCGCATCCGCATTGGAATGCTCCAGCAAGCCCATCATGCCGACGAAACCAAACAGCCCGAGCGTGAACAGGCCGTAGTACAGCATCAACCGGCGGCGAAAGCGCGACTGGGTGTCTGGCATCAGCAAGAAAGAAAATCGTGCCCGCTCAGCATGAAACCGAGGCGGGCACGATGGGTGTCACGGGTGCGTGACCGGGACGATCCGTTTTCCGGATCCGCTTGCTGGCCGTTACTGGGCTTGCTTGAGCTGATCGAGAATGGCCGGGTTCTCCAGCGTCGAGGTGTCCTGCGTGATGTCCTCGCCCTTGGCCAGCGAACGCAGCAGGCGGCGCATGATCTTGCCCGAACGCGTCTTGGGCAGATTGTCGCCGAAGCGGATGTCCTTCGGCTTGGCGATCGGGCCGATTTCCTTGCCCACCCAGTTGCGCAGCTCGGCCGCGATCTTCACGGCCTCTTCAGCCGTCGGACGCGAACGCTTGAGCACCACGAACGCGCAGATCGCCTCTCCGGTGGTGTCATCGGGACGACCCACCACGGCAGCCTCGGCCACCATCGGGTTCGAGACCAGCGCTGACTCGATTTCCATCGTGCCCATGCGATGGCCCGACACGTTCAGCACGTCATCGATACGGCCCATGATCGTGAAGTACCCGGTTTCCTTGTCGCGGATCGAACCGTCGCCAGCCAGGTACAGCCTGCCGCCGAGTTCCTCGGGGTAGTAGCTTTTCTTGAAGCGCTCCGGGTCGCCCCAGATCGTGCGGATCATCGACGGCCACGGACGCTTGACGACCAGGATGCCGCCATTGCCGTTCGGCACGTCCTGCCCGGTTTCATCGACGATGGCCGCCATGATGCCCGGCAGCGGCAGCGTGCACGAGCCCGGCACCAGCGGCGTGGCGCCCGGCAGCGGCGTGATCATGTGGCCGCCAGTTTCGGTCTGCCAGAACGTATCGACGATCGGGCAACGCTCGCGGCCGATATTCTTGTAGTACCACATCCATGCCTCTGGATTGATCGGCTCGCCCACGGTGCCCAGCAGGCGCAGGCTCGAGAGGTCGTACTGCTTCGGATGGATCTTCTCGTCGGCCTCCGCGGCCTTGATCAGCGAGCGGATCGCCGTCGGCGCGGTGTAGAAAATCGAGACCTTGTGGCGCTGGATCATGTCCCAGAACCGGCCGGCGTTCGGGAACGTCGGCACGCCCTCGAACACGATCTGCGTGGCGCCTGCGGCCAGCGGGCCGTAGGTGATATAGGTGTGACCGGTGACCCAGCCGATATCGGCCGTGCACCAGAACATGTCATCGGGCTTGATGTCGAAGGTCCAGCGCATCGTCATCAGCGCCCACAGCAGATAGCCGCCCGTGCTGTGCTGCACGCCCTTCGGCTTGCCGGTGGAGCCCGACGTGTAGAGCACGAACAGCGGGTGCTCGGCGCCAACGGGTTCGGCGGGGCAGTTATCGGACTGACCGGCGGAGACGTCTTCCATCGAACGATCACGGCCTTCGGTCCAGGCAACGTTACCACCCGTGCGGCGATAGACGATCACGTTCTTCACGGCCTCGCAGCCGCCCAGCGTCAGCGCCTCGTCGGCGATGGCCTTCAGTGGCAGCGCCTTGCCACCACGCATCTGCTCATCGGCCGTGATCAGCGCCACGGCGCCCACGTCCACCAGACGTTCCTGCAGGGACTTGGCCGAGAAGCCGCCGAACACCACCGAGTGCGTGGCGCCGATGCGCGCGCAGGCCTGCATGGCCACTACGCCTTCGACGGACATCGGCATGTAGATCACAACGCGGTCGCCCTTCTTGATGCCAAGGGCCTTCATGCCGTTGGCGAAGCGGCTGACCTTCGCCAGCAGTTCCTGGTAGCTGACGCGCGTCACCGTGCCGTCGTCGGCCTCGAAGACGATGGCCGTCTTGTCGCCGAGGCCCTTCTCGACATTGCGGTCGAGGCAGTTGTACGACGCATTGATCTCGCCATCCTCGAACCACTTGTAGAACGGCGCGTTGCTTTCGTCGAGCACCTTCGTGAACGGCTTGTGCCAGTGCAGCAGCTCGCGCGCGTGGCGGGCCCAGAAGCCCTCGTAGTCCTTTGCAGCCTCGTCGCACAGGGCCTGGTAGGCCTCCATGCTGGGGATCGCGGCGGTCTTGGCGAACGACGCAGGGGGATTGAAAACGCGATGCTCCTGCATCACCGACTCGATGGCGGACATGGGTTGTCTCCTGTTTGACTTTGACTGCTTTCGGTGCAAGGTACGCTCGACGCCTTACTTAAACCTGACGGTTCAGGCAAGCATCCCACTTGCAACGATGCTGCGTCGCAACAGACCGGTGGGGCCTGATTCGGGAGACGCTGGGGCACAAGTGCAGTCGACTCTACTAAGTTAGCACAGCTATAATGCGGCGGACCCTATACCTGAACGTCGCGCACGCCCTTTCTGGCGCGCCCTTTCTCCGGCGTCAGTGTTTCCGTCGTCTCCACGTCGCACCCCTTCCTGCCGGACACCCCTTGCCCATCCACGCCTTTTTCCTGATCGCCGCCATGGCCCTGGTTGGCAGCAACGTAGGCCTGGGCAAATCCATCATCGCGGAAGTACCGGTACTGCTGTTCGCGCTGCTGCGCTTCCTGATCGCGATCGTCTGCCTTTCCCCGTGGTATCGGCCAGCGCGGATGCGCCAGGTCTCGCGCGGCGAATGGATCAACCTGTTCCTGATGGCGTTCTTCGGCACGTTCATGTTCACGTTGCTGATGCTGGGCGGCGTGCGGCTGACCAGCGCGATGGCCGCCGGGGTGATCACCAGCACGATTCCGGCCACGGTAGCCATCCTGTCATGGCTCTGGCTGCGCGAGCGGCTATCGCGGCGGACGGTGTTCTCGGTGCTGCTGGCCGTGGCGGGTATCGCGGTGCTCAATATCGCGCGCGGCAGCGGCCACGATGCCTCGACCAGCAGCGGTGGCAGCGGCGCGCTGATAGGCAACCTGATGATCCTCGGCGCGGTGGTATGCGAGTCGATTTACGTGATTCTGTCGCGCCGGCTCTCCCAGACCCTGGCCGCAATTGAAATCTGCGCCTACACGCATCTGATCGGCGGCGCGCTGATGCTGCCGCTGGGCCTGGTGCCGCTGTTGACGTTCGACTTCGGCAGCGTGAGCGGCACCACCTGGGCGATGCTGCTTTGGTATGCGCTATCGGCCAGCGTGTTCTCGTTCTGGCTCTGGATGAAGGGCGTCCGCCATGTTCCGGCACAACTGGCCGGTGTGTTCACGTCGGTGCTGCCGGTGGCCGCGGCCCTCTACGGCATCGTGGTGCTCGGCGAGCGTCCAAGCTGGGCGCACGGCGTCGCGCTGGCCTGCGTGCTCGCAGGCATCGTGCTGGCAAGCTGGCCCGGACCGATCGCGCGCCGGGCGTTCGGAGGCGACCCGGGCCGGTGACGTTCGGTTACCGAATCGCGGAGCGAGGTGTCAAATGTGCACGGTACAATCAGACCACATCCTGATTGTCTTGCTTCATTTACATTCAATTCCATGGCCCACACCCCGCTTCGCCCGATTCCCCGCATCATCTTCGCCTCGCGCTGGCTGCAACTGCCGCTCTATCTCGGCCTGATCATCGCGCAAGGCGTCTACGTCTATCACTTCCTGGTCGAAGTCTGGCACCTGCTGGCGCACGTCACGACCTTCGACGAGACCAAGATCATGCTCGTGGTGCTGGGCCTGATCGACGTGGTGATGATCTCGAACCTGCTGATCATGGTCATCGTGGGCGGATATGAAACCTTCGTGTCGCGCCTGGGCATCGACAACCACCCCGACGAGCCCGAGTGGCTGGATCACGTCAATGCCGGCGTGCTCAAGGTCAAGCTGTCGATGGCGCTGATCGGCATTTCGTCGATCCACCTGCTCAAGACCTTCATCGACGCCGACCAGCGCAGCGAACATACGATCATGTGGCAGGTCATCATCCACGTGGCATTCCTGCTCTCGGCCGTGGCAATGGCCTGGGTGGACCGCATGGTCACGCATCCGCACCCGGCCGCCGGACACGGCGCGTCCGGCGGTGCGGCAGAAGCGACACACTGACCGCCGCGCGGAGACGGCTGCCCGCCACCCGGGTGACGCCTGCGCCCATCCCGCCACCAAACCTCGTGTCGACGGCTGTATGCAAAGCGGCAGTCGTCGCCGCGACGGTGTATGATTCCGGGCTGTGTTTCACCGCTGCCCATCCCCCACAAAATGACAGTCATCAAGCAAGAAGACCTCATCCAGAGCGTCGCCGATTCCCTGCAGTACATCAGCTACTACCATCCGATGGACTACATCACCAGCCTGGGCCGCGCCTATGAGCTGGAAAAGAGTCCGGCCGCCAAGGATGCGATCGCGCAGATCCTGACCAACAGCCGCATGTGCGCCGAAGGCAAGCGCCCGCTGTGCCAGGACACCGGCATCGTGACGGTCTTCCTGAAGGTGGGCATGAACGTGCGCTGGGATGGCGCCACGATGAGCCTGGAAGACATGGTCAACGAAGGCGTGCGCCGCGCGTACAACGACGTGGACAACAAGCTGCGCGCCAGCGTGCTGGCCGATCCGGCCGGCAAGCGCACCAATACCAAGGACAACACCCCGGCGGTGATCAACATGTCGATCGTTCCGGGCGATACGGTGGACGTGATCGTCGCGGCCAAGGGCGGCGGTTCCGAAGCCAAGTCGAAGTTCGTGATGCTCAACCCGTCTGACTCGATCGTCGACTGGGTGCTCAAGACTGTGCCGACCATGGGCGCCGGCTGGTGCCCGCCGGGCATGCTGGGCATCGGCATTGGCGGCACGGCTGAAAAGGCCATGCTGCTGGCCAAGGAAGCCCTGATGGAGCCGATCGACATTCAGGACCTGCTCGCCCGCGGCCCGAGCAACCGCGCCGAAGAACTGCGAATCGAGCTGTACGAGAAGGTCAACGCACTGGGCATCGGCGCGCAGGGCCTGGGCGGCCTGGCCACCGTGCTCGACGTGAAGGTGCTGGACTACCCGACTCACGCGGCCAACCTGCCTGTGGCCATGATCCCGAACTGCGCGGCCACCCGCCACGCGCACTTCACGCTGGACGGCAGCGGCGTCGCCAAGCTGGAAGCGCCGGACCTGTCGCAATGGCCGAAGGTCGAGTGGGCACCGAACACCGAAACGTCGAAAAGCGTTGACCTGAACACGCTGACGCCGGAAGAAGTCGCCTCGTGGAAGCCCGGCCAGACGCTGCTGCTGAACGGCAAGATGCTGACCGGCCGTGATGCCGCGCACAAGCGCATCGCCGACATGCTGGCCAAGGGCGAGAAGCTGCCGATCGACTTCACGAACCGCGTGATCTACTACGTGGGCCCTGTGGATCCCGTACGTGACGAAGTGGTTGGCCCGGCTGGCCCCACCACCGCCACCCGCATGGACAAGTTCACCGAGACGATGCTGTCGCAGACCGGCCTGATCGCCATGATCGGCAAGGCCGAGCGTGGCCCCACCGCGATCGAATCGATCCAGAAGCACAAGTCGGCCTACCTGATGGCCGTGGGTGGCGCTGCCTACCTCGTGTCGAAGGCGATCCGTGGCGCCAAGGTCCTGGCCTTCGAAGACCTCGGCATGGAAGCCATCTACGAGTTCGACGTCAAGGACATGCCGGTGACGGTGGCCGTGGATAGCTCGGGCACGTCCGTCCACAAGACCGGCCCCGCCGAGTGGCAGGCCAAGATCGGCAAGATTCCGGTCGCGACGGCCTAAATCCGGCTACTTGTAGTACACCCCTCTCCCGCTGCGTGGAAGAGGGGTTGGGGGAGAAGGTGCAGTGGTTCAGATCGCGACTTGTCGTTGATGGAACAGCCCGCCCTCTCCCCTTCCCTCTTCCGCAAGCGAGAGAGGGAAGCAAACCCTCCTCGACACTGCGCGCGTGAACCCCTCCCCCGTCGGCATCTTCGATTCTGGCCTTGGTGGCCTGTCGGTCCTGCGTGAAGTGCGCGCGCTGCTGCCGCACGAGTCGCTGCTCTACTTCGCCGATTCCCGTTACGCCCCATATGGCGAAAAGCCCGAGCGGTTCGTGGAGGCGCGCACGCTGCAGGTTTGCGAATGGCTCGTCGCGCAGGGATGCAAGGCACTGGTGATCGCCTGCAATACCGCAACGATGCATGCGGTGCAGACACTGCGTGAACGTCTTGCCGTGCCGATTATCGGAGTGGAACCGGGACTCAAACCCGCCGCCGCGGCCAGCCGCAGCAAGGTGGTGGGCGTGCTGGCCACGGCCAACACACTGAAGAGCGCCAAGTTCAACCGGCTGCTGACCTCGCTCGGCAATGAGAGTCGCTTTCTCTGCGAGGCAGGCGTCGGCCTGGTACCGCTGATCGAGCAAGGCGATGTGTCGAGCGACACGGTCCGCCAAACGCTGGGTACCCTGCTCTCACCGATGCTCGAAGCTGGCGCCGACACCCTCGTACTGGGCTGCACCCACTACCCGTTCCTGTCGGAAACGATTGATGACCTGGTCGACGGACGACTGGCGCTGATCGACACGGGCGTGGCCATCGCACGCCAACTCGCACGCAAGCTCGCGGAGTTCGACCTCGCGGCCAGTCCCGACACGGTGCCGAGCGTGCGCTACCTGTCCACCAAGGACGCCGCCCATCTGCGCGAAATGGCCGCAGCGCTGCTTCATGTCGAGGCCAACGCCGAGACGGTCGTGATCGAACCTGCTCCAGCTACTGAATGAAGCCCAGCGGCCTGTGATGCCGCACCTCGGGCTTCACGGCGTGTTCCTGACGTAGCTGCGCCAGAAATTCCTCGGGCGTCAGCGCTTCGCCAAGCACCACGCACTGCCGTTTGACTGTCGCGAAATCGCCCGGTGTCAGGCAATCCATCCCATCGAGTTCCCGGCGAATCGCGTCGGTCATGTTCGTCGCATCGCCATCGAGCGCTTCGTCGACGAACATCGAGATCCGTTGCACCGGCTTGAGCGCCTGGAAGCGGATCTTGAACGAGAACCGACGCAGCGCGGCTTCATCGATCCGATCGAACAGATTGGTGGTGCAAATGAAGATGCCGTTGAAGCGTTCCATTCCCTGCAGCATCTCGTTGACTTCGGACACCTCGTAATTGCGCACCGCTTGCTGGCGGCTTTGCATGAAGCTGTCAGCTTCGTCCAGAAGCAGCACCGCCCCGTCCTCCTCCGCGCGCGCGAACATGGCCGCGATCTGCTGCTCGGTCTCGCCCACATACTTGCTCATCAGGTCGGAGGCGCGGCGAATCATAAGCGGCAGATCGAGCTCGGCGGCGATGTGCTCGGCCAACGCGGTCTTTCCCGTGCCCGGTGGCCCATAGAAGCAGAGCGTGCCGCGCTTGCGCGCGCCGAGGGCCTGCACGATCTTGTTCACCGCATAGCGCGTTTCCAGATTCAGATTATCCAGGCGATAGTGCGTCACCACGGGACGTGCCTCCGCTTCGGGCTGCAATCCCATGGCGCGATCCGCGTGTTCAAGTTGCCGCAGGATCAGCGCTTCCACGGGTTCCTCGACATCGGGCCGCGCCAGTTCCACGAACCGCGCGGCTGACTGTACCTGCGCCGGTGTCAGCGTCTTGCGGGCTGCGAGCGTGGCGATGAAGGCATCACTGACGGCCAGACCGCCCAGGTGCTTGCGGATAATGTTCTCCCGCACCAGCGGCGGCGGGATCTTCAGCTCCAGATGGAACTGGAAGCGGCGCAGGTATGCCGGATCGATCTGCCGGATCGAATTCGAGATCCAGATCACCGGCACCGGATTCTGTTCCAGAGTCTGGTTGACCCACGCTTTGCCGTTGACTGAACCGCGCGTGTCTTCCTGGCCGAACAGACTCATCAACTCGCGCGCGCTGCCCGGAAATACGTCCTCCACCTCGTCGAACAGCAGGGCCGTGCGCGGCCGCCCGCGCAGAAAGGCCTGCGAGACTTGCAGCGACCGATACCGATCCTTGCCCGAAAGACTGTTGCCATCTCGATCGAAGCAGTCGACCTCATAAAGTTCGCACTCGGCCTCTCGCGCGATCAGTCGCGCGAACTCGGTCTTGCCTGTGCCGGGCGGGCCATAGATCAGAACATTGACGCCGGTGGCATTCTGTCGCGTGGCATTGGCCATCAGTGCCGTGAGGTAACGGGCGTCGGCTTCCACATGCGGATAGTCGCTCGTCCCCAGCGTCGGCGGTGCGGCTGGCCGCGTGAACACGGCCATCATATCCGCCTCGCTGGCGTAGTTGCCGAGCAGGACGTGCAACAGACGATCGGACAGGCGCATCAAGTCGCCCAGATCGGTCACGCTGTTTTCCGGCAGGGGTTGCTCGATCAGATTGAGGGTTTCGAGCCGTGAACCCGGGCGCAGCGAGACGGCAATATCGCCGGGGCTGGCACCAGTCAGGCCCGCCAGGATCTGAAATGCTTCCTGGCTGTGAGCAACCTTGCAGTCGACCATGACCGCGCGAAGATCGCGCTTGTACTTCGCCAGCGCCGCGAACAGCAGCAACTTGCGCTCATGCTCGGGCAGGTTGAGCACGTGGCTGAGCATGTCGATATTGCGCACCAGCAGCACGCGTTCGCCATCGAGCCTCGCCGTAATGGCGGCAGACGAGGCCGCGAACACGGCAAACATGTCCTTGGCGTGGTATTTGACGTACTCGTCGAGGTAGTAAAACAGCGCACTTTCATCGAAGGCGCTGTTCCATTGGCCATGGCGATCGAGAAACTCTTCCGGGGAAAGCCGCGCAGCCCCCTTCCACGCCGGCATGTCGGCACAGCGCGCCGACAGAAACCGCTGCACGCGCAGCACCACGCCGTAGGGCCAGACCATTTCCTGCGCGCTGACAGTGAGCACGTCATTGATATTGCTGCGCAGATTGAAGCGGGGACCCAGCGCGCAGACCACGCGCAGCGCGAACTGGGCGCACATCCAGTCCAGCGGCGACGTACCCGCGACGCCGGACGAGGCGCGCAACAGCGTGGTGCGGTCGTCCATCATGCGGTCGTCATCAGCAAAACGGGTAAAGTCCATTGCCAGTTCCCTTCGCACGGGGCGTTCGGCGTCCGGACCGCGGGGAACGCGCTGCACCTGTGCCGTGTCTGCCGCTAATGGCTGTAGTTGTTAATCCTAGCGCGGTTTTGCGGGTGTGGAGCATCGGCGAGACGTTGCGTTACGCGAGCTGGCCCACGTAACGCACCCGCAACCCCGGAGTACCCATTGATGCGGCGCGCATCCGAGGATGGAAAGAATCCCGATCACGCATTGCACAATGCGCAACAAATAAGAATCATTATCGTTTATACTGTCGCCCTGATACGCTACCCAAGAGTGGCGCTCCCCCGGGAACCGGTTTCTTCGAGGTATCTATTTCTGGAGCGTTATCATCATGGAACTGCTATTGAGCCTGCTGGTCGGATGTGGCATCTCGCTGATCCTGTTCTACCGCAAGTGATTGCGCCATCTGGCGTGCACCTGTCGTTCTTCACATGTTCGATCAACGTTTCTTCAAGATCACCATCGCGGTCCTGCTGTTCCACGCAGGACTGCTGTATTTGATCCAGAGCGGGCTGGCTCGCAAGATGACGGAAGCTGTCATCGCTCCCGAGATCATCGCCCGCATCATCCCGATGGAACCTCCGCAGCAGCCGCCGGCGCCAGAGCCGCCCAAGCAGCAGCCGCAAACACCGCCCAAGCAGGTCAAGGTCGTGACGCCACGCCCGACGCCGCCCAAGCCGCAACCCACGCCTACGCCCGTGGCATCGCTACCGCCTTCGCCTACCGCGATCGAAGCGCCGCCCGCTCCGCCTGCGCCACCAGCGCCCGCTCCGGAGCCCGCCGCGCCTGCAGCCTCGGCGAATGCCGCACCGCGTGCAGTAGGTATCGGCGAAATCGCATGTTCGCCGCCTCAGGTCACGTATCCGTCGCAGTCGCGCCGGATGGGCGAAACCGGCAAGACCGTGGTGCGTTTGACCACGGACGAGACCGGACGTGTGGTAAAGACGGCCATCGTCACGTCGAGCGGATCGACACGCCTGGATACGGCGGCGGTCAATGCGGTGCAGGCGATGCGTTGCAAGCCCTATATGGATAATGGTCGCGCCGTGGCGGTAACCGCTCAGCAGCCGATCAATTTCGAACTGAACTGATTCCCCGGAATCTTTCCGACACTTCCTTACACTGACCCTTTTCAGGAACCACCATGCAGGACCTCGGACTTTCCCACCTCTGGTCGCAAGGCGATTTCGTCATGCGCGCGACCGCCATCATTCTGCTGATCATGTCGCTGCTGTCGTGGATCGTGATCCTCACCAAGGCGTGGGATCTGATTCGCCTCAAGAAGATGGCGCACGGCGCGGAAAAGCGCTTCTGGCATTCCGACGATTTCGACCACGCGCTCGACACGCTCGGCGCCAACGATGCCAACCCGTTCCGTATGCTGGCCGTCACCGGCCGCGAGGCGGCCCAGCATCACCGCGCCAGCCAGCCGCAATTGCATGACGCACTCGACATCTCGGACTGGCTGACCCGTTCGCTCAAGAGCGCGATCGACGAAGCCGTGGCGCGGATGCAGTCAGGTCTGGCCATTCTGGCTTCGGTGGGTTCGACGGCCCCGTTCGTTGGCCTGTTCGGCACCGTGTGGGGCATCTATCACGCACTGATCGGCATCGGCGCCTCCGGCGTGCCGACCATCGACAAGGTTGCCGGCCCGGTGGGCGAAGCACTGATCATGACCGCCTTCGGCCTGGCCGTGGCGATCCCGGCCGTGCTCGGCTATAACGCGCTGAGCCGTGGCAACAAGGGCGTCATCAGCAAACTGAACCGCTTCGCGCACGACCTGCACGCCTATTTCGTGACCGGCGCCCGTGTGCGCCCGACTACTGGTGGCGTCCGCGCCGATGACGCGTCGGTCCGCCTGGCCGTCAAGAACTAAGTCTGCCCGGCAGACGCAGGAAGGAAAGCATCATGGCATTCGGCACGCTCGACGGAGATGATGACGAGGTGATGAGCGAGATCAACATGACGCCACTGGTCGACGTCATGCTGGTGCTGCTGATCATCTTCATCATCACAATTCCCGTCATCAATCACGCGGTGAAGATCGACCTGCCGCGCGCGACCAACCAGCCCAACGACTCCAAGCCGCAGAGCATCAATGTCTCGATCGATGCCCAAGGCAAGGTGTTCTGGAACCAGCAGGAAGTTGACGAGGCCACACTGGATCAGCGCATTGCAGAAGCCGCCTTGCAGCAGCCGCAACCGGAGTTGCATCTGCGCGCGGACCGCGAAGTGCGCTACGAGCGCGTCGCCCAGGTCATGGCCGCGGCGCAGCACGGTGGACTCGGCAAGATCGGGTTCATCACCGAACCGAAGCACTAGGCCGGTCGCGCAACTGCGTCATCGCAACAAGGGCACCCCTCGGGGTGCCCTTGTTTTTTAGTGATCGGCGCCTTATCTGCTCAAGAGCCGTGTTCGAAGACTGATGTGGGTGTAACGAATTGCGATCTCACTTGTAATGATAACAATTCTCATTTATGATTCTCTCCATCGTCACCGACACCTATTGAATACTTCGTACGGAGAAGACCATGAGCACCCTGAGCCTGCCGATGTCGCAACCGCGTGAAGTCACGCGCCGCCGTCTGTCACTGCGCCGCGTGGAGGTTGTCCAGCAGGACAGGCGCGAGACATCGACGGCCTCGTCAGCAATCGAATCGGTCAAATCGGCGGTCGCCGCCCTGCCCGCTCGCCTCGAAGCACTGATGCGCCATGACGCGCCGGCCGACGGTAGTACCGCGCAACCCGTACCGCTGGAAGCCATCATGCACGGTGCGACGACGCTGCCGATCCTGCACAACGGGAACGTCTATACGCTGCGTGTCACGCGCTACGGGAAACTGATCCTGACCAAGTGATCTGATCAGGTGGCCGGACCGAAAGGTCGGGCATGCAAAGACTTTTGTGGGGACCGCCCTGTACCGGGGCGTTGGGCAGTAGCCAGTCGATTGGATTCCCGGCATAGCAAGCAACTCCAAACCCCTTGCCGTGCCGACCACGCCAGCCATGCCGCTTTTTATACCGCCCCGCGGACGTTGCGTTCGCGGGGCTTTTTGCTTTGGGCGCTCAGAGGCCCAGCGAAGCAATACCAGCGCGTGCGATCTGTGCGTCTTCGGTCGACTTCACGCCCGACACACCAACTGCGCCCACCACCTGGCCATTGGCGACGATGGGCACACCGCCCTCCAGCATGCCGTTCAGTACCGGGGCAGTCATGAACGAGTAGCGGCCATTGTTGATCATGTCTTCGTAGATCTTGGATTCACGACGACCCAGCGACGCGGTGCGCGCCTTCTCCGTGGCGATGTAGGCCGAAATCGGCGCTACGCCATCCAGACGCTGCATTGCCAGCGGATGACCACCGTCATCGACGACCACAATCGTGACGGCCCAGTTGTTGGCCAGGGCTTCGGCCTCGGCAGCGGCCATCACCTTCTTCACGTCATCTGCCGTCAGTACGGTTTTTTGCTGCATTACCTCTCTCCATCGATTCATGTCAGGGATAAGGCGCAAGTATATCGCCCCCCGGGGCGGGCCGATGCATTCCACGACAGCGGCAAAATGTGAAAGACCTTCACCCGACGCACGACTTGACGCGTTGTCACGCACGCAAGACACCCGGCAACGCCGGAGGCACCGGAGAGCACGCCTGCCAGTGACCGCCAGAAATGAAAGAAGCCCCAGTCAGGGGCTTCTTTCTCGGATGACATCCTGCCGGTCAATCAGTCATGCCAGCGGCCATGACCGTGGCCGCGACCATGCCAGCCCGGGCCGTAGTAGTAGCGGGGCCCACCGCGGTAGTAACCGTAGCCACCATAGTAGACCGGAGCCGGCCGCACCACGACGGGAGGAGGACCATAGTAGGCGGGTCCAGGCGCGACCATCACCGGCGGCGGTGCATAGTAGACCGGCGCTGGCGGGTAATAGGCCGGAGCACCAATCACCACGCCCGGCACGCCGATCGCCACGCCAACGCTCACATGTGCCATTGCAGCGCCCGACATCAGCGCGGCGGTCACACCGAATGCTGCGAACAACCAACGTTTCATGATCGTGCCTCTTGGAATTTGGGTTCTGGTAACCGAATTGTAGAGGCTCACGCTTTTTCAGGTGAAACGGCGGGCGCTACATTGTTACCACCGGTAACAGGCACATCACTTCTGTCGCAAGTTGAACAGCTTGCGTCCGGCAGGCTAAGCCACCACAATACCGGGCTTGCCGTGCGGCCGTGGAGAAATTGGTAGACTCAGCAGACTTAAAATCTGCCGCCTTCCGGGCTTACGGGTTCGAGTCCCGTCGGCCGCACCAGGCTCTCCTCAGACCAGCAGCGCGCAAAGCGCAGCACCAACGACCATCAGGAAGAGGAAGAGGACGCCCGCCAAGGCCAGTGGCTTGCGGCCGGCGCGAAGCAGATCGCCGATGCGGGTGTGCAGGCCGATGGCAAGCATGGCGCAAGCCAGCATCCAGTTATCGAAGCCAATCAGGACAGGCTTCCAGTCCGCCGGCACCATCTGGGCTGAATTCAGCGCCATTACAGCGACGAAACCCAACGCGAACCAAGGTACCGACCGGAGCAGCCCACGCAGGTTGCGCGAGCCACCGGACTCCTGCGACCAGCTCGTGCGGGGCCACAGCGCCATGACCAGCAGCAGCGGGCCCAGTGCGAGCACGCGTACCATTTTCGCGACCACCGCCGCATCGGCCGCACCATCGCTGACCATCTTTCCCGAGGCAATCACCTGGGCCACTTCATGCAGCGTGGCGCCGGCAAAGATGCCAAAGCTCCGTTCGCTGATGGCAAGGTGCCAGTGTAGCGTGGCGAGTTCGTAGAGCCAGGGGTAAAGCAACATCCCCACCGTTCCGAAAAGCACCACCGTGGCCACCGCCACAGCCGTTTGCCGGTCATCGGTACGCACGACCGACGACACCGCAATCGCCGCCGCCGCTCCGCAAACTGCACTACCGGCGCTGACCAGGATGGCTTCGCGACGGCTCAACCCGAAGATCGACGATCCGACCCACGTGCCGAAGAGCAGCGTGGCGACGAGCATCGTCAGTGGCACCACCACCCCACCGACGCCAAGCGCCGCAATTGCGCCAAATGTCAGGCGAAGGCCGTACAGGGCGACACCGAGACGCAACAGATGATGGCGCGCGAACTGCATCCCGGGGGCAAGCGGCGCAAGCCAGTGTTTCGGCATCGTATTGGCAGCCACCATGCCTGCGCCCATCGCCAGGGTCAGGGCAGAAAGGCCGTAATGGGCAATCGCGGGGTGATCGGCGAGGACCATGGAGATCCACGCGATGGCGCCAAGCGGAAAGAGCGTAATTAGCCTCATGCGCCAGAGCGCCAGCGCCGACTGCGGAGTCGAGGAAATCGCGGGTGTAGCAGGCGTGGAAGACATGGCGGCAACTGGTTCTCGTCGGATGCCATGCAGGGTATCGACGTACATCTAACCCGTAAAACGGGTAATATTGGTAGTCGTAACCCTAAATATCGATAAATCATGGATCAGCGCCCGCTACGCCTTACCTTGCGCCAGCTGCAGGTGTTCGTGGCAGTGGCCCAGCACGGCAGCACGATCGCGGCGGCCGACGCCCTTGCGATGTCGCAATCGGCCGTCAGCGCATCGCTGGCCGAGCTCGAGCGAGCACTGAACGGGGCGCTATTCGACCGGGTGGCCAGACGCCTTGCGATCAATGAGGCGGGACGGCAGTTCTTTCCCCGCGCACTATCGTTACTCGATCAGGCGCAGGAACTGGAGCGATTCGCCTCGGAAGGCGGCGTCCAACTGCGCATCGCCGCCAGCAACACCATCGGCAGCTATCTCCTTCCTGCCTTGCTGGCGGGCTTCCGCAATGCCCAGACGGGCCCATGCGCACTCGACCTCCGCATCGGCAACACCCAGGATGTGTTGCAGTCACTGATGAAGTTCGAGGCCGACATCGGCCTGATAGAGGGTACGAGCCATGAGCGCGATCTGCGCAGCGTGCACTGGTGCGATGACGAGATGGTGGTGGTCGTTGGGCCTACGCATCCGTTGGCCCTCGCAGGCGAGCAATCGCCGCAGTTTCACGACATGCTGCGCGATGCAGACTGGATCGTGCGAGAACCAGGCTCCGGCACGCGTGAAATCATCGAGGCCCGCCTGGTACCTGAACTGGGTGCGCTGCGATTTGCACTGGAACTCGGCAATGCGGAAGCCATCAAGCGCGCCGTCATGAGCGGATTCGGCGTCAGCTGCCTGTCGTTGCACGTCGTACGCGACGAAATCGAGCGTGGGCTACTCGTCGCGCTACGAAGCGACCTGCCCCGCGTGATCCGCCCGCTCCAGTTGGTCGTCCACCAGGACAAGTTTCCCACCCAGGGGCTGCTTGCGTTTACCGAGTACCTGCGAGGCGTGGCGCCGAGTCTCGGCGCCTGACAGCGCTATACGGCAACCGGTCAGGCAGGTTGCGGATCGCCCTGTCCGTCTTCGCGCGCGGTGTAGCGGTCGAGCAGGTGAAACAGCACGGGATTGAGCACAATCGACAGCAATGCACCCGCAAGGATCAGCGCCTGCCCCCGCTCTGGCAGGATGTCCAGATAGACACCGAGGCTGGCCAGAATGAAGGAGAACTCGCCGATCTGTGCGAGGCTCACGGCAATCGTCAGACCGGTCCGGTTATTCAGGCCAAAGGCCCTCACGATGCCGAGCGCGGCGAGCGACTTGCCGACGACGATAATCAGGAGCGTCGCCAGCACACCCCAAGGGTCGTTGACTAGCACCATGGGGTCGAACAGCATGCCCACCGAGACAAAGAACAGCACCGAGAAGGCATCGCGCAGCGGCAGTGATTCCTCTGCCGCGCGATGGCTGAACTCCGATTCGGCCAGCACCATGCCCGCGAAGAAGGCGCCGAGGGCAAACGACACGCCGAACAACGCATAGGCGCCGAAGGCCACACCCAGCGCAGTGGCCAGCACCCCAAGGCGGAACAACTCGCGACTACCGGTCCAGACAATGCGCTCAAGCATCCACGGAATGAAGCGCCGGCCAATCACCAGCATCACCGCGACGAACGCGGCCACCTTGCCAAGCGTGGAGAGGACCTCGATCAGTACCTCCATCGTGGTCGGCGCTGTCGCATTGGCATCACCGCCGCCAAGCAAGCGCGCCATGGCCGGCAGCAACACCAGCGTCAACACCATCGCCAGATCTTCGACGATCAGCCAGCCCACAGCAATGCGGCCTTGTGGCGACTCGATCAGATCGCGCTCTTGCAGCGCGCGCAGCAGCACCACGGTACTGGCCACCGAGAGTGCCAGTCCGTACACGAGCCCTTGCCCCCAGGACCAGTCGAACCCCCAGGCCACCAACATGCTGAGGGCCGTGGCAATGCTGATCTGGACGATCGCCCCCGGGATGGCGATTCGCTTCACGGCCATCAGGTCCTTGACCGAGAAATGCAGCCCGACGCCGAACATCAGCAAGATCACGCCTAGCTCCGCGAGTTCCGGCGCCAGCGTCTGATCCGCCGTGTAGCCAGGCGTGTGCGGCCCCACGACGATGCCCGCGCAAAGATAGCCGATCAGCGGTGGTAGCCTGAACTTGTTGGCAATCGCACCCAGAATGAACGCCAGCACGATACCGCCGACGATTGTGCTGATGAGCGGGGTGGCGTGATGCATGCGTCTGGGGTTCCTTTATGGTTGTCTCGATGTTCTGGGGACCACCCGCCCCTCGTGGCCGCCCCTACGGGCATCGCACGACGAGATCATGCCCCCGCGAAGGGCACAAGGAAGAGACGGATAGTACGGGAAGAGCAGACCGCGACGCGCGGGCGCCAATTGCGGCGCAACGCTCCACGGCAAGGAGAGTGCATCGGAATACAACTACGCGAGGTGGATTGCCACGCCAAGCGTCGTCCCGAATGCGGTACGGCATGACGTAATGTAACACGCGCACCACGCAGGCAAATGTGAGAGCAGTCGCAAAAAATCCGCGATGTCCCAAAGAAGCTGAAGTAGGTAAAGCTCGAAAAGCAAAACGGCGCCACATCGGGCGCCGTTTTGCTTGAGACTGGAGGCGGAGGTCGGAATCGAACCGGCGTACACGGCTTTGCAGGCCGCTGCATAACCACTCTGCCACCCCGCCAGGTGACGATGCTGGATTGTATCCGCATTCGTTGCGACCGTCGTCACCGACATAGCCACAACCCGGAGGCAATCCCGAGAAAGAAAAAGGGAAGCGCTGCTTCCCTTTGGGATTGGAGCGGGAGACGAGTCTCGAACTCGCGACCTCAACCTTGGCAAGGTTGCGCTCTACCAACTGAGCTACTCCCGCGTACAACTTTTACTGCTGTGGCAGCTTTGCTGCCGTTCCGATGACTTGCACATGCTTCGTCATGCCACCGGATGCCATTAACCTGGAGCGGGAGACGAGTCTCGAACTCGCGACCTCAACCTTGGCAAGGTTGCGCTCTACCAACTGAGCTACTCCCGCAGGGCCCTGCATCTTACCGAAAAGCAGACTATCGCGCAACTTCTTTTAAACGCGCAGCTTTATGCTGCCATTTCGCGCTATGTACCGCTTATCTTGCTGCTTTCGTTTGCGTCGTCAGCAGCGAGAACGAGATTATTGCAAAGGACGATCCGGCTCGTCAACAACTTTTTGCAGCAAATCTCACTTTTGTGTCCGAGCCCCGCTGATAACCTCGCTGCGCTCGCGAATCTGCGGCCAGGCGAGCTTCATGTAATAGAACATCGACCACAACGTGAGCACGGCTGCCAGGTAGATCATCCAGCCGCCAAGCAGCGATGCGTCCACACCGAACAGAGCGTCGTTGAATAACAGCAACGGGATCGCGATCATCTGCACCGTGGTCTTGAGCTTGCCAAGGAAATTCACCGCCACGCTCTTCGAAGCCCCGATCTGGGCCATCCATTCGCGCAGTGCCGAAATCGTGATCTCACGCCCGATGATGACCAGCGCGATCAGGTCGGCCACCCGCCCCAGCGCGAGCAACGACAGCAATGCAGCTGTCACCATGAGCTTGTCGGCCACCGGGTCGAGGAACGCGCCGAAGGCCGAGGTCTGATTCCAGCGCCGCGCCAGAAAACCATCGAGCCAGTCCGTCACTGCCGCGATGACGAAGAACGATGCCGCGGTGACGTTCTTGGTGTGCATCGGCAACCAGGCCTCGGGCAGGTAATAAACCCCGACGACCAGCGGGATCATGGCCACGCGAAGCCAGGTCAGCAGAATGGGAATGTTAAGTGGCATGGGCGGTGCTAGGGCAGTGTGTTCCCGGGCAGACAAGGCCGGATTGCGATGTCGATTGCCGCGATTGTCGCCGATTTCGGACCCGACACGTAGTTTCGGGCCGAAAACCGCCCAATTCATGGGCGCGCGAGGCTCAGTGCAACTGTCGGTAGATCTCCTCGGCCAGGGTGCGCGAAATGCCTTCAACGCTGGCCAGTTCGTCGATGCTGGCCGCCATCACGCCCCGCAAACCTCCGAAGCGTGTCAACAGCTTCTGCCGGCGGCGCGCCCCCACACCTTCGATTTCCTCGAGCCGCGAAGTGGTACGCGCCTTGGCCCGGCGCGCGCGCATACCCGTAATCGCGAACCGGTGCGCCTCGTCCCGGATCTGCGCGACCAGCATCAGCGCCGCGCTGCCTTGCCCCAGTTCCAGCGACGGCCGGCCGTCGGCAAACACCAGCGTCTCGAGACCTACCTTGCGTCCTTCGCCCTTGGCCACGCCAACCAGCAGGCCAATATCGAGACCGAGTTCCTCGAACACCTGCCGCGCGACCTCGACCTGCCCTTTGCCACCGTCGATCAGCACCACGCGGGGCATACGGGGCACGCCGTCGCCGCCATCGCCAGCCGGATCGCCACCCGCCTCCTGCAACTGCTCGACGAGCTTCTGGTACCGGCGCGTCAACACCTGGCGCATCGCAGCGTAATCATCGCCCGGCGTGATATCGGCGATGTTGTAGCGTCGGTACTCGCTGTTCTGCATCTCGTGATGATGGAACACTACGCACGATGCCTGCGTGGCCTCGCCAGCGGTGTGACTGATATCGAAACACTCGATGCGCAATGTCGCCAGATCCTCCAGGTCGAGGCCAATGGTTTCGGCCAGCGCGCGCGTGCGCGCCTCCTGGCTGCCCTGCTCTGCCAGCCGACGAGCCAGCGCCAAGCCCGCACCCTGCGCGGCCATCTCCAGCCATGTCTTGCGCTGGCCCTGAGGCTGGCGCACCAGCGTGATCTTCCGGCCCGCCTGCATCGACAGCGCCTCGACCAAGGCGGAATCGGCCGGCCGATGACTCACCACCACGATGGGCGGCGGTGCCTGATCCAGATAGTGCTGCACCATGAAAGCGGACAGCACGCGAGCGGCGATGCGGTCGATGGGCAACTGATCCGTATCGGCAGCCGCTCCTTCATGCGCGCTACCGTCTGCCTCGTCTCCCTCCTCCACGATCATCGCCGCCTCGTCGACGTGGGCCGGGAAGTACGCCTTGTCGCCGAGATGACGACCACCGCGCACCATTGCCAGGTTCACACAGGCACGCCCACCCTGCACCGCCACGGCCAGGATGTCGATGTCGCGCGCCTGGCCGACTTCCTCCACGGCCTGCCGCTTGAGCACGGTCGACAGCGCGGCGATCTGGTCCCGAACCGCCGCAGCCTGCTCGAACTCCAGTTGCACCGCATGGGCTTCCATCTTGGATTGCAGACCCTCAAGCACCTCGGTCTCGCGGCCCTGCAGGAAGCGCGCCGCGTTCGACACGTCCCGCGCGTAGTCGTCCTCGCTGATCGCGGCGACGCACGGCCCGGTGCAGCGGTGGATCTGATGCAGCAGGCACGGCCGCGTGCGATTGTTGAAAACCGTGTCCTCGCAGGTTCGCAACTGAAAGACCTTCTGCAGGATCTGCATGCTCTCGCGCACGGCGTGCGCGCTCGGGAACGGCCCGAAATACTGGTGCTTGCGATCGGTGGCGCCACGGTAGTACGCCATGCGCGGGAACTTGTGCCCGGTCAGCTTGAGGAATGGATAGGACTTGTCGTCGCGAAACAGAATGTTGTAGCGCGGCGCCAGTGCCTTGATGAGGTTGTTCTCAAGCAGCAGCGCTTCCGCCTCGGTCCGCACCACCGTGGTGTCGATGCGGGCGATCTTGGCCACCATCATCGCAATGCGCGGCGACAACTGCGTCTTGTTGAAATAGCTCGAGACCCGCTTCTTCAGGTCGCGCGCCTTGCCGACATAGAGGATGTTGCCGTCGGCATCGAAGTAGCGATAGACACCAGGCAACCCCGGCATACGCGCCAGGATCGGGCGCGGGTCGAACGCCGGCGCGCCGGACGATTCCGGGGCATCGGATTCCGGGGGCATTGTCTCGGTGGGAAGGACGGGTTCCTGCTCGGGCATCGGGGACGGAAAGTGTGTGACGTAACGCGCCAACGTGGGGCGCTCGCTCTAGAATCGCAAGTTTAGAGCAATTCTCCCGCCGGACTTTCCGCAGGCGGGCACCGTCATCGTCATGCCAATCCGTTCCTGGGACATCTTTTGCACCGTCATCGACAACTTCGGCGACATCGGCGTCTGCTGGCGACTGGCGCGCCAACTGGCGCAGGAGCACGGTCATGCGGTGCGACTGTGGGTCGATGACCTGACCAGCTTTTCCCGACTGGCACCCGAGATTGATGTGACGGCCACCCGCCAGCGGCTGGCCGGCGTGGACGTGCACACCTGGGATCCAAAGCCAGAGGCACCGTTCGAGCCCGTCACGCCACACGACGTGGTGATCGAGGCCTTCGCCTGCCATCTCCCCGAGCCGTTGCAGGCCGCCATGGCCGCGGCCGATCGCAAACCAATTTGGATCAATCTTGAATACCTGAGCGCCGAGGCCTGGGTCAGCGAACATCATGCGATGGCCTCGCCCCATTCTCGGCTGCCACTGACCAAGTACTTCTTCTTCCCGGGATTTGCACACGGCACCGGGGGCCTCTTGCGCGAATCCATGCTCGGCGCATCACGCGCGGCATTTCTGGACAGCCCGGCCGCACAAGCCACGCTTTGGCACCGACTGGGCGTGCAGCCGATCGCAGGCGCCCTACGGACGAGCCTGTTCGCTTATACAAACCCGGCCTTACCTGCGCTACTCGAACAATGGCGCGATGGCGCTACGCCGGTCCAATGCCTTGTGCCACAAGGATTGGCCGCCACGCAGGCGGGTGGGTGGCTCGGCGCGACGCTAGAACCGGGGGGATCGCACGAGCGCGGCAATCTGACCCTGCAATGCATCCCGTTCGTGCGCCAGGAACACTACGATGAACTGCTGTGGGCCTGCGACATCAACTTCGTGCGCGGCGAGGATTCATGCGTGCGGGCGCACTGGGCCGCCAAGCCAATGATCTGGCACATCTACCCCCAGGATGACCACGCGCACCGCGAGAAGCTCGACGCCTGGCTCGGCCGGTTCTCACGCTCCGGCGTGGTGCCCGAGGCTTCCGCCGCGCTGACGAATTTCACGCACGCGTGGAATGGCTACGGCCATGCACCGGATTGGGCGGCGTTACAGGCACAATTACCCGCCCTCACTTCCGGTATGGACCGCTGGCAGCGGCAGTTGCAGCACTTGGGAGATCTGGCGGCGAATCTCGTGGCCTTCTGCGAAAATCGGGTAAAATAGCCGGCTGATTTTTATGGCGAGCCAAGTTCAAAGGCCCAAGAACAGCAAACGCCGGCTGCGCCCTTCGCCATACCGATTTCCGGGCACCTACAACGATCCCGGACCATTTTTTTCAGGAAAACAGTTCAGATGAAAATCGCACAGGAACTCCGCGTCGGCAACGTGTTCATGATTGGTTCCGACCCGATGGTGGTTCAGAAGGCCGAGTACAACAAGTCAGGTCGTAACGCCGCTGTCGTCAAGATGAAGTACAAGAACCTGCTGACGGAAGCCCCGGGCGAATCCGTCTTCAAGGCTGACGACAAGTTCGAAGTCGTGGTGCTGGAGCGCCGCGAGTGCACGTACTCGTACTTCGCCGACCCGATGTACGTGTTCATGGACACCGAGTACAACCAGTACGAAGTCGAGAAGGACAGCATGGGCGACTCGCTGAACTACCTCGAAGACGGCATGGTGGTGGAAGTGGTGTTCTACAACGACAAGGCCATCTCGGTCGAAATGCCGACGACGCTGGTTCGCGAGATCATCTACACGGAACCGGCCGTCAAGGGCGACACCTCGTCGGGCAAGGTGCTCAAGGGCGCCAAGATCAACACCGGCTTCGAACTGCAAGTGCCGCTGTTCTGCAACATCGGTGACAAGATCGAAATCGACACGCGTACCGGCGAATACCGCAGCCGCGCCAACTAAGATCTCTTAGGGCATACGCAAAAAAGGGCAGCTTCGGCTGCCCTTTTTTCTTTCTACCGATCCATTCTTGCGGATTCATGTCTGGGTGGCGTAGATCCACCACCCGGCGGCCTGAGTCGCTCAAGCGATCAGATCGTGTTCCTTTAGCAGGCGCAGCGCGGCACGGTATTCGCCCTCTTGCTGCAACTTGTTCCAGTCCAGCGGCTTGCGGCGACCGAACAGCTTGCGGATGCGCCGCTGCGAGGCCTTGCCGATCGACACATCGAGTTCATTCAACAACTGGTCCGCGCGATCCGGGTGGTTGCAGATCAACACCATGTCGCAACCCGCCTCGAGCGCGGCGCGCGCGGCCTGGGTAACGGTACCGGCCACGCTCGCGCCCTCCATGCTGAGGTCGTCACTGAAAATCACGCCCTCAAAACCAAGCTGGGTGCGCAGGATGTCCTGCAGCCAGTAGCGCGAGAAGCCCGCCGGGTTCGGATCGACCTTCGGGTAGATCACGTGGGCAGGCATCACCGACGCCAGCGCCGGGCCCATCCAGTCATAAGGGCGGGCATCCTGGGACAGGATTTCATCAAGACCGCGCTCGTCCACCGGAATGGCCACATGCGAATCGGCTTCGACATAGCCATGCCCCGGGAAGTGCTTGCCGCAGTTCGCCATGCCGGCCAGCAGCAGTCCGTGCGTCAGATGGTTGGCCAGCATGGTCACCACACGAGGATCGGCATGGAACGCACGATCGCCAATGACACCACTGCGGCCATAGTCGAGGTCGAGCACCGGGGTGAAGCTCAGGTCGATGTCGCAGGCACGCAGTTCGGCCGCCAGCACGTAGCCGCAAGCCATCGCCACCTTGGTGGCAGCCAGCACGTCACGGTCCCACAGCGCCCCGAGCCGGGACATCGCCGGCAAGTGCGTGAAGCCATCGGTCTTGGCACGCTGCACGCGGCCGCCTTCATGGTCGATGCAGATGAGCGCATCGTCACGAACTTCACGAATGGCCCGCGTCAGCGCCACGAGTTGCGCACGCGATTCGAAGTTGCGCGCAAACAGGATCACACCACCCGTCAGCGGGTGGGCAATGCGACGCGCATCCTCGGCGGTGAGTTCCTTGCCCACGACGTCGAGCACTACCGGGCCCGGCCGCTTGCCGGAGACTTTCTTGTTCATATCGAATATCGAATTCAGTTCGAAGCGGGTTCGGATTGCGGGGCCGCCAGCTGACCACCCCGCTCGGCGATCGCGAACGCGACCGCATATTCATGTTCGTCACTGACACTGACACGAACGGTCAGGCCGCGTTCCCGCACCCATTCCGCCAGTTCGCCAGTGCAATGCGGCGCGGGCTCGCCCGATGGCTGGTTCAGCAGCTCCATCGCACGCCACGTCATCGGCCAGCGCATCCCCAGGCCAATGGCCTTCGAGAATGCCTCCTTGGCCGCGAAACGCGTGCACAGGAATGCCAGGCCGCGTTTTTCCGAGCGTGCCTTGCGTGCAAGATAGATCTTCATCTCGCGCGGCCCGAGAATCTTCTCGACAAAGCGACCACGCGTGCGCTCCATCACACCGCGCACGCGATCGATCTGGATGATGTCGGTGCCGACGCCGTAGATCACGCGGGCTGACCCGGAACCGGGTAACGGGTACCGAGGCGCGCCGCCACCATGATGGCCTTCATCTCGCGCACGGCGTTCTGCCACCCGGCAAACACCGCGTGAGCAACGATCGCGTGACCAATGTTGAGCTCCTTGATCCCCGGCAGCGCAGCAATCGGCTGGACGTTGGTGTAGTGCAGGCCGTGGCCGGCGTTGACGATCAGACCATGCTTCTGCCCCGCTTCCACGCCCGCCGCCACACGGCGGAACTCGACTGCCTGCTCGTCCGCGGTATGCGCATCGGCGTAGCGGCCAGTATGGATCTCGATCACCGGCGCCTTGCACGCGGCAGCGGCGGCAATCTGGTCAGGGTCAGCATCAATGAACAGCGATACACGGATACCCGCGTCGGCCAGTTGCCGGCATGCGGCGCTGACCTGCTCGAAATGGCCCGCCACGTCGAGTCCACCTTCGGTAGTGACTTCCTCGCGCTTCTCAGGCACCAGGCAGACGTCCTGGGGCTTGATCTCGCACGCAATGTCGAGCATCTCGGAAGTGATCGCGCATTCCAGATTCATGCGCGTGGCCAGCTTCGGGCGCAGCGCGCGCACGTCGGCGTCGCGGATATGGCGACGGTCCTCGCGCAGATGCAGCGTGATCAGGTCGGCGCCGGCCTCCTCGGCCTGCAGCGCTGCCTGAATCGGATCGGGATACACCGTGCCGCGCGCGTTGCGCAGCGTGGCCACGTGGTCGATATTGACCCCGAGGTCGATGACACCGGGGTTCGCGTGGAAAATCATGCCGGCTTCTCTCAGGAGAATTGGGATATCAAAGGTACTGCAGATCGATCAGGATCTGGCGCGTCTTCAGCGGCGCACCCTGCAAATAATAATGCAGCAGGAACCGCATCAGTGCGCGGCTTTGCGAAACGGTCTGCGCGCGCGAGTAATCATCCTGCGCCATATCCAGCAGCGTCTGTCCCGACACCACGGGCCAGCTCGACGGATCTGACGCATGCGCGCGCCGCACCCCGCGCTCGGGCTGGTAGACGTAATCGAGCCCTGGCTGCACGCGTTCACCCGATCGGAGGCACTGATCAAACGCTACCGCAAACCCAGTCTCCTGCAGCAACACCCGCTCGAAGCTGCGCAATACGAAGCTGGCCGGCTCGCCATGCGACAGGCGCGTCAGCGTCGCCATGTAGTGTCGGAACAGGGCCGGATGCGCGTCCTCGCGCGGGCAGAAACGCAGCAGCAGTTCGTTCAGGTAGAAGCCGGAAAGCAGTGCGTCGCCGGCAAGCGGCAGCATGCCGCCCACGTACTCCGCCTTGGTCAGCGTCTTGACCTCGCCGCGGCCGGTCCAGGACAGGGCGATCGGATGAAAATGCTGCAGCACCGCGCGCAGTGCGGAATGCGGCCGCTTGGCCCCTTTCGCGACCATGGCCACGCGACCGTGATCGCGCGTAAAAACGTCGAGAACCAGACTGGTTTCGCGATAAGGATGCGCATGAAGCACGAAGCCCGCCTCATTGGTGACGCGCAGTTCCGAGCGAGCCGGAACGATACGCATCGCGCGATCCATCATTTCGCGCCCGGCTGCCACCGAGGGGCTAACCGCCGCGTTCATGGCAGGTACTGCGCCAGACCCCAGCAGTTCCGCGGCTTCCTCGGCAATCGGGTCAGCGCTGCGCGCACGCGGCGCAGCAGCGCGGCGCACGTCAGGCATCTTGCTCACTCGTAGCCGTAGGCGCGCAGTCTGGCTTCGTTATCGGCCCAGCCGCTCTTGACCTTGATCCACATCTCCAGGTAGACCTTGCCATCGAACAGCTTCTCCATATCCAGGCGTGCCTCGGTGGAGATCTGCTTGAGCTTGGCGCCCTTGTTGCCGATGATCATCGCCTTGTGCGCGTCGCGTTCGACCAGGATCGTCGCGAAAATCCTGCGCAGGCGCCCTTCGGTCTCGAATTTGTCGATCACGACGGTGCTGGTGTAAGGCAGTTCGTCGCCGGTCCAGCGGAACACCTTTTCGCGGATGATCTCGGACGCCAGGAAGCGCTCGCTGCGATCGGTCATTGCATCGACGTCGTACATCGGCTCGCCTTCCGGCAGATACGGCCGGATGATCACCAGCAGACGCTGGATATGATCGTGCGTCTTGGCCGACATCGGCACCACCTCCCGGAACGGGAAGCGCTGCCCCATCTGCTCGAGGAACGGCATCATGACTTCGCTGCGGCCTTCGCCGATTCGGTCAAGCTTGTTGCAGACCAGCAGCACCGGAACGTTCTTGGGGAGCAGCGACAGCACCTTCTCGTCATCGGGGCCGAAATAGCCGGCTTCGACAACAAACAGCACGATATCGACCGACGACAGCGTCGACGTCACGGCGCGGTTCAGGGAGCGGTTCAGCGCGCTGGCGTGGCGGGTCTGGAAACCAGGTGTATCCGCGAACACATACTGGGTATCATCGGTCGTCTGAATACCGACGATACGATGCCGCGTGGTCTGTGCCTTGCGTGACGTGATGCTGATCTTCTGGCCGACCAGCGCGTTCATCAGCGTGGACTTGCCAACATTCGGACGGCCAACGATGGCCACTGTGCCGCAGCGAAATGCCACGGCACCTGAGGGTTCCGCCGCATCTTGCTGCGGAGGGAGAGAATCGGTCATTCCTTCAACCTGAGAGACAACTGGGGATCGGGCGGCACCGGCTGCTTGCGCGTCTTGCCCGTACGTTCGGCACGGCTGCGCTTGAGCAACTGCGGCACGAGCTTCTGGACTTCGTCGAGCGCGAGCTTGGCCGCGGCCTGTTCGGCGGCACGACGCGACGCGCCGGTACCGAACACGCGCACCTCCAGTTTAGGCACGATGCATTCGACTTCAAATTGCTGGCTGTGCGCCGCACCGTGCGTGGCGATGACGTTGTATTGCGGCAGGGCAATCTTGTGGCCCTGCAGATACTCCTGGAGCAGCGTCTTGGCGTCCTTGCCCAGCGTGCGCGGGTCCACCTGCTCCAGGATCGGGATATACAGCTTGCGGATCAACGCGCGTGCCGCGTCGAACCCCGCATCGAGAAACACGGCACCAACGATAGCCTCGAGCGCGTCGGCAAGAATCGAGGGGCGGCGGAAACCGCCGCTCTTCAACTCACCCTCACCCAGACGCAGCGCATCGGAAAGCTGCAGCATCTGAGCGATCTCGTAGAGCGCCTGCTGCTTGACCAAATTGGCGCGCACACGGGAAAGATCGCCTTCGTCGAGCTTGCCAAACATGCCAAAGAGCATATCAGCCACGGCGCAATTCAATACCGAGTCGCCCAGGAATTCCAGGCGCTCGTTGTGCTGGGCGCTATGGCTGCGATGCGTGAGCGCCTGCTGCAGCAATTCGGGCTTGCTGAATCGGTAGCCGAGACGTTGCTGCAAGGCGTCGAGGGTCATGTCGTTACTGCGTTCCCGAGTAGGTAATCAAAAAACTCAACGGACCATAAATCTGAATTTCGGTCCGGTACTCGAAGCCGACCGCGCGGATCCGCCCGGTTTCGTCCTCTTCTATATCCAGATCCTCGCCCTTGAGCGATGAAATGCGATCAATCGCGGCCTGTTTGTCGAAACTGGCTGCGACGTCACTACGTTTGGTACCAGTACCCTTGGCATAGTTGACGGCGCGCTTGATGGAGAAATACTCGATCAGGCTTGGAATTACCTTCAACGCCGGTACGGCGACCGCCCCCACAATGATGACAACGACAAGCAACGATCCCAGCGAGAATCCACGCGCCCGATGAATCACATCGAAACGAACTCGCCCCGGAGAACCCAACCGCTTTTGACCCATGTTGCGCTTCCCTCTTTTTTGAGTGTCTTGCGCCGCGTGAAACCGAACGAGCGTTACTTGAACGACCCCACGCGCCCGAAATTACCCAGATTCATCCAGATCAGGAACGCCTTGCCCACGATATTCTGATCAGGCACGAACCCCCAGTATCTGGAATCCAGGCTGTTATCCCGGTTGTCACCCATTACGAAATAGTGACCTTCCGGCACTTTACACGTCACGCCCTGCTGATTGTAAGTGCAGTTTTCGCGGAACGGAAAATCGGGATCGGCACCGGCCACGAAGGCGGGGCGATCGTTGTCATTCAGGATGCCGTGCTCGGGACCGCCCGGCAACTTCTCGACAAAATGCTTCGAGTACGCCAGACGTTCTTCGTCGAGATAATCCGGCAGCGGGCTGTACTCGGCCGGCTTACCATTGATCGTCAGCTTCTTGTTTTCGTACTGCACCACATCGCCCGGCACGCCGATCACGCGCTTGATGTAGTCGAGCGACTCATCCCGCGGATAGCGGAACACCATGACATCGCCGCGCTGGGGCTCGCCGAGGCTGATGATCTTCTTGTTCACGACCGGCAGACGAATGCCGTAGTCGTACTTGTTGACCAGGATGAAGTCGCCAATCAGTAGCGTGGGGATCATCGATCCCGACGGAATCTTGAACGGCTCCACCACGAACGAGCGCAGCACGAACACCGCCAGGATCACCGGGAAGAAGCTCGCCGAATATTCCAGCCACCACGGTTGGCGCAGCTTCTCTTCCGCCAGACGCGCACGCGAGCGATCGATGTCTGCGCCGCCCTGCATCGACTGCATGTCATTACGACGCGCATCGAATTCGGCCAGCGCGAGTTGCGCCACGCTCCGGCGCTGTCGCTCGAACACCAGCTTGTCCGCGACCCAGGCTATGCCTGTGATGACCACCAGCACAAAAAGTATCAGTGCAAAATTCATAACGGCTTCAAGTGATGTCGATGTTGTGTCGTCGCTGGGGCGCGCTTACTTGTCGTCCACCTGCAGGATCGCCAGGAAGGCCTCCTGCGGGATTTCGACGGTCCCCACCTGCTTCATCCGCTTCTTGCCTGCTTTCTGCTTTTCCAGCAGCTTCTTCTTCCGGCTGATATCGCCGCCGTAGCATTTGGCCAGCACGTTCTTGCGCAGCGCTTTCACGTTCTCGCGCGCGATGATATTCGAGCCGATGGCGGCCTGGATGGCTACGTCGTACATCTGACGCGGGATGATCTCGCGCATCTTGGCCGCCACCTCGCGACCGCGATACTGCGAGTTTGAACGGTGCACGATCACGGACAAGGCATCGACCTTGTCGCTGTTGATCAAGATATCCACCTTCACCACATCCGATTGCCGGTATTCCTTGAACTCGTAATCCATCGATGCGTAGCCACGCGATACCGACTTCAGGCGATCGAAGAAATCCATCACGATTTCCGCCATCGGGATCTCGTATGTGAGCTGCACTTGCTTGCCGTGATAGCTCATATTGATCTGCGCGCCCCGCTTCTGCGTGCACAGCGTCATCACCGAGCCGACATAATCCTGCGGCATATACAGGTTGACCGTGACGATCGGCTCGAGAATGGCTTCGATCTTGCTCGGATCGGGCATCTTGGCCGGGTTCTCGACGGTCAACACCGTGCCATCACGCTGCTGAACCTGATAGACCACGGTCGGCGCGGTCGTGATCAGGTCCATGTCGAATTCACGCTCCAGACGCTCCTGCACGATCTCCATGTGCAGCAGACCCAGGAAGCCGCAGCGGAAACCGAAGCCGAGTGCCTGCGAGACTTCCGGCTCGAACTGCAGCGATGCGTCGTTCAGGCGCAGCTTCTCGAGCGATTCGCGCAGGGCCTCGTACTGGTTCGATTCCACGGGGTACAGCCCCGCGAACACCTGCGGCTTGACTTCCTTGAAGCCCGGCAGCGGCGCTTCGGCGCGGCGCGTCATAGTGGTGATCGTGTCGCCAACCTTGGCTGCCTTCAATTCCTTGATGCCGGCAATCACGAATCCCACCTGCCCCGCCGTCAGCTCGTCCCGCTGAACCGACTTGGGCGAGAACACACCGACCTGCTCCACCAGATGCTGGGCGCCGGTGGCCATCAGCAGAACCTTGTCCTTGGGGCGAAGCGTGCCGTTGACCACGCGCACGAGCATCACCACGCCAACGTAGTTGTCGAACCAGGAGTCGATGATCAGCGCCTGTAGCGGCGCGGCGGCGTCACCCTTGGGCGGCGGAACCTTGGCGATCAGCGCCTCGATCACGTCTTCCACGCCCTGGCCGGTCTTGGCCGAGCACGGCGTGGCGTCCTGCGCGTCGATGCCGATCACGTCCTCGATCTCCTGGATCGCATTGGCCGGGTCGGCCTGCGGCAGATCGATCTTGTTCAGCACGGGCACGACTTCGACGCCCAGTTCGATGGCCGTGTAGCAATTGGCCACAGTCTGGGCTTCCACGCCCTGCGAGGCGTCGACCACTAGCAGCGCGCCTTCGCATGCGGACAGGGAGCGGCTGACTTCATAGCTGAAGTCGACGTGTCCCGGCGTATCGATCAGATTCAGGTTGTAGACCTGGCCGTCACGCGCCTTGTAGCTCAGCGCGGCGGTCTGGGCCTTGATCGTGATGCCCCGCTCCTTCTCGATATCCATCGAATCGAGCACCTGCGCTTCCATTTCGCGATCGGACAGCCCGCCACAGCGCTGAATGATCCGGTCGGCCAAGGTGGATTTGCCATGGTCGATGTGGGCAATGATCGAGAAATTACGAATGTGGTCCATCTAACGTTCTGGGAAGCACCGGCGCGCTCATGGTAGGCCTGTCGGGCGCGGGAGCAAAAAAGTTGGGGCGCACGGAGCTCGCGCCAATCCGCGATTTTACCGGATTTTCAAGGACTTCCGTCCGCGAATTGAACTCGGGCGGTGCGGGGCGCGAGGCGCCAAAATGGCGCTTGACGCACCCACCACGAAACAATCGCGCCGGAACTTGTCCGGCGCGATTTTTACAGCCTAGATCCAGGACCTGGTCAGCGCGCCTGATTCGGACGCAGCGTCAGTACCTGGGTAGCATCGCCGCGGCGCACGAACACGGCGGCCATCTTGTTCTTGTCCAGTCCCTTGACGAGATCATTGAACTGCCGCGCGCTGGTCACGTCGGTATCGCCGAGTCGCAGGATAATGTCGCCCGGACGGATCCCGGCACGGGCGGCCGGACCATCAACGGTGTCGACCTCCACCCCTGACTTCAGCTTGAGCTCGCGCATCCGCGCCTCGGGAATGTCGTTGACGATCAGGCCCAGTGCATTCGGCTTCGGCGCGGGTGCCTCTTCGGTACCTCCGCCGCGCTTGTCACCGCGGCGCGGCGTGGCGCGAGGGGTGTCGGGCTCAAGCTCCGCCACCGTGATCATTACCTCTCGCGTCTGCCCCTTGCGCCACACCTGCATCGGCACGCGCGTGCCCGGCTTGGTGTCTCCGACCATCCGCGGCAGATCCGCAGCCTTCTCGATATCCCGTCCGTTGTACTTCAGGATGATGTCGCCCGCCTCGATACCGGCCTTTTCGGCAGGACCGCCCGGCTCGACGCTGCCAACCAGCGCGCCGCGAGTGCGCCCAAGACCCAGCGAGTCCGCCACTTCCTTGGTCACATCGCCGATCGCCACGGCGATCCGCCCACGCGTCACCTTGCCAGTCGCCTTCAGTTGCTCGGTCACACGCATCGCTTCGTCGATCGGGGTCGCGAACGAAATGCCCATATAACCGCCGCTGCGGCTGTAGATCTGCGAATTGATGCCGATGACCTCGCCGCGCAGGTTGATCAGCGGGCCACCCGAATTGCCAGGGTTCACCGCCACGTCAGTCTGGATAAGCGGCAGGTAGTCGCCGGTGTCGCGCGCCTTGGCCGATACGATACCGGCGGTCACGCTGCTGTCCAGGCCGAACGGCGAACCAATGGCCAACACCCACTCGCCGGTGCGGACCTTGTCCGAATCCCCGAGCGGCAGGCGCGGCAGACCCGTTGCGTCGATCTTGAGCAGCGCCACGTCGGTACGCTTGTCCGCACCAATCAGCTTGGCCTTGAATTCACGCTTGTCAGGCAGCGTCACGTAGATCGTGTCTGCCTCTGCCACGACGTGGGCGTTCGTCATCACGTAGCCGTCCTGGCTGATGATGAAGCCGGAACCCACGCCCCGGCTCATCTCTTCGCCCTGCCCCTGACTTTGGCCTTGTCCTTGCGGAGGCTGCCCACGGCGAGGCTGTCCCGGCGTTCCTGGCATTGGCACGCCGAAGAAGCGACGGAAGAACTCCGCCATTTCGTCGTCATCGGGGGAATTGCCGCCACGCGAGCGCACACGCTCCGTCGTGCGGATATTCACGACCGCCGGGCTCACTTTCTCGACCAGGTCGGTAAAGTCGGGCAGGTTGTAGTTCTGGGCCGCTGCCTGAGCGTGCCCCAATTCGGAAACAGCCGGACCGAACACGAGCATGGCCACCATGACCACGACCCTTGCCAGGGCTGGAGATCTGGAAATCATCGACAAAACTCCCGGGAGATCAGCGAGAAACGGATGCTTCACAGCGCTTCACAGCGCATGAGGCCGGGGGACGCCTGCAAAGCGTACTGCCTGGCGGTGTTGCGAGACTACCACTCCACCGCCGCCAAACCGATTTCGGTCAGTGTACCGCTTTGGGCGGGCGGTACTCCACGCCGGCCGCAAACTGCCTCACCGTAGAAGCAGGCACTTCGCCGACCACGGTAATCCAGAAATCGGCCACGCGCCGTACCACGACCTGGGTGGCGCCTAGCGACGCCACGCCCTCGCGGCGCGCACGCTGCTCGGATACGGGTTCGATGAAGACCGAAAGCCCCGTCAGGCCATCACTGTAGACGACCTGCAATACTTCGAAGACCTGCCCGGACTTGTTGGTCGAGGTCGGCGCGTGCAACTCGCCCAGTGGGCGGCGCACTTCCCGGATCTTCTGAAAGCCCTTGATCGGCGTGTTGATCGACCACCCTTCGTCGGCAATGCTGGCAGGCTGATAGGTAACCTCGTAATGGCTCCAGGAACTCGCGCCCTTGATCGCATTGAGGATGCGCTGCTTGTCCGAAGGCACGCCGATATCGACCTGCGAGAATGCGACCTGCTCGAGTACCTTACCGCCTTCGCCGATCGTCTGTGCGCGCATCAGCAGGCCCGAGTTCTTGTCGGCCCACAACCGTACCGCGTAACGTGCCGTGTCGTGAGGGTCCAGTGAGAAGACCTCGCACTCGACGCCGGCGACGCGTTCGGCCGGCAGCTTATGCATGTCGTACAGGTCGAGCACGTCGCTCTTGTTCGTCGCCAGCAGCGCCGGGAAGCGGTCCTTCGCCTCCTGCTTCTCCACGACCACAAGCTTGGCCTCGGGAATCAGGCTGTGAACCACATCATTCTGGCGCAGCACCTCGCGCGGCTTGCCGTCCAACGTTTCCAGTCGTTCGTACTCGTTGTTTACGAGATCGCTGTAATGCTGGATCCGCGACGCATGGATGATGCTGCCGCGCTGATAAATCAACGTACCAACGTAGTTCTCCCGCTGGGCAGCACGATGGATCTTGTTCAGCCACGCCGTGGCGTCACGGCGGTTCAGCGTGGAGTCAGACGGCTGCGCAGTCGCGGCGGCAGCGGTCAGACATAAGGCCAGAAAAAAGGACCTCCGCAGGCCCTTCTTTCCGTGTACGCCCGCTGCATTGGCGAGCGACGGTCCTTTATGCATGTCCGGCATTATTCCTGCGAATTGTCCTGAGAGAAGTTGACACCATTCACCACCGTACGCATGGTCGGCACAAAGGCATCGGTTGCGACCGACGCGCGATGGGCACGCAGGTATTCATCGAGACGGGGATCGCGAATCATCTGGGCACTATCGGCGGAGACCGCCATGATCGAACCCGCGGCCGCCGGAGCAGCAACGCCAGCCTTCACCGTCGCACCGGCCGGTTGCTCGACGCTTGCAACCACAGCATCCGGAGCGCCCACACCGCCTGGCCCACGCATCTGCGGAACCACGACCCAGCTCACAGCGGCCACTGCGGCGGCAATCGCGGTACCGGGCACCACACGGCGCACCCACGATGGGCGCACCAGCAGACGATGACGACCAGCCTGCGCGACAGCCGGCACCAGCACATGCGGTTCGGCTTCAAGCTGCGCGGAGAATCGGGAGAGGAAGGCTTCGGTCGACCCTGCGTGCGTCAACTCTTCCGAACGCATCGCATCGCCGATCAACTGGTACATCGACCAGTCGGCCATACCGGCGTCGCCTTTGGCAAGGCCGAGCGCGGCATCCACGTCGTGCGGCGCCAGCTCGCCGTCCATCAATGCGGAAATCTGCTCCGCGGCTTCCATTACATGAACCGACTGCTTATGAGCCTGACCCATTTCCAACCCCAAGAAATTCCATCGAACACCGATAAATCCCGTCACTACTGCTTGTCGTTTATCGATGCAGGAATAGGCTGCAACGCTGGCTGCACGACATTCAAACTGTGAGACACCAGCATCCTGCTGGCATCCCCTACCACCGCTTGCCCTCTGCCGTTCCCAGCAGCGGACGCAACTTCTCGGCGATCGCCTCGCGCGCCCGGAAAATCCGCGAGCGCACCGTACCGATCGGACACCCCATCGCCTCCGCGATCTCCTCGTAGCTGAGGCCTTCGATCTCGCGCAGCGTGATGGCGGTGCGTAACTCTTCCGGCAATGCCTCCATGGCGCGGTTCACCGTATCAGCAACCTGGCGCGTGTGGAGCATCGACTCCGGCGTATTGATATCCCTTAGTTGCTCACCGTCCGCAAAAGTTTCAGCCTCTTCGGCATCGATATCGCTGGACGCTTCCGGCCGCCGTCCCTGGGTGGCCAGGTAGTTCTTGGCCGTGTTGACGGCGATCCGGTACAGCCACGTGTAGAAAGCGGATTCGCCCCGGAACTGGGGCAGGGCGCGATATGCCTTGATAAAGGCATCCTGCGCCACATCCTCCACTTCGGCGGGGTCTCGGACAAGGCGGGAGATCAGGCGGATGATCTTGCGGTGATATTTGGTCACCAGCAACTCAAAGGCCCGTTTGTCGCCCTGCTGGACGCGTTCAACTAGAAGCTGATCGGCTTCGCGTTCACTCACGAATAGTTCACCTGCTGCAGTGTATCTCTTGGTTTCGTCGTCAAGACAAGCGTTGTATTTTACCTACGATCCAGGCGATTTCGGGTGTCGCGGAGCGCATTCTGTGACCACAACTGCGCAATAAGGTTCCGCCTGGCCACGAACGCGGTTGCACCTGCGTGCAACCCTGAGGTTCGGGGAAATGCCGGGGAGTACAGGATGGGACGGGGGCCGCTGTCGCCAGCCGGCCCCGTGTCATGCGAAACGCGCGCGATATCAGACGCGGCGGAAGACAAGCGTACCGTTGGTACCGCCGAAGCCAAAGTTGTTCTTCACGGCAACATCAATCTTCATGTCACGTGCCGTATTGGCGACGTAATCGAGATCACACTCGGGATCCTGATTGAAGATGTTGATGGTCGGCGGCGAGATCTGATTGTGAATCGCCAGAACCGTGAACACCGACTCCAGACCCCCAGCGCCGCCCAGCAAGTGACCGGTCATCGACTTCGTCGAGTTGACCACCATCTTGTAGGCGTGATCACCGAATGCCAGCTTGACGGCATCCGTTTCGTTCTTGTCACCCAGCGGCGTCGAGGTGCCATGCGCGTTGAGGTACTGCACTTCGTCCGGATTGATTCCGGCATCCTTGATCGCAGCGACCATGCAGCGGCGCGGACCGTCGGTGTTCGGCGCCGTCATGTGGAACGCGTCACCGCTCATGCCAAAGCCGATGAGTTCAGCATAGATTCGCGCGCCGCGCGCCTTGGCCGACTCATACTCCTCGAGCATCATCACGCCAGCACCCTCGCCCAGCACAAAGCCGTCGCGGTCCTTGTCCCACGGGCGCGACGCCGCGGCGGGATCATCATTGCGCGTGGACAGCGCGCGCGCCGCCGCAAAACCGCCGATGCCAAGCGGCGACACCGTCGACTCTGCTCCGCCAGCCAGCATCGCATCGCAGTCACCCGCCTGAATCAGACGCGCCGCCAGACCGATGCTGTGCAGCCCGGTCGTGCAGGCCGTCACCGCAGCCAGGTTCGGGCCCTTGAGGCCGTGGATGATCGACAGGTGGCCGGAGATCATGTTGATGATCGAACCCGGCACGAAGAACGGCGAGATCCGGCGCGGGCCGCGTTCGGCCAGCGTCATCTGCGTATCTTCGATCATCGGCAGCCCACCAATGCCCGAGCCCACCAGCACACCGATGCGCTCGGCGTTGGCCTCGGTCACTTCCAGGCCGCTGTCCTTGAGCGCCTGCGAACCGGCGGCGATGCCGAAATGGATGAAGGTATCCATGTTCCGGGCTTCCTTGGCCGGGATGTAATCCTCGGCATTGAAGCCCTTCACTTCGCCCGCAAAGTGCACAGCAAAGGGAGAGTGATCGAACTTGGTGATGGTGGCGATGCCCGACTTGCCGGCAACCAGATTGGCCCAGCCTTCGGCAACCGTGTTTCCGACGGGAGACACAAGGCCAAGCCCAGTGACGACGACGCGACGACGGCTCACTATTTTTTCCTACGAGTACGTGAAGCGGAATTGGATTGATTCAGGATCTCGCTGCTCCTGCCGATAGGAAATGATTCCTTGCGAAAGGAAGCGGCTGAGATCATTCCGATTCTGCTTCGTCGAACAGACGAAAGCCACAGAAAACAGCGTGACAGGACCGTAATGGCCCCGCCGACCTGCCTTCTGTGGCTCGGAATATGAAGACGACGGCTTAAGCCTTGACGTGCGCGGTAGCGTAGTCAATAGCTTGTTGCACGGTCGTGATCTTTTCGGCTTCCTCATCGGGAATTTCCATGCCGAATTCATCTTCCAACGCCATCACGAGTTCAACCGTGTCCAGCGAGTCCGCACCGAGATCGTTCACGAACGACGATTCGTTCTTGATGTCTGCCTCGGCCACGCCAAGCTGCTCAGCAACGATTTTCTTGACGCGTTGTTCGATATTGTCCATGTAACCCTCCAGGGAAGTTCGACAAAAAGTGGGCGCATTTTAGCAGGTTTGGACCACAAAAAATCCGCCTGCCAAGCTTTGCAAGAATCGCGCCCGTTTGGTTTGAAAAACAACAGCTTCGCCCGGCTTCTTTCGGCTTCTCCCTCGAAACCGATCCCGGGCGGAACCATCAATTCATGTACATCCCGCCGTTCACGTGCAGCGTAGTGCCCGTGATGTAGGCGGCCTGCGGTCCAGCCAGGAATGCCACCGCATTAGCGATGTCTTCCGGCTGGCCAAGACGACCCAGAGGAATCCGGGTCTTCAGCGCCGCATGCTGCTCTTCCGACAGCACCTTGGTCATGTCGGTATCGATGAATCCGGGGGCCACGCAGTTGACGGTGACGTTGCGGCTGCCGATTTCGGCGGCCAGCGCACGCGTCATGCCCTCGACACCAGCCTTCGCCGCAGCGTAGTTCATCTGGCCGGGGTTGCCGGTGGAGCCGACCACCGAGGTGATGTTGATAATGCGGCCGCCACGGGCCTTCATCATCGGGCGCAGCACGGCACGGGCCAGACGGAACACGGCCGTCAGGTTCGTGTCGATGACGGCGCTCCAATCATCGTCCTTCATGCGCATGGCCAACTGATCCTGCGTAATGCCGGCGTTGTTGACCAACACGTTCAGACCGCCATTCGCCTTGATGATCTCGTCGATCACTGCCTCGCAGCGCGCCGCGTCGTTGACGTTCAGCACCACACCGCTGCCCTTCAGGCCTTCGCCCGCCAGGTACTCGCTGATGCCAGCAGCGCCCGACTCACTCGTGGCGGTACCGATCACCGTTGCGCCCTGCCGTGCGAGCTCCAGCGCGATGGCACGGCCGATCCCGCGCGATGCGCCGGTCACCAGTGCGACCTGATTCTCCAGAGTCTTGCTCATGTTGCGTTTGTTCCTTGGTCTTACTTCAGCAGCGCCAGCGTATCCTGCAGCGACGCCGGATCAAAGATTGCACCACCAACGAGGTTGCCGTCGATGCGCTTGGTCATACCGGCCAGCACTTTACCCGGACCGCACTCGATCACGTGTGTCACGCCTTCTGCGGCCATCTTCTGCACGCACTCTACCCAGCGTACCGGAGCGGCTGCCTGACGAACAAGCGCGTCCTTGATCTGAGCCGGATCATTGATGATCGCCACGTCGACATTGTTCACCAGCGGAATGGCCGGTGCCGAGAACGACAGGCCAGCCATGCGGTCGCGCAGGCGATCCGAGGCGGGCTTGAGCAGCGACGAGTGGAACGGAGCGGACACCGGCAGCGGCAGCGCGCGCTTGGCGCCCTTCGCCTTGGCAATCTCGCAGGCCTTTTCCACGGCGCCCTTGTTGCCGGCGATCACCACCTGCGACGGGGCATTGAAATTGACAGCCTCGACTACGCCGGCGCCTGCCGCCGCAGCCTCGGCGCACGCGGCGCGCACGTCATCGTCCGACAGGCCAAGGATCGCGGCCATGCCGCCCTCGCCCACCGGCACGGCTTCCTGCATCGCCTGGGCACGGAAGCGAACCAGCGGCACCGCCTCGGCAAACGGGATCACCCCTGCGGCCACCAGCGCCGAGTACTCGCCCAGGCTATGGCCCGCAACCAGTGCGGGAGCCGGACCACCGGCGTCGAGCCATGCGCGGTAGACGGCCACTGCGGCCGTCAGCATCACGGGCTGCGTGTTGGTCGTCAGGTTCAGCTCTTCGGCCGGACCTTCCGCAATCAGCTTGCCGATGTCCTGGCCCAGCGCCGTCGAAGCCTCTTCAAGCGTGGCGCGCACCACCGGGTTATCGGCAAAGGCATTGAGCATGCCGACCGACTGCGAACCCTGTCCGGGGAAAACAAATGCGAATTTCATCTGAAATCCAGTCCTAGCAATTCATCTTGTCGACTGGCGCACCGCGTTCTACGCGCCGCGCGCCGGCCGCATCTTACATGCGCAGCAGCACCGCGCCCCAGGTAAAGCCGCCACCCACACCCTCCATCAGCACGGTCTGCCCGGGCTTGATGCGGCCATCGCGTACCGCGACGTCGAGCGCCAGCGGAATCGAAGCGGCGGAGGTATTGCCGTGTTCATGCACGGTGGCAATCATGCGATCGCTCGGCAGGCCGAGCTTCTTGGCCGTGCCCTGCATGATGCGGATGTTGGCCTGGTGCGGGATCAGCCAATCGATCTCGTCGGCCTGCATCTCGGCCGCCGTGATGGCTTCGCGCGCGACCTTGTCGAGCACGGTCACAGCCAGCTTGAACACAGCTTGTCCGTCCATATGCAGGAACGCATTGCCGGTGATCGCGCCACCGGACACATTGCCCGGCACGCAAAGGATGCCCACGTGGCTACCGTCCGAATGCATGGCCGTGGACAGGATGCCCGGCTCATCGGACGCGGTCAGGACCACCGCACCGGCGCCATCGCCAAATAGCACGCAGGTGGTGCGATCGTTGAAGTCCAGAATGCGCGAAAACACCTCGGAACCGATCACGAGCACATTCTTGTGCGAGCCGCTGCGGATGAACTTATCCGCCGTGGCCAACGCATAGACAAAGCCGGAGCAAACGGCCTGCAGATCGAATGCCGCGCATTGGTTGGTGATGCCGAGCTTCTGCTGCACGAGGCAAGCGGCGCTCGGGAAAACGTAGTCAGGGGTGGACGTGGCGACGATGATCAGGTCGATGTCCTGGCGGTCGATACCGGCCGCCTCGATCGCCCGTTCGGCCGCCTTGACGGCCAGGTCGCTCGACGTGACGTCGGGCTCGGCCCAGTAACGCGCCGAGATACCGCTGCGCGAGACGATCCACTCGTCGCTGGTCTCGATGCCCTTCTCGGCAAGCTGAGCCGCCAGGTCGGCGTTCGTGACGCGCCGAGGAGGCAGGTAGCTCCCTGTACCGATGATTTTTGCGTACTTGGTCATGTCGTGTCGGATCGTGATGCTCACCGGGCCGCCCTGTGCGCGGTCGCGCAGGCTGCCCGCCGCAGCGGGCGAGCGGCCTCAAGCGGCGCGAGAATCGGGATGTGGGTTCGGTGCGTCTGTCTCCGGGCTGCCCGTCGCGGCGCCACCGGCACCTGACTTGTGAGCGAATGCCCTTGCTATGCGTTCGATGACGCCATTTCTGGCGGCATCATACCCGCGTTTGATGGCCCACTCAAAAGAATGGGCATCGGCCGAGCCGTGGCTCTTGATCACGAGCCCACGCAGGCCCAGCAGGGAAGCGCCGTTATAGCGGGCCGGATCGAGCCGTCGCGCCAGGCGCGACAGCACCGGCATGGCCACCACCGCCAGCAGCTTCGTGAACCACGAACGCGTGAATTCTTCCTTGATCATACTGCCGATCATCTTCGCGAGGCCCTCTGTGCTCTTGAGCGCCACATTGCCGACGAAACCGTCACAAACGACGATATCGGTCGTACCCTTGAAGATGTCATTGCCTTCCACGTTGCCGTAGAAGTTTAGCTCGGAAGCGCGCAGCAACTCGCCGGCGGCCTTGACCACCTCGTTGCCCTTGATCACTTCTTCGCCGATATTGAGCAGCCCGACGGTCGGGTGCTCCTTGTGATCCACCACCGACACCATGGCATCGGCCATACGCGCGAACTGCAGCAGGTGTCCGGGCTCGCAGTCGGCATTCGCGCCGAGGTCGAGCACCGTGGTGCCCCAGCCTTGTTCATTGGGAATCGTGGTGGCGATGGCCGGGCGCTCGATACCTTCGAGCGTTTTGAGCACATAGCGCGACACCGCCATCAGCGCACCGGTGTTGCCGGCGGAGATGCAGGCATCGGCCTTGCCTTCCTTGACCTGCGTGACGGCCACGCGCATCGAAGAATCCTTCTTCTTGCGCAGCGCCACTTCCACCGGGTCATCCATGGTGATGACTTCGGTTGCCGGCACGACGGTCACACGCGGATGATCCGTTGCATGCAGCTTCTTGAGCTGCGCGCCGATGGCGTCGGGCAAGCCGACCAGGACCATCTCGGCGTCGTCGTGACTGGAAAGAAAACTGATCGCCGCCGGCACCGTCACGGATACGCCGTGATCGCCGCCCATGCAGTCGATAGCGAGCTTGATCGTCATTATTTCCTGATACGGAAAGCGCGCCGGCACCCGTCGCCTGGGGCTGCGGGGACGCAATCAGCCGGACGCGCGAATACGTTGCGGTGCGGGAGCCGAGCGCCCAACAAAAAAGCGGCAACGAGCTTGCCGCTTTCCTGTTTTACACCTGACAACGTGCGCGAGCGGGACACTGGGTCACGCCAGACGACCTGGTCAGTCGTTCTTGGTCTTGATGACCTTGCGACCACGATAGTAGCCGTTCGGGCTCACGTGGTGACGCAGGTGGGTTTCGCCGGTGGTCGGCTCGACAGCCAGCGGCGCGACCGACAGATGGTCGTGCGAGCGATGCATGCCGCGCTTGGACGGCGACTTCTTGTTCTGTTGAACAGCCATGATGACTCCTTCGAGAATTTTGCGATATTAACACACGCATCCTGCGCAAGGCGTAGCCGGGGCCCGGCCGGATGCTTCAACTGCTACCAAAAAGACGCTTGCCGTGCCGCGTCTGCGGCGTCAATGCTTCGTCTTCAGGCTGGCCAGCGCCGCGAAGGGCGATGGCCGCTTTTCTTCCTCAGGTGGCGCCTCTGGCTCCACCTCGCCGTCCGCGCCGGTCACGAGCGACTCGTGCACCGACGGACAGACCGCGTGCTTCGGCGCTGTAGGCAATGCCAACAGCACCTCGTCTTCAATCAGTTCCAGCACCGAGAATTTCTTCGAACCGACAATGACATCGGTTTCGTCGTCATCCATTGGCGCCGCTTCGGCGGCCGCTTCACTGACCACCACTTCAAAGCACATTTTCGTGGCGATCGGCTCGGCGTACACGCCGAGACACCGCTGGCAATCCAGCCAGACACGTCCATTGACCGCCACATCGAGAAACAGTCGCTGCACGACCGGCGCGCCGGGCTCCACCGCCTCATCGCGGACGGAACCTGCCACCATATAGTGGAATGTCTCGTCCGGCGCCGAAGCTGGCGCATCAGCGGCCGTCTCGGCTAAGATGCGCGGCAAATCGCGCGTGGCCACATCCCCCGCTGCATTGCTGCCCTTACGGCAGAAGGCGAAGAGATCGGTTTCGCGCAGATCGAATGCCCCGGCGGACGCCACGGGCTGGGTTAGCTGACTCATACGGGCTGAATCGCTCAAAATGCCTTGTCTGCCACACAAATCCCGGCAACGTGCGTGCCTGTGCAGCTAAACGCGCGATTATACGTTGAAAAACCCGAGGCGGTCAAAGTATACAAGCTGTACGCCGCTCACCACAGCTTCTGCCTCTCTGCTCTCTGTTAACAATATGTCTTCCGACACCCGCCCTGCCTTGATTCTCGGGTCGAGCTCCCCCTACCGGCGCGAACTGCTGTCGCGCCTGCGCATCCCGTTCGAGGTTGCCACGCCGGATATCGACGAAACGCCCCTGGCCGATGAACGTCCTGCTGCCACGGCATTGCGCCTGTCCCGCCTCAAGGCGGAAGCGATTGCCGCGCGTCACGCCGGCGCCCTGGTGATCGGCTCCGACCAGGTTTGCACGCTCGACGACCAGCAGATTGGCAAACCCGGCACCCATGCCAAGGCGCTGGCGCAGCTCCAGTTGATGCGCGGAAGAACGGTCACTTTCCATTCCGCGCTCTGCCTGCTCGATGGGCGCACCGGCGAGGCCCAGATCGCCGACATCCAGACACGCGCCACTTTCCGCAACCTTTCCGATGCCGAACTCAACGCCTATCTGAGACTCGAGACGCCCTATGACTGTGCCGGCAGCGCCAAGGTCGAAGGACTGGGCATCATGCTGCTCGAGCGCGTCGAATCCGATGATCCGACCGCGCTGATCGGCCTGCCGCTGATCGCACTCACCGGGATGCTGCGTCACGTCGGCTATCCATGCTTCGGAGCCTGACCGATGGCCGGTAACCTGTTCCTGATTCCCAACACGCTGGGCAAGCGCGACGAATTCGACCCCGTGATGGACGTGATCCCAGCGGGCGTCCAGCAGATCGCGGCGCGGCTCGACTACCTCGTCGCCGAGAATGCCAAGACCGCACGCGCATTCCTGAAAAAGCTCGGCGAAACGACCCCACTCGCGCAGCCGATCCAGCAGATCGAGATCCGCGAGTTGAACGTCAATACCCGCCCGGACACACTGACGGCCTTGCTTGACCCGATTGCCGCGGGCCGCGATGGCGGGCTGCTCTCCGAGGCTGGCGTACCGGCCGTGGCCGACCCCGGCGCGGACCTGGTGCGGCTGGCGCATACGCGCGGCATCACCGTGCGTCCGCTGGTCGGGCCCAGCTCGATCCTGCTCGCCGTGATGGGCTCGGGCCTGAACGGCCAGAGCTTCGCGTTCAACGGATACCTGCCCGTCGACGCAGATGTCCGCGCGCAGAAGCTGCGCGAACTCGAACAGCGCTCGCGCAAGGCGCATCAGACGCAGGTGTGGATCGAAACGCCCTACCGCAACGGTGCGCTGCTCGAGGCGCTGCGCCAACACTGCTCCGGTACCACGCTGCTGTCGATCGCAGTCGACCTGACTCTCCCAACCGAAGCCATCGTCACGCTGCCGATTTCAGCATGGCGCCCCGACCGGCTCGACCTGCACAAGCGCCCCGCGATCTTCTCGCTGCTGGCGCAGTAAGACAAAAACAAAAGCCCCCGGAAATCGGGGGCTTTTGCATGGGCGCATCGCGCCGATTACCGCACCGAAGGCACGGTTGCACTCATCATCATCAACTTCATCGCCGCCGATCCAGCAGCCGCGCCGAAGCGCTTGGCCATGCGTTCGGCGATGTTCTCCTTGACCGTGTAGTCGACGATGTCCTCGGCCTTGAACAGGTCCCGGGCCACGTAGTCCGCGCTACCCAGGCCATCGGCCAGCCCCAGCTCCACAGCGCGCTCACCCGACCAGAAGAGCCCCGAGAACAGTTCGGGATCGTTCTTGAGCCGATCACCGCGACCTTCCTTCACCACGTCGATGAACTGTTGGTGGATCTCCTTGAGCATGGACTCCGCGTAGCCCTTCTGGCGTGGCACTTCCGGCGAGAACGGATCGAGCATGCCCTTATTGGCGCCGGACGTATACAGGCGGCGCTGGACGCCGACCTTGTCCATCAGACCCGTAAAGCCAAAGCCATCCATCAGCACGCCGATCGACCCCACGATACTGGCCTTGTCGACATAGATCTTGTCGGCTGCGGCGGCCACGTAATAGCCGCCCGATGCGCAGATTTCCTCGACCACCACGTAGAACGGCTTGTCCGGATACAGCTTGCGCAGGCGGTGGATCTCGTCGTTGATGATGCCGGCCTGTACCGGCGAGCCACCTGGCGAGTTGATTTTCAGGATCACACCAGCCGCCGACGTGTCCTCGAAGGCCGCCTGAAGCGCCGCGTTGATCGAGTCCGCGCTGGCCGCGGTGCCGGCGGCGATTTCGCCGTCGAGCGTGACCATGGCGGTATGGCGACCGCTCGTCGAACTCAGCACATCCCCCTTGAAGTCGATCACGGCGTAGAGAATCAGCGCAACGATGCCGAGGGTAAGAAAGCGGAAGAAGATCTTCCAGCGTCGCGCCGAGCGCTGCTCGCGCAGGGAGGCCATCAGCACCTTTTCGAGCACGTCGCGCTCCCAGCCACCGCTACCGCTACCACTACCACTGCCGCCACTGCTGCCCCCAACGGGACCGCCCTTGCCTGCCAGGCGGGCGCGACGCTCGTCAGCTTCGCGCTTGGCCGCGTCGTCGCCAGCCCGCAGTTCGCGCTCCAGCGGGAATTCGGCGTGCTTTGCCGTCTCCAGCTTGCTGTCGTCGCCTGCGCGATCTTGAGGTTGACCCGGTTCGTTCGGCGGATTTTGCTGTTCTGTCATGCGAATGGACTCGATAAAGTCAGATGACGTCCCGCTCCGCCTTACTCGGCGTCGAGCGGGAAAAATGGGGGTTCAGGCAACCAGAAGACCGCGCCCTCGCGCTCCTCGATCCGGAGCTTGGCGAGCGTGGCCCCCTTGCACGGGCCACCCACGCACAAGCCGGTGTCCGGCGCGTAGGTCGCGCCATGTGTAGCGCACATCAAGTATAAGCCCGCACTATCGAAAAACTGACCTTCCTGCCAGTCCAGCTCCATCGGCACATGGGCGCACTGATTCAGATAGCCGTGCGCGGCGCCGTCGTATCGCACGACGAACGCGCCGATCTCCCGCGTGTTGAGACGCACTGCAAAGCGCACGCCTGCGCCACCGTCGACCAGTTCCTCTGCCGCGCAAAGGCGCCGCGGTTCCAGCAATGCTTCAGGCATGAGCGAGCAGCCAGGCCTGCAGGTCGGCAATCGACGTTGCGCAATGCACGGGCGACATCTCACGCAGCGATTCCGCCGGATGCGCGCCGTAGGAGACGCCAAGCCCCTGCGCGCCAGCGTTGATGGCCATCTGCAGGTCGTGGGTCGTGTCGCCGATCATCACGGTCCTACCGATATCCTGGCCAAGTTCGCGCGTCAGTTCGTGGAGCATGGCCGGATGCGGCTTCGAGAACGTCTCATCGGCGCAGCGCGTGGCATCGAACAGCTTGCCGATGCCAGTTGCCGCCAGAGCGCGTTCGAGTCCGACTCGGGTCTTGCCGGTGGCCACGCCCAGGAAGTAATGCTCGGCGTGAAGCGCCTCGAGCATGTCGAGCACGCCCGGGAACAGCACCAGTTCGGCGTCACGCGTCAGGAAGTGATAGCGGTAGCGTTCCGCCAGACGCGGATAGTCGGCGGGATCGAGCGTCGGCACGGCATACGAGAGCGCGTCTTTCAGGCCGAGTCCGATCACATGGCTGGCCGCGCTGTCATCCGGCACGGGTAGTCCCAGATCACGGCTGGCGAGCTGTATGCATTTGGCGATGGTCGGGGTGGAGTCCATCAGGGTTCCATCCCAGTCGAAGACGATCAGGTCGAAGCGCTGCCTGGCCATTGCGGTCCTTGTTGGATACTGAAAGTGTGTGAGCGCTAACAGCGACGTGCGTACGGATCAGTCCGCGTCGCGCGCTGGCCGCCCCTGCCGCAATTGTTGCAGAAATTCAACACACTCGGCAGGCAATGGCGCGGACACCGTCATCGGCGCGCCGGTGGCCGGATGTGTCAGCGTGAGCCGGTGCGCATGTAGGAACATGCGTTTCAGTCCCGGCTTGGCGCCGCTGCGGGAAAGCGCCTTATTGAGCGCAAAATCGCCATATTTATCATCACCAACGATCGGGAAGCCAATCGATTGCAGATGCACGCGAATCTGGTGCGTCCGTCCGGTCTTCAGTTCGGCCTCCAGCAACGTGTAGCCGTCGAAGGCCTCCATGCGATTGAAGACCGTATGTGACGCCAACCCGTCCGCCTGCACACGCACGCGGCGTTCGCCGTCCGGCGTGCTGTATTTATATAGAGGTAGCTTCACATGCTGGCGCGTGTTCGGAAACTCGCCCGCCACGCAGGCGAAATACCGCTTGTCCATGCCGTTGCCACGAATCTGCTCGTGCAGGTGCACCAGCGCGGAACGCTTCTTCGCCAGCACCAAGATTCCGGACGTTTCCCGATCGAGCCGATGGACCAGTTCGAGGAACTTCGCCTCCGGCCTGGCGCGGCGTAGTTGCTCGATCACCCCGAAGGCCACCCCAGACCCGCCATGCACGGCCACGCCGGCCGGCTTGTCGATCACGAGCAGCGCGGCATCCTCGAAAAGCACAGGAAACTCGCCTGCGGGGACGAAACCACTGGCCGTAGCAGCCTTCTCCGCCACGCGCATCGGCGGGATACGCACCACATCTCCGTTCTGCAACCGGTAAGTGGCGTCGACCCGACCTTTGTTGACGCGCACTTCGCCTGAGCGCAGCACGCGATAAATGTGGCTTTTGGGCACGCCCTTGGCCACCTTCAACAGGAAGTTGTCGATGCGCTGCCCTTCCGAACTTTCGTCGACGGTCACGTACGCCACCTGGAGCCCGCTGGGGCGCGATTGCGGCTCCGTTGCAATTTGATGGCGTAACTCATTCATTTTCAATATAATTTCCCGGCCGTTACCGGCCAAAGACCGGAAACGCACGACCTGTGTAAGCGAGGTTTGGCGCGAGCCCTGAAAACCTGCCCGGATTTGCCAGCCATTTTTTCGCGGCGCATCGGGCAGGAACATGCGGGACATCCAACAGATTGAATTGGGTAGTCCCACCAGTATCCGCGCAAGATTTCGCATTTTACACTTCGGGTTGCCATCGACCCGGCCCGTCCCCCGCTTATTGCGTACCCCGCAAGCGCCGGACAGGCAAATGGTGGCAATCAGCAGCACGCACGCGCCGCGCCGGCACGCAGGAAGTTGCCCAGAGGTAACTTCGGCATCGAACCGGTCGACACGTGGAAACTGAGTGTTCAGGTAGAAAAGAATTCAATGTGGATGCTCGCCATTGGGCATCCGCATCGGTGAGAGAAGACCGCCCGCACCGGGAATCGGTGCCGGCCCGGCAGGCCAGCCTGCCAACCGACCTGCAAATCGGCCGCGATCCGGCGTGGTTCATAACACCCCGGATTGTCTGGCGCCCTGACGCAGAACGCCAAGAAGCAGTGGCGCGCCCGCCAGCACACGGGTCGGATTGGTATCGGCATGCGCACGCCGCGTCCGGATAACTTGCTCTTTGACGCGTCTTGGCCACCCCGGCCCGGCTGCGAGAGGAAACGAAAGCCTGTGCCGACGGCACGGCGTACACGTCCTCCCGCCCCCGGCCAGCCGGTATCCGCCAGAGGTCGCTGTATCAGGAGCAATATTGCATTGCTCTCCCGACCCAACTGACTGCCCGTCCACAGGGACGGCCAATTCGCCGACAGCTTCTCCTTTCACCCGCGCCCAGCCGGCCGCGCTTTCGTGCGCGCTGGCGTCTTTGGCAATTCTCCCGCCCTCGCTCACTTTCCTCGCGTGCTCCCTGGACCGTTGCGGGCATGGCCGATTCATGACATTTGGCTCCCGCGACACTGGAGTGAGGTATTGCGATGAAACGCATGCTGTTTAACGCGACGCAACAGGAAGAGCTGCGCGTCGCCATCGTCGATGGTCAGAAACTGATCGACATCGACATCGAAACCGCCGGGCGCGAACAGCGCAAAGGCAACATCTACAAGGGTGTCATCACCCGGATCGAACCCTCGCTGGAAGCGTGCTTCGTCAACTACGGCGAAGAGCGCCATGGCTTCCTGCCGTTCAAGGAAGTGGCACGCGCCTTCTTCAAGGACGGCGTGGACGTGCGCAACGCGCGCATCCAGGACGCCCTGCACGAAGGCCAGGAACTGATCGTCCAGGTCGAGAAGGAAGAGCGCGGCAACAAGGGCGCAGCCCTGACCACGTTCATCTCGCTGGCCGGCCGCTACCTGGTGCTGATGCCGAACAACCCGCGCGGTGGTGGCGTTTCGCGCCGCATCGAGGGCGAAGACCGCCAGGAACTGCGCGAGACGATGGCGCAGCTCCAGGTGCCGGAAGGCATGAGCATCATCGCGCGCACCGCCGGTATCGGCCGTGCCGCCGAAGAACTGCAGTGGGACCTGAACTACCTGCTGCAACTGTGGAAGGCCATCGACGGCGCCGCCGGCGACAACAAGGCCCCGTTGCTGATCTATCTGGAATCCAGCCTCGTGATCCGCGCGATCCGCGACTACTTCCAGCCCGATATCGGCGAAATCCTGATCGATACCGACGAGATCTATGAGCAGGCCCGCGCCTTCATGAGCGTGGTCATGCCGGACAACATGAGTCGCGTGAAGAAGTACCGCGACGACGTGCCGCTCTTCTCGCGCTTCCAGATCGAGCACCAGATCGAATCGGCCTACTCCCGCATGGTGATGCTGCCGTCGGGTGGTGCCATCGTGATCGACCACACCGAAGCCCTCGTTTCCGTCGACGTGAACTCGGCCCGTGCCACCAAGGGTGCGGACATCGAGGAAACCGCGCTGCGCACCAACCTGGAAGCGGCCGACGAAATCGCCCGCCAGCTGCGCCTGCGCGACCTTGGCGGCCTGATCGTGATCGACTTCATCGACATGGAGTCCGGCAAGGCCCAGAAGGATGTGGAAACGCGCCTGAAGGATGCGCTGCGCCACGATCGCGCCCGCGTGCAGATGGGCAAGATCAGCCGTTTCGGCCTGATGGAGCTGTCGCGCCAGCGCCTGCGTCCGTCCCTGTCCGAAGGCTCGCATATCACCTGCCCGCGCTGCAACGGGACGGGCCACATCCGCGATACCGAATCGTCCGCCCTGCAGGTGCTGCGCATCATCCAGGAAGAGGCGATGAAGGAAAACACGGCCGCCATCCACTGCCAGGTGCCGGTGGAAGTGGCCGCTTTCCTGCTGAACGAGAAGCGTCAGGAGATCAACCTGATCGAGCTGCGCTTCAAGGTCAACGTGCTGCTGATCCCGAACAAGCACCTCGAAACGCCGCATTACAAGCTCGAGCGCCTGCGCCACGACGATCCGCGCCTGGAAGAGTCGACTGCCAGCTACCGTATGGCCGAGGCTGCCGCCAAGGAACTCGAGGCCGACACGAGCTACAGCAGCCGCAAGAAGGAAGAAGCGCGCCCGCGTCAGGAAGCGGCCGTCAAGGGCATCACGCCCGACGCGCCGGCACCGGTTTCGGTGCCGCGCCCCGAGCGCGTGCGCCCGGAGGCACCTGCGGCGCGCCCTGCACCGGCAACCCAGCCGGTGGCCAGCGGCGGTTTCATTGCCTGGCTCAAGGGCCTGTTTGGCGCCAAGCCGGCCACGCCGCCCGAGGCACCGGCAAAGCCGGCAGCCGAAACCCCGTCGCGTGGTGGTGAAGGCCGCCGCGAGCGTGGTCAGCGCGGCGAAGGCCGTGGTGAAGGCCGTGAGGGACGCGAAGGCCGTGAAGGTCGCGAGGGCCGTGGCCAGCGTGGCGAGCGTGGCGAACAGCGCGGTGACCGTCAGGGCCGTGGCCAGCGTGGTGAACGCAGCGAGCAGCAACGCGGCGAACAACGTGAGCAGCGCGAGCCACGTGAGCAACGTGGCGAACGCCCGGCACGCGTGCCTCGCGAAGGCCAGGCCACCCCGGCAATCGCCCAGCCGGAACGTGCCGAGGCACGCCAGGAAGGCCGCCGCGAGCGCAGCCAGGAACGCCGCGAGCGTCAGCGCGAGCGTCAACGCGAACGCCATGAGGCCCGCGAGACCGACGAGGCACTGAGCACCGAAGCGCCGCAGTTGGCCGTCGGCGCCGCCCAGGTAGCGCCGGTCGTCGCAGCCGCCGCAATGGTCGCCGTGACCACGGAAGCAGGCACCACGGAACTGCCGGCTGGTGTGGAAGGTGCCGAGACCGGTGAAGGCGAAGAACGCCGCCGCCGCAATCGTCGCGGCCGCAACCGCTATCGCCGCGACCGTGATGACACTGCGCAGAATGCCGAAGGTATTGACGGCGACGAAGCCAATCTGGCCGAAGTCAGCGCAGGCGTGACGGAATCGGAATCTGAGTCGACTGGCTACCAGCCCACTGTTGCCGAGGCCGATGAAAGCGTCAAGGCTGTCGAAACGGCCGTGGCGGTGACGCCGGCGGAAGTGGCCCCAGCAGCACCGGTCGCTCCGGTGGCCCCGGTGGCATCCGAGCCCGTCTTCGCAGCCGTTGCCGAGCCGCAAGCGGCGCCGGTAGTGACGCCCGCTCCGGTCGAGACGGCGCCGGTGGTAGCCGCTCCCGTGGCAGCTGCTCCGGTGATTTCGGAACCTGTCATCGTCACGCCGGACGTCGCCCCGGCCCCGGTTGCAGCCCCGGTTGCAGCCCCGGTTGCAGCCCCGGTTGCAGCCGTGGTGGAAACCGTGGCAGTCGTATCGGCCGCAACGCCGGTGACCGCCGCGCCAAGCGCCGAGAACCTGGAGCCGATGCTGGCTGCGGCTGGCCTGGAGTGGGTCCGTACGGACGGCGACAAGCACCGCGCCGCACAGGAAGCCGCTTCGCAGATCGTGCCGGCGCCGCGCGTGCCGCGTGAGCGCAAGCCGCTACCGCCGCTGCCGGAAGGCCCGATGGTTCTGGTCGAGACCGGTGGCGTACAGCAAGCCGCTGCACAGCAACAGCAGTAATTGCCTCGCGCGCTGACCGCGCGCCGGCAAGGGGAAAGGGGACGGCCAGAAGCCGTCCCCTTTTTTTGTTTGCGGATTGATTGACTTGCTGCAATGCCGCAAGCTGTATTGCAGCTGCCTCGGGCAAACTGTGACCCTATGGCAATAATGTCATCCACGATGCCCGATGCCGCTCGGCTAGAATGGCTGACAGAAAGGCCTCCCGGGCGCCCGCGCGCCGAAGAGCCTCCGTCCTCACCCTGGCCATGACCGATACCGTCATCCCCATTCTCGACCTGCGCGACCATCGATACCATTCGATGGTGCCGAGCATTCCTTCGCACCTGGTTGCGCCGAACGGACTCGTTGCCGATACGCGCGGCCGGCCACTGCATGACCTGCGTATCTCGGTCACTGACCGCTGCAACTTCCGCTGCGTGTACTGCATGCCGAAGGAAGTGTTCGACAAGGACTACACGTTCCTTCCCCACTCCGAGTTGCTGAGCTTCGAAGAGATCGAACGCACCGCGCGCATTTTCGTCTCGCAGGGTGTAGAGAAGATTCGTCTGACCGGCGGCGAGCCGCTACTGCGCAAGAACATCGAGCGACTCGTGGAAATGCTCGCGCGCATCGAAACCGTATCGGGCAAGCCGCTGGACCTGACGCTGACCACCAACGCATCGCTGCTCGCGCGCAAGGCGCAGTCGTTGCGCGACGCGGGCCTGTCCCGCGTCAGCGTCAGTCTCGATGCCATTGATGACGCGATCTTCCGCAAGATGAACGACGTCGACTATGCCGTGCGCGACGTGCTCCACGGCATCGAAGTGGCGCAAGCCGTCGGGCTGGCGCCGATCAAGGTCAACATGGTGGTCAAGCGTGGCACCAACGACGGCGAAATCGTGCCGTTGGCGCGCCACTTCCGCGGCAGCGGCATCATCATGCGCTTCATCGAGTTCATGGACGTGGGCGCCAGCAACCACTGGCAGATGGGCGAAGTCCTTCCGTCGGCCGAAGTCGTGCGCCGGATCGACGAAGTGTTTCCGCTGGAAGCCGTGGCCGCCAATTACTCGGGCGAGACCGCAGAGCGATGGCGCTACCGGGATGGCGGCGGCGAGATCGGCGTGATTTCGAGCGTCACGCAGGCCTTCTGCGGAGACTGCAGCCGCATCCGGCTGTCGACCGAGGGTCGGCTCTATCTGTGCCTGTTCGCCACCGAGGGCTACGACCTGCGCGCCCTGCTGCGCGGTGGGCACAGTGACCTGGAGATCGCCAACGCGATTGCCCAGGTCTGGCAAGGCCGCACCGACAACTATTCCGAACAGCGCAGCGATCCGGCAATTCGCGCGGCACGCGCCGAGCGCAAGATCGAGATGTCCTATATCGGCGGGTGATGCCCTTCCGGGCGCCGCGCCCCATTCCTCGAGATCCATGATTTCACGCGACGACATAACCGGCCTGATCCTGGCCGGCGGCCGAGGCAGCCGCATGGGCGGCACGGACAAGGGCCTGCAACCGCTTCGCGGCGTGCCGATGGCCATGCATACGCTGATGCGCCTGTCCGCGCAGACCGGCGCGATGCTGATCAACGCCAATCGCAACCTTGCCGCCTATGAATCTTTCGGCGTGCCGGTCGTTACTGATTCCGTGCCCGACTTCGCAGGCCCCCTGGCCGGCATGCTGGCAGGGCTCGAGCAATGCCAGACCGGCTGGATGGTGACGGCGCCTTGCGATTCGCCATTCCTGCCCACGGATCTGGTGCTACGGCTGGCCCAGGCCATCGAGACCGAGGACGCCGAACTGGCGATTCCGGTCACGATCGACGCCGACGGCCGCCGCCAGACCCAGCCCGTGTTCTGTCTGATGCCGGCATCGGCCATCGACAGTCTGGTCGCCTATCTGAACGGTGGCGGCCGCAAGATCGAGACCTGGGCGGCCAGCCATCGGTTGGTGGAAGTGCCGTTCGACGATGCCGCGGCCTTCGCCAATATCAACACGCTCGACGAACTGCACATGCACGAAAGCGAGAAGCGCGCGGGTTAGACTTCCAGCCTACGCTCAAGACCTCGCCTTCCGAGTACACGCGCGCCGTCCACTGTCTCTGTTCAGACTGTCAGGCGCGCCACGAGACTACGCCATGCCTTCGCTTCAATCCGTCATCTCCTGCCTGTCAGACTACGACCCCTCCGCCCTGCCCGTGGCGAAGGCCAACGCCATCATTGGCGATGTGATCGAGCCTGTTGGCGGCATCGAACAACTGGCGATCCGCACCGCACTCGATCGCGTGCTGGCCGAGGATGTGATCTCGTCGATCGACGTGCCGGCGCATGACAATTCCGCGATGGACGGCTACGCGTTCAGCAGCGCGGCGCTGGCCGACGCCGGGAGCGACGTGGTGCTTCAGGTCATCGGCACGGCCTACGCCGGCAATGCGCTTGGTAGCCCGGCAGGCCCGGGGCAAGCCGTGCGCATCATGACCGGCGCGGTCATGCCCGACGGTTGCGATACGGTGGTGCCTCAGGAGTTCGTTGAGATCCAGGCCGGTGGCAACCAGATCCGTTTTGCGGCTGATGCCGTGCGCGCCGGCGACAACCGCCGGCTGCGTGGCGAGGATCTGGCCAACGGGCAGGCCGCGCTTGCCGCGGGCCGCATCCTTCAGCCAGCGGATATCGGCCTGCTGGCCTCGCTTGGCGTGGCCGAAGTCAAAGTGCGCCGCCGCCTGCGCGTGGCCTTCTTCTCCACCGGCGACGAGCTCCGCTCGATCGGTGAGGCACTGGACCCGGGCTGCGTCTATGACTCGAATCGCTACACGCTGCACGGTATGCTGCGCCGCCTCAATGTCGACCTGATCGATATGGGCGTGGTCCGGGACGATCCGGAAGCACTGGAAGCCGCGTTCCGCAGCGCTTGCGAGAATGCCGACGCGATCATCACGTCAGGCGGCGTTTCTGTTGGAGAAGCGGACTACACCAAGCAGATCATGGCGCAACTGGGCGACGTCACCTTCTGGAAGATCGCGATGCGCCCCGGCCGCCCGATGGCATTTGGACGCATCACGTCGAATGGCCGCGAGGCACTGTTGTTCGGACTGCCAGGCAATCCGGTGGCCGTGATGGTCACGTTCTACCATTTCGTGCGCGCGGCGTTGCATCGACTGATGGGTGCCAAGGTCGCCCCACTCCCGCTGATGCGCGTGCGCAGTGCCGGAACCATTCGCAAGAAGCCGGGCCGTACCGAATACCAACGAGGCATTCTCGCCCCCGGTGCCGATGGCACGCTGGAAGTCCGCGTCACAGGCCAGCAGGGCTCAGGGGTGCTGCGGTCCATGAGCGAAGCCAACTGCTTTATCGTGCTCGCGCATGAACAAGGCACTGTGGAAGCTGGGGAAAGCGTCGAAATCATGCTTTTCGACGGATTGATCTGAGCGCAGCGATACGGCGAGGTCCTGCGAGGGTGTCGTTTTTGTGCCGCATTCGGCGGCAAAAGCCGGGTCCCGCCATCCGAATTGCCCATCCACAAGAGGGGCAGACTAGGCGTCGCAAGCCCCAATCGCTACACTTGCAGCACGAAAATCCGAATCCCCGAATATTGTGTCTGTCGTCATGAACCAGGAGATCGCGTACCTCCACCCTGTCAAGACCGCTCGCGCGCTGGTGCTGGTCTACCTGTGCTTTTCCGTACCGATCGTCGCCATGGGCCTCTTCGTTGCCTTCATTCGCTATGGCGACCTGCCCGGCATCACCGTCTTCACGGCCCTGATTCTCAACGCGTTGATCGGATTCGGCCTGCTCTGGCTCGGTTGCAAGGCATACAACTGGGTGGCTGCCCGCTTCGGCGGCATCGAAGTTCACGTGCGCGAATTGACGCCCGAAGATCGTCAGTAAGCTGTTTCGGCTGTCACACGGGCGCTGCACCGGTTCCTCGCAGCGCCACAAGAAGCTGGACGTGCCATAGGCGATTGCTGTGTCTTTTGCCGCCATCCTCCGGCGGCTGATCTGCAGCCTTGTGGACGCTCCGAGATCGCGTCGGAATCTGAGCGACTACAGGCCTTCTGCCTGCCCCTGCTCCGCAGCGTCGGCATCCACTGAGGGCTTCTCGCCTGTTCCCAGTAGCTGTTCCGCCAAATCTCCAGGTAACGCCTCGACGGTACGCAGCTTGCGTTCCATTTGCCGGGTACGGACTTCGGCCTGTTCGATATTCCGAGCCGCACGTACCAGCGTGTCACGCGTCTTGGCGAGGACTTCACCGAATTTGCCGAACTCGGTTTTCACGGCGCCGAGCACCTCCCAGACTTCGCTCGATCGCTTCTCCAATGCAAGCGTGCGGAAACCCATCTGCAAACTGTTGAGCAACGCGGTCAGCGTCGTTGGGCCAGCCACAGTCACTCGATAGTCGCGCTGCAGCAGGTCTGTGAGTCCCGGGCGCCGCAGCACCTCGGCATATAGCCCTTCGGTAGGCAGGAACAGAATCGCAAAGTCCGTCGTTGCGGGAGGCGACAGATACTTCTCCGCGATCGTCTGGGCTTCGCGCCGCACCGCGACCTCGAGTTCACGGCTCGCACTGTTCACCCCGTCCACATCGCCCCGGTCCTGGGCGTCGATCAGGCGCTCGTATTGCTCCTTCGGGAACTTGGCGTCGATCGGCAGCCACACTGCCCCACTCTCCAACTCTCGCCCAGGCAGACGGATGGCAAATTCGACGCGCGCGCCAGAACTGCGGACCGTTTCGACATTCTTGGCGTACTGATCCGGAGTGAGTATTTGCTCGAGCAGCATCTCAAGCTGAACCTCTCCCCATGTGCCGCGCGACTTCACATTGGTCAGTACGCGCTTGAGGTCACCTACGCCCTGCGCCAGCACCTGCATCTCGCCGAGTCCACGATGGACCTGCTCCAGACGATCGGACACCAGCTTGAACGATTCACCGAGCCGCTGCTCCAGCGTGGCGTGGAGCTTCTCGTCCACGGTGCGACGCATTTCCTCAAGCTTGGCGGCATTGTTGGCCTCGATGTCGCGCAGCTTCTGCTCCAGCGTCGTACGCACCTCCACCAGACGCCGCTCATTGACTTCCGACATCTGCGCAAGCTGCTGTTGCTGTACCGTCGCGATGCTCGTCAGATGCGTCGACAGCGTCTGCTGGAATCGCAACATCTGCTGACCGGCTTCACCGCGATTGGCGCGCGCGCTTTCGGCGATCTCCGTGCGCACTTCGCGCTCGAGCCGCTCCAGGCCACGCGCGGTATCCTCGCGCACGTCGTCACGCAACTCGCCGAGCAATGGTTGCAGGTCCGCGCCAGCGGATTTGCCCTGCGTGCGCCAGACCAGCACCAGTAGCAGCAGTACCGCCACCACGGCGGTCGCGAGGGTCAGGATGGGAACCAGTGACATGTCTCGGGCAGCCCGGCAATCAGCGACGATGCGCCATCACTTCAGGATTGACGACAGTCGGCGGTTTCCCGGCCTGCGGACCCACGTCCAGCGCGGCGATCAGATTGTCCGCGGCCAGGTTGGCCATGGCGCGGCGCGTCTTCTCGGAAGCGCTGGCGATATGAGGCGTCAGCACGATGTTCGGCACGGTCAACAAATCCGGATGCACGCTCGGCTCGCCGTCGAACACATCAAGACCCGCGGCGAAGATCTTGCGCGCGCGCAGTGCCGCCGCAAGCGCGGCGTCGTCGACGATGCCACCGCGCGCGAGATTGATCAGCGTCGCGGTCGGCTTCATCTGCGCGATTTCCGCTGCGCCGATGGCATGATGGCTTTCGGCGCTATAGGGCAGCACCAGGATAAGGTGATCGGACTGCTGCAACAGTTCCGCCTTGCTCACATATCGCGCATTGAGCGAACGCTCGACATCGCCCGGCAACTGGCTCCGGTTGTGATAAAGCACCTGCATGTCGAAGCCTGCCGCGCGTCGCGCCAGCCCCTGGCCGATACGCCCCATGCCGAGGATACCCAGCGTGCTGCCTTGGACGTCCATGCCGACCAGCATGTCGTAGCTCCAGCGCTCCCATTTGCCGGCCCGAAGATAGTGCTCCCCTTCGGTCACGCGACGCGCCGTTGCCATCAGCAGGGCCCAGCCGAAGTCCGCGGTGGTTTCCGTCAGCACGTCAGGTGTGTTGGTCGCGACGATGCCGGCTGCAGTCAGCGCAGACAGGTCGAGGTTGTTGTAGCCGACCGCCATGTTGCATACGGCGCGCAACTGCGGCAAAGCCCCCACCAGCTCGTCGTCGATCCGGTCCGCAGCGTTGGCCAGAACACCCGCCTTACCCGCCAGTCGGTCTCGCAGTGCGGCGCTGTCGAGCACCAGGTCCTCCTGGTTGTCATCGACGTCAAAGTACTGCGCGAGCCGTTCGATGACATCGGGGAAGATTGCGCGGGTGACCAGAATGGAGGGCTTCATATCAGTCATACGTGGAAAAAGAAGAGCGTCATCACCAGGAACAGCGGCAGCAGCACAGTGCAGGACCAGGCCATGTAGCCGAAGAAGCTCGGCATCCTCACGCCACGGCTTTCAGCAATTGCCTTCACCATCAGGTTCGGCGCATTGCCGATGTAGGTATTGGCGCCCATGAACACCGCGCCAGCGGAGATCGCCGCCAGCGTCGAAGCGTCGCGCGTCATCAGCGTGGCCGGATCACCACCAGCGGTATTGAAGAAGACAAGGTAGGTCGGCGCATTGTCGAGGAACGACGACAGGATGCCTGTGGCCCAGAAATACATGCTGTCGATAGGCTGCCCATTGCCATCACTGACCGCGCGAATCACGCCCGCGAAAGCGCCATCCGTACCGGCCTTGAGCATCGCGATCACGGGAATAATCGTCAGGAAGATGCCGGCGAACAGCTTGCCGACCTCGAGGATCGGCTCCCAGTTGAACTCGTTTCCTGCGCGCGCAACATGCGGCGTGACGATGAGCGACGCCAGGGTGACCACGACCAGCAGAACGTCACGCAATACTGCCGGCAGCGGCACGTCCGTGCCCATCACATCGAACACGATGCCGGGCTTCCACAGCCCGCTCATCAGCACCAGGCCGATTACGGCCAGCAGCAGCACGAAGTTCACCTTGCCTTCGATGCGGATGCCCCGCGAATCAGGCGTCGGATCCTGTCTGACCGGCAGTTCCTCTTCCCGATTCAGATAGTAGTGACGATCGATCACGTAGAAGAGCGCCAGCAGCAGCACCCACATGAAGATCGTCTCGGGCAGGATGTTGCGCATAGTCCAGAAGAAGTCCACGCCCTTCAGAAAACCAAGGAACAGCGGTGGATCACCGAGCGGCGTCAGCGCGCCGCCCGCGTTTGCCACGAGGAAGATAAAGAACACGACGACATGCGCCACATGCCGGCGGTTGTCGTTGGCACGCAGCAGCGGCCTGATCAGCAGCATCGCCGCGCCAGTGGTGCCCATGATGCTGGCCAGCAACGTGCCCAGCGCGAGAATGCCGGTGTTCAACTTTGGCGTGCCATGCAGGTTGCCGCGCACGCAGATACCGCCCGCCACCACATAGAGCGCGGTCAGCAACACGATGAACGGAATGTACTCGGACAGCAGCGCGTGCACGACGTTGGCCGCCGCGGTATGCACGCCAAAGACCGTCGCGAACGGCACCAGGAACAGCACGCCCCACGCCGCGGCGATCTTGCCGTAGTGGTAATGCCAGAGCTTGGGCGCAAATAGCGGAAACAGCGCGATCGACAACAGAATGCCGGCAAACGGCAGTCCCCAGATTGGCGCTAACGCCGCCCCGTCGAGATCGGCCGCATGGCCCCAACTCGGCAGCAGTCCAACAAGCGCAAGCAGGCAATGGGGAAGCAGTGTGCTGACACGTCGCATCGTGTGGATTTCTCCTTTCTCGTTAAGAGGGTCAGTGTAAAGCAAACCCCTCGGAGAAAGGTCTCAAAATGCGCCTGTTGCGGCGCGTGTGGCGATGATCAGCCCTGATCGACGAGAATCACGTGTACCCGGTATGGGCCATGCGCGCCCAGCACGATGGTCTGCTCGATATCGCCGGTTCGCGACGGACCGCTGATGATATTGGTGGCACGCGGCAGTTGACCATGCTCGGCGCGCATTCGCGCAAAGGCTTCCTCAAGATTGGCCACGATGCGCGACACCGGTACCACCGCAATATGGGTCTCGGGCAGCAGCGCTGCCGACGCAAACGTGTCCGGGCCCGATAGCAACATCAGCGAGCCAGTCTCTTCAATTGCCACGAAGCAGCCCGTGATGCCGACCAGGTCGCCATGGTCATGGTCACCTTGCGGATCGCGCAGCGGCGGACGGCATTCAACCGTCATCCCCTGCTCCGCCCACGGCAAGCTGCCCAGGCTGGTCCATGCCACGGCACGGCGCACGAGCTTCAGCCCATCCACGTACCGCACCACGGCCGCCGGAACTTCGGACAGGGTCGCCACGCGATCCACGGTCGAGGCCATCTTTTGTGCCTGCGCGACGAACCCAGCCGCACGATCGCCGTCAACCGGAGGCAGCGGCCCTTGCGGATGTCGCGCCAGATAATCGGCCACTGCCTCCCGTTCACCTTCGGTCACGGCGGGCCCCCGGCCCTGGGCAGCGCGGATGCGGGCGAAGATGCGGTCACGGGCGGCGTTGGTTTCCATGGCGATGTGAGTATGTGGCGGTTGAAGGGGCAGACCGATTGTAGAAAGCGTCCTGATGCGCGCGGTTGAAAGTTCCTAAGCGGGGGCCTGAACCGCGAACACCTGCCGCAGGTACGACAGATAGCCGGGATCGTCGCACATCGTCTTCTCGGGCGTGTCCGACAGCTTGGCCACGGGCTGCCCATTGCACCGCACCATCTTGATCACGATCTGCAACGGCTTGTAGCCAAGATCGTTGGTCAGGTTGGTGCCCACACCGAAAGCGAGCTTGCAACGACCACGGAACCGCTCGTAGAGCTCGATGACCTTGGGAATGTCCAGCGCATCGCTGAAGATCAGCGTCTTGCCGCGCGGATCCACGCGGTTGGCTGCGTAGTGCGCGATCATCCGCTCGCCCCATTCGAACGGATCGCCCGAGTCGTGTCGCACGCCGTCGAAAAGCTTGCAGAAATAGAGATCGAAGTCCCGCAGGAATGCGTCGAAGCCGTAGGTGTCCGAAAGCGCGATGCCAAGGTCGCCGCGATACTCGTGCGCCCACCGCTCCAGCGCGTAGACCTGCGAATCACGCAGGCGCGGCCCAAGGGCCTGGCAGGCCTGCAGGTACTCGTGCGCCATCGTGCCAAGCGGCGTCATGTTGTGCAGACGCGCGAAGTGGACGTTGCTGGTGCCGGCCAATTGCGGGCCAATGGCGTCGCGCATCGACAGCAGGACCTCCTCCTGCCAGTCGCACGAGAACCGGCGGCGGGTACCGTAGTCCGCGATCACGCAATCCACATAGGGTGGCGCCGCGAGCAGCTCCAGCTTGGCCTGCAGCCGGCGACGGCCCTCCGCCAGATCGGGCTTCGGCTGGGTACGTCGGAAGTACACCTCGTTGACGATGGCCAGCAGCGGAATCTCGAACAGGATCGTATGAAGCCACGGACCCTTGATGATGATCTCGATTTCGCCATTACCCTTGGCCGACGGCAGCACCTGCACGTACTTCTCGTTCAGATGGAACAGCGCCAGAAACTCGACAAAGTCGCTTTTGATGAAGCGCAGGCCGCGCAGGTAATCGAGTTCATCGTCGGTGAATCGCAACTGGCAAAGCTGCGTGATCTGGGACCGGATCTCGTCGACGTACGGCGTCAGGTCGACCCCGGCGTTGCGGCACTTGAAGCGGTACTCCACCTGGGCCTGCGGGAAGTGATGCAGCACCACCTGCATCATCGTGAATTTGTACAGGTCAGTGTCGAGCAGGGAACGGATGATCATAACGAGGCCAGACGGGGGCATACCGGAAGTCAGGCCATCATGCTAACCGAAAGTATCGCGGAGGCGCGCTGGCGTAGCCTGGCGTCGTCAGCCGCCATCGAGCGAGCGCAGCCCTTGTGGCGGTTTCTGTTCCGACTTGCGAGGCGTCTGCACACACCAGAGCGGCACCCCCTGCTCGTCCGGGCAGGTGACCAGCGTGGCCTGCGCGCGTGGCACCGCAGTCGGCAACGGATCGGCGAAATTGGCCGATGCGACCATGATGCGCTCCTGGTAGACCGAACGGCCGGCCCGGTCGAAGCGCAGCACCTGGATCATCGAGCCGGGAGGCGGGTGCAGGTCCGGGCCACATGGCACGAGACCTTCGCGGCTGCAATTGGCCATCGGGTCGCCGGCGGCCGCACGGACCACGCTGAAGCTATCCCACTCAAACGCCGTCAGCGATGAAAGCGTGACCGGCTGGTCCGTCCGCGCCCGCCAGGCCACCAGCCGGGAGACCACGCTATCGGCCATGGCCGCGGAGCCGTTCGTCGGCGCCAGCGTCTGGGCGGCCAACGGCAGCGGCGCTAGCATTGCTGTGGCCAGGCAAACTGCGAATCGGAACAGAAGGCGTGCCTGCATGGCATGGGTCCCCGGTCGGATGTTGCGTAGTCTGAATGTCCCGCAAGGGCCCGCGGCCGCACTTTTACCCCGGGTAGCCACAGGCATCGTAGGGAGAATATTAGCGGTTCGCCACCGGTTTCGATGCCCTGAACGCCACGAAAGCCGCCTGGCAGGCCGACTTTCGAATCGAATTGCCAACAAAACACATAAAGAAATAAGAAAACTATCTTACCCAGCTATATAGACTCGCTATTCTTGCGGGAAGGCTCGGCTACAATATCGGTCTTTGAAAGGCCACGGCCCCCGTTCGCCCCAAGTTATCCCGATTGACTTGCGCTGTGCTTGACGCATGTCGGGTGACTGGCGGGAACGCCGGGCAAGAATGCGGCCTTGGACCTCCCCCATTTGAAGACCGATCCGTTTTTCTGGAACCGAAATGACTCACGTTGTCACCGAATCCTGCATCCGTTGCCGCTATACCGACTGCGTTGATGTGTGTCCGGTCGATTGTTTCCGCGAAGGCCCGAACTTCCTGTCCATCGACCCGGACGAATGCATCGACTGCGCCGTGTGCGTGGCCGAGTGCCCGGTCAACGCGATCTACGCCGAGGAAGACGTGCCGGGCGATCAGCAACAGTTCATCGAACTGAATGCCGAACTCTCCCGGATCTGGCCCTCCATCACCAAGACCAAGGCCCCGCTGGCCGAGGCCGAGGAATGGAAGGATGCCACCGACAAGCTGCAATACCTGCAGCGCTAAAAAATACGGAGAGCCGTCCCCCGCGCTTTCTAGCAATGCCGGGCACACGTGTGCCCACAACGTATCAGGACGAATATGGACTTGAGCATTCCTAACCCCGTGGCCGACGCGACCCATCAGGCCGGCGGGAACCCTGGCGGTCAGCCGCTGGAAATTGACGCGCTGATCGTGGGCGCTGGCCCAGTTGGCCTGTTCCAGGTCTTTGAACTGGGGCTGCTCGAAATCAAGGCACATATCATCGACTCGCTCAAGGTAGTGGGCGGCCAGTGCGTCGAGCTGTATCCGGACAAGCCGATCTACGACATCCCGGCCGTGCCCATCTGCACGGGTCAGGAACTGACCGACAACCTGCTGAAGCAGATCGAGCCGTTCTCGCCGACGTTCCATCTGGGCCAGGAAGTGAGCGTCGTCGAGCGCCGCGAAGACGGCCGTTTCTTCGTCGAAACATCGCTCGGAACCCGCTTCATCACCAAGACCATCTTCATCGCCGCCGGCGTTGGCTCGTTCCAGCCGCGCACGCTGAAGGTGGAAGGCATCGACAAGTTCGAAGGCAAGCAGCTGTTCTACCGCGTCAAGGATCCGAGCCGCTTCCACGGCCGCAATCTGGTCGTCGTCGGCGGTGGTGATTCGGCGCTGGACTGGACGCTGGATCTGGTGGGCAAGGCCGAGTCGGTGGTGATGATCCACCGCCGCGATGGTTTCCGTGCCGCGCCGGCATCGGTGGCCAAGATGCGCGAGCTGTGCGAACAGATGGAAATGCAATTCATGGTCGGCCAGATCGGCGGCTATGAAGAGAAGGACGGCGTGCTTACCGAGATCAAGGTGACCGGCGCCGACGGCGTGACCCGCCGTATGCCCGTCGACGACATCCTCGTGTTCTTCGGTCTGTCGCCGAAGCTCGGCCCGATCGCCGAATGGGGTCTGGACCTCGAGCGCAAGCAGATCAAGGTGGACACCGAGAAGTTCGAGACGAACATCCCGGGCATCTTCGCGGTTGGCGACATCAACACCTATCCGGGCAAGAAGAAGCTGATCCTGTCGGGCTTCCACGAAGCCGCGCTGGCTGCTTTCGGCGCCGCGCCGTACATCTTCCCGGACAAGAAGATCCACATGCAGTACACGACGACCTCGCCGAAGCTGCACAAGGTGCTTGGCGTGGAGACGCCGGTTTTCGACTGACATCGGAACCGAAACAAAAAAGCCGCCTCCGGGCGGTTTTTTTGTTTGCATAAATCGAAAAGCTGGCTATAATGCGGCCTCGCTGCTAAACACGGCAACGCTGCAAAAGGTGGAAACGCCCGCTGCAAGCCGGTTTCGAGGCGAACCAGAGTTCTGGCAATAACTTCTAGCGAAAACAAAACGTTAAAAAGTTGTTGACGAAACGAAGAGAGGCTGGTTATAATTTCTTTCTCAGCTGTTCCCCGATAGCTCAGTTGGTAGAGCGCCGGACTGTTAATCCGTAGGTCCCTGGTTCGAGCCCAGGTCGGGGAGCCAACCAATATAAGAGGAAGGCCGATGCGAAAGCATCGGCCTTTTTCTTTTTGCGCGCCCAACACCCCTCCCCTGCACAAACGTTCCAGAGCCTTCGCATCAGACTGTATAAGATGCCCGCTCAAGGAACCGAAACGCGAAAATCGCTGTGAGCCCCCAAAGCTGGATCGACCTCAGGCAGGATGCCAGCACTGGCATCGAGACGATTCGCGCCCATTTCACCGGCCACGCCTACGATCCTCACTGGCATGACAGCTACCTGGTCGGATACACCGAGCAGGGCATCCAGCAGTTCCACTGTCGCCGCGAAGTCCAGCGCAGTACCCCCGGCAAAGTGTTCACGCTGGAGCCCGGCGAGATCCATGATGGCTACGCGGTGGCACCGGAGGGCTTCACCTACTCGATGCTCTATCTCGACGCACAGTGGATGGAGCGCGAGCTACGCGCCGTATTCGAGGACGCCCCAGCGCACTGCCAACCCGGCTTTGCTCAGACCCTGAGAGAAGACCCCGCGCTGATCTCGGCCATCGGTAGCGCCTATTCGTTCCTGCAGCAGCCCGAATTGCGCATCGTCCGCCAGTCGGCACTCGATGCGCTGCTCGCCCAATTGACAGCGCATATGCATTGGCGCGCGCATCACGCATTCGACCCGCGCCTGCCCCTGGTGGCACAGCGGGCGCGCGACTATCTCCACGACCACCTCGATCACGATATCGGGCTCGATGATCTGGCTGCGATCAGCGGTGTGGATCGCTATCGACTGACACGCGCTTTCAAGGCGGCATTCGGCATCGCGCCACACGCCTACCTGGTACAGATGCGTCTGGCGCGCGCAAGACACCTGCTGGCCCGAGGCGCAACGCCAGCCGATGTCGCCGTGGCGCTCGGCTTTGCCGACCAGAGCCATCTGGGACGCTGGTTCCGGCGTGCCTATGGCCTGACACCCGCGCACTACCGCAAGCGCTGCTCAAATCTTCCAGACGCGTGAGGCATCGGCCGCAACAATGGCCACATGCTCGACACACTCCCTTTTCTTCCTTTCCTGCTTTTCGCGATCGTTGCGTCGATCACGCCCGGCCCGACCAACGTCATCGTACTGAGCCACAGCGCCCGCCGCGGAATCGTGGCAACGCTGCCGATCATCATGGGCGGCTGTGGCGGCGCAGCCTTGCTGGTACTAGCCGTCGGCATCGGCATTGGCGATGCCTTGACTGACCACCCGCAGGTGCAACGCGTGATGGCCTGGAGCGGCGTGCTCTGGCTCTCCTGGCTGGCGTGGCAGATCTGGAGCAGCCCGGCAGCAAGTGTCGAGGTCGACAGCAACGACAAACGGTCTCTCGGCCTCGCAGGCGCGGCCGCATTGCAGCTCGTGAATCCGAAGACCTGGATGATGGCGCTGGCCGTGGTAAGTGTTTTCGCGGGCCACAGGTCAGACCATTCGCATCAGGTGATTCTGCTGTCACTCACCTTCTTTATCATCTCGCTGCCTTGCATGGGCGTATGGGCAGTCCTCGGCGCCGGCGCCACCCGCTACATCCGATCCCCCGCCATGATGAAGCGCTTTGACCGCCTCATGGCGCTTGTACTGCTGATCTCGGCGTGGTGCAGCCTGTTGCAGTAACGCCAATCCCAGGATTGGCGGTCCTCGCGCACATTTCCTGGTGTATGATCTCGGATTGCCCAGGTTTACTTGACTCACCCCCGGTATACCTGTAAAAGCTTACCGGCGTATTTCTTGCGCAATACTCACGGAAACAGGTAGCCCGCCAAGTTTTTACCTAGCTAGGAAAATTTGGCCCATCACCCCTGACACAGGCAGTACGGATTTCGGTCCACAGCAGGTTCTAGGGGCGCACCACGGCATTCGCCGCTGTGTGCAATACCACCGTCATGAAAGGCTCCGGGGCCCGACATGGCACGTTTCCCCCTATGAACCCACCGCCTCTGGCGGTAATTTCCGAAGGACTGAATTGACTAAGATCGTTCTGAAACCGGGCGAGCCCGTTGAAGTTGCAATGCGTCGTTTCCGTCGCGCCATTCTGCAGACTGGCCTGATCGTGGAACTGAAGAGCCGCACCGCCTACGAAAAGCCGACGACCGAGCGCAAGCGCAAGAAGAAGGCTGCCGAGGCCCGTCTGCGCAAGCGTCTGCGTATGCAAATGCTGCCGAAGAAGCTCTACTGATTCGCGCATTGCCAAGAAAAACCGCCAGCAAGCTGGCGGTTTTTTTTCGTCCCTACGGCACTGCCTAGGAGCGCGTGGCGATCAGCGCGCCCGCCCCAATCAGCGTAATGCCGCCGGCACGTTGCATATTGGCCTGCGCCCGTCGCGTGGTCAGCCGGGTCGCCAGCGACCGCGCCAGCAGCGCATAAACCATGGCATTGGCACTCGCCAGCACCACGAAGGTCGGGATCAGCACCACGGCCTGCGACCAGAATGCCAACTTCGCATCCATGAACTGCGGCACGAAGGCCACAAAGAACACGATGCTCTTCGGGTTCAGCGCCGTGACCAGCCATGCCTTGGCAAAGCGCTGGGCGCCGCTGCCAGACTGCGGCGCCACCTCGAGCTCCCGGGCCTGATTCGCGGTACGCAACGCCTGCACACCGAGATAGACCAGATAGGCCGCCCCAACCCACTTGAGGGCCGTGAAAAGCGTGGCAGAGGCCGCCAGCACCGCTCCCAGGCCCGCCATCGACAGCGTGAAGGCCGTCAGGTCGCCGCAGGCCACACCAGCCACCGTGGCATAGGCACTGCGACCACGGTGCGCGAGCGCATCGCCGATCACAAGGAGGATCGTCGGCCCTGGAATGATCAGCAGGATCACGCTGGTCAACACGAACGTAATCCAGTGTTCGAAAGTCATCACGGCTCCTTTGAAGTCCAGTGTCGAAAACATCAAGAGTAAGCCGAACGCCGCGCGTTAGCCAACCTACACTCCGGCAAATGGAATTGTCTCGCCGTGATTCGCGCAACAATGCGCCGAGCGATGCCCTGCATAATGGCAGATATCGCATCCTCGGGACCTCGCCTTGACCGCAATCCTCCAGATGCGCAATGTGCGCAAACTCTATGGCGACCACGTCGTGGTCGACAACCTGGACCTGGAAGTCCAGCCCGGCCAGTGCTTCGGCCTGCTCGGCCCGAATGGCGCCGGCAAGACCACCACGCTGCGGATGTTGCTGGGCCTAACTACGCCAGCATCCGGCACGCTGATGCTTTGCGGCGAACCGATTCCGCAACGCGCCCCACAGGCGCGGATGCGCGTGGGCGTGGTGCCGCAATTCGACAATCTCGATCCCGACTTCTCCGTCATCGAGAATCTGCGCATCTTCGGGCGTTACTTTGGCCTGTCCTCCGCCCAGATCGCGGAGCGAGTGCCGAAGCTGCTCGAGTTTGCGCGACTGGAAAGCCGTGCCGACGCGCAGGTGCGCGACCTCTCTGGCGGTATGCGGCGGCGCCTGACCGTGGCGCGAGCGCTGATCAACGACCCCGACCTGCTGATCATGGACGAGCCGACCACGGGCCTCGACCCGCAGGCCCGGCACCTGATCTGGGAGCGACTCAAATCACTGCTGTCGGCCGGCAAGACGATCCTGCTGACCACCCACTTCATGGAGGAAGCCGAACGGCTTTGCAACCACCTGTGCGTCATCGACGCGGGTCGCAAGATCGCTGAAGGCAAGCCGCATGAACTGATTGACCGCGAGATCGGCTGCGATGTGGTGGAAGTCTACGGCGACGAACTCGAACCGCTGCGCGACACGCTGACGCCCCTGGCCGAACGCACCGAAATGCGCGGCGAAACGCTGTTCTTCTACGTGCGCGAGCCGGCTCCGCTGCTGGCCGCCCTGCATGGCAAGGGCGGCGTGCGCTACCTGCATCGGCCCGCCAACCTCGAGGACGTGTTCCTCAAGTTGACCGGCCGCGAGATGAGGGATTGAAATGAGCGAACTGGACCCACCACGAAGCACTGACGCGGTCGTCGCCGGCGCGCCGCCCGTCGTGCAAACCCACCAGCGCTACCCTCAGCCGCTGCTGCCACGCAACGCGCGCAACTGGATGATGGTCTGGTACCGCAACTACATGGTCTGGAAGAAGCTGGCCGTGCCGTCATTGATCGGCAACCTGGCGGATCCGATGATCTATCTGTTCGGCCTGGGTCTCGGGCTTGGATTGCTGGTCGGCAATGTGCATGGCGTGTCGTATATCGCGTTTCTCGCGGCAGGCACGACGGCATCGAGCGTGATGATGTCCGCCAGCTTCGAGTCGATGTATTCGGCGTTCTCGCGCATGCATGTGCAGCGCACCTGGGAAGCGATCATGCACGCTCCGCTGACGCTGGGCGACGTGGTGTTGGGCGAGGTGCTATGGGCAGCCAGCAAGGCCGTGCTGTCCGGGGTGGCGATCATGCTGGTGGCCGGCCTTCTGGGCTATGCGCAGTTTCCGAGCGCGCTCGGGGCGCTACCGGTCATCGTGCTGGCGGGCGTGACATTCGCCAGTCTGGCGATGATCGTGACCGCGCTGGCACCGAGCTACGACTTCTTCATGTTCTACCAGACGCTGGTCATGACGCCGATGCTGCTGCTATCGGGCGTGTTCTTTCCGCTCGAACAATTGCCAGAAGGCGCACAGGCCGCCACGCAAGTGTTGCCGCTGGCGCACGCAGTCGCATTGATTCGCCCGTTGATGCTGGGCCGGCCGGTGGAGAATGTAGCGCTGCACGTCGGTGTGCTCGCGGCGTATGCAGCCGTGGCGCTGACGGTGGCGCTGGTGCTGCTGAGGAAGAGGATGCTGCGGTGAAGCCCCCTCGCCCAGTCATGGGCGAGGGGAGAAAAACCAACCGCTTACTGGCCCAGGCCGCGCAGCAGATCGGCCTTCAGATCTTCCACGGACTCCAGGCCAACGGCCAGTCGGATCAGCCCTTCGCTGATACCGGCGGCGGCCTTGGCTTCAGGCGCCACGCGACCGTGGGTGGTGGTGTACGGATGAGTGATCGTCGTGCGCGTGTCGCCGAGATTGCCGGTGATCGAGCACAGCTTCGTGTTATCGATCACGCGCCACGCAGCAGCACGCATGGCCTCGGGGGTGTCGCCCTTCAACTCGAACGACACGATCGCGCCGCCCCCGCTCTGCTGGCGTTGGGCGATCTCGTATTGCGGATGCGACTTCAGTGCCGGGTGGAACACACGATTCACGGCCGGATGTGACTCGAGGAACTCGGCAATCGCCAACGCGCTCTGCGAGTGACGCTCCATGCGGATCGCCAGCGTTTCCATGCCCTTGAGCATCACCCACGCGTTGAACGCCGACAGCGTCGGGCCCGCCGTTCGCACGAACGGGAACACCTTGCCCATGATGAAATCGTGCTTGCCGACCACCGCGCCGCCAAGCACGCGGCCCTGGCCGTCGATGTGCTTGGTGGCCGAATGCACCACCACATCGGCACCGAACTTGATCGGCTGCTGCAAAGCCGGCGAGCAGAAGCAGTTGTCAACTACGAACAGCGCGCCAGCGTTGTGCGCAATATCGGCAACCGCCGCGATATCGGACACCTCGGTCAGCGGGTTCGACGGCGTCTCCAGGAAGAACAGCTTCGTGTTCGGCTTCACGGCGGCACGCCAGGCAGCCAGATCGGTGCCGTCGACGTAGGTCGTCTCCACGCCGAACTTGGCCAGGATCGAGTTGAACAGCGTCATCGTCGAGCCGAAGATCGAACGCGAGCTGACCAGATGATCGCCGGCCTGCAGCGTGGCGAGCGCCACCGACAGAATCGCGCTCATGCCCGAAGCCGTGGCCATGCAGGCCTCCGCGCCTTCCAGCGCGGCCAGGCGCGACTGGAACATCGACACGGTCGGATTCGTGAAGCGCGAGTAGGTGTAACCCTCTTCCGAGTTGGCGAAGCGCGCGGCGGCTTCGGCTGCACTGTTGAAGCAGAAGCTCGAGGTCAGGTACATCGCCTCGGAGTGCTCCATGAATTCGCCAGTGCGCAGCGTGCCGGCGCGCACGCCGAGGGTATCAATGCCGTAGGCGTCTGGGTTGAACGGTTCGCTCATGCTGCTTTGCTGCCTTCCGAAGATTCTGGTTTCTTGTTATTCGTTGCCGCCCGAGCGCTGCAGATGCAGCTGCGAACGTTCGGTTTCACCGCCGTTGGTACCTTCACGATCGGCCAGACTACGCGCGGTCTCGAGGCGCTCCAGATAGGCGTCGTCGATATCGCCGGTAACGTACTTGCCGTCGAAGCACGACGCATCAAAGTCACGCAGGTTCGGGTTGATGTCGCGCACAGCCTGCTTCATCGCTTCCACGTCCTGGTAGACGAGCTGGTCGGCGCCGATCATGCGCGCCACTTCTTCGTCCGTGCGACCATAGGCCACCAGTTCGGCACGCGTGGGCATGTCGATACCGTAGACGTTCGGGAACTTCACCGGCGGCGCGGCCGACGCGAAGATCACCTTCTTCGCACCTGCGTCACGCGCCATCTGCACGATCTCGAGCGACGTAGTACCGCGGACGATCGAATCGTCGACGATCAGCACATTCTTGCCCTTGAACTCGACACCCATCGCGTTGAGCTTCTGGCGCACCGACTTCTTGCGCACTGCCTGGCCAGGCATGATGAACGTACGGCCCACGTAGCGGTTCTTGAAGAAGCCCTCGCGGTACTGCACACCGAGCGCATTGGCCACCTGCATGGCGGCCGGGCGGCTCGAATCGGGAATCGGCATGACCACGTCGATATCGCCAGCCGGCACTTCGCGGCGAATCTTTTCGGCCAGGTAGTCGCCCATGCGCAGGCGGGCATCGTAGACCGGCACGCCGTCAATGCACGAATCCGGACGGGCCAGATAGACGTACTCGAAGATGCACGGCGTCAGCACCGGATTATCAGCGCACTGCTTGCTGTGGAACGAGCCGTCCAGGTCGATGAAAATCGCCTCGCCCGGCGCCACATCGCGCTCCATCTGGTAGCCGATGCCTTCCAGGGCGACGGATTCCGAGGCGATGAGGTATTCCTTGCCGGTCGGGGTGTCGACGCTGCCAATACACAGCGGGCGGATGCCGAACGGATCGCGCACAGCCAGCAGGCCGTAGCCGGCGATCTGCGCGGTGATCGCATAGGCACCCTTGACGCGGCGATGCATGCCCGCGACGGCCTTGAAGATTGTCTCCGGGTCCAGTTCGTTGCCGCTGCTGGCGCGTTGCAGTTCGTCGGCCAGCACGTTCAGCAGCACTTCGGAATCCGAATGCGTGTTGATGTGGCGGCGATCGCGACGGAACATTTCCTCGCGCAACTGTTCCGAGTTGGTCAGGTTGCCGTTGTGGGCGAGGATGACGCCGTACGGCGCGTTCACATAGAACGGCTGTGCTTCTTCCTCGCTCGACGCGGAACCGGCGGTCGGGTAGCGCACCTGGCCGATGCCCGACGTGCCCGGCAGGCTGCGCATGTTGCGCGTGCGGAACACGTCACGCACCATGCCGTTGGCCTTGTGCATGTGAAAGGTGCTGCCATTGGCCGTGGCGATGCCGGCTGCATCCTGTCCGCGGTGTTGCAACAGCAGCAGGCTGTCATAGATGAGTTGATTGACAGGGCTGGTGGAAACCGCACCGACGATACCGCACATGCCGAACTCCCAGGAAAGGCAAATGATTCAGGGGCGCAATCCCGTCAAGGGCGAACGGGATCTGCGTTGTCACTGTCGCCGCGGGTGCGCTCTGTCGAGCAACGCCCGCAGGCGCTCACGTCTTCACATATTTGGCCAGGTCCGGCGGCAGCCAGTGCCGCAGCTCGTCCATGGCCTGCATCACATAGGGGCGCGACACCGCGTCACGCCAGAATGGTTCTTCCGGCAGCCTGGTGAGGCCCGCCAGCACGACGACCAGCATCACGATCAGCGCGCCCCGCGCCAGCCCGAACAACAATCCCAGGCCGCGATCCGCGGGCTTCAGCCCGGTGGATTCCAGTAACTGGCCCAGAATCGCCCCCGCCAGCGCGGCGACGATCCACGTACCAAAGAATACGGCGAGAAAGCCGAGCGCGCTGCGCGTCAGTTCGCCGCCTGGCAGCGACTCCGGCATCCATTGTGCGGCCATGCCGCCGAAATGGTATGCCAGTACGAAAGCCACGATCCAGCCCACCAGCGCGAGCACCTCGCGCACCAGGCCGCGCAGTATGCCAACCAGGCCTGAGGCCACCACGATGAAGGCCACCGCGTAATCGAAAAAAGTAAAAGCCATGCGTCCTGGGCGGTCCGATGCGTTCCTGTCAGATGGGGGCAGACTGCCGGATTGCGATACGTCGCGGCACACCACGTGCCCACTCGCCGACACATCGGCTTAGAGGCGCTATCAAAATGACGCTGGCGTCGTTGCGCGGCCTTGGCCAGTCCACTTGTACTGTCTGCGTCCGCGCGGCTAGCCAGCACCGCTTCGCTTCATGTTGAAAGCGCCTCTTACTGCTCCACGATCTTCGAAGTGAGTCCGATCGCCTTGACCTTCTTCTCCGCCGCCTCGGCGGCATCGCGACTGGTGAACGGACCCGCCCGCAGCAGGTTCCGCTCACCATCGGCCAGCATCTTCTTTTCCACATAGGCCGGCACCTTGCTCTCCTTGAGCTTGGCCAGCCAGTTCTTCGCGCGTTCTTCCGACGAGAACGCGCCAATCATAATCAGATACTTCGTGCCGGCGGCGGCAGGCTTGTCCGCCGGCTTGCTATCGGCAACCTTGGTGTCAGGCTTCACGTCAGCCTTCGGCTTGTCGGATTTGTCGGACTTGTCCGTAGCAGGTGCGCTGACGATCTCCTCGCCCGCGTCTAGCGCCGCATCGTTGCGATTGGCATTGGCGGACGGTGGCAGCGGCTCGGCCTTGCGTGCCTCGACCTTCGGCTTTTGCGTGGCGCCCTGCCCGTTGGCCACGCTGACGGCCACATCCTCCGAAACCGGACGCGGCTTGTGCTCGAACAAGATCGGCAGCACGATGATCGCGGCCGCGAGCAGCACCACGGCACCGATCAGGCGACGCCGCGCGCGTTGCTTCTGGGGAAAATCGGGGTCAAGGGTATCGTCAGCGTATTCGTCCGCCGTCCGACGCGACGCGCCGATGCCGGCGCTCGATTCCGCGCGCGTGCGGCGACCGCGTTCGGGTGCCGGGTCAGTGCCCTTGCGGGACGAGAACAGCGAAAGCAGGCCCATAGATGCCCAAAGTATGGTGTTCGGTGCGATGCCGTTCCGACTCAGTTGGCCTGCGTGGCACGATATGCCATCACGCCGGCCACTGTGTAGAACGACCCGAAGACCAGGATTCTATCATTCTCGGTAGCGCGCTCGACAGCATCGCGATACGCAAGTTCGGGGCTGGAAAAACATGCAACGGTGTTGTCCGGGCCCTCACGGAAGCCAGTTGCCTCAAGCTTCTCGCGCAACTCCGCGGCAGTAGCGGCCCGGTCGGTCGGCAGGTCGCACAGGCACCAGTGGTCCACCTTGTCGGCCACATGTTGCAGCACGCCGGCGATGTCCTTGTCGTGCATGGCGCCGAACACCGCATAGGTGTAACGGAAGAACCCCATATTCTCAAGGTTCTGCCCAAGCGTCGCTGCGGCATGGGGGTTGTGCGCGACATCGAGGATCACGGCCGGACGCCCTGGCAGCACCTGGAACCGGCCCGGCAACTCCACGAACGCCAGGCCGTTGCGCACTTCCTGCGCGCTCACAGGCAGGCGCGAGCGCATGGCCTGCAGCGCGGCCAGCGCCGCAGAGGCGTTGAGCAGTTGGTTGGCGCCACGCAATGCCGGGTAGCCCAGGCCATTCAGCTTGCGGTCCCGGCTGGCCCAGTCCCATTGCTGGCGTTCCTGGCCCTGCGCAGCCTGGTGGCGGAAATCACGTCCCACGAGCCAGAGTTCGGCGCCGATCGCCTCGGCGTGATCGATCACCGACTGCGGCGGCATGGGATCGCCGACGATCGCCGGCACGTGCGGGCGGAAGATGCCGGCCTTCTCGTAGCCGATCTTCTCGCGCGTGTCGCCAAGGTACTGGGTGTGGTCGATATCCACGCTGGTGATAATCGCGCAGTCCGTATCGATCACATTGACCGCATCCAGGCGGCCACCGAGACCGACTTCCAGAATGATCGCGTCGAGTCCGGCTTCGGCAAACATGTGGATGATTGCCAGCGTCGTGAATTCGAAATACGTCAGGCTGACCGGATCGGCAAAGCTCGTACGGGCGCGCTCGACGGCCTCGAAATGCGGCAGGAGCTGGGCGTCCGCCGCCTGCTCGCCGTTGAGGCGGGCACGCTCGTTGAACTGGATCAGGTGCGGCGAGGTGTGCAGGCCCACCTTGTAGCCCGACTCGAGCAGGATGCGCTCGAGGATCGCGCAGGTGGATCCCTTGCCGTTGGTACCGCCCACCGTGAACACCACGGCGTCAATGCGCAGGCCCAGCGCTTCCTTGACCCGCGTGATGCGGCTCAGGCCCATGTCGATGCCCACGGGGTGAGCGGTTTCAAGATGTGCGAGCCAGTCGGGGAGATTGTGGAAGATGGGCATACGGATTCAGAACTACAAAAGCAAAATGGCGCGGGTATTCGGCACCCGCGCCATTGTCCTGCAAATTTGCTTGCCGCGTCAGGCTACCGCGTCAGCCGGCTGCTTCTGCAGCAGCGCCAGCAGTTGCGCCAGTTCGGCGCGCAGGCGGCGGCGGTCCACGATCATGTCGATCGCGCCCTTCTGCATCAGGAACTCGGCACGCTGGAAGCCTTCCGGCAGCTTTTCGCGCACGGTCTGCTCGATCACACGCGGGCCGGCAAAACCGATCAGCGCCTTCGGCTCGGCGATAACCACATCGCCCAAGAACGCAAAGCTTGCCGAGACACCACCCATCGTCGGATCGGTCAGCACGCTGATGAACGGCAGCTTGGCATTCGAGAGCTGGTTCAGCATGGCCGTGGTCTTGGCCATCTGCATCAGCGACAGCAGGCTTTCCTGCATCCGCGCGCCACCGGTGGCGGTTACGCAGATGAACGGCACCTTCTGCTCCAGCGCCGCCTGGGCGCCACGGGCAAAGCGCTCGCCCACTACCGAGCCCATCGAACCGCCCATGAACTCGAACTCGAAGCAGGACACGACCACGGGAATGGTGTGGATCGCGCCGCCCATCACCACCATCGCGTCGGTCTCGCCGGTGTCATCCATGGCGGCCTTGATGCGGTCCGGGTACTTCTTGGTGTCCTTGAACTTCAGGGCGTCCACCGGCACGATTTCCTGGCCGATTTCATAGCGGCCTTCGGCGTCGAGCAGCTTGTCCAGGCGCTCGCGCGAACCGATGCGCATGTGGTGGTCGCACTTCGGGCAGACGTGAAGATTGGCCTCGACGTCGGTACGGTACAGCGTGGCCTCGCACGACGGGCACTTGACCCACAGCCCTTCCGGAATGCCCTTACGGGTGGAGGGGTCGGTCTGTTGAATCTTGGGAGGCAGGAGTTTATCCAACCAGCTCATGAAAGCTCCTTTCGGATAACTGCCGTCCGCACGCGGGCCTCCTTCGGGAGGGGCGAATACAGGAACGGCAGGGAATCAGGCCGCGAATTTACCACGCCCGGGCCATCGGACCGAAGCAAAACGCGCCATTTGTGAAGTAAGAATCATAAATGGCGCGTTTTTCTCAGCGGCACGCCAAGCGTTGGACCAGAAATCAGGCGTCCAGTGCCTGGCGAATGTCGGCGATAAAGGCACGCAAAGCGTCCACGGCCTTCTCGCGCGGCGCATCCTCAAGCAACTGCACCAGGCGGCTGCCAATCACCACGGCGTCGGCCACGCTGCCGATGGCGCGTGCGGTTTGCGCATCACGGATACCGAAACCCACGCCCACGGGCAGATTCGCGTGCTGCTTGATCAGCGGCAGACGCGCAGCCACGCTCTCGAGGTCGAGCGTGGCCGAGCCGGTCACGCCAGTGAGCGACACGTAGTACAGATAGCCACTGGCTACCTTCGCCACCGCGGCGATGCGGTCGTCGGTCGAGGTCGGCGCCAGCAGGAAGATCGGGTCCATCTGGTTCGCGCGCATCAGCGCGGCGAAAGACTCGCACTCTTCGGGCGGGTAGTCGACCACGAGCACGCCGTCCAGGCCGGCCGCGCTGGCCGCCTTGGCGAAGGTTTCCTCACCCATGCGCTCGATCGGGTTGGCGTAGCCCATCAGCACTACCGGCGTGGTCGCGTTCGTCTTGCGGAACTCGGTCACCCAGGCCAGCACCTGTGTCAGCGAAACGCCCTGGGCCAGCGCGCGCTCGGAAGCGCGCTGGATCACGGGGCCGTCGGCCATCGGGTCCGAGAACGGCACGCCAAGCTCGATCACGTCGGCGCCGCCAGCCACGAGGGCGTGCATCAGGTCGACGGTCAACGCGGGAGCCGGATCGCCGGCGGTGATGAACGGAATCAGGCCCTTCTTCTGCTGCGCGGCCAGTGCCGCGAAAGTCTTCTGGATACGGGACATGTCAGTGGCAATCAGATAAGGCGTTGCACGGGCGATGCTGCTTCGTTGGCATCGTCATTGGCGGCGTCGGCGGTATCGGCGACATCGGACGCTTGCGGCTTGAGCGGCGCATACACGGGCTGCGCGGCGGTCACGCGCTCGCGCACCAGGCCGGCGTACTCCGGATTCATCTCGAATCCGACGAAACTGCGGCCGTGCCGGACGCAAGCCACGGCGGTCGTGCCGCTGCCCGTGAACGGGTCGAGCACAATGCCGCCCGGCGGACAGCTGGACAGCACCATGCGCTCGACGATCTCAAGCGGCTTCTGCGTCGGATGGTCGGCCCGCTCCGGGTCCTGGCGGTGAATGCGCGGCACGCTCCACAGGTCCTTCGGGTTGTACCCCACCTCGAGCCATTTCTTGCCCTCGAAGCGCGGCCGGCTGCGCGCCTTCTTGGTCTCGGCGTCGTACGGAATCCGTACCGGATCGAGATCGAAGAAGTAGTCGCGCTGACGGGCGAAGAAACCGATGTTGTCGTGCACCGACGAGAACTTGCGCGTGGTGCCGCCCATGCTCGGTACGCGGCGATCCCAGATGATCTCGTTGATCATCGTCATGCGCCGCTTGAGCATGACGAACAGCTCGGGCGAGTACTGCCAGGTGCAGAACAGGTACAGCGTGCCGCGTGGTGCGATCTTGGGTACGATCGCGTCCATCCAGCGCTCCGACCACTCGAGATAGGCATCGCCCGACAGCAGGTCTGAATCGTTGCCGTAGTCCTTGCCCAGGCCATAGGGCGGGTCCGCCACGACCAGGTCGATCGAGCCGTCGGGGATGCGCTTGATCCCTTCGAGCACGTCTTCCTGATAGAGGCGCATGGTTGCCGTATCGAGAATATCGAACGGTTCCGAACCTGCCCCGCCCTCTTCGGACTGGGACAGCGTCGTATTGGGAGGCAGCGTGCGCATCAGAGTTTCAACCCCGCGCGTTCGGCCACGGTGTGCATGTCCTTGTCGCCACGGCCGGACAGGTTCACGAGCAGCAGCTTGTCGCGGCCCAGCGTCGGCGCCAGCTTGCACGCATAGGCGATCGCATGGCTCGATTCGAGCGCGGGGATGATGCCTTCAATGCGGCAGCAGTCGTGAAACGCCTTGAGGGCCTCCTCGTCGGTGATCGGCACGTACTGCGCGCGGCCCATGTCCTTCAGCCATGCGTGCTCGGGGCCGACGCCGGGGTAGTCCAGGCCTGCCGACACCGAGTGCGTCTCGATGATCTGGCCGTTGGCGTCCTGCAGCAGATAGGTACGGTTGCCGTGCAGCACGCCGGGCGAACCGCCGATCAGCGCAGCAGCGTGGCGACCCGAATCCAGGCCATCACCGGCCGCTTCCACGCCGATCAGCTGCACATCCTTGTGTTCGATATACGGATAGAAAATTCCCATCGCGTTCGAACCGCCGCCGACGCACGCGATCACGGCGTCGGGCTGGCGGCCCGCGAGTTCGGGCATCTGCACCTTGGCTTCCTCGCCAATCACGCACTGGAAATCGCGCACCATCATCGGGTACGGGTGCGGGCCGGCCACGGTGCCGATGATGTAGAACGTGGTCTCGACGTTGGTCACCCAGTCACGCATCGCTTCGTTGAGCGCGTCCTTGAGCGTGCGCGAGCCGCTTTCCACAGGCACCACGGTGGCGCCCAGCAGCTTCATGCGATAGACGTTGGCCGCCTGGCGGCGCACGTCCTCGGAGCCCATGTAGACCACGCACTCCATGCCGAAGCGCGCCGCGATCGTGGCCGTGGCCACGCCATGCTGGCCCGCGCCGGTTTCGGCGATCACACGCTTCTTGCCCATGCGCTTGGCAAGCAGCGCCTGGCCGATCACGTTGTTGATCTTGTGCGCGCCAGTGTGGTTCAGGTCTTCGCGCTTGAGGTAGATCTGCGCGCCACCGAGCGTCTCGCTCCAGCGCTGCGCGTGATAGATCGGCGACGGGCGGCCAACGAAGTGCTTCAGTTCGCGGCGATATTCGGCGTCGAAATCGGGGTCCTTCTGGTACCGCGCGTAGGCGTCGCGCAACTCGTCCAGCGCGTGAACCAGGGTTTCGGAAACGAAGGTACCGCCATAGGGGCCAAAGTGGCCACGGGAATCGGGCAGGTCGTACATGTCCAGGCTCTCAGGAAGCGCGTCAACCATGGGATGACGCGCGGGGTATCGGGGTCGGCGCGGCCGTGAGCCACGGAAGGCGGAGGGAATTACCCTGCGGATCGCCCTGCGTCGGCCTGTCGAACGGCGTGCACGAATGCGGCAATACGGGCGTGGTCTTTCACACCCTTGCTGGCCTCCACGCCGCTGCTGACATCCACAGCGTAGGGCCGCACGCGCTCAATCGCTCCAGCGACGTTTTGCGCGTTCAATCCACCACTCAAAACGATGCGAGGAGCGTCGTTTGCGCGGGGATTGGCAGGATTGGGCGGAAGCCATTGAGCAGGAATCAGGGTCCAGTCGAAAACGTGGCCGCCACCGCCATAGCCTTCCACGAAGGCATCGAGCAACAGGCCGGAAGCGTCACGATATTGATCTGCGAATTCTACCAAATCGAGCCCCGGGCGGACACGTGCGGCGCGCATGAATGGCAGCCGGCAACGCCGGGCGATCTCGGTGCACTGCTGGGGCGTCTCGTCGCCGTGGAACTGAAGCAACGTCAACGGCACACGCTCGGCCACATGGGCCACCTCTTCGGCATCTGCATTGACGAACAGGCCAACCACGGACACGAACGGCGGCACCTGCTCGGCCAGGGCCGCGGCGTGCGCCACATCGACGTGGCGTGGGCTCTTGGCGTAGAAGACCAGGCCGATCGCATCGGCACCGGCATCCACGGCGGCGCGTACGTCCTCGTCGCGCGTCAGGCCGCAGATCTTGATACGCGTGCGGGGCTCAGGCGCCATCGTGGCTATCATCGGCAAATACTCCGTGGAAGAAGCTGGCGGCCGAGTCCGCCTTGGGCAACTGGTATGGCTCAGGATACTTCACGTCGACCAGATAGAGACCGTCCGGCATGAAGGTTGGCGCGGCCTTCTGGCGATTGCGCCCTTCCAGCACTTCCGCCATCCACTCGGCGGGATATCGGCCACGCCCCACCGCCACCAGACAACCCATCAGGTTACGCACCATGTGGTGCAGGAAGGCGCTGGCCCGGAAGCGCAGGAACACCCAGTTGCCATCCGCCTCGATCGTCACGTCGTACATCGTCTTGACGGGCGACTTGGCCTGGCATTCGGCGGCGCGGAACGCCGAGAAATCATGTTCGCCGAGCAGACATGCCGACGCCCGGCGCATCGCCTCGACGTCGAGTCGCTGCCCGTGTGGCAGCATCAGGTAACCGGCACGGCCGTGAATCATCGGCGCGCGGTGCGGCCCCGTGTACAGGGCGTAGTAATACATGCGCTCGTAGGCCAGGAAGCGCGCGTGGAAGTTCTCGTCGACGGGCTCCGCCCACTGCAGCGCGATCGACGGCGGCAGGAAGGCGTTGACGCCACGAACCCATGAAAAGCGGTCGCGGTCGAGTTCGGTGTCGAGGTGGATGACCTGCCCCAGCGCGTGCACACCCGCATCCGTCCGCCCGGCCACCGTGGTCAGCAGTCTCACGCCTGCGAAGCGCTCGATCGCGTCCTCGAGGTGGTCCTGCACGGTATTGCGATGGGGCTGCGACTGCCAGCCGGAGTAGGCCGAGCCGTCATAGTGGAGGCCGATGGCGATGCGGTTCACAGGCAAGAAACAGTTTCCTGATGGCACAAAAACAAAATGCGCCGGAAGGGACGCTTCCGGCGCATCGCTTCGGGTTGCGGTAAGGCATCTGCCGCAAACCCCGCATCATACCGGCCTTTGGGGCGTGCCCCGCGGCCGTCTGTTGCAATGGATCAGGCCACCTCGCGCAGCAACGAGCGGGCTTCCTCCTGCAGGGAATCTTGCGATTGGTCGACCACCTCCTGCAGCAGTTCGCGGGCACCTTCCTTGTCACCGATCTCGATATAGGCGCGCGCCAGATCAAGCTTGATCTGCATATCGCGGCTGCCATCCATCGTGGTGACCGACAACGTGCTGGCGGACATGCCATTCGAATCGCTATGCCGCCCCTCCGACGTCACGCGCGACAGATCGATCGGCTCGACGAGCTTGCCGCCCTGGAGCATCGTCGGCGCGGGCAGCGGCACCGTGGATTCGTCCAGCGACTGCGCCATACCGGACAGCGGCGTGGCGGAGTCCTGCTCCAGCTTTTCCGGATTCAGGTCCAGCGACAGGCTCGACATATCGAACTCGAGCGGACGCGAACGGGTCGGCGTATCGAGCGCCGGCACGCCGGCATCGTGACGTTCGTCGAGTGCGTCGTCGAGACGCACCGGCTCCGACTCGAGATCGTTACCGAACACCAGCGAAGCGGACTCGGGCGCCACGATGGGCTCCCCCGCTGCCGGCGCCGGGAAGGCATCGAGCGGCAAGGCCAACTCCGGCAATGCCAAGTCCGGCATGGCAGGCGGTTGCGTCAGGTTCGCTGCGGGATCCTGCGTGCGCCATTGATCGGCCACCGGGGTGGTCGTATCCGCCTCGTCCGACGTATCCGGCGCGACCGACAGGTACAACGCGTTGCTCGGGTCCAGCTTGCGGCCCATTTCGGCGGCCTGTAGCCAGTCCGCGCCGTGCCCACCCGTCTGGGCGAACATTTCTTCTGCGATCACTCGGAAACCTTCCACATCCTGACGAGTGCTGTAAATCTCCATGAGCTTCAGGCGAATGGCCTGGCGCTCCGGATTCTGCTGCAACGCTTCGCGCAGGATTTCCTCCGCCTGCACGTCGCGTCCATAGGCGATGTAAACCTCGGCCTCGGCGATCGGATCGACTTCCGTCGCCTCGGGTGAATTGTTGCCAATGCGGAAGTCCGCGCCAAACACGCTGTGCTGCGACGTATCGACGCTCTGTCCGCCGGCAGTGCCGAACAGCGAGTGGCCACCGGCCATCACCGTGCTTTCCTGCGACAGGATGCTGTCGCCAAAGCCAGTGCTGTCGCCGGTCTTCTGCTTCTGGCGGCGGCGATAGTACGCATATCCGCCCAGCAGCACAACCATCAGTGCAGCACCCGGCAGTAGCATCGGGTTGGCCAGCAGGCCGTCGAGCAGCGAAGGCTGCGGCAACGGTTCGGGCTTGGGCAGGGCAACGGGCTTCTTCGCGGCAGCCGGGGCCGAAGCTGCGGCGGCCGCAGTTGCTGCCTTCGGAGCCGATGCAGCGGCAGCAGCCGTCGCCGGAGCAGCGGCCTGAGCATCCGAAGCCGTTGCGGCCTGGGCTTGCGGTGCCGATGCGGCTGCGGTTGCTGCCGGAGCAGGCCCGGGTGTGGCGGTGCTTGGTGCTGCGGCGGTCGTCGTGGCTGCTGCCTTGGCAGGCTCTGCCGGCACCACGGCCGGCGCGGGAGCCGCTTCGGCCGCCTTGCCGGCCGGCGCAGGCGCCTTGGCTGCCTGGTTGGCCTGGCCCAACTTCGCGATCTCCGCGTTCTTCAGCTCCATCAGGCGCTGCATGTCGGAGATGTTCTTCTCCAGGTCAGCCACACGCGACTCGGCTTCCTTGAGCTTGCGCTGGCTGGCCACGTCGGCCTCGGCCTGCGCCTGGGCCTTGGCCTGCGCGCCACGGTCCGCCTTGGAGAGCTTCAGTTCGTCACGCGGGCCCGCTGCGGGCACCGTGGTGTCCTGCACGCGCGCCGTCACATTGCCGGACTGTTCGCGGCCCGAACCGGGCTCCACCGACTTGGCGGCAGCAGCAGCGGCCAGTCGGCTGCGATAGCTGTCGAAACCCTGCGTGCGGGCAACCACTTCACGGCGCGCCTCACGCGGGCTGACGGACTGTGCCTGCTGGGCGCTCGGCACCTTCAGCACTGCACCCGATTTGATCCGGTTGATATTGCCGCCGATGAATGCGTTGGGATTGTTGCGATACAGCGCCAACAACATCTGGTCGAGCGACACGGAATCCTGCATCTGGACCGCATCGCCGGCGATGGAAGAGAGCGTGTCTCCACGCTGCACCGTATAGGAACCATTGGCGACGGCACCTGCGTTCGCCACCGGAGCCGTGGCGGGCCGTGGCTGTTGCTGGGCGCGGGGCTGAGCAGGCGCCGCAGGAGCCGGACGCGCGGGCTCGGGAGCGGCTGCGACCGGTGCCGGCGCGGGCGCCGCCCGGGCTGGCGCTGGAGCCGGAGCCGGTGTTGCATCAGGCGTGGCCGCCTGCACCACCGTGGTCGGGGAGAAAGTCTGGTTGGACGGCTTGGCGCCGGCCGGATCCAGCAGGAACGTGTATGCCCGCGTGACCTTGCCGCTGGACCAGCTCATGTCGACCAGAATGTCCACGAACGGCTCGCTGAGCGGCTGGTTCGAGCGGACGGTCGCAACATAGCTGCCGTTCGGGCGCTGCTGCACATCGAGCTTGACGCTCGAGATGGCTGGCAGGTACGTCAGCCCTGCACGCGCATAGGCGGACGGCGGGGCAAGCTTGACAGCCAAACTGCCCGCTTCCTCGGCCGACACGCCGGTGATATCGATTTCGGCCTGGAGCGGCTGCCCCAGGTTGGACTGTACCCGTAGTTGCCCGAACCCCGCGGCATACGCGGCCGGCTGGACAAGCAGCAGGCCGAGAGCCGTGACGGCCAGCGTTGACCAGCGCTGACGGACATTAGGCGCATCTTTCCGGCGATGTAGGCTCACACTCACCTCGTGCTCCGTTATGTTTTTAGTAGCAAAAAGTTAACCCGACCCCAAAACGCATGGCAGGCAGCGCGGTACCGGTTCCAATCGAATATCTACCCGGGCGCACATCACTTCCCATCACCTCGCATCCCGGACGCAGGGTGACGCTGACCCCGTTGGCCTAGCTCATGCCGGCTGTATTGTGACGCAACCCCGGGGAAAATAGCCACCCGGATGCAACAACGCCGCGCTGTGGCGCGGCGTTGCAGGCAAAGCAGCAGATTCTGTTGCCTCGCTGCAACGATGCGGCAAGGCAATTTCGGGAATCAACCCTCGATCAGAATGCGCAGCATACGGCGCAGCGGCTCGGCGGCGCCCCAGAGCAACTGGTCGCCAACGGTGAACGCCGAGAGGTATTCGCCGCCCATCTGCATCTTGCGCAGGCGACCGACCGGAATCGTCAGCGTGCCGGTCACGGCGGCCGGCGTCAGGTCCTTCATGCTGGCCTCACGCGTATTCGGCACCACCTTGGCCCACTGGTTGTTGGCGGCCAGCATGCCTTCGATCTCGTCCAGCGGCACGTCCTTGCGGAGCTTGATCGTCAGCGCCTGCGAGTGGCAGCGCATCGCGCCGATCCGCACGCACAGGCCATCCACGGCGATCGGGCTGGCGCCGGTGGCGCCCAGGAAGCCTTCGCCACGACCCAGAATCTTGTTGGTCTCGGCGCCGCCCTTCCATTCCTCGCGCGACACGCCGTTACCGAGGTCCTTGTCGATCCAGGGGATCAGGTTCCCGGCCAGCGGCACGCCGAACTGCTTGGTTTCGTCGGCAGACAGGCCGTGCTGGGTCGACAGGATCTGTCGGTCGATCTCCAGGATGGCCGAGGCCGGATTGTCCAGCAGCGGCTTGACCGCGGCGTTCAGCGTGCCGAACTGGGTCAGCAGCTCGCGCATATGCTGGGCGCCACCGCCGGAAGCAGCCTGGTACGTCATCGAGGTCATCCACTCGACCAGGTCATGCTCGAACAGGCCACCCAGGCCCATCAGCATGCAGCTCACGGTGCAATTGCCACCGATGAAATTCTTGACGCCCTTCTTCAGCGCGTCCTTGATCACACCCATGTTCACCGGATCGAGCACGATGATCGCGTCGTCCTTCATGCGAAGCGACGATGCGGCGTCGATCCAGTAGCCATTCCAGCCGGCTGCGCGCAGGCGCGGGAAGACGTCGTTGGTGTAGTCGCCGCCCTGGGCGGTGAGCACCACGTCGCACTTCTTCAGCGCTTCGATGTCATTCGCGTCCTTCAGCGTGGTTTCATTCTTGGCCATGGCCGGAGCCTTGCCACCCGCGTTGGACGTGCTGAAGAAAATGGGTTCGAAGTGGTCGAAATCACCTTCTTCCTGCATGCGCTGCATCAGGACGCTGCCGACCATTCCTCGCCAACCGACGAGACCTACAATCATGACTTACCTCGGATGTGATGTGAACTTCCCCGCCATTTTCCTCGCCCGGCGTGGCTGCGCGGGGAAGACGGGCAGGCACGACGAACGATCTAGGGGATCGTTTTGGTAATCGTTTTAATCGTCGTGGTGGTCAGGCCGAGCGAATCCACGCCAATCGAGCCGCGCTTGGCGGTACGAGCAGCGAATGCAGTCAGAAGGGACTGGTGGAATCGGGCCATAGCGGGACAGTCTACACGAATTTGCGGCAGCGCCGCAGGGGAAATAATGGGTGTTTTGTAGCTGCTGAAGGGCTTTCTCCCCTCTCCCACACGCGGGAGAGGGGTCGGGGGAGGCGGTAATCGGCAACAAATTGCGAATTCGCATCTTGCACCGCCCGGCCATCCCCCGCAGCCCCGCTCCCGCCTTGCGGGAAAGGGGAGCAAACCACTCGGCGTCTGGCCTTATTACAGTGCCGCCAGCACCGCCTCGCCCATCTCGCGCGTGCCAACCTGCTTGCAGCCCGGCGTGATGATGTCGGCCGTGCGATAGCCCTGGGCCAGCACCTTCTTGACGGCGTTCTCGATGCGATCGGCCTGTTCGGCGCGGTTCAGCGAGTAGCGCAGCATCATCGCGGCGGAGAGGATCGTGGCCAGCGGATTCGCCACGCCCTTGCCGGCGATGTCAGGCGCCGAGCCGTGCGACGGCTCGTACAGACCCTTGTTGTTGGCATCGAGCGACGCCGACGGCAGCATGCCGATCGAACCGGTCAGCATCGCGGCCTCGTCGGACAGGATGTCACCGAACATGTTGCCAGTGACGATCACGTCGAAGCTCTTCGGTGCCTTGACGAGTTGCATCGCGGCGTTGTCCACGTACATGTGCGACAGCTCGACGTCCGGGTACTCCTTGCTGACGTCGATCACGATGTCTTTCCAGAACTGGAAAGTCTCGAGCACGTTGGCCTTGTCGACGCTGCACAGCTTCTTGCCACGCTTGGCTGCGGCCTGGAACGCCACATGCGCGATGCGGCGGACTTCCGGCTCGCTGTAGCGCATCGTGTCGAAGCCTTCGCGGGCGCCCTTGAACAGGCCATCCGGCGCCTCGCGCACACCGCGCGGCTGGCCGAAGTAGATGTCGCCGTTCAGTTCGCGCACGATCAGGATATCCAGGCCGGCCACCAGTTCGGGCTTCAGGCTCGATGCACCGGTCAGTTCCGGGTAGCAGATGGCCGGACGGAAGTTGGCGAACAGCTGCAGATGCTTGCGCAGGCCGAGAATGGCCTGCTCGGGACGCAGCGGACGCTCCAGGCTGTCGTACTTCCAGTCGCCCACAGCGCCAAACAGGATGGCGTCGGCTTCCTTGGCCAGCTTCAGCGTGTTGTCCGGCAGCGGATGGCCTTCGGCCTCGTAGCCAGCGCCGCCAACGGGCGCGGTTTCCATCTCGAACTTCTCGTCCAGTGCGTTGAGCACCTTGACAGCTTCGGCAACGATCTCGGGGCCAATGCCATCGCCCGGCAGAACTGCAATCTTCATCTTTCTAATCCTGTAGTTTGTCTTGCCTCAGCCAACCACGCGGTTGCCCAGCCACGGCATCTTCGTGAGGCGCTCGGCCTCATATGCCTTGATCTTGTCCTTGTGACGCAGCGTCAGGCCAATGTCGTCGAAGCCGTTCAACATGCAGTACTTGCGGAACGGGGCGATATCGAACGAGTAGTTGTCGCCGCCCGGCGTGACCACCACCCGGCGATCCAGATCGATCGTCAGCTTGTAGCCAGGGAACGCGTTGGTCTCGTTGAACAGGTGGTCGACCTGAAGGTCCGTCAGCACCACCGGCAGCAGGCCGTTCTTGTAGCAGTTGTTGAAGAAGATGTCGGCGAAGCTCGGCGCGATGACGGCACGGAAGCCGTATTGCGTGAGTGCCCACGGTGCGTGCTCGCGTGAGCTACCGCAACCGAAGTTGTTGCGCGCCAGCAGGATCGAAGCCCCTTGGTAACGCGGCTGATTCAGCACGAAGTCCGGGTTCAGCGGACGCTTGCTGTTGTCCTGTCCCGGCTCGCCGACGTCCTTGTAGCGCCACTCGTCGAACAGGTTCGGGCCAAAGCCCGTGCGCTTGATCGACTTCAGAAACTGCTTCGGAATGATCGCGTCGGTATCGACGTTTTCACGATCGAGCGGCGCCACAAGGCCGCTGTGTACGGTGAACTTTTCCATGTGATGTCCTTACTTCTTCGTCGCCGCGCTCTCGAGCGAACGGCCCGCAGCCTGCGTGTCCTTGCCCAGGCCGGCCATGGTGTTGCAGCCGGCGATTTGCAGCATGCCCAGACATGCCAGCAGCGTGATCACGAACTTTTTCATATGTCTCAATGCCGATCGGCGCAGGCTCAACCGAGCTTGCGAATATCGACGAAGTGCCCCTCGATCGCAGCCGCGGCAGCCATCGCCGGGCTCAGCAGGTGCGTGCGGCCACCGGCGCCCTGACGGCCTTCGAAGTTGCGATTCGACGTCGACGCGCAGCGCTCGCCCGGATCCAGGCGGTCAGCGTTCATCGCCAGGCACATCGAGCACCCCGGCTCACGCCATTCGAAGCCGGCAGCCTTGAAGATCTTGTCCAGACCTTCGCGCTCGGCCTGTTCCTTCACCAGACCCGAACCCGGCACCACCATCGCCAGCTTCACGTTCGACGCGACCTTGCGGCCCAGCTTCTGCACGACCCATGCGGCGGCACGCATGTCTTCGATGCGACTGTTCGTGCAGGACCCGATGAACACCTTGTCGATGTTGATCGACTCCATCGGCACGTTCGGCTGCAGGCCCATGTACTCGAGCGCGCGCTCCATCGCGTTGCGCTTGTTCGAGTCCTTCTCCTTTTCGGGATCCGGAACGCGGTCCTCGATGCTGATGACCATTTCGGGCGACGTGCCCCAGGTCACCTGCGGACGGACCTCTTCGGCACGCAGCTCCACAACCTTGTCGAAGTGGGCGCCGGCATCCGAATGCAGCGTGCGCCAATAACCCACGGCCTGCTCCCACTCCACGCCTTGCGGCGCGAACGGACGGTTCTTGACGTATTCGAGCGTGACATCGTCAACGGCCACCAGGCCGGCACGCGCGCCAGCTTCGATTGCCATGTTGCAGACGGTCATGCGGCCTTCCATCGTCAGGTCGCGAATGGCCGAGCCGGCGAACTCCATCGTGTAGCCCGTGCCGCCCGCCGTGCCGATCTTGCCGATGACGGCCAGCACGATGTCCTTGGCGGTGCAGCCGCGGGGCAGCTTGCCTTCCACCTTGATCAGCATGTTCTTGGCCTTCTTGCCCAGCAGCGTCTGGGTGGCCAGCACGTGCTCCACTTCCGACGTGCCGATGCCGTGGGCCAGCGCACCGAACGCGCCGTGCGTGCTGGTGTGCGAGTCACCGCAGACCACGGTCATGCCGGGCAGCGTGGCGCCCTGCTCCGGCCCGATCACGTGAACGATGCCCTGACGGTGATCGTTCATCTTGAACTGGGTGATGCCATAGGCATCGCAGTTCAGGTCGAGCGTGTCCACCTGGAGCTTCGAGATCGGGTCGGCGATGCCTTGCGAGCGGTCGGTGGTCGGCACGTTGTGATCCGACACGGCCAGGTTGGCGCTGATGCGCCAGACCGGACGCTCCGCCAGCTTTAGTCCTTCGAACGCCTGCGGGCTGGTCACTTCGTGAAGCAGGTGGCGATCGATGTAGAGCAGCGTGGTGCCGTCTTCCTCGACGTGGACGGTGTGGTCATCCCAGAGTTTGTCGTAGAGCGTCTTGGCCATGATGCGAGTGGCGAACCGTCCGCTCTGCCCATCCGGGGCAGCAGCGGCGCGGGTCCGCGCATTGGTTTGCAGGGGAATTGTTTTCCGGATGCCTTCGCGGGCAAGCAGGTATTTTGCTGCGATTCCGGCAAGGCCGGGGGATTGCTTGACATCGCAATCGATTATGCCATGTGGGCCGGCCGCCAGCGGGTCGGAGAGACCACCCGGGCGGCGGTCATTGGCGAAAGGGGGATTTCGCGGATGGCGAAGGGGCCTTTGACGTCGGCCAGTCTGCCTCCCCTCTCGCGCGGACGAGAGAGGGGAGAAATCGGCACCTTACCCGCCCAGATACGCCGCGCGGATGCGGTCGTTGGCCAGCAGGTTCTGTCCGGTATCGGCCAGCACCACCTTGCCGGTTTCCAGCACATAGCCCCGGTCGGCTACCTGCAGCGCCTTGTTGGCGTTCTGCTCGACCAGGAACACGGTGACGCCCTCATCACGAATCGTGCGAATAATGTCGAAGATCTGCGCGATGATCAGCGGGGCCAGGCCAAGCGTCGGCTCGTCCAGCAACAGCAGGCGCGGCTTGCTCATCAGCGCGCGGCCGATCGCAAGCATCTGCTGTTCGCCGCCTGACATCGTGCCAGCGCGCTGGCTTGCGCGCTGATTCAGACGCGGGAACAGCTTGAACACGTGCTCGATGCCTTCTTCGATCTCGTGACGGCTGGCGAAGAACGCCCCCATCTTGAGGTTCTCCAGCACGGTCAGGCTCGGGAATACACGGCGGCCTTCCGGCGAGATGGCCATGCCCATGCGCATGATCTCGTGCGTGTTGCGCCGCGTGATGTCCTGCCCCTCGAACGACACCCGGCCGCTGGACGCGCGCGGCGTGCCGCACACCGTCATCATCAGCGTGGTCTTGCCGGCCCCGTTGCTACCGATCAGCGTGACGATCTCGCCCTTGTTGACCTCGATCGACACACCCGACAGCGCCTCGACCGCGCCGTAGTGGGTATGGACGTTTTCCAGCTTCAGCATCAGTCCTCTCCCAGATAGGCCTTGATCACGCGCGGGTCGTTGCGCACTTCCTCGGGCTTGCCAACCATGATCGGCTTGCCGTGCTCCATCACCAGGATGCGATCGGACACGCCCATCACCAGGCTCATGTCGTGCTCGATCAGCAGCACCGAGATGTTGAACTCGCGACGCAGCTTGTCGATCAGCTGCTGCAGCTCGATCTTCTCCTGCGGATTCAGGCCAGCGGCCGGTTCGTCGAGCATCAGCAAGCGGGGCTTCGTGATCATGCAGCGCGCGATCTCGAGCCGGCGCTGATGGCCATACGACAACGTGCCCGCCTCGCGGTTGGCCACGCTGGTCAGGCCCATGCGCTCCAGCCATTCGGCGGCACGGCCCAGCGCCGCGCGCTCGGCGTGGCGATAGGCTGGCGTGGCCAGCAGCCCATGCAACAAACCTGCCTTCACCTGCAGGTGCTGCGCGACCATGAGGTTCTCCACCACGGTCAGCTGCTTGAACAGGCGAATGTTCTGGAATGTGCGCACCAGACCGCGGCGTGCAACCTGATGGCTCGGCAGACGCGCGATCGAGTGGCCGTCGAGCATGATCTCGCCGGCCGTGGGCTTGTAGAAACCGCCCACGCAGTTGAACACGGTGGTCTTGCCCGCGCCGTTCGGGCCGATGATGGCGAAGACCTCGTCACGACGCACATCGAACTCGATGCCGTCGACGGCCAGCAGACCGCCAAAGCGCATCTGCAGGCCGGATACTTTCAGCATTTCTGCGCTCATCGCGGCAACTCCACGTGGGGACGGCTTGCGGGCAGCAGGCCCTGCGGACGCCACATCATCATCAGCACCATCACCAGACCGAAAATCAGCATCCGGTACTCGGCGAAGTCACGCGCCACCTCGGGCAGCACGGTCAGCAGGATGGCAGCCAGGATCACGCCAAGCTGCGAACCCATGCCGCCGAGCACAACCACGGCCAGGATCAGCGCGGACTCGATGAACGTGAAGGATTCCGGATTGACCAACCCCTGGCGCGCCGCGAAAAACGCGCCGGCCAGACCGGCGAACGATGCACCCAGCGTGAACGCAGACAGCTTGATGCGCGTGGGATTCAGGCCCAGCGAGCGGCACGCGATCTCGTCCTCGCGCAGTGCCTCCCAGGCACGGCCCATCGGCATCCGGATCAGACGACTGGTCACGAACAGCGTGAAGCCCACCAGCAGCAGCCCGAGCAGGTACAGGAAGATCACCATGTGCTGGCCGGTATAGGGAATACCGATCAGGTCATTGAACGTCTTCGCCCCTTCCACGCTGGCGCTGCGTGCCAGTTCGATACCGAACACGGTCGGCTTCGGAATACCCGAGACGCCATCCGGACCTCCGGTCAGGCTGGTCAGGTTGTTCAGCAGCAGACGAATGATTTCGCCGAAGCCCAGCGTCACGATGGCCAGGTAGTCACCACGCAGCCGGAGCACCGGGAAACCGAGCACGAAGCCGAACGTCGCGGCCAGACCAGCGGCCAGCGGCAGGCACTCCCAGAACGTCAGGCCGAAGTACTGGTTCAGCAGCGCGTAGGTGTAGCCACCCACAGCGTAGAAACCCACGTAGCCCAGGTCGAGCAGACCGGCAAAGCCCACCACGATGTTCAGGCCCAGGCCCAGGATCACGTAGATCAGCGCCAGCGTGGCCACGTCCACCGCGCCGCGCGAGCCGAGGAACGGAAACACCAGCCCCACGGCCAGCAGCAGCCACACCGCCCTGCGTTGCCGCTGCGCGCCCATCGCGGGCAGCGCCGGCAGCTTCACGGCGCCGCGCGCGCGCGTCAGCATCGGCTTGAACAACTGGAAGATGAACACCACGGCCACGGCGATCCATACCGGACGCCAGTGCGGCTCGAGCACCACCTTGTAGCCGTCGAGCTTCAGTTGCAGCCCGAGCAGCGGCACGGTCAGGATGGCCGTCAGCACGGCGGCCGTCACCGCGTTCTTCAGCGTGTCGGAGACCGACGTTTGCGGGACGGACGCCCGCGAAATCGAAGTCGCTTGAGTCATGTCGTCCTCCCCTTAGACCTTTTCCACGTCGGGCTTGCCGAGCAGGCCCGTGGGACGGAAGAGCAGCACCAGGACCAGCAGGCCGAACGCCACCACGTCCTTGTACTCGGCCGGCATGTAGCCGGAGGCGAAGGTTTCGGCCAGACCCAGCAGCACGCCGCCGAGCATGGCGCCCGGGATGCTGCCGATGCCGCCCAGCACCGCCGCCGTGAAGGCCTTGATGCCAGCGATGAAGCCAATGAATGGATTGAGCTTACCGATCGTCAGACCAATCAGCACGCCGCCCACGGCGGCCAGCATCGCGCCGAGCACGAACGTGAAGGAGATCACGCGGTTCGTGTCGATACCGAGCAGGTTGGCCATGCGCATGTCTTCCGCGCAGGCGCGGCAGGCGCGGCCCATGCGGGAATGGCCAATGAACAGCGTCAGCACGATCATCAGCACCAGCGTCACGCCCACGATGAGCAGCCGCGAATACGGCACGGTCACCGTGAAGTCGCTGCCCATCTGGAATTCGATCGCGCCAGAAATCAGGATGGGCACCGACACGTCGCGCGCGCCCTGCCCAATCTGGACATAGTTCTGCAGGAAGATCGACATGCCGATAGCCGAGATCAACGGCACCAGGCGCGGCCCGCCACGCAGGGGGCGATACGCCACGCGCTCGACGGCATAGCCGTAGCAGCCTGTCACGGCGACGGAGACGATCAGTGCCGCGCCAAGCACCAGCGGCAGCGGATAACCCGCCTGCGCGCCAATGGCGGTCAGCGTCACGAGACCCACGTACGCGCCGATCATGTAGATCTCGCCGTGGGCAAAGTTGATCATGCCGATGATGCCGTAGACCATCGTGTAGCCGATGGCGATCAACGCATAGATCGCACCCAGCGTCAGGCCGTTGACCAGCTGCTGAGTGAACTGTGGAAGAAATTCGTTCATGCGAGGGACCTTGTGGATCGGGAAGCCCGATGCGGGGAGTTGACCGCCGTCATGTGGCGATCCATCAACATCGAACCGATACCAAAACGCCCCGCTCGCCGGGTCGGGAGCGGGGCGTCTCGCCAGAATGGCGCCGGGATTTAGTTGGCGGCGGTCTTCGTGGCGTCCTTGTGCCACGTGTAGACGACGAACTTGAACGACTTCAGGTCGCCCTTCGCGTCATATTCAACCTTGCCGATCGGCGTGTTGAACGCGTTCTTGTGCATGTAAGCGGCAACCTTCGTCGGGTCCGTGCTCTTGGCGCCCGTGATGGCATCGCCAATGATCTTCACGGCGGCGTACGCGGGCATCTGGAACGGACCGTTCGGGTCACGCTTCTTGTCGGCGAAAGCCTTCACCAGGGCCGCATTGGCCGGATCGGCCGAGAAGTCGGCGGGCAGCGTCACCAGCATGCCTTCCGAAGCCGGGCCGGCGATGGCGGTCACGTCCTTGTTGCCAACGCCCTCGGGACCCATGAAGGTCGCCTTGACGCCCTGCTCACGCGCCTGGCGCAGCAGCAGGCCCATTTCCGGGTGGTAGCCACCGAAATAGACGAAGTCCACGCCTTGCGACTTCAGCTTGGTGATGACAGCGGAGTAGTCGGAATCACCGGCGTTGATGCCTTCGAAGACCGCCACGGGAATCTTGGCCGCTTCCAGATCCTTCTTCACCGAGCTGGCGATGCCCTGGCCGTACGACTGCTTGTCGTGCAGCACGGCAACCTTCTTCGGCTTGACCTTGTTGATGATGTACTGGGCGGCTGCCGGACCTTGCTGGTCGTCACGGCCGATCGTACGGAAGATGAAGTTGCGCTTCTTCGTTTCGGTCAGCTGCGGCGCGGTAGCCGACGGCGTGACCATCACGATGCCTTCGTTTTCGTAGATATCCGATGCCGGGATCGTTGAACCCGAGCACACGTGACCAATCACGTAGTGGATGCCCTGGCTCACGATCTTGTTGGCCACGGCCACAGCCTGCTTCGGTTCGCAAGCATCGTCCATCATGACGGCTTCGAACTTGTTGCCGTTGGCGCCGCCGGCGGCATTGATCTGTTCGATGGCGGTCAGGGCACCAGCCTTGACCATGTCGCCGTACTGGGCGACCGAGCCGCTCATCGGGCCGGCAATGGCGATCTTGATGGTTTCGGCGTTGGCCGAAGTAAAGGCAGCGAGGCCGGCAGTGGCAAGCACGGCGGCCATGGCAGTGGACGTGAGACGGGACAACGTCATCAGGAGCTCCTCGATTATGTATTGGTCATCCGGGCAGAGTCGGCATGACCGGCGCAATCGAACAACACCCGCGGGAATGCGCCGCCTGACGTGGCGAACGGTACGGCCCAGAGCGGAAGTCGGGCCTGCGGTGAAGAGTTGATGCTTGTGCGGGGCCCGGCATGTGTCGGCGCCCGCCAGACGACGGTCGCCAAAAGTTCGGAAAGACAACGTTGATGCGTTCTCTATTGCGCAAGCGCTTCGCCTGCCCCGCTTTCCAACACGGCTGGCCGGAAGGGTGGCCCGGCTGCCGGTCGGTAAAGCAGCCCGCATTATAAAGGGAAAGTTGCAACCAGATAGAGTGAAGTTCTTCGAATTTGGGGAAAACCCGACAACTTATGAAGACCGTTGCAACCCGCCGACGGCAGGATTCGCCGCCAAAAGCTGATTTCACAACAATTGTGCACAGCGGCATCTGTGGCGCGCCGGTTGCATTGGGCCACCTATGGCAACCGCAGGGCTAGCCCCCTACAAGGACATGAGATCGCGCGAGTCAATGATCGGCGCCAGCCTCAGGCTTGACCGCCGCGCTGCCCCGCTCTCTGCAGTGCAGCGCAACACGCAAGGCAAAAAAAAAACGCCCCGGCGGACCGGGGCGTTCTTCATCTTGCGTGACAGCAACCAGATCAGCGCTTGGCCAGATCCGGCACTTCGCGTGCGGCGGCGCCGTTGAATAGCTGGCGCGGACGACCGATCTTGTATTCCGGATCGGTGATCATCTCTTCCCACTGCGAGATCCAGCCCGGCGTGCGTGCCAGGGCGAAGATGCAGGTGAACAGCGAGGTCGGGATGCCCAGCGCGCGCTGCACGATACCCGAGTAGAAGTCCACGTTCGGGTACAGCTTGCGGCTGACGAAGTACTCGTCTTCCAGCGCGATCTTCTCGAGCTCCATGGCCAGCTTGAACAGCGGGTCGTTGTGCAGGCCCAGTTCGTTCAGCACTTCGTAGCAGGTCTCGCGCATCAGCTTGGCGCGCGGGTCGTAGTTCTTGTACACGCGGTGGCCAAAGCCCATCAGGCGCACGCCCGAGTTCTTGTCCTTGACCTGCTTGATGAACTCGCCGATGTTGTCGACGCTGCCGATTTCTTCCAGCATCTTCAGCGCGGCTTCGTTCGCGCCGCCGTGAGCCGGACCCCACAGGCAGGCCACGCCAGCGGCGATGGCTGCGAACGGGTTCGTGCCCGACGAACCTGCCAGACGCACGGTCGAGGTCGACGCGTTCTGCTCGTGGTCGGCGTGCAGGATGAAGATGCGGTCCAGCGCGCGCTCGAGCACCGGATTCACGGTGTACGGGGCGCACGGCGTGGCGAACATCATGCGCATGAAGTTGCCCGAGTAGGACAGGTCGTTCTGCGGGTAGATGTACGGCTGACCCATGGTGTACTTGTACGCCATGGCGACCAGGGTCGGCATCTTGGCGATCAGGCGGATGGCCGAGATCTCGCGCTGATGCGGATCATCGATGTCCATCGCGTCGTGGTAGAACGCGCTCATCGCGCCAACCAGGCCCGTCAGGACGGCCATCGGGTGCGCGTCACGGCGGAAGCCGCGCAGGAAGAACTGGAGCTGCTCGTGGACCATCGTGTGGTTCATCACCGAGTTCACAAACTCTTCCTTCTGCTTGGCGTTGGGCAGCTCGCCCTTCAGCAGCAGGTAGCAGGTCTCGAGGTGATCGCACTTCTGTGCCAGTTGCTCGATCGGGTAGCCACGGTACAGCAGTTCACCCTTGTCACCATCGATATAGGTGATCTTGGAGTTGCACGAAGCGGTCGACATGAACCCCGGGTCATAGGTGAACTTGCCGGTTTGTCCGTACAGCTTGCGAATGTCGATCACATCCGGGCCAACGGTGCCCTTGTAGATCGGCAGCTCAACGCTGGGGGAACCATCGGAAAACGATAGCGTGGCTTTCACATCGGACGGCGTCATGTCGGTTCCTTCAAATACTGTGAATAATAGTGTTGACCAAACTCAGACCGAACGCAGCAGGCTTACAACCCGTTGCATCGGGGGCGTGTCGAGCTCACCGTCCAGCTCCTTGCGGGCAAGCAGCAGGTCCATCAACTCGTTGTCGCCAAGCTCGAACAGCTCGCTCAGCGATGCCACGTCCTCGTCGGACAGGCTCTCCTCGTAACGGTTGAAAAAACGTTCGACGATGATGTCGTTCTCCAGAAGGCCGCGGCGGGCGCGCCAGCGTAGACGGGCACGTTTGTGCGGATCGGCCTGATGGGAGAAAGTGGTGGAAAGACTCATGGTCAGCCTTCTTGCGATCGGCGCGCCACCCGATTGATACCGCATCGGGCTGACGCGCCGCTTACTTCAACTACAGACTGTCTGTGTTCGTACGGATTCCGCCCGGTACGCACAAGGCAGTTTATACCGGCGGATTAAACAGCGCGGCGAACCATCAATTCCTTGATCTTGCCAATCGCCTTCGTCGGGTTGAGGCCCTTCGGGCACACATCGACGCAGTTCATGATGCTATGGCAACGGAACAGACGGTACGGGTCGTTCAGGTTGTCCAGCCGCTCGCTGGTGGCCTGGTCACGGCTGTCCGCGATAAAGCGGTAGGCCTGCAGCAGACCGGCCGGGCCAACGAACTTGTCCGGGTTCCACCAGAACGACGGGCACGACGTCGAGCAGCTTGCGCACAAGATGCACTCGTACAGGCCGTCCAGCTCGTCACGTTCCTGCGGCGATTGCAGACGCTCCTTCTCGGGCGGCGGCTCGTCGTTGATCAGGAACGGCTTGATCGAGTTGTACTGCTTGAAGAAGTTCGTCATGTCGACGATCAGGTCGCGCACCACGGGCAGGCCGGGCAGCGGACGCAGCACGATGCGGTCCGGCAGCTCGCGCATGTTCGTCAGGCAGGCCAGGCCGTTCTTGCCGTTGATGTTCATCGCGTCCGAGCCGCACACGCCTTCACGGCACGAGCGACGGAACGAGATCGTCTCATCGAGCTTCTTCAGCTTGACCAGCGCGTCCAGCAGCATGCGCTCGTGACCGTCGAGTTCCACCTCGTAGGTCTGCATGCGGGGCGCGGCGTCCTTGTCCGGATCGTAGCGGTAGACTTCGAAAATACGCTTCATTTCTGTGGGTCCTGTTTTCTCTACGACGCGGGTATCAGAACGTACGGGCCTTCGGCGGAACCGATTCCACCGACAGCGGTTGCATCTTCACCGGCTTGTAGTCGAGGCGGTTGCCTTCGCTGTAGAACAGCGTGTGCTTGAGCCAGTTCTCGTCGTCGCGATTCGGGAAGTCGCTATGGGCGTGGGCGCCACGCGATTCCTTGCGGGCTGCGGCCGATATCATCGTTGCCTTGGCAACTTCCACCAGGTTCGACACTTCCAGGGCTTCCACCAGCGCGGTGTTAAAGACCTTCGACTTGTCCTTCAGGTGGATGTTGTTGGCGCGCTCGGCCACTTCCAGGATGCGCTCGACGCCTTCGTCCATCAGCTTCTGCGTACGGAACACGCCGGCGTGCGATTGCATGTTGCGGCGGATATCGTTGGCCACGTCCTGGGTGTATTCACCCGAGGTCGTGCCCTGCAGCTTGGCCAGACGGGCCATGGCGCGGTCGGCGGCATCTGCCGGCAGCGGCTTGTGTTCCTTCTGCTTCATCGCGTTGGCGACGATGTGGTTACCGGCCGCACGGCCGAACACCACGAGGTCGAGCAGCGAGTTCGTGCCCAGGCGGTTGGCGCCGTGCACCGACACGCACGAGCATTCGCCGATGGCGTAGAAGCCGTTGACCACTTCGTTCGGGTTGCCGTTCTTCGGCACCACGACCTGACCGTGGAAGTTCGTCGGAATGCCACCCATCTGGTAGTGGATGGTCGGCACCACGGGGATCGGTTCCTTGATCGCGTCGACGTTGGCGAACTTCATGCCGATTTCGCGGATCGACGGCAGACGCTTCATGATCGTCTCGGCGCCGACGTGCGTCAGGTCGAGCAACACGTAGTCGCCGTTCGGACCGCAGCCGCGGCCTTCCTTGATTTCCTGGTCCATCGAACGCGACACGAAGTCACGCGGAGCCAGATCCTTCAGCGTCGGGGCATAGCGCTCCATGAAGCGCTCGCCATCCTTGTTACGCAGGATACCGCCCTCGCCGCGCACGCCTTCCGTGATCAGCACGCCCGCGCCGGCCACGCCGGTCGGGTGGAACTGCCAGAACTCCATGTCTTCCAGCGGGACGCCGGCACGTGCCGCCATGCCCAGGCCATCACCGGTGTTGATGAAGGCGTTGGTGGAAGCCGCGTAGATACGGCCGGCACCGCCGGTCGCGAACAACGTGGTCTTGGCTTCGAGGATATAGACTTCGCCGGTTTCCATTTCCAGCGCGGTCACGCCCAGCACGTCGCCGTCCTCGTCGCGGATCAGGTCCAGCGCCATCCATTCGACGAAGAAGTGGGTCTTGGCGCGAACGTTGCGCTGGTACAGCGTGTGCAGCAGCGCGTGACCGGTACGGTCAGCGGCCGCGCAAGCGCGTTGCACCGGCTTTTCGCCGTAGTTGGCGGTGTGGCCGCCGAACGGACGCTGGTAAATCGTGCCATCGGCGTTACGGTCGAACGGCATGCCGAAGTGTTCGAGTTCGTACACGACCTTCGGTGCTTCACGGCACATGAACTCGATGGCGTCCTGGTCGCCCAGCCAGTCCGAGCCCTTGATGGTGTCGTAGAAGTGATAGTGCCAGTTGTCTTCGCTCATGTTGCCGAGCGAAGCACCGATACCGCCCTGCGCCGCCACGGTGTGCGAGCGCGTCGGGAAAACCTTCGACAGCACGGCCACGTTCAGGCCGGCTTCCGCGAGCTGGAGGGATGCGCGCATCCCGGCGCCGCCCGCCCCGACGATGACCACGTCAAATTTGCGACGCGGCAATCCAGTCTTGACTGCGACCATTTATTACACCCTCCAGAGAATCTGAGCAGCGTAGCCCGCGCAACCGACGAGCCACAGAATCGTTAGAACTTGCAGCACGAGGCGCACGGCCATCGGCTTCACGTAGTCCATCCAGATATCGCGCACGCCGATCCACGCATGGAACAGCAGGGACAGGATGGTCAGGAACGTCAGGATCTTCATCCACTGATTGGCGAAGAGACCCGACCAGCCTTCGTACGAAGGGTTGCCGAAGGCGAGATACACAGCTGCGAGCACCACGGTGAACACCACCATGATGACCGCGGTAACGCGTTGCGCGAGCCAGTCTTTCAGACCGTAGTGCGCGCCGACAACCAGGCGCTTGGGACCAATATTATTGTTTGCCACCTTGATTCTCCTCAGAACAGACCGAACAGCTTCAGACCGAAGATCAGGGTGAGCAGCAGGCTGACCACCAGCACCGTGACAGCCGACTTGGCCGAGGCGGGCTTGGTTACGCCAACGTGCACATCGAGCAGCAGGAATCGGATGCCGGCACAGAAGTGATGCAGGTAACCCCAGATCAGGGCCAGGATCACAACTTTGATGAAGCCGTTGGACAGCAGGGCCGAGAACTTGGCGAAGCTCAGTTCGGAGGTGACGCTCTGCTCAAACAGGTACAGAACGAAAGGAAGGAGGAGGAACATCATTGCGCCGCTTACGCGATGCAGGATGGATACCTTGCCGGCCCAGGGCAACCGATAGCGCGAGATTTGCGCGATACCGATGTTCCGGAACTCCGGCCTGGCTTGTTTGACGGCTTCAGCCATGCGAGACCCCATTTGCGGTGAAAAGAAAACAGCAAAAGTACGACACTGCCATTGCTCCCAATTGCATTGGCGCGCCACAGCGGGTACCGTGGCTGCACCGGATTGCATCAAGCGTGTGGGTGACACTGGATGCAAATGAATGCAGTGGAGCAAATCCAGATGATTTTAGCGCCTTTGTTGCGCGGCGCACCAATAATTTTCGCCTATCGCGCACCAACACGGCGTGCCCGACAATCGCACGCGACAGTGTTTGTACCGTTTCAGGCGGGAAAAATCTGGCCATTCCATTCACGCTCGACAATGGTTGAAGCAGGTCCCATACACGCGCCACAATAATCGACGCCCTGGACCGCTCTCCCATCGCCATCGCGCATTAACTCAAGTCGTTTTGGTAATAGTGCCGCGTCGTGACATACAGACCGCGGCGGACTTCCACCGGGCGGTCACCATATGTGAATGAAACACGCTCCACCGATAGCAGCGGTGAGCCCGGTGCCACCGACAGCAATTCCGCCGCCGTATCATCGGCAACCACCGCACGGATCTTCTCCGTGGCGCGGATCATCCGCGTGCCGAACTCGCCCTCGAAGAGCGCGTACATCGGGCCCTTCCACTCGTTGAGCTTTTCGGCCGTCAGGCCCTTGAAGTTGGCGCCCAGCAGCCAGATCTCGTCCAGCACCGTGGCTTCATTCGAGAAAGTCAGCACGCGGCGGATCTGCACCACGCTATCGCCAGTGCGAATATCTAGCAGGCGGGCGATCTCGGCAGGCGCACGCAACCGCTTGCATTCGAGCACGCGGCTGGAGCCGTAATGGGGTTCGCCCTCGTCGGGTACCAGACGGAGGAAGCGGAATTTAACCACGTCCTCATAATGGGTAGTCACGAACGTGCCCTTGCCCTGACGACGCGCCACCAGATTCTCGGCGGCCAGTTCGTCGATGGCCTTGCGCACGGTGCCTTGGCTCACCTTGTAGCGGGCAGCCAGATCCATCTCGCTCGGAATCATTTCGCCCGGCTTCCACTCGCCCGTCTGCAGGCTTTGCATGATCAGGGCCTTGATCTGCTGGTAAAGTGGGCTGAAAGTCGGCGACGGCGCGGCCGTCGCGGGGGCGACTGCAGCGCCCGGCGCGTTCGTGGACGGCTGCGTCCCGGCGCCGCTTTGGGGGGCGCCCGATTCCGGCGCGCCATTGGCGGCGGCTGCGGGCAGGGACGTAGGCAGGGATGACATAGCCCGGATTCAACCACAAAAGCGAGAATCACGTCCAGCACGCTATGAAATGTCTTATGTCTTATATAAGACATATGAATTGACATCAATCAGGGCTCACCCTACACTCGCGCAGGTCCGTGCCGTTGCTCCCGAATACCCCTTTGCGGGATGCGACGCACCACTCAGCAGTAGTAGACTTACGCCTTGTCGCCCACGACGCCTGCACCTGGCCGGAAGCGCACTCTCGTTGCCCGGTCACGCGCGAATGCCCGCGGGTTCCGCGGCGGACGCCCGCCTGCCTTCGTGGCGACACGCGACCAGCACCCGGTGACGCGCCGGGCCGCTCCATACCCTGGAGACCCAAGCGCCACCGACCGGTTACCCCCTCTTTTCGTTTGGAGACTTACTCATGGCTAAAGCCCCAATGCGCGTCGCAGTCACCGGCGCCGCTGGCCAGATCGGCTATTCCCTGCTGTTCCGCATCGCCAACGGCGACATGCTCGGCAAAGACCAGCCGGTCATCCTCCAACTGCTCGATCTCCCGCAAGCCCAGGCCGCCGTCAAGGGCGTGGTGATGGAACTGGAAGACTGCGCGTTCCCGCTGCTGGCCGGCGTGGTCATTACCGACGACCCCAAGGTCGCCTTCAAGGATGCCGACGTTGCCCTGCTGGTGGGCGCGCGTCCGCGTAGCAAGGGCATGGAACGCAAGGACCTGCTCGAAGCCAACGCCCAGATCTTCACGGTGCAAGGCAAGGCCCTGGACGAAGTGGCCAGCCGCGACGTCAAGGTGCTGGTGGTCGGCAACCCGGCCAACACCAACGCCTACATCGCCATGAAGTCGGCGCCGAACCTGAAGCGCGAGAACTTCACCGCCATGCTGCGCCTGGACCACAACCGTGCCCTGTCGCAAATCGCCGCCAAGACCGGCAAGCCGGTGTCGTCGATCGAGAAGATGTTCGTCTGGGGCAACCACAGCCCGACGATGTACGCCGACTACCGCTACGCCACCGTCGACGGCAAAAGCGTCAAGGACATGATCAACGATCCGGTGTGGAACAACGACGTGTTCCTGCCGACCGTTGGCAAGCGCGGCGCCGCCATCATCGAGGCCCGTGGACTGTCGTCGGCCGCTTCGGCTGCCAACGCCGCCATCGACCACGTGCACGACTGGGTGCTGGGCTCGAACGGCAAGGTCGTTACGATGGGCATCCCGTCGAACGGTGAATACGGCATTCCGAACGATGTGATGTTCGGCTACCCGGTCACCACGGCCAACGGCAAGTACGAAATCGTCAAGGGTCTGGAAATTGACGCGTACAGCCAGGAGAAGATCAACATCACGCTCAAGGAACTGGAAGAAGAGCGTGCCGGCGTGCAACACCTGCTGGGCTGATCCTCCGCGAGCCACCCGCTCATGAAAGACCGGGGTTCCGCATCGATTCTCGAAAATCGGCGCGGACCCCGGTTTTTCTTTTGGGCGCGTAAATCCCATTTTTGAATAACCCTACATTTTCTCCGTATTTAACGTGCATCCATCCGAGGTCTTGTTTCAGGGCGAAGCCATTCCGGTGCAACTGCCGGTGTGTGACCACTATGCCGGTAGCGAAAAGCTCATGCGCAAATCGCTTGCCCTGCAGCAAGCGCTCGGGCCAGTGTTTGATATCACGTTCGACTGCGAGGACGGCGCAGCGGTCGGGCTCGAACGCCAGCACGCCACGCTGTGCGCGCAACTGATCAACAGTGCCGAAAATGCGCACAACCGCGTGGGCGTGCGCATCCACGACCCGGCGCACCCGGGCTGGCGCGAGGACGTCGACATCCTGGTGAGGACAGCCGGCGCCCGACTGGCCTATGTAGTGGTCCCGAAAGTGACCGACGTGGTGGAAGTGGCCCGCGTGACCGATCACGTGAACCAGGTGGCGCGCGCGTCCGGCATTGCCCGCCACATCCCGATACACGTGCTGATTGAGACACATTCGGCGCTCGAGCAAGTCTTCGACATCGCCTCGCTCGTACAGGTGGAGTGCCTGAGCTTCGGCCTGATGGATTTTGTCTCGGCGCACCACGGCGCGATTCCGGGCGAGGCCATGCGCTCGCCGGAGCAGTTCGAGCATCCGCTGATCCGCCGGGCCATGCTCGAGATTTCGGCAGCCTGCCACCGCCATGGCAAAGTGCCGTCACACAATGTCAGCACCGATGTGCAGAACCCCCAACGCTCGGGCGACGACGCATACCGGGCGCGCGCCGAATTCGGCTATCTGCGTAAATGGAGCATTCATCCGGGCCAGATCGAACCGATTGTGTCGGCCTTCCGCCCCGGGAACAGCGAGATCGGCGCGGCAAGCCAGATCCTGCTCGCGGCGCACGAGAACAACTGGGCGCCGATCCGCCACGACGGCCAACTCCATGACCGCGCAAGCTATCGCTATTACTGGTCGCTGCTGCAGCGTGCCCATGCCACTGGCACGAAACTGCCCTCGCCGGTGACGGAGTTGTTCTTCGACTGACACCAGTCCGAAACGCGGACTGCTCATTTTTGCCCTGAAGTGGCCGATGACAAACCGTCCGCGGACAATTGTGTAACCAATGACCGACGGGCTTCGCCCCGTGGGGCAAATCGTAGAGAATAGCGGCGGAAAGTTGTAGCCGGAGCGCCCCCCGGCGCTCCCCAGCGGACCGTACGACTAACAGCCGTTTTTGATTATTCAGAAAACCGGAAGGAAGACACAATGAAACACATCGTGCTGGCCGCCTGCCTTGGCGCCCTGACCCTGACATCCGCCGGCGCCGCGCTGGCCCAGGAACCGGCCAAGAAACCGGCCGCTACCAAGAAGACGGCCTCGAAGAAGACCACCAAGAAGACCGAGGCAGCCGCCCCGGTTGAAGCGCCGGCCGGCGAAAAGTGGCAATGCGAACTGGGCCATGCGCTCTACATCACCGGCAACATGCAGCGTGACGAGGTGATCGGCGTGAACTGGGAAGGCAAGGTCTACCGCCTGCCGCGCCAGAACACCGTGACCGGCGCCGACCGCTACTTCGACCAACGCACCGGCATGGATCTGGTGGTGATCCCGAGCAAGGCCATGCTGTTCAACCGGAACCTCGGTCAGCGCCTGGCGGACGAATGCCAGACGGCAGACATGCAGGCCGGCGGCTCCGCGCCGACCGTTGCCGGCGCGCTGCGCGCCCCGGTGGCCACGCCGCTGCTGGTGGCTCCGTCGCAACCGGCCCAGCCGGCAGATGCGCAACCCGCATCCGCACAATCCGCACCGAAGCAATAATTCCGCAGTAAAGTCCTGTTTTACCTTTGCCTGACCCGCTCGGGGTCAGGCCGAGTCGTGGTAACGGTGCGCGTCCGGTCCCGCCGGCCGCGCCGCTTGCATGGCGGCGGAACCCAATCGCGCACCGGGGTCTTAAGAATAAGAATGTTCAGAAGCGTCCCGCGTCACCCTTCGATTGGAGTCAGGCAATGCCCCACAATCTCAATAACACCCTGAAAGAATTCAAGCTCGGCACTGGCGGCCGCGGCCAGTACTATTCCCTGCCCCAGCTGGGCAAGGCCCTGGGCGTGAAGATCGAACGCCTGCCGGTGTCGATTCGTGTGGTCCTGGAATCCGTGCTGCGCAACTGCGACGGCAAGAAGGTGACCGAGGAACACGTCCGCCAACTGGCCAACTGGAAGCCGAACGCCGAGCGCGTGGATGAAATCCCGTTCGTCGTGGCCCGCGTGGTGCTGCAGGACTTCACGGGCGTGCCGCTGCTGGCCGACCTGGCTGCCATGCGCAACGTGGCCGAGAAGATGGGCAAGAACCCGAAGAAGATCGAGCCGCTGGTTCCCGTGGACCTGGTGGTCGATCACTCGGTGCAGATCGACCACTTCCGCGAAAAGAACGCCCTGGACCTGAACATGCAACTGGAATTCAAGCGCAATAACGAGCGCTACCAGTTCATGAAGTGGGGGATGCAGGCATTCGACACCTTTGGCGTGGTGCAGCCCGGCTTCGGCATCGTGCACCAGGTCAACCTGGAATATCTGGCGCGCGGCGTGCACAAGAAGGATGGCGTCTATTATCCGGACACCCTCGTCGGCACCGATTCCCACACCACGATGATTAACGGCATTGGCGTAGTCGGCTGGGGCGTGGGAGGTATCGAGGCCGAAGCCGGCATGCTGGGCCAGCCGGTCTACTTCCTGACCCCGGACGTGGTGGGCGTGGAACTGAAGGGCCGACTGCGCGAAGGCGTAACGGCCACCGATCTGGTGCTGACCATCACCGAGATGCTGCGTCGCGAAAAGGTCGTCGGCAAGTTCGTGGAATTCTTCGGCGAAGGCACGGCCAGCCTGACCACGCCGGACCGCGCCACGATCGGCAACATGGCGCCCGAGTACGGCGCGACGATGGGCTTCTTCCCGGTCGACGAGAAGACGATCGACTATTTCCGTGGCACGGGCCGCACCGACGAGGAAATCGCCGCGTTCGAGGGCTACTTCCGCGCCCAGAAAATGTTCGGCGTTCCGCGCGCTGGCGAGATCGACTACAGCAAGACGTTGACGCTGGACCTGGGCGCCGTGGCCCCGTCACTGGCCGGCCCGAAGCGCCCGCAGGACCGTATCGAGATTGGCCACGTCAAGGAAACGTTCAAGTCGCTGTTTGCCAAGCCAGTGGCCGAGAACGGTTTCAACAAGGACGTCGCAGACCTGGACCGCGAGTACACGAACGCCGACGGCGTGAAGGTGCACAACGGCGATGTGCTGATTGCCGCGATCACGTCGTGCACGAACACGTCGAACCCCAGCGTGCTGCTGGCCGCCGGTCTGCTGGCCAAGAAGGCCGTGGAAGCTGGCCTGAAGGTCGCGCCGCACATCAAGACGTCGCTGGCCCCTGGCAGCCGCGTGGTCACGGAATACCTGAAGGCCGCCGGCCTGCTGCCGTACCTGGACAAGCTCGGCTTCGGCGTCACCGCGTACGGCTGCACCACCTGCATCGGTAACGCCGGCGACCTGACCCAGGCGCTCAACGACACGATCGTGCAGAACGACATCGTGGCCGCCGCCGTACTGTCGGGCAACCGCAACTTCGAAGCTCGGATCCACCCGAACATCCGCGCCAACTTCCTGGCATCGCCGCCGCTGGTGGTGGCTTATGCCATCGCCGGCAACGTCACGCGCGACCTGATGACCGAGCCAGTGGGCAAGGGCAAGGGTGGCAAGGACATCTGGCTGGGCGACATCTGGCCGACGTCGGAAGAAATCCATGCGCTGCTGAAGTACGCGATGGACGCCAAGACGTTCAAGGGCAACTACGAGCAGGTCAGGAAGCCGAGCAAGCTGTGGGCGGCAATCAAGGGCACGAAGGGCCAGGTCTACGACTGGCCGAAGTCGACCTACATCGCCGAGCCGCCGTTCTTCCAGGACTTCGCGCTCGAGCCGACCGGCGAAGCCGTGACCGTCCGTGGCGCCCGCGCGCTGGGCGTGTTCGGCGACTCCGTGACGACCGACCATATCTCCCCGGCCGGTTCGATCAAGGACACCTCACCTGCCGGCAAGTACCTGCTGTCGCATGGCGTGCTCAAGGCCGACTTCAACAGCTACGGCTCGCGCCGCGGCAACCATGAGGTGATGATGCGCGGCACGTTCGCCAACGTCCGCATCAAGAACCTGATGATCCCGGTCAAGGCCGACGGCTCCCGCGTGGAAGGCGGCATCACGCTGCACCAGCCCACCGGTGAGGAATTGTCGATCTATGACGCCGCGATGAAGTACATTGCCGAAGGCACGCCCACAGTGGTGTTCGGTGGCGAAGAGTACGGCACCGGCTCGTCGCGCGACTGGGCGGCCAAGGGCACCCAGCTGCTGGGCGTGAAGGCCGTGATCGCACGCAGCTTCGAGCGTATCCACCGTTCGAACCTGGTGGGCATGGGCGTGCTGCCGCTGCAGTTCAAGGGCAACGACAGCGTGCAGTCGCTCGGCATCGTCGGCAACGAAACCTTCGACGTGGAAGGCATCGAAGGCGACCTGAAGCCGCAGCAGGACGTGACGCTGGTCATCCACCGCGCCAACGGCGACACGCAACGCGTACCGGTGCTGCTCCGCATCGACACGCCGATCGAGGTCGACTACTACAACCACGGCGGCATCCTGCCGTTCGTGCTGCGTCAACTGCTGGCCGCCTGATTCGCCAGCCGCTGACCGAAACCGCCGTCCCGGCTTGCAAAGCGGGGCGGCGGTTTTGTTTTTGCGGGTAATCCCCACCCCGTCGCGTAAGTTTTGCGCAAGCCTGCACTGCCAGACTCGCCCCACACGGATTCAGCGTGACTTATACCAAGACAAAGACGGAGACATCACATGGTGAAGATTCTGATCGCTTTTGTAGTCGTGGCGGGCGCCTGCCTGTACTTGCTGACCAAGGGCGGCGGCGAGGTTTCGATGGCTGGCGAGTCGCACAGCACCGAATCGCACGCACCGGCGGCTCAAAAGTAATCCAACAATGCAAACAACAGCCTGATTGAGGGTTCGCGAGGACTGCACCCGCCTGCGCAACGAGTAGAATACCGTTTTACGAAAAACGGACGTTCTCTACATATATGGCAGGTTTTCGCCCCAAGTCTTCCGCCAGACTCTCTCCTGACGCCGAACGGCTGGTGGCCGACGCGCTCGCCCTGGATGCATCGGGCAGCCGCATGGAGGACGGGTATTGGGAGCGTCGGCTGTCGCAGCGGCTCCATCGCCTGCTGAAAAACGGCAGCCAGACCGCGCTCGACGCCGCGCTCGAACACCTGTTCAAGCACAACGCCGATGCGTCCGACGTGCTGGCCGAACAGGCCGAAACCCTGGCCGAATCGGCCACCATCGAAGTCGACGGCGCCAAGCTGGATGTGCTGCTGATCGCGGCACCGATCCTGGCCCATACACGCTACGCGATTCCATCGGGCGCGCTGAAGCCGGAACTGGCCCAGACGCTGGCCGTGCATCTGCAGGCGCATGTGCTGGCCACCGGCACCAAGGTGGCGCTGTCGCCGTACCTCTACAGCATCGACCAACTGCCGCGCAGCCATAGCGACACCTTCGCCCTGACCCACAAGCTGGCTACTGCCGCACTGGCCGGGACCATGCCGAAGGTGGACCTGCGTGATCTGCCCGAAACCGCGCCGATCCTGGCCGATCCGCGCTACCTGCTGGCCGTGGTGGTGGCCCCGCACGAAGGCGCGCTGTTCCGCTGGCAGGAAGATGCCAAGGAGCACCACGCCGAGCGTTCGGTGTGCCTCGAACAGTGGCGCCAGCAGGTGCAGCCGACCGTCGCGCTCCTGCTGCCCGGCTGCGAGTTCGAACTGCTGCTGCCGGATGCCTTCTTCCTGTCCTGCCGCGAATCGGACAAGAGCATCCGTCCGCTGACCGTGCGCGCCGCCGTGAACTACCTGTGCGGCACGCTCGATGTGCCGGCCGGCCAACTGGCCGCCGTGGTGGCCGGGTTCGGCGAGGAAGTGGTTGAGGAATATCGCGTCGGCTTCACGATGCGTGGCGAGAAGGAAGTGATCTACGGCATCGTCTGGCCTGTCTATGGCCGCGAAGCTGGCGAGGCCGATGCCGAGGAAAAGGGCAATCCGGTCGAGCAGATCTGCGAGGAGCTGCGCAACGCCGGTGTCGAGGACATCTTCCGCCATGCGGCGCTGTTCGATCCCGAGTATTGCGAGGATTGCGGCACCCCGCTCTACGCGGACCGCTCCGGCGAAATCGTCCACGCGGAACTGCCCGAGGACGCGCCGACGCAACAGCCGCTGTTCCACTGACCGCGCAGTCCGAAAATGAAAAACCCGCCAGATCTGGCGGGTTTTTCATTTCATCCGACGCTCATCGAACACTCATCGAACACTCACGCAGCGCCACAAGCCATGCCCTGACGCCGCGTACTTGCGTTCGAACGGCGTCATCGGCGCCTCCGGCTGCCACGATTCGGTTTGCGCCGGGCGCCCCACCATCGTCAGCGCGGCCGAGAACTCGTCGATGTAGATCTTCCAGTTGCTGCGGCATTCGAGATAGTCACCGCACGCCGCCAGCGCGGGAAATACGGCGTGCCCATGCCAGCGCCGGCTCAAATGGCCAATCTTGGGCCACGGGTTCGGATACAGCACATAGTGCCGCGTGACCCGCACACCGGCGCTCTGCACCAACCGCCAGAAATCGACCAGATCCGCGCGTGCCCAATGGAAATTCTCGGGCAGGGGTGCATCCCACCAGTCCTTGCCGGCCGTCAGGCGCTTTTCCGATTGATCCACACCGATGACATAGTGATCCGGAAATGCCGTGGCGAGACGCAACGTGCTTTCCCCGACACCGCAGCCCGCATCGAGAATCAGCGGCGCGCTACCCGCCCGCTGCCACGCGTCGATGGCCGCATCGAACGCGTGCTGGCTCGGCGCGCCAATCGGCTTGCGGAATGGCTCGGCCAGATGACGCTCCACCAGCGTGGCCAGATGCTCATGGATATCGGACTGTGCCGACGAAATCGTGCGGGAATTGGCAAACATGGCCGCGATTGTACTGGGTCTGCAACGATGTATAGTTACCGGCACAATATGGCCGAACACCGTACGAGGAGCCCACCGATGATCCGCCGCACGCTGCTGCAAGCATCCCTTTCGATTGCGTTGAGCGCCACCGCGCTCACGCTGTTGCCCGCCCAGGCGGCTCATGCCGAAGACCTGCGCATCGGCCTGGCCGCCGACGTGACGTCCATGGACCCGCACTGGAACAACTCGGGCCCGAACAACGCCATCGCACTCCATATCTTCGAGTCGCTGGTGTTCATGGACAAGAACGCGCGCTACATTCCCGGCCTCGCGCTGTCGTGGAAGCCGCTCAACGCGATCACGTGGGAGATCAAGCTCCGCCCGAACGTGAAATGGCATGACGGCTCGCCGTTCACGAGCGAGGACGTCAAGGCGTCACTGGAGCGGCCCGAGAAGCTGACTAACGCGCCGGGGTCGTTCACCAGCTACACCAAGCCGATCGCCCGCATCGACACGCCCGACCCGCTGACCGTGCGCCTGACCATGAGCGTGCCGAACTATGCGAACCTGGCCAACGATCTGAACAGCGTGCCGATCATGCCGAAGAAGATCGCCGCGAACCTGACCCAGGCCGATTTCGATTCAGGCAAGGCGATGATCGGCACGGGTCCGTTCAAGTTCGTGCGCTTCGCGCGCGGCCAGGAAATCGTGATGGCGAAGAATCCCGACTACTGGGGGCCAAAGCCCGAATGGGACCGCGCAATCTTCCGGATCCTGACCGACAACGGCGCGCGCTCGGCCGCCCTGCTGGCCGGCGATGTGGATGTGATCGAAAGCGTGCCATCCGCCGACGTGGCGAAGCTCAAGCAGAACCCGAAATTCAAGATCGAGCAGACCGTGTCGTGGCGCACGATCTTCTGGCAGATGGACCAGTCACGCGACAACCCGCCGTTCGTCACAGACAAGGCAGGCAAGCCGCTCGGCAAGAATCCGTTCAAGGATGCGCGCGTGCGCGCGGCGATCAGCAAGGCCCTCAACCGCGACGCCATCGTCAGCCGCATCATGGAAGGCCTGGCGGTGCCGGCCTCGTCGATCGTCTCGCCGCAGATCTTTGGCCATCCTGGCACCAAGCCGGACGCCTATGACGTGGAAGGCGCGAAGAAGCTGCTGGCCGCCGCAGGATATCCGGACGGTTTCGGCCTGACGCTGCACGCCACGAACAATCGCTATCTGAATGACGCCCAGGTGGCGCAGGCCACGGCCGGGATGCTGACGCGTATCGGCATCCAGACCAAGGTTGAGACGCTGCCCGTGGCCACGTACTTCACGCGCGCGCGCCAGGGGGACTTTGCATTCGAGATGCTAGGCTGGGGATCGGCCGCTGCCGACGTGGCGCTGCGCTCGATCACGGGTACTCCAAACCCGAAGACCGGCTACGGCACGTGGAACTGGGGCAAGTACAGCAATCCGCAGCTCGATCAACTGATCGAGAAATCGCTGACGACGATCTCCAGCGACAAGGCCCGCGAGGAGAATGCCCGCGCGGCGGCCAGGTTCGCGCTGGCCGACCACGCGATCATCCCGTCGCACAGCCAACTGGCGATGTGGGCGATGCGCAAGGGCCTGCGCTATGAGGCGCGCACCGACGAGTGGTCGCTCGCGCAGTTCTTCCATAAGGAATGATGGTGGCCTGACTCCCCTCTCCCACCGGGTGGGAGGGGGAGAAAAAGCGCGACTTCAGATCACCAGCCGTTCTTCCTGCCGCGCATTCGCCGCGCGCAGCTTCTTCACCCAGTCCTTCGCCGGCAGCTTCGTGGTGGACTCCACCACTTCCGCCCTCGCCTCCAGCGTTTCCCAAGACACGTCGATCGCCGGCCCGTTGAATGCCAGCGCGATGACGTTGCCGTCATGCACCTCGGGGAACACCAGCACGCGATTGTCAAACGCATCGCAAATACGCACGATATTCTTCGGGAAACTCTCGTGGTCTCCGAACAGGTTGATCGTCATCACGCCAGGCGCCTTGAGCACGCGACGGCAGGCACGATAGAACGCCGTGGTGTCGAGGACCGGGCCACGCGCGGTGGCGTCGTACAGGTCGACTTGCAATGCGTCGATCGACGCTGTCTGCGCGCCATCCATCACGAAGTCCCATGCGTCCTGCTCGCGCACGGTCAGACGCGCATCGTCCTCGCGCAGACCGAACATGCTGCGGCCGGCCACGATCACGGCGGGATTCAACTCGACCGCCGTCACCTTCGCGCGCGCGAACTGGCGATGGCAGAACTTGGTCAGCGCGGCAGCGCCCAGGCCCAGCTGCGCCACGTGGAAATCCGCAGCCGACGGCGACAGGAACAGCAGCCACGCCATCATCTGCTGGGCGTACTCGAGCTCGATCGCATCGGGCTTGCGCAGGCGCATCGCGCCCTGCACCCACTCGGTGCCGAAATGGAGATAGCGCACGCCATCCATTTCCGAGAACGTCACTGGCGCGAAGCGCGGCGTCATGCGCTTCTCGCCGGCATTGTCGACATCGACGGCGTCGCCGGACAGCTTCCTGCGCGAGGTTTCACGTTCGCCGCGCGCGGGGCGGCGTGAGGCCACGGCCTCGATAGATTTGCGTTTCAAAAGCGTCATGGAGGAATACAACGCGCTCAAGGCGCGGATCATTGGCCCAGCGCGACCTGCGCGCGCTGGAGCCATTCGCGATTGTGCTCGCGGGCGTGACGCGGCCAGTGGCGCGCGTCGTGAACAATTTCCGAGTACAGCGACTTGGCGCGCTCGCGGTCGGCTGCATCACCCTGGCGGGAAAGCCAGTCGGCATACAGACAGCGCGGCGCGGCATCGCTGGCGCAGGTCAGCGCGCGCTCGAAGGCGTCGCGCGTGCCGGGCGCATCGAGCGCGGACAGCGCACGCGCGTAAAGCAATGCGGGTTCGGCCTGGTCGCGCGCCTGCGGATGCGCGGCAAACAGCTTCTCAAGCGTCGCCTGCGCATCGGCATGGCGGCCCGTGGCAACCTGGGCGCGCGCCAGCCCCTCAAGCAAGGCCGAATCGGACGCAAACGGGCCGTTGGCTGCAGCCTGATAGTGCTCGAGCGCCTCGGCCGCATTGCCCACTTCCAGCAAGGCAGCGCCCAGGCGCATGCGGTGATCGACAGTCGGCGCCCGGTCAAATGCCTCGCGCGCTTCGCGCACGGCCCGGTTCGGATCGACGATTTGCTTGATCGCCCGCGACGCTGCCCGCGCCCCGCGCGAATCGCGCAGGCTCGGCAAGTAAACGGCGAAGAAATAGACGATGCTGCCCAGGCCGGGGAACAGGAATAGCAGCAGCAACCAGTACATGTTCTGGTGGGTGCGAACGGCGTGCACGGCGAAGAAAATCGCCACGATCACGTGCAGGCCGATGCCGCCGATACCGAGATTGGACATATCAAATCAATCCTGAAGAAGAACGACCGGAAGAATGCATGGCCGCGATTGTGACAGATGCCGAAGGAAGCCAGTAGGACAGCGGCGATGGCACTAAAGTTTTGCCGGCGCCGGCCGATCAACGGATAGGCTCTCTTCCGATCGGAAACCAGAACATGACATCTATCACCAGCGTTACACCGCAGGTCTTCACCGCCAGTGGCGCCGCAGTCACCACTTCGGCGTCGCAGGACGGCACGGACAGCACGGGCAAGGCCAGCGCACAGGATTCCAGCGCGTCGGCAAACGGCCGGGTAAACGGCGCCGCATTCAGCGGCAAGGCTGGCGGCGCCGGCGGCGCTGCGGGTGCCGGCGGCACGGACAGCTCCAGCAGCAGCGACACCGAATCGGCGGTCATCAAGGCGATCAAGCAGCAGATCGAAACGCTTCAGAAACTGCTGGCCACCCAGATGCAGCAGCTCCAGGCGGCGCAGAACGCCAAGACCGACGAAAGGACCAAGGCGAGCACCGTCGCTACCCTGCAAGGCGCCGTGTCCTCCACCAACGCCGCGCTGTCGCAGGCGTACGCCAAGCTGGCCGAGGCCATGCAGCAAGAGAGTGGCTCGAGCACCGGCGGTGTGGTCAATACGACGGCCTGAGGGGCTCTTCCGCTTCTAGCCGCCAAGCAGCTTCCGATCAAAAATTGTCGCCTGGCTGGGTATCGCCCGGCAGGCGACAACTGCCCTCCACTCAGCGCAGCAAAGATCATATGTAACAGCCCTTGATCTTCATTTAACCAATGAGTTAAATGAGCGCATGCCCAATTCCGACGACCCGCTCTCCTCGGTTTTCGCCGCCCTGGCCGACCCCACCCGTCGCGCGATTCTTGCGCGGCTGGCGGAAGGTGAAGCCCCTGTGAGCGAACTCGCCCGTCCGTTCGACATGTCGGCTCCAGCCATCTCCAAGCACCTGCGTGTGCTGGCCGATGCTGGGCTGATCGAGCGGGAAGTCAACGCGCGTTGGCGCATCTGTCACTTGCGCCCCGGTGCGCTTCGCGACGCGCATGGCTGGCTGGAAACGTATCGGCGGCATTGGGAGGACAACCTCGACAGGCTCGTCGCCTTTGTCGAGCAGGCGCATACCGTCACCGATGACAAGGGGTTCAAGTCATGACCGAAGCTGCTACGTTTCATCTGGAGATGACCCGCCAGATTCGCGCGCCGCGCGAACGGGTCTTCGATGCGTTCACGGACCAGGCGGCGCTCGCGGCCTGGCATTGCCCGCGCGGCATGCGCGTGCTGGAAGCCAGCGCCGATGCACGGGTCGGCGGGCGCTATCGGCTTGTGATGGGTGGCCGTGACGGGTCGCAGCACATGGTCGGCGGCGAGTACCAGAAGATCGACCGCGCCAATTTCCTGGCCTACACCTGGCAGTGGGAAGGTGGCGAGTTGCCCGAAGGCACCCGCACGCTGATCGAGGTGACCCTGACAGACAAGGACGGCGGCACGCTCCTGCACATGCGTCACAGCGGTTTCCCGGACACCGCCACACGCGATGCGCACACCAGCGGCTGGCAATCGGTATTCAACCGTCTGAGCGACTACGTGGATGCCGAAGGCAGCGCGGGTACCGTCACCGTCTATGGCGATGGCCGCAGCACCTATGTCCGCACCGTGCGCATGGCGCTGGCAGAGAAAGGCATTGCGTACAAGCTCGATCCTCTGACGCCGCGGGACCCCGAGTTGCTGAAGCACAACCCGTTCGGCCGCATTCCGGCCTTCACCGACGGCCCGCTGGAGTTCTTCGAGACACGCGCCATCCTGAGCTATATCGAGGAAGCATTCGATGGCCCAAGCCTGATCTCGCAGGCCGGCCCCACGGCCCGCGCACGCTGCGAGCAATGGATCAGCCTCATCAACTGCCACGCGTATGACGCCATGGTGCGCCGCTACGTGCTGCAGTACGTCTTCCCGAGCGGCGAGAACGGCCAGCCTGACCGCAAGACGATCGACGCCGCCCTGCCCGACATCGCCAAACAGCTCGATGCGCTCGAGCATGCCTATGGCGGTCGCGATTTTCTGGCGGGCAACACGCTGACGATGGCCGATCTGTTCTTCGCCCCGATCGTGGAGTACCTGGGACGCTTTCCGGAAAGTGCCGCGATGCTGGAATCACGCCCGAACATCCGGCGCGCTCACGCAGCGATGCGGGCACGGCCCAGCTACGCGGCCACACAGCCGAACTTCGGCTAGCCAGAGCCCCAACCAGCGGGTAGCGGAAAGCGGGAGGCGCCGGCCTCCCGCTTTCCCGTCCGTCAGTTGTTCTCAGGCCGTTTCGGCTGAGACGCTGCGCCAACGGACTTGCGCACCTTCGCTACCTGGTCCGCGCTGACCGGCGGCGCCTGATTCCCCCAACTCGTCCGCACGAACGTCAGCACATCGGCGATATCCCGATCCGTCAGACGCTTGGCGAATCCGGGCATCCCGTAGTGCGTCGGGCCGGTCTTCGTCCACGGCATCTCACCACCCACCAGGACGATGTGGATCAGCGACGTTGGATCGTTGCTGTTCACGGTTGAGCTGAGCGCGATCCTCGGGAACGTACTCTCGTAGCCACTGCCACTCGTGCGGTGGCATGCGGCGCAGTTGTCGACGAAAGTCAGCGCGCCGTTGCTGCGATCCGTTCCGGCGCGCAGCTTGTCCGTCGCACTGGCATTCGCCGTCAACACGGCCGCACTGGGATTCACTGGCGCCAGCGTCTTCAGGTATGCCGCAATCGCCGTCAGATCAGCATCGTTCACGTGCTGCATGCTGTTCTCGACCACTTCCGACATGCCGCCGAATGCCGCTGAATGCTTGGTGCGCCCGCTCTTCAGGAACGCGAAGATCTCGTCCTGCGTCCACGTACCGAGACCATCCTTCCCGTCGCCGCGTAGATTCTTCGCCAGGAAGTTATCGATCACGCCTCCCGAGAGATAGGTCTTGCCGTCATCGCTCAGCGCCTTCTCCTGCAACCCCCAGCCACGAGGCGTGTGACAGGCGCCGCAGTGCGCGAGCCCCTCCACCAGATAGCGGCCGCGCGCCACCGGGTCATTGGATACCGGCGGGTCGTCGGTGGCCACCTCCGGGGCGAAAGCCATGCGCCAGAAACGCAATGGCCAGCGCATCGACAGCGGCCATGGAATATCGGTCGCCTTGTTGGCCCGCTCGATTGGCTGCACACCACGCATGAAGTACGCGTATAGCGCCTGCATGTCGGACGGCTTCACCTTCGCATACGAGGCATAGGGCATGGCCGGGTACAGCGTGGAGCCGTCCCTGGCTATGCCGTGGCGCACGGCGCGATCGAAATCGTCGTAGCTGAACTTGCCGATGCCGGAGCTTTTGTCCGGCGTGATGTTGGTCGAATAGATCCGGCCAATCGGCGATTCAATACCAAGACCGCCTGCGAACGGCTTGCCGTTCTTCGCCGTGTGGCACGCCGCGCAGTCGGCCACCGTCGCGAGATAGCGGCCTCGCTCGACCAGTTGCGCATCGGCGCCCGACACTTGCGCGGCAGTCGCCGAATCGCCCTGCCGGTCATCGGCGAACGCGCCGATGGTCCACGCCGACGCCGCCAGCAGCGCCGACACCGCCACCACCATTGTTGCTTTCTTGCTTGCTTTCATGGCCATCACCTCAAGCCTGAACCAGCGGCGCCGGGTGCTTCAAGTACTGCTCGCGGATAGCCTTCGCGGAGTGATAGGCAAGCGCGGCTACCAGACCGGTCGGGTTGTAGCCCATGTTCTGCGGGAACGCCGAGGCGCCCATGACGAACACGTTGTGTACATCCCAGCTCTGCAGATACTTGTTGACCACGCTGGTCTCGGGCGACGACCCCATCACTGCGCCGCCTGTCGTGTGCGTGGACTGATAGACGCGCGTGTCGTAGTGCTGGCCCTTCTTGCGGATGGCCTTGTAGTACGCCTCGGGCTTCATCGCCTTGGCCACCTCTTCCATGCGGGTGCCCATGTAATCCAGCATGGCGTACTCGTTGTCGTGCCAGTCGAAAGTCATGCGCATCAGCGGCAGGCCATTGGCGTCGCGGTACGTCGGATCGAGATCGAGGTACGCATCGCGATATGGCATGACCGAGCCCGAAATGCCGATCGTCATATAGCGCTGGTACGCATCGACCACACCCGCTTTCCACTTGCTGCCCCACGCTGGCGTGCCGGGGACAGTCGGCGTCTGCTTGATGGGCCGGCCGCCATAACGTATATGGCGAATACTCGCCCCGCCGAGAAAGCCGAGCGGGCCATGATCGAACTGGTCGCCATTCAAGTCATCCAGCCCTACCCCGCCGGCACCTGTCCCGATGAACGGATTGAGCAGCGTGCCCTTGGGCAGCATCACGTTGACCGCGCCGTTCATCTGATACGCGTAGTTGCGGCCAACGACACCCTTGCCGGTTTTCGGGTCATACGGCGTACCGATGCCAGAGAGCAACAGCAGACGCACGTTGTGCAACTGGTACGCCGCGACGATCACGAGATCGGCGGGTTGCTCGACCTCTCGCCCCTGGGCGTCGATGTACAGCACGCCGGTCGCGCGCTTCTTGTCGGAATCGAGCAGGATCCTGGTGACTTGCGCCTTCGTGCGCAACTCGAAGTTGGGTTTCTTCAGCAGGACCGGCAGGATCGTCGTCTGCGGTGACGCCTTCGAGTACATGTAGCAGCCGAAGTCCTCGCAGAAGCCGCAGAAATTGCACGGCCCAAGGCGCACGCCGTAGGGATTCGTATAGGGCTCGGACGTATTCGCCGCCGGTGCCGGGTACGGGTGGAAGCCCGCCTCGCGCGCGGCTTTCTCAAACAGTTGCGCGCCGAGCGAATTCTTCAGCGCCGGGGTCGGGTACTCGCTCGACCGGTGGCCTTCGAGCGGATTGCCGCCCGGCTGGATCTTGCCATTCAGGTTGCCGGCCGTCCCCGACGTGCCGAACACTTTCTCGGCGAAGTCGAAGTGTGGCTCGAGTTCGTCGTACGTGACACCGAAGTCCTGCACCTGCATCCCTTCGGGAATGAACTTCTTGCCATAGCGATCCACGTAGCGGCTGCGCAACTGCAGTTCTTCCGGCAGAACGCGATAGTGCATGCCGTTCCAGTGAAAGCCCGCGCCGCCCACGCCATTGCCAAGCAGGAACGAGCCGTTCTGCCGATACGGCACCGCCAGGTCGTCCACGCCGTGACGGATCGTGACCGTCTCCCGGGAGAGATCCTGAAACAACTCTCCGCGCACGACGTACTTCAGTTCGTCGACGACTTTCGGATACTCGGCATCGATCGGGGTATCGCGCATCGCGCCACGTTCGAGCGCCACGACGTCGAGCCCCGCATCGGTCAGTTCCTGGGCGAGAATCGCGCCAGTCCAGCCGAAACCGATCACCACGCAATCGACCTTGTCCTTCTTGATCGCCATGCTTATCCCCTCCGTCCGTCGATCGACACCGGACCATAGGGATACTTCACCCCTGGCTGATCGATCCAGTCCGCGAAATCCGCCCGTGCGCCGGGGAAGCCGACCATCTTCCAGCCCACCATGCCCTTGTTGCCGCCGTAGATCGGATCGGCAAAGAAGCCCTCTTTCGTGTTGTTCAGCAGATAGGAGAAGAACGTCCTGACCGGTACCGCATCGAACGAGAGCTTGGCGTGTTCCATCTGGCCAAGCACGCTTTCCTGGTCTTCCTTGGAGAGATCGGCAAATGCCTTGCCGCCGTACTGTTTCTTGCAGTATTCGTCGCAAGCCTTCACGCCGAGACGATATATGTCGCGCGGTGCGAGATTCATCTGGAAGCCAAGCTCTGCGGGCACATCGGGATGAAATGGCCCCTGCATGTACCAGAGCTTGCCGTGCCCGTAGGGCGTGTCCATCTGCCGGTCGATATATTCCGGAACGCCCGCTTTAAGCGCACCCGGCCCCAATTCATCCTCGGGAATCAGCCGGTCGACCGCCGCCTGTACGAATTTCCATTCGTCGGCAGTGAAATAGTTAGGCTTGTAGGGCCCGACATTTCCGGCATTTGCGGACTGCGGCCCGGGAGACTCCGAGCACGCGGATTGTGATATCGCTGCACCTGTCGCAACGGATGCAGCGGGCACGACTGCCAGCATCTGCCGAAAAAATCGGCGACGCGGTTCTTGTTCCTGGGACATGGTCGTCTTCTCGTGTGGGGTACTTCGTGATGCCTTGGGGAAAAAAACGAAACACGTGGTGGAGCCTTGCACCATTAAAGAAACGGTCATACCTGGGCGAGCATGACCGAATCATTGACTTATCAATTGAATATGATAGTCAATGATTCGACCGAGGATTCTGAATATTTCCAGTAGGCGAATTGATTTTTTTGAATCGGGTGCCCGATTTGCGTTGCATCAAATCGAGGTCTCGCCTACGTACGAGCGCGTGTGCCAACCATGCGCTGGAGATGCGCACGGCCGTACGGCAGAATTCAGCGTCGACGGATCAGTCGAGCCAGTCGCGCAGGCTCTCCCAGGCCTTGCGTTTTTCCGCATAGGCCAGCGTGTAAGCCGGGCTGCTCGATGGCAATCGGAGGATCGCATGGCGATCGCCATGGTCCCGAAGCGTCTTCTCGCCGATCTTCGCGGCGGTGCCGCCATTGAATGCGATGGCCTTGAGCGTCGGCAGCGTCGCGATCAGGCCGATCAGATCGTTGCCCTGATGATCGCGGATGCTGCTATCGAGGCTGCCCTCGCGCCGTGCCTCGGCCACAACGTCCCACAGGCCGACGCGATGGCCGAGCAGTGTCTGCAATCTAGCTTCGTACTCGAGGCCGACCAGATCGACGCCGAGCACATCGCTCATCAAATGCCAGAAACGATTCTGCTTGTGCGCGTAATAGCGTGACTGCGCGAGAGAGACTTCGCCCGGCAGGCTGCCGAGCACAAGCACGCGAGTGTGAATGTCGACGACCGGAGGAAAGCAGCGCTTGGTGGTCATCGGGAAGAGGTACTGGAAGCTGGAAAGTCCTGCCCTCCGCCGCGATACCCTTTCCCGTGCACGGGAAGAATGGTCGGGTGAGAGGGCAGGCGTTTCATACGACGATACCGAAACGACGATACTGATCAGGCCAGCAGTCGATTCACCCGCTGCACATAGGCAGCCGGATCGTCGAGCATGCCGCCCTCGGCCAGCAACGCCTGGTCGAACAGCACGCGCACACGGTCGCCGAAGGCTTCGCCATCCGGCAGATCGCGCAGCTTCTTCACCAGCGCGTGTTCCGGATTCAGCTCCAGGATCGGCTGGGCATCGGGCGCCTTCTGGCCGGCCTGTCTCAGCAGACGCTGCAGATAGCCGCTCATGTCACCATCGTCGGACACCAGGCACGATGCCGAATCGGTCAGGCGCAGCGTCACGCGTACGTCCTTGGCCTTGCCTTCGAGCACGGACTTCGCGCGGTCGACCACTTCCTTCCAGTCGGCACTGGCCTTCTCCTGCTCGGCCTTCTCAGCTTCGTCGGCCAGCGCGCCCAGGTCCAGGTCGCCACGGGCCACCGATACCAGTTGCTTGCCGTCGAACTCGTGCAGGTAAGACAGCAACCATTCGTCAACGCGGTCGGTCAGCAGCACCACTTCGATGCCCTTCTTGCGGAACACCTCGAGGTGCGGGCTCGACTTCGCCGCCACCCAGGTATCGGCCGTGACGTAGTAGATCTTGTCCTGACCTTCCTTCATGCGGCCCACGTAGTCGACCAGCGAGACCGACTGTTCGGCCGTGTCGCCATGCGTGGTCGCGAAGCGCAGCAGCTTGGCGATGCGCTCGCCGTTGCCATGGTCTTCGCCAACGCCTTCCTTGAGCACCTGACCGAACTGTTCCCAGAAGGTCTTGTACTTGGCGCGTTCGGCTTCGTCTTCGCTATCGGCCATCGCTTCCAGCATCGACAGCACGCGCTTGGCGCAGCCCTCGCGGATCGCCTTCACGTCGCGGCTCTCCTGCAGCAGTTCACGCGACACGTTCAGCGGCAGGTCCGCCGAATCGACCACGCCCTTGACCCAGCGCAGGTACGCTGGCAAGAGCTGGTCCGCGTCATCCATGATGAACACGCGCTTCACGTACAGCTTCAGGCCGGCCTTGTGATTGCGGTCCCACAGGTCGAACGGCGCGCGCGCCGGGATGTACAGCAGCTGCGTGTACTCGCTACGGCCTTCCACGCGATTGTGGGTCCAGGCCAGCGGCGCCTCGTGATCGTGCGCGATGTGCTGATAGAACGCCTGGTACTGCTCGTCCGTGATGTCCGACTTGCTGCGAGTCCAGAGCGCGCTGGCCTGGTTCACGCTTTCCCACTCGCCCGTGACCTTCTGCTGCTGCGCCTCGGCATCCCATTCCTCCTTGGGCATCCGGATCGGCAGCGAAATGTGGTCCGAGTACTTTCGGATGATGTTCTGCAGGCGGTACGACGACAAGAAGTCGTCCTCGCCCTCGCGCAGATGCAGCGTGATCGTGCTGCCGCGCTCGGCGCGGTTGATCGCATCGATGCTGAACTCGCCGTCGCCGGCGCTTTCCCAGCGCACGGCCTCGTCGGCGGCAACACCCGCGCGACGCGTTTCCACGGTGACCTTGTCGGCCACGATGAATGCCGAGTAGAAGCCCACGCCAAACTGGCCGATCAGCGCGGCGTCTTTCTGCTGGTCGCCGGAAAGCTGCTGGAAGAACTCCTTGGTGCCCGACCGCGCGATGGTGCCGAGATTGCGGATCGCCTCGTCACGGCTCATGCCGATGCCGTTGTCGGTGATCTTCAGCGTGCGGGCGGCGGGATCGGCTTCGATCCGGATCGCCAGGTCGGCATCGTTCTCGAGCAGCGCGGGATTCGCGATCGCCTCGAAGCGCAGCTTGTCGGTGGCGTCGGAAGCATTCGATACCAGCTCGCGCAGGAAGATCTCCTTGTTGCTGTACAGCGAGTGGATCATCAGGTGCAGTAGCTGCTTCACTTCCGCCTGGAAGCTCATCGTTTCGTGCGGTGCGGTCATGGTTCTCCTCTTGAAAACGAAAACGGGCGCGTATTTGCCCTGGTCCGTGGGATCCGGACCGGGATCGATGCGTGTGGAAATAGGGATCGGCAGCCGGTTTTTCAAGCCCCGGCGTTGGCGGGCAGGCCAGACAGCGCTGACAGGCCCGACAGGCCGGACAAGCGGTCCATCTGGCCGGCCAGGAACCGGAGCATGCCCGGATCGCTGCTGCTGGCCACGTTGAAGCGCGTCCACGTGGAAGGCATCTGCGACGGCGAAAACAGGCTGCCCGGCGCGAACAGATAGCCTTCCTCGTGCCCGGCCGTGGCGATCACGTTGGTGTCCACGCCGGTATCGGCCCACAGGTAGATGCCCGCATGATTGCCCGGGAAGATGCGCAAACCCAGCCGCTCGAGCTGCTCGCGCGTCTCGTCACGCGCCCGGTCCAGCCGGCCGCGCACGCGCTCCACGTGCTTGCGGTAGTGCCCTTCCGTCAGCACCTTGTAGACCACGCGTTCGTTGACTTCGGGCGAGGCCATGCCGGTCACGAGCTTGCTGTCGGTCAAGGTCACGGCCAGGTCCGGACTGGCGGCGATAAAGCCCACGCGCAGGTTGGCGGCCAGCGTCTTGGAGAAGCTGCCCAGGTAGATCACGCGCTTGAGCTGGTCCAGGCTGGCCAGCCGGGTGGCGGCGTGGCCCGGAGGGCAGAGATCGCTGTAGATATCATCCTCGACGATCGTGAAATCGTACTGTTCGGCCAGTTGCAGCAGCCGGAAAGCGCGGGCGGCGGACAGCGACGTCCCGGTCGGGTTGTGCAGCACGGAGTTGACCACCAGCAGCTTCGGCCGGTGGGCCTGGACGATCCGCTCCAGCGCCTCCACGTCTGGGCCCTCCACGGTATAGGGCACGCCAATCACGTTGGCGCCCTGCGTGGCGAAGCGGGCGAACATTACGAACCAGGCCGGGTCGCCTACCACCACCGTGTCGCCCGGCTGCAGGAACTGGCGCGCGATCAGGTCGAACGCCTGCGTGATGCCGGAAGTCATCACGATCTGGTCCGGCGTGACGCCGATCTCCAGTTCTTCGAGCCGCGTGCGCAGTTGCTGCCGCAGTGGCAGAAAACCCTGCGGCGTGCCGCTGACCAGGAAATGGCTGCCGGGCTGACGGCCCAGGCTGCGCAGCGCGCCCGACACGAGTTCCCCGTCCAGCCATTCGTTGGGCAGGAAGCCCCAGCCGGGCGCCTTGTGGCTCTCGGCCGAATGGAACATGCTGCGCAGCAGCCAGGTGACATCGACGTTGCGGATCGCGGGCGTGGCCGGTGGCGCCACGGTGGACGCGAGCGGCGTGCGCTCACGGACGTAGAAGCCCGAGCCGCGGCGCGATTCGAGGTAGCCCAGCGCCACCAGCCGCTCATAGGCCTCCACCACGGTAAAACGCGAAATGCTCTTCTCGGTCGCCAACTGACGGATCGACGGCATACGCATGCCAGCCCGGAACACCCGTTCGTCGATACGCAGCCGCGCCCACTCGGTCAACTGCTCCACCAGCGTCATCTGCGCCGACGGAATCGGGTCCGGAAGCTGCTCGAGCCCCGTCGCCGGCATCACGAGCCGCAACGGCCGTGTGCCGCCTGCGGCACTGCCAAGATCCCCCCGGCTATCCTTCTGGCTACCTTCCATGTGGCGCTCCCGCAACTGTACTGAAGACGATCTGCTCAACTGTATCGGTACTGTACCGACGAGCTTGACTAACATCAACCGACCATGACACTTGCCATCGACCATCTCGTGATTGCCGCGCCCGACCTGGACTCAGGCGCCGAGTATGTGGCCAGCGCGCTCGGCGTCGCTCCACAATGCGGCGGCACGCACCCGCGCATGGGCACGCACAACCGCGTGATGGGCCTCTACGGTGGCCTGTACCTCGAAGTCATCGCGATCGATCCGTCGGCGGCCGCACCTGATCGGCCACGCTGGTTCGGCCTGGATGGCGACCTGATGCGCCAGCGGCTGCGCGATGGCCCGTTCCTGGCGCACTGGGCGGCCCGCGTCGAGCGTCCGGCCGATCTGTCGCGCTGGCAGGCGCAGTACCCGGACCGGATCGCCCCGGTCATTCCCATGACGCGCGGCGACCTGCGCTGGCGCCTGACCGTGCCTGACGACGGCAGCCTGCCCGCCTGGACCGGCGAGGTGGCGAATGCGGGCGATGGCCTGTTTCCCACGCTGATCCAGTGGGACGTGGCAAACCATCCGGCAGTCAGCCTGCCGGGCCATGACCTGGCGTTGCGCCGACTGCACGGCCAGCATCCGCACGCGGAACTGTTGCGCCAAGGACTGGCGTGGATCGGCGCCACGGACCTGATCGAGATCGAACAAGGCGACGGCCCGCCTCTGCTGGCCGCCGACATCGAAACCCCAGCGGGCATCAAGACCCTGCGATAAACGACACACACCAAAGGAGCTCCCCCGATGCCCGCCACCACACAAAAGCGCTTCGACGACGACGCCTACCTGGACCACTGCCAGGCCACGGTGCTGGCCGTCAGCGAAGCCGGCATCGAACTCGACCAGACCGTCTGCTACGCGCGTAGCGGTGGACAAGCGGGCGACACCGGCACCCTGACCACCGCCGACGGCCGCATCGTCACACTGGCCGATACCGTCTACGCCGACGACCGCCAGCGCATCCTGCACGTCCCCGCCCCCGACGCTCCGGCGCTGCAGGCCGGCGACCGTGTCGAAGTGAAGATCGACTGGGCCCGCCGCCACCGGCTGATGCGCCTGCATACGTGCCTGCATCTGCTCGGGTCGCTGATCCCGGTGCCGGTGACGGGCTGCGGCATCTCGCCTGACTCCGCGCGCATCGACTTCGACCTGCCCGAATCCACGCTCGACAAGGCCGTGCTGACCGAACAGCTCAACGCGCTGATCAACGCGAAGACGCCGGTCACCGTCGACCGCATCACGCCCGAGGAACTGGCCGCCCAGCCCGACCTCGTGCGCACGATCGGCGCGGCGCCGCCGGCCGGCACATCGACGATCCGCATCATCGAGATCCCCGGCGTGGACCGTCAGCCCTGCGGCGGCACGCACGTGGCCCACACGGGCGAGATCGGCGCGGTGGCCGTGACCAAGATCGAGAAGAAGAGCCGCACGAACCGCCGTGTGGTCGTGAACTTCGCATAACAGCGCCCCCGAAACACAGAATATGGAAGCCTGGCTCACGGGGCTCTCGACAGCCCAGTTCCTTGCATTGGTCACGCTGCTCGCGGTGGGCGCCTTCACGCCCGGCCCGAACACGACAATCGCCGCCGTCACCGGCGCCAACTTCGGCCTGCGCGCCACGCTCCCGCATTGCGTCGGGGTGTCGTTCGGCTTCGCCAGCATCGTCGCGTTGTGCACCACCGGTGTCGGCGCGCTGATCCTGGCCAGCCCGATGCTGGCCACCGTGATTCACGTGGTGGGCGTGCTCTATCTGCTGTGGCTGGCGTATCGCATCGCGCGCAGCACGTCGCTGGCGGAAAAGACCGTGCTCAAGCCGATGAATGTCTGGCAATCGGCGGCACTGCAGTACGCCAACATCAAGGCATGGATGCTAGCGCTGGCGGTGGCCGCATCGTATATGGCGGGCGCCCCCTCGCCGGGGCAGCGCGTGGTGCTGGTCAGCGCGATATTCGCGCTGTTCGGCTTCTTCAGCAATGGCGCCTATGGCGTGCTTGGCGCATCGCTGCGGCGCTGGCTGATGGAGGGCAATCGCGTGCGCTGGTTCAACGGCACGATGGGCCTGGCACTGGCGCTGACCGCCGTCTGGATCGCCGTCGCAGGACAACCGCACTGAGCATCATGAAGGATCCGAATCACTCCCCTCCCTCCGGCGGCATGCTGCTGGGCTTCATCGGCGTGGCGATCTTCAGCCAGACGCTGCCTTTTACGCGCATGGCCGTGGCCGAGCTGGACGCGACGTTCGTCGCGCTCGGACGCGCCGTGGTCGCCGCCGCGCTGGCGCTCGCGCTGCTGGCGATGCGCGGCGCCCTGGCATCAGGCCGGCGACCGCGTGGTGGCCAATGGCTCCGGCTGGTCGTGACCGCACTGGGCGTGGTGGTCGGTTTTCCCGTGTTTTCGTCGCTGGCCATGCGCGAAGTGCCGTCCGGGCATGGCGCGATCGTGATTGGCCTGCTGCCGCTGGCCACCGCGGTGTTCGCCGCATGGTTCGGCAATGAACGGCCGTCGCTGGGTTTCTGGCTGTCCGCCGTGGCCGGCAGCGCGCTCGTGGTGGCCTTCGCCCTGTGGCAAGGCGCGGGCGGGCTGCAACATGCCGATTGGTACCTGTTCCTGGCGGTGGTGCTTGGCGCGCTCGGTTATGCCGAAGGCGGCAAGCTCTCGCGCGAACTGGGCGGGCTGGAGACGATCAGCTGGGCGCTGGTGGTCTCGCTGCCCGTGCTGGCGCCCCTGGTGGCCTGGCTGGGGCTGGAACATGCCGCATCCATCGCCGCCGCGTCGCCCCACGCGTGGCTGGGCATGACCTATGTGTCGGTGTTCTCGATGTTCATCGGCTTCCTGTTCTGGTACGCCGGACTCGCAAAAGGCGGCGTGGCGCGCGTAGGCCAGATACAATTGCTCCAGCCGTTCCTCACGCTGGCGGGCGGCGCGCTGATCCTGGCCGAGCCCCTCGATGCCGCCACCGTCGCTTTCGCAGTGGCGGTGATCGCCGTGGTGGCCCTTGGCCGACGCGCCGCAGTGCGCAACACCGCACCCGCCATGCCATTGGCATCCGCCGCCGAGGAGGCGCCCCCTATCCTTCCAGGACGACTTCACTGACAGGAGACATGCATGTCCGTCTATGACACCCTTGCCCGTCTGGGCGTGGAACTGCCCTCGGCCGGCGCCCCCGCCGCTGCCTATGTCATGGCAGCGACCACCGGCAACACCGTATTCCTGTCCGGCCATATCGCCAGGAAGGACGGCAAGCCCTGGGCTGGCAAGCTCGGCAAGGATATCGACACCGAATCCGGCAAGCAGGCCGCGCGCGCGATCGCCATCGACCTGCTGGCCACGCTGCACGCCCATATCGGCGACCTGAACCGCGTCAAGCGCATCGTCAAGGTGATGAGCCTGGTGAACTCGACGCCCGAGTTCACTGAACAACATCTGGTCACCAACGGCTGCTCGGAGTTTCTGGCCGAGGTATTCGGCGAGAAAGGCAAGCACGCACGCAGCGCGTTCGGCGTGGCGCAGATTCCGCTGGGTGCCTGCGTCGAGATCGAAATGATCGTCGAGATCTGACGTCGTCGAAAACCACGTAAACAGATAATGCCGCGCCGCCTCTTGCGGAGGCCGGCGCATTGAATTCCCCCACCACGAGACCAATCATGAAATGGGCCATCTCCCGCCGGGCGCAGCAACTGACCAGCTCGGCCATCCGTGAAATCCTGAAAGTCACCGAGCGTCCGGAAGTTATTTCGTTCGCCGGCGGCCTGCCCTCGCCGGCTTCGTTCCCGGTAGCGGCCATGGAAGCGGCAGTGGCCCGTGTATTCGCCGACAACCCGCAAGGCGCGCTGCAATACGCGGCCACAGAAGGCTACATGCCGCTGCGCGAGTTCGTGGCCAAGCGCTACAACGTCGACGTGGAACGCGTGATGATCACCACGGGTTCGCAACAGGCGCTGGACCTGATCGCCAAGGTGATGATCGATCCGGGCAGCCCGGTGCTGGTGGAAACGCCGAGCTACCTGGGCGCGCTGCAGGCATTCTCGCTGTTCGAGCCGGAATTCGTGTCGATCCCGTCCGACGAAAATGGCCTGATCCCCGAGGCGCTGACGCCCGAGCTGACCGCCGGCGCGCGCTTCCTGTACGCCCTGCCGAACTTCCAGAACCCCACCGGCCGCCGCCTGCCGCTGGAGCGCCGCCAGGAACTGGTCAAGCGCGCCAAGGAACTCGGCGTGCTGCTGGTCGAGGACGATCCGTACGGCGAACTGAGCTACTCGGGCAACCAGTTGCCGTCGCTGCTGTCGATGAACCCGGACGGCGTGATCTACATGGGCTCGTTCTCGAAGATCCTGGCGCCCGGTATGCGCCTGGGTTTCGTCATCGCCCCGCCCGACCTGCATTTCAAGCTGTGCCAGGCCAAGCAGGCCTCGGACCTGCACACGCCGACGTTCACGCAGCGCATCGCCTATGAAACGATCAAGGACGGCCTGCTCGAACAGCACATCCCGACCATTCGCGAGCTCTACGGCAAGCAATGCGCGTACATGCTGGACGCGCTGAAGCGCCACATGCCGGCCGGCGTGACCTGGAACGCGCCCGAGGGCGGCATGTTCATCTGGGTGGAGCTGCCTGAGGGTCTGGACAGCATGAAGATCCTGGAAGAAGCCGTGCGCCGCAACGTGGCCTACGTGCCGGGCGCGCCGTTCTACGCGGGCAGCCCGCGCAAGAACACGCTGCGCCTGGCGTTCGTGACCGTTTCGGCCGAGCGCATCGAGCAGGGCGTGTCGATCCTGGGCGAGGTGTTCCGCGAAGCGATCGCGCAAGCCGCGCCGCAGGCACGGGCGGCCTGAGCCGGCACGCTACAACCAACCCGAGGAGCCATCGAACATGCTTCGCATCTGGGGCAGGCTGTCGTCAATCAACGTCCAGAAGGTGGTCTGGTGCGCGCGCGAGCTGCATCTGGACCACGAGCGCATCGACATCGGCAATCAGAAGGGCGAGCTCGATACCGAGGCTTACGTGCGTCTCAACCCGAACCGCATGATTCCGGTGATCGAGGATTTCCGCGACACCGACGTGGCCGGCGAGCCGTTCGTGCTGTGGGAATCGAACGCGATCGTGCGCTACCTGTGCGCGCGCTATGGCGAGGACACGCTGTGGCCCTCGGACGTCAAGGCGCGCGCCTCGGCAGACCGCTGGATGGACTGGCAGACCACGACGTTCAGCCCGGCGATGGTCCAGGCGTTCCTGCAACTGGTTCGCACGCCGGCGGACAAGCGTGACGAGGCCGTCGTCGAGAAATCGTGCGAGCGCGCCGAGCCGCTGGCGAAGATGCTCGACGACGCGCTGGAAGGCCGCGAGTTCATCGGTGGCGATCGGTTCACGATGGCCGACGTCTCGCTGGCCTGCGCGGCGCACCGCTGGATGGGCATGCCAAAGGCCCACACGGCCCGGCCCAACCTGGAGCGCTGGCTCGCGGCCATGCGGGCGCGTCCGGCGGCCACTGGCATCCTCGAGCTGCCGCTGAAGTAAATCGTTGTATCGCGGTCACCGTCGCTCAGCCGGCCGGTGACCGCCTCCTCTCCCTCCCCCCTGCCTGTGCGGAACAAGTCACTACGCAAGCCCGCGTTTTCAGTGACCACGGCGTTGGTTTTACGCCCTTCCCTCCACATCCCCTATTTCGAACACTCGTATTAAGGAGTAGTCTCGCGCGAGAGCGTGAGGTGCTTCAGCCTGCCCCCGAGCAAACCCTGATCCCTGAATCCGGCTCATCATTCCGATGATCCGATTTAAGGCAGGCGGCCCGGGACCCATCCTTACAATCCCCCTTCTGTCCACTTTGGGGCGTTATCAAAATGAAGCGGAGCGGTTCCGGCCAAGGGTACGGCCGCAGACTGTAGAAGTCGTACGGCAAGGCCGTGCAACGACGCATGACTCATTTTGATAGCGCCCCCCAGGGGCGCTATCGTCGCTAGAACGGGCATTTGCATTCCGGCAGCCCAGGCCCGTCAGAGGCAAGCTGTCGTTTCAATCCAGAGGAGGATTCAATCGTGTGGAGTCAAGTGTATGACCCGCTCGGCAGTATGGCGTTGTCCACTATTGCCGCCGCGGTTCCGGTTGTCGTGCTGCTCGCAGCGCTGGCGTTCTTTCACATGCAGGCGCACCTGGCGGCCGGGCTGGCGCTGGTCGTCGGCGTCGTTGTGGCGTCATTCGTGTTCGGAATGCCTGCGGAAATGGCTGGCAAAGCCGCCGGGCTCGGCATCATCTCCGGCTTGTTCCCGATTGGCTGGATCGTCCTCAATATCATCTTCCTGCACCGGCTGACCACGATAAACGGGTCATTCAAGGTGTTGCAGAACTCGATCTCGGGCGTCACCGAAGATCGCCGCCTGCAGCTCCTGCTGGTGGCATTCAGCTTTGGCGCGTTCTTCGAAGGCGCGGCCGGCTTCGGCACGCCCGTGGCCGTGACCGGCGCCATCCTGATCGGCCTGGGCTTCTCGCCGCTGGCTGCATCGGGCCTGGCGCTGATCGCCAACACCGCGCCGGTGGCATTCGGCGCGCTCGGCGCGCCGATCATCGGCCTGTCCTCGGTGACCGGCATTGATCAGGTGCAACTCTCCGCGATGATCGGCCGCCAGTTGCCGTTCTTCTCGGTGCTGGTGCCGTTCTGGCTGATCTGGGCGTTCGCGGGCTTCCGCGGCATGCTGGCGATCTGGCCGGCGATCCTGGTGGCCGGCGTCAGCTTCGCGGTGCCGCAGTTCCTGGTGTCGAACTTCCACGGCCCGTGGCTGGTGGACGTGATTTCGGCGCTGGTCTCAATGGGCTGCCTGACCGCCTTCCTGAAGATCTGGCATCCGAAGGAAATCTGGACCTCGACGCGCATCCTGGGCCGTCACGACGATTCCAAGGTCGACAATGCCGAAGCCCTCGAAGCCGACGCCAAGGCCAACGCCGCATCGGCCAACATCTCGGTGATCAAGGCGTGGATGCCTTGGGTGATCCTGACCGTCTTCGTGTTCGTCTGGGGCATCCCCGAGTTCAAGAAGCTGATGGACGGCGTATGGCAATGGAAGTACGCGATCCCGGGTCTGGACAAGGCCGTGCTCAAGGGCCCGCCCGTGGTGGCAAAGCAAATCGCCGAACCAGCCGTGTTCGCATTCAACGTGCTGTCGATGGCGGGTACCGGCATTCTGGTGTCGGCCCTGGTCGGCGGCCTGCTGATGGGTTATTCGATCCCGCGCCTGATCAAGGAGTACTTCGAGACGATCAAGCTCGTGCGCTACTCGCTGTTGACGATCTGCGCGATGTTCGGCATCGGCTACCTGACCCGCTACTCGGGTCTGGACGCCACGCTGGGCCTGGCTTTCGCGCAGACCGGCGTGCTTTACCCGCTGTTCGGCACGATGCTGGGCTGGCTGGGCGTGGCGCTGACGGGCTCGGACACCGCATCGAACGTGCTGTTCGGCGGCCTGCAGAAGACCACGGCGGAACAGCTTGGCCTGTCTCCGACCCTGATGGCCGCGGCCAACAGCTCGGGCGGCGTGATGGGCAAGATGATCGATGCACAGTCGATCGTGGTGGCTTCCACCGCCACCAAGTGGTATGGCCACGAAGGCGAGATTCTGCGCTACGTGTTCTTCCACTCGATCGCGCTGGCGCTGATGGTCGGTATCTTCGTGACGCTGCAGGCGTACGTGCATCCGTTCACGCTGATGGTGATCCACTGATCCACCAGCCATCATCCGCTGCAGTCTTCAAGCCCCGCCCTCGAGCGGGGCTTTTTCATGGGCGTATCATGATCGGCTCACCCGGCAGACATGACGAGGATCGCCCCCCATGCTGATGCGCCGTCTGGAAAGACTGATCGACCCGTTCCGCGGGCTGCCCGACAGCCAGCCGCCGGAAAGCGTGTGGCGCTTCTATGCCCATTTCCTGCGCGAAGTCCGCGGCGTCTTCGCGGCGTTGCTGATCGTCGGCCTGATCGGAGCGCTGGTCGAAGTGGCACTCTTCAGCTTTCTCGGCCGGCTGGTCGATCTGGCGCGCGAGACGCCCGACGGGTCGTTCTTCGCACGCCACCAGAACGAATTGTTGTGGATGGCGTTCGTCGCGCTGATCCTTCGCCCGCTGATGATCGGGGCCCACGACGTGCTGGTCCACCAGGTGATCAACCCGAGCCTGGCCAACATGATCCGTTGGCAGAACCACCGCTACGTGCTCAAGCAGAGCCTGTCGTTCTTCCAGAACGACTTCGCCGGCCGCATCGCGCAGCGGATCATGCAGACCGGCTACTCGCTGCGCGACTCGGCCGTGCAGGCGGTAGACGCGCTCTGGCACGTGATCGTCTACGCGGTCAGTTCGCTGGCGCTGTTCGCCGAGGCCGACTGGCGGCTGACGATTCCGTTGCTCATCTGGATCGTCGGGTACATCGCAGCGCTGGCGTGGTTCACGCCGCGCGTCAAGCAACGCTCCGTGGTGGCCACCGACGCGCGCTCGCGCCTGATGGGCCGCATCGTCGACGGCTATACCAACATCACCACGCTCAAGCTGTTCGCCCACTCGCAGCATGAGGAGACCTACGCGCGCGATGCGATGGCCGACCAGACCGACAAGGTCCGGCAGGCCGGCCGGATGGTCAGCGCGATGGACGTCACGGTGACCACGCTGAACGGCCTGCTGATCGCTGGCACCACGGGCATCGCGCTGTGGCTGTGGAACCAGGGGCTGGTCACCACGGGCGCCATTGCGTTGTCCACGGGGCTGGTCATCCGGATCAACAACATGTCCGGCTGGATCATGTGGGTGGTCAACGGCATCTTCGAGAACGTGGGCCAGGTGCAGGACGGCATGAAGACCATCGCCGTGCCACGTCGCGTGCTCGACCGTCCCGATGCGCAGCCGCTCGACATCCGCCAGGGCGAGGTCAGGTTCGACCATGTCGGCTTCCACTACGGCAAGGGCAGCGGCGTCATCGACAACGTGAACCTCGTGGTGCGGCCCGGCGAGAAGATCGGACTGGTCGGTCCGTCTGGCGCGGGCAAGTCGACGCTCGTCAACCTGCTGCTACGGCTCTACGACGTGGAGACCGGCCACATCCTGATCGACGGCCAGGACATTGCCGGCGTGACGCAGGAAAGCCTGCGCGCGCAGATCGGCATGGTCACGCAGGACACATCACTGCTGCACCGCTCGATTCGCGACAACCTGCGCTACGGCAAGCCCGACAGCACAGAGGCCGAGTTGCACGAGGCTTTGCGTCAGGCCCGCGCCGACGACTTCATGGACCTGCTGGTCGACTCGCACGGCAATCACGGGCTGGATGCGCTGGTCGGGGAGCGCGGCGTGAAGCTCTCGGGCGGGCAGCGGCAGCGCATCGCCATCGCGCGGGTGTTGCTGAAGAACGCACCGATCCTGATCCTCGATGAAGCCACGTCCGCGCTGGACTCGGAAGTGGAATCCGCGATTCAGGAAAGCCTGGAAGCGCTGATGCGTGGCAAGACCGTGATCGCCATCGCGCACCGGCTATCGACGATTGCCCGCATGGATCGTCTGGTAGTGCTCGACGGCGGCCGCATCGTCGAAAGCGGCACGCACGCCGAATTGCTGGCGGATGGTGGCCTGTATGCGCGGCTTTGGGCGCACCAGACCGGGGGCTTCGTCGGCGTCGATTGATCTGCCGTCAGACCAGCCCCAGCAGCCCTGCCCCGGCGCCAAGCGCCACCAGGGCCAGCGGGTGCACCTTCGTCTTCAGCATCAGCCCCACCGTCACCAGCGTCACGAGCGCGGCCGTCCAGCTATGGTCCACGCTGCCGGCCAGCACCCAACCCGTGGACATGAGCAGGCCGATGGTCAATGCAGACAGGCCGCGTCGGATCAGGCCGGGCCATACTGCGTGCGGCGAACGGCCCGCGAAGTATTCGAAACCGAGCGCGATGACGCTCGACGGCCCGCAGATGCCGGCCATCGACGCGAACGCACCGGCCGGCCCGGCCACCTGCCAGCCGAACAGCGCCACAAACAGAATGTTGGGCCCGGGAGACGCCTGCGAGATGGCATAGAGCGCGGCAAATTGCTCATCGCTCATCCAGCCATTCGCTTCGACCAGGAAGCGATGCATGTCGGGAATCACGGAACCGCCGCCACCGACGGCCAGCAGTGAGAGCATGCCGAAGTGGCCAAGCAGGCTGCGCAGGATCTCGGGCGAAGTCATGCGCCCCCCTTGCGCATCGCGCGGTATTCGAGCACCAGCGCAACGGGCACCAGCACGGCCATCACCGGCAACAGCGGCCAGCGCAGCAGGCCAATCGCAACGAACGCGGCAACCCCAACGGCAATCGCGCGCACGGTGCGCGGCTGACTCTGCGCCAGCTTCACGCCCGTCGACAGCACCAGCCCCGCCGCCACCGCGGTCATGCCCGCCAGCATCTGCCGCACGGCGGTCACATCCTGGAAGCGCAGGTACAGGCCCATCGCGCAGAGCACCACGACCAGCGGCATCAGCACCAGTCCGGCGAATGCGGCCAACGCGCCGCGCAGTCCGGCGAAGCGCAGGCCGAGCATCAACGCCAGGTTGATCACGTTCGGCCCCGGCAGCACCTGCCCGAGGCTCAGTATCTCGACGAAATCGCGGTCATTGAGCCAGCGGTTGCGTTCGACGACGGACCGTCGCACGAATGGCAGCACGCCGCCAAACCCTGACAGCCCCATGCGAGCAAATTCGATGAACAACGTACGGGGCGTGGGAGCCGGCGCAAGCTCGGACTCAACGGGAATCGGCGTGGAGGACATGGTCTTGATGATCTTCTTATGCCCGCGCACTGGAGGAATTGGGGGCAACCGACATGGTACGGCAATCCCGCACGGCGGCACGCGCCCGGGGTCATCACGGATTGGAAAGAGGGGGTCTCGATTGGCGATGCCGGAGGATAGGAGTGATGCGGGCAGTATCGCGGATCATGCGACTTGTCCTGTCGCGCGGGGCCGGAGCGGTGAGAGCCCCGACAGCAACTCACATGCCGAGAGTTCGCTCCCCTCTCCCGCCCAGCAGGAGAGGGACCGGATCAGAGGATCAGCGCCAGAATCACCGACGCCGCTCCCCTTTACTCCCCAACCTTTACCGGCTCGATCTTCACTTCCTTGAGGCGCGGCTCGATCGCCTTGCCCTTGCGGGCGCGCTTGCCAACGTAAGGGATCAGCGTCTTGCCGGCCAGCTTCTGCGGCGGCACCTTGCCGCCACGAACGCCGATGCCCGAGATCATCAGGCCCGGCGCGCCCACGGCCACCGCCTGCATCAGCGTTTCCTTCGGTTCCAGCTCCATCAGGATCACACCGCGGCCACCGGCCGACAGCACCTTGACCTCGTCCAGCGCCGCCAGCAGCAGTCGGCCATTGGCCGAGAAGCAGGCCACATGCGTGCACTCGTCGCCAATCGGCGTCGGGGCCAGCAGCGTGTCACCCTCGTCCAGCGTGACAAAGGCCTTGCCCGCCTTCTGGCGGCCGATCATGTCGCCAACCTTGGTAACGAAGCCATTGCCACCCGCCGTGGCGATCAGCATCCGTTGCTCGGCGGCACCGGCGAACGTGTGCGCGATCTGCGTGCCGGCGGCCAGGTCGATCAGCGTCGTCACAGGCACGCCATCGCCCCGCCCGCCCGGCAGGCCCGATACGGCCACCGAGTACACGCGGCCGTTGCTGCCGAACGCCAGCAACGTGTCAACGGTGCGGCATTCGAAGGTGCCGTAGAGGTTGTCGCCCGCCTTGAATGTGAACTGCGACGCATCGTGGCCGTGGCCCTGGCGCGTGCGCACCCAGCCCTTGCCCGACACGATGACCGTCACCGGCTCGTCGATCACCTTTACCTCGGCGGCGGCACGGCTGGCCTCCTGGATCAGCGTGCGACGCGGATCCTTGTCTTCCGGGCTGTACTGCTTCGCGTCCTGCTCGATTTCCTTGATGATGCGACGGCGCATCATCGTCTCGGACTTCAGCAGCACGTCCAGTTCGGCCTGCTCGTCGCGCAGCTTCGCCAGTTCCTGTTCGATCTTGATCGCTTCCAGGCGCGCCAGCTGGCGCAGGCGGATTTCCAGGATGTCCTCAGCCTGGCGGTCGCTCAGGCGGAACGCCTCGATCAGCGCGGGCTTCGGCTCATCGCTTTCGCGGATGATGCGGATCACCTCGTCGATGTTCAGCAGCACCAGCATCCGGCCTTCCAGGATGTGGATGCGATCCTCCACCTTGGTCAGCTGGAAGCGCGTGCGGCGCGTCACCGTGGCAAAGCGGAACTCGATCCACTCGCGCAGGATTTCCTGCAGCCCCTTCTGGCGCGGACGGCCATCGGTGCCGATCATCACCAGGTTGATCGGCGCGCCCGATTCCAGGCTCGTATGCGCGAGCAGCGTCTGGATGAAGTCCTGCTGCTCGGTGTTCTTGCTCTTGGGCTCGAACACCAGGCGTACCGGCGCATCCTTGCCCGACTCGTCGCGCACCGCGTCGAGCACGGACAGCATCGTCGTCTTGAGCTGGGTCTGCTCGGGCGTCAGCGCCTTCTTGCCGGTGCGGATCTTCGGGTTGGTGATTTCCTCGATTTCCTCGAGCACCTTCTGCGCCGACGTGCCCGGCGGCAGTTCGGTCACCACCATCTGCCACTGACCCCGCGCCATTTCCTCGATGGTCCAGCGCGCACGCACCTTCAGGCTGCCACGGCCGCTTTCGTAGATCTGGGCGATCTCGGACGCCGGCGAAATGATCTGGCCGCCGCCCGGGTAGTCCGGCCCCGGCATCAGCGCCAGCAGGTCCGCCAGCGAGATATTCGGGTTGCGGATCATCGCCACCGTGGCACCTGCCACTTCGCGCAGATTGTGCGGCGGAATTTCGGTGGCCATACCCACCGCGATGCCCGATGCGCCGTTCAGCAGCACGAACGGCAGTCGCGCGGGCAACAGCTTCGGCTCTTCTTCCGAACCGTCGTAGTTCGGCAGGAAGTCCACCGTGCCCATGTCGATTTCATCGAGCAGCAGGCGCGAGATCGGCGTCAGGCGGGCTTCCGTGTAGCGCATGGCCGCGGCGCCATCGCCATCGCGCGAGCCGAAGTTGCCCTGGCCGTCGATCAGCGGATAGCGCAGCGAGAAGTCCTGCGCCAGGCGTACCAGGGCGTCATAGGCGGACTGGTCGCCATGCGGGTGGAATTTGCCGAGCACCTCGCCGACCACACGGGCGGACTTCACGGGCTTGGCATCGGCACGCAGCCCCATCGCCTGCATGGCGAAGAGAATGCGGCGCTGCACGGGCTTCTGGCCGTCGGCCACTTCGGGCAGCGCGCGGCCCTTGACCACGCTCACGGCGTAGTCGAGATAGGCGCGCTCGGCGTAGCGAGCAAGCGTCAGCGAATCGGCAGGCTCGTCGGCCTGAAACGTAATGTCTGGTTGATCCATGTTTGGCAAGATTTCGGCCCGGCAGGCACCTGCGCGCCCGGCAGCCGGCTGTTGCAGTCAGCGTGGGATTCTAAAGGAAGTGGATGGCGATACCGCCGCAAACTCTGGCCGCGTGGCAAATCCATCTCAGGAAGCGGCATCAGGCGTCCGCATGTCAGGGCATGGGCCGGCGACCGCCGATCACCATCCTGACCCGCTCGGCCGCCATGCCGGTCCGCACCACGCGCGCACCGGACGCCTCGCCCGGCTGGTACAGGCGATAGAACTCCAGCACCGTGGCGACATACTGCTGTGTCTCGGGAAATGGCGGGATCTGGTTGTTGTAGCGTTGCACGGCGCCCTCACCGGCGTTGTACGCGGCCAGCACCAGCTCCAGGTTATTCGGGAACAGCTCCATCAGCCAGCGCAGGTACCGCACACCGGTGGTGATGTTCAGACGCGGATCGGCCAGTTTCTGCTCCACGGTCCCGCGCTTGTCTGCGGCGATGCCAAAGCGCGCGCCCGTGTCCGGAATCACCTGCATCAGTCCGATCGCGCCCTTCGGCGACACCGCCGTCGGATTGAAGCCGCTCTCCACGGCCATCACGGCCTTGACCAGTGCCGGGTCCACGTTCTGCGCCGCAGCCGCCTTCTGGATGATCGGATCGACCATCGCCAGGTTCGGATGGTTGAGCACGTAGCGGTACAGCTTCTCGCGTTCGGGGTCCAGCTTGCCGCCGGGCAGGCCGCCTTGATGCAGATTGGGCAGATTGCGCATGTTGCCCGAATCGAAGCTGCCGCCATCCTTCATGAACAGCTTGTAGCGCGCATCGAGCCTCGCATCGGCAAAGTGCGCCACGCCATCGGCGTCGATAAAGCCCCAGAGTTCCGCATGGGCAGGCGCGGCAAGGCAGAGCGACGCCAGCGCGGCGAGCGTTCCTGCCACCCGCGCCACCATCCGCCCAGATTGGCGGAATCGACCGAATCGTCCGATGTTGTTGCTACCCTGCCTCATATGCGCGCTGCCGTCAGATGTCGGCCTCCACTTCGTTGCCCTTCTCTTCCAGCCAGCTTCGTCGTTGCGAGGCTTCGCCCTTGCCCATCAACATGTTCATCATGGTGACGGTCTGCGGCATGTCGAACTCGCCCAGCGACACCGGCAGCAGCCGGCGCGTATCGGGATTCATCGTTGTCTCCCAGAGCTGCCCGGCGCTCATCTCGCCAAGGCCCTTGAAGCGCGAAATCTGCCACGCGCCTTCCTTGACGCCATCCTTGAGCAACTTGTCCTGGATGGCTTCGAGCTCGCCTTCGTCGAGCGCATAGAGCTTCTGCGCCGGCTTCTTGCCACGCGCCGGCGCATCCACGCGGAACAGTGGCGGGCGTGCCACGCAGACGTTGCCGTTCGCCATCAGCTTCGGGAAGTGGCGGAAGAACAGCGTCAGCAGCAACACCTGGATGTGCGCCCCGTCAACGTCCGCATCGGACAGGATGCAGATCTTGCCGTACCGCAGGTTCGACAGGTCGGGCTCGTCGTCCGGGCCATGCGGGTCAACGCCGATCGCCACCGCAATGTCATGCACTTCGTTATTGGCGAACAGGCGGTCGCGCTCGGTCTCCCAGGTATTGAGCACCTTGCCGCGCAGCGGCAGGATGGCCTGGAATTCCTTGTCGCGGCCCATTTTGGCCGAACCACCGGCGGAGTCGCCCTCCACCAGGAAAATCTCGTTGCGCTCGACATCGGTCGATTCGCAATCGGTCAACTTGCCGGGCAGCACGGCCACGCCGGAGCCCTTCTTCTTCTCGACCTTCTGCGCGGCACGCGTGCGGGCCTGAGCCTGGCGAATCACCAGTTCCGCCAGCTTCTTGCCGAAATCGACGTGATGGTTCAGCCAGAGTTCGAGCGCCGGGCGGCTGAACGTGGAAACCAGACGCACGGCGTCACGGCTGTTCAGGCGCTCCTTGATCTGGCCCTGGAACTGTGGATCGAGCACCTTGGCCGACAGCACGAACGATGCACGCGCGAACACGTCTTCGCTCATCAGCTTCACGCCTTTCGGCTGCAGCGAGTGCATCTCGATAAAGCTCTTCACCGCCAGGAACAGGCCTTCGCGCAGGCCAGATTCGTGCGTACCGCCGGCTGGCGTGGGAATCAGGTTGACGTAGGATTCGCGCACCGGCGCGCCTTCCTCGGTCCACGCCACCACCCACGACGCGCCTTCGCCTTCGGCAAAGCCTTCCTCGCCGGCATTCTTGTCCGGGTCGGCAAAGTGCTCGCCCTCGAACATCGGGATCACGAGTTCGGCGCCGCTGCCCTGGGCCAGGGCCTCGACCAGATAGCCCTTCAGGCCCTGCTCGTACTGCCACACCGTCTGCTCGCCAGTCTTCTCGAGCACCAGCGTGACCTTCACGCCCGGCAGCAGCACGGCCTTGCTGCGCAGCAGGCGCTGCAGTTCGGCCATCGGGATTGCGGCCGAATCGAAGTACTTCGCATCCGGCCACACCTGCACGCGCGTGCCGCTTTTCTTCTCGCCGCGCTCGATCTTGCGCGTCGCCAGCGGGCGGGTCACTTCGCCACCGTGCTCGAACGTCAGCGTGGACATCGCCCCGTCGCGCCAGACCGTGACGTCCAGGCGCGTGGCCAGCGCGTTGGTAACGGACACGCCCACGCCATGCAGGCCGCCCGAGAATGCGTAGGCGCCGCCCTTGCCCTTGTCGAACTTGCCGCCCGCGTGCAGACGGGTGAAGACGATTTCCACCACCGGCACCTGTTCCTCCGGGTGGATGCCCACCGGGATGCCACGGCCATCGTCTTCCACGCTGATGCTGCCGTCGCGATGCAGCGTGACCAGGATCTCGGTGCCGTAGCCGCCGAGCGCTTCGTCGGACGCGTTGTCGATCACCTCCTGCACGACATGCAGGGGGTTATCGGTGCGGGTGTACATGCCGGGCCGTTGCTTGACCGGCTCCAGACCCTTCAGGACCCGGATGGAAGATTCGCTGTACTGACTGGTTTTGCTCGCCATGGAGTCGTTTTGCGGAAAGTGGGACGCCCGGCCGTCGGCGGCCGGAATGCGCTGCATTGTAATGGATGGGCGCGGCACGAATCCCGCGCCGGCAAGATTGGATAGCGCGGAGTAAACTCGCCGGACCGCGCATACGGCACCTCCGCAGTCGCTACAGCAGCCGTCGACATAACAATAGAAACAATACCTACCGAGCCCGACATGACTGACCGCAAACTCTCCCTGACCACCGTCCTAGTGTGCGGTGGGCTGCTCGTGACGCTCTCGATGGGCATCCGGCATGGCTTTGGCCTGTTCAACCTGCCGATCACACAAACCCATGGCTGGAGCCGGGAGACCTTCGCCTTTGCCCTGGCGCTGCAGAACCTGATGTGGGGCGCCAGCCAGCCGATCACCGGCGCGCTGGCCGACAAGTTCGGCGCCCTGCGCATCATGATCATCGGCGTGGCGCTCTATGTGGCCGGTCTGGTCGTCATGGGACTGGCCACCAGCGGCACCGCCTTTGCCACGGGCGCCGGGGTGCTGATCGGTATCGCACAGTCCGGCACCACGTACAGCGTGGTCTATGGCGTGATCGGCCGCGTGGCCAGCGCGGAGAAGCGCGTCTGGGCCATGGGCATCGCGGCAGCGGCCGGGTCTTTCGGCCAGTTCCTGATGATTCCGGTGGAACAGACGCTGATTTCCACCATGGGCTGGCAAAACGCGCTGTTCATCCTGGCATTCCTCGCGTGCTTCATGCTGCCTCTGGCACTGACACTGCGGGAACCGAAGATGGCCGCGACGACCACCGGCCATCACCAGACCATCGGCGAAGCGACGCGCGAGGCATTCGGTAACCGCAATTTCCAGTTGCTGACGCTCGGCTACTTCGTCTGCGGCTTCCAGGTGGTGTTCATCGGCGTGCATCTGGCCCCTTACCTCAAGGACCGGGGCTTCACCGATCCCAAGGTCGCCACAGTGGCGCTGGCGCTGATCGGTCTGTTCAATGTGTTCGGCACCTATACGGCCGGGTCGATGGGCCAGCGGATGCCCAAGCGCTACCTGCTGTCGTTCATCTATATCGCGCGCTCGGTGGTGATCGCCGGCTACCTGCTGATGCCGCTGACGGCGGCCAGCACCTGGGTGTTCGCGGCGCTGATGGGCTTCTTGTGGCTGTCGACGGTACCGCTGACCAACGGGATCATCGCCCAGGTATTCGGCGTGAAGTACCTGTCAATGCTGTCGGGCGTGGTGTTCTTCTCGCACCAGATCGGCAGCTTCCTGGGCGCATGGCTGGGTGGCTACCTGTTCGACAAGACCGGCAGTTACAGCACCGTATGGATGATCGCGATCGCGCTGGGCTTGATGGCCGCGGTAGTCAACCTGCCGATCCGCGAGCAGGCGCTGGTCCGTCCACAACCCGTGGGGGCCTGAGATGAGACTGGCCAAGGGCCTTGGATTCCTTGCCCTGGCGGCGCTGCTGACGCTGGGGTTTCTGGCTTACCTGCGCCCAGCGTTCATGGTCGACCTGACCAATATGGTGCTGGCGTGGTGCGGATGAGTGGATTGACTACCGACCAGCCCCTCTCTCCCACGCCGTGGGAGAGAGGGAGAAAACCAAGAGCAACGCTTAGGCGCCCTCGCCCTTCGTCTTCTTCTCCAGCACTTCCCAGCGTTCGAGCGCTTCGAGCAGCTCCATCTCGATCTCGTCGTGACGCGTGGCCAGATCGGCCGCCCGCTTCGGATCGGTGGCGTACATCGAGCCGTCCTCGAGTTGCGCGCCGATGGTCTTCTGCTCGGTCTCCAGCGACTGGATACGTTCCGGCAGACCGTCTAGCTCGCGCTGCTCCTTGTACGACAGCTTGACTGTGCGATTCGCGCCCCGCGCCTCGCGCGCGGCCGACTTTGGCGCCTCCGTGGCCTGCCTGGATTCAGCGCGGGCAGCCTGCAACGCCTGCGCACGAGCCGACTGTTCCAGCCAGTCCGAGTAACCGCCCACCGATTCGCGCCACATACCGTCGCCTTCGGCGGCGATCGTGGAGGTCACCACGTTGTCCAGGAACGCACGATCGTGCGAAACCAGGAACACCGTGCCGCTGTAGTCCTGCAGCAGTTCTTCCAGCAGTTCGAGGGTGTCGATGTCCAGGTCGTTGGTCGGTTCGTCCAGCACCAGCACATTCGCGGGCCGCGCGAACAGCCGTGCCAGCAGCAGCCGGTTGCGCTCGCCGCCCGACAGCGATTTGACCGGCGACCGCGCGCGTTCGGGCGCGAATAGGAAGTCGCCCAGGTAGCTCATCACGTGCTTGCGCTGGCCGTTGACCTCGACCCAGTCGCTGCCCGGGCTGATGGTGTCCGCGAGCGACTTCTCCAGGTCCAGCGACGTACGCATCTGGTCGAAGTACGCCACCTGCAGATTGCTGCCGTTGCGCACCGTGCCGCTGTCGGGCGGCAGTTCACCCAGAATCAGCCGCAGCAGCGTGGTCTTGCCGACACCGTTCGGCCCGATCAGGCCGACCTTGTCGCCGCGCATGATCGTCGCGGTGAAGTCGCGCACGACCGCCTTGTCGCCATAAGCCTTCGACACGTTGGTCAACTCGGACACGATCTTGCCCGAACGCTCGCCCTGCGAGACTTCGAGCTTGACGTTGCCCTGCACCTCGCGACGCGAGGCGCGCTCCGCCCGCATCGTCACCAGCCGCTGCACGCGCGCCACGCTGCGGGTACGGCGTGCTTCGACGCCCTTGCGGATCCACACTTCTTCCTGCGCCAGCAGCTTGTCGAACTTGGCTTGCTCCACGGCCTCGTTGGCCAGCAGTTCGGCCTTGCGTGTCTGGTAGGCGGCAAAGTTGCCCGGGAACGAAACCAGCCGGCCCCGATCGAGTTCGACGATGCGGGTTGCCACGCGATCCAGGAACGCGCGGTCGTGGGTAATCAGCAGCACGCTGCCGCGGAACCCGAGCAGCAGTTCTTCGAGCCAGCGGATGGCCTCCACGTCGAGGTGGTTGGTCGGCTCGTCGAGCAGCAGGATGTCCGGCTCGGCCACCAGACCCTGAGCCAGCGCCACGCGCTTCTGCAGACCGCCAGAAAGCGCGTCCACGCGCACGTGAGGGTCGAGCGCGAGCTTTGCCAGCGTGGTTTCCACGCGGGTACGCAACTGCCAGGCGTCGGCGGCATCGAGTTCGGCCTGCACACGATGCAGTTCGGCCAGGGTGGCCTCGTCGTTGTGGGTTTCCAGCTTGGTGAGCGCGGCGTCATAGCGCAGCAGCAGATCGTGCGCCGCGCCCATGCCCTGGCTCACCGCATCGAATACGGTCAAGCCCGGCGCGAACTGCGGCTCTTGCGCCACATAGGCGCACGTCACGCCGCTCTGGCGGGAGATCAGGCCATCGTCGGGCGCTGACATGCCGGCCACGATCCGCAGCAGGGACGACTTGCCCGTGCCGTTGCGGCCGATCAGGCCAACACGTTCGCCGGCTTCAAGGGAAAAATCGGTGTGGTCGAGCAACGCCACGTGGCCGAAAGCCAGCTGGGCATCGGTAATGGAGAACAGGGCCATGGTGGGTCCGACTGAGTAGGCCCAAGATTGTAGACGAGTCGCAGGCGTCGGCACCCCAAATGGCACCCCCGAAAAAAAGAAGGGCCCGTTCCTTCACGGGCCCAAGAGTCTCTCCTCGGTGCCCTGCTCGCAAGGCACGGCTGAAGAATAGCCATTCGCCTGAGTCACAAGAAGTCGGATAACTCCGTAAGGGAAAGCCCCCGTCAACGCGGGTTGGGTCGAAGCGTTGCGTTACGGGGACGCCGCCATTGCGTAGCGCACGTCTGCCGGCGTTTGCAGTTGTGTCACCGCCGCCCCCCGTGGAACAATCAGCGCCATCGGAAACATCCGATCGCACAACAAGAAGCAGCACCACGAAGCACGACAGAGCCGGACCGATCCGGCCAATTGGTGATCGGCGGATGGCCAGGGCGGCCTAGCGCCGCCACGGTTATTTCTGACTATTTTTCGACGGGTATCATCATGACCAATTCGGGCCTGCCACGCCGCGCCTCGTTCGGGGGCGTCGCGTCTGTCTTCCTTTCCCTCGCCGCATTGCTGACGCCGGCCGCCATCCCGGCCGCGCAGGCGGCATCCAGTCCGGTTATCCAGCGCATCCAGCAGACCGGCACGATCCGTATCGCGCACCGCGAAAGCTCCGTGCCGTTCTCGTTCATGGCCGACGGCAAGCCAGTCGGGTACGCCGTCGATCTGTGCCTGAAAGCGGCTGACGCCGTGCGCGCCCAACTGAAAATGCCGCAGTTGCGCGTGGAGTGGGTGCCCGTGACGCCGGCCACGCGCATCCCGGCCATCGTCGATGGCAAGGCCGATCTGGAATGCGGGTCGACCACCAACAATCGCGAGCGTCGCGAACAGGTCGCCTTCACGATCCCGCACTACATCGCCGGCAGCCGCATGCTCGTCAAGTCGGATTCCGGCATCCGCCGCTGGAGCGACCTGCGCGGCAAGACCGTCGTCTCCACCACCGGCACCACGCCGCTGGCCATGATCCGCAAGATGGACGAGTCCGGCGCGATGGGCTGGAAGGTCCTGGAGGCCAAGGACCATGCCGAGGCGTTCGCGATGGTGGAATCGGGCCGCGCCGATGCGTTCGTGATGGACGACGTGCTGCTGTTCGGTCTGCGCGCAAACGCGAAGAACCCTGCGTCGCTGGCGGTGACCGGCGACCTGCTGACGATCGAACCCTACGCGATCATGCTGTCGAAGCAGGACGCCGAGTTCAAGAAGATCGTCGACAAGGCCCTGGTCAACGCGATCTATGACCAGGAAACCCAGAAGCTCTACCGCAAGTGGTTCCAGCAGCCGATCCCGCCCCATGGGATCACGCTGGATATTCCGATGAGCTACCTGCTGCGGGACTCGTTCAAGTTCCCGAGCGACAAGGTGGCGGATTGAGGCGCTGACGCCGACCGCCGGTCTTTCTCCCCTTTCACCCCTTTCTCCCCCGCTCCCCACTTGCGGGAGAGGGGGAGAAAACAGAACACCACTCCGGTCATCCCGTGCGAAGATACCGCCCGTTGCCCTTGGGCCCGCACCGCACGATCCACCATGACCGCCGCCCCCCTCAAGCTGTCCGACCTGTCCGTTTCCACCACGGTGGCCGGGCTGATCGCCATGCTGACCGGCTACACCAGTTCGCTGGTCCTGATGATTCAGGCCGGGCAAGCCGCGCACCTGACCGATGCCCAGATATCGTCCTGGATCTGGGCGCTATCGGTCGGCATGGGTGTCACTACGCTCGGACTATCGCTGCTGATGCGGGTGCCGATCGTGATCGCATGGTCCACGCCCGGGGCGGCGCTGCTGATCGCATCTCTGCCCGGGGTGCCCTACCCGGAAGCGATTGGCGCGTTCCTGATGGCGGCCCTGCTAATGACGGCGGCCGGCCTGACCGGCTGGTTCGACAAGCTCATGAAGGCACTACCGGCCAGCATCGCTTCGGCCTTGTTGGCCGGCATCCTGTTCCGCATCAGCGTCGACGTATTCGTCCAGGCCCAGCACCAGACGCTGCTATTGCTGGTGATGTTCGCCGTCTACCTGCTCGGGCGGCGCTGGTGGCCGCGGTATGCGGTGCCCGGTGTGCTGGTGATCGGCGTGGCGCTGGCCGGCGTACTCGGCCAGCTGCACTTCGAGCAGTTTCACTTCGCCGTGACCATGCCGGTCTGGACCACGCCGGCGTTCTCGGTATCTGCGTTCGTCAGCATTGCCGTGCCGCTGTTCATCGTGGCGCTGGCGTCCCAGAACATCCCGGGGCTGGCCGTGCTGCGTGCCGATGGCTACCACGTGCCGGCCAGTCCGCTGATTGCGGTCACCGGCCTGGCATCGGCCATCCTGGCGCCGTTCGGATCGCACGGCATCAACCTGGCGGCCATCACGGCCGCGATCTGCACCGGCCCGCAGGCTGACGCCGATCCGCGCCGCCGCTACATGGCCGCCGTGGTCTGCGGTATCGGCTACCTGGTCATGGGCATCATGGCGGCCAGCATCGCCGCATTGTTCGCGGCCTTCCCGAAGGCGCTGGTGGTGGCAGTCGCCGCCTTTGCGCTGCTTGGCTCGATCGCCAACGGCCTGACGGTGGCCATGCAGACGCCGGCCGAACGGGAATCGGCCCTGCTGACGTTCATGATCACGGCGTCAGGCATGACGCTGGCAGGCGTCGGCTCCGCGTTCTGGGGCGTGGTGGGCGGCATGCTCGCGCTGCTGGTGCTCAAGCCGCGCGAGCCAAAGTCCGCTTGATGGTCGCCTGAAGGTCGCCTGATCGTCGCCGGGCAACACCCGGGCTCAACGACCCGATCTGCTACAGCAGCAGGAAGGCGATGTCCGCCACGCCGATCTGCGTGAGCAACATGCCCTTGCGGCGCTGGAACAGCACGTGCTCGAGCACCCGGTCACGGTGCTCGGCGAACACAGCGGGATCGAACCGCAATGCGGCGGTGGCGTAGTGCTCCGCCAGCAGCTTGTAGACGCGATGGCGCACCAGCAGCAGTTCGTTGTCGGTTTGCAGGCGCGACATCTCGACGCTGTGCTCATCCTCAAGCTGCCGCATGCTGACCACCACGCGCGCGTGCATCCCTCGATAGCGATCGATCTCGGCATGGGCACGGCGCAATTCGTCGCGCAGCGTCCGCACCTCCTGCATCAGTTTCAGATTTTGCTGCACGCCTCGCTGAATGCGGGACGCTTCTTCCAGCGCGTGATCGGCGGCGGCAATTGTGTTCTGCCAGACGCCCTCTCCCGGATCGCGCCCGGGATCGGACTCCCCCTGCAAATGGCCGAGTCGCGTGGTCGGCCAGGCCGTTACCCCGTCAAGCTCGTTGTTCATGATGCTCCCCTTGATCCCAACTACAACCTCGCCAGCCGCCGGCGTATGTTTTGGTGCCGGCATGGTCAGGCCAGATTGGATACCGCCGCGACATTCTGGAGGCGCCTCTTGTGTATTCCCGGGCGCCCCGTGCGTTTTCAGCGCATACCATCATTCAATTCCCCTATCCCTTGCAGGGCAACCACCGTGTGGGAGGGTAATCGATCACCTGAAAGCACTATGACGCCAGGATTCTCGGCAATTCGTCCCATGGTTTGCAGCCCCGTTTGGGGGTGATCGGGGGCGCGGATTGCATAATATCGAATCCGCGTGCCGCAACAGTCTCTTTTGATCAATTCATGAACGGATATCTGCTCCTCGCCCTGGCCATCGTTGCCGAAGTCATCGCCACCAGCAGCCTCAAGGCCGCCGAGAACTTCACGCGCCTGGTCCCCAGCGTCCTGGTGGTGACCGGATACGTGGCGGCGTTCTGGTTGCTGATGCAGGTGATGAAAACAGTGCCAGTCGGTGTGGCCTACGCGATCTGGTGCGGCGCCGGCATCGTGCTCGTGACGCTCATTGCATCCGTGCTCTACCGGCAGGTCCCCGACCTGGCGGCCTGGCTAGGCATCGGGCTGATCATCGCCGGCGTGGCGGTAATCCAGCTTTTCTCGAAGATGTCGCACTGATTCCGACAGCACCCTGCCCGGCTGCGCTCACCCCTTTGGTGGCAGCGTGCGCAGCAGCCGATTGACCTGGGCCAGTGTCTCGCATTCGTCAGCCTTGCGCTGCCGGCGCTGCTCGACGATTTCCAGCATGGCGCGGATCTGCCCATTCTTGGCCTCGCATGCCTCGCGATTCGGCTCCGCGCACGGGACCTCCAGCTCACCCCGCAAGCTCTCCTGCACGATATTGATCAGCGCCGTGCAGCCCGATGTATCGGCCAGCGCCGGATCGGACGCCGGTGGCACCGCCAGAGCCGGCATCGCACCAATCAGGACAAGCAGCGGCAACCGGCAGAGGTTCGCGCGGACGGATGGCATGGTTGGGCGGAAGCTGGCCAAATGGGTCCTCGTTTGCGGCGTGAAGCCGACATCATATCCGTTCGCTGAATCATCCAATCGGAAATGTCCACAAGGTAAGCGGGTCGCGTCAAGAGACGCCGCGTTTCGCCTGAACAGAGACATTCAATTTATTACGATTCACACACCAACAGCCCCCCCCTTAGAGTCGACACTCGACGAAACTGGCTTTGGAGCATGGCATCGAATGCACCACGATGGCGGTCACCGTTCCCTTCAATAGATGATGGACTGCCGCACGAAATCTCAATCCCGGTGCGTTTCCATCGACGACAAACGATTGCCCATGCTTGAACCGCTCATCAGACCTTTCCAATCAACCGGATGGAAGCCGGCCACGCGCGGACTTATCCGGATCACCCTCCTCGTTGGCTGCATCGTCTTGAGCCAAGTCCAGCCGGCGTCAGCAGGTGAGGTCATCTATCCATCTATCGAATCGACCTCGTTCAATCTGTCATTTGGGACGTCGTTAATGACTTCTTCGCGAGTCGAAAGGATCGGGAAGCAACTGGCACGCGAGTGGCGGAATCCCGGCGTTAGACTTTCTGATGTTCGCTGCTCAATAACGAAAACAGCAAGTGTCAGTGGGGTTCCAGTGCCAGGAATGCCCAATGTGTACCAGACCAATCTGACCGGCTTCGGTATACGCTTCGCACTCACCGACGGCTGGGCGGGGCTTTTCACGCCAGCACCACAGACGGCAACGTTTTCTGCGGCGAGTCCAAGCATCTCCGCCGCGGAGTACTTCTCTGCCGAAATCATCGTGACTGGTCCCATGGAGTCCGGTACCCTGACCGGCCTGCCTTCCATGACCGTTCAGTTCTCAGGCAGTTGCTTCAATACGGTCACCCGTACCGTGACGATCACGCCCGGCACACGGATCGTCGCCAACAGTTGCACCGTCACGACGCCGCACGTCGAGGCGGCGTTACCCCCGGTCAGGCTTGCGAGCCTGCTACCAGTCGGCAACGTTAGCGCCGAGCGCGCCGACTTCAACATCAGTTTGTCGTGTCCAACCGGTATCGGCGTCTATATCACGTTGACGGACGCAACCCGGCCCGGCAACAGGACGAACAATCTCTCGCTGACGCCTGATTCCGCGGCGCAGGGCATCGCGCTTCGACTGTCGAGTGGCGGCACGCCAATCACCTTTGGCGCCGATTCCGCAGTACGAGGAAACCCCGGGCAATGGTACGTGGGGCCGTCTGCCGCCACCACCCTTGTGCCCTTGACCGCGCGCTATGTTTCAACGGGAACCGTCATTCCCGGCGCTGTCAGAGCGCTGGCAACGTTCACGCTCAGTTATCAATAACTGGCGGGCGCGGACACCGGCCAAGATGAAAACAGACCATCGTGAAATGGTCTGCCAAAAGGGGTAGCTCGGTGGATAGGTAGATCAGCGACGGGCCGATCAGTCGTCTCCCCAACGCCAGCGTGGCGGCTCCCCCTTGATCCAGCAAACGACAAACAGCGCCAGGCTCAGGATCACCACGAGGAAGACGAAGACAACGGGACGGTGGTCAACACGGAAGAAGAAGACAGCCAGCGCTAGCATCGCGAAATACGCGCCATAGGCTACCCAGCCTTGCCAGCAAGTCGGGAGCCCCCATCCCCAGCCATAGCGCTTGGCGTGAAACCAGTATTCAGGGTCGGTCTGCATGGTCAGGCTCCGTATGCCGCATGGACGTCAGCGCAATGTACCCGCGCGTGACTGGATCCTCAACGATACGCCTGCCCCGTGGACCTAACGGGGTGCCGTCGCAGGAACGACTGTGGTCCCCGGAGGCGCGATGAACGGAATGAACTTGCAGGGCTCACGCTGTCCCAACGAGCAGTTGGATCCGATCGCGCAGCCGGTAAGTAACAAGGCAAAACACATACTGGCCAATGCTTTCATCAGAATACTTCCAGAGTATTCCTACAGCGTAGCACTGCATCCGACCAGCTCTTCGCCGCAACTGAAACACATATGACCTGCCACAACTTTTCATGTTCGGATCGTTCCCGATGCTAGCGCAGACAATCAATGTGCCAAGGTCAAGTGGTCATGGTTGGAAGGCTGACACGTAGAGAACTGCTGCGGCAATTTCTAAGGCAAGTCAATTCGCCTTGATTTCCAGCTACCAGTCTCAGCGTCAGCAAGACCACGGGCGAGGATGGCCTTGTCCGTCTCGCCCTACCTGATTGTCGGCCTTGTCCACACAGACGGGGCGCGTCCAGCCGCCCCATCTACCGTTGGCCACCTCGCGTGGCAGCAACTACGGATAGTTCATGTACAGCGTCACAATGGCGCTGACGCTTCCGCCGGTGATGACCTGCCCCGTCTGGAAATACGTAGGGAGTCCCCATCCCATCCGTGGCCGCCTGGCACGAGATCAGGACACACACTAATAATGCGGGCCGCCCTGCCAGCGATCCCGGTCATTATCGTTGTCCCGGTGATCGTTCCGGTCACGATCGCCATGATCGTAATCAGATCGACCATCTCCGCCGTAGTACCCACCGCCTCTGTGGTCACCATGGTCGGGTGTAATGACGCACCCGCCAAGCAGCGCCACGGAGGTGATGAGAATCACAAGAATGGGCTTCATATGGCACTCCTGTTCAGCCTTTTCCCTTCTCGAGCATACGCATTGGATTACCGCCACGATGTAGGAACGAGGACATTCCGCAGCAAGACGTTCTCCTACAGCGAGAGACGGCACGGCGCGAAACAATCGGAGGCAACGATGAAGGGAGGGAGAAGCCAGTGCAGACTGATGATGGTCCCGCCGACAGGAATCGAACCTGTATCTAGCGCTTAGGAGGCGCTCGTTCTATCCATTGAACTACGGCGAGCGGACCGTCTGCCTGGGGCTCGCGCCGCATCGGGGCAGGCGAGCCAAAAGACGGGGCGCAGTATAGCAAACTCGGACGCAGGATCGGCGACAGCCGCTATGCTGGACATATGGAGAACACAGCAGAGTTCCAGTGGGAATCCGCCGCCCACACGGATGTTGGACTCGCGCGGGCACGCAATGAGGATGCGTGGCTCGCCACGCCCGGCCTCTGGGTCGTGGCCGATGGTATGGGCGGCCACGCGCTTGGCGATTTCGCCAGCCGCTCGATCGTGGAGGCGCTGTCGACGCTATCGCTGCCCGGCGATCTCGATCAGGCCATCGACGATACACGCGCTGCCATCCTCGGCGTCAATCAGTTGCTGATGGATGAAGCGCGGCAGGCGCGGGTACGCGTGATCGGCAGCACGGTGGTAGCGCTGCTCGCGCGCGGGCATCAATGCGCCTGTCTCTGGGCGGGCGACAGCCGGCTCTACCTGCTCCGCGCCAACCATCTGCAACAGCTCACGCGCGACCACAGTCACGTGGAGCAATTGCGCGCGCGTGGCCTTATTACCGCCGAGGAAGCGAAACACCATCCCGCGCACAACGCGATCACACGCGCCGTGGGGGCTGCCGCCACGCTTGACCTTGAAACGCTCACGCTGGACGTCCGGGACGGCGACATGTTCCTGCTCTGCAGCGATGGCCTCTACAACGACGTCGACGATACGGACATCGCCTCGGTACTGGCCTCCGGGGATTGCCGACACGCGGCGGATGAACTGGTGAGACTGGCGCTGGCGCACGGTGGTCAGGACAACGTCACGGTGGTGGTGATCCGCGCCAGCGAGGCTGACGGCGGCTCGGAATCGCCCTCCTCGTCGGACACCACGGGCTGACCCGCCAAACGTGGCTCAGCGCAAGCAGCGCGCCACACACAGCACAAATAGAAAGCCCGCCAACTGAGTGGCGGGCTTGGGCTGCGGACGGGCCCGGACCTCCTGGGTCTGCGTCGCCGGCAATTCCGGTCATTCCTGTGCCAAGCATGTTTCCCGTGATTCCGCCCATGACGCGGACGTCCATCCGGACCACCCGGACAGTCGAAGAAAACCTGGCAATGGCAACAATGACCGCAATGCCGGGGGGCGAGTGGCAAGCCAACCTTGCCAAAGGCAGGATCAGCGGGACATGTCGTCGTCCGCCCCGTACGAGCATCGAAGCTCGCGCTCTCGAGTATAGGCAGCAAGGCCGGACATTCAAGCCATGTGCGCGATACATCCCGTTACCTTTTCGGACTTTTCGCACCGCAACAAAATATTCGGTGTTCTGCTATACTTCGCGCCGTGAGTTTCGCACTGTGAGTTCCGCAACTCGCCCGGCTTTCAACGCTGTGGCGTATCCGCTACCTCCCAAGCTCTGCTCCCTGCCTCTGTCATTTTCTCGGAAGTATCGCTGACAGGTGCCTGGCCAGAACGCACCACTCACCTGACGCTGCCTCGTCTCCGATCCTGAAGAACAGCCCGATTGTTAGCTGTTTGCCTGCTAGGGTTCCGGTTGGTTTCTCGATAACCAGTCGCCCCTGCCTGCCGCCGTTTTGCCAGCTGAGTCTGTCGAACGGCCCACCGATTGGCGCCGAAGCCTTTTTAAGACTTTGCACTGCGCCCACCCCTTCGCGCACATCTGCCAGGGGTGCCATGCATTTTTAAGACGTACGACATGACCCAGCACGATTTCCGTGCGGAGCAGCCTATTGCCTCCGCCACCGACGCATTCGCCACGCCCGCCGATACCGCCAGCCCGCTCGACAAGCTCGACGCCATGCTGAACGCTGACGCCGCACCGGCCGTGGAAGCCTCGGAAAACGGCTTCGCAAAACTCGGCCTCGACCCCGCCATCCTGCGCGCACTGGCCGAAGCCAACTACAACACACCTACACCGGTGCAGGCGCAGGCCATCCCCGCCTTCCTGGCCGGCCGCGACCTGCTGGTTTCCAGCCAGACCGGCTCGGGCAAGACCGCCGCGTTCATGCTGCCCGCAATCCAGCGCATCAGCGAAAAGCCTGCCACGACGCATCGCCCGACCGAACCGGCCAAGCGCATGAAGGGCAAGCGCCCCCGTCCGTCTCCGGCCCAGCCGTCGCTGCTGGTGCTGACGCCGACGCGTGAACTGGCCCTGCAGGTAACCGAAGCTGCCGCCAAGTATGGCCGCCATCTGCGCCGTATCGTCTGCGCCAGCATCCTGGGCGGCATGCCCTACCCGAAGCAGCTGGCCATGCTGGCCCGTATGCCGGACATCCTCGTGGCCACGCCGGGCCGCCTGCTCGACCATATCGAAGCCGGCCGCATTGACCTGTCCGCGCTGGAAATGCTGGTGTTCGACGAAGCCGACCGTATGCTCGACATGGGCTTCGCCGACGACATCGACGCCATCGTCGCCGCCACGCCGGCATCGCGCCAGACGCTGATGTTCTCGGCCACGCTCGACGCCCGCATCGCCCAACTGGCCTCGCGCCAGCTCCGCGACCCGCAGCGCATCGAGATCGCCGCCGCGCGCGCCGACCACAGCAACATCGAACAGCGCCTGCACTTCACCGACGACATGTCGCACAAGGAGCGCCTGCTCGACCACCTGCTGCGCGATGCATCGCTCAAGCAAGCCATCGTCTTCACCGCTACCAAGCGCGATGCCGATTCGCTGGCCGAGCGCCTGTCGGACACCGGCTTCTCCGCCGGCGCGCTGCATGGCGACATGACCCAGGGCGCGCGTAACCGCACGCTGACGGCCCTGCGCCGTGGCAATCTACGCGTGCTGGTGGCCACCGACGTGGCCGCGCGCGGCATCGACGTGCCTGACATCACCCACGTGGTGAACTTCGACCTGCCCAAGCAGGCGGAAGACTACGTGCACCGCATTGGCCGTACCGGCCGTGCCGGTCGCTCGGGTGTGGCGATCAACCTCGTGAACCACGGTGACATGTTCCAGTGGCGCCGCATCGAGCGCTTCACGAACAACCGCATCGACGCCTCGGTGATCGAAGGCTTCGAACCGCGTCGCTCGCCGAAGCCGCGCTCGAACTTCGGCGGCAAGCCGGGCGGCCGTGACGGCTTCCGCGGCAACGGTGGCACCGGTGGCGGCTATCGCGGCAACAACGGCGGTGGCTATCGCGGCAACCGCGAAGGTAACGGCGACCGCAACTTCGGCGAACGCCGATTCAGCAGCGACAACCGTGGCTTCGGCGATCGCGCCCCGCGTCCGTTCGGCGACGACAACCGTGGTGGTTTCGGCGATCGTGGCGAGCGTGGTTTCGGCGACCGCAGCAATGGCAATAGCAATGGCGGCTACCGTGGCCAGGGCCAAGGCCAGACTCAAGGCCAGGGCCAAGGTCAGCAGCGCAGCTTCGGTGGCGAACGCAGCTTCGGCAACCGCGACTTCGCGCAGCGCGATGGCAACCGTGACACCGCGCAACGTGACGGTAACCGCAGCTTTGGCGGCAACCGTGACGGCCAGCGCGACGGCAACCGCAGCTTCGGTGACCGTAGCTTTGGCGATCGCAGCTTCGGCGACCGCAAGTTCGGTGATCGCGGTGGCGACCGCGCCGGCTTCGGCGGCCAGCGCAACAGCCGCTCGCGTTACGAGCGATAAATAAAAAGGCACCTTCGGGTGCCTTTTTTTATGCTGTCGGCTTGCCTGCGACGAGCGCGAGCCGCTGATGCCCCCTCACACCGCGCAAGTCCTGAACCCAACGAATGAGACATCGTCCTCGGGCAGCAGCGCGGTTCGCGCGCGCGTATGGCGCAGTCGCGCAGGGCTCGCAAACGACACACCCCGCACCACCTGATGGGTACCGAAGCGGCCGACGATCTCGCCGTCCGTCGGCTCTGCGATGAAGCCCAGGTAGGGCTCGTATGGCGTGGCGGTCCACTCGCGCAGCGCGCCCCACTGGAGTCCGCGATTCTGCGTGGCCGCCAGTTCCCATTCGACTTCCTGCGGCAGGCGGCGGCCCGCCCACACGCACCATGCCTGCGCCTCGAACAGGGTCACGTGCCGCACCGGTTCATCGGGGTTAAGCGTGCGCTCGGCACCGAAGCGCGATACCACCCAGCTTCGCGTCACCGCATGGCGAGACCAGTAGCGCGGCGCGGACCGCTCCTGCATCATCAGCCACTGGCGGCCCGCCGCGGACCAGTACGCAGGATGCTCATAGCCACCGTCCTCGACGAACTCGAGGTATTGCGCGTTGGAGACCAGTGCCGCATCCATCTCGAACGCCGGCACATAGACCTTCTGGGGCGGCAGTTCATCGGGCCATGCGAAACCATCGGCATCGCTCCAGCCCTGCGTGAAGTTTCCACCCGGAAAATGCAGCGCGTCGTTGTGAGAGACCGATGCCGCCGGGCCCACGGACGCCGGCTCGGCCGGCGCTACGCCCAATGATTGCAACAACGCCGCGATGGTCTCCCCCTGGACGTCCTCGTGGTACAGCGCGCGGCGGAACGGGTACAGCGTTGCGTCATCATCGTCGGCCAGCAGCGCGATGCGGCGCAGCAATCCATCCAGCACCTGGGCCGCGTACTGCTTGACGCGCGATACATCGGGCAGCGCGATTTCCCAGCGCTCGTCCGGACCGATGCGCTCGGGATCGAACCACTCGTCGGCGCCATCTAGCAAGGATGGTTCGCTGGCCACCGGCAGGCGGATACCGCCCTGCTCCAGATGACGTACACCGCGCAGACACCACCATTCGGCGTGCCAGGCGACGTGGCCCAGCGTCCACAGCGGCGGGTTGCAATCGTACTGACGCGGGACGGTCCAGCCTCGGCGTGTCTGACCGAACGCACCCAGCCACGCCAGCGTGCGGTTGCGCGATTCCACGAGCGCCTGCGCCAGCCCCTCGCGCGGCAGGCGCCGCGCATCGGGCCACGCCGCCTTGCCGCCGGTAAAGTGAAGATCGGGAAGCATGGAGAAGCCGCTCATCGCAAGGTCCGTGACTGAGGGTGAAAGAAAAGCCGGACACGCCGGCTGCGCGCATTATGACACCGGCGAGCCGGTGCCATTTCCCGCGCGCCCTATCCCCCTGCCGGCGCCGCGGCTTCTCCGCTCGCGCTCAGCCGCGCGCGTGGAAAACGGCAAACCAGCCACGCGGGTCGGTCCAGCTTACGGGGTCGGTGAAACCAGCCGATTCCAGCAGGATCGCGAAATCCTCGGGCCGATACTTGTGCGAGTCCTCGGTATGGATCCGCTCCCCTTTGGCAAAGTTGCGTTCACCATCGGGCCAGCGAACCGTCACCGCGCGCTCGGCCTCGAGGTGCATCTGGATGCGGGATGCCTGTTGATCGAACGATGCCACGTGGCGCCAGTCCTCGAGCGCGAAGTCGCTGCCCAGGATCCGGTTCACATTGCGCAGCACATTGCGATTGAACGCGGCCGTGACACCAAGGGCATCGTCATAAGCCGCGACCAGCGTATCAGCGTCCTTGTAGAGGTCGACGCCGATCAGGACACCATCGCCATGACCCGTCACCGCGCGTAGCCGCTGCAGTAGCGCCAGCGCATCAATCGGTGTGAAATTGCCGATGCTGGAACCCGGGTAGAAGAGCAACCGGCGGCCACGCCTGACGCTGGATGGCAGGTCGAGTGGCCCGCACAGGTCCGTGCCCAGGCCGAGCATAGGGATATGCGGATGCTGTTGCTGCAACCCGGACAGGGTGCCGCGCAGGAAATCCACCGAGATATCGAGCGCGACGTACTGGGCCGGCTGCAGGCTCGGGAAAAGCCGGGCGGCCTTCTCGCAGTTGCCGGCGCCGAGGTCGATCAGCACGCAACCGCTACCGGCACGCGCCGCGATCGCCGGGGCGACGCTGGCGAAGATCGACGCCTCGGTGCGCGTCGGGTAGTACTCGGGCAAGTCGGTGATGGCCTCGAACAGGCGCGAGCCGAGCACATCGTAGAAGAACTTCGGGCTGATGCCCGCCTGCGACCGGAGCAATCCGGAGACGATCTCCGCGCGCAGCGCATCACTGTTCTCGTGATATTGCTGAATGAATTCCGGCCGGAGCGCGGCATGGGCGCCGTTCGCCACGACCAGGCGTGGCGTCGGGTCCTGCGCGTGTTCGGGAGCGGAATGGTGGTTGGCGTGGTGGAGAGGCTGAGGCTGGGGGCGAGACGGGTTCAGTGGTGTCGTAACAGCCGGCATGACGTTTCCTTATTGTCGATGGGCACTACGTGAATCCCTCAAAGACCGCATGGCACGACGGGCACACGGTTGGCGTGGGGTGCGCTCCTGTCGTGTCTGACGCACACCGACCGACCGCCAATCCAACAAGCATAGGCGCATATGCATATGCGTGCGTCATGCATTGCATGACCCGGCAGCCCCGCATTTGCCTACACACTTTGTCCATACATTCAGACACATTGTCGGTGATGCAACATTTTTCCCGCAGCTTCGGTATAATCGCGCCCAACGCAAAACGCCGGAGCATCCGGTGTCAGCGTCCCTTCCAAAGGGAAGTTAAAGGGGAGTAGCTTGGGGGCCCATGCCCTTAGCACAATCGTCATTCCGAGGCGCTGACCCGTCTCCGGTTGTGCTGACCCTGGTACGCATACCGTGCCAGCGTGTCGAGCAAGACCTTTGCAACCTGGTGTTACGGTTTGCAAAGGCAGTCCCGCCCTTGTCGGCAACTTCCGTCGCTCCGTAATCCCAGGTGTCAAAAAACTTGCTGGCCCGATCGGCCCGCAGCAATTTGCACTTGAGGAGCCTACATGGAGTGGTTTACCGATCTGTTCACGATGCAGTTCCTGACAGCACTGCTGTCGATCGTCGTCATCGACCTGGTACTCGCCGGCGACAACGCCATCGTGATCGCCCTGGCGGCGCGTAACCTGCCGCCGCACCTGCAAAAGAAAGCCATTGTCTGGGGCACCATCGGCGCCGTGGTCGTGCGCTCGGCAATGACCATCGGCGTGGTCTGGCTGCTGAAGATCCCCGGCCTGCTGCTGGTGGGTGGCCTGGCGCTGGTCTGGATTGCCTACAAGCTCCTGGCCGCCGAGGAAGACGGTGACGAGCACGGCAGCGGCGCCAGCACGCTGGTGGGCGCGATGAAGACGATCATCATCGCCGACGCAGTCATGGGCGTGGACAACGTGCTGGCCGTGGCCGGCGCCGCCCACGGCAGCTTCCTGCTGGTGGTGCTGGGTCTGCTGATCAGTATTCCGATCGTGGTCTGGGGCTCGAGCCTGGTGCTCAAGCTGATGGCACGCTTCCCGTCCATCATCTACGTGGGTGCCGGCGTGCTGGCCTTCACGGCTGTGAAGATGATCCTGGGCGAGCCGATCACCAAGCCGTTCTTCGAGGCGCAACCCATCGTCAAGTGGGCGCTGTACCTGGTGATCGTCGGCGGTGTGCTGGGCGCCGGCTACCTGACGCAGAAGCGCCGGGAGCCGTCCACCCAAGCCAACTGACACCCCGCATCTGACGCAGAAAGCCGCCTTCGGGCGGCTTTCTGCTTTCAGGCTAAAATCCCCGCTTGCGGCCCGCGCGCCGACGTCACTTCCCACTTCCTGTTCCGATGAAACAGTACCTCGACTTCATGCGCCATGTGTACGAGCATGGCACCGAAAAGTCCGACCGCACCGGCACCGGTACGCGCTCGGTCTTCGGCTACCAGATGCGCTTCGACCTGAACGAGGGCTTTCCCGTCGTCACCACGAAAAAGCTGCACCTGAAGTCGATCATCCATGAACTGCTGTGGTTCCTGCAGGGCTCGACCAACATCCGGTACCTGAAGGAAAACGGCGTCACCATCTGGGACGAATGGGCCGATGCCAATGGCGAACTGGGTCCGATCTACGGCTACCAGTGGCGCGCATGGCCGACGCCGGACGGTCGCCATATCGACCAGATCACCGAGGTCGTGCGCCAGATCCGCGACAACCCCGATTCACGCCGGCTGATCGTGTCGGCCTGGAACGTGGGCGAGATCCCGCAGATGAAACTGCCGCCCTGCCACGCGTTCTTCCAGTTCTACGTGGCCGACGGCGAGCTGTCCTGCCAGCTCTACCAGCGCAGCGCCGACATCTTCCTCGGAGTGCCGTTCAACATCGCCAGCTACGCGCTGCTGACGCACATGATCGCGCAGCAATGCGACCTGGGCGTGGGCGATTTCGTGTGGACCGGTGGCGACTGCCACATCTACAGCAACCACTTCGAGCAGGTGGCAACGCAGCTTTCGCGCGAGCCGATGAAGCTGCCAACGCTGCGAATCAAGCATCGTCCCGACAGCATCTTCGACTACAAGTACGACGATTTCGAACTGGTCGGCTATGAGTCGCACCCCGCGATCAAGGCGCCGGTGGCCGTATGACGCTGCTGACTCTGATCGTCGCGCGCGCGCGCAACGGCGTGATCGGCCGCGACAACACCTTGCCGTGGCGCCTGCCGGAAGACTTGCAGCATTTCAAGCGCACGACCATGGGCGCGCCGATCATCATGGGTCGCAAGACCTGGGATTCGATCGGGCGCCCGCTGCCGGGGCGCCGCAATATCGTGGTGAGCCGCAACCGCGACCTGCATATCGAGGGCGCCGATGTGGTGGGATCGATCGAGGATGCGCAACGGCTGTGCGTTGGTGTGGAGCAGGTATTCCTGATCGGCGGCGCGCAGCTCTATGCGGAGGCACTGCCGAGCGCCGATCGCCTGATCGTCACGGAAATCGACGCGGATGTGGAAGGCGATGCGTTCTTCCCGGCCGTGGACCGCACGACATGGGTCGAGACCGCGCGTGAGGTACACCATTCGGAAACGAATGGCTTCGACTATGCGTTCGTGACGTACGAACGGCCGGCGTCCGGGGAAGAATAAAAAAGGGCGGCGCAAACGGGTTCACCCGCTTGCGCCGCCCTTCGTCGTCCCTGATCGGCCCTTGTCGTCTCTCCCGTTCGGAAGAGACGCACAAACCATCAGTTCCCGGCGATCGTCATCTGCTCGATCAGGATCGAGCCAGTCTCCTTGGTGCCACGCACCAGCGCATCGGCACCAACAGCAACGATCTGGCGCAGCATCTCGACCATGTTGCCGGCAATCGTGATTTCCTCCACCGGATACTGGATCACGCCGTTTTCGACCCAGTAGCCCGAGGCGCCGCGCGAATAGTCGCCGGTCACGTAGTTCACGCCCTGCCCCATCAGCTCCGTCACCAGCAGACCGGTGCCCATCTTCTTCAGCATCCCGACGAAATCATCGCCCGCTTGCGTCTGCGAGCTGGTCAGCGTGAGGTTATGTGAGCCGCCCGCGTTGCCGGTAGTCTTCATGCCGAGTTTGCGTGCCGAGTACGTCGACAGGAAGTAGCCCTGCACCACGCCGTCGCGCACCACGTCGCGTTCGTGCGTGCGCACGCCCTCTTCGTCGAACGGCGCGCTGCCCATCGCGCCCGGCACGTGCGGCCGTTCGTAAACCTGGATATGCGGCGCGAAAACCTCCTTGCCCAGCGTGTCATACAGGAACGTCGACTTGCGATACAACGCGCCCCCCGACACCGCCTGCACGAACGCGCCCAGCAGGCCAGCAGCCAGTGGCGCCTCGAACAGCACCGGGCACTTGCGCGTGGACAGCTTGCGGGCGTTCAGGCGGGCCAGCGCGCGCTCCGCCGCATAGCGGCCAATTGCTTCCGGCTCAGCCAGCGCTCCAGGAGCGCGCTTCGACGAATACCAGTCATCCCGCTGCATGCCACCGCCCGAACCGGCGATTGGCGCACACGAGATGAAGTGGCGCGAGTAGGGATAGCCGCCCGAGAAGCCGCGCGACGTGGCCAGCACAAACTGCGAGTGCTGGGCCGACACGCTCGCGCCGTCGCTGTTGCGAATCTTCGGCGAGACGGCGAAAGCCGCCGCTTCGGCGCGGCGGGCAATGTCGATCGCGCCTTCGGCATCGATGGTCCACGGGTGGAACAGGTCCAGATCCTGGGGGTCGCGCTCCAGCAACTCTTCCTCGGCCAGGCCAGCGCAGTCATCCTCGGCCGTGAAACGGGCGATGTTGTACGCGGCTTCGGCCGTGGCGCGCAGCGCGGCGGCCGAAAAATCCGACGTGCTGGCATTGCCGCGACGCTTGCCGATCATCACCGTCACACCCACCACCTTGTCGCGGTTCTGCTCGATGGTTTCCACCTCGCCCTTGCGCACCGACACCGACAGGCCACTGCCCTCGGAAATCTCGGTGGCGGCATCCGTCGCGCCTAGCTCGCGTGCCACACGCAGCACATCGGCCGCCATGGCCTTGAGCTGGTCCTGGGTGTAGGTGAAATGCGCGGTCTGTTCAGCGGTCTGGCTCATATGGGCGGGCGTGATCAAAAGTCCAAACGGGAATCATAGCAAGATAAAATGCCGCCCATGACGCGAAATACCCGTAACAATCCCAATGGCCGATTCCCGGGCGCCTTTGCCCCGGAGGACGAGGACGACCTGCCCAAGAGCAAGTCCCAGCGCAAGCGCGATATGACGGCGCTGCAGGACATTGGCGCCGAGCTGGAGTCCCTGCCCAAGGACAGGCTGGCGCGCGTGCCCATGCCCGAGGCGCTGGCCGACGCGATCCACGCGGCCCGCAAGATCACGAGCCACGAAGGCAAGCGCCGCCAGATGCAGTTCGTCGGCAAGGTCATGCGTGGCCTGGACGACGACGAAATTGCCACCATCCGGGCGGCTCTGGAAGGCTTCAAGGGCACCAGCAAGGCCGAAACGGCCCGGATGCACCTGATCGAGCGCTGGCGCGAGTTGCTGCTGGCCGACGACGACGCGCTGACCAAGTTCCTTGGCGAGCACCCAAGCGTGGACGTGCAATCGGTACGCAACATCATCCGCAATGCCCGCAAGGAAAAGGAACTGGCCAAGCCGCCGAAGTACTTCCGCGAGTTGTTCCAGGCCATCAAGAGCGCGCTGGAAGAGAAGGACGCCGACGCGGCCCCAGACAACGCACCGGAGCCCGAAGCATGAACCCGCAGACCCCGCTGACATCGCCCGTCGCCCGCAAGAGCCCAGACGAGCTGGTGGTCGGCTTTGTGTCGATTTCCGACCGGGCGTCGTCCGGCACGTACCAGGACGAAGGCATCCCCGCGCTGCGCGACTGGTTCGGCAAGACGCTGACCACGCCGTGGCAGTCTGTGGAGCGGCTGATTCCCGACGAGCAGGCGCAGATTTCGCGCACGCTGATCGAACTGGTGGACGTGGCTGGCTGTGACCTGGTGCTGACCACGGGCGGCACCGGCCCTGCGCGCCGCGACGTGACGCCGGAAGCCACGCTGGCCGTCGGCACCAAGGAAATGCCGGGTTTTGGCGAGCAGATGCGCCAGGTCAGCCTGCATTTCGTGCCGACCGCGATTCTGTCGCGCCAGGTGGCCGTGATCCGCGAAACGCCGAGCCGCGCCGCGCTGATCGTGAACCTGCCCGGCCAGCCGCGCGCCATCCGCGAAACGCTGGAAGGCCTGCGCGATGCCGATGGCAAGTCGATCGTTCAGGGGGTGTTCGCGGCCATGCCGTATTGCATCGACCTGATCGGCGGACCGTACATCGAGACCGATGAAGCGGTGGTCAAGGCCTGGCGGCCGAAGAACGCCGTGCGCCCGAAGCCGGCATCGGCTTGAAGTTTGAGGTTTGACGTTTTCTCCCCACACCCGCCCGGCGGGAGCGGGGAGAAGACTGAAAGGTTCACTTCAAACCCAGGTACAGCCCGATCGGCACGAATACCACCGCCGCGATATTGCCGAGCAGCACGATCGACGCCACCTGATCCGGCTCCTGCCGGAAGTGGTCGGCTACCAGGAAGTTCAGCACTGCCGGCGGCAGCGCCGCGAAGACGAACAGCAGTCCGCGTTGCAGGTCGGTCATCGGCACCCACCAGGCCAGTCCCAGCGCCACGACGATCCCCGCCAGCGGGCAAACCGCTGCGCCCAGCACCCCCATCCCCCAGTTGCGCAGGCTGACGTCCTTCATACGCACGCCGAGCGCGAACAGCATCAGCGGCACCGTGGCATCGCCCAGCAGCTTGATGGACTCGTAGACCGGCTCGGGCAAGGTGAAGTAGGGCTTCGCCAGCGACAACGCCACACCGGCCACCGTGGCCAGCACCATCGGGTTGCGCGCGATCTGCGCCATCGATGCGTGCCGGTTGACGATCTTCATGCCGACCGTGAAATGCATCAGGTTCGATGCCGCGAACAGCGCCACGGCCGGGGCCAGGCCTGCCGGACCGAATGCGAACACCGACAGCGGCAAGCCCATGTTGCCGCAGTTGTTGAACATCATCGGCGGCACGAAAGTGCGGGGATTGGCCCCGATCATCCGTGCCACGAGCCAGGCCAGCACCCCCGAGCCGATCACCACGGCCACCGCGCAGGCCAGCAGGACAAGCTGGTCGGCCAGCACGAAGTCCTTGCTGATGAACGCCGACACCACAAGTAACGGCGCAATCACTTCCAGCGTCGCCCGGTTGATGCCAGTCATGTCCGGATGGGCACGGCGTCCGTAGAGCCAGCCAATCAGGATGATCAGGATGACCGGCGTGATGATCGAAACGATGCGCGTGAACATGGGCGGGGGCGACAGGGTGGCGCGGCGGAGGCCGCGCACCGGCCCGCCACGTGGAGGTACTACTTTTGAACGGTCAGGCTGCTGGTGCCTGGGGTGCGTCGGGCGCCTCGGGCGTGGCGGAGGCCGACGTCTTGATGAAATGCTGGCGGTAGTAGCGCAGTTCTTCCACCGATTCCAGGATGTCCGCCAGGGCCGTGTGAAGCTGGCGCTTGGTGAAACCCTTGTGGATCGCCGGTTCCCAGCGCTTGCAGAGTTCCTTGAGCGTCGAGACGTCCAGGTTGCGGTAGTGGAAGAACGACTCGAGCTTGGGCATGTAGCGCGCCATGAAGCGACGGTCCTGGCAGATCGAATTACCGCACATCGGCGACTTGTTGGCCGGCACCCAGCGCTTCAGGAACGCCAGCAATTCGGCCTCGGCCTGGGCTTCTGTCAGCGTGGACGCCTTGACCTTGTCGATCAGGCCCGAGCGGCCATGGGTACCCTTGTTCCAGTTGTCCATCGCGTCCAGCACGGCATCCGGCTGATGGATCACCAGCACCGGCCCTTCGGCCAGGATATTGAGTTCGGAGTCAGTGACCACTACCGCCACTTCGATAATCCGGTCGGTGTCCGGCTGCAGGCCGGTCATTTCCATGTCCAACCAGACGAGGTTGTTTTCACTTTTGACGGAGGATGCGGAAGGGCTTGTCATTCTGGCGGTACGGCTCGATATGGAGGTCGGATAAGAGCGCCCGACGAGTTACCCAAGGGTACGGCGGGCGAACAATTTATAATTCTCGCATATCCGCCCCGATGGCCAGGTATGCATGTCTTCCGCCGCGCCATCGTCAACAAGGCCCACAGATGTTCACGCTGATCTTTCTTGCCGCACTGGTTGTCATGGTGCTGACCAAACTCTGGCTGGCCAGCCGCCAGATTCGCCATGTGGGCCGTCATCGCGGCGCCGTGCCGGAACGCTTTGCCAACACCATCACATTGTCCGCCCACCAGAAAGCGGCGGACTACACCATCGCACGCACGCGGCTGTCGATGCTCGAGGTGCTGGCCGGCGCGGCCGTCCTGATCGGCTTCACGCTGCTGGGCGGCCTGCACGCGCTGAACCAGCTCTGGCTGCACGTATTCGGCGGCGGTGGCTACTTCTATGGCGTCGCGCTGATCGCCAGCGTGGTACTGATTGGCGGGCTGATTGACCTGCCCTTCTCGCTCTACGGCCAGTTCGTGGTCGAAGAGCGCTTCGGCTTTAACAAGATGACGTTCGGCCTGTGGCTGGCGGACTTGCTCAAGATGGCCGTGGTGGCCTGCGTGCTGGGCCTGCCGCTGCTGCTGGCCGTGCTGTGGCTGATGGACCAGGCCGGCACGTACTGGTGGGTCTGGACCTGGCTGCTGTGGATGGCGTTCAGCCTGCTGCTGCAGGTGATCTTCCCGACCTTCATCGCCCCGCTGTTCAACAAGTTCGAACCGCTCAACGACGAAACCCTGCGCGAGCGCATCGAGGCGCTGCTGCGCAAGTGCGGCTTTGCCAGCAAGGGCCTGTTCGTGATGGATGGCAGCCGGCGCAGCGCCCATGGCAACGCTTATTTCACAGGCTTTGGCGCATCGAAGCGCATCGTGTTCTTCGACACCCTGCTGTCGCGCCTGGATGGCGAGGAAGTGGAAGCGGTGCTGGCGCACGAACTGGGCCACTTCAAGCGTCGTCACGTGGCCAAGATGATGATCGTGACGTTTGCGCTGTCGCTGGTGTTCCTGGCCCTGCTCGGCTGGCTGGCCACGCGCGAATGGTTCTTCACCGGGCTGGGCGTGCTGCCGAACTTCGGCAGCAGCAACCACGCGCTGGCGCTGGTGCTGTTCTTCCTGACGCTGCCGGTATTCACGTTCTTCCTGGGCCCCCTGGCCAGCGTATCGTCGCGCAAGCATGAGTTCGAGGCCGACGAATTCGCCGCGCACCAGACCAATGCTGGCCATCTGGTCTCGGCGCTGGTCAAGCTGTACAAGGACAACGCCTCGACGCTGACCCCCGACCCGCTCTACAGCGCGTTCTACTACTCGCATCCGCCCGCAGCCCAGCGGATCGACCGCCTGCTGGCGCACGCATGACCCGCAGCGCGCGCCATCACAACGCCGGGAAAGGCACCGGCAAGAACGACTCGAGCGAATCGGCACTGATTGTCGCGGCACACGGCCGGCACTATGTCGTGGAACGCGCGGACGGCACGCACCTGCATGCGTTTCCGCGTGGCAAGAAGAGCGATGCCGCCGTGGGCGACCATGTACGCGTGGAACTGGCCTCGGTGGATCAGGGTGTGATCACCGCGATCGATCCGCGCAAGAACCTGCTGCACCGCTCCGACCAGTTCAAGTCGAAGCTGCTGGCTGCGAATATCGACCAGGTCATCATCGTCCTGGCCACCGAGCCCAGCTTCTCCGAAGACCTGCTGGGCCGCGCCCTGGTTTCGGCCGAAGCGCTGGAAATCCGGCCGCTGGTGATCCTGAACAAGACCGACCTGACCGCGCGGCTCGATGACGCGCGGCGGCGGCTGAAGCTCTACCAGGACCTGGGCTACGAGACGCTGGAGCTATCCGTGCACGGGCGCCCGGAAGAGGCGCTCGCCGCGCTCAAGCCGCGTACGGCGGGCGTCTCCAGCATCATGATCGGCCAGTCCGGCATGGGCAAGTCGTCGCTGCTGAACCTGCTGATCCCGGGTGTGGAAGCGCAGACGCGCGAGATCTCCGCGAAGCTCGACTCGGGCAAGCACACCACCACGTTCACCCGCCTGTACCACCTGCCCGAGGAATGGGCAGTGGTCGACGGCCGTCCGGGCTATCTGATCGACTCGCCAGGCTTCCAGGAATTCGGACTGCACCACCTGAGCGAAGGCATGCTCGAGCGGGCATTTCCGGAGTTCCGGCCACGGCTGACCGAATGCCGATTCTACAACTGCCATCACATCAACGAGCCAGGCTGCGGGGTGCTGCAGGCCATCGACGACGGCACGATTTCCACCCGCCGGCATCAGCTCTACACGCAGTTGCTGCACGAGTCACGCCAGCAGAAGCCGTGGTAAGGTAAGCGCACCTGCCCGTTCGCTTCGCACCATCATGAAACTGCTGCTGAGGACGCCATCGCTGGTCCACGCCGCGCACTGCGAAAACGTGCTGCGCGCGGCGGGCATCCAGGCCGAGGTCCGCAACACATGGCTGGCGGGCGCGGCGGGTGATATCCCGCTGCAGGAAAGCGCACCTCAGGTTTGGATTCTCGATGACTCTACCGAAACCGATGCCTGGGCGGTGCTGAATGCCGCGGCAAACCCGAGGCCGGGTCCGCACTGGCAGTGCCGGCACTGCGGAGAATGGCATGAGGCGCAGTTCGCGGCGTGCTGGCGCTGTGGGCAGCCACAGGAGCAGGCCGTCGGATAGACCAGCCATCGGCCGCCGGGAGAAAGGAAAAAGCGCCAACGTGGCGCTTTTTCCTTTGCGAGAGTCGCTGCGGGCTCAACCCACCCACAACGCCAGCGAGATCATCGCCAGCAGAATCATCCAGAGGACCACGGCACGCCAGACCAGACCAACCGCCGATTGCAGCGTGCGAACACCCGGATCGCTGCCAAATTCGGGCGGCACGGGGTCCGAACCATCGTCCATGCCAGGAGCATAGTCGACGCCCGCCACGCTCATGCGCAGCATCACACTCGAATCGTCCTCGGCCAGCGGCGCGCCGAGCCGGACGCCAAGCGCCCCGCCACCACTGGCAAGCAGGATGCCGTTGACCGCATCGTTCCATTTGCGCGCGTGGTTGCGCCACGCGTAGACCGCATCCTCGAAGTTGCCGACGATCGCAAACCCAATCGAGGTCAGGCGCGACGGGACCCAATCGAGCACGTAGAACGCCTGCGCGGCAAAGCAACCCAGGGCCGGGCTGCGTTCGTTGGACGGGCTGTTCCACTGCCGGCTCAGATACTCGGCGGTGCGATAGAGGATCACGCCACCCGGGCCGATCGGCACCAGGAACCAGAAGAACACGCCAAAGACATGACGGTGCACGGCGACGATCGCCGCTTCAAGCGTATGACGCACGATCTCGCTGACCGGCATTTCGACGGTATCGAGCCCGGTCCACTCGTGCAGGATCGTCCTCGCGGTATGCAGGTCGTCGCGGTTGAGCGCCTCGTGGATGTCGGTGAAGTAGTGGCTGAACTGCCGGAACCCGAGGGTCAGGTACAGCAGCAGCACATTCCAGACCAGCGTCAGCGCGATGCTGATCGAAGACAGCAGATAGTGGACGATCACTACCGCCAGCGTCAGCGGTAATACCACGGTCAGCCAGGCCAGCGCGGCGTCGCGCGGGCGACCGGTATCGAATGCGTGCTCGGCCCGGTCGCCCAGCACGCGCACGATGTCGAAAATCGGATTGTTCCGACCCAAGGCGCGGAACTGTTCGGCAATCAGCGCCAGAAGAATGGAAACGAAAGTCATCAGGTGACGATTAATCGGTGTGCGGCGAAGTGCCGCGGCGGTCCCTTGGCCGTATAGCCAGACGATAGCATAGCGCTTCGGTGGCTTTGCAATACTCGTGTAAGCACTGGTAAGCAAAAAGCTAAAAGCGGCAAAAATACAAAACGCCCGCCGAAGCGGGCGTCAATGCCACGGGGTAGGAAACGGATGAGCCGGTCAGGAGAGATCGAAGACCAGCACCTCGGCCCCGCTGCCTTGCGACAGGTTCACGGTTTCCACGTCTTCCAGCTTCGCAGCGTCGCCGGCCTCGAGCGCCTGGCCGTTCATGCTGATGCGCCCACGCGCCACGTGGACATAGGCGCGGCGGCCCGGTGCCAACGACAGCGTGGCAGTTTCATCGCCATCGAACAGGCCCGCGTACAGGCGCACATCCTGATGGATCACCACCGAACCTTCGGCGCCGTCCGGGCTCCCCACCAGGCGCAGGCGACCGCGCTTGTCGGCGGCTTCGAAGCGCTTTTCCTCGTAGCCGGGTTCGATGCCGGTCTCGTTCGGCATGATCCAGATCTGCAGGAAATGCGTCGTATCGTGCGCCGCGTGGTTGTATTCCGAATGGCGCACGCCCGTGCCGGCGCTCATGCGCTGCACATCGCCCGGACGGATCACGCTGCCGTTGCCCATGCTGTCCTTGTGGGCCAGCTCGCCTTCAAGCACATAGCTGATGATCTCCATGTCCCGGTGCCCGTGCGTGCCGAAGCCCATGCCCGGCGCCACACGGTCCTCGTTGATCACGCGCAGCGACCCGAACTGGACATGGCGCGGATCGTAGTAATCAGCAAACGAGAAGCTGTGGTACGACTTGAGCCAGCCATGGTCCGCATACCCACGCTCTTCAGATTTACGGATTTCAATCATTTTGATGGCCCTCCTTGTGGCCTGGCTATCGACCCAGATGGCTAGATCCATATGGGTCAGGGGCGTTTCGATGCTAGGCAGTTTAGGGCAGCGGGAGTATATTGGCGGGCACCACATTAGAAGCAGTCATTCAGAAAATCTGAATATGGCCCTGTCCCTGGAATCCCTCGAAGTCCTTGACGCCATCGAGCGCAAAGGCAGCTTTGCCGCCGCCGCCCACGAGATGGGCAAGGTGCCCTCCGCCCTGACCTATGTCGTCCGCAAGCTCGAGGAAGATCTCGACGTGCTGCTGTTCGACCGGCGCCGCCATCGCGCCGAGTTGACACCGGCTGGCCGGGCGCTGCTCGACGAGGGCCGCCACCTCCTGCGCGCGGCCGACGACCTGGAGCGACGCGTCAAGCGACTGGCCACCGGCTGGGAGGCCAGCCTGAACATCACCGTCGACGACCTCGTCAATTTCCGCGCCCTGCTGCCCGTGATCCAGGATTTCTACGCCGAGAACACCGCCACGCGGCTGCGCTTTTCCAAGGAGGTGCTGGGTGGCGCATGGGATGCGCTGGTCAGCAATCGCGCGGATCTGATCATCGGCGGCGCCTACGAGGCGCCAAGCACGCAGGGCTTCCAGGTGCGTGCCCTTGGTGCCATGCCATTCGTGTTCGCGGTGGCCGCGCATCATCCGCTGGCCGCCATTGAAGGGCCGCTCACGACGATCGAGATCGCCAAGCACCGCATCGTGGCCGTGGGCGATACGTCGCGCAACCTGCCCGCGCGCACCCACGGCGTGCTGGCCGGCCAGGATGTGCTGGTGGTGCCCACCATGCGCGACAAGCTCGAAGCGCAGATCCGCGGCCTGGGCTGCGGCTGGCTGCCCGCGCCACTGGCCCAACCGCATATCGAAAGCGGCGTGCTGCAGGCCCGGGAGACCGTGGAGGTACGCGCCCCCGGAAACTTCAAGGTAGCCTGGCGGACGAACACGCGCGGCAAGGCGCTGCAGTGGTGGACGAACAAGCTCGAGGACCCTCGGCTGGCACAGGCGCTATTGCTTCAGCCGGCGCACTCTCCGCTAGATCAGACCGATTGAAACAGAGCGACTGAAACAGGTCGACTGAATCCCGCAGTTCCATGTCACAACGCTACCGGGGCCGTTTCGCGCCCTCCCCCACCGGCCCGCTCCATCTGGGCTCCCTGGTTACCGCGCTGGCGAGCTGGCTGGACGCACGCGCCCATGGCGGCGACTGGCTCGTGCGAATCGAGGACATCGACTACCCGCGCTGCGTCAGGGGCGCCGACGAAGACATCCTGCGCACACTTGACGCGCTGGGCCTGCACCCGGACGAACCGCCCGTCTGGCAAAGCCGTCGCGAGGGCCTGTACGCGGAGGCGCTGCGTCACCTCGATGCCGCCGGCAATCTCTACCCGTGCGGCTGCACACGCAAGGAGATCGCCGATTCGCTCGTGCACGTGCGCGAACGGCATCAGACACTCGGCTACCCGGGCACTTGCCGCAATGGCCTGCATGGCAAGCTGCCACGCGCCTGGCGCGTGCGCGTGCCAGATGGCCCGGCGGCAACGATCTGCTTTGACGACCGCTGGCAGGGCCGCCAATGCCAGAACCTTGAAACGGAACTCGGGGATTTCGTACTGAGACGGGCCGATGGGCTATGGGCCTATCAGCTTGCGGTCGTGGTCGATGACGCCGCGCAGGGCATCACGCATATCGTGCGCGGAGCGGACCTGCTGGATTCGACACCGCGACAGATCCACCTCCAGCATTTGCTGGGCTTGCCGACGCCGGGCTATCTGCACGTGCCGGTGGTGGTCAACGCAGTCGGAGAGAAATTGAGCAAGCAGAGCGGCGCGCAAGCGCTCGATGCTTCGGCGCCGCTCGATGCGCTCCGCACCGCGGGAACGCATCTGGGCATCGTGAATCAGGAGAAGACCGTGGCCGCCTGGCTGGCGACCGCAACCGGTCAGTGGCTGGAACGGCTTCGCGCCGTTCAGGACTTGCGCGGCGCGCCGCCCAGCAGCGCGGCCACGGGGCGCTTGGGCGCCTGACGTCCACGCGTCAGCGCGGCGGCCAGTTGTTCCTCGGTCTTCGGTGCCGGCGTGTAGTTGCCTGACGGCTCGTACGGACGCGAGAAGAACGGATCGTCCGACGGACGGAACGCCTGGCGACCATTCGGCTCGGTACGGCGGCGGCGCTGCTGCTCCTCGCCCTCGCCATTGTCGCGAACGCGGCGAACTTCCGAACGCGCGCGGCGACGATCGCTGTCTTCCTGACGCGCACGCTCGCCGGTCGGATCGAAGCCGTCCAGCGAGCCACGCGGAATGCTGCGCTTGATCAGCTTCTCGATATCGGCCAGCAGACGGTCGTCATTGCCCGGCACGAAGATCGAAAGCGCGTCGCCGCTGGCGCCAGCCCGGCCTGTGCGGCCGATGCGGTGCACGTAGTCTTCCGCACTGAACGGCAGGTCGAAGTTGATCACGCAGGGCATGGCGGGAATGTCCAGACCACGGGCCGCCACATCGGTGGCCACCAGCGCGTCGATCGTGCCATTCTTGAAACCGTCGAGCGTCTGCATACGCTCGGTCTGCGTCTTGTCGCCGTGAATCGCGGCGGCGTTGATGCCCTCGCGCTCCAGATGACGCGCCAGACGCGAGCAACCAATCTTGCTGTTGACGAAAACGATGCACTGGCGCGACTGCTGTTCGTTGGCGCGCTGCTTGAGCAGATGCACCACGGCGGCCTGCTTGTGGCCATCCTGCACCTGATACACCACCTGACGCACGTTCTCGTTGGTCGAGTTGCTGCGCGCCACTTCGATCGTCACCGGCTGCTTCAGGTAGCTGGAGGCCAGCTTCTTGATTTCGGGCGAGAACGTGGCCGAGAACAGCAGCGTCTGGCGCTGCGCCGGCAGCAGGTTGATGATGCGTTGCAGGTCGGGCAGGAAGCCCATGTCGAGCATGCGGTCGGCTTCGTCGAGCACCAGCATCTGCACCTGCGACAGGTTCACCGACTTCTGCTGCACGTGATCGAGCAGACGACCCGGCGTGGCCACGAGGATTTCCACGCCACGGCGCAGCGCATCGGTCTGCGGGTTCATGTCGACGCCACCGAAGACCACCGTGCTGCGCAGGTCAGTATGCTTGGCATACCGGGCGACGTTGTCGTAGACCTGATCGGCCAGTTCGCGCGTCGGCGTCAGCATCAGCGCGCGCACCGGGTGACGCGCCGGAGAGGCACTCGCGTTGGCGAGCGGCAGCAGCCGCTGAATGATCGGCAGCGCGAAACCGGCGGTCTTGCCGGTGCCGGTCTGCGCGGCGCCCATCACATCCTTGCCCAGCAACACCACGGGAATCGCCTGTGCCTGAATCGGCGTCGGCTTGGTGTAACCCTGTTCGGTCAAGGCGCGCAGAACGCGCGGATCCAGCCCGAAGCTTTCGAACGTCTGCTCTGCTGCTGGGGCCTGGTCTTGTGTGGTTGTCATCGTCATGGTTGAGGTGTCTGTGCAGGGCGCGAAGCCGTCGCAATCGGACACGCGTCTGGAACTGAGACCGGGCAAAGGGTGAATTGCCCGGAAAATCAAAGACTTGGATTCTACCATTACTGCCCGGGCGCGGTCATCCCGGACGCTAGCCAGTATCGGCGCCTGCGATGTCAACAACATGTCACATCCACGCGCGACGATGTCGCCCCGGCTCAAGCGCCGACCATACCACCCAGAAAAAGCGTTCCACCACGGACTCCACCATGACCACCACCCCGCTCGCCGAGCCCAGCGATCTGACCCGACGCAGGTTCCTGCGCACTTCCCGGCGCTTTTTGGGCCTGGGCGCCAGTCTGGCGCTGGTTGGACCGGCGGTGCTCGCGGCCCCGGCCGTGGTGTCGAACGGACGCCCGAACACGCCCGACGGCATCCAGCTTGGCGATCCGTCGGATGACGGGCTCGTGGTCTGGGCACGCGCCGAGCGCCAGTCGCGCATGGTGGTCGAATACGCCACCGAGCCGGGTTTCCGCAATCCGATGCGCATTTCAGGCCCGCTGGCGACCAGTGAAGCCGACCTCACCGCCCGCACCTTGCTGACCGGCCTGCTGCCGGGTCAGCAATACCACGTGCGCGTCGCATTCGAGAACCCCGAGCAACGCCGTGGCATGGGCGCCTGGACGGAGGGTTCGTTCCGCACCCCGTCCCAGCAGGCCGATCGCCCGATCCGCTTCGTCTGGTCGGGCGATACGGTCGGCCAAGGCTGGGGCATCAACCCCGACCTCGGCGGGATGCGCATCTATGAAGCGATGCGCCAGCGCAACCCGGACTTCTTCATCCACAGCGGCGACACGATCTACGCGGACAGCCCGATCACGGCCGAGCAGAAAGCCGAGGATGGCCGTATCTGGCGCAACCTGGTGACGGAGGAAGTCAGCAAGGTCGCCGAGACGCTGAAGGAATTCCGCGGCCGCCATCGCTACAACATGATGGACACCAACGTGCGCCGCTTTGCGAGCCAGGTCCCGCAGATCTGGCAGTGGGACGACCACGAGATCACCAACAACTGGTCGGCCTCGAAGGATCTCTCCGGCGACGCGCGCTACACGGAAAAAGACGTGCGCGTGCTGGTGGCGCGCGGCAGCCGCGCCTTCCTGGAAAACGCGCCGATGCGCTGGCACCGCCAGGGGCTGGCCGAGCGCGTGCATCGCAAGATCGGCTACGGACCGTTGCTGGACGTGTTCGTGCTCGACATGCGCAGCTTCCGCGGTCCAAATGGCTATAACCGCGAGACGACCGAGAGCGCGGCCACGGCATTCCTCGGCAATGCGCAGCTCGAATGGCTGGTGGCGGAACTGATGGCATCGCGGGCCACCTGGAAGGTCATCGCCGCTGATATGCCGATCGGCCTTGGCGTGCCAGATGGCAAGGACGCTCAGGGGCGTCCGCGCTGGGAAGCCATCGCCAACGGCGACGGTCCGGCCCTGGGACGCGAACTCGAAACCGCGCGACTGCTCACGCGCATCCGACAAGCCGGCATCAAGAACGTGGTGTGGGTGACGGCGGACGTGCACTATTGCGCCGCCCACCACTACTCGCCGGAACGCGCGGTGTACAAGGATTTCGATCCGTTCTGGGAATTCGTGGCCGGCCCGCTCAATGCAGGCAGCTTCGGCCCGAACCCGCTCGACAACACGTTCGGGCCGCATGTCGCATTCCAGAAAGCGCCCACCGCGCAGAACATGTCGCCGTTTGCCGGCTATCAGTTCTTCGGCGAGGTCAACATCGACCCCGCCTCACGCGCGCTGACCGTCGATCTGCGTGACCTGAACGGCGTGTCGCAGTATTCGCAGACGCTGCAGGCGCAGGCCTGAGCGTCCTCGCGAAGCCGCCGACCGAAACGCCGGACGGCGGTATCAATCGCCGGTATCAATCGCCGGTATCAATCGCTCTTGATACCGTTGTCCTGAATGACCTTGCCCCACTTCGCGTAGTCATTGCGCATACGCGTGGCGAACTGGTCGGAAGGCAGGTACGAGGCCACGGTGCCGGCGCCCAGCATCTTCTGCTCGACGGTCGGATCGGCCAGCGCCCCCTTGAGCGCGGCCGACAGCTTGGCCACGATCTCCTTGGACGTGCCGGCCGGCGCCAGCAAGCCACCCCACGACGCTGCGTCGAATCCCGGGAAGCCCTGCTCCGCCACGGTCTTCACCTCGGGCGCGAAGCTCACGCGCTTGCTTGACCCCACCGCGATTGCGCGCAGCTTGCCCGCCTTGATGTGCGGCAGCGCGGCAATCATGTCGGAGAACATCATCGGCACCTGTCCGGCCAGCACGTCGGACATGGCCGGCGCGCTGCCTTTGTAAGGCACGTGCTGCACGTCGAAGTGGCCGAGGTTCTTCAGAAGCTCCGTCGACAGATGACCGAAGCTGCCATTGCCCGCGCTGGTGTAGTTCATCTGGCCGGGATTGGCCTTGGCCTTTGCGATGTACTGCTGCAGGTTGGTCACATCGGGCAGCGCGTGCGGATTGACCACCATCACGATCGGCAGCTCATACGCGTTACCGATCGGCGCGAAGTCCTTGAAAATGTCGTAGCCCTTGCGCGGCAGCAGATACGGCGCCAGCAGCGTCGGCGTGGCGAGCATCACGATCGTGTAGCCGTCAGGCGTGGCCTTGGCCACGGTCTCGGTGCCGATGGTGCCCGATGCGCCCGGACGATTGTCGATGACGATCGGCTGCTTGAGCGTCTCGCTCATCTTCTGGCCGATGATGCGCGCAGCGGTATCGGTGGGACCACCGGCCGGGAACGGCACGACCAGCCGGATCGGCTTGTCCGGGTAGTTCGCCTGGGCCTGCGCAGCGGCAGGGACGAACGGCAGCAGTGCCGCCACGGCGAGCGCGGACAGCGCCAGACGGCGATGGGTACGTTGATGACGGTGACTACGGTATTGCACGGTGCTTCCTCCAATTGCTGCCGGCGAACAGGACACGCCGGCCTGCTTTCTCGTTCTTGAAAATCCGTTTCAGAGCTTCATGACGCCCGGCCGGAACAGCCGCGCGTCCATCAGGCGCAGGTCATCGGCCACGGCGACCGGCGTGGCGCATTGATCGAGCACGTCGCGTTGCAGGTCCACGCCGGGAGCGATCTCGACCAGCGTCAGGCGAGCATCGCCCTGCGCGTCAGCACGCATTTCGAATACGGCACGTTCGGTGATGTAAAGCACAGGCACACCGAGCGACGCCACGTACGGGCCGTTGAAGCTCAGGTGCGATACCTCGGGCACGATCTTCTTCACACGACCCTCGCGCGCGATCCGCAACTGGTCCTGCTCGACCCGTATCTCGAGGCCACCGGCTGTCAGCGTGCCCATGAACACCACCGCGCGTGCGCTCTGGGTGATGTTGATAAAGCCGCCAACACCGGCAATCAACGCACCCTCGCCTTCCCCGAACTTGCTCACGTTGACGTTGCCGTGCCCGTCGAGTTCAGCCAGACCGAGGATCGCCAGGTCGATGCCGCCGCCTTCGTAGAAGTCGAACTGCGCGGGCTGGTCGACCACCGCCTCAGGATAGGCCGACGCGCCGAAGCTCAGTCCATCCGCCGGCGTGCCGCCGATCGGACCGGCTTCCACGGTCAGCGTGAAACCGCCCAGGCCGGCCTGATGCGCCAGCGCGCCAACCGCGGCCGGCATCCCGACACCCAGGTTCACCACGCGCGGTTTGCGTGCCGCTAGCTCCATGACGGCGCGCCGCTGCGCGATCGTGCGCGCATCGAGTTGCGCCGACGCATCGGGCAGCACCTCGGCTTCCTTCGCCCGCTCCGCGGCCTCGGCAGCTTCACCGCGCCAGGGCCTGACGTAGGCTTCGTTGTAGGCCTCGGCAAACGTCATCAGGTGATGCCCGGGCTGTTCACTGACCACCACGTAGTCCACCAGAATGCCCGGCACGTGGATGGCCTGCAGGGTCTCGTGGTAGTCGACCACCGACTCCACCTGGGCGATCACGATGCCGCCCGAGTTGTGCGCGGCTTGCGCCATCGCCAGCAGTTCGTGGTGGAAGGCCTCGCGATGCGTGCTGAGATTGCCGCGCGTGTCGGACGCCGTGCAGCGGATCAGCGCGCAATCAATGCGGAAGCTCGGGTAGAACAAATATTCGTCGCCACGGAAGTCGACCGCCTCTACCCAGTTCGCTGTACCGGCGGCAATGGCATCGCGGGCACGCTGGTTGACCGCGCCACCGTGGTAACGCGCGTCCTTCTCGACACGAGGATCGACGAACGTATGCAGACCGATCTTGGTCAGCACGCCGGGCTTGCCGCCAGCGATGGCCCGATAGAGATGCGTGAGCACGCCCTGTGGCAGGTTGAAGCCTTCGCACTGCTCGGTCATCGCCAGCGTGGCCAGCCGCGTGGCGGAGCGCCAGTGACCGCCGACGACCGCGCGGGTCATGCCGACGTTACCGAAATGGTTCACACCACGGGCGCCCCGGTCGCCCTGCCCGGCCGAATACACCAGCGTCAGGTCTCGTGGCAGGGCCTCGCGCAAGAAGCGCTGCTCGAGCGCCTCGGTCACCCCTTCGGCGTGTCCCGCGCCGACAAACCCGGCGCTGGCCACGGTCCAGCCGCTCTGCACGAGCGCGGCCGCCTGCGCGGTGGTGATCACCTTCATTGCTGTCTCCTGGTTCTTCTGGTTTTTTCTGGCGTTTCCGGATTGTCCTGCCACCGTGGTTTTCGCCGAACCACGTTTTGCGAACATTTGTTCGGAAAACGCATATCATACGGATCGGCAGCCCGGACGCAAGCCCGGTCTGACCCTCGGATACCTTTGATTGACCTCCACGCCAATGCCTGACGACCACGCTCCGGAGATCCCGAAGAAGGAAGAACTGCTCGACTCGCTGACCAAGGGGCTTGCCCTGCTGCGGCTGTACGCCAGCGGCGTGGAGCGTCTGACGATGCAGGAGGTGGCGGAAGAACTCGACGTCACCCGCGCGGCCGCGCGCCGGCTGCTGCTGACGCTGGCGCACAACGGCTACCTGGCGCAGGAAGGCCGGCAGTTTGCCCTGACACCAAAAGTGATGGATCTGGGCTACGCGTACTTTGCGTCGATGAACCTGCCGCAACTGGCCCGCCCCTACTTGCAGACACTCTGCGCCGAAGTCGGCGAAAGCTGCTCGGTCGGGATGCTCGACCAGGAATCCGTGGTGCTGGTCGCGCGCGAGGAACCCAGCCAGCTACTGCGCGTGGACATGGCCATCGGCCGCCGGATGCCGGCATATGCACACTCGCTCGGCCGCGTGCTGCTGGCGGGGCTCGACGCTGAAGCGCTCGACGCCTATCTCGCGCAAGCTGAACTCAGGCAACTGACGCCATTCACAATCAGTTCGGGCCCCGCGCTGGCGCGCAAGCTCGAAGCGGTGCGCGCCGACGGCTTTTGCACGCTGATCAGTGAATTGGCGGATGGCTTCGCCGGCATCTCGGTGCCGCTGCATGACCAGACCGACAAGACCGTGGCCGGCCTGGGCCTGAGCATGGTGCTGGGCAGCCGCGATCAGGCATATCTCGAGAAACACTACTTGCCGCCGCTACGACGCACGGCGGCGCAGATCGAGTCCATCCTGAAAGCACGCTGACGACGCACGGCCAACACGCAAACGGGCCCGAAAGGAAAAAGCCCCGCTGGCCGGGGAGGTCGCGGGGCTGAAGTGGTAGCGGGGCAAGGATCCAGTCGCCCCAAGGGCTATCTTGGTGGAAGACCTGCGGCTCGGCATCACCCGAATGTGGGGAAAAGCGTGGGGTAACGCACCTAACTTCCGCGAAAAGTCATGCGTGCGGCAGATCCTGGAACGGAGCGAACCGTTCGACCGCCGATGTGAACGCCGCCAGCGCCGGATGCCGCGCTGGGTCGACCTTTCCCGGCAACATGGCCTGCGTGAACGTCCAGACCACGGCAGCGGTCAGTCCTGCCTGATCAAGCGCACGGGCGTCGGCCGGCACCGGCATCTTGGCGATCTCCTGCTCCAGCAGCTCAAACGCGGCCGCGCGCTGGCCGTCGATCCGTTCCAGCCAGGGCTCATGCTGCTTGGCTTCGGGCCGAAGGTTGTGCTCGTAGACGTTCTGGACCACCTTTTCGCAGGCCGCCAACGCCAGGCCAATCGTGCGCAGCGCGCGCTGGCGATCCATCAGACCCGCAGGCATCAGGCTGCGGCCTGCCAGCGTTTCCGCGTAGTCGATGATCAGCGTCGAATCCATCAACACAACGCCGTTATCGCAAACCAGCGAAGGCGCCTTGACCACTGGATTGATCGCGCGGAACTGATCGAAAGTACGGAATACCGACACCGATTCATGCGTGAACGGCAGGTCGAGCAGGCGCAGCGCGATGGCGGCGCGGCGTACGTAGGGAGAGTCGAGCATCCCGATCAGTCTCATTTCCTTGGCTCCGGTGGCTGGGTGACGCGGCGATTTCCGCGCCGGGACGCATACGATAGCGCAGCCCGGACGCACATGCAGCGTGCCGCACGTGACAGCACATGACCGCGTCGCTCAAGCAACCCAATGATCATTTCGATCATATCAATGATTGAACTGGTCAGAAATTCGCATTTCGCCTACACTTCGCCCCTGAATTGATCGATTCAATCAATTCTTTGATCAAAACACACAGGCTGCCGCGCACCCCAGGCGCGGCTGGAGACGAACATGCAGATTCATATCAAGCGCGCCATCGAGCGCGTGCCGGGCGGCATGATGATCGTGCCGTTGCTGATCGGTTCACTGGTTGCCACCTTCGCGCCCGACGGCCCGAAGTTCTTCGGGTCGTTCACCAACGCGCTGTTCACCGGCGCCCTGCCGATCCTGGCGGTGTTCTATGTCTGCATGGGCGCCAGCATCAACATCAAGGCCACCCCATACATCGTCAAGAAAGGCGGCGTGCTGTTCGCCACCAAGGTGGGCACGGCAATGCTGCTGGGCGTGATCCTCGGCCACTTCCTCGGCGAGTCGCCGATCAGCGCGGGCATGTTCGCCGGCCTCTCCACACTGGCCGTGGTGGCCGCGATGAACGACACCAACGGCGGCCTGTACATGGCGCTGATGGGTCAGTACGGCCGGCCCGAGGACGTCGGCGCCTACTCGATCATGTCGCTGGAATCGGGGCCGTTCCTGACCATGGTGACGCTGGGCGTGGCTGGTCTTTCGGCATTCCCCTGGCCGACACTGGTTGGCAGTATCCTGCCGCTGATGCTGGGCATGCTGCTCGGTAACCTCGATCGCGAGATGCGCGACTTCCTCAGCAAGGCCGTTCCCGTGATGATTCCGTTCTTCGCGCTGGCGCTGGGCGCGGGCCTCGATCTGCACAAGGTCTGGCAGGCCGGCATGCTTGGCCTCGGCCTGGGTGTGGCAGTGGTGGTGGTCACCGGCTTCGCGCTGTATATCGCGGACCGCCTGAGCGGCGGCACGGGTGTGGCGGGTGTTGCGGCGGCAAGCACCGCGGGCAATGCCGCAGCGGTACCCACGCTGGTGGCGGCAGCCAACCCCGCCTATACCGAAGCGGCCAAGAGCGCCACGATTTTGGTAGCCGCCTGCGTGGTCGTGACCGCCGTGCTGACGCCGCTGGTCACCGCATTCGTGGCACGCCGGGTAGCCAATCGCACCAGTGCGGCCGTGGCCAGGACCACCGCATGACCTGGCTGATCATCGCCGACGACCTGTCCGGCGCCGCTGACTGCGCGATCGGCTTTGCCGCGCACGGCGCGCGCGCGGTGGTCACACTCGACGTGGCCGATTCCGTCGGCATCGCCGATGCAGAAATCGTGGCGGCTGATGTCGATAGCCGCCGCATGACGCCCGAAGATGCCACCACCAGCAACATCGACGCCTGGCATCGCGGCGACGGCCGGCACCGGCGTCTGTACAAGAAAATCGACTCGACCCTGCGCGGCAACTGGGCCGCCGAAACGGTGGCATTGCAGCCGCTGGCAGGGCTGGCGATCATCGCGCCGGCGTTCCCCGCGACGGGGCGCACCACGCGCGGCGGCCGCATGTTCGTCAACGGCCAGCCACTGGAGGACACCGACATCTGGCGCCTGGAAGGCCTGAACGGTCACGCTGACATGGTGGCGCTGCTCGCCGCGCGCGGACTGGCCACGGCACTACTGCCGCTCGACGTCGTTCGTGCCGGCGCCCCGGCCGTGCTCGCCGAGTTGCGTGCGCGACAGGCGGACGGCATCGCAGCAGTTGTCTGCGACGCCGAAACCGAACAGGATCTGGTGACGCTGGCCGACGCCTCGAGTCAGCTCGACACGCCGGCGTACTGGGTCGGCTCCGGCGGACTGGCGCGCGCGCTGTCCGCCGTAGCGCAGGTCTCGCGTGCGGAGACGACATCTCCGCTCACGTATCACCGGGGTCCGATGCTGACGATGGTCGGCAGCATGTCGGGCATCTCCGGCAAGCAAGCCGCCTACCTGTGCGAGCGGGCGCGAATGGAAGCCCTGATCGTGGCGCCGCAGACGCTACGCGATGGCCCGGGCCATCCCGCATGGACCACCACGCGGCAATCGATCACGACATGCCTGAGCGCCGGCCGCGATCTGCTGCTCAGCATCGGCCGCGACGATGCCTTCGACCCGGCCGAAGGGCCGCGGCTGTCGACCGCGCTCGCGCAACTGGTTCTGCCCTCCTTCGAACATGTTGGCGGATTGATCGCCACCGGCGGCGAAACCGCGCGCGCCATGCTCGGCGCGGCCGGTATTGCCGCGCTGGCATTACGGCACGAGGTCGAACCCGGCGTGCCGCTGTCCGACACCATTGAATCCCTCCCTGGCGCGCCGGCGCGCCGCGTGGCCACCAAGGCCGGTGCATTCGGCACCGAAGCCGCGTTGTGGCTGGCGTGGCAAGCCATGCGCCAGAACTGAACCGCCCCACGAAACGGGATAAAGACAAACATGAGCGACTACATTCCTGTCATCGGCATCACGATGGGTGATGCCACGGGCATCGGGCCCGAAGTCATCGTCAAGAGCCTGGCCCACGAAACCGTCTACGCCCAATGCCGCCCGCTGGTCATCGGCGATGCGCGCCGGCTCGAACAGGCAGGCAAACTCGTCAACTCGGCCCTCAGGATCCGCGCGATCCAGTCGCCCGAGGAAGCACGCTTCGAGCCGGGCACGATCGACTGCATCGACCTGGGCCTGATCCCCGAAGACCTGCCGTTCGGCAAACTGTCCGCCGTGGCCGGCGACGCCGCGTTCCGCTACATCGAGCGCGCGGTCAGACTGGCGCAGGAAGAAAAGATCGATGCGATCTGCACCGCGCCGCTGAACAAGGAAGCCCTGCACGCGGGCGGCCACAAGTTTCCGGGCCACACCGAGATGCTGGCGCACCTGACCGGCACGCCCGAAGTCTCGATGATGCTCGTCGCGCCGAAGCTGCGCGTGATTCACGTCACCACGCACATCGGCCTGCTGGATGCCATCCGCAAGATCGAGCCCGGTCTGGTACAGCGCACGATCGAGCGCGGCCAGGTGACGCTGCAGCGCGCGGGCATCGCTGCCCCGCGCATCGGCGTCTGCGGCATCAACCCGCACGCTGGCGAGAACGGCCTGTTCGGTCACGGCGAGGAAGAGCAGAAGATCATTCCGGCCGTGGAAGCACTGCGCGCGCGCGGCTGGGACGTGGAAGGCCCGCTGCCGGCCGATACACTGTTCTACCGCGCTGGCCGTGGCGATTTCGATCTCGTGGTGGCCATGTATCACGATCAGGGCCATGGCCCGGTCAAGGTGCTTGGCCTGGAAGCCGGTGTGAACATCACCGTGGGCCTGCCAGTCATCCGCACGTCGGTGGACCACGGCACGGCGTTCGACATCGCCGGCAAGGGCATCGCCGACGAACGCAGCCTGCTGGAAGCGTTGCGCCAGGGCGCGGAACTGGCTACCCGCCGCGCGTGAGCGGACCGGCGGCCCAGCCACACGGCGACACGGCCACACGGCTTGAGCCAGCCACCGCTGCGGTAAGATCGGGGATCGTTTGCGATCCCCTTTTCTCTTTTCCCATCCATGAAAGCCGCCGACCGCCGCCGCGCTATCCTCGAACTCGTACTGTCCGGCGAGGATGCCAACGTTGAACGGTTGACCAGCAACCTCGGCGTATCCGAAGCAACGGTGCGCCGCGACCTCACCGCGCTGGCACGCGAAGGGCGCATCGTGCGCACTTACGGCGGTGCCGCGCCGCTGATGCAGATCGGCGGGCACGAACCCGAGGCTTCGCTCGAGGAACGCAAGGCACTGCAACGCGACCAGAAGGAGTCGATCGCGCGCATGGCGGCGACCTTTGTCGACGACGGTGACGCCGTGCTGCTCGATAGCGGCACCACGGCGGCCGCGTTGGCCCGGATGCTCGCCGCGCGTTCGGACCTGCATGTCTACACGACGAACCTGCTTGTGGTCACTGCTCTGGCCGGCCTGCCCGAAGTCCGCGTCACGCTGATCGGCGGCGATGTGCGGCCATCGAGCATGGGCACGTTCGGCCCGCTGGCACAGTTGGCGCTGTCGCGCATCAGCGTCGACAAGGCATTCCTGGGCGCCGACGGTGTCGTGGCTGGCGTGGGCCTGTGCGAGGCCAGCGCCGAACAGGCTTATCTGAAGGAATGCATCATCCGGCAAGCCGCCGATATCTTCGTGCTGGCCGACTCGACCAAGCTGGGCCGCGCCCGCCAGCAGCATTGGACCCCGCTGGAACGCGGATGGACGCTGGTGACAGATGGCGATGCCACCGCCGACCAGCTAGAACCGTTCCGCGCGCTGAAGCAGGTGCGCGTGGCGGTCGCGAGTTAGCGTCGCGCCGCCCGCGCTTGCACATCCGCCCTCCGGCGTTCAGCCGCGACGATGGCCGTTGTGCTTGTCGTGGTAGATCTGGCCGCTGGCATGGTTCTCGGCACGATTGATCGAGCGTTGTTCCCCCGCCCCGACATGGCCGTTACGGCCCGCGCGCGCTTCCGCGTGATCGACATGCGCCTGGCCACGCTCGAGTTGCGCCGTCTCCCGGTTGGTCAGCGAGCCATTTTCCACACCATTGCGGACGCGCGTCTCCTGATTGATATTGCGCTGGACGTCGGCCTGCATCCGCTGTGACGACACGCTGTCCGGGTTGCCGACCTTGCCGTTGTGGGTATCACGCGATATATCCTGGCTCACTCGGTTCTGCGCGTTCTGGATGCGGGCCTGCTCCTGCGGCGAAAGCTTGCCGTTCTGCAGCGAATTGGCTTCCATGCGATCGACCTTCGACTCCTGCTGCTCCAGGCTTGACGCCTCTCGCGTGGTCAGCGTGCCCGACTTCAGGCCATTCTCGATACGCTGCTGCTGGTTGACGTCGCGCTGGGTGTCGTAGGTCACCGCGCCGGTTTGCGCGCTGGCGATACCCGAGAGGGTGGCTGCGATCAGGCCAGCAAGAAGAACGGAATTGCGCTTCATGATTGATTCCTCCACATACGTTGTCAGGGTGCTCGGGCCGTCGTTTCTGATGGGGACGTCGCCCTTGCCTGCATTAATGCGGCAACTGCGCAGGCAGACGACGCCCGGTCTGTAAGCCGTGTTACGGCGCATTTCGCGCAGCGTGACGAACGACTGCATGTCCGCTCGTGCAGACAAGATCCTCGCGACCATGAATGCCATAATCGCCACTCACATGCCCGTACGACGCAGAGGTGAACGATGAAGCTGGCTGTGGTGACCTATGGAACCGAAGGCGACACGCGCCCGCTCGCGGCGCTTGCCCGTGCGTTGATCGACGCGGGTCATGAGGTGCATCTGCAGGCCGACGCCTCGACGCTGCATTCGGCCGAGGCGCTCGGCGTCCCAGCCTCGGCACTCTCAGGCGATATCCGCAAGGCGCTGGCGCCGGGGCAAGCGCTGTCGAACGCGGTCTATCGCAAGGGCGGGTTCCAGGACACGAGCCGTGCGCTGGCGGCCATCGCCAATGCCAGCACACCGGCCTGGATGCGCGAGGTCGCCGACGCATCGGAGGGTTGCGATGCGTTGATCATCTCGGGGCTGGCCGCCTTTGTCGGCCTTTCCGTGGCCGAGTATCGCGGCATCCCGGCCATCGGTACCGGACTGATCCCCATCACGCCGACCGCCGACTTCGCTTCGCCCTTCCTGCCACCGGGCAAGGTGCCGCGATGGCTCAATCGCGCCAGCCACCGTCTGGTGAACGAACTGCTCTGGCAGGCATTCAAGAAAACCACCAACGCCGCGCGAGCCGATGTCTGCGGCCTGCCCGCACGCAAGCATGTCTGGAGCGATCATCCAATGCTCTACGGCGTATCGCCAAGCCTGCTGCCACGCCCGCGGGACTGGGCTGCGAACGCATTCGTCTGCGGGCAATGGAGCGCCGCAGCGACCCACTGGACGCCACCTCCAGCGCTCGAGGCATTCCTCGCAGCGGGAGAAGCGCCCATCTACATCGGCTTCGGCAGCATGGCCGGGTTCGATCATGTGGCAATGACCGATGCGCTGATCACAGCCATCGCTGGTCGGCGCGCGCTGTTCTATCCTGGCTGGAGCGGCATTGATGGGGCGTCATTGCCGAAGAACTTCTTCATCGTGGGCGAAACCCCGCATCATTGGCTCTTCCCCCGGACGTCGATGGCGATTCATCACGCCGGATCGGGTACCTCGCATTCGGCGGCGCGGGCCGGCATCCCTTCGGTGGCTGTGCCGTTCGCGGGCGATCAGTTCTTCTGGGCACAGCGGCTACGGGATGCCGGCGTGGCCGGCGATCCGGTCCCAGGCAAACGGCTGCGGGCTTCCACGCTGGCACAGGCGATTGCATTCGCGCAACGGCCAGAGGTCTGTGATCGCGCCCGCGCGCTTGGCGAACGCATGGCGCAAGAGGACGGATTGGTTGCGGCTGTTGGCGCGATCGGACGTCTGGTAGCCGCCCGTCTGTGATCCGGCCCCGTGCGCTAATCCCAGCCCGATGCCGGCGATTGCCAATAGCGTGCAGCGGGACACGACGTCCCGCTGCACGCATGATGACCGCCGCATCCGGCAGCGGTCATCATCAGGCTATAGCGAACACGCGAGGTTGACCGAGAGGCCGCCCCAGCCCGTTGCCTGGTTGTTGTCGAGTTGTACCTGCAGCTTGTCGCCATGTGCTACCGCACCTGCCGGAGCCTGCACGCTGCAGTTCTGCTGACCGTTACTGATCTTGCAACTCAACCCGCTGACCGGTGCGTACGTCGCGGAAACGCCGGAGCCCGTGACCTTGAACACAGCGAGGTTCAACACGCCCGTAGCTTTGCCAAGCGTCGTGGCCGTCAGGCTAACGCTTCTGCAGTCGTACGGAATCGTGACGCCGAAATCGCTCGGCAAGGCCACCGCGCCACCGTCGCCAGTCATGACATACGCGCCACGGCTCAATGTATCGGGCACATTGAAGTTGCCGCTGTAGACGGTGCCGGTGGTCATGGTGATACCGGTGCCAGGCCACTTGCCCCCCGTCTTGGGGCCGTAGAGGGTGGACGTTGTGGTATCGAGATAGAAATCGCCGTCGACCCCGATGCTGTCGGACGGAGCGCCGCTCCCGGACAGGATGTGGCCGCCGGTGTCGGAACCGCTGCCCGTGCCAGTACCAGTATTAGTACCGCCGCCGCTGGAACTCTGGTTGATCAGCGATACGCCCGCCGGCCAGACGCCATTGGCCTTCGGCCCGTAGATCGTCCAGGTGCTGGTGTCGAGATAGAAGTCGCCATTGTTGCCAATGGTGTTGCCGGGAGCGCCGCTGCCAGACAGCACGGCGCTGCCGTTGGTACCAGGCGCGCCGGGATTGCCGCTCGGGCCAGCCGGCCCCACCAGCGAAGTACCCGGTGGCCACGTGCCATTGGCCTTGGGCCCGAATAACGTGGACGTTGCGGTGTTGATGTAATAGTCCCCGTTATTGCCAACGCTGTCGGTCGGGTCGACCGAGCCGGAAAGAATGGTGTTGCCGGCTGCTCCGGTATTTCCGGTGGCGCCCGTCGTACCCTTGGTGCCATTTACGCCTGCGGGCCCCGCCAGAGACACGCCCGCCGGCCACACGCCATTGGCCTTGGGCCCGAAGATCATCCAGGTGGCGGTATTGATATAGAAATCCCCATCGTTGCCAATATTTGGACCGGGATCCGTGATCCCTGACAGAAGCGTATTGCGCTGGACGGTCGGAGACTGTGTGGTCGGCGTGGTCGGCTGCGTTCCCGTGCTCGTGGTAGTGGCGCTCGTTGGCGTGGAATCGCCCCCTCCTCCACAACCCGCCAACGCGATGGTCAGGCAGGCAAAGGACATTGCAGTCAGCTTCGCAGGATGTGTCATACGGCTCCCCCTTGTTCTGATTTCCCTGTACGCGTTGTTCAATGGCTCGCCATGAGCGCGACAACCGTATGGGTAACGTATCCCCTGACGTTACGTTGGAGAATCAACTGATCGTATGAGGCGTGGAGGGGTAGACTGACGTACAGGCGGGTTGGCTACCAGACGTCTTGGTGGACGACTTCGTCGCTTGATTTTGGGGAGGCAGGCAAATGACGAACATCTATGGAAGGCTCGGCGCGCTGGTCATCGCGATGGTTGTCATCCCGGCGCCCGGACTGGTCAGCGCCACTGAACAGGCGCAGCAACGCCGCGCTGGTCGCGACGTCCGCCAGGACACCCGCCAGGGCTCGCGCGAGACCAAACAGGATTGCCGCGCCGCGAACCAGAAAAGCAACTCGCATTGCCGGCAGGACAAGCGGGACACCAAGCAGCAAGGGCGACAGACCGCCCGCGACATCAAGTACTGAAAGACTGAACACACCCGTTTCTGACCAGTCAGGGGCTCCGGCACGACCGCAGCCCCCGGCCCTCCTTTCGCCGGCATGACCTGAAGCCGGAAGCCCCCCGCGACGCCCAACCACACGGCCTCTTGCCCAGACCGGGGGATTTCCCGTTTGTCTTTTCTGCGATTGGCTGTATAGTTCTTCGATATATCGGAATATATAACCAAAAGGAGACAATAATGAACAGGAGTTTCCGAGTCCGGCTGCGACCGCTGCTGGCAACGCTGGCACTGGCGCCGGCGCTTTCATTCGCGCAAGACAAGTTCCCGAGCCGACCGATCACCTGGATCGTGCCGTTCACCCCGGGAGGCATCACCGATACGGCATCGCGCACTATCGCCAAGAAGATGTCGGAAACGTTGAAACAGTCGGTGGTGGTGGAAAACCGCCCCGGTGCGGGCGGCATGGTCGGCACGGAAGTGGCGGCCCGCGCGCCGGCCGACGGCTACACGTGGATATACGGCACGCAGGGCACGATGGCGGCGAACCTGGCGCTGTACAGCAAGGTGCGCTACGACCCGCTGAAGGATTTCGCCCCGGTCCACGCGCTCTCCGAAACATCCACGATCATGGTCGTGAACGCCTCTCGCCCGTACAAGACGGTCAAGGAGCTGGTGGAATACGCGAAGCAGCATCCGGGCAAGGTCAACTTCGGCTCGGCTGGCGCCGGCACTGGCACGCATCTGAGCGCAGAGCTGTTCCAGGCCAGCGCTGGCGTGAAGCTGACCCACATTCCTTACAAGGGCAGCTCGCCGGCCATCAATGACCTGCTTGGCGGCACGGTGGACGTGATGTTCGACTATCCGAGCATCGTGCTGCCGTTCATCCAGAGCGGCAAGCTGCGTGCGCTCGCCACGACCGGCAAGGATCGTCTGGAGCTGCTGCCGAACGTGCCCACCATCGCCGAATCGGGATTCGCCATGGCGCAGGCCAGCAGCTGGTCCGGCATCCTGGTGCCAGCCGGCACACCGCCTCAGACCGTGGCGCTGATTTCGAAGGCAACGGAGGAAGCGCTGCGCGACCCCGAGGTACGAAAATCGATCGAGCCTTACGGCAGCATGCCGATGTACGGCCTCTCCGAAGCCAAGTTCGGCAGCTTCATCCAGGCCGAAATCGTGAAGTGGGGGGATGTGGTCAAGAAGTCCGGCGCCAAGCTGGACTGACCATCGGGACATCCGCAAGGACATCATCGTGGGGCGCGGGGAAGGCCGACGCCCCACGTGAAGTCAGGCCATGTTCAGGCCATGCCTTCCAGCGTCACGGGGAATCCGGGCAGCGGCCCGTTCTCGGTTTCCGTGATCCGCGCGCCCGATCTGTGTCGGGCTTGCGCGACAGCCTCCACCGCATCCAGCACCGGGAACACCGGCAGGTCCGCATTCGCCAGCCGCGCCATCAACGCATCGGCGTCATATTCCGCCACGCGCTCGGCCAGGCGCGTATTGATCCTCTCCGCATTCGCCGTCCGGGCGGCGTGGTCCACGCAACACGCGTCATTGGCGGCGAACAGGCTCAGCACGTCATTCAGACCGCGCCAGAAATGCTCCTCCAGCGCGGCGATGGTCAGATAGCGGCCATCCCTGCAACGGAACACGCCATAGGCTGGCTTGCCGCCCAGCATCGCGCGCTGTGCGTCAGGCGTGGCTGCGGCCTTCTGGCGGAACAGCCCCAGCCTCGGCGCCATCCAGTGCAGAACGCTGTCAGCGAGTGCCGCGTCGAGATACTGGCCACGTCCACTCACCGTGCGCTGGTAGAGCGCGGCCAGCAGCGCGGATAGCGCCATGGAAGCTCCGGCCAGATCCGCAATCGGCAGCATGGCCTGGTGCTCCGGAGCGCCACCGGGCGTGCCCGTCAGCGACAGCGCGCCCGCCGCAGCCAGATAGTTGATGTCATGCCCCGGCAGCAGCGCATGTGGGCCCTCTTGACCAAACCCGGTCAGCGACAGGTAGATCAGTCGGGGAAACTGCTCGCGTAGGCTCTCGTAGTCCAGCCCGAGCCGACGCATCACGCCCGGGCGATAGGACTCGATCAGAATGTCCGCCTGCGCGATCTGCGCCCGCACCTCGGCCAGTCCGCTGTCGCTCTTCAAGTCGCAATACAGGCTGTGCTTGCCACGGTTGAGCGCGGCGAACAGCCCCGGTGCCAGCCGCCGGGCATTGTCGCCGTGGGGTGGACGTTCGATCTTCATTACCTCGGCGCCCATCTCGACGAGCGTCTGCGTCAGGAACGGGCCGGGGAGCAGTTCGGTCAGGTCGACGACGCGTACGCCCGCGAGTGGCGGCGTGGCGGCTGCATCCGCCGCGTTCGCCGCATGGGTGGCATCGGACGTGCTCATTTCCCCCCCTCCCCTTGCTCCATCACGATCACCGCATCGAGCGGCAATGCGCCCTCTCCAGCAACGCCGACCCATACCGGGTTCAGATCCATCTCGACCAGATGGTCACCATGCGCGACGACAAAGTCCGAGACTTTCACCAGCAGCGCCGTCAGCGCGGCGATGTCGCGCCGTGGCTTGCCTCGCACGCCATCGAGCAGCGCGAAGCAGCGCACCTCGCGAATCATGGCCTCGGCCTCCGTGGCCGACAGCGGCAACATCCGGCGCGATACGTCCTTGAAGACTTCCACGTAGATCCCGCCGAGACCGAAGGTCAGGATGTGCCCAAACACCGGATCGCGCGACACGCCAATCAGGATCTCCAGTCCACCCGGCGCGGCCATGTGTTCCAACAGAATTCCGTCGATACGCGCATCGGGCATATTGCGCTTGACCGACGTGTGAATGCTCTCCCATGCCGCTTCGAGTCCCGCATCATCGTGAATGCCGACCACCACGCCGCCAACATCCGACTTGTGCTGGATCTGCTCGCTCACCACCTTGGCCACAAGCGGATACCCCACCTCGCGCGCCAGCTCACGTGCCTGCTCCAGCGTGGCCGCTACGCGGGACACCGGAATAGCGATGCCGGCCGCACGCAGCATCGCCTTGCCCTCTGGCTCAGACAGGGCCCGAGTCGGCACATCGGCAACGGGCCGCGCCGCCGTCTGCATCAGCGGCTTGAAGTCGATATCGGCGCGGGCGCGCCAGCTCGCGTAACCCATCCAGCGCTCCACGGCCTTGACCGCCTTGCTGATGCTGCGCACGGGCGCCAGGCCTGCATCGGCAAACACCTTGTAGGCCCCGCCCTGACGCTCGCTCATCCAGATCGGCAACATCGGCACCGGGCTCCCTTTCTGCACGTCGGCCGTGATGTCGGCAGCGAGCTTGGTGATGTCGCCATACTCGAGCGCCTGCGGCAGCAGTACCAGCGACACGCCCGGGTCATTGCAGACCGCCTGCAGGCACGTGCGTGCCAGCTCCGGCTTTGCCATCACCGCGGTGGTGGTGTCGATGGGGTTGTCGATTGCGGCATACGACGGCAGCGCGTCGCGCAGTACGGCAAGTGTCTCCGGCGCGAACTCCGCCAGTTTCAATCCGGCGTTGCCGACCATGTCGGCGCACAGTGCCGCCGTGCCGCCCGATCCCGAATAGATGGCTAGTGCGCCGCCCTGACGCGGCATGCCGCGCGCGAACAGCCAGGCGGTGTCGATCAATTCGTCGATGTCATCCACCTCCACCACGCCAAGCTGCGCGAACACGGCGCTGTTGACCTCCGCCGAGCCGGTGATCGACGCCGTGTGCGACTGCGCCGCCTTGCGGCCGTACTCGGAGCGTCCCACCTTCAGCACCACCACCGGCTTGCCCTTGCGCGCCGCGTGCTGCACGGCGGCGACGAACTTGCGGCCATCGTTGACGCCTTCGAGCAGCGTGGCGATGACCTTGATATCCGGCGCGTCGGCCATGTAGTGGATGAAGTCGCTCACCTGCAAATCGACCTCGTTGCCGCTGGAACTCCAGAGCGCCACGCCGATGCCACGGTCCATCGCCTGCAGCACATTGCGGCCCAGGCCGCCACCCTGCGTGGCCAGCCCAACTGGCCCGCCGCGAAGATCGTGCCGGAACGAAGGCGAGAACGTGAAGCCGAGACGCTCCGTGATATTGGTCAGGCCCGGGCAATTCGGTCCGTAGATGCGCATGCCCGTGCGCGCCACGATCTCCTTCATGGTCTGCTCGGCAGCCTTGCCTTCCTCACCGGCTTCGCCGAAGCCCGAGGTCAGGATGATCGCGAAGCGCACCCCTTTCTCGCTGCACTGTTCCAGCACCGCGAGCACGTGCTCGGCGGGCACCGCTACCAGAGCGGTGTCGGGCACGGCCGGCAGCGATGCCACATCGGGCCATGCCTTGCGCCCGGCCACTTCCGGTTTGGTCGCGTTGACCAGATAGACGTCGCCTTTGAAGTCGGAATGGTCCATCAGATTCTCGAGCGCGCGCGCGCCAATGCTGCCGCTGCGGTCGCTGGCCCCAACCAGGGCGATGGAACGCGGGCTGACGAGCCGCGACAGGTCTTGGTATGTCTCCATATTTGTTCTCTCTTTGCGGAAGTCTGTGGAGCCCGACGAGGCGCTGATGTGCTGATGTGCTGATGCGCCGATCCACCACCACGCCGGGCGGAAAAGGGGACTGCTGTGCCGATCAGGCAATCGCCGACATGCCCAGAATCTCGCGGCCGACGATCAAGGTCTGTACCTCCGTGGTCCCCTCGGGAATCGTGCCGCCACGCGTGTCGCGGAAGATGCGCTCGATCGGATAGTCGGTGGCGTAGCCCAGACCGCCATGCACCTGCAGCGCCATGCTGGCTACTTCGTGCGCGGCCTCGGTCGCATACAGCTTGGCGATCGACGCAGAGACACGCGTGTCCTCGCCACGGTCGAGCGCCATTGCGGCGCGATACCCGAGCGCGCGAGCGGCTTCCACCCGGATCGTCATGTCCACGATCATCTTCTGCACGAGCTGAAAGCTGCCGATGGCACGGCCGAACTGCGTGCGCGTCTTGGCATAGTCCGTAGCCAGATCCAGCGCGGACTGCGCCGCGCCCACAGCGCCCATCGCGATATTGACGCGCGCGCCATCCAGGCCCTGCAGCATGCGCTTGAGTGCCCCGCCTTCTTCGCCGAGCAGGTTCTCGCGCGGCACACGCACGTTATCGAAACCGAGTTCGGCGGTGCCGGTACTGCGCAGCACCATGGTGTCCACGCGACGCACCTCGTAGGGGCTGACCTCGCGCTCCACCAGGAACGTCGACAGCTGGCCTTCGCAGTTGTCGCTATAGGTGCGCGCCACCACGATGCCGAAGTCGGCAAATGCGCCGTTGGTGATCCAGAGCTTGCGGCCGTTGAGCACGTAGTGGTCGCCCTTCAGGTCGGCGCGCGTCTGGATCTGCGCGATATTGGAACCGGTGCCAGGCTCGCTGATCGCTGTGAACACCTTGCGCTCGCAGGCCAGCAACGGCTCGAGGAAGCGGGCCTTCTGGTCCGGCGTGCCGACGGCGGCAAGCTTGGCGATCGGTCCGTTGGTGATGTTCAGGATGGTGCGTAGCGAAAGCCAGGCATAGCCGGCCTCTTCCATCATCATCGCCCAGGTGAGCTGATCCAGCCCCATCCCGCCCTGTTCCTCCGACAGGCGCCCGCCGATGTAGCCAAACTGCGCCAGCCCCTTCAGGATCTCGAACGGAAACGTCTTCTCCTGATCATGCCGGCTGATCAGCGGAGCGACCTCCGCCTGCATGAATCGGCGAATGTTGTCGCGCAGCAGTCGCTGCTCTGGCGTGGCTTCGAAAAACATGGATGTCTCCTGTAGTAGTCCGGTTGGGAAATGCATCCGGCGCCAGCGGCATCATCGCCAGGCACCGTCGAAACAAAGCCGGACACAGGAGCGGTCCCATGTGCCGGCCTAATCCTTCTGGGCGGTCGGGAAAACCAGATCCCGCGCTGCCTCGATTACCTCCAGGTACTCGTCCTTGCGGCGATTGAATCGTTCGGTGGGGCCCGCCAGCGAGATGGCGAACGGCTCGTCACCGATGCGCCCGGCTACCGCGATGGCCGTCACCCCTTCTCCGCCCTCGTCCTCGACCCACGCCCAGCCGCGCTCGCGCACTTCGGCGACCTGCTTTTCCAGCACGACCGGATTGATTTCCGTCTTCGGCCCCAGCTTGGGCAGCGCGCGCAGGCGCAACTGCCGCGCGGCGTCTTCCGGCGGCAGCACCGCCAGCAACGCCTTGCCGAGCGCCGTGGCGTGCAAGGCCAGACGCTTGCCAACGCGCAGCACGTAACGCAGTTCGTAGCGGCTTTCCTGGAAGCCGGTCACCCGCACGTAGGCGCCGTCCAGCCGGCCGCACAGCGAGGTCTCGCCCGTCTTGCCGGTGAGGAACTCGGTGGCCTCCGCCGCCACGGCAGCCAGCGGATCGTTGCCCGCAATGGCCTCGCAAATCGAATGGAGCCGCATCGTGGGATAGAAGCGGCGCGTGCGCGCGGTACGCATCAGGTACCCCGTCTCGGTCAACGTATGCAGCAGGTCCGAGCAACTGCTCTCTGGCAGGTCGAGCAGGCGCGCAAGTTCCGAATTGGAGAGCTCGCGCTTTTCGCGCGAGAACACCTCGAAGACGGCAAGGCTGCGCGCGGCAGCAGGAACAAAGCTAGGCATGGGTTCTCCGAAATCTCGTATTGAAAAGGCGACATCCGCCCAAACCGCACAGTCTACGAGATTTCGTACGCGTTTCCGTGTTTGACAGGGGATCTTACTACGATATACTGAATACTAATCCGACCTATCGTAGTTACGCAAGATGAAGATCGGCCGATGGCACCGGCGATGGCGCGCCGACATACAAGGCACCCGCGCCTCGATGGACAAACAGACACTGAAGAGGAGACACGATGCAGACTGCGGAATCCCGCTCGCCTGAAACACAAGCAGCGCCAAGCCTGGCCGTCCTGCGCTGCGGCGCATGCGGCAAGCCCACCTACCCCGCTTCTGCCTATGGCTGCCAGTACTGCGGCGCCGAGCCCGAGCGCGGCACGGTGGAACAGATGCCGGCGCGAGGCACGCTGCGCAATTACGTGACTGTCCATGCGCCGCTGGTGCGCGACATGCCGCCGCCGTTCGTCGTCGGCGAGGTCGACTTTGCGGAAGGCATTCGCGAAGAGGTCCTGCTCGACGTCGCCAGCGAAACGGAGCTGGCCCCAGGCATGACGGTTCAGGGCGTGATCCGCGCCGACGCACCGTGCGGCGACCGCTATCCACTGCACTTCGTACCCGCCAGCAAGGAGGTGCAACGATGAACCGCTTGCTGCAGCAAACCTCGGTCTATGTCATCGGCATCGGCCTGCATCCGTACCAGTTCGCGTCGGACACCCCTTATGTCAGCCTTGGTCTGCGCGCGATGCGCGAGGCGCTGGCGGACGCTGGCATCGCCTGGCCCGAGGTGCAGAGCGCCTACGTGGGCACCTCGGCAATCGGCATGGCAACGGGACGCGTGATGTTCCGCCACCTGGGCTCTACCGGCCTGGCCGTGACACAGGTGGAGAGCGCCTCGGCATCGGGCTGCTCGGCGTTCCGCCAGGCGTGCCTGGAAGTGGCAAGCGGCGTCTCGGACGTGGTGGTGGCAATCGGCGTCGACAAATTCGGCGATGGCCGCAAGGCCGCCGACAAGGACGGCCTGCCGCACCTTGCGCCTACCGCGACCATGCCGCCCGTGAAGTTCGCGCTGATGGCGCATGAATACCTGCGCCAGCACGGGCTGAAGCCCGAAGCAATGGCGCGCGTCGCGGTGAAGAACCACGGCAACGCAGCGCTCAACCCATATGCGCAGTTCCGCAAGGCTCGTACGCTCGAGCAGGTCATGGCTTCGCCCAAGGTGGTGGGTGACCTGACGGTGCAGCAGTGCTGCCCGCGTGGCGATGGTGCCGCAGCCGTGATCGTGGTGTCCGAGGCCGCGATCAAGCGGCTCCGCTTGGACAAGCGCCGCGCCGTGCGCGTGCTGGCATCGGTGGCGAACAGCGAGGAACTGGAACACGGCGATTCGTCTGCAGCCATCGACATGGTGCGCAAGTCCACCGCGATGGCGTACGAGCAGGCCGGCGTCGGCCCGCGCGACCTGAACCTGGTGGAGTTGCACGAGGCCTTTTCGATCGAGGAACTGGTCTACACCGAAGCGATGCACCTGTGCGCGCCCGGAGAAGGTGCGGCATGGCTCGAACGCGGCGCTTCGGCCATTGGCGGCGAATGCGCGGTCAATGCTTCGGGTGGCCTGCTCGGCATGGGACACCCGACCGGCCCGACCGGCATCGGGCAGATCGCCGAAATCACGCGCCAGATTCGCGGCGAGGCACATGGACGGCAGCACCCCGGCGCACGCCTGGGGCTCGCCCACATGATCGGGCTCGGCTCGGTGGCCTTCGCGCACATCCTGGCGGCATCGCACTGACCGCGCGAATGCACCGGCCGCGAGCACGGCTGGCGCATCCGTCGCGCACATCATTCCAGGCAAGGAGACAAGGATGCAATTCGAAACCCTGTTGTACGAAGTGGTCGAGGGCGTGGCCATCATCCGGCTGAACCGCCCGGATCGCATGAACACACTCGGCGGCACCATGAAACCGGATCTCGCCCGCGCGTTCTTCGAGTTGGCGCGTAACGACACCAGCGTTCGCTGCGTAGTGCTGACCGGCACCGGCGACAGAGCATTCTGCGCGGGCGCCGACATCAAGGAACGCGCAGGCGGCACGGCCCACCCCGCCGACTACTACGTCACGCAGCAACGCACGCACGAGCTGTTCCGTGGCATCGAGGAATTCGAGAAGCCGGTGATCGCCGCCATCAATGGCGTGGCGCTCGGCGGCGGCCTGGAACTGGCCCTGTGTGCCGACATCCGGCTGGCCGCCAAATCGGCACGATTCGGCCTGCCAGAGATCAAGCTCGGCGTCATTCCCGCAGCCGGCGGCACGCAGCGCCTGCCGCGCGTGGTGGGTCCCGCCATCGCCAAGGAACTGATCTTTACCAGCGAACTGATCAACGCCGACGCCGCGAAAGACATCCGCCTCGTGAATCGCGTGATCGACGACGACAAGCTGATGGACGCGGCACTGACGATGGCCAGGCGCATCGCCGCGCAACCACCGCTGGCCGTGCGCTTCGCCAAGCGGTCGGTCAACCTGGGCATGCAGGGCTCGGTCGACATGGGCCTGCAGTTCGAATGCTACGGCGCGGCCATGGTGATGGACAGCGAGGACAGGAAGGAAGGAATGCGCGCATTCGTCGAGAAACGCGAGCCCCGGTTCGTCGGGCGCTGATCCGCACGCGAACGGTATCGAAACACGGAACATCGAAAACTGGAGGAGTACGGCATGGAACTGCATCTGCAAGGCAAGGTGGCATTGGTAACTGGCGGCGGACAAGGCGTGGGCCGACGCATCTGCCTGGAACTCGCCGGCGAAGGCGTCAACGTGGTGATCAACGACTACTTCCTGGAGCGCGCGCAGGCGGTGCAAAAGGAGATCGAATCAGCGGGCGGCCGGGCATTGGCCGTGCAGGCAGATATCGGCGACTCGGAACAGGTGGAACGCATGTTCGCGGCGGCGCGTGAACGCTTCGGCGACGTCGATATCCTGGTGAACAACGCCGGCGTGACCGTGGCGCGTCGCACCAAGGGCGGCATGCCCCCAACGTTCATGGAAATGCCGGTCGAAGACTGGAAGGAAGTCGTCGACCTGAACGTCTACGGCGTGATGAACTGCTGCCACAGCGCCCTGCCCGGCATGCAACGCAAGGGCGGCGGCAAGATCGTCAACATCATGTCCGAAGCCGGACGCGTCGGCGAGGCACGCCTGGCGGTCTACTCGGGCGCCAAGGCCGCCATGCTGGGCTTCGCGAAGGCGATCGCGCAGGAGCACGGCCGTGACTGCATCAACGTGAACACCATCGCACTGGGCGCGGTGTCGCACGAGGGCATCGCCAACGGTCCGCTGCATCCGTCGTCCACCCCCGAGACCGACGACCGCCTCAAGAAAATGCTCGGTGCCTACCCGATCGCACGCGGACTCGGCAGGCTGTCGCGGCCAGAGGACATCTCGGGTGTGGTGGCTTTCCTGGCATCGGATCGCGCAGCCTTCATCACCGGCCAGAGCCTCGGTGTGAACGGCGGCTACGTGATGCTCTGAAGCCAGCTTCTCTGGCTCGCACCGCATCCTGACGTCCGACCGAGGAGAACACATGAGTCCGGCAGCATCCGGCCACGCGGCCGAACGCATCTTCCAGACGCGCCTGGCGGCGCTGCTGGATATCCGCTATCCGATCCTGCTGGGCGGCATGCAACTCCTCGGCACGTCCGATGTGGTGGCGGCCGTTGTCAACGCGGGAGCGATGGGGTTCATCACGGCGCGCTCCTTCCCGACCCTCGAAGCCTTTCGCGCCGACCTGCGCCGTTGCAGCACGCTGACCCGGGGTAGGCCCTTCGGTGTCAACGTCACGCTCTCTGCTCGCGAAGATCGAAACCAGTTGGCCGCAGCATGGATCGACGTGGCGCTGGAAGAAGGCGTGCGCGTGTTCGAGAGCGCGGGCATCTCGCCCGAGCGACTGGTCGCGCCGATCCATGCCGGCGGTGGCCTGCTGATCCACAAGTGCCCGAGCGTGCGCCACGCGGTCACAGCGCAGCGGCTTGGCGTGGATGCCGTCGCGCTGGTCGGGCTCGAGGAAGGGGGACACCCTGGCGCCAACCAGTTGTCGGCCTTCGTCAATGGCGCGTTTGCGCTGGAGCGTGTGGAGATCCCGCTCGTAATCGGCGGCGGCATCGGCAGCGGCCGTCAGATTGCGGCTGCGCTGGCGCTTGGCGCCGATGGCGTGGTGATGGGCAGCCGCTTCATGGTGGCCACGGAGATCGCCACCCACCGCGCGCTAAAGGAACGCATCGTCGCCGCCGACGAGCGCTGCTCGGTTGCCATCCTGCGCAGCCTGAACGATACCTGGCGCGTGCTCGACAACGCTGCCGCGCGCGAGGTGCAACGCCTCGAAGCCGAAGGCGCCCGCTCGCACGCGGCATTCGGCGACCTTATCCTGTCGTCGCGCACCCAGGAACGCGTGTACCTGGGCGGCGATACCGACGCCGGCATCGTCTCGCTCGGCCCGGCCGCCGGCTTCGCCGATGCAATCGAGCCGGCGGGGAAGATTGTCGAGCGATTGGTGGAAGGGGCGTGTGCGGCCTGGGGGGCGATGACAAGGCGGGTGGAACGGGCGTGGGCTTGAGCCCTTGATCGACGTTTTGGTCGATCTACAGGCAGAGACAGGCCAGAAACAGAAAAGGGGTTACGGCAGAAACCGTAACCCCTTCGCATTTACAACATCAGTGGTGGGCCTCCCGTGAGTCGAACACGGCACCAACGGATTATGAGTCCGCTGCTCTAACCAGGCATGAGCTAGAGGCCCTTGAAAGGCGTTAGTTGCCTTCCAGGAAGCTCTTCAGCTTGTCGGAGCGGCTCGGGTGGCGCAGCTTGCGCAGTGCCTTTGCCTCGATCTGGCGGATACGTTCGCGCGTCACGTCGAACTGCTTGCCGACTTCCTCGAGCGTGTGGTCGGTGCTCATTTCGATGCCGAAACGCATGCGCAGCACCTTGGCTTCGCGCGGCGTCAGGCTGTCGAGCACGTCCTTGACCACGTCGCGCATGGAGCCATGCAGCGCAGCCTCGGCCGGGGCCAGCGTGTTCGTGTCTTCGATGAAGTCGCCCAGATGCGAATCGTCGTCGTCACCGATCGGCGTTTCCATGGAGATCGGTTCCTTGGCGATCTTCATGATCTTGCGGATCTTGTCCTCGGGCATCTCCATCTTCTCGGCCAGCGTTGCCGGATCCGGCTCATTGCCGGTTTCCTGCAGGATCTGGCGCGAGATCCGGTTCATCTTGTTGATCGTTTCGATCATGTGAACCGGAATACGGATGGTACGAGCCTGGTCGGCGATCGAGCGCGTGATGGCCTGGCGAATCCACCACGTGGCGTAGGTGGAGAACTTGTAGCCGCGACGGTATTCGAACTTGTCCACCGCCTTCATCAGGCCGATGTTGCCTTCCTGGATCAGATCCAGGAACTGCAGGCCGCGGTTCGTGTACTTCTTCGCGATCGAGATCACCAGACGCAGGTTGGCCTCGGTCATTTCACGCTTGGCTTCGCGGGCGCGCTTCTCGCCTTCGGACATCTTGCGATTGACGTCCTTCAGTTCCTTCAGCGGCAGCACCACGCGCGACTGCAGGTCGATCAGCTTCTGCTGCAGCTCGTGCACGGCCGGCACGTTACGCTCGACGATCGTGCTGTACGACTTGCCGTCGGCCACGATGGTCTGGATCCAGTCCAGGTTCGTCTCGTTGCCCGGGAAACGGGCCACGAAGTCGGCGCGCGGCATGCCGCACTTGTCGACGACGATATTCAGGATGGCGCGTTCCAGCTTGCGCACTTCGTCCACCTGGCCACGCAGCGTGTCGCACAGACGCTCGACATTACGCGCGGTGAAGCGAATGCTCATCAGTTCGGCCTGGATAGCTTCCTGGGCCTTCACGTACGGCTTCGACTTGTAGCCTTCCTTTTCGAAGGCACGGCGCATCTTGTCGAACTGCTCGGCGATCACGCGGAATTTTTCCAGCGCGGCAACCTTCAGTTCCTCGAGCTGGCGAGCCGACGCACCGGCGCCACCGCCGCTTTCGTCGTCTTCCTCTTCGCCGTCGTCGCCGTCTTCGTCCGAATCCTCGTCCTCGTCATCGGCAGCTACCGCCTGGGCCGGGGAGTTGTCCTGGACTTCCTCTGCGTTCGGGTCGATCAGGCCATCGACGAACTCGTCGATCTTGATCTCTTCGTTCGCCACGCGCTCGGCGCTGGCCAGGATTTCGGAGATCGTGACCGGGCAGGCCGAGATCGCCATCACCATGTCCTTCAGGCCCGCTTCGATGCGCTTGGCGATCTCGATTTCGCCTTCGCGCGTCAGCAGTTCCACGGTACCCATTTCACGCATGTACATGCGGACCGGGTCGGTGGTGCGGCCGAATTCGGAGTCCACGGTCGACAGGGCGGCTTCGGCTTCTTCCTCGGCCTCTTCCTCGCTCGTGGCGGACGGTGCGTTGTCGTTGAGCAGCAGCGTCTCGGCATCCGGCGCCTGTTCGTAGACGGCGATACCGATGTCGTTCAGCGTGGCGACCAGCGTGTCGATCGTTTCCGAATCGACCATGTCGTCCGGCAGGTGATCGTTGATTTCCGCATAGGTCAGGTAGCCACGCGATTTGCCGAGCTTGATCAGCGCCTTGAGCTTCTGGCGACGGATCTCGAGCTCTTCCTCGCTACCAGCCTGATTCGACGATGCAAATTCCTTGAGCAGGGCCTTTTCCTTGGCCTTGCGGTCCTTGGCTTTCTGCTTTTCGGTCTTGGGCGCAGCGGCAGGGGTAGCCGGCGCGTCGTTGTCGTAAAACTCTTCAGTCACGTCTTCGATGGTGCTGTCGTCTTGCTGCATCTCGGCCTTGGGCTTGCGGCCACGCTTTTTCGGCTCCGGCTTGACGGCCGGAGCGGCGGGACGCTCGGATGCAACGGGTGCGGGAGTCGCGGCACGGGCCTTGGGCGTCGCGGCAGCGGTGGTGCCTGCCTTGGCGCCTCCACTCCGTGTGCCGGCCGTCGTTGCCGCACGCTTGCTCTCGACTTCGGTATTCTGCTGTTTCGCCACGGTGATACTCTTGCCTTTCACTGGTGCAGCGGCGCTCTTGCCGCTTGTATTGGCGCTCTTGCCGCTCTCGCGTGCCGAAGTCGAGGGCTTTGTATTTTCGGATGTGCGATTCCTGGCGGAAGTGGTTCCGGCGGGCGCAGTTGCGCTCCGCGCGGATTTTGCTGGCGCAGACCGGGCTGATGTCGTCCTGACTGACGCGGTCGATGTCTTCGCCGCCGTTGTTTTCACGGACGCCTTGCCGCTCCCTGATTGGGGAGCTTTGGAGGGCGCCTTCACGGCTACCCCTTCGGTTGCTTTGGCCTTTGCCATTGGCACGCTCACTTTCGCCAGTAATGGGAAGAAAGATTTCGCAATCCAAACCGGGCATTGTAGCACGTCACCAACCCCCGGCTTCCTGTCAGGTTGTGTTTTCACCTGAAAAATCAAGGCTTAAGCAGTTTGGCCGCCAATTTTTCCATCGGTTCAGGCCACGTGCTCAACTGCTCACGCCGAAAATCGGTTCAACTATCCTCCATGGCGGCGGGCCGCCAGCCCATTTGCCTGCGCCGCTGCACTTCGCGCGATAGCCAGAGATATCGCGCCTTGGTCTCTTCGTCGGCCGTGCCCGCGCTCACCATGGTCTCGAGCGCCTTCTGCTCGCGCTCCAGCGGCTCGGCCAGCAACTTGTGGACGGCGCCGTCGAACTCATGCGTCGCCGGCTCCTCTTCGATTTCCTCGCGCAGTACCGCCGTGCGTGCGCTCGCGTAGACATCGGCGTAGGGCGTTTGCGCCAACTGCTCGCTGAAGGCCGCGAAGTTCACCTCACCCTGAATGCCGTCGCAAGCGGACACCAGGTAGCCCAGCGCCTCGGATCCGGAGTGCTGGGGGTCAAGCAGCAATGCGCGTGCGTCCCCATCGAGCCGGGCCGCCAGCGACGGGTAGCACATCAGCAACTGGATCACGCGCTGTTCGAGCCCCGTCGGCGCCTGACGCCGCGCGCGCGGGCGCGGCTGAGCGAATCGACCAACCCGTGAGGAATCGCTGCCCAGGCCACAAATCGCCTCGATCTCGGCCGGCGTGGTGCTTGTGGTATCGGCAAGTTCGCGCACGATCTGCAGCCGCAAGCCACCGGCAGGCATCGCCTGGAGCAGCGGCTTGGCCTCGTACTGCGCGCGGGCACGGCCTTCGGGCTGGCGCAGATCCTGATCTTCCGTGACGATTTGCAGCAAGAAGCGCGACAAAGGCATCGCGTTCTGAACCTGGCGCGCGAACGCGTCGGTTCCCTCCTCGCGGACGTAGCTATCCGGGTCGTGTTCGGCCGGCAGGAAAAGGAAGCGGATCGTCTTGTTATCCGCCACGTGCGGCAGGCAGGCTTCCAGCGCGCGGCGCGCGGCACGGCGGCCAGCGGCGTCACCATCGAACGAGAACACCACGGCGTCGGTCTGGCGCATCAGCTTCTGCACATGAACCGGCGTGCAGGCCGTGCCAAGTGTGGCGACGGCATTGGCAAACCCGAGCTGAGCCAGCGCGACCACATCCATGTAGCCTTCTACCACCAACACGTAGCCATTTTCGCGGATTGCGTGACGCGCCTCGAACAGACCGTAGAGCTCCGTTCCCTTGCTGAAGAGCGGCGTTTCCGGGGAATTCAGGTACTTTGGCTCGCCCTGCCCCATCACGCGGCCGCCAAATCCGATCACATTGCCCTTCGTATTGCGGATCGGGAACATGATCCGATCGCGGAAGCGGTCGTAGCGACGCGGCTTGCCATCGGCATCACGTTTGTCCTGAGATTCGATCAGCAGCCCGGCCTCCACCAGCGGGCCGGCGATGGCGTCATCGCGATAGCTTCCGAACACGGTCTCCAGCCCTTGCCAATCGTCGGGCGCGTAGCCAAGACCGAAGTGAGCGGCAATCTCGCCGGTCAGGCCACGACCCTTGAGGTACTGGATGGCCTGCGGGGCACCGCGCAACTGCTTCTTGTAGAAGTCAGTGGCACGCGTCATGGCATCGGTCAGCGCCAACGACCTGGCTTGCTGCTCTGCCCGCTGGGCGGGTGGCAGGCTATTGCGCTCCTCCGGCACGGACAGGCCGACCGACTGGGCCAGCTCGCGCACCGCGTCCGGGTAGGACTGCCCCGAGTACTCCATCAGGAACCCGATGGCGGATCCATGCGCGCCGCAGCCGAAGCAGTGATAGAACTGTTTGGTCGGCGATACGGTAAAGGACGGGGACTTCTCGTTATGGAACGGGCACAGGCCCATGAAGTTGGCGCCGCCCTTCTTCAACTGCACGTACTTGCCCACCACATCGACAATGTCGACGCGGTTGAGCAGGTCCTGAATAAAGGATTGCGGAATCACCCGACTGACCGTCCTGATGGCACGGCCTGCCGGGCAAAACGCCGGCGGCCGTTTCGAAGTTTTCTGGAATACGTGACCGGGGCGTCGCCCGGCGGCTATCGAATCATTGTAGTGCAGATGCAACGCGCCACTTGGGATTGCTGACATCTACGCGCAATTTTCATCAACGCGCAGACAACATCACGCATTACATCTGCTGACGGCAATGATTCTGACCGATGAGAGGCTTACTTCGGCGCGAGCGCGGCCTTCACCAGCCCGGAAACCGCGGTCATGTCGGCACGGCCGGCCAGGCGGGCCTTCACCAGGCCCATGACCTTGCCCATGTCCTGCGGACCGGCTGCGCCGCTTTCGGTCACGGCCTTCTGAACCTCGGCAGCCACTTCCGCGTCGGAGAGCTGTGCCGGCATATAGGCTACCAGCACGTCGAGTTCGGCCTTTTCCTTGGCAACCAGATCATCGCGGCCCGCCTGCTCGAACTGGGAGATCGAGTCCTTGCGCTGCTTGATCATCTTGTCGATCACGGCGGTGATGCCAGCGTCGTCCAGTTCGATGCGTTCGTCCACCTCGCGCTGCTTGATGGCCGCCAGCAGCAGGCGGACGGTGCCGAGACGCTCGGCTTCACGGGCACGCATGGCGGCCTTCATGTCATCGTTGATGCGGGCTTTGAGGGACATGGCAATCTTCCGAAAAGTTGGATTACGCGCCAGCAACGGACGCGAGCGGGGCAAACCCGACCATAACGCAAAAACCCGCCGGAGCCATGCTCACAGCGGGTTTCGTGCTGACGCTAAGACACGGTCAGTATAGCTTCTTCGGCAGCATCTGGCTGCGCAGGCGCTTGTAATTGCGCTTGACGGCGGCGTCGCGCTTGCGTTTGCGTTCGGCGGTGGGCTTCTCGTAAAACTCCCGCGCCCGCAGTTCGGGGAGCAGGCCATTCTTCTCGATGGTGCGCTTGAAGCGACGCAGCGCAACTTCAAACGGTTCATTTTCCTTAAGGCGAATCGTCGTCATATGGCGGCCGAAATGCAATGAGAAAACCGGGTGGGATTGCGCCGGCACCGCGCCGGCGGCTTTACGAGAGCGACGATTCTAGCGCAAGGTCTGCCAAGCCGCACATGAGGGCCGGCACGAGGGCCAACATGCGGGCCGACACATGCTGCCTACGCAACAGCGCCTGCGCCGCGAGCCGCCTCGGCCACGGCTTCCCCAGCCGCCACCGCCGATGCCCAGGCCCACTGGAAGTTGTAGCCGCCGAGCCATCCGGTCACGTCCACGACCTCGCCAATGAAATAAAGTCCGTCGACTTCCCGCGCCATCATCGTGTTCGACGACAGTCCGCGCGTATCGACACCACCCAGTGTCACTTCGGCCTTCTTGTAGCCCTCGGTGCCGGACGGCACTAGGCGCCAACGATTCAGCGATTCGCCCAGTTGGCGCAGTGCCTTGTCCGGCATATCGGCCACGGATTGCGTGCCTTGCAGCCCCACCGCCGCGCACCATGCGTCGGCCAGTCGCGACGGCAGACGCTCGCCCAGCAGATTGTTCAGATGCTTACGGCTGCTCTTCTTGTGCCCGATCAACCACGCGGCGGCGTCCTCGCCATCGAACAGGTCAATCTCGATCGGCGTTCCGGGGCGCCAGTAGCTGGAGATCTGCAGCACCGCCGGCCCGGACAAGCCCCGATGCGTCCACAGCAGGTCTTCCTTGAACGTGCCCGCGGTCTTGCCGCTGCCCGTGGATATATCGACTTCCATCGACACCCCCGCCAAGGGCACGAACGGCTGCCACGCCTGGCCGTCGAACGTCAGCGGTACCAGGGCCGGTCGCGTGTCGATGATTTTCAGGCCGAACTGACGGGCGATGGCATAGCCGAAGTCCGTTGCGCCGATCTTCGGGATCGACAGCCCGCCGGTAGCGACCACCAGCGCGCCGGCTCGCACCGTGCCCTGGGATGTCAGCAACAGGTAGTCGGCACCCTCGCGGCGGATCTCATGGATGCTGCAGCCGGTCTGCCAGCGCACGCCGCCAGCCTCGCACTCAGCGCGCAGCAGGTTGATCACGTCTTCGGCGCTGTCATTGCAGAACAGTTGGCCGCGATGCTTCTCGTGCCAACCAATGTCGTAGCGGCGCATCAGCGCCAGGAAATCTTGCGGCGTGTAGCGCGCCAGCGCCGAGCGGCAGAAATGGGGGTTGGACGACAAATAGTTGGCCGGGCTGGCCTGGAGATTCGTGAAATTGCACCGCCCGCCGCCGGAAATACGGATCTTCTCCGCCAGCTTCGTGGCGTGGTCGATCAACACCACGCGCGCGCCGCGCTGCCCGGCCACGGCGGCACACATCATGCCGGCGGCTCCCGCGCCCAGCACCGCCACATCGAACCGGTCTTGTCTGCCCTGAGTCATGCCACCCCTTCAACGAAGCCCGGATTGTATCGAAATGCGGGCCCGCGAGCGCGCCTGGCCCCGGTGTGCTACCCTGCTGGCCTTCAGATTTTGCCGGCACGATCGCTGCAGATGCCTGCACGGGCGCTGCCAGCCGCACCAGAAACGCCATGCTTGTCCTCGGTATCGAATCCTCCTGTGACGAAACCGGGCTGGCCCTCTACGACACCGAGGCCGGCCTGCTCGCGCACGCGCTGCACTCGCAGATCGCCATGCATCGCGAATACGGCGGCGTGGTGCCCGAACTCGCATCACGCGACCATATCCGGCGCGTGCTGCCGCTGTTGCAGCAGGTACTGGACGATGCGGGCCGCACGCGCGCGGACATCGACGCCATCGCTTACACGCAGGGCCCCGGACTGGCCGGCGCGCTGCTGGTGGGCGCATCGGTGGCCAATGCGCTGGGCTTCGCGCTCGGCGTGCCGATGATCGGCGTGCACCACCTGGAAGGCCATCTGCTCTCGCCACTGCTGACGAGTGCCCCGCCGCCGTTCCCGTTCGTGGCGCTGCTGGTGTCTGGTGGGCACACCCAGCTCATGGAAGTAAAGGGCATCGGCGACTACAAGCTGCTCGGCGAAACGCTCGACGACGCCGCCGGCGAAGCATTCGACAAGACCGCCAAGCTGCTGGGCCTCGGGTATCCGGGCGGCCCGGAAGTGTCGCGGCTGGCGGAATTCGGCAACCCCGGCGCCTTCGAACTGCCGCGGCCGATGCTGCATTCTGGCAATCTCGATTTCTCGTTCGCTGGCCTCAAGACCGCCGTGCTGACGCAGACACGCAAGCTCAGCAATGCCTGTGAGCAGGACCGCGCCAATCTGGCGCGCGCGTTCGTCGATGCGATCGTCGACGTACTGGCCGCCAAGTCGTTCGCCGCGCTCAAGCAGACCGGCGACAAGCGGCTCGTGGTTGCGGGCGGCGTGGGCGCGAATCGGCAACTGCGCGAACGGCTCAATGAGATGGGCAAGCGCCGCAAGGTCGAGGTGTTCTACCCCGATCTGGCGTTCTGCACTGACAATGGCGCGATGATCGCGTTTGCCGGCGCGATGCGCCTGAAGGCCGCGCCGGAGCTTGCCCGGCACGGCTACGACTATGGCGTGACGCCACGGTGGGATCTGGCCGATATCCGCCTGCCCGAGGCCCGGACTTCGTAGAAAAGCTCTAATCGAGCTGACATCCAGACACATGGTGGTCACGGGACCACCGAACAATTTGCGATTCCTGCATCACATAACAAGGAAGGGAACGCAAAGTGGATCGCCGCAAATTTCTGCAATGGGGAAGTTTCGTCACCGTGACGGTGGCCACCACCGGCCTGGCCGGCTGCGGTGGTGACGACAACGCCTCGCCCGCCACCCCCTCGACCAATCCGCCCACGACGCCGCCCGCCAACGAGCCGGGCAACACGTTCACGTTCCAGCAAGGCGTGGCATCCGGCGACCCGAAACCCGATAGCGTCATGCTCTGGACGCGCGTGGACGGCAACAACGGCAGCAAGCCCGTCAACGTGCAACTGCAGGTGTCGACACAGGCGGACTTCAGCACGCTGATCGTCAACAGCACACTGGCTGCCTCGCCTGACTGGGACTACACGCTGCGCAACAAGGTGACGGGTCTGTCCGCCGGCACCACGTACTACTACCGTTTCCAGGTTGGCAATCAGACCAGCCCCGTGGGCCGCACCAAGACCGCGCCCACCGCCGGCACGCCACTGTCGCAACTGAAGTTCGCCTTCATCACCTGCCAGGACTGGAGCGTGAATCACTGGGCCGGCATGGAGGAGCTTGTCAACGAAGACCTCGATTTCGTGGTCCACATGGGCGACTACATCTACGAGACCGTCGGCGCGGCGTTCCAGACCGGCAAGGTGGAAACGCGCCATGCGCAATTGACGTTGCCCAACGGCACGCTGCGCGACGATGGCGCTCACTACGCGACCACAATCGACGACTATCGCTACCTCTACAAGTCATATCGCAGCGATCCGCGCCTGCAGGCGCTGCACGCGCGCTTTCCCGTGATCGCGATCTGGGACGATCACGAATTCTCCGACGACTGCTGGCAGGACCACCAGACCTATACCGCCAATGACGATGCCACGCCGCGCACCGCGCGCCGGCGCGCGGCGAACCAGGCGTGGTTCGAGTTCATGCCAGCCGACGTCAGCTTCGACCAGGCGGATACGTCGTTCCACAACATCCAGATCTACCGTTCCTTCACGTTCGGCAACCTGGCCACGCTGGTGATGACGGACGAGCGGCTCTATCGCGCCGATCATGTGATTCCGGAACAGGCGGCGGGCAGCGAAATCGGCAGCCGCTACTTCGTGCCGAAGACCACGCTGGCCGGGCTGGAAGGCAGCAAGCTGGCCACCGCTGGTGGCGCGCTGACGCCGGTGTCGATCCTTGGCGACACCCAACGCGGCTGGTGGCAACAGCAGATTGGCAATGCCACGACCACGTGGAAGCTGTGGGGCAACGAGGTCTCGTTGCTACGCATGCAGATTGACGGGGCGCTGGCGGTCGGATCGTTGCTGGCCGACGCCGTGATCGCGCAAATTCCCGCGCTGGCATCGCAGAAGCGGCCCCTGACCGGCGCCATTGCGCAGGATCTGAAGGACGCAAAGGCCGCCAACAGCTACCAGGCGCCGGCCTTTACCCAGTTGCGCGGCCTGCTGACGGGGCTGACCGTGCCCGCGCTCCAGATCAACGCCATCGTGGCCGCGCTGACCGGTGGTCTGCCACCTGCGATGCTGATCGACCAGTTCATTCTCAACGCCGACCAGTGGGATGGCTACAACGCCGAGCGCAAGGCCATGATGGCCTTCCTGAAGACGCAGCGCATCAGCAATGTGGTGGCGCTGACCGGCGACATTCACGCGTTCTTCGCGGGCCCGGTCATGGACGACTACGACGCCGCGACGCCGGTCCCGGTCATGGTGGATCTGGTCACGGCGGGTCTGTCGAGCAACTCGTTCCAAAGCTACTTCAAGAGCGTGGTAGACAGCGACGCGGCATTCGCGGACGCAAAACCGCTGGTCTACACGACCGATGGCAACGGGGCGATGGTGAACACGTTCAACACGACGCTGACGTCGTTCAATCCGTGGCTAACGTATGTGAACTCCGACGCGCAGGGTTACGCGGTGGTGACGCTGACAGCTTCGAAGCTGAGTTGCAGCTTTCACAAGCTCAAGCCGATCGCGGGCGGCGTGGCCCCGGCGATGCCGGCGACAGCCAGTGTGCAGGTGGTGGAGGTTGCGGCGGGAACGCCTGCGGTGACGCTGGTCTGATACCAGTCCGATGCGGCAATGCGCCCCTCTCCCACACGTGGGCGAGGGGCGAAAAACAAGCAACCGTTACTGATGCCGCTTGTCGTGCTCGATCACAGCATAGGCGCTGTGATTGTGGATCGATTCGAAATTCTCGGCTTCCAGCGTGTATGCGACGATGCGATCGTCCGCGTTCAGCCGCATCGCGATATCGCGCACCAGGTCTTCCACGAACTTCGGATTCTCGTAGGCACGCTCGGTCACGAACTTCTCGTCGGGGCGCTTGAGCAGACCCCACAGTTCGCACGATGCCTCTTCCTCGGCCATGCGCACCAGCGCCTCGACATCGAGGTCACCGGCAAGCTCCACGCGCATCGTGATATGCGAGCGCTGGTTGTGCGCGCCGTACTGCGAGATCTTCTTCGAGCACGGGCACAGGCTCGTCACCGGCACCAGCGCGGTCATGAACATGCGTGTCTGGCCGTCACGCGCCTCAGCCACGAGCGTGACTTCGTAGTCCAGCAGCGACTGCACGCCCGACACCGGCGCGGTCTTCGTGATGAAGTACGGGAACGACACTTCGATACGGCCCGCATCGGCTTCCAGGCGAACCAGCATGTCGTCGACCAGCGCGCGGAAAGCGGCCAGGTCCAGCGGCGCGCGGTTTTCCTCGAGCAGCGCCACGAAGCGCGACATGTGCGTGCCCTTCTGGTCGGCCGGCAGGCGCACGTCCATATTGAACGTACCGACCGTGCCCACTGCGCCGGCAGGCGTCTTCAGCGTTAGCGGATATCGCACGCCCTTCACGCCGACGCGCTGGATCACGATCTGGCGGGTATCGACGCTCGACTGCACGTCGGGCATGACGAAGGCGGGATTGATGTCATTCATCTACGGTTTCCTCCAGGAGGCCGACAAAGGGGGCGCGGCCATCCTTACGGTCGCGGCGATTTCGCAGAACATCTCTACGCCGCGCAACGAGTGTGAAACGACGGGTCCAGGCTGGATGGGGGCGCCGGCCCGCAGCTGCGAACACAAAAACGGAAAGGCGATTTTACGGGATATTGGACAGTCATGTTCCCGCCCGCCGTGAATCCGCATATTTCATGCGGATAATGCCGCAGCGCTGCAGAAAAATGCCATTCCCGCGCGCCAAAAAACAAACCGGCGCGGGGTTGCCGCGCCGGTTTTCAGTACCGCGTATGACCTGTATCGGTTGGCGTCAGGCCACGCTCGCCACCTTGACCGGTTGCGCCGCCAGGCCGAAGCGCTCGCGCACCGAACGCTCGATGCCGGCCGCGTCGAGACCGCACAGCGACAGCAGATGCGCCGGATCGCCATGGTCGATGAACTTGTCGGGCAGGCCCAGCACCAACGTCGGCAGTGCGATATCCGCATCGGCCAGCGCTTCGAGCACGGCGCTACCAGCACCGCCCATCGTGGCGCCCTCTTCCACCGTGACCAGGAAGTCGTGATTGGCGGCCAGTTGCTTGACCAGTTCCACATCGAGCGGCTTCACGAAACGCATGTTGGCCACCGTGGCATCGAGTTGCTCAGCCGCGGTCAGGGCCGGATGCACCATTGAACCGAACGCCATGATCGCCACACGCTGACCTGCGCGGGCATGGCCTTCGCGGCGGATCTCGCCCTTGCCCACCGGCAGCGCGGTCAGTTCGGGCTGCGTGGCCACGCCGACGCCGGCGCCGCGCGGATAGCGCACGGCGGTCGGGCAGTCCTGCTGGAACGCGGTCGTCAGCAACTGACGGCACTCGTTCTCGTCTGCCGGCGCCATCACCATCATGTTCGGGATGCAGCGCAGGAACGGGATGTCGTACACACCGGCGTGCGTGGCGCCATCCGCGCCTACCAGACCAGCGCGGTCCAGCGCGAACACCACTGGCAGGTTCTGCAGCGCCACGTCGTGAATAAGCTGGTCGTAACCACGTTGCAGGAACGTCGAGTAGATCGCCACCACCGGCTTCAGGCCCTCACAGGCCAGGCCGCCGGCGAAGGTCACCGCGTGCTGCTCTGCGATACCGACGTCGTAGTAACGGTCCGGGAAGCGTTTTTCAAACTCGACCATGCCCGAGCCTTCGCGCATGGCCGGCGTCACGCCGATCAGGCGCTTGTCGGCCGCGGCCATGTCGCACAGCCACTCGCCAAACACCTGCGTGTAGGTCTTGCGCGACGGTTTGGCCGACGGACGGATACCCTCGGCCGGATTGAACTTGCCCGGGCCGTGGTAGAGGATCGGATCGGCCTCGGCCAGCTTGTAGCCCTGGCCCTTCTTGGTCACCACGTGCAGGAACTGCGGGCCGTGGCCTTCCAGCGCGCGCTGGCGGATGTTCTGCAGCGTCGGGACCAGCGACTCGAGGTCGTGGCCGTCGATCGGGCCGACGTAGTCGAAACCGAATTCCTCGAACAGCGTGGCCGGCACGACCATGCCCTTGGCATGTTCTTCCAGACGCTTGGCGAATTCGAGCACCGGCGGCGCCACCGACAGCACCTTCTCGATGCCCTTCTTCGTGGCCGCGTAGAACTGGCCCGACATCAGGCGCGCCAGGTGCTTGTTCAGCATGCCCACCGGCGGGGAGATCGACATGTCGTTGTCGTTCAGCACCACCAGCATCGGCAGGTCCTTGTAGACGCCCGCATTGTTCATGGCTTCGAAAGCCATGCCGGCGGTCATCGCGCCATCGCCGATCACGGCGATACCCACGCGCTTCTCGCCCCGGGTACGGGCACCGAGCGCCATGCCCAGCGCCGCGGAAATCGACGTCGACGAATGCGCAGTACCGAAGGTGTCGTACTCGCTCTCGGCACGGCGCGGAAAGCCGGAGATGCCACCGTACTGGCGCAGCGTCGACATGCGGTCACGGCGGCCAGTCAGGATCTTGTGGGGATAGCTCTGGTGACCCACGTCCCAGACCACGCGATCGTTCGGTGTGTCGAAGACATAGTGCAGCGCGATCGTCAGCTCCACCGTGCCGAGGTTGGACGACAGGTGCCCGCCGGTTTGCGAGACCGATTCGAGCACGTAGGCGCGGAGTTCCTCGGCCAGCGTGTCGAGCTGGCGACGGTCCAGCTTGCGCAGGTCCGCGGGGTCGTCGATTTTATTGAGCAGCGTGTAGGTCATGGTGTCCGTTCGGCCGCCGGATTCTGTGCGTCCGGCTTTTCAGTTCAGTTTGAGCGCAGCACGATCAGGTCGGCCAGTTCGGCGAGCCGGCCAGCGCGTGCGCCGAATCCCTCCAGCGCCTCGTGGGCGTCGGTGCGAAGCTGGGCAGCCAGTTCGCGTGCGGCATCCAGGCCAAGCAGCGACACGTAGGTCGGCTTGTCGTTCGCGGCATCCTTGCCCGCCGTCTTGCCAAGCGTTGCCGTGTCGGCAGTGACGTCGAGAATATCGTCCACGACCTGGAACGCCAATCCCACGGCCGCGGCATATCGATCAAGCGCCACAAGGCCGGCCTGGTCGATGTTTCCGCACAACGCACCCATGCGCACGCTGGCGCGCAACAGGGCGCCAGTCTTCATGCGGTGCATGCCTTCGAGTGCCTCACGGGTCATGGCCTTGCCGACGTTCTGGAGATCGATGGCTTGTCCACCGCACATGCCCACCGAGCCCGATGCCACGGCCAGTTCCGCCACCACTTTCAGGCGCGCTTCCGCGGCCAGTGCCGGGGTCTGGGCCAGCACGATGAACGCCTGGCTCTGCAATGCGTCACCCACCAGCAGGGCCGTGGCCTCGTCATAGGCCTTGTGGACCGTGGGACGTCCGCGGCGCAGATCGTCGTCGTCCATGCAGGGCATGTCGTCGTGGACCAGCGAATAGGCGTGAATCATCTCGACGGCACATGCTGCGGCATCGCAAGCCTCGGGTGTCGCACCGACCACCTCGCCCGCAGCGTGCACTAACAGGGGGCGCACACGCTTGCCACCGCCGAGCACAGCATAGCGCATCGCCTCATGGAGGGTGTGTGGAATTGTGTCCGTGGACGGTAGGGCCGCTTCCAAAGCGGCTTCGGTGCGGGCGCCCTGCGCCCGCATCCAGGTGGCGAAATCGCTCATTCGAAATCTGCGCTGTTGCTATCTGCGTTGTTCTGGGTGCGCGACTCGCCGGCAAGCGGCTTCAGTGCGTCACCTTCGAGTACCTTGACCTGCTGCGCCACGCGCTCCAGGCTCTGCTGGCAAAAACGCACCAGCTCGGCACCGCGGCGGTAGGCGGCAAGCGATGCCTCGAGCGGCAGATCGCCGCTTTCCATGCTCGCCACCAGCGTTTCCAGCTCGGCCATTGCGGCCTCATAGGAAGCCGGCGGCACGCTGGCGGCCGGCGTATCTTCAGGCTGGACCGGGGCGGTCGTGGTTCTTGGCATGTCAGGCCTTCATCAGGGGAATCCGGGATTTTACGCCAATCCTGAGCTTGGTCGCAGAATCGCCTGACCGGCGCAATAGCCATATCGTCCATGTGGATATCTACCTGGCACCGGGTTTTGACAGGGAAGTGACGTGTGCGGCCGGGTCGTCATTCGGAATGCGCCCGAAAGGGCACCTCCATGACGACCCGGGTCGACTTTTTCGCTAAAAAGGCAAAAAAATCAGGCCCTTAACTTTTTGGCTCGGGTACAATCCCGGGCTCGTCAGCGAGTTCCAGGCCGTTGCGTCCGCACCAACATGACCGCTCATACGCGGTGTGTCGGCGGGCACATTTTCCCCATCACTAACCCCGGGGGAACCTGGCCGGATCCTGCTCGTCTGACACGGTTTCCCAAATCGATTCATATTTCGATGGTTGGGTTGTTCACTGCTTTCGCCTGTTATAGGGAGTGGGGATAATGTCCAATCTCAGCACCGCGCTCAAGCTGGCGCCGGCTGATTCGCAGTTGCCCGTGAATGTCTACTTTGACGAGGCACTGCATCAACAAGAACTGGAACTGCTGTTCAAGAATGGCCCCGGCTACGTCGGTCACGAACTGATGGTGCCGGAGACCGGCGACTTTCAGACACTGGCCGCCGAGGACGAAGGCCGTATGCTGGTGCGCAATCCTGACGGCATCGAACTGCTGTCGAACGTGTGCCGCCATCGCCAGGCCATCATGCTCAACGGCCGCGGCAATGCCAGGAACATCGTCTGCCCGCTGCATCGCTGGACATACGATCTCAAGGGTGGCCTGCTCGGCGCGCCGCACTTCGAGAAGCAACCCTGCACGCACCTGAACCGCTCGCCGCTGCAGAACTGGAACGGCCTGCTGTTCGAGGGCAAGCGCGACGTGCGCGCCGACCTGGCAAAGCTCGGCGTGGCGCAGGACCTGAACTTCGACGGTTACAAGCTCGACCACGTGGAAGTCCACGACTGTGATTACAACTGGAAGACCTTCATCGAGGTCTACCTGGAGGACTATCACGTCGTGCCGTTCCACCCGGGCCTGGGCAGCTTTGTCTCCTGCGACGACCTCACGTGGGAATTCGGCGACTGGCATAGCGTGCAGACCGTGGGCCTGCATGCTGGCCTGAAGCGCCCGGGCACCCCTACGTACGAGAAGTGGCACGAGGCCGTGTTGCGCTTCAACAACGGGCAACTGCCGAAGCACGGCGCGATCTGGCTGACCTACTTCCCCAACATCATGGTGGAGTGGTACCCGAACGTGCTCTGCATTTCGACGCTGCACCCGTTGGGCCCGCGCAAGACGCGCAATATCGTCGAGTTCTACTACCCCGAGGAAATCGCGCTGTTCGAGCGCGATTTCGTCGAGGCCGAGCGCGCTGCCTATATGGAAACGTGCATCGAGGACGACGAGATCGCTGAGCGCATGGACGCTGGCCGCCTGGCGCTGATGAAGCGCGGTATCAGCGAGACCGGCCCCTACCAGTCTCCGATGGAAGACGGCATGCAGCACTTCCACGAGTGGTACCGCCGCGTGATGGACTACAACAGGTAACAGGCGTGCGCTGATCGCCCGTTATCGGTGGATGCCAGCAAACGGACCGCGAGAGCGGTCCGTTTTGCATTGGTGCGGCCGCCGGAGCACTGCTAGAATCCGTCTCTTATTCGTTGCTTTTACAACGGTTTGCCTGCCTTTGGCGCCGTGCCGACACCGGCACACGCTTCCGTTCCGCCCCCTCGCCCTCCCCGCCATCATGCAATCGCTCTGGATGTTGTTCGCCGCCTTCTCGTTCTCGTTGATGGGGGTGGGTGTCAAGCTGGCGGCCGAGTTCTACACCACGGGCGAGATCGTCTTCTATCGCAGCCTCATCGGCGTGACGATCATGTGGATCATGCTGGCCTCGCGCGGAGTACCGGTGAGCACGCCGCACATGGCCACTCACATCAAGCGCAGCGTGTTCGGCGTGACGGCACTGCTGCTCTGGTTCACCTCGATCTCGATGCTGCCGCTGGCCACGGCCATGACGCTCAATTACATGTCGCCGGTCTGGATCGCCCTGATCCTCGGCGCCAGCGCCGCGCTTGCCGGTACGGCCGGGGCGGCGGATCGCAAGCTGATCGGCGCAATCCTGCTGTCGTTTGCCGGCGTGATCTGTCTGCTGCAACCCTCGGTTGGCCAGGACCAGCTCACTGGCGGCCTGATCGGCCTGATCTCGGGCGTGTTCACGGCGCTGGCCTATGTCGAAGTGCGCCAACTCGGCCAACTGGGCGAGCCGGAAGGCCGCATCGTGTTCTACTTCTCGGCCGTGGGGCTGGTGTGCGGCCTGGTCTGGATGCTGTTTACCGGCGTGAGCCCGCACACGTGGCATAGCGCGGGCCTGCTCCTGGCGATTGGCATCCTCGCCACGCTTGGCCAGACGTCGATGACGCGCGCCTACAAGCGCGGCAACACGCTGCTGACCGCCAACCTGCAGTACGCGGGCATCGTGTTTTCCAGCCTGTGGGGCATCCTGGTGTGGAGCGACAAGCTCAACTGGATCTCGTGGCTGGGCATGGCACTGATCGTAGCCAGCGGCATCGCCACCACGCTCACCCGCGCACGCGCTACAGACAAACACCCCACGCCGGCCACCCCGGTCAAGTCACTCGAGGCCGAGGTGCATCCGGAGGTGTAGGCCGGTGTAGCATTGGCGGCATGTTCCCGACACGTAACGCAGACAGGACTTTCATGCCGACTCCGCTGATCACCGCCACCGAACTCGACCAACTGCGCGCCGCCGGCAAGCCGCGCGTGGTCGTCTTCGACTGCTCGTTCGACCTGACCAACCCCGCCGCCGGCCGCGATAGCTATCAACAGGGCCATATCCCCGGCGCGTATTACCTCCACCTCGACAACGAACTCTCCGGACCGAAGACGGGCCTCAGCGGTCGCCACCCGCTGCCTGATGCCGAACTGTTCGCGGCGCGCCTGCGCGTGCTGGGCGTTGATGACGATACGCTGGTCGTGGCCTATGACGGACAAGGCAGCATGTATGCCGCACGGCTCTGGTGGATGCTGCGCTGGGTCGGCCATGCCGCGGCGCTCGTGCTCGATGGCGGACGCAATGCGTGGGTGGCGGCTGGGCTGCCGCTGGAGCATGGCGCAACGACCGAGCCGGAGATCGGAGGTAACCTGACGCGCCGTGCGTCACTGGTGAAGACCGTGGATGCCGACGCGCTGGTGGCGAACCTGAGCCAGCCTTCGCTGCTGGTCGTCGACGCCCGCGCCGCCGACCGCTTCCGTGGCGAAAACGAAACGCTCGACCCGGTGGGCGGCCATATTCCCGGCGCCGCCAATCGTTTCTTCAAGGACAACCTGACGGCTGACGGCTACTTCAAGCCGGCCGATCAGTTGCGCGCCGACTTCGGACAGGTGTTCGCGGGCAAGGCCCCGGCGCAGACGGTGATGCAGTGCGGCTCGGGCGTCACGGCCTGCCACAATCTTCTGGCATTGGAAGTCGCCGGCCTGACCGGCGCGGCGCTCTATCCGGGCTCTTGGAGCGAATGGTGCGCTGACCCGAAGCGGCCAGTCGCCACCGGCAGCTAAGCCGGAATTCCCGCCAGCGACATCAGTTCGATGTCACCCCGGCGGCGGTGCGCGAGTGGCGATGCCCGTGTTGCTCGTGCACGCCATTCGTGATGAAGACGATGGCCGCAATGCCGGCCGCCACCAGCACCACCTGCACCGCCGACTCCTTGAGTCGCGGCTTGCGCTGCATCTGCGGCATCAGATCGCTCACGGCGATGTAGAGGAAGCTGCTCGACGCGATCACCAGCACGTATGGAATCCAGGCCGTGAGCTGGTCGAGCAGGAAATATCCGACCAGCCCGCCGATGATGGCCGCCAGGCTCGACAGCAGGTTGAACGCAAACGCGCGCGCCTTCGAGAACCCGGCATTCAGCAGCACGATGAAGTCGCCCACTTCCTGCGGGATTTCGTGCGCGGCGATCGCCAGTGCGGTGACGATGCCGATATGCGGATTGGCAAGGAACGCGGCGGCAATCACGATGCCATCGGCAAAGTTGTGGAAGGTGTCGCCCACCAGGATCGTCAGGCCGCTGCGCCCCGCTTCCTCGCGGTCATGCCCGTGATGGTGATGATGCCCGTCGCCCTCGTGGTGATGCGAATGACGCAGCAGCGAGATTTTCTCCAGCAGGAAGAAGCCAAGAAGCCCCGCCAACAATGTGCCGAACAGAGCACGCGGATCGGCACCGGATTCGAAAGCCTCGGGCAGCGAATGCAGCAGCGCGGTGGCCAGCAGCACTCCGACCGAAAAGCTCACCATGCGCTCCACCACACGCGACGCGACAGTCAGCGAGAGCAGCGCCGCGCCAAAAATGCTGCCGACGCCCGAGATTGTCGCGGCCAGCAGGATGTAAAGAAGCGTGGAATGGATGATGGGCTCCCCGGAACCGGTGTCCGCCCGGAGTCGGGCAGGCGCCACCGATTAACGCAACAATGTTGCAAAAACGTGAAAGCGGCATTGTACGTACGTCCGCACAGTCTTTGCAATGACCGCAACGCCGGAAGGGCCAGATGGACCTGATGGCCCTTCCGGCGAGTCAGGTCAGGCGACCTTGTGTTGACGGAACCAGTCGAGGCAGCGCTGCCAGCCGTCCTTGGCAGCCGACTCCACATAGCTGGCGCGATAGTCGGCGTTGAAGGCGTGCCCGGCTTCCGGGTAGACCACGAACCGCGACGCCTTGGCGTTCGGATTGGAAGAGGCGGCCAGCGCGGCCTTCATCCGCTCCACCTGCTCCTGCGTAATACCAGTGTCCTTGCCGCCATACAGACCCAGCACCGGCGCATCGAGTTCGTTGACGATATCGACCGAATTGCGCGGCTTGAGCGTTGTCGGCTCGCCCACAAGCTGCCCATACCACGCCACGCCGGCCTTCACCCGATTGTTGTGCGCCGTGTAAAGCCACGTGATGCGACCTCCCCAGCAGAACCCGGTAATGGCCAGACGGCTCAGGTCGCCACCATTGGCGCCGGCCCAGGCCACGCAGGCGTCGAGATCGCCCATCACTTGGGCGTCGGGCACCTTCTGGATGATATTGGCCTGCAACTCCTGGATCGTGCCGTAGCTGCTCGGGTCACCCTGACGCGCGAACAGCTCGGGCGCAATCGCCAGATAGCCCAGCTTGGCGAAGCGGCGGCAGATATCCGCGATGTGTTCGTGCACGCCGAAGATCTCGCTGATCACCAGCACCACCGGCAGGTTTGTCTTGCCTTCGGGCTGTGCGCGGTAGACCGGCATCTTGAAACCATTCGACTCGACCGTGACCTCTCCAGCCGTCAGGCCCTTGAAATCGGTCTTGATGGTCGTGGCGTGAACCGGCAGCACGGCGGCCGCGAAAGCCGATCCGAGTGCGGTCTTGACGAAACTGCGGCGGTCGAACGTCTGACCAGGAACGAGGCTTTCGACTTCGGGCTTCAGCATGGGGCGGTCTCCTTGATCACGGAAAATCGGATAAGTGATGCAGACATCGCCGCCAATTCTAAGCAATCCTGGAACAAGTGGGGCCGGCGGCACGCATCCTGGGTGGCGCCGGCCTCCGCCCGCTGCGCCTAATGCAGCTTCACGCGCGGGCTGGTCTTGCTGCGCAGCCAGTGCGTGATGGTGTCCAGCCCCATGCCAATGGCTCCATGCAGCGCCATTACGTGCATCCGGTACAGCGACGTGTACATGAAGCGCGCGAACAGCCCCTCGATGAACATCGAACCACCGATCAGGCCACCCATCAGACTGCCCACTGCGCTGAAGTGGCCCAACGACACCAGCGAGCCGAAATCCTTGAAGCCGAACTTTGGCAGCGGCTTGCCAGCCAGCCGCGCACGAATCGCGTCATAGAGGAAGGTTGCCTGCTGGTGCGCGGCCTGAGCGCGCGGCGGCACGGTGGTCTGCTTCTCGGGCCACGGCGCGGCAGCGCAATCGCCGAACGCGAAGATGTCCGGATCCGTCTCGCACTGCAGCGTCGGGCCCACGACGATCTGGCCCATCTTGCTGACTGGCAGGCCGAGCGTGCGCAACACACCCGGCGCGGTAATACCCGCCGCCCACACCGTCAGATCGGCATCGACATGCTTGCCGCTGGCGGTCAGCACGGCGTCCTTCGTGACTTCGGTCACGCGTTCCGAGGTGAACACGTCGACATCGAGCTTGCGCAGCAGCTTGGTCGTCTCGGCCGATACCCGCTCCGACAGCGCCGGCAGGATGCGCGGGCCCGCCTCGACAATATGGATGCGTACGTCGCGACGCGGATCGAGCTGGTGCAGCCCGTACGCATTGAGCACGTGCGCCGTATTGCGCAACTCCGCTGACAGTTCGACCCCCGTCGCGCCGGCGCCGATGATCGCCACGTCGACCCGTGGACGGCCATCCTCACCGACTCGGCCCCGGCCGTTCTGCGCGCGCACGCACGCGGCAATCAGCTTGCGCCGGAAGCGCTCTGCCTGATCGACCGTATCGAGCGCGATCGCGTTCTCAGCGGCTCCAGGCACACTGAAGAAATGCGTGACGCAACCGATGGCGAGCACGAGCGTGTCATACGGCAACTCCCGGGCAGGCAGCAACTCCGCGCCATCCTGATCGAGACACGCCGCCACCTTGACAAGCTTGCGCTCCCGATCGATGCCGGTCAGTTCACCTTGCTGGAATTCGAAGTAGTGCCAACGCGCCTGGGCCACGTACTCGAGCTGATGCGTGTTCGGGTCCATGCTGCCCGCCGCCACCTCGTGCAGCAGCGGCTTCCAGATGTGCGTGGGCGAGCGGTCGACCAGCGTCACTTGCGCCGTACCAGACTTGCCAAGCTTGTCGCCCAACCGCGTGACAAGCTCGAGCCCGCCGGCTCCGCCGCCGACCACGATGATCCGGTGTGCCTGCTTCTCCGATCGTGCCACCGTGCTGGGCTGGGTACTTACGGTTGCCGCCTCCCTCTGCGTGCTGTCCTCTTTGTCGTATGCGTGACTCATGGTCTACCCGATGTTTTCAATTTGAAAACCGGCAGGCCTCGTCGGCGACTTTCTATTGTCGTCTTGCGCCGCGAAGCCGATGTTCTTGCAGCATTTCTTGATGTACCGCAAATGCGTTCATTGTTGCCAGTGTGCTGCAGAGCAGCACCCCTGACAAGCCTTCCGCAGTCGCTTCAATCCGTACTCTTATGCATACATCGGCATCGCGTTGAGGACATCCTCTTCGCGAGGATCAGTGGGCCTCTTCCCAGTTCGCGCCACTACCCACTTCGGCAACCAGCGGCACATTGAGGGTGGCCACCGCGCACATCAGCTCGGGCAGCTTCACGCGGACAAGTTCGAGTTCGGCCTGCGGCACTTCGAGCACCAGTTCATCATGCACCTGCATGATCTGGCGCGTGCCGAGACTCTCGCCTTCGAGCCAGTCCTGCACGGCGATCATCGACAGCTTGATCAGATCGGCCGCGGTGCCCTGCATCGGCGCGTTGATGGCCGCGCGTTCTGCGGCCTGACGGCGCGGGCCATTGCCGCCGTTGATGTCCGGCAGCCAGAGGCGGCGGCCGAACACAGTCTCGACATAGCCCTGCTCGCGCGCCGTCTGGCGCGTCTGCTCCATGTAGTGCGCCACGCCGGGGTAACGCATGAAGTAGCGGTCGATATAGTGCTTGGCCGCCTCGCGCTCGATGCCAAGGTTGCTGGCCAGCCCGAACGCGCTCATGCCATAGATCAGACCGAAGTTGATCACCTTCGCATAGCGGCGCTGCTCGCTGTTGACGGCCTCGCGCTCGACGCCGAAGATTTCGCCGGCCGTGGCACGGTGAATATCCTCACCATTGGCGAACGCGCGCAGCAGGTTCTCGTCGCCCGAGATATGCGCCATGATGCGCAGTTCGATCTGCGAATAGTCGGCCGAGACGATCACGTTGCCGGGCGCGGCGATGAACGCCTCGCGAATGCGGCGACCTTCCTCGGTGCGCACCGGAATGTTCTGCAGGTTCGGGTCGGTCGATGCCAGGCGGCCCGTCACCGCAGTGGCTTGCCCGTAGCTCGTATGCACGCGCCCGGTATTCGGGTTGACCATCTTCGGCAGCTTGTCCGTGTAGGTGGACTTCAGCTTCGACAGGCCCCGGTAGTCCAGCAGCAGCTTGGGCAGCGGATAGTCGTCCGCCAGCTTCTGCAGCACCTCTTCATCGGTCGACGGCGCGCCGCTGGCGGTCTTCTTGACCACCGGCAGCTTCATCTGGTTGAACAGGATCTCGCCGATCTGCTTTGGCGATCCGAGATTGAACGGCTGGCCCGCCGCATCGTGCGCGGCGCGCTCGAGGTCCATCATGCGTAGACCCAGCTCGGCGCTCTGCGCGGCCAGGCGGTCGGCATCGATCAGCACGCCGTTGCGCTCGATCTTCTGCAGCACCACCGAGACCGGGATCTCAATCTGTTCGTAGACGTACTTCAGCCCTTCCGATGCCTCGAGCTGCGGCAGCATCTTGCGATGCAGGCGCAGCGTCACGTCGGCATCCTCGGCCGCGTATTCCGTGGCGCGCGGCAGGTCGATCTGGTCGAAGCCGATCTGGTTCGCACCCTTGCCACAAACTTCCTCATACGTGATCGTCTTCAGGCTCAGCAGGCGCTCGGCCAGGCTATCCATGCCGTGATTGCGGTACGAAGCCAGCACGTAGCTTTCCAGCATCGTGTCATGCGCGATGCCGCGCAGCGCCACGCCGTGGTTGGCAAACACGTGCGAGTCGTACTTCAGGTGCTGACCGAGCTTCGGACGCGCCGGATCCTCGAGCCAGCCGCGCATACGCTCGAGCACGTACTCGCGCGAGAGCTGGCCATGGTTCTCGAGGCCCGCGACGTCCGGGCCGCGATGCGCCACGGGAATATAGGCAGCCGCGCCCGGTTCGACCGACAGCGAGATGCCGACGAGCTGCGCCAGCATCGGATCGAGCGAGGTCGTTTCGGTGTCGACGGCGACGATCGGCGCATCGGCGATCTTGCGCAGCCATTCGTCGAGCGCGGCCTCGGTGGTCACGGTCTCGTAGTTGATCTCGGCCGGGGGCACATCTTCGACTGGGGCGTCGGCCTGGGCCGGCGCATCGAACAGCCCGCCCTGCGCCGGCGCGGGCTTCGGCACCGCGCGCGCTGCCGCGCGTGCGTTCGGCAGCGACTCACCGGTTGCCTCGCGCAGCCACGACTTGAATCCGTAGCGCTGGAAGAACGCGATCAGCTTTTCCTTGTCTTCGCCAAGGTCGTGCAGCGCCTGGAAATCGGCAACGGCACCGCTCAGGTCGCAATCGGTCTTGACCGTGACCAGTTCCCGCGCGCGCGGGAGCCATTCGAGCGTGTTGCGCAGGTTCTCGCCCACCACGCCCTTGATCTTCTCGGCGTTGCCCATGATCTCGTCCAGCGTGCCGTATTCGGTCAGCCATTTGACGGCGGTCTTCGGACCGACCTTCGGCACGCCAGGCACGTTGTCCACCGCGTCACCGATCAGCGACAGGTAGTCGACGATGCGCTCGGGCGGCACGCCGAACTTCGCCACCACACCCGGCGGATCGAGGACCTCGCCGCTCATGGTGTTGACCAGCGTGACGGTGTCATTGACGAGCTGCGCAAGATCCTTGTCGCCCGTAGAAACGACCGTGTTCACGCCCTGCTGCGACGCCTGGAGCGCGAGCGTGCCGATCACGTCGTCGGCCTCCACGCCTTCCACGACCACGATCGGCCAGCCAAGCGCGCGCACGGCCTCGTGGATCGGCTCGATCTGCTTCGCAAGGTCCTCAGGCATCGACGGGCGATGCTCCTTGTATGCCGGATACATGTCATCCCGGAACGTCTTGCCCTTGGCGTCGAACACACAGGCGATATACTGTGCCGGGTAATCATTGCGCAGCTTGCGCAGCATATTGATCATGCCGTAGATTGCCCCGGTGGGCAGACCTTCGCCATTCCTCAGGTCCGGCAGAGCGTGATACGCGCGATATAGATAGCTCGATCCATCGACGAGCAAGAGTGTTTTTGGACTATCCGACATTCCCATGGACTCAAAATTGACTGGTGCCCCCGCAGGCGGTGCTGACGCCGCCCCCCTTGCCGCTACAGACATTGCTGACGTTGCCGGTAACAAGGCAGACCAGCGGGCCGACAAAGCGGCCGCACATGCTGCTGCCATTGCCGCCATGGCCGATGCCGCCGAGGCAGGCAAAGGCCCCGACGAGCAGGAAGCTGCCGCACGCGATGCGGCAGCGCGCGCGAATCCGCGCAAGATGATTCCAAGCCTGCGCGCGTTGGCCGATGAAGACCGCGCCACGGCCAAGAAGGCGCGCGCCTCGTGGCAAATGTTCACGATTATGGCAGAGTTCATCGAGGCGACCGAGTACCTTTCGGAGATCCGCCCGGCCGTCTCGATCTACGGCAGCGCGCGCCTGCGCGAGGACTCGCCTTACTACCAGAAGACCATCGAAATCGCCCGGCTGTTCTCGGATGCCGGCTTTGCCGTCATCTCCGGCGGAGGCCCCGGCATCATGGAAGCGGCCAACAAGGGCGCGCACGCGGGCAAGTCCGCCAGTGTCGGCCTGAATATCGAATTGCCCCACGAGCAACAGGGCAATCCGTACCAGGACATCGCCATGCGGTTCCGCCACTTCTTCACGCGCAAGGTCACGTTCGTGAAGAATTCGGACGCATTCATCGTCATGCCGGGCGGCTTCGGCACCCTGGACGAACTGGCCGAAGTGCTGACGCTGGTACAAACCGGCAAGTCTCGTTCCGTGCCCGTGGTGATGTATGGCAGCCGCTTCTGGAAGGGCCTGCTCGACTGGTTCCGTTTCACGCTGCTGCCGATGGGCCTGATCGCCGAGCACGATCTGGACCTGATGAAGATCGTCGACGAGCCGCAGGAAGTGCTCGAAGCCGTCTACGAGTACTACGAAAAGCGCGGCGGAGAGCATCCGATTCCGCCCAAGGAAGAAATGTTCTATCTGTAAGGCATGGACGCCCGCCGGCGGCGCTGGCGGGTGGACGCTAGGGCACGAGAGCGGCCCGGAACCGACAGGAATTGCTAGAATGGAAGCATTCTCCTGCCAGATCCGGCACCGCCGGGTCCTTGCAGGCCAAATCCGCGTCGCTGGGCAGCTGGCCCGCACGCACAGGAGCCCCAGATGACTTCCCCTTCGCATACGGGTGCCAGGCTCGCCAATGTCCCGACGGCCATTGGCCGTCATGGCTACCTTCTTGCGCTTGCTGCAGCTGCGCTTGCACTGACTGTGACCACCCATGCCGTGGCCCAGGACAACGCGGAAAGCAATGCGCTGACCCAGCAGGAACTGAACGAAATCAACAACCAACCGATCGCCCCTGCCGCGAAGAGCGAGATCAACAAACCGCGCGAGCCGAGCTTCGTGCTGCGCGAGCGCGATGGCACGCAGGTGACCGAGTACCGCAACAAGGGTCGGGCCACCGATATCCAGGTTCAGTCCGGTTTCGGCACCAAGTACGAAATGAGCAAGCCCGAAGACAGCTCGCCCAAGATTCGTGACCATGACGTGAACCGCGTGCCGTCCGTGAACCTGAAGTTCTGATACGGCAGCCTTTCCCGTTATCCTGATTGTCTTTTTACCCACGATCCTCGCCGGGCGCTCGCGCCTGGCGAAGGTCGCGCCGGCCCTCCGGCAGTGATGCCGCGGCGGCGAACCGCCATTGCCATCCGCCCTCGGTTCGTCGCGTCCCGAATTGCACCAACAGAACAGTATGGCCGTTTTCACCACGGTCTCGCAGGACGAGATCGCCCGCTGGCTGCTTGACTATGACCTTGGCGAAGTGCGCGCGCTGCGCGGCATTGCCTCGGGCATCGAGAACAGCAACTTTTTCCTGACCATGGAGCAGGATGGCGTCACACGTGAGTACGTACTGACGATCTTTGAACGGCTGCAATTCGACCAGCTGCCGTATTACCTGCACCTGATGGACCATCTGGCACGGCACGGCATCTGCGTGCCGGCGCCGATGCCAGCCCGCGACGGCGAGATCCTGCGCGAACTGAAGGGCAAGCCGGCGACCATCGTCACGCGCCTGCCCGGCGCCTCGCAACTTGCACCGCAGCCCGACCATTGCGCCGAAGTCGGCGCAATGCTGGCGCGCATGCATATCGCCGGCCAGGACTATCCACGCAAGCAGCCGAATCTGCGCAGCCTGGCGTGGTGGCAGCAGACCACCCCGGAAATCACGCCTTTCCTCGATGCCGCGCAGCGCAAGCTGCTGACCGAGGAAATCGCGCACCAGACCGCGTTTTTCGACGGCGGTGACTACGCCGCGCTGCAGGGTGGCCCTTGCCACTGCGACCTGTTCCGCGACAACGCGCTGTTCGACACTGACAGCGCCGGCAACCACCGGCTCGGCGGCTTCTTCGATTTCTACTTTGCCGGCGACGACAAATGGCTATTCGACCTGGCCGTCACCGTCAACGACTGGTGCATCGACCTCGCGACCGGCACCATCGACATGGAACGTGCGCAGGCCATGCTGCGGGCTTATCATGCGGTCAGGCCCCTGACGGCAGTGGAGGCGGCGCACTGGCAAGATATGCTGCGCGCCGGCGCGCTGCGCTTCTGGGTATCGCGCCTGTGGGACTTCTACCTGCCGCGCGAGGCCGATATGCTCCAGCCGCACGATCCGACCCACTTCGAACGCATCCTGCGCCGCCGCATCGACGACGCCGCAGCGCTCCCCTGGATCTGATTCGCCATGCAACTACTGGAAGTTTCCGCCAAGGAAGGCTACGTCTGGTTCCGCCAGGGCATCTGGCTGTTCCGCAAGAACCCGCTGGCATTCCTGATGCTGTTGTTTATCTATCTGATTGCCGCGCAGTTGGCGATCTTCGTGCCGCTGTTCGGCATCATCGCGCTGCTGGTGTTCACCCCAGGCCTGTCTGTGGGCGTGATGACCGCCTGCCGCGACGTCATCCAGAACAAGCGTGTATTGCCCACGATATTGCTATCGGGCTTCCGCACGAACGGGAAACAGGCCACCCGCAACCTGCTGGTGCTGGGTGGCATTTACGCGGTGCTGGTGTTCGCGCTGAGCTTCATCGCCACGGCCGTGGTCGACATCAGCGCACTGGCGCCGATGGTGCTCAAGGGCGAGGAGCCCTCCGGCGAAGCGGTACGGCAACTGTATTACGCACTGTTGATCGGCGCGCTGCTGTACACACCGGTGGCAATGATGTTCTGGTTTGCGCCGATGCTCGCCGCCTGGCATGGCGTGCCGCCCGTCAAGGCGCTGTTCTTCAGCTGGACCGCCTGCTGGCGCAACCGTGGCGCGTTCTTCACCTACGCCCTGCTGTTCGCGCTGTTGCTGGTGGTAGTGCCGCTGTTCCTCGAGGTAGTGTTCGCCTCGATCGGCGCGGATACCGTGCTGTCGTTCCTGATCACGCCGTACTCGCTGCTGATGCTGGCGATCCTCTACTGCTCGTTCTACGCGACGTACCGCGGCTGCTTCAACATCGCGCCGCCGGGTGAGACGGCGAACGATAGCGTGGCGCAGTCCTGATCCTCTTTTCTCCCCGCTTCCACGTGCGGAAGTGGGGAGACCCCCCTCATCAATCGATCGCGTCCAGCTTCGCCACCGACAGCGCCAGCCACTTGGTGCCGTGGCGCTTGAAGTCGATGTTCGCGCGCGCATCGGCGCCCTCGCCTTCCAGCGCCTTGATCTTGCCTTCCCCAAACTTGTTGTGGAACACGCTCTGGCCCACGCGGAATCCAGTGGCCGCGGCGCGCTTTTCTTCGGCGTAGTTTTTGCCGGTGTCCATGCCGCCGGTCGGCTTGACGCCCGTATAGGGCACGTCCTCGGCACGCTTGAACCAGTCGCGGCCCCACGCGCTTTCGCGCTCGGATGACTGGCGTCCGCTGCCCGAGCCATAGGTACCGTAGGCCTGGCCCTGCGGAGTGATCCACTTCAGCGAGGCCTCGGGAAGCTCCTCGAAGAAGCGCGACCGCACGTGATAGCGCATCTGGCCGTGCAGCACGCGACTTTGGGCGAACGACAGATAAAGCCGTTCCCGCGCGCGGGTGATGGCCACATACATCAGGCGGCGCTCTTCCTCCAGACCGTCGGCCTCCATCGCGCTGTTCTCGTGCGGGAACAGGCCTTCCTCGAGCCCGGTGATGAACACCACATTGAACTCGAGCCCCTTGGCCGCGTGCACGGTCATCATCTGCACCGCATCCTGGCCGGCCTGCGCCTGGTTGTCTCCCGCCTCCAGCGACGCGTGGGTCAGGAACGCCACCAGCGGCGTCATCACCACGGGCAACTGTTCGGGGTCCAGCACCTGCTGGTCCTGTTCGCCCTGCGCCAGCGCCGGCGTGGCATCGCGGTTCGCCGGCAGCATGCGGCCCAGCGCCTCGAGCCCGTAGCCTTCCTCGACCACGAATGCCTGCGCGGCCGTCACCAGTTCCTGCAAGTTCTCGATGCGGTCCTGACCTTCCTTCTCGGTCTGGTAGTGCGTCATCAGGCCGCTGGTGTTGGTCACGTATTCGACCGTTTGCGCCAGCGTCATCCGGCTGGTCTCGGCACGCATCTGCTCGATCAACCGGATGAAGGCGCCCAACGAGCTACCGGCCTTGCCGGGCACGTAGGCCACTGCTTCGGCCAACGAACAGTTGTATTGCCGCGCCGCGTCCTGCAGCACTTCGAGCGACTTCGCGCCGATGCCGCGCGTGGGGAAATTGACCACCCGCCCGAATGCGGCGTCATTGCGCGGGTTCTCGATCAACTGCAGGTAGGCCAGCGCGTGCTTCACTTCGGCGCGCTCGAAGAAACGCAGGCCGCCGTACACCCGGTACGGGATACCCGACGAGAACAGCGCGTGTTCGATGACCCGCGACTGCGCATTGCTGCGATAGAGGATCGCGATCTCCGAGCGCGACATGCCCTGCGCAATCTGGTCGCGGATTTCTTCGACGATCCAAGAGGCTTCCTGGCCGTCCGAACCTGCCTGGAACACGCGCACCGGCTCGCCGTGCCCGGCGTCGGTGCGCAGATTCTTGCCCAGTCGGCGCGCATTGTGCGAGATCAGGTGGTTGGCCGAATCGAGGATATGCCCGTGCGAGCGGTAGTTCTGCTCGAGCTTGATCAGGTGGCGAACGCGGAATTCCTGCTCGAAGTCGCGCATATTGCCGACGTTGGCGCCACGGAACGCGTAGATGCTCTGGTCGTCGTCGCCCACGGCGAACACCGCCGCGGCATTGCCCGAGCCGTAGCCGGCCAGCAGCTTGAGCCACTGGTACTGCAGCACGTTGGTGTCCTGGAACTCGTCGACGAGCACGTGGCGGAAACGGTGCTGGTAGTGCTGGCGGATCGCGTCGTTGTAACGCAGCAGTTCGTAGCAGCGCAGCAACAACTCGGCGAAGTCGACCACACCCTCGCGCTGGCACTGCTCGTCGTAGGCCGCGTACAGGTCGACGAAGCGACGATTGAAATCGTCATTGGCTTCGACGTCGGCCGGGCGCAGGCCCTGCTCCTTGGCGTTGTTGATGAAATACTGGAGATTCTTGGGCGGGTACTTCTCGTCATCGACGTTCAGCCCCTTGAGCAGCCGCTTGATCGCCGAGAGCTGGTCCTGCGAGTCCAGGATCGCAAATGTCTGCGGCAGGCCGGCGTCACGGAAATGCGCGCGCAGCATCCGGTTGCACAGGCCATGGAACGTGCCGATCCACATGCCCCGGGTGTTGATCGGCAACATCGACGACAACCGGGTCTGCATCTCCTTGGCGGCCTTGTTCGTGAAGGTCACCGCCAGGATGCCGGCCGGGGACACACGGCCGTTCTGGATCAGCCACGCGATCCGCGTGGTCAGCACACGGGTCTTGCCACTGCCCGCACCGGCCAGGATCAGGGCCGGCTCGTCAGGTAATGTGACGGCGGCGAGTTGTTCAGCATTGAGATTGACGAGCAGACTGGACATCGGAGCAGGGCCGGAAGGATAGGCCGCAATTATACCGATGGCCCCCGCCGCGCCCTGGCAGCAAGGACAGCATCCGCCCGCCCGGGCCACCTTCCGGCGCCGAAATGCGCACCGGAACCCCGCCTCCCCTATAATTTGACGTTTTCCCGGCCCAATGCCGCGGCGCGCCGATCCGCCTGCCGGCCAGAGCCCTGACCCGCACATCTCGACATCCCAGCATGACCGCAGAAGACCAGTCCCTAGCCAAGAGCTTCGAACCCGCCGCCATCGAGGCGAAATGGGGCCCAGAATGGGAGCGGCGCGGCATTGCCCAGCCCACGTTCGACGCCAATCGCCCCGATTTCGCCATCCAGCTGCCGCCGCCCAATGTGACCGGCACGCTGCACATGGGCCATGCCTTCAACCAGACGATCATGGACGGCCTGACCCGCCATGCACGTATGCGCGGCGCCAACACGCTGTGGGTGCCGGGCACCGACCACGCCGGCATCGCCACGCAGATCGTCGTGGAACGCCAGCTCGAGGCGCAAGGCGTATCGCGCCACGACCTGGGCCGCGCCAAGTTCACCGAGAAGGTCTGGGAGTGGAAAGAAGAATCGGGCTCGACGATCACACGCCAAGTGCGCCGTATGGGCGCGTCGATCGACTGGACGCGCGAGTACTTCACGATGTCGCCCGAGATGTCGAAGGCCGTGACCGAGGTGTTCGTCCGCCTGCATGAGCAAGGCCTGATCTACCGTGGCAAACGGCTGGTGAACTGGGATCCGGTGCTTGGCACCGCCGTGTCCGATCTGGAAGTCGACAGCGTCGAAGAAGACGGTTCGCTGTGGCACATCCATTACCCGCTGGCCGAGCCGGACACCGTGCGCGGCCTGACCCACCTGACCGTGGCCACCACCCGTCCCGAGACGATGCTCGGCGACACGGCCGTGATGGTGCACCCAGAGGATGAACGCTACGCCCACCTGATCGGCAAGTTCGTGCATCTGCCGCTGACCGATCGCAAGATCCCGGTCATCGCCGACGAATACGTGGATCGCGAGTTCGGCACCGGTGTGGTCAAGGTGACCCCGGGCCACGACTTCAACGACTACGCCGTGGGTCAGCGCCACAACCTGCCGCAACTGTCGATCCTGACGCTCGACGCGAAGATCGTCGCCGATGCGCCGGCCGCCTACGCCGGCATGGACCGCTTCGACGCGCGCAAGAAGATGGTGGCAGACCTTGAGGCGCAGGGCCTGCTGGGCGAGGTCAAGAAGCACAAGCTGATGGTGCCGCGCAGCGAGCGCACCAGCAGCGTGATCGAACCGATGCTGACGGACCAGTGGTTCGTGGCCATGAGCAAGCCCGCCCCGGAAGGCACATTCAACCCGGGCCGCTCGATCGCCGAAGTCGCGCTCGAGGCCGTGCAGAGCGGTGAAATCAAGCTCGTACCGGAAAACTGGATCAGCACGTACAACCAGTGGCTGTCGAACATCCAGGACTGGTGTATCAGCCGCCAACTCTGGTGGGGCCACCAGATTCCCGCCTGGTACGACGATGCCGGCAACTGTTTCGTGGCGCGCACCGAAGAGGAAGCACGCGCGAAGGCCCAGGCCGCCGGCAGCACCGGCGCGCTGCGCCGCGAGGAAGACGTGCTCGACACGTGGTTCTCGTCCGCCCTGGTTCCGTTCTCGTCGCTGGGCTGGCCCGAGAACACGCCTGAGATCCAGCACTTCCTGCCGTCGTCGGTGCTTGTGACCGGCTACGACATCATCTTCTTCTGGGTGGCGCGCATGGTCATGATGACCAAGCACTTCACCGGCAAGGTGCCGTTCCACACCGTGTACGTGCACGGTCTGGTGCGGGACTCCGAAGGCAAGAAGATGAGCAAGTCCGAGGGCAACACGCTCGATCCGGTCGACCTGATCGACGGTATCTCGCTCGAGCCGCTGCTCAAGAAGCGCACCACCGGCCTGCGTCGTCCGAAGGATGCGCCGAAGATCGAATCGAAGACGAAGAAGGAATTCCCGGACGGCATTCCCGCATTCGGCGCCGACGCGCTGCGCTTCACGTTTGCGTCGCTGGCCACGCTGGGTCGCAACATCAACTTCGACACTGGCCGCTGCGAGGGCTATCGCAACTTCTGCAACAAGCTCTGGAACGCCACGCGTTTCGTGCTGATGAACACCGAGGGCCATGACTGCGGCATGGGCCCGTGCAACAACGATTGCGGCCCGGACGGCTACCTGCACTTCTCGCAGGCCGACCGCTGGATCGTATCGCTGCTGCAGCGCGTGGAAGCGGAAGTCGAGAAGGGCTTCGCCGAGTACCGCTTCGACAACATCGCCAGCGCGATCTACAAGTTTGTCTGGGACGAATACTGCGACTGGTACCTGGAGATGGCCAAGGTCCAGATCCAGACCGGGACCGAAGCCCAGCAACGCGCCACGCGCCGCACGCTGCTGCGCGTGCTGGAAACGGTGCTGCGTCTGGCCCACCCGATCATCCCGTTCATCACCGAGGAACTGTGGCAGAAGGTGGCCCCGCTGGCCGGCCGCGCCAAGGGCGATGGCAGCGAGTCGATCGCCACGCAGGATTACCCGCTGAGCGCCGCGGCCAAGATCGACGAGGCCGCCGAAGCCTGGGTGGCCCGCCTCAAGTCGGTGGTCGACGCCTGCCGCAACCTGCGCGGCGAGATGAATATCTCGCCGGCCCAGCGCATCCCGCTCTATGCTCAGGGAGACAGCACGTTCCTGAAGGAAGCGGCGGCGCAAATCCAGGCGCTGGCGAAACTTTCCGAGGTCAAGGTGTTCGAAGACGAGGCCACGCTGCAGAAGGAAGGCGCCGGCGCCCCTGTGGCGATCGCCGACGGCAACCACCTGCTTCTCAAGATCGAGATCGATGTGGCTGCCGAACGCGTGCGCCTGGGCAAGGAGATCGACCGTATCTCCGGCGAAATCGGCAAATGCCGTGGCAAGCTGTCCAATGAGAGCTTCGTCGCCAAGGCACCGCCGGCCGTCGTGGCTCAGGAAACGCAGCGTTTGTCCGATTTCGAACAGACGCTGGTCAAGCTTCAGGATCAACTACAGCGATTGCCTGCCTGAGCGTAAAAAGTGCTTCCCCGGTTTCGTGCCGACTGCAGCGTCGGACGGAACCGGACAGACGGCACCCCTACCGTTACGGCACGGTATCACTCCGGATAAACAAGGAAGGCTGAAATGGAAAACCGCGTCACCAAGGCCGTCTTTCCCGTTGCAGGGCTAGGCACCCGGTTTCTGCCCGCCACCAAGGCGAGCCCCAAGGAAATGCTGCCCGTGGTCGACAAGCCACTGATCCAGTACGCCGTGGAAGAAGCCATGGCCGCAGGCATTACCGAGATGATCTTCGTCACCGGGCGCTCCAAGCGCGCCATCGAGGATCACTTCGACAAGGCTTACGAACTGGAAGCGGAACTCGAGGCCAAGAACAAGCAGGCACTGCTCGATGTGGTGCGCTCGATCAAGCCAGCGAACGTCGAGTGCTATTACGTGCGCCAGCCCGAGGCGCTGGGCCTGGGCCACGCGGTGCTTTGCGCCGCCAAGCTCGTGGGCGACACGCCGTTTGCCGTGATGCTGGCCGACGACTTGCTCGACGGTGGCAAGGACCTGCCCGTGATGAAGCAGATGGTGGATATCTACAACCACTACAACTGCTCGGTACTCGGCGTGGAAGAGATCGCACCCGAGCAAAGCCGCTCGTATGGCGTGATCGACGGCCGCGAGTGGGACGACCGCGTGATCAAGATGTCCGCCATCGTCGAGAAGCCGGCACCCGAGAATGCGCCGTCGAACTTGGGCGTGGTGGGTCGCTATATTCTCACCCCGCGCATCTTCGACCATATCCGCGAGCTGAAGCCGGGCGCCGGCGGCGAGATCCAGCTCACCGACGCCATCCAGTCGATGCTCGACCAGGAACAGGTGCTGGCCTATCGCTACAAAGGCGTGCGGTACGACTGCGGCAGCAAGCTCGGCTATCTGAAGGCGACCGTCGAATTCGCCCTCAGGCACCCCGAGGTGCGCGACGAGTTCAGCGCCTATCTGTCGCAGCGCTGCACCAGCCCGTCGAGCGTACCCGCCTGACATCCGCCTGAAAAAACGAAACCGCCCCGGAAGAGGTGGCTTCGGCAGGAAGGCAGAAAAAAACCCCGCTTTGTTACCGAAGCGGGGTTTTTCTTTATTCCGGGGCGGTCAGAAACCGATTGCCGCGCTGCCAACATCCACGCGCACCTTGTCGCGATCGAGCAGCCGGCCGGCGTGCCGGGCATAGTCCTGCGCCCATTCCGGATGGGTGGCAAAGCGATTTTCGCCCGAGAACTTCGCCACGTTCAGGATCTTGTCGATCACCAGGACCTTGCCGACCGGACTCGACGCCTGGCAATCCAGCTCGGCGTATTCACGGTCAAACCAGCGCCAGGCGGCATCCTCGGTCACCGCGGCGAGTTCACTGTCGCCCAGCGTGAATTCAAATTCCTTGCCACTGCCGAACACTACGGTCAGGGTACGCGCCATTGCCGGTTCTCCGAAAATCTCCGAGGATGAGGCCCCCATTGTAGTGACTTGCCGCCGGATCGGGGCGGGCGGAAGAACTAGGCTGTTGGAACAAGCCGTTGCCGACCGTTGCCTTGTACACACACCCCTGCTGGCATCTGTGGTTTCCTTGCGACGCATCAATGCGCTTTGGATTATGCTGTCAAACATGGCCATTACGCGACAGGACCTCGAATCGGACAGGCTGCGCACATCGTTGTGCAGCACGCCGGTCGCGTCCTCGTTATTGCCAGAAGCCGATGTGGAGCGTTCGCTCTGCGACGCGCTCGGCGCCCGGCCCGAGACACCCGGTCTGAACGGCGATGTCTGGCTGTTTGGCTATGGCTCTCTGATCTGGAATCCGATGGTGGTCCATACGGATCGCAGGCTGGCCACCGTGCATGGCTACCATCGAGGCTTCTATCTCTATTCCCGCATCAATCGGGGCACATGGGACAATCCGGGCCTCGTGCTCGGCCTGGATCGTGGCGGTTGCTGCACCGGCATGGTATTCCGCATCCCCGGGCACGTGATCGAGCAGGAATTCCGCGTGCTGTGGCGCCGCGAGATGCTGACCGGCGCCTATCATCCGCGCTGGCTGCGCGTGAGAGTCGGCAATGCGCCGGACGCACCCGAGCAGCGCGCGCTGGCCTTTGTCATGAACCGCGAGCATTCGGCCTACGCTGGCCGCCTGCCAGACGAACGCGTGGTGGCCTGCCTGCGCCATGCCTGTGGTCTATATGGCCCGGCGCGCGAGTATCTCCAGCAAACCCTGCTTGGCCTGACAACGAATGGCGTGGACGATCCGTACCTGGGACGCCTGTGGCGCCAGCTCCAGGAAAGCGATGCCGCCGAGTCCAACGGCGCCGCAACGCGGGCGAGTGTCGCCAGCGCTGACGCCGTCGAGTCCATTACCCAGCCTCACGAAACTGTCTGATCGATCCTGTCACCTGCCAACATGACGCGCTCCCAGACCCGTCCCCGCCGCCAGGCACTTGCCGAGATACTTGGGCTGATGGGATTGCTGGTCGCTGGGGGGTTGCTGGCCGGCCAGGGCGGGCAGACGCTGGCCCGCTCGGTGGGTGGACTGGGCGGCGCATCCGCGCCGATGCCTTCTCGCCCGTGGCACGGCAGCAATCACACACCCCTGCCGTCGCGCGGGGACGGCATGGCCGCCCTCGACCACAACCTGATCACGGCAGCCAGTATCGGCGACCTCGACCTGGTCAATCGGCTGCTCAAGGCCGGCGCATCGGCCCAGGCCACGGACGAACGCGGACGTACCGCTCTGCTCGCGGCGGTCTACAACCGTCGCGGCGATGTCACGCGGGTGCTGGTTCAGGCTGGGGCGGACGTCAACCGCAAGGACGATGAAGGCAACAGCCCATTCCTGCTGGCGGCGGCCACGAACCAGATCGACGTGGTACGGCTGGCCCTGTCGCATGGCGCGGACCTGAACAGCACCGACCGCTACGACGGCACGGCGCTGATCGCCGCAAGCCAGCACGGCAATGTGGAAATCGTGAAGCTGCTGCTCAGCGCGGGCGTCCCGGTGGACCGGGTGAACCAGTTGGGCTGGACGGCACTGCTGGAAGCCATCATCCTCGGCGACGGCAGTTCGCGCTACGAGGATATCGTCCAGGCATTGCTGGACGCCGGGGCCGATGCCAACCTGGCCGATCGCGAAGGCGTCACGCCGTCGCGCCATGCGAGGGAGCGTGGCTACAAGACGATGGTGCGGATGCTGATGCGGGCCCGCGGCCACTGAGTTTCCAGTGCCGCGGGGTGTTACGCCTCACCTGATCAGCCAGCCTGACGCGCGTTTTCCGTTTCCTGCAGTTGGCGCCACATCACCTTGCCGGTGCCGGACTTCGGCAGGGCATCGACGAACTCGACCACGCGCGGATACTTGTACGCGGCCATGTGCTCCTTGGCCCATTCGATGATGTCTTCCGGCTGGGTCTTGCCCTTGGCATCCGCGCGCAGCACCACCACCGCCTTCACCGTTTCGCCGCGATAGGCATCGCGCGTGCCGATGATGCAGGCTTCCTGCACGGCCGGATGCTTGTACAGCAGGTTTTCCACTTCCGCCGGCCACACCTTGAAGCCAGAGGCATTGATCATGCGCTTCAGACGATCGGTGATGAAAAAGTAGCCTTCCTCGTCCATGCGGCCGAGGTCGCCGGTGCGGAAGTACGTCTGGCCCTCGAACTCGATGAACGCATCGCGCGTGGCGTCAGGCTTGCCCCAGTAACCCTTGAACACCTGCGGACCGCGCACGATGATCTCGCCCACCTCGTTCGGCGCCAGTTCCTTCAGCGTGACCGGATCGACCACGCGCGCGTCGGTGTTGAACGTCGGCACGCCCAGGCACTGCAGCTTCGGGCGATCGGCCGGGTTGCTGTGCGTCGGCGCCATCGTTTCCGACAGGCCGTAGCCTTCCAGATAGTTCAGGCCGAACTGGGTCTTCAGGCGCTCCGCCACGGCCTGCGGCATCGCCGCACCGCCCCCGCCGATATAGCGCAGGCTGCTCATGTCGAACGACGCCAGGTTCGGGCTGCCCAGGAAGTCGATCACCATCGTCGGGATGTTGGTCCAGTGCGTGACCTGGTAGCGGGAGATCAGGTGGCCAGCCACTTCGCGATCCCAGCGCGGCAGCATCACCACCGTCGCGCCGCTATAGATCGGGCCGTTCATGCCGTACTGCATCCCCGTCACATGGAACAGCGGCAGCACCGACAGGATCACCGATTCCGCGCCGCTGCCAGACCACGTCGAGCCGCCGACGATGTTGTGCATCACGGAGCGATGGGTATGAATGCAACCTTTCGGGAAGCCGGTGGTGCCAGAGGTGTACGGCATCACGGCCATGTCATCCGGTCCGGCGGTATGCGGGCCTGGCTTCAGGCCGGCGGCAAGCGCCTTGGCCCACGGCGTGGCGTTGTCCGGCAGCGGATGCTCGGCGGTGAGCCAGGCCGGCGGCGCGTCCTCGGGATGCTCGTGGGTCGGCGGCAGGGCATCGGCGTATTGGGTCACGAGCAGATGCTGGAGGCGCTCATCGGCTGGCAGCTCGGCGTCGGCCTGCATCACGCCCGCGGCCAGATCCGCCGTGCAGATGGCCACGCGCGCCTGGCCGTCGGTCACGTAATGCTTGAATTCCTCGGACCGGTTCATCGGATTGACCGGCACCACCACGGCATCGGCACGCAGGATCGCGTAGTAGCTGATGATGAACTGCGGGCAGTTCTGCATGTAGAGCAACACGCGGTCGCCCTTCTTCACCCCTGCCTTCTGCTGCAGCCAGCCTGCCAGCGCGGTGGCTTGCGCCTCCAGCTCACGGAACGTGATCGCATTGCCGAAATAGCGAATCGCCGCCTTGTCCGCATAACGGTGCGCCGAGACTTCGAGGTTGTACCAGAGCGAAGTCTCCGGCAGCACGATGCTCGTCGGCACCCGCTTGGGCCAGAACTGGAAATGGGGGCGAACGGACGGCGTTGTGGTCATGGTGTCTCCTGCGGACGGTCGGACGTCGACCGGATTTCTGGAATCGCTAGCGTCGCGAGGTAGGCCTCGCGTATCGGTCAAGCAATATAACTGAACGACCGTTCTATTTTCAACAGGATGTTTTCCCACCCCTCCCCCACGTGGGGTTGCTGAGGTTGTTTTCGGCGCTTACGCCCTCACAATAAGAAGGCAGGCCGTACCCGACGGTCTTTTCAATTCCGAGGTGCAGAACAATGAGCGACGTCACCCTGCAGAACTTTGAAGCCGATGTCATTGAGATGTCGCGCCAGGTCCCCGTGCTAGTCGACTTCTGGGCGCCGTGGTGCGGCCCGTGCCGCACGTTGGGACCGATGCTGGAAAAGCTGGAGGCGGAATCTGGCGGCAAGTGGCGACTGGCAAAGGTCAACGTCGACGAGAACCAGGAGCTGGCCGCCCATTTCGGCGTGCGCAGCATTCCGCATGTGGTGGCATTTGCTGACGGGCAGGCCGTCGACCAGTTCATCGGCGTGCTACCGGAATCGCAACTGCGGGAATTCCTGGATCGCCTGACGCCGAATCCGGGCGAGTTGGCGCTGCGCGAAGCCGTCGAACTGGCCGCCGCCGGCGACCGCGAAGCCGCGCAGGCGTCGTTCCAGGCGGCACTGGCCTACGATCCGGGCGCAGACACCGCACGCCTGACGTACATCGGGTTCCTGCTGGACGGCAACAAGATCGCCGATGCGGAAACCGAGTTCGGTCTGCTCTCTCCGCGTGCCACGCAGGAAGATGCGTATGCCGCGCTGCAAACGCGCCTTGAAGCCATGAAGGGAGTGGGCGATCTGCCCGATGGCGCCGAACTGAAGGCGCGGGTGGCGGCGAATCCGGCCGATCTGCCAGCGCGACTGGATCTGGCGCATCTGCTGATCGCCCGGCGCGAGTACGAAGCCGCGCTTGAGCAACTGCTGGAAATCGTGCGGAGCGACCGCGGGTTCGAAGACGACGTCGGCCGCAAGACCATGCTCTCGGTGTTCGAGCTCATGGGCGACGACCCGGCGGTATCACGGTGGCGCCGCCAGCTCGCCACTGTCCTGAACTGAGTTTGAGGTAGCTGACGGTCCAGCCGGACCGTCAGGCCGCTGGCGCCTCGACCAGCGAGAAGCCGTTGGCTTTCATGTGCTCGACCATCATCGTGTCCATCGACTTCACGTGATTGTCGAACCACCCCGACAACTCACCCGTCAGGCGGCGGCCCAGCGACAGCGCGCCCTTGCCCGGACCCTCGGGGTCAGCCCGTTCCTCCACGATCTTGTCGCGCACGGCCTTGGCCACGGACATCACACCCTGATGCTCGTTGGTGTGGCAGAAGCGCGGGCCGAACTGCATCGCTTCCATCCACTGCTCCTCCTGCTCGAAGTGGTGGTGCGTATGCTCGATCCACTCCTCGAAAGCGGCCAGGAAACCGGCATCGTCGGCTTTTTCCATGGCGGCGAGCAACTGGAGGAATTCGGCGTGCGTGGCATCGGTGACGGGCTCGCCAAGGCGCAGATCGTCGGGCAGGCCTTCGGCCGAAAGGCCGGCGTAGGGGTCGGCGTAGGAGTCGGTATTGGTCATGGAACCGCAGGATAAGGAAGCCGTGAACTGTCGGCAAGCATACCCATTCCGCACCAGTCTGGTCTGATTTCCCGCAAACGGCGCGGCAAATGACGCTATCCTTGCGGCTCATGCCTCACGCTGGACACGTGCGATGCCACGATTGATTTTCTTCTGCGGCCATGCCGGTACCGGTAAGACCACCCTCGCCCACAAGCTGATCGGCCCGCTGATGCAGGCCACCGGCGAACCCTTCTGTCTGCTGGACAAGGACACGCTCTACGGCCGCTACAGCGCCGCCGCAATGCGGGCGATCACTGGCGATCCGAATGATCGCGACAGCCCCGCCTATCTCGACAACCTGCGGGACCCCGAATACGAAGGCCTGCTCGATACTGCTCGTGAAAACCTGATGCTCGGTATCAGCGTGATCGTGGTCGGCCCGCTCTCGCGCGAAGTCCGCGCGCACCAGCTCACCGACCCCGCGTGGCTGCGTGTACCCGAAGGCACGCGGACCCATGTCGTCTGGGTGCACCTGCCCGAAAGCGAAGCCCAGGCCCGGATCGTCCGGCGCGGCAACCCCAACGACGCCTACAAGCTTGCCCACTGGGACGCCTATCGCACGCGCCGCTTCCTGCCTGAGCCGGCCGAATATCCCGAATTGATCTACTTCGGCAACGTCGCGCCCCAAGAGGCGGACATCAAGCGGCTGCTCGCGGCATTAGCCGCCTGAGGCAATCGCCCCGATCACGGCCGAAGCAGCCACGAAGCCGAACACGGCAGTCACGGCCACCGAGGAGCCAAAACCCGCGCAGGCCAGCCCCTGCGGGCCCTGGCGTGGCGCGGGCGGCACCTCGTCGATCTCGCACGCCTGCTGTTCGGGCTCGGGATAGCGCAGCGGTTCGTCAGAGTAGACAGCCTGGATGCCGAACTTCTTCTTCGGATCACGCGGAAAGCCCCACTGGCGCCGCAGGTTGCCACGAACCTTGGCCAGCAGCGGGTCCTGGATCGTGCGGGCCAGATCCTCGATGCGCACGCGCGTCGGGTCGAGCTGACCGCCCGCCCCGCCACACGTGATCACGCGAACGTCCTCGCGGCGCGCCCACCCGAGGATCGCGGTCTTGACCTTCACGGCGTCAATAGCGTCGATCACGTAGTCAAACCCCGACAACAGGGCCTGCACGTTGTCCTCGGTCACGAAGTCGTCCACGGCCGTCACGCGGCAGCGCGGATTGATCGCCACGATACGTTCGGCCATCGCGTCCACCTTGGCACGGCCATAGGCGTCGCCCAGTGCATGGATCTGCCGGTTCGTATTCGATGCCGCGATATGGTCCAGGTCGATCAGCGTCAGGCGGCCCACGGCGTTGCGGGCCAAAGCCTCCGCTGCCCAGCTTCCCACCCCGCCGATGCCGATCACACAGACATTGGCCGCTTCGAGCCGCACCAGGCCTTCGGCGCCATACAGGCGCGCGACGCCGCCAAAGCGGCGATGATAATCATCGTCTTCGGGGCTTTCGTGAGACAACGGCGCAGGCAAGTCCTGCGCCGCGAGAGGCGTGGGGGTAAGGGTCATGCGTTCTTGTTGCTGTGTCTGCCGGCACCGGCTGCCGACGAACCGTGCCGGCATTTTATGCCAGCCGCCGCCTGCGGGTCGGCGCCAGGATTCTGAAAGTCAGTCAAAGGCGGACAAACGCATTGGCATTGCCTCCCTACAATAGGCATAGTGGTTGATCCGCCGCATGGCTGACACCAGGAGATAGCCTTCCCATGCCCGCCTCGCACCGCCGCCGCAAGATCGCTCTCTGGAGCCTGTTCACGCCACTGGCGCTGATCGCGCTGGTGGTCGTCGTCGTCCTGACCTTCGACTGGAACCGCATCAAGCCGTGGCTCGACGACAAGGTCACACAGGCCATCGGCCGCCCATTCGCCATCAACGGTGACCTGACGGTGACCTGGAAACGTGCCGAGGGCGAGGCCGGCTGGCGCGCGCTGGTGCCGTGGCCCCGTCTGTCGGCCAAGGACATCACGGTCGGCAACCCGGACTGGGCCAAGCAGCCGAGCCTCGCCACCATCCGCGAGCTGATCTTTATCCTGCGGCCAGCCCCCCTCCTGACGCACGAGATCAGCGTGCCAACGATCGTGGTGGACAGCCCGGCGGTCTGGCTCGAACGCCTGGCCGACCGCCGTAACAACTGGACATTCGATACCGGACCGGAAACCGGCGAGTCGCCGTGGCATCTCGATGTTGGCGAAATCGTGCTGGAACGCGGCAACCTGTCCCTGAACGACGGCGCGGAGAAGATCGAGTTGCAGGCCACGCTCGACACCATCGGCGACCAGCCACTCTATGATCAGGAACGCGACGGCGCGCTCGCCCCGTCCGCTGACGCCTCGGCGGCTTCCGCGCTCGCGGGCGCGCCAAACAAGACGGAAAGCAAACCCGAGAGCCGTTATGGCATCCGCTGGAAGGTCGTCGGCCATTACAACCAGGCCACGATCAATGCGACGGGCAAGGCCGGCACCGCGCTGAGTCTGCGCGACACCAGCAAGCCTTTCCCACTCCAGGCCGATGTACGCGTCGGCGGCACGCGGGCCCGAATCGAGGGAACGCTGACCAATCCGGCGGAACTGGGTGCGCTGGACGTGAGTCTGGTGCTGTCCGGCGACAACATGGCGCGGCTCTACGCGCTGACCGGCGTGGTGCTGCCATCCACGCCGCCGTACGAAACACGCGGCCGGCTGGTGGCCACACTCAAGAAAGGCGCATCGTCCTATACATACCGAAATTTCACGGGCAAGGTTGGCAGCAGTGACCTCGGTGGCACGCTGACGTTCGCGCAGCGCGCGCCACGACCGCTGCTGTCCGGTGAGCTGGTGTCGAAACAGCTGCTGTTCGCCGACCTCGCGCCGATCATCGGCGCCGAGGCCAAGCCCGGCCAGGCCGCCGCGGAAAGCACGGTCAAGCAGCCCGCGAACAAGGTGCTGCCAGTGGCGCCCTTTCATACCGAGCGCTGGGATGCCATCGATGCTGACGTGACGTTCACGGGAGAGCGCATCGTTCGCGACGAAACGCTGCCGATCACGAAACTGGCCACGCACGTCAAGCTGACCGATGGTGTGTTGCGGCTCGATCCCCTCAATTTCGGCCTGGCCGGCGGCAACCTCGTCTCGACGATCCAGCTCGATGGCAAGCGCGAGCCGATGGCCGCCATGGTCGACATGCACGCACGCCATCTGCAGATCCGGCAGCTTTTCCCGAAGATCGAATCGATGCACGCGAGCGTCGGCGAGGTCAACGGCGGTGCCAGGCTGACCGCCACCGGCAACTCGGTCGCGGCGCTGCTCGGCTCGGCGAACGGCGAAGCCCGGCTGCTGGTCGAGAATGGCACGGTCAGCAAGTTCATCCTCGAGGCAATCGGCCTGAACGTCGGCAGCGTGGTGATTTCGAAGCTCTTCGGCGACAAGCCGGTGCAGATCAATTGCGGCGTCAGCGCGTTCGGCTTCACCAATGGCGTGGCCCAGGCGCAGACGTTTGTGCTCGACACGCAGGATGCCGTGGTCAAGACTGATGGCGCGATCGACTTCAAGGAAGAGCAGCTGGCACTGACGATTCATCCCGATTCCAAGGGGTTACGCATCTTCTCGCTGCGCTCGCCGCTCTACGTCGGAGGAACATTCAAGAAGCCGTCCGTCAGTCCGAACTACGCCATCCTGGCACTGCGCGCCGGCAGCGCGCTGGCGCTGGCATTCACGGCGCCTGTCGCGCTGGTGGTCCCCCTGCTCGACATCTCGCCGCCCGAGGACAGCCAGTGCGGCAAGCTGCTGGCGAACCTGAAAAAGCGGCCCGTCATTGCCACGCCGCCGGGCAAGCCCGGTCCAAAGAACCGGCAGCCCGCATCCAGCCCGCCTGCCTCCGCCGCACCGCACAATCCGTCGCGTCCTGCCAACGATGCGCAGCTCTATCAGGGGGGCTGAAGACCGACCATGGATTCCGCATAGCTTCCACGCAACAGATCGTTGAAAGAATCTGTTGCGGATTTGCACTTCCCCCCTTCACCAACGTTGTGCATGCCCGACGTCAGTCGCATAATCAGACGGCCATTGACTAAGCAAGCATTTAACACAATGGCGAACAACGGTTGCCGTTGCTGGTCCAGTCCAGCCATTGACGACCTTGTCTGGTGCGGCCTCGCGCCGCACTGGTTTTTCTTTCGCGCGTCTTATCGCCTGGGCCCCCGAATCATTGCCGGCGGCGCGAACCACCCCATTGCCACCGCGCCCCCATGACGTTGCCCCACGCCGCCGTCCCCCCGATCAGTTGGCTGATCGCGCTGACGGTGTGCAACCATTTGGCGTTCAACGCCAGTCGCGTCGTCGTTTCCCTCTTTGCCATCTCGCTGAAGGCGTCCACCGTGACGCTGGGCATCCTCATGTCGCTCTACGCGCTATTGCCGATGTTCCTGGCGATTCGCGCCGGCAAGCGCATTGACGAGATCGGGCCACGCCTGCCGATGACGGCGGGCTCGCTGATGGTGGTGGCCGGCACGCTGCTGCCGGCGGTCTGGCATGACATCACCTCGCTGTACGGAGCCTGTGCGCTGATCGGCGTGGGCTTCATGCTCGTGCAGGTGGCCATGCAACTTCTGATCGGGCAGGTATCGACCAACGAGACCCGCCTGCGCAACTACACGCTGCACGCACTGGGCCTGTCCATCTCTGGCACGCTGGGTCCCGTGGCGATGGGCTACATGATCGAGCACGCCGGATACCGTGCGGCATTCTGCGTGCTGGTGGTCATCGCGCTGGTTGGCCAGGCTGGCCTGCAGTACGTGCGTCCGCGCCTGCCGGCCCAAGGCGGCAACGCAGGCAGGATCGCCATCGAGGACGGCTCGCGCCGCTCGACGCTGGATCTGCTCCAGCACCCCGAGTTGCGCGCGGTGTTCATCGCCAGCGCCGTGCTTTCGGCCGCGTGGGATCTCCACGCGTTCCTGATTCCGATCCAGGGCACGCATATCGGCCTGTCTCCGTCGTCGATCGGCTGGGTGCTCGGTGCGTTCTCGATCGCCACGCTGGCGATCCGCGTGGCCATGCCGATGGTGTCGCGCCACTTTTCGGAATGGCGGATCATCCGCCTGGCGCTGACCGTGGGCGCGATGGCGTATCTGGTCTATCCGTTCGTGTCGCACTTCTGGCTCATGTGCAGCCTGGCATTCGTGCTCGGCCTCGCGCTGGGCAGCGCCCAGCCGAACGTCATGAACATCCTGCACACGGTGTCGCCGTCGGGCCGCGCCGGCGAGGCGCTTGGCCTGCGTTCGGCGGTACTGAACACGAGCCAGGTGGTGTGGCCGCTGACCTTTGGCGTGGTCGGCACGGCGCTTGGCATGTTGCCGATCTTCCTGTCGATGGCCGGCGCGATGGGCATGGCGGGTTACTACTCGCGCAAACAGTCGCGCAAGATCGCCCTGCCCGACTGAAGCACCCGGTGCGCCCCCCGGGGTGCCCTGAGCGCGTTGCGGCAACGCAAATGCAGCGTGCAGCGCATTCGCTATACTCGAAGTACGCTTATCCGCGCGATTCGTGCGCGGAACGCAAACCTTCCTGATACGCGACATGACCCAACTCGCAGACCTGCGCCGCAACTACATGCTGAGCGCGCTTTCCGAAACCGACGTCGCTCCCGACCCGATTCGCCAGTTCCAGTCGTGGTTCGACGAAGCCATGCAGGCCAAGCTGCCCGAGCCGAACGCCATGACGCTGGCTACCGTGGGCGCAGACGGCCAGCCGTCCGCGCGCATCGTGCTGCTCAAGGGCATGGATGCCGACGGTTTCACATTCTTCACCAATTACGAAAGCCGCAAGGGCGTGGACCTGCTGGCCAACCCGCGCGCGGCGCTGTTGTTCCATTGGGTGCAGCTCGAGCGGCAGGTCCGAGTCGAAGGTATCGTCGAGAAGGTCGAGGACGCGGAGAGCGACGCCTACTACGCGTCGCGGCCGCTCGGCTCGCGCCTGGGTGCCTGGGCATCCGAACAGAGCCGCGAGGTTGCAGGGCGCGACGTGATCGAAGCGCGCGAAGCGGATTTCCGCAGCAAGTTCGGCGAGAACCCGCCGCGCCCGCCGCACTGGGGCGGCTACAGGCTCAAACCGACTTGGATCGAGTTCTGGCAAGGCCGCCCTTCGCGCCTGCACGATCGAATCGCCTATCGCCAGAACGCCGATGGAAACTGGCAAATCGTGCGGCTCTCGCCCTGACGCCATCAGCGTCTGCGAGGTCTGATAGACATTTGTCCAATGAAGGACCTGCACTGCACAATTTCAAAAATTGGCGTAAAGTTTGACGGTTGCTGCACCGGCTATGCACCGGTGCGCACCCCAAGGCCAGCGCTGCGTATGAACGCGCAGTGATCGCAGCAGACCGTGGGGCATTCGTTCGAGAGGGATAACCAACCAATCGGGAGAAAGCCGCATGTTTTTCAAGCAGACCCTGGACAAGCAACTCGATAGCTGGATTGCCGATGTGCGCGAGCACTCGAATTTGCCCGTCAAGCTCCGACTCTGGAATGGCAGCGAATATCAGCTCGGCAGCTTTGACAGACCCGCCGTCACGCTGACCGTGCGCGAAGCCTCCGCGCTGCCATTCTTGCTAGTACCCAGCCTGGACAACCTCAGTGAAGCGTATGTCCAGGAGAAGATCGACCTCGATGGGCGCCTGGCCGACATCATCAAGGTGGGATACGGTCTCTCCGCCGCCGCCGCCCGCCGTGCGGGCGGCGTGCTGAACAAGGTGGCGCAGCATTTCACGCACACCAAGGCCGAGGACAAGGCGTCGATCCAGTATCACTACGACGTTTCCAACGACTTCTACAAGCTCTGGCTCGATCCGAACATGGTCTATTCATGTGCGTACTTCGAGAACGGCAACGAAGACCTGGCCACCGCGCAGCTCAAGAAGATCGACCATATCCTGACCAAGATCCGCTTGGAACCTGGGCAGACGCTGCTCGACATCGGTTGCGGCTGGGGCGCGCTGGTGCTGCGAGCCGCGCAAAAATTTGGCGCCAGGTGCGTGGGCATCACGCTGTCACAGAACCAGTTCGATCTGGCGACCGCGCGCGTGAGGGCTGCGGGCCTGCAGGACCGCATCGAGATCCGCCTGCAGGACTATCGCGACATCAGCGGGCAATTCGACCGCATCACGAGCGTCGGCATGTTCGAACACGTCGGCAAGGATAACTTGCCGGGTTATTTCGCCCGTATGCGCGACCTGCTGGCCGAAGGTGGCGTGGCGATGAACCACGGCATTACCGCCACCGACCCAGACAGCGGCGAGATACCGATGGATGGCTCGGGCTTCATGGATCGCTATGTGTTCCCACAGGGCGAGTTGCCGCATATCGGCATGGTGCTGACCACGATGCAGAAAGGCGGCCTCGAAGCCTTCGACGTGGAACTGCTGCGCCGCCACTATGCGCAGACGCTGCGTCACTGGGCGGAGAATTTCGAGACCAATGCCGATACCATCCGCGAGATGGTCGGCGAGAAGAAGTTCCGCATCTGGCGCATCTATCTGGCGGGCTGCTCGCACGCATTCACAAGCGGGAAGATGTCGATCTACCAGGTGGTATGCCAGAAGGCCGATCGCAATGCCGACACATTCCCGACGTCGCGGCGTTATATTTACGCGTCTCCGATCGGTACGCCTTCCTGACGCTTGACTGAGAACCTCGACCTATTCGGCGATGCCCCGGCATCGCCGCCCGTTGCGAAGCCCGCCGCCCGACCTGCGGCGGGCGATCCCGAAAAGAAAAAGCCCGTTGGCAAGATCGTCCAGCCTTGGACGCCCGACGCCGCGTTGCAGGCGCTCGCGAAGCAACTGCCGCCAAATCTCTACTTCGGCACCTCGTCCTGGTCCTATCCCGGCTGGCACGGCATTACCTACGACGGCCAGTACACCGAGAGCCTGCTCTCACGCAAAGGTCTGAGTGCCTGTGGCCAGCATCCGCTGCTGCGCGCGGCTGGCATCGACCGCGGTTTCTACGGCCCGATTCCATTGGCCGATTACCTGAACTACGCCTCGCAGGTGCCCGAAGACTTTCGCTTTCTGGTCAAGGCGCCCGCCAGCGTGTGCGACGCATGGCTGCGCGGCCCCGATGGCGCCGGTCGGCTGCAGAACGCCGCGTTCCTCAATGCCGAGATCGCAATCCGTGACTTCATCGAGCCGGCCACGAGCGGGCTCGGCCCGCGCTGCGGCCCTCTGCTGTTCCAGCTTTCACCGCTGGCTGGCATGGCGGATGACGGCCCCGCTTTCCTGGCACGGCTGGACGCCTTCCTTGCCGAACTGCCCGCGCTGGACCGCGCGGTGACGCCAAATGCCTGCTATGCCGTGGAGATCCGTGACGCGGCGCTGCTGACGCCACGCTACATCCGAATGCTGCGCGAGCGCGGCGTGCGTTTCTGCCTGGCCGCGCGTGACCGTCTGCCGCCCGTGCAACGTCAGGCTGCGGCGCAGGCATTGATGGACGATGGCGCGCCCGGCCCGCTGGTCTTGCGCTGGATGCTGCGTGATGGCCGGTCCTATTCGATGGCCGAGCAGGCATTCTCGCCGTTCGACAAGCTCGTGGACGAAGACGCCGAGACGCGCCACGCCATCGCTGACGTGATCGTGCGCACGCTGCGCGCCGGCCAGCCCGCCTATGTCATCGTCAGCAATAATGCCGAAGGCTGCGCGCCGTTGAGCATCGCGCGGCTCGCTGAGGTAATCGCCGGGAAGCTGACGACCTAGCGCCGCATCCGGTGCGAGAAATCGCGCCGGAATTTCGTCAGCTTCGGCGAGATCACAAACGCGCAGTACCCTTGCGCCGGGTGCTCCTGGTAGTAATTCTGGTGGCTGGCCTCGGCGGGCCAATAGGGTTGCTCCGGCTCCACCTGTGTCACGATCGGCGCATCGTAGACATGCTCGGCAACCAGCTTGCCAATCACATACTCGGCGACCGCACGCTGCGCCTCTGAGTGCGTGAAGATGCTGGAGCGGTACTGTGTGCCGACATCGTTACCCTGCCGGTTCAGTTGCGTCGGATCGTGGATCGAAAAGAAGATTTCAAGGATCTCGCGATAGTTGATCGCGGACGGGTCGAATGTCACCCGCACCACTTCGGCGTGCCCGGTATCTCCCGCGCAAACCTCGTGATAGGTGGGCTGGCTGACGTGTCCGCCCGTGTATCCCGATTCCACCGCGCGCACACCGGCGACCTGTTGGTAGACCGCCTCCAGACACCAGAAGCAGCCGCCACCGAGCGTGGCGATTTCAAGGCCATGGTCCATTTGCTCGTCCCCTTCCAGTCGCGGACGCCACGCTGGCTCGCGCAGGCGTCCTGTCTAGGATAAGCACTGGCCGCGCTTGCTGCCGACTTTAACGCGCCCGGACGGCTTCCAACGTCACTTCAGCGGTGATTGGCTGGACTCCGCTACAATCGCAGACAACGTTGGCTCGCCTGCTTTGTGCGAAAAACCACCGAAAACATCGCAAACGCGGTTTAGGTTGATACGCGTTGAATGCAAGGCGGCCATCCCGATATGAAGATCATGGATTTGTGTGAAGCCCGAGACATGGGCATACCCGAGGCCGAGACCCCGATCATGGCGCGCAAGGCCACCGCCCCCGATTTCGACAGCCAGCATTTCAAGCGGGCGCTGTCGCAGTTCGCCACCGGTGTGACCGTGATCACGACGCGCGCGGCCGGCCACCCGCACGCCAACGGCGCTCCTTTCGTCGGCATCACCGCGAGTTCGTTCAACTCGGTATCGCTCGATCCGCCGCTGGTACTGTGGAGCATGGCCACCCGCGCCAACAGCCTGCCGATGTTCCGTGACGGCTCGCACTACATCATCAACGTGCTGGCGGCGTCGCAACTCGACCTCTGCCAGCGCTTTGCCACGCTCAAGGGCGACCGGTTCGCCGGCGTCGACTATCGCCTTTCCGCCACCGGATTGCCCATCCTTGCCAACGCGCTGGCATGGTTCGAATGCCACAACCGCAGCCGCTATGACGAAGGCGATCACGTGATCTTCGTCGGCGAGGTCGAACGTTGCGGCATTTTCGATACCGGCGGACAGCCGCTGGTGTTCCAGGGCGCCCAGTTCTCCACGCTTTCGCCGCTCGACCGCTAGGCTAGCCGCCCGCTTCCTTCACGATCGCCAGCGGCGATCCGTCGGTCTTGATCCGCTGCAGGACGATGTTCGAGCGGATATCCATGACACCCGGCGTGCGATAGAGCCGGTTCACGATGAAATCCGAGTAGTGCTTCAGGTTGCGCGCCTGAACGCGAAGGATGTAGTTGCTGTCCCCCGTGATCACATAGGCCGTGAGCACTTCCGGCCACGTCTGCACGACCGCGTTGAACGTGTCGTGCCACCCCTCCACGTCGTGCCGCATCGACACCTGCACGATGGCCTCGATCTCCAGCCCGAGCTTTTCGGCGTCGAACCACGCGTGGTAGCCGCCGATTACGCCACTCTCTTCCAGCAACCGCACGCGCCGCAGGCACGCCGACGGCGACAGCGCCACGCGGTCGGCCAGGTCCTGGTTGCTGATGCGGCCGTTCTCCTGCAGGCACGTCAGGATGCGCAGATCGATCGGATCAAGGTTCATTTCGCAGAATCCACGAATTTCCAGAATTGATACGCAATTTTATGCGAAAGAAGGCCAAATCGACGGCCCATTTCGCAAGGCTTTTTTCGGGCAGTTTGACTATGATGCCCACACACACCGCGCCCGAGAAAAAGCGCAGACGCGAGACACCATGCCCCAAGCCCCCCACAGACACGACGGTCGCCGCATCTGGGATATTTCCCCGGCCGTTTCGCCCGCCACGCCAGTCTGGCCTGGCGACACACCGTTCCAGCATGACCCGGCCTGGCAACTCGACGAGCACTGCCCGGTGAACGTCGGCCGCATCACGATGTCGCCGCACACTGGCGCCCATGCCGACGCCCCGCTGCACTACGCGGCGGATGGCGCGCCGATCGGAGCCGTTCCGCTGGACGCCTACCTGGGCCCGTGCCGGGTGATCCACTGTATTGGCGCGGCACCGCGCGTGGAACCGCATCACATCGCGCACGCATTGGCCGGCACGCCGCCGCGTGTGCTCTTGCGCACCTACACGCAGGCGCCGCAAGGCATATGGGATTCCGCTTTCTGCGCCGTGGCGCCGGAGACGATCTCGCTGCTAGCCCGCCATGGGGTCCAGCTGATCGGCATCGACACGCCGTCGCTCGATCCCGAAACCTCGAAGACGATGGACGCGCACCACGCCGTGCGTGACCACCAGCTTGCCATTCTCGAAGGCATCGTCCTCGACGAGGTGCCGGCCGGCGACTACGAACTGATCGCGCTGCCGCTGCGCCTGGCCACGCTCGACGCGAGCCCGGTGCGCGCCGTGCTGCGCGAGCTCCCCTGACATTCACGAACCGATTTCGAACGGACGAAGACCGCATGACAACGCTGACCCGAGCACACTGCCAGACGCTGGACCGGGACGACCCGCTCCGCGCACTGCGCGAACAGTTCGCCCTGCCCGAGGGCGTGATCTACCTCGATGGCAACTCGCTGGGCGCACGCCCGCGCGCCGCCGCCGCGCGCGCCGCGGAGGTCGTGAGCGAGGAATGGGGCAATGGCCTGATCCGCAGCTGGAACACCGCGGGCTGGTTCGACCTGCCGCGCCGCCTGGGCAATCTGCTGGCTCCGCTGATCGGCGCCGGCAATGACGAGGTAGTGGTCACCGACACGACATCGATCAACCTGTTCAAGGTGCTGGCGGCCGCGCTGCGCGTGCAGCGCCTGCGCGATCCGGCCCGGCGCGTGATCGTGTCCGAAGCCAGCAACTTCCCGACCGATCTCTATATCGCCCAGGGCCTGGCCGATCTGCTGCAGCAAGGCTACGAGGTCCGGCTGGTCAACAGCCCGGACGAGATCGACGCCGCCGTAGGCGCAGACACCGCGGTGCTGATGCTCACGCATGTCAACTACAAGACCGGCGAGATGCTCGACATGGCCGGCCTGACCGAGCTGGCGCACGCACGCGGCGTGCTGACCGTTTGGGATCTGGCCCATTCGGCCGGCGCCGTGCCCGTGGCACTCAACGTGGCCAAGGCCGATTACGCGATCGGCTGCACCTACAAGTACCTCAACGGCGGCCCGGGCTCCCCGGCTTTCGTCTGGGTAGCACCCGCGCTGCGCGACCAGTTCTGGCAGCCGCTGTCGGGCTGGTGGGGCCACGGCGCGCCGTTCGCGATGTCGCCGCAGTACGAACCGGCGCAGGGCATCGGCCGCTTCCTGTGCGGCACGCAGCCGATGACGTCACTGGCCATGGTCGAATGCGGCCTGGATATCTTCGCGCAGACCAGCATGACCGTGCTGCGCGCCAAGTCGCTGAAGCTGACCGATCTGTTTATCGAGCTGGTCGAGGCCCGCTGCGCCACGCACCCGCTCTCACTGGTCACACCGCGCGACCACACGAAGCGCGGCAGCCAGGTCAGCTTCGCGCACCCCGACGCCTACGCGCTGGTGACCGCGCTGATCGAGCGCGGCGTCATCGGCGACTATCGCGAGCCGGGCATCGCGCGATTCGGCTTCACGCCGCTCTACACGAGCTTTACTGAAGTGTGGGACGCCGTCGAGATCATCCGCGACGTGCTCGACAGCGGCGTCTATCGTGACGCGCGCTTTGCCGTGCGGACGGCGGTGACCTGAGCGGGAGTCGATCATGAGCGAATTCAAGGGATGCCCGATGGGGCACGGAACCGCCCCGCAAAACGGTGATGGCGGTGATAGCGGCGATGGCTGGCACGGCGCGCAGATGGATTTCGCGCGCGACATGAGCTATGGGGACTACCTGGGCCTGGACCAGATCCTGAGCGCCCAGCATCCGCTGTCTCCGGATCACAACGAGATGCTGTTCATCGTCCAGCACCAGACCACCGAACTCTGGATGAAGCTGATGCTGCACGAGCTGCGTGCAGCGCGTGACGGCGTCAAGTCCGATCAGCTCCAGCCGGCATTCAAGATGCTGGCGCGCGTCTCGCGCATCATGGATCAGCTTGTGCAGGCGTGGAATGTGCTGGCGACGATGACGCCGCCCGAGTACTCGGCGATGCGGCCGTACCTGGGGGCGTCGTCCGGCTTCCAGTCATACCAGTATCGCGAGATCGAGTTCATCCTCGGCAACAAGAACGCAGCCATGCTGCGTCCGCACGCGCATCGGCCCGAACATCTCGAACTGGTGGAGACCGCGCTGCATACGCCGTCGATGTACGACGAGGCCATCCGGCTGATGGCACGGCGCGGCTTCCAGATTGACCCCGAGGTCGTGGAACGCGACTGGACCCAGCCGACGCAGTACAACGCATCGGTGGAAGCGGCCTGGCTCGAGGTCTATCGCAACCCGTCGGCCCACTGGGAGCTTTACGAACTCGGCGAGAAGTTCGTCGATCTGGAAGACGCGTTCCGGCAATGGCGCTTCCGCCACGTGACCACGGTCGAGCGCGTGATCGGATTCAAGCGCGGCACCGGCGGTACCGAAGGCGTCAGCTATCTGCGCAGGATGCTGGACGTGGTGCTGTTTCCGGAACTGTGGAAACTGCGGACAGACCTGTAATGCCTGCTGGTTTGCTCCCCTCCCCCCAATTCATGGGCGAGGGGAGCGCATAGCGGCGGCACTCAGACTTGTCGCCCGGCCGGGTCCGACAACCGCGTGGCCAACGCCTGCAACGCAGGCGCCAGCTTCTCCCGAAACACCTCCTCGCCGACGGCGCCATACGATGCGCTGCAGCTGAGCATGTGCAAGTCCTTCTCCCCCACCGGACGAAACGCCACCGCGCACGCGTGAATGGCGGGATGCCAGTCACGGAACGACGCCGCATAGCCGTCACGCTCCGCCGTCGCCAATGCAGCGCGCGTCGGCGCTTCCTGTGCCTTCCATTGTTCCGGGAACGCCTGCGCGAACTCGGCCAGCACGCGATCGCGCCGGGCCTGCGGCAGCGCAGCCAGATAAGCCCGCCCCATCGAACTCGATACCAGCGACAGGCGCGATCCCACGCCCAGGCCGAGCATCGCGCCCGCGTCGTTCCGGATCGACTCCAGATAGATGACTTCCAGCCGCTCGCGCTTGCCCAGTGACACCGAGACACCGTGCTGCTGCGCGAATGCCAGCATGTGCGGACGCGCCAGCGCCACCACGCCGGAGGCCGACAGGTACGAGAACCCGAGTGCCAGCACGCCGGCATCGAGCGCATACTTGCCCAGGCTGTCGTCATAGCGAAGGTAGCCAAGCTGCACCAGCGTGCCGGCCAGGCGGCTGACCGTCGCCTTCGGGAAGCCGGTGCGGCGCACGAAATCCTGATTGCCGAGCATGGTCTCGCCCGTGCGGAAACAGCGCAGCAGCTCCAGTCCGCGCGCCAGCGCAGTAACGAAGTTCGGATCGCTTTCGCGTTCACGCGGGGCCGGCTCTGCGGCTGGCGCGACGGAATTGGATGAAATGTCCAAGGCGAAACTCCAGATGGGGTTGGTCGATTGCCGAACGCAAATCTCCGGGGCGCGAGATTTCCCCTGTTGCGCCGCGGATCGGTTCGGCTATACTAGCTCATCGGAACAAGGTTCCGCAATGCGGAACCAAAGAAATTCCACCCGATTCCCACTTCGTGTCGTTTTTCCCGGATTGTGTGAAGGCTCCAGGCCTTCCTCGCCACATCAAAGAAGGAGACCTCCATGGCTGCCAACGCCGAATTCAACTGGGCTGACCCGCTGTTGCTCGACCAGCAACTGACCGCCGACGAACGCATGGTGCGTGACGCCGCCGCGGCTTACTGCCAGGACAAGCTGATGCCGCGCGTGCTGCAGTCCTTCCGCAACGAGAAGACCGATGTGGAGATCTTCCGCGAGATGGGCGAACTGGGCCTGCTCGGCCCGACCATCCCCGAGCAGTACGGCGGCCCCGGCCTGAACTACGTCAGCTACGGCCTGATCGCGCGTGAAGTGGAGCGCGTGGATTCGGGCTACCGTTCGATGATGAGCGTGCAGTCGTCGCTGGTCATGGTCCCGATCTACGAATTCGGCACCGAAGCCCAGAAGCAGAAGTACCTGCCCAAGCTGGCCACCGGCGAGTGGATCGGCTGCTTCGGCCTGACCGAACCCAACCATGGCTCGGACCCGGGCTCGATGGTCACGCGCGCCAAGAAGGTGGCTGGCGGCTACGAGCTGACCGGCGCCAAGATGTGGATCACCAACTCGCCGATCGCCGACGTGTTCGTGGTGTGGGCCAAGCTGATGGGCGACGATGGCAAGGAAGCCATCCGCGGCTTCATCCTGGAGAAGGGCTGGAAGGGTCTGTCGGCCCCGGCCATCCACGGCAAGGTTGGCCTGCGCACGTCGATCACCGGTGAAATCGTGCTGGATCAGGTATTCGTGCCGGAAGAGAACATCATGCCGAGCGTCAGCGGCCTGAAGGGTCCGTTCACCTGCCTGAACTCGGCCCGATATGGCATTGCCTGGGGTGCGCTCGGTGCTGCCGAATTCTGCTGGCATACCGCACGCCAGTACACGCTGGACCGCAAGCAGTTCGGCCGCCCGCTGGCCGCCACCCAGCTGGTGCAAAAGAAGCTGGCCGACATGCAGACCGAGATCACGCTGGGCCTGCAAGGCTGCCTGCGCCTGGGCCGCATGAAGGACGAAGGCACCGCCGCGGTGGAAATCACCTCGATCATGAAGCGCAACTCGTGCGGCAAGTCGCTCGACATCGCCCGCGTGGCGCGTGACATGCTCGGCGGCAACGGCATTTCCGACGAGTTCGGCGTGATCCGCCACGTGGTCAACCTCGAGGTGGTCAACACCTACGAAGGCACGCACGACATCCACGCGCTGATCCTGGGTCGCGCGCAAACCGGCCTCCAGGCATTCTTCTGAAGCCGGAAGCATGAAAAAAGCCCGGTCTTGAGTCATCAAGCCGGGCGGAAGCACACTACCAAGGAGACGACGGGCGAGCCCGCCGTTTTACGACATCATTCGAAAGGTCAGTGGCACTGAACCGGGCCAGGGGCAAACCCCGGGCCCGGTTTTTTTCACTTGTTGGGCTGCGGCGTCAGACGCAGGTACGGACGTACGGCCTTGTAACCCTTCGGGAATTTCTGGCGGATGACCTCTTCGTCCTTCAGCGAGGGCACGATCACCACATCGTCGCCGTCCTGCCAGTTGCCCGGCGTGGCCACGCTGTGATTGTCGGTGAGCTGCAGCGAATCGATGACGCGCAGGATCTCGTTGAAGTTGCGGCCGGTGCTGGCCGGGTATGTAATGATCAGGCGGACCTTCTTCTTCGGGTCGATGACGAACAGGGAGCGCACCGTCAGGGTTTCGTTGGCGTTCGGGTGAATCATGTCGTACAGCTCGGACACCTTGCGGTCGCCATCGGCCAGGATCGGGAAATTGACCGAGGTCGACTGGGTGTCGTTGATGTCCTGGATCCAGCCGTGATGCGATTCCACACTATCCACCGACAGGGCGATCGCCTTGACGTTGCGCTTTGCGAATTCCTCTTTCAGCCGGGCGGTCAGGCCCAGCTCGGTCGTGCACACCGGGGTGTAGTCCGCCGGGTGCGAAAACAGGACACCCCAGCCATCGCCGAGCCAATCATGGAAGCGGATACGGCCTTCGCTCGATTCCTGTTCAAAATCCGGTGCGATATCGCCAAGACGCAGTGCCATCGGGGGTCTCCTGAAACAACAGTAAATAAACGTAAGGAACGACGTGTAAACACAGGGAACCGAGCTTAGTTGGATTGCCTTCCAACCCAAACGAATATAAAGTCACTACAAAATCACTCGAAGTCATAAAGACTTGTGGTGACCACGCTTTGACGTCCCCTGCCTTGGCGCGCTACGGCCGAAACGGGGGCGTGGCAAGTGACAGCAGCATGGATTTGCGGATTCAGGCTTGAAACGATGGCAGGCCGCCACATATGCTACTTGGACGACAAGAAACGCCACAAGCCAGGGCTGGCAAGGCAAAATGTCACCACTTGAACCAACCGCCCGCAAACAGGAGAAACTAATGAGCGATGTCAAGACCGTTCTGTCCGATGCCGAGGAACTGCTGAAGCAAGCGGCCTCGACCACCGGGGAAAAAGCTGCCGAACTGCGCGAGCGTGGCATGGGCCTGCTGAAGCAAGCCAAGGAAAAGGCCCAGGATCTGCAAGACGCCGTGGTCACCAAGAGCAAGGCCGCCGCACGCGCCACCGACGACTACGTGCATGACCACCCGTGGCGCGCCGTGGGCGTGGCAGCCGGCGTGGGCCTGCTGATCGGTCTGCTGCTGAACCGCAAGTAATACCCATCGCAGCACGGCGTCCTGGCCGCGCATCTGCGCCGGACGCCCTGGCCTGAGGCCCGGTCCGCGGCACCGCCCGCCGCACCGGGACCTTTCCATTGCAGATGCCGCCACTGCGAGCGCATCGATCCTTCGCCGGAGCCGCATGAGCGAATCCCCTTCCCCCAAGTTCCTGGAGTCCGTTCGCAACCTCGCCAGTTCCGTGGTGTCGATGCTCCAGACGCGCCTGGAACTGGCCAGTGTGGAATTGGCCGAGGAGCGCGGCCGGCTGATGAAGGTTGCGCTGCTGGCGTGCTTCGGACTCGTCTTCTTCAGCATGGCGCTGATGACGTTCACGCTGCTGGTCGCCATCGTATTCTGGGAAAGCTACCGCTGGCAGGCCCTCGGCATCATCATCCTGGCCTACCTCGCCTGCGCCGCGATCTGCCTGCTGCTGGCGCGCCGCATGGTCCGACGCGCGCCGCCGCTGTTCGAAGCCACGCTGGCCGAGCTCGACAAAGACAGGGAGATGCTGCGCCGATGACCACGCCCGCCGACGATTCGACCAACCTGGGCCAGCGCCACGAGCATGCGCGCCCGGTCCGATTCTCCAAGGAAGTCCGACTGCCGCTGGAGATCCGCAAGGAACTGCTGATCACCCGCGCGGCGCTGGAACGCTACGACGCCGTGCAGGCGCTGCACAACGTCAAGGGCGGCGTGCGCCGGATGACCAGCCTCGGCAACTGGCTGCCAAACCTGACCCACACACCCGGCTGGCTCAAACTGCTGGGTCTGACGCGCGAATATCCAATGGTCAGCACGGCGATCACGCTGGCGCTACCGCTGCTGCGGCGCACACCGATCGGCCGTGTCGCCTGGAAGGTCTCGAAGCTTGGGGTCGTGGCCGGCGCCGGCTATTGGGCCATCAAGACCTGGCAGTCCGTGCGGGGCGTACCGGCGAATGCTGGTGCATCAAAAGCGTCCACCCCGACTGCACCGACCGCACCGACCGAGGTCGTCGACACCGGCTTCCGCGATCCGCTGGTGAAATCCCCACCGGCAACCTCCACCCCACCCCAATCCTGACTAGCTGACCTCCACGCGATTACGTCCGGCACGCTTGGCCCGATAGCAGGCCACATCGGCGGCGCCGAGCGCGTCTTCCGTGCTGGAGGTCCGCTCATCGAGCCGGATCAGCCCCACGCTGACGGCGACCGAGAACACGTGCCCCCGACAGGTAAAGCGGAACGCAGCAATCGCCTGACGCAAGGATTCCGCCACCCGTTCGCCATCACTCGGCAAGCAGTGTTCGAGCAGCACCGCGAATTCGTCGCCACCCAACCGCGCCAGCGTATCGCTACGGCGTAGCTGCTGGCGCATGAGATCGGCGATCTGGCAGAGCAGTTCGTCCCCGGCGGCATGGCCACACGTATCGTTGACAGCCTTGAACCGATCCAGATCGAGGTACATCAGCGTGTGCGTGCAGCCCTCCTGCCGGGCCCGTGCAATTGCCGTTTCGAGCCTGCGCTCGAACTCGGGCCGATTCACCAGACCGGTCAATGGATCATGGCTGGCTTCATAGGCCAGCTGGGCCGCGTGCGCGCGTTCCAGGCTGACGTCGTGGAGCACGACCACCACGCCAATGGCTTGCCCAACCTTGTCCCGGATCAGCGCCACGGAGGGCTTGACGACCACTCTCGCCGAAGACTCGCCCGCCGAACGCCGGCTCAGGACCGTGACGGTCTGGCTCGGCCACGTCCCGCCCAGCGCACGTGGCACCAGATCAGTAACCAGATCGCACGTGACTTCATCGGTCAACGGACAAACCTGAGGCAGGAAGCAACCGGCGGCTTCAGCCTCGGTCCAGCCCGTCATCGCCTCGGCCACCGGGTTGAGCGATTCGATCCGTCCCCAGACATCGGTCGTGATTACTGCCTCGCCAATTGCCTGAAGCGTGACCTGCGCCCGCTCCTTCTCCGCATGCAATTGCGCCTCGAAGCGCTTCCGGTCCGAGATGTCGCTGAGCGAGCCTGCCATGCGCACGGCCTTGCCAACCGCGCTGCGCACCATGCGGCCCCGCGCCCGCGTCCAAAGATATCCCCCCGCCTTCTTCCGTAGTCGCAGTTCGATGTCGTACGGCGTGCCCTCGCGCATGTGCCCCGACAGGCGGCGCCCCAGTTCGGTGACGTCGTCGGGATGGGTCAGCGCCATCAGGGTCTCGACCGCGTGCGGGAGTTCGGTGGCGCGATAGCCGAGCATTTCCGCGCACCGAGGGGAAAAATAGAGTTCTCCGCGATGCGGATGCCAGTCCCACAGGCCATCGTTGCTACCGGCCACCGCTAGTTGCAGGCGTTCCTCGCTAGTCGCAAGTGCGGCGCGTAGCTGCCGCTCCTTGATCATCATGCTGCGTGACACCCACGTGACCCACGCAAGCAACGCCACCGCCACCGCAATCGAGCTCCACGTCAGCAGCGCGCGCACGCGCCGCGAAGCTCTGCCGAGAGTCGAGGAGAACGCCGCCTCCTGGGGTGTCAGCCGATTGTCGATATCGACGATCTCGCGCTGGATAGGCGCCACACAGCGAGCATCGCAGTCGCCAGCACGAAAGCGCTCGCGCAATGTCCGGGACAGCGTGTCGAGCCGGGCGATATCGACATCGGCCGCCGCCCAGATCTCGATAGCTTCGTCAATCTCCGCGACATCGCGGAACGTGCGGTAGAGCCGGATCATTCCGGAAATGTCGTCGGTATGATTGCCGCCGATCAGCAGCCCTTCGACGGCCCGCGTATGGTCATAGCGCGGATGCTTTTCCAGTTCGATACGCGCCTGACGATCGCCAAGCGGCACGGCGATGGCGGCAAGGTATGCGTCGTAATCGGTATCGAGCTGGCTGCGCGAATAGTTGAGCAGGTGCAGGACCGCGGCCTTCTGTCCCTTGGTCCAGAGGCTTTCCCCGGCGACGAAGCTGCGCGCGGCGGATAGCACGTCCACGCTGGCAACGCAGAACAAGGCCAGCGCCACAACCACCGGAACGAACGGCCAGATGAGGTTCGATACGTGCTCACCGACCGGCAGGCTACCCTCACCAGCTCGCTGCATTGGAGACTTCCCGTGCCGGACGTTCCGGCACCATCAAACGACTACGTCGCGCCAGATGTGGCGCAGCGTAGCCATTGTCAGCGAGCCCGCCCGGGGTGTCTCTAACTCAGACTGGGTAATTGAAACGGTTCAACCGGCACGTCAGCCCATCAAGACGATCAACAGCATGACGCCATTGACGACGGCGAGCGCGCCGAGGACGAACGCCGCATGTGACACGTGGTGCAACCGGTCGGCCAGCAACCGAACCGATGTTGGCGCCACGTTGCGGCCCCTGCCGTGTGCCAGTACCCAGGCGCACATGCAGAGAACGGCCACCGGCAGGATCAGCCAGGCGAGCACCCAGGGCGGAACGTCACGCGCCGCACGTGCCGGGACGGCAGATGTCGCAATCGTCACAGGCTCGCTGCGGACAGGAGGCGAGAGCGCCGGGGGCGGCGCCGTCGACGCGACGGACAATGCCTTGATCGCTGGCGACAACATCGGGGCCGGCGCGGGTGTGGGTGCAAGTGCAAGTGCAGGTGCAGGTGCAGGTGCAGGTGCAGGTGCGATAGTCGGCGGACGGTTCGCCGTCGAAGCCATGGTTCGCGCGGTCACGGGATGCTCGACAGGTCGCCTCGCAGGCATTCGCCGCCAGTCCGCGAACACCTCGTCGACGCACGTGACCGTCTCGCAGCCATTGCGCTTCCTGCGCCAGGCCGCAAGATCGGCCGTGCTCAGCGTGCCCGCATGCAGCATCCGCTGCTGGTCCGCGTAGATGCGTTCGTAGGCAACATTGAGCATCGCGTACTCGCAGATCAGCCGCTCGCCTGACGCCAGCCGGGCAGCCGGGCGCGCGCAGTAACTGACCGACGGATCGACACATCGGACGGTACTGGCCTGATAGTTCGGCGGACAAACGATCTCGGACGCCCGCGCGCTGCTGATGGCTGCGAGGCCCAGGGCAAGAAGAATGGCCAGCCGGCCTGCAAGCCGCTTCATGACATCCTCTCATCGGTCCTTCGCCATGTTGCGTGCGACGACCAGCCTGGAGATATCCGGATTAAATACCATGATCGACTGCGCGCCAAAGCCCGAGACGCTGCCACGCAAGTTGCGCGCAATCGGCGCAACGATCACTTGTGACGCGGCCTGCCCAGCAAGCTCCCGGCCATCGTTGGCACACGGACGCCTATCACGCCTATCACGCCTATCACGCCCATTACGCCCATTACGCCCGAAGCCCCATCATCGGCGATGCAATCGGACTCGCACCCCATTGCCCGAGCGGACAGTGACGCGCCCTACCACCTTGGGCACGTGCATGGGGTCCGCATCCACCCGATAACGACGCACGATGCTGGCCAGGATCAGCACGGCTTCCTGCGTCGCATAAGCCGCGCCGATGCAAACACGTGGCCCCTTGCTGAAGGGGATATAGGCGCACTTTGCCGAGGCCTTTCCGGCTTCCGTTTCGAAACGTTCCGGCGCAAAGTCGTCGGGGCGTTCCCACAGCGTCCGGTGCCGATGCAGCAGCCACGGCGAGATCAGGATCGGCGACCCCGCCTTGACGTCCTTCTTGCGTATGCACTGCGATTGCGTGGCTTCACGTACGAAGAAGCCGACCGGCGGATACAGCCGCAGCGTCTCGCGAAACACGTTCCCCAGCGCAGGCAGGTCCTTGATATCTCCGGCCACAAACTCCCGATCGCCGACCACTGCCTCGATCTCCGCCACGATCTTGTCTTGCAGATGCGGGCATTGCGACAGCAGATAGAGCGCCCATGTCAGCGCGCTGGCCGATGTCTCGTGGCCGGCAAGGAACAGCGTGCAGACCTGATCCACCAGTTCCTCGTACGAGAGACTGTCACCCGTGACCGGGTCCACCGCGTCCATCATGCCGGAGAGAATGTCCTGACGATCGGAAAGCTTCGCTTCGTCCCTTTCAGCCATCCGCCGCGCGATGATGCCGGAGAGAATCGCACGAATCTTCCGCGCCGCGCGCCGGCTGCCCCAGGTCGACAGCACCGGCGGCAACCTATAGATCATCAGGATCATCGCCCGCTGGGCATGATGCTGGAACTCGAGGAACGCGTCGTAGATCTCCTGCGCCGTGGAGGCCTCGAGATTGTCGGAAAGGATCGTGCGAAAGATGATGTCGGCGGTAACGTAGCTCATCTCGCCATCGACTTCATGGCTGCGCCCGTCCGCCACCGCGTCCAGACGCTGCAGCATCGACGCCGCCGCGTCCGCCATCAGCGAGAACACCAGCTTCAGACGGGCCTGCGCGAACGCCGGCTCCACCAGTCGGCGCTGGCGTTCCCACTCATCGCCGTTGGTCGTGAAAATGCTTGACCCCAGCAGCGGTTCCAATGCCCGTTGCATCAGCTCGTGCTTGGGATACTGGTGGGTATCGCCCAAAATGCGGCGCACCCAGTCAGCATCGTTGACCATGAAGATATCCATGCCGGGCTGGGATATCTTGCCCATCTTCATCGAGTAGCTGCGCTCGAAGAGCACATCGATCCACGAATTCCAGCCACGCAGGAAACGCAGAATGAACGAACTCTTGCGCACATGCGGCTTGGGATACGGCGGCTGGAAACTCATGACGTCGGGTTCAGCTTCAGAAAGTCAGAATGGTTGGATGCGGCTAGGACCAGCCGTCATGCGAAAGTAGTCGTACTCGTTCGGCAACGCGCTCGCCATCAGGTACTGAAAATGCATGCGCTGACGATTGAGCTTCATCCGCGCATAGGTACGCTTGTCGAACATCTTGAACGGGCGCACCACCTGGGCAGTTGGACGGCCACCGCCGCGGATGCCCGAGACATCGAGCGGATTCGCCTGCGAGAAGCACAGGGCGTCTGCCCTGGCATTCATGTCGAGCCACGACATCGCCCGCTCGTCGGCAAGGCGACCCAGATCGTGGTGGAACGGCTTCGCCGTCGGCATCAGGCTCAGCAGCGGAATGCACTGCCCCAGCGTGACAAGCGTGATCCTGCCGCGTTGTTCGTCCGACAACAGCGCCGTCAGCCGCGCCGCGATGGATACCGCCAGGATCGACCCGACGCTGTGGCCCACAAGCAGGACCTCGTCCGACGGTGACGCTTGCTGGTCCAGACGAATCCATTCGGCCAGCGCATCCACTCTTGCCATGACGTCGATGGGTTCCCGCGCCCCCCATGCCTGCACGAAGCAGTAGGTCCGCAATAGCCAGAACACCGCCAGCCGGTTGGCCAGCGCGATGCCGCCCGCGCCCAGCGCCGCGCCGGCGGCAATGCCACCCGCCCACGCCCATCCGGATGCAAGTCCTATCACACCAAGCAAGCTGCCGACGCCGACGCCGCAAGCGATCGCGAGCAATAACAACAGAGCAAGATAAGCCATTGGATACACCGCGCTGAAGAACGGCCCGCGAAACGTTTTCTTCAGCCGGCCCAGCGCGCCGCAGCGGATGTAGTACCCGTAGTCCCGTACCGCCGCCATGATCACGCGCAGCAGGCTCCCCTGCCAGTGGCGGCGCACCAGATCGTCCCAGTGCAGGTAGTGGTAGGTCGTCTCCACGTCGTGCCCGTCCCAACGGCTATCCACATTCCAGGCGCTAACCAGAGGATCGAGCTTCGCACGTTGGCCCACCGAGATCGACGCCCCATCATGATGCGCGGCCTGCTTGGCCGACTCTTCGCGATACAGGCGGTGATAGTAGCCAGCGCCACGTGGGTCGAAGCCGGCGACGTAATACACCTTGCGGCGCGTGACATCCTTCGGAATCGTTGCCGACGCGGTATGTTTCGCTTTGGTCGTCTGGTTCATTGCGTCCGCTCATGCAGCTTCTTCTTCAGTACCAGATCCACCACGGCCTGCTCGCGCTTGTTGGCACGCCGACAATGGTCCTTCTGAAAAAGATCGGTGACCCAGATGATGGCGCGAGCCCACCAGCGATGCTGCGCGCGCCAGGCGTGGGACGATACCGACTCCCATGCATAGCCGTTGAACAGCGTGGCATTGACGAACTGATCGAGCGCCCTCACGCCAGCGCGGCCACGCTCCGTCTTGCCGAAGAATCCGACATAGACGATCAGCAGATAGCCAACAACCGCGAGCGGCACGATAAAAGTCATCAGCAGGAATCCAGCGATGCGTTCTCTCATATGACAAACATTGAATCTCGATGATCGGTATCGCGCTCGTCATCCAACCACCAGCTCCGCAACGAAACTGATCGTGGTCGTGATATCCCAGGGGCGGCCGCTGTAGGCGTCCGCCAGAATCAGCATCGTCATGCAGACGATACGGGCCGGTGCCGATGCGGCTAGTCGCCAACGCTTGTTCTCCAGTGCGGGCAGCAGCGCATCGTCCGCATAGAACGACGAATTGATCTGTGAATTGCGCACCAGGTAGTTGCGGAAGCGCGTGAAGACGCTCATATCCACTGCACCGGGGTTATTCCAGAAGGCACCCAGGGAACCCTGGAACGTCAGGCCGCGCTTGGCATAAAAGCAGCGTCCCAGCGCAATGACGGGCACGCGATGGAACAGCGCCTGCAGCCCGCTGGTGGAGTTGACTGTGACCAGACCCAGGCAGCGATGCAGCAACGACGGCAGATGCGCATCGTGGATATACACGACGCGGTCGGTCACGCCATACTGCACTGCGGATGCCGCGACCACCTTGCCGTAGTCGGTATGCCCGCGGTCCATCGGGTGATGCTTCACCACCAGCAGGCTATCGGCAGGCGCATCCGCGGAAAACGATTGAATGGTCCACTCGATGAACTCTTCCATGCGCCGCCACGGGCTGTGCACGCGGATCTGACTGTCGTTGTGAACCTGCAGGGCGACCATGAAGAAATGCGGATGATCGCTATTCAGCAAGCGCTGGCGAACGCCACGCTCCTGCCACCGGTAGGCGTGCTTCCGGTACCACGCACGCGTCCATAACGCCAGTTCATGCAAGCCGAACGGCTTGTGATGCCGATAGTCCGGGTAGCGGCGCGCGCCGAGCATACCGCCGACGAAATACCAGAAGGAGTACAGCGCCATGTTGCGGAACGCATGTGCGAACCGACGCGGCCTGGTCGGCAGCGTCGTGGCGGGAAGCTCTTCCATCGTGACGGCGGACAGCGGTGAATCGGCATTGACGCCTCCCCGCTCCAGCGTGATGTAGTCCGGACGCACGTAGCCTTCCTCGAACACCCAGAATGGCATCCCAAGGGACTGGGCCACGCGAGCGGCGATGCGATGCTGTCGACGACCGGAGCCGAACACGACGATGGCTTCGATTCGACGTTCGGCCAGCAGCCGGCGCAGCGTAGCCTCCCAGATCACCATCGGATCGGTGAAGCGCACGATATCGCCACTGCGATAGAAAAGATCGTCGCCACCATTGAAGTTCACCTTCACCACCTGACTGCCACGGCCAGTCAGGTAATCACGCAGGCGCGCGAAGAACGGACCATTCGGCCCCTGGAGCAATAACACGCGGCGATAGCAAGCCAGCCGGTCAAACGGCGCGCCCCCGCCGACGCGCTGAAGCTCGGAGGCAACGCTGCCCCCTTGCTGCGGCACGACGGCTGGTTCTCTTCCGTAGATTGCGGACTTCCCGTCCAATGACGAAATCATGCTCGCCTCGAATTCTTGTGGTAACTGGTATGTTCTTGTTTTCTGGATCGTCGCCCGTCAGTCGGGTCTTGGATTGGCGAGCCCCCTGGCCGCTGGTCTCGCCCATCGCCGCAAAAGCGGCTGCATGAGCGTTCGCAGTAGCCGCCCACCGGTCCTCTGGCGTTCGTGCTTCCATGTCAGCAGGTCCGCGATCACCTGCTCCGGCGATGCAAAGCCTGCACCCGGGTAGCGCGACACGTAGCGCGGATACAGAATCAGCGCACCCGCAACCAGTGCTTCCAGCGTCAAGACGCGCTGACGGCGCGGATTGACGCAGCGATCATCGGTCAGGCCCCATCCCGCGTAGAACGGCATCCCATGCGTGGTCACCGGCTTGCCACGCAGCAGCGCCTCGAATCCGGCAAGCGAGGTGAGGACATGCAGCCTGTCCACTGACTCGATCAACTGGTGCATGGGATAGTCGGACACCAGCTCGTCGCACAGCGTGCCAAGCCCCAACTCCGCATCGCGGCTGCCGCGAAGGCCCGCCATCACATCCGGATGAGGCTTGTAGACGATGTAGGCATCCGGCGCTTCCCGACGGGCCGCTTCAAGCAACGCCCGATTGGTGTGAATGCCCGGCGCGCCGAAACGCAGCGATGCGTCGCTTTCCACCTGCCCCACCACCAGCACAACGTCCCCCACGTGCGCGGGCCGTTGCCACGTGCCACCGCCGACGTTGTACTTGGTGATGCCAGTCCGCACGATGGCGTCGCGTAGCCGTGCCGCGCGCGCCAGCGTTGCGGCATCGAACGACGTCTCCGCCAGCAACCGCTCCAGCACCGAGGGCTGCGTCGCGTCGTAGTAGATGCCGACGTCGTCGAACACCCATGACACCGGACGCACGAGTTGCGCGCCCAGGCCAACGGAACGGAGGAATCCGTCCTCGACCGTGACGACGGACCAGTCCGCACGCGGGCAAGGCAGTTGTCCCCTGCCCCAGCGCAGCACGGTCGCCTGTGGCGGAATCGTGCGTTCACGGCGATGAAAGCGAACGGTGTGACCCTGGAGGAATTGCCGGAGGATGGGACGCTTCCATCGGGAGAAGCCGATGGCGTGCACATGTGCGGGCAACTGTTGCCGCGTGCGACGCTGAAGTGCCAGATACTCGATCGCGTCCTCCACATCGCAACGCTGCCCGGTGTGCGGCGATACATATCGCGTGTAGCGCACCAGCGCGGCAAAGGCCAGTTGCGGCAGGGAAACCGGGATTCGGCGCTCTGGCGCGCGCAGGGCGTCCTGCGTCAGTCCCCATCCCGCATAGAACGGCATGCCGAACGTGTGCACCGGCTTGCCGTGCAGCAAGGCCTCGAAGCCCACCTGCGACGTGACCACGAACACGGCGGTTGCCTGCCGAAGCAGCGGGACGACATGAACATCTTCCTGCAGACGCAGCACGTCCCGATACTCGCCACGATCGAGCATGGCGCCGACATAGCCCTGCTTGCGCCCCAACTTGACCTCCGGGTGCTCCTTGACCACAACCTTGCAGCCGGGATACAGCCGCATCGCGGCACCGAGCATCGTCTGAAAGCTCTCCGCATCCGCAAGACCGTATTGCACGGAGGCATCGTTCGCAGTCTGGTCGATCACGAGCACATAGGGCGTATCCGTCGTATCAGCCAATTGCGTCGGGTCCGGAGCGTAGTTGTACTTCGATACCCCAGCCGCACGCCATTGCGCGATCAATCGCAGCGCACGTTCGTTTTCCTCCGCGGAAAGCGGCGCGGCGATCATCGACTCCAGACGTGACGGCGTCGTGGCGTCATAGAAGATGCCGAGGTCGTCGACCACGAGCGAGCAGGTCGGCGACGAAGCACCGGGATGCATCGAGCGGAGGAAACCATCTTCAAGGCAGAGCATGCGTTCGATGCCGCGCGCGCGCGCGAACGCCCACGCCTTGCGCGCGGTCGGACGCCGCCCCCAGGCGGCAACGCCTGTCAGCCCCTCAGCCGTGCGCCGCACGGACGAAACCATGACTACGTTCTCGCCCAGCAGCGTCTGCAGATGCTCGATGCCAAGTATCCCGCGGGAAAGGATACCGATGGCACCGTCACACGGCCGGCTCATCGGCGCCAAGGTCGTGGATCTGAAGAATGCCGACCACGCGGCCCACATCGTTCTTCACCACCAGACCACCGATGCGTGCGGCATGTATGCGCGCCTCGGCGTCCGCGAAGCGCTCATCAGGCGACGCCACCTTCGGATCGACGGACATGATGTCCCTGGCCAGGATCGACCGGTAGTCACGATCGGAATCGAACGCACGGCGGATATCGCCATCGGTAATGATGCCCAGCAACGCTTCACCCTGCATCACGAGCGCCATACCCAGACGGCCACGGTTGACCACATGCACCACGTCGCGGAACGTCGCGTCGGCAGCGCAGACCGGGAGGTTCTCCTTGTGCATGACATCGGCCACGCGCGTCAGTAATCGGCGCCCCAGACTACCGCCCGGATGGAACCGCGCGAAGTCCTCGGGCTGGAAGTTGCGCTTCATCGAGAGCACCACGGCCAGCGCATCGCCCATGACCAGCGCCGCCGTCGTCGAACTGGTTGGCGCCAGGTTGTTGTTGCAGGCCTCTTTTTCGACTGAAACGTCGAGCACGACGTCCGCGTGTCGTCCGAGCGTCGAATCCGGACGCCCTGTCATGGCGATCACAGGATTCTTCTGATACTCGAGGAACGGCAGGATACGAATCAGTTCCTCGGTTTCGCCGCTGTTCGAGATCATCAACACCACGTCGATCGGCTTGATCATGCCGAGATCACCGTGGAACGCTTCACCCGGATGCACCGAGAATGCCGGCGTACCCGTCGATGCCATCGTCGCCGCGATCTTCTTCCCGATCAGTCCAGATTTGCCCATGCCCACCACGACCACGCGGCCGCGTGCGCCCAACACGATGTCGATGGCGGCTTCGAACGCCGCACCGATGCGACTGGACATGCGATCCAGCGCCTGAATCTCCGTGGCAACAACATTGCGTGCCAGCGAGATGACCCCTTCCATGACTTCTACTCCTGCTCTTCTTTGTTCTGCTTGTATTTGTGTTGCTTGTACTTGTGCTGTTTGTCTTTGCTCTGCTCACGCGACTACAGCCGGCCCCTTCATGCCGGAGTTCCAGCCTCTGTCATCCCGACGGCGGCTTCAGTCGATGACCAGTGGCGTGAACGACTTGACGAGGTCATCCACCGCCTTGATCTGCGCGAGGAACGGCTCCAGCTTGTCCAGCGGCAACGCGCTCGGACCATCGCACTTGGCGTTGTCCGGGTCCGGATGCGCTTCCAGGAACAGACCCGCAAGACCCACCGCCATGCCGGCGCGCGCCAGATCCACCACCTGCTGCCGCCGGCCGCCCGACGCCGCACCGCCCGGATCGCGCTGCTGCAGCGCGTGTGTCACGTCGAAGATGATCGGCAAGTTGTTCGTCACGCGCTTCATGACGCCAAAGCCAAGCATGTCAACCACGAGGTTGTCATAGCCGAAACAGGTGCCGCGGTCGCACAGCATCAACTGATCGTTACCCGCCTCCTTGAACTTCTCGACGATGTTCAGGATTTGCGACGGGCTCAGGAACTGCGGCTTCTTGATGTTGATCGGCTTGCCCGTCTTGGCCAGCGCGACGACAAGATCGGTCTGCCGCGCCAGGAACGCCGGCAACTGGAGCACGTCAACCACCTCGGCCACCGGGGCCGCTTGCCACGGCTCATGGACATCGGTGATCACCGGTACCCCGAACGCCGCCTTGACCGCCTCGAAGATCTTCATGCCCTCTTCCAGCCCAGGCCCTCGATAGGAATGGATCGAGGAACGGTTGGCCTTGTCGAAGCTGGCCTTGAAAACGTAGGGAATGCCGAGCTTCTGCGTCACGCGCACGTATTCCTCGCACGCCCGCATGGCGAGATCGCGCGATTCGAGAACGTTGATGCCGCCGAAGAGGGTGAACGGGGCGGTGTTTTGAATATTGTCGATATCGAGCATCAGATTCTCCGTGGATTCGGGGTATGCCATTGCCAACGCTTCTTCACGCTCAAAGGATCACTCTCCAAATTCGAGTGCCTTGAATTCGTAAGTCGGCAAAGGACGAGCAAGCACAATCGCGCTCACCGATGCGATAGGAGACTTATTGCGAGGCTCGCCGCTTCAGGAGTGCATCAGCGATAAACAACTTCGGATCGCGCACCAGTTTTCTCCATTTCCGCCCGAACGCCGACCCCTGCGTTTTAGGTCGAATTTCAGTTCTTGCCACGACGATTGGTACTGCTGACTTCTCGGATGCAGCATTTACTGCACTTCTCGACACAGGTGCCTGCCTCGACATGTACTCGTCGAGACGATAGCGGTCGAACAGCATGCTTCTCTGAAGGTCGACGATCTTTCGCGAACGTACGATCGACTCAGCTCGGCCAGGAACCCTGACCACTTCATATTTGATGTTCTCGGAAATGGACAACTTTGCTTTATCCGTGTGCTTCCGCTCCTTTCTTTCCCATTTTGCAAAAGAATAGAAATCGTGGATCAGGTACGAGAAGAATCGGATCATTTTCTCGGAATCCACTGTCTTGAATTCACTGATCTTCCCGGCAAGATCCATCGCGGACGCGACGTGAGCATTTAGGCCATCGCAGGCGTAGAAGGCCTCACCAAAATAGAACACTGGCTTTCCATAAGCAGCCGATAGCACACCCACACCACTATTAATGAGGGTGACCGCATCCGCCATTTCCAGGATATCGCCAATATGGTAATCGTCCACATTTACGGCACCAGCGAATTTCTCTTTGTCCAGAGTAAGGGGGTGATTTTTGTAGACAACACGCCACTCGGGACCCAGAAATTCTGGCAACAATCGAACCTCATTTACGAAGTCCTGATAGGTTTTAATCTGACCGCAGAAGAAGTTCGTCGTTGTGTCGCTAGGGGACTGCATTGCGACAAAGAGTATCTTCGTCTCAATGGACTCCCCGAACAGTGTTCGCTTCAGATTCTTGCCACCAATCATATTGGACTGCGGCTCCAAGGCAACGCCCTCGATCTTGAGCGAACTAATATAGTCAATGGTATTGGCGCGCCTTTCGTCCGACAGATCTACCGGCCAGTTCGACTCCTGATATGCCGTGCTTTCCGCACAGAACCCGTGCCGATCAATATAGATTGACCAGGGAAGCGCACCACGTTCCACCACATATGTTGCTACCCCAAGCTCTTTACATTTCTCGTAAATCGCCTGGCGTCTGGGTGTTGCATAAGGATTGTTGAAGATGATCGATTCGATTGAATATTTTTCGATCAACTCTCCTACATTGCGTGGTTCGATATCATGCTCTTCAATAAGTAAAGGATTATTGAAGACTTCAAAGACCGCGGTATTGAAGGAGTGCGGATTCTTGCCCAAGAAGAGATGCGTCGGCTTCTTGCTGTTCCAAAGCGGCGTGGGCGTGAACTTCTGATCTCCGTACAATTGCGAGTTATGCTTGAAAATCTTGAGATTTCGCTCCCGAACAGCTACGGATCGATGGGATGCAATCGGATGCCAGATATGAAAGGAGTAGATGCCCTTGTTTGCGAGGAGATCGCCGTACACACGAAAAAGCGCCCGCCAGCCACGCCACTGGACCTGATCGCTATATTTTCGGGTATCGAGACGATAGAACTCTCTTGGCTTCTGAGTCTCAGTTGCCCTCAGCAACTTCAAAGCGAAATCAGAATCCTCGAGCCCCCAGCCTTCGAATGCTGGATCGTGGCCGCCGATACTGATGACATCCTGACGACGGCAGAGCATATACGACGACACTGGTGCATGAAATTCGATAACCGTCGAATCAGGATCGTTGATCTCCGTCGTCAGATCTGCATAGGTTTCATCATCAAATGCAGCACCGGAGAAGGATTCAGCAGCCTCCTGAGTCAGGTAAGACACCGGCGCAACGATGAATGGCCAACCGCCCTTAATAATGAGAGACTTGATCTGAATATTTAGCCAGTTATAGAAATCCACGTGATTCACAAGATCAACGTCTTCGAACAGAAGATATTCAGCCGTGGATTCCAGAATTGCCGCGTTTCGTGCCTCCGATGCATTCCAGATTTCACCTCGCGCATCAACGTAAATGTACGTGAAGCCACCATTCCGGCATACTTCGCTAATCTTTGCGCTCTCTTCCGGGCTCGATCCGTAGTCGACGACCAAGAACCTGATATTTCCAGGAAGTCGATAAGTCGTTCGCCACCGAAGCCGTTCGATGACGTCATATTCATCCCTGGAACGAACCGCAATAATTACGTCGACAGAGAAATCTGGCGTATCAATTGAATTCATATTGCTGAGCATTTATTCAAGTCCCTTAAATTTCAATTTATGCGTTCAATTGCTACAAACCCAGAACCACCTTGGCACTAATCGCAATCTGATAAAGAATCTGGAACACGTCCTTGGCGAACTGGCGCGTCTTGAAATCGATTTTCGGCAACACCATGATTTCATCGCCCGGATAAACTGTGCCGTCCTTCTTGCCGTCCGAGAAACTGCCGTCGCGATGCGCGATGATGATTCGCGACGTATCGGCGTTCTGTGAGAAGCCGCCAGCCTGTTGAATCAGGTCGTCCAGATCCATGCGCCCGTCGAAGGCGATGGCGTTCGGGAAGAGCACTTCCCCGCTCACCAGCACGAGCCCATCCTTGACCGGCACACGCAGGACGTCGCCGTTTTCAAGCAACAGGTCATCCCGCGCGGCGGATTTCGAGATCAGGGTCTGGCCGGACGCTTCAATCTTCTTGGCGCGTTCCACCCACTGCAGCACCAGCGCGGCTTCTTCCTTGCGCAGTTGGGCCTCTTCGGCGGTGCCCGAACGGGCGGTCAGCACGCTCGACTCCAGGCTCTTCAGGGTGGTGGCCAGCAATGTCTGCTGGCGATCCTTCACGCTCAGACGGAACAGCTGAATGCTTGCGGCATCCGATTCCGGCGTGAATTGCACCTGCTTCAGCAGTTGCCCCATGCGGCTGCCATAGGGCAACACGAACTCTTGCGGGCCAGTGTGCTCCCCCTCGACGCGCACCGTGATCGTGCCGGGACGTTTGTCGGCTGTGAAATCAATCTCGTCGCCGTCATGCAGCACGATCTGATGACCTTCGGAGATCCGGAAGTACTCGACGTTCTTCACCGTTCCGGTATTGCGGACCACCCGCACGTTGGTGGCCGACGGCAAGGGCCTGGCTAGCCGAACGAACTGGTCGAGACGGGCGATATCGCCCATGAACTCGAAGCGCTTTGCGTTCTCGGCCAAGCCGCTCACCTTTACGGTTTTCTTGCGGGCCTGCACGAAGATCACGTCGCCGTTGTTGAGTTGCCGTGCCGTGAGGTCCCCCTTGAGCAGGAAGTCGTAGAGATTCACGACGTCCAGCGTCTGGTTGGCCCGCTTGATCGCAACGTCCAGGAACGATCCACGATCCGGGTCGATGCCGCCCGCCTGATCGAGATAGCGCAGCACGCTGTCGCTCGATGTGCCGTCGTACATGCCAGGGCGACGCACGGCGCCGGTCACGTACACCCGCACCGGCTGCGCGGCCAGCAGGCTGGCGTAGATCGATACCTTGCTGGCAAACGCGCGGCGCAGTGCATTGCCGACGGCGGTCTGCAGGTTGCCGTTGGTCGTGCCCTGGACGTGGAAGGGGCCAACCTCGGGCAGCAGGATGTTGCCGCCGGCATCCACCACAAGCACGGTGTCAAGGTTGTAGCCGTTCCACATGCGCAGCTGGATGCGGTCCCCGACCGAAATCACATGGCTTGGATTGAAGAGCGCCGAGCTGTCTCGACTGAACGCCCCCGTGAACAGTTGCGCGCCAAAGGCGTCGCTCGCCATATTGGCCGCGTAGTCATTGTTCTGCGGCGCGTTGGCCGGCGCTGCCGTGTCCAGGCGGGCGGGCACCACCGGCGCGGCGGCAGGCACCGCAGGCACGCCGCCGCTGACCGGCATTCCTGTCAGCAACGTGCCACCTTGCGCTGCCAGGGCGGCGTATTCCATTTGTCCGACACCGAGCGAGCGCGACGAAGTCTGCGCGTGTACCGGCATGATTGCGAGGCTGGCGGCAACCGCGCCAGTGGCGATGATTCTTCTGAGCATGTCAGTCTCGGTGGTCGCGGATGATGGCGCTCAGCAGTTGCACTACACCTGCCAGCATTGAGGTCGCCAGCACGAACACCACAATGTTGTAGAGCCGTCGGGGCTGGAGCGGGTACTCCGGCCGGGTCGGGCTCTGCACCACGGCAACGTTCTTGAGTTTGCGGGTAGCTTCGATACGCGCCTTTTCAAGGGCGCCGATGGCCGTCTTGTAGATGTCGAACGCGAATTCGGCTGCCGCCTGCAGGCGATCGTGCTCTTCGACCACGCGGTTCAGGCCACGTCCCTTGGTCGACACCATCCGGCCATGCTGCTCGGCAATCTGCCGCTCCACGGCGGCGATCTGCGCATCCAGGTGCTGGATGGTCGGCGACTGTGCCGTGTAGATTTCCTTGAGGGAGTTCCGCTTGACGTTGAGCTCGGCAAGCGTGGCTTCCGCGTTTGCCACCACGCCGGAGAGGCTTTCGACTTCGCCACGCGGCGACACCAGACCGTTGGCGTTCTGGTAGGCCACCAGCGCCTGACGCGCCGCTTTCAGCCGCTCGCCCTGGTCGTGCACCTGTTTCTCGATGTAGACCACCTGCTCGCTGGCGATGCGATGGGTCATCTCGTTCATGAAGCGCTCGCCTTCGGACACCAGTTCCTGGGCGATGTCGTGGGCCATGTCAGCGCTGAAGCCCTCGACCCGGATCACCAACACGCGCGCGAAGTCATCGTAATCGACGCTCACGCGTTTAAGGTAGTAATCATGAAAGCGCTCCAGCGAAGCATCCTCAAACCACAGCCGCGACAACGGGTCACGATGGCTATCCGCGTAGTGCTTGCGCAGGCCGAGACGCGCGTCCAGCTTCTTGAGCATGTCCACGGAGAGCAGGTATTCGCGCAGCAACAACAGGTCCTGCGGCGCGGAGGACGTGCCGGTCAACAGCGACGTGAAGTCAGAAGCGCTAGCGCCCACGCCATCGCTGCGCTCCACCACGACGCGCGCTTCAGACACATAGCGGTCGGAGGCAATTACGCTCCAGTACACAACAGCCAACAGGCAGGCGCCGAAGGCCAACTGCCAAATGCGGTTCAGGCGCGTAATGCGGCCAACCTGGCCGACCGCGCCCGACGTAATCGTCTTCATCATCCCGAAATACTTCCCCTGTACTCCCGCAGAGCCTCCTCGACGGAATCGAACCAATGCGCGCGGCCCTGATGCAGCCAGACCGCCGATTGGCAGAAATTTTTCAACGTGGATTCGCTGTGCGAAACCATGACCAGGCCCGCTCGCCCGACAAGGTCCTCGAAGGCCTTCTGGGACTTGCGCTTGAACGCCGCGTCGCCCACCGACGTCAGTTCGTCGACCAGATAGGTGTCGAAGTCGAAAGCGAGCGACAGCGCGAAGGCGAGTCGCGACCGCATACCCGACGAGTAGGTCTTCACCGGGTCATCAAAGGCGTCGTTGAGTTCGGAGAACTCGCGCACGAACTCAAGCTTCTCGTTCAGTTCGTCCCTGACGCCGTGAATGCGGCAGACGAACTTGGTGTTCTGCCGTCCGCTGAGCGACCCCTGGAATCCACCACTCAACCCAAGCGGCCAGGACACGCGGCAATTGCGGACAATCTTTCCGCCGTTTGGCTGATCGATGCCGCCCACCAGGCGCAGCAGCGTCGATTTGCCCGCGCCGTTAGCACCGATCAGCGCCACCCGGCTATGCCGGGCGATCTTGAGCGACACGCCCTTGAGCACCCACTTCGAGCCATGTGAGGTGCGATAGCGCTTGTGAACGTCGGAGACCTCGATCATTGCGCCGTCAGCCTTGTCGCGTATCGCACGTGCAAGGCCAGCCCCAGGAACATCGTCGACAAAGCACAAAAGCCCAGGTAACCCAGACTGATCTGTGTTGCGCCGTGATACGCGGCGAACCATCCAATGCGCATTGCTTCCACGCCATGCGTGATCGGATTGGCGAGCACCGTGTCACGCATCCCGCCTTGCGGCAGGTTCGACACCGAGTACATGACGGCGGACAGGAAATATAGCGGCGTGAACAGAAGCCGGACGATCTTGCCGACCTCGGGCAATAGCGTCTCGACCACCGAGAGAATCAGCCCGAGACCGAGTCCGAACGTCCAGAGCAGGCCACCCGCACCGATGACCAGCAACGGATTCGAGGGCCGTATGTCGATGTCGAACAGCGCCAGCGCAGTCAACAGAATCGCGCCAACGATGAGGTACAGGAATGCCTCGACAGCGGCGCGCACCAGCACAGTGTCCACGGGCCGCACCTGCCGGTAGGAGAACAGCGCAGCGTTCGCCTGAATCGCATCCATGCCGCGCTGCGCGATATTCCGCACCAGGAAAAAGCTCCACACACCAACCAGCACGAACACCTCGATATTGGCGCCCCGAACCACGGCATGTCTCAGCACGCCGATCACCACCATCAGAAAAACGAGGTGTGCCGCCGGTTCGAGCAGGATCCACAGCCACGCGGAACGACCAGCCGCCAGGCGGCCGTTCGCCTCGCGCAGGAACAGCGCCTGCCAGACGGAAAAAGCAACGGAGAAGTCGGTGCGGACCGATGTCCGGTTCATTGTTCGTATTTTTGTGTTGTGTTCACCAGTGATGCGGCTTCACCAAAGGCGAAGCAACGCCGAGCGGACGCCTGACTCCCCGGGGACGAGGAGGTCGGCACAGGACGCGCCCATCGCAGCAGAAAGCGCGCGAAGGCTGATGATCAGAAACCGGGTGAGAGAACGGAGGAACAGACAGGAGCCGGTCCTGGCCACGCCTAGAATGGCAGGCAGGCTCCAGCAAGGAGCAGCGCGCTCCTTTTGACGTGCCTACTTCATTTGGCCATGGCAGCAGCCTGCCTGACCGGCAAAGACTACGGACTTCCAATCGCTTTTTCCAATGCACACGACAGTCCTGTCTAGACAGGACTGTCCCAAGCACCTTCCCCATTCCTCAAGTTTCCTGAACGATCCGAGACTTGATGGCTATATCCACTACGACAACGGCCGCAATGCTAATGCACGAATTGATTAAAGTGCAACAAAAACTGACAATTTGACATATCCCCCATATGAGGCTTGACACCTCTCTTCCGCATACATGGCAGTGATCGCGATTTGCGATTATGTTGATGAATCAACGAAATTCAGGCAATGAATTCCGACGCTGCCACTGATTACCAAGGGACATCAGGCAATACCGGCGATAATGCGAATTTATAATGAGGGTATTGCGCGCACCTTTACGGGGGAACAGATGAACAACCAGAGCGCTCATCATTATTTAAGTCATTGATTATTATGGACTAAATCCGCATAAATGGCCAATGTACCGGCGGAATATTCGCTAAGAAATGGCGACATTGGACACAGCGATGGAGAATAGGCCACAGCCGCTCTGGAGCGAGTCCGCTCCTCGTCATGGATTATCTTGATGTCAAGCCGTTCCCGACCTGGAAATTACGTTTTATCGACCATCAAACGATGCCGGAGAATAACCGGGACGGCCATCGTATTCACTGTACTCAGGGCGTCGCCCTGCAATCTGTACTTATGAGATGGAGAACACGTAGCACAGGGAGCCCGATTAATTACCCCCCATTGCGGGGGTATAAAAACAAAAAGGGCCTGTGACTTTCGCCACAGGCCCTTCGTAATACTGGTGGGTCGTGCGTGACTCGAACACGCGACCAACGGATTAAAAGTCCGCTGCTCTACCGACTGAGCTAACGACCCGCAAAAACTGAATCGGCGATTATAGGGATACTCCTACTGACTGTCAAGCATGACGGCTCGCCCGGCGCTTTAGGCCATGCGTTCGAGCCGCCAGATCTGGTACTTGAACGCCAGCACTGCCCCGACGATGATCGCGGCGAAAGCGATGAACGAGCCGACTGCCAGCGTCGACACACCCGACAGCCCCTGCCCCACGGTGCAGCCCAGCGCCGTGACGCCGCCTGCCCCCATCAGGATGCCTCCGACCATATGGTTGGCCACGTCCTCGGCATTGCCGAATCCCTCCCAGCGGAACGTGCGCGAGGCCAACGCATAGGCTGCCGCGCCAGCGATTACGCCGAACACGCTGACAATGCCGATCGTCAGCACCTTGCTCTTGTCGCTGAACATCATCAGCCAGTCCAGGGTGTACGCATACGGCGCCACGAAGCTCAGGCTTTCCATGCGACCGCTGTTGCTGGCCACGAACAGTTCCTCGAGCGTGTTCGGGTCCTCGGACACATAGCCGATATGGCCCGATACATACCACATGCCGACGATGATCAACCCAACCGCCAGCCCGCCCAGCAGGTTGTCGAACGTGCGAAAGCCGTTGCCGAGCAGCGCCCAGATAACCAGCACGGCGCCGATCACCACACCCAGCGCCAGTTGCAACGTGCCGCGCGCCAGGCCGGTGCCATGCGCGATAAGCGACGGCAGATCCTGCGTCGCCGGCAGTGTGACAGCCACGGTATCGACCGTGCTCACTCGCACCACGCCGAACAGGCCACGCAACGTCATATAGGCCGAGAGCCCCAGGAAGACGAACACCACCAGCGACTTCAGGTTGCCGGCGCCAATCCGTACAAGCGTCTTGCTGCCGCAGCCCGACGCCAGCACCATGCCGAAGCCGAACATCAAGCCGCCCACTGCCGCAGACAGCCAGCCGAGCCTGGCCGAGGTGTAGATCGTCTTGGTCGGATCGATCAGGCCAGCCCAGGCCAGTACGCCAGTGCCGATCATTGCCACGCCAATGGCCATGATCCACATACGCATCCGGCTCCAGTCACCGATGTTGACGATGTCGGAGACGGCGCCCATCGTGCAGAAATGCGTGCGCTGCAGGATCGCGCCAAACAGGAAGGTCAGAACGAAAGTGCTCAGCAGCACGGTGCGCGTAAGCGCTGGGATATCGATATCGGGCATGTCGGACCGGGGGTGGCTCGTGGATTTCTGTCTGGAGGGGGCACTCTGGCGGCGCCCCTCTCTTCTTCAATCAGTTGGAGGTCTGGTAACGGGTCGGGTCGGGCACGCCGGCGGCCTCGAACCCTGCCCGGCGAATCCGGCACGAATCGCATACGCCGCACGCGCGGCCATCGTCATCTGCCTTGTAGCACGAGACGGTCAAGCCGTAGTCGACGCCGAGCTTCACGCCCGCGAGAATGATCTCGGCCTTGGTCATGTCGATGATCGGCGCATGCACGTGAAAACGATCGCCTTCTACGCCAGCCTTCGTAGCCAGGTTGGCCAGCGCCTCATAGGCGGCGACATATTCGGGCCGGCAGTCCGGATAGCCGGAGTAGTCGACGGCATTCGCGCCGAAAAACAGGTCGCGTCCGCCAATTGCCTCGGCCCAGCCAAGCGCCAGCGACAGCATAATCGTATTGCGCGCCGGCACGTAAGTGATCGGAATTCCGCCTGCGGTGCCGTCGGTGGGCACGTCTAGCGCGTCATCGGTCAGAGCTGACCCCCCGAAACGGCGCAGGTCGAGGTCGATGATTTCGTGGCGCTTCGCGCCGAGTTCGGCCGCCACGCGTTTGGCCGCTTCAAGCTCGGATGAATGGCGCTGGCCATAGCGCATGGACAGCGCATAGGTTTCGAAGCCGGCCGCGTTGGCCATGGCGAGGACGGTGGCGGAATCAAGGCCGCCGGAGAGCAGAACGATGGCGCGTTTGGTCATGATGATTGCGCGCGGAACAAGCGCGCTGTAATACGCCCGGATTGGGCGAAGCGCGTATTTTAGCGCGGTGGCCGGATCAGCAGGATCAGGCACGGCTGATGGCCTGAATCCCACGGCAATTGATAAGCGCCAGCCCAAAGAAAAAGGCCCGCTCGCGCGGACCCTTTCCTGGACTACATACCGGTATCGGTTACTTCAGCGTCTTCAGCCGGTTGCTCGCGGCCTGGGCACCTTCAGTCCCCGGATATTTCGCCACCACGGCTTCCAGTGTCTTCTTGGCTGCGGCCTTCTGGCCAGATTCGAACTGGTTGTTGGCGATGGCGATCATGGCGTCCGGCGCCTTAGGGTGCGTCGGGAAGTTCTTCACCATGGTATCCAGCACGTAGGTCGACCCCTTGTAGTCGCGCTGCGCGTAGAGCGAATTGCCGAGCCAGAACTGCGCCAGCGGCAAGTACGGGCTTTGCGGATACTTCTTCGCAAACGCCGAGAAGGCATTGCCCGCGCCCTTGAAGTCGCCCGACTGGAACTGCTTCAGCGCTGCGTCGTACTCCGGCTTCTCGGTCGGTTGGGCGATGCCCTCGCGCCCTTCCACGGTCACCTGCTGCGGCTCGAATTTCTTCAGGCGCGCATCCAGGTCAGCGTAGTAATCCTTCTGCTGCTTCTGCAGCGTATCCACCGTGTTTTGCAGCACTTCATTCTGACCGCGCAGTCGGGCAACCTCCTGGCGCAGACCTTCGAGCTGGTTCTGCGCGTCGAGCAGGGTCCGGCTGTTCTGGTCGATACGCTGGGATGCCGTGGCCTGGAAACCGTTGAACTGGTCCCGGATCTGGATCACCGCACGGCGCGCCTCGTCGTCGTCAAAGACGCCGGCGTGCGCGGGAATGGCTGCCAGCAGGCCACCGCCGGATACAGCGGCCAGCCATAGCAGCGTGGAAACGCGAGCATTCATGAAGAATTATCCGTGGATCAGTAAACGATATCGGCGCGACGGTTCTCGGCCCACGAGGCATCATCGTGCCCGGTTGCCTTCGGCTTTTCCTTGCCCAGGCTCACAGCTTCCATCTGCGAGTCAGGCACGCCCATCGCAGCCAGCGAACGGCGCACGGCTTCGGCACGCTTCTGGCCCAGTGCCAGGTTGTACTCGCTGGTGCCACGCTCGTCGGTGTTGCCCTGGATCAGGATCTTGCGGCTCTTGTTGCTGCCCAGGTACTGCGAGTGGGCTTGCAGCATGCCTTGGTAGTCCTGCTTCACCGAGTAGCTGTCGAAATCGAAGTACACGCTGCGCTTGGCCAGCGGGCCGTTCGGGTCGTTCAGCGGGTCACGCGAAACATCAACCGGCGCCACATTGCGTGCGTCGGTGGTCGCGCCGGTGCCGGCGCCGGACTTCGATGCGTCGTCGAGCTTCACACCCGAGCTGCAGGCGCCCAGAGCCAGCAGAGCAGCAATGGCGAGCGATTTGGTCATCATTTGGGACATGGCGAGAGACTCCTCTTTTTTACTGCATGAAAGGCCCCCAGGACGGCTCTCGAACAGCGCCGGACTGGAGAGACAGAACCTGCTTGGTGCGTCCGTCCGTGGAGACTGCCGCCAGTACGGAGCGGCCGCCCACGCGGGTGGCATAGAGAATGTACTTGCCGTTGGCCGCGAAGCTCGGGGATTCATCGTTGGTCGTATCGGTGAGCGACGTCACATCACCGTTCGACAGGTCCTGTAGTTGCAGCCTGAAGCCACCGCTGCGCGAAATGTAGGCCAGGTACTTGCCGTCCGGCGAGATACGCGGGCTGACGTTGTAGCTGCCCTTGAAGGTCACGCGCTGCGCTGCGCCGGATTCCTCGCCAGACGCCGGCATACGGTAGATCTGCGGCGCGCCGCCGCGATCGCTGGTGAAATAAATGCTGCGGCCATCCGGGGAGAACTGCGGCTCCGTATCGATGGCGCTGCTGCGGGTCAGGCGACGCAGGCCTGAGCCATCGGCGTTGACCTGGTAGATCTGCGTGTTGCCGTCGCGGGAGAGCGACACGGCCAGGTGCTGGCCATCGGGCGACCAGGACGGCGCGCTGTTATTGCCCTTCTGATTCGACACCACAACACGCTTGCCCGTCGCCAGGTCATGCACGTAGACCACCGGTTTCCTGGCTTCGAACGAGACATAGGCCACACGGCGGCCATCGGGCGACCACGCGGGGGAGATGATCGGTTCGGTGCTGGTCAGCGCGATCTGGGCGTTCTGGCCATCCGAATCGGAGATCAGAAGCTGGTAGCGATTGCCCACCTTCGACACATACGACAGGCGCGTGGCAAACACACCGCGCTCGCCGAGCAGCTTCTCGTAGATGTAGTCGGCGATCTTGTGCGCGGTCACGCGGAGCTGGCCCTGCGTGACGGTGAATGCCAGACCGCCAAGGCTCTGCCCCTTGGCGGTGTCATACAGGCGGAAACGCACCTCGTACTGGCCATTGCTGGTCGGCGTCACGCTGCCGGCCACGAACGCGTCGGCGCCCTTCGCCTTCCAGCTGCCCAGGTCCACCTGGGCCGATTCGGCCACGGTGGCACCTGCGGGATCGACGTTGCGGAAGCGTCCGCTGTTCGTCAGGTCGCTGCGAATGATGGCGGTCAGGTTCTGCGGGGCCTGGGCCTCGCCCTGGAAGTTGGCGGTCGCTACCGGGAACTGGTTCGAGCCAACTCCGGTGATCTCCACGTTCAGTTGCGCGTGCGCCGCGCCCGCCGACATCAATGCCGCAGCCAGCCACGCCATCAAGGCATGGCGGCTCTGGTCGCGGGTGGGATTGGCGTTCTGGCGTCGGGATAGCCAGTTGGGGGCCCAAAGCTTTCGCATGCTGCTCCTCAGTCGATTTCAGGTTTCATCGTTGCGGCGGCACAGCAAACACGGCGAGACGGGCGACATGCGGCTTGGCATGGCCCCACAAGCGTACGTATTGCACGCTGCCGGCCGCGTCAGGCAACCATTCATGGTAGCGGTGGGACCTAACGCCCACGATGAAGGTTGCATTATGTTGCAAAACATGGCGCTATCGACACGGTTCGCCGTTCAACCCTTCGGCCTGAACGTAATCGTGAAGTTCGCGGGTGCTTTGCCGTCCTCATCGCGCGGCAGCGGGTCGGAGCGGTGCACTGCACGCAGCACGGCGTTGTCCCAGTCCGAATTGCCGCTCGACTTGGTCAGCCGCGCCGACAGCAGCGAACCATCCGGCGCCAGCGAGACCGACACCACGGCTGCAGGATTGCCCTCGACATCGCCACCAAAAATGATGTTGGGCTTCACGAGGCGACGCACGCGGTCGGCGTAGCCCGGAGAAGCCTTGCCTCCCGATCCGGCGCCCGAACCCGCGGCGCTGCCGACTCCACCGCCGGACGAAACGCCGCCACCTGCCATTGCCTGCAAGCGGGCCAGTTCGCTCTTGCGCTGGGCGTTGGCCGCGGCGTCACGCTTGGCCTTGGCATCGGCGTCGGCCTTCGCCTTGGCTTTCTGCTCGGCATCGGCCTTCGCCTTGGCATCCGCGTCAGCCTTGGCCTTCGCCTTCTGATCAGCCTCTGCCTTCGCCTTGGCGTCCGCGGCTTCCTTGCGTTCCTGGTCGGCCTTTTTCTTCGCGTCTTCCTTGTGCTGCGCCTCGAGTTGCTGCTGACGCAGGTCTTCCTTGCGCTGGGCTTCCTTCTTTTCCTGGTCTTTCTTTTCCTGTTCCTTTTTCGCCTGGTCCTTGCGCTCCTGCTCCTTGCGCGCGGCCTCCTGCTTCGCCGCTTCGCGCTCGGCGGCCTCTTCGGCCTGCTTGCGCTTCTGGCGTTCCAGGGCGATATCGGCCGCTTCCTCGACCTTGCTGCGCACGGCAGGCTCGGGCGGCGTGGGACGCGGCTGCTCCACCGGGCGCGGCGGAGGCGGTGGTGCAGGCGCGACGTCCGGCACCTCTTCCCAAAGCTCCGCCTCGGCTCCCACCGGCGTGCTGCTCTGCCAGTGCACACCGTAGTACAGCACGATACCGAGCAGCAGATGCATCACCAGCGCCAGCAGGAACGAGCGAAGCGTGCCACGTTCCTTGACTGGCTGGTACGGATAGGCGGCGGCTTCCACCGCGCGCGCGGGCCGTTGATGCGGATGACGGGACGAAAGGCTGGCCACTTTGAGTTGCGACGTTGAGGCGCTTACTTGGACTTCACCATCAGGCCGACGCGCTTGACGCCATCGGCCTTCAACACGGACATCACGTCGAGCACGGCTTCGTACTTGACGGAGCGGTCGGCGGCAATCACCACCGGCTGGTCCGGATTTTCATTCTGACGCTGGTGCACGAAATCGATCAGGCCACGCTTGTCGAGCTTGCGCTCGAACGCGTTGCCGGCGTTGTCCTTGCCACGCGCGGTCAGCTCGCCGTCCTCGTGCACGGTGACGATGATCGGCGGCGTCTGTTGCTGCGGCGTGGCATTGGCCACTGACGGCAGGTCCACCACGGCCGGGTTCACGATTGGTGCTGCCACCATGAAGATAACGAGCAGCACGAGCATCACGTCGATATACGGCACGACGTTGATTTCCGCACTGGCCCGACGGCGTGATCCGCCGCGGCGCTGAATGGCTGCCATGACTGGTGCTCCCCCGCTCTCGGTTTAACGCGTCTGGCGCTGAAGGATGTTCAGGAATTCTTCCATGAAGCTTTCGAACCGGATGGCCAGACGGTCGATTTCCGTGGCATACCGGTTGTAGGCGATCACGGCCGGGATAGCTGCAAACAGGCCGATCGCGGTGGCCACGAGTGCCTCGGCGATACCGGGCGCCACCGATGCAAGCGTTGCCTGCTGCACATTCGACAGACCGCGGAATGCGTTCATGATCCCCCAGACCGTGCCGAACAGGCCGATATAAGGGCTGACCGAACCGACCGACGCCAGGAACGGCAGGTGCGATTCGAGCACGTCCATTTCACGCTGGTACGCGGCGCGCATCGCGCGGCGGGCGGCGTCGAGCAGCGCGCCGGCCTCGTTGCCACGCTCGCGTGCCTTCAGGAACTCGCCCATGCCCGATTCGAAGATCCGCTCCAGGGCGCCGGTGTTGTGACGATTGTTGACCGCACTGTTATAGAGCGCCTGCAGGTCGCCGCCTGCCCAGAAATCGCGCTCGAAGCCCTCGGTCTGCGTGCGCGCGGCGCGCAGTGCCAGGTGCTTGCGGAAAATGTAGGTCCACGAGAACAGGGACATCACCAGCAGCAGGGCCATGACGGCCTGTGCCAGCAGACTGGCGTGAAGTACCAGCGAAATGATCGACAGGTCTTGCGTGACGGTCACTGGATTCATCGAGCGTTTTTGATAGTGGCGAGAACAGGGGCAGGAATCGGGGTCGGCCGGAACGTGCTTTTATCGACACATCCGACTCGAATTTGGCCGGCGGCCAGCATCAGCTCGCCACGCCAGGCTTCCTGGGCAAATTGGACCGACGCCGGTCCGACGCGTTCGATATGCGTACGGATCTCGAGCTGGTCGTCCAGCCGGGCGGGCGCATTGTATTCCACAGTCGTGCTGCGGACGATGAAGACCACGCCGGACGAATCCGCGAGGCTCTGCTGTTCGACGCCGAGCGAGCGCAGCCATTCGGTCCTGGCCCGTTCGAAGAATTTGAGGTAGTTGGCGTAGAACACCACGCCGCCTGCGTCGGTATCTTCCCAATACACGCGCAGCGGCCATACGAAATTTGGCATGGCGGGCATTGTAACGGAGTGCACTGGTAAACCCGTGTGTGACTTTGCAACAGCAAGTTGCGAGCCAATCCTCGCCAGGCCTTGCCGGATCAAGGCCGAGCGCGCATCCGGGCCCGCCATCGTCTTGCGGCAAGCCGCTTGCTCGCGTAAACTCTGCGGCAACCATTCCACCTTGCGCGACTGGCGAAGTCAGTGGGTACTACCACGAGGAAGCGCAAGTTCATTGGGCGTGATATTCGATGCGCCTGCCGCTCGCCTGGGCAGCGAATGGGAAGCAGGGTGCGCCCTGCACCGGCTGGTCGCGTTTTCGCGCCCCCGGTGCTGGACGCCAGTGCCTTCCCCGCGCGCCCTAATACGCGAAAATTCCGCAATACAGAGTAGCGTCGACAGGCATCCGGTTTCCGTACCGGCCGTGCCATCCGCTCTCCCTTTTAAACAGACGAGTCACGCCATGTTTGAACGTAGCCGCTTCACGATCGAGCAAATCGACCCCGAAGTCTTTGCCGCGATCCAGAAGGAAAATCAGCGTCAGGAAGATCACATCGAACTGATCGCTTCCGAGAACTACACCTCGCCGGCCGTGATGGCCGCCCAGGGTTCGCAGCTCACCAACAAGTACGCCGAAGGCTATCCCGGCAAGCGCTACTACGGCGGTTGCGAGTATGTGGACGTGGTGGAGCAGCTCGCCATCGACCGCGTGAAGCAACTGTTTGGCGCCGAAGCCGCCAACGTGCAGCCGAACTCGGGCTCGCAGGCCAACCAGGGCGTGTTCTTCGCCATGCTCAAGCCGGGCGACACGATCATGGGCATGAGCCTGGCCGAAGGCGGTCACCTGACCCACGGCATGGCGCTGAACATGAGCGGCAAGTGGTTCAACGTGGTCAGCTACGGCCTGAACGCGCAGGAAGACATCGACTACGACGCGCTGGAAAAGCTGGCCCACGAGAAGAAGCCGAAGCTGATCATCGCCGGCGCATCGGCTTTCGCGCTGCGCATCGACTTCGAACGCATCGCCAAGGTTGCCAAGGCAGTTGGCGCCTACTTCATGGTGGATATGGCCCACTACGCCGGCCTGATCGCCGCCGGTGTGTACCCGAACCCGGTGCCGCACGCCGACTTCGTGACCACCACCACCCACAAGAGCCTGCGCGGCCCGCGCGGCGGCGTGATCCTGATGAAGGCCGAGCATGAGAAGGCCATCAACTCGGCCATCTTCCCGGGCATCCAGGGTGGCCCGCTGATGCACGTGATCGCCGGCAAGGCCGTAGCCTTCAAGGAAGCGCTGCAGCCGGACTTCAAGGCGTATCAGGAACAGGTGGTCAAGAACGCCGCCGCACTGGCCGAAACGCTGATCGCCCGCGGTCTGCGCATCGTGTCGGGCCGTACGGAAAGCCACGTGATGCTGGTTGACCTGCGCGCCAAGAAGATCACCGGCAAGGAAGCCGAGAAGATCCTCGGCGACGCCCATATCACGGTGAACAAGAACGCGATCCCGAACGATCCGGAAAAGCCGTTCGTCACCTCGGGCATCCGCCTGGGCTCGCCGGCCATGACCACGCGCGGCTTCAAGGAAGAAGAAGCCCGCCAGGTGGCCAACCTGCTCGCCGACGTGCTGGACAACCCGCACGACGAGGCCAACATCGCCGCCGTGCGCGAACAGGTTGCCGCACTGACCCGTCGCTTCCCGGTCTACGGCTGATTCGCCAGTCGATCGCGCTATAGTTAGCGCACACGAACGGCGCTGTCACCTCTATGGTGACAGCGCCGTTTCAACAACCGCAGGACCGCAACAGAAATCGAAGATGCAAAATGCGGTCAGGCTCTTACATTCAGGTGGTCAGGCATGAAATGCCCCTTCTGCGGTCATTCCAGCACCCAGGTTCTTGACAGCCGCGTCTCGGAAGATGGCGATACCGTGCGCCGCCGACGCCGCTGCGAAGCCTGCGACCGCCGCTTCACCACCTACGAGCGGATCGAGCTGTTCTTTCCCGCCATCGTCAAGAAAAATGGCTCGCGCGTGGACTACGCGCGCGCCAAGCTCAAGGATTCGATGCGGCTGGCACTGCGCAAGCGGCCAGTTTCCGCCGAGGCCATCGACGAAGCGATCACTCGCATCGAAGAAAAACTGCTGGCTCTGGGCGAGAAGGAAATCCCGAGCAGCCAGGTCGGCGAGCTGGTCATGCGCGAGCTTCGCAAGCTCGACAAGATCGCCTATATCCGCTTTGCATCCGTGTATCGCAGCTTCGAGGACGTTTCCGAATTCCGGGACATGCTCGACGAATTCTCGTCATCCACCCCGCGAAAGGGGTAGGAAGGACCGCAGAAGCGCTGTCTCATCACCACTTGCTGCTCTTGGGTAGAGCGAGGCAAGCGAGCGCGCTTGCAGGTCCGCCTCACGGCCTGTGTGCAACCCGGACCTCGAAAGCCAGACTTGCGTGATGTCACGCCCCTGACGACTCTGGCACTGACTCGGATGTTTCCGGGCTCGACTCGGAAACACACTGACACCAATCCTCCACAGCCAGACACGTCCTGACACCATCCCCGCCGTTATCGTGGCCTTCCGTTCCAATCGAACCGATACGCCATGGTTGCCCGCCTTCACCCCCGTTCCCCTTCATTGACTTCGTGCCGAGGTCACGTCCTGTTCGAGGCATTGCTGAGCCTGGCCGTCATCGGCCTCGGCGCGATACCGCTGGGGATGCTCGGCACGGTCTGCCTGCGCTGGACCGGTGAACAGGAACACCTGACCACCGCCCTGATGCGGGCCGCTGAACTGGCCGAAGCAAGTGCAATGGCACTGCAGCCACCCGGCAACGACGCGCTCCCGATCCCGCTTTGCGGATTGGCCGGGCAGCAAGAGCGTTGCGTGCCAGACAAACGCCTCGCGATCGCGACCATCGAGAGCCGTTCTCCGACGGATGCAGCCGGAATTGACACCATGCCTACCCGGCTGGCATTGTGGGTAGCACCATGAGGCCAAGATCGCAGCAACACGGCTTCACCTTGGTGGGCATGATGATCGGTGTCGCGCTTGGCACGATTGCAATGCTCGCTGCGCTGACCATGTGGCAGGTCATGCGGGACGCCTATGCCAGTGTGGCAGACGGGATCGAGATCGAAGAGCGCGGTCAGCGCGCATTGGCCATCATCGCGCATGCGATCCGGCATGCGGGCTGGATTCCCGCGCAGGTTGCGCTGGAGCCCGCACACCCCGCCCCACAGGGGCCGCTTGAAGGCCATGACGATTGTGGTGCGCCGTCGATCGATGACGGGCTGGAATGTGGGCGACGCGGCGTCCGTGGCAGCGATGCACTGCTGGTGCGATTTTCCGGCAGCGGCCGGGCAACCGACCCAAGCCTGGCCGACGGCACGATGACTGACTGCAGTGGCTACGCGCTGCCTGCAAAAACAGTTGGCGACGGCATCGCGCCGCCAGCACACCATGCCGCGACCAACGTCTTCTATATCGGCAACGGTAGCGATGGCGTTCCCCAGTTGCTGTGCCGTTACCCGCGCCGCAGCGACAACCGCGCGCAGGCACACGCCTACACATCCGGCACCCTTGTGCGCGGCGTCGAGTCGATGCAATTGCGTTTCGGCATGGTCGATGAGGGCGATGGCCAGGGCGAGAGCGATCGCGTCCCCGCTCTGCTCGACGCTCAAGACGTGGCGCGACAGCGACAACTCGCCTGGCATCACGTGCGAGCGGTACAGGTCACGCTCGTCGTCCAGGGACACCGCCCGACTGTCAGTCGCGCGCCGAGACAACGAACCTTCACCACGACCGTTCGTCTACGCAATCCGTCTCCATGCCGGGAAGCCCTATGCTGAACCTCCGCCCACATTCCGGTGCGGCGCTACTGGCATTCCTCTCCAGCCTGCTACTGATGATGGGTAGCATCGGCGCCGCCGCCGCGCACCTGCTGTTTGCCGGGCGAAGCATGACGAGCCAGTGGCTGGACCGCGAGATCGCCTTCCGCGCGGCCGAGGTGGCGCTGCTCGACGCGGAAGCAGATCTGATCGCCGCCATCGCGGACGTCGGCGGCGGGCGACTGGCGTCATGGCCAACGCCCGGAACGTGTGGGACGGGAGCACAACGCGGACTGTGCATGGCCGATGGCGACATGACGGCATGGATGCCATGGCTCGAGGGCAATTTGCCCGCAGATCTCGGCATCGAAGCCGGCACGTTCACGCGTATCACCATGCCAATCCTGCCCGCCGATGTCATCGGAGCGACCACGGCACCTCGTTACGTGATCGAACCCCTTGATGATCGAACCGGCCTGACAGCCGACGCCTGGCCGCGCTTTCGCATCACGGCGCTAGGCTTTGGGCGCGACACCGGCGTCCGGGCTCTGCTCCAGACGGAGTTTCAGCCGTGATGCGCCATCGCACATGCTTCGACGGCATCGTCATCCTTGCACTTTGGCTGAGCATGACCGCCCCCAGCCATGGCTCCACGACCGGTCAGCTTCCGCTCAGCTACCGCATCTCGGCAGGCAGTTTTCCATGGACCGGCCGGCTCCATGCAATCGTCTTCCGCACCGCGCGCATCCACACTTCCACCGTGCTCACGAAATGGGAGGCGGGCGCCGAGCTTGACCTGCGCGATACCGCCTCGCGCAGGCTATACCTCGGTGGCGATCGTCTCGTGCCATTCCATTGGCGCTCCATCGACGCCGACGCCCAGGCAGAACTTCACACCCCCGAGCCCAGTGGCAATGGCACGAGACGGCTCGCATGGTTGCGAGGCGACAGGACGGACGCCACACTTCGCCCGCGCGACACGCGATTGGCCAGCGGCGCTGGCGCCCGCGTGCGCGTTGTGGCAGCCCCAGCCTGGCTGCCGATGCAACCGGGCCACGCCCAATTTCGCCTGCGTCACGCAAACCGCGCGGTCACCGTCTGGATCGGTACGCGCGACGGCATCGTGCATGGGTTCGATGCCGTGACCGGCAAGGAACTTGCAGGATTCCTCCCGCGCGCCGCGCTGGCCGGTTCCGCCGCCCTCACCGTACCGGGCAGCGCCATGCCCGTGGCGCCTTGCCCGCGCCCGGATAGCATCGATGCGGATCCATCCGGCGTCTGGCGAACGCTGTTGTTGTGCGGCATCCCGTCGACGGACAGGCGGCCGGCCGCCGTGTTCGCCCTGGATGTCTCGTCACCGGAAAGCGAAGCGCCGATCCGGCTGCTCTGGGAAATTCCTGCTTCCGAGACGTTGCCATTGACAGGTCAGGGCCCGATCCGCGCACTCATGTGGATCGAACACGGCGCACGTCGCTGGGCCGCGCTGACCATCCTCACCGCGGCACCGGAAACCGGCTCACCTGCCGGGATTGCACTGCTGCCGCTTGATCGGTCCATCGTGAATGGACTCCCATCCGGCACGGTGCCAAGGCTATATCTGCCCTCGACCGGATGCGGTGCAGACACCACCAGGACTCGGCTGCTCGCAGCCGGCGTGCTTGCCAACGCAAGTGGCCACGCCCGTGCCGCATACGTCGTCGACGACACCGGCAGACTCTGGCGATTCGGACTCGATCACCTCGGCGCCGCGCAGCAGGCGGAGCCAGCACGATGCCTGCATCGTCAGCGCGGAAGTGCCACCGCCGAGGCGCCAATCATCATGCATCCGTCCAGCGGACCGCTCGTCATCTACGCGGGCGGTGGCGAGCTTTCCGCAATTCCCGATGGGCGCGGTCCGCGCGGCACCCCCTCACGGATCGACGCCATCGTGTCAGGCAATGGCGTGATCCTCCGTGCGGGCCAGCCCCAGTTGGACACCGGTGCGAATGGCTGGACTCTGCCACTCCCCCATCCTGGGGAATCGATCACGACGCTGGACAACGTTGGCCCGGCGCATCTGAGCTTCACCACGCTAACACCCGACGGGCGCACTCGCAGCTACCTGATCGAAGCGGCCAGCGGAGAGTCAGTCATGCAGACGGACCCGGATGGCACGCTCGTGCGCACCGTAACCGGTGTGCCGTTCGATGACCGGTTCGGCACGCCAATCGCCGTGGTATCGCCAACCTTGAACGGGGGGCCGGTCGTGCCCGGCAAGTCGACCTTCGACACGTTCGAGCTCGGCATGTGGCAGGTCGACGGCAACACCGCGCATCTCGCGCAGAACACGCACTATCGGCGCCGGCGCGGACGCCTTGGCTGGCGCGAACTGATCCGAACCGAGCCATGAACCTCGCTCATCTTGCTCATCTCGCTCCCCTCAGACGCATCAGTCGCCGCCAGACCGGCTACAGTCTTGCCGAACTGCTGGTGACCCTGCTGATCGCCGCGATCCTGTCGATGCTGGCGATGCCCGCATGGCGGCATCATCTGGAACGCGCGTGGCGCGTACAGGCACGGGCCGAGCTGGTTTCCGCGATGCTCGCACTCGAGCGGCACGCTTTGCTCACCACCTCGTTCGCCAGCACACCGGGCGCGGCGACACCAGCCGGCCAGTGGCCGCGTCCCGTACCGCCCCCACCAGCCCGCACGCGCCACTGGCTGACTGCCACAAGCTGTGCCGGACTCGATCTGTCGCGTTGTGTGGAGATACGCGCCACCCCAGTCCATGTGGACAAAGCGTGTGGCACGCTGATCCTGCGCAGCAATGGCGAGTGGCTTTCGATGCCCACGGCGGATGCCACCGCCATTCCCCTGCCCTGGGAGTGCTGACATGCGAATTACCGGCCATGCGTCCCGAAACGCCAAACGCGGCGCCACCTTGCCCGAACTGCTGATCTCGTTGGCCGTCAGCGCGATCCTGGCGATCGCCGCGTGGCCGGTGCTTCGCGACCTGACTGCGGAGCAGACAGTGGCCCATGCCGCTGACCGGCTGGCCGCGTCACTGGCGCTGGCACGCACAATCGCGGCCAGTCGCCGTCTTGAAGTGCGTATCAGCCCCCTCGCAGGCGCCCAGACGCTGGATGGCGGCTGGCAGTTAGACAGCGACACGGAGCCTTCGCTCGCAGTCGTCAGAGCCAGCGACCCGTGCCTGCGGATCACGCTCCGTAGCACGGCGGGCCATGCCGGCGCACAAAGCCTGCGCTTGACACCTGTGGGATACTCACGGTCTGAGCAAGGCGGCTTTCTGGCCGCCACGTTCCAGTTGCGCTGCTACCGCGCGCAGCGTCAGGTCCGGCTCGGTGCCCAGGGGCGCATCCGGATCTGCCGGCCCGGCATCGATGTCGATTGCGACTGACCGGACCGGATTCCCGACAAACCCTTTGGCCAGAATCCCACGCCATGTTTTCCGCCGCTGACTACACCGCCATGGAACAGGCCCTCGCGCTCGCCGCGCGTGGCATGTTCACCACCACGCCGAACCCTCGTGTCGGCTGCGTGCTGATGAAGGACGGAATGGTCATCGGGGAAGGCTACACGCAACCGGCCGGCCAGGATCATGCCGAGATCCAGGCCATGAAGGACGCGATCTCGCGCGGCCATGATCCCGCTGGCGCCACCGCCTACGTCACGCTGGAGCCGTGCAGCCACTTCGGCCGCACGCCACCATGTGCCGACGCGCTGGTGCGCGCAGGTATCGCGCGCGTGGTGGCTGCCATGGAAGACCCAAATCCCACCGTATCCGGCCGTGGCCTGCAGCGCTTGCGCGACGCGGGCATCGACGTCCGCTGCGGGCTGCTGGAAAAGGAAGCGCGGGATCTCAATATCGGCTTTATCTCGCGCATGACGCGCGGACTTCCCTGGGTGCGAGTCAAGGTAGCTGCATCCCTCGACGGCGGCACTGCGCTGCACGATGGCACAAGCCAATGGATCACCGGCCAGCCGGCACGCGACGACGGGCACGCCTGGCGCGCCCGGGCCTGTGCCATCCTGACCGGTATTGGCACCGTCCGCGACGACAATCCGGCACTGACCGTGCGTGCCATCCCGACGCCGCGACAGCCGCAGCGCGTGCTTGTCGACTCACGGCTTGAAGTGCCGCTCGACGCGCAGATCCTCAACCGCGATACCGGCGACTTCGCCAAACCCGTGCTGGTCTTCTGCGCCATCGAAGACAAGGCCCGCCAGCGCGCGCTCGAGGCACGTGGCGCCGAAGTCGTGGTGCTGCCCAATCCGCATGGCAAGGTGGAACTGCGCCGCATGCTGGAAGAACTCGCGCGGCGAGGCATCAACGAACTCCACGTGGAAGCGGGTTTCAAGCTCAATGGCTCACTGATCCGCGAAGGCTGCGCGGACGAACTGCTGGTCTACCTGGCGCCGAAGCTGCTTGGCGACGCGCAGGGCATGTTCAATCTGCCGCCGCTGTCGAAGCTTGAAGACGCGACCGAATTCCGCTGGCACGAAGTGCGCCAGATTGGCGACGATCTGCGCCTGATCGCGCGCCGCGCCGACACCCAACGCTGAACAAACACACACACATCGAAGAGGCAAGCATGTTTACTGGCATCGTGGCGGCGGTTGGCCGCATCGAATCCGTCTCCCCGCTCGGTGACGTCAACGCAGGCGTGCGCCTGCGCGTGGCGGCCGGCGACCTCGACCTGACAGACGTCGGCATCGGCGACAGTATCGCCATCCAGGGCGCGTGCATGACCGTGGTAACGCTGGGCGCGGGCCAATTCGACGTCGACGTCTCACGCGAATCGCTCGACAAGACCGTCGGCCTCGACCAGCCAGGCCGCGTCAATCTGGAAAAGGCGCTGCGTCTGGCCGACCGCCTGGGCGGGCACCTGGTGTCGGGTCACGTGGACGGACTTGGCGAGGTCGTTCGCTTTGCACCGGTGGGCGAATCGCATGAACTCCGTATCCGTGCGCCGCGCGAGCTGGGCCGCTATCTGGCCTACAAGGGATCGGTGGTGGTCAACGGCGTGTCGCTGACCGTCAACAGCGTCAGCGATGAAGCCGACGGCTGCGTGTTCTCGATCAACCTGATTCCGCATACCGTGGAAGTCACCACGCTCAACGAACTGGCACCGGGCAAGCGCGTGAACCTCGAGATCGACCTGATCGCGCGGTACGTGGAGCGAATGCTGTCGGCCTCCGCCGAGGCGGGACAACCGCTCGTCTGACAATCGATGGCGCCGGTAGCTGCCGGCGCCTCCTCCCGGCGCCCACTCGACGGCCACCGGCGCAATGCAGAACGGCCACTGGCAATTCGATTGCCAGTGGCCGTTCGCACTTGCTGCGCTGCCTGAGGCTCAGACCTTGATGTCGATGTTCTGACCCAGATGCGGCGGATTGCTGCCAGCCGATCCAACACCGGGCATGGATTGCAGCAGTTGAGCCACGCCCTGCGACTGCATGTCGAGCGTCTTGCGCAACATCGTGATCCCGACGGGATCGCTACCTGGGTCTGAGGCGTTCAGCGAACTGACGATGGAATTGATCATTGGGTTCTGCCTGATTCAAGTTTGACAAGTGCGGCACGGCAGGCACAAGCACTTGCGCCATTCAGCCGCATCCATGTTGTCGGCAGAATTCCGGCATGACTTGAGCGCGGGTCTTTCACTCGTCGCCCTTCTCGCCCACCGTCTCCACAACCTTGCGCGTGCTAATCCAGTCGCCAATCGCCCGCATGACCACCTGTTCGCGCCCTACGAAGCCGTGCTGCGAGAACGCCTCGCAAGGCTCTCCGCGCGCCCCCTTCGACCCCTGCACCGTGATCAATGGAATGTTTCCACGCCGGGCCGCGATACTCCGGTACTGCGTCAGCGGACACGGGTCATCCTGATGATGGACAAACAACTGATCGACATGCGTCGCCGTCCAGTCAAAGTTCCACATCGGCAGACCGTGCGCATTGCGATTGCGGCCTGCGCGAGGGTCAGTAATGGTGGACGTGTGCACCGCGCCGTCGATGCGACCGTCGAGCTTGCGCGCCAGGAAGGCGCTCGACACGGTGCCATAGCTCGTGCCGACCAGATAGACCTTGCCAATGCCAAAGTTCGCCTTGAGCTTGTCGATCGCCGCACCTACGTCGACCGCATACTGGTCCGACGTCCGGTATTCGTCATCGCAGTTGCTCCAGTGGTCCTTCGGGCAGTCGACCATCACCGTCATCACCTGATCGCTCACCAGATGCCGGCGCGCGCGCACCAGGAAGTTGCCGCGAAGCTGATAGACCGGCGCCCCGTTCTGGACTTCGACCCGCAATACGCCGGGATAGCCCGGGAACAGTAGCGCCGCCGTCGAAGGGCTGGAGCCGGGCTTCTTGCTGACCACGAGACTCAGCTCGGTGCCTCGCGGCAGGCTTACCGTCGTGACGCTCTCATCGAGCGCGGCTTCCTGCGCCATCGTGCAGGGGCTCATGAAGACACCCAGACACAGTGCGACGATCGTCATTACGTATCTCATGTTCTCCCCCTCTCCGCTCGATGCGCGCCGTGCGCATTCGCTCCAGTCAGGCCGCCCCTGACGGCGCAAACCTCGGCGCGCCCGCCACGTCCAGCGCCCCATCCTCCTGGGCGATGAACACGCCGCGCGCCACATTGTGTGGGTGCCGCGCCGCTTCCGCGACGCTCAGCACCGGTGCATAGCAAACGTCCGTGCCGCCAAGCAGCGCGTCCCAGTGCGCGCGCGGCTCGCTCGCGAAGAGCCTGGTGAAACGCTGCTTCAACGCGGGCCAGGCCGCGTGGTCATACTGCGCGGCGGGATCGACGTCGGTCATGCCGAGCCGCTCCAGCAACAACGCATAGAACTGCGGCTCCAGCGCGCCGATCGTGATGAATCCACCATCGGCACAGCCATACACATCATAGAACGGCGATTGATGGAACGGGCTGGGTGTCGGGCCATCGAGCTGGCCGTTATTGCGCACCCACATCGCGATGCTGCCGAGCATCGCCACCATGTCGACGATGGCGCCATCGACCACACGCCCGCGCCCCGAGGCACGGGCGTCAAGCAGGGCGCAGACGATACCGAACGCCAGCCCCAGCGCGCCGCCCGCATCGCCGACCACGGTGGGCGGGATCATCGGCGCCTCACCCGGGCGGGCCGAGAGCGACAACATGCCCGTCAGCGCCACGTAGTTGAGGTCGTGTCCGGCGGTCTGCGCGAGCGGGCCGGACTGGCCCCACCCCGTCATGCGCCCATAGACCAGCTTCGGATTGCGGGCGGCGCAGTCGGCCGGGCCCAGGCCCAGCCGCTCCATCACACCCGGACGATTTCCTTCGATCAGGGCATCGGCGCCGTCCACCAACCGCATTGCCTCGGCCAGATCGTCGGGCTGCTTCAGATCGAGTGGCACGATGACCTTGCCGCGCCGCAGCGGGCTGGGCTTGTCACCGCCTAGCTGGTCGGCCACGGCCACACGCTGGCGCCGCGCGATGACCGTCACTTCCGCCCCCATGTCGGCCAGCATCCGGCCCGCCAGCGGCCCAGGGCCGATTCCTTCAAATTCGACAATGCGGATGCCCTGCAGCGGCGGTGTCATGCGCGATCTCCTTGGATGGCAAAAATCATGGCTCTAGGTATGGCGCTTCGCGCACACCGATGCAACCGGGACCAACCCGGATGCGGTGGCGTCGGGGCGCCCGGGGCCGGAGCCGGCCCGCCATGCACGGCTTGGCGTACAATAGCGGCCTTGATTTCGCCGGCATCGTCGCATCCCGCCGCCGGCCCTGCCCGCCGAAAAGCATCCCGCTCGCCATTCATACGTCGCCCCAACCATGACTATCTCTCGTATCGAAGACATCATTGCCGACATTCGTGCCGGCCGCATGGTCATCCTTGTGGACGAGGAAGATCGTGAAAACGAGGGCGACCTTGTCCTGGCGGCCGATTTCGTCACGCCGGAAGCCATCAACTTCATGGCCAAGTACGGCCGCGGCCTGATCTGCCTGACGCTGACCGCCGAACGCTGCCGCCAGCTCGAGCTGTATCCGATGGTGTCGCGCAACGGCACCGTGCATGGCACCAACTTCACGGTATCCATCGAAGCCGCCGAAGGCGTGACCACCGGCATCTCGGCAGCCGACCGTTCCCGCACCGTCCAGGCCGCCGTGGCCCGTGACGCCCGCGCGAGCGACCTGGTGCAGCCCGGCCACATCTTCCCGCTGACGGCCCAGCCCGGCGGCGTGCTGATCCGCGCCGGCCATACCGAGGCCGGCTGCGACCTTGGCACCCTGGCTGGCCTGACGCCCGCCGCGGTGATCTGCGAAATCATGAAGGACGACGGTACGATGGCCCGGCTGCCGGACCTGATCGAGTTCGCGCGCGAGCACGACCTCAAGATCGGAACGATTGCCGACCTGATCCACTACCGCAGCCGCACCGAAAGCATCATCGAACGAGTGGGCGAGCGCGACATGCAAACGCCGTGGGGCACGTTCCACAGCGTGCTGTATCGCGACAAGCCGTCCGGCCGCGCCCATGTGGCGTTGATCAAGGGCAAGCCCCAGCCTGAGCGCGAGACGCTGGTGCGCGTGCACGAGCCGTTGTCGGTGCTCGACCTGCTGGAAGCCGGCCACACCACCCATTCGTGGAGCCTGCCCGCCGCGCTGGAAGTGCTGCATGGCGCCGAACATGGCGTGATGGTGCTGCTGAACTGCGGCGACTCGCCGGAAATGCTGTTCGAGCAATTCGCCGCGCTGGAGGCCCCGGAGAACCGTCCGCGCCGCAAGCCGGACTTGCGCACCTACGGCGTGGGCGCGCAGATCCTGCGCGACGTCGGCGTGGGCAAGATGCGCGTGCTGGGTTCGCCGCAGAAGATGCCGAGCATGACCGGTTACGAACTCGAGATCGTTGGCTGCCAGCCGATGAGCGGCGAGTCGAATCGCGGCTGACCGGGAACGGATCGTACCGATTGACCCGGCAGCGGCGCATCCGCGCGGCTGCCTGACCGAATCACTGGAGAAATAACAATGGATCACGGCTTCTACGAGAGCAACCTCGACGGTGAAGGCCTGCGTATCGGCATCGTGCAGGCACGCTTCAACGAGCCCGTCTGCGACGAACTGCGCGAGGCCTGCATGGCGGAACTGGAAAAGCTGGGCGTCGAAGGCGAAGACACGCTGCTGGTGACCGTGCCGGGCGCACTGGAAGTGCCGCTGGCGCTGCAGAAGATGGCCGAGAGCGGCCAGTTCGACGCGCTGGTCGCGCTGGGCGCGGTGGTGCGTGGCGAAACCTATCACTTCGAGCTGGTCTCGAATGAATCCGGCGCCGGTATCACCCGCGTGGGCCTCGATTTCAACGTGCCCATCGCCAACGGCATCCTGACCGTCGACACCGACGCCCAGGCCCATGCCCGCACCCGCGAGAAGGGCCGCGATTGCGCCCGCGCCGCAGTGGAAATGGCCAACCTGGTGGTCGCGCTCGATTCGCTTCGCGAGCATGGCGCCGAAGACGCAGAAGACGAGGAAGATGATGAGTGACGCGCCCGACACCGGCGACAAGGGCGAGGCAGCCGGCAAGCCGGCTGGCGCCAAGCCGCGCACCGAGCCGAAGGCACCGCCGAAGAGCGCGCGTCGCCGTTCGCGCGAACTGGCCTTGCAGGGCCTGTACCAGTGGCTGCTGAATCGCAACGATATCGGCGCCATCCAGGCCCATCTGCACGATGCCCAAGGCTTCAACAAGGCCGACCGCGAGCACTTCGACGCCCTGCTGGGTGGCGCCGTGCGCGAGGAAGCACGTCTGACGGCGGCCTTCGAGCCGTTCCTGGACCGCACCGTCGACGAACTGTCGCCGGTTGAGCGCGCCGCGCTGCTGGTTGGCAGCTACGAACTCGTGCACTGCCTGGACATTCCGTACAAGGTCGTGATCAACGAAGCTGTCGAACTGACCAAGACCTTCGGCGGCGTGGAAGGTTACAAGTACGTCAACGGCGTGCTCGACAAGCTGGCCGCGCAGGTGCGGGCGCCGGAAGTATCAGCTCGTCGTTAATTCGAGCATTTAAAACAGATGTTGCATTTCGGTGCGTGGCATTCGAATATGCTCAGCACCGGCAAGACACCCGCCCCGGCGGGTGTTTTTGTTTGGTCACCCGATGTTCGGCGGGCGTAGCCGATGACGATGCGCCATGCCACCCCTTCTCTGACTCTCTGACGGGCCAGTCCCGATTGCCATGGATCTCCAGCGCCTTGCCACCGCTTCCCGCCTCGCCAACATCGACGCCTTCCACGTGATGGAGTTGGCCAAGCAGGCCGCCGAACTCGAACGCGCCGGGCGCCACATCATCCATATGGGTATCGGCGAGCCGGACTTCACGGCTGCCGCGCCGGTCATTCACGCTGCCGAAGCCGCGATGCGCCGCGGTGTCACGCAGTACACGGGCGCGCTTGGCATCCACGCGCTGCGTGAGGCGATCGCCGGCTATTACAAGACGGCCTATGGAATCGATGTCCCGGCCCGGCGCGTGATTGTCACGGCCGGCGCCTCGGGCGCGCTGTTGCTGGCCTGCGCCGTGCTCGTCGAGATCGGCGCCGAGGTACTGATGCCGGATCCGAGCTACCCGTGCAACCGGCATTTCGTGGCGGCGTTTGACGGCCACGCGAAGATGATCCCGAGCGGCCCGGAAGAACGTTTCCAGCTCACGGCGGCCCAGGTGGTCGAGCACTGGGGCGAGAACACGCGGGGCGTGCTGTTGGCATCGCCGTCGAACCCGACCGGCACGTCGATTCTGCCCGACGAACTCAAGGCCATCCTGGCCGAGGTTCGCAAGCGCCAAGGCTTCGCAATTCTCGACGAGATCTACCAGGGGCTGTCGTACGACGCGCCGCCGGTCTCGGCGCTCTCGCTCGACGACAACGTCGTGACCGTTAACAGCTTTTCGAAGTACTTCAATATGACCGGCTGGCGCCTGGGCTGGCTCGTGGTGCCCGACTCGCTGGTGCCGGCATTCGAAAAGGTCGCGCAGAACCTGTTCATCTGCGCGTCGGCCGTGGCGCAGCACGCCGCGCTGGCCTGCTTCACGCCCGAGGCGCTGGCGATCTATGACGAGCGCAAGGCGGAATTCCGCCGCCGCCGCGATGCCATCGTCCCCGCGCTCGAAGCACTCGGCCTGCGCGTACCGGTCAAGCCGGACGGCGCGTTCTACGTCTACGCCAACTGCCGCCACGTCAATCATCCGGCTGCCGGCAACGCCGACCGTCTGACGCAGGCCATCCTGCACGATGCCGGCGTGGTCATGGTGCCTGGCACGGACTTCGGCCCGCATACCGCCAACGACTACATCCGGATTTCATACGCGACGTCGATGCAGAACATCGAGGAGGCGATGCAGCGACTGCATCATTTCCTGCGGTAGAGGTAGAGGTAGCGCCTGCGCGGATTGCCTGGGTTGCTCACCGTTCCACAGGCATCAAACGAAAAAGGCACCCCAAGGGGTGCCTTTTTCATGAGCGACGAGAATCCGCGGCTCAGGCCGACTGGGCCGTATTGCCGGACGCCTCGAGCTTCTCGGTGCCTTGATGATGCTCGGCCTGCGTCTTGGTGTCGGGAACGGCCGGTGCCTTCTCCGTGCTCGGCAGACCCAGCAGGGCACGCAGACGCGCGCGCTCGGCCAGCACCTTTGCGCCATAGCCGCCGTCGGTATTGGTCGTGGCACCCACGTAGTACTTCAGCCCGCCTTCGATCGAACCGGCACGCGCGATGCAATCCTTGAGCACCAGCGCGCCAATCTTGATGTTGGCGTACGGATTCAGCGCGGCGGACACGCCGCCCACGGCCTCGTACTTGTCCTGGTGGACCTTCGTCATGACCTGCATCAGGCCCTGCGCGCCAACGCCGCTTTCCGCGTACGGATTGAAGCTCGACTCGATCGCGATCACGCCCAGGATCAGCAGCGGATCGATACCGACCTCGCGCCCCGTCATATAGGCGGCCTTCACGAGCTGCGCAGTCGCCTGCGTCGCCACGCGGTACTTGCGGGCGATGTACTCGGCCACGGCAGCCTGCTCACGCGCGGAGCCAAGCGCAGCCGTGTTGCGGGCGTCCAGCGCCACGCGCTGGACCGGAATCTGCGCGGCCAGATGCGCCACGGACGGCACCTTGCCGGCAGCCGTCTGGCTCCATTCGTCCACGCCCGACACGGTCGGCAGGCCCGAGCTGCCATGGCTGGCTACGGCGGCCATCAGGCGCGACGCGGCCACATCCGCCGACATGGGCGGCACATGGCTGATCGAATCCTTCGACATGGCAGCATCCACCAGCACGGCAGGGGCTTCGTTGCCTGCCAGCGCACCGGCGAGCGAGGTCCGCCATTGCTGGCTGACGGTCAAGGTGACCGCTGCGGCCACCGACAGCACCCCGAGACTGTTCAGGGTGTATTTCAAGGTTGTGCGGCTGCCGCGCAGCAACGCGCGGCCTGCCACCGGATGGGCCAGTCGCACTTGCAGTGCGCGGCTCACACCGGGAACCGGTTGTCTGAAGCGGACCTGCAATGCCCGCCCGATACCGGGAAGATGAAGGGTTTTCCAACCGCTCATGCTTACCTCCATCCGCTGCCCGCTGCGCGCGCCTGACAACTGCGCGAGCCCGATCTCAACGTACTCAAGTAAGGATGCTGCGTCACCTAGCAGGGGTGTCCAGCACCTGTTGGCGGGCGCTCCCCATGCGCCCAACGAGAAACAGGGTACGAACCTGGGGAGCCGCACCCTGCCACTAAGCACTCATTCATGCCCCGGCATCCCGCCAGGGTGATCGTCGATCGGGCCACTCCCGGCAGCCTCGTGATCGCAATCAATTGAGGTGTTGTATTCGCAGCGATTCGGCAGACATCCTATTGACAGAGGACAAAAAGCCATGTTGCGGCGCAACACCTCGAAGAGCAGACCGGATTGTAGGAACGCTTTTATAACCCGTCAAGCATAACAAAACAAATTAACACTACTTTTATATATATGTAACAGCGGCCTCCGGGCGGCCGTCAGCGCACCCGCAAACCCGGAATCATAAGCCGGGCCTAGTATTGCTCCCCCTCCCCGACCTGACCGAACTCGCAATTTACTTACAATTTCAACTCAGTCGCTGGCACGATTTTTTTGCGCCTTTGCGGTGGCGTGTGTATCGTCACACACATTGGAAACGTCGCGCCATGACCCCTCGCGACACCGCACCCCAAATCGATTTCACTATGCAATACAAAGACTTGCGCGATTTCATGAGCCAGCTCGAGCAGCGTGGCGAGCTGAAACGCGTGGCAGCACCGGTGTCACCGAACCTCGAAATGACCGAGATCTGCGACCGCCTGCTACGCGCAAACGGCCCGGCCGTCCTGTTCGAGCAACCGCGCCGTGACAATGGCGATATCTATAAAGTGCCTGTCCTGGCAAATCTGTTCGGCACGACACAGAGGGTGGCGCAGGGCATGGGCGCATCGTCGCTTGAGGATCTTCGCGACATTGGTCGCGTGCTCTCGGCCCTCAAGGAACCGGAGCCGCCGCGCGGCCTGCGTGAAGCCGGCAAACTGTTTACGCTGGCCAAGTCCGTATGGGACATGGCGCCCAAGCGCGTGAACAGCCCCGCGTGCCAGGAGATCGTCTGGGAAGGCAACGACGTCGATCTCGCGCGCCTGCCGATCCAGACGTGCTGGCCCGGTGATGCGGCACCACTAATTACATGGGGCCTGGTCGTGACGAAGGGCCCGCACAAGAAGCGCCAGAACCTGGGCATCTATCGCCAGCAGGTCATCAGCCGTAACCAGGTCATCATGCGCTGGCTCGCCCACCGTGGCGGCGCGCTCGATTTCCGCGAGCACGCGCTGGCCAACCCGGGCAAGCCGTTCCCGATCGCCGTGGCGCTGGGCGCCGATCCGGCCACGATCCTCGGCGCCGTCACACCCGTGCCCGATACGCTCTCCGAGTACCAATTCGCCGGCCTGCTGCGCGGCAGCCGCACTGCGCTGGCCAGCTGCATCACGCCTACGCTGTCCGAACTGTCGGTGCCCGCATCGGCGGAGATCATCCTCGAGGGCCACATCCAGCCCGATCCGAACCACCCGTCTGGCTACCAGCACGCGCTGGAAGGCCCGTATGGCGATCACACTGGCTATTACAACGAGCAGGACTGGTTCCCGGTCTTCACGATCGATCGCATCACGATGCGCCGTGACCCGGTCTACCACTCCACCTATACGGGCAAGCCGCCCGACGAGCCGGCAGTGCTCGGCGTGGCGCTGAATGAGGTGTTCGTGCCGCTGCTGCAGAAGCAGTTTCCCGAGATCACCGACTTCTACCTGCCGCCGGAGGGCTGCAGCTACCGCATGGCACTGGTCCGCATGAAGAAGCAGTACGCCGGCCACGCCAAGCGCGTGATGTTCGGGGTGTGGAGCTTCCTGCGCCAGTTCATGTATACGAAGTTCATCGTCGTGGTGGATGACGACATCGACGTGCGTGACTGGAAGGAAGTGATCTGGGCGATCACCACGCGTGTGGACCCGACCCGCGACACCGTGATGGTCGACAACACGCCGATCGACTACCTCGACTTTGCCTCGCCGGTCTCGGGCCTGGGATCGAAGATGGGTATCGACGCCACCGACAAGTGGCCCGGCGAAACCACGCGCGAATGGGGTACGCCGATCACCATGACCCCGGAGATCAAGGCCCGCGTGGATCAGATGTGGGGCTCGCTGTTCGAGGAAGGCCCCGGCAAGTAGCGCGATTGCCCGCTATCATCGCTTTTTGACCGGCAATCCAGGACAACACTCTCATGGCCCGCGCAGACGGGCTCCGGAGGAGACAAATGACGCTTGCAACCCAGGCCGGACAGCCGGCATGGACGCCGTCCGCGGCATTCACCGAAAGCAGCCATCTGGCCGCCTATATGAAGTGGTTGCGCGGCGCGCGCGGCCTCGACTTCCGTGACTACGCCAGCCTCTGGCAATGGTCGGTCACCGACATCGAAGCGTTCTGGCAGACCATCGTCGATTACTTCGACGTACGCTTCGACACGCCCGCGCAGCGTGTGCTGGATCGCCGCACCATGCCGGGCGCGCGCTGGTTCGAGGGCGCGACGCTCAACTACGCGCAGCAGATCTTCCGCCACGCCGGCACTGGCCTGGCACGCCAGCGCACCGCCATTCGCCATGCCGGCGAGGCGCAACCGCTAGCCGATATCAGTTGGGACACGCTGGAATCACAAGTCGCCTCGGTTTCCCACGCCTTGCGCCAGATGGGCGTAACGCGCGGTGACCGCGTGGCTGGCTACCTGCCCAACGTGCCGGAAACGATCGTCGCATTCCTGGCAACCGTCAGCGTAGGCGCGATCTGGTCCGGCTGCGCGCCGGACATGGGCCAGGTGGCTGTGATCGACCGCTTCCGCCAGATCGAACCAAAGGTGTTGATCGCTGTTGATGGCTACCGATACGGCGGCAAGACGTACGATCGAGCGCCTGTGGTCGCCGATCTGGTTGCCGCGCTGCCCTCGCTGACCGACCTCGTGATCGTGCCGTCGATCGGCAGCAACGTCACGCCCGAGCCACATGCCCGGCGCCACACCTGGACCGACGTGCTGGCGCACGACGTGCCGCTCGAGATCACGCCGGTGCCGTTCGATCATCCCTTGTGGATCGTCTATTCATCCGGCACCACCGGTATGCCAAAGCCAATCGTCCACGGGCACGGCGGCATCGTGATCGAGCAGCTCAAGCTGATGGCATTCCACAACAACCTGGGCACAGAAGACGTGTTTCACTGGTACAGCAGCAGCGGCTGGATCATGTGGAATGCGCAGGTGGCTGGCCTGCTGCTGGGTACCACCATCGCGCTCTACGACGGCAACCCGGCGTGGCCCGATGCCGGCGTGCTCTGGCGATTCGTGGATCAGGCGCGTGTGACGATGTTCGGCGCTGGCGCCGCATTCTTCACCAATTGCATGAAGGCTGGCGTAGAACCGGCGCAGATCGCCGATCTGTCACGCCTGCGCGGTCTGGGCTCGACGGGATCGCCACTGCCGGAGGAAGCGTACGACTGGATCTACGGGCACGTGCGCGCCGACATCTGGCTAGCGCCGATGTCCGGCGGTACTGACTTCGCCGGATCGTTCGTGGCCGGATGCCCCCTGCTGCCGGTCTATCAGGGCGAAATGCAGTGCCGTTGCCTGGGCGCCAAGGTCGAAGCCTTTGACGACAACGGCAAGCCACTGATCGACGAAGTGGGCGAACTGGTCTGCACCGAGCCGATGCCATCTATGCCACTGTTCCTGTGGGGCGATGCCGACGGCAAGCGCTACCGCGACAGCTACTTCGACACCTATCCGAACGCGTGGCGCCACGGCGACTGGATTCGCATCACGCCGCGCGGCGGCGCCATCATCTACGGTCGCTCCGATGCGACGATCAACCGATACGGCATTCGCATGGGCACGAGCGAGCTGTATCGCGTGGTGGAAGAGTTGCCCGAAGTGCTCGACAGCATGGTGGTCGATCTCGAATACCTCGGCCGCGAATCGTATATGCCACTGTTCGTGGTGCTGCGAGAGGGCATGGCGCTGGACGATGCCCTGCGTGACACCCTGCGCGCGCGCATTCGCGTTGCGTTGTCGTCTCGGCACGTGCCGAACGAGATCCTGCAGGTGCCCGGCGTGCCGCGCACGCTCTCGGGCAAAAAGATGGAAGTGCCGATCAAGAAGCTGCTGCTCGGTCATGCACCCGAGAAGATCGCCAACCGCGATGCCATGGCGAATCCCGAGTGCCTGACGTGGTACTTCGCGTATGCGGAGGACTACCTGACGCGCGCGGCGCAGCCGGCGTAAGGCGCTACGTCAGAACTCGACGTCGAGCTCGCTGATCTCGTCGGGCTCCTCGCGGGCGGCATGGATCCATTCCTGCATCTCGGGCATGGCCAGGATCGTTTTGCAGAACTCGACGAGTGGCGCGTCGAGCTTCACGCCGTACGTGATGAAACGCGTCACCACCGGCGCGTACATCGCATCGGCAATGGTGCGGCGCTTGCCGAACAGGTAAGGGCCGCCGTAGCGTTGCAGGCACTCCGCCCAGATCGCGGTAATGCGGTCGATATCGGCCTGCGCGCGCGACCAGACCTTCAGCCCCGGGAAATGCCCCTTCAGATTCATCGGCAGCGCCGCGCGCATGGCTGCAAAGCCGGAGTGCATTTCGCCGCAGATCGCGCGGCAGTGGGCGCGCGCGACCAGATCGTCCGGCAACAGCTTCGCCTTGGGCCGGATCTCGTTGAGGTACTCCGCAATCGCCATCGTGTCCCAGACGGTCACGCCCTCATGGCGCAGGCACGGCACCAGGATCGACGGCGACAGCAGCAGGATCTCCGCCCGCGCGGCCGGGTCATCCGGCGGCACCAGCACTTCCTCGAATTCAAGCCCCGCAAACCGGGCCAGCAACCATCCGCGCAGTGACCAGGACGAATACGTCTTGCTGCTGATCGTCAGCGTTGTCTTCGACATCGTGCCTCCTCTGCCCCCGGGGCATTGTGCGATGTTCGCTTGCAGTATCGGCGGCGTGCGGACCTAATGCCAGCACGCACCCGCGCGGTGCGTGCCGCCGGCGCGTCCGGCACCAGTGCGAGGCCGCCTGTCGCCGCCGCTACGGGGCCGCTCCGCCACTCCGCACCCTTTGCGTGCCCTCACCCACCAAGCCAGACAAAATTTGCAAACGGCGTGCCAACATCGACGCCCGTGGCATATATATTGCGGCAATGGGGCTCGACGGACGTGGGGGGACCGAGCCATGCTCTACCAGACCTATCAGCTCTACGCGGATATGATGCAGCCGGCCTGCTCGCTGGCCGACATCGCCTCCACGCTCATCTCGGGATACCGTCGCGCCGACAACAGCGAGACGCTGCGCGCGCTACGCGCCTGGTGCGAAGTGCTGGCACTGGCACGTCTGACTCACTACCGCCCTCCTTTCGGCATCGACCGCGTGCGTATCAATGGTCGTGGCGAGTATGTGCCCGTGACCGAAGAAATCGTCATACGTACGCCGTTCTGCACATTGCTGCGTTTTCGCCGCGAGGGCGCGCCCCAGCAACCGCGTGTGCTGCTGGTGGCGCCGATGTCCGGCCACTTCGCAACGCTGCTGCGCGGTACCGTGGAAACGATGCTCCGCGACCATGACGTCTACATTACCGACTGGCATAACCCTCGTGACATCCCGCTCGTCTGTGGCCGATTCGGTTTCGACGAATTCGTGCATCACCTGATCACGTTCCTCCACGTATTGGGTGGCAACACGCATGTCGTGGCCGTGTGCCAGCCGACTGTGGCGGCGCTGGCAGCCGTCGCGCTGATGGCCGAGGACAGCGACCCGGCACAGCCGCCGAGCCTGACGTTGATGGCGGGCCCGATCGATGCGCGCGTGAATCCCACCCGCGTCAACGCGCTGGCTACGAGCCGCCCAATCGAGTGGTTCGAAAACACGTTGATCGGATACGTGCCGCTGCGTTTCGCCGGCGCGCTGCGACGCGTGTATCCGGGCTTCGTCCAGCTCATCGCGTTCATGAGCATGAACCGCGAGCGTCACGAACAGGCGCTGCGTGATCTGTATGACCTGCGGGCTCGCGGCGAGCATGGCAAGGCCGACGAAATCCAGACGTTCTATAGCGAGTACTTCGCGACCATGGACCTGACGGCCGAGTTCTATCTCGAGACCATCAGCCTGGTCTTCCAGCGCTTTCTGCTGGCCCAGAAGCTGCTCGACGTGGCGGGCCGGCGCGTATCGACCGACGCGATCCGCCGCACCACCCTGCTAACCGTGGAAGGAGAGCGCGACGACATCTGCGCGATCGGCCAGACCATGGCCGCGCAGGACCTCTGCGCCAGCCTGCGCCCGTATATGCGGATGCACCACATCCAGACCGGCGTGGGCCACTACGGCGTGTTCAACGGCAAACGCTGGGAATCGCAGGTCTACCCGCTGCTGAGAGAGACCATCCACATGAGCGACGAGATGTTTGGTTGAGCGATGGCGCCTGCATGGGCCGACGAAATGGGCCGAAGAGGCAGGGTGCTAACCTTTGGTTTTCCCCCTATCTTCCGCAGTCGACATGCCCACCACCTCCACGCAGCGATACCAGGGCCAGGATCTTCTCAGGATCGGTAACGACCACAGCTATCTGCTGCTCGCCCCCGAGCATGGTGGCCGGCTGGTGCGCTGGGTCCATCATGGGCAGGACATCCTGTTCTGGCCCGATGACGCCGACTGGTCGCGCGTAGCCAAGATCCGTGGTGGCAATCCGTTGCTGTTTCCATTTATCGGACGCCATTTCGTCGACGGCGAAGCGGGCAAGTGGCGCGACCCCGACGGCACGGTGCACAGCCTGCCCCAGCACGGTTTCGCCCGCGATCTGCCGTTCACGGTGACCGCGCACTCGGACTCGTCCATCAGCCTGACATTGACGTCATCCGACGCCACCCACGCGGGATATCCCTACGATTTCGCGTTCACAGTCACCTATCGCCTGACGACCAACGGGCTCGAGGTCACACTCACCACACGCAATCTGGGCAGCCACCCCCTGCCCTATTACGCAGGTCACCACTTCTACTTCGCCCTGCCACACGAGCAACGCGCGCAAAGCCGCCTGTCGATGCCACCGTCCGCACGTGTGCGCCAGAAGGACGATGGAAACCTAACCGCCACCGAAGCTGGCGATAGCACCTACTCCATCGCCGACCCGCACCTGCAGGACACCTTTCACCTCCTCCAGGCGGCGGGGTCCGTTTGTCTCGCGATGCCATCCCGCACGATTGATATCGAACTGGTCACTGAAAGGGAAAGCGACACGCCCTGGTATGCGGTCACCACATGGACCGAACACAACGCATCCGACTTCTATTGCGTGGAGCCGTGGCTCGGCCTGCCGAACGCAATCGCCCACGGGCAAGGACTGCGTTGGCTCGACGCCAACACTGAAGCCCGCGCGACCTGCAGGCTGGACGTGAGGCACTGAGCCAATCGCATCAGAAGAGTGGCATTTGGACACCCACTGAACGGCCCCTCAGCGCACATCTGACGCAAGAATCTGGCGGTGGTTACCGAAGCAGGTGCTCGAAATCGAGTCCGCCAAGCAGCACGGTGGGGTCGGCTTGCGTACGCGAATTGAAGTCGATCTGTCGCGCGTCCTGCCACGCATTGAGCTTGCCCGCCAAGGCGCCCAGGTACTCGGCAAACCGCTGATCGCCACCCGAGGCAAACAAGCGGTCGACTTCGTAGCTATCCCACGACAACGTGATATCGAGCGGGCACGCGTAGCGCCCGCCACCAGCACGCGCCATGGCCCAGATACGAAGCCGCGCGGGTTGGTCTGCCGATGTGTGAGGAACCAGTTCGACATTCAGCGTGCCATGGAATATCGATTGCACGCGCTCGGCGATGCGGGGCAGGAACTCCGCGTTGAAGCGATGGGCAGGAATCGGATGCACGGGAGCGGGGGCGCTTGCGTAGAGGTAGGCGGTATTGTGCGCTGGGTTGGCCGTGACAGTAAGGTTTTTGATAAGGACGAGATTGAGTCGCGAACTGGGCGAGATCGTGCCGGGCAATGATTCGGCAAAGTCGGGCGGCCGAAGGAATCGGGCGACCGAAGGATCTCCTGATGGCAGTGTTCCACGCCGCCTTCGTGCGCGAACTCTTGAACGGCCTGGATGGACCAGTCTTCCCATGGACACAGGACCGCCCTCCTCCATTCGCCAGCCATCAGCCATGCGCCGCAAACGACACTTCATCACGGACCCATGCCGGCCCCCGATACCCTTGCCGAATGCAAGCGCCTGCAGCCTGGAATCACCCAACGAATCTTCGAGTTGGCCGAGCGGCGGGCAATCTATCGACAGGCGCTAGATGAAAGAGGCCGGCTTGCAGATATCGCCGCCCGAAACGCTGAGATCGAGCTTGCGCGCAGGCACCTCCGGGGACCACACATCGATGAGCGGCTGAGATATCTACTCGGCTGAACAATAGGTGCCGGCTGTGTGCCGGGGGCTATCTACTGCGCGGCCATAGATCGCGGCGCGGGCTGGCCTCTCGGCCCCGTCATGCTACAATCCGCCCCCAGTAAGCCATAGCGGGCGTCGTATAATGGCCATTACCTTAGCTTCCCAAGCTAAAGACGTGGGTTCGATTCCCATCGCCCGCTCCACTCTCACTACGCAAGCCGCCTCTGGCACCCGGTCAAAACGATGATCGGCGATCCGCCCGGCGGCTTTTTGTTGCCATGCTTCCCCAAGACATGAACACCGATCCGCTGCCGGGCGACGATGCCGAAAGCGCTTCTGGAAAGCCCGCCGACGCCTCCCAAGGCACCCCCAACCCGGGCGACGAAGTCGCGCATCCGCGCAGAATCCGCTCGTTCGTCAGGCGTGCCGGCCGCACCTCGACCGGACAGCAGCGGGCGATGGACGAGCTGGGACCGACCTATATCGTTCCCTACCAGCCCGAGCCACTGGACTGGACGGCCACGTTTGGACGCGAGGCGCCCTCGATACTCGAAATCGGATTTGGCATGGGCGAGACGACGGCGCATATCGCCGGCCTCCGGTCACAGGACAACTTCCTGGGCTGCGAGGTGCATGAGCCCGGCGTTGGCGCCCTGCTCAAGCTGATCGGGGAACGTGGCCTTCAGAACGTGCGCATCATGCAGCACGATGCCGTCGAAGTCGCCGCGCACATGCTCACCGAGAACTCGCTCGATGGCGTGCACATCTACTTTCCCGACCCGTGGCACAAGAAGCGCCACAACAAGCGTCGGCTGGTGCAACCGCCGCTGGTGAAGCTGCTGGCCAGCCGGCTCAAGCCGGGGGGCTACATTCACTGCGCGACCGATTGGGAAGAGTACGCCCACCAGATGGTGGAAGTGCTATCCGGCGAGCCGGCCCTCGAAAACACCTCGAAGGCCGATGGCGGATTCGCGGAACGGCCCGATTACCGGCCTGTGACCAAATTCGAAAAGCGCGGCCTGCGCCTTGGCCATGGCGTGTGGGACGTCGTATTCCGGAAGAAGTAAGCGGATATCGACCATCGAATCGCAACAAAGCAAAAGAGGGGCAATCGCCCCTCTTTGCATTTCCGATGCCGGGACAAGCCCGGCAGCGATCAGGCGTGCCAGGAAATGACCCCGGTCCACGCGGTCAGGAGCACGATGATGCCAAAGGCGATGCGGTACCACGCGAATGGCTTGAAATCATGCGTGGCCACGAAACGCAGCAGCCAGCGCACACAAAGGAACGCCGACAGGAACGCGAAAACGAAGCCCACTGCGAAGATGCCGAGATCGTCAGCGGACAACAGCGCGCGCGCCTTGTAGAGTTCGTAGACCGTGGCGCCGAAAATCACCGGAATCGCCAGGAAGAACGAGAACTCCGTGGCCACCTGGCGCGACAGACCGAACAGCATGCCGCCGATGATCGTCGCACCGGAGCGCGAGGTACCAGGCACCAGCGCGAAGCACTGGGCCAGACCCACCTTCAGCGCATCGCGCCAGTTCAGGTCATCCACCGATTCGATGCGCGGCGCGCCCGCCTTGGCGGCCTCCAGCAACGCATTGCCTTGCGGGGCTGACACCGTGCCGCGACGCGCCTCGCGCCATTCAGCCAGCAGGATCACCACGCCACCGATGATGAACGCCGTCGCCACGGTGATCGGATTGAACAGATGGGCCTTGATCCATTTGCCGAAGACCAGAGCCAGCACGATGGCCGGTACCGTGGCCACGATCACGTTGATCGCAAAGCGCTGCGACTTGACATCGCTGGCCAGGCCGCTGATCACGGTGCCGATGCGCTGTCGGAATTCCCAGCAAACAGCCAGGATGGCGCCGAACTGGATCACGATCTCGAAAATCTTGCCCTTCTCGTCGTTGAAATCGAGCAACTGACCCGCGAGGATCAGGTGGCCAGTACTGGAGATGGGAAGGAACTCTGTCAGTCCTTCGACAATGCCAAGGATGACGGCTTTCAGGGCGAGTGCAATATCCATGCGGAATCAGGAGAGGGAGGCGCGAAAAGTCTGCGCAAGACCCGCCGGTATGGGCGCGGGCACGAGCATTATTGTTGATTCGGATTTATGGCCGATTAATCTTGACGTTGATACCGTCCGGCAGGACCGTGATTGTACCGGGCTCGACGTTAGTGCCGGCCAGCCGAAGCTGTTCCGGCTTGAACGTATAGAGCGGATAGCCCTGCAGCAACTGCTCCGAGAGAATACCGCCAAGCGCATTGAGCTGGCGAGAAAACTGGCTTGGCAGCCCCTGCACGTCGAACTGTTTGACCTCGGGGTCCTGCAGGACCAGGGACCGCGTTGGCTGGTCGTACCGCAGGGCGCTGTCAAGCGCGAAGCGCCCGGTCAGCGGCTGCCGGAAGAACAGGCGATTGTCGATCGTCGCATCGAATGCCACCGTCACACGATTGCGCGTGGCGTCGAGCATGAGCTGCGGATTGGCAAGCTGGATATCGAACAACTCCATATACCGCTTGTTGAACGGAAATTTCTTCTCCAGCGCCGACTGCAACTGGCTTTGCGAGAAGGTGTATTCGTCGCGGAACACACTACATCCACCCAGCCATCCGGCCGTGGCAAGCGCCGCGACACCTGCAGCCGCCAGCCAGCGCCGGCGCGTTATGCCAATCATCGATTTACCTCCGTCAAGCATGGCCACCATCCGAACGGGATGCCGGCGCCGTCATCGCTTCCAGCTGCGTCAGCCACAGCAGCGCCGCCTCACGCGATTCGCCGCACATCTCGTGCGAGGGACGCAGCCCGCCGCAGAAATCCGGCCTCTCGGGCCGCCCAAACACCGCGCAACGCATGTCGGGCAGCAACTGGGCGCATGCCTGCCCTGCGGCCTTGCCAGCGGGCATTCCCGGCAACGGGGACGTGATCGACGGCGCGATGCAGCAGGCGCCACAGCCTTCGCGGCAGGTCAAAGCGGATTGGCACGTCATGGTGAAGATTTCTGCGGCAACTGCCGAAAAACAGCATTCGAAGCCGATCAGACCTAAGAAAGCCGCAATTGTGCCCCAGGCTGGCGCGAGTACCTGAAACACAGGGCAACTTCGATCGAATGTATCCAATGGGTCACTTTTAAACAAGCCGTCGCCTTGTCCATATTGTCTGCTTGACCATACGTAAGCGCCCCCCTACATTACTGACCCATAGGTTATTAATATCGGTCCCCGCGACGCCTCGCTCCGCCTGGGGCCCCTGCCATTCCCGCACACCGTGACCGCCGCCCTGCCAAAGAAAGACCCTGACACCCGGCGCTGGAGCCGGCGCAAGGCTGCCCGCCCCCAGGAACTGGTTGCCGCGGCGCTGGACCTCTTCGTCGAGCGCGGCTACGCGGCAACACGGCTCGAGGATGTCGCCGCCGCCGCGGGCGTATCCAAGGGCACGGTCTACCTCTACTTCGCCAACAAGGAAGAGCTGTTCAAGACCGTGGTCCGGGAGAACATGGTGCCCGCGCTCGTGCGCGGCACGGATCTGGTCGATCGCTACGAGGGCTCCACGCCCGAGTTATTGCGCGAATTGCTGCTTGGCTGGTGGGGCCTGATCGGCGCCACGCCCGTGGCCGGCCTGACCAAGCTGATCATGGCCGAATCGCACAATTTCCCCGATATCGCCCAGTTCTACCAGGACGAGGTCATGGGACCCGGCGACGAACTGTTCGCTCGCGTGCTGGCCCGTGGCGTGGCGCGCGGCGAGTTCCGCGCCGCGCCGGCAAACCCCACCACCACGCTGATCTGCGCCCCGCTGGTATTCCTGATGCTCTGGCGGAGCGCATTCGGACAACTGGACTGCCGGGTCATCGACCCCGAGGCGTTCGTCGACCAGTTGCTCCAGGTACTGCTGTTCGGCCTGACCACCGGGCCATCGCGCGATACGCCGCTACCGCCGGTCCAGGGCCCATACATATGGGAAAGGATCCGCGACGAGCTGCTGGCCGAACGCGCAGCGGACCTGGCGCCACCTGCGGAGAGGGGCCAATGACCGACCTTGTCGCCCGCAAGATGGCGTCTCGACACCACCGTGGCGCAAACGCATCCCGCCGCTCGCTTCTAATGTTTTGTAAACATGCCATTCGGGTGCAAGAGGGTAAAATAGTGGGCTTTTGCGTAACTTCCCGGCAGGCGGCGGCTTCGGCACCCGTCGGGACGTCACCCGGCATCAACCGCAACGACAGCGCTGACGGCAGCATCACCCGCTAACCGGCAGCGCAACCCCGCAAGCATTTGGAAGGAAAGGCAAGATGGATCTCGAAAAAGCCCGCTTCAACATGATCGAACAGCAAATCCGCCCATGGGACGTGCTGGACCAGGAAATCCTGGACCTGCTGGCCGTGGTCAAGCGTGAGCAGTTCGTACCGCAGGCCTACGCCGCATTGGCTTTCGTCGACATGGAGATTCCGCTGCCGTGCGGCGAGAACATGCTGCCCCCGCGCGTCGAGGCCCGACTCCTGCAGGACCTGAACGTGCGCAAGCATGAGAATGTGCTCGAAATCGGCGCGGGCTCCGGCTACATGGCCGCCCTGTTGGCCAACCGCGCCCGTCACGTGCTCACCGTGGACGTTCATCCCGAACTGGTTGCCCTGGCTCGCCAGAACCTGACCAACGCCGGCATCACCAACGTGGACGTGGCAGAAGGCAACGCCGCCGAAGGCTGGGCGGTCGCCGCGCCGTACGACGTGATCTGCATCTCGGCGTCCGTGCCGGAAATTCCGAGCGCGATCCTGTCCCAGGTGAAGGTCGGCGGTCGTATCGCTGCCATCGTCGGCACGGCTCCGGTCATGGAAGCCCGCATCATCACGCGCGCCTCCGAGACCGAGTACCAGGTTGTCGACCTGTTCGAGACGCTGGCCAAGCCGCTGGAAGGCGCCGTCCAGCCGTCGCGCTTCAAGTTCTGATCAGACGCCAGACATGCAAGTCATTACCGCTCCCGAACTCGCCCAATGGCTGGCGGATGCCGCCCGCGCGAAACCGGTGCTGCTCGACGTACGCGAGGACATCGAGATCCGGACCGCCGCAATGCCCGGCATCACGCATATCCCGATGGGCCAGATTCCTGGCCGGCTGAACGAACTCGACGAAGACGCCGAAATCGTCTGCATTTGCCATCACGGCGCGCGCAGCATGCAGGTGGCGAACTTCCTTGAGCGCCAGGGTTATGCCAAGGTCTACAACCTGACCGGCGGCATTCACGCCTGGTCGACGCAAGTCGACCCGTCAGTCCCGCAGTACTGACCCGGGAACCGGCCCCGGGACGGCAACACCGCCCCGGGACCATCCCGCCCTGCAGCACCTCCGCAGTCCTTGCCGTACCACCCGTCGATGTAACCGAACATTGGCCGCGCCGCGTCGCAGGCCGCGCTGGAGATGTCATGAGTTTTCCGCTTTCCGCCGTGCCCGGTGCGGCCAGGAGATCCCTGCCGCTCGCGGCTGCTCTTGTGGCCCTGCTGCACTTGCCGGCCGCGGAGTCAGCCGATCTGCTGCAGGTGTTTCGCGATGCGCAATCCAATGACGCCCAGTTCGCCAGCGCACGCGCGCAGCTCGTCGCCACGCGCGAGAAGCTGCCCCAGGCGCGCTCCGGCCTGTTGCCGCAGATCTTTGGCACGGCAGGTGCGCAGCGGACCCAGGCAGACTACACGTCGCCGGTCGACGTCACCCGCTACTTCAACGCCAACACCTGGCAGCTGCAGCTGACACAGCCGCTGTTCCGCTGGGATCGGTGGGAAACCTACAAGCAGGGAGAATTGGCCGCACTGGCGGGCGAGATCACCTTCCAGCAGGCACAGCTCGATCTGATCACACGCGCCTCGCAGGCGTATTTCGATGTGTTGGCCGCGCAGGACAACCTCTACCTGGCAGGTGCCCAGAAGAAGGCCATTGGCGAGCAACTCGAGCAGGCCAAGCGCAATTTCGAGGTAGGCACCGCCACCATTACCGACGCCAACGATGCCCAGGCGCGCTACGATCTGGCCACCTCCACGGAGATTGCTTCACAAAGCGCGCTCGAGGTGTCCCGCGCCACGCTGCAACAGATCACCGGCAAATCCGTCGACGAACTGATGGGACTGCGCTCAGAAGCAGCGATTCCGGGCCCGGCGCCGGCCGATGTCAACGCATGGGCGGCCCAGGCCGAACAGGCCAATCCGCAAGTCAGCCTGGCCGGATACAACCTCGAAACCGCGCAGCGCGAAACGAACAAGGCCAAGGCCGGCCACCTGCCTTCCGTCGACCTCGTCGCGTCATACGGTTACACCAACGCCCAGGGCACGGCCACGCAGCTCAGTAACGTGGGCAGCCGCTACAACTCGGGCGTGGTGGGCGTGCAGTTGAGCATCCCGATCTTCACCGGTGGCCAGATCCAGTCGCGCGTGCGCGAAACCCTGGCGCTTGCCGACAAGGCCGCAAGCGATCTCGAATTCGCTCGCCGTACCGCGGCGCAGACCGCCCGGCAGACCTACTCGGGTGTGTACAACGGGCTGGCGCAGGTCAAGGCGCTCGAGGCAGCCGAACGCTCGGCGCAAAGCGCGGTGGAATCGAACCAGCTTGGCTATGAAGTGGGCGTGCGCATCAATATCGACGTGCTGAACGCGGAGGCGCAACTGTTCCAGACCCGCCGCGACCTGGCCAAGGCGCGCTACGACACGATCATGAATGGCATGCGCCTGAAAGCTTCCACCGGCGCGCTGTCGGAAGACGACGTGGTGCAGATCAATACGCTGCTGACGTTGGCGCCAGGAGCAATGTACAAGTTGCCGCGGAAAACGAGCTTGGGTGCCGCACCCGCTCCCACCAAGTCCGCACGCGGCGAACGCGGTCGGCGCGAGAGTCTGGCGCCGGTGGCTACGCCCCGTTCTTGACGACGGCAGACGTATCAGAAGGAGCCAGAGTCGCACCGCGATATGCCGCTCGAGCTTCGCGCCCTGCCATGCCTAGCAACAGACCGATCAGGCCAGCGTAGAACACAACGTTGGCCTGATGCGCCATCGTCACCTGTGTCAGACCAGAAATCAGCGAAGCGAGTACCACCCCCAAGCCGGCGCCGGCCAGACTCGTACCCGAATCGCTGTGGTCAGTTCGGCAAGCACGCAGAATCCGCCAGAACAACGCCGCTGGCACCAGGAAGAGTCCCAGCATGACTAAGAGTCCCGGAATCCCGGTCGTGGACGCAGCCTCGACCACGTCGTTATGAGCATGTTCGAGAACACATGCAACAGACTCGGTACGGTGCTCGCAATACGGCGCGGCATGCAAGATTCGGGCGAATTGTCCTACACCCACGCCCGTCCATGGGTGGTCAGCGAAGTATTTGAAACCGATCTCCCAAATCTGTAGCCGAGCACCTACCGAAGTTTCCGCGTCCCCTTGCCGGAAATGCTGGACCTCCAAAACCGCCTGGTCGACACGTTTTGCTACCGGGCCCCCAGGAAGCATGTACAGGCCAGTCACCAGCACAACGATCCCAAGGGCTGCTATCAGGAACATGCGCAAACTGAACCGCCGATAACGGACAAGTAGTAGCGGGAATAGCGTCACGAGCAGCGCGACCATGCCACCCCGAGTGCTATTCATGACCAGGATTGGTACGGCACAAAGCACGTTGAACCAAGCCTCCGCATGCGTTCCGAAACTACACCCAGGGCGTGAGAAACCAACCAACGCGAGCGCGGCCACAATGTTAGCAAACGCAATGGCTTGAACAAACGCTGACGGCCGTCCATCAGCCAGCATGAAATACTGATAAGTAACAATCACCAGTGCCAAGCACAAGCCGACGGTAATCCCGCGCCAGAGCCACGTCGAATTCGGCGCCGCGCGCACGATCACCCAGCACGTCAGAATAGCCAGCAACATCCGCGAGGGATTGTCGATAACGTTCCACGGTGTGTGGAAGTAGAGCTTCGAGCCGACGTAGACAAGCATGAAGGCCAGCACGGCGATGGCCAGCGGTGTCAGGACCTTGGAATACTCGCGCCATGCCCGTCCCATGCCCCGCCAGCCGAGCAGCGCCAGTACGCCGACCCCCGCCAGGAACACGCCCGCGCCTCGCGGCACGCATAGGATCAACACGGGGAAGGCGAAGACGAGGATGGTAGCCATCCTCGACAGGAGCTTGCTGCTATCGGTCATAGTGGGATACTTGATGCGCCGGTATCGCCACTGCGCCGTGGCGTTCCTGAAAACAGGCCGGATTCTATCTGATCAGGCGCCCCGCCCCCCAGCAGGCGTCTCATCCGACCGGCCCTGAGCCAATCACTTTGCCCGCGTGCGCTCTTCCACATCGATCAATTGCCAGCGGATCGACGAGGCATCTGCGGGTGGATTCGGCACCTGATACTCCCGCACGCGCAGCTTGTAGCTGACGCCGGGCTCGAAATCGAGCCCCTCGATCGCCCCGTACCAGAGCTGCCACGGGGCATCGGGCGACTCGCGCCAGCGATAGCACTGCATCTTGCCCACGCCCGAGCATTCCACGCGCTGCGAATCGATATAGACGATCTTTTCCTTGCCGGATGCCGCATCGATCTTCGCACCGCGCCGGCCCACGCCTTCACGCTCGACGAACTGCAGCAGATCGCCATCGGCCGTCTTCCAGACGATCTGCCGCCCGGTCGAGCCCGCCGACGGCTGCGTGCCGACCGTGGTGAACGGCGACGCCATCGCCTTGAGCAGCGCCGATTCGAGCTCCATACGCGGCCCCGGGCAAGCCATTCGCGTGCCGGCAATGCGATCAAAGCGAATGCCGGTGCTGGTCTTGCCATAGCCGCCCGTGAAGCGGTTGCAGCCGCTGGTGCCGCTTACCGTGCCTTGTGGGGAATCGATGCCGTCGTTGAAGTCGAAGATGATCGGCTGGCCATTGTCGCCGTGGGGAATATCGCGCAACGTGCCGTCGGGACGCTGCCACCGCACAAGTTCCCAGCGGCTCGGACCGCCCGAGCGCGTTTCACTGAGGCTGGTATTGGCCGATGGCGTATCGGGAGGTTGGCCGCTAGCGCAAGCTGACATGATCGTGGCGGAAGCAAGGGCCAAAGTCATGGCCAGGGGACGAAGAATCTTCTGCATGGGTCGACTCCTTTGCTTGAAACGCCTGTGGCTCGAATGCCTTGCGCGCTTCTCGCCGAATGGGAGACATCCGGGAGAGAACGCAAGCGCTTGAAGAGCCTCAGGCAACACTCAGTCTAGTGGAACGGCGCTTATGCCGCATCAGCGCAACACCGGTGCCAGCGCACCCAGTGTGCGTGCGGTTGCGCCACGATGGAGGCCGGCGAAGGTCAGCGCGTGCTCGCGCATGTCCGCAAGCCGCGTTGCGTCTCCGAGGATGGCAGCAGCGGCGACTATCAGTTCGTCCGCGTCAGCCACGCGCTGGCACGCGCCCGCGGCAATCGCGTCCTCGGTCGCCTGCGCGAAGTTGAACGTGTGCGGCCCCATCAGCACCGGTGTGCCCACGGCGCAGGCCTCGATCAGATTCTGACCGCCGAGCGGGATCAGGCTGCCGCCGATATACGCAATGTCCGAGGCAGCGTAGTACATCGCCATCTCGCCCATCGAGTCACCGAGCACGACGTCGGCGGTGATCGGCCCCGCCAGATGTTCGACGTCGAGCGCGCTGCGCCGCTGCACGCTGAAGCCGGCGCGCGTCGCCATCGCGGCCACCTCGTCAAAGCGCTGAGGATGACGCGGCACCAGCAGCAATGCGGGGCGATCCGTGCCCGGCCAGCGCGAGAACGCCTCCAGAATCAACGGCTCCTCGCCCTCGCGCGTGCTCGCTGCCGCCAGCACATGCCGGTTGCCGAAGGCCTGCCGCAGAAGCTGTCCGCGTGCCACGCCGGCCTCGGGCGGCTGCATATCGAACTTCAGGTTGCCCGTGACCTGTACCGACTTCACACCCAGCGCGCGATAGCGTTCGGCGTCGCCAGCGGTCTGGGCCAGCACCATCGTGAAGTCGTTGTACAGCGCTGCGGCGGCGCTACCGAATCGCGCGGTACGCCGATAGCTGCGCGGCGACAGCCGAGCGTTGACCAGGAACAACGGCACGCCCACGCGGCGCGTGACGTGCACCAGGTTCGGCCAGACTTCCGTTTCCATGATCAGGCCGGCATCCGGTTGGAAGTAGGCCAGAAAGCGTCGGACCAGCCAGGGCAGGTCATACGGCAGATAGCACTGCTGGACGCGTGGGTTGGCACCGTAGAGCTGCGCGCCAGTCTGGCGGCCGGTCGGCGTCATGTGCGTCAGCAGCAGCCGGTGCCGCGGATAGGCCGCCAGCAGCGCGTCGATCAACGGTTGCGCCGCCCGCGTTTCGCCAACGGACACCGCGTGGACCCACAGCCATGGGCCGGCAGCCGATAGATCGCCATAGCGCCCCAGTCGCTCGCCAACATGCTGGGTGTAGCCGGACTCCTTGCGCGAACGCCAGACCAGCCGCAACAACGCCAGTGGCAAGATCAGCAGCCACAGCAATGAATAGACGAAACGCAGCATCACGCAGTCACTCCGCGCACGCGCATCGCTGCCTCATGGACTTCGTCGACGGTCGGCACGATGCCATCGTCACCGACATTGGCAATACGATCGGACCAGTAGCCTTCAGTTTTCCAGCGCCATGTGGCCGTGTAGATCTCGACGGTCGGGCGGCACAAGGCGGCGGCGATATGCACGAGCCCCGTGTCGACGCCGATGACAACCTCGGCGCGATTGATCAGTCCGAATCCCTGCATGACCGAGAAGCGCGGCAGCACGCGCGCGCCGGGAATACCGGCGGCCAGCGCCTCGGCGTCGCGGCGCTCCGACTCACTGCCCCACGGCAGCAGCACGGCCAGCCCCTCCGCTTCGAGCCTCCGCCCCAGCGCATGCCAGTTCTCCACCGCCCAGCGCTTCTTCGCGCCAGCCGTCGCATGGAAGCAGACCGCATAACGCGCGGGCAGGTCCGCCCACAGCGGATCATCGACGCTCAACGTATTGGCCGCGGGGCCGAAAAAGCGTGGCGGCTCGGGCGGGGTGATGCCGGTCAGCGCGGCGCCAAGCAGTCGCGAGCGCCGCACCGAGTGGGTCTGGCGCGGTACCTTGACGGGGGCCGTGTAGAACAACCGGGCGGCCGGCTCGTAGCCCGATCCTTGCGTGGCGTTGCCCAGGCCGATCACCGGTGCCCCGGCCGCGCGCGCGGCGGTGCGGGCCACGATGGCGGTCTTCAGAAGCCCCTGCGTCTCGAGCACGGCGTCATATGGCCTCGCCTGGATGGCATCGCGCAGCGCGCCGATCTCCGCCCAGGTCTCGCCACGCCAGAAGCGCTTGCGCCAGCGGCGCAGCGCGAACGGAATCACGCGGCCCACATCGGGCAGCAGCCGCACCAGATCGACATAGCCTTCCTCGACCACCCAGTCGATCTCGGCATCGGGCCAGCGCGCGCGCAGATCGTGCACGAGCGGCATGTTGTGCACCACATCGCCCAGCGACGACACCTTGACGATCAGGATACGAGGCCGCGCGGGCAGCCCAAACGGAGACACCGCCGCTTGCGGCGACGGTGTCTCCTGGTTCGATGCCTGCACTACGTCAGAACGGGAGCTTCGCATCCGGTTTCTCAGCCAGGATCACACGCTTGAATTCGGCCTGGATTCGGGCCAGCGCAGCATCGTTGTCGGCCTCGAAACGCATCACCACCACCGGCGTGGTGTTGGACGGACGCGCCAGGCCAAAGCCGTCCGGGTACTCGACGCGAACGCCGTCGATCGTGATGACTTCCTTCGCCCCGTCGAACTTCGCATTGGCGCGGATCTTGTCGAGCAGCGTGAACGCCTCGCCCTCGGCGCACTTGAGCTGCAGCTCGGGCGTGCAATTCGAGTTCGGCAGTGCGTTGAGCACGGCGCTGGCGTCGGCATGGCGCGACAGGATCTCGAGCAGCCGCGCGCCCGTGTACAGGCCATCGTCGAAGCCGTACCAGCGATCCTTGAAGAACACGTGACCGCTCATTTCGCCGGCGATCGGCGCGCCCGTTTCCTTGAGTTTGGCCTTGACCAGCGAATGGCCCGTCTTCCACATCAGCGGTTCGCCACCGTGCTGGCGGATCCACGGGGCCAGCTTGCCCGTGCATTTGACGTCGTAAATCACCTGCGCGCCGGGATTGCGCGAGAGGATCTCCTCCGCGAACAGCATCAGTTGCCGGTCCGGGAAGATGACCTGCCCGTCCTTGGTGACCACGCCCAGGCGGTCGCCGTCACCATCGAACGCCAGACCCAGCTCGCAATCCGTGTCGCGCAGGCACTGCATCAGGTCCTGCAGATTCTCCACGTGGGCGGGGTCAGGATGGTGGTTCGGGAAATGGCCGTCGACGTCGCAGAACAGTTCGGTCACTTCGCAACCGAGCGCGCGGAACAGGTCGCCCACGAACGCGCCGGCCACGCCGTTGCCAGCATCGAGCGCGATCTTCATCGGGCGCGCCAGTTTCACGTCGCCAACGATGCGGTCCAGGTACTGCTGACGCACATCGACGAGCTTGTAGCCGCCGTTGCCCTTGGTGAAGTTGCCCGCCTCGATGCGTTGGCGCAACGCCTGGATCTGCTCGCCGTAGATCGCCTTGCCGCCGAGCACCATCTTGAAACCGTTGTAGTCGGGCGGGTTGTGGCTGCCCGTGACCATGATGCCGGACGTGGCGCGGCGGCCGTCCAGCTCGATATTGGTGCCGAAGTAGACCATCGGCGTGGCGACCATGCCCAGATCGATCACGTCGAGCCCGGCGGCGCGCAGGCCTTCGACGAGCCCGCCAAGCAGGTCAGGGCCCGACAGACGGCCGTCGCGGCCGACAACGACTGCGCGCTCGCCTTGCTCGGCTGCGGCAGACCCAAACGACAGGCCGATGAAACGGGCCACTTCCGGGGTCAGCGTCTTGCCCACGATGCCGCGGATGTCGTAGGCCTTGAAGATCGAAGGTTCAATTTGCATATGGCTTCCCATGTCTGAAGTTCACGATGCGATACCGACCGGCAACAGCTAGCCGGACGGGGCGCGGGCAGGGCGCCAAAAACTCGTATTGTGCCGGATTGCGGGCGACACAGGCGGTATAATGCGAAGCCGCCACCCAACCGTGGGTTGTTCGCGCTCTCCTCCCCGCTTTCGGACTGTCTGAGCATGCGCCACATGCGCCCTACCTGACTGGCGGCTGATTGGAAGCAGTTGCTTTGCGACGGGACTTCCCTGTTCAACACTTCCACCACCCACCATTGCCCTTGCCCACGTTGCCCAGACGGCCACGCATCGCCTACCTAATAACGAATTCCGAGATCGGCGGCGCTCAGGCCCATGTCGCGGAATTATTGCGCGCGATGCACGATCGGGCGGACGTCACGCTGCTCGCGGGAGGCGGAGGGCCATTATTTGATCTCGCCGTGGATCTGGGGATTCCGACGGTACGGCTGGCAACGATGGACAATGCCTTGTCGCCGGTCAAGGCCATCATGGCCATGCAGGAGCTAATGCGGGCACTACGGCAAATCTCGCCGGATGTCATACATACGCACAGCGCCAAGGCAAGCGCGCTCGGACGCGTCGCTGGTTGGTTGCTCCGCATCCCCGTGATTTACACGGTTCATGGGTTCGCATTCAAACCCGAAGCGCCATGGAAGCAGCGCACCATTGCCAGAATCGTCGAATGGTGTCTGGCGCCTCTTACCAGCCGCGTCATTTGTGTTGCCGACGCCGAACGCGCACTGGCAGCCGGCCTTCCTATTCCCAGCGAGCGGATCATTGTCATCCCGAACGGCATTGCCGATGTCGCGATCCGCAGCACGCCGACAGAGCATGTGAACCGGATCGTGACAGTGATGCGCCTGGCTGCCCCCAAACGCCCGGATGTCGTCATTAGTGCATTTTTCGCCGCGCAACTACCGGATTGCGAACTTGTCATTGCCGGGGACGGCCCGCTTCGTGACACGCTGGAGGAACAGGCCGGTCAACTGGTACCAGGGCGAGTCCGTTTTGTAGGAAGCGTCAGCGAGATTCCGAATCTGCTTGCTAGCGCACAGGTCTTTTTGCTGGCGTCCGACCACGAAGGCTTCCCAATATCAGTTCTTGAGGCCATGCGGGCTGAACTCCCGGTAGTCGCCAGCGATCTGCCAGGCATCCGCGAGCAGCTCGCCGGCGGACGTTGCGGAATACTGGTGCAAGGCAACGAACCCCAAGCATTCGCCCAGGCTTTGGAACGACTGGCCGAAGACACCCAACAACGTGCGGCACTGGCAAATGCGGCTCGGGTTCGCTGGGAGGAGCAATTCGGCCTGACGCCAATGGTGAGTGCAACCTGGAATGTCTACGAGCAAGTGCTCGCCGAACGCAAGCCCCAACGCATGCGAACATCCGTATTATGAGCTCCACCGACAGCACCCCCATTCGACGCAACTTGCGTCATGCCCGCACCGCTAGGTCGGAGACAATCCGCAGAGCGAGCCGAATGATCGGATGGGCGGTGATAGGCCTCGCATTGTTTGGCATCAATGCGGCGCTATCCGAAATTGCACACCATGCTGGCCTTGTGACGCACGTCTTCCCGCGCACGTTGCTCTGGTCCGCCCTCCCCTACCTCGCGGCTTTTGTCTTGTTGCACCGCTCGCTACATCTTCCGCCCATGGAGGGCAATAGCATCGTCGGCTTGGCCGCAACTTTGCCGTTTGCGCTATTGCTGATCGTTTATGCCGGATTCCATATCGAATACTCGCGCGGCGCCGTGTTGATCAGTTACGTCACCACGCTTGCCTGGATCTGGTTCGGATACCGTCGCTATGTGCAAAAGTATGTGCCTGTTTATGGCTACATGGATCCGGCCATACTGACGCAGCTCGACAAGATAGTCTCGATGCCAGGTGCCAATCCGCCAAACGTAACCCGCTTCGAACACATCCGGTCGATCGAAGATGCATTGCATTGTGACGGTATCATGGTCGAACGTGGAGTGACTGCGGACCCGGCGCGCACCCGGATGCTGACCCAATATAAGCTTGGACACCTGCGAATGTATTCCGTGGAGCGTATCGGCGAGATGTTGACCGGCCGTGTCGGGCTGGACCACATCGACGAGAATTTTTTTGACGATTACGCCGACCACTATCTCTACGGCTTTGCCAAGCGGCTGATCGACATCGTTGGTGTCATAGTGCTGGCGCCGTTCGCGTTGCCGATCGGGGTTATCGTGGCACTGGTCGTCCTCATGGAAACAGAGGGCGGCGCCCTGTTCCGTCAGCGCCGCGTGGGCCTGTTGGGCAAGCCATTCACGATGCTCAAGTTTCGGAGCATGAGCGTTGACAATCAGGCCCCAGCACAGTTCGCTAGCCGCATGGACCCGCGCGTCACTCGCGTGGGTCGCTTCATCCGCAAGTACAGGCTCGATGAGATTCCGCAGCTCTGGAACGTGTTTGTGGGTGACATGAGCTTTATCGGCCCGCGCCCAGAACAGGTGCCTATGGTAGAGGCGTTCACGGAATCAATCCCGTACTATCCGTACCGTCACCTGGTACGTCCGGGGTTGTCGGGCTGGGCTCAGGTACAGCAAGGATATGTGGGATCGGAACAAGAGACTGTGACCAAGCTGAGCTACGACCTGTACTACGTCAAGCACTGCTCCATCGCGCTGGATCTGTTGATTGCAGTGAAAACGGTGAGAACACTTGTCACCGGCTATGGGGCTCGCTGACATACTCAAGAGAGCGAACACCTCTGCTGATTGTCAGATGCGAATTTTGTTCATCACCACAGGTCTGAAATTAGGCGGCGCGGAGCAGCAGATTGCCGCGCTGGCACAAGCATTTGTCAATCTCGGCCACAAGATTGCGGTCTTAAGTCTGACAGACGGGTGCGAAGTCAAACTGCCATCGGAAGTGACTGTCATTTCGCTGGGAATGCGCAAATCACCTCTATCGATGCTCCATGCAATCGGCCGCGCCAGACGCTTCATACGCCAATGGTGTCCAGACATCATTCACGCGCACATGATTCATGGCAATCTCTTCGCGCGCGCACTGACAAGCTTCGGTTCGATGCCTCCGCTCGTCTGCTCCGCGCATAGTGCACGCGAGGGCGGCCGACTGCGTGCGCTCGCGTATCGCCTTACGGATCGGTGGTGCGCATTGACAACGCACGTTAGCCAGGCAGGTCGCAACGCCATGGTCCAGGGCGGCGCGATTCGCGCGGATCGCATTACCGTGATGCCCAATGGTATCGACACATCGCGCTTTGCGCCCGAACCCTCGGCGCGCCAACGCGTCCGGCAAAGTCTTGGGCTTGATGCGAGCGAGATCGTCCTGCTTAGTGTCGGCCGGCTGGTGGCCGAGAAAGATCATGCGCTGTTGATCGATGCATTTGCCGAGGTGCTGCGCACCGATCTCCAGATCCGCCTGCTGATCGCTGGGGACGGCCCTTTGCGTAACGAACTGCAGGCGCAGATAGGGCGGCTGCAGCTGGGTCACTCCGTGCAATTGCTCGGATCCCGAGAAGATATTCCGGACCTCCTGCGCTCTGCGGACGTTTTTGTGCTTTCATCAAACATCGAGGGCATGCCGCTGGTGGTCTGCGAGGCCATGGCGACTGGCTTGCCCGTGGTGGCTACTGACGCCGCGGGCGTCAGGGAGATCGCTGGCGATCTGGCGATCATCACTCCGGTCGGCGATCGGATAACACTCGCCCAGGCACTGCAGCGAGCGATCTCGCGATTGCCCACCGCACCCGGCATGCGCGCACGCTATCGCGAACGCATCATTGAAAATTTCGACGTCACCACCATCGCCCGACGTTGGCTGGCACAGTACCGACGATTGATGGAAGGTTGCAGATGCGCCGCGTAGTTGCAAGCAATCTTCTCTGGATGCTCGCTGACCGTGGCATTCAGGTCGGCGTGGGAATCGCTGTAGTCGGCATGCTGGCCCGGGCACTGGGGACCGAAGGCTTTGGGCATTTCCAGTACGCGCAGTCACTGGTTTATATTGCAGCAGCGATACCACTGATTTGCTCAGCAGAAGTGGTTGTGCCGCGACTGGTTGCATCGCAGACGGCCGAAGACAAGCATTCGCTCATCGCGCATGCATTCATGATCAGGTTCGCGGCTGGCGTATGCGGATACGCACTGATCGGCGCCTATCTGTTCCTGACACGGCAGTCCGTCGATACATGGGTGCCTGCCATGATTCTCGGCACCATGATCATGCTGCGCGAGCCATTTGGCGTCGTGACCGCGTGGATGCAGGCTCGGACGCATAACCGGCCGAACGTCGTCTTCAATCTCATTGCACTTGCCGCCAAGGCCGCCATGGTGGGCACGTTGTTTATCCTGGGCATTCGGTCCACTGCCCCCTACGCGAGTGCGTTTGCGCTTGAGGCAGTTATCGCCGCCCTGCTGCTAACTTGGTACTACCTCTCCCGTGCATCGAGGAGCTTCCCGCTCCTTGCGCCCAGGCTGACGCGAGAGCTCGTTCGCGATGGCGCCCTGTTCTGGATCAGCTTCATACTGATGTTTGCGGCACGTCGCGCGGATCAGCTGATCCTGAAGCCACTCGTACATGTGGCTGATCTCGGCGCCTATTCGGCGACGATGCAGATAATGGACAACTTCACCACTGTGGCCGCGATTCTGGCGGCAGGCCTCGCGCCTATGTATGTATATGCACAGACAAGCGCTGCGGCTGCGCGCCGCAACATCCTCTACGTCGCAGGTGCCATGACGGCTGTCGGGCTCTTCGGCGCCGTTGCTCTCGCACTGTCCGCCGAATGGGTGGTCAGGCTGCTGTATGGCTCCGCATTCGGCGCCACCGCCGACCTGTTGCGGCTGGCGGCGCTGGCCTCGACCCTGGTCTTCGCCGACGTCGGCCTGAGCCTGCTGCCGGTCTATTTGCGCAAGCCCCGCTGGATTGCCCTGAAATGGGTATCGGTGCTGCTGACCACGATTATTGTGGACGTCATCGCCATTCCGCACCTGGGAACCACTGGCGCGGTGCTCGGCTACGCCATCGCCAACAGCGTGGCCGTTGCCTTCGGCGTGATTCTCTGGCTTATAGTTGCCAGGCAACCAGGTACCGCTGAGCTCCGCACGAATTCATGAAAGATTCGATTGCCTTCCTGACCGGCACCCTCAATGCGTTAGCCGGCGCCGAGCGCATGACCGCAACAATTGGCAATGCACTTGCCGAACGTGGGCACCGCATCATTATCATCAGCCTATGGGATGCGCGTAGTGCCTTTCCGCTTCATCCAGCGGTCACGCACATTGCACTGTTCGCGCAACGCCCGTCGCTCCGGGCACAGTATCCTGCGACGCTTCGCAAGCTTCGCGCATTATTGCGCAAGCATCACGTTCACACGCTGATCGAAGTCGACACCATGCTGGCCTGGTTCACCCTGCCAGCAACACTGGGGTTAGGCATCCGCCGTATCGGCTGGGAGCACTGCCATTACGACGAAGACCTGGGGCATCGGGCCCGCCGAGTGGCCCGACACCTGACCGCGCGCTTTCACGATGCCGTCATCGTACTGACTGAGTCGGATCGGAAGCGCTGGATTGATGCCGCACGTCCTCGCGGTGACGTACTCGCGCTGCCCAATCCACTGCCATTTCCGCTTCCCGACTCGCCGTCGATTCGCTCTGCCAAGCAGGTGCTGGCGGTAGGCCGGCTGGTCGACGCAAAAGGGTTCGATATTCTGATACGCGCGTGGGCCGAGATTGCACCGCTAGCGCCAGACTGGACGCTGGTCATCGTTGGAGAGGGTGAAGCCCGCCCCATGTTGGAAGCGCTTCGCGAGTCACTTGGCATGACTGGATTCGTCCAATTACCGGGCGCGCGTAGCGATATCCGTGATGCCTATCAGCAAGCGTCGATATTTTGCCTGAGTTCGCGCTACGAGGGATTCGGCCTCGTGCTCATTGAAGCAATGGCGTTTGGCCTGCCCGTGGTGTCGACCGATTGCGAAACAGGTCCTCGGGCCCTGCTGGAAGACGGAAGGAACGCGCTGGTCGTTCCTGTCGACGATGCACAAGCCCTAGCAAAGGCTCTGCTAACGCTCATGCGCGATGAAAAGCTCGCCGCCCAGCTTTCAAGCGGTGCACTGGCATGCGCCATGTCGTTCGAATTGAACGGTATAGTGGACCGATGGGAGGTGTTACTGAATCGAGTTTACAACCTCAGCGAACGCGAAGCGCACTGACCTGGTAGGTGCCACGTGACGAGATCAAATGCCGGGCTTCCGCATTCGCCCGTACACCCGTGTGCGAATCCACGATGCAATCGTCACCAATACTGATACGCGGATAGATTGTTGCCCGGGTCCCAAGGAAGCAGCCCGCGCCAACAACGGCATCGCCGTTGAGCGCAGCATACGGTGAAAGCACTGAATAAGCACCCACGCGCGCGCCGTGGCCAATGCTGCAATGCACGTTGGCCACCGATGCATCGTCCATGATTGCGTCGCGATTGACAATCGTATAGGGGCAGATCAGAACGGCCGATCCAAGCTTCGCGGCTGGCGACACAATGGCTGACCCGTGGACATATGCGGGCGTGGCAACGCCGTTCTCGGCCAGTTTTCCGAGCACGAGCTTGCGGCCCTTCACCGAACCGATGGCGACGACAACGACCTGCCCCGCAGCCGAACGGAAATCGCCGATGCCACCCAGGTGCGGCACGTCGATACCGGCAGGCACTTTTCCACCAGGCGTGTCATCGATGAAACCAGCGATAGGCACGCCACCCTTGGCGGCTTCTTCCTGCAGGTAATCAAACAGTTCCAGTCCAAAACCACCGGCGCCAGCGATTACAACGGAGGAGATCGGCGAGGAGTGAATCAAAGGCATAGCGAAATGCGACAACTGTCGACAGAAAAAGGTTGCCAGGTGTGCCGTCAGGCAACAGTAATCTCGCGCATAAACACGCGAAGCAAATCAAAGCCATCCCATACGGGTGCGAAATCGAGCGCACGACCGAACGGAACAATCCGGTCGATGCCCGCCAGCGGTTCCGCGGCAACAAACTCGCTCAACGCCCGAGTCTCGATTCCAGCATAGGAAAGCGTCTGCACCGTCCGGCTCAACAACGGTCGCATTGCCTCGAGCCTGTCGATTGAAGACTCGAAAAACAAGCCAGCGCCGCAATGCAGTGCATCGTGCAGAGCAGGCTTGTCAAGCCAGACCCGCACCAGATCGTTGCTCGACGTGGCCTGGATGGACACATCGGCCTCGATTGCGAGCGCATCCTCGGCTACGCGCTTGTTCACATAGTCGGCATCCCCAAACCGCTCCTGATTGCCAGCCAGATATTGCTCGAAGCGCGCCCAGAAGTCTGCGGAGGCAGATTTGACAAGTGTCGAGTCTCCAAGCCAAAGCACGAGCCGCGGTGACGAGCACGCCATCTGGTCAAACCAGTAGGCATCGTTGTAAAACGCCTCGATCCACTGGGCCCGCTTGCTTTCCGTTGCCTCGGTCCAGCCTGCTGCACCAATCAGCGCCAGTGAGTACTTGTTCGCAAATGCGACCTCGGTAGCCGTGCCCGGTAGCGGCAGCCTGCGAATCTGCTCCACCGTCGAGTTACCGCCCCAGATCACCCGGACATCGCACACGGAAGAGAAGCGCGTCGTGACACGGTCGTCCGGAGCATAGCGTACCAATAGGGTTCGACGAGCAATCTCACAATGTGCCGGTTCCTGCAATAGCTTGGCAATCGCCCCGATTAGTAGATCGGCTTGCGGCGAAGGCTTCGACGAGAGACGGACAATATTCCGATTCCCCGTCAGCAGCGACAGGAACCACGAGTACACGAAAATGGTGTCGACGTTGGACGGCGCAATGTGAAGCACCGTGCCGCGGGGGACCAGCAACGCACCACCTGCGCGTTGCTCCATCTCGGCACGCAGACGCACAAGGTTCGCACGCCGCATCCAGAAACCCAGAGCGGTAAGCTCGGGAAACGTCCGTGCTTCGGGCATCCGTACCAGCAGGCCCGACAACGCCTCCACGAAATCAAGCGATGCCTGCGCGAAGGCGGACAGCGGCGGCACGTCGGCCAGAGCCTCAGGCTCTGGCGCCCTCGGGATCAACGATTCGTAGTCAGCCATCAGGCACTCACTTTCTGCATTTGCGCGTCGGCCGCATGGGTGTCACTGCATCCGCGCAATTCAGCTTTGGCGACACGTCCGTGCACGCGGAACGTACGTCCGAGACGCCCGCATGGGCAATCATCGACGCCAGTCCACTCGCCGATATCTTCAGTCAGCAGACTATGGCCGGGATAGCTCGTGGGTAGTACCGACAGCACCTGGATCAAGCCTGTCTTGCCTTTCGGCCGCACCTCCCAGGTACGAGCGTCACGAATCAGCACATCGGCAAACACGGGAGCATGCAGCCGCCCATGCTCGCATTCCATGAATACCGAACCGACCTGCTCCACCATGCCATAGAAATTGTGCACGGCACGAATGTTCAGCTTGTCCGCGAGTGCTGCCTTGAATGTGTCGTTATCGACTGCTTCTTCCAGCAGCTTCTTCCATCCGCCACTGTGGATCAGGATAGCGTCGTCGAAACACGGCGCATCCGGCATGTCTTTCAGCGCTTGGTAGAAGTACTTCCAGACCATGAAGGTGAAGCCGAAGATAAAGACACGCTGACCCCGATGCCGCTCAAGAAATGCGCGAATCACCTCGACGTCGGGAGCCATGTCCTCGTCACGCAAGGCGTATGTGTGATCACGCCCAAAATTCGAGAGCCCCAGGATCCCCGCGCCGCGAGCAGAAAACGACTGACGGTTCTTGATTACGCCCGGATGGTCGATGATCAGCATGGGCAGCCGTGCCTTACCAAGGAACTGCTGCAGAATCAGCACCAGCGTCTTGGTTTGTGCCATAGCGGTATCGCGATCCAGGATAATCCGCGAAACGCGCTGCGACGTCGTACCGGACGATGTCAGCACCTTGAACTCGTCATCCTTTGCAACGGAGCTGAGCTCGTATTCCTTGAACAGCCGAACGGGGATGAATGGAATCTCTTCAAGCTCGAACTGCTGCCCCTCCTGGTAGCCATGTGCGCGCAGGATCCGGCCATATGGCTCACAGCGACCTGCATGCTGCCAAGTCAGCGAAGTCAGCGATTCGGCAAGATAGCGAGACTTGTCGCCGTGCGCCATGCCATAAACAGGCCAATTGAAGTACGGGCGTTCGGTTGTCATGTCGTTTGTAGTGTCTTGGACCTCAAGGACAAAGGGTCTTGAGCAATTCAGCGTACTGGACCTTGCCTGATGTCGACAGCGGGAACTTGTCTACTGCATACACCCGGATTGCCGAAAGATGCAGCCGATACTTCGCGCTGATATGCGACCCAAGCGCACCTGTGTCGTTACCTTCACCAAGCCAGGCAACAACCATCAAGTCATCGCGGCCCGTGACGGCGACGTCATAGCCGTCCTCACGCAACTGGGCTTCAACCTCGTCCAGGCCGACACGATTGCCGAACACCTTGATGAAACGCTTGAGGCGACCCACGATGTGGTAATAGCCATCATCATCACGACGTGCTAGGTCACCCGTCAACAGAACACCGCCTTGACCATCCGCATCCGCCAGATCAGCGGCGCAGGCCGCATACCCCATCATGACGTTCGGGCCCCTGTAGCGAAGCTCACCGGTTTCACCAGCCGTGTCGACAGGGCGCCCATCTTCACCAACCAGATCGAAGCAACCCCCGGGGATGGAGATGCCGATCGAGCCAGACTTCTCCAGTGCCCTGTGCGCGGGAACATACGACATACGCGCGGTCGCTTCGGTCTGGCCGTACATGACGAAAAAGCGCTGCTCACGCGAGGCGGCGAGCTCGGCGTACCAACGGATGGTTTCCGGTGCGAGGCGGCCGCCAGCCTGCGTCATGGTGCGCAGCGACGGCAAATTCATGCGTTCGAATCGCAACTGCTTGAGCATCGTATAGATCGTCGGCACGCCAGCAAGGCTAGTGGCCTCATGCTCCCGGAACATATCCCAGAACTTGCGTGCGGTGACTGGTTGCCCCGTCAGCACGATAGTTGCGCCAACGGAGAGGTGGCTGTTGAGCACAGAAAGCCCATACGAGTAATGCATGGGGAGCGTCGTAATGGGTCGCTCGTGTTCGTCGAGCTCAAGGTACTGCGCAATGGAACGCGCATTGGCATCAAGACTCCCCGCCGTAAGCTTGACGAGCTTCGGCGAACCCGTGCTCCCCGACGTCGAGAGCAGGATAGCGACATCAGGATGCACTACGGGCGTAGCATGACCCAGCGTCTTCCATTCACCTGCCCTTCGAACACATGACACGGAAAAATGCGAGTAGAGCCGTTCACGCAGGGCAGCATCCAATTGCCCATCTACCAGCAAGACCGGGAAGTCGTTGCGCAGGGCCCCAAGATAGGCCAGTACGGAGTCGACGCTATTTTCGCATTCCAGCGCGAGCAGCTGGCGTGGTGCGAATGTCGCCTCAGTGAAGAGGCCATCCGCACGGGCAGCCAGTTCTGAGTAGGCCAGACTCTGCCCATCTTCGGCTATAAGTGCGGTGCGATCCCCGAACGACTCTAAGCTCTTTGCGAACATCAGATCAGCATCCCACCATCGACGCCAATGACCTGGCCAGTAACGTATGACGAAAGGTCAGATGCCAGGAACAACGCAACCTTGGCAATTTCTTCAGGTGTACCGACGCGCCCCATGCGTACAGACGCGACTCGTTCAGCGAACTTTTCCGCGCCAATGGAACGCGCCATGTCCGTGTCGATAAAACCCGGCGCGATTGCATTGACACGGATGTTCTGTGGGGCAAGTTCCTTCGCGAGCGATTTGGTGATACCAATCACCGCCGCCTTGCTGCCGGCATACACCGCCTGTCCAACATTGCCATTCGTGCCGATGATCGATGCCAAGTTGATGATGCTGCCACCCTTGTTGCGCGCCATCAGACGACTTGCGTATTGCGAACAATACAGCACACCGTAAGTATTCGGCTCAAACACCCGCTGGATCTGCGCTTCGGTCACCATGCTGATCAACGCATCGTCCAAGACTCCTGCATTGGAAACCAGCACATCAAGTCGCTTGGTCTGCTTGAACAGCGCCTGGAATGCGTCGCGCACGCTGTCCGGGCGCGCAACATCAAGCTGCAGCAAAGTAGTCTGAACACCAGGCACCGCCTCGCCCAAGCGAGCTTGCGCAGCTTCAAGATGCTCGACTGACCGGCCAGACAGCACCACATGGGCTCCCTCATGGGCGAACAGTTCCGCGGTCGCATAACCGATACCGCGGGCGGCCCCCGTCACCAGCGCGATCTTGTCCTTGAGCAGCATGACGTCCTTCAAAAGGTTACGTTGTACTTGGCAAGAATTTCCTTGGCCTTGCCCACGGAGCTCATATCCACGATGTCATCGGTGTCCATCATGATCTCGAAAGCATTCTCGATTTCAGCCACGAGCGCCATGTGTGCAACCGAATCCCACTCGGGGATCGTGTTATAGGTCAGTTCATCAGTGACCTTGTCCAGGCCAATGTTGAGTGATTGCGCAAATACGCTGTAGAGCTTCTCGCTGTTGTTCATGACTTGATTAATTATCGGCTTGACTTTGAAACGCCATCGGCAGCGCCACCCGACGCGCCGGCTCACAACCCCGGCACGCAAGAGGCGCAATGGACTCGCAATTGTAATCTATTCAGTAAGCCTCGAAGTCCGACGCCGCCAACGGCAACAATCCTTACAGCAGGTAACACCCCGTATGGCACCAGCAAATGTTACAGGCCTCGCTGCCGCGTAAATCGCCGACCAATCCGCAACAGTTTCCAGGCGTTGCGTACCATCAGAAAATGCCCGGCACTCATCCCCAGAAAGAGCAGGAACATCCACTGCTCCGGCATGCCGAGCCTCCACGCGGTGACGCCAACCAGACCAAACAGCGCATTTGCCAGCCAGATCACACAAACCACCTGAGTGGGATTGAGCCCCAGACGCACCAGTACGTGATGCAGGTGCGTGCGGTCTGCAGCCAACGGATTGCGCCCCTTGATCATTCGCCTGAGGACAACCGCCAGAAGATCCACAAGAATCAGGCCGAGTACCCACAGCATGACTACGGGCGGCACATGCCCCGACGGGTTGTATGTGGTTTGGGAAAGTTCGACTGCAAACCACACCATGACGTAGCCAAGCAAGAGACTGCCCGCGTCACCGAGGAAAACACGTCTGGCGCCACGCAGCGGATGGTTCACGTTCAACAAGAGAAAGCCGACCAGCGCACCGCAGAAGATCATTGCGATACGCAAAGCCATCATGTTGCCGACGACTCCCGCAAGATATGCCATCCATCCGAGGACGATCACGCTGAGACCGCCGGCCAGTCCATCAAGGCCATCGCTCATATTGAGCGCATTGACCACTGACAAGACCGCGAAGATGGTCAGTGGAATACCCCAGTTAAGCAGCTCGATCTCGCGACGGCCAAACAGGTCGCCCAACGACGACAGGTAGACGTTGCCCCATGACGTCATCAGGATCGCAGCAAAGAACTGGAACGCCAGCTTGGTCAATGGGCGCATGCCACGCAGGTCGTCGACCAATCCGACGATTGCGAGCAGGGTTACCCCGGCGTACAGCGCAACGTACCGGTCAAAGGTTCGCAGATACATCAGTGACCCGACCCAGACAGCGACAAGGACCGCGACGCCGCCGATCAGCGGAACTTCTCCGACATGGCGTTTGCGCCCGCCCGGACTATCGACCAGACCAATCCTGACAGCGTACGGCCTCAGCACCAGCAGCGCGACCAGGCAAATCAACCCGCAGGATGCGGGCACCCAGAAGTAGTCAAACATAACAATGAAGGCTTACGTGGCAGCCTGCCTTGCGCCAGCACGCTGGCGTAGGAAGGCAGAGTAACTACGTGACAGGAACAGGCGCGTCATGCTTTCGACATGCCAAGCCAGGTATTTCCACTTCCTTCGGCTATCGCGCTGCGCGTCATGCAAAACGCAGGCAGCGGTCACCCAGTGCACCGTGAAACCCTCCAGGTGCGTACGCAGGCATATGTCAACGTCCTCGCAATAGAGGTGAAATCGCTCGTCAAATCCCCCAAGCCTCCGGAAAACCTCCACATCGAAAAGCATCAACATGCCGGCTACCCAGTCCACGGTTTTCTCTGCGCCGCCTGGCGCATAATCCGCTTCCCGCTTTCGAAGGATCGCCCGTCGGGCGAGGCGCCACAGCGTCGGAACCTGGCGCGCGCTGTCCTCGAGCCCACCTGTGGAATTCCTCACGCACGGGGCTGCAACACCAGATGCCCTTTGCAAGGCGGCCACAAGGGCGCTGAATGGCTCCACGGGGCCGAGCCGGATGTCAGGATTGATGACGCAGAAGAACGGAGTGTCGCAGTTTGCGAACGCTGCGTTATGGTTCTCACCGAATCCCTTGGGCTCCGGATTAACGATCAGTGCATCGTAAAGTGGCAACGCCGTTGGTTTGAAAGCCCCTACGGATGCTGGCAGGTTCTCGGTCACAATTACACGCAGTGCTATCTCGCCCTCAAGCTCGGCGAGTTGCTGTAACAACGGCAACACGAGATCACCCTGCCCGTGACTGATAACGGATACAGTGATTTGCGCATTCGACGCTAGAGTCGCCGCGTCAGAGCTTGCCTGTACGCCCCGCGATGCCATGCCCAATTCCCTTCATCATCAAACGTGCGCGCAAACCGCGTGGCGGTATGCCGATCACGAAGAACACCATGAACTGCAGCAGCCGATACAGGTGCGCACTCTGCCAGCCTAGTGGCATCGGCACGTCTCGCAACATCGCGATCGTGTTCCGGAAGATGTAATAGTTACGCAACGGCGAATGCACGGGCACTTCGCGCATCCGGCCAAACCAGACGCGAACCACGTGATCCCCCAAAGAATGGTCCAGCAGCGCATCGCAGATACCGAAGATGCGGTACCCCTTGTTCAACGCCCGTAAGCACCACTCCGTATCAACATGATCGATGAAATACGCCTCGTTCATGAGCCCAATGTCGGCGAGAACATCTAGGCGAATAAGGGTCCCCGAGGAGATCAGGAAATCTGCCTCCACCCACCTCTTGCCTTCGGCACATTCCACCCGGCCAACGATGCCGCCGCGAATCTTGACAAACTTTGAGCGAGCATGGGTACGCCGATCAATTGTGACCGGCCCCACGGCCGCAAGCTTGACTCCCTCAAGCCTCAACGCCTTGTCGGCGGACAACAAATTCTCGACCATGCCATCCAATGGCAAGCTGTCATGGTCCATCAATAGCCCATACGAAACGCCGTTGGCTTTCAGGCGCATCAAGCCCTTGTTGTGCGCGGCCGCAATGCCAAGGTTGCCGCCGCACTCGATCAGCGTGACGGGTGCACCGAAGCTCCCCCCACTTATGTCAGGTACAACGCTCGAGCCGTTGTCCACCACCACGATCTGTGCAACTTGCGGACCCAGCGCTTGCAGGAGCCGCATCAGATGCAACACATCCGGGTTGTACGTTACGACAACCGCGCCTACCGAACTGATTGCCGACTCCTCAGCGCCGGCTTCCTCGTGAACCGCCATAGTCACGACTTCCGGTACAGCATGCGTCTCGCGGTTGGAAGAGGATGCCTCAGACATCATGCAAACCGCTTGCGAATCCGCTGCTTCAACTCTCGCAGCAGATCCCTGCCGGACACCGTCTGCAGTGGATTACCCGGTCGGAATGCATCCGCCTCCCCCGTCATCCGATGGAACGAGCGATCATCAATGCCATAGTCGCGCTTGAGCACAGCACAATGCGGCTGGCTGGCCAGCAGATCGAAAATCTTGTCGATGCCAACGATCCGGTACATGTGCCCGAGCCACTGGTTGTAACCGAAGAACATCAGCGCCTTCTCGATATCGGCGTGCTCGGGCGACGTCGTCGGGTCACAAACAAGGCGATCCGCGAATGCTTCCTTCAGCAAGTCAGCAGAGACCCCCTCGAAAAAGCTCCGCGCAATCATGTAATGCTCATTCATCGTGCGGATCGAATTCGCAGGCGTGTGACTGCTGGCATTCTCTCCCGGGAGAATGCGGAATAAAACAAGCTCCTCCTGCGAAATGTGGAGTTGCCAGTGGCGGATGAATCTCACCCACATTTCGAAGTCCGGAAGTTGGCGGTACCGATTGTCGTAAGCGCCTACCTGTCGGTACACCTCGCTGCGAATCAGCATTGACGGGTGGCAAAGGCAGTTACCGTGATCGAAAAACCGCTTCAGCCATTCACCGCGTGACCGGTTCTCCTGATCGAAAATGTGGCCGAACTGCATGGTCGATTTGTCGATCGGCGTACCGTCTCGATCGACATATCTGGCACGACCAAAGACAGCGCCCAACTCAGGATTCTCCTCGAGCATCCCAACCTGAAACGACAGCTTTCCTGGCAGCCAGGCGTCATCCGAGTTGATCAACGCAATGTACTTGCCCCGACAGCGGGAGATGAGGTCATTGGTCACAACGCCCGCACCACGGTTCACCTCGTGGGCAAACAGCTGGAGACGCGGATCTGAAACAGTGCGGATTGCATCCGCGGTTCCATCGCTTGAGCCATCATCACCAATCAGCAACTCCAAGTCACCGAAATCCTGAGACAGGACACTTCGAACTGACTCCACCACGAACGGCGCATGGTTATACGCCGGCATGATGACCGAAACAGTAGGCAACTTCATGCACGCCTTCCAATAAACTTGTACACCACGCGCCAGCAGACTGGCGGCACCAGTTGCTTCAGAATCGTCACGAGCAAAGGGGGAATGAACTGAATCAGCAGACTGGTTCCCCGCCGAGCTATTCGCCGAAGCTGGAAAGCTGGAACGTGCCCCTCTCCGGCGCCGGCGGCACGTAGCCGCGCCGCGAGTGCGTTGAAATCCTCCGCGAACACGCCATCGGTAATGGCATCGTACTGAGGCAGCACTTCTAGCTGCGAGGTCAGCTTCTGGCGATGCGAAAGGAGACTCCAGGTGCCGGCACCATGAATGCGGTAGATCGACATTGGCGTGTTCAGGAAACCAATCAGGCCGAACCTGCCCATTACGATATTGACGGCCCAGTCATAGGCGCGCATGTCGAATAGCTTTGCCGGCAATCGCTTCAGCGAGTCTGCACGGTACATGCAGGTCGAAAAATTTCCGATCAGGTTGTCCGCGATCAGCTGGCGACTGTCCAGATAGCGGAACCCCTCTCCGCGCTCAACGCGTTCCGTGTAGCGAGCTTCCTCTTCCAGATACACGAAATAGTTGCAGCCACAAACCGAACATTCGCGGTGCGCCTCCAGGAATGCCAGTTGCTGAGACAGCTTCTGCGGACTGCACCAGATGTCGTCACCCTCGAGAGTCGCCACGTACTCCGATTCCACGGCCGCGAATCCGCGCTGGTAATTGCGGGTCACGCCCATGTTTGGAGCATCGGCCAGAAACCTGAAGCTTATCCTTGGATCCTTGCCGACATACTCGGCAACAAGCTCGCGCGTATTGTCGGTCGACGCATCGTCGCACACCACAACTTCGAACGGGAAGTCGATGTCCTGCCAAAGCACGCTGTCCAGCGCCTCACGAATGTACCTGGCGTGGTTATATGTAATCAGCAGAACGCTAAGCTTCAATCCGTGCTCCTTTTCAAATCGACGTAGGGCAATATGCCCCCACTCAATACTTGAGCGTACGATGAATCAGCCGGGAGATCATATCGATCTCCTCGAACGACAGGGAGTGATAGAGCGGCAGGCAAAGCACACGTGACGCGATGTCGTCGCACACCGGCGTCGGCGCCTTGTCCGCAACGTAGTTCAGCGACCCCAGTGACGGATAGAAATACCTGCGTGGGAAGACGCTATGCAGATTGAGCGCTTCAATCACGGCAAGGTTCGTCGCCTCGCTTTCAAATACCACCGGGTAATAGGCATGGTTGTAGCCGCAGTTGTCCGGCAGCTGCGGACGCCGAACCGGCAGGCCGCGCAGGTTTGCGTCATATCGCTCAGAGAGAATCCGGCGCGACTGAAGGATATCCTCGATATGGTTCAGGTTGCACAAACCCATCGCAGCATGGAACTCGGAGTTCTTTCCGTTGATGCCCACGCCATCAAAAGCAGTCGGAGATACATGCCCGAAATTCCTCATACGGGCGAGCACCTTCAGCAACTCGGGATCCTGCGTTACAACCGCACCACCTTCGATCGTGTGGAAAAGTTTGGTGGCATGGAAACTCGTCGTGGATATGTCTCCAAACGCGAATAGCGATTTGCCACGATATGTCGTACCAAAGGCATGAGCAGCGTCATAGATCACCTTGAGATTGTGACGCTGCGCAATACGCTCGATCTTTTCCACATCGCATGGCGTGCCATACACGTGGGTTGCAAGAATGGCGGATGTTCTCTCGGTGATGCGATCTTCGATACGAGCCGGATCAATATTGAACGTATGCGGACAAATATCCGCCATGACCGGGACACAATTTTCCCAGACAATGCTGGAGGTGGTGGCAACGTAGCTGAAGGGCGTCGTAATGATTTCGCCGCTCAGGTTCAGTGCCTTGATGGCGATCTGAAGGGCCACCGTACCGTTTGAGACGAACAACAGGTGATCGAGCTGGAGCCATTCCTTCAGACGCAATTCAAGCTCATTGACCAGCGGACCATTGTTGGTCAGCCATTCGCGAGCCCAGATCTCGTCGACGTATTTTTGATAATCTGCCTTGGCAGGCAAGAAAGGTTTCGTGACGTTAATGTTCATCTGTGAAATCCACCAGCATCCTCAGGAAGACCCGCAGCCGACGGCCAGCGGGTCCGCTTAGCGGGTTGTTACTCGAAAACCTCAGCTGCCTCGAGCAGGGGGGCATTACGGTCTTTTTCAGCCAGCAGCAACTCCCCGACGCTGGGCCACGCGATGGCAAGTGCCGGATCATTCCAGCGAATGCTTCGCTCATGCTCCGGATACCAGTAGTCAGTCGTCTTGTATTGCACCTCGGCATCTTCCGAGGTCACAACAAAACCGTGGGCGAATCCCTCGGGCACCCACATCTGTCGCTTGTTTTCCGCCGACAGCAGCGCACTGGTCCATTTGCCGAATGTAGGCGACGAACGCCGCACGTCGACTGCAACGTCAAAAACTTCGCCCGCAGTCACGCGAACCAGCTTGCCCTGTGCCTGGCGAACTTGATAGTGCAATCCACGCAAGACGCCGCGGGACGAACGAGAGTGATTGTCCTGCACGAATGGAGCATCCATCCCGGTAGCGATGGCAAACTCGCGCGCATTAAAGCTCTCGAAAAAAAACCCACGTGCATCGCCGAAAACCTTCGGCTCAAGTACCAAGACCCCTTCCAGGCTGGTTGAGATCACGTTGAGCTTCATGGCGCGACATCCTCGATAATCTGACGGAGGTAAGCACCGTATCCGTTCTTTGCCAGTTGGGCCGCCATAACCTCGATCTGTTCGACACCAATCCAGCGATTGCGGTACGCGATCTCTTCAGGACAAGCCACCATCAACCCCTGGCGGTGCTGCAGCGTCGCAATGAAGGTGGCGGCCTCTAGGAGCGAATCATGCGTGCCTGTATCTAGCCAGGCATACCCACGCCCCATGATTTCCACATCGAGCTTGTTGGTCTGAAGGTAGTGCTTGTTAACATCCGTGATCTCCAACTCGCCTCGCGCGGACGGGCGGATGGAGGCCGCGATATCGCAGACCGTATTGTCATAGAAGTACAAACCTGTCACCGCGTAGTTCGAACGCGGCTTGACAGGCTTCTCTTCAATCGACAACGCGCGAAACGCACTGTCGAATTCCACTACGCCGTAGCGTTCAGGATCGTGCACGTGATAGGCAAACACGGTTGCACCATCCTGCCGTTCACACGCACGCGTCAACTGGCCCTGCAGATCATGGCCATGGAAGATGTTGTCGCCGAGGATCAGTGCGGACGGATCGTTGCCGACGAAATCCTTGCCAATAATGAATGCCTGCGCCAGCCCGTCAGGCGACGGCTGCACTGCATAACTCAGATTCATGCCCCACTGGGCGCCGTCGCCAAGCATCTCCTGAAACCGCGGTGTATCCGAGGGCGTGGAGATGATGAGAATGTCCCGGATGCCCGCCAGCATCAACGTGCTCAGCGGGTAGTAGATCATTGGCTTGTCGTAGACTGGCAGCAACTGCTTCGAGACAGACCGAGTGATTGGATACAAGCGTGTGCCGGAACCACCGGCCAGGATAATGCCCTTGCGCATGATGAGCGCCCCTCAGGAATAGATCTGGTCAACCAGGCGATGAACACCATCGCGCCAGTCAGGAATGGTCAGCCCAAAAGTGGCCTTGAGCTTCGACGTGTCCAAACGCGAATTCAATGGACGGGCCGCCGGTAGCGGATACTCGGAGGCAGGAATCGGCTGCACTTGCCCGCCGGTCACGCGCAGTGATGCCCCGCGCTGTTCGGCCCTGTCCAGCAACGTCTGTGCATACCCATGCCATGACGTTTCGCCCGCCGCACACAGGTGATAGACGCCGTCGGCAGCGCGGGCTGGCGCGAAGCGCGACCATCCACGGGAGATTGCCTGCGCTGTCACATCCGCGATCAGCGCGGCCGACGTCGGAGCACCAAATTGATCTGCCACCACCCGCAATACGTCGCGATCGGATGCGAGACGCAACATCGTCTTCGCAAAGTTTCCGCCGTGCAGTCCGAACACCCAGCTCGTGCGGAAAATCCAGTAAGGACACCCAGCATTCGCCACCGCCCGCTCCCCCTCAAGCTTGCTGCGGCCATAGGCTGAGCGTGGCGACGTCGGGTCCTCCTCCACATACCAGCCGGCCTTGTCTCCGTCGAAGACATAGTCGGTGGAATAGTGAATCATCCGTGCACCCGTTCGAGCGGCGGCCTGTGCCAGATACCCTGGCGCACGCGCGTTGATCGCAAAGGCCTGGTCCGCTTCCGATTCTGCCTTGTCCACGGCCGTGTATGCGGCAGCGTTGACAATCAGATCCGGACGTTCCGAATTGACAAGCCCGGCGATCGCCACAGCGTCCTGGAGGTTGCAACGGGCACGATCAGCCAGTACTAACCGGCCGAGCGGTGCAAGGCTCCGGGCCAGTTCGAAACCGACTTGGCCAGTGGCACCGATCAGCAGAATCCTTGGATGATCAGGCAACTCACGCACTGTACTGCTCACTTACCCATTTGCGATACTCGCCCGAGGTGACATCCGCCACCCAGCTCTGATTCGACAGGTACCACTGGACCGTCTTGCGCAGTCCGGTTTCGAAAGTCTCAGCGGGACGCCAGCCCAACTCGCGTTCGAGTTTGCGTGCATCAATGGCATAGCGCCGGTCGTGACCTGGGCGATCTTTCACAAAGGTAATCAGATCCCGATAACTGCCGGTCGGGGTTGGCTTCAACTCATCGAGCAGATCACAGATTGTGTGAACGACTTCGAGGTTGGTCTTCTCGTTCCAGCCACCAACGTTATAGGTCTCGCCGAGGCGACCTCGCTCCAGAACCGTACGGATAGCGGTGCAGTGATCCCCAACATACAACCAATCCCGCACATTCTGACCATCTCCATAGATCGGCAGCGGCTTGCCAGCCAGTGCATTGGCAATCACCAGCGGTATCAGCTTTTCGGGAAATTGATACGGGCCGTAGTTGTTGGAACAGTTCGTGGTCAGTACTGGCAAACCATAAGTATGGTGGTAAGCACGTACGAGATGATCGGACCCTGCCTTGCTCGCCGAATAAGGGCTATTCGGTGCATACGGGGTGGTCTCGGAAAACTGCGGGTCCGTCGGCCCCAGCGAGCCGAACACTTCGTCGGTCGACACGTGCAGGAAGCGGAACGCCTCGCGCTCGGCGCCATCCAGGGCCGACCAGTACTGGCGTGTAGCCTCCAGCAACGTGAACGTACCCACCACATTCGTCTGCACGAAGTCAGCGGGGCCGTGAATTGACCGATCAACATGACTCTCCGCCGCAAAATGCACCACGGCCCGGGGGCGGTGCTCTGCAAACAGCTGGTCGAGCGTGGTACGGTCGTTGATGTCCGTCCGCGAAAAAACGTGTTTCGGGCTGTCGGCAACACTCGCCAGGGTCTTCAGGTTCCCCGCATAGGTGAGCTTGTCGATGTTCACCACTGCGCCATGCGCGTCGGACAGCCAGTCCAGGACGAAATTAGCGCCGATAAAGCCAGCGCCTCCAGTAACAAAGACCTTACTCAACATCTTCTCCCGAGGGGAACATCTGACAAACAGGAATTCTTAAAAGAGATCTATGGGGCACTTAATTTTATTCTTATCACCGCTCTTTGCCCGTGCGAAACATCGTAGGCGCGAAGCGAGCTCCGGCATCTGAATGAAGCGGGATTCTATCGCACAGCAGCCACTGCCTTGCATTCAAAAGGAGGGGAATGAGAAAAAAGTGTAACTGCCCCTTCCTGAGGATTGCCTCCTTCCGCGTCTGTGGTAGGAGCTTTCGCAGAATGCTCCCCCCGACAGGTAGACTAGTGCACCACTGCGCACGGTGCCACTTTCTCTCCTTTACAAAATGACACGAAAAACCCCCTATGCCATCGGCGACGTTCAAGGTTGCGCCTCTTCACTGGATGCACTGCTCGAGCTTCCCCAGCTGGCTGACGCACCGCTGCGATTCGTCGGCGACCTCGTCAATCGGGGACCCGATTCACTAGGAAGCCTGCGGCGCCTGATGTCGCTCGGTGAGCGCGCCAGATGCGTTCTCGGCAATCATGATATTCATCTGCTCGCGGTTGCCGCAGGTGTACGAAAGCCCGGGCGGAGGGATACCATCAACGACATTCTCGCCGCATCGGATCGTGACGACCTTCTCGACTGGATTCGGCACCGGCCGCTTGCAATTGAGGAGAATGGGTTTCTTTTAGTCCATGCCGGCGTGCTCCCTCAATGGAGCGTGGAGCAGACTCTGGAATTGGCCAGGGAAGCGGAGAAACTGCTGCGCTCGGAAAACTGGCAATCCCGGATTGGGGACATTTTCGGGAATCAGCCGTTCAAATGGAAAGGGACGCTGAAGGGTACCGAACGTCTTCGGGTCGTGATTAATGCGCTCACGCGCCTACGCTTTTGCACGGAAGCGGGGGAAATGGAGTTTTCCTTCAATGGTCCGCCCGCGGATGCGCCCCAAGGCTATGTCCCCTGGTTTGACGTCCAAAACCGGCGATCGTCAAATGCGACGATAGTGTGCGGACACTGGTCAGCCCTGGGCCTGATGCTTCGTCCAAATATCATCGCGATTGATACGGGCTGCGTCTGGGGTGGAAAACTCACGGCAGTCAACCTGGATACCGATCCTTCGATCAGGAACGCAATCCAGGTCAACTGCAGTGAGGAAGGACTGCCAATTGAGATCAAAGAGTAAGCGCTGCTCTGGAGTTCCCCCTGCGCTCCGCCCAGATCAAGGCCGCGCGAAGCACGGCAGTGTCAACGCTGTAACTGCGATGAAATGCATGCACTGCGTGCTGGCCAGGCGCCACGGGACTCTGAACGAACAATATCGACGCGCCGCCAGCATCGCTATAGCTCGAGTAGCCTCGAAAATTGAAGCTCGGTTCGTCATGGATGAGGCCGATCACCGGCGTGCGATCCGGACAGTAGAGCGTATTTGAAAGCGCAGAACTGCACGACCCCACAACCATGGATGCAGACCGGAAGGTATCGACCTGTTCAATGAACGACATTTCCTCCGGATATATGGTTTCGAATCCATGATCAGTCAACATGGAGCGGACCTCGGCTTCATTAAGCATTTGACGGCTCGCAAACGCGTGCCGGGAGATGAAGAGTCGCCGCCCGCGTCTGGCTGGCACGCCCAAACGTCGCTCCACGGCTTTGAGCACCATCTCTTTCATCGCCCGAAGCACGTCTCTCGGCCATACCGCGTCATATGAATAGCCACCAACACCATCAAGGGGGAAGTAGGTGGGTACGGGCGCCATCGCAAGCTGGCCAAACGTCACCACCTGCTCCGGCTCCAAGGTAATAACCTCGCGCCCGAACTCGTTTAAAAGGCTCAGACTTTCCAGATGGGTCTTCGGCATTCCCGAATCAACGATGATCGGGAATTCACGAAGCTCGGGCAAAGAATCATAGGCGAGCAGCCGTGGGAGGTATTCGCAGCCCCAGTGGCCAAAATTACGACTTTGGACGCCGAACATCATCAATCCGCACGGAATGTGCAGCGACTCCTTGGTCGGCCACTCAATCAGAACGTTTCCGCCATGGCGCGCACGGATTACCTGATGCTCGTTCAGCCGGTCTCCGAAGACCGCCTTCCCGCTTCGAGGGTGCGTTGCCTGGTCCGAGACTAACGTACCTTGATGCAGGACTACATTGCAGCGGCTCGCAGCCGTACATTCATCAAGTACGGCAAGGTAGAACGGGGGGGCAGTCAACGTGCCTGACTCAGATTCGAGGGCGGTCGGGGGACGCAGAAACTCTGGCTCAATCGGTTCGATCGGCCTTTCCGGGAACAATTCGAAGTATCTCCCAATACCTTGGGCGCAATGCTCCGTGACCGATGTCAGCGGCATATCGATTACCCGGGTCGAACCGTCCTTTGCGCGCGCTGCCAGCAAGTTCATGGCCATGTCCCGGTCCCCGCTGGCGAACACCAGATTTGCTAAGCGCTCGCGGATCAACTGGGCTTCCTTGAGGCCCTTGGTCAGCGCCATTCTGTAGCTCGCCTCGGCGATCTTCAACTCGCCACGCATTTCCGCCCGATAGCCCTCACGGGCAAGCACCGAGGCGACATTCGCATCGATATGAAGGGCGTCTGTACCCGATAGCGACTCCGAAAGCGAGTATGAAGTGACGGCAGCGTCGATGTTCCCCGTCTGCTGCAAAGCTTGGCCAAGCAGGTTCTCCAGAAGCGGCCGCGGCAGTTTGTCTTCTAGTTCATTAAGCGCCGCCACGGCGCCGGATCCTTCACCACGTGCCAGCAAGCACTCGATCCACAGGCGTAGTGCATAAGGATGATTGGGCACTTCTGTCAGCACCTGCAAGATCCGAGCCTCTAGATCGGCACGCTCGAGCGAGATCGGGAAACGACCTTCCCTCTCGCCCCAACGTACAAAATGCTCAAACGGGTCGACGCCGGACATCGCCACATCAGGATTCATCGCCAGATAATCAGCCTGATCAAAGAGCAGGGACGGAGCCTGGCGCTTGGTAATCTCGGCAGTCAGGAAATGCTCGATCCATGTGACGCCTGTCGGCAGTTCGTTCAGACCCGTTTCCATACGGTAGTGCCTGGCATCGAACATCGGATGCGGGCTCATCTCCGGATCGCCGCCGTGGTTGACATAGTGCGCCAGCGGCGACTCAGTTACTCCATGGCGAGACCGATAATATGCTTCATCAATAAAATACGAGAGCCGCGTCGCAATGATCCATCGTGCGTAGCGGTTTCCCTGATCTCCGTTCAAGACGCCGCGCGCGATCGCGAGCATCTCCGGTGCCTCGCTATCGAACCACCGTCGGCCTTCGCGCTCCCCACTCTTGAGGAAATGCTCCAGTGGATTTACTCCTGCAGCAGCGACATCAGGGTTGAACATCAGATACGCTGATGTGCTGAAAAGCGGCGAAGGGTCAAACCCTTGCGCCGCACCTTCCGCCAAGTAGTGATCAAGCAAGGTCATACCTACGGGGATATGGCACCCGCGCAATTGAGCTGCATAGAACTCGCTATCGAACAGAGGCAGTGGGTCGAACGCAATACCACGCCCGTTCAGCGTGTAGTGGTAGCTCGGTGATTTTCCCGCCAGCAGGCCACCGTACCGCCTTCTGTAGTAAGCGGTATCAATCGGCCAGATGCCAGCTCCTTTCGAGGCTACAAATACGCGAAGCCCGTTGCGCAAGTTTCGCGCGATACTAACAATGTACTTTCTCATTGAGCGGGTGGCCGCGCACGCGCGCCGAGATCTTGCAATGTGGTGATTCGCGGCAAAATTTGAGCCTCGTAGCTCATACTTTGCAATATCACATCTCTACCTCTTCCCGCCAATATGCAAAGCGACTCTCTGTTGGCCGCGTAGTGAAGCACCCTATCGGCAATCACCTCCGCATCACGATCGATTTTCTCGAAATCCCGCCCCATTTCAAATATTGGCTTACCTCGCAGATCAGAGTTCAAGCCCTCGAAATCGGAAAGGAACATCGCCACGCCGCAGAGACTGGCTTCCACGCAACAAGTCGTAGGGAAACCGTCGAAGGAGCCCCTCCCTCCATTGAGGCGGAACCCGGATACATTCGGGGAGACAATGATATCCATTTCCCTATAAAATCCAGGGAAGAAATCACTCGGCTGTATGCCATGGAACCGAATATTCGTGCCGACTTTCAAAGGAATCGTGTCGGCGTCGAATCCGCCTACTACGTGAAACTCAATATCATCCCTGTCGCGTAGTTGCTCTGCAAGCGCGACGAAGACGTCGTATCCCTTCTCAACGCCCGTAGCGCTGTAGCGTTGCGCCACAAAACAGACACGTAGGATTTCTCGTTGTGGATTCCGGGTCGTCAGAATCGCTTCCGTGCCGACGCGATCGAAACACATGGGCACCACACCACCAAACAGATGCAATAGCCTGTTAGGCTCACAAAACTGATTATCCAACAGATATCGATAGGTCAGATTCTGCGTGGTTATGATTTTGCCCAGTCGAGAGTCATCACAGAGACGTCGAAGCTTGTAATCCGAGTTTGGATCCGCGAGCTCAAATCCACCACCTGGATAAAGGGTGAACGCGAATGCATCGACATTGAGGTGACGATTCTCCGAGAAAAATAGATTTGCGTTGTTCAAGAATACACAATATCCGACTCTGGCTGCTACTGACTGCTTGGCATGGAGCTGGACGCGACCGGGAGCCATGCCTTGATCAGCAGCAAAACGGTGCGCCATGCTTGTGAACGTATCTGATCCATGCAGGTGTTTGATATCCCAGATCGATGAATACATCCTACTTCCTGGCAGTTCCCGCAAATAGGCTGAGAACTCTCCGAATCGGAAGCTGGAAAGTCGCGAAGGGAAGCTCGTATCAAATAGCTGAATTGCATCTATCGGCGCCGGCTCACCGGATACGCCTCCCGTTGCCTCCATCGCAGCGAACTCGGCTTGCAGTGCCTGTAGAGCGTCGGAAATCGCTGGCCTTTGGTCACCCTGATCCACTGCGTCCTGCAATGCAGCAAGCGCTTCATCCAGATATCCCAACGCACGCAGGACAAGCCCTAGATACCCGTTGCTCGAGAAGCTGGCGGGCGCGATGCGGCGGCTCTGCTGCCAGGCCGCGACCGCCTTGTTCAACTCGCCCTGCACCCAGAATCGTTCGGCGAGAGAGTTCAATAATGGCGGTAGAATCTGTTCGCAATACGATGCCGGCAACATGTCAGCCGCCAAGCGGGCCGCTTCAAGATCGCCCTGGGCAACGTTCCGGATCGTGCGCAATGCCAGCGCCACGGGGTTCCCCTGGTCGTTGGCCAGTATCTGGGCAATCGCCTCATCGAGATCTGGAGCGTCGACGTTTATGAACTGCCGTCCCTCCTTGTACCCCCAACGAACAAAATGCTCGAGTGCATTGACCCCGGCGGCAGCCACGTCGGGATTCATCGCCAGATAGGCCTTGGGATCGAAAATTGGAGATGGCCGCAGGCCAGATTTCTCGCCGAGCTCAAGATAGTGCTCAAGGAGCGCCTGACCGGGTTGAGCGGGAGATGTCTCCAGTTGGGCAGAATAGAATGCAGAATCAAACACGGGATTAGGATCAAAGCCGGACCGCGCGCCCACTCGGACAAAGTGCTCACGTGGCGCCTCCGAACCCAGTTCGGCCCCATACCGACGCCGGTAGTACTCGGTATCAACCAGTTCCGCAACGACACTTGCACTGGGTTGCGGCAGGGGTTCGGAGCGAACCTCAAGACATCCTTTGATCCAGTGAAAGAAACTACGCATTGTTTTTCAGATTTAACGGTCGTGGGGCCCCCGGAGCCTGCCTGTGGCGCTGACAATTATCCATTCGCCCCCGACTCTCCCTGTGTCCGCTTGTAAAGTTCAATAACCTCGTCGGGCGAACCATCCCCGATCACCTCGCCACGCTTCAGCAGGATCATCCGGTTGCAGATCGATTGCAGGAGGTTCATGTCGTGTGATACGCAAACCATGATATTCGAACGATCGATGAACTCCGTCATTCGCTTCTGTGCACGTTGCACAAAAGTCGCATCGCCACCAGCAAACACTTCATCAAGAATCAAGATCTCGGGATGTACAGCTGTTGCAATCGCAAAGCCGAGCTTCATGTACATACCGGTCGAGTAGTACTTAACCGGCGTATCGATGAATTCTTCCAATCCCGTGAAATCGATGATTTCCTGCTCAAGATTCTCCAGTTGCTTTTTGCTATACCCCAAAATCCCGCCACTGAAATAGATATTCTCGCGGCCGGTGAATTCGAGATTAAAGCCAGCACCAATTTCAAGCAATGGAGCAACTCTCCCATCGACGTGAACAGAACCCTGCTGCGGAGAATAGATCCTGCAGATTGTCTTCAAAAGCGTACTCTTGCCAGCACCATTATGACCAATGATACCGACACGATCGCCACGCTCAATGGTCAGGCTAACATTTTTCAGAGCCCAGAAATCTGTGTAGCCACCGTGACTCTTGCCACGCAAGAAATTGGTAACATAGTCCTTTAAAGCGGGACTCTTGTCGTGATAGAGACGGAATCGGAGAGAGACATCCGACACTTCGATTCGAGACATCGCTTATAGCCTAAAAATTAACTTGTTTTCGTACAGGCGGAAGATTTTCAGACCGATAACAAAGCTGAGAGCAGCCAGTGCGGTTGCGATCCCCACCGCATGCAGCGAGGGGAATTGAGAAGCATAGATCGGCGCACGAAATAGCTCAATGAAATAGAGCATTGGATTCAGCACAATCACCTTCTGCAATTTCGGCGAAATTGCATCCATCTGATACATAATCGGCGTCACGAAGAACCAGGCTTGCAGCATTACGCCAATCAGATGCTGCATATCACGGAAGTAAACCATAATCACCGCCAGCGCAAATGAAAGGCCGAGCGAGAATATAAAAAGCAAGGCGAATGCCACTGGAAGAAAAATCAGCGCGACGCTGATTTTTGCCCCGACAAAAAAGGCAATGACGAAAAGCGCACAAAGGCTGAAAAGCGAATCAAACAGGATGCCAGTCGACGTCGCAACCGGGAAAACAATCTTGGGGATATAGATCTTCTTCAGCAGCCCTTCATTTCCAACAATTGATGCACCGGCCTGCACCAGCGTACTAGAGAACAGAGTCCAGGGAACCGTGCCCGCGAGAAGGAAAACCGCATAATCTCTCAGACCGAAGCGGAAAATATGTGAAAAAACCACCGCCGTGATGCCCATCATCAGCAATGGATTCAGTACAGTCCACAGGTAACCGAAGATGGTACGTCGATAACGGGTCAGCAATTGCTGCATCACCAGCTGTGAAACGATCTGGCGATAATTGTAGATCTCACTAAGAATCATGATGTGGTATGTTCACCGCCTTATGTCGACGGTTTCGTGATGTCGGGGGCGCAAACCGACTCCCGGAAAGAGATCAGCTAGATTACGTTACTCATTGCTCATGGGAGCAGCTTCACGACCAGCGCCGTAAGATACACTGGGCTGACACGCAGGGAAACCCCCACCAACGTCACTTTTCTTTGCCACTTCGCTCTTCGCGACTTCACCGAGCAGTTGTCCAACAGCCATCTGGCATGCCCCACTGAGCTCTCGGCGATCCCAACCACCGGGGGCAATCTCGGTGCCCGACAGGACCTGCACTGTTATCGGCGAAGCATCAAGAACGCTGTTCAGCGAGTCCATCAGCGAAAGGTCGCCGATGTATGCAGGCGCGAGCGTCAAGCTTCTGGTCGACGTATCCAAATAACGCAGTGCGACCGGTAACACGGGGGCTTTGGCAGAAACAGCAGCCTGCAAAAGGTTGGCGTGAAATGGCAAGACCGCAGTGCCATCGCTTGTGGTCCCTTCCGGGAACACGCACACGGTATCGCCTTGCCCGAGGCACTCTGCAATACGGTGAAGAATCCGATGCGTATCCCGCTTCTTCCCCCGTTCGAGGAAAAGGGTACCTGTCTGCACGCAGAGCCACCCTATCAAAGGCCAGGCGCGAATCTCCGACTTTGCAACAAATCGAAACGGACACCACACATTCAGCACAAAGATATCGAGCCACGAAATATGGTTCGCCACCACCAGCACGCCATGTGATGGATGTATATCTTTTGGAATCTCCACCGTAATGCCGCAAAGGCCGAGGAGCATCCTTGACCATCGCCGGATATGATGATGTCGCGCCTCAGAACCCAGCCAGGGAAATACAAGGGAGCAAAAAAGCATGCCCCGCATCAGGTGTATCCCTAAACGTCCCTTGCGTACCCAATTCATCGCCGCAACCCGGTTATGTTGTGCGAGGGTAAATCAGCGCTGCTCGTAGACGACCTGGCCGCAGACCAGCGTCGTACGCACACGCCCTTCCATCTCGTAGCCGAGCCACGGCGAGTTCTTGCCCTGACTCTTCAACGCGCTGCGCTCCACCTTCCAGAGCTGCTTCGGGTCGAACACGCACACGTCGGCCATGCTGCCCGTGGTCAGCGATCCCGCATTCAGACCGATAACCCGCGCGGGTTCACTGGTAATGCGAGCCAGCGCGCGCACGAGCGGCACCTTGTGCTCGCTGGCCCAGCGCAGCGTCAGCGGCAGCAGCAGTTCCAAGCCTGTAGCGCCCGGCGAGGCCTCGGCGAAAGGCAGGAGCTTTTCGTCGTCGTCCACCGGGGTGTGATCCGAGCAGAGTGCGTCGATAGTGCCGTCGGCCAGCGCGGCGACGATTGCGTCGCGATCGCGAGCGCCGCGCAGCGGCGGCGTGAAGCGCATCTGGCTATTGAAGAAGCCGATGTCCATGTCGGTCAGCGAGACGTGATGGATATTCACGTCGCACGTGACCGGCAGGCCTTCCTTGCGTGCCTGACGCACCAGTTCCAGCCCGGCAGCCGACGACAAGCGGCACAGGTGCACGCGTGCGCCCGTGGCACGGATCAATTCGAAGATCGTATGCAGACGCACGGTTTCGGCGATGACGGACACGCCAGACAGACCCAGTCGCGACGCCACGGCGCCGCTCGCGGCAACGCCTCCGCCGAGGAACGGATCCTCGGGGCGCAGCCACAGCGTGAAGCCGAACGTCTGCGCGTATTGCATCGCGCGTTGCAGCACCTTGGTGTCGTGGATGGGCGCCTCGGCCTGGCTGAAGCCAACACAACCCGCCTCGGTCAGTTGGCCCATCTCGGTCAGCGCGTCGCCCTTCAGGCCGACGGTCAGGGCCCCCAGCGGGTACACATGCGTCTGGTTGAGCTTGTGAGCGCGGAACTTGAGCATCTCCACCAGCCCCGGCTCATCGAGTACCGGGTCGGTGTCAGGCGGGCAGACCAGGCTGGTCACGCCACCGGCAGTGGCGGCGGCCAGTTCGGATTCCAGCGTCGCCTTGTATTCGTAGCCCGGCTCGCGCAGGCGGGCGGACAGGTCGACCAGCCCCGGGCACACGATCATGCCCTTCGCATCGATGGTCTTGTTGGCATGGAAGTCAGCGGGCGCGCGGCCCACGCCGACAATCTTGCCGGCGGCGATGTACAGGTCCTGTTCGGCATCGACGTTCGCGGCCGGGTCGATCAGGCGGCCACCCTGGATATGGATCTTCATGTTCTGTCGGTGTGTGCGGTTCGTGGTATCCGGGGTTCGGCTCAATCGTTATTGCCCGCGACGATGCCCATCACGGCCATGCGCACGGCGATGCCGAACGTCACCTGGTTCAGGATCACCGATTGCGGACCGTCTGCCACGGCGGAGTCGATCTCCACGCCGCGGTTCATCGGGCCCGGGTGCATCACAATGGCATCAGGCTTGGCCAACGCCAGGCGCTCCGGGGTCAGACCGTAGGCCTTGAAGTACTCCTGCGCCGACGGCAGCAGCGCGCCGGTCATCCGCTCGTTCTGCAGGCGCAGCATGATCACGACGTCCACGCCCTTCAGGCCCTCTTCCATGTTGTGGAAGACGCGCACACCCATCTGCTCCAGGCCGGACGGCAGCAGCGTGCGCGGCCCGATCGCGCGGACTTCCGGCACGCCCAGCGTGGTCAGCGCGTGGATGTCCGAGCGCGCCACGCGCGAGTGCAGGATGTCGCCGACGATCGCCACCGTCAGGTTCGTGAAGTCCTTCTTGAAATGCCGGATCGTGTACATGTCCAGCAGGCCCTGCGTCGGGTGCGCGTGGCGGCCATCGCCGGCGTTGATCACGTGCACGTGCGGCGCCACGTGTTCGGCGATCAGGTAAGGCGCGCCCGAGCTGGCGTGGCGCACCACGAACATGTCGGCCGACATCGCCGACAGGTTGTTGATCGTATCGAGCAGCGATTCGCCCTTGCTCGTGGACGACGCGTTGATATTCAGGTTCAGCACGTCCGCCGACAGCCGCTTGGCCGCGATCTCGAACGTCGTGCGAGTCCGGGTGGAGTTCTCGAAGAACAGATTGAACACGCTCTTGCCGCGCAGCAGTGGCACCTTCTTGACCTCGCGGTCGGAGTCGGAGAGCGATACGAACTGGCTGGCGGTATCGAGGATGTGCGTGATCATGTCACGCGACAGCCCCTCGATCGACAGCAGGTGCTTCAGTTCGCCGTTCTTGGTGAGCTGCGGGTTGCGAAACGTCTTGGTCATGGCAGGTCGGGCGCGGGTTCTATCTGTGTGGTACTTGCGTGCTTGCGGGTTCAGCTACGGACTTCAGTGGCAAAGGCAAAGCGGGTGTCCGCACCCTCGCCCTGGCGCGACAGCACCAGGGTCTTGTCCTGGGGCAGCGCGACGGTAACAGCGGCAAATTCGGCGGCGATCGGCAACTCCCGGCCACCACGATCGGCCAGCACGGCCAGCGCCACGCGGGCCGGACGGCCGTAGTCGAACAGTTCGTTGACGGCGGCGCGAATCGTACGCCCCGTGGCCAGCACGTCGTCAATCAGCAGAATATTGCGGTCTTCCACCTCAAACGGGAGCGTGGTCGACTGCGCCTGGCTGTGCAGGCCCTTCTTGGCATAGTCGTCGCGGTGAAAGGCCACGTTGATCACGCCGTGCCCGCCCAGTTGCAGGTCGGACGCCAGCCGCTCGGCGATCCAGGCGCCTCCGGAGTAGATCCCCGCGACGGACCAGCGCGCACGCTCGCTGGAGGGCATCAGGGCCTGGGCCTGGTCGCGCAGCGCGTGATACAGCGCCTCGGCGTCGGGTGTAGAGGTCTGGGTCATAGCGGGAGTTCGTCGAAATACTGTTGCAGGATGATCCGGGCTGCCTCGGCGTCGAGCGCGCCTCGCTTGGCGCCCGCCATGGCGGCGGCGCGCGAGGAGTAGCGTTCGTCCACCCATTCCACGGGCAGATTGAAGCGTCCGTTCAACTGGTTGCCAAAGCGGCGCGCAAGCCGCATCGAGGGCTGCTCCTCGTCATCGGGGCCAGCTTCCGGATTGACTGGCATCCCGACCACGAGTCGCACCGGCGTCCACTGGCGAATCAGTTCGCCAACGGCGTCGAAGCGGGCCTCGACCGTCACATTCGGAAGGATCGTAAGTGCGCTGGCTTGCCGGGTGATGAAATTACCAAGCGCCACGCCGATTTTTTTCTCGCCATAGTCGAAGGCAAGCACCGTGCCGTCGCGGGGCGTCTCGCGCCCCAGCTGCTCAGGCATGTCCCGCGTCACCCGAAAGCATCGAGATGTCGATGCCGAGCAGGCGAATGGCCGCTGCAAAACGTTCCTCGGGGGGCACGCTGAAAATGATCTCGGGATCAGCCTGAACGGTCAGCCAGCCATTGCGGCTCAGTTCGTCCTCGAGCTGGCCGGCGCCCCACCCCGCGTAACCGAGTGTGAGCAGGAACCGGTGCGGGCCGCTGCCATTGGCCACAGCTTCGAGCACGTCCTTGGAGGTGGTCATTTCCAGCCCGCCGGGCACCGCCAGCGACGACACATAGATGCCGACCGGGTCATGCAACACGAAGCCGCGTTCGGTCTGCACCGGGCCGCCGAAGTAGACCGGCTGGTGGGCAACTGGCTGGATTTCGAGCTTGAGATCGATCTTGTCGAAGAGCGTGGCCATGTCGATGTCGATCGGCCGGTTGATCACCAGGCCGAGCGCGCCGCGCTCGTTGTGCTCGCAAAGATAGACGACGGAACCTGAAAACGTCGGATCGGCCATGCCAGGCATGGCAATCAGGAACTGATTGGTGAGATTGATTGGAGCTTCGGACGTCGCCATGGCTTGCATTCTACCAAATCACCGCTGCGACTTCCCGTAAAACTTCGGCGTCCGGCGACATGCTGCAATGCAACATTTGTTGCTGCCTCAACGCGCTCAGCCGCGTAGCGCGGCCAGGTCTTCCGGCGTGAGCCAGCGCCATTCTCCGGGGCCCAGCGCGGGGTCGAGCACGAGCCCGCCGATCGCGCTGCGATGCAATGCGGTCACGTGATTGCCCACCGCAGCGACCATCCGCTTGACCTGATGGTACTTGCCCTGCAGCAGCGTCAGACGCAGGCTGCGCTCGCCGGTCGCTTCACACGCATCGGCGGCGATCGGCGCCGGTTCGTCGTCGAGCTTCACGCCAGTGCGCAACGCTTCCACCTGTTCCGGCGTGACCGGATCGAAGGTCGTCACTTCGTAGACCTTCGGCACCTCCTTCTTCGGCGAGGTCTGGGCGTGGATGAACTGGCCGTCGTCGGTCAGCAGCAGCAATCCGGTGGTGTCGTGATCGAGCCGCCCCACGGCCTGGACCTCCCGCTGGCGCAGCGGCACCGGCAGCAGGTTGTACACACTTGGATGATGGCGCGGACGCTGGGAGCATTCGTAGCCCGTCGGCTTGTTCAGCATCACGTAGGCCTTGGTGCACGCCAGCCACTCCTCGCCGTCGACCATCAGGCGCAGCCCGTCCACCTCGAAACGCGCACCCGGGTCCTCGCAGAGTTCACCGTTGACCTCGACGAGCCCGGCTGCCACCAGATCGCCGCAATAGCGGCGGGTGCCGAAGCCTTGGGATTGCAGGATGCGGTCGAGTGTCGTGGCCATGGGAATATCTTTCTGCTGCTTGGATGGGACTGCTGGAGCCCCGGTTGCTATGTTAGGTTACGGCGATGTCTGGATCGCCCTCCCCCGAATCTGAAGCCGACGCCGCGCGCCTGCCCTACCGGATCGACCGGAATTTTACCCGCGGCCTGGTCTGGCTCCGGCGCGACCTGCGCGCCGATGACAACGCGGCGCTGCATTATGCCCTCAAGCACTGCCGGCAGGTATGGTGCGTATTCGTGTTCGACCGGGAAATCCTGGCGCCGCTGCTGGCGCGGGGGCTGCACGCCGATCGCCGCGTCGAGTTCATCCTGCGCACGCTGGCGCCATTGCGCCGGGCGCTGGAAGATTCGGGCGGCGGCCTGATCGTGCTCGACGGCACCGCGCGGCAGGCGATTCCGAGGCTGGCCGCCGAGCTTGAAGTGGAGGCCGTCTTCGCCAATCACGATTACGAGCCGGCCGCCAACGCTCGCGACGACGCCGTGCGCCGGACACTGGCCGCCGACAGCCGGGTGCTGCTCACGTTCAAGGACCAGGTCATCTTCGAACGCGACGAGATCCTGACTGGCCAGGGCCGCCCCTTCAGCGTGTTCACGCCTTACAAGAACGCCTGGCTGCGCACGGTGCGGCCGTTCGACCTGCGGCCATATCCGATCGGGAAGTACCTGGAAGCGCTTGCACCTGTTCCGCAACGATACCGGGGGCAATGGCCGACGCTGGCCGACCTCGGTTTCACTGCCACCAACCTGGCGGGGATCGCCATGCCAACGGGCAGTGACGGCGCCCACGCGCTGTTCGACGAGTTCCTGCCCCGCATTGGCGACTACGGCCGTCGGCGCGATTTTCCGGCTGTGCGGGGGCCAAGCTATCTCTCGGTTCACCTGCGCTTCGGCACGATCTCGATCCGCACACTCGCCCGCGCCGCGCATGATGCCATGCTGCGCGGCGGTGCCGCGAGCGAAGGCGCGGCCGTCTGGCTCTCGGAACTGATCTGGCGCGACTTCTATTTCATGATCCTGCATCACCATCCGCGCGTGGCGGAAGGCAAGTCGTTCCACCCCGAATACGATGCGCTGCGGTGGATCGCGCCAGCCACGGGCGACCGGTACTTCGCAGCCTGGTGCGACGCGCAGACTGGCTATCCGCTGATCGACGCCGCGATGCTCCAGATTCGCCAGAGCGGCTACATGCACAACCGCCTGCGCATGGTGACCGCCAGCTTCCTGGTCAAGGACCTGGGCGTGGATTGGCGCCGTGGCGAACAGTACTTCGCCGACCAGCTCAACGATTTCGACCTTGCCGCCAACAACGGCGGCTGGCAGTGGGCGGCGTCGACAGGCTGCGACGCGCAACCGTACTTCCGCATCTTCAATCCGGTCACGCAGTCGGAGAAATTCGATCCGCAGGGGCAGTTCATCCGGAAGTACCTACCGATGCTGGCCGCGCTGCCCGACAGATACGTCCATGCGCCGTGGACGGCGCCGGAAGAGGTGCTACGGGCAGCGGGCGTGAAGCTTGGAGAAGACTATCCGCGCCCGATCGTTCAGCACGATGTGGCGCGGAAGGAAACACTGGAGAGGTATGGCGTGGTGAAGGAGAAAACCCGGGGCAACGGGGACGTCTGAGATGCCTTGGACACCCGAGGCCCCTCAAGCCGCCAGCATCGCGCCTTCACGATAGTGCCGCTGCGCATCCTCGGCGCGGTCGGTTTCTTCGAACAGCCGCGCCAGCGCCAGATGCGCGCGAATGCAGATGCGGCGTTGCGCGTCGCGATCCGCATATTTCAGGGTGCGTTCGAAGTTCGATTGCGCCTTGCCCCAGAGCTGTTCGCCCAGGCACAGCACGCCAAGCGTGTAGTACAGGTCGGCATCGGTCGGGTGGTCAACCAGCCATTTCTCGGCCTGCTGGATCTGCGGCAGCGCCTTGCCCGGCTCCGCGCAGTCGGCGTAGCGCTGCACCAGCCGGCTGTCCCAGTTGACCTTGAGTGCTTCCTCGACGATGCGGCGTGCCTCGTTCTGCTTGCCGAGCGACGAGAAGTAGCGCGCCCCCAGTTCGGCGATGCGCACCGCGTGGCGTTCATCGGCCGTCAGCGAGCGCCAGAAATGAAACAGCGCCTCGGCGTCGTGGCGGCGCTCCTCGAGCATCGCTTCCACGGCCATCTGCTTCAGGCGCAGCGCCAGCACCGGGTGCAGCGCGTTGCGCTTCTCCAGCGAGCGCGCCAGTCGCAGGACCTCGCTCCAGTTCTTCAGATGCTGATGCGCGCGCAGTGCAATACGCTGCACGTGGATCTGGCGGCCACCCTTTTCCTGCAACTGGGCGATCGTCGCCAAGGCACCTTCGGCGTCGCGCGCGTCGACCAGCAGTTCGGCCATCGAGACCAGTCGCGCCTGTTCGCGCTCGGGGTCGGTGACCTGCGCCATCCAGGCGTCGCGGCGTTCCGACTCCTGCATCCGGTGCGCGGCACGGGCGCCCACCAGCGCGGCGGTCTGCGCCTGCTCGGGCCACGCCTGGGCTTCGTGGGCAGCGCGTTCGGCACGGGCGAAACGTCCCGCGAACAGATTCTCGATCGACTCGCGCAGCGCGGCCTGCGCCTTGCTCATGCGACTGCGCTCGCGATAGGCGGCGGCACGCTTCGGCATCTCCGACAAGTGCCGGAAGGTCGACAGCACCGTCCAGACGATAAAGAAGGCCAGCAACAGCAGCGCCAGTGTCAGGTTCAGCGACATTTCCACCCGGTACGGCGGATAGAACAGCACCACATTGCTCTGGTTGAACTGCGTAAACAGTGCCAGGCCGACGGCGCCGCCGAATAAAACAGCTACCCAGAAAAGGAGTCGCATGGCGGCTACTCCTTCTTCAGGGCGTGCAGCGCGCCGAGGCTCTCCGCCATGGTCGGCAGGGATACCGTCACCGCGCTGGCCTGGGCCTGCTTGAGCATCGTCAGCACGCCCTGCACGCGGCGCGAACGGGTATCGCAATAGCGCGCGATCATGCCCTGCGCGGCGGCGAGATCGTTCCGGAAGACGGGTTCGTTGCGCGACAGTAGCGCCAGCCGCGCGTTGAGCAGGCGCAGCTTGATGTTCTCGCGCAGGAACCAGCCTTGGTCACCCGAGAGCAGCAGCGCGTTGGTGTCATCGACCTTGCGCACGCGGATCACCTGACCAAGCTCGTCGAGCACGTACGTCCACAGTCGCGACACGATATTGCCACCCGCCGCGCTGGCCGCCGCGGGCGTCGAGGCCCCCTTCGGCGCGGCCGGTGCCGGCTTGTTGCCCTCGCCCGGCGTGCGGTCAAGCATCCGCTCGCCCGACAGCAGCGGCAGTGAATCGATCTGGTTGATCGCCTCGTCAAGCTTGATCGCCGCCCCGGTCAGGTCGGTATCCGGCACGGCCTTCATCCGGCCGATATCCCGCGCAATGGCGCGGCGAAGCTGGTTGTATTGCGGCTTGTCCGAACGCGCCAGGCGCGCATCGGCGCTTTGCAGCGCGGCCAGCGCCACCTGCACGTTGCCGGTGAGTTGAAGCTGCTGGCCGGCGTTGGTCAGCAACTGCTGGATTTCGGCGATTTCCCAGTCGTCGCGGTTGCGCATCAGGTCCTGATAGACCTGTTCCAGCGCGGCCTGCTTGTCGCGCGTCTCCGTGATTTGGCCGTCGAGCGCACCGACCTTGCCCTGCAACGCCTTGACCGTCTCCTGCGCATCGCGCGACAGCACCCGCGTTTCCTGCACGAGCGTGTCCGCGCTCTGCTGGCGACGCGCCAGTTCCTGGGTCAGATGCTCGACCCGCATCTGCAACCACCAGAAGCCCCCGGCAACGGCGACCACCAGCACGGCGACAAGCAGCCACCATGGATTCATTCGGCGCGCGGGTGTCACAAATGCGCCGGACATGCCGGAACTACCGGGGTTACCGCCCGGATTCGGCGAGGGGGACGTGGTGTCTGTCGTCACGCGTTCGACTTTGGTTGACGTGGGTTCCTTGGGTGCCATTGGCGCCGGTGTCGGCTCCGGTTCCGGCTGCACGGCCACCGGGGCGGGTGCAGGCGATACGGGGGCGGGCGCTGGCGTGGCCGGCCCAGCATAGGCTTCGCCCCATTGCGTGCATGCGGCCAGCAGCCCGGCATCTCCGGGCGCGGCGGGCAGCACGTGGGCAAATCCCAGCGACTGAGCCTGCGCGGCAATTCTCGCATGTGGTGCGATGCACTGCATCTGCTTCAGACGTTCGTGTTCCTGAGGCGACAGATGCAAACGCACCAGCCCGTCCAGGTTGCGCACGGCTTCCGAACTGGTCAGCAGCCACGCGTACGGCGGCGCATCGGGCTTGAGGCTGTCGCGCACGGCCTGCCATTGCATGCCGCTCGGCTCGGGCAGGGTGCGGCTGTAGGCTTCCACGGCTTCGACGGTCGCGCCGGCGTCGCGCAGACGATCGGCTAGCCATTCGCGCCCGCCGCTGCCCCGGATGATCAGGACCTTGCGGTCGGCAAACGCGCCCGGCGAGGTGTCGAGTTCGGACCAGAGCGCCTCTGAATCGAAGCGCGCTGCGTCGCCGGTCGTGTCATTGCCCTGAGCGCCAGCAGGCGCGATCACACGATACGCGGGCGGGGCGATACCCCGTTCCGCCAACGCGACCACGCTCGATGGCCCCACCACGGCCACCGGCACGCTTTCCGGCCACCGGGCTCCGCCCGGAGCGTTCTGGACCTGGGCAAGGGTGTCCAGTCCGTAGGACACCGCGTTCGGGCTCACGAACACCACCAGCGCGTAGTCCTGGATCCGGCCAAGCGCGGTGCGCAGCGGCGCGTCATCGGCCGCGGGCCCGATCGCCAGCAGCGGGAAACTGAGCACGTCGAGCCCCGCGGCCTGCAACGCTTCGGTCAGTTGCCGGGACTGCCCGGCGGGTCGTGTTACTACGACGGTCGGGCGAGGCATCGCGGGTTCCTCAAACAGGTCCGGCGGTGGAGTCCGTGGAAAGCGCGGCCAGCACGCCGTCCGCGCCCTGGGCCAGCAGGTCGCCGGCGACGGCAGTTCCGATCGCTTCGGCGTCGGCTACCGTGGCGACGGGTCCCGTGGCATGGGCGCGCACCTGACGCGAACCGTCGGGCAGCGCCACGAAGGCGTCGAGTTGAAGACTGGCGTCACGCCAGCGCGCGTGCGCGGCAAGGGGCACCTGGCACGAGCCGCCCAGGCGGCGCGAGACGGCCCGTTCGGCCGATACGGCGAGCAGCGTGGGCAGATGGTTCAGCGGCGCCAGCCATTCGGCCAGTTCGGGACGATCCGCACGGATCTCGATGCCCAGGGCGCCCTGTCCGGCCGCCGGCAGCGAGCTTTCCGGCGCGATCAGCGCGCGGATGCGATCGCCCAGGCCCAGTCGCTTGAGCCCGGCCGCGGCCAGGATGATGGCGCCGTACTCGCCACGGTCCAGCTTGCCCAGGCGCGTGTCCAGGTTTCCCCGGAGCGGCTTGATCACCAGATGCGGAAAGCGGCTGCGCAGCGCGGCTTCGCGGCGCAGGCTCGAAGTGCCCACCACGGTTCCGGCCGGCATCTCTTCAAGCGAGGCGAATTGCGCCGAAACCAGCGCATCGCGCGGGTCCTCGCGCTCCATCACCGCCGTCAGCGTGAAGCCTTCGGGCAGCTCCATCGGCACATCCTTGAGCGAGTGAACGGCCAGGTCGGCGCGTCCCTCGGCCATGGCGACCTCCAGCTCCTTCACGAACAAGCCCTTGCCGCCTACCTTGGACAGGGTCCTATCGAGAATTTGATCACCCCTTGTCGTCATGCCCAGAATGGACACATCGCAGGAGGGATAGTATTGTTGCAACGCAGCACGAACATGTTCAGCCTGCCACATCGCCAGCCGGCTTTCGCGCGAGGCGATGACCAGCTTGTGCGGCATGCTGCTTGATACTGCAGCGGACGAAGAAGACGGATTGGCGGGTGCTTGCATCCGCGCATGTTAGCACGCAGGCTGGTAGCCTCTGGCCCCTGATCAGCCGTAAAAGTACGATCCGGCAAGGCTTTGCGGCCGGTCAATATAGAAAAGCTACGAAGCGATAAAGAGGAGATTGTTGATGACGCAGCCTGCTGCGCGCCCCACCGGCCGTTCACGCTCTACCGGCCGCAAGTCTGTTATGCCAGCCTCAGGCCAGCTTGACCCCAAAGGCGCATCCCCCAAGACCCCGAAAGCCACGAAACCCCGTACCAAAGCGGCAGTCAGGCCCAAGCTCGCGGTCGTGACGGCCGAGGGCGCCGCCGCAACGGCCGCAACTGCCGCGGCCGCCACTGCCCCCGCCCGCCGCACCGCCGACAAGGACCTGCCGCTGCGCGAGGACATCCGCTTCCTTGGCCGCCTGCTGGGCGACTGTGTGCGCGAGCAGGAAGGCGATGCCGCCTTCGACCTGGTCGAGACGATTCGCCAGACCGCCGTGCGCTTCCGGCGCGAGAACGACCGCGCCGCCGGCACCGAACTCGACCGCCTGCTGAAACGCCTGTCGCGCGACCAGACCAATTCGGTGGTGCGCGCCTTCAGCTACTTCTCGCATCTGGCCAATATCGCCGAAGACCAGCACCACAACCGCCGCCGCCGGGTGCACGCACTGGCCGGATCTCCCCCGCAGCCGGGCAGCCTGGCGCGTGCGCTGCAGGCCATTGACGCCGCCGGTGTGACTGGCAAGCAACTTCGCGAATTCCTCGACGACGCATTGATCGTGCCGGTGCTGACCGCGCACCCGACCGAAGTCCAGCGCAAGAGCATCCTGGACGCGGAGCGCGAGATCGCCCGCCTGCTGGCCGAGCGCGACCTGCCGATGACCGCCCGCGAGCGCGACCACAACACGGCCCAGCTCCGCGCGCGCGTGACCACGCTGTGGCAGACCCGCATGTTGCGGAACACGCGCTTGATGGTGGTCGATGAAATCGAGAACGCGCTTTCGTACTACCGCACCACGTTCCTCCAGGGTATTCCGCGCCTGATGGCCGAACTGGAAGAGGACATCGCCGAAGTCTTCCCGCGCCGTTCCAAGACCGGCGCCACGCCCGCGCCGCTGGCGCCGTTCCTGCAGATGGGCTCGTGGATCGGCGGCGACCGCGACGGCAATCCCAACGTCACGGCCGAAACGCTCGAGCACGCGGCGCGCCAGCAAGCCACCCTGCTGTTCGACTGGTACCTCGATGAACTGCACGCGCTGGGCGCCGAGCTGCCGCTGTCGTCGCTGATGGTCGATGCCAGCCCCGAACTGCTGGCGCTGGCCGAAGCCTCGCCGGACCACTCCGAACACCGTGCGGACGAGCCCTACCGCCGCGCGCTGATCGGAATGTATGCGCGCCTGGCGGCCACCTCGCAGTTGCTGACTGGCCATATCGCGCAACGCCATCCGGTGGCCGACGTCGCTCCCTACGAGAACGCCGAAGCATTCGCAGCCGACGTGCAGATCGTGGTCGATTCGCTACGCACCCATCATGGCGAGGCGCTGGCCCGCGGCCGCGTCGACGCGCTGGTGCGCGCGATCGCGGTCTTCGGCTTCCACCTGGCTTCGATCGACATGCGCCAGGTATCTGACGTGCACGAGGCCGTGATCGCCGAACTGTTCGCGACAGCCGGCATCGAGTCCGACTACGCTGCGCTGCCGGAAGCACGCAAGCTGGAACTGCTGCTGGCCGAACTGCGCCAGCCGCGCCTGCTGACGCTGCCGTGGCACGACTACACGGAACAGACACGCAGCGAACTGGCGATCTTCGCGATGGCCCGCGACCTGCGCGCCCGCTATGGCGCCCGCATCGCGCGCAACTACATCATCTCGCACACCGAGACGCTGTCCGACCTCATCGAGGTGATGCTGCTGCAGAAGGAAGCCGGCATGTTGCGCGGCACGCTGGGCAGCAAGACCGATCCGGCGCGCATGGAGCTGATGGTCATCCCGCTGTTCGAAACCATCGAGGATTTGCGCAATGCGGCCGGCATCATGCAGTCGCTGCTGGATCTGCCGGGCTTCGACTCGGTGATCGCCCACCATGGCGTCGAGCAGGAAGTGATGCTCGGCTATTCGGATTCGAACAAGGATGGCGGTTTCCTGACGTCGAACTGGGAACTCTACAAGGCCGAACTGGCGCTGGTGAAACTGTTCGAGGAACGCCGCGTGAAGCTGCGCCTGTTCCATGGCCGGGGCGGCACGGTGGGTCGCGGCGGTGGCCCGACCTATCAGGCCATTCTGTCGCAGCCGCCCGGCACCGTGAACGGCCAGATCCGCCTGACGGAACAGGGCGAAATCATCAACAGCAAGTTCGCGAATGCCGAGATCGGCCGGCGCAACCTGGAAACGGTGATCGCTGCCACGCTGGAAGCATCGCTGCTGCCCACCCAGAACGCGCCGAAGGACCTGGCGACGTTCGAAGGCGTCATGCAGCAGCTGTCCGACCATGCGTTCTCCGCGTACCGTGACCTGGTCTACGAGACCCCGGGCTTCAAGGACTACTTCTTCGCCACGACCCCGATCACCGAGATCGCGGACCTGAACCTCGGGTCGCGGCCGGCATCGCGCAAGCTGATGGACAAGAAGCACCGCCGCATCGAAGACCTGCGGGCGATTCCATGGGGCTTCTCGTGGGGCCAGTGCCGTCTGCTGCTGCCAGGCTGGTTCGGTTTCGGCAGTGCCGTGCAGGCCCTGCTGGACGCCGCGTCGGACGAAAAGTCGCGCAAGGCCACGGTGGCCACGCTGAAGCGGATGGTGAAGTCGTGGCCGTTCTTCAGCACGCTGCTATCGAACATGGATATGGTGCTGGCCAAGACCGACCTGGCCGTGGCGTCGCGCTACGCGGGGCTGTGCGAGGACACCGCGCTACGCAAGGCCGTGTTCTCACGCATCAGCGCCGAATGGCACCTGACCAGTGACATGCTCGGGCTGATCACCGGCCGGCAGGAACGGCTGGCTGACAACCCGCTGCTGGCGCGCTCGATCAAGAACCGCTTTGCCTACCTGGATCCGCTGAACCACCTGCAGGTGGAACTGCTCAAGCGGTACCGGGCCGGCAAGGATGGCGACGACGTGCGCGTGCGACGCGGAATCCACCTGACGATCAACGGGGTGGCGGCCGGGTTGCGTAATAGCGGTTAATTCGTCGCCGACATGTGCTGTATCCGCCGGTTTTCTCCCTTTTCTCGCAGGCGGGAGAAGGGGCGGGGGAGAGGGTGCGGCGGCCCTGAATGCGGCTAACGTGCCTTGCACGGCCTGCCCTCTCCCCTGACTCCTCTCCCACGTGCGGGAGAGGGGAACCGGTCCGCAGCAGTTCTGCCCGCCTCTGGCGATATAATCGCCGTTTCCGATTTTCCGCCCTGCCCCGCCATGACCTCCCAACTAGCCAAGAAAGGCGAAGCCTGGTCCGCCCGCTTCTCCGAACCGATGTCCGATCTGGTGAAGCGTTACACCGCGTCGGTCTTCTTCGACAAGCGCCTGGCGCTGTTCGATATCCAGGGCTCGCTGGCCCATGCGGCCATGCTGGCAAAGCAGGGCATCATCGCCGAAGCCGACCGCGCCGAGATCGAGCGCGGCATGACGCAGATCCGCGGTGAGATCGAGTCCGGCGCGTTCGAGTGGAAGCTGGACCTCGAAGACGTGCACCTGAACATCGAGGCGCGCCTGACCGCCCTGGTGGGCGACGCCGGCAAGCGCCTGCACACGGGCCGTTCGCGTAACGACCAGGTGGCAACCGACATCCGCCTGTGGCTGCGCAGCGAGATCGACAGCATCGTCGGCCTGCTGGGCGACCTGCGCGGCGCGCTGCTCGACCTGGCCGAGAAGAACGCCGACACGATCCTGCCCGGCTTCACCCACCTGCAGGTGGCCCAGCCGGTCACGTTCGGCCATCACCTCATGGCCTATGTGGAAATGTTTACGCGCGACGCCGAGCGCATGGCCGATTGCCGCCGCCGCGTGAATCGCCTGCCGCTGGGCGCCGCCGCGCTGGCAGGCACCAGCTATCCGATCGACCGCGAGTTCGTGGCCGCGCAACTGGGCTTTGACGGCGTGTGCCGCAACTCGCTCGACGCCGTGTCCGACCGCGACTTCGCGATCGAATTCCTGGCCGCCGCGTCGCTGATCATGACGCACGTCTCGCGCTTCTCTGAAGAACTGGTGATCTGGATGAGCCCGCGCGTCGGCTTCATCGACATCGCCGACCGCTTCTGCACCGGCAGCTCGATCATGCCGCAGAAGAAGAACCCGGACGTACCCGAACTGGCCCGCGGCAAGACTGGCCGCGTGTACGGCCACCTGACCGGTCTGCTGACGCTGATGAAGGGCCAGCCGCTGGCGTACAACAAGGACAACCAGGAAGACAAGGAGCCGCTGTTCGATACGGTCGATACCGTGGTCGACACGTTGCGCATCTTCGCCGACATGGTGCCCGGCATCAGCGTCAAGCCGGACAACATGCGCGCCGCCGCACTGCAGGGCTACGCCACCGCCACCGACCTGGCCGATTACCTGGTCAAGCGCGGCCTGCCGTTCCGCGACGCGCACGAGGCCGTGGCCCACGCCGTGCGCGCCTGCGACGACCGCCACTGCGACCTGGCCGACCTGACCGTCGAGCAACTGCGCGAAGTCTCGGGTCTGGGCGACAAGGCCTCGCTGATTGGCGACGATGTACACAGCGTGCTGACGCTCGAAGGCTCGGTGGCATCGCGCAACCATATCGGCGGCACCGCGCCGGATCAGGTACGCGCCGCCATCGCCGCCGCACGCAAGGCGCTGTAAGTTTCGCGTAAGTCTTTGTCGTAAAAAAGCCGCTGTGCCGTCAGGCCAGCGGCTTTTTTGTTTCCAGCTTTCCTCGCCCGGCCAAGCGCGGGAAAGGGCAGAAAGAGAAGAGAACCCACGCCATGTCCGCCTGTTAGGACAATCCCCTAGCGCCCTTACAAATTGTGACAGATACACTATTTGGCGCAAAAACCGGGGAGACAACCCATGAATTACTTGCTTGGTCTGTCACGACAGATCGACAGGTTGAATCAGCATACGGGCAGGCTTGCAAACATCATGATCCTGCTGTCGTGTCTGATCAGTGCAGGTAACGCCCTGCTCCGCTACGGCTTTAACCTCAGCGACAACTGGCCACTGGAATTGCAGTGGTACATGTTTGCCATTGCCGTGATGTTCGGCGCGTCGTACACGTTCCAGCGCAATGAGCACGTGCGTGTGGATCTGATCTACGGCAGCGTGTCCGAGCGTGCGCAGCACTGGATCGACATCTTCGGCATCGTCGTTTTCCTGCTGCCCTCCACGATCCTGTTCACGTGGCTGTCGTGGGAATCGCTGTTCCTGCCTTCGTGGCGCATCCTCGAGCAATCGGGCAATTCGGGCGGCCTGCCCCGTTATCCGATCAAGCTCGTCGTGCCCATCGGCTTTGCCCTGCTCACGCTGCAGGGGATTTCCGAACTGATCAAGCGCTTCGCCGCCCTGCAGGGCCTGCTGCGCATCGAATCGAAATACGAAAGGCCGGTGCAATAATGATTCCATTGGAATATATGCCGCCGCTCATGTTCGGCGGCCTGGTGGTATTTATGCTGATCGGGTTCCCGGTCGCATTCTCGCTGTCGGCCGTAGGTCTGGCCTTCGGCTTCCTGGCCATCGAATGGGGCTACTTCCCCGTGCAGTTCCTGCAGGCCGTGCCGAGCCGCGTGTTCGGCAGCGTGCTGTCCAACGAACTGCTGCTCGCGATTCCGTTCTTCACCTTCATGGGCGCGATCCTGGAGAAATGCGGACTCGCGGAGGACATGCTCGACTCGATGGGTCAGTTGTTCGGCCCGGTTCGTGGCGGCCTGGGCTACTCGGTCATCATCGTCGGTTTCATTCTGGGTGCGATCACCGGCACGGTGGCGGCGCAGGTGATCGCCATGGCGATGATCTCGCTGCCCGTGATGATGCGCTACCGCTACAACATGAAGTACGCCACGGGCGTGCTGGCCGCATCGGGCACGATCACCCAGCTGGTGCCGCCGTCGCTGGTGCTGGTGGTGCTGGCCGACCAGCTGAAGACCCCGGCCGGTAGCGCCGACGTCGGCAGCATGTACCTGGGCGCCTGGGGCCCGTCGGTGATCCAGATCGCGCTGTTCGCGCTCTACACCTTCGTGCTGACCCGCATCAAGCCTGACTGGCTGCCGCCGGTACCGGAAGAAGCGCGCACGCTGCGCGGCTGGGCGCTGTGGCGCACCTGCCTGCGCGGCATCATCCCCTGCGCCGTGCTGATCTTCCTGGTGCTCGGCACGATCATGCTCGGCATCGCCACGCCGACCGAGTCCGGAGCGATGGGTGCGGTTGGCGCCCTGGTGCTAGCCGTGATCCGCGACAAGGGCTTCAACAAGATCGACCGCAACATCTATCGACTGGGCCTCTTGGCAACGCTGGTGGCCGCTGCGGTGGGCGTCTTCGCGTTCGGCTCCCATGCGTTCCGCATCCCGCTGGCGATTGCCTACCTTGTGGTGTTGTGGCTCCTGATCCGCGCCGGCCAGCTGACCGACCTGCGGCTGCTGATCGTGGATGCCTACCAGTCCACCGCGCGCATCACCGCCATGGTCGTGTTCATCCTGATCGGCTCCACCTGCTTCTCGGTGGTGTTCCAGGGCGTGGACGGCGGCGCATGGGTGGAGCACCTGTTCACCTCGCTACCGGGTGGCTGGATCGGCTTCCTGATCGTGGTGAACCTGTTCATCTTCTTCCTGGCGTTCTTCCTCGACTTCTTCGAGATCGCGTTCATCGTCGTGCCGATGCTGGCGCCGGTTGCGGTCAAGGTGCTGGCCCCGGTGGTAGCCGATTCGATGGGCGGCAACCCCGAAGCCGCCGCCACGGCCGCGCTGGTCTGGTTCGGCGTGATGCTGTGCGTGAACATGCAGACATCGTTCATGCACCCGCCGTTCGGCTTCGCGCTGTTCTACCTGCGCGGCATCGCCCCGAAGGAAGTCAAGAGCTCGGACATCTACTGGGGCGCCCTGCCGTGGGTGGGCCTGCAGCTCGTCATGGTGCTGCTGGTGATGTTCTGGCCGGGCATGGTGACTGGCCTGCTCGACAAGGGATCGCTCAAGCACAGTAATTCCGCCGAGGTCAGTATCCCGCTTGGCGGACAGGACGACGGCAAGCCCGGGGGGGCGTCCTCGCCCGGCACGCTGGAGTTGCCGAGCGGCGGCGACTCGAGTGAACCGGTGGCGCCTTCGTTCCAGTTCGAGAAGAGCAAGTAACTGGATTGAAGTGGGGCTGGAGGGTGATGCGCTGACCCTATCCCCACAGATCACGCAGGACACAAAAAACCCCCGGCCTCGCGGCACGGGGGTTTTTGTTTGGATCGAATGAAGCCTTGCTGTGAAGCCTTACTGCTTCACGCAATCCACGAAGTACGCCTTCTGGCCATCGACCTCGTCTTCGACCAGGCCGTGGATGTCGGTCTCGAAGCCCGGGAAGAGCTTGTTGAACTCGCGTGCAAACTTCAGGTACTTCACGATCGTGCGGTTGAAGCGCTCGCCCGGGATCAGCAGCGGAATGCCCGGCGGGTACGGCGTCAGCAGGATCGCAGTCACGCGGCCTTCCAGTTCGTCGACGGGCACACGCTCGATTTCGCGGTGCGCCATCATCGCCCAGGCATCCGACGGCTTCATCGCCGGTTCCATGTCCGACAGGTACATCTCGGTGGTCACGCGCGCCACATCGTTGGCCTTGTAGACGCTGTGGATCGCGTCGCACAGGTCGCGCAGGCCCAGTCGCTCGTACTGCGGGTGCTTGCCCACGAACTCGGGCAGCACGCGCCACAGCGGCTGGTTCTGGTCGTAGTCGTCCTTGAACTGCTGCAGCTCGGTCACCAGTGAGTTCCAGCGGCCCTTGGTGATGCCGATCGTGAACATGATGAAGAACGAGTACAGACCCGTCTTCTCGATGATGATGCCGTGCTCGGCCAGGTACTTCGTAACGATTGCCGCCGGGATGCCGCGCTCGCTGAACTCGCCGTCCACGTCGAGGCCCGGGGTGATGATCGTGGCCTTGATCGGATCCAGCAGGTTGAAACCATCGGCCAGATCGCCGAAGCCATGCCAGCGCTCGTTGGCCTTGAGCATCCACTCTTCGCGGTCAGGAATGCCATCTTCGGCCAGCGCGTCCGGGCCCCACACCTTGAACCACCAGTCGCCATTGTTGGCGACGTCGTAGTCGGCTTCCACCTTGCGCACGGCACGGCGGAAGTCCAGCGCTTCCTGGATGCTTTCCTCGACCAGCGCGGTGCCGCCCGGCGCTTCCATCATCGCTGCGGCCACGTCGCACGAGGCAATGATCGAGTACTGCGGGCTCGTCGAGGTGTGCATCAGATACGCCTCGTTGAAGCGGTAGCGATCCAGCTTGCGCGTTTCCGAATCCTGCACGAGGATCTGCGAGGCCTGCGACAGGCCAGCCAGCAGCTTGTGCGTGGACTGCGTGGCGAACACCAGCGCATCCTTGCTGCGCGGACGGTCACGGCCGATCGCGTGCATGTCGCGATAGAAATCGTGGAACGCCGCGTGCGGCAGCCAAGCCTCGTCGAAATGCAGCGTGTCGATTTCCGACGTCAGCATTTCCTTGATCTGCTCGGCGTTGTACAGCACGCCGTCGTACGTACCCTGCGTGATCGTCAGGATGCGCGGCTTCTGGTTCTTCGCCTTGCTCGCGAACGGATGGTTCTCGATCTTCCTGCGGATCGTCTCCGGGTCGAACTCGCTCTTCGGAATCGGGCCGATGATGCCGTAGTGGTTGCGCGTCGGCATCAGGAACACCGGAATTGCGCCCGTCATCATGATCGCGTGCAGGATCGACTTGTGGCAGTTACGGTCCACCACCACGATGTCGCCCGGCGCCACGTTGGCGTGCCAGACCATCTTGTTCGACGTCGACGTGCCGTTGGTCACGAAGAACATGTGGTCGGAATTGAAGATGCGCGCGGCGTTGCGCTCCGACGCCGCCACCGGGCCAGTGTGGTCCAGCAGCTGGCCAAGTTCCTCGACCGCGTTGCAGACGTCGGCGCGCAGCATGTTCTCGCCGAAGAACTGGTGGAACACCTGGCCCACCGGGCTCTTCAGGAACGCCACGCCGCCCGAGTGCCCCGGGCAGTGCCACGAGTACGAACTGTCCTGCGCGTAGTCGATCAGCGCCTTGAAGAACGGCGGGGCCAGCGAATCCAGGTAGACCTTGGCTTCGCGGATGATGTGGCGCGCCACGAATTCGGGGGTGTCCTCGAACATGTGGATGAAGCCGTGCAGCTCGCGCAGGATGTCGTTCGGAATATGGCGCGACGTGCGCGTCTCGCCATACAGGAAGATCGGCAGATCCGTGTTGCGGCGACGCACTTCGGTCACGAACGCGCGCAGCTTCTCGATGGCGGCCGCTTCGGGCTGATCGTCGGCGCGCACGAACTCGTCGTCGTCGATCGACACGATGAACGTGGATGCCCGGCTGGACTGCTGGGCGAACGACGTCAAGTCGCCATAGCTGGTCAGACCCATCACTTCCATGCCTTCATTCTCGATGGCCTCGGCCAACGCGCGAATGCCCGAGCCGGAGATGTTCTCGGAGCGGAAGTCTTCATCGATGATGATGACGGGGAAGCGGAATTTCATCGGGCATCCTTGATGAGCGTGCTTGGAAAGAACTTGAGCCACATGGCCGGCGGGGATTTCCCCGCAAACGGCGGCATGTGGCTCTTTCGTCAGGTCTGGCGCCTGACCGGTTCATGGCCGGCGGCGCCCCCGGCGACGGACGCCGGCATTGTAATGCGATCAGGTCTTCGGCAGTGTGACACCCTGCTGGCCCTGGTACTTGCCACCACGGTCGGCGTACGAGGTCTCGCAGATTTCGTCGCTCTCGAAGAACAGCACCTGCGCACAACCTTCGCCGGCATAGATCTTGGCGGGCAGCGGCGTGGTGTTGGAGAACTCAAGCGTCACATAGCCTTCCCACTCGGGTTCGAACGGTGTCACGTTGACGATGATGCCGCAGCGGGCATAGGTGCTCTTGCCCAGGCAGATCGTCAGAACGCTGCGCGGAATCCGGAAGTATTCCATCGTGCGGGCCAGCGCGAACGAGTTCGGCGGGATGATGCAGACATCGCCCTTGAAGTCCACGAACGACTTCTCGTCGAAATTCTTCGGATCGACGATCGTGCTGTTGATGTTCGTGAAGATCTTGAATTCGTCGGCGCAGCGGATGTCGTAGCCGTAGCTCGACGTGCCGTAGGACACGATCTTGCGGCCGTCCGACTCCCGTACCTGGCCGGGCTCGAACGGTTCGATCATGCCGTGCTGCTCCGCCATGCGGCGGATCCACTTGTCGGATTTGATGCTCATAAAGGCGTGGGCGGATAAGTCGGGCGGCGGGCTGCCGCTGGATTGGGGCGCATTGTACAACCAATCGCTTCTGGCGCTCTTGTTCCGGCTTCTGTTGCGATCTGGTGCCGCGCAGCGGAATTCCTAGACCGCAGGCGCCAGCGTCTCGGCCGGTGTGTGGCGGAACCGCTCCCGCCCGGTGTAGAGCAGGAAATGCTTGCCGGTGCAGCGTGCGAATAGCGTCATTCCGACACGCTTGGCCATCTGGTAACCCATTTGCGTCACACCCGAACGCGATAACAGGAACGGAATGCCCATCTGGGCGCCCTTGATGACCATTTCCGACGTCAGTCGGCCCGTGGTGTAGAAAATCTTGTCGGCGCCGCTCATGTCCTCGAGCCACATCCACCCGGCGATGGCATCCACCGCGTTGTGGCGGCCCACGTCCTCGACGAAGGTCAGCAACTCGCTGCCCCGGAACAAGGCGCAGCCGTGAACCGAGCCGGCCTGCTTGTAGACCGATTGCTGAAGCCGGATGGTATCGACGATCGCGTACAGCGTTTCCTGCTCGAGCCGGGCGTCCGGGGGGAGCGCGATGGTGTCGACCTCGTCCATCAGCGAGCCGAACACCGTGCCCTGCCCGCAGCCCGTGGTCACCACGCGGCGCGCGGTGCGCTCCTCGATGCGATCGACCCCCGAACGGGTGGTCACGGCCACCGACTCGGTTTCCCAGTCCACCTGGACCGAAGCAATCTGCTCGATCGACTCCACCAGTCGCTGATTACGCAGATAACCCAGGACGAGATGCTCCGGCGCGCCGCCCAGCGTCATCAGCGTGACCAGTTCGCGTTTGTCCAGATAGACCGTCAGCGGACGCTCGCCTGGCAGCCAGGCCGGACGTTCCCTGCCTTGCTCGTCGAGGACAGCCACCTCTTCGATCAGGGGTACGCTGGCATGGGTCAGTTCGGGGCGCAGGGACATGTGGGGGAGGCGGGCTGGCCCTTCCGAAGGTCGGGCCAGCTACAGCGGAAGCTATCTGGAGGGATCAGGAGGCGGCGATCACACCGCAGGCGATGCGGCCGCCCGAGTTGCCGGTGGGCTGGGTGCGGTAGTCGTCGGGATCCTTGTGGACAACGACGGCGCGGCCAACCACGCTGTTCGGGCCAGGCGCCACGGTCACGTCCGGCATGATGAACTGGACGCGCGCGTTGCCGCTGGAGTCCGCCACGAGGTTGTTCATGTCGCCGGCATGATGATCGGGCATCGTCATCTGGCCGTGCGGCTTGCCTGCTGGGTTGAAGTGCCCACCCGCGCTCATCGCGTCGGGCGCGGAGCAGTCACCCTTCTCGTGGACATGGAAGCCATGCGTCGTGCCTGGCGGCAGACCGGTCACCGATACCACCACCATCACGCCACCGCCGGCCTGCTGGTCGAACGTGACGCGTCCCGCGGTATTCGTGCCGCTCTTGGGGCTCAGCGCCGCGGCGGCTTTCATGGACGCGCTGGTTGCCGCCGCGCCACTGCTGCTACTGCTGCTGGACGAACCCCAGCCCCAGTTCGAGCAACCCGCCACAGCCAGTGCGGCAGCGCCCATCGTCAAACCAAAAAGTACACGTTTCATGCCGAGCCTCCTCTTGCGGTTAAGAGCCCGGCGATTGTACGCCCGACCCGCACACGCGAGTGCCTCAAACTACAACCCCGTACCAATGCGCATGATCAAGCCTGCCCCGGACGCTGGCGGCTACGGCCCGCGTCCTCCGGCGGTGTGGAACGCTGCGCTGGGATCTTGCCGGCCTTGATATCGTCGTACCAGTGCTCATGGTGCTCCTGGGCCCAGGCCTCGTCCACGTAGCCATCGCGCATGGCGCGGTAGGCGCCTTCCATGCCGATCGTGCCCATGTAGATATGGCCGCAGGCCAGCGCGATCATCAGCACCGCGGCGATCGCGTGGATGACGTTGGCGATCTGCATCGTGGCGCGGTAGTACTCCAGGCCCGGCACGATCATGTCGAGCACCCAGCCCGACGCAGACAGGATCAGTCCGAAACAGACCAGTCCGATCCAGAACCAGAGCTTTTCGCCGGCGTTGAAACGGTGACTCGGCACGTGGCTGCCCGTGAGCAGCCCCCCTGCCCGCGCGATCCACGTCAGGTCGTCGCGGCTGGGCAGGTTGTCGCGCACGAAGAGCACGAAGGCAACGACGATCGCGACCGTGAACACCGGCCCGCTCAGGTTATGCAGGTTCTTGAGGATGTACGTGAGCCATCCGAACAGCGTATGGCCGAAGATCGGCAGCAGGACGTGCTTGCCAAACAGGATCACGAGGCCCGAGATCGCCAGGATCGAGAACGAGATCGCCATGGTCCAGTGCACGATGCGTTCCAGCGGCGTGAAGCGTTCGATCAAACGGCCCGTGCGCGGGGTCTTGAGCGGAATCGTGCCTCGCCAGGCGAAGAACGCCAGGATCGCCAGCGGCACGACCACCACCAGCCAGCCACCCCACACCGTGATCACGCCATTGCGGAACAGGCGCCACTTCTGGCCCGTGCGCTGGATCAGCACACCGGCCTCCTTGGCAGGCAGGCTGCTGTAGTTCGGCTGGTCGGAGTTCACCTCGCGCCAGACCGGCGCATTGTTGCCCGGCTGCGTCTGCGAACGTTCCTGCTGCGCGCGCGCCTCGGCGGCCATGTCGCGGCGCGGCACATTGAAAATGTTCTCGCTCGCGATGCCCGCGAGCGGCTGCGCGGGGTGCGTAGCCGGGTTGTTCGCGTTATCGGACTGCGAGGCGGACTGCGCGGCGGCCTGTTGCGCCTGCGGTGCCGATGCTGGCGCCTGCGCGAACGCGCCGGCCATCGCCAGCGTCATCAGCGCGCCGGCTAGCCACCGTCCTGTACGTGAAAGCCGCGTCATAAGCCCTCCTTGCCGGCGCTCACGGCGTCTTGTTGTACTCGTTCTGGTACTGGTTGCGCTCATGGATCTGGCGCACCCAGCTATCCCTGTCGCCCGGCGTCCATCCCTTGGCGACGAACGGATCGCCGGGGGCGCCCTGCCAGGCCGGCGTATCCGATTTCTTGAACGAAGCGGTCGATGTCTGCGCCTTCTCGCCGCAGCCGGCGATCAGCAGGCCCGCGAGGCTCAGGGCAATCAGCAGTGCGCGGTTCATGATGCGCCCCCCTCGCTGGCTGGCGCGGCGGGCGCGGTGGGTGCGCCACCCGGCGCCGCGGGCGGCGTGCCCGCTGCCGGCTGCGCCTTGACGCCGCCGTAGGCCGTGCCCCAGCCGAAGACGTCGCCGCCCTTGCCGCGCTTGATCACGCGATTGCGCAGGATGTCGGCGATCACGTCGCCATCGCCGCCGAGCAACGCCTTGGTCGAACACATTTCCGCGCACAGCGGCAGCTTGCCTTCGGCCAGGCGGTTGCGGCCGTACTTCTCGAACTCTGCCTCGCTGCCGTTGGCTTCCGGGCCGCCGTTGCAGAACGTGCACTTGTCCATCTTGCCGCGCACGCCGAAGGTACCTTCGCTCGGGAACTGCGGCGCGCCGAATGGGCAGGCGTATGAGCAGTAGCCGCAGCCGATGCAGACATCCTTGTCGTGCAGCACCACGCCGTCTTCGGTGCGATAGAAGCAATCGACCGGGCAGACCGCCATGCACGGCGCATCGGAGCAGTGCATGCAGGCCACCGAGATCGACTTCTCCGCGCCGACCACACCATCGTTGACCGTCACCACGCGGCGCCGGTTCACACCCCAGGGCACCTCGTGCTCGTTCTTGCAGGCGGTGACGCAGCTATTGCACTCGATGCAACGCTCGGCATCACAGATGAATTTCATGCGGGCCATTTGCGTCTCCGTCCTTATGCGAACCGCTCGATCTGGCAAACGGTGGTCTTGGTTTCCTGCATCATCGTCACCGAGTCATAGCCGTAGGTGGTGGCGGTGTTCACCGCCTCCCCGCGCACGATCGGCATCGCGCCCTCCGGGTAGTAGGGCTTGAGATCCTTGCCCTGCCACCAGCCAGAGAAATGGAACGGGATGAACGCCGTATCCACGCCCACGCGCTCGGTCACCAGCGCGCGCACCTTGATCCTGGCGCCGGTCGGCGTCTTGACCCAGCAGTAGTCACCGTTGCGGATGCCGCGTTCGGATGCCGCCGTCGGGTTGATCTCGACGAAGTTCTCCTGCTGCAACTCGGCCAGCCACGGGTTCGAGCGCGTTTCCTCGCCACCGCCCTCGTACTCGACCAGACGGCCCGAGGTCAGGATGATCGGGAATTTCTCGTAGACCTTGTTCTCGATGTTGCGCTGCTGCACGGTCTTGTAGAGCGTGGGCAGGCGCCAGAAGGCCATCTTGTCGTCGTGGGTCGGGTACTTGGCGACCATGTCCGGGCGCGTCGAGTACAGCGGCTCGCGGTGTTGCGGGATCGGGTCCGGGAAGTTCCAGACCACGGCCCGCGCGCGGGCATTGCCGAACGGGTGGCAGCCGTGGTTCTTCATCACCACGCGCTGGATGCCGCCCGACAGGTCGGTCTTCCAGTTCTTGCCATCGGCCGCCTTCTTCTCGGCGTCGGTCAGTTCGTCCCACCACCCGAGCTTCTTGAGCAGCACCGCGTCGAATTCCGGATACCCGGTGGTGATGTCCGCGCCCAGCGAGTGCGATCCATCGGCCGCCAGCAGGCTCACGCCATCACGCTCCACACCGAAGTTGGCGCGGAAATTACCGCCACCGTCCATCACGTTCCTGCTGGTGTCGTAGAGGTTCGGCGAGCCCGGGTGCTTCAGCTCCGGCGTGCCGTAGCAGGGCCATGGCAGGCCGAAGTAATCACCGGTGATGTCATAGCCGGTGACCGGGTCCTTGCCGCCCTTGCAGCGCAACGAGCGCACATCGAACATGTGCATATTGCGCATGTGGGCCTTCAGTCGCTCGGGTGACTGGCCCGTGTAGCCGATGGTCCAGTTGCCGGCGTTGATCTCGCGCAGGATCGATTCGGTCTCGGGCTCCCGCCACGTGCGTCCTGCGCGCTTGACCTCGACCAGCTTGTAGTTCTTCGACAGTTCGTTGGCAAAGCCCAGCTTCTCGGCGAACGCCTGCATGATTGCGTGGTCGGGCATCGACTCGAACAGCGGCTCGATCACCTTCTCGCGCCATTGCAGCGAACGATTCGACGCCGTGCACGAACCCGAGGTCTCGAACTGCGTGCAGGCCGGCAGCAGGTACACGGCACGGTTCGGGTTGGGGGTATCGCCTTCGGTCGCCGGCATGTTGGCCATGGCGGCCGTAGCCGACGGATACGGGTCGATCACGACCAGCAGGTCGAGCTTGTCGAGCGCGCGCTTCATCTCCAGGCCGCGCGTCTGCGAGTTCGGCGCGTGGCCCCAGAAGAACACGCCACGCACGTTGTGGTCCTGGTCGATCAGTTCCGGCTTCTCGGTGACGATGTCGATCCAGCGCGACACCGTGGTGCCGGACTTCTCCATCATCGCCTGCGAGGCGAACTGCTTCTTGATCCATTCGTAGTCCACGCCCCAGACCGTCGCGAAGTGCTTCCACGCGCCGGCAGCCAGGCCGTAGTAGCCCGGCAGCGAATCCGGGTTCGGCCCCACGTCGGTGGCGCCCTGCACGTTGTCGTGGCCACGGAAGATGTTGGCGCCGCCGCCCGACACACCGATGTTGCCGAGCGCCAGTTGCACGATGCACGATGCCCGCACGATGGCGTTGCCGATTGTGTGCTGCGTCTGGCCCATGCACCAGACCAGCGTGGACGGGCGGTTCTTCGCCATCGTCTCGGCCACGTACCGGACTTCGGCCTCGGGCACGCCGCAGACTTCCTCGACCTTGTCCGGCGTCCACTTGGCCAGCACTTCCTCCTTGACCTTGTCCATGCCGTAGACGCGGTCAGCCAGGTACTTCTTGTCTTCCCAGCCGTTCTGGAAGATGTGATACAGCACGCCGAACAGGAACGCGATATCGGTGCCCGAGCGGATGCGGACATAGTGATCGGACTTGGCCGCCGTGCGCGTGTAGCGCGGGTCGACCACGATCACCTTGCAGCCGCTCTCCTTGGCGTGAAGCAGGTGGAGCATCGACACCGGATGCGCCTCGGCCGCATTCGAACCGATATACAGCGCCGCCTTGGCGTTCTGCATGTCGTTGTACGAATTGGTCATCGCACCGTAGCCCCAGGTGTTCGCCACGCCAGCCACGGTGGTCGAATGGCAGATGCGCGCCTGGTGGTCGGTATTGTTGGTGCCGAAGAACGAGACCCACTTGCGCAGCAGGTAGGACTGTTCGTTGCTGTGCTTGGACGAGCCGATGAAGAACAACGAATCCGGTCCGGTTTCCTGGCGGATCTGCTTGAGCTTCGCGCTGATCTCGTCGAGCGCCTGATCCCAGGAAATGCGCTGGTACTTGCCGTTGACCAGCTTCATCGGGTACTTCAGCCGGTATTCGCCGTGACCATGCTCGCGCAGCGCGGCGCCCTTGGCGCAATGCGCGCCCAGGTTGATCGGCGAATCGAACACGGGCTCCTGCCGCACCCACACGCCGTTCTGCACCACCGCGTCGACCGCGCAACCCACCGAGCAGTGGCCGCAGACCGTGCGGCGCACGACGATATCGCCCTTGCCGCCTGCTCCGCTCTTGCCGTCGTCGGCATCGGCGCGACGCATCATCGTCAGTTGCGTGGCAGCCAGCCCCGCGCCAACGCCGATGCCCGAACGCTTGAGGAAGCTGCGGCGGTCCATGGTCGGCATGGCGCCGGCCAGACCTGCGGCAAGGCGCGCGGACAGGCGTCCTGATGACTGGGACTGGGATTGCGAACTGGAATCAGCGAGCCGGCTGCTGAGCCGGCCGGTCTGGCCTTGGTCCGCGCGATGGTTGGCGCCGTCGTTCGCGCCGTTGTTCGCACGTTTGCGGGTCAGGGGGGTCATGGCTTGCCTCGATCAGAGCGGTTGGCGTGTGCGACAACTCGGGCGCGCGCCAGCACGCCCGGGGCAACATGCCTAAACCAGCGTGGTCCGGTAGTACTTGCGGATATGGGCAGAGACCCGGTAGCCATCACTGCCCGGCGCGGGATCGGCCTTGGCGGCGACGGCCTCGGCAAGCGCGGGCTGTCCGCGCGTGGCCACAACGGCGGCGCCGGCTGCGGCAACCACGCCGGCACCCGCCAGAAAGGTGCGACGTGCGACCCGGGGTTGTTTATCTTCCATGAGGACTCCTCGGCTATGCCGTACCGATGGATGATTTATTTATGACGTGTTTTGCATATTCTAGTTGCAACACCACCGAATGACCACGCACGCGGCCGCAAAATCCGTAAATATCGGACAAACCCCGACCTCGCCCCCGCTCAGTGCATCTCGAGCGCGACAGCCTCGACGCTGCAAAACGCGCGTAACAGTCCTGCGGCACTGCGGTAGAAGCGGGCCTGCGGATGGTTCTCGAGGGCGTCGCACAACCGGTCCACCCAAGGCTGCAGATGCCGGGCGAAGAAGCGTTGCTGCTCGCCAAGATTCGACACCGCCAGGTCATCGCCGGCCACGAGATAGCGCATCACCTCGCACAGCGCGGCCACGTGGTCCTCGGTTTCGCTGACGTTATCGTGCCGCGTGAGCCCGTAGCGGGCCAGATCGTCACGCAATGCCACCAATGGCCGCTCGTTGAGAAAGCCGGCCTGATAGAACGAGCCGTAGAGAAAGATCTCCTGCTTGCCGACGCCGACGAACAGCTGCGCGTATTCGTCCGCGGCTTCCGCGGCGGTCGTGATCGATGCTGCGTCGCACAACATATTCCACGCGCGACCAAGCACGGTATCGGCATCTGCACCTGACGCGCGATTGGCAGCGATATGGTGCAACAGCGTCGCATCGGGCGCCTGATAGAACAGCGTGGCCAGCAGACCGTAGAGATCGGCGCGCGCGGTGTCCTCGGGATCGGGCTCGCCGTGCGCCGGCGCCTGGGCGGTAAGCTGAATCGGCTGGAAATCGCTCATATTGTGATGCATCCCTTCCGTTTATCCCTTCTGTAGGGCTCTATGCCGTGCGCTGCCCTATTGCAGCGTCGCGCCCGTGGCGGCGCCGCTATCCTTTTCCACCATGTCGACGACCCGGCAGTCGCTGCACATCTTCAGCCGCTCAGCCGCCGCACCAGCAAACGCCGGATGGCCAGCCAGCCGGACCAGCATGGATTCCACCATCTGCGCCGTGCCAAATGGTTTGCCGCAACGGACACAATGGAACGGCTGGGTTTCGTTGAGCGTGACGGGCCGGCGCGCGGCATCGCCCGCCAGCAGACGTGGCACCAGCGTGATCGCGTCCTCGGGGCAAGTCTTCTCGCATAGCCCGCACTGCACGCAGTTGCGCTCGACAAAGGCCAGCACGGGCCGCTCGGCGTTGTCGCGCAGTGCCTGCGTCGGACACGCGCCCACGCAGGCCATGCACAGGGTGCAGCGGGAGGTGTCGACCTGCACGGCCCCAAGCGGCGCGCCCGCAGGCAGCGCCATCGTTTCGGCGGGCACCGGAGCATTGCGCGCCAGGTGATCCACAACGAAATCCAGAGTCTCGCGCTTGGCCAGCGCGGCGCGGAATCCCGCGACTGGCAGCGGACTCAGCGGTTCGGCCGGCGTGGAAATCGCGCCCAGCCCCACATCGAGCGCGGCAACGTCGCTCGCCTCGATCAGCGCCAGCCGCTGGCCACGATAGCCGAAGCCCTCCAGGATGGCCCGGGCCACAGCCATCTGCTCGAGCAGCGCCGCACGGTATTGCGGCGCTTCGTCGCCAGTCAGCAGCACGGCCACGCCGCCGGCACCCCAGCACAGGGCAGCCAGCCACAACTCGATGCCCGTCGAGGCCGGATGGAATGCCGAAACCGGAATCACGTTCGGCGGCACGCCCCGTGCCCGCCCGGCCCGCGCGGCGCGACCCAGTGCGAGGATGGCCGGCGTACCGTGCTCCGCGCCGTGGATCAGCAATACGGCATCACGGCCGCCGGCACGGCTGTAAGTGGTCACCAGCGTGCGCAGGCGTTCGCCAAACGTCTCCGGGCCAGGGTAGCCATAGCTGATGGCACCGCTCGGGCAAACCGTCGTGCACGCGCCGCAGCCCATGCACAGGTTCGGCGTGACTTCGATACGGCCCTTGCCGTCGCGCCAGTGCGAACTGATCGCCTGCGTCGAACAGATGTCGATGCAAGTCGTGCAGCCCGTCGTCTGGTTGCGGCCGTGGGCGCAGAGGCTTTCCTTGTAGCGGAAGAACTTCGGTTTCTCGAATTCGCCGACCAGCTGTTGCGCGGTCAGCGCCAGCGCGTACTGGCGCGCGACATCTCCACCCGCATGCAGATAGCCTTGCGGCGGCTGATGCATCGCGAAAGCCGGTGAATCGTTGAGATCGAAGACGATGTCGAACCGGCCCGATTCGGTCGCAGCCGGGCGATCGAAATCAATGGCCGCCGCCGCGCCGCACGCTTTCACGCACTCGCGATGATCTCGGCAACGGTCGAGGTCGATCTGGTAGCTGAAGTCGATCGCCTGCTCGGGGCAGGCCGCGATGCAGGCATTGCAGCGCGTGCACAGATCCAGGTCGATCGGATTGCTCTTGCCGGCACCGGTCTCCCAGGTGGCAGTGAACGTGCCCAGCCAGCCAGCCAGCGACGCGAGCCTGCCACTGTGAACCGGCCACGCGCGATCCGCCGGATTCGCGCCGCTGTCCACCACGCCGTCGGCCTGGCCCAGCAGCACGGTCACATCGAGCCCCGCCTCACTGAGGCGACCCGCCCACGGCAGTGCGCGAGCGGCGGGTCCCATGATCAGTACCGTGCCTTCGGAGCGGTAATCGACCGTGGCCACCGGATCGGGATCGGGCAACGCCGCCACCGCAAGCAGCGCGGCGATCTTGGCGTTGGCCGTGGCCGGATCACGCCGCGCCCCGGCCGACCATCCACCGGTCTCGCGAATGTTGACGAAGCGGACCGGCGCGGTCATCACACCTTGCTCACTGGCCGTTTGCGCGGCCACCTCGGTGAACAGCGGGCTTTCCTGCGTGCACGCGACGATCACGTCGTCCGTGCCATCGAGCGCCTTCCGGAAATCGCCGATCTCGCGGCGGCACAGCAGGCGATGCACCTTCAGCGGCGCGGTGCCCTGCGTCGCATCCTGGTTACCGCCACTGGCCTTGGCCAGCGCCGCGCCGTCGAGCGGCATGGTGTCATTGCAATTGCAGATCAGCGTCGGCATTTGGACTTGCGCAGCGGCCGATGCGCGCCTTCTCGTCGCGGAAGGATCATGCGTCGGCGGATTTGTGGGAGTGGCCTATTCTAGGCTCGTGCCGGGTCAGCGGCTACGCGTGTTTGTCCGCAGCAGGATCTTCGTCCGGCCCGGACGAGGCCGTGGGCTCCTCGGCCACTGCTGCCTGCTGTCCCTGCCCGGGTTGCGGTGCCTGGGAAGCCGCCGCGTCATCCACGGCCTTTCCAGCCTCTTCGACTTCCGCGACTTCCGCGACTTCCGCGACGTCTTCGGCCTCCTCGACCGGATCGAACAGCCCCAGCGTCTCCGACTGCCGCAGCTTGCGCAGGATCTCGGGCGGAATCGGGTCGGGCTTGCTGTAGTCGTCGATGTAAGTGTCCAGTCCGTCCATCACGTTGAAGTGCGGATCGGCGAACAAGGTCTTCAATGCCGCACGTTTGACGGACTCGTCGACCCCCTGTGCCACGAAGCGGGCGATGTTGTCGCCCGGGCGCAGCACGGCCACGTCCGCAAGCGTCGGCATCGGTACTGGGGATGCGGCGGGCGTTGGAACAGCCGCTGCCACGTCCGGCGATGTCGCGACGGGGGACGGCAACGCAGCCGGCGCCTGTACCTGTTCCTCCGGCACGGGCTTGCCCTCGCGGACCGCCGCCTTGCGGCGCGACCAGCGGGACAGGAAGGAGCTATCGCCGTCGCTCATCGCCATCCCTCAATAGCGCGCACGTTCTTCGGGCGCCTTGAACGATTCCGGCCGGCGCCGCTTCTTGGGTTCGGGCCGATAGTGCTGGTCCGTGAACGCCTGGAGCCACGCGCGCTGCTCCGGCTCCAGCGGCACGTTCTCGACGTTCTCGCCTGCGTCGAGCCAGCGCCCCGCCTCGTTATACGACAGGCTCACCGTAACCGGCACCGGGCGCGTCTCGCCATCCTCGTCGGGCTCCTCGGCCATGCGCCAGAGCACGAACCAGCATGGCGCGGTGGAGGTCAGGTTCAGGTAGTAGCCCTCACCCTCGTCGCGGTACAGCGTGACCGCATAGCCGGGATGCGCCCAGTGCTCACCGTGCTCGTCCGCGTCGAGCCGCTTCGGCGCCGTGCCGAACTCGCCGAGATCCGGCAGCACGGCATCGAGCTCCCACTTCCAGGGTTGCCAGCGGTTGGTCAGCGCAACACGGCGCATGACCACCGCCATCGTCACCGACGGCCTGCCAGCGGGCAAGGCTTCCGGCTCGGGAACAGCGGGTTGGTCCACGGCGGGCTCCGGTGAAGGTCAGGTGTTCTGAACGACGATGCTCGGGAACTTGTTGCTCATGTCGCGCGTCTTGTCGGCAACCTTGATCGCCACCTTGCGCGCCACTTCGCGGTAGATCGTCGAGATCGGGCTGTCCGGTTCGGCCACGACGGTCGGGCGTCCGGAGTCGGCCTGCTCGCGGATCGACAGGTTCAGCGGCAGGCTGCCCAGGAGGTCCACGCCATACTCGGTGCTCATCCGCTCCGCGCCGCCTTCGCCGAAGATGTGTTCGACATGGCCACAGTTCGGGCAGCAGTAGACCGCCATGTTCTCGACGATGCCGAGAATCGGAATGCCGACCTTTTCGAACATCTTCAGGCCCTTGCGGGCGTCGAGCAGGGCGATGTCCTGCGGGGTCGTCACGATCACGGCGCCCGTGACGGGCACCTTCTGCGACAACGTGAGCTGGATGTCGCCGGTGCCCGGGGGCATGTCGACGATCAGGTAGTCCAGGTCGTGCCAGTTGGTCTGGCGCAGCAGTTGTTCCAGGGCCGACGTGACCATCGGGCCGCGCCATACCATCGGATTATCCTGTTCGATCAGGAAACCGATCGAGTTGGCCTGCAGGCCATGACCCTCCATTGGCTCCATGGTCTGGCCATCGGTCGATTCGGGCCGGCCGTCGATACCCAGCATCATCGGCAGGCTCGGGCCGTAGATATCGGCGTCCAGCATGCCGACGCGCGCGCCTTCGGCGGCCAGCGCCAGCGCCAGGTTCACGGCGGTGGTGGACTTGCCCACCCCGCCCTTGCCAGAGGCCACGGCGATCACATTACGCACGCCCGGCAGCAGCTTGACGCCGCGCTGCACCGCGTGGGCGACAATCTTCATCGACATCGCCACGCTGACATTGGTTACGCCCGGCAGATTGCGCAGCGCGCCGATCACGAGCTTGCGGATGGGCTCGAACTGGCTCTTGCCGGGGTATCCGAGCTCCACTTCCACGGAAACGTCGCCGCCATCGACCCGCACGTTGCGCGCCGAGCGCGTGGACACGAGGTCCTTGCCCGTGTTGGGGTCGATCACGGTCCGCAGGACTTCGGTTACCTGTTCAATGGTGAGACTCAAGACAGACTCCGCTTCTAATATGGATATGTGGGGTTGAGGCACGCAATGCTAACAAAGTCGCCCACACGATATGGTCTTGTGGCCTGCGCCGCCGGGAAACCCCTTTGCCGAGTGCGGAATTACAGACAATTACATCTCTCACAGTCTCGGGCTTGTGCACGCGCCGCCATATGCCTATTGTAGTGCGCCAATCCCGGGATCCCGCGTGCCGACAGGCGGTATGCGGGATCGTCCTGAGTGTTTTTGATTGCATGATGAAAGTTGTACTGCCTGTGCGCGGCATTACGCGCCAGGCGTTAACATGCAGGATGGCTTTGGCAAAACATTTACGGGAATCACCAGAAGGAGAAAGCATGAATTTCAAGCTCGTCACCGTCTCGCTCGTCGCGGCTGCGGCCCTGGCGGGTTGCGCCACCGAACAACAGACCAATACGGCGGTCGGCACCGGAGTCGGTGCGGCGGTAGGCGCGGGGATCGGTAACCTGATCGGCGGCAACACCACTGGCACGCTGGTCGGCGCGGCAGTGGGCGGCGCGCTCGGCGGCGCCACCGGTTACAACTGGAATGCCATCCGCGGCAAGCTGAACAAGGACACCGCGGGCACCGGCACCCAGATCACCGAGCAGCCGGACGGCTCCCTGAAGGTCAACATCCCGAGCCAGGTCACGTTCGACACGGACAGCTCGACGATCAAGCCGTCGTTCCGCAACGTGCTCGACCAGGTGGCCCAGACGCTGGCGCAGCACCAGGACGTGTCGGCCAACGTCGTTGGCCATACGGACAGCACCGGCAACCCGCAATACAACATGCAGCTCTCGCAACGCCGCGCCCAGAGCGTGGCCGGCTACCTGGGTGACCGCGGCGTCGCCCGGACCCGCCTGAGCGCCGAAGGCCGGGGCCAAACCCAGCCCGTCGCGGACAATTCGACCGAGGCTGGCCGTGCCCAAAATCGTCGTGTCGAAATTTTCTTGAAACCAATTTCTGGGTGACCAGTCATAGAGTTCAGGTACCGCTTGCCACCGTTGCTGGCTCGCGATGGGTGGCTGACCTCCCGGGCGGTACCTGATTTCTCCTCCTTTTCCGTTGTGGAAAGCTGCGCCGGTGACTAACCGGCGCTTTTTTTTGCCCATTTGCCTCGTGAATTAACGGTTTCCGGGCTGTTTTCGGCGATATTCGCCCCAATTCGGCCCAAGTTCGCCCCCCGTTCGCGCCCAATCCACACGCAAACCGCGCACCGACGCGGGGCAATTGCTAAAATAGCGCCTTTACCCCCGTGCCTCCTGCCGGTCACCGCCGGCGCTCCTGGCGCAAAACCCCTCTGAACGGCTCTTTTCATGACCGCACGCCGCATCCTCGTCACTTCCGCCCTGCCATATGCCAACGGCCAGATCCATATCGGCCACCTGGTGGAGTACATCCAGACCGACATCTGGGTGCGCTTCCAGCGCATGATGGGCAACGAGGTCTACTACGTGGGCGCCGATGACACCCACGGCACCCCGGTCATGCTGCGCGCCGAAAAGGAAGGCATCACCCCGAAGCAGCTGATCGACCGCGTCTGGACCGAACACAAGCGCGACTTCGACAACTTCCTGGTGTCGTTCGACAACTACTACAGCACCGACGCCGAAGAAAACCGCCAGCTTTGCGAGAAGATCTACCTGGCCCTGAAGGCCGAGGATCTGATTACCGAGCGCGACGTCGAGCAGTTCTACGACCCGGTCAAGAACATGTTCCTGCCGGACCGCTTCATCAAGGGCGAGTGCCCAAAGTGCGGTGCCAAGGACCAGTACGGCGACTCGTGTGAGGTTTGCGGCACAACCTACGTCCCGACGGATCTGAAAAATCCGTACTCGGTGGTGTCCGGGGCAACGCCGGTGCGCAAGTCGTCGACGCACTTCTTCTTCAAGCTTTCCGACCCGCGCTGCGAAACGTTCCTGCGCGAATGGGTGGCCGATCTGGCCCAGCCGGAAGCCAGCAACAAGATGCAGGAATGGCTGGGCGCCGAAGGCGAAGCCTCGACGCTGTCCGACTGGGACATCTCGCGCGACGCCCCGTACTTCGGCTTCGAGATCCCCGGCGCGCCGGGCAAGTATTTCTACGTGTGGCTCGACGCCCCGATCGGCTACTACGCGAGCTTCAAGAACCTCGCCGAGAAGCGCGGCATCGATTTCGACGCCTGGGTCGGCCCGCACTCGACGGCCGAGCAGTACCACTTCATCGGCAAGGACATCCTGTACTTCCACACGCTGTTCTGGCCGGCGATGCTCCGCTTCTCGGGCTATCGCACCCCGACCAACGTGTTCGCGCACGGCTTCCTGACCGTCGACGGCGCCAAGATGAGCAAGTCGCGTGGCACGTTCATCACCGCGCAGAGCTATACCGATACCGGCATGAACCCGGAATGGCTGCGCTACTACTTCGCCGCCAAGCTCAATGCGAGCATGGAAGACCTGGACCTGAACCTGGACGACTTCGTCGCCCGCGTGAACAGCGACCTGATTGGCAAGTACGTGAACATCGCCAGCCGCGCCGCCGGCTTCCTGGTCAAACGCTTCGACGGCAAGGTCAACGAGGCCGCGCTGGCCAACCCGCTGCTGGAGCAACTGCGCCAGGCCGCACCGCAACTGGCCCAGTACTATGAAAGCCGCGAGTACAGCAAGGCACTGCGTCTGGTGATGGAACTGACCGACGCGGTCAACGCGTTCGTCGACACCAACAAGCCGTGGGAACTGGCCAAGGACGAAAGCAAGCGCGATGCGCTGCACGCCGCCTGCTCGGTGTCGCTGGAAGCCTTCCGCCTGCTGACGATCTATCTGAAGCCGGTGGTGCCGACCATGGCCGCTGGCGTCGAGCGTTTCCTGAACGTCGATCCGCTCGACTGGCGCGCCATCGACAAGCAGCTTTCGGCCGACCGCCCGGTGCAGCCGTACCAGCACCTGATGACGCGTGTGGATGCCAAACAGATCGATGCACTGCTGGCTGCGAACCGGGACTCGCTGCAGGCTACAGCGCCGGCCGCCGAAGCTGGCGCCGCGGGCGCTTCGGCCATCGAGCCGGTTGCCGACACGATCACGATCGACGACTTCGCGAAGATCGACCTGCGCGTGGCGAAGATCGTGGCGTGCGACAAGGTCGAAGGTTCGAACAAGCTGCTGCAGTTGACGCTGGACCTGGGCGAAGGCAAGACGCGCAACGTGTTCTCGGGCATCCAGTCGGCCTACACGCCCGAGCAACTCGTGGGCAAGCTGACCGTGGTGGTGGCCAACCTGGCCCCGCGCAAGATGAAGTTCGGCATGTCCGAAGGCATGGTCCTGGCTGCATCGGCCGCGGATGAAAAGGCCAACCCGGGTCTGTACATCCTCGAACCGCACAGCGGCGCCGTGCCCGGCATGCGTATCCGCTAACCGGTAGCAACCTCCCGGCCCGCGTGCCGGCGGTCTCCCCGATCGCCGGCACCACCTCCCCCCTCAGACCTGGTTAGCCGCCACCCATCTTCGAAGGATCGTCACTTCGCGACGTCGTGGTAACGATGCCGTCGTTGTTGAAGTGGACGTTGAAGAACGCGCGTTCGGTCGGGTTCTCATACCAGCGGTATCCCCACACCTCTTCCTGCTTCAGCGCGAACGCCTCGACCTTGGTCGGCTTGCCGAGCATCCGCCGGATCTGGTCCTTGTTCATGCCGGTCCGCACCTGCGAGAACGACTCGGCGGACAGCACCTGTTCGATCTTGCGCACGGTACCGTCCGGGCCCGTCGTCACCATCCAGGTGGTGGTGCCTTCCGGGCCACGCGGGTACTCCAGCCGGCGTCCGCCGTCTGCCTCTTCCCACACGATCTCGGGCTTGCCGGCCTGACGGCGCACATCTTCCTCGGTGGACTTGCCGATCTCGATGCCCTTGAACAGCAGACTGTCGGGCTTCACGCTGTTCCACGTGCCGCGCGCGGCGTCGCCGGCCTTCTTCATGGCTTCGTCGACCTTCTGCTGGTCGCAACCAAACAGGGCAAGCAGGCTGGCTATCAGTCCCATGGCGGCAAGGCGTCGGCGTGACGCGTCAGTGAGTCGGAGTTTCATGGATGTCATTGCTGGGTAGCGTCGTCCTGGGCTTCGGCGGGCTTGCCCGTATCGGGAGCTGAGGCGGCGGCGGCCGCTGCGGCTGCTGCGGCCGATGCAGCTGCCGCGGATGCTGCCTCGGCGGCGCGCCTGCCGGACCCGCCACCGCCGGAGAACAGGTTACCCCAGTTGTTGAAGCGCCGGTTGAACAGCACCGAGAGCCCGTTGATCGAACCGCCCTTGGCAAGCAACGACCATCGTTGCGAGAAGGCCCAGGTCAGCTTGACCACGTTGGATGCCGACGTCAGGCTCTGTTCGTAGCCCACCGATATCTTGTCGGTCACGGCCTTGCCGACGCTCACCACCTGCGTGTCGCTCAGGCCGGCCGTGCTCGGCCCGATCGAGAACTCATCGATGCCGAAGTGCGACACCACGTTTTTGCCGGCCTTGCCGCCAATCATGCCGAGCGCCGCACCGCCGAGCGCCCCGCCGCTCAGTTGCTTCTGCTGGCTCGACCCGGCGCCCTCGGCGCCGTAGCCGAACATCAGCCATGACAACTTGTCCTCGTCAGGCACGTTCGGTTCCGACACCAGCCGCACGCGCGGCAACCGCACCGTTCCCGTCACCTCGACACCGGCCTCCACCTCCTGGTTGCGGCGCATCGCGCGGATATTCATGCCCGGGTTGTCTACCGCGCCGTTGAAGTTGATATAGCCGTACTCGATTTCCAGCTTGCGGCCGAAGGCCTCGTACGTGCCGGTTACCACGCGAACCGTGCCGGTGGCGCGCATTGGCGTCAGCGGTTCGCTGCGCACGCCAAGCTGGCCGGCGAGCAAAAGGTCGGCGCCGGCGCCACGGAAGCGGAAGTTGTCGCCCAGATCCACGGCAAGATCGATCAGCGGGCTGAAACGACTGGCTGGCTTGGTCTCGGGTGCCTGCGTGGCAGCCGTCTTCACTTCGCGCTGGTCGCGCCTGCGCACCACCACGACATCGTCGCCAAGCACCGGCGCGCCGGCCTTGGGTAGGTCGAACAGGCCTCGGTCGACGCGGAACTTACCGCGAATCGCGATCTTCCGATTCTCGTTGGCAATGCCGGCTTCGCCGGACACGATCAGCGTGCGCTCAGGGCTGGCGAACAACTGCAGCTTGTCGGCCACGATCTTGGCCGTCAGGTTCGGATCAGCCTCGCCGAGCTTGACCGCGCCTGTCGCCGTCACCGTGCCGTCGCCGCCACGGAAGCGCACCTGCTTGAGTTCCACCGTGTTCTGGTCCAGCGCGATCTGCACCACGCCATCCGTCAGGCGGATGCCCAGGTCGTAGAGCGTGACAGCGATGTCGCTGCCATCGACCGTCCCGGTCAGTAACGGACTGCCGACCGAGCCGCCCAGGCGCACCGCGGCGGCGATCTTGCCGTCGTACGCGAACTGCGGTCCGCTCAGGGCCTCCAGCGATTTCAGGCGCGGAATGTCGGCGGTCACCGTGCCGGCCAGCGTGGACGCCGACCCAATCGTCAGCAGACCCTGCTCGCTGATCAGCCCCGCCGACGCATCGACATCGAGCTTGCCAATCCGCTGCGAGGTGGTGCCGCCACGCAGCGTCATACGATTGCCGGCGAACTCCGCCCGCAGCGCGGTTTCGCCCAGGCCGAGCGTGGCCCAGCCCCGCCCCGCATTGACCGAGACGTCGCCGCTGCGGCGACGAATTTCGGCAAACCCGGTCGCGGTCTCGGCGAGGTTCAGATTCCACTTGCCGTCGAGCACGAGATCCGACCGGATCGGTGGCGGCTCGCCCGTCAGCGCCTCCAACACCTCAAGCACATGGGCCACCTGCACGCCGTCGAGGTTGCCCTGCGTGCGGATGCGCCCGTGATCAAACTCGAATCCGTCGATACTCAGCGTCGAGCGGTCCAGCACCAGCCGGGTCTGGCCGAGTCGGATGTGCTGGTCCGCCACCAGCAACTGCGTCGGCGCGGCCAGTCGGAGATTGACGGTGCCGCGTTCCTCGAAGGTGTGGATCGTGCCGTTCCAGCCCTGATCGCCCCGCCACGCGCCCTGCCCGGCCAGTGTCAGTTGCATGGGGTGCTCATGCAGCGAGCCGGCGGCCTTCACGTCGAAGGTGTGATTGACTTGCGTGCCGGAAAGGTTGGCGTCGAGCGTGCGAAGGCTGGCCTGCGGGCCACTGTAGTCACGCGCGCTAAGCTGCGCCGACAGCGTGCCATCGAGCCCACCACGCAGTTCCGCATGGCCGCTGGCGCTCGCCACCTTGTGCGGGCCGATGACCAGCGACTGGGCGCTGTAGTCGCCAACGATCTCGGGGCGCTTGAGCGTGCCCGTAATCTCGGCATCGAGCTTCGCCCGGCCCGCCACACCGAACTTGAGCCGATCGAGTTGCGGCGCGTCGACGTTGACCTTGAGCCGGTCTCCGCGCGCGCCAAAGCTGCCACTCAGGTTGACCTGGTTGCCGGCCATCAGCAGCGACGCCTCGCTGGGCAACAGGCGCTCGCCTTCGAGCCGCACCTTGCCGCTGCCGGTCATCGGCAGGCCCGCGTACTCGCTCTCCTTGAGCGCGAAATCGACCGCCACGCGCAGCACCTTCGCCAGCGATCCGGTCGTCGAGAAATCTGCATTGATGCGCCCGGGCGCCACCTTGGCCAGCCGCGCGGGGTCGAAATCGGCCAGCTTGCCCTTGAAGCTGAACACCTGCTCGTCCTTGAGACCAAGCTTGCCGTCGGCGGTCAGCGTTCCGCTGCCGAGCCCGGCCCGCAGTGTGGATAGCGTCACCGCATCCTTGTCGACGCTCGCGTTGGCAAAGAGCTTGATGTCACCGCCCGACACATCCAGGGCCACGCTCTGGCGTCCCGGTTCGAGGCGCAGGCTCACGGGGCCGGACAGACGCGTCGGCATCAGGCTCGTGTAGAGCGCGGCCACGTCGAGCCGGCGCACATCGAGGTCGAAGCCGCCGCGCCCATCATGCAACGATCCCTTGCCGACGATCTCGGCCTTGCCCAGCAGCGCGATGCGAAGGTCGCTCAGAATCTGCGTCGCCTCGCTGAGTTCGACGCGGGCCTGCACGCTCTGGACAGGCAGGCGTTCCTTGTCGAGCGGCCCGGGTTCGAGGTTGTTCACGGTCACTTCGCCCGCCACGGTCAGCGGCGCCGTCGCGCTTGACGTGGGCTTCGCGGGCGCGCCGCTGGCTGGTGGCACTGAAGCAGATGCAGATGCAGGGGCAGAAGCAGGCGCGGCTGGCGCTGACGCGGAAGCGGCCGGCGCCACCGGACGCAGGTCCGCATGGACACTCAGATTCGCCTGCGGCGCGGTCGCGCTGAACAGCCGTGGATTGATGCGCTCGCCATCCACCATCAGATGCGTAAATGGCACCTCGCCAAACGGCGTCACATCGGCACTGGCACGGGCACGAATCCGGTCGCCGTTAGCTTCGACCTGCGCGTGCAGCGTCTCCAACGAGCCATCGACACGCGCGGTCATCTCATACGACTCATCCTGCCAGCGGCCCTCCGCCAACGCCTCGACGGTCAGCGCGAACGGCTTGCGGCCGGCGATCTGACCGTTCGCCTGCAACTTGCCGTAGGGTGTGACCAGTCGATCGATCACGATGCGGTGACGCTGCCCGTCCGAATGCACCGCGCCCGACAAGCCCGACAGCACCAGCGGACTCGACGTAGCGGGCGGGCCCTGCAGCAGCGACAGTTCGCCCAGCGTAAGGGTGTCGATATCGATCGCAAGCGGCAACTCGAGCGTCGCCGGCATTTGCGCGGGCGGCGTGTTGGGTTCGGAAGCCGGCAGTCGGGCGTCGATCTTGCCCACGCGCAGCCATTCCACATGCAGCCGCATCGGCGACCATGTCATCTTCCATTTGCTGTCGATACGGTCGATCGCGACGCGCGTGTCGCCGCTGGCGTACACCACGTCATGCAGACGCAGCCCGCTCGCCACGGTGCCGCCATCGAACTGCCCGGTCAGCATTCCAGCCGACAGCCGCGTGGCCAGCCCCCAGAGATGGCGCGTGCCGGCTTCGTTATGCAGCGCGAACACGGCCGTGCCGATAACCGCGATCACCAGGAACACCAGCAAACCGACGATCCATGCCAGCACACGCCACACGCGGCGGCGAGGACGTGGTGGGCGCGGCGCATTCGGCGTCTCGCGCGGGACGGAGGGCATGTCCGGGATACTCATCAGAACGCCACTCCCAATGAGATATGCGGACGGAACTGCTTCTGCTGGATGCCGTAGCCGACATCGAGCTGCACCGGGCCCACCGGGCTGCGCCAGCGCGCGCCCACGCCGACGCCGTTATAGATCGTGACGCCCTTGATGCTGTTCGACGCTGTACCCGCGTCCCAGAACACGGCGAAACCCCAGTCCGGCTTGAACCAGTGCTGGTATTCGAGACTGCCGGTGCCCAGGTAGCGCGCCGGCACCACGGCGGCGCCCTCGGGCGTGCCGATCGACTGGAAGCTGTAGCCGCGGATCGAGTCGGTACCACCGGCCCGGAACCGCAGCGACGCCGGCACCTGCGCCGGATCGGCCTTGGTCAGATCCGCGCCGAGTTCCAGACGGGCCACGAACAGGTCGCGGTTGCCGACGGGCATGTACTGCCGGATGCGGCCATAAAGACGCAGGAACGTGGCATCGCTCAGGAAGCCCTTGCCCGCCACGCCGATCTGCGTGCTGATCACGTTGCCCCGGCGCGGAAACACGGGGTTGTCCACATCGCGGCGCGTCCAGGCGAACGCCGGCACCAGTGCCTTGGAGATCTGGGCCGGTTCCCCGAACGGCAACAGGTTGTCGTAGTAGAAATCCAGCGAGAACGTGGTGTCGTACTTGTCGCGCGAGCGCGAGCGCTTCAGACCCGCGCGCCAGCTCGTCAGATCGGTGCTTTCGACGTCGATCGTGCGTTCGTAGCTGCCGTAGATGCTGTTGCGGAAGGTACGCGTGTCCGGCGGCATCGCCGTTTCCAGATAGGCGTACTGGCGCTTCTGTTCGATGCTGAGCTGGGAGTCGAACACCCACGCGCGATTGAACAGGTTGTAATAGGAGTACCGTCCGCTCACCTGCGCGCCAGTGTCGGTCGTGTAACCGACGCCGGTATTGAGGCGATGCAGCGGTTGCTCGCGCACCCGCACTCGGACCGGGGTCGTGATGGTATCGGACTGCGTGGCCTTGGTGGTCTTGGTGGTCGTCGTGGCGCCATCGGCTTCGGTCACGGCATCGGAGGCAGTCCCTGCTTCGCCCTTGGCCTTGGCCTCGGCCTCAGCATCGGCCGGCTCCACCAGGTCGACCTGCACGTTCGAGAAATAAGGCTGGTTCTGGACCGCACGCTGCAGTTCGAGCAGCCGCTCCACGCGATATGGCTCACCAACGTTCAGCGGGTTCACGTTGCGGACGATCTGCTCCGGATAGCGCCGTGTGCCCTCGACCACCAGCGGCCCGAGGATATAGGCCGGCCCGCTCTCATACCGGGCGGACAGATCGGCGGCCTGTTCGTCGGGTTCGACCCGCGCGCGCGAAGCAGCCAGCTTCGCGCCGTAGTAGCTGCGGCTCTGCAGCGTCACGAGCGCGTCTTCCTTGGCCTTGTCCCAGGCGGACTGCCGGAATGGTTCGCCAACGGGCAATCCCCACTTGGCGCGCATCTGCTCCACCTGCTCCGGCGACTGCGTGGCGGCCGGGCCGGTCACCTGCACGTCCACGGCGCGGATCAGCGTGCGCGCGCCGGGATCGACCGAAATGTGGACCACCCGTTTGTCGCCCTCGCCTTCCACGGTGGCCTTGGTCACCGGATCGAACCAGCCCTCAGTGGACGCGAACTGGCGCACCTGGTCATCGACGGTCTCCACCATGTACTGGAACTGGTCGTCGGAAATGTCGGTGCGATCGGTATAGCGGGCCAGATCGAGGTGTTCCTGCAGGATGCCCTTGAGCGCATCCGGCGCGTCGATCTCCACCTTGTAGGCCGCCTTGGCGGCATGGCCCAGGGGCGCGTTCAGCGCCAGCAGGAGCGTCAGGACGAGCCCGGCCAGACGCGCAACCCGCCCGGCACTCCGGTGGCTAGTCGGCGTCCTGCCAGCAGCGACCATTCCGGCCAGGTGGCCCAAGTCGATCCTCATCCTGTCGGTGTCTACCCGCAAAGTCGCTATTTGACCACACCGTCGCAAGGGCCACGTCAGTCCGACACCAAATTTCAAAATTCTTTTAGCGGCTTCCAATACGGTAAAATCCAGCCCCAACATCCCTAACGCCGCCCAAAGGGCACAAGGTTTCACCATGGCCATGTACGAATCGGATATCACCCAGTTCCTGAAGACGCTCAAGCAGGAGCGCCCGTCGCTGGACGCTGAACAGCGCGAAGGCCGCGCCCTGCTGTGGGACAAGGCCCCGATCGACCTGGAGGAGCGCGCTCGCGCCGACGCGTCGCGCGTGGCCCAGAAGCCGTACGTGTACGCCTCCGAGAACTGATCCCCCCGCCGGGATGCCCCCGATGCACCCAAGCGATCCGCGGGAACAGGCCGCGCAGGAAAAGCTGAGCCTGCCGGTCGAACTGCCCAGCGTGGCTGGTGACGGTTCCGCCACCAGCGCCGCCGACATGGTCGACGGCCTGGCGTTCGCGCGCCTGTACGGCGAGCCGCTGTTCAAGCTGCCGCAGGACCTGTACATCCCGCCGGACGCGCTCGAGGTGTTCCTGGAGGCCTTCGAAGGCCCGCTGGACCTGCTGCTGTACCTGATCCGCAAGCAGAATTTCAACGTGCTGGACATCCCGATGGCCCAGGTGACGCGTCAGTATCTCTCGTACATCGAGCAGATCCGCAAGCGCAATCTGGAACTGGCCGCCGAGTACCTGCTGATGGCAGCGATGCTCATCGAGATCAAGTCCCGCATGCTGCTGCCGGTGAAGAAGGCCGACAGCGACGAGGAAGCCGAGGATCCGCGTGCCGAACTGGTGCGGCGCCTGCTGGAATACGAGCAGATGAAGCTGGCCGCCCAGCGCCTGGACACGGTGCCGCAGCTCGGCCGCGACTTCCTGCGCTCGCAGGTATTCATCGAGCAAAGCCTGGCGCCCCGCTTCCCCGAAGTGGAGACGGTGGACCTGCAGTCCGCATGGGCCGACGTGCTCCGGCGCGCCAAGCTGAACCAGCACCACAAGATCTCGCGCGAGGAACTGTCCGTGCGCGAGCACATGAGCCAGATCCTGCGCCGGCTGCAGCACGCGCGGTTCATGGAATTCAGCGAACTGTTCGAGGACGCGATCCGGTCCGGCAAGGGCGTGCCCGTGGTGGTGGTGAACTTCATCGCCATGCTCGAGCTCTCGCGCGAATCGCTGGTCGAGATCACGCAGGCCGAGCCGTTCGCGCCAATCTATGTGCGATTGGCGTACACGCCCGCGTAGACTTACCCGGATATCGGACAATACGAAGGGCGTCGCGCGGCCTGAAGCCGCGATGATGCTCTACAATCCGCCGACAGCCCGGCCGACGCCTGCCATGAGAGCCAGGCACGGGTGAAGTCCGACTTCGGGACGCTCCCCTACCACGACCGCACACGACATTCATGAAAGTCATCTCCTCCATCCAGGCGCTGCGGGACCAGTTGCGCGGACAGAACCGCGTCGCTTTCGTCCCGACCATGGGTAACCTGCACGAAGGCCATCTGTCGCTGATGCGGCTGGCCCGCCAGCATGGAGACCCCGTGGTGGCGTCGATCTTCGTCAACCGCCTGCAGTTTGGCCCGAACGAGGACTTCGACAAATACCCGCGCACGCTGCAGGACGACATCGAGAAGCTGCAGAGCGAAGGCGTCTACGTGCTGTTCGCGCCGACCGAGTCGGACATGTACCCGGTGCCGCAGGAATACCGCGTGGACCCGCCGCATGACCTGGGTGACATCCTCGAGGGTGAATTCCGCCCGGGCTTCTTCAAGGGCGTCTGCACGGTGGTGATGAAGCTGTTCTGCTGCGTGCAGCCGCGCGTGGCGGTGTTCGGCAAGAAGGACTACCAGCAGTTGATGATCGTGCGCCGGATGGCCAAGCAGTTCGCGCTGCCGGTGGACATCATTCCGGCCGAGACCATCCGTGCCGAGGACGGACTGGCCCTCTCATCGCGCAACCGCTACCTCAGCGAGACCGAGCGCGCCGAGGCGCCGGTGCTCTACAAGACGCTGCACGAGGTGCGGGACACCGTGCTGGGCGGCGATAGTGTGGACCTGCTGGCCGTCGAGGCCGACGCACTGGCCCGCCTGCAGGCCCGTGGCTGGAAGCCCGACTATGTGTCGATTCGCAAGCAGGACAACCTGCAGCCTCCGACCCGCGAGGAATTCGCGGCCGGCGCTCCGCTGGTGGTGCTGACGGCGGCCAAGCTCGGCGCTACCCGGTTGATCGACAACCTGGAGATCTGAGCGCGAATCTGAACGCAAGAGCAATCCGACCCCGCAATAAGAAAAGCCTGCGCACTTGCCGCAGGCTTTTTGCTTCTTGAACGGCTTCTTGAACGGCTGAACCCTCAGGCCTGCCGCAGCCGTTCGCGCTCCAGATGCCGGCGATGGCCGCTGCGGCGCTTCCACCAGATCAGCACGCCGGTCACCGCGAATGCCAGCGGCACCAGACCGAACACGGTAATGAACGCGCGCCCCCACGAGCCAAACGCCTCGCCCGTGTGCAGCGGGAACAGCCAGTTGATGATGGTATCGCCAGACGCGGCGTTGCGCGGGTCACGCACGGCCAGCGGGCGGCCGGTGTAGGCGTCGAGCCAGAGCCGCGTGGCCCCGGTATCTGCGCGTACCTCGCCTTCCTGGCGCAGGCGTACCTCATAGGCGTCGCCGGGCTTGCGCGGCAAGCTGATGCGCGTCACTGCCGCGTCCGGGAACTGCTTCTGCGCCGCTGTCATCGCCTGAGCCGGCGTGATGGCATGCGTGCCCTCGGGGGCCGGATCCGAAACCGGCTTGATCTGCGGGCTCAGCGTCGCAACGCTGGCGATGATCGGCGTGACCCACTTCGGCAGGTTCAGGTACCAGCCGGAAAACGCGATGGTCGCCAGGATCGGCGCCACGAAGATCCCGCCCGCGCGATGGCTCGTGTAGATGAACCGCGACCACGAGCCGCCATGCGTGATGCGCACCGACTGCTTCAGCGAGCGCCACTTGAACTTGGGCCACCACAGCACCACGCCCAGCAGCACGCTGATGAACAGCATCATGCCGGTCACGCCGGTGATCGTCTTGCCCGTATCGCCGGACAGCAGGTAGCGGTGGAGATGGAAGACCGTCGGCATCAGCGCCTGCCGCGACAGCCCCGGCACGCCCCACAGTCGCTCGCCCTTTACGGCCAGCGTGATCGGGTCGATCATCACCTGGCGGAAACGTCCGGGGCCGGCCTCGGGCCCCTTTATCGGGTAGTACGCCACGAACACGTCGTGCTCGTCGGTGGGCAACATCAGCAGGTTGGGCTTGCCGAAGTGCGGATCGGCCATCAGCTTCGCGGTCACGGACTCCACCGTGGCGGCCCCCACCGGGATGCGTGTGGCGGAAACGGCCTGCAGCAGGTCCGGATTCAGCCACTTGTCGATCTCGTCACGCCATGAGATGGCCGTGCCGGTCAGACCCATCAGGATGAAGAGCACGCCAAAGACCAGGCCAATATATAGGTGCAGTTTTACGAAAAACGTGCGCAAACGACCGGAGAGCATTGTAGGATTTGTAGATGCTTGTACGAGGCGCGCAAGGCACTTCAGAAAACAATCCGAATGCCGCCTGGCGCAAGCCTTCGCAAACGCAAATGCGAAAGATTCGCGATTCTAGCAGCGCAAACCCGTCACCGCCCCATGACGCCCAGTTCCATGCCCCACCAGATCGAACTTGTTCAGGCGACGCCAGCCGACGTAGCGCTGATTGCCACCATGCACGCCGAGAGCTGGCGCGACACCTACGCCGGCCTGATACCCGCCGAGTATCTCGAACAGCACACGCCAGCGGAGCGCCTCGCCACCTGGCGCGCGCGGCTCGTAGACGGCGCGGAGGCTCCGCTGGAGGTCAATATCCTGCGTGTGGATGGTCAGGCCGCCGGTTTCGCGTGTCTGATGCCGCTGGCGGAGCCGGGCTACGGCATTTATCTGGATAACCTGCATGTGCGCAAAACGTATCACGGACACGGCTACGGCAAGCTGCTGCTGGCGCATTGGGCCGAATACACGGCGCGCCGGTGGCCCGGCAAGCCGCTGTTCCTGTACGTGCTGGATGGCAACACATCGGCGCGGGAGTTCTACCGGCGCCTGGGAGGTGTGGAGTCGGACAGTTTCGACGACCCCTTTCCGGGGACCGACATCATGGTAACGATCCGCCGCGTGACCTGGAACGACGTGCCAGTACTGGTCAGCCGACTGCAGCCGGCCCCTCGGTAACGACGCCACCCTTGCCGTCGAGCCAGCGCAGGATCGGCTGCCATTGTTCCCAGTCACGCGCCACGCGCGACGGCGCCACGTCCCACAGCGTCAGGCCGTGCGCGGCAAGCTGGACGTAGTTCTGCGTATCGCGCAGATAGCCAAGCACCGGCAGGCCCAAGCCTTCGACAAAGCGCTGGAGCTGCTCGGCTGCGCGGGTGCGCATGTCCACGCGCATACCGATCACACCCACCGGCACCTCGCCGTGCCGCACGCGCTTGTCACCGGCCAGCTTGGCCAGGAAGTCCTGCGTGGCCAGGATGTCGAACATGGACGGCTGCAGGGGAACCACCACGCGGTGCGCCAGTTTCATGACATCGGCGTAGCGCCAGCCATGCAGGCCGGCGGGCGTGTCCAGCACCACGTGCGTGGTGCCCTTCGGCGGGCGGGCGATATTGTCGGCGTCGATGTCCCAGGTCGAAATCGGCGGTGCCGATTCGGGCCGCAGGTTCAGCCAGGCGCGTGACGACTGCTGACGATCGGTATCGCCCAGCATCACGGCGTGCCCATTGCGGGCGAAGTATCCGGCAAGGTTGGTGGCCAGCGTGGTCTTGCCCACACCCCCCTTTGGATTGGCGATCACGACTACCGGCATGAAAGTCCTCCAATGTCCGATTGGGTGCCATGAACGACAACGAGACTCTCGACTTCATCGGGCGCACGGCGTCATGGCAGGCCGTCCCGACTCTCCGACAACTCCGCAAGTGTAGCGTGCCGCCCGGGCTAACGACCCAGCGGCGCGAACAGCGCTCCCAGATCGAGATTGGCGGCCAGGCTGTCGGCCAGCCTGTCCAGCGACGCCTCGCGCAGCGCATCGAGGTCGACACCTTCGGCCTGACCGAGCCCGGCCCAGCGCAGCAGCGCGCCGCACGCGGCGGGATCGTCGAACAGGCCGTGGACGTAGGTCGCCAGTACCTGACCGTCGTCGGATCGGGCGCCGTCCGGCTTGTCGCCCTCTAGCCACAGCGCTGGCCGGGCCAGCGCCGGGCCTTCGGTAACCCCGAGGTGAATCTCGTAGCCGCGCACCGTGGCGTCATTGCCATCGGCAAGCCGCCCCGCCACGCGCCGTAACTGCTTTTCTGGCGCCAGCGTCGTTTCGAAATCGAGCAGCGCGAGGCCGTCGCTCGTGCCAGCGGGCCCCTCCCGTCCATCAGGGTCGTGAATGCTCCGGCCCAGCATTTGCATGCCACCACAGATGCCGATCAGCTTGCCGCCATAGCGCAGGTGCCGCCGCAACGCGCGATCCCAGCCATTGGCGCGCAGGAAGGCCAGATCCGCGCGCACGCTCTTGCTGCCCGGCAGGATCACGAGATCCGCAGGCGGAATCGGCATCCCCGGGCCGATGAACTGGAGATCGACGCCCGGGTGGGCTCGCAGCGCGTCAAAATCTGTATGGTTCGAAATCCGCGGCAGCACCGGGACAATCACACGAAGCACTTCGCTCCCGCCCGCCTGCCCGGCCACCTGGGCGCTGACGATCGCATCCTCGGCATCGAGGTGCAGGCCATGCAGATACGGCAGCACTCCGAACACGGGTTTGCCGGTTCGCGCCGTGAGCCAGTCCAGCCCGGGTTCGAGCAGCGCGATATCGCCACGGAAGCGGTTGATGATGAAACCGGTCACGCGTGCACGCTCTGTCTCGGACAGGCAATCGAGCGTGCCGACCAGGTGCGCGAACACGCCGCCCCGGTCGATATCGGCCACGATCACCACCGGGCAGTCGACGCGCTCCGCGAACCCCATGTTGGCGATATCGCGATCGCGCAGGTTCACTTCCGCCGGACTGCCCGCGCCCTCCACCAGCACCACGTCGTACGCCTGCGCCAGCCGCTCATGGCTTTCCAGCACAGCGGCCATCGCCCGTGGCTTGTAGTCGTGATAGGCACGCGCGTCCAGATCCATGCGCGCGCGGCCATGGATGATGACCTGCGCGCCGGTATCGCTGCTGGGTTTGAGCAGGACGGGATTCATGTCGGTATGGGGCGCCAGTCCGGCAGCCTGCGCCTGCAGCGCCTGCGCGCGGCCGATTTCGCCGCCATCGACGGTCACCGCGCTGTTCAGCGCCATGTTCTGCGGCTTGAACGGCGCCACCGGCACTCCGGCCCGCGCCAGCACGCGGCACAGGCCGGCCACGACGGTGCTCTTGCCCGCGTCGGAAGTGGTGCCCTGGATCATCAGGGTGCCGTGCAGGGCACGCCCAGCCGGGAGGAAATCGGTTCGGGAAGCAGGTTCGTCGCGCATCGCGCGATTATCGCAGCATCGTCCTGGCGCGCGGGAGGTCTGGCGCACCAGTCTGCAAGATCGATGCGGACGGCTACAATACGTCGCATGAAGACCAAGGCCATCGCCCAGGCACTCAACATCTCGCCCTCCGCCGAACCAGCATCGGCGGGCGCCACCGTGGCCGGCGAGCCGGAAGCCCAGCCCACCCATGAGCCGCACGCGAGCATGTCGATGCCGCGCCAGTTGACACTCGTGATCGGCGGCGCGCGATCGGGCAAGAGCCATTTCGCGGAGCAGCTCGCCACGGACCATGCGGCACTGACGCGTGGCCCGGTCACCTATATCGCCACGGCGCGCCACGATGTCGATTCCACCGACGAAGAGATGGAATTGCGCATAGCGCTGCATCGCGCGCGACGGCCGGCTGACTGGACCCTCGTGGAAGAACCGGTGCATCTGGCCGACGCGCTCTACGGCCATGCCCGTCACGACGGCTGCATTCTGGTGGACTGCGTGACGCTGTGGCTCAACAACCTGATCTTCAGCGAAAGCCGCGACTATCCCGAGCACGGTGTCATCACGCCGCCACCGGCCTTCACCGAGGAGATCGACGCGCTGATGACCGCGCTGCCGATGCTGCCGGGGCACGTGATCCTCGTTACCAACGAAATCGGCTTCGGCGTGGTACCGATGGGCGCCATCACGCGCTTCTATGTCGACGAGCTAGGCCGCCTGAACCAGAAGCTCGCCGCGACCGCCGATCGCGTGCGTCTGCTCGTGGCCGGCATCCCCGTCGCCGTCAAGGACGCGCCCACAGCATGATCATGCTGTCCTGGCCGGCCTGCGTGGCGGCTGCAATTGCCGGCGTTCTGCTGGATCGCTGGCTGGGCGAGCCGCGCGGCTGGCATCCGCTGGTCGGCTTTGGCCGTTTGGCCACGGCGGTCGCCAATCGCCTCAATCGTCCCGAACGTGGCGCGCTACGCCAGCGCGTGGCGGGCCTGATTGCGTGGGCGGTGGTCGTGCTCGTGCCGGCCGCCATCGCGGCGTTGCTGATCGCGCTGGCGCAAGCCGTGCATCCCGCGCTGGCCTGGGCGCTCCATGCAGTGGCGCTCTATGCGGCGCTTGGCGCCCGCAGCCTCTCTCAACACATCGCTCCGATCGCCGGCGCCCTGACACGCGGCGACCTGTACGCCGCGCGCCGGCTTACCGCGCGCATCGTCTCGCGTGACACCGAGGATGCCGACGCCGAGGCGCTGGCCCGCGCCGCGTGCGAGTCGGCGCTGGAGAACGGCAACGATGCGATCTTCGGCGCGCTGTTCTGGTTCCTGGTCGGCGGCGCACCGGCCGTGATCGTGTTCCGTCTGGCCAACACGCTGGACGCGATGTGGGGCTATCGCACGCCACGCTGGCTGATGTTCGGCTGGGCGGCGGCACGCATCGACGACGTGCTCAATTTCGTTCCGGCGCGGCTGACCGCGCTCTCCTACGCATCGCTCGGCGCAACGGCGCAGGCGCTGCGCTGCTGGCGCACCCAGGCACGCGCGTGGTCGAGCCCCAATGCCGGTCCGGTGATGGCAGCCGGCGCGGGTGCCGTGGGCGTGGCCCTGGGTGGTGGCGCGCGCTACCACGGCGAGTGGGAAGAGCGACCGCCGCTCGGCGCCGGTGACGCGCCCGGCGCGATCCACATCCGCGCCTGTCTTCGGCTGGTGCAGCGCACGGTGTGGCTGTGGCTCGGTCTGGCGATGCTGAGCGTGCCGCTGGTCGACCTGCTCGCCGGACTGCTGGAGCGCACGCCATGACCCACGCACCGATCCGCCACGGCGGCAACCTGCTCGCCGCCGTGCGCCGCTATGGCCGCCCGGCAGAAACGTGGCTCGACCTGTCGACCGGCATCAATCCCGACGGCTATCCGGTGCCCCCCCTGCCCGCCGACGCGTGGCAGCGCCTGCCGCAGGACGATGATGGCCTGACCGGCATCGCTGCCCAGGCCTATGGCGCCGCGCACGCGCTGCCCGTGGCCGGCTCGCAGGCCGCCATCCGCACCCTGCCGCGACTGCTGCGCCCGGGACGCGTCGGCATCGCCGCGCTCGGATACAGCGAATACGCGCCGGCCTTCGCACAGGCGGGGCACACCGTCACTCCGCTGGACGAGGCCGACTTCCAGCGTGCCGATCTGGCCAACGCGCTCGATCACCTCGTCGTCGTCAATCCGAACAACCCGACGGCCCGGCTGCTGCCCATCGACACCCTGCGGCACTGGCATGAGCGGCTGGCATCGCGCGGCGGCACGCTGATCGTCGATGAGGCCTTTATCGATTGCACTGGTGCGGCATCGCTGGCCGGAAGCAGCACGGCACCGGGACTGATCGTGCTGCGTTCGCTTGGCAAATTCTATGGTCTCGCGGGTGTGCGCTGCGGCTTCGTGCTGGCGCAGCCGGCCCTGCTCGACGCCCTGGCCGATCAGCTTGGCCACTGGACCGTATCGGGCCCGGCACGCGCCGTGGCACGCATCGCGCTGACCGACACCGCGTGGCAGGCCGCCACACGCACATCGCTGAGCGCGGCAGGACAACGACTGGCGATACTGCTACGCGACCATGGCCTGTCGCCCGTGTCGCAGCCATTGTTCAGCTGGGTGCCCGACGCGCGGGCCGGCAGCCTGCATGAAGCCCTTGCTCGGCAAGGCGTCTGGACACGCCTGTTCGACGCAGCCGGCGGATGCCCGACCAGCCTGCGCTTTGGCTTGCCACCTGACGACGACGCGGCATGGCAACGGCTGGATGCCGCGCTTGGTCACGCACGCCACGCACTCCCTTCCCTGACCTGAATTCCGATGAAAGCCTTCTACGTAGCGAGTGCAGCAAGTGCCCTGCTGATTGCCGCCCTGCCGGCGCATGCCGCGGTCTCCGTGGTCGACGATGCGGGCGAGACCGTCACGCTGGCGCAGCCGGCACGCCGCATCGTCTCTCTGGCGCCGCACGTGACCGAACTGATCTTCGCGGCAGGCGGCGGAGACCGCATCGTCGGCACGGTCAGCTACAGCGACTACCCGCCGCAGGCACGCGATATTCCGCGCGTGGGTGACAACAAGGCGCTCGATCTCGAACGGATCGCCGCGCTCAAACCCGACCTCATCGTGGTCTGGCGCCACGGTAACGCGCAGAAGCAGACCGACCGCCTGCGCGCGCTCGGCATGCCGCTGTTCTTCAGCGAGCCACGCAAGCTCGACGGCATCGCCGACAATCTGGAAAAGCTCGGCACGCTGATGGGCACCACGCCCGTGGCCCACCGCGCCGCCACCGATTTCCGCCAGCAGGTAAGCACGCTGCGCAAAACCTACGCGGGCCGCCCGCCCGTGACCGTGTTCTATCAGGTCTGGCAGCAGCCGCTGATGACGCTGAACGGCGAACACATGGTCAGCGACCTGCTCGCGCTATGCGGCGGTCGCAACCTGTTCGGGAAGGAAGCGGCACTGGTGCCAACGGTCTCGGTCGAAGCCGTGGTCGCGGGCAACCCCGAGGTCATGCTGACCGCCGGCATGGGTGCCACGCGATCTGACAAGCCGCTCGCGGACTTTGCAATGTGGGAGAAGTGGAAGCAGGTCACGGCCGTGGCACGCAACAATCTGTTCGTGATCGACGGCGATCTGGTCAATCGCGCTGGCCCGCGCGTGGCCCAGGGCGCGGCGGAGATTTGCAAGGATCTGGACGTGGCGAGGTCTCGGCGGCCGGGCTGATGCCGGCACGCTACGCCTTGGCGCTCCGGTTCCACCACCCCAGTCTGGCCTGTCGCTTCCCCAGGTGGAAGTGACAGGTCGCCCCGAACTCCAGCTCCCACTGCAGCGTCTGGGACAGCGTCAGCCCAAGCCAGTGCGCGGCCAGCATCCGCATCGGCCCGGCATGGGAGACGACCCAGAGGCAATCACCCGACCTTGCGTCGAGCGTGTCGGCCCACGCCGTCACCCGCGCCATCACCTGCTGCGCGCTTTCGCCGCCGTGCGGGCGCGCGCCCATCAGGTCCGCCGCCCACAGGTCGAGCGCATCGCGCGGAATGTCGCTCCACGCCTTGCCTTCCCACGCGCCGAAATCCAGCTCTCGCAGCCGGGGCTCGATTTCACGGATGGGCGTCTCGACATGCGCGGACAGTAGCGCCGCGGTTTCCATCGCACGCACTGCCGGACTCGTCACCAGACGTGAGGGCGGTAAATCGTCGAGCAGGCGCACGATCCGCTCCGGCGCCGGGCTGACCGGCTGCGCCAGTTTCAGATCGAGCGCGCCATAGCAAACGCCCGGCGCCACATCGGGCCGGACATGCCGGATCAGGACCACTTCCATGCCGCCGCCACAAGGTAGATCGACAATTCGGCAAGCTGCTGCGCCATGCCGAGACAGTCACCGGTATAGCCGCCGATACGGCGCACGAAGTACGCACCCAGCGCGGCACGCAGCACGGCCAGCACCAGAATCGCCACGCCCGCGAACACCGGCGACAGCCATAGCAGCGGCACGACACCGCACGCCAGCGCGAAAACCAGTCCGACACCAAACAGGCGCTGCGCCACCGGCTTGGCCTTGCCCTCGGCACGCACATAGTCATGCGTGGCCAGGAACGTGATCGCCATCGCGCGGCTGGCTCCGTGCGCCGCCACCAGCGACGCCAGCAGCACCATCGCACCGCCCGATTCCGCCACCGATACCAGCAGCTGCCACTTCAGCAACAGCGCCACCACAATGGCGATCGCGCCAAATGCGCCCACGCGCGAGTCGTGCATGATCCTCAGCACATCCTCACGGCGATAGCCACCACCGAAGGCATCGACGCAATCCGCCAGGCCATCCTCATGAAACGCGCCGGTGAACAGCAACGTGGCCGCCATGCCGAGCACGATCGCCACCGACGGGGACCAGAACGACAGCGCGCCCCATGTCACCAGCGCGCCGAACGCGCCAACGATCAACCCCACCAGCGGGAAGTAGCGCGACGCGGCATTCAGGAAGTGCGGCTCGAACCCCACCCAGCTCGCCAGCCGCGCCGGCAACGGCACGCGCGTGAAGTAGCCGACGGCAGTGAGAAACAAGCGGAGTTCGTTGGCCATCATGACGCCTCAGGTCGCTTTAGGTCGCTTCAGGTCGCTTTAGGTCGCCGATGCGTTGCTGACGCCCGCACCGCTGAACGTGGCCATTTCCCGCAGGAACGCCACTGCCGAAGCCACCAGCGGCCATGCCAGCGCCGCGCCGGTACCCTCGCCCAGCCGCAGGTCCAGTGCCAGCAGCGGCTCGGCCTTGAATTCGGCCAACAGCGCGCGGTGCCCATGCTCGTGCGAGCAGTGCGAGAACACGCAGTACTGCAGGACGTTCGGGTCGATGCGCGCGGCCACGAGCAACGCCGCCGATGCAATGAAGCCATCCACCAGAATCACCATGCGGCTGGCCGCGGCAGCCAGGTATGCGCCCGTCATCGCTGCGATCTCGAAGCCGCCGAACGTGGCCAGCACATCGAGCGGATCGGTGACGTCCGAGTGCCTGGCCAGCGCCCGCGAGAGGATCTCTTGCTTGCGGGCCACGCCCGCATCGTCGAGGCCCGTGCCACGGCCAATGCATGCCTCCAACGGCAAGCCGGTCAGGCGGCTCATCACGCAGGCCGCGGCCGACGTGTTGGCGATACCCATCTCGCCAAAGCCGATCACATTGGTACCTTGCTGGCCGTGCCGCAGCACCCGTGCGATGCCGGCATTGATCGCCGCGCCGGCCTGCTCCGGCGTCATGGCCGGCTCTTCGACAAAGTTGCGCGTGCCGTTGGCCACGCGGCAGTTCACGAGGCTCGGCGAGGCCGGCAGCGGCGCGCGCACGCCCACATCCACCACCTCGAGCGCCAACCCGTGAAGGCGGGTGAAGACGTTGATCGCCGCCCCGCCATTCAGGAAGTTCAGCACCATCTGCGCCGTGACCTCCGCCGGAAATGCGCTGACGCCCGTGTCCGCCACGCCGTGGTCGCCGGCAAACACGATGATTGCCGGGCGGGTCAGATCAGGAACGGTCTCGCCACGGATCAGCCCGATCTGCATGGCCAGCGTCTCGAGCCGGCCCAGCGAGCCGGGTGGCTTGGTCTTGTCGTCGATTGCGGCCTGCAACGCGGCGCGCAGCGATGCGTCGAGCGGCGCGATCGGTGGCAGGGTCAGTGCGTAGTCGGAAATTGCGGTTGCCATGGTGCTGATTCGAATGACGCGAATTACATTTCCACGCCCGGCTGGGCCTTGATGCCCTGCTCGAACGCGTGCTTGACCGGTGTCATGTCGGTCACGGTATCGGCGGCCTCGATCAGCGCGGACGGTGCGCCACGGCCTGTGATGACCACGTGCTGCTTCGGCGGACGCGCGCGCAGATCGGCGATGACGGTATCGAGATCAAGATAGTGCAGCTTCAGCGCAATGTTGAGTTCGTCGAACAGGATCAGGTCGAACGACGGATCGCGCAGCATCCGGCGCGCCACCTCCCATGCGGCCTCTGCCTTGGCCACGTCACGCGCGCGGTCCTGGGTTTCCCACGTGTAGCCTTCGCCCATCACGTGGAACTCGCACTCCTCCGGAAAGCGCCGCAGGAACATTTCCTCGCCGCTCGGGAATGCGCCCTTGATGAACTGGACCACGCCGGTACGCATGCCATGACCCATGGCGCGCACCACCATGCCAAAGCCCGAGCTCGACTTGCCCTTGCCATTGCCCGTGGTGATCACGATCACGCCGCGCTCGGTCTGCGCCGCGGCGATCTTGGAATCGACCACCTCCTTCTTGCGGACCATGCGTGCCTTGTGACGGGCATCGCGGCCGGCGTCATCGTTCGTATTCGGGGTATCGCTCATGTCTGATTTCCATCTGGGATCAGCGCGGTATGGGTGCCGTCGCTGATGCTGATAATCGGGGTACGCAGCGCATGGGAGCACTGCGCGGGAGTCAGGACCTCGTGCGCCGGGCCGTGCAGCGCGTGACCATCCTCGGCCATCAGCAGCGCGTGGGTGGCATAGCGATGCGCGAGGGTCAGGTCATGCACGATCACGACAACTGCATGGCGGCCCGATCGGGTCAGGCGCTGCAGCAGGTCGAGCACCATGATCTGGTGCCGCAGGTCCAGGTGCGCCACGGGTTCGTCCAGGAGCAGCAGCGGCGCCTGCTGCGCCAGCGCGGCAGCCAGCGACACGCGCTGGCGCTCGCCACCGGACAGTGTCAGCACGTCGCGGCCACGCAGCGGCTCGAGATCGAGCGCGTCGATGACATCATCCACGATCCGGTCATCGTCACGCTGGCCCCAGCCCCAGCCGCTCAGATGCGGATGCCGGCCGATGCGCACGGCGTCCTCGACGAGCATCGAGAACGTATCGTGCACAGCCTGGGGCAAATAGGCCCGCTGCCGCGCCAGCGTGGCAGGGGCGATCTGCGTGACCGCAATGTCGTCGACCTCGGCCGCGCCGCTGTCGGGCGCGCGCAGACCGGCCAGCACGCCCATCAGCGTGGACTTGCCGACCCCGTTCGGGCCGACGATGCACCAGAGCTGCCCCGCGCCGATCGACATCGAGAGGCCATCGAGCAGCACGCGGCTCCCGGCGTGCAGGCCGAGTTGCCGCAGCGTCAACTGCGGACAGTCTGTGAGCGGCTCGGACCAATGGCTCATCGCGGTCTCCGCAGCAGCAGGTAGAGGAAGGTCGGCACGCCCAGCAGCGCCGTGATGACGCCCACCGGCAGTTGCGTGGGGGCAACCACGGTACGCGCGATCAGGTCGGCAGCCATCAGCAAGGTGCCGCCCAGCAGCACTGACGCCGGCAGCAGCAGGCGCTGGTCGTTCCCCCAGGCTAGGCGCACCATGTGTGGCACCACCAGGCCGACGAAGCCAATCGACCCGGCCGTCGTGATGGCGGCGGCAATCGAAATGGAGGAAATCAGGAAGGTAGCCAGGCGCACGCGGCCAACGCGAACACCCAGCGATTGCGCCACGGTCTCGCCCAGCAGCATCACGTTTAGCGCCCGCGCCATCGGCAGGGCCAGCAGCAGTGCGGCGATCAAGGTGGCCAACGCCGCGCCATAGGCGGCCGTGCCACCGAGGTCGCCGGTCAGCCAGAACAACATGCCGCGCAGGCGCGATTCCGGCGCGATGGCGAGGATCAGCGTGATCAGCGCGCCCCACCCCGCGGCCAGGATGACACCGGTCAGCAGCAACCGCGCGCCGGCCTCCTGGTGTCCGCCCTGCACTTTGGGGTTGAGCAGGTCACGGCGGGCAAGTGTGGCGACGAGCAGCATGGACACCAGCGCACCACCCGCCGCGCTGGTGTGCACGATCCACTGCGGAAGCATCAGCAGCATCGACAGCAGCGCGCCGGTGGACGCCCCGCCTGAGACGCCGAGCACGTAGGGTTCGGCCAGCGGATTGCGCAACAACACCTGCATCAATGCGCCGGAAAGCGCCAGCAGCCCGCCACAGGCAAACGCGGCAGCGGCGCGTGGCAGCCGCAGTTCGCGCACGATGGCGCCTGCGGTGCCATTGTCCGCGCCGCTCAGCGCCTGCCAGAGCTGCCCGGCATCGAGCGACACGCTGCCGATCGCCAGCGACAGGCCAAAGACGGCCAGCCCCGCCAGCGCGAGGACACCCCAGACGATCAGCGCGCGCCGCAGCTCAGCCATGGCCATCCACGCGCGGCATCACTTCTGACGCCATCCCAGCGTGATGAAGCCGGCCCTGCCCTGCGTGTTGTACGGGTAGGCCAACTGGTAGTTCTTGTCGAACAGGTTTTCCACTCGGGCGGCGACGAACCATTGCTTGTCGATGTTGTAGCGGGCGTTCAGGTTGACGATACCGTACCCGCCCAGCGTGCGCGAACCGCTGTCGAGTCGCGCCGAGGATACCAGCCATTCGCCGCCGAAACGCCAGTTTCCGAAATTCCGGCCGACGTCGAACGACGCATGGCGCCGGGCACGCCGCAGAAGCTGCGAATTGTTGGTTTCATCCAGCGGATTCTGGAACGTCACGCTGGCGCCCACGTCGGTGCCCCACAGGCTGGCGCGCCACGATGCCTCGATCCCCTGCACCTTGGCCTTGTTGACGTTCTGCGCCAGGTAGAGGCCGTTGGGCTGCAACGCGGAGACGATCAGGTCGTTGTAGCGCGTCTCGAACGCAGTCACGCGCAGCAGGCCGGCCGACGCCGTCTCCACCTGCACCCCCACCTCCGCCGACTTGGCGCGTTCGGGCTGCAGGTTCGGCTGGCCGTAGTTCGGGTAGTAGAGTTCGTTGAACGTCGGCGCGCGGAACGCATTGCTGACACTGGCAAGCAACTTGACCGCGCTGGTCAGGTAGTAGCCGTAGCCGGCGTAGAAGCTGCCCTGGTCGCCGAAATCGGAATAGTGGTCGTTACGGCCGTTCAACTGGATCTGGTGCTTGCCGATACGGCCCTCGTAGCCACCATAGACCGAAAACACATTGCGCGACGGCGCGTTGTACGAGCTCGAAGCCAGCTCCTGCTGCAGCCAGTCCGTGCCAAACATCAGCGTATGGTCGGGTGTCAGCGCGTACTCGTTCTGCCAGTTGAACTGGCGGGTGCGCGTGCTGAACAGGCTGTCGAACAGGCCGTTGATCGTACCTTCGCTGCGGTCTTCGCTCTGCGCCACCTTGAAATGCGTGGTCCAGTCAGGTAGCACCTTGCCGTTGACGAACGCGGACAGCGTGTAGAGCTTGCTGTCCATGCGGTAGTCGTCGGTCGGCTTGCCGTAGGCGTTGTCGTAGGAAAGCTGGCTGTTCGAGTAGTAGGTCGCGACGCCAGCGTCCCAGTCCTGCGTGAACTGGTGCTTGATCTGGCCCGAGATGCTCTTGTTCTCGTACGGGTTGTTGCCGGGATTCGGGCCGATACCGCGCGCGGCGCTCTTCGGATTGTCGGCGTTCCACTGCGCCGCATTGATGGCCGAGAAGCCATCGGTCTTGTACATCGAGCCGGTGACGTTGAACGAGGTGGCACCGATCTGGCCACCGTAACCCACCGTGCCCTGGCGGGTATTGTTGCTGCCGTACTCCACCTGCGCGTTGGCGGCAGGCGCCTGGCCCGCGCCACTCTTCGTGAAGATCTGCACCACGCCGCCAACGGCGTCCGAGCCATAGAGCGCCGAGACGTTGCCGCGCACCACTTCGATATGGTCGATCTGGTCGGGCAGGATATTGGCGATCTGCGCATTGCCGCTGCTGACGCCGGAAATCCGCACGCCGTCGATCATGATCAGCACCTGATTCGAATTGGCGCCGCGCATGAACAGCGAGGTGTTGGTACCCATGCCGCCGTTGGTCGAGAACTCCACGCCCGCCTGGTTGCGCAGCAGCGAGCGCAGGTCCGGAGCCTGGGAGTTGACGATGTCTTCCTGGGTGACCACCGTGGTGTGCGGCAGGGCCTCGGTCACCGATTGCGCGGTTCGGGAGGCGGTGACGACCACGGGCGCCAGCGTCTGCCCGCCGGTCGCCTGCGCGGCCGCCGGTGCGGCTGCCGGTGCAGAAGCGGGAGCACTGGTCGATGCGCTGGCCGGCGTGCTGGTCGACGACTCATCGGGCGTCGCGTCCTGTGCGAAGACCGATGCGGACGGGAAAAGGGCGATGGCCGCCAGGATGGCGGGCATGGAGGGGCGAACCGACGGCTTCAGCGCGGCGGTCGACCTGGATAGCGTGGAACGCATGAGCAGGGATGGAATAGAACGGCCAAGCCCGTTCCCCCGCGGGCCATATGGCGATGAGGCATGGCACCTTCGGCGCGGCATACCCTCGTTCTGCAGGCCGGTATCCGGGCTGACGACATCAGGCTGGCCGCCTTCCCGATCAGATCGTGACGATTCAGATTCAGTGGCGTTTGGCCGGCCCTGCGAGCCGCACATGGCGGGCGTTCGCGGTCGCTTACCGTTGCGGGGGCAGCACAGGTTGGCCTGCCCCGATATGGATTTCGGCGCCCGGCTCCCTGTTTCCCGTTGAACTGCAGCCCTGTATGAGCAGGGCGCGAGCACCTGGAACGGGGGCGAGTGTATGGAGTTTCAACTTTGGCGTCAATGCAGCGGGTCAAGCTGCCGATAACCGAGATTTGATATCTGGAGACGGGCCGATCGTTACAGAACGATGCAACTTCGTGGCACCTCGGGCGTCTTAACCGGCTCGCTGGGTGTGGCCGAGCCGCCTGCATCGGCTAGAATCCCGAAACCTGACCTTCACTCCTACCGGACACGACAGGCACTATGCTCAACGAACTCGAACAACTGGCCGCCAAGATCGGGCGCGTGCTGCATCAAGCAGACACCCTGGCGGCGGAAAACCAGCGGCTGCGTGCGGAGATCGAGCGTCTGCAAGCCGAGGCGAGCCAGTTGCGCGCGGATCGCGAAGCCATGGCAGCCGACCGCGAACTGCTCAATATCAAGATCGAGGAAGCTCAGCTTCGCATCCAATCGATTCTCGACAAGCTGCCCACGGCCAGCGACGCGCGCCAGCTCGACCTGCTCGGCGACGGCAAGCGCGCTACATCTGAAGGTACGCAGCAGGCCCCCGGAGAACACGCATGAGCAACAAGCAAGTAGAAGTGAACATCGCCGGCCAACCGTATCGCTTCGCGATCGCACCGGACAACGAGGCCGCGCTGCTGGAAGCCGTGGCATTGGTCGATGACAAGATGAACAAGCTCAAGGGCACCGTCGCCGCGAAGGGCGTGGAGCGGGTGGCCGTGATGGCGGCGATCAGCATCGCGTCGGACCTGCTGGCGATGCGCCGCAAGCAGGAGGAAGAAGGCGCGATTCCGGTCGACGCAGTGCGCGCGCGCATTCGCGAACTGAACGAGCGCGCCGACGAAGCACTGCGCCAGTACGCGCACGTCGGCACGCGCTGAGCCGCCTGCTTGCGGCCTGCTTGCGCTCTGTTTCGCGGGCCGGAAGCGCCGGCCCTTGCATTGCGCGGCCACGGCCCCATCTGCCCGGATGTGAAGCCGATGCCGCGCATCGCGCGCGCCGCGCGCTAGTGTTGTGGAAAATGTAACGACGCCGTACGTCCAGCTTGGTATGACTGTCGTCGCGGTGTATAGTGTAGCCACTGCACGGCGCATGCGACCGATGCAGTTGGATGGTCGGGTTATCGCGCCTGGCCGCCGTTTCCATCCCATCCTTAGTTGAAACGGCAAACGTCTGACATCCCGAGCGTATTGCACGCACAGGAACTAAAAGTCAGACGTTTGACAGTTTCCCTGCCTGGTTCGTGAGGGTCATAAACTCCTTGAACCGATATGCATTGCATGGTGCGGGATCATGTCGTATGGGCGAGCGCGTTACCGCATTCATAGTCTGGGCCTAGCTTGGACTCCCTGAGTGGGCGATGTACCCGAAATACGACTTCCGCAGCCACTCTGAACCTCACTTGGGTTCAGGATGCCGACCCAGCGGCCGAGGCGGGGACCCCCTAAAAGGCGGTGGTTTGATAGAACCACCGCCTTTTTCTTTGACTGCTCATAGACGGACCGATCGGTATCACAATGCCCTCCTCCGCCCAGCGTGCCCGCCAGTACTGGCTGATGAAGTCCGAACCGGACGAAGCCAGCATCGATGATCTCGCCCGTGAAGGCACGTTGCCGTGGACCGGGGTTCGCAATTACCAGGCACGCAACTTCATGCGTGACCAGATGCGCATCGGCGACGGCGTCCTGTTCTATCACTCGTCATGCCCGGAGCCGGGCATCGCCGGCCTGGCCGAGGTCTGCTCCCAGCCCTACCCCGATTCCACGCAGTTCGATCCGAAGAGCGACTATTACGACAGCGCGTCGAAGCAGGACAATCCGCGCTGGTCGCTCGTCGACGTGAGCTTCGTCCGCAAGAGCACGCTGATCCCCCTCCAGGCACTGCGCGAGCACGATGCGCTGGCCGACATGGTCGTGCTCCGCCGCGGCAATCGTCTGTCGATCACGCCGGTCACGCCGGCCGAGTGGCGCTATATCACCGAAAAGCTGATGAAGTAAGCACCGCCGCGGCAATGCGGCACTGCGCGCCCAACAACACTGGGGCGCACCGACGCCGCCGGCGACTTTGATTTGCAGAAACCAGTGCGCGAGACACGCGCGAATGCGTCACGTCCGGGCGAGCCAGGGAACGAACGCCCGCCACGTGCGTCTGATAGCCATCACTTTGATCGGGAGAACAATATGAAGAAACTGCTGGCTGCCTCGCTGCTGAGTACAACCGCCGCCATGGCCGCCGCCCAGACGGTTGCACCTCCCTCGGGCGTTCTGTCGCTGTCCGCGCAAGCCGCGACCGAGGTGCCGACCGACGTCGTGCACCTGACCCTGGCTGCCGAACAGGAAGGCCCCGAGCCGACGGCCATCTCCAATGCACTGTCTTCGCGCACGCAGGCCGTGCTGGCACAGGCCAAGCGCACGTCAGGCGTGGAAGCCCAGTCCGGCGGCTTCACGATTCATCCGAATACCGACCGCAATGGCCGCATCAGCACGTGGCGTGGCCGCTCGGAGGTGATCCTGAAGTCGAAGGATTTCGCCGCCGTGTCGAAGCTGGCCGGCGAACTGGCCAGCCAGATGCAGGTGCAGAACATCGCGTTCTCGCTGTCACGCGAGACACGCCTGGCTGCCGAGCAAAAGCTCGCCGACCAGGCCGTGGCCGCGTTCCGCGACAAGGCACAGGCCACGACCAAGCTGTTCGGCTATAGCGGCTACACGATCCGCGAAGTCTCGCTGAACGAGTCCGGCGGTGTCATGCCAATGCCGCGCATGTATGCCGCGAAGGCCATGTCGGATAGCGCTGGCGCGCCGATTCCGGTAGAAGGTGGCAAGAGCCAGGTCACGGTTTCCGTGAACGGCTCGGTGCAGATGGTGAAGTAAGCGGGTCACTCCCCTCTCCCGTGGTGTATAGACCAGGAAACGGGAGAGGGGGCCGAGCCCCTCTCGGCTCAACTCACAGCGCCCCGAACTGCTGGCGCAGCACGTTCTTCTGCACCTTGCCCATCGTATTGCGCGGCAACTCATCAACCACGTGCACACGCTTGGGTACCTTGAAATTGGCGATGCGGCCCTTCAGCGTGCCGATCATGCCAGCCTCATCAATCTCCACGCCTGGCTTGCGTACGACCACGGCCACCACGGCCTCGCCGAAGTCGACATGCGGCACGCCGATCACGGCTGACTCCACCACGCCCGGCATCTCGTCGATAAAGCTCTCGATTTCCTTCGGATACACGTTGTAGCCGCCCGAGATGATCAGGTCCTTGCTGCGGCCTACGATGGTCAGGTAGTTGTCCGGCACGATGCGCTCGCCTGCCTGGCTGACGATCGCGCCACCAAAGCGGCCCACGTCCCCAGTCTTGAACCAGCCGTCGGCCGTAAATTCCTCCGCCGTCTTCTCGGGCATCCGCCAGTAACCCTTGAACACGTTCGGGCCCTTGACCTCGACGTTACCGATCACACCCGGTTCGCACGACTTGCCTTCGCTGTCCGTCACGCGCACCGACACGCCCGGCAGCGGCATGCCCACGGTGCCACCGATCCGCTCACCCAGCGCCGGGTCATACGGATTCGATACCAGCATCACGGTCTCGCTCATGCCGTAGCGCTCCAGGATTGCCTGGCCGGTGCGCTCGCGGAATGCATCGAACGTCTCCAGCAGCAGCGGCGCCGAGCCCGAGACGAACAGGCGCATGTTGCTGCACAGATCCTTGTCGAACCGGGGCTCCTGCAGCATTCGCACGTAGTACGTCGGCACGCCCATCATTACGGTGGTACGCGGCAGGTACTTCAGGATCTGGCCCATGTCGAGCTTCGGCGCCCAGATCATCTTGGCGCCCGCGAGCAGCGCGCCATGCGAGGCCACGAACAGGCCATGCACGTGGAAGATCGGCAGCATGTGCAGCAGCACATCATCGCTGCGCCAGCCCCAATACTCGTTCAGCGTTTGCGCGTTCGATGCCAGGTTTCGATGCGTCAGCATCGCGCCCTTGCTGCGGCCGGTGGTGCCCGACGTGTAGAGAATCGCGGCCAGATCGTCGTCCGCACATTCGACCGTCTCGAACGTGTCAGGCTGCACCGCCGCGCGTTGCAGCAGCGAACCCGTGCGGTTGTCGTCGAGCGTGAAAACATGAGCGGTGCCGTGCCGGAACGCCACTTTCGACACCCAGCCGAAGTTGTTGCTGCTGCAGACCACCACGGCAGGCTCGGCGTTGCCGACAAAGTAGTCGATCTCGGCCTCCTGGTACGCGGTGTTCAGCGGCAGATACACATAGCCGGCGCGCAACGTGGCCAAGTACAGGAACAGTGCTTCCGGCGACTTCTCGACCTGCACCGCCACGCGCGAGCCAGCGGGCAGCTTCAGCGCGGTCAGCAGGTTGGCCAGCTTGGCCGTGGCGCGATCGAGGTCGTCCCACGAGTAGTAGAGCCCGTCATGCGTTTCGATGCAGCACGCGGTGCGGTCGGCGGGAAAGCGGGATTCGAACAGGGTGAACAGATTGGCGTTCATGGTGCAGGACTAGTACGAAACAAGTACGGGACAGGTACGGAATGCTGGAAAAAGCGAACCCAGGGAGCCTTGGCGATACGGTGCGGCCGGTAATGATAGCCCGGCCGCCCCCCGGCTACTCCCCGGTGAAATCCGGAGGCCGATGCGCCAGGAACGCAGCCACGCCTTCGGCATGGTCGCGACTGGTGGCGTAACGGAAATGGGCGTCGAATTCGGCGTCGGTCAGCAGCGTGGGATCTGGCGACAGGCGGCGAATCGTCGTCTTGTTGATGCGGGCCGCGAGCGGCGCGCCGGCGCTCAGCCGTTGCACGGTTGCCGTCACTTCGTCGTGCATGGCTGCCGCAGGCACCACTCGTGTGAGCAGCCCCTTGCGCTCAGCCTCCACGGCATCGAACACACGGCCTTCGAGCAGGATCTCGAGCGTCACCGCCTGCCCCACCAGCGCAAGCAGGCCGCGCAATTCGCCGGGCGCCATCGGAAAGCCGAGCCGGTTGATCGGCACGCCGAAGCGGCTGCCGGCAGCGGCCACGCGCAGGTCGCAATTGCAGGCGATCTCGAGGCCACCGCCAACGCAAACGCCCTCGATGGCGGCCAGCGTCGGATGCGGACATTCTGAAATCGCGCGCAGCGCCGGTGCGATGATCTCCGTGTGGTAGCGGCGGACAGCCGCCTCGTCGCCGCGCACGGTCGGAAACTCCGCAATGTCGGCGCCGGCGGCGAAGTTGCCGTCGGCACCGCGCACCAGCACGCAGCGCAACGACGTGTCCGCCGCCAGCGTGGCGAATCCGGCGGCCAGCGCCTGCCACATGTCGACCGAGATTGCATTGAGCTTGCCCGGATTCGACAGCGTGACGATGGCCGTCGACCCTTCGCGCGAGAACGTGACGGTGCCGCTCATCAGTCGATCTTCGCGCCCGAGCGCTGCACCACGTCTGCCCAGCGCTTGATCTCGGCGTGCTCGAATTGCGCGAACTGCTCCGGCGTGTACTGCGGGATGTCCGAACCGTTCTGCAGCCAGATCTGCTTCATCTCCGGGTTGTTCAGCGCCTTGGTGGTCTCGGCGTAGAGCCTGTCGACGACTTCCTTAGGCGTGCCCTTGGGCGCCCACAGCGCATACCAGGTGGACACGTCGTAGTTGGGCAAACCGGCCTCGGCAGCGGTCGGCACGTTCGGGAACGCGGCGGAACGCGTCTTCGATGCCACGGCCAGCGCCTTGATGCGGCCGGCGCGGATATGTTGCGACGATGAACCAAGACCATCGAACATCAGATCCACCTGGCCGGCGATCAGGTCCGACAGCGCAGGGCCCGCGCCCTTGTACGGCACGTGGATCAGATCGGTCTGCGTCTGCAGCTTGAACAGCTCACCCGCCAGATGGTGCGAGGAACCGTTGCCGGCCGAGGCGTAGTTGAGCTTGCCCGGATTGGCCTTGGCATAGGCGATCAGGTCCTTCACGCTGGTGGCCTGCACCTTGCCAGAATTGACTACGATCACCTGCGGCGGCTGGGCAATCACCGTGATGGGAATGAAGTCCTTCTCGATGTCGTAGTCGAGCTTCTTGTAGAACGACGGTGCGATCGCGTGATGCGCGCCGCCAATGAACAGCGTGTAGCCATCGGGGGCCGCCTTGGCGGCGATGCTCGCGCCAACGGTGCCGCCCGCGCCACCACGATTGTCGATGACGAACTGCTTGCCGAGCTGCTTGGACAACTGCGCGGTAAGCGGCCTCGCAAACGCATCGGTGCCGCCGCCGGCCGGGAACGGCACGATAACGGTGACCGGCTTGCTCGGCCATGTATCGGCCTGCGCGGCCGGTGCGTAAAGACTGGTGACCCCGGTCCCGGCCATCAGGCCAGCCACTGCAAACACGCGTGCAAATGTGGTCAGATTCCGCTGACGACGATTCATGTACTGTCTCCTCTCTCTTCTCTTTGGAAAGTCAATCAAAAGTACCGCTTGCTACGACTCATACACCCGACGAAAAATTGCCCTGACTGTCTCCGTGTCCGCTCGTTTTCGACCCTCGGTCACAGAAGCTTTGCTACCGCCCGACTGATGCGGGGATTGCCGTCGCCAAGGCGAGCCAGATTGTCATCCAGCGCATCGGGCACGTAAAGGTAGTTGACCATCATGCCGCACGATTGCGCACGCCCTTTGCGTGACATGTCTGCGCCCCAGTTCACGCGCTCCACGCATGCGCCATTGCCGAGGTGGAAGCGCGCCACAGGATCAGCGGGCACGCCCTTGCCACCCTCTCGCACCAGGTAGTGCGCGGCCAGTGTCATGGCCGTATCGCGTATCACGGTGTCTTCGGTGTCCGCTGACAACGCGCTGAACCATGCGGCGCCATCGGCGGGCACCTCACCGTGCTGCTCGCGCCAGCGCGCAAGGCGCTTGACACCGAGCACGCGGCCGATGGACTCACCATCCCGCTTGCGTAGCCAGTCCGCAAACCCGGGGATCGGCGACAGCGTGGCGAACTGCTTGAGCTTGGGATGCTCGCGCTGCAATTCCTCGATCACCCGCTTGAGCAGGAAGTTGCCGAAGCTCACGCCGCGCAACCCCGCCTGCGTGTTCGAGATCGAATAGAAGATGGCCCACTTCACGCGCCGCAGGTCTTCCAGCGGTGCGGCTTCATCGAGCAATGCCTGCACGTTGGCGGCCATCTCGGGCACGAACGCAACCTCGACGAAGATCAGCGGTTCGCGCGGAATGCGGGGGTGGAAGAACGCGTAGCAGCGGCGATCCGAATCCAGCCGGTTGCGCAGGTCGGTCCACGACGAGATCTCGTGCACGGCCTCGTAGCGAATCAGCTTCTCGAGCAGCGACGCGGGCGAGTCCCACGTGATCGGCTGCAGTTCGAGCAAACCCACGTCGAACCAGTTCGAGAACAGCGCCTCCAGATCCTCATCGAGTTCGCGCAAGCCCGGAATGCGCTTGTGCCAGCGCAGCATGTCCGCGCGCAACTGGATCAGGAAGTGCAGCCCGCAAGCACTGTTGCCACGCTGCCCATGCAGTGCGGCAAAGCGCTTGAAGAAGCGGATGCGTGCGTTGGACAGCGCCTGCGACAAGCCGGACGCGGTAGCCGGCTGGCCGCTAGCCGCATCGCGGACGGCGGCCACCTCGGCCAGCACGCCGAGCATCGCCTGGCGAACCGGCTCCACCGCGGCCTCGTATTCGTCCTGCCACGCCTGGGCGGCAGCATTGGCGGCGACATCGGTCAGCCGCGCGTCGAAGCACTGCCGCAACTGGTCGCGCTGACGTTTGGTTGCGCGCGTGGACAGGGCGGGTGTGTCCTGCGCCTTCGCGGGGCCTGCCGCGGTGGCATCCGCCTCGCCCTTCCGGTTCCACCAGCGGCCGAAGCGCGACAGCAAGGTGTCGGACACGGGTTCGGCGGCATCGAGCGGCGCGCTGACTTTCTGTTGATCTGAGGTGTCGAGGGCGGTCATGGAGATTCCTGCGGAGGGGGCGAGCGGATCGATCACAAACCTTCAGTCCTGTCCGGCCAGGCGAAGCTGGCCCGGCGCCACGGCGGGCGGCTCCGGATCGGCACGATCCAGCGCGCTCAACGCGCCGCGCTGGCGCAGCACGTGGGTCTTCATCAGTGCTTCCGCGCCTTCCGGATCGTGGGCCTTGAGCGCGGAGAACACCGACATGTGCTCGGCGCATGACTCCTGAATGCGGCCCGGCAGCTTCAGGCTCTTGTGCCGCGACAGGCGCAGCACCTTGCGCAGGTCGCTGACCACGCCCGACAGCCAGCGGTTGCCGGCCAGCCGCTGGATCGCCTCATGAATCTGGTAGTTGGTCTCGTAGTAGGCGTCGATATCGCCCGCCGCCGCATGATGGGCCAACTCGGCGTGCAAGCCTTCGAGCGCATCGAGATCGGCCTGGGTGACGTTACGCGCGGCCTCGTAGGCGCAGCGCCCTTCGAGCAGGGCCATCAGCGGAAAGATTTCGTCGAGATCCTGCTCGGTGAGCGCATTGACGAAACATCCGCGACGCGGCTCCAGCCGCACCAGCCCTTCCGCGGCCAGGACCTTCAGCGCCTCTCGCATAGGCGTGCGCGATGTGCCCAGTGCGGCCGCAAGCGCCACTTCGTCGATCCACGCGCCTGGCAACAGCGTGTGATCGTCGATCATGGCACGCAGCCGATCGGCAACTTCGAGGTAAAGCGCCTGCTGGACGATCCGCATGAAGCCCTTTCGATGACATCACCGAGCGGCGCATACACCGCAATAATTCATAATTATGAATAAGGACGCGCGCGCCGCAAGGAGTTTCGATGCTGCAAAGCGGCATCGAAGTCGTGAATCGACCATGCGCCACACGGTGATATCGGATAGTCCCGTGAGATGAAGGCGGAAGAAGACGATGGGATGCGGATAGAGGGGATAGAGGTGCGGCGGGCAACGTTCCTGCCTCCCACAGGAAAATTGCCCGCGCCAGAAAGAACCGCCACTGGACAACATCATCGGCGCCGGACTGGATGCGCCTGGCGCGCGTGGGTCAGATTTGACATGCTGGCGCTGGCCCAGCGCCTGCCCCCGTTCAAGCACCCAAGTCTGGGTGCAGATTTTCCCGTTTGGCTTTTCTGTCGTTTTCGGTCGCATCCGCGCATCTGTCGTGCGCGCTCTCCCTTCGATGCGGCCGTGGACATTTCCTGTCCCGACCTGATTCTTGTAACAGACTATATAGCGAGGACCATGCCACGCTGGCTAAGTTATTGATTTTATTGAGGCGGACGATCCGAGACTTGTTACAAGTGCCAGATCATGTAACAGGATGTTTCTCCTTCGTTACGACCGCGACTACCCTGCTGGTTGTCGCCAATATGCCGCAGCGAGCGATTAGTGATGGCGGCGGTACGCCGCGATGCGAAAATGCGCCGCACACTGCACGAAAGCCGGTGTTCAATCGGTTGCAAACATGAAACATGGGCGGGAAGCGACATCCGGCCCTGCCAAAACTCTCGGAGAGGTCAGGCATGGAAGACAATTTTCAGGGAAGCCACTACATCGGCGACGGAACGCAGGCCGCGCCGCGCAATCTGCCCCTGTCGTTCACTGGCTCGGGGTCCGAGTACTTCCGCATCTGGATCGTCAACGCATTGCTGTCGATCATCACGCTGGGCATCTACTCCGCGTGGGCAAAGGTCCGCACGCTGCAGTACTTCTATCGCAATACGCAGCTCGATGGCGCCACGTTCGACTACCACGGCAGTCCAACCGCGATTCTCAAGGGCCGCGCGATCGTGTTCGTCCTGGCCCTGGCGTACAACCTGGCCAGTCATGCGTCGCCGCTACTGGCTGTCGGGCTGGCCGTCGTGCTGGCTGCCGTGTTTCCGTTTCTGCTGGTTCGCTCGCTGCGATTCCGCATGGCGAACTCGAGCTATCGCGGTCTGCGTTTCGCCTTTATCGGCAAGGATGCCGAGGGTTATCAGGTCTTTCTGCTCTGGCCGATCCTGACCGTGTTGTCGCTCTATCTGCTGGCGCCGTTCGCGCACCAGCGTTTCAAGCGCTACCAGCACAACCACACGCTGTTCGGCACGGCGCCGTTCGCATTCGACGCCACGGCCAGCGCTTTCTACGGTGTCTACCTGCGCACCGCAGGCATGGTCGCGATCTTCCTGATCGGCGGCGGTCTGGTGGGCGGCTCGCTGGCCAGCGCGGTTGGGCAATCGAAAGGCGCGGTCGGCGTTGTCTTTGGCATGATGATGATCGGCCTGTACTTCGGCCTGATGATGATCGGCCCCTATTTCACGGCCCGGCTGCAGAACCTGGTGTGGAACAACACCACCCTGCTGCCGCACCGCTTTCGCAGTGACGTGCGGGCCGGCAAGCTGTTCTTCATCGTGCTGACCAACTTCATCTTCATCGCACTGACGCTGGGCCTGTTCTATCCATTCGCGCGCGTGCGCTCGACGCGCTATCGCGTGGAAGCGATGACGATGATCGCCGTCGGGCCGCTCGACGAGTTCGTGGCTGGCGAGCAGCAGAACGTTGGCGCGCTCGGTGATGCTGCGGTCGACTGGTACGACATCGACATCGCGCTCTGACAGCCACCACCAACGGACACGCCCGAAAACAGTCATGGTTGCCGCGCAATACTTCGACACCCGCTCATCACGCGCGCACGCGGTGATGCTGATCGTCACGAACGGCGAGGCCATCCTGCAGGATGCGAATGGCGCTGAGTTGCGACGGGCGCCACTCGCAGCACTGCGCGTGTCGGAACGCATCAAGCGCGCGCCACGGCTTGTCACGTTCGACGACGGCGCTTATTGCGAGATCTCGGACCAGGCCACGTTCGATGCGATGCTCGCGGCAACTGGACATCGCGAAGGCCTGGTTTCGCGTGCGCAGAACAGCTGGCGTCTGGCCGGACTGTCGCTACTCGGGCTGGTCGTGTTCGTGGTGTTTTCGTACTACTACCTGCTGCCTTGGACGGCCACAGTGGTGGCGCGATCTGTGCCGCCGTCGATCGAGGCTCAGTTGGGAAAGGCCACCCTCGACAGCCTGGACCAGGGGCTGGTGGAACCTACGAAATTGCCACAGGCCGACCAGCAGCGCATTCGTGACAACTTCGCCGCGTTGCGCCGCCCGGACGATCCGGGCCACCACTATCAGATCCTGTTTCGCAAGGGCGGGCGGCTTGGCGCCAATGCCGTGGCACTACCGGGCGGCACGATCGTCGTCACCGACGAGCTGGTCAAGCTGATTGGCACGGGCGCGGGCATGATGGGTGTGCTGGCCCACGAGGCCGGCCACGTGGCCGAGCGCCACGGCCTGCAGCAGGTGTTCCAGGCATCGGTGGTCGGCGCGCTGGCGGCGTACATGGTCGGCGATGTTTCATCGCTGCTGGCCACGGTACCCGCCGCGATGATGTCGATGCGCTATTCGCGCGAGCACGAACGCGAGGCGGATGCCTATGCAGTGAAAATCCTGCGGGACAACCGGCTACCGGTGACCGCGCTGGCCGATGCGCTACAGCAACTCGAGGATGCGCACCGCACGGGCGCCGGCAAGCAGGCTGCCGACGACGACGAGAGCGGCTTCTTCTCGACCCACCCGCTGACGCGGGAGCGGATCGAAGCCATCAGGAATGGCGGGGAGTGATTTTCATGCTTCCCTATTCCACTTGTGGAAGAGGGAAGCAAACCGAGAGTCAGCCTGACGGCCTGACGATCAGCGCGCCGCTGCCGTCGCCCCATTGCCACGACGGTAAGCCCAGACCACCATCACGACGCCGATCACGATCATCGGCAGGCTCAGCCACTGACCCATCGACAGCTTGAGCGCCAGCAGGCCCAGGAAGTTGTCCGGCTCGCGGGCAAACTCGGCCAGGAAGCGGAACGCGCCATAGCCGATCAGGAACACGCCCGATACCGCGCCCATCGGCCGCGGCTTGCGTGAGAACAGCCACAGGATGATGAACAGCGCCACGCCTTCGCCAGCGAACTGGTAAAGCTGCGACGGATGGCGCGGGATGTTGTCGCCGGCCTGCGGGAAGATCATGCCCCACGGCAGATCGGTCGGACGCCCCCACAATTCGCCGTTGATAAAGTTGCCGATCCGCCCCGCCGCGAGTCCGCACGGAATCATCGGCGCGATGAAGTCGGTCACCTCCATCCAGTGGCGACGGCGCACTTTCGCGAACACCCACATCGCGATCAGGACGCCCAGGAATCCGCCGTGGAACGCCATGCCACCCTCCCAGACCTTGAAGATCTCGAGCGGGTGCGTGAGGTAATAACCCGGCTTGTAAAACAGCACGTAGCCCAGGCGGCCGCCCAGGATGACCCCGAGTACCCCGTAGAACAGCATGTCATCGAGGTCCCGCGCCACCCAGCCACGCGCCGCGATATGCGGCTGGCGGATACGCAGTCGGCCGAACCACAGGAACATGATGAAGCCGGCCAGGTACATCAGGCCGTACCAGCGGATGGCCAGCGGCCCGAGGTGAATGGCGACCGGGTCGAATTGGGGATGAACGAGCATGTCGGATCGAGTGAGTATCGGTAAGTATTCTGGACAGCGAGGAGTAGCGGAGTCAGGCCTTTATGCCATTGTCTTGCGTCAGTCCGATGGCGCCGGCGAGGTCCATGGCGATATCGATGAAAGAGCGCAGCACGGGCGCCACGCCAGCCGCGCCTTCACGCCAGACCAGACCAGTTTCGATTTCCGGCCCGGCATCGCGCAACGCCAGATATGACACGCCAGTCCGGCGCAGGTTGCATAGCGACGCGGGCACCAGCGCCACCCCCATGCCGGCGGAGACCAGGCTGACGATCGTCTGCATCTGTATCGCCTCCTGGGCAATCATCGGCGTCAACCCGTCGCGCGCGTAATAGCCCGTAATGATGTCATAAAACGCTGGCGCGCTTCGGCGCGGGAAGATGATCAGCGGCTCGTGCGCGGCGTCGCGCAGGGCCACGGTCTGCGGTGGCGCGCCATCGGCCTGCCCCGCCGGGCGCCAGCCATCGGGCACGGCCAGCACAAGCGGTTCGCGTACCAGTGGCAAATAGGAGAGCCCGTGCGGCATCACGGTCAGTTGCGGGCGGATGACCAGACCCGCGTCGATCGTCCCCTCGACCAGCGCCTCGAGCTGGACGTCGCTGGTGGCCTCGCGCAGTTGTAGCTGGACTTCCGGATGCCGGGCGCGGAAATGCCGCAGAAGGTCAGGCAGGATGCCGTAATCGGCCGTACTGACGAACGCCAGCGCCAGCGAGCCAACCTCCCCCCGCGCGAGCCGCTGGGCCAGCCCGGGCAACGCGGCCGCATCGGCCAGCACGCGGCGCACCTCCGGCAGCCATTGCTGGCCGGCCGGCGTAAGCATCACCGAGCGGCGCGTGCGCACGAACAACTGGACGCCGATCTCCTCCTCCAGTGCCTGGATCTGCTGCGACAGCGGCGGCTGCGTCATGGCGAGCCGCCGCGCGGCGCGGCCGAAATGCAACTCTTCGGCCACTGTGACGAAATAACGTAGCTGGCGCAGGTCCACGGGGTAGCTTGATATTTTTATCGACTCAATAAAGGTCGAATCATATATTTGACACGATAAAACGCAAGCGCCATTCTTCTGACCACAACACGGCCACCCGCCACCAGCCCCCCGGAGACACCCGCCATGGCTTTCAACAAACGTTCCCAGCACATCACGCAAGGCGTGGCGCGCTCCCCCAACCGTTCGATGTACTACGCGCTCGGCTACAAGAAGGAAGACTTCGACAAGCCGATGGTGGGCATCGCCAACGGCCACTCGACGATCACTCCCTGCAACGCCGGCCTGCAGCGCCTGGCGGACGCGGCCGTGGATGCGATCAAGGCCTCGGACGCCAACCCACAGATCTTCGGCACACCGACGATCTCCGACGGCATGTCGATGGGCACCGAAGGCATGAAGTACTCGCTGATCTCGCGTGAAGTCATTGCCGACTGCATCGAGACAGCCGCCCAGGGCCAGTGGATGGACGGCGTGGTCGTGATCGGCGGCTGCGACAAGAACATGCCGGGCGGCATGATCGCGCTGGCGCGCACCAATGTGCCGGGCATCTACGTCTACGGCGGCACCATCCGTCCGGGCAACTGGAAGGGCAAGGACCTGACCATCGTGTCGTCGTTCGAGGCCGTGGGCGAATTCACCGCCGGCCGCATGAGCGAGGAAGACTTCGAAGGCGTGGAAAAGAACGCCTGCCCGAGCACCGGCTCGTGCGGTGGCATGTACACCGCCAACACAATGAGCTCGTCGTTCGAGGCGCTGGGCATGTCGCTGCTGTATTCGTCGACGATGGCCAACCCGGACCAGGAGAAGGTAGACAGCGCCGCCGAATCGGCCCGCGTGCTGGTGGAAGCCATCAAGAAGGACATCAAGCCGCGCGACATCATCACGCGCAAGTCAATCGAGAACGCCGTGACGCTGATCATGGCCACGGGCGGCTCCACCAACGCGGTGCTGCATTACCTGGCCATCGCCCACTCGGCCGAAGTGGAATGGACCATCGACGATTTCGAGCGCATCCGTCGCCGCGTGCCGGTGATCTGCAACCTGAAGCCGTCGGGCGCCTACGTGGCCACCGACCTGCACCGCGCCGGTGGCATTCCGCAAGTGATGAAGATCCTGCTGAACGCCGGTCTGCTGCACGGCGACTGCCTGACGATCACGGGCCGCACGCTGGCCGAAGAACTCGAGCACGTTCCCAATGAGCCGCGCGCCGACCAGGACGTGATCCTGCCGATCTCGCAGGCCCTGTACAAGCAAGGCCACCTGGCCATCCTGAAGGGCAACCTCGCCGAGGAAGGCGCGGTGGCCAAGATCACCGGCCTGAAGAACCCTGTCATCACCGGCCCGGCCCGCGTGTTCGAGGACGAGCAGAGCGCCATGGATGCGATCCTAGCGGACAAGATCAACGCTGGCGACATCCTGGTGCTGCGCTACCTCGGCCCGAAGGGCGGCCCAGGCATGCCTGAAATGCTGGCGCCGACGTCGGCGATCATCGGCAAGGGTCTCGGCGAATCGGTTGGTTTCATCACTGACGGCCGCTTCTCGGGCGGCACCTGGGGCATGGTGGTTGGCCACGTTGCGCCGGAAGCCCATGTGGGCGGCACGATTGCACTGGTTCAGGAAGGCGACTCGATCACGATCGACGCGCACCAGTTGCTGCTGCAACTGAATGTGGCCGACGAAGAGCTGGCCCGCCGCCGCGCTGCCTGGAAGCAGCCGGCTCCGCGTTACACGCGCGGCGTGCTGGCGAAGTTCGCGAGGCTGGCCTCCACGGCCAGCAAGGGTGCCGTGACGGACTGATCCGGCTGGCATAGCCCCCTGCAATGCAAAAGGCCTGCGATTCAATCGCAGGCCTTTTTACATGGGTGCCGATACCGGCGCGGGCCGGTGGCAAGGCCCAGGCTCACATCCCGCCCGGGTCCCGCTCGATTTCCTCCAGCGTCGCGTCGAGCCACTCCACCAGCCGGGCCTCGAGCGCCTGGGTCAGTTCATTGGCCAGTTGCGCCGTCAGCGGCGCCAGCCGCGACTGCAGCGTGGCTTCGGTATGGGCTTCCACCACCTGCGGCCACTCGGTGCGGAAGCGCATCATCACGCGCGTCAGCAACTCGGTGCGCACCGCGCGCAGGTCGTCGGCGCCCGGCATGAACGGGGTCGTGTCGACCACGTCGGACGTCGCAGCCGGCACGTCCTCTCCCGCCGATCCGAAATCGCCAACCGCGGTGACCACGCCAGATTCTGGCATGTCCGCCGTGTCGATCACCGTGGCCTGGGCTGGCGCGGGTGCGGGTGCCGGCGCAGGTGCATCGAACACGGTGTCCGGCAACTCGACCACTTCGGTCAGCAGCGGCACGCTGTCATTGGGATCCAGCCGCGGAATGACCCGCGAAGTCGTGCGTTCGCTCATGCCGCATCTCCCTTGGCCTGGCCAATGTCATGGTGCGTGAGCGGATAGCCTCGCTCACGATAGAAACGATACCGCTCCCGCCCGGAATCCCGGGCTTCGGGCGTGGCGCCGACCACTTCGATCAACCGTTCGAAGCTGGCGAACTGCGCCGGGGCCTCCGGCGCCAGGTTCACCAGCAACTGATGGTGCGGTACGGCGTCGAGCGCGGCGGCCAGGATGATCGGCGTCACCGCCGCATTCGGGCTGTCGACCCCGCAGTGCGGCAGGAAGTCGAGCGGCGAAAACGACCACAGCCGCGCGTCGAGCTGCGCCAGCTGCTGCGGCGCGCCGTGCACCACCACCTTCTGCCCTGCCCCATAGGCCTTGCGAACCAGACGGCAGACATATGTCAGCGTGTCCGGCACATTGCTATGGAAGTCGATGCGCGTCATCCCGGCTACCTTTCCCTGAACCTAATATCCGCCCGATACGCCCGATTACGCCGCGCGGTCCATCAGGAACTGCGTCAGCAACGGCACCGGACGGCCCGTGGCGCCCTTGGCCGCGCCGCTCTTCCACGCCGTGCCGGCGATGTCGAGGTGGGCCCAGTCGTACTTCTCGGTATAACGCGCCAGGAAGCAGGCCGCGGTCACGCTGCCGGCCGGACGGCCACCGATATTGGCCATGTCGGCAAAGTTCGACTTGAGCTGGTCCTGGTAGTCATCGTCCAGCGGCAGACGCCAGGCCGTATCCATGGCCTTGCGGCCGGCACCCAGCAACTGGTCCGCCAGCGCGTCGCTGCGGGCGTACAGGCCGCTGTTGACGTGGCCGAGCGCGATGATGCAGGCACCGGTCAGCGTGGCCACGTCGATCACGGCAGCCGGCTTGAAGCGCTCCACGTAGGTGAGCGCGTCGCACAGGATCAGGCGGCCTTCGGCGTCGGTATTGAGGATTTCGATGGTCTGGCCGGACATGCTGGTCACCACGTCGCCCGGCTTGGTGGCGATGCCACTCGGCATGTTCTCGCAGGTCGGCACCACGGCGATCACGTTCTGCTTCAGGCCCATTTCGGCCACGGCCTGGATCGTGCCCAGCACCGATGCCGCGCCGCACATGTCGTACTTCATTTCGTCCATGCCCTCGCCCGGCTTCAGCGAGATGCCACCCGTATCGAACGTGATGCCCTTGCCCACCAGCACCACCGGCGCCTGCTTGGCGCTCGCGCCGTCATAGCGCAGTACGATGAACTGCGGCGGCTCGACGCTGCCCTTGGTCACGGCCAGGAAGGCGCCCATGTTGAGCGCCTCGATCTGCTTGCGGCCCAGGATCTCCACCTTGAGCTTGTGGCGCTTGGCGATGCCACGGGCGGTATTGGCCAGATAGGTCGGCGTGCAGATGTTGGACGGCAGGTTGCCCAGGTCGCGGGTCAGTTCCATGCCGTTGGCGATGGCGGTGCCACGCACGGCGGCCTGCGAGGCGGCCTTGGCGTCGCCCACGTCCACGGCCAGCACGATCTTGCGCAGCGACGCCTTGTCGATGGCGCCAGCGCCCCGGGGAGCGCGCTTGAGCTCGGGATGGCGCTCCAGCAGGCGATAACCGGCCTCCCGGACCAGCGTGATCGTGGTGATGATGGCCCAGGCCACGTCGCGCGGCTGCGGCGGCTGCTGAACCAGGCACCAGAGCGCCGAGGCGGCGCGCGTGCCGCCCAGGGCACGCGTGGCGGTGCGCACGGCTTCGGCAAAGGCCTTGTCGTTGAAATCGGCTTCCTTGCCCAGGCCCACCAGCAGCACGCGGGCGGCGCCAATGCCGGCCACCTCGTGCAGCATCAGTTGCGTGCCGCGCTTGCCTTCGAAGTCGCCTTGCTTGACCAGACGCGCCACCAGCCCCTTGGTGGCAACGTCCAGCGCCTTGGCCACGCCGGCCAGACTTTGGCCCTCGAACAGGCCAACCACCAGACAGTCAGTCTTCGTGGCCAGAAAACCATTTTGGCCGGCTTTGCTCAGATCCAGGGCTTTTGTGCTAAATTCCATCGCGCTTCCTTCCAGGGGCTCGTCGAAAAGAAACCCCCATTATCCGCGATTTTCATCCGCGATCCGCCGCCGCCGATCCAGAAAGCTGACAGCCCGCGGTCCTGCCAGTCCATCGGCCCCCGGCGCATCGCCCGCTCCGGCCGGCAGCCGGAAGCGTGTCTTGCATGATCTTCCAACAAGCCCTGCGGCGCGAACTCGCCTACACCGCCGGTGCGGTGTTCCTGGTGATGCTGACGTTCATGCTGACGTCGCTCGTGATCCGCATCCTGGGAATGGCCGCCAACGGCAAGGCCAGCCCCAACGACGTGCTGATGCTCATCGGCCTGGCGACGATCGGCTATCTGTCGATCCTGCTGTCGGCTACGCTGTTCATCTCGACGCTGATCGTCCTGACCCGGTGGTACAAGGACTCCGAGATGGTGGTGTGGTTCTCGGCCGGCGTCTCCCTGCGCGATCTGGTCAAGCCGGTGCTGCAGTTCGCCGCGCCGTTCTTTGTCATGGCGCTGCTGCTGGGCCTGTTCGCGTGGCCGTGGGCCAACCAGCAGAGCGCGCTGTTCCGCGACCGCTTCGAGCAGCGCGGCGTGCTCTCGATGATCGCCTCGGGCCGCTTCATCGAGCCGGCCAATGGCAACTACGTGCTGTTCATCGAAGGCATCGACGCCGACATGAAGCACGCGCGCAACGTCTTCGTGGCCAATGCCGAATCGGGCAAGATCGGTGTGGCGCTGGCGCATCAGGGCCAGTTCGAGACGATGCCCAACGGCGACCGTCTGGTGGTCATGGAACATGGCCGCCGCTACGCCGGCATTCCCGGCCAGCTCAATTACCGGATCGTCGAGTTCGACAAGTACGCGGTCAAGGTCGACAACAAGCCGCAGGACGCCGCCGCCGACCTGCCGACCAAGAGCCGCGACACGATCGACCTGATCCGTGACCCGACCCGCGAGAACCTGGGCGAACTGCTCTGGCGGATCTCCCTGCCGATCCTGGCGTTCAACTTCGTGATGATCGCGATCCCGCTGGCCTACGTGAATCCGCGTCTGGGCCGCTACACCCCGCTTGTCTTCGCCGTGCTGATCTACCTGACCTACAGCAACCTGATCAACCTGGCGCAGGCCTGGGTCCGCTCCGGCGCGATGTCGTTCTGGATGGCCATCTGGCCGATCCACCTGACCGTGTTCCTGTGCGCGCTGGTGATGTTCCGCTACCGCGCCAACCGTAGCCTGGGAGGCTGGCGTGCCGTATTCGGCCTGCGCCGCAAGACCACCGGGGGCCGCGCATGAGGGTGCTGAGCGTCTACGAGCGCTACTTCGCTCGCCTGATCTATGGGGTTTTCGCCTTCATCCTGTTCGCGGTGCTGGCCCTGTTCGTGTTCTTCGACATGCTCAGCGAACTGGAAAGCGTCCAGGGCAAGTACACGTCGCTGATCGCGTTCTTCCACGTCATGCTGGAGGCGCCGACCCGTATCTACGAGGTGCTGCCGATCGCGGTGCTGATCAGCGCGATCTACGTCTTCTCGCAACTTGCCAGCCAGTCCGAGTACACGATCTTCCGCGTGGCCGGCCTGAACACGCGGCAGGCGCTGTTCTCGCTGTTCAAGCTGGCGGTGCCGCTGGCGCTGGCGACGTTCATCTTCGGCGAGTTCATCGGCCCGGCGGCCGAGCAGTACGCGCAGAAGATCAAGCTCGAGGCAATCGGCGCCACCGTGTCATCGGGCTTCCGCTCGGGCGTCTGGGTCAAGGACCGCGATCGCGATCCCGAGGAGAAAGGCGCGGGAGAAATCACCCGCTTCGTGAACGTGCAAGGCCTGCGGCCCGACCAGTCGATTACCGGCGTCACGATCTACGAATTCGACAAGGACTACCGCCTGCGCGTGATCCGCGTGGCCAAGGAAGGCAAATACCAGGGCGGGCAGTCCTGGCAGCTCAACGACGTCAACGAGACGCGCTTCATCGAGCTGCGTGACGGCCAGCCGGCTGCCAATCGTGACGCGCTGGCGCCCGACTTCCGCGGCGAGCAGGTGCAGTTCCCGAACATCCTGATGCACTCCGAGCTGACGCCACAGATCCTGTCGGTGCTGCTGGTGCAGCCGGAGAACATGTCGACGGTCAACCTGTTCCGCTACATCCGGCACCTGCGCGACAACAAGCAGGACACGCAGCGCTACGAAATCGCGTTCTGGAAGAAGGTGGTGTATCCGCTGACGCTGTTCGTGATGGTCGCGCTGGCGCTGCCGTTCGCATACCTCCATGCCCGTGCGGGCGCGGTAGGCGTGAAGGTGTTCGGCGGCATCATGCTGGGCCTGTCGTTCCACCTGTCCAACACGCTGTTCTCGCACGTGGGCCTGCTGCATACCTGGCCGCCGATCGTCTCCGCGCTGGTGCCCGGCACGCTCTACCTGATGATTGCGCTCGGCGCGCTGCGCTGGGTCGATCGCCACTGATCATGGGCGCTGGGCGACAAGGACTCATCCTGTTCGGGCACGGCGCGCGCGACGCGCGCTGGCGCGACCCGTTCGACCGGCTTCACGAAAAGCTCGTGGCGTTGCTGCCGGACTGTGCTGTTCGACTGGCTTTCCTGGAACTGATGACGCCGTCGCTGGAGGACGCCATCGACGAGCTGGCGGCGGCTGGCGTTGGCGCGATCACGGTCGTGCCGGTGTTCTTCGGCCAGGGTGGGCATCTGCGGCGCGATTTTCCGCTGCTGATCGACGCGTGCCGGGTGAAGTATCCGGGGGTGGAGATTCGCGCCTCGGATGCGGTCGGCGAAGTCGACAGCGTGCTCGATGCCATCGCGGCATATTGCGCGCTGACCCTTTCCCCCGCTCCCGCTCCCGCCCCTGAACAATAGCCCGGGACACAAAATGCAAAAAGGCCAGAGTCAACCTCTGGCCTTTTTTCCATCGGGCAAACCGATCACGCCGCGCGTTCGGCTTCCACGTACTCCGTCGCCCTGCTCCCCAGGGCCTCGCCGATCATCAGCAGGCTGGGCTGCACCGGGTCCATCCAGCGTGCCGCCTCGCCTGCCGCCATCTGGCCCAGCGTGAACTGGTGGCTGCGCTGGCGCGGCGTCGTAGCGGCTTCCACTACCCATGCGGGTGTCGACGCCGGCTTGCCGCGAGCGATCAACTGCGCCGCAATGTTCGCTGCCTGATCACGGCCCATGTAGTAGATGATCGTGTCGGCCTTCACATCGGCCTCCACGTCGACGGCATCGGCCGCCTTGGCCTGGGTAGCGAACGCCACGCTGCGCGACACACCACGCTTGGTCAAGGGCCGGCCGATCGCGCTGGCCGCCGCGAGCGCCGCAGTGATGCCGGGCACCACCTCGTACTCGATACCGGCCGCTTCCAGCGCCTGCAACTCCTCGTCGGCGCGACCAAACAGCATCGGGTCGCCGCCCTTGAGCCGCACCACGCGCTCGTACTTCGTGGCCAGGTCGACGATCTGGCGATTGATGAAGAGTTGCGCCGTGGAACGCTGGCCGCAGCGCTTGCCCACCTCGACCAGTTCGGCCTGCGGACACCACGCCAGCATCTCGGGCGATACGAGTGCATCGTGCAGCACGACCTGCGCCTCGCCCAACAGTCGTGCGCCGCGCACCGTAATGAGATCGGCCGCGCCGGGACCCGCACCAATCAGATACACCTTGCCCGTGGCCTTGCCGTGCTGCCTGTCCATCCTGACCCTCGCTGTATGAAATACCCGACTCAGACGATATCAGGCATACGCACGGATCATGCCCGCCGCCACCGTGTGGTTGGTGGCTTCGTCGATCAGCACGAACGCGCCCGTCGCCGGATTGTCGCCGTACGTATCGCAGACGATCGGCTTCTGCAGCGAGATCTGCACCGAACCGATGTCGTTCAGGTTGATCTCGTGGCGGCCGGTTTCGTGCGACAGCGTATGCACATCCAGCACGCGATCCACCGCCGACACGCGCGCGAACACGCTGGCCGTGGTGTGCTTGAGCACGTACTTGCGCGACGGGTTCAGCGACTCGTCGTCGAACCAGCACAGGTCGGCCGTCAGCTTCTTCGCCGATTCGGCGGCGGTATCGGCCGACACGAACATGTCACCACGCGATACATCGACGTCTTCGGCCAGACGCACCGTGACGGTGTCGCCGGCGCTGGCGGAATCGGCCGATCCATTCGGCGTCAGCACTTCGGCCACCACGGCTTCGCGATTGGCGGGCAGCACGCGCAGCTTCTGGCCCACGCGGACCGTGCCGGCTTCCACACGGCCAGCGTAGCCACGGAAGTCGTCGGCGGCGGAACCGTCCTGGCGAACCACCAGTTGCACCGGGAAGCGCAGCGCGGCATCGCCTACCGGCGCCACATCTTCCACCGGCAGCGATTCCAGCAGCGGCAGCAGCGGCTCGCCCTGGTACCACGGCATGGCGTCGCTGGCATGGACGATGTTGTCGCCACGCAGTGCCGACACCGGCACGTAGGTCACATCCTTCAGGCCCAGTTGCGCGGCCAGTTCGATGTAGGCGGCGCGGATCTCGTTGAAGCGCTGCTCGCTGTAGTCAACCAGGTCCATCTTGTTCACGGCGACGATCACGTGCTGCAGTTCCAGCAGCTTCAGGATGGCCGAGTGACGCTTGGTCTGGGCCAGCAGCTCGGCGCGGCCGTCCTTGACCGTGACACGCGTGGCATCCACCAGCACGATGGCGGCGTGCGCGGTCGAGGCGCCCGTCACCATGTTGCGCGTGTACTGCTCGTGGCCCGGCGTATCGGCAATGATGAACTTGCGGCGCGCGGTCGAGAAATAGCGGTAAGCCACGTCGATCGTGATGCCCTGCTCTCGCTCGGCCTCGAGGCCGTCGGTCAGCAGCGAGAAGTCGATCTGCTCGCCAGCGGTGCGCTTGTTCTTGGCGTTGGCCAGCGCGGTGAGCTGGTCGGACAGCACTGCCTTACTGTCAAACAACAGACGGCCGATCAGCGTGCTCTTGCCGTCGTCCACGGAGCCCGCGGTGATGAAACGCAGCAGGCCTTGATGTTGGGATTGGTGAGACATTGTCGTATTCCTCTGCTGCGTCGATTTAGAAGTAGCCTTCTTTTTTCCGGCGTTCCATCGACGCTTCGCTCGTCTGGTCGTCCATGCGGGTGGCGCCGCGCTCGGTGATCTCGGTCACCGCGGTCTCCGCGATGATCTCCACCGGCGTGGCCGCGGTGCTAGCCACCGGGCACGTGCAGCTGATGTCGCCCACGGTGCGGAAGCGGACCGACAGCACTTCGCTCACATCACCATCCTGCTTCGGCGTAATCGGCGTCACCGGCACCAGCAGGCCGTTCTTGCGCACCACTTCGCGCTCGTGCGCGTAGTAGATCGGCGGCAGGGCCAGGTTTTCGCGGGCGATGTACTGCCACACGTCGAGTTCGGTCCAGTTCGAGATCGGGAACACGCGCATCTGCTCGCCTTGGGCCATGCGGGCGTTGTACAGGCTCCACAGTTCCGGGCGCTGGGCCTTCGGGTCCCACTGGCCGAACTCGTCGCGGAACGAGAAGATGCGTTCCTTGGCGCGAGCCTTTTCTTCATCGCGACGGGCACCGCCCATCAGCGCGTCGAACTTGTGAGCCTCGATCGTTTCCAGCAGCGTCACAGCCTGTGCGGCGTTGCGCGAATCGGTTTCCTTGCGCAGGCGCACGGTGCCGCGCTTGATCGAATCCTCGACGTGGCCCACCACCAGGCGCGCGCCCAGTTCGCCCACGCGCTGGTCGCGGAACTGGATCACTTCCGGATAGTTGTGGCCGGTGTCGATGTGGACCAGCGGGAACGGCAGCTCCACCTTGCGGTCGCCCAGGCGGAAGGCCTTGAGCGCCAGATGCAGCATGACGATCGAATCCTTGCCGCCGGAGAACAGCAGCGCCGGGTTGTGGCACTCGGCCACCACCTCGCGGATGATGTAGATCGATTCGGCTTCGAGCCGGTCGAGGTGGTCGTTCTGGACCTGCAGCAGGTGTTCCACGTTGGCGGGGATGCCTGCGCTTGCGATGTCGTTCATGATGCCCATATCGTTCTCGGCCTCAAATATTCTGTTCAGTGCTTGACGTTCTGTTCGTGGAGCCCGCACTCTTTCGAGTCCTTGCTCTCCCACCACCACCGTCCGGCGCGCACATCCTCGCCGGCCTTGACCGCCCGCGTACAGGGCTCGCAACCGATGCTCGGATAGCCCTTCTCGTGCAGCGCGTTGACCGGGACGTTGTGGCGCGACAGGTACGCCCACACTTCGGCCTCGGCCCAGTCGGCCAGCGGATTGAACTTGGGAATGCCTCGCGACTCGTCCGTTTCCTCGAACGGCAGTTCGGCGCGCGTCACGGCCTGCTCGCGGCGCTGGCCCGTCATCCACGCATCGGCGTGCGAAAGCGCGCGATTGAGCGGTTCCACCTTGCGGATGCCACAGCAGCTCTTGCGCAGGTCCACGCTGTCGTAGAAGGCGTTCAGGCCATTCTTCTTCAGGTAGTTCTCCACGGCTTCCTGGTCGGGCGTAAACTGCTCGATCGTGTAGCCGTAGTGCGTCTCGACCTTGTCCAGCACTGCCAGCGTCTCGGCATGCAGGCGGCCGGTGTTCAGCGTGAACACGCGGATGCCGGCACGCACGGCCGGGCTGCCGCGCAGGATCGCGTCGGTCAGCACCATGTCTTCGGCGGCCAGGCTCGTGGCGAAGCGCGCGCGGAAGAAACGTGCCGCGATGCCGGACAGGCGTTCGGCCAGTTCACGTTCCTTCACTTCGAGCGCCTCGATCGTGCCGGTGTACGCCGGCTTCGTCCACAGCGCTGGGGGGCGCAGCGACGACACCGAACCGTCGACGATGGGGATCTCGGAGATCACGGCGCTCATGCCGCGCCCCGGGCGGTCACGTCAGCGCGTGCGCGGCGGAACAGCGGTAGCGGCTCGTCCACCGAAGCCTGGTAGGCCACCGTGAACTCGGTGAAGCCCTTCAGCGCGTCGTCGATGTTCTTGTCGGCGCGCACCGCGAAAGTGTCGAAGCCACAGCGCTTCATAAAGTTGAGCTGATCGCGCAGCACGTCGCCGATCGCGCGCAACTGGCCTGCCCAGTGGTAGCGCGTGCGCAGCAGATAGGCCGACGAGAAACCGCGGCCATCGCGGAACACCGGGAAGTCCACGGCCACGACCGATACGCGATCGAACAGCGCTTCGACGTCGCCCGGCTCGTCTTCCGGCGCCAGCCACACGCCGGTGATGGCCTTGTCGCGACCAGCCAGCAGGGCTTCGTTCGCCTTCCACACCGACAGCGGGAACAGCACGGCGTCGGTGCCTTGCGCGACGGCAGCGATCTTTGCCTCGTCGAGCGGTTCGGTTTCGGTGGCACGCAGCACGGTCCAGCTATCGTCGACGATGACAGGACGGAATTCGGCGGCGTCGCGTTGCAGTTGAATGATCTTTGCCATGTTCGGTAACTCCGTTCGTCAGGCTTCGGCGCGCTCTTCGCGCTGCTTGTCCGCGTACACCCGTTCCTTGAACGGCGCGATGCCAATCCGGCCAACGGTTTCGATAAAGCGCTCGTCGCCAACGCGGTTGGCCACGAATGTCTCGATGATGCGCGACACCACATCAGGCATCTCGTGGGCGCTGAACGACGGGCCGATCACCTTGCCCAGCGCCGTGTCATTGCCCTGGGCGCCGCCGATCGTGACCTGGTACCACTCGGCGCCATCCTTGTCGACGCCCAGCACGCCGATATTGCCGACGTGGTGGTGGCCGCAGGCGTTGATGCAACCCGAGATGTTCAGCGAGATGTCGCCAAGGTCGTAGACGTAGTCGAGGTTGTCGAAACGCTCCTGAATCGCCAGCGCGATCGGAATCGACTTGGCGTTGGCCAGCGAGCAGAAGTCGCCGCCCGGGCAGGCGATGATGTCGGTCAGCAGGCCGATGTTGGCCGTGGCCAGACCGGCCTTCTTCGCGTCTTCCCACAGCGCGAACAGGTCGCGCTTCTTCACGTCGGGCAGCACCAGATTCTGCTCATGCGCCACGCGCAGTTCGCCATAGCCATAGCGATCAGCGAAATCGGCAACCGTGTCCATTTGCGCGGACGTGGCATCGCCCGGGGGCGACACCGGGCCCGGCTTGGTCGACAGCGTCACGGATGCATAGCCCGGCACCTTGTGCGCGTGCACGTTGCGGTTGACCCAGCGTGCGAACGCCTTGTTCTCAAGCAGGTGCTTTTCGAACGATGCGTCGGTGTCGGGCAGCTTTTCGTAGGCGGGCGGCTGGAAGTACTGCGCCACGCGGTCGAACTCGGCCTGCGTCAGCGTGCCAGGGCCGTCCTTGCTGAACTTCCACTCCTCTTCCACTTCGGCGGCGAACTTCTCGGCGCCGATGGCCTTCACCAGGATCTTGATGCGGGCCTTGTACTTGTTGTCGCGGCGGCCGTAGCGGTTGTACACACGGATCGCGGACTCCACATAGGTCAGCATGTGCTGCCACGGCAGATCTTCCTTGATGATCGTGCCCAGAATCGGCGTGCGACCCAGACCTCCACCAGCCAGGATGCGCAGGCGCGTCTCGCCAGCGGCGTTCTTGTACGCATAGATGCCGATATCGTGCATCTGCACCACGGCGCGGTCATCGGCCGACGACGAGATGGCGATCTTGAACTTGCGCGGCAGGAACGCGAATTCGGGCTGGAACGTGCTCCACTGGCGCAGCAGTTCGGCCAGCACGCGCGGGTCCACCGTCTCGTCCGGCGCTACGCCGGCGAACTGGTCGGTGGTGATGTTGCGCACGCAGTTGCCGGAGGTCTGGATGCCGTGCATCTCGACGCTGGCGAGGTCGTCCAGCACGTCGGGCACGCGCTCCAGGTCCATCCAGTTGTACTGGATGTTCTGACGTGTAGAGAAATGGCCGTAGTCGCGGTCGTAGGTGCGGGCGATATGGGCCAGCATGCGCATCTGCTTCGAGGCCAGCAGGCCGTACGGAATCGCCACGCGCAGCATGTAGGCGTGACGCTGCATGTACAGGCCGTTCTGCAGGCGCAGCGGCAGGAATTCTTCCTCGGTCAGCTCATCGGACAGGCGGCGACGCACCTGGTCACGGAACTGGGCAACGCGCTCCTGGACGATACGCTGGTCATATTGATCGTACTGATACATGGTGTGGGTCCGTTCAGTATTCGGTAACTGTAGGGAGGTTGGTCAGGAATGAAGCGAAGCGGTTCTGGCAAGGCCGCGTAACGACGCCTGAATCATTCATAACCGGTCTCATGAAACGAGCTTGATGGCCACGAGCGTCAGCGTCGTGGCAAGTGCGGCGCGCACGATCCGCTCGGGCAGTGCCCGCGACAGTTGCGCACCGAGCCAGATGCCGGGGATCGAGCCCACCAGCAGCGCCAGCAACAAATTCCAGTCCACCGTGCCGAGCCACACATGGCCCAGACCTGCCACGGCCGTGAGCGGCACGGCGTAGGCGATATCGGTACCGGCCACCTCGGCCGGTTTCATATGGGGATACAGCAGCAGGATCAGGGTCGCGCCCACGGCGCCAGCACCGATTGACGACACCGTCACCAGCACGCCGATCACGGCGCCCACCAGCACGGTGGCCACCACCTGCTTGCGGCCTTCGAGCTGGAAGCGCGGGTTGCGCGCCAGCCACGCCAGCATCTGCTTGCGGAACAGCAGCGACAGCACGGTCAGCAGAACCGACACACCGATCGTCACGCGGATCGCGTGGAGCCACTGCGCATTGAGCTCACCCGCGCTCTTGAGCACGAGGATGGCGGCCACGGCGGCCGGCAGGCTGCCCACGCACAGGCGGCGCACCACCTGCCACTGCACATGGCCGTGCGCGCGGTGGGCCAGCGTGCCGAAGCCCTTGGTAATCGAGGCAAACGCCAGGTCGGTGCCCACTGCGGTGGCCGGCGAGAAGCCGAACAGCAGCGTCAGCAGCGGCGTCATGAGCGAACCCCCGCCGACTCCGGTCAGACCGACCAGGAGACCTACCAGCAGACCGGAAACGGTATAGGCAAGGGACATCGGGGGGGATTCTCGAGTTGCCCGGCTTTCCCCTCGTCCGCGTCACCTATACAGGCTGGGGGCTGGACGGAATACGGACAGGCCGAACGTTTAACAAAGTTCGAGAATCGTAATAAACTCGCCTCATACCTCAAACTAATAAGAAGTTGTTTGTTTATACGGACGCAGTTATATGAACCTTCATCAATTCCGCTTTGTGCGTGAGGCTGTCCGTCAGAATTTCAACCTGACAGAGGCCGCAAAGGCGCTCTATACGTCACAACCCGGCGTTTCCAAGGCGATTATCGAACTGGAAGAGGAGCTAGGTGTCGATATCTTCACACGACACGGCAAACGGATCCGCAGCCTGACCGAACCGGGGCGGCGCATCCTGACCTCGGTAGAGAAGATCCTGCAGGAAGTGGAAAGCCTGAAGCGCGTAGGCAAGGACTATGCGGCACAGGATCAGGGCAACTTCACCATCGCCACCACCCATACCCAGGCCCGTTACGCGCTGCCGCGCGTGATCAGCGAGTTCACCAAGCGCTACCCGAAGGTGCGGCTGTCGATCCAGCAGGGCAATCCGGCGCAGATCGCCGACATGATCTTGCATGACCAGGCCGATCTGGGCATCGCCACCGAGGGCATCTCGGGCGACAAGAGCCTGGTGTCGCTGCCCGGGTACCAGTGGCAGCACATGGTGATTACGCCACCTGACCATCCACTGCTGGAGAAAAAGCACCTGACGCTGGAAGACCTGGCCACCTTTCCGCTGATCACCTATGACGTGAACTTTGCTGGCCGGCCCAAGATCGACAAGGCGTTCGAGTTGCGCCATCTCCAGCCGGACATCGTGCTGGAGGCCATCGACGCCGACGTCATCAAGACGTACGTCGAGGTTGGCCTGGGCGTCGGCATCGTGGCCGGCCTCGCCTACGACCCCGAACGTGACCGCAACCTGCGCGGCCTTCCCGCCGGCCACCTGTTCGGCACCAATGTCACCCACCTGGCCGTCAAGCAGGGGGCCTATTTACGCAGCTTCGTCTATACATTCATCGAGTTGTTCTCGCCGACCCTGAACCGCAAGCTGGTGGAACAGGCGATGTCGGGCGACCACGAAGCCTACGAACTCTGAGCATCGCTCGAAGCACCCTGCCCTATATATATGTCAGTCACTGATTCCCTCCCGACGATCCACTGGACCGAAGACGGCGCCGAGCGCAGCGCGATGTGGCGTTCCGAAGCCGGCCTGCCCCCGCCGAAACGCGTGGTGATCGCCGACGACCAGACGCCGGCCGATACCGCGTTCCGTCTGGCCAGCGAAGGCACCGCCCTGCTCTGGCGCGGCGACTTCCAGAACGCACGCCAGTTGCTGCAGGCGATGGCGCGGCGCGTCGATCGCAAGCCGAAGAAGGCGCCGATGCCGCCCGCCAGCCTCACCGAGGCGTTCCACAAGCACCGGCTCGCCCAGTCGCAGCGGGCCCGCACGCTGGGCATGTTGCTGCTGCCGTTCGAGGCCGGCCACGTGGTGCCGCTGCGCCGCGCGCCCGATGTGCATGAAGCCTGCGAGCAGGTCTACGGTCCGTCCGACACGCCGTACGTGGCGTCGATGCGTGAACTGCTCGGCCTGATCGGCGCATTCGAGTGGCGCAAGAAAGGCGTCGAAATCCCCGCGCTCGGCGACCGCATCCACGCGTGGTATGGCGTGTTCTCGCCTGTGCGCGGCGAGTACATCGACCTCGTGGCGAAAGAACCGCTGCCATCGGGCACCCTGGCGTTCGACATTGGCACCGGCACCGGCGTGCTCGCGGCGCTGCTGGCCCAGCGCGGCGTGAAGCGCGTGGTGGGCACCGACCAGGACGCCCGCGCGCTCGGCAACGCCCGCGCCAACATCGAGCGGCTTGGACTGACGGGCGACGTCGAGATCATCGAAGCCGACCTGTTCCCCGAAGGCCGCGCGCCGCTCGTGGTCTGCAATCCGCCATGGGTACCCGCACGCCCGAGTTCGCCGATCGAGCACGCCGTGTTCGACCCGGACAGCCGGATGCTGCGCGGCTTCCTGAACGGCCTGGCCGCGCATCTGACGCCGGATGGCCAGGGCTGGCTGATCCTGTCGGACTTTGCCGAACATCTGGGCCTGCGCACGCGCGACGAACTGCTTGGCTGGATCGATGCGGCGGGGCTCAAGGTGCTTGGCCGCTCTGACATCCGCCCGCGCCACCCGAAGGCCGCCGATGCCGACGACCCGCTCTTCGCCGCGCGCAAGGCCGAGATTACGTCGCTGTGGAGACTGGCTGCGAGGTCATCCACCTAGTCGTCTCCAAAGCTGCCATCTTCACGATCCTGTCTCGTCCGGGAGTTCGCCGATGCGTCTGCGCAAGCTGCTGCTGCCAGTGATGTCCATGTTGTCTTTTGGTGTCGCCACGGGGTCGGCCCATGCCGATATCCGCGTCGGCGTCGACCTGTCGACCACAGGCCCCGCCGCCGCGATCGGCATCCCGTCGCGCAACACGGTGCAGATGTGGCCGCAGACGCTTGGCGGCCAGCGCGCGCAGTACATCGTGCTCGACGACGCCACTGACCCGGCTGCTGCCGTGCGCAACGTGCGCAAGCTCATCGCCGAGGACAAGGTCGATGTGATCGTCGGCCCCAACATCACGCCAAACGCGATTGCCGCGCTCGACGCCATTGCCGAGAGCGGGACGCCGATGGTGGCGCTGGCCGCCTCGGCTTCGATCATCGAGCCGCCCGGCGACGCACGCCGCCGCTGGGCATTCAAGATGCCGCAGAACGACGCCCTGATGGCGACGATCCTGACCGAGCACATGACCAACCAGGGCGTGAAGACGGTGGGCTTCATCGGCTTCAACGATGCCTACGGCGAAAGTTGGTGGCGCGAGTTTTCGAAGATGGCCGAGATCCGTCGCCTGCGCGTGGTGGGCAACGAGCGCTTCGGGCGCACCGATACGTCGGTGACCGGGCAGATACTGAAGCTGATGTCGGCGAATCCCGATGCCATCCTGATCGCGGGCTCGGGCACGCCGGCGGTGCTGCCTCAGAAGGCACTCGGCGAGCGCGGCTACAAGGGCCGCATCTACCAGACCCACGGCATTGCGTCGTGGGACTTCCTGCGCGTGGGTGGCAAGGACGTCGAAGGCACGCTTTTTCCGACCGGGCCGGTGGTGGTGGCGCGGCAGTTGCCCGATAGCCATCCGGTGAAGAAGGTGGCACTGGATTTCGTCACGCGCTATGAAGCGAAGTACGGCCCGGATACGGTGACGCAGTTCGCTGGCGATGCATGGGGCGCATGGCTGCTGCTCGACGATGCCAGCCGACGCGCGCTCAAGAGCGGCGCGCAGCCTGGCACGCCAGCGTTCCGCGCCGCGCTGCGTGACGCGATCGAATCGACGCACAACCTGACCGTGCCCAATGGCGTGCTCAACCTGAGCGCGCAGGATCATCAAGGTTTCGACCAGCGTGCCCGCGTGATGGGCGTGGTGCGCAATGGCAAGTTCGCCTACGCAGGCGACAAGTAAGACAAGTTCGAGGAAGCATTCATGACCACCGTAGCATTTATTGGCCTGGGCGCGATGGGCGCGCCGATGGTGGGCCACCTGATCCGCGCCGGCCATACCGTGCGCGCCTTTGTGCGCCGACCCGAAGCGGCCGATGCCGCGCGCCAGTTGGGCGCCGAACCGTTCTTCACGCCCGCGGAAGCCGCGCAAGGAGCGGCCGTCGTCTTCACCAACGTGACATCGTCCGAGGACGTGCGCGAAGTGCTGCTCGGCCAGAACGGCGTAGTGGAAGGCGCCGCGCCAGGCACGATCTGCGTCGACCACAGCACGATCTCGCCGATCGTCACGCGCGAGATCGCGCAAGCGCTGGCAGCGCGCGGCATCGAGGCGCTGGACTGTCCGGTATCGGGCGGCACGGTGGGAGCGCAGGCCGCCACGCTGACGATCATGGTCGGCGGCAAGGCCGAGGTGCTGGAAAAGGTGCGTCCGCTGCTGGAGCAGATCGGCAAGACCATCACACATATCGGCGACAGCGGCGCAGGCCAGGTGGCCAAGCTGTGCAACCAGATCGCCCAGGTGGTTAATATCGAAGGCATCGCCGAAGCCATGCGCTTTGCCGGCGCGCAGGGCGTGGACACTGCCAAGGTGTTCCAGGCAATGGCCACCGGCATGGCCGGCAGCCGTATGCTCGACATGCTCGGCCCGAAGATGGTGACGCGCGATTTCTCCGCCGGCATAGAGTCGCGGCTCCATGCCAAGGATTTCGGACTCGCGGCCGACATCGCCACCGAGATCGGGCTTGAGTTGCCAGCGATGCGCGCCACGTCGGCGCAACTCGGCGAGTTGATGGACCAGGGTTGGGGCAAGGACGATACGTCGTCGCTGCTGAAGGTGCTGGAACTGAAGGGCTGACGAAAGTCACCCTGTGGGGTCACCCAGTAGGCGAGCGACTGGCGTCCGCTCACCCTCGGCCCCACCAAGCCGTTCAAAACCCCGCGATCATCCCCAGCAGCGCGCGCATCATCGGACTGTCGTCGCGCATCAGGTCATCCATCGCATTGAAATGATGGCGGCCCGGCAGCGCGATCGGCTCGCGCACATTGTCGGGCCATGCCGCGCGAATCAGCGCGTTGTGGCGGTGATACTCGCTCGACTCCAGTTCGCCCACCGCCGTGATCAGCGGCGCGCGCGTGGCCGGCGGCATGAATGCCGGCGACATGCGCGCGATGTCCGAGTCCGTAAGCTTCAGATCGGCCTGCAGGAATTTGGCGCGACGCAGCGGCTCCAGATCATACAAACCGCTGATCGACAGGCCACCCTTGACCAGATCCACCGGCAGATCGGCGCCGACCTGCGGCCACAGCGCCGTCATCAGCATGGTCACTAGATGGCCACCCACCGAATGTCCGGCCAGGAAGATGCGATCCGGGTCATGGCCCAGCGCATCAGCCTGGCGATACAGCCATGCCACCGCCTCCAGTGCCTGACGCACAATCGTTTCAACGGTCACGTCCGGACACAGCGCATAGTTGACAACCGCCACCGACACGCCGCGCCGAGTCGGCACGCTGGCCACAAAACTGTGATCGCGCTTGTCCAGCGCCCGATAGTAGCCACCGTGCAGGAATACCAGCAATGGCGGACGCGTGCCATCCGGCACGTGCATGGCCGGGAAATAGTCGTATGTCTCGGTGGCGACCAGTGGCGAATCCGCCTCTCCGTAGGACAGGTCCTCGAAATACTCGATCGCACCGGCCCGCGCCAGCGCCGAATCCGCCGCCCAGCGCGCCATGTGTACGGGATTCTCGGGCACGTTCGCGCGATTGTTGTACTGCTGCGCGTAAAACGCGGGGTCCTGCGAAGGGAGTTCAGCCAATGCGGCAAACGTGGCGGCAGGGGCAACATCCAGGGGCGGCTGGACTGACATGGCACTCGGCTCCAGTGGCATCTCGGGGGGGGCACCGCAAGACGCGGTTGCGCGCTATCCTACCGCAACTGCCGCCCCTCCCTGACTCCACAGGAATACCAATGGTCGTCAAGCGCCGTCTGCGAGAAGGCCACGATGGCCAACTCGGCCCGCCCCCCGAAGCGCCAACCGCAGCCGGATCGCTCTGCCCGCTATGCGGCCGCAGGTTGCTGGACGACGCCACAACCGACCTCCACCACCCTGTGCCACGCAGCCACGGCGGCCGCGCCGTCGTGCCAATGCACCGCGTCTGCCACCAGAAAATCCACTCGGTCTTCACCGAGGCGGAACTGGCCACGACCTACCATGACTGGAACGCGCTGCGCGCCCACCCAGCCATCGCCGATTTCATCCGCTGGATCGCCCGCAAGCCGCCCGGCTTCTACGACCGCAGCCGCGCCACCAACGCCCGGCGCGGACGCTGACATCAAACCCGCCCGGGTTGTCTGACTGGGCGATTTCCGGCATAATCCGCGATTCATCGCAGTGCGACAGGCATTCTCGCCCGTCGCCAGATACCCAGCCCGGGTGGTGAAACAGGTAGACGCAGGGGACTCAAAATCCCCCGCCGCAAGGCGTGTCGGTTCGAGTCCGACCCCGGGCACCAACTCCCCCAACGATTCCCTTGCCACCCTATCCACCGCCCGCGTGGAGGGATTCAGGCATGGCGAAACCCACGCTCCAGTCTTCGACCTTGCCCTCGGCATTGAACGGGTTGCCCCTGGCGCCGGCATCGGTGCTTGAGTAACCATCGCTGCCCCTCGGACCCGGGTGCCCCCGGTCCGTGCCCTCGATTCCAGATACCTTCCGCTTGGCCCGCTCGGCGCCGCCATGCAGCAGGAAGGAATCCGTGGCGGTCTTGCTGCCCTCCCCCTCGCCATCCGCGCATAGCCAGACGGAGCCCGGCTTGTCACTGGCCCGGTCGAAGCCCTGCACTTCGGCGTACTGCGGCTCACCGAGCCGATCGTGCAGCCTGCGCACGAATACGTAAGACATCGCCCGCTGGCGCAAAGGCGCATCCGTTGCTTATTCTTCTACCGTGCGATCGAGCGGGCCCGTCGAAGACCCGCCGGCACGAACAATCCTCGATAACTGCAACACAGGGAATGAAGATGATCCGACTTACCGCCACAACCGCGGCCGTCGCCTGCGCCACACTACTGGCTGGCTGCGCCGGCGCCAATATGGATAGCCTCACCCAGGCTGGCACCAGCATGTTCTCGGCCGCCACACTCAGCGATGCCAACGTCAAGCAACTGTCCGACCAGTCCTGCACCCAGATGGACAAGCAGAACGCGCTGGCCACGCCGGACAGCACCTATTCGAAACGGCTCGTGAAAATCATGAGCGGTCTGCAGAACACCGGGCTGCCGCTCGATGCGAAGGTCTACATGACCAAGGATGTCAACGCGTGGGCCATGGCCAATGGTTGCGTGCGGGTCTATAGCGGGCTGATGGACATGATGAGTGACGACGAAGTGCGCGGCGTGCTCGGCCACGAGATCGGCCACGTGGCGCTGGGCCATACCAAGTCGGCAATGCAAGTGGCCTATTCCACCGCCGCCGCGCGCGGACTGCTCGGTTCGACGGGCAACGCCACGTTGACCGCGCTGTCGTCGTCGCAGTTGGGTGCGCTCGGCGAGCAGCTCGTCAATGCGCAGTTCTCGCAGCGGCAGGAGAGCCAGGCCGATGATTACTCGTTCGACCTGCTCACCAAGAACGGCGCCAACCGCCAGGCGCTTGTCACGGCATTCCAGAAACTGGCCAAGCTCGATGGCGGCCAGTCGAGCATGCTGAGTTCGCACCCCGGTTCGGCTGCGCGCGCGCAGCATATTCAGGACCGGATCGCCAGCGGGAAGTAGTCTCGCGCTCCCAGGCGCGGGAGCGGATGTGGCGGTTCAGGATGCGACGGATGGCATGTTGAACCGCTGGCCCCCGCTCCTCTCCCGCAAGTGGGAGAGGAGCGGGGGCCGTAGGCGCATCAGCGCGCTTCGACAAACGCCAGCATCGTCTCCAGCATCTTGCGGATAGCGGGCTGGATCGCGGCGGCCTTGGCCTCGCTGTACGCGAACGGGTACACCTCTTCCATGTAGGACGACTGCGTCTGCTCGAGCTGGACCGCGTGCACGCCCTGTGCCGGGTTGCCATACTGGCGCGTGATATACCCGCCCTTGAAGCGGCCATTGAGCACTGCGGTATGGTTCGGCACCGCATCGGCGATCGCGATCAGTTCGGCGGCCAGGCCAGCGTCGCAACTCTTGCCATCGGCCGTGCCCAGATTGAAATCCGGCAGCTTGCCTTCGAAGAAGCGCGGCAGCATCGAGCGGATCGAATGCGCTTCCCAGAGGCCGATCGTCCCGTGCTCGGCACGCAGACGCGCCAGCTCTTCCTGCAACGCGTTGTGGTACGGGTGCCAGACTGCCCCACGGCGCAGCGCGACTTCCGCATCGTCCGGCCCGTTCGTGCCATCGGCGTAGATCGGCGTCTTGTCGAACGTATCGACCGGGCACAGGCCCGTGGTGTCCTGGCCCGGGTACAGGTTCTGGTTATCGGGCGGACGGTTCAGGTCGATGACATAGCGCGAATGCGTGGCCATCAGGATCGACGCGCCCAGTTCGCGCGCGCATTCGTAGACGCGATCCATGTGCCAGTCGGTGTCGGGCACGGTGCGGGCCTCGGGCGTCAGGCGCTCCGCCAGTTTCGCGGGAAGATGGGTGCCAACGTGCGGCATCGACACCAGCAGCGGGCGTGTGCCGCGATGCAGGGTGAAAGCGGGGATATCGGTGGTGAAGGACATCGTTGTCTCTGGGGCTTCGGGATTGCAGTCCAGGCTCGGTCGGCCTGGCTCAGTCGGCCAGCAGGTGAGCACGCGCCTCGGCGAACAACCGGCCTGCCTCCGCCTGTTGCGGATGCACGCCATGCTGCACGCGGCACATGCCGCCAGTGCGGACTTCCGCTAGTGTCTCATGTCCGTGGCTGGCGAACACGTGCGTGGCCAACGCCCGCGAGCCGTCCAGGCCGGCCAGCGTCGGATGATTGCCATCCAGCACGACGAAATCGGCACGCTGCCCCACTGCCAGCCCGGCCACCGGACGCGCCGACGCGCGCGCGCCGCCAGCCACCGCATCGAGCCAGAGCAGGTCCGCCACCTGCGGATGGCGCGCCGATGCCAGCACATTGCGCCGCTGCATGGCCAAGCGCTGGCCATACTCGAACAGGCGTAGTTCTTCGGCCACGCTCACGCTGGCATGGCTGTCCGAGCCGATGCCCCATGCGCCGTTCTGCGCGAGGTACGGCGCCGCGTCGAACACGCCATCGCCAAGGTTCGCCTCGGTGGTCGGACAGATGCCCGCCACCGCGCCACTGTGCGCCAGGCGCCGGCGTTCGTCCCAGTCCATGTGCGTGGCATGGACCAGGCACCAGCGCGCATCCACCGGCGCGTGATCGAGCAGCCACTGCACCGGACGCACGCCCGTGGTCGCCAGGCATTCATCCACCTCTTTCTGCTGTTCGGCGATGTGGATATGCACGGGCGCCGTCGCGTCCATCGCATGCAGGTGCGCGACGGCCTGGGCCAGGCTGTGCGGCGGCACGGCACGCAGCGAATGCGGCGCGAGGCCGAGTCGCGCCCCATAGGCCGCGCAGTGGGGCGCGAGCTTTTCCAGCAGCGCCAGCATCGCATCGGTATCGTTGAGGAAGCGTCGCTGGTCATCCTGCGGAGGCTTTCCGCCGAAGCCGGCTGTCTGATACAGCACCGGCAGCAGCGTCATGCCGATGCCCGCCGTCTGCGCCGCGCGCAACAGCCGCAGCGACATCTCCGCCGGATCGGCATACGGCTTGCCATCGGCATCACGATGGACGTAGTGAAACTCGCACACGCTCGTATAGCCCGCGCTCAGCATCTCGATGTAAAGCTGGGTTGCGATGGCCTCCAGCGCATCGGGTGACACGCGCAGCGCGAAACGGTACATCAGCGTCCGCCAGCTCCAGAACGAATCGCCGCCGGCCGGGTCAGCGGTCTGGCTGACACTGCGGTACTCGGTGAGCCCCGCGAATCCGCGCTGGAATGCATGGGAATGGAGATTCGGCATCCCGGGCAATACCGGGCCTGCCGCTTGCGATTCTCCGGGGGCAGGTGCCACATCCGTCGTCACCGACGTAAGCACCCCGTGGGCACCCCATTGCAGCCGTACATTGCGTGCCCACCCGCCGGGCAGCAACGCGTGCGGCGCAAACAAGCTTGTCACTGCGGTCATCGTTGCCAACCTTCTCCCTTGCGGAATACCCGCCCTCGCCGCACGACGGCGGCGCATGGGTTGCGGCCGAACCAGTACGCAAGCTCGGCCGGCGACGCGACCTGCCACAGCACGAAATCAGCGGCGCGGTCCACGGCCAGCAGGCCATGCCGGTCGGCCGCGCCGAGTGCGCGCGCCGCGTGTGTCGTCACACCGGCCAGCACCTCGGGCACTGTCATGCGGAATATCGTGCAGCCCATGTTCATCATCAGCAGCAGCGAGGTGGTGGGCGACGTACCTGGATTGTGATCGGTCGAGATCGCCATCGGCACGCCATGTTTGCGCAGCAGCGCCAGCGGCGGCAGTTGCGTATCACGCAGGAAATAATACGCCCCGGGCAGGAGCACGGCCACGGTACCCGCTTCGGCCATCGCCACCACACCGGCCTCGTCGAGATGCTCGAGGTGATCGGCCGAGATCGCCTTGTGGCGCGCTGCCAGCGTCGCGCCGCCCAGGTTGCTCAGTTGCTCGGCATGGAGCTTGACCGGCAGGCCGTGGCGCGCGGCGGCCTCGAACACGCGCGTGGTCTGCGCGATCGAAAAGCCAATGCCTTCACAGAACGCGTCGACGGCATCGACAAGCCCTTCCGCAGCCAGCGCCGGCAGCATCGTCTCGCAGACCAGCTCGATGTACGCGTCGGCGCGGCCGGCGTACTCGGGTGGCAGCGCATGGGCGCCAAGGAACGTCGTGTGGACGGCGACGCCATAGGTCTCGCCAAGCTGGCGCGCCACACGCAACTGCTTGCGTTCGGCTTCCAGCGACAGACCATAGCCCGACTTGATCTCGATCGCGGTCACGCCTTCCGCGAGCAGCGGCTCAAGCCGCGCGGCCGCCTGCGCGAACAGCGTGGCTTCGTCCGCCTCGCGCGTGGCGCGCACCGTGGACACAATGCCGCCTCCCGCGCGCGCAATCTCTTCGTAGCTTGCGCCGGCCAGCCGCATCGCGAACTCGTCGGCACGCTGCCCGCCATAGACCAGATGGGTATGGCAATCGACCAGTCCTGGCGTGATCCACGCGCCGTTGGCGTCGTGCCGCGGCAAATGGCGATAGACGTCGGGCAGCGCGGCGAATGCGCCGAGCCATGCGATGCGGCCTTGCTCGACGACGATGGCGCCATCATGAATCGCGTGCGCCGGATCGGCGGCGGGCAGCAGATGGCAGTGATGCCAGACGCCGTCGGCTGACGGCGCTTCGTTGAAATTCATCGGACCGGTTCCTTATGCAAGGCCACGCGCAGACACAGCGCGGACATCTCATCGTGAATCATCGTGACAGCCGGCGCTCCGGGCACCATCACGATGCCGTCGCCAGCCGTCATGTGCTGGCCGTCGCCGCAATCCCATGCGCCGCGCAGCACCAGGATCAGCACCGTGGCGTCGGTGGGGTCAGCGGTGAACGCCTGACGCATCAGTCGAACCTCCGCGCGGCAAACGCCGCGACGCGTCATGACATTGAAGTCGCGCGTCGGGCCGTCAACCAGCGTCGCGTGGACGGCGCTATCGCCGGAGAATGCGAACGGCTCGCCGAGGTGCCTGAGCTTGTGGCAAAACGAATCGTCTTGAGCCTGCAGATGCACGCCAGCCCCGTCGATCAGCACGATCTGTCGGTCGATACCCGGAAACGCCGAGAACGGCCCGTCCATGGCGATGTCGGCCACGCTGATGCGCCAGTCGAACGTATCCATGCCCGCACCCGGCGGCCATACGGCGATTTCGCGTGTGGTGCCGCCACCGTTCTTCCACGGCGTCGGCACGATCCTGTCGAGTCCAAACTTCATGTACGGTTCACCATCGGCAGATTCAGTCCCTTTTCCTTCGCGCATTCGATGGCGGTTTCGTAGCCGGCATCGGCATGACGCATCACACCGGTGGCGGGATCGTTCCACAGCACGCGTTCGATGCGCCTGGCCGCGGCGTCCGTACCATCGCAAACGATCACCACGCCAGCGTGTTGCGAGAAGCCCATGCCGACACCGCCGCCGTGATGCAGGCTGACCCATGTGGCGCCGCCAGCCGTGTTCAGCAGCGCGTTGAGCAGTGGCCAATCAGACACGGCGTCGGAGCCGTCACGCATCGCCTCGGTCTCACGGTTCGGTGATGCCACCGAGCCGCAGTCGAGGTGATCGCGGCCGATCACAACGGGCGCCTTCAGTTCGCCAGACTTCACCATTTCATTGAAGGCCAGGCCCGCGCGATGGCGCTCGTCGAGACCAACCCAGCAGATGCGCGCGGGCAAGCCCTGGAACGCGATGCGGTCGCGCGCCATGTCGAGCCAGCGGTGCAGGTGCTTGTCCTCCGGGAACAGTTCCTTCATCTTGGCGTCGGTCTTGTAGATGTCCTCGGGGTCGCCCGAGAGCGCCACCCAGCGGAACGGTCCCTTGCCGCGGCAAAACAGCGGACGGATATACGCGGGCACGAAGCCGGGGAAATCGAAGGCGTTCTTCACGCCTTCGTCGAACGCCACCTGACGGATGTTGTTGCCATAGTCGAGCGTGGGCACGCCCATCTGCTGGAACGCGAGCATCGCCTCCACATGCTTGACGATCGACGTACGCGCGGCCGCTTCCACGGCCTTCGGATCGCGCTGGCGCAGGTCCTCCCATTGCGCCACGGTCCAGCCCTCGGGCAGGTAGCCGTTGACGAGATCATGGGCGGAAGTCTGGTCGGTGACGATGTCCGGCCGCATACCGCCGGCCTGCGCGCGACGCACCAGTTCCGGCACGATCTCGGCGGCATTGCCGAGCAGCCCCACCGAGATCGCCTGGCCATTTTTCGTGGCCTCGGCAATCATCGCCAGCGCTTCATCGAGCGTGGTGGCCTTCTTGTCGAGATAGCGCGTACGGATGCGGAAATCGATGCGCGATTCCTGGCATTCGATCGCCAGCACACAAGCACCGGCCAGCACGCCGGCCAGCGGCTGCGCGCCACCCATCCCGCCCAGGCCCGCGGTCAGGATCCACTTGCCGGTCAGGTCGCCGTTGTAGTGCTGGTTGCCGGCTTCGGCAAAGGTCTCGAACGTGCCCTGCACGATGCCCTGCGTGCCGATGTAGATCCACGAGCCGGCAGTCATCTGACCGTACATCATCAGCCCGGCGCGATCGAGTTCGTTGAACTTGTCCCAGTTGGCCCAGTGCGGCACCAGGTTCGAGTTGGCGATCAGCACACGCGGCGCATCGGCATGGGTGCGGAATACCCCGACGGGCTTGCCAGACTGCACGAGCAGCGACTCGTCTTCGCCCAGACGGCGCAGGCAGTCGAGAATCGCGTCGAAGCACTCCCAGTTGCGCGCGGCCTTGCCGATGCCGCCATAAACCACCAGATCCTGCGGGCGCTCCGCCACGTCGGGGTCGAGGTTGTTCTGGATCATGCGATAGGCGGCTTCGATCAGCCAGTTCTTGCAGTGAAGCTGGCTGCCATGCGGCGCGCGGATCTCGCGCGGGCCACGCAGCGTCTGGGTGAATTGGTGTTCGTTGGCGTTCATGATCGGTCCCGGGATGGATGAAGGCTGCTCGAATGGAGAATGGAGAATGGACTAGCGGTTCACGAAGCTCATGCGCCGACGTTCGTCGGCAAGATCGCCCGCACGGCGTCAGGCCAGCCCGCGCCCGCATCGCCTTGAACGACCCACTGCTTCATGGCCTCGATGTCCGGCGCGAGATAGCGATCGGCTTCGACGAACGCCACGCGCGCGGATACGCGCCAGTTCCTGCTCCACCAGCGGCGACGACTTGAGCGGTCGATGAAATTCGATACCCTGCGCGGCGGCCATCGCCTCGATGCCGACGATCACAGCGGTGTTGGCCGCCATATCGCCCAGGCGGCGCGCGCCGTAGGTGGCCATCGACACATGGTCCTCCTGGTTGGCCGAGGTGGGCAGGCTGTCCACACTGGACGGATGGGCCAGCGACTTGTTCTCGGACGCCAACGCCGCTGCCGTGACCTGCGCGATCATGAATCCGGAGTTCAGGCCCCCGTCGCGCACCAGGAACGGCGGCAGGCCCGACAGGCCGGTGTCGAGCAGCAGCGCAAGGCGGCGTTCCGAGATCGCGCCGATCTCGGCGATCGCCAGCGCGATGATGTCGGCGGCAAAGGCCACCGGCTCCGCGTGGAAGTTGCCGCCGGAGACCACATCACCCTGTTCGGAGAACACCAGCGGATTGTCGGATGCCGCATTGGCTTCGATGCGCAGGATGCGGGCGGCATGGGTCAGGTTGTCCAGGCATGCGCCCATCACCTGCGGCTGGCAGCGGATCGAGTATGGGTCCTGCACCCGGCCGCACATCTTGTGCGAGTCGACGATCTCGCTGCCATCAAGCATCGCGCGTGCCGCGCCGGCCACGGCGATCTGGCCCGCCTGGCCGCGTGCCGCGTGAATGCGAGCATCGAACGGCTTGACCGATCCCTTGATCGCTTCGAGCGACAGCGCGCCAGCCACCAGCCCGGCCGCGAAGGCGTCCTCCGCGGCGAACAGGCCGGCCAGGGCCAGAGCGGTGGAAACCTGCGTGCCGTTGAGCAGCGCCAGACCTTCCTTCGGGCCTAGCGTGAAGGCGGCGAGCCCCGCATGGACCAGACCCTGCGCGGCCGGCACGCGCTGGCCGTCGACATACACATCGCCCACGCCGATCAGCGTGCAGGACATATGGGCCAGCGGCGCCAGATCGCCCGATGCGCCGACCGAGCCCTTGGCAGGGATGCACGGCGTCACGCCGTAGTTGGCCAGCGCCAGCAGCGCTTCGATCAGTTCCGGGCGCACGCCCGAATGCCCACGCGCGAGGCTGACAGCCTTGATGGCCAGGATCAGCCGCACGGTATCGACGGACAGGTCGGAGCCCGTGCCCACGCTGTGCGAGAGCACCAGATTGCGTTGCAGTTCGGCGAGCTTGTCGTGCGCGATGCGCGACTGGGCAAGCTTGCCGAAGCCGGTATTGATGCCATAGACCACCGCGTCGGCGTCGATGATGTCCTGCACGGTGGCCTGCGCGGCACGCACGCCGGCCCACGCCGACTCCGCCATAGCCAGTCGCACTTCGCCACGATGGATGCGGCGCAGATCGTCCAGCGAGACGTGGCCGGGGTTCAGCGTCAGGAGCGGTCGGGAATCTTGGGTCATCGTCATTCTCTGCTTGCTTGTCGGTCTTGGATAAAGACCTTGTATGGGCCTGTCTATACAGGTTAGTCGAAAAATAAGCCCGATGACCAGCTGTTGCTGGCCTCAGGCGCAAATATCAGCCGAAGGCAGGATTGCCGTCGGCACGGAAGCGGCTGCCAAGCCGGTAGCGGTTGCCCGGGTGCAGGCAACGCACGAATGTCACCGGCACGCCGTTGGTCCATGTGCGGCGCGTCAGCAGCAGGCACGGCTGCGTCGGGGGCATCTCAAGCTGCGCCGCCTGCTCGGGCGTGGCGGAGATCGCATCGACCACATGCTCCACCTGGTCGTACGGCACATTGCGCAGCAGGTATTCGCCGGGCTTGGTGCCGCTGAAATCCTGGTTGATGAACTCTGGCGCCACGCGCGGGTTCACGTAGCGGTCTTCGAGTTGAACTGGCACGCCGTCCTCGCGATGCACGCAAACCGAGTGGTACACCGACTCGCCCGTGTGCAGTTCCAGCGCGGCGGCGACCTCGATCGGCGCGGAGACGCGCTCCACCAGGATCACGTCGCACGCGTAGTCATGCCCACGCATACGGATCTCGTCCTGCAGGTTGACCACGGAAAGCAGCGTCGACTGCGGCTTCTGCTCGGCTACGAACGTCCCCACACCAGCCACGCGCACCACCCTGCCCTGCTCCGACAATTCGCGCAGCGCGCGATTGACCGTCATCCGCGATACCGAGAAGCGGTTCACGAGTTCCTGCTCGGACGGGACGCGGTCACCGGGTTTCCACACGCCGCTCTGGATCTGGCGCGCGATGTATTCCTTGACCTGCCGATACAGCGCGGCAGGCGCGGTGGCATTGCTCGGGGTGGGTGCCTGGCTGGCGGACTGGTTCATGGTCTCAATGCTCGGCCGAGGCCATGGCTTCGGCGCGAATCTCCTCGGTCAGCCGTGCCTTCAGCGCGGAGAACTCGGGAGAGGTCTTGATCGTGTAGTGGCGCGGATGGGGGAAGTCCACCGCGATTTCGCTCTTGATCCGACCCGGCCGCGCGGAGAACACCGCCACCCGGTTGGCCATGAAGATGGCCTCGTCGATATCGTGCGTGACGAATAGTACCGTCTTGCGTGCGGACTCCCAGATGCCCAGCAGCAGTTCCTGCATCAGCACGCGGGTCTGGTTGTCGAGCGCGCCGAACGGCTCGTCGAGCAGCAGGATCTTTGGATCGTTGGCCAGCGCCCGCGCGATTGCCGTGCGTTGCTGCATCCCGCCGGAGAGCTGCTTCGGATAGTGATGCTCGAAGCCGCGCAGCCCCACGCGCGCCATGAAGAAGTCGCTGCGCTCCTTCTGCGCGGCCTCGCTCATGCCGCGCTCACGCAGCCCGAAGCGCACGTTCTGCTCGATCGTCAGCCACGGAAACAACGTGTAAGACTGGAACACCATGCCACGGTCCGCGCCCGGGCCGGCCACCGGCTGGCCATCGAGCAGCACGCGACCCCCGCTGGGCGTATCAAGCCCTGCCACGATGCGCAGCAACGTGGATTTGCCGCAGCCCGATGGGCCGAGGATCGTCACGAAATCGTTGTCGCGTACTTCGAAATCCACGGGCAGCAGCGCCTGCGTGGAGCCTCCGCGCGGATTCTCGAACGTGCGGGAGACCTGCTGGATCGACAGCGCGCTCATTTGATCGAACTCCACGGGAACAGGCGCTGGTTGGCCTGCTTGAAGACGAGGTCCGACACCAGCCCGATGCAGCCGATGACGATGATGCCGAAGATGATCTGTCCGGTATTCAGCAGTGCCTGGCTGTCCGTGATCATGTGGCCGATGCCTGACGACGAGCCGATCAGCTCAGCCACGATCACATAGGTCCAGGCCCAGCCGAGCACCAGACGCAGCGTCTCGGCGATATCGGGCGCGGCGCCCGGAATCAGCACGCGCCGCACGATGCCACGCGGCGTGGCGCCCAGCGTGTAGGCCGCTTCCACCAGATCCTTGCGCGCGCCGCCCACCGTCACCGCCACCATCAGCACGATCTGGAAAAACGAGCCGATGAAAATCACCAGCAGCTTCTGCGTCTCGCCGATACCCGCCCACAGGATCAGCAGTGGAATGAACGCCGACGCCGGCAGGTAGCGGCAGAACGAGACGAACGGTTCGAAGAACGCTTCCGCGGCCTTGTACGCGCCCATGAAGATGCCGAGCGGCACGGCCAGCAACGCGGCCAGCACGAACCCGCCCACCACGCGCCACACGGTCATGCCGATATCGCCGATGAAGCCGTACTGCGTGAAAAGCATCCAGCCTTCATGCGCCATCGTCAGCGGATCGGCCAGGAACGTGCGCGACACGAAGCCGCCCAACGTGGCGACAGCCCATACCGCGACGAACACGACGAAGAACGACATGCCAAGCAGCCACCGCGTGCGGGGCGATACCGGCACCAGCGGCGACGCCCACGGATGGCGCGCGCGCCGCGCGGGCGCGCCCTGCGCCTCGATCGGCGCGGGCACGCGGGCAGCGGCCGCGGTGGTTGGCGTGGAGGCTTGCGACATGGCCGGGGACTCCGTCTTACTTGAGGAAGCGTGCGTCATAGATCGCCGTCACATCCGGCACCTGGCGAATCACGCCGATGTCCATCAGCACGCCGGCGGCCTCCTTGCTGAAGCTGGCCAACTCACCACTGAAGAACTTGCGGTTGGCATCCTTGTCCTGCCAGCGCAGGTACGCCGAGGATTTCGCGAACTGCTCGCCGGTCTGCTTGACCGCCGCGCCCATGATCTCGTTGGCCTTGTCCGGCTCCTTGCGGATCATCTCAAGCGCTTCGAAATAGCTGTCCACCAGCGCCTGCGCGGCCTTGGGATTGTCCTTGAGCCACTTCGGCGCGCAGCCGAGCGTATCGGTCACCATCGGGTAGTCGAGCGTGGTGGCCAGGATCTTGCCCTTGTCCGGGTTCGCGCGCACCGTCGACAGGTACGGCTCGTACGTCATCGCGCCGTCGTTCTGGCCGGCCACGAATGCCTGGGCGGCAGCCTGTGGCGACAGCGTGGTTACCTTGACGTCCTTCAGCGTCATGCCGTTCTTCTTGAGCATCCAGGCCAGGCCGAAATACGGCGCGGTGCCCGGCGCATCGACGCCGATGGTCTTGCCCTTCAGGTCCGCGAAGCTCTTGACGTCGCCGCGCACGGCCAGGCCGTCCGCGCCATAGGATTTGTCGAGCTGCACGATCTGCGTGATCGGCACCCCGTTGGCATTCCACGCCACATGCGTTTCCACCGTAGTCGCCGCGCACTGGATCGCGCCCGACGCCAGCGCAAGGTGGCGGTCCTTTTGCGGAATCATCTTGATGTCCACGTCAACGCCATGCTTCTTGAAGATGCCGGCCTTGTCGGCCAGTGTCAGCGGCGCAAAGCCGGTCCATCCACTCATGCCGAGCGCAACCGGCGTGTTATCCGCATGTGCGGTGGCGGCGGCGGAAGCCGCGAGGGCAAGAATGGCGGTGACTGCGTGGCGTTGCAGCGACATGCGTCGGCTCCAATGGTCGTCAGATGTGGGGGCAGGACCCGTCTCCCGGATCGGGCGGCGCTGACTGCGCTGCCGCCGTGACGGGCAATTTAGCAACGCTGTATATACAAGTCAAACCCGGGGTTTACCTGAGATCAGGCACGCATCAGATTGCCGGAATACCAATAAATATGCGCAATAGCGGTGCGCCGGGATGCTGCGGCGCACCGTTGCCGGTCACATCCGAAGCCACTGGGATGGCACGCCGCACCATTGCTGTATATACAACAAGCGATGACAAAGGCATACGCAATCGGCGTGCCACCGCGAGATGGCGGGAGCAGGTATGTTCAGCGGTCGAAGAACGACGCGACGGTGGGGTATCGCAGCCGCAGTCGCAGCTCACGCTTGAGTCGGCGATTGTCGATCCGGCGCGACTCGCTCATGAAGCTCAGCAACGTCGGCTCGATCATCTCGCGCGCCTGCTGCCGCGTGATGCGCGGCGGGCGCGGCAGGCCCTTGCGGTCTGCCACGAGGTCGAAGTAATCGGCCATGCGCAATTCCGTGTCATCGCTGGCGTGGACCACGCGCTGCGGGCGGCCACGCCACATCGCCGCAATCATCGTGCGCGCCAGGTCGTCGGCATGGATGTGGCTCGTGTAGACGTCATCCTGCGACGCCAGCGCCGGCGTGCGCTTGTTCAGACGCGCGATTGGCAGGCGATCCTCGGCATAAATGCCCGGAATCCGGACGATACCGGCACGCCAGCCGGCGTCGCGGCCGAAACGCCGCACTGCCGCCTCCGCGGCGACCCGACGGCGCGCACGCGCGGTCTGGGGGCGCACCGCATCGAATTCCCGCACGCGGGCGCCGCCGCGATCACCGTAGACACCGGTCGTGCTGGCGTAGACGAACACCCCGTGCGACTGGTGCCGGCGGGATGTCTGAAACGCCCGGTGCCAGCCTCGCTCGGGTAGAATGGCGGCCTCGCCAGCGCCGGTGGGGAGCCGGGTGAAGCGTGCTCGACGCCACGCCGTGCGACGCAACGCGCCGAGCAAACCCTGCGTGCGCGGATCGCCCTCGCCCTGCCCGGGCGGCGGCGCCAGATCGATCACCCGCTCCGCCAGCCGCGACAGACGCGCCAGCGTGGCGGGCCGATCCAGGTCCGCCACCAGCGGCACCGCGCCGGCTGCGCGAAGCTCGGCCCGGCGTTCTGGTTGTGAAGTGACGGCGAATACGCGCATACGCGCGGACAGCAGGCGCAGGATGCGCGTGCCGACATCGCCGCAACCGACGATCAGCAGGCGCGGACGACCCAGGCGCCGTGCGCCCCGTGGGGAAGACAATGCCGTTCGCGGCGACAGAATTTGGCTCATAGATCCGATTATGGCGTATCAAGTCACCGTAATGCCCAGCGGCCACAAGTTCGAAGTGGCCACCGATGAAACCATCCTTGGCGCGGCCCTGCGCCACAGCATTGGCTTGCCCTACGGGTGCAAGAACGGTGCGTGTGGCTCCTGCAAGGGCCGCGTGCTCGAAGGCACGATCCACCAGGGCGACCACGCCGCCGCGGCCCTGACCGCCCAGGAAAAAACGGAAGGCCGCGCGCTGTTCTGCTGCGCCAACGCCACTTCCGACATCACGATCGAATGCCGCGAGGTGCATGGCGCCGGCGATATTCCGATCAAGAAGATCCCCTGCCGCGTGACCTCGGTGGAGCGGCTGGCCGACGACGTCATCGCCATCAAGCTGCAACTGCCCGCCACCGAGCGCATGCAGTACCTGGCTGGCCAGTACGTGGAGTTCCTGCTGCGTGACGGCAAGCGCCGCAGCTACTCGATCGCCACGCCGCCGCACGAGGAAGGCCCGATCGAACTGCATATCCGCCACATGCCCGGCGGCGCGTTCACTGACTACGTATTCGGCGCCAAGGAAGGCGCGCCGGCCATGAAGGAGCGCGACATCCTGCGCTTCGAAGGCCCGCTCGGCAGCTTCTTCCTGCGCGAGGAATCGGACAAGCCGATCATCCTGCTGGCCTCCGGCACCGGCTTCGCCCCGATCAAGGCGATTGTCGAACATGCCGCGTACACGGGCATCACCCGTCCGATGACGCTGTACTGGGGCGGACGCCGTCCGCGCGACCTGTACATGCACGCGCTGTGCGAACAGTGGGCGCGCGACCTCCCGAACTTCAAGTACGTGCCAGTGGTATCCGACGCGCAGGCTGAAGACAACTGGACCGGCCGCACGGGGTTCGTTCACCAGGCGGTGATGGCCGACCATCCGGACCTGTCCGGCCACGAGGTCTACGCCTGCGGCGCGCCCGTGATGGTGAACGCCGCGCGCGGCGACTTCTCGGCGCAATGCAAGCTGCACGAGGACGCGTTCTTCGCCGACTCGTTCACGTCAGAAGCAGACCTGCACAAGGGTGGCGCGGCCTGAGGGCATTGCCCCCAGAACGCCACTCGCCGTTCCGCTGACACAACAATGGCACCCGGGCCTGCCAAATTTCGCTTTGACACCCGGGCCCATGCGTCTTATATTGGCCGCCATGAACACCGCCAACTTCATCCGACGCCGCGCTCGTACGTTGCTCCCATTCGGGGTGCCGCGCGGCTGACCGTCAACAGCGTCTGTTCAGGTCAACAAGCCACGGGCAATCCCCGTGGCTTTTTGCTTTTTTCGACTTTTAGTTTCATGCCGACCCCAGGAGTCCGCCATGGCATTTGCTGAGTTTCCCGTCCAATCCCTGATGTACATCACCAACCGGCCCGAACTGGTTTTCACCGAAGGCAAGGGGTCGTGGCTGACGGACCATAACGGCAAGCGCTATCTCGATTTCGTGCAGGGTTGGGCGGTCAACGCACTGGGCCATTCGAACGAAGGCATGATCCAGGCGCTGGAAAAGCAGGCGCGCAAGCTGCTGAACCCAAGCCCGGCGTTCTACAACGAGCCGATGCTGAAGCTGGCACAGCAGCTCACCGATAACAGCTGCTTCGACAAGGTCTTCTTCGCCAACAGCGGCGCGGAAGCCAACGAAGGCGCGATCAAGCTCGCACGCAAGTGGGGCCGCAAGCACAAGAACGGCGCGTACGAGATCATCACGATGGACCACAGCTTCCATGGCCGCACGTTGGCGACCATGAGCGCGTCGGGCAAGGCCGGCTGGGACACGATCTTCGCGCCGCAGGTGCCGGGCTTCCCGAAGGCCGAGCTGAACGACCTGGCTTCGGTGGAAAAGCTGATCACCGACAAGACCGTGGGCATCATGCTCGAGCCGGTGCAAGGCGAAGGCGGCGTGATTCCCGCCACGCGCGAATTCATGCAGGGCCTGCGCGCGCTGGCCGACAAGCACAAGCTGCTGTTCATCGTCGATGAAGTGCAGACCGGCTGCGGCCGCTGCGGCACGCTGTTCGCGTACGAACTGTCGGGTGTGGAGCCGGACATCATGACGCTCGGCAAGGGCATTGGCGGCGGCGTGCCGCTGTCCGCGCTGCTGTGCAAGGCCGATGTCGCCAGCTTCGAAGCCGGCGACCAGGGCGGCACGTACAACGGCAACCCGCTGATGACGGCCGTGGGCAGCTCGGTCATGGAACAACTGACCGCGCCGGGCTTCCTGGACGACGTGAAAGCCAAGGGCGAATACCTGCGCGAGCAACTGCTGGTGCTGACGAAGGAATTCGGTCTGGGTGGCGAGCGTGGTGAAGGCCTGCTGCGCGCGCTGGTGCTGGGCAAGGACATCGGCCCGCAACTCGTGGAAGAAGCACGCGAAATGTCGCCGGTGGGCCTGCTACTGAACGCGCCGCGCCCGAACCTGCTGCGCTTCATGCCCGCGCTGAACGTGACCCGCGAAGAGATCGACCAGATGATCGGCATGCTGCGCGAGTTGCTGAAGAAGCTGGCCTGACTTCACGCCACGCAATGAAAAATGCCTCGCTTTCGCGAGGCATTTTTTGTTTGAGGCACCGGGTGTCTGCTCCCCTCTCCCGCAAGCAGGAGACAGGAGCACCATCGGCCTTTTACTCACCCAGATACGCGGCCCGCACCTTCGGGTCGTCGAGCATCTGCTTTGCGTCGCCGCTCATCGTGATCAGGCCGGACTCCATCACGTAACCGCGATCGGCCGCCTGCAGCGCCAGGCGCGCGTTCTGCTCGACCAGCAGCACAGTCACGCCCTGCGACGACACCGTGCGCACCACCTCGAAGATCTTCTCGACCATGATCGGCGAGAGACCCATCGACGGCTCATCCAGCAACAGCAGCTTCGGCTGGCTCATCAGCGCGCGGGCCATCGCCAGCATCTGTTGTTCGCCGCCGGACATCGTGCCGGCAAGCTGGTCGGCACGCTCCTTCAGGCGCGGGAACGTTTCGAACATGCGGTCGATGTCGGCCTTGATGCCGGCCTCGTCATTGCGCGTGTACGCACCCATCTGCAGGTTCTCGGTGATCGTCATGCGCGCGAACACGCCGCGGCCTTCCGGCACCATCGCCAGCCCTTGCTTGAGCAGCGCATAGCTGGGCACGCCCTTGATCGACTTGCCCATGTACTCCACGTCGCCGCCGGCCCAGCCCTGCAGGCCGGTGATGGCCTTCATGGTGGTGGTCTTGCCGGCGCCGTTGGCGCCGATCAGCGTCACGAGTTCGCCGTCTTTGATATCCAGGTCCACGCCCTTGACGGCCTGGATGCCGCCGTAGGCCACTTTCAGGCCCGAGATCTTCAGGATCGTCTGTGTCATTTGCGTCTCTCCCGCCTTAGTGCGCCGCTGCGCCGAGGTAAGCCTCGATCACGGCAGGATTGTTCTGCACTTCGTGCGGCAGGCCCTGCGCGATGACCTTGCCGTAGTCCAGCACGGTGAGGCGGTTGCACAAGCCCATCACAAGCTTGACGTCGTGTTCGATCAACAGGATGGTCTTGCCATCGTTCTTGATCTTCTCCAGCAGGCCACGCAACTCCACCTTCTCGGTGGCGTTCATGCCGGCGGCGGGTTCATCCAGCGCCAGAAGCTTTGGCTCCGTGGCCAGCGCGCGGGCGATCTCCAGACGACGCTGGTGGCCGTACGACAGGTTGCGCGACGTGAAGTTGGCGTACTTGCCAATGCCAACGTACTCGAGCAGATCGTGGGCCATGTCTTCAACGGCCTCTTCTTCCTGACGCACCGAAGGCGGACGGAAGATGGCGCCGAACAGGCCTGCCTTGGTGCGCACGTGCCGGCCCACCATCACGTTTTCCAGCGCGGTCATGTCGCCGAACAGGCGGATGTTCTGGAACGTGCGCGCGATACCCGCCTTGGCCACTTCGTGGACGGCAGTCGGCTGGTACGGCTTGCCGCCCAGCACGAACTCGCCGGAGTCCGGCGTGTACAGGCCCGTGATCACATTGAAGAACGTGGTCTTGCCGGCGCCGTTCGGGCCGATAAGCCCATAGATCTCACCCGGCTTGATCTGCAGGCCCACATCGGACAGTGCCTGCAGGCCACCAAAACGTTTGTTGACCCCCTGTACGGACAGGAGGAAATCGGAATTGCTCATGTTGTCCCCCTGTTCAGAAACGACCGACACTGCCGGCACGACGCACAACCGGACGGTCTTCCTTGCGTGGTGATGGCCACAAGCCGGCCGGGCGATACAGCATCACGCCCACCAGGGCCAGACCGAACAACAACTGGCGCAACACTTCGGCATCGACAATGACCTGGCCGAAGATGCCGGTCTGAATCGGTTCCGCCACGGCGCGCAGCAGCTCCTGGAAGCCCACCAGAAGGATGCCGCCCAGGATCACGCCCGGGATGTGGCCCATGCCGCCCAGCACCACGATCGCCAGGACGTAGATCGATTCCCACAACGTGAACGATTCCGGCGAGACGAAGCCCTGGAACGCGCCAAAAGTCGCACCCGACGCACCGCCAAACGAGGCGCCCATGGCAAAGGCCAGCAGCTTGATGTTGCGCGTGTTGATACCCATCGCCTTGGCGGCGATCTCGTCTTCGCGGATGGCCACGAAGGCCCGGCCGATACGCGAGTTCTGCAATCGCAGGCAGATAAACACGATGACAATGACCAGCGCCACCAGCAGGTAGTAGTACATGAACACCGGTGTGAACTTGAGCCCAAAGATCTCGTGCGACTTCGAGAAGTCGAAACCGAAGATGTGGACCGGATCCACTGCCGTGATGCCCTTGGGGCCGTTGGTGATGTTCACCGGACGGTCCAGGTTATTCATGAAGATGCGGACGATCTCGCCGAAGCCCAGTGTCACGATGGCCAGGTAGTCCCCGCGCAGTTTCAGCGTTGGCGCACCCAGCAGCACGCCAAACGTGGCCGCCACCACCACCGCTATCGGCAGGACGAACCACATCGACAGGTGCAGTCCGTTAGGGAACAGCTGGTGGATCCACTCGAACTGATTGGACAGGTGAGGCGAGCCGAGCAACGCCATCATGTAGGCGCCTACCGCATAGAACGCGATGTAGCCCAGATCAAGCAGACCGGCAAAGCCGACCACGATGTTTAGGCCCAGCGCCAGCATGATGTAGAGCAGCGCGAAGTCGAGCACGCGCACCCAGTAGTTGCCGCCGAAGGTCTGAACGAAGAATGGCGCGCAGAGCGCGACCACCAGGAAGCCGACCAGCGCGGCCAGCGTCTTGGCCGGCACGCGCGACGGCGCCGCCACGGCTGTGGATGGAATCGGAGTATTCATGGATTCTCTCCCCTCAGGCGCGGTCAGCCACACGTTCGCCCATGATGCCGGACGGACGGAACACGAGCACGATGATCAGCACGATGAAGGCGAACACGTCCTGGTAGTTCGAGCCGAACACACCGTTGGTCAAGTCGCCGATGTAGCCCGCGCCAAGCGCCTCGATCAGGCCCAGCAACATGCCCCCGACCATTGCGCCGGCCAGGTTGCCGATGCCGCCGAGCACCGCGGCAGTGAATGCCTTCAGGCCCGGGATGAAGCCCATGTAGAAATGGGCATTGCCGTAGTTGGTGGCCATCATCACACCGGCCAGCGCCGCAAGCGCCGCACCGATCATGAACGTGGCAGAAATCACGAAGTTGGGGTTGACGCCCATCAGGCCCGCCACCTTCTGGTTCTCGGCGGTGGCGCGCATGGCGCGGCCGAGCTTGGTACGGTTCACCAGGGCCAGCAGGCCCGCCATCACCATCACGGCCAGGCCGATGATGACGATTTCCTTGCCGGTGATCGTGGCGCCGGTGGAGCCGATGTCGATCGGGCTCGACGGCAGCAGTTGCGGGAACGTCAGCGGGTTGCGCGACCAGATCAGCATCCCCATGGTCTGGAGAATGATCGAGACACCGATCGCGGTAATAAGCGGGGCCAATCGAGGTGCGTTGCGCAACGGCCGGTAGGCCACGCGTTCGATGGTATAGGCCAGAACTGCACAGACGGGCATGGCGATCAGCGTGGCGATCACCAGCGTCAGCCATTCGGGCAGGCCGGGGGCGAACTTTTGCAGCCCCATGATTGCCGACAAAGCGGTCAGCGCGCCAATCATCAGCACATCGCCGTGCGCGAAGTTGATGATGCCCAGAATGCCGTAGACCATGGTGTAGCCCAGTGCGATCAGCGCGTAGATGCTGCCGAGCACAAGACCGTTCACGATCTGCTGGATAAAGATATCCATGAAAACTCCTGCTTCAGCCCCGATCCGGCAGGCATGGTGTGGATGCCTCGGGTGGGACGGTAATGTTGGATGGGTCAGGTATGGGTGTTGCTCTGCTGGTGTGCCTCCCGCCCTGTTCCACCCTTGGTAAGGATGCTGTCAACACGTTGGCGAGACTAAAAAGAACGGCACCGTAAAAGTGCTCACGGTGCCGTTCGTCTGGGCTGGTAAGCCCTGATTACATCTTCACGACGTCGAGGACGGACTTCTTCTTGTCCTTGTAGTCGTACAGCGTGATGGTGCCCTCCTTCATGTCGCCCTTTTCGTCGAAGGCGATGTTGCCGATCACGCCCTTGTAGTTCGTCTTCGGCATCTCGGCCAGGATGGCCGCCGGGTCGGTCGAATTGGCGCGCTTCATCGCGTCGACGATCACCATGACGGCGTCATAGGTGAACGGCGCGTAGATCTGCACCGGCGAGTTGAAACGTGCCTGGTAGCGCTTCTCGAAGTCGGCGCCCTTCTCCATCTTGGACAGTGCCAGACCGGCTTCCGAGCAGATGAGGTTGTCCACGGCATCGCCAGCCAGTTCGGCCACCTTGTCGGTACAGACACCATCGCCGCCAACGATCTTCGCCGTGATGCCCAACTCCTTGGCCTGCTTGGCGAACGGGCCGCCGGTGGCGTCCATGCCACCGTACATGATCACGTCGGGCTTCTTGCCCTTGATCTTGGTCAGAATGGCCTTGAAGTCGGTGGCCTTGTCGTTGGTGGCTTCACGTGCCACTACGTTCACGCCATCGGCCTTCGAGGTCTTCTCGAACTCGTCGGCCAGGCCCTTGCCGTAGGCAGTGGCATCGTCGACGATGGCCACGGTCTTGGCGTGCAGGGTCTTGGCGGCGTAGTTGGCCAGTGCCGGACCTTGCTGGGCATCGGTCGCCACCACGCGATAGGTGGTCTTGAAGCCCTGCTTGGTGTAGTCGGGGTTGGTCGACGACGGCGAGATCTGGACGATGCCGGCATCGCTGTAGATCTTCGAAGCCGGGATCGACACGCCCGAGTTCAGGTGGCCCACCACGGCCACGACCTTGGCGTCCACCAGCTTCTGGGCCACGGCGGTACCGGTCTTCGGATCGGCCGCGTCGTCTTCGCCAACCAGTTCCAGCTTGATCTTTTTGCCGTTGATGGTCAGGCCATCCTTGTTGACCTCTTCCACGGCCAGGCGGGCGCCGTTCTCGTTGTCCTTGCCAAGGTGGGCAATGCCGCCGGTCAGGGGCGCCGCGTGACCGATCTTGACGATGGTCTCGCCGCCACTCGTGTCGGCTGCCGCCGTGGCAGCGGGTGCCGGTGCGGCCGATTCAACCGGCTTTTCTTCTTTCTTGCCACATGCAGCGACCAGCGCCACAGCGGCCGCGATCGGCAGAATCTTGGCAAACGTGAATTGCATGAGTGATCTCCTAGGATTCACAAAAACAGGGAATAAAACACGCCTCCCGGACGTATTCCCCGAACCGCCTTTGTTTAGTTTCAATTTGAAACGCGCGAATTGTATCCCCTTTCTTTGTAGATGCAATACGCGACGCAACAACCTGAACCTTTTACCCGCCAATTGAGCTAGGGAATTTCCCCAATGCACAAAATGGGGCAATCTCCGCTCACTTGGCAGACCCGTCACATACCCTTACAAGAATCGTGCCCAGCGCCCGCCTGACCAAGCGGCGCCGCCATATAAGCATTGCCGGAGCCACCTATAATCACCAACTATTAATTAGGCATTTCATTTCAAATGCAAGGTTGCCTCTCTAATGTGCAGAATATGTCGCCGCCCCAAAATAGGGAAAACCCCAGCATCGGGGATTACCCTGTATTGTCTGCGTGTATAGACACGCGAGAAACGCATTAATAAAGAAACGGCTATTACAGAAGTATTGGACGAGGAACAAATGCGCGTCGGCAGCGAACGTGCGGAATGACACCCAAGCACCAATCATGGGCGGGAGAAACGCGGTGCGGATTGCTGGGGAGGGATTTTGGTGCGGACACCGTCACGCGTGCGCGTGAGGTGTCCGACAGGGACGAGGCAGGCAGGGCGCCCAGCCTCGGGAACTCAGGACTTCAGAATCAGGACTGGACCGACACGCTGGCCAGGCCACGCGGCAGCGGGAACGACATGTTCTCTTCCACGCCCTCGAGCGCGCGCACGCTCTTGACGCCGAAAGTCCGCAGACGCTCGACGATCGCCTGGGCGAGCGCCTCGGGCGCCGAGGCGCCGGCTGTCAGGCCGATACGGCGCTTGCCAGTCACCCATTCCGGCTTGAGCTGCTCTGGATCGTCCACCATGTACGCTGGCACGCCCAGACGGTCGGCCAGTTCGCGCAGGCGGTTCGAGTTCGAACTGTTCGGGCTGCCCACCACGATCACCACTTCCACCTGCGGCACCATGAACTTCACGGCGTCCTGGCGGTTCTGCGTCGCGTAGCAGATGTCCTGCTTCTTCGGCTCGCGGATCTGCGGGAAGCGTGTCTTGAGCGCGGCCACGATCTCGGCGGTCTCGTCCACCGACAGCGTGGTCTGCGTGACGTAGGCCAGCTGTTGCGGATCGGCAACGACCAGACGATTCACGTCGTCCACCGATTCCACCAGCAGCATCCCTTGTTCGGATTGGCCCATGGTGCCTTCCACTTCAGGGTGGCCCCGGTGGCCGATCATGATGATCTCGCAACCCTCGCCGCGCATCTTGCCGACTTCCACGTGCACCTTGGTCACCAGCGGGCAGGTGGCATCGAAAACGGTCAGGCCGCGCGCGGTGGCGTCGGCGCGCACTTCCTTCGATACGCCATGGGCGCTGAAGATGACCGTCGAGCCCTGCGGCACTTCATCGAGCTCGTCGACGAAGATCGCGCCCTTCTTGCGCAGGTCGGCCACCACGTAGGCGTTGTGGACGATTTCGTGGCGCACATAGATGGGAGCGCCGAAGCGCGACAGCGCGCGTTCGACGATTTCGATCGCACGATCGACGCCCGCGCAGAAGCCGCGCGGTTGCGCCATCAGGATCTCGGCATCGGCAGGGACAGTGGTTTCGGTCATGCTGCGTTCCGTTACAACGGCAGACATCAGAGAATTCCGATCAGCTGAACATCGAACAGAATTGCCTGTCCGGCCAGCGGGTGGTTGAAATCGAAAAGCGCGGCGGTCTCGCCGTACTCCTTGAGCACGCCGGCGTACTTGCCGCCGCCAGGCGCGTTGAATTCGACAAGGTCGCCCGGCGCGTAGTCTTCCTCGAACGAGCTGTTCTCGCGCAGCGTGGCCAGCGAGACCCATTGCAGCAGTTCGGGATTACGCGGACCGAACGCCTGTTCGGGGGCCAGGCGATAGAGGGTGCGCTCGCCTTCGGCCATCCCCAGCAGCGCCTGTTCCAGCGTCGGAACGAGCTGACCCTGGCCAAGCAGCAGCGTGGCGGGCTTTTCCTCGAACGTGCTCACCACTTCGGTGCCGTTCTCGAGGGCGATGCTGTAATGAAGCGTCAGGAAGGAGTCTGCCTGGACGGTCTTGCGCGCAGGCGCGGCGTCACGTTCGGCCTGGGCCGCAGTAGATTGCAAAGTCATGGGAGTCAACCGGTCAACAGCCGCCATTGTATGCGACTAGACCATCCGCCGTTGGGCTGCTCGTGCTGGCAACTCGGAAAACCTTGAGGAAGCGCATCCCGGAAGAGACTGGACAGCACTCGCCGGGGCCGTTACATTGTGGGCCCCGTCGATCTCCGGTCGACGGCAGAACATGACCGGCCCATCCGTCAGCCCATGACGTGACGCAAGCAGCACGATGCAACGGCCCGCTTCCGAATCTGTCGGAAGGCATTGATTCGTCGCTCGTTTCCGGTCTATAATGTTCGTTTCGCTGAAGTACCAATCCGCTGCAGTCCGGGCCCGCGCGCCTTTTGTTGATCTGTTGCGAACATTGTCCACGAATAAGATTTAGGAGTGCTTCATGGCACGCGTCTGTCAAGTGACCGGGAAAGCGCCGATGGTCGGCAACAACGTTTCCCACGCAAACAACAAGACCAAGCGCCGTTTTCTGCCCAACCTGCAGAACCGCCGCTTCTTCGTTGAATCGGAAAACCGCTGGGTGAGCCTGCGCGTCTCGAACGCCGGTCTGCGCCTGATCGACAAGAAAGGCATCGACGCCGTGCTCGCAGACCTGCGCGCACGCGGCGAAGTCTAATTAGGAGTACACCATGGCCAGCAAAGGCGGACGCGACAAGATCAAGCTGGAATCGACCGCAGGTACCGGTCATTTCTACACGACCACCAAGAACAAGCGCACCATGCCGGAAAAGATGGAGATCTCGAAGTTCGATCCCGTCGCCCGTAAGCATGTGCCTTACAAGGAAACCAAGATCAAGTAATTGATCTACGGTCTTCAGCCAAAAGCCCCGCACTTGCGGGGCTTTTTGTTTCTGGGCGACCGTCCGGCAATCGCCGCCAAACCTTGCCGGCCAAGGGGAAGGTGTAACAGTCTGGTGCGGGTGGGTGTAGACTTGCGAGCTTTCCCCCAACGCTCTTTCGCGCTCGCGCGATCCCTGCACCATGAACTACGACGTCGCGATCGTCGGCAGCGGGCTGGCCGGCCTTACCGTCGCTTTGCAGCTTGCCGATACCCACCGGGTTGTCATCCTCAGCAAACGCGCCATGACAACGGGGGCAAGCGATTGGGCCCAGGGCGGCATCGCCGCGGTGCTCGACTCGGGCGATAGTCACGACGAACACACGCAGGACACGCTGGTTGCAGGTGCAGGCCTTTGCGACGAGGAAGCGACGCGCTTTATCGTGGAGCATGGCCGCGAAGCGATCCAATGGCTGATCGACCGCGGGGTGCCGTTCACGCGCGACGAACAGGCCGAACTCGGCTTCCACCTCACCCGCGAAGGCGGGCATAGCCGTCGCCGCATCATCCACGTTGCCGACGCCACCGGCCATGCGGTGGTGACCACGCTGGCCGAGCAGGCCCGCCAGCATCCGAACATCACGATCCTCGAAGACCAGTTCGCAGTCGACCTGATCACGTCCGCCAAGCTCGGCTTGCCCGGCAACCGTTGCTATGGCCTGTACGTGCTCGATGCGGAAACGGGCGAAGTGCGCACGCTCACAGCCACGCATACGGTGCTGGCCGCCGGCGGCGCGGGCAAGGTCTATCTCTATACGACCAACCCCGACACGGCTACCGGCGACGGCATCGCCATGGCCTGGCGCGCGGGCTGCCGGGTGTCGAACATGGAATTCATCCAGTTTCATCCGACCTGCCTCTATCACCCCTACGCGAAGTCGTTCCTGATCTCGGAAGCCGTGCGCGGCGAAGGCGGCCTGCTGAGGCTGCCGGATGGCACGCGCTTCATGCCCGAGCATGACGACCGCGCCGAACTGGCGCCGCGTGACGTGGTAGCTCGCGCCATCGACTTCGAAATGAAAAAACGCGGCCTGGATTGCGTGTATCTCGACATCACGCATCAGCCCGTATCGTTCCTCAAGGAACACTTCCCGACGATCTACGCCCGCTGCCTGGAACTCGGCATCGATATCGCGAGCGAGCCGATTCCCGTGGTGCCGGCCGCGCACTACACCTGTGGTGGCGTGGTCACCGATACGGCGGGCCGCACCGATCTCGGCAATCTCTACGCGGTTGGCGAGACGGGCTGCACGGGTCTGCACGGCGCCAACCGCCTGGCGTCGAACTCGCTGCTCGAATGCATGGTGATCGGCCGTGCCGCGGCTGCGGACATTGCCTCGCAAGGCAAGGCCGACGCGCCGGACATCACGCTGCCGGCCTGGGATGAGAGCCGCGTATCGGATGCCGACGAGGAAGTCGTCGTCTCGCACAACTGGGATGAGCTGCGCCGCCTGATGTGGAACTACGTCGGCATCGTGCGCACCGACAAGCGGCTGGAGCGCGCGCAGCACCGGATCGGCATGCTGCGCGAGGAGATCGCCGAGTACTACGCGAATTTCCGCGTTACCCGCGATCTGTTGGAATTACGCAACCTGGTGGAAGTGGCATCGCTGATCGTCGACAGCGCCTATTCACGCCACGAAAGCCGTGGCCTGCATTTTAGCCGTGACTATCCGGAAACGCTGCCGAAGGCGCTGCCTACCGTGCTGCAACCGCTGACGGGCCGTGCGGCAAGCCGCAGGAAGGTCTGAACCTCCGGCGACAGCCCAGGACCAGGCTCAGCCGACGATGCGCAGCGAGAAATCGGTCGCGCGCACATCCTTGGTGAGGGCGCCGACCGAGATCCGGTCGACGCCGGTTTCGGCGAAGCGGCGAATCGTTTCGTAGTTCACCCCGCCCGACACCTCGAGCAGCGCGCGCTCACGGTTGATCGTCACGGCCTCGCGCATCATTTCGAGCGAGAAGTTGTCGATCAGCACGGACTTCGCGCCTGCCGCCAGCGCCTCTTCCAGTTCGGCGATCGATTCGACCTCGATCTGGATTGAAGCCTCGGTGCCGAGCGCCAGTGCCGCTTCCATCGCCGCCGCGATACCGCCCGCCGCCGCGATGTGGTTCTCCTTGATCAGGATGCCGTCGTACAAGGCCAGGCGCTGATTCTCCCCACCCCCGACCCTCACCGCATACTTCTGCGCAAGACGCAGGCCCGGCAGCGTCTTGCGCGTATCGAGCACGCGTGCGCGCGTATCGGCGATCAGATCGGCGTAACGGCGGGTGGCCGACGCCACGCCGGAGAGCAGTTGCAGGAAATTCAACGATGGCCGCTCGGCGGTCAGCAACGCGCGTGCCGGCCCGGCGATTTCGCAGACCACGTCGTCCGGCGCCAGACGCGCGCCCTCTTCCTTTTGCCACGTCACCAGCAGCCTCTCATCGATGGCTTGCATGCAGGCGTCGAACCACGGGCGACCACACAGCACCGCAGCTTCGCGAACAATCACGCGGGCGTGCACGGGCTTGTCGGCCGGCACCAGCAGACCGGTCAGGTCACCAGTCCCCACATCCTCGGCAATCGCTGCCTTGACGTTGGCGGCCAGCGCCACACGCAGCGCAGGGCCGTAGCTATCGAATACAGAGTTCACGCTCATGCCGGGCCGACTCCGCTGAACAGTGCCGATTCCTTGGCGAGATCGGCTGCGGGGCGAACATTGGCTTTCTGCTGCGCGGCGAAATCGAGCATCCGGTTGATACACGTTACGGCGCGTCGTCCGATGTCGGCGTCGACGTGAATTTCGTTGCGGCCGGTCTCGAGGACTTCGGCCAGGTTGGTCAGCGCATTCATGGCCATCCATGGGCAATGCGCGCAACTCTTGCAGGTGGCGCTGTTGCCGGCGGTCGGAGCCTCGATGAACATCTTGCCCGGCGCGGCCATGCGCATCTTGTGCAGGATGCCGTTATCGGTGGCGACGATGAATTCGTTGGCGTCCAACTGCTGGGCCGCGGCGATCAGCTGGCTGGTCGAGCCAACCACATCAGCCTGCGCAACCACGTTGGCCGGCGATTCCGGGTGGACCAGGATCTTGGCCTTCGGATGCTCGCGGCGCAGCAGATCGAGTTCGATACCCTTGAACTCGTCGTGCACCAGGCACGAGCCCTGCCACAGCAGCATATCGGCGCCGGTCTGCTGCTGGATGTAGCTGCCCAGATGCTTGTCCGGTGCCCACAGGATCTTCTCGCCGCGCGCGTGCAGATGCTCGACGATCTTCAGGCCAATGCTCGACGTCACCATCCAGTCGGCGCGCGCCTTCACCGCCGCGCTGGTGTTGGCATAGACCACCACGGTGCGATCCGGGTGCGCATCACAAAATGCCGCGAAATCGTCGGCCGGGCAGCCCAGGTCCAGCGAGCAGGTGGCGTCCAGATCCGGCATCAGGATCGTCTTCTCGGGGCTCAGGATCTTGGCGGTCTCGCCCATGAATCGCACGCCGGCCACCACGAGCGTCTTGGCCTCGTGATCGCGCCCGAAACGGGCCATCTCCAGCGAATCGGACACGCAGCCGCCGGTTTCCTCGGCAAGATCCTGCAGGTCGGCATCGACGTAGTAATGCGCCACCAGCACCGCATTGCGCTCTTTCAGCAACTTGCGAATGCGGGACTTGAGCGCCTGGCGCTCATCGGGTGTCAGCGCCGGGGGCACCTTGGCCCAGGCGTGCGCGACGCAGCTACCACCGGCGGCCGCGTCAGGGTCCGTCAGGTTCGGCTTCTCGAACTCGACGCTCTTGATCGTTTGTGGGGTCATCTCTGCAGTACTCCTCGGCGCACCGTTGGCTGCCGCGCTGTGGACGCGCGGTCTGTGCCATCACATGGAGAAGTTTAGCCAAAAGAAAAGCCCCGCCTGGGGCGGGGCTTTATAGCCATGACGGGCGCGTCGGCGATTGTATCAGGCGTACCGGCGCAGGCGCAGCGAAAACTCCTGCAGCGCCTGGATGCCGCTGGCTTCGGCGCGATGGCACCAGGCCTGCAGCTGAGCCAGCAGTTGCTCGCGCGTCAGGTTCGAGCGGCCCCAGATCACAGCCAGTTCGCGGCGCATTTCCACGAACGTGCTCAGCATCTTGTTTTGCTCGACGATGGTCGCCAATTGCTGACGTTGCGGCGCAGCCAGCTTGGTTTCCTCGCGGTGGAACCACTTGCGGGCCGGCTTGAAGCTCGAGTACTCGGGCGTATTGCCTTCCTTGTGCTTGCGCAGTTCATCCTTGTAGGCGGACTTCAGCGTCTTGGCGTAGCGGGCCATCACGTCGTAGCGGTTAGCGATGATCGCTTCCAGCGTGTTGTGATCCACCGGACGGGCCTCCACCAGGCGAGCCTTGGGCGGGGTCTTCTTGACCTTGGCCAGGCCCACCGACTGCATCGCGCGGATGTACCACCAGCCCACGTCGATCTCGTACCACTTGATCGAGAACTTGGCCGACGTCGGGTACGTGTGGTGGTTGTTGTGCAGCTCTTCACCACCGATGATGAAGCCCCACGGCGACACGTTGGTCGATGCGTCTTCGCAGTCGTAGTTGCGATAGCCCCAGTAGTGGCCCAGGCCGTTGATGATGCCGGCCGCATGGATCGGGATCCAGAGCATCTGCACTGCCCACACGGACATGCCGACCAGGCCGAACAGGGCCAGGTCGATGATCAGCATCAGCGCCACGCCTTGCCAGGAGAAGCGCGAGTACAGATTGCGCTCGATCCAGTCATCGGGCGTGCCGTGGCCGAACTTGGTGATGGTTTCCTTATTCTTGGCCTCGGCGCGATACAGCTCCGCGCCTTCCAGCAGCACCTTGCGGATGCCGCGGGTCTGCGGGCTGTGCGGATCGTCTTCGGTTTCGCACTTGGCGTGGTGCTTGCGGTGAATCGCGGTCCACTCCTTGGTCACCATGCCCGTGGTCATCCACAGCCAGAAACGGAAGAAATGCTGGGCGATCGGATGCAGGTCCAGCGACCGGTGCGCCATGCAGCGGTGCAGGAAAATGGTCACGCCGGCGATCGTGATGTGCGTCATCACGAGCGTGTAGATCACGATCTCCCACCAGGACCAGTTGGCGAGGCCGTTGGCGGCCCAATCAAGAATTGAGTCGAACAAACTGTGTTCTCCGTCTAAAAAACGAGGGATGCAGTGCGGCACTACCATGCAACGCACCAAACGCGCAGAAAAAAGACTGCAAATTCAACGATTGCGATAGCTTTCTGGCGCAATCCTGCGTAGGTGGCAGGAGCCGGGCCGAGGCACGAACCGCTGCAATCTGGCGGTTGTCTGGAAGTGGGGCTGACGGGTTGGTCTGCAACCCGCGTTCAGCCCGATATTCTACCGGATCGACGCGGGTCAGACATCCGCTTTTTCCCCGACTTTGAGAGGCTGGCGCGGGAAACGTTCAATTCTGTGCGGCATCCGCCACGACAAGTGGCGTCGTCGGATTCAGCATCCGCACCTCGCGCTGCGGATATGGGATCGAAATGCCATTTTCGTGAAACGCGCGCCAGATGGCCCGATTCATCGCCGACTGCACGCCGAGCTTGCCGTTCTGTGGATCCGCGATGTAGACGGCAGTTTCGTACTCGATGCCGCTGTCGGCAAACATCACCAGGAACGCGGCGGGTGCCGGCGTTTCTAGCACACGTGGCAAATTGCGCACACAATCCTGCAGCAATCCGATCACCATTTCCGGATCGGCGGCATAGTCCGCTTGCACCCGGGTGGCCACGCGCACATTCGTTCCAGAGAACGAATGGTTCTGCACCGACTGGGCCACAAGTTGCTCATTCGGCACAAGCGTCTCGCCGTCACCATTGCGCACAACGGTGTAGCGTGTGCGAATCTGCGACACGATGCCGGTGTACTTGTCGACCGTGATCTGGTCGCCAAGCTTGACCGAGCGATCGAGCAGGATGATGAAGCCCGATATGTAGTTGCTGGCGATCTTCTGCAGGCCAAGACCGAGGCCGACGCCCAGTGCGCCACCAAACACCGAGAGCACAGTCAGGTCGATGCCCACCAGCGACAGGCTCAGCAGCAGCGACACCAGCAACAGCAGCGCCTTGGTGATGCGCGTCAGCACGACCTTCAGATTCGAATCGAGCGTGGTCGCGCGCATCAGGCGCTCTTCCAGCCACGAACCAAACCACATCGCCACCAGCACGGTCAGGAGAATCCAGACCATTGCCATCAGCGAATCGGCCAGGTTGATATGTTGCTTGCCGCCAATCGAGAACCGCACGTCCCGCATCCATGCGACCACGTCCGGCAGCACGCCAAGCACGTACAAACCCATGGCGATCCACGTCAGGGTTGTCAGTACCTTCTCCACCAGCACAAGCATGCCGTGAAGCTGGCCATGTCCCGAAATTACGCGGCGGAGGATGTAGAACGTCACATACAACGAGGTGATGCCGAACAGCGGCACCAGCGCCAGCCGGAGAACGCTGATCGGGATCAGCGACTCCAGCGAGAAACGCGCCACCGACACCAGCAGCCAGCTGATGAGTGGGAACACCGCCCGCTCCAGACTGACCGCGGCCATGCGCAGCGAGAAGCTTGCCGACTGGTGGCGAACCTCCAGCCGCTTGACCACGCGCCGCGACAGCGGCCACGCGATCAACAGGCAAATGGCCAGTACCCCGATCTGCCAGAAAAACCCCGGGCCGCCCGCATCGTGGATCAGGTCCTGAACCATCTTGCCGAACATCGCGTGCGAACGTTTCAGCTCGGCGAGCGTATCGGGGTTCATCAGCGTGCCATCCGCCATCAGCGCGTGCGCTCCAACACCGCGGCGAAGAAGCCATCGGTCTGATGGATATGCGGATAAAGCGCCAACATGCCGCCTTCCGCCGGCAACTCCGGCACCTCGATCTTCTGCTCGGCCAGCACTTCGCCCACCGGCACAAGGCGGAAATTCTCGTGGGATGCCAGGAAATCACGGATGATCGCCTCGTTTTCGGCCTCCAGCACGCTGCACGTGGCGTACACGACACGTCCGCCGCCCTTCACCAGCTTCGCCGCGGCATCGAGGATGGCCGCCTGCTTCGCTGTGAGTTCCACAACCGATTCCGGCGTCTGGCGCCACTTCAGATCGGGATTGCGTCGCAGGGTACCCAGGCCGCTGCAAGGCGCGTCCACCAGCACACGATCGATCTTGCCGGCCAGGCGCTTGACCTTGGCATCGCGCTCGGAGTCGATCAGCACCGGGTGCACGTTCGACAGGCCGCTACGAGCCAGACGCGGCTTCAGATTGGCCAGGCGCTTCTCCGACACATCGAATGCATAGAGCCGCCCAGTCGAACGCATGGCCACGCCCAGCGCCAGCGTCTTGCCGCCAGCGCCCGCGCAGAAGTCGACCACCATCTCGCCGCGACGCGGCGCAAGCAGATGGCACAGCAGCTGACTGCCCTCATCCTGCACTTCCACGCCACCGTTGATGAACAGCGGGAGCTGGTTCAACGCGGGCTTGCCCTTGAGGCGGATGCCAGCCGGCGCCATCGGGGCCAGTTCGGCGGCGATACCGGCAGTCTGGAGTTCGGCCAGTGCCTCTTCACGCGACAGCTTGGCGGTGTTCACGCGCAGGTCGAGCGGCGCGGGACGCAGCCAGGCATCGCCAAGCGCAGCAGTAAATGCCTCGCCATGACGCGCCACCAGATCGTCATACAGCCACTCGGGCAGGTTGGCGCGCACGCGTGGCGCCAGGCTGGAGCGCTCGATCGTGGTCAGGCGGTCGAGCCAGACAGCTTCGTCGGGATGAAGGAACGGCGAAAGCACATCGCGGCCGAGCGTCGCGGCCAGGCCCAGCAGCCCGAGGCGACGCGTGGCCGAACCTGTGCCACTTTCGGCAAATTGACCAAATTCGACGCGTCGGCGCAACACTGCAAAAATTGCTTCGGCGATGATGCCCCGGTCACGATGACCAAGTTTGCTATTTTCGCGGAAGTAATGGCTGACCACCGCGTCGGACGGGCGCGCGAACAACAGCACCTTGCCGAGCAGGCGGTCGATATGTTGCAGATGGAAAGCCTGCAGGCCGCCGGGCGTGCGCGACGCGCCGTCAGCGCCCTGCTGCCGGGCGTTGGGCGACTTGCGGATCGGGCTGGCCTTGCCTTTGCTCGGACGCGAGCGCTGACGATTGTCCTGGGAAGTTGCGGGATTGCGACTCATGGCTGTTTTCCTGCCGCTTGGGGCGAGATGGCCATGAACCATTGGGGCTCGGCCGGTTGAACTACTTGAACGACACCGTCCTGCACGTGCAGACGGTCTTCGACGAACCAGCGCACAGCGCGCGGGTAAATGACATGTTCGCTATCGAGCAAACGATCGGCCAGCGACTCCGGTGTGTCGCCAGGCAGAACATCAAGTGCCGCCTGCAACACGATCGGTCCATGATCGAGCTCTGGCGTCACGAAATGCACCGTCGCGCCATGCAGCTTGACGCCCGCCTCCAGCGCCTGCCTGTGCGTATGCAAGCCGGGGAAGCTCGGCAGCAGCGACGGATGGATGTTGAGCATTCGCCCGGCGTAATGCTCGACGAAGCCAGGCGTCAGGATCCGCATGAAGCCTGCCAGCACGACGAGGTCGGGCTGGTAGACGTCGATGGCGTCCTGCATCGCGGCGTCGAAACTCTCACGTCCGGAAAACTGCTTGTGGTCCACCACACCGGTGGCAATACCGTGGCGCGAGGCGAACTGCAGGCCCGAGGCATCGGGGCGGTTCGACAGTACCGCTGCCACGCGCGCCGGCCATTTCTCGGCGGCGCAGGCCCGGACGATCGCTTCCATGTTGGAGCCACGCCCGGAAATCAATATCACAATATTCTTCATCGCCGCGATTCTACCAAGCTGTGGTGCAAACACTTGCAAACCATGCGCATTAGGTACTTAATTACCGCCAAACGCACATGGGGCAACAAAAACAGGCGCGCCCACCAATCCCGGTACCCCCGTGTGATGGATTGTGACGCGCAACCCGCTCTGTTAGAGTGGGCCCTACGCCCACGCGCCGCGACACAAAAAGACGGTGACAACAAGGGCGAAATGGGAACTTAGACGGGAATACGCATGTTGAACGCTGCACCGACTTTGTTGGTGGTCGATGATCATCCTATGGCGCTCTCGGGCACAACCGCCTTCCTGGCGGAAGTGATGCCCGACGTCGCCGTTCATTCCGCTGGCAGCGCCAAGGAAGCCCTCCACTCCCTGAACCAGGGGCTCCGTCCCGATATCGTGCTGCTCGACATCTGGCTGAACGATGGTACTGGCTTCGATGCCATGCAGTCGTTCAAGAGCGTGATCCCGGGCGCCCGCTTCATCTTCATGTCGGCGGAGGCCACACCCGAGATCGTGGGCCGCGCCCGCGCGCTATCGGCCTGCGGTTTCGTCGGCAAGCATCTGGACGCCAACGCGTTCACTGCGGCCGTGCGCAAGGTCCTGGCCGGCGACACCAGTTTCCCATCCGATGAGGCCCTGTCCGGCCGATCGCAATCGTTCGGCCCTGCCCACGGCATTCCCGTCACGCCGGCCGAACTCGGCCTCACGCCGCGCCAGGGCTCGGTGCTCGCGCTGGTGCTCGAAGGACTGCCGAACAAGGTCATCGCCCGCAAGCTGGGGCTGACCGAGAACACCGTCAAGGAACACGTCTCGGCCATCCTGCAACGGCTGGGCGTGCGCACGCGCATGCAGGTCATGTCGCGCATGGAGCGTTTCCGCCTGCGCCAGTGAGGCAGTGAACATCGCCACGCATGAATGACAACGCCGCCTCAAGGGCGGCGTTGTCATTCATGCGTTCATGCCGTGGGCAACCAGCGACGCAGCAACATGCGCAGGTTCGCCGGGTCCACCGGTTTCGGCAGGACAAAGTAGCCTGCCTCCTCGGCGGCCTGCAGCGCCGCGGACTTCAGATCGCCCGTCAGCAGCGCACTGCGAGCCTGAGGCTGCGAGGTCTGCCAGCGCTCCAGCAAATCGAGCCCGTTCTCGTTGCCGGGCAAGCGCAGGTCACAGAAGATGATGTCCGGCTTGAGACCCTTGGCGAAGAGTCGGTCGGCCTCTCCCCCGTGCGCGGCACATGCCACGCGAATGCCCCAGGCTTCCATCAACGCGATCCACGCCTTGCGAATCTGGCTATCGTCATCGACCACCAGCACGGTGCCACGCAAGCGATCGTGCCGCGCTTCTTCCGCCTGCGCATTTGCCCGCATCGCCCGAACACTGGCTACGGTCTCCTCGGGCACCGGCGCCAGCGCGAACCAGAATACCGATCCCTTGCCCGGCACCGAGCGCACGCCGTAAGTCCCGCGCATCAGACGCACGCACTCCCGGAAGATCGCGAGCCCCAGACCAAGACCCTGCGACGGATCGCGCTGCGGATTGTGAACCTGGTAGTACGGCGAGAAGATCTCGGGCAGGTGCTCGGGCGTGATGCCCGCACCGGTGTCCCAGACCTCCAGCCGCACGTGCTTGCGGCGCTGTCGCGCGGTCACCAGAATGCCGCCGCGCTTCGTATAGCGCAGCGCGTTCTGCACGAGGTTGAACAGCGCCCGCCGCAACAGCACCGGCTCGGCCATGGCGAACAGTTCGTCAGGCACGCGTGGCGTCAGCGTCAGACCGCTTTCGCGCGCATCAGCAGCGAACTGGCTCATCACGTCATGGATCAGCGAATTGAGTTCGCATGGCTCCAGCGTCGGCAACACCTTGCGCCCCTCAAGCTTGGACAGGTCAAGCAGGGACCGGAACAGCAGATCGATAGTCTGCGTCCCGGCGGCCACCTGCTCGACGAGCGGGTGGAGCGAACTCGATTGGTTGCGCGCACGCAACGCTTCGACCAGCATCACCAGGGCATGAACAGGCTGGCGCAGGTCGTGACTCGCGGCCGCCAGGAAGCGGGACTTCTCCTCACTGGCATGAAGTGCCCGTTCCTTCTCTTCCTGAAACTGCTTGGCGAGCCGGCGGCTTTCGGATTCGAGCTGGATGGCGCGCACCAACGTGTGCTGCAGATTCAGCGAATGCCGGGCCAGCATCAGCGCATAGATAGCCAGCAGCAATTGCACATAGGTGCCATGGCCCGGAAAGGCAAAGTCGGCCAGCAGCACATTCGGCACAAGGATCGGCACGCCGGCAAAGACCAGGTTCGATGGGATGGGCGACTGCGACGTGGCGCCGCCCGCGAGCACGCCCAGCGTCAGCAGATACAGCACGCTCGAAAACACCACGGACGACGAATACAGGTGCAGCAGCGCCGAACTGCCCCAGGTCAGTCCCGTCAGGAACGCGATGGCGCGCATGTTGTTCCACCACTTGCGCGTGTGCGCCGAGCGGCTCAACCTGCCCATATCGCGCTGGAACCCGAGGTAGAACCACATCCCGCCGATGGTCAGCAGCAGCATGATGGCGCACCAGATCACCAGCGCCACGTGGTTGGCTTCGTTCCAGAACGTGTACGCGGTCAGTCCCGGCAGCAGGGCCGAGGATGCAATGCCCGTGGGGGAGACACGATGAACGGTGACGAGCAGCTTGGCTCGCGTTTCGGTGTCCAGTTGCGGCCCGGGCGGGGGCAGGATCTTGTTGAGCAGCGCGTTCAAGTGTGGCGTGGCACGTAAGGCGACGTACTTCGTCGCTGCAACTGGCATCAGACAAGTCTGCCGATGTTGCAGAAATCGCGCAATTTTGTTGCAAGTGGGGCATATCATGCCGATTTTTGCGGCGCCGCGCCATTGCGAGGCACCCCAATAACCCACAAATTTGTCAAAAGCACCACGTTTGTGGGGGACGTGTGTCGAAAGCGCGCGCCAGACCGGCGTCAAATTGGTCGGCCGGCAGGCTTTTCGGGCGGCAAACCGGTGGTTCGCCTTATAATGCCCCCTTTCCCAAAAACGCTCGTCCGCCGTCCTCGTGAAAGTCTTCCGCGGTCTGCCCAATGCCGAAAGCCGGGCGCCTTGCGCGCTTACCATCGGCAATTTCGACGGTGTGCATCGCGGCCACCAGTCGTTGCTCGCGCGCGCCCGCGCGGCCGCCGATGCACGCGGCCTGCCGCTGTGCGTGATGACATTCGAGCCGCATCCGCGCGAATTCTTCGCCCCCGAGCACGCTCCCACCCGTATTGCCCTGCTGCGCGACAAGCTTGACGCGCTGCGCCGCAACGGCGTGGATCGCGTGGTGGTGGAGCATTTCAACGCGCATTTCGCCGCCCAGTCACCTCAGGCTTTCGTCGAGAACGTGCTCTGGCACGGCCTGCACGCCCGATGGGTGCTGGTTGGCGACGACTTCCGCTTCGGCGCCAAGCGCGCCGGCGACTTCTCTTATCTGCAGGAGGCCGGCCGGCAGTTCGGTTTCGATGTCGAGCAGATGGGATCGGTCTCCGAAGGCGGCATCCGCATCTCCAGCTCCGCCGTGCGCCAGGCACTGGCCGGTGGCGACCTGGAACATGCGCGCCGGCTGCTCGGCCACGGCTACGCGATCAGCGGCCACGTGATCCATGGGCGCAAGCTCGGCCGTGACCTCGGGTTTCCGACGCTGAACCTGCGGATCTCGCACAAGCGCCCGGCCGTGAACGGCATCTTCGTAGTGCAGGTGCATGGCATTGCCGACCATCCGGTGCAAGGCGTGGCCAGCATCGGCGTGCGGCCGACCGTCGAGGACGCCGGCCGCGTGCTGCTGGAAGTGCACCTCTTCGACTTCAACGAAAACCTGTACGGTAAGCTGATACGGGTGGAATTCATGAAGAAGCTGCGTGACGAGAAGCGCTATGACACGCTCGAAGCGCTGACCGCGGCCATCGCCAAGGACGCCGCCGACGCGCGCGCATTCTTTGGCCAGACCGCGCCGGATGCCGGCCGGCGCGACTTCGCCACCTCCGCCACCGACCGAATTAGCTAGCGGCCGGCAGCGCGCTCGATCAACGAGCCGCGGCCGGGACCCGCCCTGCCTCACCCCGAATGACACGCGCGGTGGTCATGCACGCGCCGCGCCCTACCGAATTGCCTTGAGAATCAACCATGTCCGACGACAAACGCGCCAAGCCTGAAAAAAGCAAGTATCCGGTCAATCTGCTGGATACCCCGTTCCCGATGCGCGGCGATCTGCCCAAGCGCGAGCCGCAATGGGTCAAGCAATGGCAGGACAAGCAGCTCTACAAGAAGATCCGCGCCGCCCGCCATGGCGCCAAGAAGTTCGTGCTGCATGACGGCCCGCCGTACGCCAATGGCGATATCCACATCGGCCACGCAGTCAACAAGGTCCTGAAGGACATGATCATCAAGGCGCGCGGCCTGACCGGGTTGGACGCCGTCTACGTGCCGGGCTGGGACTGCCACGGCATGCCGATCGAGATCCAGATCGAAAAGCAGTTCGGCAAGGGTCTCCCGGTGCAGGAAGTCCAGTCGAAGGCGCGTGCCTACGCCACCGAGCAGATCGCCCGCCAGCGCAAGGACTTCGAGCGTCTGGGCGTGCTCGGCGACTGGGAGAACCCGTACCTGACCATGAACTTCAGCAACGAGGCCGACGAGCTTCGCGCGCTGGGCAAGATCATGGAGCGCGGCTACGTGTTCCGCGGCCTGAAGCCGGTCAACTGGTGCTTTGACTGCGGCTCGGCGTTGGCCGAGGCGGAGGTCGAGTACAAGGACAAGGTCGACCTGTCGATCGACGTCGGCTTCCCGTTCGCCGAGACCGACAAGATCGCTCACGCATTCCATGTGCCGCTGGCCCAGCTCGAAGGCAAGCCGGGCTGGATCGTGATCTGGACCACCACCCCGTGGACGATCCCGTCGAACCAGGCGCTGAACATGCACCCGGAGGTGGAATACGCGCTGGTCGACACGCCGCGTGGCTTCCTGATCCTGGCCAAGGATCGCGTCGAGGAACAACTCAAGACCTACGCGCTGGAAGGCACGATCGTTGCCACCGCGCGCGGTGACGCGCTGACCGAAGTGCGCTTCCACCACCCGCTGGCGAAAATGGATGCCGGCTACGTCCGTACGTCGCCGGTCTACCTGGGCGACTACGTGACCACCGACACCGGTACCGGCATCGTCCACTCGGCGCCGGCCTACGGCGTGGAAGACTTCCAGTCGTGCAAGGCGCACGGCATGCCGGATTCGGACATCATCAGCCCCGTGATGGGCGATGGCGTCTACGCCAGCACGCTGCCGCTGTTCGGCGGCCTGTCGATCTGGGATGCCAATCCGAAGATCGTCGAGGTGCTGCGCGAGTCGGGCAACCTGTTCAACTCGCACAAGTACGAGCACAGCTACATGCACTGCTGGCGTCACAAGACGCCGATCATCTACCGCGCCACGTCGCAGTGGTTCGCGGGCATGGACGTGGACCCGGTGGACAACGGCCCGACGCTGCGCGAAACCGCGCTGGCTGGCATCGAGGCCACCGAGTTCTACCCGGCGTGGGGCAAGCAGCGCCTGCACAACATGATCGCCAACCGCCCGGACTGGACGCTCTCGCGCCAGCGCCAGTGGGGCGTGCCGATGGCCTTCTTCATCCACAAGGAAACGGGCGCCCTGCACCCGCGCACGCCCCAGCTGCTCGAGGAAGTGGCCAAGCTTGTGGAGAAGCACGGTATCGAGGCGTGGCAGACGCTCGACCCGAAGGACCTGCTCGGCGACGAAGCCGCGCAGTACGAGAAGAACCGCGACACGCTCGACGTGTGGTTCGACTCGGGCACCACGCACTGGACCGTGATCCGCGGCTCGCACCGTGACGAGCTGTACGATCCTGCCGCCGACCTGCCGGATGGCCGCCTTGCCGACCTCTATCTGGAAGGCTCGGACCAGCATCGCGGCTGGTTCCACTCGTCGCTGCTGACCGCGTCGATGCTCTATGGCAAGCCGCCCTACAAGGCACTGCTGACGCACGGCTTCACGGTCGACGGCGAAGGCCGGAAGATGTCGAAGTCGGTCGGCAATACAGTGTCGCCGCAGGACATCTCGAACAAGATGGGCGCCGAGATCATTCGCCTGTGGGTGGCATCGACCGACTATTCGGGCGAGCTGTCGATCTCCGACGAAATCCTGAAGCGCGTGGTGGAAGGCTATCGCCGCATCCGCAACACGCTGCGCTTCCTGCTGGCCAACCTGACCGACTACGACCACGCCAAGCACGCGCTGCCGGCGTCGGAATGGCTCGAGATCGACCGCTACGCCGTGGCGCTGACCGACCGCCTGCAGAAGGAGGTGCTGTCGCACTACCAGGCCTACGAGTTCCACCCGGTCGTCGCCAAACTGCAGACGTTCTGCTCCGAGGACCTCGGCGGCTTCTACCTGGACGTACTGAAGGACCGCCTGTACACCACGGCCGCTGACTCGAAGGCTCGCCGTGGCGCGCAGAACGCGCTGTATCACATCACCCAGGCGATGCTGCACTGGATGGCGCCGTTCCTGACGTTCACGGCCGAGGAAGCATGGCAGATCTTTGCCCACGGCACCGAGCACAAGGACACCATCTTCACGAGCACGTACTATGCGATCCCGTCGGTGGACGACGGCGACACGCTGTTGCAGAAGTGGCACGAGATCCGTACCGTGCGCGCCGAAGTCACGCGCCAGCTCGAAGCCGTGCGCGTGGAAGGCGACATCGGTTCGTCGCTGCAGGCGGAAGTCACGATCGCCGCGGGCGGTCCGGTGCTGGCCGCGCTGCAGAGCCTGGAAGACGACCTGCGCTTCGTGCTGCTGACGTCGGCCGCCAAGGTCACGCCGGCGCCAGAAGGCGGCGACCTGCTGGTGACGGTCACGCCTTCGCAGCACGCCAAGTGCGAGCGTTGCTGGCACTACCGCGCCGACGTGGGCCACAACCCCGAGCATCCGACGATCTGCGGCCGCTGCGACAGCAACCTGTTCGGCGCCGGTGAACACAGGAGCCACGCCTGATGGCATCGTCCACTCGTTCGACGCGTTCGACGCCGGCCCGCGGCAAGAGCAAGGGCACCAGCAGCAACGTCACGCCGTGGCTGTGGATGGCCTTTGCCCTGCTGGTGGTGATGATCGACCAGTTCTTCAAGGTGGTGATCACGCGCTCGTTCCAGTACGGCGAGTCGCGCCCGGTCACCAGCTTCTTCAACCTGGTGCTGGTCTATAACAAGGGCGCTGCGTTCAGCTTCCTGGCGGATGCGGGCGGGTGGCAGCGCTGGTTCTTCACGCTGCTGGGCGTGGTAGTCGGCGCGTTCATCATCTGGCTGCTCTATCGCCATACCGGACAGAAGCTGTTTTGCCTGGCGGTATCGCTGATTCTTGGTGGTGCCGTGGGCAATGTGGTCGACCGGATCATCCACGGCCACGTGATCGACTTCCTGGACTTCCATCTTCGTAACACGCATTTCCCGGCATTCAACGTGGCGGACTGCGCGATCACGCTCGGGGCGATCCTGCTGATCGTCGACGAGCTGCGGCGCGTGCGACGTCACTGACGCCTGTCATACGCCCCTCTCCCACAAACGGGAGAGGGCGCCAGCCAACTATCCCTTCCAGCGCGTCGCCTCTCCCAGCGGTATCATGCGCAGACTCCCGTCTCCCTGAAGAGCTCTCCCCATGGATTTGCGCGGCAAGCACATCGTCCTTGGTCTGACTGGCGGCATCGCCTGCTACAAGTCAGCCGAGCTGGTCCGACTGCTCACCAAGGCTGGCGCCACGGTGCAGGTGGCGATGACCGAAGCGGCAACGCACTTCATCACGCCTGTCACGATGCAGGCGCTCTCCGGACGCCCGGTGTTCCTCTCCCAATGGGACGCCCGCATCGACAACAACATGGCGCATATCGACCTCTCACGAGAGGCGGACGCCATCCTGATCGCGCCAGCATCGACCGATTTCCTCGCCAAGGTGGCCAACGGCCTCTGCGACGACCTGCTGACCACGCTGTGCATCGCGCGTGAATGCCCGCTGCTGGTGGCACCGGCGATGAACCGGCAGATGTGGGCTGCCGCGCCAACGCAACGCAATGCCGCGCAGCTACGCGCCGACGGGGTCATGATTCTCGGCCCCGGCACGGGCGACCAGGCCTGTGGTGAAATCGGCGATGGGCGGATGCTCGAACCGGAAGAACTCGTCGAAGATCTGATCGCGTTCTTCCAGCCCAAACCGCTGGCTGGAAAGCGCGTGCTGATCACGGCTGGCCCGACGTTCGAAGCGATCGATCCGGTACGCGGCATCACGAACCTGTCGTCGGGCAAGATGGGATTCTCGATCGCGCGCGCCGCACGTGAAGCGGGTGCCGAGGTACTGCTGGTGGCTGGCCCGACCGCGCTCGACACGCCCCGTGGCGTCACACGCACCGATGTGCGCAGCGCCCAGCAGATGCACGACGCGGTCATGGCGCAACTGCGCGATGTCGACGTGTTCGTCGCCGTGGCCGCCGTGGCGGATTGGCGTCCCGCGGAGGTCGCGCAGCAGAAGCTCAAGAAGGCCAACGACACCGACACGCCGACCCTGCAATTCGTGCAGAACCCGGACATCCTGGCTGCCGTGGCCGCCCGTGCCGATGCCCCCTATTGCGTCGGCTTTGCGGCCGAGAGCGAGAACCTGGAGCAATACGGCGAGCAGAAACGCAAGCGCAAGGGCGTGCCGCTGCTGGTCGGCAATATCGGCCATCGCACGTTCGGTCTCGACGACAACGAGATCGTGCTGTTCGATGCCAACGGCATGACGCGCCTGCCGCGCGCGGACAAGCTCTCGCTGGCGCGCGAGCTTGTCACCGCAATCGGCCAGCGTCTGCCGCGCAAACCCGTGTAATCCGCCACCCTGCCTGCCATGAGCCAACCCCGCCCCAAGCTGCGCCTGTCGGTGCTCGACCAAAGCCCGGTCATCGCCGGCCATACCGCGCGCGACGCCGTGGCTGCGACCGTCGAACTGGCCCAGATGGCCGACGATCTCGGCTATACCCGCTACTGGTGCGCCGAACACCACGGTCTGCAAGGCGTCTGCAATCCCGCGCCCGAAGTCATGCTGGCGCGGCTGGGCAGCGCGACGAAGCGCATCCGCGTGGGCTCCGGCGGCGTGATGCTGCCCTACTACAGCCCGTTCAAGGTGGCCGAGCAGTTCCGTATGCTCGAAGCGCTGTTTCCGAACCGCGTCGACCTGGGCGTGGGCCGCGCGCCCGGCGGCGATATGCGCACCGCGCAGGCGGTGGCCATGGGGCAGTACAACCGTGGCGACCAGTTCCCGCAACAGGTGCAGGACCTGGCATGGCTGCTGCGCGGGGAAGTCCCGCCCGACCATCTGGCCGAAGGGGTGCTGCTGCAGCCGGTGATCGACACCAAACCCGAACTCTGGGTGCTTGGTTCGAGCGATTTCGGCGGCGCACTGGCCGCCCGTCTCGGGCTGCGATTCGCGTTTGCCCACTTCATCAATGCGCACAGCGGGCATCTGGTGGCGCAGCAATATCGTGAAGTGTTCGAGCCCGGCTACGAGGATAAGCCTTACAGCGCCGCGGCTATCTTCGTGATCTGCGCCGATACCGAACAGGAAGCCGCGACGCTGGAACGCGCGGTCGATATCCGCCGGCTGCAGATGGCCTATGGCGTGAACGCGCCGATTCCCTCGCTGGCGCAGGCGGCTGACTTCACGCCGACCGAACGTGACCGGATGATCATCGAGCACGAACGGCCGCGCACGATCTGCGGCACGCCCGAGCAGGTTGCCGAGCGGATGCTGGCGCTCAAGGACCGGTTCGCGGCGGACGAACTGGTCGTGCTAAGCGTGACGGCCTCCTACAAGGCGCGTCTGCGCACCTATCAGTTGCTGGCCGAGGCATTCGACCTGGCCGCCTGACCCCAGGCCATCCGGCGCGGCGCGGTATGATTCGGCCTTTGGTCAGTCCGTGCTTTTGCCGGACTGCCCAGCCCATCTTTCACGCATTGCAGGAAACCGCTTCCATGACCGTAGCCGCCAATCCGACCGTCGAAATCAAGGTGCTCGACGCCCGCCTGAATGACTGGGGCCTGCCCGCCTACCAGAGCGACATGGCCGCCGCCATCGACCTGCACGCTTGCGTGGACGGCCCGGTCACGATCGAGGCCGGCACGCCTGCGCAACTGATTCCGGCCGGTATCGCGGTGCATATGGCCAATCCGTACATGTGCGCCACGATCGTGCCGCGCTCGGGTCTGGGCCACAAGAAGGGGCTCGTACTCGGCAATTCGATCGGTGTGATCGACGCGGATTACCAGGGGCAAATCATGGTCAGCGTGTGGAATCGCAATGCGCCCGGCACCGAACCGATCGTGATCCAGCCCGGCGAGCGTATCGCCCAGATGATGTTCGTGCCGGTGCTGCGCCCGGTGTTCACGACGGTGGAGGAATTCTCGGAGGATTCGACGCGTGGTGCCGGTGGCTTCGGGTCGACCGGCGTCGCGCACGCAAAGGCGTAAAGCCAGAGAGAGTGGTGCTCTCCCTCTCACGCACAGCGAGAGAGGGGGAAAAACTTCAGTGCTGCTCGAAGATCAAGGCCACACCGTTGGCCTGCGTCGCCGGGATCAGCGTGACTTCCGGTGACAGGTCGATAGGTTCGACACCCTGCTCGCGCCAGTGAGCGCGCGCGCCAGCCAGGTCGGACGTGGCAAGGCGGATGGCCGCATAGCCGCGCCCGGCGCGTTGCAATTGCGGCGCGCCAGTGGCGACCGCCAGCGCCTGCGGCGCCACGATCACGAACCTGGCGTCGCCAATGGCGATCGTGGCAGCCTCATCGGTCGCCTCGATGATCGCCCCGCCCGTCAGCACAGCATAGGCCTCGGCAGTCGCGCTCACCTGCTCCGCCTCCACCACCAGATACGTTGCCGCAATGGCCCGAGCGCCATTGGCGTGCGCCATCCATTCCGGGCGCCACAGCAACTCCGGCGTGCGGTGTTCGCAGACGAAGTAGCGCGCGCCCGGCGCGCCATCAAGTGCCGTAACGCGGAACGTGGCCGGATGCTCGCTGCCATCATCGAGCCGGACCGGGCGTGAGAACTCGATCGGATCGGACGGCTGGAAGCCCGCCGCACGCAGGCGGTCGGCCGTGGCGAACGCATCGCTGCTCTTGCAGGACATGGCCGCGCAGCCACCCCCGCGCTGCTGGGCATCCCAGTAATACTGGCGACTCGGGCTCGGCGCGGTGACGTGCAGCAGTTCCAGGTAATCACGCGCCAGCATGATGCAGTGATTCTGCGATCCTAGCGTGTGATAGCCGCGCGGCGTCAGCGTGAATCCGAACGCGCGCCAGTTGGCAACCGCGGCGTCCAGGTCGCCGCAAACCACCACGGCATGATCGAAAGGTTCAGGCAGACCGCTCATTGCTGACTCGACATTTACTCGAACTGGATATTGGCCTTGCGAGCCACCGCCTGCCATTTGTCATGCTCGTGGCGCACCAGGTTGCCGAGGTCGGCAGGTGTGCCAACCGCAATTTCGAAACCCTGAGCCGTCAGCGCCTCAACCACCTTGGGCTGGCGAATCGCGACGCCCAGCGCATCGTGCAGGCGGGTCACGGTATCGGGCTGCATATGAGCCGGGCCGAAAACGCCAATCCACGAGTAGGCCTCGAAGCCCTTGAAGCCCTGCTCGGCCACGGTCGGCACCTGCGGAAGCTGTTTGATGCGGCTTGATCCGGTCACGCCGAGCACCTTGATCGTCTTGGCGGCGATGTGGGCCTGCACGGCGGCGTAGCTGCTGAAGAACAGGTCGACTTCCCCCGCCAGCACGGCTTGCACGGCCGGGCCGCCACCCTTGTAGGGCACGTGGAGGAACTGGACACCCGCGTCGGTGGCCAGCGCTTCCGCGGCAAGTTGGTTCAGGCTGCCAATGCCCGACGAGGCATAGCGCACGCCTTTGGGATTGGCGCGGGCCAATTCCACGAGTTCACGCACGTTCGAGGCTGAAAGCGCCGGATTGGCGGCGATCACCAGCGGGAAGCGCACCAGTTGGGAAATCGGCGTGAAATCCTTGAACGTGTCGTACGGCAGGTTCTTGTACGCAAATGGATTGATTGCGTGCGTATCGAAGGCCATCAGCAGCGTATTGCCATCCGGCTTGGCACGCGCCACGGTGCTGCTGGCGATCAGTCCACCAGCGCCAGGCTTGTTATCGACGACGACGGTCTGGCCGAGTCCACTCTTCAGCCCGGGCTGCAGTTGGCGCGCAACGATGTCCACGCTGCCACCCGGCGGGAACGGCAACACCATGGAAATGGGACGGCCACCCGAGGCAGGTTCTGCCGCCCGGGCAAGGCTGGAGATCGAAGCGACGGGCACGGCACCCATCGGCAAGGTCTTGAGCAGCAGACGGCGCAGCCGCATGCGGTCTGGAGAGGACATCGGTGACTTGAGCTGTGCGGCCACATGGCCGCGTGACAAAGAAGAAAGGGCGACATGCCGCCCGCCCGTATTTTGCCCGATGATCGCTCACGTTGCAGGCAATGCCTTCGCTGATCGCCCAAAAGCCCACGAGGCTGGAACAATCGCCCAAGAAAAACGGCCGGGGATGACCCGGCCGATATCCAATTTTGCTGATATGTCAGACGCTCAGACTTCTGCGCGCTGCTCGCTTTCCGGCGCCTCGGGCGGCTCCGGATCCGCCTCGGAGAACGTCAGCTTGATCTGGTCGTCGTCGTCCAGGTCCACCGCGACCTTGCCGCCGCTGACAAGCTTGCCGAACAGCAGCTCGTCGGCCAGCGCCTTGCGGATCATGTCCTGGATCAGACGCTGCATCGGACGGGCACCCATCAGCGGATCGAAGCCCTTCTTCGCCAGATACTTGCGCAGCTTTTCCGAGAAGCTGGCATCCACCTTCTTCTCGTGCAGTTGCTCTTCCAGCTGCATCAGGAACTTGTCCACCACGCGCAGAATGATTTCCTCATCCAGCGAACGGAAGCTGATCATCGCATCGAGCCGGTTACGGAACTCGGGTGTGAACATCCGCTTGATATCGGCCATCTCATCGCCCTGCTCGCGGGCGGTGGTGAAGCCGATCGTGGCACGGTTCATCGTCTCGGCGCCCGCATTGGTGGTCATGATGATGATCACGTTGCGGAAGTCGGCACGGCGACCGTTGTTGTCGGTGAGCGAACCGTGGTCCATCACCTGCAGCAGGATGTTGAAGATATCCGGATGTGCCTTTTCGATCTCGTCGAGCAGGAGCACGCAGTGCGGCTTCTTCGTGACGGCCTCGGTCAGCAGGCCGCCCTGGTCGAAACCGACATAGCCCGGGGGCGCGCCGATCAGGCGGCTCACTGCGTGGCGCTCCATGTATTCGGACATGTCGAAGCGCAGCAACTCAATGCCCATGATGAACGCGAGCTGCTTGGCCACTTCGGTCTTGCCGACGCCGGTCGGGCCTGAGAACAGGAACGAGCCGATCGGCTTGTCGGTCTTGCCCAGGCCAGCACGCGACATCTTGATCGCCGAAGCCAGCGCCTCGATGGCCGGGTCCTGACCGAACACCACCGACTTCAGGTCGCGTTCCAGCGTCTGCAACTTGCTACGGTCGTCCTGGTTCACGCTTTGCGGCGGGATACGCGCGATGCGCGACACGATGTCCTCGATCTCGGCCTTGCCGATCGTCTTCTTCTGCTTCGACTTCGGCAGGATGCGCTGTGCCGCACCCGCTTCATCGATCACATCGATCGCCTTGTCCGGCAGATGACGGTCCGTGATGAAGCGTGCCGACAGTTCGGCCGCCGCGGTCAGCGCCGAGGCTGCGTACTTGACGCCGTGATGCTCCTCGAAGCGCGACTTCAGGCCACGCAGAATCTGCACGGTCTGGTCTACCGAAGGCTCGACCACGTCGATCTTCTGGAACCGGCGCGATAACGCCGCATCCTTCTCGAAGATGCCACGGTACTCGGTAAACGTGGTCGCGCCGATGCACTTGAGCTGCCCCGACGACAGCGCCGGTTTCAGCAGGTTACTGGCGTCCAGCGTGCCGCCCGATGCGGCGCCCGCGCCGATCAGCGTGTGGATCTCGTCGATGAACAGGATCGCGTTCGGATTGTCCTTGAGCGACTTCAGCACGCCCTTGAGGCGCTGCTCGAAGTCACCACGGTACTTGGTGCCAGCCAGCAGCGCGCCCATGTCGAGCGAGTACACCACGGCCTTTTCCAGGATATCCGGCACCTCGCCCTTGGTGATGCGCCAGGCCAGACCTTCGGCGATCGCCGTCTTGCCCACGCCGGCCTCGCCGGTCAGCAGCGGATTGTTCTTGCGGCGGCGGCACAGCACCTGGACGACGCGCTCGACTTCGCTTTCGCGGCCGATCAGCGGATCGATCTTGCCGGCCTTGGCCAGCGTGTTCAGGTTCTGGGTGTATTGCTCGAGCGGGCTTTCCTTGCCGTCACCGCCCTCGCCTTCGGCGTTGCCGTCGCCATGCTTGGCGGGCTCGGCCTGATCCTTGCGGATGCCGTGGCTGATGAAATTCACCACGTCCAGGCGCGTGACGCCCTGCTGCTGCAGGTAGTAGACCGCGTGGGAATCCTTCTCGCCGAAGATCGCCACCAGCACGTTCGCGCCAGTCACTTCCTTCTTGCCATTGGAAGTCGACTGCACATGCATGATGGCGCGCTGGATCACTCGCTGGAAACCGAGTGTCGGCTGTGTGTCCACTTCATCGGTGCCGGGCACGACCGGCGTGTTGTCGGCGATGAAGTTCTTCAGACTGGTGCGCAAGTCCTCGATGTTGGCTGCGCACGCGCGCAGCACCTCGGCCGCCGTGGGGTTGTCGAGCAACGCCAGCAGCAGGTGTTCCACGGTGATGAACTCGTGGCGCGCCTGGCGAGCCTCGACGAAGGCCATGTGCAGGCTCACTTCCAATTCTTGCGCAATCATGCTTCCTCCATCACGCACTGCAGCGGGTGCCCCGCCTGCCGCGCATGGGTTGATACAAGCTCGACTTTGGTCGCCGCGATATCACGCGTATAGATACCACAAACGCCCTTACCTTCCCGGTGGACGGTCAGCATGATCTGCGTCGCCGTTTCCCGGTCCCTGCTGAAATACTGCTGCAGGATCATCACGACGAACTCCATCGGAGTGTAGTCGTCGTTGAGCAGGACCACCTTGTACATCGCCGGCGGCTTGAGCTGCTGCTCCTTCCGTTCGATGACAGTGCCTGTTTCGCGTTGGGGGGTGTTCGCCAGCCGTGTCGCCATGGCTTTTATTCTAACCCTTGTTCACAAGTCTGCAATTTGGGGAACTGGGCTGTTATTCAAGCCCCGCACCCGGTAAATTCTCTGCGTGGCCCGCCACACAAAGGACGTTCGGCGCACGTTGGCGGAGCACGCCGCACACGAGCGGGACGGCTCCCTGGCACCAGTCCGGGGCATTCGGGAAAATCCGTACGCCCCGGCGCCAAAGGTACCACTGGTGGCCGTTTCAATCCCGCCACACCCCGCGCCGAGTGGGGATTCTGCCAGCTTGACAGTATGTAGGTTTGCCGAAAGAATCGTTCGCGCATTCGGGCATGACCACGCGAGCCAAGCAACAAGGTCAGTCCGGATGATTCCGTGAGCAGGGGAGGCCCACGACCGGCGTCGGTCATGCACCCGCATGCCAGCATTTGACTGGTAACCGGGCGCCGACCACGCGAATCTCATCGATACGGCGCCTTCTGGCTGCCGGTGCCGCAGGGCGCCGACGCTGGAAGCCCGTCGAAGTGTTTTTCAGCTGGCCATCGGTTTCCCCCGCTTGAAATCTGCTTTTTCGTTGGGGGAGTTTATGGCAAGCGGTATCGTCAAATGGTTCAATGACGCCAAGGGTTTCGGCTTTATCAAGCCGGACGACGGCGAGGAAGAACTGTTTGCGCACTTTTCGGCAATTCAGATGTCGGGTTTCAAGACGCTGAAGGAAGGCCAGCGTGTGGTGTTCGAAATCGTGCAAGGCCCGAAGGGCAAGCAAGCTACGAACATCCAGGACGCGAACCAGTAAGAGTGCGCCGCGACCGAACCGGCCGCAGAGCCGCGTCGGTCCGTCAGGATGCTGGGGGATGTACCCCCGCGGAACGGGATCCAGTGCCACGGTACGGCAATGCCGACCAGCGGCACGCTGCTTTTAGCGGTACGCCACGCATCCGATGGAACGCCCGGCCTCGTGCCGGGCGTTCTGCTTCCTGCTCCTCGCGCTCACTCCCACCGTCCGTCGATATTCCGACCGCTCGCCCGCTGGGCGTCTTCGCGGCTGACTATCCGCAACGCAAGGACCGAAGACCTTGCCCCCAATCGAATTTCGCTATCAGGCCAACGCCGCGACGATCGAGTGATCTACGTCGGCCGTTAGACGTGAAAAAGCCCCGCATCTGCGGGGCTTCCTGTCTCCGGCGGAGTGGCCGTCGCGCTTACATATTGTCGATCATTACCTGACCAAACCCCGAGCACGACACCTGCGTCGCACCTTCGAGCAGCCGTGCGAAGTCATACGTGACCTTCTTCGACTGGATCGACTTCTCCATCGAGCGGATGATCAGATCGGCCGCTTCGGTCCAGCCCATGTGGCGCAGCATCATTTCCGCCGAGAGGATTTCCGAACCAGGGTTCACGTAGTCCTTGCCTGCGTACTTCGGCGCGGTGCCGTGCGTGGCTTCGAACATCGCCACCGAATCGGACATGTTCGCGCCCGGCGCGATGCCGATGCCACCCACCTGGGCAGCCAGGGCATCGGAGATGTAGTCACCGTTCAGGTTCAGCGTGGCGATCACCGAATATTCAGCCGGACGCAGCAGAATCTGCTGCAGGAATGCGTCGGCGATAGCGTCCTTGACGACGATATCGCGGCCAGTCTTCGGATTCTTGAACTTGCACCATGGGCCGCCATCGACCAGCTCCGCGCCAAATTCCTGCTGCGCGAGTTCATAGCCCCAGTCGCGGAAGCCGCCTTCGGTGAACTTCATGATGTTGCCCTTGTGCACGAGCGTCACCGACGGCTTGTCGTTGTCGATCGCGTACTGGAGCGCCTTGCGCACCAGGCGCTGCGTGCCCTCCTTCGAGACGGGCTTGATGCCGATGCCGGACGTTTCCGGGAAACGGATCTTCTTCACGCCCATTTCGTTCTGCAGGAAGGCGATCAGCTTCTTCGCGCCTTCGCTTTCGGCTTCCCACTCGATACCTGCATAGATGTCTTCCGAGTTCTCGCGGAAGATCACCATGTCGGTCTTCTCGGGCTCGCGCACCGGGGACGGCACGCCCTTGAAATAGCGCACCGGGCGCAAACAGACATAGAGATCGAGCTGCTGACGCAGTGCCACGTTCAGCGAGCGGATGCCGCCACCGACCGGCGTGGTCAGCGGGCCCTTGATCGACACCACGTATTCCTTGACCACTTCCATGGTCTCTTCCGGCAGCCACACATCCGGGCCGTAGACCTTGGTCGACTTCTCGCCGGCGTAGATCTCCATCCACGAGATCTTGCGCTTGCCGCCATACGCCTTGGCCACGGCGGCATCCACCACCTTCAGCATCACCGGAGTGATATCGACACCCGTGCCGTCACCTTCGATGTAGGGAATGATCGGATTATCCGGCACGTTCAGCGAAAGATCGGTGTTGACCGTGATCTTCTCGCCTGCCGGCACCTTGATGTGCTGATACATATTCGTCTCCAACTGCGGATGGGGGTAAGGACAGCACCAGGCCGCAGAGCCCGGCAATGCGATTGTGTCGTGCAAGGCATTGTAACGGGCGAATTGGATTCGCCACGTGAACGGCCGCGATCACATCTCGCTCGGCATTTCATGTCAGTCTTATATAAGACCCAAGAGCATCCGCATATTATGCATAAACGCCGTGGGCACGCCAAATGATTCGGCGGCTCGTGCATACTTCGCGCCCATGACCCTGATCGCGCTAAACAAACCCTACCAGACCATGAGCCAGTTCTCCGCGCACCCCTCGCGCGCGACGCTGGCGGACTGTGTCGACGTGCCTGGCGTGTATCCTGCCGGCCGGCTTGATGCGGACAGCGAAGGTCTGCTGCTGCTCACCGACGATGGCGCGCTGCAGGCACGCATCGCCGATCCGCGACACAAGCTCGTCAAGACGTACCTCGCTCAGGTGGAAGGTGTTCCAGACGAGGCCGCGCTGGCCACCCTTCGCGCCGGCGTGGACCTGGGAGATTTCAAGACGCTGCCAGCAAAGGCGCGCGTCGTCGCTGAGCCGGCATGGTTGTGGGAACGCCATCCTCCGATCCGTTATCGCGCAGCCATTCCCACTACGTGGATCGAGTTGTCGATCCGCGAAGGCAAGAACCGGCAGGTGCGCCGCATGACTGCCGCGGTGGGGCTCCCCACGCTTCGACTCGTCCGCATATCTATCGGCAATCTGAAACTGCCGGAGCTGGGATTGATGCCCGGCCAATGGTGCGAAACAGATGTCTCGAAACTAGGACTTTCAAGCAGCAATCCGCATGTTTCGACTGCAAGACCTGAACGCGCACCGACATCAGGACCGGCAAGACGCAGTTACAAATTCAAGTAAATATGGCGTCAACGGCCAGCCTTGCCGCTTCGTTTTTCGAGTGACACGTTCTACTACGCGTCGCACTCACCAAATGCTGGACACAAATTCTCGAGGTACTCGCAAATGAAAAAACTGATCGCTGCCCTGGTTGTTGGTCTGTTCGCTACCGGCGCTTTCGCCCAGGCTTCGGCTCCCGCCGCTGCTGATGCTGCCGCACCGGCCGCCAAGGAAGCCAAGCCCGCGAAGTCCACCAGCAAGAAGCATCACAGCAGCAAGAAGCATAGCTCGAAGAAGACTGAAGCTTCGGCTCCGGCTGCTCAGTAAGGCGGTTCGCGCGCGACTCGCCGGCATCGGTCCGGCGCTCACGCGAAGGGCAGGCACGTTTCGACGGCCTGCCTTTTTTATTGCGCGAACGACTGACGCACGCGCGCTGCGCTATGCTCTCGGCTGCAGTCGACCCACTCACTTCCGATAACGCCATGCATCGCATGATCAAGACTCTGCTGGCCGCAGGCACCACGGTGCTGGCCACGCTCGCCCACGCACAAAGCGCGCTGCCCGTGATTCCGCTGACCGCTGGCATGTATGCCATCCAGGCGGAGGTGGCAGCCTCGCCCGAGGCGCGCGAACGCGGCCTGATGTTCCGCAAGACGATGCCCGCCAATGCCGGCATGTTGTTTGTGTTCGAGGATAAGGCCGGCCACTGTTTCTGGATGAAAAACACCGACCTGCCGCTGTCGATCGCCTTCCTGGCCGATGACGGCAGCATCGTGAACATCGAGGAAATGAAGCCGCAGACCGAGGACAATCACTGCCCGCGTGCGGCCGTGCGCTACGCGCTGGAAATGAACAAGGGATGGTTTGCCCAGAAGGGCCTCAAGCCGGGCGCGAAGATCGGCGGACTGCCTCAGCCGAAGTAGCCTCGATAGCCGCAGCAAGGCAGCCCGCGAACTGCGTGTTTGCAGGCTGCGGCGCGTTTAATCGCGGAAGTTGTTGAAGTCGAGGGGCGCCTCGTTGGCGTCCTTGCGCAGCATGGCGATCACCGCCTGCAGATCGTCGCGCTTGGTACCCGATACGCGCACCGCATCGCCCTGGATGCTGCCCTGGACCTTGATCTTGCTGTCCTTGATCATGCGCACGATCTTCTTGGCGAGATCGCCGGTCACGCCCTTCTTGATCGTGATGACCTGCTTGACCTTGTCGCCGCTGATCTTCTCGACCTTGCCGTAGTCCAGGAAGCGCACGTCCACGTTGCGCTTGGCCATCTTGTTGATCAGGACGTCCTTGACCTGATCCAGCTTGAAATCGTCATCGGCAAAGGCGATCAGCTCGCCCTCCTTCTGCTCGACCCGGGCATCGGAACCCTTGAAGTCGAAACGCGTGGAGATTTCCTTGTTGGCCTGCTCCACGGCGTTCTTCACTTCGACCATATTGGCTTCACACACTACGTCAAACGACGGCATTTCAATTCTCCTGGTATTGCATGGCCGCTGGCACAAAGCAGCGGCCGGTCCGTAACGGTTACGTATAATCGGGCCTGCCTCTCAGTCCGGGGAGGCCATTCCGCCGCTTCGGCGCCCGCTTTTCCCGTCCTTGCATGGCAGATTTCCTCGAATTCTATCCCCTGCGCACCCACAATACATTCGGGTTCGATGCGCGCGCGCGCCTAGCCGTCCATATTCGCAACGAATCGGATCTGGTTTCGGCCCTGTCCGACCCTCGGATCGGCAATCTGCCCATCGTCGTGCTCGGTGGCGGCAGCAACGTGGTGCTGACCGGCGATCTCGATGCATGTGTGCTGCTGATGGAAATCCCCGGGTACGACGTGGCGGAGGATGATTCCAGCTGGCTCGTCACGGCCGGCGCTGGGGAAACCTGGCACGGGCTGGTGAACCGCACGATCGACGAAGGGATGCCTGGCCTGGAAAACCTGGCGCTGATCCCGGGCACGGCCGGCGCCGCCCCGATCCAGAACATTGGCGCATATGGCGTGGAACTGCGCGAACGCTTCGCCCGGCTACGTGCCTATGACCGGCAATCCGGCGACTTTGTCACGATCGACCTGAACACATGCGCGTTCGGCTACCGGGACAGCCTGTTCAAGCGCGAAGGCCGCGACCGCTACATCATCACCGCCGTAACGCTTCAGCTGCCCAAAACCTGGCAACCGGTACTGAACTACGGCGAGCTGGCGCGTGAACTGGACGGTGTACGCACGCCCGATGCGGCGCAAGTCCGCGACGCGATCGTCGCGATCCGCTCGCGCAAGCTGCCGGATCCGGCAAAGATCGGCAACGCCGGGAGCTTCTTCAAGAATCCGGTCGTCGACGCCGCGCTGCGCAATGCCCTGCTGGCCGACCATCCTGCCCTCGTCAGCTATCCGCAACCCGATGGCAGCTACAAGCTGGCCGCAGGCTGGTTGATCGATCAGTGTGGATTCAAGGGTGTCGACGACGGCCCGGTGGGCGTCTACGGCAAACAGGCGCTGGTGCTGGTGCACCACGGCGGTGGAACCGGCGCGGCGCTGCTGGCGCTGGCTAACCGCATCGCGGACGCAGTGCAGGCGCACTTCGGAGTCCGGATCGAGCCGGAACCGGTGATTCTGTAGAGGGTGTCTGCTCCCCTCTTCCACAACGTGGGAGAGGGGAAAGTTCTCAGTACGGCTTAACCGAAGTGGCAGACGTAATCCAGGGTCTCGGTCACTTCGATGTCGAAGCTGCTGTTGCCCGGCACGTCAAACTGCTGACCAGCGCCATAGGTCTTCCACTCGTCCGAACCCGCCAGACGCACGCGGCAGACGCCGGCATTAATTTCCATGATCTCGGGCGCGCCGGTGTTGAACGTCAGCGCGGCCGGGAAAATCACGCCGAGCGTCTTGCGCGTGCCGTCGGCAAAGGTCACCGTGTGGCTGACGCACTTGCCATCGAAATACAGGTTGGCCTTCTTGACCACGGATACGTTGTCGAACTGGCTCATCTCAATCTCCTCGAGTCTTCGGGTTTCATCAAATCGGTGGGCGTAAAAAAGGGAGCCTGGACGGCCCCCTTTGATCGGCTCCGGCAGGTGCTTAGTAGCGGCCGCAGAGCAGGTATTCCATCAGCGCCTTCTGCACGTGCAGGCGGTTCTCGGCTTCTTCCCACACGACGCTGCGCGGGCCGTCGATCACCGCCGCTTCCACTTCCTCACCACGGTGCGCGGGCAGGCAGTGCATGAACAGGGCGTCGTCCGCGGCGCGATCCATCATCGCGGTCGTCACCATCCAATCCTTGAACGCACGCTTGCGCGCATCGTTCTCGGCCTCGAAGCCCATGCTGGTCCACACGTCGGTGGTGACCAGATGTGCGCCCTGGCAAGCGTCGAGCGGATTATCGAACACCTTCACGCGCGACGCGGCCCAGTCCGGCACCATCGCCGGATCGAGCTGATAGCCCGGGGGCGCCGAGAAATGGAACGTGAAATCAAGGCGCTCGGCGGCCTGGATCCAGGTGTAGGCCATGTTGTTGGCATCGCCGATCCACGCCACCGTCTTGCCGGCGATGGCGCCGCGCTGTTCGATGTACGTGAACACGTCGGCCAGTACCTGGCACGGGTGGTATTCGTTGGTGAGCCCGTTGATCACCGGCACACGCGAGTGCTTGGCAAAGCGGTCGATGATGTCCTGTCCGAACGTGCGGATCATGATGATGTCGACCATGCGCGAAATCACCTGGGCGGCATCCTCGATCGGCTCGCCACGGCCCAGTTGCGAATCGCGGGTATTCAGGAACACCGCGTGACCGCCGAGCTGGTGGATGCCGGCTTCGAACGACAGGCGCGTGCGCGTGGAATTCTTCTCGAAGATCATGGCCAGCGTGCGGTCATGCAACGGGTGCCACGTTTCGTAGTTCTTGAACTTCGCCTTGAGGATCTGCGCGCGGTCCAGCAGGTACTCGTACTCGTCGGCACTGAGATCGCTGAACTGGAGGTAATGCTTGATCGGGGTTGGGCTCATAAAACAAATAAGGCGGCTCGGTTTGGACACGTGGCCCGGACGCCAGACTGGGCGATCCTTCAGGGCCAGAGCGTGTCGCGGAGCCGCCTTTCGCGTCGCTTACGCAATGTAATTGCAAGAATCATAAGGGATTATTCCTGCTTTGGCGAGCCCGTAGCGCCCACTGGCGACACGCGCCGGGGCCCCCATTGACAGGTTTCCGACAGGATTTCCCGCTATGCGCAACTCTTATATAAGATATAATACTCGCTGATTCACGCGGGGCCCGGCATACCCATGCCACCGCCCGCCGCCGGCATCAAAAGTGCCCCCGCCGACACCACCGCCCTGCTGCTCCAGCCCGGATGCGCGAGAACCTTTGCGCTCCGGATGCGTCAAACGGGCGCCCGTTGAAGCGGGTTTACCGTCGAGTCACCAAGCAGATCCCCGCAGTCCCATGACGACCCCCCAAGTTCGCGAATATTTCATCCAAGGTGTGACCAAGGAAGGCAAGACCTTCCGCCCGAGCGACTGGGCTGAGCGACTGTGCGGGGTGATGGCGCAATTTCGCCCCGAGGGCGACACCGGCGACCCTCGCCTGACCTACTCGCCGTATGTGCGACCGATGATCGTGGCCGGGGTCAAGAACGTTGTGGTGGACACCCGCCTGCGGGATATCGAGCCCAAGGCGCTCGACTTCGTCCTGAACTTCGCGCGCGATAACAACCTCCAGGTCGTCGAAGCCTGCTCGTTCGGCGAATAAGCGACGGGAGCACGGGTCGCGGCAGGCGCGGCCCGGACAGAGCCGTCAGGCAAACCCAACAGGAAGCAAGGGGAAGGAAAGCGGACCCGAAGCCGGAATCAGTAGCCGGAAAACAAAAAAAGCTCGTCGCAATGACGAGCTTTTTTTGTACCACAGGGTCACCGGAGTGACCCAGGCAGCTATCAGGCAGCCATGGCCTTGATGGCGGCCGACAGGCGCGACTTGTGACGTGCAGCCTTGTTCTTGTGCACGATCTTCTTGTCGGCGATGCTGTCGATCACGACTTGCGACTGCTTGTAGATCTCAGCAGCAGCGGCCTTGTCACCAGCGTCGATAGCCTTGCGAACGGCCTTGACGGCAGTGCGCAGGCGCGAGCGCAGGCTGGAGTTGTGGGCGTTCGCGGCGACGGCTTGGCGCGCGCGCTTGCGAGCTTGTGCGGAATTTGCCATGTATCTCTTCCTGAATTCAGAATGCGCGCCCGGGGCGACGCAACAAAATGGGACGCAACAATTAAGTCACATCTGCGACCCGGGATGTTCGGACAAACGAATCCGGAACGCGACTGTCCTTGCGAATCGGCGATTATACACACATCGCAACAGGACAGGCAAGAACAACCCGTACCTGTCGCACCACGCCCGCCCCTGCCCCGCCGTACGGGGGCAAGTCACGGTCGATCCGCAAGGCTGCATCCGTATAATACCCGCCACATGAGCAGTCGCAGCCGCGCAGGAAGCGTGGTGTCGCGGCAACTTTACGGCCGGCCGAGCGTCTCAAACCCGTTTGCCGCCCCGGCGCAGACCGCACGCCGGCCTCACGCTTCCCCGAATTCTCATCTTGAACCTGCTCAAAGCGCTTGCCACCATCAGCAGCCTGACGATGCTCTCCCGCATCACCGGCCTGGTGCGCGAAATCCTGATCGCCCGTGCCTTTGGCGCCTCGGACATGACCGACGCCTTCAACGTGGCGTTCCGCATCCCCAACCTGCTGCGCCGCATTTTTGCCGAAGGCGCGTTCTCGCAGGCCTTCGTGCCGATCCTGAACGAGTACCACGGCAAGCGCGGCCATGACGAGACCATGAGCCTGGTGGATGCCGTGGCCACGGTGATGACCTGGGTGCTGGCCGCAGTATCGCTGCTCGGGGTGATCGGCGCGCCGATCGTCATGACGGTGGTCGCCACCGGCTTCCGTGGTGACTCCGAAACCTACAACGCCGCCGTCTTCATGACGCGCGTGATGTTCCCGTACATTGGCCTGATCTCGATGGTGGCCCTGGCCTCGGGCATCCTGAACACTTGGCGCAACTTCGCCGTGCCAGCGTTCACGCCCGTCCTGCTGAACCTCTGCCTGATCGTGGCCGCCCTGTTCGTGGGCCCGCACATGAGCCAGCCAATCTACGCGCAGGCGTGGGGCGTGCTGGTCGGTGGCGTGCTGCAGCTGGTGATCCAGGTACCCGCGATGCGCAAGCTCGGCGTGATGCCGCGTGTGTCGCTCAACCTGCGCGCCGCCTGGGCAAACCCTGGCGTGCGCCGCGTGATCACGCAAATGCTGCCGGCGCTGCTGGCCGTATCGGTGGCGCAGATCAGCCTGATCATCAATACCAATATCGCGTCGCGACTCGGAGCCGGCGCGGTGTCGTACATCACCTATGCCGATCGGCTGATGGAATTCCCCACCGCGCTGCTCGGCGTCGCGCTAGGCACGATCCTGCTGCCTAGCCTGTCGCGGGCAAGCGCCGAGGACAATCGCGAGGAATACTCCGGCCTGCTCGACTGGGGCCTGCGCCTGACGTTCCTGCTGGCGCTGCCATGCGCGGCCGGACTGATGCTGTTCGGCACGCCGATCACGTCGGTACTGTTTCACTATGGCCGGTTCGACGCCCATGCGGTCGAAATGACGCAGCAGGCATTGACCACCTACGGCGTCGGGCTGCTTGCGCTGATTCTGATCAAGATCCTGACGCCGGGCTTCTACGCGCGCCAGGACATCCGGACGCCGGTCAAGATCGCCATTCTCGTGCTGATCATCACGCAGGCATCCAACTATGTGTTCGTGCCGATGCTCCAGCACGCGGGCCTGCCGCTGTCGATCAGCTTTGGCGCCACGGTGAACGCCCTGCTGCTGTTCTACGGCCTGCGCCGACGCGGCTACTACCACCCGGCGCCGGGCTGGGGCCTGTTCCTGCTGCGACTGGTGGCCGCGATGCTGATCCTGTCGGGCATGCTGCTCTGGTTCGCACGCAACTTCGACTGGATCGCGCTGGGCGCCACCCCGGGGTTGCGCATCGCGCTGATGGGCGCCTGCCTGGTACTTGCGGCGACGGTCTACTTCGGTACACTGTGGCTCATGGGCCTGCGCTACTCCTCCTTCCGGCGCCGCGCGGGCTAGTCAGGAACCCGCCATGACCTCCACGAAAGTCCTGGACTACTTCGCCAGCCTCGTGGCCGACGACGACGCGATCCCGCTCACCGAGACCGCGCTGGCGATCGCCCAGGACGCCTATCCTGACTTGGACCTGCAAGCCGAACTGGCAGCCCTGGATGTTCTGGCCCTGCGCCTGAAGCGCCGGATCGCGGAGGGGACGGCGGCCATCCAGCGCCTGCGCCTGCTCAATCATTTCTTCTACCGCGATCTCGGCTTCGGCCCCAACGCGAACGACTACTACGACCCGGACAACTCGTACCTGAACGTGGTGCTCAAGCAGCGCCGGGGCATTCCGATCTCGCTGGCCGTCCTCTACATGGAACTCGGCCAGCAGATCGGCCTGCCGCTCAAGGGTGTTGCCTTCCCCAGCCACTTCCTGGTTCGCATGACGATTCCGGCGGGCGAGGTCGTGCTCGACCCGCTGACCGGCGAGACGCTGTCGAAGGAACAGTTGCAGGAAATGCTCGACCCCTATCTCGAGCGCGAGGGGATCACCAATTCGAGCGAAGTGCCGCTTGGCCTGTTTTTGCAAACGGCCAGCCATCGCGAGATCATCGCGCGGATGCTGCGCAACCTGAAGGCGATCTATTTGCAGGAGTCACGCTGGCAGCGGCTGCTGGCGGTGCAGAACCGCCTGGTGATCCTGTTGCCGGACTCGATCGAGGAAGTACGCGACCGGGGGCTGGCGTATGCCAACCTGGAATGCTTCCGCCCGGCGCTGGAGGACCTGGAAGCCTATGTCCAGGCCCGCCCGGATGCGGCCGACTCGACGCAGATCCGCGATCGGATGCCGGCCTTGCGGATGATGAGCCGCAGCCTCAACTAACGGCTGCAGGCCCATCCGACCCCGCCCCGCTCAGGAAGCGCGCGTATCGCGCGCCTTGCCGCGCACCAGCTTCCACAACCCGCCCAGCACCAGCGGCACCACGGCCGCGCCAATACCAGCCAGCACGATCAGGTTCAGGTATTGCTTGATGAACGGCAGGTTGCCGAAGAAGTAACCGGCGAATACCAGGCCGAACACCCAGATCACCGCGCCGATCACATTGAACAGCTGGAATCGCGCGAACGTCATCTGCGACACACCGGCCACGAACGGCGCGAACGTGCGCACGATCGGGATAAAACGTGCCATCACCAGCGTCTTGCCGCCATGCTTCTCGTAGAACATGTGCGTCTTGAGCAGCGCCTTCTGGTCCAGGAATCGCCATTGGTGGTCAAATACCTTCGGCCCGATCCAGCTCCCGACCATGTAGTTGACCGTATTGCCGGTCACGGCCGCCACCAGCAGCAGCCCCGCCAGCACCCATTCGTTCATCGCGCCCGTCGCGCACATCGCGCCGGCAATGAACAGCAGCGAGTCGCCCGGCAGGAAGGGCAGCACCACCAGCCCGGTCTCGGCAAAGACGATCGCAAACAGGATGCCGTAGACCCAGACGCCATAGTCCAGGACGAACTGTCCGAGGAATTTGTCGACATGGAGAACCATGTCGAGCAGTTGCAATGCGGTATCCAAATTTGTCCCCATTCAATGAAGGTCCACATCATACAAGAGCGCCCGGTTTGATCCGTCACCTGGCGCCCGGAAAAGTGCCCAGGACTGTGCCGAATTCGTGTCCTCGCGCACGTATAATCGCCCACATGCCTGCCGAAGCCGACCGTACCCATCCTCGCACCGCCCAACCCAACCGCCCCATTCGCCCGCTGCCGGACCAGCTGATCAGCCAGATCGCCGCCGGTGAAGTGGTGGAACGGCCCGCGTCGGTCGTCAAGGAACTGCTCGAGAACGCACTCGACGCCGGCGCCACGCAACTGGGTATCCGGCTCGAGGAAGGCGGCGTGAGACGCATCGTCATCACCGACAACGGCTGCGGCATCCCCGCCGACGAACTGCCCGTCGCGCTGATGCGCCACGCCACCAGCAAGATCGCCTCGCTGGACGAACTCGAATCGGTCCTGACACTGGGCTTCCGCGGCGAGGCGCTGGCCTCGATTGCCTCGGTCTCCCATCTCGTGCTGACCAGCCGCACGGCCACCGCCACGCACGCCACCCAGATCAGCGCCGACACAGGCCATCTGCAACCCGCTTCAGGCGGAGTTGGCACGATGATCGACGTGCAGCACCTGTACTTCAACACGCCAGCCCGTAGAAAGTTCCTGAAATCGGAACAAACCGAGCTGGGGCATTGCCTGGAGATGATCCGCCGCGCCGCGCTGGCACGGCCCGACGTCACGATTTCGGTGCATCACAACGGCAAGCCGCTGGAGCACTGGAATGCCGGTGACGTGGCCACGCGCACGGCGCAGGTGCTCGGCAGCGACTTCGCGCGCGCCCGCCTGCCGCTCGACGAACAGGCCGACGCGCTGCACCTCTATGGCTTTGCCGGACTGCCCACCGCATCGCGAGGCCGGCCGGACCAGCAGTATTTCTTCGTCAATGGCCGTTTCGTGCGCGACAAGCTGCTCAACCATGCTGTACGCAGCGCCTATCAGGACGTGCTGCATGGGGACCGATTCCCATCGTATGTGATCTGCCTGGACCTGCCGCCCGAACTGGTCGACGTGAACGTTCACCCTTCCAAGATCGAGGTTCGCTTCCGCGAATCGCGTGCGGTGCACCAGTTTGTCTATCACGCAGTGCAGCGATGCCTGGCACGTCAGGCCGGCGAGCAAGGCGACAGCCTGCATTCGGAGATCGCCGATGATGCGGGACGGCCTTCGATGCCTGCGGCCCGTCCAGGCGGCGCGCCGGGTGCGCCGGGCGCCGCGCCGCAGTGGGTCAATTATTCGGCAGGCCGCCAGACCGAGCTTGGTATCGCGCAGCCGCGTCAAGCCTATCTGGGCATGGTCCGCGACGCCGCCGGGCAAGGTGGCGCGCGGCCCTGGCAACCCTCACCACAGCCACCGGCCTGGTTGGCCGACGCACAGGCAGCACGCGCAGACGAACCGCCGGGCCTGCTCGACCGATTACCGCAGCAACCGCTGCAGCCTTCCACTCTGCCCGCAGCGAACGAAGGTGACGACGATCATCCGCTCGGTTACGCAGTGGCGCAGCTACACGGCATCTATGTGCTGGCGCAGAACGCCCGGGGGCTCGTGCTGGTCGATATGCACGCGGCGCACGAGCGCATCCTGTACGAACAGATCAAGACCGCCCTCGACGCGCGCGAACTGGCGGTGCAGCCGCTGCTGATTCCGGTGACGCTGCCGGCCAGTCCGGTGGAAATCGGCGCAGCCGAAGAACACCAGGAAACGCTGCAACTGCTCGGCTTCGACATCAAGCCCGTATCCCCCACGACGCTCGCCGTGCGCGCGATTCCCGCACTGCTCAAGCAGGCCGATACAGAAGCCTTGGCCCGCGACGTGCTGCGCGACCTGCAGGCCTACGGCGGCTCGCGCGTGCTGGCCGAGCGCCAGAATGAACTGCTGGCCACGTTGGCTTGCCACAGCGCCGTGCGCGCCAATCGCAAGCTGACCGTAGAAGAGATGAACGCCCTGCTGCGCCAGATGGAGCAGACCGAGCGCGCTGACCAGTGCAACCACGGCCGCCCGACATGGGTGCAGTTGACGGTTGCGGAACTCGACCGCCTGTTCCTGCGCGGCCAGTAATCTCCCCCAGCTTCAAGATGTCCGCACAGTCCCACCCGCCCGTCGTCTGCCTGCTCGGCCCCACCGCATCGGGCAAGACGGCGGCCGCGCTCGAACTGGCCGCGCGCACGCCGGTCGAGATCATCAGCCTCGATTCAGCGCTGGTCTATCGCGAGATGGACATCGGCACGGCCAAGCCCACGCACGAGGAACTGGCAAGCGTGCCGCATCACCTGATCGACATCATCGATCCGCTCGAAAGCTATTCGGCGGCGCAGTTCGTGACCGACGCCGAGCGGCTGATCGGCGAGATCCGCGCACGCGGCCGCACGCCGCTGATCGTCGGCGGCACGATGCTCTATTACAAGGCGCTGACGCAGGGGCTCAACGACCTGCCTCAGGCCGATGCCACGGTGCGCGCGGAGCTCGACGCGCTGGCGGCCGAGCGCGGCTGGCCGGCGCTTCATGCGATGCTGGCCGAGGTCGACCCCATCACGGCTGCGCGGCTCGCGCCTAACGATGCCCAGCGCATCCAGCGCGCGCTGGAAATTCATCGCCTCAGCGGTCAGCCGATGTCCGCGCTGCTGGCACGGCAAGCCGACGCACGCACGTTCACGGGTGCGGCCGACGCACGCTACCGCGTGATCGCCCTGGAGCCGTCGGACCGCGCCGTGCTGCACGCGCGCATTGCCGACCGCTACGACGCGATGCTCAAGGGCGGGTTGATCGAGGAAGTGGAGCGGCTGCGCGCGCGCGGCGACCTGCACCTGGGTCTGCCGTCGATCCGCTGCGTGGGCTATCGTCAGGTGTGGGAATACCTCGATGGCGACTGCGACTTCGCGACGATGCGTGAGCGCGGCATCGCCGCCACGCGCCAGCTATGCAAGCGACAGCTGACCTGGTTGCGCAGCACCCCGGAGCGCATCGGCATCGACTGCCTGGCGCCAGACTACGTTGCAAGGGTTGCCGACGCGGCGGGGTGGTGACGGCGTGCGGAGTGGAAGATAATCGTCGCTCAAACCTTTTTGGCCTGCTTTCCGCCCGCCCCAGATGACCACGTTCACCATCCGCCCCGCCGCCCCCGCCGATAGCGAGACCCTGTACAACCTGATTTCGGCGCTGGCCGAATACGAGAAGCTCACGCATCTGGTGGAAGCCACGCCGCAGAAGCTCTGCGATGCGCTGTTCGGCGCGCATCCGGGCGCCGAGGCCGTGATTCTCGAAGTGGATACGGACAGCGGCAAGCTGCCGGTCGGCTTCGCGCTCTTTTTCCACAACTTCTCGACGTTCCTGGCCAAGCCGGGGCTCTACCTGGAAGACCTGTTCGTCGACCCGGCATGGCGCGGGCACGGGCTGGGCAAGGCCCTGCTCAAGCACCTGGCGGCGCTGGCCGTGGAGCGCGGCTGCGGCCGCTTCGAATGGTCGGTGCTCGACTGGAACCAGCCGTCGATCGATTTCTACCGCGCGATGGGTGCCGACGTGATGCCGGACTGGCGCATCTGCCGCGTGACGGGCGATGCGCTGACGAAGCTGGGTGCCTGATCCCTGACGCCCAGGAAACAAAAAGCCCGGCCTCTCGGCCGGGCTTTTTGTTGATACGTCAGCAAGGCTGATCAGACCACCACGGTCTGCGCCTGGCCTTCGGCACGTTCGCGGATCTCACCGATCTGCCACACGGCCTCGCCGGCCGCCTGCAGGTGGCGGATGGCGCGTTCAGCGTCTTCCTTCGCCACGATCACGACCATGCCGATACCGCAGTTGAACACGCGGTGCATTTCGGCGTCGGCCACGCGGCCTTCTGCCTGCAGCCACTGGAACAGCGGCGGCAGCGTCCAGGCATCGCGCTGGATCACGGCGGTGACGTTGTCGGCCAGCACGCGCGGCACGTTCTCGGTCAGGCCACCACCGGTGATGTGGGCCATGCCCTTGACCGGCAGCGTTTCGATCAGCGACAGCAGCGGCTTCACGTAGATGCGCGTCGGCGCCATGATGGCGTCCTGCAGGCGCTGGCCGTGGAAGTCGGCGTCCAGGTTCGGACGAGCCACGTCGATGATCTTGCGCACCAGCGAGTAGCCGTTCGAATGCGCGCCCGACGAAGCCAGGCCCAGCACCACGTCACCCGGGGTGATCGTGCTGCCGTCGATGATCTTCTTCTTTTCCACGGCGCCGACCGCGAAACCGGCCAGGTCGTATTCGCCGTCCGGGTACATGCTCGGCATTTCGGCGGTTTCGCCGCCGATCAGCGCGCAGCCAGCCAGTTCGCAGCCGTGGGCGATGCCCTTGATCACGGTGGCCGCGGTTTCCACGTCCAGCTTGCCGCAGGCAAAGTAGTCGAGGAAGAACAGCGGCTCGGCACCCTGCACGAGGATGTCGTTGACGCTCATCGCCACCAGATCCTGGCCCACCGTGTCATGGCGGTTGAGCTGGAACGCCAGCTTGAGCTTCGTGCCCACGCCGTCGGTGCCCGAAACCAGGACCGGCTCCTGGTACTTCTTCGACAGCTCGAACAGCGCGCCGAAACCGCCAATGCCGGCCATCACGCCTTCGCGCATGGTGCGCTTGGCAAACGGCTTGATCCGGTCGACCAGCGCGTCGCCGGCTTCGATGTCAACACCGGCGTCGCGGTAGGAAAGGCCTGCCTGGCCGGCGGTCGGGGATGCGCTCATGAGAACCTGCTTGTCTTTGAGGAGGTGAAGTGTGGATTCCGGCGCTCGGCTGACGCGCTTTTCGCCAAATCTGGCGTAGTGGGCGGGCTCGAGTCCAGTAAAATCGCAATTTTAACGGATACAGGCTCCCGGCGACCAGCTATCGCGGTCACTCTCCGTCAGCCGCAGAATCGGGCAAGTAACGCATTCGTCATGTCACCGCGTCAAAAGCAGCTCTCGCTCGAACTGGGCAGCCCGCCGCCGTCCACATTCGAGAATTTCTTCGTGGCCGCCAACCGCGAGTCCGTGCAGCGCCTGCGCGAACTGCCTGGCCTGGTCGCGCGCGAGCAGGCCACGGACCGCCTGATCTACCTGTGGGGCGAGGTCGGCTCTGGCCGCACGCACCTGCTGCATGCCGTATGCGACGCCGCGCTGCACACCGGCCTGAATTGCCGGTACCTCAGCCCGCACCACGCCCTGTCCGACTTCATGTTTGACCCGTCGTGCCAGATTTATACGGTCGACGACGTCGAATTGCTCGACGAAGCCCGCCAGATCGCGGTGTTCTCACTGTACAACGAGGTCCGCGCCCATGTGCGGTGCGCGCTCGTGGTGGCCGGGGGCCTGGCGCCGCGGGCCATGCCGGTACGTGAAGATTTGCGCACCCGGCTCGGCTGGGGCCTGGTATACCAGGTGGAATCGCTCTCGGACGAGGACAAGATGGCCGCGCTCTTGCAGGCCGCACGCGAGCGGGGCCTGCAGTTGTCGCCAGAAATCCCGCACTGGCTCGTCACACGCCATTACCGTGACATGCCCAGCCTGATGGCGCTGCTGGACGCGCTCGACACCTACTCGCTCGAACGCAAACGCGCGGTGACGCTGCCGCTGCTGCGCGAAATGTTCGCTGAATTCCGGGAGTAACCGACGCCCCGCCGGCCTGGCTGGCACGAAATCCGCTCGGTCCGGGCTCAGGACACCGCCGGACTGGCAAGGCCGGCTCCCTGCCCCGACTGCCTGTTGCACTCTCATGTAAAATCGCCGCCCATGAATCTGGCATTGTTTGACCTCGACCACACCCTGATCCCCACCGATAGCGACCACGAGTGGGGCCGCTTCCTAGTTCGCATGGGCGTCGTCGACGAGGAATCGTATCGTCGCAAGAACGACGAGTTCTATAGCCAATACAAGGCTGGCACGCTCGATATCGGGGCATTCCTGCGCTTCGCGCTGGCCCCGCTGGCTGCCAATCCGCGCGACCGCCTGGATCAATGGCGTGTGCGCTTCATGCACGAGGTAATCGAGCCCGTCATCACGCCGCAGGCCCGCGCGCTGGTCTACAAGCACCTGGAAGCCGGCGACCTGTGCGCGGTGGTGACTGCCACCAACAGTTTCGTGACGGCCCCGATCGCCCAGGCATTCGGGATCAAGCACCTGATCGCCACCGAGCCCGAGACCATTGACGGCAAGCCGGAAAGCGCCTTCACCGGTGAAGTATTCGGCGTGCCGAGCTTCCGGGAAGGCAAGATCACCCGCGTGGAGAGCTGGCTGAAGGGCTTGGGCGCCCGCTGGGACGACTTCGGCTCGACGACGTTCTACAGCGACTCGGCCAACGACCTGCCCCTGCTCGAGAAAGTCAGCGAGCCGGTGGCCGCCAACCCGGACGATCGCCTGCGCACCCATGCAGCCTCGGCCGGCTGGCGCATCATGGATCTGTTCTGAAGTGATCAAAAAGCTCATCAACCGGCTGCTTGGCAAGCCGGGGCCCAAGCAGCGCCGCACCGGACGCGCCCATGCGGCGCGCGTCGTCGGCGTTGACGAACACCGGATCGACCCGGCGCTGATCTCGCGCAACGCGGTCAAGGTGACCTCCACCCTGCAGCAGGCCGGCTACCAGGCCTTCATCGTGGGTGGCGCCGTGCGCGACCTGCTGCTCGGCATCAAGCCGAAGGACTTCGACGTGGCAACCAATGCCACGCCCGAGCAGGTGCAGGCGCTGTTCCGCCGCTCACGCATCATCGGCCGACGCTTCCAGATCGTTCACGTCACGTTCTACGGCGGCCGCGAGCAGGAAATCATCGAAGTCTCGACCTTCCGCGCGCTGGTCGACGCCGTCGCCAGCGAGACGCTGCCCGAAGGCCGCCGCCTCAAGCGCGCGGAACTCGACAGCAAGACCCACGCGATCGACGCCAGCGGCCGCGTGCTGCGCGACAACGTCTGGGGCACGCAGGCCGAGGACGCGGAACGCCGCGACTTCACGATCAACGCGATGTACTACGATCCGGCCGCGCAGACCGTGCATGACTACCATCACGGCATGGAAGACATTCGCGCGCGCACGCTGCGCATGATCGGCGACCCGGTCACGCGCTATCGCGAGGACCCCGTGCGCATGCTGCGCGTGGTGCGTTTTGCGGCCAAGACGGGCTTTTCGATCGACGACCACACGCGCGAGCCGATCGTCGGCCTGGCCTCGCTGATCCACAACGTGCCCAGCGCGCGCCTGTTCGACGAAATGCTCAAGCTGCTGATGTCCGGCCATGCGTGGGCCTCGCTGCAGGAACTGCGCAAGGCGGGCCTGCACAAGGGCCTGCTGCCGCTGCTGGACGTCGCGCTGGAACAACCGATGGGCCAGCGCTTCGTGCAGCTCGCCCTCGACAACACCGACCGCCGCGTGCAGGCGGGCAAGCCGGTTTCGCCGGGCTTCCTGTTCGCATCGCTGCTCTGGCACCACGTGCTGCAGCGCTGGAACAAGCTGCGCGAGCAAGGCGAGCACCCGATCGCCGCGCTCAACACCGCGATGGATCAGGTGCTGGAAAAGCAGACCGGCCAGCTTGCGATCCAGCGCCGCTTTGTCACCGACATGCGCGATATCTGGGGGATGCAGCCGCGTTTCGAGAAGCGCGTCGGTCGCATGCCGTTCCGCCTGCTGGAATCGCCTCGCTTCCGCGCTGGCTACGATTTCCTGCAACTGCGCTGCGAAGCCGGTGAACAGGCGGCCGAAATGGGCCAGTGGTGGACCGACTTCCAGAACGCGTCCCCCGATCAGCGCGAAGCGATGATCGAGGCCGCGCGCCCAGCCCGTTCCAGGGGTGGCAAGGGTGGCCAGGGCGGCCAGGGTGGACAGAGCGGCGCAAACGAACCGGAAGCTGGCGAAGGCGCGGAAGGAGCGGAAGGCGATGCGCCGGCCCGCAAACGGCGTCGCCGACGCAGTCCGCGGAAATCAGATAAAGTGTCTTCCCGCAGCGAGGCGGATTCGGCAGAAGGAGGTCAGGCCGTCGCACAATCCCGCCGCGCCCAGCCGGAGGAATAACATGACGCTCGCCTTCATCGGCATCGGCGCCAATCTTGGTGATGCACGCCAGGCAGTAAAAGACGCCATCGTGTGCCTGGCCCAGCAGGTCGGCATCACGGTGGTCGCCAAGTCGTCGTTCTATCGCACCGCACCAGTCGACGCCACAGGCGCTGACTACTTCAACGCGGTGGTGAAGATCGAGACGCCGTTCACGGCAGCGCAGCTCCTGCGTATCTGCCACCACATCGAAGACCAGTTCGGCCGGGAACGGCCGTTCCGGAACGCGCCGCGCACGCTCGACCTGGATCTGCTGCTGTTCGGCGCGGAGTCGATCAATACCGAAGTGCTGACCGTTCCGCATCCGCGCATCACCGAGCGTGCGTTCGTGCTGGTGCCGCTGGTCGAGCTCGATCCCGAGATCGAGATTCCTGGAGTGGGCCGCGCGGCCGGTTTCCTGCCGGACGTGCAGGAACAGCGCATCGAGAAGTTTTCCTCATGCAAATGCTCGCGCATGAAGGAAGGCGACGGCGCGCAGCCATGAGCGCGCCACGCCGCGGCTGACACATGCTCGATCATCTGCGTCGTATCGTCATCGAAGGCCCGGTCGGCTCCGGCAAGGCCGCGCTGGCCCAGCGCCTGGCGCGCCATCTCCAGGCGGGCGAACTGCCCGACGGCGCGCGCAACAACCCCTTCCTCGAACGCTTCTACCGCGAACCACAGCGCTATGCGCTGGCGATGCAGCTCGCCTGCCTGAACCAGCGCGTAACCCAGCTCCAGCAGTGGCATTCGGCGATGCTGGCCGGCCAGCGCATGATCGGCAACTTCCTGTTCGCGCGCGACCGTGTCTACGCTTCGCTGACACTCGACACCGACGAACTCGCGCTCTACGACGCGCTGGCGGCACGCCTGCAAGCGCCGGCGCAGCGCGTGGATCTGGTCATCATGCTACAGGCCACGCCTTCGTTGCTGCGTGAGCGAATCGCGCGGCGCGGCCTGCCCGGCGAGAGCGGTATTGACGACCAATATCTGCAGCGGCTCACCGATGCTTATGGCGAGTTGTTCCACCGCTACGACGAAGCCCCCGTGCTGATCGTCGATACCGCACATTTCAACCCGGTAGACAACGACGTTGATTTCCGTACACTACTGTCGCGCATCGAGAACATGCGAGGCCGCAGGGCCTTTCTGAATCTCGTAGCGTCCTGAGTCGTCCCGAGCGCCTGTCGGGCCGTTTCCACACGTGAAGCGGCTTTCGCCAGGCAGCACAACACACGAAAAAGACAGCGGTCGACCCTGGCAATTCGATGCACGGGTCCGAACCGATCAACCACGGGTACTGCCATGAGTTACCTCCTCGATCCCTCCCGCAAGACCGTTACCATCCCCAAACTGCAGGCCATGCGTGAAGCCGGCGAAAAGATCGCCATGCTCACCGCCTACGATTCCAGCTTCTCCGCGCTGCTCGATCTCTGCGGCGTGGAAGTGATCCTGGTCGGCGATTCGCTCGGCAACGTGATGCAGGGCCAGCAGACCACGCTGCCCGTCACGCTCGAGCACATGGTCTATCACACCGAATGCGTGTCGCGCGGCAACCAGACCGCGCTGCTCGTGTCCGACCTGCCGTTCGGCACGTATCCGACCCCCGAGAAGACCTTCGAAAGCGCAGCCGCGCTGATGCGTGCCGGCGCGCAGATGGTGAAGCTCGAAGGCGGTGACTGGCTGGCGCCGACGGTGAAGTTCCTGGTCGAGCGCAGCATTCCGGTATGCGCGCACATCGGGCTGACGCCGCAATCGGTACACGCGCTCGGCGGCTTCAAGGTGCAGGGCAAGACCGACGAGAGCGCCGCGCAGCTGAAGCGTGACGCGCTGGCGCTGCAGCAGGCCGGCGCGCAGCTGATCGTCATGGAGGCCGTGCCGGCCAAGCTCGCCGGCGAAGTGACTGCGCAACTCTCCATCCCGACCATCGGTATCGGCGCTGGCGTCGATTGCTCGGGCCAGGTGCTGGTGCTGCAGGACATGATCAACATCTACCCGGGCCGCAAGGCCAAGTTCGTGCGCAACTTCATGGAGGGACAGACCTCGATCGAAGCGGCGATCCGGGCCTATGTGGCTGCGGTGAAGGACGGCAGCTTCCCGGCCGTCGAGCATACGTTCTCGGCCTGAACGCCGCGTGGAGATCGGCGCCGCCACGCTCGAAGCATTCCGCCTGCTGGGCAGCGGCGACGGCGCCTTGTGGTTCATTGTCTGGACTTCGCTGATGGTGGCCGGGCTGGGACTGGCACTCGCCACGGTGCCGGCCATCGGCGCGGCCTACCTGATCGCCACGCAGCAATTTCCTGGCCGGCGCGCCGTCGTGGTCGTCGCCCAGGCATTTCTCTCGTTCCCGACCGTGCTGGTCGGCCTGATTCTCTACCTGCTGTTCACGCGCCAGGGGCCGTTGGGCGGCTTCTCGCTGTTGTTCACACCCGCAGGCATGGTGATCGGCCAAGCCGTGATCGCCTTCCCCGTCATCCTGGCGTTCGCGTTATCCACGCTGCAGTCGGCCGATCCACGTCTGCGTGAGACAGCGTGGGTGCTCGGCGCAGGACGCTGGCAGACCTGCATGACCGTGCTGCGCGAACTGCGTTTTGGCCTGATGGCCGCAGTGGTCGCGGGTTTCGGCCGCGTGATTGCCGAGGTCGGTTCAGCGCTGATGATTGGCGGCAATATCGAAGGCGCCACACGCACGATCACCACGGCCATCGCGCTGGAAACGAGCAAGGGCGAATTCGCCGAAGGCATCGCATTGGGCATCGTGCTCGTGGCACTGGCGCTGATCGTCAATGTGCTGATGGCCTGGTTGCAGGGCGCCGGAGGTTTTCGCCGATGAGCACGCGGACACCTGCCCCGCTGCTGACGGTGCGAGGATTGTCGCGGCGCGTCGGCGCGCGCAAGTTGTTCGACATCGCCGAACTGGATTTCCCGCGCGCGACGGCCATCGCGCTGACCGGTGTCAACGGCGCGGGCAAGTCCACACTGCTGCGGATAGTGGCCGGGCTCGAACCGGCGCCCGGCGCGACCGCAAGCTGGACCGATGCGAATGGCACCGCGCACACCGTGCCGCTTTCGCCGTTGCCAATGTCGCTACGCCGTCGCATCGCCTACATGCATCAGCATCCATACCTGTTCCGCACCTCAGTGCGCGAGAACATCGCCTATGGTCTGCGTCACCACGGCCTGCCACGCGACGAGATTGATCGGCGGGTGGGCGCGGCGCTGGGCTGGGCCGGCGTGGTGCACGTTCAGGACACTGCGCCCGACAAGCTATCCGGTGGAGAAATCCAGCGTGTGGCACTGGCGCGCGCGAAGGTGCTGGAACCCGATCTGCTGCTGCTCGACGAGCCGACCTCAAGCCTCGATGGTCACGCGCGCGAACAGGTCATCGCACTGATTGGCGAACTGGCCGCCGAAGGGCGAACCGTCGTAATGGTCTGTCACGACCGCGAGCTGATCAACCTGCCCGGTGTGGTGCGCTGGAAGCTCGGCGAAGGCCGGCTTGATACGCGACACAAGTAGTCGCTGTGGCAGACACCCTAGACACCTTGCTCAGATCAGGCGCGCGCGCAGCGTGCCGCGCAATGCGTTGGCGATAACGATGGCTTCGGCGCGCCGCACCATGTCGCGCGTCACGGTGGCTTCCTGCACCGGTCCGTCGATCAATGCGTCACCTTCTTCGAGCACCACGGCACGCATCACGCCCGGCAGGATGTCCGCCGAGAGTGGCGGTGTCATCCACTGGCCATCCACCTTGATGAACACCGAACTGCGGCCGCCTTCGAGCAGTTCGTCGCACGTGTTGAAGAACAGGCTATCGAATCCGCCTGCCCGCTCCGCGGCCTGCCATCCCTGATCAAACACGGCGCGCGCGCTGAGCTTGTGCCGGCGCAGCGGATCGTGAACGGGCAGGCATGTCGGTGCGATCCCGAGACCCGCGACGCCATGCGCGAGCGGAGCCAATGCCCCGCTGGCAAATACCAGCGTGCCGCGCTTGTCCACGCTCACGCGCAGGCGCCAGTCGCCATCGCCCAGTCGCGCGGCTTCAGCCTGCACCGCCGCGCGGGCTTCAGGCAAGTCCAGCGCGAAGCCGAACGCCGCCGACGAGTTCGCTAGTCGCTGCAAATGGCGCTCGCGATGTAACACTGCGCCATCGCGCGCATGCATGGTCTCGAACAACGTGAAGCCGGGGTCATGACCCGTCAGGAACCGCGCTTTCCATCCGCATTCGGCGTACTCGTCGTCGGCCACGCTATCGTGCACGATGCCACCGCCCACGCCCATCTCGGCCGCACGCAGGCCATCGGCCCCGGGCGGCGCCAGCACCAGCGTGCGGATCGCCACAGACATGCCGAAGGCGCCGACGCCAATGACTTCCGTAGTCTCATGCGATGGTGCATCGAGCCAACCGATCGCGCCCGTGTACAACCCACGTGGCGACGTCTCGAGCTCGGCGATGATCTGCATCGTGCGCCGCTTGGGCGCGCCGGTAATCGAGCCGCACGGGAACAGCGCGGTCATCAACGCTCCGAACGACGTACCCGGGCGCGCGGTCGCGGTGACTGTCGACGTCATCTGCAATACGCGGCCGAACGGTTCGACGACGAAGCGCTCGGGCACCGTCACGCTCCCGGGGACCGCCACGCGACCGAGGTCGTTGCGCAGCAGGTCGACGATCATCACGTTCTCGGCGCGGTTCTTGGCATCGGTGGCCAGTTGTTTCGCGGCGCGCGCATCCTGCTCGGCATCCCCGGAGCGCGGCGCGGTGCCCTTCATCGGACGCGCGACGAGATGTCCGTGGCCATCGTGCTCGACGAACAGTTCGGGCGATAGCGACAGCACCCAACCGTCACCGGGCAGATGCGCAAGCACGCCGAACGGCACCGGCTGTGCCGCGCGCAATGCCGCGTAGAACGCCATCGGATCGCCAAACACGCGACAGCGTAGTCGTTGCGTGAAGTTGACCTGATAGGTATCGCCCGCCTCGATGTAATCGTGGATGCGCGCGATCGCTTCCGAGTATTGCGTCCGCGTGGTGCTGGCCGTGACGTCGAGCGCGCCCGTCGGGCCTGGTTGCGCGCCAGCGGCTAGCCACTGCGCCACGCCTTCGGTATCGAGCCGGCGCAACGTGCGAAACCACAGCACACGCAGGGCGCCATCGTGAAACGGCAGCGCATTGCCGACGTGCACGGGTGCGCCGACGATCGCACCACCGAATTCGTAGGGCGCAAAGAACGCGGCGTGCAACCCGTCCCGCCAGCCGCTGGCCAGCAGCGTGTCGAGCGCCGATACGTCGGCGCCGGCCTCCAGCACGTCCTCCCGGACGAAATCGGTATAGAGACGCGAAGCCGTCACGCCAGGGCCGGCTGTGGCGTCGTCGAGCAGAACGAAGGGGGGCGAAGGGATGGGTACCACGAAGACTGGATGCGAAAACGCTGCAGTCGGCATTATCGCTGCGTTGGGCGTAAAAAAACCGGCCACGCTGGACACGTGGCCGGTTTCATCGTCCTGTTGACGGGTCGATGAGGCGATCAGCTAAAGAAGCTCTTCACCTTGTCGAGCCAGGACTGCTCCTGCGGGCTGTGACGCGAACCGCCCTCGTGCACCGAGCGGTCGAACTGGCGCAGGATGTCCTTCTGGGCCTCGGTCAGCTTGACCGGCGTCTCCACGTTCACATGCACGTAGAGGTCGCCCGGATATCCGGAACGCACACCCTTGATGCCCTTGCCGCGCAGGCGGAACGTCTTGCCGGCCTGGGTGCCTTCCGGCACCGGGAAACTGGCCCGGCCGCCCAGCGTCGGCACTTCGATATCGCCGCCCAGCGCCGCCGTGGCGAACGAGATCGGCATCTGGCAGTGCAGGTCGTCGCCGTCGCGCTCGAACACCGGGTGCTGCTTGATATGCACCTCGACGTAGAGATCGCCCGGCGGGCCGCCGTTGATGCCCGGCTCGCCGTTGCCCGACGAACGGATACGCATCCCTTCGTCGATACCGGCCGGAATCTTGACCTCGAGCGTCTTCTGCGACTTGAGCTTGCCCTGACCATGGCACTTCGTGCACGGCTTCGGGATGAACTTGCCGCTGCCGTGACACTTCGGGCAGGTCTGCTGCATCGTGAAGAAGCCCTGCGACACACGCACCTGGCCCACGCCGTTACAGGTCGGGCAGGTTTCAACCGACGAACCCGGCTCGGCGCCATTGCCGTGGCAGTGTTCGCAATCGTCCCAGTGCGGCACGCGGATCTGCGCCTCGTGGCCATGCGCGGCCTGCTCCAGCGAGATCTCCATGCTGTAGCGCAGGTCGGCGCCACGGTAGGCCTGCGGGCCGCCGCCACGGCGTCCGCCGCCGCCGGCTGCCTGGCCGAAGATGTCGCCGAAGATATCGCCGAACGCTTCCGCGAAGCCACCGCCGCCAAACCCGCCGCCGCCGAATCCACCGGCCATGTTCGGGTCCACGCCAGCGTGGCCGTATTGATCGTAAGCCGCCTTCTTCTCGGGGTCGGAGAGCATCTCGTAGGCCTCCTTGACCTCCTTGAATTTCTCCTCGGCTTCCTTGTTATCCGGATTGCGGTCCGGATGGTGCTTCATCGCGAGCTTGCGATAAGCCTTCTTGATCTCGTCGTCGCTCGCGTTCTTGCCTACCCCGAGCACTTCGTAGTAGTCACGTTTTGCCATGGTGGCTCATACCTGATTGGCCCGACGGAGCCCTTACATGCCCGCCGCGCGATAAGCAAAAAAGCCGAGCGCAGTGTCCAACCGAGGTTTGCACCTGGTGTCAGACAACCGTCGCCCGGCGTCGGGAACGGGTGGCGGCGCCGGCATCACCCGCGCCGCCACCCGCCGTCCCGATTACTTCTTGTCGTTCACTTCCTTGAACTCGGCATCCACGACGTTGTCGTCCTGCGGCTGGGCCTGCTGCTGTGCGCCGCCGGCTGCGCCGGCACCTGCCGCCGCACCTTCACCGGCCTGGGCCTGCATGTCGGCGTAGACCTTCTCGCCCAGCTTCTGGCTGACTTCGGACAGCGCATTGACCTTGGCGTCGATCTCGGCCTTGTCACCACCGCGGGCGGCATCTTCCAGGTCCTTGATCGCGGCTTCGATCTTTTCCTTCTCGCCGGCTTCGAGCTTGTCGCCGTACTCGCCCAGCGCCTTGCGCGTCGAGTGGATCAGCGCGTCGGCCTGGTTGCGGGCGTCGGCCAGCTCACGGGCGCGCTTGTCTTCCTCGGCATTGGCTTCGGCATCCTTCACCATGCGCTGGATCTCGTCTTCGGACAGACCCGAGTTCGCCTTGATCGTGATGCGGTTTTCCTTGCCGGTGGCCTTGTCCTTGGCGCCCACATGCAGAATGCCGTTGGCGTCGATGTCGAACGAGACCTCGATCTGCGGCGTGCCACGCGGTGCCGGCGCAATGCCTTCCAGGTTGAACTCGCCCAGCATCTTGTTGCCGGTGGCCATCTCGCGCTCGCCCTGGTACACCTTGATCGTCACGGCCGGCTGATTGTCGTCAGCGGTCGAGAAAACCTGTGCGTGCTTGGTCGGGATGGTCGTGTTCTTGTTGATCATCTTGGTCATCACGCCACCCAGCGTTTCGATGCCCAGCGACAACGGCGTCACGTCCAGCAGCAGCACGTCGGTACGGTCGCCCGACAGCACCGAACCCTGGATGGCGGCACCCACGGCCACGGCTTCGTCCGGGTTCACGTCCTTGCGGGCTTCCTTGCCGAAGAACTCGCGCACCTGTTCCTGCACCTTCGGCATACGGGTCATGCCGCCGACCAGGATCACGTCGTCAATGTCGCTAACCTTGACGCCTGCATCCTTGATCGCGGTACGGCACGGTTCGATCGTGCGGGTGATCAGTTCTTCCACCAGCGCTTCGAGCTTGGCGCGCGTGATCTTCAGATTCAAGTGCTTCGGACCCGAGGCATCGGCCGTGATGTACGGCAGGTTGATCTCGGTCTGCTGCGAGCTCGACAGTTCGATCTTGGCCTTTTCAGCGGCTTCCTTCAGGCGTTGCAGCGCCAGCACGTCCTTCGACAGATCGACGCCCTGTTCCTTCTTGAACTCGCCGATGATGTAGTCGATGATGCGCTGGTCGAAGTCCTCGCCACCGAGGAACGTGTCGCCGTTGGTCGACAGCACTTCGAACTGCTTTTCGCCATCCACGTCGGCGATTTCGATGATCGAGATGTCGAACGTGCCGCCGCCGAGGTCATACACGGCAATCTTGCGGTCGCCCTTCTCGTTCTTGTCCATGCCGAACGCCAGCGCTGCAGCGGTCGGTTCGTTGATGATGCGCTTGACGTCCAGCCCGGCGATGCGGCCGGCATCCTTGGTTGCCTGGCGCTGCGAGTCGTTGAAGTACGCCGGCACCGTGATCACGGCTTCGGTCACCGGCTCGCCCAGGTAGTCCTCGGCGGTCTTCTTCATCTTGCGCAGCACTTCGGCCGAAACCTGCGGCGGGGCCAGCTTCTGGTCGCGCACGCCAACCCAGGCGTCGCCGTTGTCGGCCTTGACGATCGCGTACGGCATCAGGCCGATGTCCTTCTGGACTTCCTTCTCTTCGAACTTGCGGCCGATCAGGCGCTTCACCGCGTACAGCGTGTTACGCGGGTTGGTGACGGCCTGGCGCTTGGCAGGCGCGCCAACCAGGATCTCGCCATCTTCCATGTAGGCGATGATCGACGGCGTGGTGCGTGTGCCTTCGGAGTTCTCGATGACTTTCGGCGTGTTGCCTTCCAGAATGGACACGCAGCTGTTGGTGGTACCGAGGTCGATACCGATGATCTTACCCATAGTGTTCTCTCCTATTGAGCCCCGCTTCTTGAGATCAGGGCTGCAATTCAACCTGAATGCGAAATGTGGCCATCGCGGGCCATTTCAAGGGCGAAATTCGCAAATCCGAGTAAATTTCTCGGAAAAACGAGTCAGCCTAATTAGTGGCTCATGCGTAACTTTCAGGACTCCCGCTCGCGCTGCCAGAGCACGTCGCTCCCGCCACCCACACGGTTCAGCACACGGGCCAGCACGAACAGCAGGTCTGACAGCCTGTTCAGGTACTGGCGCGGCGCCTCGTTGAGCGCTTCGGCTGCGCCCAGCTCCACAAGCGCACGTTCCGCCCGGCGGCAGACCGTACGGCAGATGTGGGCCTGCGCGGCGGGCCGGCTTCCGCCCGGCAGGATGAATTCGGCCAGCCGTGGCAGGGCGGCATTGTAATGGGCCAGCCAGTCGTCGAGCTGGGCCACCTGTGGCGCCTTGAGCAAGGTATAGCCCGGGATGGAGAGTTCACCACCCAGGTCGAACAGGTCGTGCTGGATATGGAGCAGCGCGGCGCGGACGTCCTCGGGCAGATCCGGTTCGGTCAGCAGCAGGCCGATATGGGAATTCAGCTCGTCCACGTCGCCGATCGCGACGATGCGCAGGCTGTTCTTGCCAACCCGGCTGCCGTCGCCGAGGCCCGTGGTGCCGGCGTCGCCGGTGCGCGTGGCAATTTTGGACAGGCGATTACCCATGCCGGTCTCCTTGTGGTCAGTGTTTTAGAAGTGGCGCAATTATGGACCCTCCGGGGCCCGGCAGGCCCTGCCACGTGCCGCGCGGGGCGTGTTGGAGACGCATTGGGGACGTATTGGGGACGTATGGGAGACGTGGAAGGCGACGTAGAATGGCGGCATTCCCTTGCATACAGAGCTATACGGCCCGAGCCGGAGACCCGCATGAACCACCCCACACCTGCCGCCGCCCTGGCGCGCCGGCCGTTCCCGTCGGAACTGGCCGATGCCCTCGCCGCCCGCTTCGGCGACCGCTTCACCACCTCGGCCGGCGTGCGCGAGCATCATGGCCGCGACGAATCCCCGTTCCCGCCCGAACTGCCGGACGCCGTGGTCTTTGCCCATAGCACCGAGGAAGTGGCCGAACTGGCGAAGCTCTGCAACACGCATGGCGTGCCGCTGATCCCCTACGGCGCCGGCTCCTCGCTCGAGGGCCACCTGCTGGCCGTGGCCGGCGGTATCAGCCTCGACCTGTCGCAGATGAACCGGGTGCTGGCCGTGCACCCCGAGGATCTGACCGTCACCGTCCAGCCCGGCGTCACGCGCAAACAGCTCAACCAGGAGATCAAGGACACGGGCCTGTTCTTCCCGATCGACCCGGGCGCCGATGCGTCGCTGGGTGGCATGTGCGCCACGCGCGCCTCGGGCACCAACGCGGTCCGCTACGGCACCATGCGCGAGAACGTACTGGCGCTGACCGTGGTCACGGCCGACGGCCGGGTTATCCGCACCGGCACCAATGCGCGCAAGTCGTCGGCGGGCTATGACCTGACGCGCCTGTTCGTCGGCAGCGAAGGCACGCTCGGCATCATCACCGAAGTTACGGTGCGGCTCTATCCGCAGCCGGAAGCGATCTCCGCAGCCGTCTGCGCCTTCCCGAGCATGGGCGACGCCGTGCGCGCCACCATCCAGACGATCCAGCTTGGCGTGCCCGTGGCCCGCGTGGAGTTCGTCGACGCCCTGGCAATCCGTGCGATCAACCGCCATGACAATCTGACCTTGCCGGAAACGCCCCACCTGTTCTTCGAGTTCCATGGCACCGAGGCCGGCGTGCGCGAACAGGCCGAGACCGTGCAGGACATCGCCGCCGAGCACGGTGGCCAGGGCTTCGAATGGGCCACACGGCCCGAGGACCGGTCGCGGCTCTGGAATGCCCGCCATACCGCCTATTTCGCGATGCTCCAGCTGAAGCCGGGCTGCAAATCGGTCACCACCGACGTCTGCGTGCCGATCTCGCGGCTGGCCGACTGCGTGACCGAAACCGAGCGCGATCTGAACGCGTCGTCGCTGCCTTGCCCGATCGTTGGTCACGTCGGGGACGGCAACTTCCACGTGGCGATCCTGGTGGACCCGGACAAGCCCGAGGAAATGGCCGAGGCCGAGGACATCAACCGCCGCATCGTGCAGCGCGCTCTGGCGATGGGCGGCACCTGTACCGGCGAGCACGGCGTGGGCCTGCACAAGATGGGATTTCTGGTGCAGGAGCATGGCGAGGATGCGCTCGACCTGATGCGCGCGATCAAGGATGCGCTCGATCCGAACCACATCCTGAATCCGGGCAAGATCTTCAGCGCCACGCGCTGAGCACGCGGCCATGGCATCGGTTTTCCATCGCGTCCCACCCCTGCACCTGCTGATCGCGTTCGAAGCGGCTGCCCGGCTGGGCAGCTTCGCGCGCGCTGCCGAGGAGCTGTCGGTGACGCCGAGCGCGGTCTCGCACAGGATCAAGAACCTTGAGGAACTCTGGGGCGACGACCTGTTCGTGCGCTCGAACGCCGCGCTGCGGCTGACCGCGGCCGGCACGCGCTACCAACGCAACGTGCAGGATGCGCTGAAGTCGCTCAACGAACTGGCACGCCCCGAGTACAACAAGCTGCGCACGCGGCTGCGCGTGGCGATCCCGCCGACATTCGGTCGCCAGCACCTGGTGCCGCGCCTGCCGGAGTTCACGGCGCTCTATCCGCATATCGATCTCGAACTGCACCTGGCCGTGCCGTTCCTCGACGTCAAGGCCGAGGACACCGATATCGAAATCCGCTACGGCACCGGCCGCTACCCCGACCTGAAGACCACGAAACTGCTGGTCGAGCCCGTGTTTCCGGCGTGCGGCCGCGAGTACTACGAGCGCGTGAACGGCTTTGCGGTCACCAAACCCGAGGATCTGCACAATCTGACGCTGCTGCGCAGCCCGCTGGAACCGTGGCGGCCGTGGTTCGAAACCGCCGGCCTGGACTGGCCGGAGCCGCTGACCGGCGCGCAGTTCAACGATATCGGCCTGATGCTGGAGGCGATCGTCTCGAACCAGGGCGTGGGGCTGGTGCGCCAGCGCATGGCGCGGCAGTGGCTGGCGGCGGGCCAGATGGTGAAGCTGCTCGATATCGAGTCCGTATCGCCACACGGCTACTACATCGTCGAACGCGAGCAGGCGCCGCTGATGCCCGAGGCGCGCTACTTCATCGACTGGCTGCTCGGGCTGGACTGGTAGCGGACAAGCCACTACGCTGGAAGCGGCATCGTCCGCGGCCTCGGGCATTTGCACCCGGCATGAACCTTTTTGATCGGGTCGTCGTGCCGAATTCACGTGCGCCAAGGCGCTCCCGGCGGGGTGCCTGCGCTATAGTCTGCCGTCCCGGCCCCGGTACGAGCACGCATCCACGCGGGAATCGTGCGCGTCGGCCGGTCCGTCACAGGAGTTGCCATGAACGCCCCGCAAGACGCCCAATCTGTCGCCGGTGAATCCGCGGAGACGCGACGCGCCACGCTGCTGGCCGGCCTCGCCCGCATCCTGCCCGACACGGCCGTGCTGTGGAAGGCCGAGGACACTGTGCCGTACGAGTGCGACGGTCTGGCCGCCTATCGCCAGGTTCCAGACGCCGTGGTGCTGCCCGATACCGAGGAGCAGGTCTGCGCGGTGCTGCGCCTGTGCCATGAGCTCGGCGTGCCGGTGGTGCCACGGGGCTCCGGCACCAGCCTGTCTGGCGGCGCGATGCCGATCGCCGGCGGACTGGTGCTGTCGCTGGCCAAGTTCAAGCGCATCCTGTCTCTCGATCCATATTCCCGCACAGCGGTGGTTCAGCCCGGCGTGCGCAACCTGGCGATCTCTGACGCCGCCGCCCCGCACAACCTCTACTACGCGCCCGACCCATCGTCGCAGATCGCCTGTTCGATCGGCGGCAACGTGGCCGAGAACTCGGGTGGCGTGCACTGCCTCAAGTACGGCCTGACGGTCCACAATGTGCTGCGCGTGCGCGCGGTAACGATGGAAGGCGAGGTGGTCGTGTTCGGGTCCGAGGCGCCCGACGCGCCGGGCCTCGACCTCCTGGCCGCAATGATCGGCTCCGAAGGCATGCTGGCCGTGGTCACGGAAGTCACCGTGAGGCTCATTCCCAAGCCGCAGCTCGCGCAGGTCATCATGGCCAGCTTCGATGACGTGGAGAAAGGCGGCAATGCCGTGGCCGACGTGATCGCCGCGGGCATTATCCCGGCCGGGCTGGAGATGATGGACAAGCCCGCCACGGCCGCCGTGGAGGAATTCGTCAAGGCCGGCTACGACCTCGACGCCGCCGCGATCCTGCTGTGCGAATCGGATGGCACCCCCGAGGAAGTGGCCGAGGAAATCGCCCGCATGAGCGAGGTGCTGCGCGCATCGGGCGCGACCCGCATCACGGTGTCGCAAAGCGAAGCCGAGCGCCTGCGCTTCTGGAGCGGCCGCAAGAACGCCTTCCCGGCCGCGGGCCGCATCTCGCCCGACTACTACTGCATGGACGGCACGATCCCTCGCAAGCACATCGGCACGCTGCTCAAGCGCATCGAGCAGATGGAGCACAAATACGGGTTACGCTGCATCAACGTTTTCCATGCGGGCGATGGCAATATGCACCCCCTGATCCTGTTCGATGGTGCCGATCACGACGAGTGGCAGCGCGCAGAGTTGTTCGGGTCGGACATCCTGGAGACCTGCGTGGAACTCGGCGGCACCGTGACCGGCGAGCACGGTGTGGGCGTGGAAAAGCTCAACTCGATGTGCGTGCAGTTCTCCCCGTCCGAGCGTGAGGCGTTCTTCGGGGTCAAGGCCGCATTCGATCCCGCCCGGCTGCTGAACCCGGACAAGGCAATCCCCACGCTTGCGCGCTGCGCCGAATACGGCAAGATGCACGTCAAGCGCGGCCTGCTGCCGCATCCGGACCTGCCGCGTTTCTGACACTATCCAGACGGGAAGGCGCGAGCGTCCGCAACCCTTCTCCGCCTTGCACATGTCACGATCCACACGATCCGATCAAAACGCGCGCATTCGCCAACGGCTGGGCCAACCCGAGTCGGGATGGCGCCAGCGCTGGTACACGATCATCTTCGAAGCGGACACGCGCCCGGGGCGCACGTTCGACATCGTGCTGCTGGCGGCCATCATCGCCAGCGTGGCCGTGGTCATGCTCGACAGCATCCAGGCCATTCACGCGCGCCTGGGTACGGTGTTCACCGTGCTCGAGTGGCTGTTCACGCTGCTGTTCACGACCGAATACATCATGCGGCTGAGCGTCGTGCGGCGACCGCTGCGCTACGTCTTCAGCTTCTACGGCATCATCGACTTCCTGTCGATCATTCCGACCTGGGCATCGTTCTTCGTGCCGGAACTCGCCTTCCTGATCGACGTGCGCCTGCTGAGGCTGTTGCGTGTCTTCCGGATTCTCAAGCTGACGGTCTATTTCGAGGAAGCCGAGATCCTCATGCTCGCGCTGTCCAACAGCCGCCGCAAGATCTTCGTGTTCCTGGGCACCGTATTCATCATCACGGTAATCCTGGGCACGATCATGTACGTGGTGGAAGGCCCCACGCACGGCTTCACGAGCATCCCGGTCAGCATGTACTGGGCCATCGTCACGCTTACCACCACGGGCTTCGGCGACATGGTGCCGAAGACGCCAATCGGTCAGTTCATCACGTCGATCACGATCCTGCTCGGCTACGGAATCATCGCGTTTCCGACTGGCATCGTTGGCGCGGAACTGGCTGCAAGCATCATCCGGCGCCCGCTGACCACGCGCTCGTGCGAACACTGCCTGACCGAGGGCCACGAGCCAGACGCCGCGTTCTGCAAGCACTGTGGCACCGCGTTGCCAGAGTATCGAACCGAACTGGCCACCGACCAACGCAGCGACAACGGTAGCCGATCCCGCTGACGCCCCCCAATTCCAATTACGACAACGTCCTCATGCAAGCCACTCTCGACGCCTTTCGCGATGCGATCCGCCAGGCCGGCGACACCCGCACACCGCTGCGCCTGCGCGGTGGCGGCAGCAAGGACTTCTACGGCCAGGCGTTGGCCGGCACCGTGCTCGATACGCGGGCCTATCGCGGCATCGTCGAATACGATCCCGCCGAACTCGTGATTACGGCACGCTGCGGCACGCCGCTGGCCGAGATCGAGGACGCGGTGGCGCAAAAGCGCCAAATGCTGGCCTTCGAGCCGCCGCATTTCGCGCTGCGCGGCCAGGCCAGCACGGCCACGATCGGCGGCGCGGTGGCGGCCGGGTTGTCTGGCCCGCGCCGTCAGTCGGCGGGAGCGCTGCGCGACTTCGTGCTGGGCACGCAATTGATGGACGGCCACGGCGAGATCATGCACTTCGGTGGCCAGGTGATGAAGAACGTAGCCGGCTATGACGTGTCGCGCCTGCTGGCCGGCTCGCTCGGCACGCTCGGCCTGATTCTCGAGGTCTCGCTGAAGGTGCTGCCAGTGCCGTTCGATGACGCCACGCTGCGCTTCGCGATGGGCCAGGCCGAGGCGATCGACCAGCTCAACAAATGGGGCGGCCAGCCGTTGCCGATCGCGGCGTCGGCGTGGCATGACGGATTCCTGCATGTGCGACTCAGCGGCGCAACCGCCGCGGTCTGCGCCGCGCGTGACAACCTGGGCGGCGAGGTCATCGATGCCAGTCACGCCCAGCAGTTGTGGACGGCCTTGCGCGAACAGACGCACTCGTTCTTCTCCCCGGCAAACGATGCGGGCCACGCCCTGTGGCGCATCGCCGTGCCGACGGTCTGCAAGCCGCTGGACCTGCCCGGCGCCCAGCTCGTGGAATGGGGTGGCGGCCAGCGCTGGTGGATCGCTCCGGATGACAGCGCCGCATCGGCGGATCGGGTACGCGCCGCTGCGCAGGCAGCCGGTGGTCACGCCACGCTGTTCCGCAATGGCGACAAGTCCGTTGGCGTGTTTACGCCGCTGTCATCGCCGCTGGCCGCGATCCACAAGCGGCTCAAGGACACCTTCGACCCTGCGGGTATTTTCAATCCGCAGCGCATGTACAACGGACTCTGAGTCCGCAGGCAACCCCATAGCGACCTTCGCGACCACAGCGACCCCACATCATGCAAACCACACTGGCCGATTTCCTGCGCAACACGCCCGAAGGCGAAGAGGCGAAATCCATCGTCGGCAAATGCGTGCACTGCGGTTTCTGCACGGCCACGTGCCCGACCTATCAGTTGCTCGGCGACGAACTCGACGGGCCGCGCGGCCGCATCTACCTGATGAAGCAGGTGCTCGAGGGCAACCCCGTCACGGAAAGCACGCGCCTGCATCTGGATCGCTGCCTGACCTGCCGCAATTGCGAATCCACCTGCCCGTCTGGCGTGACCTATGGTCACCTGGTGGACATCGGCCGCAAGATCGTCGATGACCGGCTGGAGGCACAAGGCATCAAGCGCCCGGCCAAGGAACGCATCGTGCGCTGGGTGCTGCGCGAAGGCCTGACGCGCCCGGCCCTGTTCGGCCCCGCCCTGAAACTCGGCCAGATCGTGCGCCCCTGGCTGCCGCAGATGCTGCGCAACAAGGTACCCGCGAGCGAGCCCGCGGCGGGCGCCTGGCCGCGCACCGAGCATCCCCGCAAGATGCTGTTGCTCGACGGCTGCGTGCAACCAGCCATGTCGCCCAACATCAATGCCGCCACGGCACGTGTGTTCGACAAACTCGGCGTACAACTGGTGGTGGCGCGGGAAGCCGGCTGTTGTGGCGCCATCCGCTTCCACAATGGTGACCATCCAGGCGGGCTCGACAATATGCGCGCGAACATCGACGCGTGGTGGCCGCATATCGAGGCCGGGGCCGAAGCGATCGTCATGACCGCGTCGGGCTGCGGCGCGATGGTCAAGGACTACGGCCACCTGCTGCGCAACGATCCGAAGTACGCATCGCGTGCCGCGCATGTATCGGCCATGACGCGCGACCTGTCGGAACTACTGCCCGACTTTACCGACGAACTGCACCGCCTGGCCGGCGCCGTGCCGCGCGATAGCCGCCGCGTGGCGTGGCATCCGCCGTGCACGCTGCAGCACGGGCAACAGATCCGCGGCAAGGTCGAAGCGCTGCTGACCCGCCTGGGTGTGGACGTACGCCTCTGCGCGGATAGCCACCTGTGTTGCGGCTCCGCCGGCACCTACTCGGTGCTGCAGCCCGAACTGTCGTACAAGCTGCGCGACGACAAGCTCGCCAAGCTGCAGGCCACCTCGCCGGAATCCATCGTCACGGCCAATATCGGCTGCATCACGCACCTGCAAAGCGGCACGGAAACGCCGGTGATGCACTGGGTCGAGCTGGTGGACCGGATGCTGGCGCCGGTGGTGGCGGCACAGGCGGCCTAAGCCACGGGTGATGGCGGTCTCCCCTCTCCCGCGAATGGGCGAGGGGAGCAGGAAGCCAATGGCAGCACTGACGTCCGGCTTGCACGCATCTTGTACGGGAGTACCATGTCGGCACATTTCGTCTCCCTACGCGCCCCATGCTTCAGACGTTTGCCATCCTGCTGGTCTTTCAGACCGTGGGCGAGGTGATCAGCTACGCGCTGCACCTGCCCGTGCCGGGTCCCGTGATCGGCATGCTCCTGCTATTCGGCTGGCTGGTCTTCGACAACCGGCTGCTGCCCGTCGTCCAGAACTCCGCGAATGAACTGCTCAAGCACCTGTCGCTGCTGTTCGTGCCGGCCGGCGTCGGCATCATGGTGCACGCGAACCGAATCGGCAGCGAATGGCTCCCCATCGTCATCGCCTTGGTGGTTTCCACCTGGGTGGCCATCGCGGTCACGGCGCTGGTCACGCGTGCGCTGATGCGCAAGCCTCCTGCTGACACTCCTGTCGACACGTCGGCGGACACGGGAGCACAGCCATGATGTCGCCACGCCTGAACGAAATCTGGGTCTACCTGGCGGCTAGTCCGCTGATCGGGCTCACCGCCACGTTGATCGCCTACGTGTTCGCATTCCGCATTTACGAGCGCGCGCGTTTCTCGCCGCTGGCCAATCCGGTAATGATCTCGGTGGCGATCCTTGTGACCGTGCTGACCGTCACGGGTACGCCGTACAAGACCTACTTCGACGGCGCGCAGTTCGTGCACTTCCTGCTCGGCCCCGCAACGGTGGCGCTTGCCGTGCCGCTCTACACACAATTGCCGAAGCTGCGCACCAACGTATTCCCCCTGCTGTGCGGCCTGGTAGCCGGTTCGTTCGCGGCCGTGGTGTCGGCGGTGGGCATTGCCTACGCACTTGGCGCGACGCCGGACGTGATTCGATCGCTTGCGCCGAAGTCGGTGACCATCCCGATCGCGATGGGGGTATCGGAAAAGATCGGTGGCCTGCCCTCGCTGACCGCGGTGCTGGTCATGGCAACCGGCATCATCGGCGCCGTCACCGCCACCGGCCTGCTTAACCTGCTGCGCGTGCGGGACTACACGGTGCGAGGCTTCGCCACGGGCGTGGCCGCGCACGGCATCGGCACGGCACGGGCATTCCAGGTCAGCCAGGAAGCCGGGGCTTTCTCGGCACTCGGAATGGGGCTGAATGGCGTACTGACGGCCATCATGGTGCCGGTGCTGGCGGCCTGGATGCCGCATTGACACCCCTGACACGCTCCTGACAGTACGCTGTCAGGAGCCCACGCGCATGATCCGTTCTCCCAACTTCGTAACGAGGAGAGCCAAGATGTCCACCCCCAACACCACCCTGGTCAACTGGCTGGAAATCCCGGTGACCGACATGCAGCGCGCGGTCCAGTTCTATGAAGCCGTGTTCGAGCATCCGCTGCGCCGCGAGACGATGGGTAAAGTCGATATGGCCGTGTTCACGCACGGCGACGGATCGGGCGCGCTGGTCCAGGGCGACCAGTACCGCGCGAGCGCGTTCTATGGTCCGGTGCCGTACCTGAACGCCCCGCAACTCGACGACGTGCTGGCACGTGTCAGCCACGCCGGCGGCCATACGCTCGAAGGGCCGGTCGACCTGCCTGACAACCTTGGGCGCTACGCGCATATCAAGGACAGCGAGGGCAACCGGATCGGCCTGCACGAGCCGGGCACCCACTAACGAGGAAAGCGAGCACCCCGTGAGCCGACGCGCCGACCGCCTGTTCCAGATCGTCCAGGTCCTGCGGGGCCGCCGCCTGACCACGGCGGCGCTGCTGGCCCAGCGCCTGGGCGTTTCCGAACGCACGGTCTATCGGGATATCCAGGCGCTGTCGCTCTCGGGCGTGCCGGTTGAAGGCGAGGCCGGCATTGGCTACCGGCTGCGGCCCGACTACGACGTGCCGCCACTGATGTTCACGTCGATGGAAGTCGAGGCCATGGTGGCCGGGTTGCGCCTGCTCAAGGCCTGGGAAGGCGGCGCGCTGGCCGCCGCCGCCGATCCCTCGCTCGAAAAACTGATGGCCGCGCTACCGCCGCAGCGGCGCGTGGCCGCGCAGCAGAGCCGCATTTTCGCGCCCGAGTACGTCAACCAGCCCGCCGTGCGCGAGGCTTTCGACATCGTGCATACGGCCATCGGCGCGCAACGCCTGCTGCGGATCGACTACAGCGACGCGCAGCAACGCGAAAGCGTGCGCGTGGTGCAACCGCTGGGCCTGTTCTTCTGGGGTAATGTCTGGCTGCTGGCGGCGTGGTGCACGACGCGCTCCGACTACCGCAGCTTCCGGCTGGACCGCTGCCGCGCCCTGACGATGCTCGACGAGCATTTCCTCGAGACGTCAGAGCGTTCGCTCAACGGATTCCTCCGCACCGTCCAATCGGACACGCAGGGATAGTCGAGCACGGAGCCCGCCGGCTTATCTCACGCCGGCTGTTCGGCGAGCAACGACTCGATATCCGCGCGGATTTCCTCGGGCTTGGTCGTGGGCGCGTAACGCTTGAAGACGGTACCGTCGCGGCGTAGCAGGAATTTGGTGAAATTCCACTTGATCGCCTGAGTACCGAGGACCCCCCGCTTCTCCGACGTCAGCCACTTGTAGAGCGGATGCGCGTCCGCGCCGTTCACGTCGATTTTCTCGAACATCGGGAACGTGACATGAAAGCGGGATTCGCAAAACGCGCCGATCTGCTCGGCGTCACCCGGCTCCTGCTTGCCAAACTGATTGCACGGAAAGCCGAGCACGTCGAAGCCGCGCGCCTGATAGGACGCCTGCAGCGTCTGCAGGCCCGCGTATTGCGGCGTGAAGCCACATTCGCTCGCGGTGTTGACGATCAGCAGCACCTTGCCGCGGTAGTCGGCCAGCGGCTGGGGCTGACCGGACAGCGAGTTGGCTTCGAACTGGTACACATTGCTCATCGTGGTCTCCTGCGGTGTATGGGGGCAGTACAGGCCGTGAGAATACCGCGTCCGCTCAGATCACGTTCAGGTGTTCGGTGCCGGCGCCAAGATCGTTGTCGCGATGGCGCTTGCTGTGGAGTTTGATCATCAGGCGCAGATCGTTGAGCGAGTCAGCGTTCTTGAGCGCGTCTTCGTACGTGATCTTCTCCGTCTCGTAGAGTTCGAACAGCGCCTGGTCGAACGAGACCATGCCCTGCTCGCGCGACTTCTTGATGACTTCCTTGAGCTCGTGGATCTCGCCCTTGAAGATCAGGTCCGCCACTAGCGGCGTGCCGATCATGATCTCCACTGCCGGCACGCGGCCCTTGCGGCCGGCGCGTGGCAGCAGGCGCTGCGAAATCATCGCCTTCAGGTTCAGCGACAGGTCGATCAGAAGCTGCTGGCGCTTTTCCTCCGGGAAGAAGTTGACGATACGGTCGATCGCCTGATTGGCGTTGTTCGCGTGCAGCGTAGCCAGGCAAAGGTGGCCCGTTTCCGCGTACTGCATCGCGTATTCCATCGTGTCGCGATCGCGGATTTCGCCGATCAGGATCACGTCCGGCGCCTGACGCAGCGTGTTCTTGAGCGCGATGTGCCACGACTCGGTGTCGATCCCCACCTCGCGCTGCGTGACGATGCAGTTCTGATGCGCGTGGACGTATTCGATCGGGTCCTCGATCGTGATGATGTGGCCGTACGAATGCGCGTTGCGGTGGTCGAGCATGGCCGCCAGCGAGGTCGACTTGCCCGAGCCAGTGGCGCCGGTGACGATCACCAGACCGCGCTTGGACATCACGATCTCATGCAGCGCCGGCGGCAGGTCCAGGTCTTCGACCGAGGGAATGCGCGTGTTGATGGTCCGCAGCACCATGCCCGCGCGGCCTTGCTGGATGAAGGCCGAGACACGGAAACGTCCGACGTCCGGCACGGCGATCGCGAAATTGCATTCGCGGGTGTCCTCGAACTCCTTGGTCTGGCGCTCGTTCATGATCGAACACACCAGGGTAAGCGCGTGGGTCGGGTTCAACGGCTGCTGGGAGACCGGCGTGATCTTCCCGTCGACCTTGACGGCCGGAGGAAACTCCGCGGTGATGAACAGATCGGAGCCACGGTTCTTGACCATCAGCCCCAGCATTTCGTTGATGTACTTTGCAGCGGATTCGCGGTCGAGCATGGTCATTCCCTTCCCCCTTAACCCATGAAGGCGTCGGGATTCTTCGCAATCGCCCGCGCGTCGCTGTAGTTGATCATGCCCCGCTTGATCAGGTCGCTCAGGCACTGGTCCAGCGTCTGCATGCCCAGGCCGCTCGACGTCTGCATCATCGAGTACATCTGCGCGATCTTGTTTTCGCGGATCAGGTGGCGAATCGCAGGCGTGGCGATCATGATTTCATGCGCCGCCGTCCGACCGTTGCCGTCGCGTGTCTTGAGCAGCGTCTGCGAGATCACGGCCTCGAGCGACTCCGACAGCATGGTTCGCACCATGTCCTTTTCTTCCGGCGGGAACACGTCGACCACACGGTCGATCGTCTTGGCGGCCGAACTCGTGTGCAGCGTGGCGAAAACCAGGTGACCGGTTTCCGCGGCGGTCAACGCCAGGCGGATCGTTTCCAGGTCACGCAATTCGCCCACCAGAACCACGTCCGGATCCTCGCGCAGTGCCGAGCGCAGCGCGTTGGCGAACGAATGGGTATGAGGGCCAAGCTCGCGCTGGTTGATCAGACTCTTCTTGGACTGATGCACGAATTCGATTGGATCCTCCACCGTGAGGATGTGACCCATGTCGTTGTCGTTGCGGTGGTCGACCATCGCGGCGAGCGTGGTCGACTTGCCAGAGCCCGTGGGCCCGGTGACCAGCACCAGGCCACGCGGCTTCATGCACAGATCGGCGAACACGGCGGGCGCGCGCAGGTCCTCGAGCGTCAGGACCTTCGACGGAATCGTCCGGAACACCGCGGCCGCGCCGCGCTGGGTGGTATAGGCGTTGACCCGGAAACGGGACAGACCAGAGATCTCGAAGGAGAAATCGACCTCAAGGCGCTCTTCGTAAGACTTGCGCTGAACGTCGCTCATGATGTCGTACACCATGGCGTGGACGTCCTTGTGCGTCATTGCCGCGACGTTGATGCGGCGCATATCCCCGTGAATACGCACCATCGGCGGCATGTCAGCCGAGAGGTGGAGATCGGATGCCTTGTTCTTGACCGCAAAAGCCAATAGCTGCGCGATGTCCATCTATAATGACCCCACCCTAAAAGACTGCTTTTTGTTGTACTTCTTTGGTATGTTCGCCGGATTATGTCTGTAATCGCCGCCAACTTGCAAGCCGTGAAGAATGACATCGCGGCGGCTGCACAACAAGCCGACCGGGACCCTTCCGGGGTGACCCTGCTGGCCGTCTCCAAGACCGTCTCACCCGATCGTGTGCGCGAGGCCTTCGAGGCCGGACAGCCGGCGTTTGGCGAGAACTACGTGCAGGAAGGTCTGGACAAGATCGCCGCGCTGGGCGATCTGCGCAGCCGCATCGCGTGGCACTTCATCGGCCCGCTGCAAAGCAACAAGACCCGCCCCGTGGCGGAGCAATTCGACTGGGTCCACGCCATCGACCGCCTGAAGATCGCGGAGCGGCTGTCCGCGCAGCGGCCGGCGAATCTGGCGCCCCTGCAGGTCTGCATCCAGGTCAATATCAGCAACGAAGACACCAAGAGTGGCGTGCTTCCCGAGGAAGTGCTGCCGCTGGCGCGCGCCGTGGCCGCATTGCCGAACCTGCAATTGCGCGGCCTGATGGCGATTCCCGCGCCGGCAGCGGACCTGGCCGCCCAGCGCGTGCCATTTGCCGCGCTGCGCCGGTTGCTCGAGGAACTGCGACAGTCCGGACTGGATGTGGATACGCTCTCGATGGGGATGTCCGCCGACATGCCAGCTGCCATCGCCGAGGGCGCCACGATGGTACGGATCGGCACCGCGATATTCGGCGCACGAGGCTGACGGCGCCCTTCGCTTCACACCCTCCACGCTCAACAGATTCATCAACGCCAGCCGACATGCGTCGCGCCGGCAGACAGGAACCATGATGCTCGACTCCCTTACTTTCGGCTTCCTCGGCGGCGGCAATATGGCCTCGGCCCTGATCGGCGGCCTGGTAGCCCGTGGCGTGCCGGCCAACGCGATTCGCGTGGTCGATCCGTTCGAAGACGCCCGCCAACGCCTGGCCACGACGCTTGGCGTACAGACCCTGGCTGCGCCGGACGCCGCGTTTGGCGCCAGCAACGTGATCGTGCTGGCGGTCAAGCCGCAGCAGTTCAAGGACGCCGTGGGAGCCCTGGCGCCGCAGTTGAAGAACAGCCTGATCATCAGCGTGGCGGCTGGCATCCGGCTGCAGGACATGCAGCGCTGGCTGGGCACCAACCGCCTTGTCCGCGCGATGCCCAATACGCCCGCGCTAGCCGGCATGGGGATGACCGGACTGGCCGCCGCCCCGGGTCTGTCCGACAACGACCGCGCCATCGCCACGGCCGTGGCCGAGGCAGTTGGTCAGTGCGTGTGGGTCGAGGGCGACGACCAGATCGACGCCGTGACGGCGATTTCCGGCAGCGGGCCGGCGTACGTGTTCTATTTCGTCGAGGCGATGGAGCGCGCCGCCACCGAGATGGGCCTGTCCTCCGAGCAGGGTCGCAAGCTGGCCGTCGAAACGTTCCGCGGGGCCGCCGCGCTGGCTGCGGAGTCGACCGAACCAGTATCGACGCTGCGCGAGCGTGTCACGTCGAAAGGCGGCACGACGTATGCCGCGCTGACCTCGATGGACGCCAGCGGCATCCAGGACGCCTTCGTTCGCGCCATGCTGGCCGCCGCCGCGCGGGGCCGCGAGATGGGAGCGGAGTTCGGGAAGGACTAGGAAGCTGCTTCAGGCTTCCAAGAAAAAACCGGGGCCTGGCCCCGGTTTTTTACTTCAGCAGGTACACCACGAACGTCCCGGCGAACACGCAGGCACCCAGCCAGTTGTTGTGGCGGAAGGCCGCGAAACACTTCATGCGGTCGCGCTCGCGAATCAGCGTGTAGTGATAGCCCGCCATCCCCGCGGCTGCCACCAGGCCGACATAGTACGGCCAGCCCAGTCCGAGCAGCGATCCTGCCCAGGCCATCAAACCCAGGAAGGCGGCGTAGCAGATCATGATCGCGGCCACGTCGAACCGGCCAAACGTGATCGCCGACGTCTTCATGCCGAGCAGCAGGTCGTCATCGCGATCGACCATCGCGTATGCGGTGTCATAGGCAATCGCCCAGAACACGTTGGCCAGCAGCATCAGCCAGGCCACGAACGGCACCTGATCCTGGATCGCCGCGAAGGCCATCGGGATGCCGAAGCCGAATGCGATGCCCAGGTACGCTTGAGGGATCGCGAAAAACCGCTTGAAGAACGGATAGGTTCCCGCCAGAACGGCGGCCACCACGGCCAGCCATTTGGTCAGCGAATTCAAGGGCAGTATCAGCGCCAGCGCGATCAGCGCCAGCACAGCCGCCACGGCCAGCGCCTCCCAGCTGGCAATCAGCCCGGCGGTCAACGGCCGCTCCTTCGTGCGTTTCACGTGCTTGTCGAAATCGCGGTCGGCCCAGTCGTTCATGGCACAACCGGCCGAACGCATCAGGAACGTGCCGGCAAAGAAGATCCAGAACAGGGTCCATCCCGGCGGCCCGCCGGCGGCCATCCACATGGCCCAGAGCGTGGGCCATAGCAGCAGCAGTGTGCCGATCGGCTTGTCGATGCGAACCAGGCGCGCGTACAGCGCCAGACGGCTCGGGTGGGCGGGGGCGGTGGAGGGATGGGACATGGCGGCGTACTTCTGGCAAGACTCAAACAAAAACGCGCCGCGGCCAGTTGGGCCGTGACGCGTTGGCCCGGTTGCCGCAAGCGACGTGGCAACCGGTGACTGGCATGACGGGGATCAGGCCAGCAGCGAACGCAGCATCCACGCGGTCTTCTCGTGCGTCTGCATGCGCTGGGTCAGCAGGTCCGCCGACGGTTCGTCGCCAGCGGCATCGATCGCCGGGAACAGCGAGCGCGCGGTGCGCACCACGGCTTCCTGGCCTTCCACGAGCTTGCGGATCATGTCGGTGGCTTCGGGCACGCCCTCTTCCTCGGCGATCGAGGACAGCTTGGCGTATTCCTTGTAGGTGCCCGGGGCCGGATAGCCCAGTGCGCGGATACGCTCGGCGATTGCGTCCACGGCCAGCGCCAGCTCGTTGTACTGCGTCTCGAACATCAGATGCAGCGTGTTGAACATTGGACCCGTCACGTTCCAGTGGAAGTTGTGGGTCTTGAGGTAGAGGGTGTACGTATCGGCCAGCAGCTTGCAAAGGCCTTCCGCGATCTTCTTGCGGTCCTTGTCCGAGATACCGATGTTCACGCTCATCTCATTCTTCTTTGCCATGGTCGTTCAGCTCCATTTAGTTCAAGCCACGAGGATCGGCGCCCCAATGTGACGCGGGCGGACAGTGGCCATTATCGCACCAGGACTACGCTACAAGGGAAGAAAGCCCCCTTGCGGCATCGAGGAACATCGCCATCGCGCCGAGCGCGACGATTGCCATGCCGATTTCCTTGCGTACCACCTTGCGGCGCAGGCGAGAGGCTTCACCACGGCCAGCATCGCGCGCTTGTGCGCGGAGTTGGCGGAAGCCTGATACGAAAAGATTGAGCATTGCCATGATGTCACTCCGTAGTCCATCGCGTTTCTGGACGGGTTCCCGGGACCCGATGGAAGAAGTGTATTTGAAGGCTATTGATTCGGCTATTCGATAAATTTCATATATCGAATAGCCGGTACCTATGCTTGCGGAAGGGATATGCCCGGCGGTCGGGCCGGGATGGGATGGGATTCAGGCCGCGACGGCCTCGACCGTCTCCGTGTCGCCGAGCCTGCGCACGCCGGGCAGTTCGCACGCGGTCACCGCGTTGGCCAGCGCTTCCATCGCGGGAAGCCGGGTGAAGCTCTTGCGCCAGGCCAGCACCACGCGGCGGTCCGGCACGGGCTCGGCGAACGGCACGTAGGACAGCATGTCGTTGTGCGGCTTGAGATCGGGCACCGAGGTGCGCGGCAGCACGGTGATACCGACGCCGCTGGCCACCATATGGCGGATGGTCTCGAGCGACGAACCTTCGAACGTCTTCTGGATGCCATCGGCCGCCTGCGAGAAGCGCGACAGTTCCGGACACACGCTCAGCACGTGATCGCGGAAACAATGGCCGCTGCCGAGCAGCAGCATGGTCTGCTGCTTCAGTTCGTCCGGGTCCACCTTGGTCTGCTGGGAAAGCTGGTGTCCGCGCGGCACGGCCACCACGAACGGCTCGTCATACAGCGGACGCACCGTCAGGCCGGAGTCCGGGAACGGCTCGGCCATGATCGCGCAGTCGATTTCGCCCTGCTTGAGCAGTTCGATCAGCTTGTTCGTGTAGTTCTCCTGCAGCATCAGCGGCATCTGCGGCACGGTCTCGATCATCTGCTTGACCAGTGCCGGCAGCAGGTACGGCCCGATCGTGTAGATCACGCCCAAACGCAGCGGCCCGGCCAGCGGGTCCTTGCCCTGCTTGGCGATCTCACGAATCGCCATGGTCTGCTCAAGCACACGCTGCGCCTGCGCGACGATCTGCTCGCCGATGGCCGTCACCGACACCTCGGAGGTGCCCCGCTCGAAGATCTGCACGGTCAGCTCGTCCTCCAGCTTCTTGATGGCGACCGACAGGGTCGGCTGCGACACGAAGCAGGCCTCGGCAGCCCGGCCGAAATGGCGCTCGCGCGCCACGGCGACGATGTACTTGAGTTCGGTGAGCGTCATGATTAATCAATTCCGGTTAGGCGATAGATTTTAGCTTCGATTCCCGTCCTTGTCAGATCGACAGACAAAAGGAATTTATTCGCCACTTTCAGGCATCTCCAATATGGCGAAGGCACGACATCAGGCCTTCAGGAAGTGCTCCCGGCCACCCAGCCAGCGCGACAGATGCGCCTCCACCGCTTCCGGGTACCGCTCCAGCATCAGCTCGGCCGCCTCCTGGGCGTAGTCGACAAGCCAGGCATCGGTTTCGAGGTCGGCGAATCGCAGCATCGCTTCGCCCGACTGCCGAGCACCCAGGAATTCACCAGGGCCGCGAATCTGCAGGTCGCGCCGTGCGATCTCGAAGCCGTCGGTGGTTTCGCGCATCGTCGCCAGCCGCTCGCGCGCCGTGGGCGACAGCGGCGCCTGGTACATCAGCAGGCAGACCGACTCGGCGCTTCCCCGCCCCACACGCCCCCTTAACTGGTGGAGTTGCGCCAGCCCGAAACGTTCGGCGTGTTCGATCACCATCAGCGATGCATTGGGAACGTCGACGCCCACTTCGATCACGGTGGTGGCCACCAGCACCTGCAGCCGGTTGGCGGTGAAATCGTCCATCACGGCGGCCTTCTCGGCCGGTGGCAGCCGCCCGTGAACCAGCCCGACACGCAGATCTGGCAGCGCCGCAACCAGCGTTTCGTACGTCTCGACTGCCGTCTGGAGCTGCAGCGCCTCGCTTTCCTCGATCAGCGGACACACCCAGTAGACCTGGCGCCCTTCGGCGGCTGCATGGTGCACGCGTTCGATCACCTCGTCGCGGCGCGCGTCATTGACCAGCCGCGTCACGATTGGTGTTCGGCCGGGCGGCAATTCGTCGATCACCGACACATCGAGGTCGGCGTAGTAGGTCATCGCCAGCGTACGCGGGATCGGTGTGGCCGACATCATGAGCTGGTGTGGCACCACTTTTTCCTCCGCCGGACGCGCCGGCTCGCCCGGCTGCTCCACCTCCCCTGCCTTGCCGCGCAGCGCCAGCCGCTGGGCAACGCCGAAGCGATGCTGCTCGTCGACCACGGCCAGACCGAGCCGTGCGAACCGGACGGTGTCCTGGATCAGCGCATGGGTGCCGATCACGAGCTTCGCCTCGCCCGATTCGGCGCGCGCCACGGCCTCGCGCTTCTCCTTCGCCTTCAGACTGCCCGCCAACCAGACCACAGGCACGCCAAGCGGTTCGAGCCATGCGGACAGCTTGCGGAAATGCTGCTCGGCCAGGATTTCGGTCGGCGCCATCAACGCGGCCTGATAGCCGGCGTCGATCGCCTGGCACGCGGCCAGCGCGGCCACGATCGTCTTGCCGCTGCCCACGTCGCCCTGAAGCAGACGATGCATGGGGTGCGGACGGGTCATGTCGGCGGCGATTTCCTCGACCACCCGCTGCTGCGCGCCCGTCAGGCGGAACGGCAGCGCACCAAGGAAGCTGGTCAACAAGCCCCCCGCACGACGCGGCATCGACGGCGCGTTCTTCTCCTTGCGCGCGGCCTGCGAGCGGCGCAGCGAAATCTGTTGCGCGAGCAGTTCATCGAACTTGATCCGCACCCACGCCGGATGCGAGCGATCGGCCAGCGCGGCCTCGCTTTCCTGCTGTGGCGGGTTGTGCAGCAGGCGCAGGCAATCGATCAGCGGCGGCAGCTTCAACTGCGCCAACGGCCCGCGCAGCACCGCCTGGGGCAGGGTTTCCGGCATCGGCGTGCGCTGCATCGCCCCGCCGATGGCCTTGCGCAGGTAGGCCTGCGAAATCCCGGCGGTGGCCGGATAGACCGGCGTCAGGCGGTCCGGCAACGGCTCGCCCGGCGCCACCGCCCGCACGGTTGGATGGACCATCTCGGCGCCGAAGAAGCCGCCGCGAATCTCGCCGCGCACGCGCAGGCGCGTGCCTTCGGCCATCTGCTTGGTCTGGCTGCCGTAGAAATTGAGGAAACGCAGCGTCAGTTCGCCGGTTTCATCGGCCACCTTCACCACAAGCTGGCGGCGCGGGCGGAACGTCACCTCGTTCGAGATCACTTCGCCCTCGATCTGCGCTGGCAGGCCAATGCCCGCGCGGTGGATCGCGTCCCGGATCGGCTCGAGCGTGGTTTCGTCCTCGTAGCGGAGCGGCAGGTGCAGCACCAGGTCGACGCTGCGTCGCAGGCCGAGCTTGGCCAGCCGCGCCGCGGCCGTAGACGGCTTGGCATCGGCAGCCTTGGCGGGTTTCCTGGCGGCGGAGGCGGGTTCGTCGATCGGTTCGGTGGCGGAGCCTGGCATCAGCGCGGGAATATGGGCGGCAACATGGGCAAGCAGGCGAAGCCTGGCGCCCAAGCCTTACAATGTCGGATTCGCCGATTTTACCCATGCCGTACCGATCACCGCGGTAGCACGCTCACAAAGCTTGCCGCCGTGCACGGTTTTGGCCGTTGTATCCAGCCATGTTGACCCTGTCCGATTTCGATTTTCCGCTGCCGCCCGAACTGATCGCGCAGTCCGCCCTGCCTGACCGCAGCGCCAGCCGCCTGCTGGTGGTGGAGCGGACCGCCCCGGAGGACACCGCCGAGGCGGTGCGGCTGGTCGACCGCGCCTTCAGCGACATCCTTGAATACCTGAATCCGGACGACCTGCTCGTGTTCAACGACACGCGCGTGATCAAGGCCCGTTTTTTCGGCCACAAGCCGAGCGGCGGCCGGATCGAAGTGCTGGTGGAACGGGTGGTCGATACCCACACGGTGCTGGCCCAGGTGCGCGCGTCGAAGACGCCTGCCGAGGGCAGCCTGCTGCACCTGGCGGATGACGCCTTCGCAGTGACCGTGGGCCCCCGCGTCGACCAGTTCTTCACCCTGCGCTTTCCCGAGCCCGCGCTCGACCTGATCGAACGTTTCGGCCGCCTGCCGCTGCCGCCGTACATTACGCACGACCCCGACGCCTACGACGAAACGCGCTACCAGACCGTCTACGCGCGCAACCCGGGCGCCGTGGCCGCGCCCACCGCCGGATTGCACTTCGACGACGCCCTGTTCGCCCGGCTGGACGCCGCCGGCATCCGCCGCGCCTTCCTGACGCTGCACGTTGGCGCGGGCACGTTCCAGCCCGTGCGTACCGAAAACCTGTCCGAGCACAAGATGCATTCGGAGTGGTATGCCATCTCGCCCGAACTGGCGGATGCCGTGCGCGAAACCCGCGCGCGTGGCGGACGCGTGATCGCCGTCGGCACCACGTCGCTGCGCGCGCTGGAATCGGCCGCCGCCGAAGATGGCACGCTGGAGGCGGGCAGCGGCGATACCGACATCTTTATCACGCCCGGCTACGCCTTCCGCATCGTCGACGCGCTGATTACCAACTTCCATCTGCCCAAGTCCACGCTGCTGATGCTGGTCTCCGCGCTGGCCGGCGTGGAGGCGATTCGCGACGCCTACCGCCATGCCGTGGACGCGCGCTACCGTTTCTTCAGCTACGGCGACGCCATGCTGCTCACCCGCCGCGACCGCCGCGACTGACCGCCCCCGAGAACACACCATGCTCAATTTCGAACTGCTGACCACTGATGGCAACGCCCGCCGTGGCCGCGTCACGCTGAACCACGGCGTCGTGGAAACGCCGATCTTCATGCCCGTGGGCACCTACGGGTCGGTCAAGGCGATGTCGCCGCTCGAACTCAACGAGATCGGCGCACAAATCATCCTTGGCAATACGTTCCACCTGTGGCTGCGTCCGGGGCTCGACGTCGTTGACACCCACGCCGGCCTGCACAAGTTCATCGGCTGGGACAAGCCGATCCTGACCGATTCGGGCGGATTTCAGGTGTTTTCGCTGGGAGAATTGCGCAAGATCACCGAGGAAGGTGTCACGTTCGCATCGCCGGTCAATGGCGACAAGCTGTTCCTGTCGCCCGAGATCTCGATGCAGATCCAGCGCACGCTGAACTCGGACATCGTGATGCAGTTCGACGAGTGCACGCCATACGAGATCGACGGCCGTCCCGCCACACACGACGAGGCCGCCCGCTCCATGCGGATGAGCCTGCGCTGGGCCAAGCGTTCGCGCGACGAGTTCGACCATCTGGCCAATCCCAACGCGCTGTTCGGCATCGTTCAGGGCGGCATGTTCGAGGACCTGCGCGACGAATCACTGGCGGGCCTGTCGGAGCTGGACTTCCATGGTTACGCGATCGGCGGCCTGTCGGTTGGTGAGCCGAAGGAAGACATGATGCGAGTGCTGGAGCACGTGGGTCCCCGCTTGCCGGCGCACAAACCGCACTATCTGATGGGCGTTGGCACACCCGAGGACCTGGTGGCCGGCGTGGCGCACGGCGTCGACATGTTCGACTGCGTGATGCCGACCCGCAACGCCCGCAACGGCTGGCTGTTCACGCGCTTCGGTGACGTGAAGATCCGCAACGCGGCGCACCGCAACGACCCGCGCCCGCTGGACGAACAGTGCGGCTGCTACACCTGCCGCAACTTCTCCCGGGCCTACCTGCACCACCTGCACCGTGTGGGCGAGATCCTTGGTGCGCGCCTGAACACGATCCACAACCTCTATTACTACCTGGAACTGATGCGCGAGATGCGCACGGCCATCGAGGAGCACCGCTTCGAGGCATTCCGCCGCCAGTTCGCCGAAAATCGCGCGCGCGGCACACGCTGAGTGTCTCTCTGGCCAGGCCGGCTGAGAACTTTCGGCGCGGCCAAGGTCGAATAGCTGGCCTGAAATCGGCCGCTTCGGGGTGGCTTTCCGCATCCTCCGCAAAGTACGCGGAACGCACCCCGAACAAACCCGCAATTCGCCCTAGAATGCCAAGGCGGGACAATGACCGGGTGATAGAATGCCCGATTCCCTGAATGAACTTTGTGACGGAGAAGTAACGTGTTTATCTCTAACGCTTTTGCCCAGACTGCTGGTATCGGCGGCGGCGCCGGTGGCCTGATGAGCTTTCTGCCGATCATCCTGATGTTCGCGGTGCTGTGGTTCATCATGATCCGCCCGCAGATGAAGCGCCAGAAGGAAGCCAAGGCGATGATGGAAGCGCTGGCCAAGAACGACGAAGTCGTGACGGCAGGCGGCATCCTGGGCCGTGTCACCAAGGTCAACGAGAACTATGTGACCCTGGAAGTGGCCGAAGGTACGGAAATCACCGTGCAGAAGAATGCGGTGACCAATGTGCTGCCGAAGGGCTCGCTGAAGTCGCTCTGATCCGGCACGTTTTCCGCCTGAATCAGGCATGGACGTGGCGCGCGACGCCTCCGACCATGCCCTGCGCAGCCGCCTGAATCCGCACAGGGGTCCCGTCCGGACCCTCCTACGGGTTGCCAGGCGGCTGTTTGCCAACCGGTCCGGCCGATCCGGCGCGCGATGCGCGCGATTATCGACCACGCCAACCGCAATGACTGGCCAACGATGAATCGTTATCCGATTTGGAAATACATCGTGATTCTGGTGGCTCTGGCCATCGGCATCACCTACACCCTGCCGAACTTCTTCGGCGAGGCGCCCGCCGTCCAGGTATCGTCGGCCAAGGCCACGGTCAAGGTCGACCTGTCCATGCAGAAGCATGTCGAGGAGATCCTGGCGCAGAACCAGTTGCAGCCTGATGGGGTGTTCTTCGACGTGTCCGGCCAGTCCGGCTCGGTCAAGGCGCGCTTCCGCACCACTGACGAGCAGCTCAAGGCCAAGGACGTGCTGTCGCGCTCGCTGAATCCCGACGCGAACGATGCGACCTACGTCGTGGCGCTGAACCTGTTGTCCGGTTCGCCGCACTGGCTGACCGCGCTGCACGCGCTGCCCATGTACCTGGGTCTGGATCTGCGCGGTGGCGTGCACTTCCTGCTGCAGGTGGACATGAAGGGCGCCGTCGACAAGAAGCTCGACAGCCTGGCCGGCGATGCGCGCACGCTGCTGCGCGACAAGAACATCCGCCACGGCGGCATTGACCGTGACGGCGAGCGCCTGACGGTGCGCTTCAGCAATGGCGACGACGCGGAACGCGCGCGCGGCATCCTGGCCGACAACCTGCGCGAGCTGGCCTTCACGATGGACGGCACGAACATCGTCGGCACGTTCACGGAAGCCGCCCGCAAGACCGTCCAGGACGGCGCCGTCAAGCAGAACATCACCACCCTGCACAATCGTGTGAACGAACTTGGCGTGGCAGAGCCGGTGATCCAGCAGCAAGGCTCCGACCGCATTGTGGTGCAGTTGCCGGGCGTGCAGGACACCGCCAAGGCCAAGGACATCATCGGCCGTACCGCCACGCTTGAGGCGCGCCTGGCTGATCCGGATGTGCGCAACCCGCGCCCGGGTGACCCGGTGCCGTTCGGCGACGAGCTGTTCACGCAAGGCAACAGTGCCCCGGTGCTGCTGCGCAAGCAGGTGATCTTCACCGGCGACCGCATCGAAAGCGCCTCGGCCGGTTTCGACCAGAACCAGCGCCCGTCCGTCAACATCAAGCTCGATGCCCAGGGCGGCCGCATGCTGCGTGACGTGTCGCGTGAGAACATTGGCAAGCCGATGGGCATCGTCCTGTTCGAAAAGGGCAAGGGCGAAGTGCTGACCGTGGCGACGATCCAGTCCGAGCTTGGCTCGAGCTTCCAGATCACCGGTTCTTACTCGACCGAAGCCGCCAACGACCTGGCCCTGCTGCTGCGCGCCGGCTCGCTGGCCGCCCCGATGGAAATCATCGAGGAGCGCACAATCGGCCCGTCGCTGGGTGCGGACAACATCCAGAAGGGCTTTGACTCGGTGGCCTACGGCTTCGCCGCAATCGCCGTCTTCATGGTGCTGTACTACATGCTGTTCGGCGTGTTCTCCGTGATCGCGCTGGGCGTGAACCTGCTGCTGCTGGTGGCGGTGCTGTCGATGCTGCAGGCCACGCTGACGCTACCTGGCATCGCCGCTATCGCGCTGGTGCTCGGCATGGCCATCGACGCGAACGTGCTGATCAACGAGCGGATCCGCGAGGAACTGCGCGCGGGCGCATCACCGCAGATGTCGATCGCCATTGGCTTTGAGCGTGCCTGGGCCACGATTCTCGACTCGAACGTGACCACGCTGATCGCTGGCCTGGCGCTGCTGGCCTTTGGCTCGGGCCCGGTGCGCGGCTTTGCCGTGGTGCACTGCCTGGGCATCCTGACCTCGATGTTCTCGGCGGTGTTCTTCAACCGCGGCCTGGTCAACCTTTGGTACGGCCGCAAGAAGAAGCTCCAGGGCCTGGCCATCGGTCAGATCTGGAAGCCGGACACCACCGACACCCCGGTCGCCAAGTAAGCCAGGACACATCAGGAACCCATCATGGAATTTTTCCGCATCAAGCGCGACATTCCGTTCATGAAGCACGCGTTGATCTTCAACGTGGTGTCCTTCCTGACGTTTGCCGCCGCTGTTTTCTTCCTCTGGCACAAGGGCCTGCACCTGTCGATCGAGTTCACCGGCGGCACGGTGATGGAGGTCAACTACCAGCAGGCCGTCGATCTCGAGAAGGTTCGTGGCCAGGTCAGCAAGCTCGGCTACTCCGATGTACAGGTGCAGAACTTCGGCACCTCGCGCGATGTGATGATCCGTCTGCCGCTCCAGAAGGGGCCGGACGGCAAGCAGGTGACCTCTGCGCAGCAGAGCGAGCAGGTCATGGGCGCGCTGACGGCGGCCTCGCCTGACGTCAAGCTGCAGCGCGTGGAGTTCGTCGGCCCGCAGGTGGGCAAGGAACTGGCCACGGACGGCCTGTTGGCGCTGCTATGCGTGGTGGCCGGTATCGTGATCTACCTGTCGTTCCGCTTCGAATGGAAGTTCGCGGTCGCCGGTATCATCGCCAACCTGCACGACGTGGTGATCATCCTGGGCTTCTTCGCCTTCTTCCAGTGGGAGTTCTCGCTCTCGGTGCTGGCGGCGATCCTGGCGGTGCTGGGCTACTCCGTGAACGAGTCCGTGGTGATTTTCGACCGGATCCGCGAAGCCTTCCGCAAGTACCGCAAGATGTCCACGCATGAAGTCATCGACCACGCGATCACCAGCACGATGTCGCGGACCATCATCACTCACGGCTCGACCGAAATGATGGTGCTGTCGATGTTCTTCTTCGGCGGCCCGACGCTGCACTACTTCGCCCTGGCCCTGACGGTGGGTATTCTGTTTGGTATCTACTCGTCGGTGTTCGTGGCCGCGGCGCTGGCGATGTGGCTCGGCGTGAAACGCGAAGACCTCGTCAAGGGCGACAAGAAAGGCGGCGACGCAACCGACCGCAATGACCCGAACTTCGGCGCGCAAGCTTGACGCGGCGCTTGGGTTGAAAGAAAAAGGCACCTTCGGGTGCCTTTTTCGTTTGGCGAGAAATCCGGGACCGCCAGACCCATCAGTACCCTTGGCTGAAAGCGCTGCGCGGGGTAACGAATACGCCAGCAAACCCGCCCTTGGTTTAAGCACTGTCAAGCCAAATTGGACATTGCGTCAATGACCATTGTGATTGTTCTAATTATTTATGCGGGCAAGAATGTCCGATTAACCACAAGCAGATGACCGCCACATCACGGCATGCGTGAATGGCGGAGGCAGGAGACAAGCCATGCAGCAGACCATTGAACCATCCAAGGACACCGAACTGCCTCTCGACGGCGTGCGGGTACTTGACCTGTCCCGCGTCTTCGCAGGTCCGTTGTGCGGGCAAGTCCTGGCCGATTTCGGTGCCGAGGTGGTCAAGGTGGAACATCCCGGCCGTGGCGATGACACCCGTGATTGGGGGATGCGCATCGGCAAGACGGAGACAACCTACTACAACAGCATGAACCGCAACAAGCGGTCCATCACGCTGGATCTGCAGAGCAAGGAAGGCGTGCAGATCGTCTACGAATTGCTGCCGAAGTTCGACGTCGTCATCCACAACTTCAAGACGGGCGGCGCCGAGAAGCTGGGCCTGGGCTACGAGCAGCTCAAGGCCATCAAGCCCGATCTCATCTACTGCGCCATTTCTGGATACGACACCAGCGGCCCGGAAGCGAAACGCCCCGGCTACGACCTCGTCATCCAGGGCGAGGCCGGCCTCATGGCGCTCAATGGCGAGGCCGATCAGCCGCCGCTGAAATTCGGCGTCGCGGTCGTCGACCTCATGACCGGCATGTATGCGGCGCAAGCCGTACTGGCCGCCCTCTTCCGCCGCGAGCGAAAGGGCCTTGGCCAGCTGATCGAGATGGCGCTGTACGACTGCGGCGTGATGGTGACGGGCTACTACGGCCTGGATGCCATGCTGCTGGGGCGCGACCCGGCACGCTATGGGAACGCCCATCCGTCCATCGTGCCCTATGGCATGTTCGAGGCTGCCGATGGTCCTCTGATCATCGCGGTCGGAAACAACAACCAGTTCGACAAGTTCTGCCGCCAGGTCATCGAGCGCCCCGATATCGTCGAGGATCCGCGCTACGCCACGAACGTCGAGCGCGCGAAGAACCGCGTCACTCTGACACCGCTGATCACAGGTCTGATCCATGAGTTTCCCCGCGACCTTCTGCTGGAACGCATGACCGCTTGCGGCATCCCGTGCGGCAGGGTGGCTGGGCTGCACGAGGCACTGACCAGCGAACGGACTCGCAGGGGTGGGCTGCTGCGTGAGATGCCGCATCCGGTGGCAGGCACGACGCATGTGTTTGCGCCGCCGTACCGTCTGGACGGAAAGCGCCCGCCGATTCGCAATGCACCGCCGACGCTTGGCGAGGGCACGCGCGCGGTATTGCAGAGTCTTCTGAATATGAGTGACGCGCAACTGCAGGAGCTGCAGGCGCTCGGCGTTCTCACGCTGCCCGAGGCACCTGCCAACTCCTGAGTCTTCTCCGCCCGCCGACATGGTCCGCGCAGGACCACCCGGCGAGGGGGACAGGCTTTGGAAGCCGTTTCAAGACGATTCCGGCGTCGTTGCGGGGCCTTGCCGTACTACTTGTACCTTCTGCGGCCCCGCGCCTAGCCAGAACCGCTTCGCTTCATCTTGAAACGGCGTCTTGGCTAGAGACCTTCGATGACCGCGCCGGCCCGCGCGGCATCGGTTCAGGCCCCCTCTCCCGCGTTTGCGGAGAGGGAAGCCACTACGCTCACGTGCGCTTAGGCTTCCGTCAGCTGCTCGATCCACACGGCCAGCCGGTCCTTGGCAAACGACTCCGTCCGCGTTGTCGCGCGTGCCGTGATCGCGTCGCCTTCGCGCTGCAGTTGCAGCGCCCCACCAGCCTCTTCCAGCCACAGCAGCGCCGCCACCCATGCCGCGTGCTCGTCGGATACGGCATCGGCAACGGGCTTCGCCACGAACTCACCGAGCGCGTCCGGCGCAGACCAGGTGACGACATCGCCGTCACGGCGTACCGCTGCACCCAGCACTTCCGCCAGCACCGCCGTCGCGTCAGCAGCGCCACGACCAGCCAGGCGCGCGCGCAACTCCGCCAGCTTAGTGCCGACTGCATGGCCAAATACACCGCAGCGCTGGCTTTCCGCGCCGACCAGATCCGCATAGTCCAGACGCTGCCAGTCGGGCTCGGCATTGCGCGCACCCGCCAGCGATGTGCCAGCCAGATAGGTCTCCACCGGCTGGAAACGCCCCGGGCCGATCAGGCTGGCGCAGATCGCGTGGACCATGCCTACGCGCGTGGCCACGGTCTGCTTCTGCAGCACCATAAGCTTTTCACGCACCAGTTGATCACGCTCCCTGCGCAGGCCGGACAACTCCAGCGCCTGCTTCATCTCCATGCGCAGCGCGGTAATGTCCCACGGCTTCTTGATGTAGCGGTGGATCTGGCCCTGGTTCACGGCCTCGACGGTCTGGTCGAGTTCCGAGTACGCCGTGGTCAGAATCCGTACGATATGCGGATAGCGCTCGCGCGCGTAACGCAGCAGCTCGTTGCCATATTCGCCTGGCATGCGTTGGTCGGACACCAGCACGGCCAGGCTGTCGCCATGGGCGTCGAGCAACGCCTTGCCTTCTTCAACGGATCCCCCGGTTACCACCGGGGCAAGCTGGCCAATGGCGCGCTGGAAATACTTGACGGCCGTGGCCTCGTCATCGACGAACAGAATTGCCGGGGGTGCCTGCGTGGTATTCGGTTCGCTCATCGATCACTCCTGTTCATACGAGTCTTCATATTGGGGAAATCGAGGGTTACGGTGGTGCCTGCGCCCGAAGCCGAAGCGATCCGGATGCCGCCACCAAAAGATTGCATGACGCGGTTGCAGAAGATCATGCCCATCCCGCTGCCGCCCGCCGAGGCGTGCGTGGTGACGGGGTCGACGAGCAGACGATCCATCACCTCCGGCGGAATGCCGGGCCCGTTGTCCGCGATGCGGATTTCCGGACGATCTCCAGCCACCACGACAAAGCGCAGCGACGGGTTGTCCACATCGGCCAGCGCGCGCAGCGCATTGCTCATGACCGACGACAGCACCAGCGCCACGCAGTTCGGCAGCGTTGGCACGGGAAAATCGTCGTGCAACTCGACTTGCACCCAGTTACGTTGGTTATCGGCAAAGGGATAGCTATCCAGCAGGGATGCCACCAATGCCCCCGCACTGACGTCATTGCCTGGACCCGGCTTCGGCTTGGCACCGCCCGCGCTGCTGCGCACGGACTGCAGGAACGACGACAGCACCGCAAGGCAGTACTGGGCGTTGTCATGCATGGCACCGGCCGCGCGGCCGATCTCGGCATTGCGCTGCTGGTTGTACTCGCCAGCCACGCGCGCCTCGATCCCGCGCGCGAAGTTGGCAATCGCCGCCAGCGGCGTATTCAGTTCATGGGCCAGAAAGGCCAGCGTCTCGTCGATCGCCATCAGCCGTTGCTGACGCACCGCGCGCTCGCGATAGCGCTCTCCGGCCAGGCGCAGCACCTCGCGCACGTCGGTCACGGTGATCGGCTTCTCGAGAATCTTGAAGACTTCGCCGCTATTGACGGTCTCGAGCAGCATGTCCTTGTCGGCATAGGCCGTGACCAGTATCCGCACGATCTGCGGATACTCCAGCGCCACCTGCCGCAGCAGGTCGCCACCATCGCGGCCCGGCATCCGGTAGTCGGTGACCAGCACCGAGATCTTCGCCTGATGCTCCCGCAGGATGGCTATCGCCTCATCCGCGCCGGTGGCGGACAGCACCTCGTGTTCACTGCCGGCCGCGCGCGCGAAATACTTGCACGCCATCTCCTCGTCATCGACGTAGAGAATGGTCGCGCGCGGCTGGCTCGTATCGGTCGTCACGGCTTACTCCGCACGCGGCAGGTCGAAGCTGAAGGCGGCCCACTGGCCCACCTCGCTCTCGGCATACAGCACGCCGCCGTGACGTTCGATCACGGCGTAGCTGATCGACAGGCCAAGGCCCAGTCCCTGGCCCACTTCCCGTGTGGTGAAGAACGGTTCGAACACGCGGGCGAGATGCTCTTGCGCAATGCCAGGACCGTTGTCGCGCACGGTCACGCGCAGGCGTTTGCCCTCCCACCGCACCGTCGTATGGATCGCCGGATTCTGCGTGCCCGCCTTGCGCATCGCCAGCGCAGCGTTCGAGAACAGGTTGATCAGCACGCCGATGATCGCGGCCTCGTCGCCAAGGACGAGCGTATCGTCTGGCATCTCGCGCGTCATCTTGACTCCACGCAGTTCGTGCGCAGTCAGCCGTTGTGACGAATCAAGTGCCTTCTCGAACAGGAACGGCGTGCCTTCCACCTCGGCGCCCGGCTTGCGGTAGGCGAATGTCTTGAGGTCCGAGACGATATGCTGGATGCGCTGCATACCCTGCTTGGCATCGACCAGACACTCCTGGATGCCCGGTTCGGACTTCGCGGCCGGCTCCTCCATGGCCACTTCGATCGCCATCAGGCAGAAGTTGACCGGATTGTTCACCTCGTGCAGCAGGCCGGCCGCCAACGTGCCGATGGCCGCCATCTTCTCCTGCTGAAGCATCTGGCCCTTGATGTCGACCAGCTTGCGATTGATGACCTCGAGCTCCGCGTTCTTGTCCGCCACCTCGGCCTTCAGGCGGAACAGCATGAAGCGCGCGCGTTCATTGAAGAACGTGTACACGCCACTCGCTGCCGCGGCAAACAGCAGGAACAGCGAGTTGACGATGAACGTCCCCACGGGCTCGATGCCGCCCGGGTGCAGCAGGCACGCGGCGGCATAAAGCACATACGACAGGATGCCGAACACCAAGTTTTGCCACAGCCCGAACGGCAAGGCGATGCCCGAGGCGAAGATCGCGAGATTCAGCCCGACGTAGTACGGCGATTCGACGCCTTCGGTCTGCGAGATCATCCAGGCGATCATGATCTGCGGCAGCAGCAGCCACGTCATGGTGAGCCACGGCGCGAAACGGCGGCCAGCCTGGCTGTAGAGAGCGACCACCACGCCCGCGATCAGCAGCGAAACGACGATGCGCGCCGCAGCGAATGGCACTTGCCACTGCGGATACTGGCCGTAGTCGAGCCCAACCCCGAGCAGCACCAGCACGATAGCCGTGTACGCGCCGCCCCGGCTGAATGCCAGGCGGAAATCGGCCAGTTCGGACTGGTATCCGGCGTATAGCTGGTTCGAACTCATCGCCTTCGCCGGTTGGGCGGCCGAATCCTCAACGGATAGCGGCTTCGGCGAAGACATTGACGCCGGTTTCATCGACATAGAGTCGGTGGGCATGCGAGTTCTCCGGCAACAGCGAAGCCATACCGGCCTCGTCGCGATAGATCAGGTACCACTCCAGCAGATGCTCCATCCCGAACTTCTCGGGGTTGTCGGAGTGGACGTTGGTGACGAGCAGATGACCGCCCGGCCTCGTGCGCGAGGCGAAGTACGACAGCAGGCGCGAGCAGACCTTGTCGGAGAGATAGTCGAACAGGCCGGCGCAATACACCGCGTCGAATTCGCGCACGCTCGGGTCGTCCGCAGTGATGCGACGCTTGAGCAGGTCGTGCACGGACTGGTGCACCATCTCGACCGATACCTTGTGCCCGGCCGACGCGGCGGACCGTTCGATCGAACCCCGCGTGTACTCGAGCGTCTCCGCGCTGAAGTCCACGAGCTGGAACGACAGCAGCTCCGGATTCGCATACTCCCGCACGAAGCGCTGGATCTCGAACGCGGGGCCGCAGCCGACGTTGAGCACGCGGAACGGGCGGCCCTCGGCACGTGCGCGTTCGGCCTGGCGCGTCAGGAAATCGACCAGCAGGTCGATCCGGTTGCGGTGCGCGGTGGCCACGGCCGCCTTCAGGAACGCCGTGTTGACGATCTGGAAGTAAGTGGTGGGCCCCTGCTGCGGATCGCTGAGGATCTGGTTCACCATTTCATAATCGCCGGCATAACCGAGCGGCTTGGTGAACGTGCGATAGACGAACGGCGCGCGCAGCAGCAGCGGGTGCAGCGCGGCCTGCGCATAGGTGCGGTGGACCGGCGCCAGTTCGGGATCGACGCGCTGCGCCTCGTCCTCGAGCCAGTCCAGATAGACCTTCACCTTGCCCATCAGCGGCGTGGCCAGTTCGTAGAACACGTCCTCGCGCAGGCGTCCTTCCCGCTTCGGCAGCGACTCGGTCAGGTCCACCTGTTCGACCCATCGGGAGACTTCCGAGAGATACGCGCGCATCTCGTTGACCACGATCTGGTAGTCGCGCCGGATGTTGAAACGTGTGTCCCAATCCTGCACGAACAGCTCAGCCTCGCGCGCCACCGATTTGGGCGCATCGTTGACGTCGGTGAGCTCGCGCCACTCGTCGATCAGCGTCAGGGACACCACCGCGGTCAGGCCGGTATTCACCAGACTCATGACCACGGCCTTGCCCAGGTACGCATTTTTCGCGCCCATGCGCACGCTCAGTTCGCTCAATACCTCGCTGACCTGAACGATGGAATAGGGATTGTAGATTTCCATCACCAGCGACTTGCGCTGGAGATTGATGATCGTGCCCCGCACCTGCTCGCCCTGCGAGTTGCGGAAGCTAACTACCGGATCGATTTGGGTTTTGGAGTACACGGTATCGCGCCAGGGGAAATCCGAAAAACGCTGCGCACCGTGGCGCCAATGGGCACCGGCCGGGTACAGCTCAGGCAAGGGGCCTTGCGGCGGACAACCAACTCAGGGAATGCAGCCAATGCTCATAGCGATGCGCGTGACCTGTTGCGGGGACGGGCTCGAGCGGCGCAGGCCGATGCGAACGCCGTCCCGGGGGTGGGACTGCGGCGAACCATTGTACTGTGGCTGCCCGAAACCGTACAACTGTGCACCTGCGGTAATTGAGTAGGGTATGCAATCCCCAAAAAAAATGAGCCAGCACACGGCTGGCTCATTCAGATGGGGCCGGAAATGTCCCCTTGTACGTTCATCGCTACTGCAGCAGGCTCAGTCCGCCTTGACCGCTTCGACCTGGATGGCAAGCTTCACGTCCTGCTTGAAGCCGTACTTGACGCCGTAGTCGATGCCGAAATCGGCGCGGTTGATCTGGGCCACGGCATCGGCGCCGCAGGCTTCACGCTTGAGCATCGGGTGCTGCATGCACTTGAACTCGCGGATTTCCAGCTTGACCGGCTTCGACACGCCGTGCAGCGTCAGCACGCCGTCGACTTCGGTCGGGACGTCGCCCTTGAACTTGGAGAACTTGCCCTTGTACGTGGCTTCCGGGAAGGCCTGCACGTCGAACATTTCGGGGCCCTTTGCGTGCTCGTTGAGCTTGCCGTTGCCGAAATCGATCGACGACGCGTCGATCTTGATATCCACGGTGCCCGTCTTGCCGGCACGGTCCAGCGTCACGACGCCCGACGACTTCTCGAACTTGCCGCGCCACGTCGACAAACCGCCCATATGATCAGCCTCGAAGCTCGGGTAGGTGTGGGTCGGATCGATGTTGTACGTCGACGCATTGGCCAGTGCGGAACCGGCGGCGAGCGTGGCGGAAGCAGCCGCGACAGCGGCGAAAAGGGTGCGCATCTTCATATAAGGTCTCCCGTCTGGGGGTTGGATAGGAAGGTCTGATGAAACCGGAAAAAGGATGACTTCAGGTGAACCGGGCGGTCCGGGGACCGCTGGCGCCTCACCCCTTCTTGACCGGGGTAACGATACGGAACTTGATCTGCACGTCGTCGGCTACCACGGAAGTGTCTTTCCATTCGCCGTCGCCGATGTTGAACACGGTGCGCTTGATCGGCAGCACGCCTTCGAAGACCTGGCCGCCGGCGTCCTGCTTGTACGAGGCCGGCACCACCACGTCCACGGTCTTGCCCTTGATGGTCAGCTTGCCGGCAACGTCATACTTGCCCGCTGCGCCGGCCTTGATGCTGGTGGACTGGAACACGGCCTTCGGAAATTTCGCAGCATCGAACCATTCGCGGCCCTTGACCTCCTTGGTCGTTTCCGCGTCGCCGATCTCGAAGCTCGACACGTCGATCTCGACCTTGGCCGCCGACGTTGCCAGCTTGGCGGGATCGAAGTCGACCGTGGCGTCGAACTTCTTGAACTTGCCTTCCATCGGCACGCCGATCTGGCGAGCGGTTGCGGTGACCGAGCTCTTGGCGGTGTCGATCTGGGCCCAGCCGATATTGGCGGCCAGTCCGGCGGTGACCAGTGCGGCCGACACGAGCATCACGCCAGGGCGAGACATGCGTTTCATCTTTGACTCCAGTGCGAATAGATGGATCAAGCGGTTAGCGCAGGAACGGGATCATGCGTCCGAGCGTGCCATCGCGGTCGATCAGCTGGTGCTTGATCGCGGCGGCTGCGTGGACGACGACGATCGCCGCCATCAGGTAATTCAGCCAGATATGGGCAAATTTCAGAATCGGCTTGAGCGTGTCGCTGGCCTCGATCAGCGGCGGCAGCTTCCACAGGCCCAGGTACACCACGGGCACGCCCGCCGAAGAGCTGTAGAGATAGCCCGTAATCGGCACGATCAGGATCAGCAGGTACAGCAAATGATGCGCGCCAGCAGCAGCCTTGGCCTGCCAGGCCGGCGTGCCGGGCGCCACGGGCGGCGCGGCATGGGTGGCGCGCCAGATCACGCGCAGCACAGCCACGACGAAGATCGTCACGCCGATCCATTTGTGCCACGAGAACAACTTCAGCTTGGTCGGCGTCAGGCCGGGAATCCCGGTCATGTAGAGGCCCAGGCCGAACGCGGCGAAGATGCCGAAGGCGATCAGCCAGTGCAGACCGATGGCGGTGGCTGTGTATCCGGCGGGCCGGCCGGCCGGAATGGAGCCTTTGGAACTCATGTCTATCAATCCCTTCGTTGATGCATTCGTTGTGCGCGCGACGTGAATGTTGCAGATCCGGCCAGTCCCGTCGCAGCGAATCCTCGCATTATTGGGGCCCGCCCATAAGCTGGGAACGGCCGAACTTCATTAAGTTGTTCAAATCATTTGAAGCGACCAGATGTCGCACCCGCCGCAATGCCGGTGATCGTAACCCGTCATCCGGGTCACATGTGCCGGCAATTGACCGCACAGTGGTAATTACTGCCCCAACCCTGACGGCTGACAAGAACAAAAAGGGCTGGCACCAGGCCAGCCCTTTTTGTTTCTTAACGCGTCTCAGGCGTCAGATGCGATTCGCCAGTTCCACGGCGCGGCCGATGTAGCTGGCGGGCGTCATCGCCAACAGCAGCGCCTTGGCATCGTCAGGAATCGCCAGACCCTGCACGAACGTCTGGAGCGCCTCGCGCGAGATGCCCTTGCCGCGGGTCAGCTCCTTCAGTTGCTCGTACGGATTGGGCACGCCAAAGCGGCGCATCACGGTCTGCACCGGCTCCGCCAGCACTTCCCAGCAGTTGTCGAGGTCTTCGTTGAGGCGTTCGGGGTTGGTTTCCAGCTTGCCCAGGCCGCGCAGGCAGGCCTCGTAAGCCAGCAGGCTGTAACCGAACGCCACGCCCATGTTGCGCAGCACGGTCGAATCGGTCAGGTCACGCTGCCAGCGGGACACGGGCAGCTTCTCGGACAGGTGGCGCAGCACGGCGTTGGCCAGGCCGACATTGCCCTCCGAGTTCTCGAAGTCGATCGGGTTGACCTTGTGCGGCATGGTCGACGAGCCGATCTCGCCAGCCTTGGTCTTCTGCTTGAAGTAGCCCACCGAGATATAGCCCCAGACGTCGCGGTTCAGGTCCAGCAGGATCGTGTTGGCGCGAGCGACGGCATCGAACAGCTCGGCCATGTAGTCGTGCGGTTCGATCTGGATCGTGTACGGGTTGAACGTCAGGCCCAGGCGCGTCTCGATCACCTGCTTCGAGAACGACTCCCAGTCGAACGTCGGATAGGCGGACAGGTGTGCGTTGTAGTTGCCGACGGCGCCGTTCATCTTGCCGAGCAGTTCCACCCGTTCCACACGCTCGATGGCGCGGGCCAGACGCGCGGCCACGTTGGCCATTTCCTTGCCGAGCGTGGTCGGGCTGGCCGGCTGGCCGTGCGTACGCGACAGCATCGGCTGGGCGGCGTTCAGCTTCGCCAGTTCGACCAGACGCGCGTGCACGCGCTTGAGCGCCGGCACGATCACGCCGTCGCGGGCGCCCTTGAGCATCATGCCGTGCGACGTGTTGTTGATGTCTTCCGACGTGCAGGCGAAGTGAATGAACTCGCTGGCGGCCTCGAGCTCCGCGTTGCCCTTGACCTGCTCCTTGAGCCAGTACTCGACGGCCTTCACGTCGTGGTTCGTGACGGCTTCGATTTCCTTGATCCGGGCGGCGTCGGCCTCGGTGAAATTCTCCACCAGCGACAGCAGCTTTGCCTCCGATGCGGCCGAGAACTTCGGCACGTCCGGCAGGCCGGCCTGGGCCAGCGCGATCAGCCAGTTGACCTCCACCTTGACGCGGTTGCGCATGAAGGCCGCCTCGGACAGCCACTCGCGCAATGCATCGGCCTTGGCGGCATAGCGGCCATCGATGGGAGACAGGGCGGTAAGCGGCGAAAGGGAAGACGTGGACATGCTGGCAACCAGAAGTAAGGGAGGTATGGGCGCGTTCCGCACATGGCGGGTGCGGGGGCGAGGCACGTGCGAAGCGATCAATGCGCCGCACGGCGCGATTTGTGCGATCACCGGGCAACGTTGGTGTGCACGGGCCGCGAAAAGCGTAACGCGCGATTTTATCATCGGACCATGGCGCTGTGCTGCACGCCATGACCAATGCCCCGTGATCCGTGCGCCAGGCCGCATTGGTGGCGCATCCGGCGCCCGGCGCGGGTATACTCGCGCTCGCTCATCCATTAGCCTGTTATGAAGTGCATCGGGCAAGCGGCCCGTCTGCCAGCGTGGAAATCCGCCTGCCAAGGAGCGCCGATGCACTTCATAACAAGCTCAAGGGGAGAACATGAAGCTGTATGCGTCCCAAACCAGTCCGTACGCGCGCAAAGTGCGCGTGGTGCTGGCGGAGAAGAAAATTGACTACGAGATGATCGAGGAGAACGTCTGGTCGCCAGACACCACGATCGGTCGGTTCAATCCGCTCGGCAAGGTGCCCTGCCTGGTCATGGAGGACGGCGGCGCGGTCTTCGATTCGCGCGTGATCGCCGAGTATGCCGACACGCTCTCGCCGGTCAGCCGCCTGATTCCGCAGGGCGGTCGCGAGCGGCTGGAAGTCCGCTGCTGGGAAGCCCTGGCCGATGGCCTGCTGGACGCCGCCCTGCTGGCGCGCCTGGAAGTCACGCAGCGCAAGGAAAGCGAACGCAGCGAAAGCTGGGTACAGCGCCAGCGCAGCAAGATCGACGCCGCGCTGACGGCGATGTCGACCGGCCTGGCCGACAAGACCTGGTGCACCGGCACCCACTACACGCTGGCCGACGTGGCGGTTGGCTGCGCGCTGGCCTACCTGGACTTCCGTTTCCCGGACATCGCATGGCGCGACCGCCATCCGAATCTGGTGGCGTTCCAGGAGAAGATCGAAAAGCGCCAGTCGTTTATCGACACCGAGCCGCCGCGAGGCTGATCGCTCACACGCGGCTGTCTGCGTGTGATCTTGCACGGCGCTTCACACTGGGTGTGAAGCGCCGTGTTGCATTCAGGTGCCGCCCAATCTGCCGGCACCCTTCCCGCCTTACTGGATAATCCCGCCACCCAGGCAGACATCCCCGTCATACAGCACGGCCGACTGCCCCGGCGTCACCGCCCACTGCGGCTCCGCGAACGAAAGCTTCAACGCATCGCCTTCGGCTGCCACCACTGTGCAAGGGGCATCGCTCTGCCGATACCGCGTCTTGGCGGCCATCGTGGCACCCGCCGCTGGCGGCCCGCCGGCCACCCACGACAGATCCGCAGCGTTCAGTTCCGACGTCAGCAGCCACGGATGGTCGTGGCCCTGCACCACGTAGAGCGTGTTGCTGGCCATGTCCTTGCGCGCCACGTACCAGGCATCGCCACTACCATCACGGCTGCCGCCCAGGCCGATGCCCTTGCGCTGGCCCAGCGTGTAGAACGCCAGGCCGATGTGTTCGCCCACCACCTTGCCTTCGGGTGTCTTCATCGGGCCCGGTTGGGTCGGCAGATAGCGGTTCAGGAAGTCGCGGAATGGACGTTCACCGATAAAGCAGATACCGGTGGAGTCCTTCTTCTTCGCGTTCGGCAGGCCGATTTCCGCGGCGATTTCGCGCACGCGTGTCTTCGGGATCTCGCCTAGCGGGAACAGCGTGCGCGAGAGCTGTGCCTGGTTCAGGCGGTGCAGGAAGTAGCTCTGGTCCTTGGTGTGATCGAACGCCTTGAGCAATTCGAACTTGCCGTTGGCCGCCTGCCGCACGCGCGCGTAGTGGCCCGTGGCGATCGTATCGGCGCCCAGCGACATCGCGTGATCGAGGAAGGCCTTGAACTTGATCTCGGCGTTGCACAGCACGTCCGGATTCGGCGTGCGGCCGGCAGAGTATTCGCGCAGGAAATCGGCGAACACGCGGTCCTTGTACTCCGCGGCGAAGTTGACGGCTTCCACGTCCACGCCGATCACGTCGGCCACGGACGCCACGTCGAGCCAGTCCTGGCGCGTCGAGCAGTATTCGCTGTCGTCATCGTCTTCCCAGTTCTTCATGAACAAGCCGATGACTTCATAACCCTGCTGCTTCAGCAACCATGCGGTGACCGACGAATCGACGCCACCGGACAAGCCCACCACCACGCGCTTGCCGCTCATGATGCCGCTCCTGCCTGCGCCGGCGGATTCGTCGGCGCGGCGGTGTCGCCCGGCGCGATCGACGCGGCCACGGTGCTCGGATGCGTATGGATCATGTCGAGCGCGAAACGCTTGCCGGCCAGATAGTCGTCGACGCAAGCCATCAGCAGCGGCGAGCGATGGCGCTCGGGGCAGCCACGCAGTTCCTCGGCGGTCATCCACACGGTACGGACGATGCCGGTATCCAGCTGGCGCCCGGCGTCGAGTGTGCCGATATCGCCGGTAAAGGCGAAGCGGATATAGGTGGTGTCGCCCTGGTCGCGCGACGAACGGCCGCGGCTCGTGTAGACGCCCAGCAGCGCGCGCGGTTCGAACGAATGCGCGGTTTCCTCGAGCGTTTCGCGCACGACGGCGCGAATCAGGCTCTCGCCCGCTTCCAGATGGCCGGCGGGCTGGTTCAGACGCAGACCATCCGCGGTTTCCTCTTCCACCAGCAGGAAGCGGCCACCCCGTTCGATAACGGCGGCTACCGTGACGCTGGCATTCCAATCACGTGACATGGTGCACATTTTTTAAGCAATCCGGCATTTTACCGGTTGCCGTGCGAACGTGCATCGCGCGATGGTTCTTTCGGGCCACCTCGGCCCAGGCGTCTGCCAGTTTCCCCCGCAGGTCAGCGCCCGCTCAGGCGGCTTCCCGCGCGACGACAGGCGGCAGCAGCGCAATCGCCGCGTCGAGTCTCGCCACAAGTGACTTCGACGCCGGCATCAACGGTCGACGCACCTCCGGGCGCGCCAGACCACACAGCGCCAGCGCCGCCTTCACCGGGGCGGGGTTGGGCTCGTCGAACAGCAGTCCGATCAGCGGCGACAGTTGCCGGAACAGCGCGCGCGCCGCTTCCTCACGCCCCGTGCGGGCAAGTTGAATAAGCCGCACGAACAGATCGGGCCGGATATGGGCCGAGGCCGGCACGATTCCCGCGCCGCCACGCAGCAGATGGTCGAGCATGGCCGCATCATCGCCACAGAACACGTCAAGACGATCCTGCCCTGCCAACGCGCGCATTCCCGCCGCATCGCACTCCTTGAGCGCCACGATCTGCGGATGCGCGGCCAAACGCCACGTGAGGTCGGGCGAGATCGCGCAGCCCGTGCGCTTCGGCACGTTGTACAACATCAGCGGTCTGGCCGTATGACTGGCGACGCTGCGCATATGCCACGCGATCCCCTCATCGGACACGCGCAGGTAGTACGGCGGCGGCACGAGATAGCCAGCAAGATCGATCCGTTCGAGCCGACGCACCTGCTCGCAGACCGCATGGGTTGCCACACCGCCAACCCCGGCGATCACGGGCACGGCGCCTTGCACGGCCTCGAGTGTAGCGGCGGCGACCTGAAGGCGTTCCACGTCGGTCAGCAGTCCACCCTCCCCGGTCGTGCCGAGCACGATCAAACCGTCGACGCCAGCATCCGCGTAGTGCGCGGCAAGCCGCTGCACGCCGTCTACATCGACCTGACCGTGATGCAGCGGCGTAACCATCGGCAGCCATAGCCCATCGACGATGCGCGGGCGAGCGAACTCAATGCGTGGCATGGTCGTCTCCGAGCATCGTCGTCACGCCAAACTCGGCGGCGGGCAGCGCGGCCATGATGGCGTGCATGGCTGCCTCGCGGTCTTCGCGCCCCACCTCCACGTGCAGCGTGGTCTCGCCGTGGCGATGATCCACCTCCACCACGTAGACACGCGCAAGATTACCGATAGCACGATGCAATGTCTGGCGCAGCATGAAGACCTGCGCCGATGACACGGCAAGCCGCAGGCGAATCCACTGCACGTTCGAAGCGATCCGGCGTCGGGGCACCGACGCATAGGCCACGGCGAGATTCGAAGACTGTCGCATGTCGCAATGATCCGCGTCTGGCGGATCGTCTGTTGAACATGACATCCATGCTAGGGATGGCGATCTCAATTTGGCGCAGCATTCCGCGAGCGGGTCATCAACATCGCGTAAAGATGATGGGCTCAAAATGTCTTGGTGATCGACGCCCACGCTGCTGCCTTGCCGAGATATCGCCCACGATTGGCGCTGGTGTAGAACGACGCCTTCGCGTTGGTATCCACATAGGCCACCGCCAGCGAGAAGCCCTTGCCCAGATCCTTGGTCAGGCCGAGTTTCCAGTCTGTGTACGACGCATCGCTGTGATGGGCCACGCCCTGATAGCCCACGTGCGCATTGAACGTGAGACCCCAGACGTTCAGCGGCACATTCGCCGACAGGTCGACGTAGTAACTGTTCTTGCTGTCGTCGATACCGAACAGATTGGTCACCGCATGCGAGTACTTCAGGAACACCGGGCCATAGCCGATGCCGGCGTACAGCTCCGTGGTGTACGGGCGCGTAGTGGTGTACCCACCTGGGTAGTAGTACTCCAGCACGCCGACGTCGTAGTTGAACTCGAGGTCAGACAGCTTGAAGGTGTTCCTGAAGCCACCGTAGAAATCCATTTCCACGGGCGATGACACCGACGAATCGGCATCCTCGAGCCAGCTGATGCTCGAGTTCCAGTTGCCGACGTAGAAGCCGCTGGCGTGGGAATAGTCGAATCCGCCCTGGATGGCCGGGCGCAGATTGGTCTGGCTGATGCCGCGATAGCGGTAGTCGGACACCAGCGACACATTGGCCGTGAACGTATGGGGCGTGGAAGGTTCGGCCACGGGCGCAGAGGCTTCCTGCGCAAAGGCCGACGAAAACGGCATGGCGAACAGCACGGCAGCGGCCAGTCCCGCCGGCGCCGAAGTGAGCAGACGTGTTGCGATCATGAGGAATCAGTTGTGCGTTTGGAGAGACGCCTCGAAAGAGACGTGAACGCCACGATACGCAGCCGCGCGTCAAATCGGCATCAAGAATGGACAGGCCACCGAAGCAAATCCATCAAGGTGAATTGCGAAGCAATCGCCGCCCGATGAAAGAAGTCATTTCATGAGGCGCAAGAATGAGTCTCTGTGACGCCACAAATCCCCGACCGCCCAGTCACCACCGAATGTAAGTTTCGGGTAAGCTGCGCAAAAAATGGTGCGCCGCACGCGGTACACCAGGGGCGAGGACGTCTGCCCAACCAATCAGATACGACGCCATCAAAAGGAGAAATGGACGATGCATATCGGCATCCCGCTCGAGACGCGGGCAGGTGAGGCGCGAGTCGCTGCCACCCCGGAGACCGTCAAGAAGTACGTTGCGCAGGGCCATCAGGTAACGGTGCAAGCCGGCGCCGGTGTCCGCGCCAGTGTTCCCGACGCAGCGTTCGAAGCGGCAGGCGCGCGCATCGGCTCAGCGGCCGACGCGCTCGGCGCGGAACTCGTGCTGAAGGTCCGCGCACCGGACGATGCCGAACGAGCCCAGATCAAGCCGGGTGCCGTGCTGGTCGGCATGCTTAATCCCTTCGATATCGAAAACAACGCGCGCATGGCCAGCGCCGCGATCACGGCGTTCGCGCTCGAAGCCGCGCCGCGTACCACGCGCGCGCAGAGCATGGACGTGCTGTCTTCGCAGGCCAACATCGCCGGCTACAAGGCCGTGCTGGAGGCCGCGCACCACTACCAGCGCTTCATGCCGATGCTGATGACGGCAGCGGGCACGGTCAAGGCCGCGCGCGTGCTGATCCTTGGCGCCGGCGTGGCGGGCCTGCAGGCCATCGCCACGGCCAAGCGACTGGGCGCCGTGATCGAAGCCTCCGATGTGCGCCCCGCCGTGAAGGAGCAGATCGAATCGCTCGGCGCGAAATTCGTCGACGTGCCGTTCCTGACTGACGAAGAGCGCGAGATCGCGCAAGGCGTGGGCGGCTATGCCCGCCCGATGCCCGCCGACTGGATGCGGCGCCAGGCCGAACTGGTGCACCAGCGCGCCACGCAGGCCGACATCGTCATCACCACCGCGCTGATCCCGGGCCGCCGCGCGCCGGTGCTGCTGCAGGAAGAAACCGTCAAGCAGATGAAGCCCGGCTCGGTCGTCGTCGACCTCGCCGCGGCACAAGGCGGCAACTGCCCGCTGACCGTCGCCGACGAAGTGGTCGAGCGCCACGGCGTCACCCTGATCGGTCACACGAACCTTGCCGGCATGGTTGCCGCCGATGCGTCCGCGCTGTACGCGCGTAACGTGCTGGACTTCCTCAAGCTAATCATCGACAAGGATGCCCGCTATACGCTGAATCTTGAGGACGACATCGTCGCCGCCTGCCTGATGTGCAAGGACGGCCAGGTCATCCGCGAGGCAGCCTGATCCGACACCGGCGCCAGGCCATCACGCCCTGGCGCCGGTCCGCCGATGACCTTGCAGCGGCGCGGGGAGCCATCCGCGCTGCAACCCGCCATCGGCGGACCCAGATCTCGCAGCCTCGATCCGACGCAACGCGAAGCGAAGCGCATCAGCAAGTATTCAAAAGCAACGGAGGAGAAGTCGATGGAGATGGTTAACCACACGGTGATCAACCTGATCATCTTTGTGCTGGCGATCTACGTGGGATACCACGTGGTCTGGACGGTGACGCCCGCGCTGCACACCCCGCTCATGGCCGTGACCAATGCGATCTCGGCCATCATCATCGTCGGCGCCATGCTGGCGGCCGGCCTCACCGAAGGCGGCGTCGGCCGCATCATGGGCACGGTGGCCGTGGCCCTGGCCGCGGTGAACGTGTTCGGTGGCTTCCTGGTGACCCAGCGCATGCTGGAGATGTTCAAGAAGAAGGAACCGAAGGCGAAGGCTGACAACAAGGGAGGTGCGTGATGGAAGCCATCAGCATGAACCTTGTGACGCTGCTGTATCTGGTGGCATCGGTCTGCTTCATCCAGGCACTGAAGGGCCTCTCGCACCCGGCATCGGCCCGCAAGGGCAATGCGTTCGGCATGATCGGCATGGCCATCGCCGTGGTGACCACGCTGGCGCTGATCGTCAAGATCAAGCACGAGTTCCTGGCGGTAGGTGCGGCGCAGTCGTCGGTTGGCACGGGTCTGGCGCTGATCTTCGGCGCGCTGGTGGTCGGCGGCGGCATCGGCGCCTATGTGGCGAAGAAGGTCGAAATGACCAAGATGCCCGAGCTGGTGGCCGCGATGCACTCGCTGATCGGTCTGGCCGCCGTGTTCATCGCCGTGGCCGCCGTGGCGGAGCCTGCCGCGTTCGGCATCACGCCGGCTGGCTCGCATCTGATTCCGCTCGGCAACCGCATCGAACTGTTCATCGGCTGCTTCGTCGGCGCGATTACGTTCTCCGGTTCGGTGATCGCATTCGGCAAGCTGTCGGGCCGCTACAAGTTCCGTCTGTTCCAGGGCGCGCCGGTGGTGTTCCCGGGCCAGCACTGGCTGAACCTGCTGCTGGCCATCGGCATGATCGGCTTCGGCGTGATCTTCTTCCTGTCGCAGTCGTGGCTGCCGTTCCTGATCATGCTGGCCATCGCGTTCGTGCTCGGCGTGCTGATCATCATTCCGATCGGCGGCGCTGACATGCCCGTGGTGGTGTCGATGCTGAACTCGTACTCGGGCTGGGCAGCGGCCGGCATCGGCTTCTCCCTGAACAACCCGATGCTGATCATCGCAGGCTCGCTGGTGGGCTCCTCCGGCGCGATCCTCTCGTACATCATGTGCAAGGCGATGAACCGCTCGTTCTTCAACGTGATCCTGGGCGGCTTCGGCGCAGATGCATCGGCCGGCGCAACGGCGGGCGCGAAGGCGCAGCGCAATGTGAAGTCCGGATCGGCGGATGACGCTGCCTTCGTGATGAGCAATGCGGAAACCGTGATCATCGTGCCCGGCTACGGCCTGGCCGTGGCCCGTGCCCAGCATGCGCTTAAAGAATTGACCGAGAAGCTGACCGAGCACGGCGTGACGGTGAAGTATGCGATCCACCCCGTGGCGGGCCGAATGCCGGGTCACATGAACGTGCTGCTGGCCGAAGCCGAGGTGCCGTACGATCAGGTCTTCGAGATGGAGGACATCAACAGCGAGTTCGGCCAGGCCGACGTGGTGCTGGTGCTAGGCGCCAACGACGTGGTCAATCCAGCCGCCAAGACCGATCCGAAATCGCCGATCGCCGGGATGCCGATCCTGGAGGCGTACAAGGCCAAGACGATCATTGTGAACAAGCGTTCGATGGCAGCCGGCTACGCGGGCCTGGACAACGAGCTGTTCTACATGGACAAGACGATGATGGTGTTCGGCGATGCCAAGAAGGTGGTCGAGGACATGTTCAAGGCGGTCGGATAATCTGCCGTTAATCTTCCGAGCGGCAGCAGGTCTGCGAAGTGAATAAAACAACTCGCAGACCTGAAATCAACGAAATCGAACGAGTGCGGCCGGCAACCAACGCCGGCCGTTTCGTTTTCCGGATTTCGATTCCTGCGCGCGGGTTCGGCGCTATACTCGCCTAGCCCCGGCCTCTCACGCACACCGTCCACCGCCGACGGCAGATTTGATCGCACCATGACATTCAGTTCGCATGACAGGAATCTGTCGGTCTTCCATCACCCCGTGCTGACGGTGCTGGTGGACGACAGCAAATCGTTCATCGACAGCCTGGCATTCCAGATGGATGCATCCCGCGCAGTGGTCAGCTTTACCGACCCGCGCGAGGCACTCGCGTGGATTCGAGAAGCGTATGCCACACGGCACCCGGCGTTCCTGCCGGTGCACGTTACCCATGATGACCTGACTTTCCTGTCCGAGCGCCGCACGGTGCAGCTCGACGTCGATCGCATTCATCGCCAGATTCACGATGTGAAGCGCTTCCTGCAGCCCGGCGTGATCGTGGTCGACTACTCGATGCCGCAGATGGACGGCCTCGAGTTCTGCCAGGCACTGGAAGGCCTGCCCTGCAAGACCATCCTGCTGACCGGCACGGCCGACGAAAGCATCGCCGTGCAGGGCTTCAACCACGGACTGATCGACCGCTACGTAAAGAAGCACGATCCAAACATGGTGGCGCGGCTCAACGAGGAAATCGACGCGCTGCAGCAGCAGTACTTCGCCTCGATCTCGCGCACGCTACGCGACCTGCTGACTCGCCATTCGTACTCGTTCCTGTCCGACCCGGCGATGGCCGACCGCGTGCGCCAGACGGCCGCGCGCTATGGCTTTGTCGAGTACTACCTGTATCCGAATCCGGTGGGCATGCTGCTGCTGACCGCCCAGGGCCATGCCACTCTGATGGTGATCGAAACGCGCGCGGGGCTGATGAGCCAGGTGGAATCCGCCGAGGCCTACGAGGCGCCAGCCGCGCTGATCGAAGGCCTGCGCGAGGGTCGCATCGTGCCGTTCTTCTGGCCCGGCAACGGCATGTACACGCCGGCCTGCGTGGACTGGGAACAGTACTGCCTGCCCGCCGAGCGTTGCGAAGGTCAAGAAGAGTACTTCTACGCGCTGTTCGACCTGCCCCGCCACATGCTGCAGGAACCCGTGGTCAGCCTGCAGAGCTTTCTGGCGGAATTCACGCGGAATCCGGAATTGATGACGGGGCGGAACAAGCGCGACTGATTCGACAACACTGGAAGCACCATTTGTTGTCACCCCTCCCCCTCACGCGGGAGAGAGGCGTAGAACCATCGCTCAATCCTTCTTCTGTTCCCGATTCCCGCCCCGCACCATATCGAACCGGAACAACCTGCATTCGATATTGCCGTTGTACAGCGGCGTGCGGCGCGATTCTTTCAGGCGTAGTCGCTTCGGCATCGTCAGATCGCCAGTGAATACCCACGCCTGCCAGCCCGAGAAGCTCTGCTTCAGCGTCGTCGCAAACGCCGCGGCAAACTGGTTGGCGGCGGCTTCCTCGGCCTCGTCGCGCGGCGCGTCCTGCATGGCACCCCGGCGATCGCCACGCACGGCAATCCGTTCGCCGTAAGGCGGGTTCATCAGCATCAGCCCTGCATCGGCAAAAGGCGGCTGGACGAAGCGCGCATCCACCTGTTTCAGTTGCACATCGCCCGGCAGGCCGGCGCGTTGCCAGTTGGCCTGGGTCATCGACAGCATGTCCGTGGAAATATCCGACCCGGCGATCTTCAGATTCGTGGCGCGACCGGCAGCTTGCTCACGCGCGCGCTGTGCATCGGCACGCAGCGCCTGCCATGCCTTGGTGTCGCAGCCCTTCAGCCACTCGAACGCAAATGTGCGAGCGGCGCCCGGCGCGAGGCCCAGCGCCACCTGCGCGGCCTCGACGAGGAACGTGCCGCTGCCGCACATCGGATCGAAGAACGGACGATCGGTCTGACCCGCCGTCCAGCCGGCCAGACGCAGAATGCCGGCGGCCAGGTTCTCCTTGAGCGGCGCCTCGCCCTTTTCCATGCGCCAGCCGCGCTTGAACAGCGGCTCGCCGGTGGTGTCGAGATAGACGGTGCAATCAGTTTCGGTCAGGTGCGCGTAGATGCGGACATCCGGGCTCACCGTATCGACGCTGGGACGCGCGCCCAGCCGCTCGCGCATTGCGTCGCAGACCCCGTCCTTGACGCGCAGTGCCGTGAAATTCAGGCTGCGCAGCGGCGACTTGTGCGCCGTGACATCGACACGCAGCGTCTCGTCTGGCGAGAACCACTGTTCCCAGCGCTGCTGGCGCACCAGCGAGTAGATGTCGTCCTCGTGCCGGTAGCCACGCTGCGCCACGCGCAGCAGCACACGGCTGGCGATGCGCGAGTGAAGGTTGACGGCATAGGCGGCCGCCATCTCCCCCGAGAACGTCACACCGCCCGGCACCTCCCGATGCACTTCGAACGGCGCGGCGGCCACCACGGCCGGATACCGCGCGATTTCGCGTAGTTCCTCGGCAAGGGCGGGTTCCAGGCCGCGCGGGCAAGGTACAAAGAAGGCTTGGGTCATGGCGTGAAAATCCTGCAAACAAAAACGTCCGCCATGGCGGACGGAAGGTATCGGTGACCGTCCCCCGATCAGCCCGCCGCGAGCGCGCGGTCGAGGAAATCGAGTCGGTCCTGGCCCCAGTATGGCTGGCCGTCATGAACGAACCACGGCGCGCCGAACACGTTGGCGGAGATGGCGTCCTGGGTGTTCTGCGCATACGCGGCCTGCACCGCCTGCCCCTCGCTGGCCTTGAGCAGGCTCGCGCCGTCGAGACCGCATTCCTCGGCGATCAGCGACAGCGTGGCGGCATCGGCGATATTGCGCTGGTCGGCCCACACCGCGCGCGAGATCGCGCCGGTCAGTTCCAGCGCGCGCGCCGTGCCGTTGGCCAGTTGAGCGGCGATGATCAGGCGTGCCGCGGCATCGCCTGAAACCGGGAAGAACGTTGGGTGCAGGTTGAGCGGGATGCCGAGGAACTTGCTCCAGCGTTCCAGTTCGACCAGCCGGTAGGCCTGACGCTGCGGCGGGCGCTGCGCCAGCGGCAGGCCGCCTGACACCGCGAACACCTTGCCGATATCGCAGGGCTTCAGCAGCACCTGGGCCTTGTGACGGTTGGCAATCTCGACAAAGCGCGCGTGTCCCAGATAGACAAACGGGGAAGGCGGCGCCAGAAAATACTCGACCTGCTTGCTCATCACGACCTCACGGTAGAACGAATTGGAACGTCAGCTTAAAACGGCTTTACGACAACCAGGATGACAACCGCCAGCAATACCAGCACCGGCAGTTCGTTGAACCAGCGGTAGAAGGTGTGCGAGCGCGTGTTGGCGCCGCGTTCGAACTTGCGCAGCAGCACGCCGCAGCCGTGGTGGTAGCCGATCAGCACCAGCACCAGCGCCAGCTTGGCATGCATCCACCCCTGCCCCGCGCCACGGCCAATGCCATAGCCCAGGAACAGCCAGAGGCCGAACACGATGGCCGGAACGGCCAGCATCGTCATGAAACGGAACAGCTTGCGCGCCATCAGCAGCAGGCGTTTCACGCTGGCCGCATCGGTCTCCATCGCCAGATTGACGAAGATGCGCGGCAGGTAGAACAACCCCGCGAACCACGAAGTCACGAACAGGATATGGAACGCCTTGACCCAAAGCATGTGCTGATCCGCCTCCGGTTACGTACGAATCTCGCCGTGACCGAACACGACGTACTTGAGCGAGGTCAGCCCTTCCAGGCCCACCGGGCCGCGAGCGTGGAGCTTGTCGTTGGAGATGCCGATCTCCGCGCCGAGGCCGTACTCGAAGCCGTCGGCAAAGCGCGTCGAGGCATTGATCATCACGCTGGCCGAATCGACTTCACGCAGGAAACGCATCCCGGTGGTGTAGTTCTCGGTGATGATCGAATCGGTATGCGCCGACCCGTAGGTGTTGATGTGTGCGATGGCGGCGTCCAGTCCGTCCACCGTGCGGATCGCCAGCACCGGCGCCAGGTACTCGAGACGCCAGTCCTCTTCGGTGGCGTCGACCAGGCCCGAGAAGCCGGCGGCTTCCAGCGTGGCGCGCGTTGCCGGGCAGACGCGCAACTCGACACCCTTTTCCTGGTAGATACGGCACAGCGGCGGCAGCGCCTTCGCAGCGATCTCGCGCGACACGAGCAGCGTTTCCATCGTGTTGCACGGCGCATAGCGCTGCGTCTTGGCGTTGTCGCACACACGCACGGCCTTTTCGAGGTCGGCGGCGTCATCGATATAGACGTGGCAGATGCCGTCCAGGTGCTTGATCATCGGCACGCGCGCCTCTTCCATCAAACGGGCGATCAGGCTCTTGCCGCCGCGCGGCACGATCACGTCGACATACTCGGTCATCGTGATCAGGCGACCAACCGCGGCGCGATCGGTGGTTTCGATCACCTGCACGGCTTCGGAGGGCAGCCCCGCCGCGGCCAGTCCCTCGGCCACGAGCGCGGCCAGGGCAGTATTCGATTCGATCGCCTCGGAGCCGCCACGCAAAATCGTAGCGTTGCCCGACTTCAGGCACAGCGCCGCCGCATCGATGGTCACGTTCGGACGCGATTCGTAAATGATGCCGATCACACCGAGCGGCACGCGCATCTGACCCACCTGAATGCCGGTGGGACGGAACTTCATGTTCGAGATTTCGCCGATCGGGTCCGCCAGCGCGGCGATCTGCTCGAGGCCGGCTGCCATCGTGGCGATCGCCTTGTCCGACAGTGTCAGGCGATCAATGAAGGCGGCGTCCTGGCCGTTGGTGCGGGCGCGTTCGACGTCGCGGGCATTGACGGCCTTGAGCTTGTCCGCATCGCGGCGGATGGCCGCGGCAATCGTCAGCAGCGCGCGGTTCTTGTCGGCCGTGGAAGCACGCGCCATGGCGCGCGATGCCGCGCGGGCCTGCTGGCCGACGCGGGTCATGTAAGCGTGGAGATCGAACTCGGTCATGATGGTGTCCGGGCCTGTGCCCGGTCTGCTATGAGTGCCGCGATGTCGATGCGCCGGCGCGGCTGCCGGCGATTGTTCTGGTTCGGTGTTCCGGTCACCTGTCCGGACCCCGGGGGCCCGGAGGCCTCATGCAGGTCTGGCGATCATCAGCGCAAGCTGCATCAGGCCGTCCCATGGCTCGGCTGGCAACGCGCCGGCCGCTCCGCCGGCGCCTGGCAGGTCGGACAGGCCCTTGACCTGCCGGTCCAGCCGCGCGGCCATGGCAAGCGCGGCTTCCAGTTGCGGCATCGACAGCCGTTGCGCGGCCTGTGGTACGAGCCGCTCGCGCGGGCCCCAGACGCGCAGTTCGCGCATCAGCACGCCCGCTGGCTTGCCGCCCGCCAAGCCTTGCCGGACCTTGGATAATACGCGAATTTCCTCGGTCAGCGCCCACAGCACCAGCACCGTAGCCTCGCCCTCGCCACGCAGCCCTTCGAGCATACGCACCAGGCGCGGCACGTCGCCGCCGAGCATCGCTTCGGACAGTTTGAACACGTCGTAGCGGGCCACGTTCAGCACCGCGTCCTGAACCTGGTCGAAGGTCAGCGCGCCGGGCGGATAAAGCAGGCCGAGCTTCTGAATTTCCTGATGCGCGGCCAGCAGATTGCCCTCGACCTTCTCGGCGATGAACTGCAGCGCGCGCCGCCCTGGCTCGCCCGACTCCACCCGCTGCTGCTGCAGGCCGAGTCGTTCGCCCACCCAGGCGGGCAGCCGTGTGCGGTCCACGGCATCGACCTTGATCGACACCCCCGCCGACTCCAGCGCCTGGAACCAGGCCGATTTCGTCGTGGCGAAATCCAGGCGCGGCAGCGTGACCAGCATCACCACATCGGGCGACGGCTGGGCGGCCGCGGCGCGCAATGCCTCGCCGCCGTCCTTGCCCGGCTTGCCCGATGGAATACGCAACTCGACGATCTTGCGGTCGCCGAACAGCGACATCGACTGCTGTGCCTCGATGACCTGGCCCCACTGGAAGCCACGTTCGGCCACCAGCACGTCGCGCTCGGAGAAACCGGCCTCGCGCGCCGCGCGGCGCAGGCGATCTACCGCCTCCAGCACCAGCAGGTGCTCGTCGCCGTGAACGACGTAAAGCGGCGCCAGGCCCTTGGCCTGCGCCTGCCTCAGATGTGCCTCGAGTCCGTCGAGCTTGAGCTGCATTGTCGCCCTATGTTTCCTGTGTCGGCCTGAGTCGCGCCGATACCCGGCGCGTCAGATCGTCTTGACCGAGGCCAGCCGGCGCATGAGCTGATTCACAACGTCGCGCTGCATGTCGCGATAGAGCTGCTGCTCTTCGTAGTCCTTGGCCAGCGTGTTGGCTTCGTTGTAAGTCAGGTCGCGCGTCAGCAGCAGCGTCGACGGCGGGATCAGCTCCTTGCCACTGGCATCGCGCAGGCGGAAGGTAAAGCGGTAGGTCAGACGGTATTCCCGCACCACACCCTCGGTGGTAATCGAGAGGATCGACTTGGCCCGCGTATCGGCCAGCACGTCGAGCAGTGCGTCCGCTTCCTTCGGGTCGGTAACGATCTGCGTGTCCGAGCCATTGCGGATGTTGCGGCGCAAATCCGCACCCATCAGCGAATTCGCGGGAATGCCGATATAGAGCCGCTTGAACGCGAAATCGGCGTTACCGCGCATATGGAAGCCGCAGCCACCCAGCAATGCCGCCGCCGCTGCCGCGGCGCCGATGGCGAAGAAACCGCGGCGTCCCATGTTCGGTCGATCCATTCGTTATCCCTGTCTGCTGATTCCAGTCCGCGTGCTTCAGAGCACGACGTTGACGAGACGGCCCGGCACCACCACGATCTTCTTCGGTGCGGCACCGGCGGCGAACTTGGCCACGATCTCGCTGGCGGCTGCGGTGGCCTCGATCGCGGTGCGGTCAGCATCGGCCGGCACCGTCAGGCTGCCACGCACCTTGCCGTTGACCTGCAGCACCAGTTCGATCTCGCTGCGCACCAGCGCGGCTTCGTCGACTTGCGGCCATGCGGCGTCGAGAATGTCGACCGTCTCGGCGGCGTAGCCGAGTTCCTGCCACAGCCTGTGGGCGATGTGCGGCACCACCGGGTACAGCACGCGCAGCAGCACGCTGAAGCCTTCACGGCGCCCGGCCGGCGAAGCGGTCTTCGCATCTTCCAGCGCGTTCAGCATCTTCATCGTGGCGGACACCACGGTGTTGTACTGGATGCGCTCGTAATCGTAGTTGGCCTGCTTGAGCACGGTGTGGATCTCGCGGCGCAGCGTGGCGTCATCGGCCGTGGGCGCGGTGCCGGCGCCATCGCGGATCGCCTGGGCGTTCGCATAGCCGTAGTTCCACACACGGCGCAGGAAGCGCGACGCGCCCTCCACACCCGAACCGCTCCATTCGAGTTGCTGCTCGGGCGGCGCGGCGAACATCACGAACAGGCGTGCGGTATCGGCGCCGTACTGGTCGATCAGCGCCTGCGGGTCGATGCCGTTGTTCTTCGACTTCGACATCTTCTCGATGCCGCCGATCACCACCGGCTGACCGTCGGCCTTCGCCGTGGCGCCAGCCGGGCGGCCGCGCTCATCGGTCTGCACGTCCACGTCGGCCGGGTTGTACCAGGTCTTCTTGCCGGAGGCGTCCTCGCGGTAGAACGTCTCGTTGAGCACCATACCCTGCGTGAGCAGGTTCGTGAACGGCTCGTCGAACTTGACCAGGCCCATGTCGCGCATGACCTTGGTCCAGAAGCGTGCGTACAACAGGTGCAGAATCGCGTGTTCGATGCCGCCGATGTACTGGTCCATCGGCATCCAGTAATCGTTGCGCGCATCGACCATCGTGCCAGCGTCGGGGCACGTATAGCGCATGTAATACCAGCACGAGTCGATGAACGTATCCATCGTGTCGGTCTCGCGGCGCGCCGGCTTGCCGCACGACGGGCAGGTGCACTCCAGGAATCGCGGGTCCTTGGCCAGCGGGTTGCCCGTGCCGTCCGGCACGAGGTCCTCGGGAAGCACCACCGGCAGATCCTTCTCTGGCACCGGCACCACACCGCAGCTGTCGCAGTGGATCAACGGGATCGGCGTGCCCCAGTAACGCTGGCGCGAAATGCCCCAGTCGCGCAGGCGCCAGGTCACCTTCTTCTCGCCCAGGCCCTTGGCGGCCAGATCGGCGGCGATGGCGTCGACGGCGGCCTTGTAGCCGAGACCGTCGTACTTGCCACTATGAATGCAGAGGCCGTGTTCCTTGTCGCCGTACCACTCGAGCCACGCGTCGGTCGAATAGGCCTGACCCTTGACGTCGATGACCTGCTTGATCGGCAGGTTGTACTTGAGCGCGAACGCGAAGTCGCGCTCGTCATGCGCCGGCACGCCCATCACGGCGCCGTCGCCATAGGTCATCAGCACGTAGTTGCCGACCCAGACGTCGACCTGCTCGCCGGTCAGCGGGTGCGTGACCTTGAGGCCGGTCGGCATCCCCTTCTTCTCCATGGTCGCCATGTCGGCTTCCATGACGGAACCGTGCTTGCATTCCTCGATGAACGCGGCCAGCGCCGGGTTGCTCTCGGCGGCGTGCGTGGCCAGCGGATGCTCGGCGGCCACGGCGCAGAACGTCACGCCCATGATCGTGTCGGCGCGCGTGGTGAACACGTAAAGCTTGCCGTCGTTGATCAGCTTGCCATCCGCGTCCTTGATCTCATGCGGGAAGGCGAATCGCACACCTTCACTGCGGCCGATCCAGTTCTGCTGCATGATCTTGACGCGCTCGGGCCAGCCGAGGCCGTCGAGGTCGCCAAGCAATTCCTGCGCGTAATCGGTGATACGCAGGTAGTACATCGGGATTTCACGCTTTTCGACCACCGCGCCCGAACGCCAGCCACGGCCGTCGATGACCTGCTCGTTGGCCAGCACGGTCTGGTCCACCGGATCCCAGTTCACGGTGCCGGTCTTGCGATAAGCGATGCCCTTTTCCAGCATCTTCAGGAACAGCCACTGGTTCCAGCGGTAGTACTCGGGGCTGCAGGTCGCCACTTCGCGCGACCAGTCGATCGCCAGGCCCATCGACTGCATCTGCTTCTTCATGTAAGCGATGTTGTCGTAGGTCCAGGCAGCCGGTGCCACGCCGTTGTTCAGCGCGGCGTTCTCCGCCGGCATCCCGAATGCATCCCAGCCCATCGGCATCAGCACGTTACGGCCGTTCATGCGCAGGTAGCGCGCCATCACGTCGTTGATCGTGTAGTTGCGCACGTGGCCCATGTGGAGCTTGCCCGACGGGTAGGGCAGCATCGAGCAGGCGTAGAACTTGGACTTTTCCTTGCCGTCGGGCCCGACCGCGTGCTCCGACACCTTGTAGGCATCGATCGCTTGCCAGTGCTGCTGGGCGGCTTGTTCAACGGCGGACGGAAGATATTTGTCTTGCATGGTCGGGACGACGGTCAGGGCAGCGGTCCGCGGGCGACTGGCGCGCCGGGCGACCGGGGGGGATCGGAAATGCGAAAGAGACGATTATAACCGTGGCGTATGTCCGCCACGGTTCGCACGGAAAGGCTGGAGCGACCCGCTTCTGGGTCGCGCCGGGCGTGCTTGCGGGCTTACTTCAGGCCCAGCACATCCTGCATGTCAAACATGCCGCTCGGCTTGTCGGCCAGGAAACGCGCCGCACGCACCGCACCATCGGCATACGACTGGCGGCTGGACGACTTGTGGCTGATCTCGATGCGCTCGCCAATGCCGGCGAACATCACCGTGTGATCGCCGACGATATCGCCGCCACGGACCGTCGCGAAGCCAATCGACTTCGCGTCGCGCGGGCCGGTATGGCCTTCGCGCGCGTAGACCGCGCATTCGTCGAGATCGCGGCCGATGGCCTTGGCGATCACTTCGCCCATCGCCAGCGCCGTGCCCGACGGCGCGTCGACCTTGTGACGATGGTGCGCTTCGATGATCTCGATGTCGTAGCCCGTGGACAGCAGCTTGGCCGCCACTTCCAGCAGCTTGAACGTGGCGTTGACGCCGACGCTCATGTTCGCGGCAAACACCACGCCGATCGACTTGGCCGCATCGGCCAGTGCCTGCTTGCCGGCGGCATCGAAACCGGTGGTACCGATCACCATCTTCTTGCCCAGGCGCTTGGCCACCGCCAGGTGCGCCAGCGTGCCCTCGGGGCGGGTGAAGTCAATCAGGCAGTCGGAGGCCGAGAGCACGGCCTCGATGTCGGAGGAGATCTTGATGCCCGTCTCGCGGCCCAGGAACAGCCCGGCATCCTGGCCCAGCGCCGCAGCACCCGGCACGTCGAGCGCGCCGGCCAGCGTCACGCCGTCGGTATTGAGCACCGTTTCGATCAACATGCGACCCATGCGGCCGGAAGCCCCTGCAATGGCGATTTTCATGATTGGGTATGTCGGAATGAAAACCGTCCGGCATTCGACCGGACGGCTTGGGTGTCTGAAATGGACCCGCCGCCGCGTTTAGCTGGCAGGTTTGGCCGGAACGTCCGATGCCGCGCTGGCTGGCGCCTCGGCCGGCTTTTGCTGAGCGGCCTCGGCGGCAGCAGGTGCCACGGCCGCCGGCGCGGCGGCCGGTTCGCTCGCTGCCGCGACGGGCATGGCAGCCGATGCCGATGCCGGCATTGCCGCCGGCGCGGATGCTGACGCTGGCTCGCCGCCAAAGATGAGCTTGCCTGGCGTCTGATTCTTCTGCGCCGCCTTCATGCCGTCAATTTCGGCGATAAGCTCATATTCGGACGGCAACTCGTTGCCCACCCACCGCACAAGCTTGTCACCCTCGAAGTACACGGTGAACTGGCGCGATTGCACCACCGGCCGGCTGCCACGACGGAAAGAGAAGTAATAGTCCCACCGATCCGCGTGAAAGACGTCCGTCAGCAACGGGGTGCCGAGCAGGAAGCGCACCTGATCGCGCGTCATGCCTTCGCGCAATTGCGACACGGCCTCGCGCGACACGAAGTTGCCCTGGACGATGTTGATCCGATACGGCGTGATGGCATCGGCCACCTTGCGCGAGGTGCTGTCGTAGGCGGAACAGGCACCGGCCAGCAGTGCCGCCGCCAGCAGGGAAGACACCAGCGCGGGGCGCATGGCGGACGAACGGAATGAACGCATGTATCTCGCTTCCAGACGGGAATGGGTAGATACCGGCACCGGCACACCCCTAGACTGCGGAGGCATCCGGCACGGCCAGGCGCATTCTGGTCACTCCGCGGAGAGCGGCGTGTACGCGTCATGGCACCGGGGCGACATTTGCCGCCAAAACCCTTATGATTCAACTATCCAGACATTGTACTCTAGGGAGTCACGCCCATGCCGAGTCCGGCGGACCTCAAAAATATCGGCCTCAAGGCGACCGTCCCCCGCCTGAAGATCCTTGAAATCTTCCAGACCAGCGAACAGCGCCATCTGAGCGCGGAAGATGTCTATCGCATCCTGCTCAATGAGCATATGGACATCGGCCTCGCCACGGTCTATCGCGTTCTCACGCAGTTCGAACAGGCTGGCCTGCTCTCGCGGAACAACTTCGAGTCGGGCAAGGCGATTTTCGAACTGAACGAAGGCAAGCACCACGATCACCTGGTGTGCCTGGATTGCGGGCGCGTCGAGGAATTCTTCGATGCCGATATCGAGCAGCGGCAACAGAGCATCGCCCGCGAGCGCGGCTTTGCGCTGCAGGAACACGCCCTGTCGCTCTATGGCAACTGCACCAAGGACGATTGCCCCCACAGACCAAGACGATAACCCCGCGGCGGTACCCGCCCAGCGGCAGGCAATAAAAAACCGGCGCCAAGGCGCCGGTTTTTTATTGGGTCGACACAGCGTTACTCCTGCGTCAGATCCTGCTCGGCCACGACGCGCAGGCTACGCGGCGCGGCGGCGGCTGCCGCAGGCAGGCCCAGAAACTCGCCAACCACCTGACGGAAGAGACCACGTGCCCAGACCAGCATCGGATGGGTATTGCGGCTGCGGTGCCAGAACATATTCAGGCCCAGCATCGTATTGAGCTCCGCTGGCAGCGGGTAGGCCTTCAGGCCATACGTTTCACAGGCCATGTCCTTGGTCAGCGCGTTGACCGTGAAGATCATGTCGGTCTGGGAAGCCAGTTCGGCCTGGGCACGCCACGAATGGACGGTCAGCGTGGCATTCCGCTTCAGGCCCCGCTGCTGCAGCGCGTAGTCGAGCGGAATCAGTGCCGGCGCCGGACGGCCCGCGCCACCGGAATGCGCCATGAAGATATGGCTGCAGTCGAGGTATTGCTCGAGCGTGCAATCGTTCTTCAGGAGCGGATGATTCCGCGCGCGCAAACCCACAGGTTCAGCGACGTCACCACTTCCTCGACGATTTCGGGATGGCGGGTCGGGAACGGCGAAAAGGCCAGATCGAGTTCGTTGGCACGCATCGACGCGACGTCGGCTTCCCACGAATGCGATTCGACCAGACGGATATGCAGATCCGGAGCCAGTTGCTTGATGCGCAGGACAAAGCGGTTGAAAACCGTGTCGCCAAGTTCGGCGGCAAAACCGATATTCAACGTGCCGGTGGCGATGGCCGGATCGAAATTATCGGCATCCCCCTCGTTGATCGACGACCAGAGGTCGAGCATGTCCCGGATCTTCGGGCCCAGTTCCAGCGCGCGCGGCGTTGGAGTCAGACCATGAGGCACCCGAATGAAAAGGGGATCGTCGAAGATTTCGCGCAGTCGGCCGAGCGAGTGAGAAACGGCCGGCGCGGTCATGTGCATCTTTTCCGCCACATAAGTGGCGTTACGCTTGCTGAGCAACTCGGTGAAGATCACGAGCAGCTTGGTATCCACGTTCACCATGATCAGGCCCGGTTTGTTATGTCTTACGCTTCGATGGCCCCACCACTTTCACGGGCTGCACATCAGACATTAATAGATCCTTCCGAGTGTAAGAGAAAATAACAGGAGCGAAAAGCAAATTCAGCATTTCTCGCATTACTGAACGCGAACTTTCGCGGATTTTTGACAACTTTGAGACAGATAATGTCAAAAATCGCCATTCATTGAATTCCATGACCCGCTATAGTGCCTGAAGGCGTTCCAATTCTGCCTCGCAGCCCGCCCTGTCTTGTTTCAGATCAAGCCATGCCTTCCCACCGACTCGACGTTGATCTCGCCAAAGCCTATCGCCTGCTGAATCACGGTCCGACCGTTCTGGTCAGTGCCGCGCACAATGGGCAACGCAATATCATGGCGGCGGCATGGGCCATGCCGCTCGATTTCGCCCCGCCGAAGGTGGCCGTGGTGCTGGACAAGTCCACCTGGACGCGCCAGTTGCTTGAGGCAAGCGGCGAATTCGCGTTACAGGTTCCCACCGCCGCCCAGGTCGATATCACGCAGGCACTGGGCTCCAGTTCGGGACGGGCCCTGACGGAAAAGCAAGGCATCGACAAGTTCGCCGCGTACGGCTTGCAGACCTTCGCTGGCAGCGTGATCGGCGCCCCGCTGCTCGAAGGCTGTGCGGCGTGGCTGGAATGCAGGCTGTTGCCAGAACCCGCGATCCAGAACAGCTACGATCTGTTTCTCGGCGAAGTGGTCGCCGCCCACGCCGACGGCCGCGTCTTCAGCAATGGCCGCTGGCACTTTACCGGCCAAGACGACCTGCGCACGATCCACCATGTCGCGGGTGGCCACTTCCTCGTCGATGGCGATGCTATCGATGCGCGGCCGCTGACGCCACCAGTCACCCCACCTGCCGCCTGAGCAATAAAAAACGCGCCCGAGGGCGCGTTTTTTATTCAGCGAGGATGGCTTACTTAGCCACGACGCGTGCCATTTCCAGGCACTTGTTCGAATAGCCCCACTCGTTGTCGTACCAGCTCACGACCTTGATGAACGTGCCGTCCAGCGCGATACCGGCTTCAGCATCGAAAATCGAGGTGCGGGCATCGCCGCGGAAGTCCGTGGCCACAACCTTGTCTTCGGTGTAGCCCAGCACGCCCTTCAGCGCGCCCTGGCTCTGGGCCTTCATCTCGGCGCAGATTTCTTCGTACTTGGCCGGGTTTTCCAGTTCGACGGTCAGGTCGACCACCGAAACGTCCGAGGTCGGCACGCGGAACGACATGCCCGTCAGCTTCTTGTTCAGCTGCGGGATCACCACGCCAACGGCCTTTGCGGCGCCAGTCGACGACGGGATGATGTTTTCCAGGATGCCGCGACCACCGCGCCAGTCCTTGTTCGACGGACCATCCACGGTCTTCTGCGTGGCGGTAGCAGCGTGCACGGTCGTCATCAGACCGCGCTTGATGCCCCACTTGTCGTTCAGGACCTTGGCCACCGGGGCCAGGCAGTTGGTCGTGCAGCTTGCGTTCGAGATGATCGCTTCGCCCTTGTACGTCTCGTGGTTCACGCCGAACACGAACATCGGGGTGTCGTCCTTCGACGGGGCCGACATGATCACCTTCTTGGCGCCCGCGTCGATGTGCTTCTGCGCGCCTTCCTTCGTCAGGAAGATGCCGGTCGACTCGATCACCACGTCGGCGCCGACTTCGCCCCACTTCAGCTCGGACGGATCCTTGACGGCGGTCAGGCGGATCTTCTTGCCATTGACCACGAGCGTGTTGCCTTCCACCGACACTTCACCGTCGAAGCGGCCGTGGACCGAGTCGTACTTCAGCATGTACGCCAGGTAGTCCGGTTCCAGCAGGTCGTTGATGGCGACGACTTCAATGTCCTTGAAGTTCGCGGCGGCGGCGCGGAACACCATGCGCCCGATGCGGCCAAAGCCGTTGATGCCGATCTTGATGGTCATGTCTATCTCCTAGAGAGCAATCGCGATAAAGCTGGGGCCGGCGCCGCAGCCGGCGCCTCGCGCCGGCCTACCGCGCTGGCGAGAATTACTGGGCGAGCGTGGCGCGCACCGTATCGGCCACGTTTTCCACGGTGAAGCCGAAGTGCTTGAACAGCACGCCTGCCGGAGCCGATTCGCCGAACGTGTCGATACCGACGACGGCCTGAACCTGGTACTTCCACCAGAAATCGGTGACGCCCGCTTCCACGGCGATGCGCGGCACGCCGGCCGGCAGCACGCTGGCCTTGTAGGCGGCGTCCTGCTTGTCGAACACGGAGGTCGACGGGACCGACACCACGCGCACGTGCACGCCTTCCACGGCCAGCGCATCGGCGGCGCCCACGGCCAGACCGACTTCCGAGCCGGTGGCGATAATCACGGCATCCGGGCGCTTCTTGCGCGGATTCGTGCCATCGCGCAGCACGTAGCCACCGCGCGCGATGTTGGCGCGCGTGACATCGTCACGCTTCTGGAACGGCAGGTTCTGGCGGCTGAAAATCAGGCAGCTCGGGCCGTTCTCGCGGCGGATCGAGTACGCCCAGGCCACAGCGGTTTCGGTGGTGTCGGCGGTACGCCAGACATCCATGTTCGGGATCAGACGCAGGCTGGCCACGTGTTCGATCGACTGGTGAGTCGGACCGTCTTCGCCCAGGCCGATCGAATCATGCGTGAACACGAACAGCGAGCGGATCTTCATCAGCGCGGCCATGCGCAGCGCGTTGCGACTGTAGTCCGAGAACGTCAGGAACGTGGCGCCGTAGGGGATGTAGCCACCATGCAGCGCGATGCCGTTCATGATCGCGCTCATGCCGAACTCACGCACACCGTAGTTGATGTGGTTGCCCCACGAGTCGAAGCGAACGGCCTGCGTGCCCGACCAGTTGGTCAGGTTCGAACCGGTCAGGTCGGCCGAGCCGCCCAGCAGTTCCGGCAGTACCGGCGCCAGTGCCTCGATCGAGTTCTGGCTGGCCTTGCGGGTAGCGATCGTCTCGGCCTTCTCCTCGCACTTGGCGATGTAGGCGTCCACGGCCTCATCGAACGCGCCCGGCAGCTCGCCTCGCACGCGGCGCTTGAACTCACCGGCTTCGTACGGATGCACTTCGGCGTAGGCGTCGAACAGCGCGTCCCAGGCCTTTTCCAGCGCGTGGCCGTTCGGCTTCGCATCCCAGGCGAGGTACGCGTCCTGCGGCACCTCGAACGGGGCGTGGGTCCAGCCCAGCGCTTCGCGGGTGGCTAGCACTTCGGCGCCGCCCAGCGGCGCGCCGTGCACGTCGTGGCCGCCGGCCTTGTTCGGCGCACCCTTGCCGATGACGGTGCGGCAGCAGATCAGGGTCGGCTTGTCGCTGGCCTTGGCCAGCGCGATGGCGTTGTCGACGGCAGCCACGTCGTGGCCGTCCACGGCGCGGATCACGTTCCAGCCATACGCTTCGAAACGCTTCGGCGTGTCGTCGGCAAACCAGTGCACCACGTCGCCGTCGATGGAGATGCCGTTGTCATCCCAGAAGCCGATCAGCTTGTTCAGCTTGAGCGTGCCGGCCAGCGAGCAGGCTTCGTGGCTGATGCCTTCCATCAGGCAGCCATCGCCCATGAACACGTACGTGTGATGGTTGACGATGTCGAAACCCGGGCGGTTGAATTCCTCGCCCAGCAGGCGCTCGGCCAGCGCCATGCCGACGGCATTGGTGATGCCCTGGCCCAGCGGGCCGGTCGTGGTTTCCACGCCCGGGGTAATGCCATACTCCGGGTGACCAGCGGTCTTGCTGTGCAACTGGCGGAAGTTCTTCAGTTCCTCGATCGGCAGGTCATAGCCGGTCAGGTGCAGCAGCGCGTAGATCAGCATCGATCCGTGGCCGTTGGACAGCACGAAGCGGTCGCGGTCAGGCCAGTGCGGATTGACGGGGTTATGCTTCAGATGCCGGCCCCACAGCGCCACGGCCATGTCGGCCATACCCATCGGCGCACCGGGGTGACCGGAGTTCGCTTGCTGGACAGCGTCCATGGCAAGCACGCGGATGGCATCCGCCATCAGTTTGACGGGTTGGTTGGCGTAAGGACTTGTGGCGGGATGGGCGAGGGCAGACATGCGAGAACCTGACGGCGGGAAAACCGCAATTTTAGCAGAAGCAGGGGGAATTCCCGGGACGGATCCGGCACTCCGAAGGGGGACTCAAGCCTGGACCGAATGGTTGATACCCGGCGTGGGCACCACGCTGGGCGAAATCACATTGCTAGCGGCCGCCTGCAGCCCTTATCAGCAGATAGAAATCGGGGAAAGCGCACATTTTGGCCGGATCTTCCGGCTCGATGGCCGCGTGATGAGCACCGAAGCCGACGCCTGGATCCAGCATGAACTGATGGTGGCACCAATGGCGGCCACCCATGGCGCACCGCGCAGCGCGCTGGTGGTGGGCGGCGGCGACGGCGGATCGGCATTCGAACTGCTGCGTATCCCCACCATGCGAGAGGTGGTAGTGGCCGAACTCGACGGCGAGGTGGTCCGGCTGGCGCGCGAGTGGCTGCGCGGCATCCACCAGGGCGCGCTCGACGAACCCGGCGACCCACGCCTGAGCCTGGCGATCGGCGAAGGACTCGGCCTGATGGAAGCTTTCGCGCGCGCCGGACGCCAGTTCGACCTGATCGTCTATGACCTGACCGAAGCTGACGACGGCAGCCCCGCGGCCGCCCTGTTCTCCCCGCATGGCCTGCATACCGCGCGCCGCTGCCTGGCGCCCGGCGGCGCGATGTCGCTGCACTTGGGGCCGCCGCTGCATCGGCCAGAAACGGCGCGGCGGCTGCTGGCACGGCTGCGGCATGTGTTCCGGCATGTCGCGCCGCTGACGACCTTCGTCCCCGCCTATGGCGCGCTGTGGGGCATTGCGCTGGCCAGTGATGCGCTCGATATCGCCGCGCAGCCTGCCGACAAGATCGCAGCGCGCCTGCAGCAGTGGCAGCTCGAACACAAGCTACGGGCCTATCACGCGCACCTGCACCCTGCCCTGTTCGTCCATCCGCGGCACGTGCAGGCGATCTTCGACAGCGGCAGCCGTCCCGCGTAACATGCACGGACGCGCCTCGCGCCAAGCAGCGCGGGGACGAGATTCGTTCCATCCGGGAGATCATCATGTCCAGACCGCCCAACACGCCCTGGCTCACACCCTATCTGACGGTCGCCAGCGGTCGCGCCGCCCTGGATTTCTATGCGCGGGCTTTCGGCTTCGCGGCCGGCCATGTCGTCGATGAAAACGGCGTGCCCATGCACGCCGAGATGCATTACGAGGGCCAGTTGGTGATCATGTTCGCGCCTGAGGGCGCGTGGGGCAGCACGGCACGCACACCCCGGTCGCTAGGTGTGGAAGCCCCGCAAACGTTCTATGTCTACTGCGCTGACGTGGATGCGATCTACGCAAGGGCCGTGGCCGCTGGCGCCGCAAGCGTCACGCCGCCCGCCGACCAGTTCTGGGGCGACCGGTACTGCATGCTCGAAGATCCCGATGGCTACCGCTGGGGCTTTGCGACGCCGCTGCCCAAGACCCCGGATTCCAAACCCACTCCCTGATGCCACCCAGATTTTTTGTCGATGCGGCGCTCGCCGCGGACACCGTATTGGAATTGCCCGACGCCGTTGTGCGCCACGTCCACGTGTTGCGCCTGGCGCCCGGTGACGCCATCACCCTGTTCAACGGCCAGGGCGGCAGCCACCCGGCCACGCTGACCGAGATCGCCAAGCGCCACGCCAGCGCGACGCTTGGCACCCACGACGCATCGGAAGCCGAAACCCCATTCGCCGTCACGCTGGCCCAGGGCCTTGCTGGTGGCGACAAGATGGACTGGCTGATCGAAAAGGCCGTGGAACTCGGTGTATCCGCCATCCAGCCGCTTCAGGCTGCCAGATCCGTCGTCCGGCTATCCGGCGAGCGCGCCACCAAGCGCCAAGCGCACTGGCAGGCACTGATCGAGGCCGCTTGCGAACAATGCGGCCGTAACCGCTTGCCGGCGTTGGCGCCCGTGGCTAACGTGGAGTCGTGGCTGGCCAGCGCGCCAGCCACTGCTGCAAAGCTGCTGCTCTCGCCACGCGCATCGGCATCGCTGCCCGAACTGGCGCAAGCCGAGCGCGAGGCATGGCGCGCCGGTGGCGTGACGTTGCTGATCGGGCCCGAGGGCGGCTTGTCGCCGGAAGAAGAAGACCGCGCGCGCCGCGCCGGTTTTATCGGCGTGTCATTGGGACCGCGCATTCTGCGAACGGAAACCGCCGGGCTGACCTGCCTGGCGACACTGAACGCCATCCTTGGCGGGTTTTGACCTAAAAGGAGTCAAACATGGGACTACTCGATAGCGTGCTGGGCGGTGTGCTCGGCCAACTGGGCGGTGGCCAGCACGGCGAACAGGCCGGAGGCGGCCTGAATCCCAAGATGATGATGGCGCTGGGCCTGCTGGCAATGATGGCGATGCGCCACAAGGGCCAGGAGGCAGACGGTGGCGCGGCATCCGCAGGTGCGGATGCGGGCGCCGGTGGCCTGGGCGGCCTCGGTGGGCTTGGCGGCGTCCTGGGCGGATTGCTCGGTGGCGCTGGCGCTGGCGGTGCCTCGGCCGCGGGTGGACTGGATCTCGGGTCGCTGCTCGGCGGCCTGCTTGGCGGTCAAGGCGGTGCGGGCGATTCGGCGCAGGCGATGGGCGCCGCCGCTGGCGGCATCGGCGCCCTGCGAGACGTCCTGGCGCAAGCGGGTCTGGGCCAACAGGTCGATTCGTGGATTGGCACAGGCGCGAACCAGGCCGTGAGCGCGTCGGATTTGTCCTCCGCGCTGGGCGGTACGGGTGCGCTCCAGTCGCTCGCGGAGAAAACCGGGCTGTCGGCCGACGACGTGGCTTCAAGCCTCAGCGAAGGCCTGCCCGAACTGATCGACCGGCTGACGCCGCATGGAGCAGTACCGCCGGCTGCGTAACATCGGCACCGCAAACAAAAATGCCCGCTTTGACAGCGGGCATTTTCTTGACCGGAACACGGCGCCGATCGTGCGCCTGGAGCACCGCCAGATCCGTTCAGGCGAACGAGTAGAACACCCGGAACTGCACCTTGCGCTCGCCCCAGAACTCGGCGGCATCGCGGAACACGTCGAGCAGTACCTCGCGCGCTTCCTTGTCGAACTTCTGCGCGATCGGCAGGCCTTCCAGCACGATCACAAAGCCCGGTTGCGGTCCGGCCTTGTAAATCATGTCCGTCAGGCAATCGGACAATGCATCGAAGTTCTTGCCGAAATGCTTCGGGAAGGTGAATTCGGTGGCAATGCGATCGAGGATCTCGGCCTTGCTGGCGCAATCCGCGCAGTTCGCATAGAGGAAGTGCTGATTCAGTGCGGCGGCTGCCTGGGCCAGCTCCGGCACGCGGAACGCGCGGATCGACTGGACGATGTTTGGACGCACCGTCTTGAACAGGTTCATGGCTCCCTCATTGGTGCCGTTGTCATCGCAAGCCACCATGGCGGGCGCGCATGCGGGCGGAAGTCGATGCGGCAGATCCTGGCGCGGCATCATCAGCACATTGTCGTATAGGTTCTGGGCCTGATGGTGGGCCCTTTGCCAGCCATCTCCGGCGCCGCGCTCCTCGCGGGCGGCAAGGGCGTCGCCCAATCCGAAAATGTCAGTCATCATTTGGTTATCCGTTTGAAGCTGTTGTAGTGGTCTTCCGTGTAATAACAGTCGTTGGCGGCGCGTTGATCACCACCGCAAACGATCCGCTTGGCTCCCCGGTTCCGGCTATTGCTGTTCTTGACGGTGTACTCGCGGTAATACCCGCGAGATTGCTGCGGCAGGCTGCGCTCGTAGTTGCCAAAGCGCGAACCGTCCTTGTCATACGGGAACGGCCCACCGGCCTCGATACGCTCCAGCGTCTGCCGTGCCTCGTTGGGCAGTTGCTGTGCGGCGATGGTTCCCACCACCCCCTGCACATCGTCGGGCGCCTGCCTGGCCATGGCGCCTTGCGGCGCCAGGGTCAGCGCGATGGATACCGCCGCGCCCGCCAGCACGCGGCCCAGGCTTCGGGCCAGGCTCAGGGACTGCCAATGTGACTGCCGCTGCGACTGACTCGACAAAATCCGGGAACCCACGTTATCGAAAAGTTGGCGAAATGTTATTTGCGGGTCACTCCGGCACCTGTTAATCACCCCTCGCAGGCCCGGCGCACGCTTCAGGCGAACGCCCGCATTCAAAGGCGTAAGGTTACGCGCATGTCCATCATTAATCAATCCCTGCGCCTTTGCCCGCCCGTTTTCTTCAATTGTTTCAACATGTTATCGATATGTGTGCGCATACTAACCTCGCAAGCAGCGAGATCATGCGGGCATGAAAAAAGCCGGGCGAGCCCGGCTTTTTTGGCACTGCATCAAGAAGGCTGAAACGCTTCGTCCGCTCAGACCTTGGCGGCCGCGTCCACGACCACCAGCGCGGTCATGTTGACGATACGGCGCACCGTTGCCGAAGGCGTCAGGATATGGACCGGCGCCTTCACGCCCAGCAGGATCGGACCGATCGCCACGTTGTTGCCAGCCGCCACCTTGAGCAGGTTGTACGAGATGTTGGCGGCATCAATGTTCGGGCACACGAGCAGATTGGCTTCGCCCTTGAGCGCGCTGTCCGGCACCAGCGAATCGCGCAGCTTTTCGTCGAGCGCGCTGTCGCCATGCATTTCGCCATCCACCTCGAGATCCGGCGCGCGGTCGCGCAGGATCTTCAGCGTGTCGCGCATCTTGCGTGCCGACGGCGCTTCCGACGTACCGAAGTTCGAGTGCGACAGCAGCCCCACCTTCGGCTCGATACCGAAACGCTTGAGCTCCTCCGCGGCCATGATCGTGATCTCGGCCAGTTGCTCGGCGGTGGGATCGACGTTGACGTGCGTGTCCACCAGGAAGATCTGGCGGCCCGGCAGAACCAGGCCGTTCATCGCGGCGTACACGCAATTGGTGCCGCCGATGACCTGATCGATATAGCGCAGGTGGGCCGCGGTGGTGCTGACCGTACCGCAGATCATGCCGTCGGCTTCGCCCTTCTTGACCAGCATCGCGCCGATCAGCGTGGTACGGCGGCGCATTTCCAGCTTGGCGTACTGCGGCGTGATGCCTTCACGCGCCATCATGCGATAGTACGCGTCCGAGTATTCGCGGAAACGCTCGTCGTGCTCGGGGTTCACCACCGTGAAGTCCTCGCCCATGCGCAGGCGCAGGCCGAAACGCTCGATGCGGTGAGCCAGCACGGCCGGGCGGCCGATCAGGATCGGGTTGGCCAGCTTCTCGTCGACGATCACCTGCACGGCACGCAGCACGCGCTCTTCCTCGCCCTCGGCGAAGACGATGCGCTTCTTCTCCTTCTGCACCTTGCGGGCGGCCGCATAGATCGGCTTCATCAGCGTGCCCGAGTGGTACACGAACTGCTGCAGTTGCAGGCGGTACGCGTCCATGTCCTCGATCGGGCGCGACGCCACGCCCGATTTGGCGGCGGCCTCGGCCACGGCCGGCGCGATCTTGACGATCAGGCGCGGATCGAACGGCTTCGGAATCAGGTATTCGGGGCCGAACGACAGGTCCTGGATGCCATAGGCCGACGCGACGATATCGCTCTGCTCCTGGCGCGCGAGCTCCGCCACCGCGTGTGCTGCGGCGATTTCCATTTCACGCGTGATCGTCGTGGCGCCGCAATCGAGCGCGCCACGGAAGATGAACGGGAAGCAAAGGACGTTGTTGACCTGGTTCGGATAGTCGGTGCGGCCCGTGGCGATCACGGCGTCCGGGCGGACTTCTTTGACCAGTTCCGGCATGATTTCCGGATTCGGGTTGGCCAGCGCCATCACCAGCGGCTTGTCGGCCATCTTCTGCACCATCTCGGGCTTCAGCACGCCCGCGGCGGAGAGGCCCAGGAAAATGTCGGCGCCTTCGATGACCTCGGCCAGCTTGCGCTTGTCGGTCTTCTGCGAGAAGCGCGCTTTTTCCGGGTCCATCAGTTCGGTACGGCCTTCGTAGACCACGCCGGCCAGGTCCGTCACCCAGATGTTCTCGATGGGCAAGCCCAGGTCGACGAGCAGGTCCAGGCAGGCCAGCGCGGCGGCGCCGGCGCCCGAGGCCACCAGCTTCACCTTCGAGATGTCCTTGCCCACCACGTTCATGCCGTTGATCACGGCGGCGCCCACGACGATCGCGGTACCGTGCTGGTCATCGTGGAAGACGGGGATCTTCATCCGCTCGCGCAGCTTGCGCTCCACGTAGAAGCACTCCGGCGCCTTGATGTCCTCGAGGTTGATACCGCCGAACGTCGGCTCGAGCGAGGCGATGATGTCGACCAGCTTCTCGGGGTCTTTCTCGTCGACTTCGATATCGAACACATCGATGCCGGCGAACTTCTTGAACAGGCCGGCCTTGCCTTCCATCACCGGCTTCGACGCGGCCGCGCCGATATCGCCCAGACCCAGCACGGCGGTGCCGTTGGTGATCACGGCCACAAGGTTGCCACGCGCGGTGTAGCGGAACGAATTGGCCTGGTTGGCCACGATTTCCTCACACGCTGCCGCCACACCCGGCGAATAGGCCAGCGCCAGGTCGCGCTGGTTCGACAGCGGCTTGGTCGGGGTGACCGAGATCTTTCCGGGGGTGGGAAACTCGTGGTACTCGAGCGCGGCCTTGCGCAGCGCCTCACGCTGCTGCTGTTTCAGATCGTCTTGGGACGGGGACTGCTGAGGGCTTGTCATCTGCGCATCTTCCGATCGGTGGAGCCGCACTGAATAACGCTGGCGATTGAGCGCGGGCCGGCTCCACGAACCCGCTGTCTCCGCTGTAGGCGCTTTTGGAAGTGTGCATTTTATATTGTGAAATACTATTTCACAATAAGCCTTTTGCTTGGGGCACCTTTGCGTTTCGGTACAATATGCCCCATGCCGATGGGCTTTACCAGCCGAGTCTCCAGCGGAATTTCCGCGGCATGTTTCCTCCCAGGTTCCCCGCCCCGTCATGCCCCAATCCTCCCCCGCGCTTTCCGAGTTTGACCTGATCCGACGCTATTTCACGCGCCCGGTCCATAAGGCCGCGCTGGGCGTGGGCGATGACTGCGCGCTGATCGAGGCGCGGCCGGGCCACCAGCTCGCCATCAGCACCGACATGCTGGTCAGCGGTCGGCACTTTTTCCCGGACGTTTCACCGCGCGCGCTGGGCCACAAGGCCCTGGCCGTGAACCTGTCCGATCTGGCGGCAATGGGCGCCGAACCCCGCGCATTCACGCTGGCGCTGGCGCTGCCCGAGGCCGATGCCGGCTGGCTTGCCGAATTCGCGGCCGGCATGTTGGCGCTGGCCGACGACCACGGCTGCGAACTGATTGGCGGCGACACGACCAAGGGTCCGCTGACGCTGTCGATCACGGTGTTCGGCGACGTGCCCCCGCGTCAGGCGCTGCGGCGCGACGCGGCGCGCCCCGGCGACGATATCTGGATCTCCGGCACGCTCGGGGACGCGCGCCTGGCCCTGGGCGACTGCCGCGGCGAATGGCTGCTGCCCGAGCCCGACTTCACGCTGATCCGTCCCCGGATGGAAACGCCGACGCCCCGCGTGGCACTGGGACTGGCGTTACGTGGCGTGGCCCATGCGGCACTCGACATTTCGGATGGGCTGATCGGTGATCTCGGCCATATCCTCGAACGCTCATCGGTCGGCGCGATTGTCGACGTCGATGCGTTGCCCCGCTCGGAGATTCTTGGCGCCCAGCCGGAAGAATGCCAACGCGCATGCGTGCTGGCCGGTGGCGACGACTACGAACTCTGTTTCACGGCGCCGGTGGGCGCGCGCGAGACGATTGCCGGCATCGCGCGCCAGCTTCACCTGCCGCTCACACATGTCGGATCCATCACACCGGAGGCGGGCCTGCGCCTGGTGGATCGCGAAGGCAATCCCTACGTGTTCAAGGGCGCCTCGTTCGATCATTTCGCCGCGCCCTGACACGCGGCGCGCAACCCATGTCATGATCCCCCATGCGCGCGGGAGAAATATCTGAAAGTGCGCCCCGAAACCTATAAGACTGACGAGCCAATCCTTGATGTCCGCCTATCCCCCCGGGGCCGCGCCGAGCGACCCCGTTGACCCCGTCACGCTGGAAGCCGGCCAGACCGCCAAGGTCACGCGGCCGACCGGCCGGTTCATGCTGGGCCACCCGGCCCGCCTGATTGCGCTTGGATTTGGCTCTGGCCTGTCGCCGGTCAGCCCCGGCACCGTCGGCACGCTGCTCGGCTGGCTGTCGTTCATCGTGATTTCGAAGTGGATCGATCCGACCACCTGGCTGTGGATCATCGCCGGCGGCTTCGTGATCGGCATCTGGGCCTGCCTGCGCACGGCACGCGACATGGGCGTGTACGACCACGGCAGCATGGTCTGGGACGAGATCGTGGCGTTTTGGCTGGTGCTGCTGTTCGTGATGCCAACGGGCTTCTGGGGCCAGTTCGCCGCGTTCGTGTGGTTCCGGTTCTTCGACATCGTCAAGCCGGCACCGATCCGCTACTACGATCGCACGCTCAAGGGCCCGGGCTTTACCGGCGCCTTCGGCGTAATGTTCGATGACATCTTCGCGGCGTTCTACACGCTGCTCGTGTTCGCCTTGTGGCGTTCGATCTGACACGCAGAAACACCGAAACACCCCGGGAAATTCAGGAACCGCCGTTATGTCCGTCAGCCGACTGCTCGACCAGCTTGCCATCCAGGCCGGCGCCGCACTATCGGAAAGCTCGCTCATGCTTGCCACCGCGGAGTCCTGCACCGGCGGGCTAGTCGCGGCCGCGATCACGGATGTTTCTGGGTCTTCGGGATGGTTCGAGCGCGGCTTCGTGACCTATTCGAACGAAGCCAAGACGACGATGGTCGGGGTGCCGGCCAAACTGATCCGAGACCATGGCGCGGTCAGCGAGGAAGTGGCGCGGGCGATGGCTGAAGGCGCGCTGCTGAACAGCCGCGCCCAGGTATCGCTGGCCATCACCGGGGTAGCCGGCCCGGGCGGCGGCACCCCCGAGAAACCGGTCGGCATGGTCTGCTTCGGCTGGAGCAACCGCATCACCACGCATACGGAAACGCAGCGCTTCAAGGGTGACCGCGCCCAGATCCGCCGCCAGGCTGCCGAGCACGCGATGCGCGGCCTGCTGGAACTGATTCGCAACGAAGCCTGAATCTGCTCCCCTCTCCCACGACTGGGAAAGGGAGAACCCTTCACGCAGATCAGCCGTGACGATAGCGATTGATCGTCTCGCGCGTCTGCAACGCCACGTTTCGCGCTGCCAGCGCAAAGTCCTTCTCGCGGCTGGCGTACAGGATGGCACGCGACGAATTGATCATCATGCCCGTGCCGTCGGCCGTGCGGCCGGCCTTGACCGTGGCCTCGATGTCGCCGCCCTGGGCGCCGATGCCCGGAATCAGCAGTGGCATGTCGCCGACGATCTGCCGGACCTTGGCGATCTCGTTCGGGAACGTCGCGCCCACCACCAGACCCATCTGCCCGTTGGTGTTCCAGCGTTCGCGCGCGGCTTCGGCCACCACCTGGTACAGCGGCTTGCCGTCGACCTGCAGGAACTGCACGTCAGACCCACCGGGATTCGACGTGCGGCACAGCACGATCACGCCCTTGCCCGGATACGCCAGATACGGCGACATCGAATCGAAGCCCATGTACGGGCTGACGGTCACGGCATCGGCCTTGTAGCGTTCGAAGGCCTCGACTGCATAGTGCTCCGCCGTGGAGCCGATATCGCCGCGCTTCGCATCGAGGATCACGGGGACGCCGGGGTGCGCGTCGTGGATGTACTCGACGAGCTGTTCGAGTTGGTCTTCGGCGCGCTGCGAGTGGAAATAGGCGATCTGCGGCTTGAACGCGCAGACCAGGTCGGCCGTGGCATCGACGATTTCGCGGCAGAACGAGAAAATCGCGCCGCCCGTACCGGTCATGGACAGCGGCAGCTTGGCCGGGTCGGGATCAAGCCCGACGCACAGCAGGGAATCGTTACGCTGCCACGCGGCGGACAGCTGCTCGGTAAAAGTCATGGGATGCTCGGAATTCGGGTGAAGCCGGCGGCCCGGCTGTGAACCAGTGTCTACACAGCATAACGCGGGCAGGTGCCGACCGGTTGGCTGCAACGGCACCCGGACAGGTTCCGCACTGCAGCATATGGGACGTTGGCGGCAATTTTACCTGTTGGCGTGATATTGTTTGCAGCTTCCGCTTAAAAAGAGCGACGGCGACACCTGGGTTGCAGGGCGTCCGCACGCCGCCTGTCTCCCGATTCATGAAACTCGACCGCCGCGGTCTCATCCTCCTCGTCATCCTGACCCTCGCCTGGGGCATCAACTGGCCGATCATGAAGCTGGGCGTGGCGCACTTTCCCGCCATGGGTTTCCGGCTGCTGTGCATGGCCGGCGGGCTGGTGGCGCTGGGGCTGGCGCTGACGTTCCGGGGCGACTCCCTGCGCGTGCCGCGCGCGGCGTGGGGCACGGTACTGAAGCTGGCGATCCCGAACATGGTGATCTGGCATCTGTTCGCCATCTGCGCGGTCAAGATGCTGTCATCGGGCCGTGCGGCGATTCTCGGCTACACCATGCCGATCTGGGCCGTGGTCTGGGGCCTGGTGATCTTTCGTGACCGTATTGCCTTGTCGGCCTGGATCGGTATTGGCTGCGCGCTGGCCGGCACGGTCCTGCTGCTTTCGGGCGAGATTGCCGCGCTGACCGGCAGCCCGGCCGGCACGCTGCTGATGCTGGTAGCCGCTGCCGGCTGGGGTTTTGGCACACAACTCATGAAGCGCACCCACACCGACGTGCCGATCGGCGCCATGACATTCTGGATGCTGGCCATCACCCTGCCATTCCTCGGCGCGGGCACGCTGCTGTTCGAGAGCGGCTGGCGTATGCCGACCGCGATCGAATGGGGCGCCATCGCCTACAACGCGGTGGTGGTCTTCGCGTACTGCCATTTGGTCTGGTTCGCGCTGGCGCGCAGCCTGCCGCCGGTGGTCTCGAGCCTGTCGATCATGTTCATTCCCGTGGTTGGCGTGTTCTCCGGGATGTGGTTTCTTGGCGAAACGCCGCACTGGCAGGACTACGTGGCCATCGTGCTGATGTTCGCGGCGCTGTCCTCGGTCATGCTGGCGCCGCTGTTGCGCCGACGCATGTGAACCCGCTTGTGAGCAGCCGCGCCGCCGAGATTTCACTTAACAAGCCACCCCGCGTTGGGCTACACTCGCGGCCATCAGAATCCCGGAGAAAGTACGTGGGCAGTAGCATCGGGTGTTCGAGTTGCCGCGACAAAGTTGCGACACCGTCGAATGCCATGTCACTGCGGGCTGCGTAACGTCGATCCGTGTGGGGCACAGTCCCCGCCCTTCGCCGTCCTTGCCCGCAGACACCTGCGGGTGAGTGTCTTTCCGTTTCCCCCAGCGGCCGCCGCACCGGCTGCCGTGTCGCGTTTCGGATCCTCCCTCCCCCGGCTTGCCAGCCAAATCCAGGCAAATCGCAGGCAAACGCCATCGCGTAGCGGCCCTTGAGTCGCAGCGCGATCACGCTTGCCCGGCCGCGCCATGATCAGATTGCTGGTAAGCCTTGCCTGCGCCCGTCTCCGACGTAGACCCAGCGCAATCGGCAGCACCATCGGGATGCATCGACGCATCCTGGCGGCGCCGCCAAGTAACAAGGAATCCAAGGGATGATCAATCTGTTCGTCCTGCAGAAAGGCCGGCTTGCCCAGGAGCAGGTCGACGAGCGCAACGAGCTGCTGCAGCACAAGCCCATCTGGATCGACGTGGTAAGCCCCGACGACGAGGAACTCGCGTGGATCAAGGAAGCCTATGGCGTGGTCCTGCCCGAACTCGAGGACTTGGGCGACCTGGAAGCCTCGGCACGATATTTCGAGGGCGAGGACGAGAACATCCACATCCGCACGGACTTCCTGCTGGCCGAGGACGACGCCTCACGCAACGTCCGCGTGGCCTTTGTGCTCACGCGCGACGTCCTGTTTTCCATCCACGATGAAGACCTGCCCGTGTTCCGGCTGGTGCGGCTGCGCGCCCGGATGCGTCCGGGATCGGTGCGCAACGCCAAGGACGTGCTGATGGACCTCTACGCGACTGACGCCGAGTATTCGGCCGATTCGATCGAGGAGATCTACGAACGCCTGGAGGAAGCCAGCCGCCGCGTGCTGGCCGAGAACGTGACCGATGCCGCCGCCGCCGACGTGCTGGAAACCATCGCGCGCGAGGAAGATTTGAACGGCCGCATCCGCCGCAACGTCATGGATACGCGCCGCGCGGTGTCTTTCCTGATGCGCAGCCAGCTGCTGTCGGCCGAACAGCAGGACGAAGCGCGCCAGATCCTGCGCGATATCGACTCGATCGAGAACCACACCGCGTTCCTGTTCGACAAGATCAACTTCCTGATGGATGCCACGGTCGGTTTCATCAACATCAACCAGAACAAGATCATCAAGCTGTTCTCGGTGGTGTCGGTAGCACTGATGCCGCCCACGCTGATCGCCAGCATCTACGGCATGAACTTCAAGGTGATGCCCGAGCTCGACTGGGCCGCCGGATATCCGTGGGCGATCGCGCTGATGGCGGTGTCCGCGGCGATTCCGCTGGTGTACTTCCGCAGGAAGGGCTGGCTGAGCTGAGGGTCTTCCTGGTCCCCTCTCCCACAAGCATGAGAGGGGGGAACCGCCCTAGTCCGGCAACGTTGCCGCGCCCATCCGCCTGGCGATGATCGACGCCTTGACGCGGAAGTTCACATGCACGTTGGCGCAGTACTGCTTCTTGTCGAAGCACTTGGGCGCCGGTAGCGCGGCCGCCAGCCGGGCGGCCTGCCCCACGCTGAGCTTCGAAGCCGAGGTATGGAAGTAGTGCTGCGCGGCAGCCTCGACGCCGAACACGCCTTCGCCCCACTCCACCGAATTCAGGTAAATCTCGAAGATGCGCTGCTTGTCGAGCCAGAGCTCCAGCATCCACGTGATGGCCAGTTCCTGGCCCTTGCGCAGATAGTTCTGCTCCGAGGACAGGAACAGGTTCTTGGCCAGCTGCTGCGTGATGGTGGAACCGCCGCGCACGATGCGCCCACGCTGCTTGTTGCGTTCCCAGGCATCGAGCATCGCATCGAGTTCGTAGCCGGGATGATTGACGAAGTCGGCATCCTCGCTGGCGATCACGGCGCGCTTGATGTTGCGCGAGATATCGTCGTAGCGCACCCATTGCCGCTGCAGCGGGCAGCTCCAGAAATTGAAGCCGCACAGCCGCCAGCGCTCGGCACGCATGAACGTGGTGGACGACGGATTGACGACCTGCCAGGCAGCGATCTGCAGGAAGAAATAGACCTGCATCGCCACCACGCCAACGATCAGGCAGCCGGCCAGATAGGCCAGCCAGCGCAACGGGTTCGCCCCGCCGGCGCTACTTGCCGACGATCGTGGTGACGATCTGGCGGATGCGCGGGCCACGCTGCGTCAACGCCGCCTTAGCGGGCGGCTTCGGCCTGCAGCGCCGCGCGCAGCTCGGCCAGCACGGGGGCGGTGCTGGGCCGCACGCCGCGCCAGTTGTAGAAGGCTTCGGCGGCCTGTTCGACCAGCATGCCGAGCCCATCCGCCGTGCGCGCGCCGCATTTGGCCGCGTAGGCCAGGAACACCGTCGGCTGCGCGCCGTACATCATGTCGTACACCAGCACGCCTTCGCCGAGCAGGTGCTCGGGCACGGGCGGCACTTCGCCTTGCAGGCTGCTGGACGACGCATTGATCACCACATCGCAGCGCTCGTCCTCGGACAGCGCATCGAGCGCGTCGAGGCCACCGGCCCACAGCTCCACGTTGTACTGGTCCGCCGCTTCCACGAATTCCTCGACCATGTCGCTGGCGCGCGAGGCGGTCCGGTTGGCCACCACGATGCGCGCCGGACGGCATTCGATCAGCGGCAGCATCGCGCCCATCGCGGCGCCACCGGCGCCAAGCACCAGAATGCGCTTGTCTTCGAGCAGCACATCAAGGTTGTCCTGGATGTCACGCACCAGCCCGATGCCGTCGGTGTTGTCGCCATGGATCAGTCCGTCCTCGATCCACATCGTGTTGACGGCGCCGGCAGCCTCGGCACGCGGCGTGAGGCGATCGGCCAGGTCATACGCTTCGAGCTTGAACGGCACGGTTACGTTGAAGCCATGGCCTCCGCCGGCCAGGAATTCGCGCATCGTATCTGCGAACGCATCGAGCGGGGCTTCGAGCCGGTCATACTGCACCGCCTCGCCGGTCTGGCGCGCGAAGGCGGCATGGATCGCCGGCGAGCGGCTGTGCGAAATCGGATTGCCCACCACCACGTAGCGGTCGACGCTATCGGCACGTTCGGCGGTGTTGGGCTGGGAATTCTGGTCTGCGGTCATCAGCGGCCTTGCAGGCGGACATCGAGCCCGCTGCGGGTGAACTTGAAAGTGGAAACGACTTCGAGGATATCCTGCTTCGCCTGCATCTCCGCCGTGAACGCCCCGAACGGCGCGGCCGCACGCACAATGGCCACGGCCTGGCGGTCGAGCGCCGGGTCGCCGGAGCTCTTGGCCACGTCGATGGCCTCGACGTTGTAGCCGTCGCGGTTGTAGCCAAGCTTGCCCTGGCGATTCACGTTGATCACGAGGATCAGTTGCCCATAGATCGGCTTGCCGTTGCGCTGCGGGAAATCGCTCGTACCCCGCGTCTCGATCTTGCGGCGCAGGCGGTCGTAATACTGTGCGTAGTCAACGCCCTGCGCGCTGGTCGCGGTCAGCTGCATCCGCTTCGGGCGCTTGGCGTAGTGCTCGAGATTGCGGCCGATCTCGGCTTCGAGCCGGGCCATTTCATCGTTTGACGTGCGGTCGTCCTGGCCGCGCGTGGGCTGGTCGGAGCGCTGCTCGCCTGGCTTGACCGGCTGGCTGCGCACAGCGGGCGCCGCCTCGCGCGATTGCGTCATCAGCCGGCGCTGCTCTTCCTCGAGTTGCTCGACGCGCCGCTGCGTCATCTTGATGAGGTCGCCCTCCTTCGATTCGGTCTGCGCGGGCAGCGGCGTGGTAGCGCGCTGGGCGTCGTGCTCGCCGCCACCGTCGAGGTTGGCCTGCGCCAGCACGGTCGGATTGCGCGGCTTCACCGCCGATTTCGAATTGACCAGCACGACGTCGAGCTGCGGGTCGGAACGCTTGATCTCGAACACCTCGGGCGCTGCAACCCGCACCATCAGCAACAGGGCGTGCACGGCCACGGAGATGGCCAGGGCCTTGGTCAGCGTGCTGCTGGATTGCCACCATTCGCGCGGATGGCGCGGGAGACGGGGAGCAGGAAGGACGGCGTTCACGATTGGGATGGGCGGACGGCGGCGAGAAACGATCGAAACGCCGGCCACCCCACTATCGGGGGGCGGCCGGAACAGGCTTCGATTGTAAGGGAGTCGACCCGTTTACCGAAGACTCAACGAAGACTCAGGCAGCCGGATTGGCGCCAGTGTCGCGTGGCGCAGACGGCTCGTCGTCCTGATCGCCCTCAGAAGCCTCGGAATCGGCATCCTCCGGCGCCGCATCGGCCCCTTCCGCCGCGCCTTCCGCAGCGTCTTCAGCCGCTTCCTCGGCGGCGGCATCGGCGGCCGCTTCCGCGGAAGCCTCGTCCAGCTCCTCGTCGGTGTCGAGATCCTCATCGGGCATCGCGCCCTCGCCGGCAAAGACTTCCAGCACCCGGCACGACACCTCGAGCGAGATTTCGTCCGTCGTGGCGATCTCCAGCAGCACCTGCGTACCACGCACCGCCTGCATCAACTCCGGCACACGGGTGACCAGCGGGATGTCGGTAAAGCGCACCGCGCCATCCTTGAGCACCGTGGCCATCATCCGGTCACGATTCTCCTGCTTGAGCCAGCGCAGGCACCAGTAACGCTCCATGGTCGACTGGTGGTCGGCGTAGGCCGCATAGGTCCCTTCGAAGTCAGCCACGGCCGCCAGCAGGTCGGCGTCCTTGGGCTTGAACGGCGCCACGAGCTTGGCGGTCACGCCATGCTGGGCCACGGCCATGATCTGCCATTGATTGACCAGGTCGACGTAGCGGCGCAGCGGCGACGTGCTCCACGCATACTGCGCGACGCCCAGGCCCTCGTGCGGCGCGGGGTACGTCTGCATCCGCGTGCGGTGCATCCCCCACGCCTTCTGCGTGCGGTAGATGCCCGGCACGCCGTGGTCCGCCAGCAGCTTGCCCCACGTGCTGTTGGCCAGAATCATCAGCTCGGCCACGATCTGGTCCAGCGGCGAGCCACGACGGCGCTGCTCGATACGCACACGCTCGCCGCCACCCTCGATCGGATCGATGTAGAAATTGAAATCGGCGCGGTTGTGCGCCTCCGGGCGCAGGCCGCTGGCAAGACGCGCGCGCTGGCGCTCGTCGTGCAAGTGGTTGGCCAGCCGGTACAGCTCGGTCAGTTCATCGCGGAACGGATAGTCGCCCGTGCCCGCGGCCAGCGCAGCTTCCGTCACGATATCGTCGAGCAGGTTGTGCCGCAGGTTCGCGGCAATCGGCACCAGCTCGGCGCGCGTCTCGCTGCCGACGATGGTCAGGCCATCCACGCCGTTCGGGTCGATCGTCACGTAAAGCGACAGCGCCGGGCAAGTGCGGCCTTCCTGCAGCGTGTAGCGGTCCACTACGCTGTCGGGCAGCATCGTGATCTTGTCGCCGGGGAAGTAGACCGTGGACAGTCGATGGCGCGCGATGGCGTCGAGCGGCTCGCTGCGGCGGATGCCGAGCCCTGGCGCGGCGATATGGATCCCCACACGCAGCTTGCCGTCGCCCAGACGCGTCACGGACAGCGCATCGTCGATCTCGGTCGTCGTAACGTCGTCGATCGAGAACGCCTGCACATCGGCCAGGGGCAGGTCGGTGGACGGCTCTGGGACATCGACGTCCGGGAAACCGGTGCCCTTCGGGAAACAATCGGCCAGGAACTTGGCCTCGTGCAGCGCGCGCGGGCTTTCCACGCCGCCAACCGCCACCATCAGCCGCATCGGCGTCATGCCGAGCGCGGTGCAGGCGGCATCCATGGCCTTGTATTCGAGACTGTTCTTGTCAGGCTTGAACAGCAGTTGCAGCGCCTTGCCGCGGAACGCTTCGGGCAGGGTCAGCGCCTTGAGCTGCTCCTCGTACTCGCTCTGCACCAGCGCCTGCTGCTTCTTGCGTTCCACCGCGGCCAGCGCGGCCTTGAGCTGGTCTTCCGGCGCGCGCATGTAGCGGCCCCGTCCCTTGCGGCGGAAATAGATCGGATTGCCATGCAGCGCCATCGCCAGCGCGGCCTGCTGCACCGGGCCCGCGTCGGCGCCATAGTATTCGGCGGCCAGTTCGGCAAAGCCGAATTCCTCGGCCGGCGCGCATTCCCAGAGGAAGTCGAGATCGATCTCGGCGATCATGTCGCCGGTCTGCCGCACCATCTCAATTGCCGACGGTTGGGCGAACTGCAGCAGCACATCCTTGGCCTTGACCTTGGTGCGCTTGCCCGCAGGCAACTCGACCTGGTAGGCCTCGCCCTGCTGGGCGAGCACGGTGCCGGCGCGGATTTCGCCGCCTTCTTCGAACAGCAACTGCATTGGATTGGACTTTCAGAAGTGCCGGGCAAGGCACGAGGAATGCCCGGACGGATACTCGACCGGGGATGATACCGCACCCCGCCGCCGCGGCCGCCGTGGCCGCACCGGACGGGGTGCTTCAGGTCAATGCGATTTCGGAGTCAGATTACAGAGACATGCCGCCGCTGGCTTCGATCGTCGTGCCATTGACGTAGCTGGCGTCGTCGCTGGCCAGGAACGTGTAGATCGCGGCAATCTCCGACGGCTCGGCCAGGCGGCGCATCCAGCAATGTTCCTTCATGCCATCGAGCACCTTCTCAGGCACGGTCTGCAGGATCTCGGTATTGACGAAGCCCGGGCATACCGCATTCACGCGCACGCCCTTCGGACCCAGCTCGCGCGCCCAGGTCTTGGTGAAGCCGATCACGCCGAACTTGGAAGCCGCGTAATTGGTCTGGCCGAAGTTGCCATACAGGCCAACCACGCTCGATGCATTCAGGATCACGCCGCTGCCCTGCTCGGACATGATGCTGGCCACGGCCTGTGAGCAGTTGAACACGCCCTTCAGGTTGACGTCGATGACCGCATCGAACTGTGCCTCGGTCATCTTGGCGAGGCGTGCGTCCTTGGTGATGCCGGCGTTGTTGACGAGAACATCGATGCGACCGTGGCGGGCCAGCGTGGCTGCCACCATGGCATCGACCTCGTCGCGGCGCGTGACGTCGACCTTGTGCGCCTCGACCTGCGCGCCCTTGGCGGCCAGCCGCTCGGCGGCCTCGCGCACGCGCGCCTCCTGCACATCGCACATGATGAGCTTCGCGCCTTCGGCGGCGAAACGTTCGGCGGTGGCAAAACCGATGCCGGCGGCGGCGCCGGTGATGATCGCTACGCGTCCCTGCAATTTCATGATTCGGGTCTCTCTTCCTGCTTGGATGGTGTGTGATGTGTGTCGATACGGCGGGGCAGTCTGGTGCCGCCCGCGCCGGTGTTCTCAGGCGCTGCCCGTGTCAGCAGGTCCGGCAAGAAGACCTCCGTCACGAGCATGGCGCCGCCGCCACGCCGGAACACCGACCGCCGCGCGGGCAACATCGGCTCCGACGACAGCGCCGGCAATACCCGCTGCAGCGCCTGACGCAGCGGGTGGCACGGGGTCAGCCGTGCAAACTGGAATGGGTCGCGCCGCACGCGCGGATCGACGAACAGCGCGCCGCCGAGCGGCCGGTTGCCCAGCCCGCGCAAGAACGGCCAGTCGCGCCGCGCGTACCGGGGGTCGACGATCGTGTGAGCGAATACGGCTGGCGTCTCGTCGCAGATCAGCAGCACTTCGCGCGTGATGGCCGGCAGCGGACGGATCAGGCCGAGCGCCCGCCATTCATCGGCGAACGGCAACTGCGGCGCCTGCGCCAGTCGCCGCACGCGAAAGGCGGCGGACGCCGACATCAGCCGAGCCGTCAGCGAGCCTTCGCCAGTGATCCAGCGGCGCTGGTTCAGCGGAATCGACGCGTCATACGGCAGATGCGCGTGCCATGCCGCACGCAGCTTTTGCATCCCTGTTACGCCACTCATGCCACGGTCTTTCCGTTAGGGGTATAGCCACAGAAAGCCAGTACGTCGTCGACGTATTCCTCGAACTCGCTGATGCCGTGATCGCTGCCCTCGATGACCCGGATGTGCGCGCCCGGACAGGCCGCGATCATCTCGCGATAGTCGAGCACTTCGTCGCCAGTGGCGGCCAGCAGGTAGTAGCGCTCGGGTCTGGTGATCGCGTCCACCCGCAGGTCCAGCAGTTCCTGCAGGTGCTTGCGTTCGACCACCACCGAGCCGCCGCCGTGATAAAGCGGCTGCTCGCCCAGATAGCGCTCCAGATCGGTCCACGGGTGAATCGCCGGATTCAGCAGCACGGCGCGGCAGCCGTGCTTTTCCGCCAGCCAGCGCGCGTAGAACCCGCCCAGCGACGAACCGATGATGGCGATGTCGGTTTCGCCGCCGGCTCGCGCGCCACGGATCGCGGCTTCAGCCTGGGCAATCGCCAGCGTGGGCGAGACATTGAGCATCGGACAGGCGAAATACTTCTCCACGCCCCAGGCGCGCATCCGGTCCTGCACGACCCGCGACTTGAACGACTGCGGCGAGGAACGGAAACCGTGCAGGTACAGCAGCATGTGGATTCCCGATCAGGACTTCGCGCCGAGCGCGTCGAGCAGTTTCTGGTGTACCCCGCCGAAGCCGCCATTGCTCATCACGAGCACCTGGTCGCCGGGCTGGGCGGCCGCGCGCACGGCTTGCACCAGCGTGCCGAGGTCCTGGAACGCCGCGGCCTTCTTGCCGAGGGGGGCCAGCGCTTCGGCCAGGTTCCAGCCCAGCGCGTCCTTGCCCGAGGGCGCGCCATATCCGAACACAAGGTCAGCCTCGCGCAGGCTGGCCGGCAATTGGGCAGCCATCACGCCAAGCTTCATGGTGTTCGAACGCGGCTCCAGTACGGCGAGGATGCGTGCGTCCCCCACCCGGCGGCGCAGCCCGTCGACCGTGGTCTGGATGGCCGTGGGATGGTGCGCGAAGTCGTCGTAGACCGTCACGCCACCCGCCACGCCGCGTACTTCCATCCGGCGCTTGACGTTGGAGAAACGGCCAAGCGACTCGATCGCCTGCGCCGGCGGCACGCCCACGTGGCGCGCGGCTGCAATCGCGGCGATGGCGTTCAGGCGGTTGTGGGTACCCTGAAGGTCCCAGACCAGCGTGCCTTGCAGCGCCTCGCGGAACCAGATGTCGAAGGCATCCTTGCCCTCCGGCGCGGTGGTCTTCGGATCGGTCTCGCTCCAGTCGCCCACGCCGAACTGCTCCACCTCGCTCCAGCAGCCGCGCTCCAGCACGCGTGCCAGTGCGGGCTCCTGGCCGTTGACGACCAGTCGCCCCTCGCCCGGCACAGTGCGCACCAGATGATGGAATTGGGTCTCGATCGCGGTCAGATCCGGGAAGATGTCGGCGTGATCGTACTCAAGGTTGTTGAGGATCGCCGTACGCGGACGGTAGTGGACGAACTTGCTGCGCTTGTCGAAGAACGCGGTGTCGTACTCGTCGGCCTCGATAACGAAGAAGTCCGATTCCGTCAGGCGCGCCGAAATGCCGAAGTTCTGCGGCACCCCGCCCACCAGAAAGCCGGGGTTGTAGCCGGCGTCTTCCAGAATCCACGCCAGCATCGACGTGGTCGTGGTCTTGCCATGCGTGCCAGCCACGGCCAGCGTCCACTTGCCATTGAGCACGTGCTCGCCGAGCCATTGCGGCCCCGAAACGTACGGCAGGTTGCGGTTCAGGATCGCTTCCATCAGCGGATTGCCGCGCGAGACCACATTGCCGATCACGAACAGGTCCGGCTTCAGCGAAAGCTGGTCGGGATCGAACCCCTCGATCAGGTCGATGCCCTGGGCTTCGAGCTGGGTGCTCATGGGCGGATAGACATTGGCATCGCAGCCAGTCACGCGGTGCCCCGCCTGGCGGGCCAGGACAGCCAGGCCGCCCATGAACGTACCGCAGATGCCAAGGATATGAATATGCATGGGAGCTCGGGAAAATGCGTGGGGCCGCGCCGGGCGCGATGCGTGGCGCGGCAACTGAACAAGGTCCCGATTGTACCGCGTGGGTCGAAGGGCCCGGCTGCGTCGGCGCGGGTATCATCGCAGCATGTCCCGACGTATGCCTTCCGACCCCATCCGTCTGCGCGAGGAAATCGCCCAGGCCGCAGCCCGCATGATCGCCGAAGATGGCGCCGACTACGCCACGGCCAAACGCAAGGCCGCCCGCCAGATCCTGGGCGACGCGCGCGTGGCCGGCGAGTGGCTGCCTGACAACGAGATGATCGAGGACGAGGTGCGCGCCTACCAGGCGCTGTTCCACGGCGACCACCAGCCACGCATCCTGGCGCTGATGCGCCAGCTGGCGCTGCTGGCGATGGACGACCTGGCCGCATTCCGCCCCTATCTGGTGGGCGCGGTGCTAAACGGCACGGCCACCGAGCACTCGGACGTCTATATACAGTGCTTCTGCGACAGCCCCAAGGATGTGGCGCTGCACCTGCTCAATGCCGGCGTGGATTTCGACACCAGCGAAAGCCGGCACTTTGCCGGTCGTGGGGATGTCGAAACGCTCAGCTTTCTGTGGCGTGGCCAGTGGCCGGCCACTCGCGAGGCCCGCACCCTCGCAGGAGAAGTCCGCGCCACATTGGGTGCCCCAGTCGGAATTCACCTCGCGCTGTATGATGCCGACGATGCACGCGGCGCGGTCAAGGCCGACGCCTCCGGGCGCGTGGCCCGCGCCGATGCCGACGCCGTACGCGCGCTCATCGCCTCGACCGACACCGGGGAATGAGCATCCAGCCCCGGAGTCAGCCCTGGCCTGCCGCCTCAATCGCCCGTTATCTAATTAGAACTGTCTTCTTCGCCGCCCGAACATGACCGCATCTGCTCCCACCCGCCGTTCGCCCTTCGTCTTGTGGATCATCATCGCCATCGTCGCGGCAGCCGCCGGCGCACTGGTGGCCCACTTCGCGCTGGCGCCGAAGGCCGTTTCGGATCAGGCAGTGGAAACGCTGTTCCGTACCAAGATGCCGGACCCGGCTGGTGCGGAAGTCGATTTGTCGAAGTTCCGCGGCAAGACTCTGGTGGTCAATTTCTGGGCGCCCTGGTGCGGTCCCTGCGTCGAGGAAATGCCCGAGCTGACCGCGCTGCACGGCGAATATGCCCCCCGCAACGTGGAATTCGTCGGCATCGGTATCGATTCGGCCAGCAATATCCAGGATTTTCTGAAAAAGGTACCGGTGGCGTACCCGCTCACGGTGGCTGGCTTTGCCGGCACGGAACTGTCCCGGACCTTTGGCAACACCCAGGGCGGGCTGCCGTTCACGGTCGTCATCACACCTGACGGCACTGTGAAGTACCGCAAGATGGGCCGCGTGCATGCCGACGAACTCCGCGCGGTACTGCCTGGGGCTTGATCCCGCGCAAGGCCAAACCCACCGAATTTCATCGATCTGAAGCCGAACGTTCATCAATTGACCGCGAACGTGCGGACAAACCCTCAGCCGACAACGGTTTATGCCTCAAAAGGCACTCGGCGACTGAGATATGACCCTGGATCGACATTTCGCCTTGTATCCCGCGCTAGACAAATCCCTCTAAGCTACGGTAATCTCCGCGCAATTTCGTTGAACTGGTCGAGCCGCCGTGTCTTCTACTCCTGCCGTCAGCCGCCCCGTCCGTTACCGCAAGGTGCTGGTTCTGCATGGTCCGAACCTCAATTTGCTCGGGACGCGCGAGCCGCAGACGTACGGGCACACGACGCTGGACGATATCAACGAAGCGCTGACCAAGCGCGCGGCCGAAGCGGGCATCGGGCTGGATACGTTCCAGTCGAATCACGAGGGAGCCCTCGTGGACCGCATTCAGGCAGCGCGTGGCGAGGGGGTGGACTTCATCATCATCAATCCGGCGGCCTATACCCATACGAGTGTGGCCATGCGCGATGCGCTTGCCGGCGTGGCCATTCCCTTCGTCGAGGTGCATCTGTCCAATGTGCATCGCCGCGAGCCGTTCCGTCATCACTCCTATTTCTCTGATCAGGCGATCGGGGTGATATGCGGCCTGGGCTGGCAGGGTTATCTGCTGGCGCTGGATTACGCGCTTGCACAGGAACAGACCGCATCATCTGGCTAACGCCGCAAGAATCAAGCCGCACCCGGGAGGCTGTTTCAGAATGAAGCGAAGCGGTTCTGGCCTGACGCGGGGCCGCAGACAGTACAAGTACCCGCAACAATGCCAGAATCATTCTGAAACCGCCTCAAGCAAGAACGACATAACAAGGGGCTGCCGCCGTGCCTGTCGCGCATGGCAAGCCAATCAACGATTCACCGCCGCCGTCGCCTCCGAGCAGGAGCGTGACCGGACAACCCGATTCTGGAGGATAAGAAGATGGACCTGCGCAAGCTGAAGACGCTGATCGACCTGGTGGCCGAATCCGGCATTTCGGAACTCGAAGTGACCGAGGGCGAAGGCAAGGTACGTATCGTCAAGCAACCTCCGCAGGTCATGGCCGCTCCGATGGCCATGCCCCAGTACCAGCAACTGCCCGCCGCCGCCCCGGCCATGAACGTTGGCGGCGCACCGGCCGCCGCCGCTGCGGAAGCACCGCAAGTCCCGGCTGGTCACGTGGTGACCTCGCCGATGGTCGGCACGTTCTACCGCGCGCCGTCGCCGGGCGCCGCGCCGTTCGTCAACGTGGGCGACACCGTCAAGGAAGGCCAGACCGTCTGCATCATCGAAGCCATGAAGCTGCTCAACGAGATCGAGTGCGACAAGGCTGGCGTGATCAAGGAAATCCTGGTCGAAAACGGTCAAGCCGTCGAATACGGCCAGCCGCTGTTCGTGATCGGCTGATTCCGGCCCGTCCGGCGCTGACGCGGCCTGGCCCAATGGCCCTGCCGCATGCGTCAGCCCGACGCGCCGAAAGCCGGTGCGCCGGGCCCGCCCCTGTTCTCGCAGAGAGAGACCATGTTTGATAAAATTCTGATCGCGAACCGCGGTGAAATCGCCCTTCGCATCCAGCGCGCCTGCCGCGAGCTGGGCATCAAGACTGTGGTGGTGTACTCGGAAGCCGACAAGGACGCCAAGTACGTCAAGCTGGCCGATGAAGCCGTCTGTATCGGCCCGGCCCCGTCGCCGCTGTCATACCTGAACATGCCGGCCATCATCTCGGCCGCCGAAGTGACCGACGCCCAGGCGATCCACCCGGGCTATGGTTTCCTGTCCGAGAATGCGGACTTCGCCGAGCGCGTGGAGAAATCCGGCTTCGTGTTCATCGGCCCGACCTCCGAAAACATCCGCCTGATGGGTGACAAGGTGTCGGCCAAGCAGGCCATGATCAAGTCCGGCGTGCCATGCGTGCCCGGCTCCGATGGCGCGCTGCCCGATGACCCGAAGGAAATCCTGGCAACGGCCCGTCGCGTGGGCTACCCCGTGATCATCAAGGCCGCCGGCGGCGGTGGTGGCCGCGGCATGCGCGTGGTGCACACCGAAGCCGCCCTGCTCAACGCCGTCAACATGACGCGCGAGGAAGCTGGCCGCGCCTTCGGCAATCCCGAGGTCTACATGGAGAAGTTCCTCGAGAACCCGCGCCATGTGGAAATCCAGATCCTGGCCGACCAGCATCGGCAGGCCATCTGGCTGGGCGAACGCGACTGCTCGATGCAGCGCCGCCACCAGAAGGTGATCGAGGAAGCGCCGGCACCGCACATTCCGCGCCGCCTGATCGAGCGCATCGGCGACCGTTGCGCAGAGGCCTGCAAGAAGATCGGCTACCGTGGCGCCGGCACGTTCGAGTTCCTGTACGAGAACAACGAGTTCTACTTCATCGAGATGAACACGCGTGTGCAGGTCGAGCACCCGGTCACCGAGATGATCACGGGCATCGACATCGTGCAGGAGCAGATCCGCATCGCCTTTGGCGAGAAGCTGCGCCTCCGCCAGAAGGACGTGGAACTGCGCGGCCACGCGATCGAGTGCCGGATCAACGCCGAGGACCCGTTCAAGTTCACGCCGTCGCCGGGCCGCATCACCGCCTGGCACATGCCCGGTGGCCCCGGCGTGCGCGTAGACTCCCATGCGTACGACGGCTACTTCGTGCCGCCCAACTACGATTCGATGATCGGCAAGATCATCACGTATGGCGCGACGCGTGACCAGGCCATCGCCCGCATGCGCATCGCGCTGTCGGAAATGGTGGTGGACGGCATCCTGACCAACGTGCCGCTGCACCGCGACCTGATGCTTGACGCCAACTTCGTGGAAGGCGGCACCAGCATCCACTATCTCGAACACCGTCTGGCCCAGAAAGCCAACGTCCAGGGCGAAAAGGCCTGAAGCGTGGCCAATCGGCCGGCAAAGCAGTAACAGAGGAATCCCGTGGCTTTCCAGGAATGTGTGATCGAAATTGCGCAGGAGCAGGCGGAAGCCTGGTCCGACGCATTGTTCGACCTCGGCGCGCTGTCGGTATCGGTGGAAGACGCCGATGCCGATACGCCCGACGAACAGCCGCTCTTCGGAGAGCCCGGGCTGGAGCCGACGCGGCTCGCGTGGAACCGTTCGCGCGTGGTGGCGCTCTTCGATGAAGAGACCGATCCCGCGCTCGTGGTAGCCGCGGCCGCTAACGCGCTCAAGGTCGACCCGGTGCCGCCGTACGAACTGCGCGGCGTGGAGGACCAGGACTGGGTACGTCTGACCCAGTCGCAATTCGAACCGATCCGCATTGGTGAAAAGATCTGGGTGGTGCCTTCGTGGCACGAAGCGCCAGACCCCGATGCCGTGATTCTGGAGCTCGACCCGGGCCTGGCATTCGGCACCGGCAGCCATCCGACCACGCGCCTGTGCATGCAGTGGCTGGAAGCCAACGTGCGCGCCGGCGAAACCGTGCTCGACTATGGCTGCGGCTCTGGCATCCTGGCCATCGTCGCGAAGAAGCTCGGCGCCGGTGACACCGTTGGGATCGACATTGACCCCAACGCAGTGGATGCGTCGCGCTACAACGCTGAACGCAACCGCGTGGAGGCCAGTTTCGCGCTGCCGGAATCGGTCTCCGAGGCCACCTACGACCTCGTGGTGGCCAACATCCTGTCGAATCCGCTCAAGCTGATGGCGGCGATGCTCAGCGCACGCGTGCGGCCGGGCGGCCGCCTGATCCTGTCTGGCGTGCTCGAACGGCAGGCCGAGGAAGTGGCCGCCGCCTACGCGCCCTGGATCCCCATGTCGGTCTGGCGCAGCGAGGAAGGCTGGGTGTGCCTGCATGGCACGCGCCCTGCCGCACCCGCCGACCGTTCCTGATTTTTCATCATGGCCGCCGCCAAGCTCGTCACGCGCTGCCCGGCCTGCCGCACCGCGTTCCGGCTTGTGGCGGACCAGTTGCGGCTGCGCCAGGGGCTGGTCCGCTGCGGCCAGTGCGACACCGTCTTCGACGCCCGTGAGCACCTGATCGAGGTGCCAGCAGCGCCGACGCCGGCTGCTGCGCCCACATCCTCCCCCGCTTCCACACCCACACCGGCGCCCGCAGCTGCGGCATCGTCAGTCACGCTGGCTGCGGCGCTTGCTCACGCGGAGCAGACCCAGGCCGATGCCCAGGCGCGCGAGGACGAGGCGCCGTTCGACCCGGGCTTCGACCCAGGCTACGACGTGCCCGCGCTCGATTCGCCCACGACGATGATGTCGGAGCCCGAGCGGGAAGAAGCAGCCGACGCGAAAGCGGAGGCGGTGGCAGAACCGGAAACAGGCGCCGATCGACAAGTGGTTGATACGGCCACGGAAGAGGCACCCGCCGAGTCCGTCGAGGCCAACGAACCGGAAGCGGCCGACGAAACGCACGAAAGCGCCGCACCCGCCGCTGCCGAAGCTGGCGACGAGGCGAAAGACACGGAAACCGCCGCGCAGACGCCGCCGGTCGAAGCCAGCCAGGAAGCACTGCCTGACGCCGAACCCACCGACGTCGAGACGCCACCGCAAGTACCATCCGAGCCGTGGCCCGCGCTGGACCATGGCGTGTTCGATGATGATGCATTGCCGCGTCACTCATCGCTCGACCCGGCCGCAGCGTTCGCGCCGAAGACGCCGGGCGAAATGCCACCAGCCGGCGCCTACGGCGCCAAGGCGATGTGGCCAACGTCCCCCCAGCGCGAGGCACAGACGGCCGCTACCGGTAGCAAGCACAGCAAAGACAGCGATAGCACCGACGACACCGCCGCCGCGCCGCCGGAAGCGCATCCGCACCCGCACACCGAGCCGGTACGCAGCGCAAGCGAGTATCTGCGCGCGGCAGACCCGACTGACGCCGAAACGGAAGCTTGGACAAGGGATGCCGCCGACAGCAACGCTCACGGGCCGACATCGCGGGACGGCACGCTCGATGCCGTAGCCCGCGAGACAGCCACGCGTCACTGGCAACGCGACGATACCGGACCGGTGACCGGCCCCGGCTTCGCCCCCGATTTCCTTCGCCACACCCGCGAACGCGAACAGGCGAGTGCTGCCACCACCAAACGCAAGCTCCCGGGTAGTCGACGTCTCTGGACCCGCGTGGCGGTCGTCGTGCTCGGCCTTGGCGTGCTCATCCAGGGCGCCTACCTTGGACGCAGCCAGCTAGCGGGGAACATTCCGGTACTGCGCCCGTTGCTGGAAGCCGCGTGTGAGCCATTCGGCTGCAGCGTGCCGCCGTGGCGCGATCTCGAGGCGCTGCGCATCGACACGTCGCAACTGCAGAAGCAGGACGAATCCGACGACGTTTATCTGCTTGCGGTCACCATGCGCAACCAGGGCCGCGCGACGACGGCGCTGCCCGCCATCGAACTCGTGATGACGGACCTGCAGGACCAGTTGCTGCTACGGCGCGTGCTGTTGCCGGCTGATTACCTGCAACCGGACCAGCGCGCTTTTGCCACCACGGGCCTGCGCGCAGGCAGCGAACTGCCGGTTCGGGTACGATTCCGGACGCAGCAGGCGGCAGCGAACTACCGCGTGCTGATCTTCTACCCCTGAATTCCAACGCCCCCCTGCCATGCCGTCGATGCGCGCATCGGACCGGCTGGCCGTATTCCATTCCAGACAGGAGAGACCATGAGCAATGTGACCCTCGGCGGTAACGCCATCGAAGTTGGCGGCAAGTTTCCTCATAGCGGCGACAAGGCGCCCGCATTCTCGCTCGTCGGCAAGGATCTGAAGGATGTCTCGCTGGCCGACTTCGCAGGCAAGCGCAAGGTGCTGAACATCGTGCCGAGCCTCGATACGCCCGTGTGCCAGGCATCTGCCCGCAAGTTCAACGAGGCCGCCGGCAACCTGAACAATACCGTCGTGCTGACGATCTCGGCCGACCTGCCGTTCGCGATGGGCCGCTTCTGCACCACCGAAGGCCTGGCCAACGTGGTAACGCTGTCGACGATGCGTGGCGCCGAGTTCAAGAACGCCTACGGCGTGGACATCAAGACCGGCCCGTTGGCCGGCGTATGCGCTCGCGCCGTGGTCGTGGTGGACGAGAACGACACGGTCAAGTACAGCGAGCTGGTGCCCGAAATCAAGCAGGAACCGAACTACGACGCCGCACTCGCCGCATTGAAGTAATTTGTTTGATTCGGCACAGTAGTCCAACATTCCGCCCGTCATGCACGGGCGGAATTCATTAACGTATCTGTTACAGCCCTTGCCAGGGCCCTTGGAGAGAGAATGTCCAGCCTGATCTGCGGCTCCGTCGCATACGACACCATCATGACGTTCGACGGCCGCTTCCGCGAACACATCCTGCCGGACCAGATCCACATGCTGAACGTCTCGTTCCTGGTGCCGGGCATGCGCCGCGAGTTCGGCGGCTGCGCGGGCAACATTGCGTACACGCTCAAGATGCTGGGCGGCGACCCGATCGTGATGGCCACGGTGGGGGAGGATGCCGAACCGTATCTGCGGTATCTGCGCAACCTCGAGATCCGCACCGACCATATCCGCGTGCTGCCCGAGACATTCACCGCGCAGGCGATGATCACGACCGATCTGGACAATAACCAGATCACGGCCTTCCACCCTGGCGCCATGGGTCAGTCGCAACTGAACCGGGTGCAGGACGCGCTGACCACGGGCAACCGCCCGGCAGTTGGCATCGTCGCGCCGGACAGCCGTGAAGGCATGCTTCACCATGCCCAGCAGTTCGCCGCCGAGGGCATCCCCTTCATCTTCGACCTGGGCCAGGCCATGCCGCTGTTCAACGGCGAGGACCTGCGGCAGTTCATTGAACTTGCCAGCTACGTGACGGTCAATGACTACGAAGCGCAGGTCCTGCTGTCACGCACCGCATGGACCAGCGCAGAGGTAGCCGCCAAGGTCCGCGCGTTCATCGTGACGCACGGCGAGCGCGGCGCCAGCGTCTTTGCCGACGGCAAGCAGTACGCCATTCCCGCCGTGCCCGCCGAACGTGTGGTCGACCCCACCGGATGCGGCGATGCGTTCAGGGGTGGCCTGCTCCACGGCATCGAGAACGGGATGGATTGGGAAACCACCGGCCGCCTCGCTTCGCTGATGGGCTCTCTCAAGATCGCCCAGCAGGGTCCCCAGAACCACTGGATCTCCTGCGACGAAATCGGCAGCCGCTTCCAGTCCGTCTTTGGTTACCGTTACGCTTGACCTGGTGTCGGGTGCGTCACCCCGGCACAGCAACGCAACGCGGAATCTTTCACGGGAAGAAGTCATGAACAAGATCCTACGTATCGGCGGCGTCGCCGTGTTCGCAGCGGCGACGCTGCTTGCCGGGTGTTCCACCCAGTCCAACTCCAACAGCGTCTACACGGGCGGCCAGGCTCAGCGCGAGCAGACCGTGCGCTTCGGCGTGGTGGAAGGCGTGCGTGAAGTCATGATCCAGGGCGAAGCCACGGGCGTCGGCACGCTTGCCGGTGGCGCGATCGGTGGTGTTGCCGCCGGCAGCACGATCGGCGGCGGCAACGGCGCCATCGCAGCGGGCCTGCTTGGCGCGATCCTGGGCGGCGTGGCCGGTAGCGCCGCCGAGAACAAGATCGCGCAACGTCGCGGCCTGGAGATCACCGTGCGCCTGGAGAATGGCGAGATGCGCGCCATCACGCAGGATGCGGACGAGATCTTCCGCCCTGGCGACCGTGTGCGGCTGCTCTCCTCGGGCGGCGTGACGCGCGTTACGCACTAAGTCACGCGCTGGTCGACCCGCCCCCAGCAACCGAACGCCGCGTGCCGTCAGGCCGCGGCGTTTTGCTTTTGGCGCGAGCCCCTGCCCTGACTATTCCTGATCGTCATCCAGATCGACTGGCGCCGCTCTCGCACGTCCATCCAGAAATAAAAAACCCGCCGGGCACGGATGCCATCGGCGGGTTGGCAAGACTGCCGTCTTGCGGACCGGATACGCCGTATCCGGTCAGTGCGGCACGCGATGCGTGCCCTGGCGATTCCCAGTTGTGATCGCTCGCACGAGTGCGAGGCGATTACGGACGGTTGCCCGTCGGGAACGGCCAGGCTGCAGCCGGGTTCAGCGCGGTCTTGGCTGCGGCCGCGGGGGCAACAGCAGGAGCAGCGGCAGGCTTCGCAGCAGCCTTCTTGGCAGCAGGCTTCTTCGCAGCAGCCTTCTTGGCAGCAGGCTTCTTGGCAGCCGGCTTCTTCGCAGCAGCCTTCTTGGCGGCCGGCTTCTTGGCGGCTACCTTCTTGGCTGCGGCCTTCTTGGCCGGTGCTGCCTTCTTGGCGACGACCTTCTTGGCGGCCGGCTTCTTGGCAGCAACCTTCTTCACTGCAGCCTTCTTGGCCGGTGCTGCCTTCTTGGCGGCTACCTTCTTGGTTGCAACCTTCTTGGCAGCAACCTTCTTCACTGCAGCCTTCTTGGCCGGTGCTGCCTTCTTGGCGGCTACCTTCTTGGTCGCTACCTTCTTGGCGGCTACCTTCTTGGTTGCGACCTTCTTGGCAGCAGCCTTCTTGGCGGCCGGAGCAGCCTTCTTGGCGGCGACCTTCTTCACAGCAGCCTTCTTGGCGGCCGGCTTGGCGGCCTTCTTAGCCGCCGGCTTTTTCTTTGCAGCAGTTGCCATGGATAACTCCTTCACTAACGTGAAATATCGAATGACCTAAATTGGCGACCCGACCGACCCGAGGCGTGTTTTGCACGTGCCCCAATCGAGCGAGCGATTCATCGGCGCACGACGCAACATCGACCGCACGCTAATGAATTCGGTGGCAGGGAGACAGCCGCATCCGGCGCGAACTGGCGCGCTCATGGTGGTGTGCCCGCGGCGGCCAGGCATCCGCGAGCGAGCTGCAAACCCAGCGCTCAAGCGGATTCCCGGGCTAAGCCGCGCCCTGGAAAATTCGATCTGCCCGCACCGCCCGTCATGTCGGCGCGCAGCCTGGAAAGAGGAGATATCGGTCAGCAGGTCCACAGTACGGGCATGGCCTCGCGCACTGCGGACGGCAATCATTCGGGGGTAGCTCGCCCATACCGTCACTGGGCAACTGGAGACCGCACGCGTTTTAAAAAGCCATTTCGGCTCAGTCTGCGTCAAAGTTCTAGTGCTCCTCGGCTACCCGCCATCACTGCATCGAAGCTTCGCTTCATCGTTCCTTCTCGCTCGCGTTCTTGCTTGCCTTCGTGCGCGCTACTCGGTCGATGCAATGAAGTGAGACTCTTGTCAAGGCGAATCATAATTCGTTTGTTCGATGATGTTAAGAAAAAAGTGCAAAAAAACTTGCGCGCAATTACGAATCGATCTACTCGGCGCGCACGTCTCGATGACGACACCATCGACACACATGTTGATCTCGACTTTCACACACGCTCCAGAGTTCCTTCATCGGGTCTTCGCACGATGAGTCGATGCGCGGCGGATCGTGTCGATGACGCGTGATCGCACACCCGCGAAGGCATCGCGCATACCTGCTCAGACACGCTTGCGATGCCGCGCGAAGTGCGCTGACGCGTTCACGCTCGCAAGCCGGAAAGCCGCATGAGCATTGACTTTCCGGTCCTCCATCAATGTCGCTCCATGCACTGCGGATTCTTGTGCGACAGCGTTCCGCGCAGCGCTGCCGCGTCGCGTTCCCGCGGGTGGCAACGCATGCGAGCACGCTCCGACTTGCGCAACCGTCGAACCATGCGCGCGCGATGCCCGGCGTCGGCATGCAAGCTTCAGAGAGTTGCGCGTGAGCGACGAAAGAGTGATGCGTCAAAGCAACGGTTTGTGTCGTCGTTGCGAAGTCGCACGTTCGATTTCGATGCTGTCGCAGTTCCTCGCCACGTCGAAACGCTCCGCGCGCGTCGCCACATCGCGACTGGCGATGTGGTTCGTGATGGTTGGAGGAGGTACGACGCAAACGCATCAGTCGTGCAACCGAGCACGATGTTCGCCACGTCGACCCGCTGCGTCGTCAGACAATGCAGCTGCATTCGAGCGATGCGCCGCATCCGGGTTCCTACTGAGACGGATGCGATGCAGGCGTGGCCGAATTCCGAAGGACTGTGGCGACATCGCTGCAGTTGGATGATGGCTAGAGGAAAATCTCGGAACCGCCGCTCATGCTGGCGTTGTTGCACGACAGAAACCGCGCCAGGCCGCGCCGGGCGGGCAATTGCAGCAAGCGCTACATTGCGCGCCAGTGCGTACGCAAACGGATGTTGGAGATTGCGGCGCGCGGCATCCGACAGTAGATTGGCGTCGCGCCCGCCGATACCCGATCGAGCGAACCAACTTTGCAACACTGAACATTGAACTCTGAACTGGAGACCACCACCATGCGCATGACCGCCCCTCGTACCCTGCTGCGTGCCGCCGTGTTCGCCGCTGCTTTTGCTGCCAGCGCAGCGGCAATGGCGCAAGCCACGCCGACCGGCACCTGGCAGACGATTGACGACGCCACCGGCAAGCCGCGTGGCGTGATCGAGATCAGCGAAAAGGACGGCGTCTACAGCGGCAAGCTCACGAAGAGTCTCGTGCCGCATGAAGGCCCGCCGACGGTGTGCGACAAGTGCACCGACTCGCGCAAGGATCAGCCGATCATCGGCATGACGCTGCTGACCGGTCTGCGCAAGACGGCCGACAACGAGTGGACCGGCGGCGAGATTCTGGATCCCGAAAGCGGCAAGCTGTACAAGTGCAAGATGTCGCTGGCCGAAGACGGCAAGAAGCTCAACGTGCGCGGCTTCATCGGCATCAGTCTGATCGGCCGGACCCAGACCTGGGTGCGCGCGCAGTAAGCGGCGAGTCGCCAGCCATTCACTGCCTCACTGACGCCTGCGCGAACGGTGAGGCAGCCCCCCTGAGCACGCTTCGCACACATCACCTGCTGTACAGGCATGTGACAGCTTCCTTCGGTAAGATCGTTTGCCTCTACAACGACATCCGGAGACTTTGAGCATGCGCTTCTCCCCACGCGGCCGCGTCATGGCCCTCGCACTCGCCACCACTTCCCTCATCGCCACAACCGCGCACGCCGCGGATGCCTGGCCGAATCACGTCATCAAGTTCGTCGTGCCGTTCACGGCAGGCGGTGCCAACGACCTCGTGGCGCGTGCCGGCGCCGAAGCCGTCAGCAAGCGCATCGGCCAGCCGGTCGTCATCGAGAACCGTCCCGGTGCGGGCGGCATCGTTGGCGCCGACTACGTGGCAAAGAGCAAGCCCGATGGCTACACGTTCCTGGTCGGCGCGGTGGGCACCGTGACCAACGGCCTGATCCGCTCGAAGATGCCGTACGCACCGGACGATCTCGTTCCCGTCGGTTTGATCGCAGTGAGCCCGTCGGTGATCGTCGCTTCGCCCTCGGTGCCGGTGAACAACGTCAAGGAACTGATCGAGTATTCGAAGAAGCAGGGTGGCGTGCCGTTCGCTACCGCCGGCAGCGGCAGCACGCCGCACTTCGTCGAGGAAATGCTCAAGGAAAAAGGCGCGGAGCTGACCGTGGTGCCGTACAAGAGCGGTTCGGAGAGCATCACCGCAGTCATCGGCAATCAGGTCGTGGCAACGTCCGAAGCGTCGATCGTGGTGCTGCCGCAGATCAAGGCGGGCAAGCTGAAGGCGCTGGGCGCGACTTGGGACAAGCGTATGCCCGCTGCACCGAACGTCGCGACCACCGCGGAACAGGGTCTGCCCGAAGTTCGCATTGGGCATTGGGCCGGCATCTTCGCACCGAAGGGCACAGACCCGGCCATCATCAAGAAGCTGAATGCGGAACTGAGCGCGGGCATGCAGAGCCCCGATATTCGCGAGCGCCTGATCCAGAACGGTATCGAGCCTGCAGGCGGCTCGGTGGAGAGCTTCGTCGCGTTTATCAAATCCGAGCGCGAACGCCTGGGTCGGATCGCGAAGAACGCGAACATGAGCGCCGATTAAAAAATCCGGATGCGGTCACCTGCCAGGGTGACCAAATGTATGCATACGGCCCGCCTTGAGCGGGCCGTTTGTTTTGCATCACCGCCGTTACAAAAGCGCATTAATCAGCATACGTAGCTCCCAAAACACCATCCGCAGGGCCTCTTACGTAGTTATTTGTATTTTTATTAAGTCATTCGACCGCGATGTATCTTGTCTGTGAACAGACAACAACGCAAATTGCAACGCGAATCGTTCGCATTTATATTGCGCCACGCCCGCACACATGGACTGGACAATGACTCGCCGCACGCCCCTGGCCACCGCCCTCGTAGCCCTTTTTGCCGTTCCTGCCACCCCTGCCGCCCTCGCCCAGCAAGCGCCCGCCACGGCCGCTCCTGCGCCGGCCAGCGCGTCGGAAACCGCGCCGGCAACGCTGCGCGAAATCACGGTCCAGGGCTCGGCCATTCGCGACGACTTCAGCCCGGCAGGCAGCCAGCTCTCGAAGCTGCCCGCTGAATTGCGTGACGTCCCCCAGTCCGTGACGATCGTGAACCGCGCGGTAATGGATTCGCAGGGTGCTACCTCGCTGGCCGATGCGCTGCGCAACGTGCCCGGCATCACGATCGGCGGTGCCGAGGGCGGCCAGATCGGTACCAACATCAACCTGAACGGGTTCTCGGCGCGTACCGACATGTACCTCGACGGCTTCCGCGACCGTGGCCAGTACTACCGCGACACGTTTGCGCTGGATCAGGTCGAAGTCATCATGGGTCCGTCGTCGATGCTGTTCGGCCGTGGCTCCACCGGCGGCATCGTGAACCAGGTCACCAAGAAGCCGCAGATGAAGGCCGCCACGGAGGTAACCGGCTCCGTCACCACGAACGGCCTGGTGCGCGCCACCGCCGACGTAAACACGCCAACCGGCGATACCTCCGCCTTCCGTATCTCCGCGATGGCGCAGGACGGCAAGCCGAGCACGCGCGACGAAATGACGGTGCAGGACTTCGGCATCGCGCCGTCCTGGCGCTTTGGCATCGGCACGTCCACCGAGATCACGCTGTCCGCCCTGCTCCAGCACAACGAGGACATGCCCGACTATGGCTTCCCGGCCATCAACGGTCACCCGGTCAACGTCAATCGCAACACCTACTACGGCTTCAACAACGACCGCACGCGCCAGGACATCGCCTCGCTTTCGGCCGGCGTCACGCACAAGTTCTCGCCGAACCTGCGCCTGCGCAACCAGACCTCATTCAACTACGTATCCACCGATGCGCGAGAGACGGCGCCCAATGCCGTGGGCTCGATTGATGCCTCCGGCAAGTTCACGGCGGCGACCACGACCTACCTGCCGCTGTCGCAGCTCTATGTGCGCCAACAGAGTCATGACCGCAGCATCCGCGACTACTCGATCTTCAACCAGACCGAACTGACCGCTGACTTCAACACCGGTCCGGTCAAGCACACGCTGCTGACAGGCCTGGAGCTTGGTCATGATGGTTACAACAACCAGAACTACTACCGGAACGGCAACTGCGGCAGCACGCCGCTGAATGCGAACGGGGCCACCACGGGCTACGTTGCCTGCACGCCTGTGGTCGATCCGGTCTACCAGGACTCACCTTCGAACGTCGCCTCGAGCGTCGGCAACCTGCAAGGCGGCTCAGCCAACACGATCGCCGTCTACGCCAACGATTCGATCGAGTTCAGCAAGCAGTGGAAGGCGGTTGCCGGCCTGCGCTACGACCGATATATCGCGAGCATCAGCAACTCGATCAACGCCTCCAACACCAGCGGCAGCACCGTGCTGCCGTATGCCAACCAGACCGTCAACTTTACGAGCGTGCGTCTGGGCGGCATCTGGCAGCCGACGGAGCAGCAGTCGTACTACGTGTCGTATGGCACGTCGTTCAACCCGTCGCTCGAGCAACTGGTCGGCACGGTGGGCCAGCAATCGCTGGACCCGGAGAAGAACAAATCGTACGAACTGGGTGGCAAGTGGGATCTGCGCAATGGCGATCTTCAGGTCAACTCGGCGATCTTCCGCATCACCAAGGACAACGCGCGTAGCCAGATTGACGCCACCACCTACGCGCTGACAGGCAAGATCCAGGTGGACGGCTTCCGCCTGGGCATGACCGGCCGCATTACACAGAAGTGGCAGGTGTTCGCCGGCTACACGTACCTCAATGGCGTGATCGAGAACGGCGTCGCCGCTGGCACGGAAGGCAAGGTGCCGCTCAATACGCCCAAGCACACGGCCACGGCCTGGACCAGCTACGCGATCTTGCCGAGCTGGGAAATCGGCGGCGGGGCGTTTTATATGTCGCAGCGCTATGCCAACAACACCAACACCGTACAGGTGGGCGGCTACGTGCGCTGGGACGGCATGATCGCCTACCATCAGCCGAAGTACGATGTGCGCCTGAATCTGTTCAACATCTTCGACAAGAAGTATTACGATGCACTGATTCAGTCCGACGGCGGCCGTTCGGTGCCGGGTACGGGCCGCACCGCGATGCTGTCGTTCACATACCGCATGTAAGTGCCGCCGGGGCCGCAGCGCCGGGCGGCTCCGATTTTCGCTCACTATCTATATAGATACGATGCTCGTCCGCATTCCGCAGGTTCTCAACGCCGAGCAACTGGCCATGCTGCGGGAGCAGCTCGATCACGCGGGCGACGCCTGGGTGGACGGCCGCGTTACCGCCGGATACTCCGGCGCGCCGGTGAAGTTCAACCAGCAGATCGACGAACGCTCCGAGGCGGCGGCGCAGTGCCAGCATCTTGTACTGAGCGCGCTCGAGCGCAATCCGCTGTTCATCAGCGCCGTGCTGCCAAACATCGTCTATCCGCCGATGTTCAATCGCTACAGTGAGGGCATGACGTTCGGCCTGCACGTCGATGGCGGCGTCCGCCTACACCCGCACAACGGCCGCAAGCTGCGTACCGATGTTTCCGCCACGCTGTTCCTGTCCGACCCGGCCAGCTACGACGGCGGCGAACTGCAGATCGAGGACACCTACGGCGTGCACTCGGTCAAGCTCGCGGCCGGTGACATGGTGGTCTACCCGTCCACAAGCCTGCACCAGGTCACGCCGATCACGCGCGGTGTGCGGGTTGGCTGCTTCTTCTGGATTCAGAGCCTGATTCGCGACGATGGACAACGCGCGCTGTTGTTCGACATGGACAACGCCATCCAGACGCTGAATCAGACCAACGCTGACGAACGCGCGCGCCGCACGCTAGTGGGCTGCTATCACAACCTCCTGCGCCAGTGGAGCGACACCTGATTCCCGTCCGCGATTCCCGCCCGGTCTTCCTCGCCTAGCCGAACTGCTCGGCCAGCGCCTGACGCGCCTGCCCAATGAACTCGCTCTCCCCGCGCCGGGCCCCCAGCAGATAGAACTCGGCCGAAGGCAGCGGCGGCAACTTCCAGCCCGCCGTGGCGGCCGCATCCAGCGGCGCGACACCCGGCCCGATGGCCGAGGCGTTCAGACATGACACGCCAAGGCCCGCCGCCAGAGCCAGATGCAGCCCGGCCACCCCGGATGCCGAATGGCCAATATCGAACGCGCGCCGCCGCCGTTTGAGCAACTGCACCACGAACTGGTGCATCGAACAGGTATCCGGTAACAGCACGAGCGGCAGCGTGGCCTGCGGCGACTCGGCGATCTCCGGTGCCGCGACCCACGCCAGCGCCTCCCGCCGCAGTACGACACCGGACTTGCGCTTCTCGTGCGGCGCAGCATCGCCCCCCAGACGGATCAACCGCATACTCAGGCCGATATCGAACTCGTCCATCTCGGCGGCAGCCTCGATGGCCGCGCTCTTCATGACCGTCACGTGCAGCTTCAGGTACGGATAACGGTCACGCAACCGGCGCAACATGCCGGCAATCTCGCCGGGGCGAAAGTAGTCCGTCACCGCCAGACGTAGCTCGCCATCGAGCGACTGTCCGCGCAATTCCTGCATCGCCAGTTCGTTCAGCGACAGGATGCGCCGCGCGTACTCAAGCAGCCGCGCGCCGGCCGGCGTCACTGCGGCCCCCTTCTTCCCTCGAGTCAGGAGGGGGACGCCGGCACGCTCCTCAAGCTTGCGCAATTGCTCGCTGACGGACGACTGCGACAGGAACAGCCGGGGTGCCGCCGCGGACAAGCTACCGCTGTCCGCCACGGCCACGAAGGTTCTCAGTTGATCGGTCTCGAATCCACGCATGGCTGGCCCCAATGATTCGGTATATCCGATTGATAGTATCGTATATTCCCGCTTTTCCGATATCAAGGCAGCGCCTACGATGACATCACCGCAGCGGAAAAATCATCCGCCGCACCGTGAAAACCAACCCAGTCAAGGAGCCCATCATGCCCCACATTGCCCTGCAGATTTCCGGCCATCCCGATACGGAACTCACCCGCCGCGCGGTCGCCGCGGTCGGCGAACTGACCCAGCGGGTCCTGCGAAAGGAAGCCGGCGTGATCGCCACCACAGTCACGTACATCCCGCGCGAACAGTGGTTCATCGCTGGCAAACCGCTGTCAGAGTATGCCGAGGGCCGCAACGCGTTCCAGCTCGACATCAGCGTGACCGACGAGACGAACACCAAGGCCGAAAAGGCGCAATATCTCGCAGCGATATTCGGGGCCTTGTCCGAGGTGATCGGCGACGTCAATCCCCTGTCCTACATCCATGTGATCGACGCGCGGGCGGCCGCCTACGGATACGGCGGCAAGTCGCAGGAATTCCGCCACCAACACGGTTGATTCGCGCATTTCAGTCAGCAGTGTCGTGCGGGCGGCTGGCTTGTACTCCGTGCCAATGTTCACTAGTGTGAAGGGCTGCAAGCCGGCATCGTCGGCGCTTCACACCGGAGTCATTGCATGAAACAAGTCACACTGCCCGGCGGCGAACGCGTGCCCGCGCTGGGCATGGGTACCTGGAACATTGGCGATCATCGCCAGACACGTGCCGAGGAAATCGCCACGTTGCAGCTGGGTCTGGATCTTGGACTGCGGCTGATCGACACCGCCGAGATGTATGGCGAAGGCTTGTCGGAGTCACTGATCGGCGAGGCGATCCGGGGGCGTCGCGACCAGACGTTCCTGGTCAGCAAGGTGTATCCGCACAATGCCAGTCGCAAAGGCACGGTGGCCGCGTGCGAGCGCAGCCTGAAACGCCTGGGCACCGACCATATTGATCTCTACCTGCTCCACTGGCGCGGCGACGAGCCGTTCGAGGCAACGATCGAGGCGTTCCTGGCGTTGCGGCAAGCCGGCAAAATCCGCCATTTCGGCGTCAGCAATCTCGACCTCTCCGACATGGAAGAACTATGGGATGTGCCGGGTGGCGATGAAGTGGCCGTGAACCAGTTGCTCTATAACCTGAGCCGCCGTGGCATCGAGTTCGACCTGCTGCCCTGGCTACGCGAGCGGGGGGTTCCCGTCATGGCCTATTCCCCGATCGAGCAGGCACGATTGCTGCGCAGCCCGGGCCTGAAGCGTTTTGCGCAATCGATTGGAAAGTCTCCGGCGCAGGTTGCGCTGGCGTGGCTGCTCAGCCGCGACGACATCATCGCTATCCCGAAGACTGGCAACCGCGAACGTCTGCGCGAGAACGTCGACGCGCTGGACCTGACGCTGAGCGCGGAACAGCTTGCCGCGCTGGACGAACTGTTTCCGCCCCCGCGCCACGTGCAGCCGCTGGCGATGCTCTGAACGCGGTCCACAAGACAAGACGGAACTGGCGCCGGCTATCCACCGGCGCCCCGATTTAGCGCTGTCCTGCCTTGTAGCGCTCTACCTCGACGTAGCGCGTGAGATAGACACGTGCCTTCTCGCGCGTATCCGTGGTCACCCGATCGGCAGCCTGTTTGGCGCTGCTACGGCCGTGGGCCGAACTCATGCCAGCCATCAGATACGACTGGAATGCGTCGTGCATGACTTTCAGTTGGTCCTGACAGGCACTAAGCGCACCGCCAGCCACGTCCGCCGGCACGGCCTTGCTCGAAACACCGTCGTCGACCTTGACCTGTACGCATTCCATGTATTTCACGCGTTCGGCCTGCCACGCCGGCGCAACCTGCACAGACTCCTGCGCGGCAGCCTGGGTTGCCGAGTCAGCCGGCGGCTGGGAGGAGGAGCAGGCGGCCAGCAAAGCGGCCATCGGCATCGTCGTCGCGGCGAGTCTGATCAGGCGCCCCCGCACTGGCGTCCGTTCGGAAGATTGAGAGGCGGCAATGCCGGCGTCTGGAGGAAAGGGGGCGATTGTCTGGTGCATGCTCCAAAGACCAGGGCGGATGATTTGAGTTTCAGAAGCCATTCCACTGATTTGCAAGAAATTGCAATAAAACAGGACTGACTTGCCTCATGTCAGATAGCAAGTCACGTATTGTCAGACAAAATCGCATTTGCGGAAGTGCATCGCACGCCTATGCTTTAGAGGCGGTTAAAACACTTCAACCCTTGGAGGAAAGCATGAAACGTCGAACATTCCTGTCCGCCGGCAGTGCGGGGCTTGTTGGTCTTACCGGTCTGGGTACGCTGGCAGGCTGCAGCGTCACGGGTCCCACCGACTCCGGTGACAATGCGTCCAAGCGTCGTGAGATCAACGTTGGCGCAACGGATACGCTCAATCGCCTCTACACGACAACCAAGTCCGCACAGGAACTGGGTGCCAAGGCCAAGGGCATCCTGATCTTCCCGAAGCTACTGTCGGCTGGTTTCATCGTCGGGGGTGAATACGGCGACGGTGTCCTGCGGGCGGGCGGTGCCGACCGAGGATACTATCGGGCGATCTCTGGTTCGTTCGGCTTTCAGGCCGGCGCGCAATCGAAAGCCTTCGTCCTGATGTTCATGACCCAGGAGGCGTACGACAAATTCGTGCGCAGCAGCGGCTGGCAGGTGGGCGCGGATGCCACGGTAGCCCTGGCGACGATTGGCGCCAACGGTCAGATCGATACCAATACGGCGCAGCAACCGATCATCGGTTTCGCAATGACCAATGCGGGCCTGATGGCTGGCCTGAGCCTGGAAGGCACCAAGATCTCGAAGCTCTCGATCTGACACAACTTGCCAGATTGCGAAGTATTGAATTGACGTCTTGATCAGGGGCGCCCGTCTCCTTACGGGCGCCCCTGATCACATCGCGACAGTCAACGCCTCCTCCTCCCCCCGCGCGTTCCATTTCTCTTCGCCGAACCTGCATCGGTATGCGCATCCGACCCCGATTGACCCGTTAGAATGCGTCCCTCCCCTTTTTCGTACGCGAGGCCGAATTCTCATGTGGTTCAAGAATCTCCAGGTTCATCGTTTCTCCGCCCCGTGGACACTCACCGCTGACGACGTTGAAGCTTGCCTGGCCAAGCACGCGTTCTACCCCGGCACCAGCCTGGAGATGCAGACGCAAGGCTGGGCATCGCCCCGCGACAACGGTCAGCTCGTACATTGCGTCAATCGCCAGATGCTGCTGGTGCTGCGCACCGAAAAGAAGCTGCTGCCGGCAACCGTGGTCAACCAGGTCACCAAGGCCCGCGCCGCAGAACTCGAAGAGCAACAGGGCTTCAAGCCGGGCCGCAAGCAACTCAAGGAACTGAAGGAGCAGATCACGGAAGAACTGCTCCCACGCGCCTTCAGCATCCGCCGCGACACACGCGTCTGGATCGACCCGGCCAATGGCTGGCTGGCGATCGACGCGGCCGGAACGGCCAAGGCCGACGAAGTGCGCGGGATGCTGTTCAAGGCAATTGATCCGCTGCCCGTGGCCAACCTGCACGTGAACCAGTCGCCCGTGACCGCCATGACCGAATGGCTGGCCACCGACACCGCTCCGGCCGGCTTCACGGTCGACCAGGAAATCGAGCTCCAGTCGAGTGGCGAAAGCAAGGCCACGGTCCGCTACGTCCGCCACCCGCTGGACCCCGAGGACCTGCGCCGCCATATCGCCGCCGGCAAGCGTTGCACGCGCCTGGCCATGACGTGGAATGACCGCGTGTCATTCGTGCTGACCGAAGCGCTGGCCATCAAGCGCGTGAATCCGCTCGATGTCATCAAGGAACAGGCCGACGCCACGCTGCATGACGAGGACGAGCGCTTCGATGCCGACTTCGCGCTGATGGCGGGCGAGCTGGCGAGCCTGCTTGCCGACCTGACCGACGCCCTGGGCGGCGAGCGCAAGGCCGAAGCCCCCGCGGACGTCCGAAAGGCCGCCTGATCCCACGTTTGCCATCCCGCCGGCGAGTTCAGTCTAGCGTCAGCACGATGCGCGTAGCCTGCTCGCCAGCGCGCCGCCAGACGTCCGTGACTGCGGACATCTGCACCAGTTCGAATTCCGTGCCGAGGTCGCCATCGCTGGCGCAGGCAAGGATGTCGTCGACCATCGTCTTCATATAGCCGCACGGCGGATGGTTGGCAGGGCCGCAGCCCATAAGCTGCACGCGCGAGTCGCGTAGCGCCGCAGGCGGCAGCATCATGCTGCCGGCCCCTCGGTTCGCCGTCGTGACGATGCGCACGCCACGGTCGAACATCGACATCGGCATCCCGTCGCACTGCACCAACGCGGCCAGCAGCAGTTCGAGCGCCTCGCCCCAGACGAAATCGATCACCACGTCGATCCCCTGCTCCGCGAACGAGGCGAATGTGTACTGCAGGGTGCTCGGCGGCTGTGCGAGGTCGATCAGCGCATCGGCACCGAGTGTGGACAACTGCTCGGGCCGATGACCGGCGGCGATGACGCGCCCCGCCCCTTGCAGACGCGCCGCCTGCACCGCCAGGCGGCCCGCGATGCCCGACGCGCCAAGCACCAGCACGGTTTCACCAGGCTCGACGTCGGCCCGCGTCGCCAGCGGCAACCATGCGGCCAGCGCAGGCCCGACCAGCGCCGCAGCGGCCGCCGAACCAACATCGTCCGGCAGCGGCGCCACCCACTCGGCCGGCGCGTACTCGGCCATCGCGCCATACGGCGCGCGGCCGGCCCGGAAGTAGACGCGCTGCCCGTCGGCGAGCCGCCCTACGCCATCGCGCCCACAAATGAACGGCAACTGCGTCGGCAAGCGGGGATGCAGCCCCTTGGCGATAGCGAGATCGGCCGGGCAGATCACTGCGGCCCTGACCTGGACCAGGGTTTCCCCATCGCTCGGATGGGGGTCGTCAAAGGTGGTGAAGCACGGCGTTTCGCCGAATTGGTACTGGACTACGGCTTTCATCGATGGCTCTCCTTGGTGGACCCATCACGGATCCTAGGGAGCCCAAAGTCCGAAGTCTCTGAGCCGAATCTGAAAGGAGATGCGCGTAAAATCCCTCGAAAACAACGAGGAGAATTCATTGAAGCCGTCACGCCTGTCCCTGGCCGCGCTGCTGCTCGCAGCCGCCACCGCCGCCCACGCCGCCTGGCCTGACCGCCCCATCAAGCTCATCGTGCCGTTCCCGCCCGGACAGGCCACCGATATCTTCGCCCGCGCGCTTGCCGAGAAACTGGGCAAGCAACTGGGCCAGTCCGTCATTGTCGAGAACCGGGCAGGCGCCGGTGGCAATATCGGCATGGAGGTTGCCGCGAAGGCACCGGCCGATGGCTATACGCTCGTGATGGCGGGCAGCGCGATGGCGATCAACCAGACGCTCTACAAGAAGGTCAACTACGACCCGCGCCAGGACTTCGCGCCGATATCAGGCGTGTTCTCGGTGCCTCTGGTGTTCCTGGCCACGCCGCAGTCGGGTTTCACCTCGCTGCGCGACCTGATCACGAAGGCCAAGGCGGCGCCGGGCAAGTACAGCTACGCGAGTGCCGGCATCGGCGGCACGCAGCACCTGTCGGCCGAAATGCTCAAGGCACAGACCGGCATCTTCGTCGTGCACATTCCGTACAAGGGCAGCGGCCCGGCGCAGGCCGATTTCCTCGGCAACCAGATTCCGCTGATGGTCGATTCGGTGACGGCCGCCATGCCGCTGATCCAGAGCCACAAGGCCTTGCCGCTGGCCGTGACCACGACGCAACGCGTGCCGCAGCTCCCATCGGTGCCAACCGTGCGCGAACAGGGCGTGCCGGGCTTCGAGGCGCTGGGCTGGGCCGTGATGATGGCGCCATCTGGCACGCCCCCGGCCGTCGTCTCGCAGCTGAATGCGGAGACCGTCAAGGCGCTGCAATCGCCCGAACTGCACAAGTTCATCACCGACCGGGGCTCGGAGCCCATGCCGATGACGCCCGCGGACACCGGCAAGTTCGTGGATAGCGAGATCCGCAAATGGGCGACGGTGGTGAAGCGGTCTGGAGCGACGGCGGAATAAGCCGCCAGGAAACAAAAACGGACATCAGGCTCTCGCCCGATGTCCGCACACTACCCATTCTGGCTGCCGTCTTCTCAACGCGGCAGCCGACCCCTCAATCCCACGACAGCGCGCCGCCCGTCTGGTACTCGATGACGCGCGTCTCGAAGAAGTTGCGCTCTTTCTTCAGGTCGATCATTTCGCTCATCCACGGGAACGGGTTTTCCTCGTTCGGGAAGAGCTGCTCCAGGCCGATCTGCTGGCAACGGCGGTTGCAGATGAAGCGCAGGTAGCCCTTGAACATCGGTGCGTTCAGGCCCAGCACGCCGCGCGGCATGGTGTCCTCAGCGTAGCGGTATTCCAGGTCCACGGCCTTCTTGAACAACTCGGTGATCTCGGCCTTGAACTCGGCCGTCCACAGGTGCGGGTTCTCGAGCTTGATCTGGTTGATCAGATCGATGCCGAAATTGCAGTGCAGGGATTCGTCGCGCAGGATGTACTGGTACTGCTCGGCAGCGCCGGTCATCTTGTTCTGGCGGCCCATTGCCAGGATCTGCGTGAAGCCCACGTAGAAGAACAGGCCTTCCATGATGCAGGCGAACACGATCAGCGACTTCAGCAGCTTCTGGTCGTTCTCCGGCGTGCCGGTCTTGAACGACGGGTCGGTCAGCGTGTCGATGAACGGGATCAGGAACTCGTCCTTGTCGCGGATCGACTGCACTTCATGGTACGCGTTGAAGATCTCGGCTTCGTTCAGGCCGAGCGATTCCACGATGTACTGGTAGGCGTGCGTGTGGATGGCCTCTTCGAAGGCCTGACGTAACAGGTACTGGCGGCATTCCGGCGCCGTGATCTGGCGGTACGTGCCCAGCACGATATTGTTGGCGGCCAGCGAATCGGCCGTCACGAAGAAGCCCAGGTTGCGCTTGATGATGCGGCGCTCGTCCTCGGTCAGGCCGTTCGGGTCCTTCCACAGGGCGATGTCGCGCGACATGTTGATTTCCTGCGGCATCCAGTGGTTCGCGCAACCGGCCAGATACTTTTCCCATGCCCACTTGTACTTGAACGGCACGAGCTGGTTCACGTCCGTGGCGCCGTTGATCACGCGCTTGTCGGCGGCGTTCACGCGGCGCGTGCTTTGCGCGGCGGCGGCGTTGGGGTTGTTGCCGAGGATGCCCGGCTCGGTGGCTGCCGGCGGCAGCACGCCTTGCTGGTCGACCGACGTGGCGACGGCAGCGGGTTGCAGGGCAGGCTGCGGCGCGGCCTGCGGTGTGGCTTGAACGTCGTCGTCCCAGCTCAGCATGTTGTTTCTCCGATGATTCGATCAGGGGCGGCTGTGGCCAGCTTAGGCGCATCGGCTATCGATGTGCCTGGCCCTCTCCCCCGGCCCCTCCTCCGCACAGCGGGAGAGGGGAGCAGACCGAGGGTACTTTCAGGTGTTGCTTACTGGCAGGCTTCGCACTCTTCGAAGCCAGGATCGCCCGGACGCATCGTGCAGACCGCGCCCTCGGCCTCCGGCATCGCCGGTGCGGCCGACGCGGCAGCGTCGATGCCCGACTGGCCGTCAGCGCCCGACGACACCGCGTTCAGCGAACCGCGCTGCACGGTGGACTTCTCCACGTGCGTGGCGGCCATCGTGCGCAGGTAGTACGTGGTCTTCAGACCACGCAGCCAGGCCTGCTTGTAGGTGTCGTCCAGCTTCTTGCCCGAAGCGCCGGCCATGTAGATGTTCAGCGACTGGGCCTGGTCGATCCACTTCTGGCGGCGGCTGGCGGCTTCCACGAGCCAGGTCGGTTCCACTTCGAACGCCGTGGCATAGATGTCCCGCAGGTCCTGCGGAATGCGGTCGATGCGGGCCAGCGAGCCGTCGAAGTACTTCAGGTCGGCGACCATCACTTCGTCCCACAGGCCGCGTTCCTTCAGGTCGCGCACGAGGTAGTCGTTCACAACCGTGAACTCGCCCGAGAGGTTCGACTTCACGTACAGGTTCTGGAACGTCGGCTCGATGCAGGCGGACACGCCGATGATGTTCGAAATGGTCGCGGTCGGGGCGATCGCGATGCAGTTCGAGTTGCGCATGCCGTGCTGCTTGATGCGACCGCGCAGGCTGTCCCAGTCCATCGTCGACGACAGGTCCACGTCCAGGTAGCCGCCACGTTCTTCGGCCAGCAGCTTCAGCGAATCCTGCGGCAGGATGCCACGATCCCACAGCGAACCCTCGTAGGTGCTGTAACGGCCACGCTCTTCGGCCAGCTCGGTCGAAGCCTGGTAGGCGTAGTAGCACACGGCTTCCATCGACGTATCGGCGAACTTCACCGCGGCGTCGCTGGCGTACGGCGTGCGCAGCACGTGCAGGCAGTCCTGGAAGCCCATGATGCCCATACCCACCGGACGGTGGCGCAGGTTCGAGTTGCGCGCCTTCTCTACCGCGTAGTAGTTGATGTCGATCACGTTGTCGAGCATGCGCATCGCGGTGCGGATCGTCTTCTGCAGCTTGGCGTGATCCAGCACGTACGTGCCATCGGCCTGTTGCATCAGGTGGGCCACCAGGTTCACGGAACCCAGGTTGCACACGGCGATTTCGCTCTCGTTCGTGTTCAGCGTGATTTCCGTGCACAAGTTCGAGCTATGCACCACACCCACGTGCTGCTGCGGGCTGCGGATGTTGCACGGGTCCTTGAACGTGATCCACGGATGGCCGGTTTCGAACAGCATGCCCAGCATCTTGCGCCACAGCTGCATGGCCGGCACTTTCTTGAACAGCTTCAGTTCGCCGTTGGCGGCCTTGGCTTCGTAGCCCAGGTAGGCCTGCTCGAATGCCTTGCCGACCTTGTCATGCAGGTCCGGGCAGCTGGCCGGCGAGAACAACGTCCATTCGCCATTTTCCATCACACGCTTCATGAACAGGTCCGGAATCCAGTTGGCCGTGTTCATGTCGTGCGTGCGGCGGCGGTCATCGCCGGTGTTCTTGCGCAGCTCGAGGAATTCCTCGATGTCCAGGTGCCACGTTTCCAGGTACGCGCAGACCGCGCCCTTGCGCTTGCCGCCCTGGTTCACGGCCACGGCCGTGTCGTTGACGACCTTCAGGAACGGCACCACGCCCTGCGACTTGCCGTTGGTGCCCTTGATGTGCGAGCCCAGCGCGCGCACGTTGGTCCAGTCGTTGCCCAGGCCGCCAGCGAACTTCGACAGCAGCGCGTTTTCCTTGAGCGCCTCGTAGATGCCTTCCAGGTCGTCCGAGACCGTGGTCAGGTAGCACGACGACAGCTGCGAGCGGCGCGTGCCCGAGTTGAACAGCGTCGGGGTCGACGACATGAAGTCGAACGACGACAGCAGCTGGTAGAACTCGATCGCGCGCGCTTCACGGTCCTTCTCTTCCAGCGCCAGGCCCATGGCCACGCGCATGAAGAACGCCTGCGGCATTTCGATGCGCACTTCGTCCACGTGCAGGAAGTAGCGGTCGTACAGCGTCTGCAGGCCCAGGTAGTTGAACTGGAAGTCGCGCGAGGCGTCCAGCGCGGCGCCCAGGCGGGCCAGGTCGTACGTGGCCAGCTTTTCGTCGAGCAGTTCGGCTTCGATACCGCGCGCGATGAACTTCGGGAAGTACTCGGCGTACTTCGTCGCCATCTCGGTCTGGGTCACTTCGGCGCCCAGGATTTCCTTGCGGATCGTGTGCAGCAGGATACGGGCGGTCACCTGGCTGTAGGCCGGGTCCTTCTCGATCAGCGTGCGCGCAGCCAGGATGGCGGAGTCGTAGACCTGCGTCATCGGCACGCCGTCGTACAGGTTCTTGAGCGTTTCCTTCAGGATCGGCTCTGCGCTGACGGCCTTGCCGAGGCCGCTGCAGGCGTTATCGATCAGCGCGTGCAACGCCGCCAGGTCCAGCTGGTACGTCACACCGTTATCGGTCACGTTGAACGACACGCCGGCCTCCTGTACGCGGGCCACCGCCTGCGCGTTGGCCTGGGCGCGTTCCTGCGTGCGCTTTTCGCGGTACAGCACGTAGGCGCGGGCCACCTCATGTTCGCCCGAGCGCATCAGCGCCAGTTCCACGTGATCCTGCACGTCTTCGATATGGAACGTGCCGCCGTTCGGACGGCTGCGCACCAGCGCGCGCACCACATTCTGGGTCAGTTGCTCGACGATCTCGCGCACGCGCGCGGATCCCGCGCCCTGGCCGCCGTTGACGGCCAGGAATGCCTTGGTCATGGCCACGGCAATCTTGTTCGGCTCGAACGACACCACGGCGCCGTTACGGCGGATCAGCTTGTAGTCCTGATAGGTAACGCCTGCAGCGACGGGGCTCTGCTGCGCAATGCCGGCTGCTGCGCCAGCAACGCCAGTCACGCCAGTGGTTTGTTGTTCGTTTTGGGCCGTTTGCATGAGGTAACTCCTGTTTTAACCCTTGTATTGAAGACTTCTGCTGAAGATGACAAAGTCCCTAGCAAAATGCGCTCCAGAAGACACTCGACACTGGCCATGCCAGGCGAGAACCAAACTGCACAGGCGTTCATTCTGCTAGGGACTCTTTTACAGCCCGACCCGGTTGAATTTTGTGACGCACACACCGCAAGCTGCTGCGGCGAGGCTTCACTCTTGGGTCGGCTCCCCGGAAAAACCACTAGATATAGTGGTCACATCGAAAATCTGGGCTAAGTATAGTGAAACGAGCCTGAATGACCAGTCTTGACAATCAGCTTTCACATTGCCCGGCCGGCGGTGCGGCAGCGCCACAATCCCGCAAAGCCCGCTGCCTCAAGGGTTCGCGGCAAGCCGTTCGGTGGCGCACAAGATTTTGAAAATATTTCTATGGGAACAGGTCGGCGATAGGTGCCCCAGAATGTGGCAGCCGTCGTGACGATTCGGGGCCCGGCGCACCCTATTTGGCCCCCCCTGGGAAACCTACCTTGCGTGCCGGTACGGCATCATCGCCGGCGGTAGCGCGGCCTGTTTCGCAAAGCGGCTCCAGTCGAAGTGGGGGCCTGGGTCGGTCTTGCGCCCCGGCGCAATGTCGCTGTGGCCAGCGACGCCCTGGATCGGATAGGCGGCCCGCAGGGCACTCACCAGCGCGGCCACCGTCTCGTATTGCGCTGGCGTGAACGGCTGGTCGTCGGCGCCCTCGATCTCGATGCCGATCGAGAAGTCGTTGCAGCGTTGGCGTCCGCAATAGTCGGACTGGCCAGCGTGCCACGCACGTTGCGTGCAGGCGACAAACTGAACCGGCTCGCCATCGCGACGGACCAGGAAGTGGGCCGATACCCGGACGTCGCGAATCGTCTCGAAAAACGGATGGCGCGTGGCATCGAGCCGATTCTGGAAGAACGCCTCGATATCGTCGGAGCCGAACTGCCCCGGCGGCAGGCTGATGTTGTGCAGTACCACCACATCGACCGCCATGCCTTCGGGGCGGGCGTCGAAGTTCGGGGACGGCACGCGGCGGGCCGCGGGGATCCAGCCGTCGGCGTCGGGCTGCCAGTCACGGACCCGGCCTGCGGCGTCAGACATCTCGCCCCTCCCCTTCGGCCAGCGATTCGCTATCGTCCCGGCCACTGCGCCCATCCTCCTCGCAGATGCCAAGTTGCTCGATCCGGTACCGCAACTGGCGGAAGTTCAGACCCAGCAGCGGCGCCGCGGCGGTCCGGTTGAAGCCGGTCTGCCGCAAGGCGCGCAGGATCAGCTCGCGCTCCATCGCCTCCAGGTGCGCGGGGAGATTGATCGGGAACGTGGTGGCAGCCGGCGCGCCAGCATCGGGGGCAGGCGCGGCAACCGGCCCCGACACGGGGATCGGGGCCGGTACAGGCGCCGGTTCTGGCATCGCCGCCACGGGCGTCGCTGGAGCGGGCACACCCCAGGCTCCGGCGGTACCCCACCGGTGATACATGGCTGCCGGCGGCACGGCAGTCAACGGCGCCGCCGCGAGGGATGGCGCAGCCGCCATGGCCGTCTGCATCAGCGCGGCACGCTCGATGCCGGTGTCGAGCGGCCCCAGGTCGGCCACTTCGATCTCCTCGCTTTCAGCGAACGCGTAGGCACGCTCGAGCAGGTTCTCGAGCTCGCGCACGTTCCCCGGAAATTCGTACGCGCAGAGCCATTCCAGCGCCGCGCGTGACAGCCGCTTGGGATGCGCATCGCCGTAGCGCACGGCCAGATGCTCGAGAATCGCGCGGGCAAGCACCGGGATGTCCTCGGCGCGCTCGCGCATCGTGGGCATCCGGAGTTCGAGCACGTTGAGGCGGTAGTACAAGTCCTGGCGGAATGACCCGGCGGCGACCATCGCGGCCAGGTCCTTGTGGCTGGCGCACATGACGCGCACATCCACGCTGTCTTCCTTGCTGGCGCCGATCTTGCGCACGCGGCGTTCCTGCAGCGCGCGCAGCAGCTTCACCTGCATCGCCAGCGGCAGGTCCGCGACCTCATCGAGCAGCAGCGTGCCGCCATTGGCGGCCTGAAAGAACCCGCCGCGCTCGGCATCGGCCCCAGTAAAGGCGCCTTTGACGTGGCCGAAGAACTCGGCCTCCATCAACGCTTCGGGGATCGCGCCGCAGTTCACGGCCACGAATGAATGCGCCGAGCGCGCGCTGATCGCGTGAATCGCTCGCGCCGCTCGTTCCTTGCCGCTGCCGGATTCGCCGCTGATCACCACCGGTGCCATGCTGCGCGCCAGACGCGGCAGCGAGCGCCGTACCTCGTGAATTGCCGGCGAGACCCCCGGTAGCAGCCCGGCCGCACGATCGCCCAGACTGGTCCCATCGGTCGCGTCGGACGAGTCCCCCGCATCGGCCTGATCGGATGTGTCGTTACCGTTCGCACCGCGCTGATGACGGCCCAGCGCGTTGAGAATCAGCGTGCGGAGTTGCTCCAGAGATACCGGCTTGGCGATGTAGTCGAACGCGCCGGCCTTCAGCGCATCCACGGCGTTGTCCGCGCTGCCATACGCCGTGATCACGGCCACCGGGGTGCGCTCGGGCGACGCCGACAACTGGCGCACGATCTCGATGCCCAGGCCATCGCCGAGCCGCATGTCGGTCAGCACCAGACTGTAGCGCCGCTCGGCCAGACGCAGGCGGGCCTCGGCCAGCGAGCCGGCCATCACCACGTCATGCCCCATGCGTCGCAGCGAGATATCCAGCAGCTCGCGCAGGTCAGCCTCGTCGTCGATGACGAGAATCGGATCGGGTGCGGACAATCTGGGAGGCATGGATATCAGAGCTTGGCCGATGGTTGAAATGGCTGGGCATTCGCGACGTCGGGCACTTCGTTGCGCAACGTCAACACGAATGCCTTGGCGGGAAGTGTATCGCGAGCCCCGACGAGCATGCCGGTGCGGTCGAGCAGATCCTCGAGCACGATCGCGCCGTAGCGCACCTGGGCGTCGTTCGCGCCGCACAGCTCGCGCGCCATGAACAGCCCCAGCCCGGTACCCTGCGGATTGCTGGTGAAGAACGGCTCGAACAGGCTGCGCTGCTGCTCGCGCGTGACTTCCGCGCCATCGTTCCAGACAATCAGTTCGGCATGGTGCTGGTCGAGCGTATGCGCCAGCAGGCGGATCGCGCCCGGCAGCCGGCTGCAATAGCGCCATGCGTTGTCGAGCAGATTGCCGAGCACCTGCTGCAATTGCGACATGTCGAAGATCACCGGCCCCTTCAGATCGACGGTGATGCGGATCGCGTTGGCGTTCACCTCGGCGCGGGCGCCGGCTCGCGAACGCATTTCCAGCCGCCACCGGTCGACGACTTCGGGTAGCGCCTTGGCCAAATCGACGGCGCTATGCCCGGTGCGCGGGCGGCGCGACAGTTGCAGCACGTCGGAAATCACCTGATCGAGCCGTCGCACGTTATCGCTGATGATGCGCAGCAGACGGGCATCGATGTTGCCCTCGCCACCGCCGGAGTCGGCCAGCAGTTCGTTGGCCTGGCTGATCGCCGCGAGCGGGTTGCGGATCTGGTGCGCGACGCTGGCCACCAGCCGGCCCATCGCGGCAAGTTTTTCCTGCTGAACCTGCTCGGCAATACGCTCCCAGCTTTCGATGTGCACCAGCACCGTGTCACGCATCTCGCTACGCAGCAGCGCCTCGTCCGCCGGGCTCCAGGCCATGGCCTCGTTCTGGGCGATGGCCAGCCGCAGACGCGCGGCGCCCTCGGGCGACATATCGTTCCAGCTGGTTGTGTCGAGGCCCGATGGCGAGGTCAGCGCGCCCGCCAGCGTCGAACGCAGCCCCGCCAGGCCGGGCAGCACGAAGCGTAGGCGCAGCCGTGTGTGCATCGAATTGCGCGCCGAGGAGGACGGGCGCGACGGCAGCGGCAGCAATTGCAAGATGCGCGGGACGTCGTCCTTCATGCGGATCCAGTCGCGCAGCATCTCCAGCAGCGGTTGCAGACGCGGCATGCGGCGCAGGTCGAACAACACGTTCTCGCGCTCGCCAACACGAACCTGCCCTTCGCGAATCCGCTCGTTCTGCTGCACGCCAAGCAGCACGAGCGCGGCGGGATTCGCCGCCACGACAACGCCATTGGCACGGACCAGCATCACGCCGTCCTGCATGTCATTGACCATCAGCCGGTTCACGAGCTGCTGCAGGCGCAGTTCCTGTTCGCGCGCCAGCGCCAGTTGCTCCTGGGCGATCTGGCGGTTGGCAAGCATGTACATCACGAGCGCCGCGATCATGAACACAAGCCCGAACAGGCCGGAACCGAGCAGGTTCACATCGACCTGGCGCGTGATCAACGTTTGCAGGAGCGGCGGGCCCATCACGAGCAGCGCCGACACCGAAGCGGCAAACAGCGCAAACGTCAGGCTGGTCAGCGCGCCCGCCTCGATCACGGGCAGCAGGAAAATCATCGCCAGTCCTTCGCCCTGGCTGCCGAAGTGACCGAGCGCCGCGTAGATGGAGGCCAGCAAGACCATATCGACCAGCACCTGCACGCGCACGCGCACGTGAAAGTGGTTGCGCCACAGCGTACCGAACAGCGTGACGAGGGCGATGGCCAGATAAGGCAGCACGACCGGCATGGCCGAGGCCATGCGCGCGTTCGTCGCCACGTTGAAGACGCTGGCGCCGGCGGCGGCGCGTTCGAGCGGCAGCCAGGCATAGCCGACCAGCAACACGGCGACGGCGAGCCGCGTCCAGCAGAAATACCGCTGCAGGCGCCAATGGAATTCAGGTGGCTCCGACTGACGCCAGAGCTTGACCAGCACGCGCCAGCCGTTCAGACGGGACCAGGCCGACGCCGGCGCTGTCATGAACGCGTGCCGTGATCGCCCTCGCCGGGCATGTCTGGCAGATGGCTACGGCGGCAGTAATGCAGGCCGTGCCATGCGATGGCATCGCCGCGCGGCAGATGCACGCCGCAGTGCGCGCACTGGACCATCGGTTCGATGTTCTCGTCGCCGGCGCCCGTGCGGCGCGGCGGCGGCTCCTGTTTCTCGGCGGTCTGCCGCGTGCCGGCGCGATCGCGCAGCCACCACAAGATGCCCAGCACGATGGCCAGCAGTAGGAAGATTCTTGCCATGTTGGGGCGAAGGGATCAGGTGATACGGTGCAGCACCACTTCCATGACGAAGCGGCTGCCCACGTAGGCGAGAAGCAGGATCCCGAACGACGCGATCACCCAGCGCAGCGCGGTGCGACCGCGCCAGCCCCGGAAATGGCGTCCGACCAGGATGCCGCCGAACATCAGCCACGAGATGACCGCGAAGACGGTCTTGTGATCGATCCGGAACGCGCGCGCGAACAACTGCTCGGAGAACAGGAAACCGGACGCGATCGTCAGTGTCAGCAGTACGAAGCCCGCGGCGATCAGCCTGAACAGCAGCTTTTCCAGCGTCAGGAGCGGCGGCAGCAGGTCCAGCCAGCGCCCAAGCCACTGGCTCGATGCCGACTCCGTTCCTGCCGGGCGGTTGAAGCCGTGCAAGCGGCGCTCGGCCATCAGCATCAGGAAAGCATGGAACGCCGCCAGCGTGAACAGGCCATACGCCACGTTGGCGATCACGAAATGGAGCTTGAACAGCGGACGCGCCGCGTACCCCAGGATCAGCGTGCCCGGGAACGCCAGCGGCATCAGGCTGGCCAGCATCGCCACCGGGAAAACGACCAGGCCCAGGCCGGCCAGCGAGAAGAAGAAGCTCTCGATCCAGTAGATGCCCACGCCAAGCCAGAGCATCGACGACAGCGCGAAGGCGAACCCGAACACCATGCGATCCGCCGGAAAGATGGTTTCATGGAGCAGCACACCGTGACTGACCAGGGCCACCATCACAAGCCCATGCCACCAGGCCGGCTGGCCCTCGGCGCGCCCGCCGGCAGGGTGCGGCATCAGCACTGCGGTGGCCGCCGCGCCGGGACGCCCCGGATGGCCAGGTGTGGCCCCGCCGGCCGCCGCCAGTCGCGGGTTGCGGGTCGCCCAGCCATGAAAGGCCAGGCCGCAGTAGAGAAGTGCCGTCAAGGCATACAGTACAATGGCCATTTGCGCAGTTTACCTTAGTGCCAATGCCGGTGGATTCGCTGGTGGATTCCCGCCACAATGCTGCCACGGCACCACCTGCGCCCCGCTCTCAAGCCGATTTTCCTCCCTCTTCCTGCCATGCTGGATAACCTCACTCAACGCCTGGCGCGGGTCGTCAAGACCATGCGCGGCGAGGCCCGACTGACCGAGGCCAATACCGCCGAGATGCTGCGCGAAGTGCGCCTTGCCATGCTCGAAGCCGACGTGGCATTGCCAGTCGTGCGCGAATTCATTGCCCGCGTCAAGGAAAAGGCCCTTGGCGAGGACGTCGTCTCCAGCCTGACGCCGGGCCAGGCCCTGGTGGGCGTGGTGCAGCGCGAGCTGACGGCGGTCATCGGCGGCGATGAAGCCGTTGGCGACCAGAAGTCCAACGAACTGAACCTGAACGTCCAGCCGCCAGCGGTCATCCTGATGGCCGGCCTGCAAGGCGCCGGCAAGACGACCACTTCGGGCAAGCTGGCCAAGTGGCTGAAGGAAAACAAGAAAAAGAAGGTCCTGACGGTCTCGTGTGACGTGTACCGCCCCGCCGCTATCGCCCAGCTCAAGACGGTGTCCGAGCAGGTTGGCGTCGACTTTTTTCCGTCCCAGCCCGACCAGAAGCCGGTGGAGATCGCGCGTGCCGCGCTCGACTGGGCGCGCAAGCACTATCACGATGTGCTGATCGTCGATACGGCCGGCCGACTGGGTATCGACGAGGCGATGATGCAGGAGATCGCCGCGCTGCACGCCGAACTGAAGCCCGCCGAAACCCTGTTCGTGGTCGATGCGATGCTAGGCCAGGATGCGGTCAACACGGCCAAGGCGTTCAATGACGCGTTGCCGCTGACCGGCGTGGTCCTGACCAAGCTCGACGGTGACGCGCGCGGTGGCGCGGCGTTGTCCGTGCGTCACATCACCGGGCGTCCGATCAAGTTCGTCGGCGTGGGCGAAAAGCTCGACGGCCTGGAGCCGTTCTATGCCGACCGCATGGCCCAGCGGATTCTGGGCATGGGCGACATCCTCGCACTGGTGGAGGAAGCCCAGCGCGGCGTGGACATGGAAGCCGCCGAGAAGCTGGCCAAGAAGATCAAGAAGACCGGGGGCTTCGACCTCGAGGACTTCAAGGCGCAGATCGGCCAGATGAAGAAGATGGGCGGCCTGGGCAGCCTGGTCGACAAGCTGCCGGCCCAGTTCGCCGCGCAGGCGCAGGGCGCGAACATGGACCAGGCGGAAAAGCAGGTGCGCCGCATGGAAGGCATCATCAACAGCATGACGCCGGCCGAGCGCGCCAAACCCGATCTGATCAAGGCCAGCCGCAAGCGCCGCATCGCCGCTGGCGCCGGCGTGCCGGTGCAGGAAGTGAACCGCCTGCTCAATCAGTTCGACCAGATGCAGGGCATGATGAAGAAGCTCAAGGGCGGCGGCATGATGAAGATGATGCGCCAGATGGGCGCGATGAAGGGTGGCATGAAGGGCCTGTTCAACCGCTGACCAGCGGCAAGACACCATCCACCAGCCCCCCGCAAGACAAGCAAGACAAGAACAGGACAACGATCATGATGACCGCTGAACAGGCCCGCGAACTCTGGCTCGACTCCGAGGAAATCGTCAGCGCCGAGGAAGTTCAGAACTCGCTGGACCGCATGGCCCACGACATCACGGAAAAGATGGGCGACACGTTTCCGCTGGTGCTGTCCGTGATGGGCGGCGCCGTCGTCTTCACCGGCATGTTGCTGCCCAAGCTGCAGTTCCCGCTGGAATTCGACTACATCCACCTCTCGCGCTACAACAACAAGACGGTTGGTGGCGAGATGCAATGGCGCGTGGCGCCGCGCGAATCGGTCAAGGACCGCGTGGTGCTGGTGCTCGACGACATCCTCGACGAAGGCGAGACGATGGCAGCCATCCGCCAGCGCATCATGGACATGGGCGCCAAGGAATGCCACGCCGCCGTGCTGTGCGAAAAGACGCTGACCAAGATCAAGCCGATGCACCCGGATTTCTGCGGCTTCCAGGTACCAGACCGCTACGTCTTTGGCTGCGGCATGGACGTGAAGGGCTACTGGCGTAACCTGGGCGCGATCCGCGCGCTGGTTTGATTCTTAGGGCGTGCCCTGCAAGGGCGCGGCCGCAGACAGTACAAGTGGACTGACCAAGGCCGCGCTACGACGCCAGAATCGTTTTGTTGGTGACTACCCGTGCGGGTGGGCGCCGAGAATTGGCAGCAGCGAGGCCAGCAGCATCAGGGCCATCGTCACATTGAACACGCGCAACACGCGCGGCCGCGCCAGCAGGCTGCGCAGCGCAGCACCAAACACCGCCCACGTAGCCACGCTGGGCAGGTTGATCACCGCGAACAGGCAAGCCATTGCCAGGGCATTGACCCAGATGTTGGCGTCGAGCACATAGGTGCTGCACGCCCCCACCGCCATCACCCACGCCTTCGGATTCACCCACTGGAATGCGGCCGCGCGCAGGAAGCTCATCGGCCGTGCCACTTCGCGGTCCTGCACGCCGCCAGCCGTCGCCAGCTTCCACGCCAGCCACACCAGATAGGCCGTGGCCACCACACGCAGCAGGTCCCACATCCACGGCCAGGCCGTGAAAATCGAACCCAGCCCCAGGCCGACCAGCGCCACCATGATCGAGAAGCCGATGCTGATGCCGAGCAGGTGCGGCACGGTGCGCGCAATGCCAAAGTTGACGCCGGACGCGAGCACCATCGTATTGTTGGGGCCGGGGGTGATGGACGAGACCAGCGCAAATGCGCAAAAGGCCAGCAGCACGCCGGAGCCGGCAGCCACATTGGGAAGAAAGGCTGGAAAAGTCATGGATGTACATCAGGAATTGCCGAGTACACCCAGTCTAGGCAGACTCATCGATACAGTACCGGCACACTTTGCCAAGAAAGGACCGGTACTGACCGACCTCGTCACCATGACAGTTGACGAACCGGCTAAACGGGGCAGCCGTCAGCCCAATGATTATTGCTGGACTACTCGCATGGAATGCGGCTTTGAAAAGTCCAACGTCTGTCCGTCGTAAGCTTTCACCTTCGTCATATTTTCGTTCTCAACGACGCCACTGAAAACCGCCAGTCGGTTATAGGAAAGGTTATCGTAGTCAGACAGCATGACCCCAATGCCCGGGTCCGCCTGGACCATAACATCGTGCGCATAGATCCACGCGGGCAGCGAGTACCCGGAGCGCTCGCCAGCCGGAAGACAGTATTTGTCGACCGAGACCAGACTGACGATGCAGCCCAGGGGACGGGTACTATGTGTGACACGCATCGCCCGTGGCTTTGAGAAATCCAGCGTCTCTCCGTTGTGGGCCTTGACGGCACGCAGTTTGTCGTTTTCCACGGTACCGACAAACTCCGCCAGTCGGTTATAGGAAAGGTTATCCCAGTCAGACAGCATGACCGAAACTCCGCTATCCGCCTGTACAAAGACATCGTGCGCGTAAATCCAGGTGGGCAGACTGTAGTCCGACCTTTGTCCAACCTCGAGACAGTACTTTGCACCGTTCCTCAGGCTGACAATGCAGCCCTGCGGACGGGTCTCCGAGAGGAAGCGGGCTTCCGGGTAAATCGAGCGAATCCAGTTCGCATATTTTGAGATGCGGGCACCCGTCGAGAGTTTCGAATGACCGCCATTTGTGGTGGCAACGATCACGGGCTTCGTATCCTTGATCTGCCACCATGCCGAACCGCTGTCTCCAGCCGCGACACGGGCCCAGTTGGCTGAAGGACCAACCGGTTTATAGCTTGCCCCGATGCCGTAGTCGCTCTCGAAAATCGACGTGATCTTGCTGCGGCCGTACAGTCTCCTGGCGCCGCTTTCCGGCCCATAGCCTTCGTTCAGCCCTACACCCCAGACTCCATAGCCGACAAACATGACAGCCCGGTCTTTCTCGTCCTCCCTGTCGTTCAGAATCGGCCTCTCCACCGGAATCCCTGCCCTGTCTTTCAGCGGATTGGTCAGCGGAAGCTTTACGATGGCGACATCCGTCGAAGCCCCACCCATGTAGGCAGGAACCTTGACGCGCTCCTTGGGCACATAGGCGATCCCCAGTCCGGAGGCCACGATGCTGCCGTCCCAGCCGTTGAACGTTAGCTGTACAGGCGTTTCCGTTGCCGAATAGGGAACACAATGTGCGGCCGTTAGGAAATAGGCCCAGCCATTCTTGCTGCCGAGCCAGGTTGCCGTGCATCCGTTGATCCGTCCAATGGTCAGCCAGGGCTTTGCATAACTGTACCCACGTAGTTTTTCGCTGGCGCTTCGAATGGATGCAGCGACATTTCCCGTATCGCCGCCATGCCGCTTGAAAGTATCTTCATCAATAACCACGGCATTGGCCGCCGATGACAACATCAATGCGACCAATGGTAATATCACCCTCATAAATCGACCTTTCGCAATAATACGATTGACAAACCCATACCAGAGGCGATCGCACCATTAAGCCAATCATTTGATTTATTGAAATAAATCCAAATAATCGCCACATAGCTACCACCTCAAGCGGGTCTTGCGATTTTATGAGAGTGATTTATTTAAAACATGAAGCCAGATCAATAATCATAGATTACATATATCTGGCAATTTCACTAATTGCAGGAAAATCATGAGCACGCAAAGGCAAGCGATTCAGCTACCTTGCGAATGCAGGTTCAGCCCCTGCTGCGGTAGGGATGCTCGCGCAACCATTTGGTCGCGATCCATTTTTCGCCCGCCTCCACCGGCAAACCCGCGTGCAAGGTGCGCTCGTCGAGCGCGCCATCGGGCAGGCCGTAGCTGAACAGGACCGCATTGCCCTTCACCGGCGCCACCTCGAGCCCGATGCGCGGGAATGCCGTGGCACCACCAGAGGCCGGACTGTTCAGGTAGATCACCATCGTGGCAACGCGCTGTCCGCCCACGCGCAACTGGCGCGCTTCGCCGGGACGCTTGGGATTGAAGAAATCGAAATGCGGCTGATACTCGCCGCCAGGCTTGTAGTTGAGGACCTGAAAGCCTTCGCCTTGCTCGACCGGCCAGCCCGTCACGGCCGCGATCCGCGCCTCGATACGTTGCAGCAGCGCATGTTCGCCAACCTGGAACATCGCGCCCATGCTGGTACGCGCATCGATCAGGTTCTCGTCGCCAGTGTCCGGATTGACCACGGGCGAACGCTGCAGGCGGTCGCGCGCCAGCGCCACGACGGCATCGCATTCGGCGTCATCGAGCAGGTTCTGCAGCAACAGGATGCGCGGCGACTCCAGCCTGAACAGGACCGGCATCTCGCGATCCTTGTGGCGGAAGGCGTTGCCACCGGTGACCGTGGGCGTTGTGGCAGCCTTCGCTACGGGCGCGGGCGCTGCCGCACTGGCAGCGGCCTGAGGATGCCCTATTGCGGCGCTGACCGTGTCGCGCGCGAACGCAGCGTCGTAGCCGGAGCGCAGCATCGACAGCACCAGCGACTCGGCATCGAAGCCTTGCGCGATATGGCGTGTCAGCCAGTGCTCCAGTTCGGGCGAAGACGCGCTGTACCCCGCGCGGGAATCGCGCTTCATGACTTCATGACGGATTGGCAAGACGTTGCGGCGAGAACGGATTGCGGGCGGGCGATTCCGGCGGCAGCGCGCGTCGCATGGGTGCCGGGGTGACCGCGGCGGGATCCGGATCCCCCGCGATGGTCACGGTCGCCTCGGAATACTGCCAGCGCTTCCATGCCGCCAGCACCGCGTTCGGATACTCGGGGCGCCCGCGGCTGCCGTTGTAGCGACCCAGCGCCAGGAACAGGTCACCGTTCTCGCGATCGAGATAATGACGCAGGATCGTGCAGCCATAGCGCAGGTTGCTCTGCAGATGGAACAGCTTGCGCGTGTCGCCATCTCCGATGCTGCGCACCCAGAACGGCATCACCTGCATCAGTCCGCGCGCATCGGCCGAACTGATCGCATATTTGCGGAAGTTGCTTTCCACCTGCACGAGCCCAAGCACCAGCGACGGCTCCAGGCCGGCGCGTTTGGATTCGTAGTAGACGGTTTCGATCAGCTCGACGCGTACCTGCGGCTCGGGAATCCGGGCTTCCAGCCGGCGCGACATCTCGCCGAGCCATTTCAGGTAGCCAAGGCGCTCCGACCCGGACGCAAAGGCCGGGCGCACCGGCCTGTTGTCGGCGATCGCGGCCGCCAATGCCCCGCGCACTGAGTCAGCAAGCGCCTCCTCCTTCTGCGCGCCGGCATGGGCGTTCGCGATCAGCGTCGCGCACAGCAAACCGCCAGCCCAGGCGGACCAGCGGTTGCGCGTCGGCAGGCCGGGAATGCGCATGATCGAGGACGCGGATCAGGCAGCCAGCTGGCCGCGCACGTGCGCAACCACATCCGCCACCGCCACCGGGGTGGCCTGGGCATCGCGGCGGCCCTGGTACTCGACCTTGCCTTCCTTGAGTCCACGGTCACCCACCACCACGCGGTGCGGCACGCCAATCAGCTCCCAGTCGGCAAACATCACGCCCGGGCGCTCGCCACGGTCGTCCAGAATCACGTCCACGCCCGCAGCCAGCAGCTCGGCGTGGATGCGATCGGCCTCGGCCTTGACGGCCTCGTTGCGATCGTAGCCAACCGGGCACACCACCACCGCGAACGGGGCGATCGCCGCCGGCCAGATGATGCCGCGCTCGTCATAGTTCTGCTCGATGGCGGCGCCCAGAATCCGGGTCACGCCGATACCGTAGCAACCCATTTGCATCGGCTGCGTCTTGCCGTTCTCGTCCAGGAACGTGGCGTTCATCGACTCCGAATAGCGCGTGCCGAGCATGAACACGTGGCCCACTTCGATGCCACGGCAGATGTCGAGCGTGCCCTTGCCGTCCGGCGAGGCGTCGCCGGCCACCACGTTGCGGAGGTCCGCCACGGCCGGTTCCGGCAGGTCGCGGCCCCAGTTCACACCGGTGTAGTGGTAGTCGCGATCGTTGGCACCACAGCAGAAGTCGCTCATGTTGGCGACGGTACGATCCGCCACCACCTTGACCGGCTTCTTCGGACCGATCGGACCGAGGTAGCCCGGAGGCGAGCCGAAGGTATCGACGATTTCAGTCTCGGTCGCAAAGCGGAAGTCAACCAGGCCCGGCACCTTCGACGCCTTCACCTCGTTCAGTTCGTGATCGCCACGGATCAGCAGCAGCCAGATCTGGGCCCCGGCGTCGCTGTCGGTGGCCAGCACGATCGATTTGACCGTGCGTTCCAGCGGGATGCCCAGGAATTCGGCGACGTGCTCGCACTTGGCCTTCTCGGGCGTCGAGGTTTTCTTCAGTTCCTCGGCCGGCGCGGCGCGCGTTGCCAGCAGCGGCAGGGCCTCGGCCGCTTCCATATTGGCGGCGTAGTCGGACGTCGGGCAGTAAACGATGGCGTCCTCGCCGGTATCGGCGATCACGTGGAACTCGTGCGAGCCCGAACCGCCGATGGCGCCGTTGTCGGCCGCCACGGCGCGGAATTCCAGGCCAAAGCGCTGGAAGATGCGCACGTACGCGTCGTACATATTCTGGTACGACGCCTTCAGGCCGTCGATGTCACGGTCGAACGAATAGGCGTCCTTCATCGTGAACTCGCGGCCGCGCATGATGCCGAAGCGCGGACGGCGCTCGTCGCGGAACTTGGTCTGGATCTGGTAGAAGTTGACGGGCAGTTGCTTGTAGCTGCGGATTTCGGTCCGGGCAATGTCCGTGACGACTTCCTCGGAAGTGGGCTGCACCGCGAAATCGCGCTCGTGGCGATCCTTCAGGCGCAACAGCTCGGGCCCCATCTTGTCCCAGCGGCCGGTCTCCTGCCAGAGTTCGGCAGGCTGGATCACCGGCATCGACAGCTCCACGGCACCAGCGCGGTTCATTTCCTCGCGAACAATGTTCTCGACCTTGCGGATAACACGCAGGCCCACCGGCATGTAGTTATAGATGCCGGCGCCGAGCTTCTTGATCATGCCGGCCCGCATCATCAGTTTGTGCGACACGATTTCCGCGTCGGCGGGGGCTTCCTTGAGGGTGGAAATGAAGAATTGCGAGGCTTTCATCCGTTGCTTTCTCGTAAGGCCGGGCGCCATCTGGCATCCCGACCGCGCCGCGATGCGGCATCCATTGGGCCGGACGCGCCGGAAACTGCCCTTCCGGTCGGGGAAAACCAGCACTCCCGCCATCAGGCCGACCCGCGCGCATCCTTTATAATCGTCGTAATTCTAAAGGATTCGAGGTGCAGTCATGCTCGATCGTGAAGGCTTTCGCCCGAACGTCGGCATCATCCTCATCAACGCACGCAACGAGGTATTCTGGGGCAAGCGAATCGGCGAACACTCCTGGCAGTTTCCGCAAGGTGGCATCAAGTACGGCGAAACGCCGGAACAGGCCATGTTCCGCGAACTGCACGAAGAGGTCGGCCTGCTTCCGGAGCATGTCAGGATCGTCGGTCGCACGCGCGACTGGTTGCGTTATGAGGTGCCGGACAAGTTCATCCGCCGCGAGATCCGCGGCCACTACAGGGGCCAGAAGCAGATCTGGTTCCTGCTGCGCATGGTCTGCCGCGATTGCGACATCCACCTGCGCGCGACCGATCATCCTGAGTTCGACGCCTGGCGTTGGAGCCATTATTGGGTGCCGCTGGACGCCGTCATCGAGTTCAAGCGCGACGTCTACCAGATGGCGCTGACCGAGCTATCGCGCTTCCTGAACCGTGGACGCGTGCCGCTGAGCCCCTACGGCAACCATGGTAACCATGGCCACCACGGAGGCCCTGGCCGGCATGGCGACCAGGGACGGCCACCGAGGCCCGTGCCGATCGAGGAGACCACCGTAACCGAGGTGAGCGTCTCGGTCACGGCATCGGTTACCATTCAGGCGACCGTGCAGGAAGCGGCACATGGCGATCTCGCGACCGCGCCCGTTTCGCCGGCCAGTCCGGCATCCACTCAACGGAGTTCCGATGATTAGTTTCAGCGGCCGGCACATTCGCGCCGGCCTGTTGCTGACAGCAGTCTGCCTGGCGCTGTCGGCCTGCAAGACCACCGACAAGGGCCTGCCCAAGGACGAGGAACAGGCGGCCGACACCCCGACTGGCGACGGCCAACCGGCCAGTTCCTGGCTCAACCCGTTCGCGGACAAGCCATTCAAGGAAGGGGCGACCACCCTGCCCGCTCTGCCGCGCGACGAAGATCTGATCCCGTTCTCGGTGAACGGCGGCAGTTCATTCCGCTTCGCGGTAGACCCCAAGTCGGTCTCCGTGGGCGACGACAACGTCGTCCGATTCACGGTTGTTATCACGAGCAGTGGTGGTGGGCGCAACGTGACCTACGAAGGCATCCGTTGCGATGCGTTCGAGCGCAGGCTCTACGCCACCTTGCCCAAGGGCGCCACCGAGTGGGTGCCCAACCGGGGAGAGGACCGCGACATGTGGCGCCGCATGGAAACGGGTGTGCGCAATGCCTACGCTGCCACGCTGGCGACGGACTACTTCTGCGAAGGTCGAACCGTGGCGGGCAAGGCGGACAAGCTGATCCGCGACCTGAAGGCGTACGCGCCTAGCCGCTGAGCGGTAATCCGAGCGTAAAAAAACGGCGGGGCCTTTGCGGGCCCCGCCGTTTTTCATGGGTTCGTGGGTAACTGCCTCGCGCTCAGACCAGCACGAGATTGTCGCGATGGATCAGTTCGGGCTCGTTCAGATGGCCCAGCACCGACTCGATCTCCGATGACGGCTTGCGTGCAATCAGGCGGGCTTCGGCGCTCGAATAGTTGGTGATGCCGCGCGCCACTTCCTTCCCCTCCGGGCTGGCGCACGCAATGACCTCGCCACGAGCGAACTCGCCCTGCACTTCCACCACGCCAATCGGCAGCAGCGACTTGCCACCGCTGGTGAGCTTCTCTACAGCGCCCGCGTCGATGATCACGCGGCCGCGCAATTGCAGGTGATCCGCCATCCACTGCTTGCGCGCCGTCAGACGACCGGTCGGCGCCAGCAGTTGCGTGCCGATGGCCTCGCCAGCAGCCAGCCTGCCCAGCACATCGGCCTCACGACCCGAGGCGATCGTCGTATGAGCACCAGACTTCGCCGCCCGCTTGGCCGCCAGAATCTTGGTCAGCATGCCGCCTCGGCCAATGGACGAGCCTGCGCCGCCGGCCATGGCCTCGAGTTCGGGCGTGCCAGCCAGCGCTTCATGGACGAACTCGGCATTCGGGTCCTTGCGCGGATCAGCGGTGTAGAGCCCGCGCTGGTCGGTCAGGATCACCAGTGCGTCGCCTTCGATCAAATTCGTCACCAGCGCGCCGAGCGTATCGTTGTCGCCGAACTTGATTTCGTCGGTGACGACCGTGTCGTTCTCGTTGATGATCGGCACCACGCCGAGGGACAGCAGCGTCAGCAGCGTGGAGCGGGCATTCAGATAGCGCTCGCGATCGGCCAGGTCAGCGTGCGTCAGCAGCACCTGCGCGGTGCGGATGCCATATCGGCCGAACTGGCTTTCGTAGACCTGCGCCAAGCCCATCTGGCCCACTGCTGCAGCGGCCTGCAGTTCGTGGATTTCCTTCGGCCGGCGCGCCCAGCCCAGTCGCTGCATCCCTTCGGCAATCGCGCCTGAGCTGACCAACACGACTTCCTTGCCCGTGCCACGCAGCTTGGCGATCTGTGCTGCCCAGCGCGCGATGGCATCGTGGTCGAGCCCCTTGCCGTCGTTGGTAACCAGACTCGAACCTACTTTGACAACGATGCGTTTTGCCTGGGCGATGACCGATTGCATGGCGGGTCCTGTCTCCGTGGTGCCTTGTTGTAGTGCGTTACGCTTTGCTGTCGTCTCGATCGACGTTATGCAGGCGGTCGTCGAGGCGGATATCGGGCTCGGCCAGCGCGGCGGCTTCCTCTGCCTTGAGCGCGGCGAGATGGTCCTTGATCGCGTAGACCAGTTCGCGGCAGCCCTCGCCGGTCAGGGCCGAGATATGGAACACCGGCCCCTTCCACTTGTAGCGCTTGACGAAATCCTTCACGCGCGCGGCACGTTCCTCTTCCGGAACCACGTCGAGCTTGTTCAGCACCAGCCAGCGCGGCTTGTCGTACAGCGTCTCGTCGTATTTCTTCAGTTCGTTGACGATGGCCTTGGCCTCGGCAACGGGATCGACATTCTCGTCGAACGGTGCGATGTCGACGATATGCAGCAGCAGCCCGGTACGTTGCAGGTGACGCAGGAACTGATGTCCGAGACCGGCGCCTTCGGCGGCGCCTTCGATCAGGCCCGGAATGTCAGCAACGACGAACGACTGCTCATGGTCCACACGGACCACACCGAGGTTCGGATGGAGCGTCGTGAACGGATAGTCGGCCACCTTCGGACGTGCATTCGACACGTGCGAGATAAACGTCGACTTGCCCGCGTTGGGCATGCCGAGCAGACCGACGTCCGCCAACACCTTCAGTTCGAGCTTGAGCATGCGGCGCTCGCCCGGCTTGCCGTCGACCTGCTGGCGCGGCGCGCGGTTAGTACTCGACTTGAAGTGGAGATTGCCCCAGCCGCCCATACCGCCTTCGGCCAGGCAGACCAGCTGGCCGTGCTCGGTCAGGTCGGCGATGACTTCGCCGGTGTCCATGTCGGAGATCAGCGTGCCCACGGGCATCCGCAACGTGACATCTTCGCCCGCCGCGCCGTAGCAATCCGAGCCCCGGCCGTTTTCGCCGTTCCGCGCTACGTGCTTCTTGGCGTAGCGAAAGTCGATCAGCGTATTGATGTTGCGGTCGGCCTGTGCGAACACGCTGCCGCCACGGCCGCCGTCACCGCCATCGGGGCCACCGAAGGGCACAAATTTCTCGCGCCGAAACGAAGCGCTTCCGTTGCCGCCATTGCCGGCGATCGCTTCGATACGGGCTTCGTCAATGAACTTCATGTTGGTTTTCCGTGGTGGTTCGGGCTTGTCGCCGCCGGCCCGCGACGGGCCAGCGGCATTTTATCTTGGCAGAAAACAAAAAAGCCCCGCAGTCACTGCGGGGCCTTCGTGCTGCAAAGGCTGTATCAGGCCGCCGGAACGACGCTGACTTGCTGCTTCTTGGCAGCGCCCTTGACGGCGAACTGCACGTGGCCGTCCACCAGCGCGAACAGGGTGTGGTCCTTGCCGATACCCACGTTCTCGCCAGCGTGCACGCGCGTGCCGCGTTGACGAACGATGATGCCGCCGGCGTTGATGGCCTGGCCACCGAACACCTTCACGCCCAGACGCTTCGATTCCGAATCACGGCCGTTCCGCGTAGAACCGCCGCCTTTTTTCTGTGCCATGTCTTTACTCCTGTTGACCTATTGCGATTAAGCCTGTGTCCGAGCCGAGGCTCAGGCAACGATGGCTTCGATGCGCAGTTCGGTGTAATTCTGACGATGGCCCTGACGCTTCTGGTAGTGCTTGCGACGGCGCATCTTGAAGATCTTCACCTTGTCGTGACGACCCTGGGCGATAACGGTAGCCTTGACGGAAGCCCCGCTCACCAGCGGCGTACCAAATTTGATTTGGTCGCCAGCGCCCACTGCGAGCACCTGGTCCAGCGTGATTTCTGCGCCAATGTCAGCCGGTATCTGTTCTACTTTCAGTTTTTCGCCAGCAGCAACCTTGTATTGCTTGCCGCCGGTTTTTACGACCGCGTACATTGTCGAACCTCTCGATGTTGAGTTGAAACGTTGAATGCTGCTCCGGGAGCCCCGGAACCGGCGCCGTTTCGTGCGCCGCAGACGGTGCGCGTGACAAACGCGACCGAAAGAACCGGTGATTATAAACCAGCCGCCGGAAAACTGCAAAGAAAACAATGAGATAGCCTGCCGGCACACCGTCTGAGACGATCGCGGCACTTCCAGCGCCCGGACGATCAGGTCAGGTCGGCCAGCAGGTACCCGGCCAATGCCGCAAAAGCCACCCACCAAGCGGCGCGACGGACGGGACGACGAGATTCGCGTGACTTGTTCATGGCCGGATTATAGAAGCGAGGCCAGGCAGAAAATTGCGCCACGGCAACATCCCGTCCTGACAATCCCTTCCAGCTTGCTACCCACAACAGCCAAACGCACACCCGCATCGCATATAATCCTCGGGTTTTGCGCAACGGTGATTCATCTTGTCCCAGTCTTCCGCTACTGCCCTGCTTGCCCCGGTCGCTGCCGACATGCGCGCCGTTGACGCAGTCATCCGCCGGCGCCTGTCGTCGGAGGTGCCGCTGATCGAACAGATCGGCGAGTACATCATCGGGGCGGGCGGCAAACGTCTGCGCCCGGTCATCCTGCTGCTTTCCGCACGCGCATTCGACTACGAAGGCCATCGCCACCACGAACTGGCCGCGGTGGTCGAGTTCATCCACACCGCCACGCTCCTGCATGACGACGTGGTCGACGAATCGGAACTGCGCCGGGGCCGCGATACCGCCAATGCGGTGTTCGGCAACGCCGCCAGCGTCCTGGTGGGCGACTTCCTCTATTCGCGCGCCTTCCAGATGATGGTGGAAGCCGGCAGCATGCGCATCATGGAGATCCTCTCCAACGCCACCAACGTGATCGCCGAAGGCGAAGTGCTGCAACTGCTGAACATGCACGACCCCGAAGTCACGGTGGAGCGCTACCTGCAGGTCATCCGCTACAAGACCGCCAAGCTGTTCGAGGCATCGGCCCAACTGGGCGCGGTGCTCGCCGGCGCGGACGCGGAGATGGAAGAAGCCGCAGCGGAGTACGGCCGCCGGATCGGCACCGCGTTCCAGTTGATCGACGACATGCTCGACTACACGGCCAGCGCCGAGCAGATGGGCAAGAACGCGGGCGACGACCTGCGCGAAGGCAAGCCGACGCTGCCGCTGCTGCACCTGCTCGAACATGGCACGGCCCAGCAGCGCGAACTGGCGCGCGACGCCATCGTGCAAGGCGGCACCGAGCATTTCGATGCCGTGTTCTCGGCGATCCACGCCAGCGGCGCGCTCGATGTGACGTTCGCAGCCGCCCAGCGTGAAGCAGAGGCCGCGGAGAAGGCCGCCATGCAGTTCCCGGACTCGCCGCTCAAGCAGACGCTGATCGATCTGTGCGCGTTCTCGCTGCAACGGCAAAGCTAAGAGTGGCGCAAAGGCAAAGCTGAGGGCGGCGCAAATCTTCTCGCCCCCTCTTCCCATCCGAAAGAAACGCTGCTAAACTTTTGTTCTTTGCTGCTGACAACGCAAGTTGCTGCGGCAAACCAGAAATCGGGGTGTAGCTTAGCCTGGTAGAGCGCTACGTTCGGGACGTAGAGGCCGGAGGTTCGAATCCTCTCACCCCGACCAGATTTCCCTTGTAAATCAAGGACAAAAAGCCCAGCAATCGCTGGGCTTTTTGCTTTCTGGTCGCCCTCTGTGCCAATTCTGTGCCACGACCGCGTCGCTTCGGGCCCACATGACGAATGGCTAAAACCATTCGCTTCACAGGTTTCCATCAACCTTTAGGAAACCGAATTCGTGGCCACCATCGAGAACCGCAGCAAGTACGTCGTCGCCGTCAAGAACAACGACGCCCTCCTACGCACCTTCCCCTTCACCGAGCTCGCCGGCGCCAAAGCGTACGGTGCCGAACTGCGCGCACAGGGCTACAAGCCCAAACTCACGCAACTCGAAGACACCCTGCTCGTACGCATTCGGCAGAAGGGCTACCCGGACCAGAACTACACGGTCCACTCGCTCGCCGAGGCTGACGACCTGGTCGAGACCATCCGCCAGGAGCGCAAACGCGGACTCTTCCGCGATTACACCAAGGCCCACAACGTGACCTTTGCCGACCTGATTGGCCGCTACATGGCAGAGGAAGGTCCGAAGCACAAGGGCTGGGCCAAGGTCGAACGCTACAAATGCCAGGGCTGGCTCGACGACCTCGAAGGCAACCTGGCCCGACGCGACGCGCAGCGTCACGAGGAAAAGCAAGCCACCGGCCGCGCCAGTACAGCCCGCCGCGCCATGCGCGTGCCGGCCACTGGCCTGCAGTGGATGGAAAAGCCTTTCGCCACGGTTGAGACCATGGACATCGAGGGCTACATCCGCGACCGGCTCGACGTGGTGGCCCCGTCCACCGTCGACCGTGAAATCGACGTGCTGTCGGCCATCTGCAACGTCGCGGTCAGGGTCTGGAAATATCGCGTCGACGACAACCCGATGACCGGCGTGCGCCGCCCGCGCTATTTCAACGAACGCGACCGGCGCCTGAAAGCCGGCGAATGGGAGCGGCTGCTCGACGCCGCCGTCGAGGAAGACCGGCTGCGCTCCATCGAGTTACGCGCCCAGGCGTTGATGGAGAACGCCCGGTCAGAGGCCCAATCGCGCCCAACCGTCTATCAAAAGAAGAATCGCATCAAGGCAGCACTAGCCGACTGCCGCGCTCAGGCGGCGCAAGACTATGAGCATGTCGCGCTGTACGAGACCTTCGTCCACTTCCAGGCCATGACCGCCGCGCGCCGGGGCGAAACCCTGAACACCACGTGGGACAACGTCGACCTGGCAGCGCGCACGGTCTACCTGCCCGAGACCAAGAACGGCCGGCCGCGCAAGCTGCCGCTGCGCGCCGAACTGGTCGAGCTGCTGGACGCCCTGCCGCATACCGATGCCCGAGTGGATTCCCGCGTGTTCCCGCTGTCCGAAGACGCGCTCAAGAAGGCCTGGGCGCGCATCTGTCAGCGCGCCGGCATCGAGGACCTGCACATTCACGACCTGCGCCATGAGGCCATCAGCCAGGCGGCCGAGACCGGGCAGTTCTCGCTGGTCGACCTACAGGAGTTCAGCGGTCACCGTGACGTGCGCATGCTGCTGCGCTACTCACACCTGTGCACCACCAAGCTGGCCCATCGGCTCGACGCGGCGTTTGCCGACGGCGGGCAGCGCTCGACCACCCAGGTCCATCGCGGCCGCCTGCGCCTGCGCCCCGGCCAGGGACTGTCGGTGTCCGACATTATGGCCGATGCCCCCGAGGCCGCGCAGCCAAAGTTCGCCGAGGCGGCGACGCGCGCGCCGGCACCGGCGGCCCCTCCTGCGCAAAGCACCAACGTCATTGCCTTCCCCTGCCGGAGCGCATCCGGGACGCGCACCGCCCAGCATTAAGACTCGGGGGACATGAATGCCCAGCCAGGACCTCGACGGCGCCGGGGTTGCTTCGGCGTCCCTGCTGCGGCGTCCCCGTAGCCACCCCGGCAGGCGGCGACGGAAGTTGCGATACTGTCGGGAACATTACCCAAGGAGAGGGCGTGGCCGAGTCGCGTGTGTTATTTCTCGATTTCGATGGCGTCCTGCACTCGGCGGACGAGCCGGCCCTCGACGGTAGCGGCCGCCTGATGGCAAACCCGCGCCTGTTCACCTGGTTACCGGTGTTGGTCGACATCCTGGCGCCCTACCCCGAGGTTCGCATCGTCGTGAGCTCAGACTGGCGGCGCCTGCTCGACGACGACAACCTGAGACGCGTGCTCGGCCCGCTGGCGCCCCGCTTTGCCGGCGTGGTGGAAACTTGGGGAACGTCCCGTGTCGAGGAGATTCTGGCTGAGGCACGGCGTCGCACTCTGACAACGTGGCTCGCCATCGACGACCATCCTACCGTGGTCGCAGCCAGTCAACATGACACCCGTTTCATTGCCTGCGCCCCCGATACCGGCCTGAGCGCCCACCCAGTACAAGCCAGACTGCGCACAACACTGGCGGACCTTATCAAACGCTCGTAGTAGCGCAGTCTCCGATGCCGGCTGCCACTATCCGAGGAGCGAGACAGGGCGCGGGAACGCCAACTCGCTCTGCCTGACATCGTTCTCACATTGCGTCAACGACCTCGTAGGAGCCCAGTATCTATGAGCTGCCTTCGCGGAGAGCCTTCACTGTTTCACGCGAAGCGACAACGGCAAGAAGCGTCTTGGCGCGCGTCGTTCCCACGTACACCGTTTCCCACAGTTTTTCGGTGACGACCTCATCACCGAGCCAAAGCACTACAGCTTGAGCCTCAAGGCCCTTGAATCTTGCGACGGTGTCGACCAAAACACACTTGTCCTGCCCATGAACCTCAAAAACCCACTGTGCACCCGACAACTCTGAGCGCTTCTTCAAGAGCTCATACACTTGTGTCTTGGGCCGCTTTGCCACCAACACCGTCACGTCCTCAGGTCTGATTCCTTCGACCTGAGTCCACTGATGAACCCGCTTGGCTACTCCATCCGCCTGAGCATCCGCCTTTTCAAGTGCAGTCCATATGACGTCTTGACCGACCAGCTCTGGCGGGTCGATGGGACTACCCTGGTAATAGCAGTAACCTGTCTCGTGAATTGGTGCAGTATTGCGGCAGTTGTTGGTTAGGTAGAAGGGCTCATCCGCAACGGGCAATTTCGACCGTCGAGGATAGAGTGTTTGATTTTCGTCGATAAAGATGTACAGATAGCCGGTCTTCGGGTCGCCGAGGAGCAGCTCGACCCCAAGCCAATACTCGTCGCTAAAGTCCTGCGCCTCATCGACAATAATTGCGTCAAACCTCTCGCCGAGAACATCTGCTGACAACGCCAACGCGTATGGTATCTGGACATCAAAGCGGTGCTGCTCAGTTGTCCCCGGATAAGCCTTGATGGCTTCTTTTAGAAGGTCATGCCCGTTTTGGACCGCTTGCCTAATACGTTGGTCACAGAGCTGATGAAAGCTCTTCGCATGAATTAACGGCTGGTCTCGAAGTGCGACTGCGAGCGAGTCAGCTAGCGGCCGGTTGTAGCACAGCAATAGGACACTCAGCCCCATACTTGCCAGAGTTCTAGCTCGTTCTACGGCGAGCACCGTCTTTCCCGTGCCGGCTCCGCCTGACACTACGGCACGTCGACGGCCACCGATTACTCGAAATACTTTAGCCTGATTCGCTGTTAGCCGTATGCGTTGCTGCTCCACGTCATCAACAGCTGAGCGCAGTATGGGTCGAACATCAATAGACCGACAGAGAATATCTTCAATGACACGAACACCCTTAGCCCCCATCGGCTCGTCGTCGGGATGTCGCCAGAAGCGCATCACTTTGTCTAGCCACGGCGCAAGGTTCTGAATATCTGCATTTACTCCGACAACCTCTCGTGGTCGGTCCGGCCCCAGGAGCGGGGTCGGGTCTCCAATGTCAGGCATCATTACGGCATGACCTATTGTCAGGCGCCCCCCACCAAACTGCCGCCACGAAGCACTCCCAGTAATTTGGTCTAGCAAGGCATGGCGCTCTTTTGACGCTTGCTTAAAAGGGTCCTTGATAGGGTTGAGCGAGTCATATCGGTCAACGGAGTGCCACGCGCCCGTAGCTGCATCGAAGGTAATTCCTCCCCCCTTGACCTCGACAGCGAGCACGCCAGCGTGCGGCGACAGGATAGTAAAGTCGGCCTCACCTTCGCTGAGGCGACCTCGTGCATCTCGGTAAATCCAATTTGCGCTGTAAATTACAACCAGGTCAGCTGGCAACTGGTCCCGACAAGCCTCGTAGAACCTTGCTTCAGCGCGAGACGGAAACGCTCTGAGCTGCTCCTCAGTCAGTTGTGGAATCATTCTTGCCACGTCATATCCTCGAAAGCAAACATCTTGTCCAAATCGAATGGCTCATTCAAAAGGTGACGACCCGAGGCGGCCGCATCGGGGCCAACCTAGCACAAGGATTAGCAGTGGTACCTTATCTGGGCCCAGCGCTTCTCGCTGCCTAAATCCAGTGCAGTATCAACTGCACCGTTGCAGAATTCCTCTATGTAGTCCTTCAACGCAAAGGCGGTCGCAATCACTTTTTTGTCTTCTGGGATGTACGACGCGAGCGTCTTTGGCATAACGATGACGCACTTAGCCATAGCCCGGGATACCGCCACGTTCGTTCGTTCGAGCTGCATCAAGAAGGCTTCCTCGCCGCCGATTACGTCCGTATCACCCACGCCGAACGTCACGAAGATTGTGTGACGCTCACCGCCTTGGAAACGCTCAACGGTGTCGACAGCTTCTTCGATTAGGTTCTTTTCCCCGGGGAAGTGCCTCTCCAGCTCCCTAATAATCAGAGCCCTCTGGGCCCTGTGCGGCGTCACAATGCCAATGCATTTCTCCCAGAACTCCTTCGCCGTCGGCTGACGATGATTCGCTGGCTTCGAGGCACCATCTAAGTCGGCGCTGACAACTTGGCGCAACAGCCACACGGCGCCCGCAACTGCTGCAGCTTCAAAATGATTCCCTTGTGACGACACTTCATCATCGTGAAGTAGCGTAACCACGCGCCTTTCCGGCGAAAGCAGTTGGTCGTATGCATCGCACCAAGGCAAGCCTGCTGGAAAGCTCGACTGACTGGGTCGTGCCGCATTGAAGTGCAAACTGATGTTTGGTGAGGCAGCGGTGAGCGTCGACGGATATCCAATAGTTCTGGCAAATGCGACGATGTCCTCAGCCGAACGGTAATTTGTCTCCAGAATGCACTCTGGTACGCGGCTCCCAAATGGTCGCTCTCGCAAATACGTTTGGATGCTGCCAACCAGGTAGGCCGCGTCACAGGGAGCATCAATCGAGCTTATCGGAGGCATCTGCAAATGGTCTCCGGCAACAATCAGCCTCGATACTTCCTTCAGGCCACAAAGTGCCGACAGCGCCTGCGATACGGGCACCTGGGAGCTTTCGTCAATCACAACCACATCAAAGAGAGGTTGCACATAGGAGCCCATCAGGCTTTTTGAGAAGCGTCTAGCCTGCCGGATTTGACATCCAATAATCACAATTTCCGAAGTGTCTAGGAGAGCAACGCGACAAGCTTGATAGTCCGCGTCGCTGTCCTCCAAAATCATCGGCACATACTTCATAGTCGCCGGCAACGAAGTCGGCACAGCGCTTGGCTTCCTGCCGCTCGAATACCCGAAGTACATTGAAACCGGTGTCGCTCCACCTTTAGCAATGAACTTTGCAGTTCGGTGCATCACTTCTTCAACGGCTTTGTACGTCGGGCCGGTGACCAGCACTTTCAGGGGCTTCTTGGCACTACTTGCATCATGCGAAATCACGTCCAAGAAAGCAGCCAAGGTATTGGTTTTCCCAGTACCTGGCGGCCCCCAAATGACCGTAAGCGCGCGTTCCACTGCGTGCTGGACCGCAGCGGTTTGAGAGCCGTTCAAACCATGCTGAGAAGCGGCATACGCCGCAATCGCCGTAGAGGAAGCAGCAGAAGCCACAGTCGCTTGCTCTAAAGCCGGGGCATCCCACAAGACTCGAGCAATAGGCTTTACCGGGTCACGCCCTCCGCGCCGTGCTGAGGGCGCAATGCCCATCGCATTCGCCGCGTTCGGGTCTGGCACCGCAATCGCCGGACTTCCAACTTCTTTGAGGATTTCCTGGCTGAATCGACTCCAATTGAAGAATTTTGGCTTCTTTGGCTCCAGGAGAAATACATCGTGCAGCAAGTCCTCGGTTGAGTTTGCAACCAGATATGGGACAAGCCTGGGCTCCATGTCACAGACCAATTGAACTCGCGCTTTCCCGGCAGCCCGGTCAAAATTCACGAGTTTCGCTTTTAGTTGAGACCAGAGCGGCGAAGAAAGTGCCTCGGGACTACCGGGGAACGCGGGGGCACCAACTCTCAAAAGCGCTTTCGCTGTCTCCAACGGCATACCGGGACGCCCCAGCTTACCTAGGGTGAGCATGCCGTCTTCTTTGAACTTTGCCTCGGTCGAACTTGCAGGTACGTCAAAGTCGTACACACCGGGCGCGACGGAAGCACTGGGCGCAACCGGGGAACCGTTCTTCAGCAGTATCGCCTCGTACGACGCCTCAAGGTGCTCACCGTCCAGAGACATCAAAATGTGTGCCTCAAGCTGCGACGCATTAAACTCCAAATTGTCCCACCAGACCCACAGCTTCCCGTCAAAAGCAACTCCACTGGCACCTCGCGGCACCGACGACGGAATATGTGTTGATTTCGCTCTGAAGTGACCGCTGTACTCAGCGCGCAACCTCTCGCAAATCGACTCTAGCGCCTTCGACTGCTTCGCCAGTGCCTCGCTGTAATGATGAATCAACGTATTTCTTGGGTAGGAGGTGGCTCCGCGCTTCACCGGGTCGGAACCGCTCCACAATTCGTAGATGCGCTCTCGCGGAATCCCGTTGCTCAGATATTCTCTGTAGTAGGGGTCTCGAACAGTCTGAATCGGACCGGATGGGAAGTGCTCCGCCGTGTCAAAGAGGGTCACCACATGTGGGGTTGGCGTGAACACCATGCGGCGAACGATATCTTCAACCGTAACTATTGTTGACGCCTCGAGTGAGTCGGCAGTCGCAATGAGCTCCTCTGCAGGGAACACCCACGCCAAGGCCTTTGCCTTTCTATCCGTTAAGGCGAGAACCTTTGGAAGATGTCGCCCCATCGCGTTGCAGAGCTCTTTGAACTGACGCTCCTCCCAGAAGTGAATTTGCCCGGTGACCGTACCTGTCACCATGGACTCCGCAGTCGCAATCCAATCAGCGATTTGGCTAAGGAAACCTTCCAAGGCGACCCACTCTGCCTTCAGGCTTTTCTGGTCGACCACATATGGAATTGCGACAAAGCGACGCGGCGCTACCCCTCTTTGAAAAGCGGTCGCGATGCCCGAGAGGGCGAGACCTGTGAGCAAGCCCGAACTCGAATCAAAGTTCACGCTGGCATAAATAAGGAGGTTTGCGCTTTTGGCTAGAGAGGCGATAGCCGCTCCAGGGTCATTGCCAATGACCCCTGAGAGAATGGCGGCGGAACGGGAGGGCAGATGACGTGCGTCACGTTTCAGGACAGTGTGCTGCTGAAAGGCCGGGTGTCCAGCGGAGGCGGCAAGGTCAACCGCTGTCTGCACAAGATTGCGCTGGAGAACTTTTTTGGCCCCCTTCGTTATTCCTGGGATAAGGGACAAATGCCCTGAATTGGTCGCTTCTGGTACGCAGTAGTGAGCCGGATTGGCGTCAACGACAGGATGGTCGGCCCGGCTCAGATGTCGCTTGTCTCCAAGCCAATCGCAGCTACCGCACGAACCGCTAACATGCCATTCCAAGTCCTTCCAACTGCTCGGGGCCGATTCGGCAACACGGATTACACGAGCCACGTCCTCAAGAAATCGTCGCACTGCGGCCAGATAGAACCGAAGGTTTGCATCTTCTGAGTCAGCCACAAGTCCCTTTAGCAGCTGGGCAGGGGTAGCCCCGCCCGCTCTTTCCAATCGGTCCAGCTCGCTATCCCCCTGCTTGAAACGAGTCCACAGGTACGAATTTGTCGTTACGTAAAATCGCCCCTTGTAGATTGGGTGTGCTGCCAGCCAATTTGACAGCATGAGCGCGTACATCGCAATTTCTGCGCAATAACTCGGGTTAGCCTCACTTGTGTGCTTTACATCAAAAATGTCAATCGCGAACCGCTGCTCCACCAAGTCAACAATAGATTGCCTGCTCCCGTCTGGAAGTATCTCGAAATCCCCGTCTTCCGGTGCTCGAACGACCAGCACATCAGGAATGAAGTCCGCAATGTCCGGAATGCATGAAATGTCGGCAGACTTCAGCCCAACGTTCCGAAGCACACTGTCTTTTTGGGTGCTGATGGAGAATTTCGCCTGCAATATAATCGCTGGCGTCGCAGTGATTCTTCCCAACGCACCAGCCAAGTCCACATCATTGTAGGTTTTCGCACCCTTCGAATACTGGACCACCCCAGGAAAAATCCTGACAAGCTGGTCATTTCTTTCCACCTCGAACGCTCGCCCTTCCACCGACAAGATACCGATTCCCGGGCGCTTGACCGGCTGCGGCAAGCCGGCTATCGCCATTGCCTTTTTATCAAAGAGTGATAGATAAAGTTCTTTGTCACAATGCGTGCGGAGAAACATCGACATTGTGCTCTTTGACACCCTCTTTGATGGTGACGTTGTCGCGCTCATTTCTTTTACAGCCTTTATTTTTAAGTACGCCTGACGTGAAAATCGTATTCAATTGCAGCCTTCGAATTGGCTGCCATATGCTCAGCTTGACGCTTCCCCGAAGCTGCGGTAGCAGCGGCCCTAGTCGAGACAACCTCCCATTGAAATCCCGACTCCTCCAACGACGAGAGCATCAGCGACTTCGCATTAACTTGCGCAGAAGGAATAATCCCGAAGCGAATATACATGTCCAGTCGGTCTGCCTTCGTCTGTGCCATGTTGCCCCATACCAGGCCAAGTGATTTTGCGAACGCCTCTGTTCCCCCGTGCTCTAACTGCACAGCGTTCCCATACTGAACGTGGTCTGCCCCTCCGAGAAACCAGTTCCGCAGCCATTGGTCCTCCACATAAGTCCTCATGCCGTAGTACGGTGGCGAGGTAACCACCACGGAAAAATCTCGGATTGAATCTTCGAAATTTGCTTCAAGCTGCGAATCCCCCCAAATCACCGAGGCGGGAGATACTCCCTCCGGAGGCTCGGACACTTGAATCCGGGATAATTTTCGGCGCAAGACAGCAATGACATCGGCAGCCGGAGGTTTAATCTTGTTCTTCTTCCAGTAACGAACGGAGTAGTCCGGTTTGGAGGCGAACGTCCGAGGCATCTGGTTGGAGAAATACGACTGGGCCGCCAAATTCTTACTCATGGGGCCATGCAGGCACCCTAGCATCGCAGCCCGCAACAGAACTACCTCATTTGTTTCCTCTTCCGTGTATAGAAGTCCTTCACGGATGGCACAGATTTTCTCCAGGACCCTGCTATTAAATGCGCGCTGGAAAAATTCCGAGTCCGGCACAGAGGTAGGCTGCACTTCTTCGATGAACGACTCGGCCAACCGCAAAACATCTTCCGTGCTAACTCTGCACAGTTTTGCCTTTGCAATTGCCACAGCCACAGGAGAAGCATCGATACCCCTCGAAGCAAGGCCAAGAGTTCGAGCAGCGAACAAGGTCGTGCCACGGCCGCAAAACGGGTCCATGACAGTCGCGCTTTCCTTTTTGTGTTTCTTCAGCACCCGAAGCGGGTACTCCAGCGGAAACATCGTGAAGTAGGGACAAATCGCGTTCAAAGCGTAACGCGGCTCATATGCTAGAGAACGGGCCATTACTTGCTTTTCTTCTCCATAAATCGTGTGTATGTTCAACTCGTTACCAGTAAGCTCACCGAGCTTCGATGTCCTGCGCATCAACCGGCGCCTCAGGCAAAACGTCCGCGCGAATGCTGTGACGCTCGCAGTAGTCCAGAATCAGGACCTCCAGCATGTTGGAGAGCGTGCGCCGCTCAGCCCCTGCTGCCAGACGAAGGAGCTCCTTCGTCGTTGGCGACATCCTCAAGTTGATAGCCTCGGTCTTTCGCTCGTGCATAACGGCACTGCCTACACTTTGTCTTTACAATGCGTAGACTTTATCGTACTGCCTGCTGCCTGTAAATATGAAACGGCCGTCAATATTTCACTCGCCGGTGACGAGCGCGTACCGCGTAAAAACATCGCTTACGCATTTTTGAATTTTAAGGAAACATAGCGGTCCTCGATATTTCAAAAATTCCCCGAAGGGGGCGTATCGCATCGACATCGGAGGGACGTCCAATCGGAGAACTCTTTCATAGGAAGGGTTTTTTAATGCCATGTTGGTGAGGTGGGGTGCTGGAGAGTGACCGTCACACAACGCCTCCGACCACCTCGACCAAGTGAAGCCGGGATAACCCCTGACCTGCTACCACCCGGGTAAAATCCATCACATTTGCAGCGACACCCGCATCGCACGTCAGTCCTCACTTATGTGCGCCCGGCTATCGCTACCCACAATTAGCAGGCATCGTTCCTGACACATGAACCATCAAGCGCTATCGTCCTTTATTTGGTCCGTCGCCGACCTCCTGCGTGGCGATTACAAGCAATCTGAGTACGGCCGCGTCATCCTGCCGTTCACTGTGCTACGCCGCCTGGACTGCGTGCTGGAGCCCACCAAGACGGCCGTGCTGGCCGAGTTCGAGGCCAAGACCAAGGCTGGCCTCAACGCCGAGCCTTTCCTGTTGCGTAAGGTCGGAGACGCCAAGTTCTACAACACCTCGCCACTTGACCTAGTCAAGCTGCTGGGCGACCAGGACCACATCCGGCAGAACCTGTACGCGTATGTCCAGGGATTTTCGCCGGCCGCGCGCGACATCTTCGAGCGCTTCGACTTCTATACCCAGATAGAACGGCTGGCCAAGGCCAACCTGCTCTATTTGGTGACCGAGAAGTTCGCCAATATCGACCTGCACCCGGAGACCGTGGACAACGCCCAGATGGGGCTGGTCTTCGAAGAGCTGATTCGCAAGTTCGCCGAAATCTCCAACGAGACCGCCGGGGAGCACTTCACCCCGCGCGAAGTCATCCGGCTGATGGTCAATCTGCTGTTCATCGAGGATGACGATGTGCTCACGCCGGGCAATGCCGTGGTGCGTGCCATCTACGACCCGACCGCCGGGACGGGGGGCATGCTGTCGGTGGCAAGCGAATTCTTGCTGGACCACAACCCGGCCGCGCGCCTGTCCATGTTTGGACAGGAACTGAACGACGAGTCCTACGCCATCTGCAAGGCGGACATGCTCATCAAGGGCCAACCCGTCGAGAACATCGTCTCGGGCAATACGCTCTCCGACGACGGCCACACCGGGCGCAAGTTCGACTACATGCTCTCCAATCCGCCGTTTGGCGTGGAGTGGAAGAAGGTCGAGAAGGCTGTGCGCTCGGAGCATGAGCAAAAGGGCTTTGACGGCCGATTCGGGCCGGGCTTGCCGCGCGTGTCCGATGGCTCAATGCTGTTCCTGCTGCACCTCATCAGCAAGATGCGTCCCGCACAAGAAGGCGGCAGCCGCTTCGGTATCGTGCTCAATGGCTCGCCCCTCTTCACGGGTGGCGCCGGTAGTGGCGAGAGCGAAATCCGCCGCTACGTGCTGGAGAACGACCTGGTGGAGGCCATCGTCGGCCTGCCGACCGACATGTTCTACAACACCGGCATCGCCACCTATGTGTGGATTCTGTCGAACAAAAAGCCGGATGACCGCAAGGGCTACGTCCAACTGATTGATGCGTCGAGCTTCTGGCAGAAGATGCGCAAGAGCCTAGGCAGCAAGCGCAAGGAGATGAGCAACGACCATATCGATACGGTGACGCGCCTGTTCGGCGGTTTCACCGAGGCCGAACTCGTTAGCCTGTTCGACGCCGCCGGCCAGCCCGTTGGGGAGCCGCAACTCGTTGCCAGCACCGACAACCCGCCCGCCACGCCAGAGGGTGGCCGGCTCAAACGGGTGCCCATCGCACGCATCTTCCGCAACGAGGACTTCGGTTACACCACCATCTCCGTCGAACGCCCGCTGCGCGACGAGAGCGGCCAGGTCGTGCTCGGCGCCAAAGGCAAGCAGAAGGGCAAGCCGCAGGCCGATAGCGCGCTGCGTGACACCGAAAACGTGCCGCTCTCGGAGGACATCGGCGCCTACTTCAAGCGTGAAGTCCTGCCGCACGCGCCGGATGCCTGGATTGATGAGGAGAAGAGCAAGGTCGGCTATGAAATTCCGTTCAACCGGCACTTCTACGTGTTCGAGCCGCCGCGCAGCCTGCACGAGATTGACGAGGAACTGAAGGCTGTGTCCGCCAACATCATGAAGATGCTCGAGGAGTTGGCGGAATGAGCTTCCCAAGATTTCCTGCGTACAGAGACAGTGGCGTGGAATGGTTGAAGCAACTTCCGGCTCATTGGCAAATGCCTCGGCTAAAGACCCTTCTGCGCGAGACCGATGAGAGAGCCGGCGACCGAGAGGCAGAACTGCTTGGATTGTCGAAGTCCTTGGGCGTAGTAAGCCGCGCTCAGCTTGAGCAAGGTGCTGCTGAATCGAATGATTACGGCAAGTACAAACTTGTGTATTCGGGGCAGCTTGTGATGAACAAGATGCAGGCGTGGAATGGAGTCTTTGGACTATCTCGTCACTTCGGAAAAGTGAGCCCGGATTACGCCACTTTTGAATTTCTGGAACCGGGGTTCAGTCAATACCTGAGTTTAATGTTTAGTACCGACATCATGGCAGGCGTCTTCTTTACTAGATGTCGAGGGATGGGTACTGCGTTTCTACGCATAAACACAGGCGATTTTCTCGACATCAAAGTCCCTTTGCCGCCGATTTCCGAAGCTCAGTCCATAGTCGACTTCCTCCTCGGCGAGACCGGCAAGATTGACGCGCTGATTGACGAGCAGGAAAAGCTCCTCACCCTGCTGGCAGAAAAGCGCCAGGCCACCATCTTGCACGCCGTTACTCGTGGCCTCAACCCCAATGCGCCGATGAAGGATTCCGGCGTAGCGTGGCTGGGGAAGGTGCCGGCGCATTGGCGCACCTGCCCACTCAAACTACTTGGTCGTATTGGCAATGGCTCCACGCCCAACCGCGATAACCCGGCCTATTGGACAAGCGATGGTTTTCCTTGGCTCAATAGCTCAGTGGTGAACCAGGATGAAGTCACGGAAGCGGAACAGTTCGTGACACAACTGGCATTAGAGGAATGCCATCTTCCCATCATTGAGCCGCCTGCAGTGCTAGTCGGCATTACCGGACAGGGCAAGACTAGGGGCATGGCGACGCGTCTCGCCTTTACCGCGACGCTCAACCAGCACTTGGCCTATATAAAGCCGGACGAGCAGCAACTTTTTGTGGCTTACATCCTTCGTGTCCTGGAAGCCGCGTACAACCACCTGCGAACTGAGAGTGAGGGTGCTGGCAGCACAAAAGGAGCTATCACGTGCGACCAGCTGGGACGTTTGCGGATTCCTGTTCCGGACCTCAGTGAGCAGTGCGCTATCGCTGCATTCGTGGATGAAGAGTCATCCAAGCTTGACGGCCTCAAAGCTGAAGCCGAACGCGCCATCGCCCTGCTCAAGGAGCGCCGCAGGGCGCTGATTGCCGCCGCCGTGACCGGAAAAATCGACGTGCGCGACGCAATGGCACAGCAAGAGGAACTGGCCGCATGAGCGACATCCAGCTGTTCCGCCTCTCCAACGGCACCGCAAGCGAGCTACCGAGCCAAGCCGCGAAGCTGGAGAAGCAACTGCAGGGCCTCATCGAGGCGAACATGCCAACCTTCCTCGGCGTGCGTTTCCTTGCCAGCGAATATGCTACCGGCAAGACCCACAAGGGCCGCATCGACTCGCTGGGCCTGGACGAAAACGGCTGCCCCGTCATCATCGAGTACAAGCGTCACAGCAACGAGAACGTCATCAACCAGGGGCTGTTCTACCTGGACTGGTTGCTGGACCACCAGGCAGAGTTCCGCTGGCTGGTGATGGAAAAGCTCGGCAAGGACGTCGCCGAGCAAATCGAGTGGACTGGCACGCGCCTGCTGTGCATCGCGGCCGACTTCACCCGCTACGACCAGCACGCTGTGCAGCAGATACCGCGCAATATCGAGCTGATTCGCTACAAGCTGTTCGGTGACGACCTGCTCTTGCTCGAACTGGTGAACGCCCAGAGCGTGCCGGACGCCACTGCGGTCAAGCCTGCGTCGGCCGAGATAGCCGCTGAGCAGGAAAAGCCCAAGGCGGCAGGCAAGGACAAGTCGCTGGACGAGCAGCTCGCGCTGGCCACGCCCGAGATTCGCGACCTGTACGCCCAAACGTGCAGCCTTCTGCTTGCGCTGGGCGACGACGTGCAGGAAAAACGCCTGAAGCTCTATACCGCCTTCCGGCGCCTGAAGAACTTTGCCTGCGTCATTGCCTATCCGAACCGCCTGCTCATCACGCTCAAGCTCGACCCGGCGTCGGTCGCGCTGGAAGACGGCTTCAGCCGTGACGTCAGCGAGGTCGGCCACTGGGGCACCGGTGACGTCGAATTGACACTGCGCACCCTGGCGGACCTGGAGCGCGCCAAGCCGCTGATAGAGCGCAGTTACGTGGAAGGCTAGAGGGCGCCTCCGCTCGCCCCATCCAAGAACAATATCGAATGCATACGGGACCTCGATGAGCAACCTGCACCAGGAACACCACTTCGAAGCAGAAATCTGCCAATCCCTGGCCGGCAATGGCTGGCTCTATGCCGAAGGCGATGCGGCGCACTATGACCGCGCTAGCGCGCTTTTCCTGCCCGACCTGCTGGCGTGGATTGAGACTACCCAGCCCGACACCTGGCAGCGCCTGACCAAGACCCACGGCCCCGCCCTCCAAGAGCGCCTGGCCGAGCGGGTGCGCAAGAGCCTCAATGAACGTGGCACGCTCGATGTGCTGCGCCGTGGCGTCGAAATGCTGGGGCTCAAGGAGCCACTCTCCCTGGTGCAGTTCAAGCCCGCACTCGCCATCAACCCGGTCATCCAGCAGCACTACGCCGCCAACCGCCTGCGCGTGGTGCGCCAGGTTCGACATTCGCCGAACCACCCCCAGGACGCATTGGACCTGGTGCTGTTCGTCAATGGCATCCCCGTTGCCACCGCCGAACTGAAGTCGGACTTCACCCAGAGCGTGCAGGATGCGGTGGACCAGTATCGCTTTGACCGTCATCCTCAGCCCAAGGGGGGGCAGGCGGAGCCGCTGCTGAGCTTCCCCGGTGGGGCGCTGGTGCACTTCGCCGTAAGCCAGACCGAGGTGATGATGACCACCCGGCTCGCTGGGCCGGCCACGCACTTCCTGCCGTTCAACAGGGGCAATGCCGGTGCGGCCGGCAACGCGCCAAATCCGGACGGCTTCGCCACTGCCTACTTATGGGAAGAAGTTTGGACCCGCGATAGCTGGCTCGACATCCTGCACCGCTATTTGATTGGCAAGCGCGACGACAAGAAGCAGCTCAAGGCCGTCATCTTTCCGCGCTATCACCAGCTCGACGCCACGCGCAAACTGGTCGCCGACGTGCTGGCCCAGGGAGCGGGACAGCGCTATCTGATTCAGCATTCGGCAGGCTCGGGTAAGACCAATTCGATTGCCTGGACGGCCCACTTTCTGGCCGACCTGCACGACGCCGAACACCGCAAGATGTTCGATAGCGTCTTGGTGGTGTCCGACCGGACGGTGCTCGATGCGCAGTTGCAGGAAGCCATCTTCGATTTCGAGCGCACCACCGGCGTGGTGGCCACCATCACCAACGAGCACGGCAGCAAGAGCACCGCCCTGAAGCAGGCTCTCAACGATGGCAAGAAAATCATCGTCTGCACCATCCAAACCTTCCCCGCCGCAATGAGCGCCGCCCAGGAGCTGGCCACCACCGAAGGCAAGCGCTTCGCCGTCATTGCTGACGAAGCCCACAGTTCGCAGACCGGCGAGGCAGCCTCCAAGCTCAAGCAGTTGCTGTCGGCCGAGGAGTGGGCCGAGTTGCAGGACGGCGGCGAAATCGACACTGAAGCGCTGCTGGCCGCGCAGATGGAAGCCCGCACCGGTGCCAAGGGGCTGACCTACGTGGCCTTCACCGCCACGCCCAAGCAGAAGACGCTGGAGCTGTTTGGCCGGCCCGGGCCCGATGGGCTGCCCGAGCCCTTCCACGTGTATTCGATGCGCCAGGCCATCGAGGAAGGCTTCATCCTCGACGTACTTAAGAACTACACAACCTACAAGCTCGCCTTCAAGCTGGCTCACGACGGCCAGGAATACGACGAGAAGCAGGTCGAACGCAGCGCTGCGATGAAGGGCATCATGCAGTGGGTCCGGCTGCACCCGTACAACATCGCGCAGAAGGTGCAAATCGTCGTCGAGCACTACCGCGAGAACGTGCAAGCCCTGCTCGAGGGCAAGGCCAAGGCCATGGTGGTCGTGGCCAGCCGCAAGGAAGCCGTGCGCTGGCAGAAGGCCATTCGCGCCTATATCGAGAAACGAAACTATCCGCTCGGCGTGCTGGTGGCCTTCTCCGGCGAAATCGACGACCCCGAGAGCTACCCGGCGCCGGTGTCCGAAACCAGCAAGGAGTTGAATCCGGGCCTCAAGGGCCGCGATATCCGCGACGCCTTTGCCGAGCCCGAGTATCACCTGCTGCTCGTCGCCAACAAGTTCCAGACCGGCTTTGACCAGCCTCTGCTGTGCGGCATGTACGTCGACAAGATGCTCGGCGGCATCCAGGCCGTGCAGACGCTGTCGCGCCTGAACCGGGCGCACCCCAGCAAGGACACCACCTACATCCTCGACTTCGTCAACGACGCCGGTGACATCCTCAAGGCTTTCAAGACCTACTACGAGACGGCCGAGTTGGAGGCCACCACCGACCCGCATCACGTCTATGACCTGCGCGCCAAGCTCGACGCCACCGGCTATTACGACGATTTCGAGGTCGAACGAGTCGCCAAGGTGGAACTGGACCCGAAAGGCACGCAGGCGCAGTTGAGCACCGCTATCGCGCCCGTGGCGGACCGCTTGCTCAAGCGCTACAAGGCCGCACAGCAAGACAAGACCGCCGCCGAGGCGCAGCACGACGACAAGGCCGCCCAGGCGGCCAAGGACACCCTCGACGCCCTGGTCCTCTTCAAGAATGACATGGGGGCGTTCGTGCGCCTTTATGCGTTCCTGTCGCAGATTTTTGATTACGGCAATACCGATATCGAAAAGCGCTTCCTGTTCTACAAGCGCCTTATCCCGCTGCTCGAGTTCGGCCGCGAGCGCGATACCGTTGATTTGTCCAAGGTGGTGCTGACCCACCACAGTCTTCGGAATACTGGCCGGCAACCGTTGAGCCTGAACCATGGCGAAGCGCCAAAGCTAGCCCCGATGGACGCCGTCGGCAGCGGCGCGGTTCAGGAGAAGCAGCGAGCCTTGCTTGACGAAATCATCGAGAAGGTCAACGGGCTGTTCCAGGGGGAGCTGACCGATGACGACCAGCTCGTGTACGTGAACGGCGTGCTCAAGGGCAAGTTGCTGGAAAACGAGCTACTAGCGCAGCAGGCCATGAGCAATAGCAAGGAGCAGTTCGCCAACTCCCCCGACCTGAAAGATGCGCTGATGCACGCCATCATGGATGCGCTGGATGCCCATAACACCATGAGTGCGCAGGCATTGGGGTCCGACCGTGTGCGTGAGGGGCTCAAGGACATCCTGCTCGGGCCGGCTCAGCTATATGAGTCGCTCAGGGCCCGCGCGAGTACTCCTCCGCCATCAGCCGGGTGAACTCGAGTGCCGTCGGGCCGTTCGCGCACATACGGGGGCGTCGGAACACATCGATGTCGGGACGACGTCGTGGTCAGCCTCTGTTAGATGCGGCGGCCAAACTTGATGCGGCGCATTGCTTGCCAGCGAGCTTCCCGACCTGGGCCGAATTTTATTTAATAACACCTCATCTCCAGCACTTCTTCTATTACGAACACCCCCATATGCTGTGTTGGTGAGGAGGTTTCCGCGAGCAAAGCACCCCCTAGCCGAGGCGGTTTGCCTGCGGTTCGTACTTTGCCGATGGGTATGCCGCGCCGGAGCCGGAGGAACCACGAGCATGCGGGTCGCGACGATACCCCCCGCATACGGCTAGACTATTCGCAGATTCTCGTCCTGCGCTTGCCCCCCTCTTGCCGTTCGCACCCAGGGCCGCGTTCGTGGCAATCCCGCTGAACGCGTTTGTTCGGAGCGGTCGCGGCGGTTGTCCCGTCTCCTCCGTCCGGAACCATTGACTCATGCCAGTGGTTCACGAACGTGTAGACACCGTTTTTAGACAGCCGAGAAAGTCACTGCGATGCTCATTCCCTGGCCCTCAGAAGACGTGCCTCAGTGGAATGATTCCCCAGTTGCATGCCCTATAAACACGTCGGTGATTGTGTGTGGCACAAAGACCCAGCGTAGAGCGGGAACCTCAGCAAGCAACTGCAGACATTCAGTTGTTTGTCACATCCCCCCTGCCGGCGAGCAACCCGTCGATGCCGATATCTTCATCGAGTTCGTCCCAACGCAGCGCTCTGCCAGACTTCGAAATGCGGACGCGTTGACGTTGAGCAACTGTGGCTCGAGCCAAGCGGGGAAACCAAGCCAACGGCACGCGAAGTTGGCGACCGTCCTGCAGAACTACCGTAAGGTTATCGTCATCAACGACGACTTGAGTGGCGACCGGGCTCATAGACTAGATATGGTAGTTAGACAATGGTCACTGTCTGCCGCGTTCGCTTGTTGAAAACAGAACAGAGAGACGGGAGCATGGGCTGCTGGCGGTTACATCGTCCACGTTAACTCGGCGCCCACGGAACCGAGCAGTTTGCCCACTGAGAGCATACGTCCGACGGCCATCCCCGAGGGCCTCGACTTCCCTTGGACTCAAAAAAGCGTAATCCATGCTGGCAGCACGTGAAGGCCTTGTTTGCCCGCCACGTGCTGCCAGCAGCTATGCTCGAGTCAGGACTCCTGGTGCCGCAGACCACGGACGCAGCCACGCGCCGGTTACCTTTGGCTGGCTCCTGTATTGGTCTCCACCGGCCGCACCCACTCAGGTCTAAACCGAACTCCTATACAGATGGCGAAGAATTAATTCGCCCAAATCATCAACGTGGATGCTCATCTTGATACCTGCACCTGCCGCACCCATGAATCAGAAAGGTGCGTCGGCGCAGGGGCAAAAAAACCATACTGAAACAAGCACTTACGAAGATTGCAGGTATTTCATCCCGTCGGCTTTACTTGCTTCGCAGACGACGCGGCGGATGGTTCGGGCGAAAAGGATAACCATGCCAAACGAACCATTGACCTACTCGATGCTCCTCGAAGAGCAGAGTCGCCAAGTCGAACGAGGGGAAATCAACCCCCAAACTGCCGCCAACCGAGCCACCGCATTGCGCGCATTCCTGAGAGCAAATCACATCGCCGAAGCGGACGTCGTAGGCTCCGAAATGCGCACGCAGTTACCAAGCGCCATCGAGCGCCTCGTCAAGGAGCAGCAAGCACAGGGGCGCAGCAGCCGCAGCATCTCGAACACCCGTGCCGCCCTGTCGCCCTGGAAAGGCGCCGTCACCATTTACGACGAAATCTGCGCGGCAAACAATGACGAACCTGCTCCATTCCAAGCCGAGGTACGGAAGCTCGTCGGCGACCTTCCTGCGAAGCTGGTCGCCCGCCAGACCTGCGTACCGGTCGATATGCTTCGCGGATGGCTTAAGGGGCGAAAGCCGCAGTCCGTCAGCCTCACCTATGTCTATCGGCTGGAGCATTTCTTTGGCCTTCAACGCGACAGCCTCGTCTCGCTCGCCGGTCTGGGTAAATCCTCTCGGCGGCACGTCCATGCAGGTGAAGCCACACCTATCGAATACCGGCAGACGCTTGCGAGGCGGACGAAGGACCACTATTGGCTCAAGCCACCCGAGTCGTCACCGCTTCGTCGACAATGGATGGACCTGATGTCCTATAAGACGGACCTGATTCCCGAGCTCTTGCGCTCGGAAGCCGGGAGATGGTCATTCGCTCCAATCCCTGTCGTGAAGGAAACAGCTGCCACATGGTGGTCATTCTGTAACGGTATCGAGGTACCCTCCGCCAAGGCCGGGTGGGCCAAAGTGGCCGGCTATCTGGGTTGGATGGCTCGGCCCGCTCACAAAGGCGGCGCGGATATCCCGGAGGAAGAGCTTCAGACGCTTGCGTGGCTTACGGTCCCTGGCTTCGTCAAACGGTACTGCGAATGGGTCAAGAGCCGAGGGAACGGCAAGTACAACAATTCCATTCTCGAATTCTTTGGGCTGATGAATTGGATGCTTCGTCCCGTCGATGGATACCTTTTCCAGCGCCCCGACCTTCAGACGAGCCTGCCCGTCCGATACCACTCATTGAACTGGCAGGACATTTGTCGTAAGCAGCATGAAGTGTGCTCGCGCCTGCAGAAGGCATTGCGCTCTCAAGTGAGACCGAGCCGCAACCCCTTCGAACCGCTGACCTCGGTCATCGAGCTCGCTGACCCGCTTGAGGCGGTCGCCGACATGGTGCAACGGATGCGTCTGGACCGCCCCGTTGGAAAACCTGCCGACGAAGCCATCTGGGCACGCGACATTCTGCTCATCAAACTGCTGACAACGAATTCGCTTCGCATTCGGAACATCGCAACGCTTTGCTACTCGCACCAATTCGTCGACGGCCGCAAGCCAGACGACCGTCCGGCGCTCTACAAGCGTACTGACGGCAGCTGGTGGATTTTCGTCCCGAAGCACCTACTGAAGAACCGCCGAGGCCCGGCTGTGCGCGACTACGATGCCCCGGTCCATACTAGTGCAACACTTGACCTGGAGCGCTATCTGTTCCGCCATCGTGAGTCGTTGATGCGCTCGCCGACCGAATTGGTCTTCCTGGTCGCGGAGACGGGACGCCCCCGTTCTGGGATGAATGCCAAGGAAGCGGACGACGCTACGCTCGACTCTGAGCATTTCCCTTCCTTGTACCTGAGTCGCAGGGTACATGCCATTACCAAGAAGTATCTATGGCGGTGCGACGGCATCGGTCCGCATTCGTTCCGACACATCGTGGCGACTGCCATCCTCAAGAGCGAAGACGGCGATATCAAGACGGCCGCCCTCGTCTTAAATGACCGAGAATCTACGGTTGAGAAGCACTACTCCGGCATGCGCTCAGGCGATGGCGTCAAGCGGATGGGCGAATTGCTCGGCGCGACCTTAAACCGGATGTGAACGATATCCTTGGCTCGACACAGCGTGCGACTACGAAACCCTGAGGCGTAATGCCTCAAGGGTTGCCCCATCAGCTCCACGTCTCCTGATGACTAATTGGTGGCATATACGCTGAGTTGGGTCAGGAATAGGCCAGACGGGGATAGCCATGGCCCCGTCTCCCAGGGGTTCGCTTCCTCTGCATTACCCGCATCCATTTGCGCTGGGACACTCTCTTCCTCCGCCGTGTACGGCATGGCCTGCGCGGCAATGGCAGCGCATTGGATTTGCTCGAGGTCGCCCTCTCCCAGGGAAAAGGCACCAAATCCGATACTCCCTCCTGCGAGAAAAATGACGCTCAAAGCTGGCCTCTCTTCCTCGCCCCCGGCACTGTCATTGAGAAAATGGACCAGCGAATGCACCGAAATGAAGAAATGATGTTTCGCTCCCTCGTCAAGGGTGGCACCCCACCCGAGAACCGTGTCGCACGTCAAGCCATCAACACTGGCCACATTGAAGACTTCCGGGGACTGCAACACGAGTGATGGAAGGGCAGGTTCAAAGCTATCTGATAGCAACAACACCAAGACCATGTCCGACATCCCGAAGACTCTCAGGTCTTCCAAGACACTGATTGGCATGAGTCCGCCCACCATGGTGGTGCTGCCAACTACGGCTTGATTGTGCATGCGCAACGCAGTGACCCAATTCGCAAAATCAGGCGCGTAATACTCGACTCGCTCTCGACGCGCGACCATCAAGTGAGTGCCGAGGAGCTCGTTGGCGCCAAAGAGCCTCCCGATATTTCGATTAAATTTTGAAGCAATCGTACAGTCTTGAATCATGGCTTAATAAGTCGTTATTTGAGAATCTCTTGCACGAGCAGCGAAGCAAGAATCAGCAGACTATTACAGTCAAAAGCATCAAGAAAGCCCCTCAAATTCAAACAGCTTCAATCAACAGAATACAAATATGAAATTTCTCACAACCTCCCACCCCGCCGTTCTTATGGATGCTCAGAATGTCACAAAAATGCGGGAGCTCTCTCATTCAGAGAATGATGGCCGGGGCACTGCCCCCCCTTTTCCAACCCTGGCGTTACCTACCGCGATGAACCAGAAGCTGTTGCGCTTGGCAACATTGAACCGGCACACCCCATACTCAGAATATTTCTTTTCGAGTGCGAGAAATTTCTGCGCAGAAATTTTTGCGCTAACTTAGTATGCATGTGGTTCAGCTAGGCTTAATCTTTCGCCGCATTTTTGCAGAGCGCAGGCGCTATCCGGACGAACAGCATTTCGCGTCCGCACCACGTCCCGTTCGGCAGGATATTGAAGGAATGACCGAAATTTGTTGGAGCGGTACGGCCGAGAATGGATGTGTCGCAGGGGAGGTTCCTTCGTTTACCGGCACTCCTGGCAAAGAAGGAGGGATGGCGAGCACAGGAACTTGGTGCAGCGCGCTATTCGCTCTGCAAAGATGCGCGTTTTCTACGGCCTTATGCAGAATCAGAAGCCGCAGAGCCGCTTAGTGCCATCGCACATTTTCGATAGAACCCGGCGCGCTCGGCATATCGCTGCCGCCGCAACGGCTTTCAGTGCGACGACAAGCACACGGGCGAGAGAGACGTCGCGGTAGGTGTCAGCAGAACTCGACGGCGCGGAGTCGCGGTCCGGCAGCCCTCTGAGAGCTCGCCACTGCCGGTACAACCACGCCCGTCGGGCAGCGTGGCAAAACGCCCTCTCTGCCGAGTCAGGTGTACCCGAGATAATGTGAAGTTCATTGCCGTCGATATACCCCGACATCTCGTAGCCGACGCAGCGCCGAGTGAGCCAACCGGTGTAGCCCCAGCAACAGATTTCAGTCGCCATAAGGATGTCCTTCGCTACGGTGAGCCCGCAAGCAGTTCGTCGGTGACATCTCGATACCCGGTCACGCGATTCACATGACACCACGATGCCCAGACATAATCGGCATCGCCCTCCTCATCGGCCCCAGGAGGTCCTTCGAGCGTGTATCGTCGGCCAGAGAGCGTGACGGCGAAGCGCCCATCCAAATCGAGCGCGACGACCACTGAACTGACACGTCCCGTGCCTCGCTCGGGGCGAATGCCGACCAGATGTACCGCACCCACGTGGGTCTTCATGATTCGCCAACTGACCAGCGTGACTGCGGGAATTTCGGCGACGGGCCGCGACTGCCATATCGACATGAATTATCCCTAGCGGCATGCCGCGAAGATGCGGCTGGCGCGGCGTTGCAGCGCATCCCATGCTCTATCAAGACGCTCATCGACACGCATAAAGGCCTCGGCCGAGCCAGACATGCTGGGGAAGCCTAAGCGCTCAAGAACTTGGCTTGACGATGCCACAACAGCGGCCGCCTCCATCGGATGCAGCCCGCTCTCGCTAACGAGTACTGCCCTCGCGTACGACAGCATGGCGTTACGTGCCTGAGGTGCCAATGAAACAGCATTGAAAGCAAGGCGTTCCGCATACCAGTTCAGCATATCGACACGCCATTCCACCTCCCCCGGCAGCTCGTGAGCTGACACGACGACACGTCGTCTACCGAGTTGCACCGACAGCGCCCCACCAAATTGCGTGATTACCGCCCGCGTAGTGGCCGGTACGTAGTTCACTGGTTCGCTCAATTTGTCCTCTTCTCGCTGTCGCCAATCCAATTGGCATGGTCTGCGCGAGCGCCCAGCGATGCAACGAATTTCCATTACGAAACCTCCCTTTCGGGCGACCACTGCGTAGTTATTAGCGAGGTGACAGCGCTGCGCTTGCCGCGTACCGGCGCAGCACAAGACATCGGTGCCTATACGAAACGAGTTCGACGTGGGTCGAAGGCACGAGGTCATCAATGGAGAAGAACCAACGGAACGTGGGCGGACGCCCTGGCATTACTGTCGACGATGTGAGGCAGGCTTGCGAAGCGCTACAACGACAGGGACGGCCAATCGGCCCGGTGAACGTCAGACTGGAGCTGGGGCGGGGGAGCTACAGCACAATCATTCGCGCCTTGCAAGCACTGGGGCAAACACCGGTTCAAGCGCGTAAGCGCAAGCCACCCCCAATCAAGTAATTCAGCGGCCCCGATTGGGGCCGCTTCCTTCGACGGAGCGGGCCCTCGCGGCAATCGGTCAGTTTCTCGCCTCAATCGGCCTCATCAGCCTCATCCAATCGAAGCTTCCGGGCCTGGCGCGCTTTCATGCGCTCGCTCGCACTCAGCTTGGGGGCCTTGGCAGTGTTGGGCTTCGAAGTTGGGCGGAATTTGTCGCCCGTGTCAGTGCAATCCTTGAACACTGGAGACATGAACGGCGCTAGCGAATCTGGTTGCAGCACCGTGTCGCTCCCTCGCGCATCCATTTGCCTGGCGTCAGGGGTCTCGTGGGAGTGCCCCGAAACCTCAGGCGCTTCGGTTACTGAACACGATGCGCGCAGCGCTTTATCCAGCCAGGCGTAAAAGACCTGCGGATGCCAAAGCACACGGCCGCCGATATGGCCAGGGGCAGGCATCTTGCCCGCTTTGACTAGGTTTTCGATGGTACGGATGGATACACCAATGACTTCGGCAACATCTTCTTTCGTCATCGGTGTGAAGGGAGTCACAGACATGAGAGCAGTTCCAATGGACAACTCTCAGTGCAGACATCAGTTTTAGCCTCTTGCCCGACGGCGGGTCCGAGCTACGGCAAGCGGGCCTCATGCCCGCAAAGTCGGAGGCTTGCCTTGGTGCGGCTACGGGCACGAGGTCCGACATCGCCCTCGCTGAACGAGCCTATCACCGTCGATAAGCTTCTCGGCCCCTGACAAGATTGTGAGAAACTTTCCAGTCAACTCGGCGGAATCTACTCAAAACCGAACAAACTTATCACCACAATGATAAGATTTCGATAAGCTTATCAACGGTGAGAGTTCATGTCGGTCCAATCGCTTCCAGAGACCATCCTCGAGTACATCGCGCGCGAGCAGCAGGCGGGTTCCGCAGGCGTGTCGGCGGGTACCATTCAGGCCCGGAGCGGCCGCCCTAGACCGACCGTCAACCGAGCATTGGCCCATCTGGTGGCAACAGGCGCCCTTGAGCGTCAAGGCGCCGGCCGGTCCGTGACCTATCGCGTGCCAGCGTTGCCCGTTTCGCCGGAGGCGCCAGCCAGCCAGCCGGTCGCGAGTGGCGAAGAATTCGCCTCGCCGGCCTGGAGCAGCGCGGGACGTCAGCTCATCACCGCGCTGTCGGCGCCACTGGGCACGCGCCATCCGGTTTCCTACCAGCGCACCTTCGTCGCCAACTACCAGCCCAACGTCTCCAGCCTGCTGCCCGCCGCGCTGGCCACGCAGCTCTACGAGATAGGCAGGTCGAAGGACCAGCAGCCCGCCGGGACCTATGCCCGCAAGGTGTTGGAGCAGTTGCTCATCGACTTGTCTTGGTATTCGTCCCGGCTCGAGGGCAATCGCAAGAGCCTGCTGGATACGCGCGCGCTGTTCGTCAAGGGCCGCTCCGAGGGCGATGACCTGGACGCAACGATGCTGCTCAACCACAAGGACGCCATCGAATTCATGGTGGACGCGGTGCCCACCGAGGGCACCACTGTTCCGGTGGTGCGCAACCTGCAAAGTCTGCTCATGCGCGACCTGCTGCCGGACCCTGCCGACCTCGGGGCCATCGTCAACATCCAGGACACGGTCTATGTGCCGAGCCAGGTCCCCAATCTGCTCGAAGAGTCGCTGCACGACATCGTCGACAAGGCGCGGGCCATCCGCAATCCGGTCGAGGCCGCGTTTTTCCTGTGGGTCAATCTCGCTTACCTGCAGCCCTTCGTCGACGGCAACAAGCGTACCAGCCGCCTGGCGGCCAACATGCCGCTGATGCTGGCGAACTGCTCGCCGCTGTCCTTCCTCGATGTGGGCCAGACCGACTACGCGCTGGCGATGTTGGGCGTCTATGAACGGTTGGATGTGACCCTCGCAGTCGAACTGTTCGACTGGACCTACCGCCGTTCCATTGCCAAGTATCAAGCCGTCGTCGAAGCCATGGGCGGACCGGACCCGTTGCGGGTGCGCTACCGCGAACAACTCGGCGAGGTGATTCGGCAGATTGTCTTCTTCGGGATGAGCCTCGCGCCGGCCGTGGAAACCGTTCAGGTCCCCGAGGCTGATGCGGCTGCGTTTCGCGCCATGCTGAACATGGAGCTCGCACACCTGGAGGCCTACAACTGCGCCCGTTACCGCCTCCCCATCGGCAAAACGCAGGACTGGATTGACCGGGGACGCCCGCAGTAGCCATCGGCGGTCGCCGAATTCGGCCGAGTCGGCGCCACGATTGCGCGCAAAGTCAGAGGCGGGCCTCGAACACGACGTCGGCATGGGCACCGCTTCCGAACGCTCGAAAACCACCACGCCGCCGAGCCAAATTTCGACTGCCGTAGCGCCCTGCTAAAAAATTATCTGTGCCAAATCTGTGCCAACGGGGCATTTTTCCATGTGAAATTTGGGGTGCGCGCAGCTGCGCGCAACGAGACGAAAATCAGCACAAGTTGTTGATTTCTATAGATGTGCTAAAATAAAGCAAAACCTGTTCCAGGGCTTGAATTTTGCGTTCGGGACGTAGAGGCCGGAGGTTCGAATCCTCTCACCCCGACCAGATTTCAAAAAAGCCGGATCCTCGCATGTGGATCCGGCTTTTTGCTTTGTGGCCCACCCCGGCCACGGCACCCTCCACGGCGCCCTTTTTCGCGTCGATTCCCCCGCCCCGCGCAAGTAGGGTTGCGCCGCTGTCGCACAAACGCCAACGCGCGCGCAACCGAGCTTTACAAAAAGTGACCCCAGCGGCAAACTGCCCCGGTCCGGGACACATGCCCCCGCCGATCCCGCCGCAGTCAACCGCGCCGCCGTTCACCAGCCCGAACGCGCGCACCTTGCACAGTATTTCGCCATGACACTAGGCCTCGCGCTTGCCCAGAGCCGGCGGATCGCGCCGGCTCTGCTTGCCCAGTTGGAGCAATCGGCCCGGGAAAAGAAGACGCAGCTGATCGACGAGATCATTGGCAGCGGCACCATGTCCGCCCATGACGTCGCCGTGTTCGCCGCCGACAAGTACCAGCTCCCGCTGCTCGACCTCTCCGAATACAACCTCAGCCGCGTGCCGTCGGCACTCTCGGGCAACCGCGAGTTCCATGCGCACCGGCTCCTGCCGCTGGGCCGTCGGGAAAACCGCCTGATCGTCGCGATGTCCGATCCCGCCAACCAGGCCGGCGTCGAGGTGATCCGCCAGAAGTTCAGCCTGCCCGTGGAAACGGTCGTCGTCGAACACGACAAGCTGATGAAGCATGTCCGATCCGCCGGCGAGGCACTTGGCACGCTCAAGAACGCCCTGCCGACGCCCACGGCGCAGAAGATGATCGACTATGACCCGGTGGCCGCCGCAAGCGCGCGCAAGGTCCCCGGCGCCAACGACATCGACGACGCGCCGGTGGTGCGCTTCCTGCAGAAGCTGCTGACGGAAGCCTTCCATCGCGGCGCGTCGGACCTTCACTTCGAACCGTTCGAGTTCTTCTACCGCATTCGCTTCCGCGTGGACGGCGTGCTGCAGGAAGTCGCGCGGCCACCGCTCGATATCCGCGACAAGATCGCCACGCGCATCAAGGTGCTATCGCGCCTGGACATCTCGGAAAAGCGCGTGCCGCAGGACGGCCGGATGAAGCTGCTGATCTCGATGCCGAAAGACAAGGATGGCAAGGAGACCGTCGACAAGGCGATCGACTTCCGCGTCTCCACGCTGCCCACGCTGTTCGGCGAAAAGATCGTGATGCGGATTCTCGATTCGTCGTCCGACAAGCTCGACATCGACCAACTCGGCTACGAGCCGCAGCAGAAGGCACTGCTGCAGGAAGTGATCAAGCGACCGTACGGAATGGTGCTGGTGACTGGCCCGACCGGCAGCGGCAAGACTGTGTCGCTCTATACGTTCCTGAACATGCTGAACCAGGGCGACATCAATATCTCCACGGCGGAGGATCCGGCCGAAATCCAGTTGCCCGGCATCAATCAGGTCAACGTGAACGACAAGGCCGGCCTGACCTTCGCCGCCGCGCTGAAATCGTTCCTGCGCCAGGATCCCGACGTGATCATGGTCGGCGAAATTCGTGACCTCGAGACGGCCGACATCTCCATCAAGGCCGCGCAGACCGGTCACCTGGTACTGTCCACGCTGCACACGAACGACGCGCCGACCACGCTGACACGCCTGATGAATATGGGCGTGGCACCGTTCAACATCGCCTCGTCGGTCCTGCTGATCACCGCGCAGCGTCTGGCGCGCCGGCTTTGCACCTGCAAGCGCGAGGGCGACCTGGCGCCGCAGGTGCTGATCGACGCAGGCTTCCAGGAATCAGACCTCGACGGCACATGGAAGCCCTATCACCCGGTGGGCTGCGACCGATGCAGCGGTAGCGGCTACAAGGGGCGATGCGGTATCTACCAGGTCATGCCGATTACCGAAACCATTCAACAGATCATCCTGTCGCACGGCACGGCATTGCAGATTGCCGAACAGGCGCGCAAGGAAGGCGTGCTATCGTTGCGGGAAGCTGGCCTGCTCAAGGTCAAACAGGGCGTCACGTCACTCGAAGAAGTGCTGGCGACCACGAACACGTAAAACAAAGAACAAGTCTCAGGGGTCAAATCATGGCGACGCGCGCACCAGCGGCGGGCGCCCGGACGGCAGCGCCGTCTCGGGCGAAATCAGGGCGGAAGGCACCCACGCAGTACATCTTCGAGTGGGAAGCCAAGGACCGAAAAGGCAAGTCGTTCAAGGGCGAACAACGCGCCGAGAGCCAGTCCGAGGTCACCGCCTCGCTGCGCAAGCAGGGGCTGACCGTCGTCAAGATGAAGAAGCGCAAGGGCGCGCGCGGCAAGAAGATTACCGAGAAGGACATCGCCTACTTCACGCGCCAGCTCTCGACCATGCTCAAGGCGGGTGTGCCGCTGCTGCAGTCGATCGACATCATCGCGCGCGGCCACGCCAACCCGAACTTCACCCAGCTGCTCACTGTCATCCGCTCGGACATCGAATCGGGTAGCAGCATGGCCACGGCGTTCCGCCGACATCCGCAGTACTTCGATACGCTCTACTGCAACCTGATTGACGCTGGCGAACAAGGCGGTATTCTCGATGCACTGCTCGAACGGCTGTCTCTCTATATGGAGAAGAGCATCGCGCTGAAGAGCCAGATCAAGTCCGCGATGATCTACCCGATCGCCGTGCTGTCCGTGGCCTTTGCCGTGACGGTGATCCTGATGCTGTTCGTGATCCCGGCCTTCAAGGGCGTGTTCTCGAGCTTTGGCGCCTCGCTGCCGGCGCCCACGATGGTCGTGATCAACATCTCCGACTTTTTCGTGCAGTACTGGTATCTCGTTATCGGCGCGCCAGTCTTCTCGATCATTGGCTATTTCCGCGCCCGCAAGAAGTCGGAGAAGGTGCAGCGCTGGCACGACAAGGTTCTGCTCAAGCTGCCGATCTTCGGCAGCCTGTTCCGCAAGGCGGTGGTCGCACGCTGGACGCGCACGCTGGCCACGATGTTCGCGGCAGGCACACCGCTGGTGGAGTCGATGGAATCGGTAGCAGGGGCCGCCGGCAACTGGATGTACTACGATGCCACGCGCGAAATCGAGCAGTCTGTGCGTATCGGCACCAGCCTGACCAACGCCATGCAGGCCACCCATGTGTTCGACAATATGGTGCTGCAGATGACTCAGATCGGCGAGGAGTCGGGCGCGCTGGACAGCATGCTGCTCAAGGTCGCCGAGTTCTACGAGCGCGAGGTCGACGACGCCGTGGCCGCCATCTCGAGCCTGATCGAGCCGCTGATCATCGTGGTGCTTGGCGTGCTGATCGGCGGCATGGTCATCGCCATGTATCTGCCGATCTTCAAGCTGGGCCAAGTGGTGTAACGCCGGGTGATGTAACGCATGCAAGCTGTCCTGTCATCGCTGGCGGCGTTGCCGCCAGCTTTCCTTATTGTCGCGGCAGGGGTCGTTGGCCTGATGGTCGGCAGTTTCCTCAACGTGGTGATCCATCGCCTGCCTAAGATGATGGAGTACGACGAGGCCAACTACATCGCGGAAATCCGCGATGAACCGTTGCCGCACCCAGAGCGCTATAACCTGATGGTGCCGCGATCCGCGTGCCCGAAGTGCGGCCACCAGATCGCCCCCTGGGAGAACATCCCCGTCATCAGCTACCTGTTCCTGCGTGGCCGCTGCAAGGCCTGCAAGACGCCGATCGGCATCCGCTATCCGCTCGTCGAACTGGTCACGGCGACGCTCAGCGGCCTGGCGATGTGGCACTTCGGTCCAACGGCGCAGGCGCTGGCTGCGATCGCGATGATCTGGGCGCTGGTCGCGTTGTTCATGATCGATGCCGACACCCAGCTTCTGCCAGACCAGATTACGCTGCCGCTGCTATGGCTGGGCCTGCTGCTGAACCTGCAGGGCCTGTTCGCGCCACTGGCGGATGCCGTCATCGGCGCTGCGGCGGGCTACCTGCTGCTGTGGAGCGTCTACTGGCTCTACAAGCTTGTGCGGGGCCGCGAGGGAATGGGCCACGGCGATTTCAAGTTGATGGCGGCGCTTGGCGCATGGTTCGGCTGGCAGGCACTGCCCGCCCTGATCCTGATGTCGTCGGTGGTCGGCGCCGTGCTTGGCGGCGCGATGCTGATCTTCCACCGCAAGAGTAGCGACACGACCTTCCCGTTTGGCCCGTACATTGTCGGCGCCGGGCTGATTGTCCTGTTCTTTGGCGCCGATGTAGTACCGCTGACGCTGGTGGCCGGACACTAGCCGACAACCGGCAGTTGCACGCAAAGCTGGTATCGTTGGCGACATTCACGACTGACTGACACCCTGTTCCATGCTGGAAATCGGACTGACCGGTGGCATCGGCTCCGGCAAGACCCGCGTCGCGGACATGTTCGCCGCGCGCGGCGCCGCGTTGATCGATACCGACCTCATCGCCCACGAGATCACCGCGCCGGGCGGCCCCGCCATCGCGCCGCTCGTCGCGGCATTCGGGCCCGGATGCCTGCGCCAGGATGGGGCGATGGATCGCGACGCGATGCGGGCGCTCGTCTTCTCCGACCCATCGGCCAAGACCCGGCTCGAGGGCATCACCCATCCGCTGATTCGCCAGGTCACCGAGGCGCGGGCCACCGCCATCCGCGAAGCGGGCCACAACCCGTACCTGATCTACGTGGTACCCCTGCTCGTCGAATCGAGTACCTGGCGCGCGCGGGTCGGCCGCGTGCTCGTAGTCGATTGCCAGGAGGAAACCCAGATCTCCCGCGTGATGACCCGCAATGGATTCACGCGCGATCAGGTACTGGCGATCATGCGGCGACAGGCCACACGCGCCGAACGCATGGCCGTGGCCGACGACCTGATCGACAACGACGGGCCACCCGAAGCGCTGGACGCGCAAGTCGCGAAGCTCGATGCGCTATATCGCTCGCTTTCGGATACATCTGGAAACACATCCGAAAACGCGGCGCATCCGTGACATCCCCCATGCCCGATAGGGGCAGATTCGATTTGTCCTCGGGCCCTGACTCGCATAGAATGCGCTGAAACATGCCGGCAAATATGCGCGGTGTGACGAGTTCCGGCCAGGAACTCCACCCAGGCGCGAGTTGTCTTTGCATGGGCGAAAGCGGCACGGACAGCGCCAAAGCGCCTTCCCGACTGAAACAACCGCCAACCGGCGCGCAGCACGGACACCGACTTGATCCTGTACGAATATCCTTTCAACGAACGCATCAGGACACTCCTGCGCCTGGAGGACCTGTTCGATCGGCTGGATTATTTCCTCGGGCAGGAACATCCGCTTCAGCATCACGTCGCCATCACCACGATTTTCGAGATCATCGACGTGGCGGGACGTGCCGACCTCAAGACCGACCTGATCAAGGAACTCGAGCGCCAGCGCCAGGCCCTGGCGCCGCTGCGCTCCAATCCGCAGATTGATCAGGATGCGCTGGTCGCGGTGATCACCGAAATCGAGCAAGGCATTGCGGCGCTCAGCCAGACTGTCGGCAAGGCCGGCCAGTTGCTGGCCGACAATGAATGGCTGACCAGCATCCGCAGCCGCGCGATCATCCCCGGTGGCACCTGCGAGTTCGATCTGCCTGCGTACTATGCCTGGCAGCATCGCGACGCCGATGATCGCCGCGCCGACATCCTCAAATGGGCACGCCCACTAGCCTCGCTGCGCATGGGCGCTGGCATTGTGCTGCGCCTGCTGCGCGAGTCCGGCCAGAGCGGCAAGGTCATTGCCACCGGTGGCAGCTATCAGCAGATGCTGTCTGGCCGTAGCTACCAGCTCATGCAGGTGTACCTGGACGAATCGCTGCTGGCCTTCATCCCCGAGATGAGCGCCAACAAGTACATGCTCTGGGTACGGTTCACGCAGCAGGATGGCGACATGCGGCCCCGATCGGTGGATGCCGATATCCCCTTCCTGCTGAAGCTCTGTAATTTCTGAAGTCTCCGATGCCAGCCGTCGTCAAATGCCCCACCTGCGGCAAGGAAGTTGCCTGGGTGCCGGATAACAAGTTCCGTCCGTTCTGCTCGGAACGTTGCAAGCAGATCGACCTGGGCGCCTGGGCGTCCGAGAAATATGTGATCGGTGGCAAGCCGGGCGAGACGCCGTCGCCAGACCTGCCGGAAGACGCCGAAGACTGATCGGATCGCTGCTACTCCCCTCTCACGCCAGGCGAAAGAGGGGAACCTGCGATAGCGGCGATATCGCCGAGTGCTACGGCCGGCCGGACTAACGCGCAGCCAGCACCCGACGGCAGAATCCCACGCAAACCAGCACGAACACGGCCAGTCCCAGCCACTGCGCCGTAGTGCCAAACCCCTCGCCCACCAGTGCCAGCGGCGCCTCCTTGCCCGAGAGGCCGATCACCGCGGCCAGCGCAACGCCGACCAGGCTTTCACCCACGATCAGGCCCGAAGCAAGCAGCGTCCCGCGTCGCTCGGCATGGGCCAGCACCGTGGGCACATCGTCGCCACGCGCCTCGGCGCGCTTGCGCTCCGTGCGCAGCAACCACCACGACAACACCGCGCCCACCACCAGCGCCGAACTGATCGTCGGCGGCAGGTAGATGCCGATGCCGACTGCCAGTACGGGCAGCCGCGCCACGCCACCGCGATGGCGCAGCACTTCGTCAATCGCGATCAACACAACACCCAGCGCCACGCCAATCAGGATCATTGTCCAGTTGAGCTTGTGCGTGAAGATGCCCGTAGCGATCGCGGTCATCAACGTGGCCTGCGGAGCGGCCAGCGCCTGATTCGGGTCCATGTCGGCCCGGGGCAAGGCGCCGGCAAAGCCGTACGCGTGATAGAGCAGTTCGAGCACCGGCGGAATCACGGCAGCACCCACCGCGCAGCCGATCAGCAGCGCCACCTGTTGGCGCCACGGTGTGGCGCCAACCAGCCAGCCAGTCTTGAGATCCTGCAGGTTGTCATTCGAGATCGAGGCCACCGCCACGACAGCAGAGGTCGTGAAGATCGCCAGCGCAATCGCGTACTTGCCGCCCTCGGGCGTGTCGAGCAGGCCGTCCAGCGTGCCGATGCCAAGTATCAGCAGCGACACCAGGATCACAGCGATGATGCCGATGCCCGAGATCGGGCTGGCTGACGACCCCACCAGACCAGCCATATAGCCACATGCGGCAGCCACCAGAAAGCCGAACACGAAGGCGAACAGCACGGCACAGCCAACCAGACGCCAGGTGGCGCCGGTATCGAGCGGCGCCGGGGCCAGGAAGTATCCAAACGTCACTGCCAGCACCACCAGCAGGACCAGCGTGAGGGCGCCGATCCAGGCCATCGGCAAGTCGCGTTGCGTGCGCGGCACCGCGCCACCCGCCCCCGGCGCGCCGGCACGGAGGGCACCCATCGATGCACGCACGCCTTCCACCATCGGCTTGAACAGCGTGCCGAGCGTCCAGATCGCCGCGATACCGATCGTGCCCGCGCCGATGAAGCGCGCCTGCGTGCTCCACACGGCGGTACCGAAGCTGGACAGTGTGGCCCCCGCCGGCATCGGTGTGATGGCGGTCAGCCACGGTACCGCGATGCCCCAGGTCAGGAACAGGCCCAGCAGCATGGCCAGCCCGCCGACGATGCCGACCAGATAGCCGGCGCCCACCAGCGCGAGCGAGAAACCCATCGAGAGGCGCACCACGGATGCGCCAACGGCCAGCCAGGCATTCGCCCCTTCGGCCAGAACCCGGAAACCACCCGCGGCAACGCTGAACAGGCCCGCAGCGAAGCCACCTGCAACGAGGTCACCAAGCCCGGTCTCCTGTTTTCCATTGCCCTTATCCTGGCTCGCGCTCCCCACTCGCAGGATCTCGGCGGCGGCCACCCCTTCCGGATACGGCAGATCGCTGTGCACCACCATCGCGTGGCGCAGCGGGATGCTAAAGATCACACCGAGCATGCCACCCGCCGCGCAGATCGCCAGCGTCTGCCAGAACGGGAATCCCTGCCAGTGCCCCAGCATGACCAGGCCCGGCAGGATGAAGATGATCGACGACAGCGTGCCAGCCGCGGACGCCTGCGTCTGCACCATGTTGTTCTCGAGGATGTTCGCGCCTGGAAACAGCCGCAGCACGGCCATCGAGATCACGGCAGCGGGAATCGCCGAGGAGAACGTCAGGCCGACCTTGAGGCCGAGGTAGATATTGGAGGCGGTGAACACCACCGTGATCAGGGCGCCGAGGATGATGCCCCGCAGCGTCAGTTCGGGCAGAGAAACAGCGTCATCGATACGATCGACACGTTGCATTGAGCCTCCTGTGAGTGGTCTAAAAAAATTGCCCGGCAGGAGCCGGGCACCGATTTCAGCTTGCGCGGGATTCTTCCGCCAGCCAGTCGACGACTGGGATCGTCGCCGGCAGGAGCGGCCCCACCGACACAGGCACTGTCTGCCAGGAGAATGCCTGGCCCTCCCGTCCGACCGGATCGCCGCGCCATTCCGTGATCTTGCGGAAATACAGGCGCACATAGGCATGAGGGTAATCATGCTCCAGCGTGTGCCAGTGTTCGCTCCTCACGATGTCGAGGCCGAGTTCTTCGTGCAGCTCGCGCGCCAGGGCCGCCTCAACCGATTCGCCGGGCTCGAGCTTGCCGCCCGGAAATTCCCAGTAGCCCTCGTACGGCTTGCCTGCCGGACGCTGCGCCAGCAGAAACTTGCCGTCCGCCTGGATCATCACGCCAACCGCCACTTCCGTGACCTTGCGCGTCTGCCCGTCGGCGGACTTCACCGTGTCCACCTGACCGCTCATGCCTTGCTGCCTGAATCAGTCGCGGGATCAGCCACGAACGGCTTGCCATGCTTGCCGCCCCAGTCGCGCGCGAACTGCCACGCCACGCGCCCGGAGCGCGAGCCGCGCTCGAGAGCCCAAACCAGCGCATCGCCGCGTGCGGCCTCGATATCGGCGGGCGTGCAGCCAAAGTGTCCGAGCCAGTGACCAACGATGGCCAGGTACTCGTCCTGCTTCGGCGGGTAGAACGACAGCCACAAGCCAAAGCGCTCGGACAGCGAGATCTTCTCCTCCACCACTTCTCCCGGATGGATTTCGCCATCGGAGGTGTGCTGGTACGTCTCGTTGTCCTTCATGTACTCGGGCAGCAGATGCCGGCGGTTCGACGTCGCATAGATCAGCACGTTGTCTGACTGCGCGGCCACCGAGCCGTCCAACGCCGACTTGAGCGACTTGTAGCCGGATTCGCCGTCCTCGAACGACAAGTCGTCGCAGAAAATCGCGAAGCGCTCGGGGCGCTGCGCAAGCTGCTCGACGATGTCTCCGAGATCGCCCAGATCATCCTTGTCTACTTCCACCAGGCGCAGCCCGTCGTTCACGAATGCATTCAGGCAAGCCTTGATCAGCGACGACTTGCCGGTGCCACGCGCGCCGGTCAGCAGCACGTTGTTGGCCGGCAGCCGGTTCACAAACTGGCGGGTATTGGCGACGATCGCGTCTTTCTGGCGATCGATGTTCTTCAGATCGCCCAGATGGATCGGCGGCAGTTGCCGGATCGCCTGCAGATAGCCGATGTTGCCGAACAGGCTCTGGCGCTTGCGCCAGCGGAACGCTACCGCCTCCTTCCAGTCCGCGTCGGTCAGTTCCGGCGGCAGCCATTGTTCAAGTCGGGCAAGGAAGCCATCGAGGCGGGCAGCGAGGTCAGACATGGGGCGAGTCTTCCAGAATTACGAACTTACGAACGATAGTCGGCGTTGATCGACACGTAGTCATGCGACAGGTCGCAGGTCCACACGGTCGCTTCGGCGTCGCCACGGCCCAGCGCGATGCGCACCGTGATCTCCGCCTGCTTCATCACGCGCTGACCGTCTTCCTCGCGATACTCGGGGTTGCGGCCGCCGTCACGCGCGACCCACACGTCATCGAGCCACAGGTTCACGCGATCGACGTCGAGGTCGTTGACGCCGGCATAGCCGATAGCGGCGAGGATACGGCCGAGGTTGGGGTCCGAGGCATAGAACGCCGTTTTCACCAGCGGCGAATGGGCCACGGCGTAGGCGATCTGGCGGCACTCGGCCACATTCTTGCCCCCTTCCACACGGATCGTCATCAGCTTGGTGGCGCCCTCGCCATCGCGCACGATCGCCTGCGCGAGTTCCTGAGCCAGCGCCGTCACGGCATCACGCAGCGCCTCGAACGCGGCACCGTCGGCGCGTTCGATCGTCACGCCGGCCTTGCCGGAAGCGATCAGCACGAACGAGTCGTTGGTCGACGTATCGCCGTCGATCGTGATGCTGTTGAACGAGTGATCGGCGGCGTGCGACACCAGCTTCTGCAGCACCGGCTGCGCCACGGCGGCATCGGTGGCGATGAAGCCGAGCATCGTCGCCATGTTCGGGCGGATCATGCCGGCGCCCTTGCTGATGCCGGAGAGCGTCACGGTCTTGCCATCGATCTGCACCGTGCGCGAGGCGGCCTTCGGCTGCGTGTCGGTGGTCATGATCGATTCCGCGGCGGCCAGCCAGTTATCGGCACGTGCGTTGGCGATAGCCGTCGGCAGTGCGGCGGTCAGGCGGTCGACCGGAAGCTGTTCCAGGATCACGCCGGTCGAGAACGGCAGCACCTGGTTCGACTGGATGGCCAGTGCCTTGGCCAGCGCATCGCACGTGGCGCGCGCGGCGGCCAGACCCGGTTCCCCGGTGCCGGCGTTGGCATTGCCAGTGTTCACCACGATGGCACGAATGCCAGCGCCCGCGGCGAGATGCTCGCGGCAAACCTGCACTGGCGCCGCGCAGAACCGGTTCTGCGTGAACACGCCCGCCACCGTGCTGCCTTCGGCCACGCGGACCACGAGCACGTCCTTGCGATTGGCCTTGCGGATACCGGCTTCGGCCCAGCCAAGCTCGACGCCGGCGACGGATTTCAAGTTTTCTGCCTGGGGCAGGGGCAGGTTCACTGGCATGGTGATTTCCTCAAATTCTCTGATGCACCTGACGAACATGCCCGCTTGACGCAGGGTTCAAGCGGGCATGTGCTGGATGGTTTGGTGATGCGCGCCGCGCGCGCCTATCACCGACCGCGACGGACTGGCTTCAGCTCAGCTTGCCGTGGCACTGCTTGAACTTCTTGCCCGAACCGCACGGGCACGGGTCGTTGCGGCCAACCTTGGGCATGCCGGCCAGCGCCGCTTCGCCGCCCATCGCGGCCAGCGCCGCGGCGGCCGTGTTGCTGCGTGCCGGCTCTGCCTGCTCCACAGGCTCGGCGCCCTCGGCGAACTCGTCGTGCTTGTATTGCACGTTCTCGAGGTGCGCCAGGCCCTCTTCGATCTGCTCCGAAGCCTGTTCGAGTTCCTCGGGCGACTGGATATGCACGTTGAACACCACGCGCGTGACTTCGCTCTTGATCACGTCCAGCAGGCGCGCGAACAGTTCGAACGATTCGCGCTTGTACTCCTGCTTCGGATCCTTCTGCGCATAGCCACGCAGGTGGATGCCCTGACGCAGATGATCCAGCGCGGCCAGGTGCTCGCGCCAGTGCGTGTCGATGCTTTGCAGCATGACCGAGCGCTCGAAGCCGGCGAACGACTCGCGACCCACTTGCGCCACCTTGGCGTCGTAGTGCTCGCGCGCTGCCTTCAGGATCATGTCCAGCAGCTCTTCATCTTCGATGCTCTGCGCGCCTTCGATGGTCTTCGCCAGCGGCAGCTCCAGACCCCAGTCGTCACGCAGGCGCTGCTCCAGGCCAGCGATGTCCCACTGCTCTTCCATGCTCTCGGCGGGCACGTATTCGCGGAACACCTCCACCAGCACGCTCTCGCGCAGGTTCGCCACCATGTCGCCGACGTCCTGCGATTCGAGTACGTCGTTGCGGAGCTTGTAGATTTCCTTGCGCTGGTCGTTGGCAACGTCGTCGTACTGCAGCAGTTGCTTGCGGATGTCGAAGTTGCGGCCTTCGACCTTGCGCTGCGCGGATTCGATCGAGCGCGTGACAATACCGGCTTCGATCGGCTCGCCTTCAGGCATCTTCAGGCGTTCCATGATCGCGCGCACGCGGTCACCGGCGAAGATACGCAGGAGCTGGTCGTCGAGCGACAGATAGAAGCGCGACGAACCCGGGTCGCCCTGACGGCCGGCACGGCCGCGCAGCTGGTTGTCGATCCGGCGCGACTCGTGTCGCTCGGTGCCGACGATATGCAGGCCGCCAGCCGCCTTGACCTGGTCGTGCAGCGATTGCCACTCATCCTTGAGCTTGGCGATGCGCTCGGCCTTCTCGGCATCGGACAGGTTGGCATCGGCTTCGATAAAACCGGCCTGCTTCTCGACGTTGCCGCCCAGCACGATGTCGGTACCGCGACCGGCCATGTTGGTGGCGATCGTGACCATCTTGGGCCGGCCGGCCTGCGCCACGATCTCGGCTTCGCGCGCGTGCTGCTTGGCGTTCAGCACCTGGTGCGGCAGCTTTTCCTTGTTCAGCAGGTCCGACAGATACTCGGACGTTTCGATCGACGTCGTGCCCACCAGCACCGGCTGGCCTCGGTCGTAGCAGTCGCGGATATCGCGCACCACGGCGTCGTAGCGTTCCTTCGACGTCTTGTAGATCTGATCCTGCAGGTCCTTGCGCTGGGCCTGACGGTTGGTCGGGATCACCACGACCTCGAGGCCGTAGATTTCCTGGAATTCGTAGGCTTCCGTGTCGGCCGTACCGGTCATGCCGGCCAGCTTCTCGTACATGCGGAAGTAGTTCTGGAACGTGATGGTTGCCAGCGTCTGGTTTTCCTGCTGGACGGTCACGCCTTCCTTGGCTTCCACGGCCTGGTGCAGGCCATCGGACCAGCGGCGGCCCGTCATCAGGCGGCCCGTGAATTCGTCGACGATGATGACCTCGTCGTTCTGCACCACGTAGTGCTGGTCGCGATGGAACAGGCTCTGCGCGCGCAGGGCGGCGTACAGGTGGTGCATCAGCGTAATGTTCTGAGGCGCGTAGAGCGATTCGCCCTCGCTGATCAGGCCGAGCTGGGACAGGATCTGCTCGGCCTTCTCGTGGCCGGCCTCGGTCAGGTAGACCTGATGGCCCTTCTCGTCCACGTAGTAGTCGCCCGGCTTCTCGACGCCGGTACCGTCGGCCTTCTCCTCGCCGATCTGGCGCTCGAGCAGCTTCGGAATGCCGTTCATGCGCTGATAAAGATCGGTCTGGTTCTCGGCCTGGCCCGAGATGATCAGCGGCGTGCGCGCCTCGTCGATCAGGATCGAGTCCACTTCGTCGACGATCGCGTAGTGCAGCGGACGCTGCACGCGCTGCGACGGGTCATAGACCATGTTGTCGCGCAGATAGTCGAAGCCGAACTCGTTGTTGGTGCCGTACGTGATGTCCGCGTTGTACGCGATCTGCTTCTGATCGTGTGGCATCTGCGACAGGTTCACGCCCACCGACAGGCCCAGGAAGTTATACAGGCGCCCCATCCACTCGGCGTCGCGCTGCGCCAGGTAGTCGTTGACCGTCACCACGTGCACGCCCTTGCCGGTCAGCGCATTGAGATACACGGCCAGCGTGGCGGTCAGCGTCTTGCCTTCGCCGGTGCGCATTTCGGCAATCTTGTTGTCGTTCAGCACCATGCCGCCGATCATCTGCACGTCGAAGTGACGCATCTTCATGATCCGCTTGCTGGCTTCGCGGCAGACGGCGAAAGCCTCAGGCAGCAGTGCCTCGAGCGACTCGCCGCCGGCATGGCGCTGGCGGAATGTCTCGGTCATGCCACGCAACTCGTCGTCCGAGAGCTTCTCGAACTTCGGCTCGAGCGCATTGATCTGCTCGACCGTGCGGCGATATTGTTTGATCAGCCGTTCGTTGCGGCTGCCGAAGACTTTCTTGAGAAGGCCCGTGATCATCGAGTGCTTTCACCTGCGAGCGACCAGCGGCGAACCGGGCAGCCACGCGCGAGGAATGGGTGGATTGGCGCAAAACGCCGAGTTTATCATGTGCCGATGTCCTGACCGGACCGCTGCCAGGCCAGAATCTGCATGGGCGCAACAGGCCCGGGCGATAACCGGAGCCGCCCGTCCGGGACAGGCTACCGGTGAGGTTGGGACAACCTCACCGACTTCAATGTTCCGCTGCGTGCCCAGGGTTCGACGATCAGCGAATGGCGGTACGGTCGGTTGGGGAGAGCGCCTCGGCCAAGGGCACCGGTGCGGCCGCGTTCAGAAAGCCGTTCGGGTTACGTGGCAAACCGTTCACATGGACCTCGAAGTGCAGGTGCGCGCCGGTCGAGCGCCCCGTGCTGCCGACCCGGGCAATCATCTGGCCAGGGCGGACGATATCGCCGGCCCGAACCAGCGACTTCGACGCATGAGCATACCGGGTCTTGAGTCCGTTACCGTGATCGATATCAATCATGTTGCCGTACTCGTTGTGCCATTCCGCTGCCACCACCACGCCACCTGCGGCCGCCAGGATCGGCGTGCCGGTGGGCGCCACGAAGTCCACGCCATCATGCTGAGAGCGGCGACCGGTGAAAGGATCGATCCGCGCACCGAAGCTGGATCCGTCGTACCCGGTTGCTACGGGAAGCACCCGGGGGATGCGTCGTTCTCTCATCTGACGGTCCATCAACGCGGTCTCGATCACGTCAAAGTAGTCGACGCGGTGCTCGGCCTGCTCGCCCAGGCGCGCCAGCTCGGCGCGCAACTCCGGCAAGGTCAGTTCGGTCGACTGCGCCGGCGCGGTCGGGCCGCCACGGGCCGGACGATGGCGAAAGTCGAAATCCTGGGGGGCAATGCCGGCGAGACCCGAAACCCGCTCACCGAGGGCATCCAGACGAACCATCTGCGCCTGCAGATCGCCTACGCTCGCGGCAAGCACCGCCAGGTTCTGCCGTAGAAAGGCGTTTTCGCGTGCTTGTCGCGAGACCTCGGGCGACGCTTGAGAGCGCGCCGCGAGCCAGGTCACCCCTGAAGCGGCGGCAGCAACGAACGAGCAGAGCGCCAGCATGAGCAGCGCGACGCGCAGGCGCGTGAGATGAAAACGAAGCATCCGCTGCTCGCGCGGATGTAGCACGATGATTTGCATGACCTAACCCCACCCCAAAAGACGGGGCCGCTCTTTCGGCCCCGTGCGCACGCGGGCAAAGGCATCCCGGCTCTCGGACGGGCAAGGATTGCGCGCTAGAATGCGCGCATGCGCATGTTCACTCACCACGCTCACCAGACCCCTGCGGCCAAGCCACTCAATGACTGGCTGGCCAAGGCTGGGCCGGTTTCGGCGCTGATGCAGACCGCGCGGCAACTGGCATCTCTGGAAGCGGAAGTCCTGTCGCTCCTGCCGCAAGGCATGCGGGCCGGCATCGCCGTGGCCGGCATCAAGACTGACGACCGGGGACCGCAAACGGAACGCACACTGTTGTTGCTTGCCGCGCATGGCGCGGCGGCCGCGCGGGTCCGGCAAGTGGTGCCGACCCTGCTTTCCCGGCTGCAACAACGGGGATCGCAGGTTACCGCAATCCGTGTACGGGTACAACCGGAGGTCGGGCGTGGCGATTGGGACACTGACCCGGTCGAACGCAAGCCGCGAACGGCCAATCTATCGCCCGCCGGATTGCACAGCATGGACGTGCTGGCGCACAACCTGGAGGCGTCACCGCTGAAGGATGCGGTGGTGGCCTTGCTGGCCCGGCATCGCTGATTCGATCCTCGCTACGCCCGCTCAGCCCCCTTATCAGTAGTTTGTTGCGGCTGGATGCGCGGCCCGGCACCATCCCACAGACAACAAAAAACCCCGCGCTCTTTCGAGGCGCGGGGTTTCGATCGAAGCTTGATGCCAGTCAGTTGTCAGGCAAATGCCGGCTGAGCCTGTGGCAGGAACGCGACGGGCGCTTCCTCGACCTTGTCGAAGGTCACGAATTCGTAGGCTTCCTGGTCCGCCAGCAGCGCGCGCAGCAACTGATTGTTCATGCCATGGCCAGATTTGTGCGCAACATATGAAGCAATCAGCGGATGGCCGATCACGTACAGGTCGCCAATCGCGTCGAGGATCTTGTGGCGGACGAACTCGTCGCCGTAGCGCAGTTCCTCGTTGTTCAACATGCGGTGCTCGTCGAGCACGATCGCGTTGTCGAGGCTGCCCCCGCGTGCCAGGCCCATCTCGCGCAGTGCCTCAACTTCATGGGCAAAACCGAAAGTGCGGGCACGGGCGATTTCACGGACGTAGCTGGTGTCGGCAAAGTCGATCGTGAACGTCTGACCCGTCTTGTCGACAGCGGGATGGCGGAAGTCGATCGTGAAGGCAAGCTTGAAACCGAAGAACGGCTCCAGGCGAGCCAGCTTGTCGCCATCGCGGACTTCCACGGCTTTCTTCACGCGGATGAAACGCTTGGCCGCAGGCTGCTCTTCCATGCCCGCCGACTGCAGCAGGAACACGAACGATGCCGCGCTGCCGTCCATGATCGGAATTTCTTCGGCGTCGACGTCGACATAAAGATTGTCGACACCCAGGCCGGCGCAGGCCGACATCAGGTGTTCAACGGTCGAAACGCGCGCGCCGTCCTTCTGAAGCACCGATGCCAGACGGGTATCACCAATGGCCGAAGCCGCCGCATGGATTTCCACGGCCTCGGGCAGGTCGACGCGGGTAAAGACAATGCCGGTATCGGCCGGAGCCGGGCGCAGGGTCAGCGTCACTTTGCGGCCCGAGTGCAAACCGATACCAACCGTCTTCACCAGGGATTTGATAGTGCGCTGTTTGAGCATGACGGCCTCAACTATTATTAAAAGCTATTGGGCGTAAAACTTGATAACGTGATACTACCATTACTCGGTCTATTGCGCTGCACCACTTTGTTTCGGGGTGTTAGACAACGTCCGAAATGATACGCATAAAGCATTCACGCCCGAACTACCGTATCAGGCGCGCAACGCTTGCAGCACCCATTCGGCACTGCTGACCTTGAACTCGCCCGGCTCCTCGACGAACAGGTGGGTCACCACACCGTCATCGACGACCATCGCATAGCGTTTGGCGCGCACACCCAGGCCGCGCTGGCTCAGGTCCTGATCCAGCCCCAGGGCCTTGGCCCATTGCGCGGCGCCGTCACCCATCATCCTGACCTTGCCTGTGGCCTTCTGCTCGCGTCCCCAGGCACCCATCACAAAGGCGTCGTTGACCGAGTGGCACCAGATTTCGTCGACACCGGCGGCACGCAACGCATCGTACTCCTTGAGATAGCTGGGCACATGCTTCGCGGAGCAAGTCGGGGTAAAGGCGCCGGGCAGGCCGAAGACCACGATCTTGCGGCCCTTGACCAGTTCGGCCACCGAAAACGCATTCGGCCCGAGCGCGCAGCCTTCGGATTCGGTTTCGAAAAATTCGTACAGCGTGGCGTCGGGGACGCGTTGCCCAATGGCGATCATGGGAGATTCCTCCTCTCGGTAGAAACCCTGCCTGCATCATAGGGGCGGATGCCGTTGCAACCAAGCGTCGCATTGGCGAATCCTGGCTTCAGCTATGTCAAGTGCAGGGCAGTCGGCTTGCTGCTCAAACGCCGCGCGGCGCGTCTTGTGGACGCGCCGCGCGGACGGGGGCACATCCCGCCGCTGGGAGGCGGGAAACCAGTCCGGGGAGGCGGCCGATGGCCTGCCTGCCCGGCAACGGGATGCGGACGGACTGCTTTCGGCGCGGGCGCGACGCGTGCCGGCGCACTGACGGATGGCGTCAGTCCAGGCAATCACCGAGCGGAAAGGGAGCGCTCGGGCGATGCGGAACGGACCAGCGACAACCCGCCAGGCACGCGGCCAACGCCACGGCCCTGCCGGAGCCCAACTCAGTCAGCCTGCTTGCGCAGGAAGGCCGGGATGTCGTACGTATCCACGCCCTTCTCTTGCAGCGCCGCCACGTGGGCGGACGCCGACTCGCGCGAGCTGCGCCACACGGCCGGCGTATCCAGGCCGCTGTAGTCCGGCGATGCATGCGCCGGGGCAGCGGTCAGGCCAGCCATCATCTGCACCGGGATGTTGTCCGTGCCGGTTTTCAGCAGCGTCATCGGCTGCTGCTTCTTGGCCGAACGGCCCAGGCCAGTGGCCACCACGGTCACGCGCAGCGCGTCGCTCATCGAATCGTCGTACACCGTACCGAAGATCACGGTCGCGTCCTCCGCGGCGTAGCTGCGGATCGTGTTCATGACTTCCTTGGTTTCCGACAGCTTCAACGAGCGGCTGGCCGTGATGTTGACCAGCACGCCACGCGCGCCGGACAGGTCCACACCTTCGAGCAGCGGGCTGGCCACGGCCTGTTCGGCGGCCAGGCGGGCGCGATCCACGCCGGACACGGTAGCCGTGCCCATCATGGCCTTGCCCTGCTCGCCCATCACCGTCTTCACGTCTTCAAAGTCGACGTTCACGAGACCGTCGACATTGATGATTTCGGCGATGCCAGCGACAGCGTTATGCAGCACGTCATCGGCGCACTGGAAGCACTTGTCCATCTCGGCGTCGTCGCCCATCACTTCGAACAGCTTCTCGTTGAGCACAACGATCAGCGAGTCCACCGACGACTCGAGTTCGCCCGAACCGTGTTCGGCCACCTTGGCACGGCGCGCGCCTTCGAAGTCGAACGGCTTGCTGACCACGCCCACGGTCAGGATGCCCATTTCCTTGGCCACCTGCGCCACGATCGGCGCAGCACCGGTACCGGTGCCACCGCCCATGCCGGCAGTGATGAAGACCATGTGCGCGCCGCGCAGGGCGTCGGCGATCTGGTCACGCGCCTGCTCCGCGCAGTTACGGCCAACTTCCGGCTTGGCACCGGCTCCAAGGCCGGTGTTGCCCAGTTGCAGCACGCGCGATGCGGTGGAGCGCTTCAGCGCCTGGGCATCGGTATTCATGCAAATGAATTCCACACCCTGTACGCCACGGCTGATCATGTGCTGCACGGCATTGCCGCCCGCGCCGCCCACGCCCACCACCTTGATGATGGTGCCGTCCTGAATCTCCGTTTCGATCATGTCAAAGTCCATCACTGCCTCCGAGAAAAATCAGTCCCCAAACGCTGCAGCCTCCCCGCCGCAACCCTTGGTTCCTGAACAAGAAACCATCAAGAACAACTAACCAGAAAAACTGCGAAAAAACTGCTCAACGTGCATTTCCGCCATCTCGCTGACGCCAGTCGCGTATCACGTCAAAGAAAACCTGACCGGCAATCTCGTCAGAAGTTGCCGACAAACCATTCCTTCATGCGTCCCCACACCTGCTTCACGGAGCCGCTCTGCACCGCCACCTTGCGGCCGCGCATACGCTGAACGCATCCTTCCTGCAGCAGGCCCATCACCGTGGAGTAACGCGGGCTCTTCACGACTTCGTGCAGGTTGCCGCGATACTCGGGCACGCCCACGCGCACGGGCTTCAGGAAGATGTCTTCGCCCAGTTCCACCATGCCCGGCATCATGGCCGTGCCACCGGTGATCACCACGCCCGAAGACAGCAGTTCCTCGTAGCCCGACTCGCGCACCACCTGGTGCACCAGCGAATAGAGTTCCTCGATACGCGGCTCGATCACGGCGGCCAGCGCCTGACGGCTCAGCGTGCGCGTGCCGCGGTCGCCCACGCCAGGCACCTCGATCATGTCTTCCGGGTCGGCGATCGCCTGCTTGGCAATGCCGTACTGCATCTTGATGTCCTCGGCATCGGGCGTCGGCGTGCGCAGCGCCATGGCGATGTCGTTGGTGATCTGGTCCCCGGCGATCGGGATCACGGCCGTGTGCCGGATCGCGCCTTCGCTGAAGATGGCGATGTCCGTCGTGCCGCCGCCGATATCCACCAGCACCACGCCGAGTTCCTTCTCGTCCTCGGTCAGCACCGCCAGGCTCGAGGCCAGCGGCTGCAGGATCAGGTCGTGCACTTCCAGGCCGCAGCGGCGCACGCACTTGACGATGTTCTGGGCCGCGCTAACCGCGCCCGTCACGATATGCACCTTCACTTCGAGCCGGATACCGCTCATGCCGATGGGCTCGCGCACATCCTCCTGGCCGTCGATGATGAATTCCTGGGTCAGGATGTGCAGGATCTGCTGATCGGTCGGGATGTTGACCGCCTTGGCGGTCTCGATCACCCGGGCCACGTCCGTCTGCGTGACTTCCTTGTCCTTGATCGCCACCATGCCGCTCGAGTTGAAGCTGCGGATATGGCTGCCGGCAATGCCGGTGAACACCTCGGCGATCTTGCAGTCAGCCATCAGCTCGGCTTCTTCCAGCGCGCGCTGGATCGACTGCACGGTTGCCTCGATGTTGACCACGACCCCCTTCTTCAAACCCTTGGACTCGGACTGGCCCATCCCGATCACCTCATAGCTGCCGTCGGGGCGCAGTTCCGCCACCACGGCCGCCACCTTCGAGGTGCCGATGTCTAGACCGACCAGTAGGTCCTTGTATTCCTTGCTCATCGAGTTTTCTCCGCGTTCTTACTCTTGAGTCGCGTCGGATTGTTGTTGGTGTTACCGGCCGAAGCCGCCTGGGGGGTTGCCGTGCCGCTGGCAGCCTTGGTCGCCGCCTTGGCCGCCGCCGCTGCCTGCGCATCGGTCAGGAAGCGCACGCTGGCCGCCCGGATCGCGAATCCGTTGGGATAGCGCAGATCGGCATACTCGATCTGCTTGCCCATCTGCTCCGTGACCTGCGGCCACGACGCCACGAAGCGCTTGACCCGCGCCTCCATGGCCGTGCGATCCTCGTCGTTCTGCTCGCGGCCGAATTCGACGACCATGCCGTTAGACAACTTGGCACGCCATGCATAACGCCCCGACAGCGCGACGGCCAGCGGTTCGAGCTTCATCGGCTTGAACCACTCGCGCATGATCTCCAGCTTCTCGACCACGTCTCCCTCGCTGTCCGGCGGTCCGTCAAGCGCCAGCAGCTGGGCATCCTCTTCGGCCTCGGCGGTGTTGGCCACGAATACCTCGCCATAGGTATTGATCAGCCTGCCACTATCCGGACCACCCCAGGTACCGAGGGGTTCATGCTCTTCCACCTGGATCGCCAGGCCGTTCGGCCACTCGCGTCGCACGCTCGCGTGGCGCACCCAGGGCACCGACTCGAACGCCTGGCGCGCCGTGTTCAGGTCGAGCGTGAAGAAGTTGCCGGCCAGCTTGCCCAGCGCGTTCGCCCGCACGCTCGGCGCGTTCACGTGGCGCAACGGCTCGCCATCCATCGATGTCAGCTCGACATGCGTAATGGCGAACACCGGCCGCTGGGCCAGCCACAGCAGCCCAGCCCCAAGCGCCATGAGCGCCACCAGCGCGTATAGCGCTGAGGCGAGCAGGTTGAGCAGGCGCGCGTTATGCCACATGTGTCGTCGGTCAGGCGGTCGGTACTGCGGTTATTCGGGTTTCCAGTGTTCATTCGGATGCAGGTCCAGCGTGGCGGCCGCCAGTACCTGCATGACGAAATCCTCATAGCTGATGCCCTGCGCACGCGCCGCCATCGGCACGAGCGAATGGCCGGTCATGCCGGGGGACGTATTCATTTCGAGCAGATAAGGCTTGCCGTCGCGCGTCAGCATCACGTCCGCGCGGGCCCAGCCACGACACCCCAGCACCCGGAAGGCCTCCACGGCCAGCGCGCGCACTTCGCGCTCCAGCGCGTCGGGCAATGTCGAGGGGCACAGGTATTGGGTATCGTCAGTAAAATACTTATTTTGATAGTCGTAGTTCGACTCCGGCGCGACAATCTTGATAACCGGGAGCGCTTCGGCCGTCGGACCCTCGCCCACGATCGGGCAAGTCAGCTCCGCGCCGTCGATGAACGTCTCGGCGATCACGTCGGCATCGAGCCCTGCAGCCTTCTCGAACGCAGCGCGCATCTGGTCCGCGGCGACCACCTTGGTCAGGCCGATCGACGACCCTTCACGGGCCGGCTTGACGATCAGCGGCAGGCCAAGATCGGCAACCACGGCATCGAAATCGGTATTCGCGTAGAGCATCGCGAAGCGCGGCGTGGTCAGGCCATGCGTCATCCACAGGCGCTTGGTAGCCTGCTTGTCCATGGCCAGCGCCGACGCCAGCACGCCGCTGCCGGTATAGGGGATGCCAAGCTGCTCGAGCAGGCCCTGCATCGTGCCGTCTTCGCCGTAGCGACCGTGCAGCGCGATGAAAACGCGGTCGAAACCTGCCGCAGCCAGTTCGCTGATCGGCTGCAGACCCGGATCGAACGGATGCGCATCGACGCCACGCGACTTCAGCGCGGCCAGCACGCCGTTACCGGACAGCAGCGAGATCTCGCGCTCGGCGGACTTGCCGCCCAGCAGCACGCCAACCTTGCCCAGCGACTTCGGATCGATATTGGGATGGGCGACGAAGCTCATTGCTGCCCCCCTTGTTGATGCGATACCAACTGGCCCGGCACCGCGCCGATCGAGCCAGCGCCCATGGTTACGACCACATCGCCGGGCCGTACGGCATTCAGGATGGCCTGGGGCATGTCCTCGATCTGCTCGACAAAAACGGGTTCTACCTTGTTTGCGACGCGCAGCGCGCGCGTCAGCGCGCGGCCATCGGCCGCGACGATCGGCGATTCACCGGCGGCGTACACCTCCGCCAGCAGCAGCGCGTCGACGGTGCCCAGCACCTTGACGAAGTCCTCGAAACAGTCGCGCGTGCGTGTGAAGCGATGGGGCTGGAATGCCAGCACCAGCCGGCGGTCCGGGAACGCGCCGCGCGCGGCGGCCAGCGTCGCGGCCATCTCGACCGGGTGGTGGCCGTAGTCGTCGACCAGCGTGAACGTGCCCGAACCGTCGGGCGTCGCCACCTCGCCATAGCGCTGGAAGCGGCGGCCCACGCCGTGAAACTCGCGCAGCGCCTTGACGATCGACGCGTCCGGCACTTCGAGTTCGGTGGCGATCGCGATAGCGGCCAGCGCGTTCTGCACGTTGTGAATCCCCGGCAGGTTCAGCACGATGTCGAGCGGCGGCTCGGCGTGGCCATTGAGCTGGCGCAGCACGGTGAAGTGCATCTGTCCATCGACGGCGCGCGCATTGACGGCGCGAATCTGCGCGTCCTCGGCAAATCCGTAGCGCACCACCGGCTTGGACACGAACGGCAGGATCTCGCGCACGTTCGGGTCATCGACGCACAGCACGGCAATGCCGTAGAACGGCAGGCGCTGGGTGAACTCCACGAACGCCTGCTTGAGCCGGGCAAAATCATGCCCGTAGGTGTCCATGTGGTCGGCGTCGATATTGGTGATGACTTCCATCACCGGAAACAGGTTCAGGAACGACGCGTCGGACTCGTCGGCTTCCGCGACGATGAAATCGCCCGTGCCGAGCCGCGCGTTGGCGCCGGCTGAATTCAGGCGGCCACCGATCACGAACGTCGGATCGAGCCCGCCTTCGGCCAGCACCGATGCCACCAGGCTGGTCGTGGTGGTCTTGCCATGGGTGCCGGCAATGGCCACACCCTGCTTCAGGCGCATCAGCTCGGCCAGCATCACCGCACGCGGCACCACCGGGATACGCCTGGCGCGGGCTGCCAGCACTTCGGGGTTGTCGTTGGTCACCGCGGCGGATACCACCACGGCATTGGCGCCCGTCACGTTCTCCGCGTCGTGGCCATGAGCCACGCGCGCGCCGAGCGAAGCCAGGCGCCGCGTGGCGGCATTGCTGCCCACGTCGGAACCCGAGACCTTGTAGCCCAGATTCAGCAGGACCTCGGCGATGCCGCTCATGCCGGCCCCGCCAATACCTACGAAGTGGATGTTCTTGACAATATGCTTCATTGAATTCGTTTCACGATTTACCCGCCAACTGGCTGCAGATCTCGGCGACGCGCCGGGTTGCCTCCGGTTTGGCCAGGCCGCGCGCAGCGCGCGCCATGTCCTTCAATTGCGTCCGCGACAGGCCGGCGAGCGTCTTCGCCAGACCTTCCGCGGTCAGTTCGTTCTGTTGCACCAGCAACGCAGCGCCCTGCTTCGACAGGAACGTCGCGTTGGTGGTCTGGTGATCGTCCACCGCATGCGGAAACGGCACGAACAGCGCCGCCACACCGGCGGCCGCCACTTCGGAAACCGTCATCGCGCCCGCGCGGCAGATGACCAGATCGGCGTCGGCATAGGCCGCCGCCATGTCGTCGATGAATGGCACGGTATCGCCGGCCACTCCCGCCGCGGCGTAGTTCGCACGCAGCGTATCGATCTGTTTCACGCCGGCCTGATGCTTGACGACCGGGCGCTGCCCCTCGGGCAGCAGCGCGATCGCCTTCGGCACCACGTCGTTGAGTGCGGCCGCGCCAAGGCTGCCACCCACCACGAGCACGTGCAGCGGGCCGGTGCGATGGTCGTAGCGTGACTCCGGCGCCGGAATCTGCGCCAGTTCGGCACGCACCGGATTGCCGGTCCATTCGCTATTCGGCAACGCGTCCGGGAACGCGCAGAGCACGCGGTCCGCGACCTTCGCCAATACCTTGTTCGCCAGGCCAGCGATCGAGTTCTGTTCGTGCAGCACCAGCGGGCGCCCGAGCAGCGACGCCATCATCCCTGCGGGGAAGGTGATATAGCCGCCCATGCCGAGCACCACGTCCGGCTTCACCCGACGCAGCGCGCCGATGCTCTGCCAGAACGCGCGCAGCAGGTTCAGCGGAAGCAGGAGCTTGGTCAGCAGGCCCTTGCCACGCAGTCCACCGAACTGGATGTACTCCATCGGGATGTCGTGCTTCGGCACCAGCGTCGCTTCCATGCCCGTACGATTGCCGAGCCAGACCACGCGCCAGCCCTCGTCACGCAACGCACGCGCGACCGCCAGCCCCGGGAACACGTGGCCCCCGGTGCCGCCAGCCATCACGAGCAGCGTGCGTGCGGTCATACCTTCCCTCCGCGCATCAACACCCTGTTCTCGTAGTCAATGCGCAGGACAATCGCCAACGCCACACAGTTCATCAGGATGCCCGAGCCGCCATAGCTGACCAGTGGCAGCGTCAGGCCCTTGGTCGGCAGCAGGCCCAGGTTCACGCCCATGTTGATGAACGTTTGCCAGCCGATCCAGATGCCCATGCCCTTGGCCACCAGACCGGCGAAGGTACGGTCGAGCTGCAGCGCCGTACGGCCGATGTCGAAGCAGCGGCGGACCATCCAGTAGAACAGCACGATCATCACGAGCACGCCGATGAAGCCGAATTCCTCGCCGATCACCGCCAGGATGAAGTCAGTGTGGGCTTCCGGCAGGTAGTGCAATTTCTCGATGCTGCCGCCCAGGCCCACGCCGGTCCATTCGCCACGGCCGAAGGCGATCAGCGAGTGCGTGAGCTGATAAGCCTTGCCGAGCGCGTTACTTTCTTCCCACGGATTCAGGTACGCAAAGATCCGCTCGCGACGCCACGGCGATGCCGTAATCAGCAGCGCGAACGCGCCCACGGCCACGCCGACCAGGCCGGCGAACAGCTTGCCGTTGATGCCGCCCAGGAACAAGATGCCCATCGCCACGGCCGCGATCACCAGGAACGCGCCCATATCGGGTTCGAGCAGTAGCAGCATCCCCACCACGACCACGGCCACCCCCATCGGAAGGAAGCCCTTCGAGACGGTCTGCATCCACTCCTGCTTGCGCACCGTGTAGTTGGCCGCGTACAGCACCACGGCCAGCTTCATCAGTTCGGACGGCTGGAAATTCATCAGGCCAAGCGGAATCCAGCGCCGCGCGCCGTTCACGCCCTTGCCGACGAACGGCACCAGCACGATCACCAGCAGGATCAGGGCGACGATGAACAGCTTCGGCGCGTAACGGTCCCAGACCTTCACCGGAATCTGGAACGCCACCAGCGCCGTGGAGAGTCCGATCACCAGGCTGAACGCGTGGCGCACCAGGAAATGGGCCTCGCGGTAGTTGGCGTAGCGCGGCGAGTCCGGCAGCGCGATCGACGCCGAGTAGACCATCACCAGGCCGAACGTCAGCAGTACGATCGCTACCCACAGCAGGGGCTGGTCGTACTCCATCATGCGGGAGCGGGTCGGCTTGACGCCGGACACCGCATCACGCAGGCCACCCCAGGCATTGCCAATGGTGGCGCCGATGAATCCGCTGCGCTTGACCTGCGAGTCGCTCATGGCATGATCCCCCGGGACAAAGCCAGTTCTTCCACCGCGCCGCGGAACACCTGGGCGCGATGCACGTAGTTACGGAACATGTCGAGGCTGGCGCAGGCCGGCGACAGCAGCACCACGTCGCCCGCTTCCGCGAGGCTGGCGGATTTCTCTACCGCTTCCTCCAGCGAGCCGGCGTCGATCAGCGGCTTGCCGGTCGCCTCCAGCGCTTCGCGCAGCGCGCCCGCATCCTTGCCGATCAGCACCACGGCGCGCGCGTATTGCGCCACCGGCGCGACCAGCGGCGAGAAATCCTGGCCCTTGCCCTCACCACCGGCGATCAGCACCACGTGCTTGTCCAGCCCGCTCAGTGCAGCCACGGTGGCGCCGACGTTCGTTCCCTTGCTGTCGTCGAAGTACTCGACTTCATCGATCGTTGCCACCCATTCCACGCGGTGCGGCTCGCCGCGATACTCGCGCAGGCCGTGCAGCAGCGCGTTCAGCGGCAGGTCGATCGCGCGGCACAGCGCCAGCGCGGCCATCGCGTTGGTGGCGTTGTGCATGCCACGGATGTGCAGCGCGTCGGCCGGCATCAGGCGCTTGTGGCGTACCGGCACGACGGCGTCGGCGGCGACATCGTCCTTCTTGCGGCGGCGCGGCTTCTGCTCGGCATCGGCTTCGGTGTCGGGCTCGGCCAGCACGAGCCATGGCATCCCGCCTTCGCGCAGCACGCCGTAGCTGCCCGGCGTCTCGGGCAGGTCGGTGCCGAACGTGACCAGCGTGGTGCCGCGGCGGGCCATGTTCATCGTCAGCGGGTCCTGCCGGTTGAGCACCTGCAGGCAACCCTTCTCGGCCGGGCCGAAGATGCGCGCCTTGGCGGCGGCATACGCTTCCATGCTGCCGTGCCAGTCGAGGTGGTCCTGCGTGACATTGAGCACCGTGGCCGCGTGCGGCGCCAGCGAGAACGTGTATTCGAGCTGGAAGCTGGACAGTTCGAGCACCCAGACATCGGGCAACGTGGCGCTTGCGATGCAGGCCGACAGCTTGTCCAGCGCGGACGGGCTGATATTGCCTGCCACGCCTACGGTCTTGCCTGCGCGCTCGATCAGCCGGCCGGTCAGCGCGGTGGTCGTGGTCTTGCCGTTGGTACCGGTGATGGCCAGCACGCGCGGGGCGTAGCCCGACGTGGCCTCCAGGTAGCCAATCGCCTGGGCGAACAGTTCGATCTCGCCCCAGACAGGAATACTGCGTGCCTGCGCCGCCTTGAGCAGCGCCCGCGTATTGGGTTCGAGCGGGGACAGCCCGGGGCTGATCGCCACCAGACCGATATCGTCGAGCAGGTTCTCGGTGAACTGCCCGCCCACGAACTGGGCCGTGGTCAGTTCCGCCTGCAGGAAGACAAGGTTGGCGGGCGCCTCGCGTGTGTCGGCCACGCGCACGCGGCAGCCATTCAGGCCGCACCAGCGTGCCATGGCCAGCCCCGATTCGCCGAGGCCCAGTACCAGCACATGAGGTTTTTGCAACACGCCAAACACTTCGTTTTCCTGCCTTGTAGAGTCCGTAGGTTAAAAATTTCAGTCCGGGTTCAGCGCAGCTTCAGCGACGACAACCCGATCAGCACCAGCAGCATCGTGATGATCCAGAAGCGCACCGTTACTTGCGTTTCCTTCCAGCCGCCCAGTTCGAAGTGGTGATGCAGCGGCGCCATGCGGAACAGCCGGCGGCCTTCGCCGTAACGACGCTTCGTGAACTTGAACCACGACACCTGGAGCATCACTGACAGCGTTTCCACCACGAAGATCCCGCCCATCACGAACAGCACGATCTCCTGGCGCACGATCACCGCGACCGTGCCCAGCGCCCCGCCCAGCGCCAGCGCGCCGACGTCACCCATGAACACGCGTGCCGGGTGGGCGTTGAACCAGAGGAACGCCAGACCCGCGCCGGCCATCGCCGAGCAGAAGATCAGCAGTTCGCCCGCGCCGGGAATGTGCGGGAACAGCAGGTACTTGCTGTAGACCGCATTGCCCATCACGTAGGCAAACACGCCAAGGCCGCCGCCCACCAACACCACGGGCATGATCACGAGGCCGTCCAGGCCGTCGGTCAGGTTCACCGCGTTGCTCGAGCCAACGATCACCAGATAGGTCAGCACGATGAAACCGGTCACGCCGAGCGGGTAGCTCACTTCCTTGAAGAAGGGCACGATCAGGTTCATCTTGTACGGCACGTCGGCAAACATGCCGCCCTCGATCCAGCTCAGGAACAGGCTCCAGATGCGCACGTTGCTGGCCTCGGACACCGAGAACGCCAGATACACGGCGGCAACCAGACCGATCAGCGTCTGCCAGAAAAACTTCTCGCGGCTCGACATGCCGCGCGGATCGCGATAGACCACCTTGCGGTAGTCGTCGACCCAGCCAATCGCGCCATAGCCCAGCGTCACGAGCAGCACAACCCAGATGAAGCGGTTGCCCCAGTCACACCAGAGTAACGTCGAGATCGCGATCGAGATCAGCACCAGCACGCCACCCATGGTCGGCGTGCCGGCCTTCACCAGGTGCGTCTGCGGGCCGATCGTGCGTACGGCCTGACCGATCTTCAGTTCGGTCAGGCGGCGAATCACCCACGGCCCGAAACCCAGGCCGATCACCAGCGCGGTGACGTTGGCCATCACCGCGCGGAAAGTCAGATAGTTGACGACCCGCAGGAAGCTGTAGTCGTTCTGCAGCCACTGGGCCAGTGTCAATAACATCGTTGGTCTGTTTCGTTAATGAGCGGAAGGTGATGCGACAAGCGCATCGACCATCCGTTCCATGCGCATGAAGCGCGATCCCTTCACCAGCACGGCCGCTGCATTGGCCACCGTGCCCTCCTTGTCTGCCTCCAGCGCCTGCGCCAGGTCTTCCGCGCGAGCGAAATACCGTGCGCCACCGCCATATGCCTGCACCGCGTGCGGTGCGAGTTCGCCTGTTGCCCAGAGCGCGTCGATGCCGCGCTCGCGCGCGTACGCACCGATCTCGGTGTGGAACATCGGCCCCTGGTCCCCTACCTCGCCCATATCGCCCAGCACCAGCAGGCGCGGCGTCGCAAATCCGGCCAGCACGTCGATCGCGGCACGCATCGAATCCGGGTTGGCGTTGTACGTGTCGTCGATAACGACGATGCCCGCTGGCGTGTGCTTCACCTGCAGGCGGCCCTTCACGGCGGTGAAGCCGGCGATGCCGGTCTGGATCGCCGCCACATCGACGCCTGCGGCCAGCGCGCACGCCGTGGCCGCCAGCGCGTTGCGCACGTTGTGCACACCCAGCACCTGCAGGCGCAGCGTGAAGCGCAGGTCTGGCGCGGTCACGTCCAGCACCTGCACGCCATTCTCCAGCGATACCGTGGCCCGTACGTCAGCCGAAGCATCGGTCCCGAACGACAGCACCTTCCGTGTGCCGGCGGCCTGACGCCAGATGGCCGCATAGGCGCCACCGCTTTCGGCATCGACCGGAAACACGGCCACGCCATCGGCGGGCAGCGCGGCGATGGCGCTGGCGTGTTCATGCGCCACGGCCTCCACGCTGACCATGAATTCCTGGTGCTCGCGCTGGGCGTTGGTGACCACCGCCACGGTCGGCTGGGCAATGCCGGCCAGGTAGATCGTCTCACCCGGGTGATTCATGCCCAGTTCGAGCACGGCCAGCTTGTGATGCGCACGCAGGCGCAGCACGGTCAATGGCAGGCCGATGTCGTTGTTCAGGTTGCCGCCCGTTGCCAGACGATCGCCCTCACCCACGGCCGCGGCAAAGATCGCCGCGATCATTTCCTTGACCGTGGTCTTGCCATTGCTGCCGGTCACGGCCACCGTCGGCGGCGTGAACGTGCGGCGCCAACCCGTGGCCAACTGACCGAGGCCGGTGCGCGTGTCGGGCACGATCAGCGCCGGCACGTCGACGTCGACCTTGCGGCTCACCATCACCGCGACGGCGCCGCGCGCGACCACATCGACCAGAAAATCGTGGGCGTCGAAACGCTCACCCTTGAGCGCGACGAACAAGTCGCCAGGCTCGACGGTACGGCTGTCGGTATGCACGCGCGAAAACGAGCGCGTAGCATCTCCGGAAATACTTGCGCCGGCAATCCAGCCAGCGGCTTGCTGCAGAGTCGTCATCGGTTGGCGGTTCATGCCGACACCCCCCGCGCGCCCAGGGTCAGGCGCACGTGCTCGCGGTCGGAGAACGGGCGCTTGCGACCCTGGATCTCCTGCGTGGCTTCGTGGCCCTTGCCGGCCACGAGCACCACGTCGGCCGGGGCGGCATGTTTGATGGCGTAGAGAATGGCGGCGGCGCGGTCCTCGATCAGCGCGGCGCGGGCACGGTCGTTCATGCCGTCGGCGATCGCTTCAAGGATCTCGCGCGGATCTTCGCTGCGCGGGTTGTCACTGGTCAGCACCACTTCATCGGCCAGGCGCTCGGCCACTTCGCCCATCAGCGGGCGCTTGGTGGCGTCGCGATCCCCGCCGCAGCCGAACACGCACCAGAGCTTGCCTTGACGCGCCTGGGCCACGGGCCGCAGCGCGATCAGCGTCTGGACCAGCGCATCGGGCGTATGGGCGTAGTCGACCACGGCCAGCGGGGCATCGTGGCCGCCGAACAATTCCATGCGACCATCGACCGGCGTCAGGCGACGCAGCGCATCGATGGCGGCATCCCAGGTCACGCCCTGCGCCAGCGCGGCGCCGAGCACGGCCAGCAGATTGCTGACGTTGAATGCTCCGATCATCGGCGTGGTCACGTCCGCGGTGCCGAAACTGCCATCGACGTGGAACGCCGTGCCGGCGCCAGTGGCCCGCACGCCAGTCGCGCGCAGCCACTGGCCGCGTGCCGTCGAAGCGCCGGCCTTGCCGTCGATGCCATATTCGATGACTTGCGGGGCTCTCACGGCCACCGCGTTGCTGGCTAGCAGGCGCTGGCCCATGCCATCGTCGCGATTGATCACCGCCGCCTTGAGGCCGTCCCACGCAAACAGGCGCGCCTTGGCTGCCTCGTACTCGGCCATCGTGCCGTGGTAGTCGAGGTGGTCCTGGGTCAGGTTGGTCAGCACGGCAACGGCAAACCCGGTGCCGGCCACGCGGCCCTGCTCCAGCCCATGCGAGGAAACTTCCATCGCCACGGCGCGCGCGCCGGCATCGTGCAGTTCGGCCAGGCTGGCCTGCAACTGCACGGCGTCCGGCGTGGTGAAGCCGGTGAGCTTGAGCGCGTCGGGGAAGCCCGAGCCGAGCGTGCCGATCGTCGCGCATCGCGTGCCTGCAATCTGCAGCAGGCGTGCCAGCCATTGCGCGCACGAGGTCTTGCCGTTGGTGCCCGTGACGCCGGTAACCGTCAGATTGCACGCGGCGATGCCGTACCAGCCAGCCGCGATGGGGCCTGCCAGTTCGTGCAGGTGGGACACTGCCAGGTGGGGCACGCGATCGTCATGGGGCCATGCGAAGTTGTCAGCCTCGTAGACGACGGCCGACGCGCCGGCAGCAATCGCCTTGTCGATATGCGGACGACCATCGGTAGCCAGACGCTCATTGCCCAGCACATAGGCGAAGAACACGTCGCCCGGTTGCAGGCGGCGCGTGTCGCCGGTCAACTGCGCGTTTTCCGGGACGTGCGTACGCAGCCAGGCCAGCGCGTTGCTGGCCTGGGCGGAGACTTCAAGCGGAAGCAGCGGCTGGCGCGTCATTGGGTGGCGCTCCATGGTTCGCTCTCAGGCACCTTGTCGGTGACCATCAACTGCCGGATCGGCGAGTCGGGCTGGACATTCAGCGCGCGCAGAGCGCCGCCGGTGATGGCCGAGAAGACCGGGCCGGCGACCGCGCCACCGTAGTGGCTGCCGGAGGTCGGCTCGTCCACGCTGACAGCCACGATCACGCGCGGGTTCGACATCGGCGCCAGGCCGATGAACGAGGCGCGGTACTTGCTGCGGTCGTAGCCGCGGCCCACGTGCTTGTATGCAGTGCCGGTCTTGCCGCCGACGCGGTAGCCCATCACCTGGGCCTCCGGCGCGGTACCGCCGGGCGCGGTCACGGTTTCGAGCATGCCGCGCACCTGGCGGGCAACCTGCGGCGACAGGATGCGCTCGCCGTCTGTCGGGCCGTTGGTCTTGAAGATCGACACGGGAATCAGCTCGCCGTCATGCGCGAAGATCGTATAGGCGTGCGCGATCTGGAACAGCGACACCGAGAGGCCATAGCCATAGGACATCGTCGCCTGCTCGATTGGGCGCCAGCTCTTCCACGGCCGCACGCGACCCGCCACGGCACCCGGGAAGCCGATCTTTGGCGCCTGCCCCAGGCCGACGCTGGTAAACATGTCCCACATTTCCTGCGGCTTCATCATCATCGCGATCTTCGTCGTGCCGATGTTGCTCGACTTCTGGATCACGCCGCCCACCGTGAGCGTGCCGTAGTTGTGGGTATCGGAGATCGTCGCGCCTTCGAAGTTGAACTTGCCGGTCGTCACGATGGTCGTCGACGGCGTCACGCGTCCAAGCTGCAGCGCCAGCCCGATCGAGATCGGCTTCATCATCGAGCCGGGCTCGAAGGTATCGGTCAGCACACGGTTGCGAAGCTGCTCGCCCGACAGGCGGCTGCGGTCGTTCGGGTTGTAGGTCGGCCAGTTGGCCAGCGCCAGCACCTCGCCGGTCTGCGCATCGAGCACCACGGCGCTGGCGGCCTTGGCCTTGCTACGCTCGACCACGGCCTTGACCTCGTTGTAGGCCAGGTACTGGATCTTGGCGTCGATCGACAGCTGCATGTCCTCGCCGTCGCGCGGGGTCTTCAGGATGCCAACGTCCTCCACCACGCGGCCCAGACGATCCTTGATCACCTGACGCGCGCCGGCACGGCCTGCCAGCACGCTTTCACGCGCCAGTTCCACACCTTCCTGCCCCTTGTCCTCGACGTTGGTGAAGCCGACGATATGCGCCATCGCCTCGCCTTCGGGATAGAAGCGCTTGTATTCGCGAGTCTGGTGAACGCCATCGATCTTGAGCGCGGCGATCTTGTCGGCCGCATCGGGCAGCACCTGGCGCTTCAGGTAGACGAAGCTCTTGTCCTCGTTGAACTTGGCGCGCAGTTCCTTCTCGGACATGTCCAGCAGCTTGGCCAATTGGCGCATGCGCTGCGGATCGAGATCGTTCGGCACATCCTCAGGCACGGCCCAGATCGCCTTGACCGGCAGGCTGGTGGCCAGCACCAGGCCGTTGCGATCCAGGATCTTGCCGCGCGTGGCGGGCAGCTCCAGCGTGCGCTGGAAGCGCTTCTTGCCCTCCATCTCGTAGAACTGGTTGCCCGGGCCCTGAATCCACATCGCGCGCGCGGCCAGCGCCAGGAACGCGGCGAACATCAGGAACACCACGAACTTCGAGCGCCACATCGGCAGGCGCAGACCCAGCACCGGGCTGGCGGAGAACTGGCCGGTGCGCGGACGGGCTGCCTCGCCGCGCGACTTGTTGCCGGCGCGGGCGCGGTTCATGGTTGGCCGGGCCATGCTCATTTGGCTGCCCCCTCTGCGGGTTGTTCGGCATCCGGCGGCGTCGATGGCAGCACCACGCCCTGCAGATACTGGGTACGACCGGCCACCGCCGGCGACATCTTGAGCTGCGTGCGCGCGGCCTCGGCAATGCGCGCGCTCTTGCTGAGCGAGCTTTGCTGGTACTGCAGGCGCGACCAGTCGATATCGAGCTGCTTCTCCTCCGACTGCGCGCGTTCGAGTGCCACGAACAGCGTGCGTGCCTGATGCTGCGCGCTGACCAGCGACAGCGCGCAGAACAACAGGGCGGCAAGGAGGAAGAAGGTCAGGCGGTTCATGCCGACTGCTCTCCGAGTTTTTCGGCCACGCGCATCACCGCGGAACGGGCGCGCGGGTTGCCGGCCACCTCTTCGGCGCCCGGCTTGAATCGGCCCAGCAGTTTCATCGTCGGCTGCGGCAGGTCGGCCGCGCGCAACGGTGCGCGGCGCAGGGCCGGATCGGCATCCCGCTCGGGACGGGCGTGCGCCTGCATGAACCGTTTGACGATACGGTCCTCGAGCGAGTGAAAGCTGATCACCACGAGGCGGCCCCCGACCTGAAGCAGTTCGTACGCCGCCTTCAGGCCTCTTTCGAGGTCCTCAAGCTCTTGATTGATGTAAATCCGTAAAGCTTGAAAGGTGCGGGTCGCAGGGTCCTGGCCCTTCTCGCGTGTTTTGACGGCTTTCGCCACGAGCGCGGCAAGGTCTGAAGTAGTGGCGAGTGCTCCGCCATCGCCGGATTCGCGCCGGCGAGCAACAATCGCCTTTGCAATCTGTAGAGCAAACCGTTCTTCCCCATAGTCTCGTATCACCCTGGCAATGTCATGCTCGTCCGCTTGTGCAAGCCACTCGGCGGCGGTAATGCCGCGCGTGGTGTCCATGCGCATGTCCAGCGGGCCCTCGAAACGAAAGGAAAACCCCCTCGCTGCCTCGTCGATCTGGGGCGAGCTGATTCCCAGGTCGAGCAGCACGCCAGCTACCGGGCCACGGCCGGCCAGCCGATCGCCCATTTCCGCAAAGCTCGCGTGCTCAATGGAGAAGCGGGCATCCTTGATGGTGCCCGCTTCTGCGATTGCTGCCGGATCCTTGTCGAAGGCGACCAGGGTGCCGGCCGGCCCCAGCCGGGCCAGTACTGCCCGGCTGTGCCCCCCTCTGCCGAAGGTGCCGTCCACATAGGCGCCGTCGGGCCGCCAGACGAGCGCATCGACGGCCTCGTCCAGCAACACGGTGCGATGGCGCAGGGTGGTGGTCCCCGGCGATTCGGTAGGGCTCATGACCTCTTCAGAAGGAGAAATTCTTCAATGCTTCCGGCATGCCTTGCGCCATCGCTGCCTGTTCCTTGGCGGCGTAGGTCGCGGCATCCCAAACTTCGAAGTGGCTGCCCATGCCGAGCAGCATCACTTCCTTGTCGAGCATGGCGGCACTGCGCAATTCCGGTGCTATCAGCACGCGGCCTGCGCCGTCCATATCCACGTCGGCGGCGTTACCGAGGAAAATCCGCTTCCACCAATGGGCATCCATCGGCAGCGCCGCTATACGGCCTCGGAAAACCTCCCACTCAGGGCGGGGAAAGAGCAACAGGCATCCATCCGGGTGCTTGGTCAGCGTAACCCGGCCCTCGGCCTGTGTTTGCAGCGCTTCGCGGTGCCTGGCCGGAATGGACATCCGACCCTTGGCATCAAGCGAAAGCGCCGATGCTCCCTGAAACAAGCTCGCCCCCCTGGTAGCCGTCGGCCTCAGAGCCGTCCGGCAGGTCGATTCATCCCTTCCGCTACCAGTTCGGTCTGAGATAAATCATCGCAGAGCCAGCCCGGTTTTTCACACAAAAATACACTTCCTCACACTATTTCCCACTTTAGAGGAAGCGTTTTGGCGGGTCAAGGCTCGCTATGGGGCAAGAAACAAGCTTTTTTTAATCAGAACAAAGACTTAGCGCGTCAACCTCACGCACCGCAAAGGTGATTCCTTAATGAAATGAAGAACTTGGGGAGGAAAGCAGAGAAACCACCTGAGAACTACCGGAGGGAATACTGCCGACAGCGTGAAACGCCATCGGTTTCACGCCGTCGGGAAGGATACAACGTTTTGCTGTCAGCCCCTGTCAGGCAAGGGCTCAGGGGACTTTTCCACAACCACCACAGGCAGGTCCGCGACCCATCGCGAATTGGATCGCGACGAAGCGCTTCGAGACGCGCCGATCCTTATCGATCAGATGCGGTAGGCGGTGGTGGTCATGACGCGCGATGCGACTTGCATCAATGCGCGAACTGGTCCCGGCAGTGGGATACCCCCTGCGTTCCTCGCGGCATCGCCGTGGCGGACCTCGTCGTCGCGCATTTGTTCGAGGATTGCGCGCGAGCGGCTGTCCGTGGTGGGCAGGCGGTCGAGGTGGCTGGTCAGATGATGCTCGACCTGACGCTCAGTCTCGGCCACGAAGCCAAGGCTGACCTTGTCGCCGGCGCGTCCCGCCAGAACGCCGATCGCGAACGCGCCGGCATACCAGACGGGATTCAGCAGGCTCGGACGCGAGCCCAGTTCACGCAGGCGGTCCGCGCACCAGGCCAGATGATCCTCTTCCTCTTTGGCGGCAGCATCCATCTGCGCGCGCACGGCCGGCGTTCGCGCGGTCAGCTTCTGCGCCTGGTAGAGGGCCTGGGCGCAAACCTCTCCAACATGATTGATGCGCATGAGGCCGGATACGTGGCGACGCTCCTCGGGGTTCATCTGCTCCGTTTCCGGAGCCAGCCTGTCTGCAGGGTTGGCGCGCTCCGCGCGGGTCGCACCGGCAATCGCGCGCAACGCGACATCGAATTCTCGGATCAACGTATCCATGTCTGTCTAGGGATGGTCTGCGCGCATATCGAACCTTCGCCCCACTGAAGAGGTAGGTCGCACCAAACGCGCCTTCGGGAATTCCCCCATTGTACCCGCGCGACCCGCGCGAGGCCCGCAACATCGCCCGCAACGCCGCGTCTGTGCTGGCATCTGTCGCTTACAGGTACTTAAAAACCCTGAGTTGTGAAAACCAGACAAGACGTTTACCACAGGGTCAAAAGAAGTGCTCTTTTGTTAGAGTGGTCGGCAGCTTCCAAGGAAGTCAAGTGCGGAAGGGTGTAGAGGGCTGACTTATGGAGGTCCCTTCCGGGCTTTATCTAATAATTCTTAAGTGGAGATCACCCAGCATGAAAAAGTCGCTTCTCGCGCTTGCCGCGATGAGCGCGTTTGCCACTGCGGCAAATGCGCAATCGAGCGTGACCCTTTATGGTGTCGTGGACTTGCCGATCGAATACACGAACCACCTGGCACCGGGCCTGGGCGCCCCTAACGCCAGCGGCGTTCCTCAAGCGGCGCCGGGCGGCGGCAGCCGTGTTGGTCTGTCTGGCGGCGGCGGCCTGTCCGGCTCGCGTTGGGGCCTGCGTGGCACCGAAGATCTGGGCGGCGGCCTGAAGGCACTGTTCGTGCTGGAAAGCGGCTTTGGCCTTGACGATGGCAAGTCGCAGCAAGGCGGCCGCCTCTTCGGTCGTCAGGCATTCGTGGGTCTGCAAAGCGATACGCTGGGTCGCGTGACCTTCGGTCGCCAGTACACCACGATGTTCGACATGTTCGCGAACTTCTCGCCGACCGGCTACGCGACGCTGTATGAACCGGTGGTGGCCCAACTGGGTACGAACTTCCGCTCGGACAACACGGCCAAGTACACCGCCGTGATCGGCCCAGTCACCGCCGAGGCGCACTGGAGCTTCGGCACGGGCGTCGGCGCGATCGGCACGACCCCGCTGGCCGGCGGCGGTGCTGGCGAAGTGCCGGGCAACTTCAACAACAACGCAGGCGGTGGCGCTGGCGTGCTGTACATGAGCGGCCCCCTTGGCCTGACGGTTGCCTATGACGAATGGCGTCCGGCGGTCAACATTGGCTCGCCTGGCCGGTCGCGCAAGATCGGCGCAGCCGGTAGCTACACGTATGGCCCGGCCAAGCTGATGGCTGGTTACCGCTATGGCCGTACCACGGACAGCAGCGGCAACGAACTGATCCGCGACAACTACTACTGGATCGGCTTGAACTATCAGGTCAGCGCTCCGCTGGGTCTGACGCTGGCCTACTTCTACGACGACGTCACGCAGCTGCGCGCCCCTGCCGGGGTTGGCCAGGCCGCCCTGCCGTCGAACAATCCCGCCAACCCGTGGCAGATCAGCTTCGTGGCCGACTACAACTTCTCGAAGCGCACCGACGTCTACCTGACGATGGCCTACGCGAAGAACTCGGGCCTGAACTTCGACACGTCGGCGGTCAGCTTCGCCAACGGCTACTACCTGCAGCAAGGCGCCAACAGCCAGGTCGGCGTGGCCCTGGGTATTCGCCACAAGTTCTGATCGAACCGATTCATCGTTCCTTTCAAGGCGCCCACGGGCGCCTTTTTTCTTGCCAGATGCGAGACACGCATAAGGGCTTCACCCCATCCGCCAGGTGGCGGACACCAGACTAGAATGGCTCCGAGACCGGGACAACCGGCCATTAGCCGGCCCTTATACGGAGACCTCGCCATGTCACACCCACGCCGGCGCACTGTCGCGCTGCTGCTTTCGATTGCCCTGAGCCCGCTGGCGGCCGCTTCGGCCCATGCAGCCGACGCCTATCCCACCAAGCCGATCCGTCTGGTCGTGCCATTCCCGGCCGGCGGCACCACTGACATCCTGGCGCGCGCAGTCTCTGCCGAATTGTCGAAGCTGCCCGGCTGGAACGTGGTGGTCGACAACAAACCCGGCGCCGGCGGCAATATCGGCTCGGACATCGTCGCTAAGTCGGCGCCGGACGGCTACACGCTGCTGATGGGCACCGTAGGGACGCACGGCATCAACCAGTCGCTGTACGGCAAGCTGCCGTACGACCCGATCAAGGACTTCGCGCCGATCACCGAGGTGGCGTCGGTACCCAATGTGCTGGAGGTGAACCCCGCCTTCGCGCAACAGAACAAGATCAATACCGTCAACGATCTCATTGCCTACGCACGGGCTAATCCTGGCAAGCTGAACATGGCATCGAGCGGCAACGGCACGTCGATCCACCTGGCCGGCGAGCTGTTCAAGACCCAGACCAAGACCTACATGGTCCACTTCCCGTACCGCGGCAGCGGCCCCGCGCTGACCGACATGACGGGCGGCACGATGCAGGTGATGTTCGACAACCTGCCTTCCTCCATGGCGCTGATCAAGGCCGGCAAGCTCAAGGCGCTGGCCGTGACCAGCGCCAAGCCGTCGCCGGCGCTGCCCGGCGTGCCCACCGTGGCGGCCGCGGCGAACCTGCCGAACTATGAGGCCAGTTCGTGGTTCGGGCTGCTGGCACCGGCTGGCACGTCGCCGGAGATCATCCATCGCATCCAGCAGGAAGTCGCCAAGAGCCTGAGCACCCCTGCCGTGCGCGACCGAATGATGGCCCAGGGCGCCGATCCGGTCGGCAACACACCCGACCAGTTCGCCGCTCTCATCCGCGCCGAGCACATCAAATGGGCCAAGGTGGTCAAGGATTCCGGCGCAAAGGTCGACTGACGACAACCGATCGTGGCCGGGCAAGGCATATACTTGAAATATCAAGTTTTCGCCTGCCCTAACCACGATGCCCAATCCTTCCTCCGCCAGCAATACCGACGAGCCGGCGCCGGTCGATCTGGAGACCAGCGCTGGCGACTCGGAGCATGAGGCGCTGCGCCTCTGGCTGCGCCTGCTGACCTGCACGAACCTGATCGAGGGCGACATCCGTTCGCGGCTACGTCAGGATTTCGCGGTCACCTTGCCCCGCTTCGATCTGATGTCGCAGCTCGATCGGCATCCTGAGGGCCTCAAGATGGGCGAGTTGTCTCGCCGCATGATGGTGACCGGTGGCAATGTCACAGGCATCACCGACCAGTTGCAGCAGGAAGGCCTGGTCACGCGCGAGGCGCTGCCCACCGATCGCCGCGCCTATCTGATCCGCCTGACGCCTGCCGGCCGGGCAGCGTTCTCCAGCATGGCGCGCGCGCACGAGGGATGGATCGAGCAATTGTTCTCCGGCCTGGCCGAAACCGATCGCCGCGCGCTGTTCCGGCTGCTCGGCCGCCTCAAGACCAGCCTGCCCACGTCATGACCCAGTTACTGTCTCGTCCGCTGCAACTCATCGGGATCTTGTCCACCGCGTGCGTCGTGGCGGCATGTGCCTCCTCGACGCCTTCGGGCCCGCAGATCACCCCGGTGAACGCGACGGTCAAGCTCGGACGCGTCACCGAAAAGACGTTCCTGACGCGGATCGACGTCGCGAATCCGACCGACAGCGGCTACGGCGTCGGTGTGGGAGCCGCCGGTGTTGGCGGCGGTGGTGGCGGTGGCGGCGTTGGCGTGGGATTCTCGATGGATCTGACACGCCTGTTCAACCGGCAGCCGCCTCAGCAGATGGATCTCTACCAGTACAAGGTACGGACTGCCGATGGCACCGTGGCGCAGGTGAATGCGCCGGCGGCGCCGGGACTGGAGCCCGGCGCGTGTGTGCGGCTGATCTATCCGGACGGATCGACACAACCGCAGATGGCGCCGTCAAACGAGTGTTGAGGCGCCAGATCCTGCGTCAGGCTGCCTTGCGGCTATCGCGCAGTTCGCGGCGCAGGATCTTGCCGACGTTGGTCTTCGGCAGTTCGGTACGGAACTCGACGTACTTGGGGCGCTTGTAGCCGGTCAGGCGTTCCTTGCAGAACGCAATCACGTCGGCCTCGGACAACGCCGGGTCCTTCTTGACCACGAACAGCTTCACCACCTCGCCCGAGTGCTGGTCCGGCACGCCCACGGCGGCGACTTCCAGCACGCCCGGGCATTCCGCTACCACGCCTTCCACTTCGTTCGGATACACATTGAAGCCCGACACCAGAATCATGTCCTTCTTGCGATCGACGATCTTGGTATAGCCGCGCTCGTCCATCACGCCAATGTCGCCCGTCTTGAAGAAGCCGTCGGCGGTCATGACCTTGGCGGTCTCGTCGGGGCGATTCCAGTAGCCGGCCATCACCTGCGGCCCGCGCAGGCAGATTTCGCCCGGCTGGCCGAGCGGCAGTTCGTTGCCGTCGTCGTCGCGGATCGACACGTCGGTCGACGGCAGCGGCAGACCAATCGTGCCGGAGAACGCATCGGTATCGGTCGGATTGCAGGTGGCCGACGGCGAGGTTTCGGACAGGCCGTAGCCTTCGATGATCGGGCAGCCCGTCTTCGCCAGCCAGTTCTTGGCCACGGCTTCCTGCACGGCCATGCCGCCGCCATTGGCCACGCGCAGGCCCGAGAAATCGATCTTGGCGAAGTCCGGATGATTCAGCAGCGCGTTGTAGAGCGTGTTCACGGCCGGGAACATGTGGAACTTGTACTTCTGCAGTTCCTTGATGAAGCCCGGGATATCGCGCGGATTCGGGATCAGGATGCTCAGGCCACCGCTGCGCATCCCCAGCAGGCAGCAGACGGTCAGCGCGAAGATGTGGTACAGCGGCAGCGCGGTGATGGTGACCACCTGGTCGATAGGCGCGCCCTTGGCCAGCGCCGGCTGCATCCACGCTTCGGACTGCAGCACGTTGGCCACGATGTTCCGATGCAGCAACGTGGCCCCCTTCGACACGCCGGTGGTCCCGCCCGTGTACTGCAGGAACGCCACGTCATCGGGACCGGTATTGACCGGCTTCAGCGTCATCTTGCGGCCTTCGGCCAGTACGTCCTTGAAGCGCACGCAGTGGGGCAGTTCCCAGGCCGGCACCATCTTCTTGACGTTACGGACCACGAAATTGACGATCGCGCCCTTCACCGTACCGAGCAGGTCGCCCATGCTGGCCACCACGACGTGTTTGACCGGCGTGGCCGACAGCACGGCCTGCAGCGTCGATGCGAAGTTCTCGAGGATGACGATCGCCTCTGCGCCGCTGTCCTTGAGCTGGTGCTCGAGTTCACGCGGCGTGTAGAGCGGATTGACGTTGACCACCACGTAGCCGGCCCGCAGCACGGCCGCCAGCACCACCGGATACTGCAGCACGTTCGGCATCATGATCGCAACGCGCGCGCCGGGGCGCAGGCCCCGCGACTGCAGCCACGCGGCGAAGGCGTGAGAAAGCTGATCGAGTTCGCCGTAGGTCATCGCATGGTCCATGCAGATGAATGCCCGGCGATCGGCATAGGTACGGAACGATTCCTCGAGCAACTGGGCCAGTGAACGGAACTGGCTGGCGTCGATCTCTGCTGGCACGCCTGCCGGATAGTTTTTCAGCCACAGCTTTTCCATACCGTCTCCTGAATTTCTGAATGGTCGTTCGATTTTTTCGCAATGCTAAACGCGCGATGCTATCGAGACAACACGTTAGACGAAGTCCTCCACGAATACGACCGTGAAATCATGGATTATGCGTCACCCAATAAGATGACCAAGGGAATACCCTGACGGCCTCAACCGGCTTTGACTGCGGTCAATTCGGCAGGACCAGTTTCATCATGTTCCTGGCCAACTCCTGCGCCAGCGTCTCTGGGTCCATGCGTCCCGGCTCGTGCCAGGTGTACATGAATCCAATCACGCCGCCCATGGAATGCGCGGTCACGCGCGCATCGCCAAACTCGAACACGCCCGCCTCACGTCCTTCTTCCAGAAGCGCGTACAGGTCGCGATAGAAATCGCGCGCCATGGTGTTGAGCCAGTCCACCGTGTCCGGCCTCAGGTACTGGTTGTCGCGGAAGCTCAGGGCGGCGGCCACATGGCAGCGGACGCAGCGTCGCGCCATTTCCAGCAGGCAGGCGCTCAGCCGCTCGCGAACCGGCAGCGCCGGGTCAGCGGTCTCGCGGATCACCGTCAGACAGGTCTGTGCCGACTCGCGACACAGGATGTCGAAGATCTCGTATTTGTCAGCGAAGTAGTAATAGACGGCGGGCTTGGTCACGCCGAGCGCCCGGCACAGATCGTTCATCGTCATGCCTGGGTAGCCCTTCGTGTAGAAGAGCTGGCCCGCCGCGTCGAGAATCTGGCGGCGACGCGCTTCCTGACGTTCGGCGACGTGCGCGCGCGCAGGGCCGCCTTCTGCCAGCGTGGTGGCTTCGGTGGCACGAGGCGTATGGCCGGTTCTTTTGAGGGCGCGAGGCATGTCGGCCATTCTCGCACGGCCCGTGCGCACCACCATTGGGAAACTCCCGCGATTGACCTCTGCGGCTACTGCCCCTGGCTGGTAGCGGATGTCTGACTGCCGGCGTCCGTCGCACGCAAGGCGGTCAGCGGCTTCACCTCGGTGGCGGGCGGCGCCAGCTTGCGCAAAGCCGCGTCGCGCTCTGCCGGTGGGAGATCGCCGATCTTGCGCGCGGCTGCGTAGAAGCGCTCCCAGTCACCATCACATTGCGCCAGTAACGCGGCAAAAGCCGGCACCCATTGCTGATACGTGGCGACAGCGGCGAGATGGGCGTTGGTCAGTGGCTGCTCGAACCATCGGTCATAGCCACTGTAGCCGCCCCACTCGTCCTTCTTGAGGTTCGCGTACGTCTGGCGCAGTTCGTCGAAGATGCGCGCCTTGCCTTGCCGCTTGGCGCCATCGTCGAGCGGCGAATGGTAAAGCTCGACCAGTTGTTCGCGCGCGCCCAGCAGCATGGTGCGGAACTGGCGCCGCCGCTTGTCGTAGATCTGATAGCTGGCGCGCACCTCGGGCGATCCTTCCTGCGCGAGCCAGCGTTCGACGCCGGCCGTCTCCACCGCCGTGGCAAACGATTCGTTGAACGCCGTGTCGTTGCGCACGTAGACCACCTGATGCGCCAACTCGTGGAAGATCAGCCGCGCCAGTTCGCCTTCGGGCAGGTAGACGAAGGTGTTGAGCAGCGGGTCGTCGAAGTAGCCAAGCGTGGAATACGCGGGGATGCCGGCCACATAGGCCTCCAGCCCGTCACGGCGCAGCCCCAGTGCGTAGTGGTCGGCAGCTTTCTGGTCGTAATAGCCCCGATAGGTGATGCAACCGACGATTGGAAAGCACCACTTGCGCAGATCCATCGACAGCTCGGGCGTGGCGAACACGCTCCACACCACATAGGGACGATGCAGGTTGGCGTAGCGGCGATAGCTGCCGTTGTCAGGCAGCTTCAACTCGCGCGAGGCGTAGTCGCGGATCTCGCGGGCCAGCGTCAGACGCTGAGCCAGGCGCGCATCGTGGGCGTCATTGGCCGTGGCAATGGCATCGTCGATCGGTTGTGCCTGCGCCATCACGCCGAGATGGCCGCCGATCGACTGATAGTAGTAGCCGAGTGTGTCGCAACCGGCCACCAGCAACGCCGCGCCGAGCACCGCCAGGGCACTCGCCAGGCGCCGGCGGGCCGGCCAGCGGATCATGATGCCAGCGCCTCGGCGGGCACCGGCACCGGCTCCACTTCGACCAGGCAATCGTAGAACACCGGCGCGCGCCCCAGGTCCGTCAATCGCTGGCTGGTCAGTTCGTTGGCGTTCTTGCCATCCGGCGCGAGCTTCTTCCACCAGATCGACAAGCCGACGACCAGCCCTTGTCGGGCTCGGTCGGTCACTCGGGCACGCGCTTGCATGCTGCCGCGATCGTTGAAGGCACGGACCAGCGCGCCATTGGCAATGCCACGCGCCGCGGCGTCGAGCGGATGGATGTCGAGATGCGGCTCGCCTTCGGTGGCGCGCAGGCTGTCGACATTGACGAACGTGCTGTTGAGGAAGTTGCGTGCCGGCGGCGAGATCATCGCCAGCGGGTAACGCGCGAACAGTTCGGGGGCCGACGAAGGCGCTTCGTAAGGCGGCACGTAGGCGGGGACGGGATCAAGCCCCTCGCGCGCCATCGTCTCCGAATAGAACTCGCACTTGCCCGATGCCGACGGGAAGCCGCCCTCGGCGAACGGCGCCTTGGCGATATTCAGTTTCTGCCAGCCCCGGGCCTTGAGGGAATCCCAGCTAATACCCGCCGCGCGCTTGTCGTCACGCAGGACGGCCTGCGATGCGATCGCCTCGTCGCTGTCGGCAAAGCAGGACTCCGTGAATCCCATGCGCGCGGCCAGCCGGCGGAAGATCTCGGTGTTCGGCAGCGCCTGCCCGAGCGGCTCCACCGCCTGGTTGTTCGCCAGGAAGTAAGTGTGGCCGTAGGCCTTGTGCACATCAACGTGCTCGAGCTGCGTCGTGGCAGGCAGCACGATATCGGCGTAATCGGCCGTATCGGTCCGGAAGTGCTCCAGTACTACCGTGAACAGGTCGTCGCGTCCAAACCCGGCTGCCACCTTCCCCGATTCCGGCGCCACTGCCACGGGGTTGCTGTTGTAGACCACCACGGCTTCGATCTTCGGGCCGTTGCCGGTGGTGCCGTCGTCCAGCAGCGCGTCGCCGATCGTGCTCATGTTGATCGTGCGCGGCAGGTTCGGCCAGCCAGGCAGCAGGTCGGGCCGTTGCAGCGCCGCGTTGTCGACCGGGAAGAAGCCCGACGTCGACAACAGCAGGCCGCCTGCGGCCTCGCGCCATGCACCGACCAGCGAAGGCAGGCACGCCACGGCACGCACCGCCTGGCCGCCACCGTGCACGCGCTGCATCCCGTAATTCAGGCGGATCGCCACCGGCTGGCGCTCGCGCACGGCGAGTTTGCCGTACAGCCCGGCGAGCCACTCGATGTCATCGACCGGAATCCCGCAGATCCGCGCCGCCGTTTCCGGCGAAAACTGCATCGCCCGTTCGCGCAGCGCGTCGAAGCCAACGGTATGGCGGGCGACGTAGTCGTGGTCGATCAGGTCGTCGCGAATCAGCACATGCATCATCGCCAGCGCCAGCGCGGCGTCGGTGCCCGGCATCGGCGCGATATGACGATGGCATTTCTCCGCCGTCAGCGAGCGGTACGGGTCGATCGCCACCAGCGTCGCGCCACGGCGCTTGGCTTCCTGGGCGCGCGTCCAGAAATGCAGGTTCGACGTAATCGGATTGCTGCCCCAGATAATGACCAGCTTCGCGTCGACCACCTGCTCCATATCCATGCCGACGCTCGCGCCGTAGGTATGGCGCAGGGCCGTGGCGCCCGCACTGGCGCAGATCGTGCGATCGAGCAGCGAGGCGCCGAGCTTGTGGAAGAAGCGCGCGGCCATGCTCTCGCCCTGTACCAGGCCCATCGTGCCAGCGTAGCTGTAGGGAACGATCGCCTCGGGATTCCGGGCGGCGATCGATGACAGCCGCCCCGCAATTTCGTCGAGCGCCTCGTCCCACGAAATTGGCTCGAACCGGCCCTCGCCCTTCTTGCCGACGCGCCGCAGCGGGGTCAACAGCCGGTCCGGGTGATAGGTGCGTTCGGTATAGCGCGAAACCTTGGTGCAGAGCACCCCCTGGGTGCCCGGATGCTCGGGGTCTCCGGCGACCTTGATCGCCCTGCCGTCCTCGACGGTGACGAGCAGTGCACAGGTATCGGGGCAATCGTGGGGGCAGGCGGCGCGGACGATGCGGGTGGCCATGGCGGTATCGGCAGGCAGATAACTTCAGTGGGGCGCCCGGTGTGGGCAATGAAGTACGGCGAACGGGCCAGCGTCAGGGCGAATCGAACTTCGCCTCTTCCATGTTCCGCCATGTGACTGTGGCGCAACGGCCTCGCCAGAACATTCCCAACCGGGAGAAATTGTTTGGCTCCGATTGTATTCGATTATGATGTGCCGGCGCGTTCCGCCCCCTGGGTCGGAAAGAACCCGCAGCGACGTCAGATCGCGAGGGGACGCGGATCCGAGAAGCAACACAGCAGTAACAAGAATGGTTGACGGATTTTTTGACGGGGATTTACATGGTTTTGCAATCTAGGGTCAATCGCCGGACATTTGCCGGCCTGCTGATGGCGTGCGCCATCGGTAGCTGCGGCGTGACTGGCGCCGCCTTTGCCGCCAACACCACGGCTGGCGAAACGGGCGTCACCACCGACACCATCCTGCTGGGCCAGTCGGCCGCGCTGTCCGGCCCCACGGCCGTGCTCGGCAAGCAGATGAACGCCGGCGCCCGCCTCTACTTCGACTACATCAACAAGCAGGGCGGCGTGTTCGGCCGCAAGATCGAGCTCAAGGCGCTCGACGACATGTACGAGCCGGAAGAGGCCGTCAGGAATACGAAGAAGCTGATCGAGGAAGACCGGGTCTTCGCCCTGTTCGGCTACGTGGGCACACCGACCAGCCAGGCCGTGATGCCGCTGGTCAACCAGGCACGCATCCCGTTCTTCGCGCCGTTCACGGGGGCACAGTCGCTGCGCGACCCGCAGAGCCGCTACGTATTCCATGTGCGCGCCGGCTATGAGGAAGAAACCGCCGCGATCGTGCGCCAGATCCGTACCACCGGCCTCAAGCGCATCGTCGTGGTCTTCAATGACGACGCTTACGGCCGTGCCGGCCTCTCCGGCGTCGAGCACGCCATCAAGGCCCTGCCGGCCGACAGCGGCGTGCAACTGGTGGCCCAGGAAAGCGTAATCCGGAACACTGTGGAAATCGGCGATGCCATGCAGACGGCGATGAAGGCCAAGCCGGACGCGGTCGTGCTGATCAGCGCCTACCGCACGGTCGGCGCCTTCGTGAAGGAAGCGCTGCGACGCGGTTACAGCGGGCAGTTCTACAACGTGTCGTTCGTTGGCACCCAGGCGCTGGCCAAGGAAGTGGGGCCGCAGGGCAGCGGCGTGATCATCTCGCAGGTGATGCCACACCCCGGCAACGCCACGCTGCCGGTGGTGCGCGAGTACCTGCGGCTGCTGCAGGCGGCTGGCAAGCAGAACGACTTTGACTACGCCAGCATCGAGGGCTTTATCGCCGCCAAGTCGTTCGTCGAGGGCCTGCGGCGCGCGGGCAAGGACCTGACGCGCGATCGCTTGGTGACGGCGCTGGAAACCATGCGCAACGTCGACCTCGGCGGCTATATCGTCCAGTTCTCGCCCGAGAGCCATGTGGGCTCGAAGTTCGTCGAGATGACGATCATCAACTCGCGGGGCGTGGTGATTCGCTGACGGCCTTTTTTGCTCCCTTTTCTCCCCTCTCCCGCACTGCGTGAGAGGGGGAGAAAACACTCACCCCGTCAGGTCTGATCGTTCAGATGACACGCTGAGAACCTCAACGGCGCGATCTCCTTCAGTGCTGGCTGCTCGGTCTTGCAACGTGGCATCGCGTGCGGGCAGCGCGGATGAAAGTGGCAGCCGGTGGGCGGATTCAGCGGCGACGGAATCTCGCCCCGGATCGCCACGTAAGTCTTCTTGCCAACCTCAAGCTTCGGCGCCTCGGCCAGCAACGCCTGCGTATAGGGATGATTCGGCGCGGCGAACACTTCCTCGGTCGGCGCGGACTCCACCACACGTCCCAGATACATGATCACCACGCGGTCGCTGATGTGCTTGACCACGCCCAGATCATGGCTAATGAACAGGTACGTAAGGTTCAGTTCTTCGCGCAGGCGCATGAACAGGTTCAGGACCTGGGCCTGGATCGATACATCTAGCGCCGCCACCGATTCATCGCAAACCAGGAACTCCGGCTTGACCGCCAACGCGCGCGCAATGCCGATCCGCGCGCGCTGACCGCCCGAGAATTGGTGCGGGAAGCGGCGCAGCACGGTCGGATCCATCCCCACGCGCACGAGCATGTCTTCCACATACGCCTTCTGCGCGCCCTTCTCCACCATGCCGTGGACGACAGGCGCCTCGCCGACGATGTCGAGCACGCGCATCCGTGGATTCAGCGACGCGTACGGGTCCTGGAAAATCATCTGGATCGCAAGCTGCTTCTCGCGCTTCCGGTCTGGCGGCAGCCGGTCAAGATCCGTCCCGCGCCAGAATCGCTCCCCTTCGGTCAGCGTGTGCAGGCCCACGGCCATGCGGCCCAGCGTGGACTTGCCGCAGCCCGATTCCCCCACGAGACCAACAACCTCGCCAGTGCGGATCGAGAGATCGACACGATCCACCGCATGAACGATCTCCACGCGCTGCTTCGCGCCGAAGACATTGGCGACTTTCGCCGCGATGTCGAGCGACTTGACGAAGCGCTTGGAGACGCCTCGCAGTTCCAGCAGCGGCGCCGGCGGCATGGCCGTTTCCGCAGCCACGCCGGAGGCCAGGGCGCCCGGGGTATCCATCACGTTCGAGCTCATGCGGCCTCCTGCTGGGCGTGTACCGGATGGAAGCAGCGCAACTGCCTCCCATCTGGCGACAGTTCAAGCGGCGGCTCGGTGGCGCAGATCTCCGTGGCATAGGGGCAGCGCTCGCGAAACGCGCATCCGCTCGGCAGATTCAGCAGCGATGGCGTCATGCCCGGAATCTGTCGCAGCGGCGCACCACGCGGATTGCGCGACGGCGCCGAGTCGATCAGCCCGTGGGTATAAGGGTGCCGGGGAGCTTCGAGCACCTGCCGCACGTCGCCCGATTCGACGATCTTGCCCGCGTACATCACGCAGACCTTGTCGGCCAGCCCCGCCACAACGGAAAGGTCATGAGTGATCCAGATCAGCGCGGTGCCGGATTCGCGGCACAGCGTCTGCATTTCATACAGGATCTGCCCCTGGATCGTGACGTCGAGCGCGGTCGTCGGCTCATCGGCGATGATCAGGTCGGGCTTGTTGAGCAGGGCAATCGCAATCGCCACGCGCTGGCGCATGCCGCCGGAAAACTGATGCGGATAGGCCTGCAGCCGCTCGTCCGGCGAAGGGATGCCGACGCGTGCCAGCGCATTGCGCGCGCGCTCACGCGCGGCGGCCTTGCTGACATCGTCGTGCGCGCGCACGGCTTCGATCATCTGGGTGTCGATGCGCAGGACCGGGTTCAGCGTCATCATCGGGTCCTGAAAGATCATCGCGATCCGGTTGCCGCGCACGTCGCGTTGCTGCGCGGGCGTCAGCGCGCGCAGGTCGCGAGTCACGCCGTCCCGGCTGGTCAGCGCAATGCGGCCTTCGACCACTTTGCCCGGCGGATCGATCAGCCCCATGATCGAATAGCCGGTCATCGACTTGCCCGAGCCCGATTCACCGACCAGGCCCATGATCTCGCCACGGCCAACCGTGAACGACACGTCGTCCACGGCGCGCGCTACGCCGGCTCGGGTAAAGAACTGCGTTTTCAGGTGTTCGACGACCAGGGTCGGTTGCGTCATGTCGGCTCCTGGTCCGTTATTGCGTTTGCAGGCGCGGATTGAGCACATCGCGCAACTGGTCGGCCACGAGGTTCATCGCCACGATTGTGATCACGAGGGCGATGCCCGGGAAGAAGCTGATCCAGTACTTGCCGGACAGCATGTACTGCTGGCCATTGGCGATCAGCATCCCAAGCGACGGCTCGGTAACCGGCACACCAAGCCCCAGGAACGACAGCGTGGCCTCCAGCGTGATGGCCGACGCTACTTGCAGCGCGGCGATAACGATCAGCGGCGGCAGGCAGTTCGGCAGCAGATGGCGGAACATGATGCGCCCCGGCGGCAGGCCCAGGCAGGTGGCCGCCTCGATATATTCCTTGCGCCGCTCGACCAGCGCTGCGCTACGCGTGGTGCGCGCGTAGTAGGCCCACTGCACGGCCACCAGCGCGATGACGATGTTGCCGATGCCGGGACGCAGGAACGCCAGCAGGATCAGCGCCAGCAGGATCGGCGGAAACGAAAGCTGCAGGTCGGCCACGCGCATGATGAAGGCCTCGGTGCGGCCGCCGATGAAGCCCGCAAGCAAGCCGAGCGTGGCACCCAGCAGCAGCGCAATCACGGTGCTGACCACCCCGACGCCCACGCTGATGCGCAGGCCGTACATCACCGCGGAGAGCATGTCGCGGCCCTGTTCGTCGGAGCCCAGCAGGAACGTCATGCCGCTGCCCGCCTGCTCGCCGGGAGCCAGGCGGGCGTCGAGCACGTCCAGGGTCGCGAGGTCGTAGGGATTCTGTGGCGCGAGCCATGGCGCGAATATCGCGATCAGGATGATCAGCCCAAGGATGACCAGCCCAATCATCGCGAGCTTGCTTTCCATGAACTGCCTGGCGAAGCGGCGGAACGGCGTCTGCTCTTTGGCGGTACCGGCCGCCTTGGCCGCGTTTTGCGGTACGGTCGAAGTACTCATGGCTCAGCCCTTGTTGTCGGCAATCCGCACGCGCGGATCGAGCATGCTGTAGAGGATGTCGACCAGCAGGTTGATCAGGATGAACAACGTCACGATCACCATCAGGTAGGCAACGATCACCGGGCGGTCCAGCAACTGAATCGAGTCGATGATGAGCTTGCCCATGCCGGGCCAGGCAAAGATGGACTCCGTGACGATCGCAAAGGCGATGATCGACCCGAACTGCAGCGCGATCACGGTGACGATCGGAATCATGATGTTCTTCAGCACGTGCACCCCGACGATGCGGGTGTTCGACAGGCCCTTGGCGCGCGCGAACTTCACGTAGTCCTGCAGCATCGCCTCCTGCGTGCCGGCGCGTGTCAGACGGATCACCATCGCGATATTCAGCAGCGACAGCGTGACGGCCGGCAGGATCAGGTGGCGGATACCGTCCACGGTCAGAAAGCTCAGCGGCACACCCAGCACGCGCACCGTTTCTCCCCGGCCGTTGGATGGCAGCCATCCAAGCTGTACCGCGAAGACCATGATCAGCATCAGGCCCACCCAGAACGTGGGCAGGGAAAAGCCGAGGATCGACACGGTCATGATCGACTTGCCGGCGATGCCGTTCGGCCGGAGCCCGGCCCACAAGCCCAGCGGAATGCCGAGCACGATCGCCAGCAGGATCGCGCACACGGCCAGCTCCAGCGTGGCGGGCATCCGCTCGAAGATCAGCTTGAGCGCGGGCGTGCCGTGCGCGAACGAGGTGCCGAGGTTACCGTGCAGCGCGTTCTGCAGGAAGATCCAGTATTGCTCCCAAAGCGGCTTGTCGAGACCGAGCGCGGCGATCGTACGTTTGATGTCTTCCTGGTCCGCCTGCGGACTGATCAGGATATCGACCGGATTCCCGATCGCGAAGACGCCAAGAAACACGAGCAGCGACATGACGAGGAGCACAACCACGCTCTGCATCAGCCGCCGGATGATGAAGACCAGCATGTTCTTACCACTATCCTTTCGCTGGCGGCCGCATGCGGCCCGTCAGCGTGTTCGCGGCCCACGGGGGCAGGCGTGGGCGGATTGCCCCGGCTGCATGGGCGCAGTCGGGGCCGCGATCATACCGGAGCCATCAAAGGCCCGCGTGCGGGCAGAATCATTGCGCGCCGGCCGGCTTGAAGTTATGCGCGTATGTCCGTTCGTCGGTACGGGGGATGTACACGATGCCCTTCTGCGTGGCCCACGTGGTCACCTGATGATGGATCGGAATGATGCCATCATCGAGGATGGCGATGGCAGTGGCTTCCTGCAGCAGCTTCGAGCGCTCATTGTCATCCACGGTGGCCAGCGCCTTCTCCAGCACCACATCCATCTTCGGATTGCAGTACTCGCCCCAGTTGGTGGTACCGAAGCCCTTCTTGGAGTCCTCGCAGGCTAGCAGTGCGCGCAGCGGCGAGCTGACCTCACCGGTCTGGGCACCCCAGCCCAGCAGGCCGAACGACCATTCGTGCTTGATCCCCTTCGCCGAGTAGGTGGCCATCGGCATCCCTTCCACCTTGGTGTTGATGCCAATGCGCGTCAGGTTCTGCGCGATGGTCTGCGCGATCTTCTCGTCGTTGACGTACCGGTTGTTCGGCGTATGTAACGTCAACCCGAAGCCATTGGGGTAGCCCGCCTCGGCCAGCATCTTCTTCGCCGCCTCGGGATCGTACTTGACCGTCTTCAGCGCCGGGTTGTAGCCGAACATCGTCGGCGGCACGAGGTTGTTGGTCGGCTCCGACAGCCCTTCCATCAGACGATCCTTGATGCCCTGGCGATTGATGGCCGTGCTGATGGCAAGACGCACGCGCGGGTCCTTGAGCGGATTCTTGTCCATCGCCTGGCCGTCCTTCGTAGTCACGAACGGTGACTTGTCCCGTTTGGCGTCGAAGTACAGATAGATCACCCGATGCGAGATCTTAGAGAAGAACGAAAGCTTGGGATCGTTGCGGACTTTGGGCAGGTCCGGCGTCGGCACGTTCTCGATCGCCTGCACATCGCCCGACAGCAGCGCCGCCAGACGCGTGGCCGGGTTCGGGATGAAGCGCAGCGTCACCTTGTCCCAGGCCGGCTTTGGCCCCCAGTAGTCGGGGTTCTTGACCAGCTCGACGCGATCGTCGCGCGCGTAGCTGACGAACTTGAACGGCCCGGTGCCGATCATGCCCTTGCCCTGCGCAAAGTCGTCGGAAGACAGGCCCTGCGTGGCCTTCTTCTGCACCATGAACACCGCCGTCAGGTCGTTGAGCATCAACGGGTACGGCTGGTTGGTGGTCAGCTGGATCGTGTACTTGTCGATGATCTTCTTGTTGATGATCGCCTTGGTGTACACATCGAACTTGCCCGGGCTGTTGAGGATCGTGGCAGGCCGGTCCAGTGACCAGGCGATGTCCTCGGTGGTCAGTTCCGTGCCGTCATGCCACTTGACGCCCTTGCGGATCTTGAATTCCCAGGTCAGGTTGTTGACGAGCTTCCACGACTCGGCAAGTCCGGGAATAACGCGGCTGTCCGGATCAAGCTTGATCAGGGTCTCGAACACGTGCTCGGACACGTTGATGTTCGAGAACAGGTTGTAGAAATGCGGATCCATCGAGGTCGGTGGCGAACTCATGGCGATCTTCAGATCCACGGCGTGAACTGGCGCGGCCAAACCGAGGCCGAGGGCGCTGGTCAGCAGGACGGTGTTGATCGTCTTGCCGATGGCCTTCCTGATGTGACGAAGGGACATCGCGCGATTCTCCCAGGGGGAAGTCTTGAAATGACGGTTAGGATCAGCCACGTCGATTGCCCGTGCGAAAGGCCGCATTTTGGTGCGACGATTCTGCAAGGCAAGATGCCACGCGGCCGGCCAGGCACTTCAAGCATGAACTGTTCCAGCACTGCAATGGGTACGCCATGCGGGGAAACCCACCCGGTTGGACGCGCTGTCGCAATGCTGCGCCGCGCCACAATCGGACCGTAACTGTTGCATCGGCAATGGCTTGTGGCCGGCACCATGTGAGATCAGACAGGGATCAAGCGGGAATCAGGCGACCCACGACAAGCCGCAGCGCCGCCGCGTTTTGGCGCTTTGTGTACAGGCATCGTATGATCGGGGATATCCAATCGCCCCATCCGCCTGGACTGGCATCATGAAGCTCATCCCCGAAATTCTGCAGGCGCAAGCCGAAATCCGAACCCTCCGACGCGACATCCACGCCCATCCCGAACTCTGCTTCCAGGAGCAGCGCACGTCCGATCTGGTGGCAAAGAGCCTCGAGTCCTGGGGGATCGAAGTCCATCGCGGACTGGGCACGACGGGCCTGGTCGGCGTGATTCGCAACGGCAATAGCGGCCGCACCATCGGCCTGCGCGCGGACATGGATGCGCTGCCGCTGCAGGAGGCCAACACGTTCGGCCATCGCTCCCAACACGAAGGCAAGATGCACGCGTGCGGCCACGACGGCCATACCGCGATGCTGCTGGGCGCGGCCCGCCACCTGGCTGAACATCGCAACTTCGACGGCACGGTTCACGTGATTTTCCAGCCCGCCGAGGAAGGCGGCGGCGGCGCGCGCGAGATGATCAAGGACGGGCTGTTCGACCGTTTCCCATGTGATGCGGTATTCGGCATGCACAACTGGCCCGGCATGCCAGTGGGCACGTTCGGCACCACAGCGGGCCCGCTGATGGCATCGAGCAACGAATTCAAGATCACGGTGCGTGGTAAGGGCGCGCACGCGGCCATGCCGAACAACGGCTGCGACCCGGTGTTCACGGGTGCGCAGATCGTGTCCGCGCTTCAGGGCATCATCACGCGCAACAAGCGCCCGATCGACGCTGCGGTGATCTCCGTCACGCAGTTCCACGCGGGCGACGCCACCAATATCGTGCCGGACTCGGCATGGATCGGCGGCACCGTGAGAACGTTCACGATCCCGGTGCTTGACCTGATCGAGCGCCGCATGGAAGAAGTCGCGCGGGCCGTGGCACAGGCGTTCGATTGCACGATCGAGTTCGAATTCAGCCGCAACTATCCCCCGACCATCAACAGTGCGGCCGAAGCCGAGTTCGCCGTGGGGGTGGCCACCGAGCTGGTGGGCGCATCGAATGTCGATGGCAACGTCGAGCCAACCATGGGTGCCGAGGATTTCTCGTTCATGCTGCAGGCAAAGCCAGGCTGCTACCTGTTTATCGGCAATGGCGAAGGGTCGCACCGCGAAGCTGGCCACGGCATGGGCCCGTGCATGTTGCACAACCCGAGCTATGACTTCAACGATGAACTGCTGCCAATCGGCTCGTCGTTCTTCGTGAAGCTGGTGGAGAAGTGGCTGGCGCCGGCCTGATTCCTGGCGTTTCCTTCCGTACTGAGACAACGGACGCACGATGACGCACACGCACCTGGATGACGCCACGGCGGAGCGGTTTGCCCACGTGGCGCTTGAAAACATCGCGCGTCAATATCCCTATAAGGTCGACCATCTGATGGTGGGCGCCGACGATCTGTCGGCCCCAGCCGTGATGCACCCAGTGTTTTACGGGAGCTACGACTGGCACTCATCGGTGCACATGCACTGGCTGCTCGTACGCGTCCTGTCGCTGCGGCCTGCGCTGCCAGTCGCCGATCGGATTCGTGCTGCCCTGGACAGGCAATTGCGCCCCGAGGCAATTGCGGCTGAGCTGGCGTACTTCGAGCGGCCGGCGTCGCGAACGTTTGAACGGCCGTACGGTTGGGGATGGTTCCTGAGACTACAGGCCGAACTGCGCGCGCTTGGTGCGCACGATGCCCAGGCAGCGAGTTGGGCCACCGCCTGCGCGCCACTGGCCGATCATCTCGCGCAGCGGCTCATCGACTACATCGACATCGCCGACTTTCCCGTTCGTACCGGCACGCATCTCAATAGCGCATTTGCACTCATCATGGCGCTGTTCTATGCCAAGTCCGATCAACATCTTGCATTACGCAAGGCGATCGTGCGACAGGCGCATCGCTGGTTTGGGCATGACCAGCGTTATCCGGCACGCTATGAACCCGGTGGCGACGAGTTTCTATCGGGCGGGTTGGTCGAAGCCGTGCTGATGCGCCACGTCCTGGACGACTGCTCGTTCGGAGACTGGTGGGAGATGTTCTCGCCTGGAGATGCAGAACTGGCGATGTGGCTCACGCCGGTGACCGTCGCAGATCGGACTGATCCGAAGATGTCCCACCTCGATGGCCTGAATCTGTCCCGTGCCTGGTGCTGGCGGGTGCTGGGCCCCGGCCTGCCGCCGGTGCTCCAGCCCCTTGCGATTCGCGCATGGTCGGATCATCTCGAGGCATCGCTGCCCCAGGCCGTCGAAGGGCATTACGTAGCCACACATTGGCTGGCTACGTTCGCCCTGCTGGCCCTTACCGATTCGGCTGTCGGCTGACTTTGGTTATTCGATGCTGATATCGCCGTACCAAGACTCCGCGCGGGTCTTGGTATTGTCGGTGTCGGTCATAAGACCGACGGCAATCACCTTCCCCGGATCGGTGCCGAATGCCTTGCGGTAGTCCGCGCGCAGATCCCGTTCATGGCAGCGCCACTCGCCGGTATGGCGCGTACCTGAGTCGACGATGATCATGCGTACGCGATCGGTGTGGGGGTTATTCACGACGGCACCTGGCGGCAGCCGCCCGCCCCAGATATACATCAGCGTGGCGTACGGCATTTCCCGACCTGTGGTGATGCGCGCCATTTCGTACATCAACTGATCACGTAGCGGCAGCGTGGAGCGATCGCCATCGAAGGCGACGAAGATTCGCAGCGGCGAATCCTCTCGATGGCTGACGCCATTGTCGGCAGTGCGGATGACATCGCGCGTCTTCCACATCCAGCGCAAGGCGCCGGCCTCTCGCTCGACCAGTGGCACGTAGAGCCCCGATGCGGAACTGTCAGCCTCCGCATGAAGCACGAGACGGTGATCGACTTCCGTCAGCGCATAGCGTGTTGGTGTCTTGTTGCGATTGATCTTCCAGGGACGCCACCCGACGGGCATCGGGCTGGCCACATTTGAGGCCGAGAACGGTGGAAGTTGGGAGAGCGCCGGCGGCGTCGTAGGCTCGGAATCGCCGTCGGCCCCGCCTTCGGCATCTGCAGCGCTCTCGCCGGCAAGATTGGCCAGTTCGAGCGAATCCGGAACTACGCCTGATTTTGCATCCATCGGGCGGCTTTTTGCGGCGAACGCCTTGCAATCGCCGTCAGAGACAGCAGCCAGTTTTGATGGATCGACTGTCTGTCTTGATGTTGATGCGCAGCCTGTCAGCATCAATGCACCCACGATCATCGTGAGCGCTGGCCCAAACTTCTTGGCCATGTAACCCCCTGTACCCGTATTGCTTGCCTGCGCCTCAAGAGCCCAATTTGTGAAGCATGGGCACTGTCGATCGCGGCTTTACTGTTGCGGACTACCTTGCGTCAGCAGATTGCCAACGCATGGGGAGAAACATATCAGATGCGTTTTGCCGGAGGAATCCTCCGGTACCCTGAATACAACGGGTAAAGACATGCACGCAACAAAACCGCGCCGCCAAAGCAAAACCCCCAGCTTATAGGGCTGGGGGTTTTGGGTATAAGAGCCTGGCGATGACCTACTTTCACACGGGTAGTCCGCACTATCATCGGCGCGAAGTCGTTTCACGGTCCTGTTCGGGATGGGAAGGAGTGGTTCCAACTTGCTATGGTCACCAGGCATGAGGGGTTGCCGGGCTGACCCGAGGTCAGCGCGGCGAATCTGGGTGTAGTAAAGATTGGGTTGTGTTGCACACCTGGGCACAAGGCGCACTCACCAGGTAAAACACACTGGTTATAGGATCAAGCCTTACGGGCAATTAGTACTGGTTAGCTTAACGCATTACTGCGCTTCCACACCCAGCCTATCAACGTCCTGGTCTCGAACGACCCTTCAAGGAGGTCAAGCCTCCAGGGAATCCTCATCTTCAGGCGAGTTTCCCGCTTAGATGCTTTCAGCGGTTATCTCTTCCGTACATAGCTACCCTGCGATGCCTCTGGCGAGACAACAGGTACACCAGCGGTACGTCCACTCCGGTCCTCTCGTACTAGGAGCAGCCCCCGTCAAGATTCCAACGCCCACGGCAGATAGGGACCAAACTGTCTCACGACGTTTTAAACCCAGCTCACGTACCTCTTTAAATGGCGAACAGCCATACCCTTGGGACCGGCTACAGCCCCAGGATGAGATGAGCCGACATCGAGGTGCCAAACACCGCCGTCGATATGAACTCTTGGGCGGTATCAGCCTGTTATCCCCAGAGTACCTTTTATCCGTTGAGCGATGGCCCTTCCATTCAGAACCACCGGATCACTATGTCCTGCTTTCGCACCTGCTCGACTTGTCAGTCTCGCAGTTAAGCACGCTTTTGCCATTGCACTTTAGGTACGATGTCCGACCGTACCAAGCGTACCTTCGAACTCCTCCGTTACACTTTGGGAGGAGACCGCCCCAGTCAAACTGCCTACCATGCACTGTCCCCGACCCGGATTCACGGGCCAAGGTTAGAACCTCAAACAAACCAGGGTGGTATTTCAAGGACGGCTCCACGTGAACTAGCGTCCACGCTTCAAAGCCTCCCACCTATCCTACACAGATCGGTTCAAAGTCCAATGCAAAGCTACAGTAAAGGTTCATGGGGTCTTTCCGTCTAGCCGCGGGGAGATTGCATCATCACAAACACTTCAACTTCGCTGAGTCTCGGGAGGAGACAGTGTGGCCATCGTTACGCCATTCGTGCAGGTCGGAACTTACCCGACAAGGAATTTCGCTACCTTAGGACCGTTATAGTTACGGCCGCCGTTTACCGGGACTTCAATCAAGAGCTTGCACCCCATCATTTAATCTTCCGGCACCGGGCAGGCGTCACACCCTATACGTCCACTTTCGTGTTTGCAGAGTGCTGTGTTTTTATTAAACAGTCGCAGCCACCATTTTATTGCAACCCCTTCACCCTCCTGGCGCAGGCCAGTCAAGCTACAAGGGCGTACCTTATCCCGAAGTTACGGTACCAATTTGCCGAGTTCCTTCTCCCGAGTTCTCTCAAGCGCCTTAGAATACTCATCTCGCCCACCTGTGTCGGTTTGCGGTACGGTCTCGTATGACTGAAGCTTAGAGGCTTTTCTTGGAACCACTTCCAATTGCTTCGCAGCACTAGGCCGCTCGCCCCACATCCTTGAATTCCGCGCCCGGATTTGCCTAAGCGCCTTCTCCAATGCAGGGACCGGGACTTCCAACACCCGGACAACCTTCCGCGATCCGTCCCCCCATCGCATCATACGACGGTGCAGGAATATTAACCTGCTTCCCATCAGCTACGCATCTCTGCCTCGCCTTAGGGGCCGACTCACCCTACGCCGATGAACGTTGCGTAGGAAACCTTGGGCTTACGGCGAGGGGGCCTTTCACCCCCTTTATCGCTACTCATGTCAGCATTCGCACTTCTGATACCTCCAGCATCCTTTACAAGACACCTTCACAGGCTTACAGAACGCTCTCCTACCACGCACTTGCGTGCGTCCGCAGCTTCGGTGACTGGCTTAGCCCCGTTACATCTTCCGCGCAGGACGACTCGATCAGTGAGCTATTACGCTTTCTTTAAAGGGTGGCTGCTTCTAAGCCAACCTCCTGACTGTTTTAGCCTTCCCACTTCGTTTCCCACTTAGCCAATCTTTGGGACCTTAGCTGGCGGTCTGGGTTGTTTCCCTCTTGACACCGGACGTTAGCACCCGATGTCTGTCTCCCGTGATTGCACTCTTCGGTATTCGGAGTTTGCTATGGCGGGGTAATCAGCAATAGACCCCCCAACCATGACAGTGCTCTACCCCCGAAGGTGAGACACGAGGCACTACCTAAATAGTTTTCGGAGAGAACCAGCTATTTCCAGATTTGTTTAGCCTTTCACCCCTATCCACAGCTCATCCCCTAACTTTTCAACGTTAGTGGGTTCGGTCCTCCAGTACGTGTTACCGCACCTTCAACCTGGCCATGGATAGATCATCTGGTTTCGGGTCTACACCCAGCGACTCAACGCCCTATTCGGACTCGCTTTCGCTACGCCTTCCCTAATCGGTTAAGCTTGCCACTGAATGTAAGTCGCTGACCCATTATACAAAAGGTACGCCGTCACCCGTTTCCAGGCTCCGACTGTTTGTATGCATGCGGTTTCAGGATCTATTTCACTCCCCTCCCGGGGTTCTTTTCGCCTTTCCCTCACGGTACTGGTTCACTATCGGTCGATTACGAGTATTTAGCCTTGGAGGATGGTCCCCCCATCTTCAGACAGGATTTCACGTGTCCCGCCCTACTTGTCGTACACCTAGTTCCACAACGCTGTTTTCGCATACAGGGCTATCACCTGCTATGGCCGGGCTTTCCATCCCGTTCTGCTAACAATGCTGCTAAAGAGTACAAGGCTCTTCCCATTTCGTTCGCCACTACTTTGGGAATCTCGGTTGATTTCTGTTCCTGCAGCTACTTAGATGTTTCAGTTCGCCGCGTTCGCTTCCCTGACCTATGTATTCAGTCAGGGATGACCCATTCGGGCCGGGTTTCCCCATTCGGACATCTCCGGATCAAAGCTCGTTTGCCAGCTCCCCGAAGCTTTTCGCAGGCTACCGCGTCCTTCATCGCCTGTAATCGCCAAGGCATCCACCACATGCACTTGTTCGCTTGACCCTATAACGAGTGTGTCTCTAGGACACGACCGTCATAGGTCTGAGTTCTCGCGTTTGTGCCGTATTCCAAGTCATCTTTCGATCACTTTAAATACATTTTGGTTGATACAATCACAACCCGGTATCGCGTTTGTACTACAGCGTCTCATCAACGCTCGCGACACCTTTACTACATCCCATATTGTTAAAGAACAGCCAGGCTTGACGCCTGTTGGCAACAGCCAAAGACAAACACTCAGGCACCCGCCTGAATTCTTGTCTTTGACTACAACCCCAAGGTACTGGTGGAGGATGACGGGATCGAACCGACGACCCCCTGCTTGCAAAGCAGGTGCTCTCCCAGCTGAGCTAATCCCCCGCGCGATAACTTGGTGGGTCTGGTAGGACTTGAACCTACGACCCCCGCCTTATCAAGACGGTGCTCTAACCACCTGAGCTACAGACCCTTGGCTGTAACAGCAAACAAACCGATAAGTGTGAACGCTTGACTTGTGAACACAAGCCTCTAGAAAGGAGGTGATCCAGCCGCACCTTCCGATACGGCTACCTTGTTACGACTTCACCCCAGTCATGAACCCTGCCGTGGTAATCGCCCTCCTTGCGGTTAGGCTAACTACTTCTGGCAAAACCCACTCCCATGGTGTGACGGGCGGTGTGTACAAGACCCGGGAACGTATTCACCGCGGCATGCTGATCCGCGATTACTAGCGATTCCAGCTTCACGTAGTCGAGTTGCAGACTACGATCCGGACTACGATGCGTTTTCTGGGATTAGCTCCCCCTCGCGGGTTGGCAACCCTCTGTACGCACCATTGTATGACGTGTGAAGCCCTACCCATAAGGGCCATGAGGACTTGACGTCATCCCCACCTTCCTCCGGTTTGTCACCGGCAGTCTCTCTAGAGTGCTCTTGCGTAGCAACTAGAGACAAGGGTTGCGCTCGTTGCGGGACTTAACCCAACATCTCACGACACGAGCTGACGACAGCCATGCAGCACCTGTGTCCACTTTCCCTTTCGGGCACCTAATGCATCTCTGCTTCGTTAGTGGCATGTCAAGGGTAGGTAAGGTTTTTCGCGTTGCATCGAATTAATCCACATCATCCACCGCTTGTGCGGGTCCCCGTCAATTCCTTTGAGTTTTAATCTTGCGACCGTACTCCCCAGGCGGTCAACTTCACGCGTTAGCTACGTTACTGAGAAAATGAATCCCCAACAACTAGTTGACATCGTTTAGGGCGTGGACTACCAGGGTATCTAATCCTGTTTGCTCCCCACGCTTTCGTGCATGAGCGTCAGTCACGTCCCAGGGGGCTGCCTTCGCCATCGGTATTCCTCCACATCTCTACGCATTTCACTGCTACACGTGGAATTCTACCCCCCTCTGACGCACTCTAGCCTTGCAGTCACAAGCGCAATTCCCAGGTTAAGCCCGGGGATTTCACGCCTGTCTTACAAAACCGCCTGCGCACGCTTTACGCCCAGTAATTCCGATTAACGCTCGCACCCTACGTATTACCGCGGCTGCTGGCACGTAGTTAGCCGGTGCTTATTCTTCCGGTACCGTCATCCACGCCAGGTATTAACCAGCGCGATTTCTTTCCGGACAAAAGTGCTTTACAACCCGAAGGCCTTCTTCACACACGCGGCATTGCTGGATCAGGGTTGCCCCCATTGTCCAAAATTCCCCACTGCTGCCTCCCGTAGGAGTCTGGGCCGTGTCTCAGTCCCAGTGTGGCTGATCGTCCTCTCAGACCAGCTACTGATCGTCGCCTTGGTGGGCCTTTACCCCACCAACTAGCTAATCAGACATCGGCCGCTCCTGCTGCGTGAGGCCTTGCGGTCCCCCACTTTCACCCTCAGGTCGTATGCGGTATTAGCTAATCTTTCGACTAGTTATCCCCCACAACAGGGTACGTTCCGATGTATTACTCACCCGTTCGCCACTCGCCGCCAGACCGAAGTCCGCGCTGCCGTTCGACTTGCATGTGTAAGGCATGCCGCCAGCGTTCAATCTGAGCCAGGATCAAACTCTTCAGTTCAATCTCTGTGTGGTGCCGAAGCACCTCGCTCTTTCGAGCGGTCGCTCACTCTCAGAAAACTGACTGGCCAGGCTCCGAAGAACCCAACCAACATGTTTTACTGTGCGAGCACTGATAACTTTTGAAGCATCACAGCGACCGAAGTCACCGTGGCGTTCGCCATCAAGCGCCCACACTTATCGGTTGTTTGATTGTTAAAGAACCTCAGCGCCCGGCTTTGCCGGTTCGCTGTCGCTGCCTCGCTGACGTTGCCGTCATTTCGTTGCAGCGGAGAAACGAGATTATGCAGAGCATTCAGCGTTTCGTCAACAGTTTTTGCAGAACTTTTTTCTGCCGGTCAGCGCTGCATTCCTTCGCAACCCCAACCCACTGCCGCCCCGCAACCCTTGTCGCTGCTGCGTTTGCAGTGCGTTTCGTGTTGCGAGGGGGCGAATATTAGGCCGGTTCACCGGGCTTTGCAACACCAATGTCACGTTACCGTGATCAAGAATTCGGCCTGCACTCGGCAAGTCATTGATCGTAAAGAAAAAATGGGCCGGAAATAACTTTCCGGCCCATTTAATAACCCTTGATTATCCTCGGGTATTCCCTAGTCCAAGGTCACCGATTCTGGAAATTGGGTGTACGTTTCTCCACAAACGCTGCCATACCCTCCTTCTGGTCCTCGGTGGCGAAGGTCGAGTGGAACAGGCGGCGCTCGAAGTGGACCCCTTCATTCAGAGTCGTCTCATAGGCAGCGTTCACCGACTCCTTGATCATCATGACAACCGGCAGCGAGTAACCGGCGATGGTCTCGGCCGCGGCCACGGCTTCGTCCACCAGCTTGTCCGCCGGGACGATCCGGGAAACCAGCCCGGCGCGCTCGGCCTCGGTTACATCCATCATGCGTGCGGTCAGGCACATGTCCATCGCCTTGGCCTTGGAGACGGCACGCGGCAGTCGTTGCGTGCCACCGGCGCCGGGCATCGTGCCGAGCTTCACCTCCGGCTGGCCGAACTTCGCGCTGTCGGCGGCAATCACGATGTCGCACATCATCGCCAGTTCGCAACCACCGCCCAGCGCATAGCCGGCCACGGCGGCGATCACCGGTTTGCGGATGCGCCGGATCGTCTCCCAGTTACGGGTGATGTAGTCGCCCTTGTAGACATCCATATAGGAGTACTTCGCCATCATGCTGATATCCGCCCCTGCGGCGAAGGCGCGCTCGCTCCCCGTGATGACGATGCAGCCGATTGCCTCGTCCTGGTCGAATGCCGTCAGCGCCGCGCCCAGTTCGTCCATCAGCGCGTCATTGAGCGCATTGAGCGCCTTGGGCCGGTTCAGCGTCACCAGACCAACGCGGCCTCGCGTCTCCACCAGGATGTTCTCGTACGACATGTCTGCTCCTTGCAATGCGGTTGGGTTCTATTTGTCGAGTGTCAGCGGGGACGATACTGGCGTGCTTGCGCCCAGCTGGTCAAGCACACCAGCCTCTTGCGCCCTGCCACCATCCCGTCTACTATTTGCCGACCGACTGGTCGGTTAATTTAAAGCGATCGCGTCCTCACTACAATGGCCGTGCATCGCATCGTGGCATCAGATCCACTACCAACCAGGAGAACAATATGGCGCAGGAGACAACCATGCCCCCATCCCAAGCGCAGGCAACTGCGCGCGCAAGCCTCGATTCCGGCCCGATCCTGCTGCACTGGCAGGGTGATGTGGCCGTCGTCACGCTCAACCGCCCCGACAAGCTCAACAGCTTCACACGCGACATGCATCGGGCACTGGTCACCGCGCTCGACCATGTCGAGACAGGCGGTGCCCGCGCGCTATTGCTGACCGGTTCGGGGCGTGGCTTCTGCGCCGGGCAGGATCTGGCCGACCTCGATTTCACCCCCGGCCATGCCACCGACCTTGGTGAACTCATCAATGCGTGGTTCAACCCGCTCGTGCGACGCCTGCAAGCACTGCCCCTGCCGGTCATCGCCGCCGTAAACGGCACGGCAGCGGGCGCGGGGGCGAACCTGGCCTTCGCCTGCGACATCGTGCTCGCGGCCCGGTCGGCCAGCTTCATCCAAGCCTTCGTGAAGATCGGACTGTTGCCCGACTCGGGCGGCACGTGGCTGCTGCCCAAGCGGGTAGGCATGGCCCGCGCGCTTGGCCTGGCCATGACGGGCGACAAGCTCAGCGCCGAAGAGGCCGAGAAATGGGGTCTGGTCTGGGAAGTGATGGACGACCCACTGCTGGCCGAGCAGGCCATGGCGCTGGCCACGCATCTGTCCGCGCAGCCCACGCGCGCCTTGGCGGCGATCAAGCAAGCCATACACGCCAGCGCGACCAACACCTACGACGCCCAACTCGATCTGGAGCGCGACCTGCAGCGCGAGCTTGGCCAATCGCACGACTACAACGAGGGCGTGAACGCCTTCCTCGAAAAACGCGCGCCCCGATTCACCGGCGCCTGACAGCATTCCCGCCAACGCCAAAGGAGACCCGCTTGACGCAAGATCCTCAAGCGCTTGCCGAAGCGGCCGCCCACGCCATGTACGAGTCCGATGCCTGCAGCCGCTGGCTCGGCATGGTCCTGGAAGCGGTCCGCCCCGGCTATGCCCGCATATCGATGCCGATCCGCCCCGAGTTCCTGAACGGCCATGGCATCTGCCATGGTGGACTGATGTTCACTCTGGCCGATTCGACGTTCGCATTCGCCTGCAACAGCCACAACATCAATACGGTGGCGTCGGGCTGCTCGATCGAATTCCTGCGCCCAGTGCATGGCGGCGATGTACTGACAGCCGAAGCAGTCGAGCAGGTCCTGTCCGGCCGCCATGGCATCTACGACATCCGCGTGACCAACCGCGCCGGCGAACCCGTGGCGATGTTCCGTGGCAAGTCGGCCCAGATCAAGGGGCATGTGGTGCCACCCGCGGAGTCCTGACACGCGCGGAAAGACAGCCACGCAGCAAGACCGCAGGAAACAAGCAGAAGCCAGCGCCAACGTAGCGCCACCGATCCGAAAACGGAGACATTCATGATTACGCGCCTGACCGATCTGCCCCTGGAGCCGATCGAGACCGCCAGCCGACAGGAGCTCCAGGCCCTGCAGCTCGATCGTCTGAGATGGTCCCTTCGCCACGCCTATGACCATTCGCCGGTGTACCGGCGCAAGTTCGACGAGGCTGGCGTGCATCCCGACCAAGTGCGATCGCTGGCCGATCTGGCCCGCTTTCCGTTCACGACCAAGAAGGACCTGCGCGATAACTACCCGTTCGGCATGTTCGCGGTGCCGCAGGACAAGATCGCGCGCATCCATGCCTCGTCGGGCACCACCGGCAAACCCACGGTGGTGGGCTACACCCTTGGCGACATCGACACCTGGGCCACGGTCATGGCACGTTCGATCCGCGCCTCGGGCGCCCGGCGCGGCGACAAGGTGCACATCAGCTACGGCTATGGCCTGTTCACCGGTGGACTCGGCGCGCATTACGGCGTGGAGAAGGCAGGCCTCACTGCCATTCCCTTCGGCGGTGGCCAGACCGAGCGGCAGGTGCAACTGATCCAGGACTTCAAGCCCGAGGTCATCATGGTGACGCCGAGCTACATGCTGGCGATCGCCGACGAGCTCGAGCGCCAGGGTGTTGACCCGGCCTCCACATCGCTGAAGATCGGCATCTTCGGCGCGGAGCCGTGGACGCCCGAAATGCGCTTGGCGATCGAGAAGCGGATGGGCATCTCGGCGGTCGATATCTACGGCTTGTCCGAAGTGATGGGCCCGGGCGTCGCCAATGAATGTGCCGAGACCAAGGACGGCCCAACGATCTGGGAAGATCACTTCTACCCCGAGATCATCGACCCCGATACGGGCGAAGTCCTGCCGGACGGCGAGTTCGGCGAACTAGTCTTCACCTCGCTGACGAAGGAAGCGATGCCGGTCATCCGCTATCGCACCCGCGACCTTACGCGCCTGATGCCGGGCAGCGCGCGTGCCGCATTCCGTCGGATGGAGAAGATCACCGGCCGCACCGACGACATGATGATCGTGCGTGGCGTGAACGTATTCCCGTCGCAAATCGAGGAACTGATCCTCAAGCACGCGGAACTCGCGCCTCACTACCAATGCGTGCTGAACAAGGATGGCCCGCTCGATACGCTGATCGTGCGCGTGGAGTGTGCGCATGGGGCAGACCCGGCCACCGCGCGGCAGGCCGAATCGCAGCTCGCGCACGACATCAAGTCCTATATCGGCGTGACGGCGGGCATCGAGATCCTTGCCGAAGGCGGTGTCGAGCGCTCCGTCGGCAAGGCCCGGCGCATCGTCGACCTTCGTCCGCGCTAAGGTACTGCCGCGCCTGAGCGTCCTAGCGCGTTCTTGCCGCACTCTTGCTGCCGCCCGGCTCGTCGCGCTTGACGCCGAGCCGGCGGGCCAGCTTGTGCAGATTGCTGGCATCCATGCCAAGCTGCCGCGCGGCCTGGGCCCAATTCCCGCACTGGGCCTCCAGGGCCTGCTCGATGCACCGGCTCTGGCAGGCCTCCACCGCCTCGCGCAAGCTGGTGGCCGGCGCCGACATAAACGGCGCCGCATCGGCGGCGGCATCGGCTGGCGCGACAACCCCATCCAGATCCAGCAAATCGGTGTCGAGCGTAATGATGTCCTTGCGGCTGGCGCCCCGGCTGAGCAGCTTCAGCGCGGCCCGGCTGATCACATGCTCCAGCTCGCGCACGTTGCCCGGCCACGTGTATCGGCGTAGCGCATCCTGCGCCGCGACGGACAGGCGCAGGCTGCGCAGGCCCAGCCGCGCCCGGTTGAGTTCCAGGAATCGTCCCGCCAGCAGCAGCACGTCATTGCCGCGTTCGCGCAGCGGCGGAATCGGAATGGGATAGACCGAGAGCCGGTGATACAGGTCGGCGCGGAACGAGCCGTCGCGCACATGCTCGCGCAGGTTGCGGTTGGTCGCCGCGATCACGCGCACGTCTACGCGGCGCGGCCGATCGGATCCCAGGCGCTGGATCTCGCCGTTCTGCAGCGTGCGGAGCAGCTTGGCCTGGATGGCCAGCGGCAGCTCCCCCACCTCGTCAAGGAACAGCGTGCCACCGTCGGCGGCCTCGAAGCGCCCAGGGCGCTCGCCCGTCGCACCCGTGAAGGCGCCGCGCACATGGCCGAACAGTTCGCTTTCGGCCAGGGATTCAGGCAGTGCGGCGCAGTTCACGTGAATCAGCGGGCGGTCCCGGCGGCGTGACAGCCGGTGCAGCCGGTGCGCGAACAACTCCTTGCCAACGCCGGTCTCACCGAGCAGCAGCACCGGCAGTTCAGAATCCGCCACCACGCCGATCTCGTGCATGAGCTGCGCGATTGCCTCGCTCTCTCCGATGATTTCGCCGATGACCTCGCCGTCGTCGCGCACCGTCTCCCCGGCGGCGCCCACCGCGCGGCCCATGCGTAGCGCGCGGATCTCGCCCTCCAGCCTCGAGGTGCGGATCGATGCCTCGATCAGCGCCGTCAGCTGGCCCAGTTCCGCCTGGGCCGACGCGGTAAACGTCCCGACTTCCAGGGCATCCAGCGTCACCACGCCCCACGGCTTGCCTTCGCTCTGGAGGCTGATGCCCATGCAGTCGTGGACGGGCAGCGGCTCGCCCACGTGCTCGTCGATCAACCCGTCGTATGGATCGGGCAACGCACTGTCATGGTGGAAGCATGTGACGCCACGCCGCGCCAGGATCGCCGCAAGCCGGGGATGAAGGCCCACGGAGAACCGCCGTCCCAGTGCATCGCGCACGAGGCCATCCACCGCGATCGGACGCAGGTGGTCCTCCTCCAGGCGCAGGATCGCCACCGCTCCGCAGTGGAAATGCGAACGCAAGCACCCTACCAGGCGCTGCAGCCGCACGGCCTGGGGAAAGTCGGCGCAAAGATCCGCAAGAAGCACATCGCTAATCATGGTCAAAACAACCCTAGATAGTCAAAAACACCCTAAACGGCCACGGTGAATATTACCGCGCCCAACGCCAACCCGTTGAATCTTTTAGGACTCTTATCAGGCACGCGAATCGCATAGATGAAGCGGTATTCATTGCGACATCAAGAAGGAGCAATTCATCGTGGGCCCCTACAAGAAACTATGGTTCTTGTTGATCGCCGTGCTGGCGGTCACCTTTTCCTTACTCGGTTACTACGGTGCCGAGGTCTATCGGCAGGCGCCGCCCGTTCCGGCCAAGGTCGTCACCTCGGACGGCGCCACGCTTTTCACCGGTGACGAAATCCTTGACGGCCAAACCGCATGGCAATCCGTCGGTGGTATGCAGCTTGGCTCCATCTGGGGCCACGGTGCCTACCAGGCGCCGGATTGGACGGCCGACTGGCTGCACCGCGAACTGACCGCATGGCTCGACCTGGCCGCGCGTGACCAGTACGGCAAGGATTACGCCGCGCTGGACGCGCCCGCGCAGGCCGCCCTGCGCGCGCAACTCAAGTCCGAGTACCGCAGCAACCAGTTCGACCCGGCCAGCCAGGCGCTGACCGTGTCCGACCGCCGCGCGAAGGCGATTGCCAAGACGGCCGATTACTACAGCCGCCTGTTCTCCGATGCGCCCGAGCTGCACAAGAGCCGGGAGAGCTTCGCGATGAAGGAAAACCCGCTGCCTTCGGCGGAGCGACGCGCTCGCCTGACCAACTTCTTCTTCTGGACCGCCTGGGCAGCCTCCACCGATCGTCCAGGGCACACCGCCACCTACACCAACAACTGGCCGCACGAGCCGCTGATCGACAACCATCCCACTGCGGAGAACATCGTCTGGTCGATCGCGAGCGTGGTGATCCTGCTGGCCGGCGTGGGTCTGCTGGTATGGGCCTGGGCCTTCCTGCGTGGCAAGGAAGAACCCCTGCCTGCCGCACCGGCACGCGACCCGCTGACCACCTTCGCCCTGACGCCTTCGCAACGCGCGCTCGGCAAGTACCTGTTCCTGGTGGTGGCGCTGTTCGCCTTCCAGGTGCTGATCGGCGGCTTCACCGCGCACTACACGGTGGAAGGGCAGAAGTTCTACGGCATCGATGTTTCGCAGTGGTTCCCGTACACGCTGACGCGCACCTGGCACATCCAGAGCGCGCTGTTCTGGATCGCCACCGGATTCCTGGCTGCCGGCCTGTTCCTGGCTCCGCTGATCAACGGCGGGAAGGACCCGAAGTATCAGAAGCTCGGTGTCGACATCCTGTTCTGGGCGCTCGTGGTCGTGGTGGTCGGCTCCTTTGCCGGCAACTACCTGGCGATCGCGCAGAAAATGCCGCCCAACCTGAACTTCTGGCTCGGCCATCAAGGCTATGAGTATGTGGATCTGGGTCGACTCTGGCAGATCGGCAAGTTCGCTGGCATCGTGATCTGGCTCGTGCTGATGATGCGAGGCATTGCCCCCGCCCTGCGCGCGCGCGGCGGTGACAAGAACCTGCTGGCGCTGCTGACGTCGTCGGTGGTGGCCATCGGCCTGTTCTACGGCGCCGGCCTGTTCTACGGCGAGCGCACCAGCCTGTCGGTGATGGAATACTGGCGCTGGTGGGTCGTCCATCTGTGGGTGGAAGGCTTCTTTGAAGTGTTCGCCACCACCGCACTGGCATTCATCTTCTCCACGCTGGGCCTGGTATCGCGTCCGATGGCCACGACGGCCAGCCTCGCGTCGGCCTCGTTGTTCATGCTCGGCGGTATCCCTGGTACGTTCCACCATCTCTACTTCGCTGGCACCACAACGCCTGTGATGGCCGTCGGCGCGAGCTTCAGCGCGCTGGAAGTCGTGCCGCTGATCGTGCTCGGTCATGAGGCATGGGAAAACTGGCGCCTGAAGGAACGCGCGCCCTGGATGGTCAATCTGCGCTGGCCGCTGATGTTCTTCACCGCTGTGGCGTTCTGGAACATGCTGGGCGCCGGTGTGTTCGGCTTCATGATCAACCCGCCGATCACGCTGTACTTCGTGCAAGGTCTCAATACCACCGCCGTGCACGCACACGCTGCACTGTTCGGGGTCTACGGCTTCCTGGCGCTTGGCTTCACGCTGCTGGTACTGCGCTATGTCAGGCCCAACTACACGCTGAACCCGCGCCTGATGTCGATTGCGTTCTGGGGAATGAATGGTGGTCTGGTTCTGATGATCGCCACCAGCCTGTTGCCGGTGGGTATCATCCAGTTCATCGCCAGTGCAAGTGAAGGCCTGTGGTATGCACGGAGCGAGGCCTTCATGCAGCAGCCACTCCTGCAAACGCTACGCTGGATGCGTACCTTCGGTGATGTGGTCTTCCTGGTGGGCGCGCTGTCGTTCTCGCTGCAGGTCGTGCTCGGGCTGTTTGGACGGCAGCCCAGCGGCAAGGTCGCCGAAGGCGTGCTGGTCCGTCAATGAAGCAGGGTTGGGGATGTCGACGACTTCCCCAACCAGAATGACCGCCGGGCTGGCAAGCCCGGCATCCGCAGCCTCGGTCAATGTAGCCAGGCTGCCAACCCAACGCTTCTCATCCCCACGGCTAGCATGCATCACCACCGCAACCGGCATTTCCGACCGCATACCCGCTTGCAGCAAGGCGTCGCGAATGGCGGCAAGACGGCTCATCCCCATGTAGATGACGAGCGTCGTCCGGCTGCCGACCAATGCGGCCCAGTCGGGATCGCCATCGTCACGCGTATGCGCGGTAACGAAGGTCACACCGTGGCAATGCTGACGATGGGTCAGCGCAATGCCAAGCGCCTGCGCAGCCGCCATGCCGCTGCTGATGCCGTTGACGATTTCCACTTCGATGCCGTGCCCACGCAGGAACTCGGCTTCCTCGCCGCCGCGACCGAACAACAATGGGTCGCCGCCCTTGACACGCGCCACACACCGGCCGGCCAGCGCGTGCTCGAGCGCCTGCTCGTGAATGCTGGACTGACTCACCGAACAGCGGCCGCCACGCTTGCCGACGGAGATAATTTGCGTCCCGGGGTTCGCATAGCACAGCATGGCCTCTGGCACGAGATCGTCCACTAGCCAGACATCTGCTTCACGCAGCGCCCTGACTGCCTTCATGGTGGCGAGTTCCGGATCGCCCGGGCCCACCCCAACCAGCCAGACCTTTCCGGTCGTTTGCATGTTGGTACTCCTCAATGGCTCGTGCCAGACGAGCGCGTAGTCTTGTTGAATACGTTGTACTTGCCGATCGGCTTGTCCATCGGCAGTCGCTTGACTTCCTTCAGCGTCCTGGCGTCGTAGACGACGATCGCCCCATCGGCTTCCATCAGGCTGACCAGCGCATATCGACCATCACGGGTGAACTCCACGTGCGCCGCGGTGCGTCCCGGAGACGGCGTGACACTGCCAACGATGGCGAGTGTCTGCTTGTCGATCACCTGCAATGTGTCGCGCTTCGGACTCATCATCGCGTCGGCCCATGCGTATGGCGTGGCTTCGTGGCTACGCAGGAAGAAGCCCGGCCCATTGGTCGGGATCGTCGCCACGGTCTTCCAGGACTGCATGTCGATCACGCTGATCGCGCCCTGCTTCAGGTTCGGGGATGCCATGACTTCGCGGCCGTTGCGCTTCCACGTAATACCGCTACCAAGATGTGGCATGCCGGTCAGCGCGAGGTCTGCCACCTTCCGGCCCGCGTCGAGATCGATCACCTGACCCGTGGCCGTGCGCGAGGCGCCAAGAATGTGGCGATACGGCTGATCGAAGAAGAAGTCGTCGAGCACGTCCGTGAGTTCGATCACGCGTGGCTCGAACGTCTTCTTGCCGGTGTATGGGATCTCCCAGACCTCGGGAATATCGCGCAGCGCGACGATGAACGACCCTCGCGGCGCGGCGTCGTAAACGGCTGAAACGCGCGAGGACTTGCCACCCGCGCCCGTAACCGGATAGATGCGCTGCAGCGACAGGTCCGACGCGCGCAGCAGCACCAGCGTCTGGGGCAACGTATTGCCGACCATCACCCACTCGCCATCTTCACTGACCGCTAGATTGCGCGTATTCATGCCGGCGCGGATCTCGGCCACGAGCTTCAGGTTCCAGAGGTCGTACTTGCTGACCCAGCCATCGCGGCTCGCCATGTACACATAGCGTCCGTCGCTGCTGAACTTCGGCCCGCCGTGCAGCGCGAACCGGGTGGTGAATCGGTGAATCGGTTCGAGTTTGTCGCCGTCGAGCACGCTGACGTGATGCGTCCCGGCCTCGACGACCAGAAACAGGTTGGAAGGATCGGCACTGAAAACGGGCCGGTCCGGCAGCGTGCCGGGTGCGTGATAGACGATGCGCGATGCCTCGATGTCCGCCTGCTCCCAGCGCGGCGTGGCCGCGGGTGCGGAGCGCAGCCAGGTTGCCATCTGCTTGATCGTGGCATCTCCGAGTTCTTTGGAGAAGCCTTGCATCTGCGTGGCCGGACGACCGTTGCGCAGCACGTCGAGCAAGTCGTCGGGCCGCAGCCGCTCCAGGCTTTCCGGCAACAGCGCCGGGCCCATGCCGCCCAGACGATCGGCGCCATGGCACGCCGCACAGTGACTGCTGTAGATGCTGGCGGGATCGATAGTCGTCTCCGCGCTGGCGGCGAATGAAGCAAACATGCACGTCCAGAGAATCGCGTGCTTCATGTCATTGTCTCCAGATTGGGCTGCGCACTGATCTCCGCGTCTGAGAGATAGCAGCCTGGGTCCTGCGCCCACGGATTGCCGCTGACCGCGTAGGCCCGTGCGCGCGTGTTGCCGTTGCAGATGTCACGATGCAGGCAGGTCGCGCATCGGCCCTGCAACGGTCTCGGCCTGGCGGCCAGGCCACGCATCAGCGGATGGCTGCGGTCGGCCCAGATCTCGCCGAACGGGCGCTCGCGCACGTTGCCAAGGGAGAGTTGCCACCACATCGTGTCCGGGTGGACATTGCCGAGGTTGTCGATATTGGCCACGCCGACACCCGTGGCATTGCCGCCCCAGTTGACCAGTCGCTCGCGCATGTCTGCAACGCGCTCGGGCCATTGGCGCGCAATCCAGTACAACAGGAACACGCCATCGGCATCGTTGTTGCCCGTGACGAAGTCCCCGGCGCTACCCTGCTGCGCGCGTGCCCAGACATGCTCGAACAACCACTCGACCGCCGCGCGTGTACCCGCGTGGCGCGCGTCGTCGTCGCGATGGCTGCGGCCTCGCCCGGCGTAGTTGAAGTGGGACAGATAGAACTTGTCGATGCCTTCGGCTTCGGCCAGGGCCACCACGGAAGGCAGCTCGGCCGCGTTGGCCTCGGTCAGCGTCATGCGCACACCCACGCGCAGGCCGGCGTCGCGCGCGATGCGCAGCCCGGCTATCGCCTGGGTAAAGGCGCCATTCATGCGACGGAAGCGATCGTGTGTGGCTTCGATGCCATCCAGGCTCACGCCGACATAGTCGAACCCTGCCGCAGCGAGCCGCGCAGCGTGTGCCGCGTCGAGCAACGTACCATTCGACGACAGGGAGAGATGAAATCCAAGTTCGCGCGCACGCGCGGCGATCTCGTACAGGTCCGGCCGCAACAGCGGTTCGCCACCGGACAGGATCAGCGCGGGCACGCGCGCCGCCTTGAGCTGGTCGAGCACGGCCATGACTTCGCCGGTCGACAGCTCGCCCTTGAAATCCGTATCGGCAGATGTGGAATAACAGTGCTTGCAGTTGAGATTGCAGCGCCGCACCAGATTCCAGATCACCACGGGACCACTGGCACGGCGCGGCGGGGGGACCGACCCCCCGTCGCGCAGCGCCTCCATGAAGCGGGAGAGTCGGAACATGGATCAGAGGCTTAGCACCCACTTGGCCAACGTGTTGGCTTCCGCCTCGCTGACCTGATTGGGCGGCATCGGGATCGGGCCCCACTTTCCGCTACTTCCCTTCAGGATGCTTTGAGAAAGCTGCGCAGCAGCCGCCTTGTCACCTTTGTACTTCGCGGCGATGTCCTTGTAGGCGGGGCCGACCAGCTTCTTGTCGACGCTGTGGCAAGCCATGCAGTTCTTGCTTGTGGCAAGTTCCTGGCTGGCAAACGCGGTAACCGGCAGCGCGGCAGCAAGTGCCACGGCGGCGATAACTGTAGACGGATGCATGCGAATTCTCCTTCCGCTGATCAATAGACGTCGTGTTGTGTGTTGTGCGCGTTGAACTTGCCCGTCGGGGTAATCAGACGCGGGTCCTTGATCACGGCCTTGAGCTTGCGGGTCTTGTCATCGACCACGACCAGCGCGGACTCGCCATCCTTGGTACCCCAGACCGAGAACCAGACTTCATCACCGGCCTGGTTGTACTCGGCCTGCACCACACGCTTCGCGCCTTCGCCCTTCAGGTTCGCCCATTCGGCGATCGGCAGCACCTTGTAGCCGTCTTCCAGCTTCTGCGTATCGAACACCGCCACGCTCTGGTTCAGCTTCGCGTCGGGATTGAGCGGCGTATCCACCCACAGGTTGTGCGACTTCGGATTGGTCTTGATGAACAGCGAGCCACCGCCCTGACCCTTGAGCGTTTCCACCACCTTCCAAGCCTGCGCCTTATGGTTGATGGGGTCGGTGCCGATCAGGCTGATGGTCTCGTCACCGAGATGGCTCGTGGCCCAGACCGGACCGAACTTCGGATGCTCGAAGTTGGCGCCACGTCCCGGGTGCGGGGTCTTGCCGACATCGACCAGCGCGGCCAGCTTGTCTTCCTTGGTATCCACGACAGCGATCTTGTTCGATGCGTTCGCGGCCACCAGGAAGTAGCGACCCGTGGAGTCGAAACCACCGTCGTGAAGGAACTTGGCGGAATCGATCGTGGTGGTCTTCAGGTTCTTCAGATCCGAATAATCCACCATCAGGATCTTGCCGGTTTCCTTCGCGTTGATGACGAACTCGGGACGGAAATGGCTGGCAACGATCGATGCGACACGCGGCTCGGGGTGGTACTCGTTGTCGACGGTCATGCCGCGTGTGGACACCACCTTCAGCGGCTTGAGCGTGTCACCTTCCATGATCACGTACTGCGGCGGCCAGTACGAGCCGGCCACGGCGTACTTGTCTTCGTAGCCCTTGTACTTCGAGGTTTCCACCGAACGCGCTTCGAGGCCGATCTTTACTTCCGCGACGTTGTCGGGCTTTGGCAGCCACAGGTCAATCAGGTTCAGACGCGCATCGCGGCCGATCACGTACAGATAGCGCCCGGACGCCGACATGCGCGAGATGTGCACCGCGTAGCCGGTCTTGACGATATTGATGATCTGCTTGCTGTCGCCGTCGATCAGCGCGACCTCACCGGAATCGCGCAGCGTGACCGAGAACAGATTCTGCAAGTTGTAGTTGTTCATCTTGCGCGTTGGCCGCTTGGCCACGGGCACGATGTCCTTGCGCGATTTTTCGATGTCGGCCAGCGAGAATTCCGGCGGTGTCGGAGGATCGAGCTGGATGTAGCGCGCCATCAGGTCGACCTCGGGATCGGTGAGATCGCCCGAGGTGCCCCAGTTGGGCATACCGGCCGGACTGCCGTACTTGATGAACGTCTTCAGGTATTCGGTGCCACGGGCACGCGTGATGTCGGGTGTCAGCGGTTTGCCCGTAGCGCCCTTGCGCAGCACGCCATGGCAGCCTGCGCACCGTTCGAAATAGATCTGCCTGGCGTGGTTGAATTCTTCCGCAGTCAGCTTCGGCTCGGGATTCTGAGTCGGCGCCGTCTGGGCGCTACCGTGCGCACTCCAGAAGAAGAGCGGCATGGCCGCCAGTGCGGGGAACATCCATGATTTCGCTTTCATGATTTTTCATTAGCGAGTGGGGAATGCTGTGCTGCGGCACCGTGCGTGGAGCGCGGCGCGCGACAGATGTTCCAATCATGGGGAAGAAGAACTGCATCGCGATTGACACGAGTCAACGCGGGGAACGGGGCAGGAGAATAACCCTGCTACGTGTCAGGGAACTAACTCGAACGGCGGGCATTGCTGTATGTAGCCCGCCGGTAACATGACGTCAGCTGCGCGGCATCAGGACCCACATCCTGCCGCCCTGCTTCATGCGGCCGGCGGTCTCGCCGGCGGCGTCGCCTGCGCCCCAGAAGAAGTCCGCGCGCACGCCACCCTTGATGGCGGAGCCCGTGTCCTGCGCGAACATCAGACGTTGAATCGGCTCGGAGGAAAGTGGCCGTGTGGTCGACAGGAAAACCGGCACGCCAAGCGGGATGGTTGCGGGATCAACTGCTATCGAGCGTTCCGCCGTAAGCGGCACGCCCAGCGCGCCCACCGGTCCTTCGTTGGTCGGCGGCAATTCGCGGAAGAACACAAAGCGCGGATTGACGTTGAGCATTTCGTCCACGCGTCCCGGGTTGGCGCGCGCCCATGCCTTGATGCCCTGCATCGTGGCCTGCGCCGGCGTGATCTCGCCACGGTCGAGCAGCCATTTGCCGAAAGAGCGGAACGGCTGGTCATTGGTACCGCCGTAGCCGACACGCATCATCGTGCCATCGGCCATGCGGATGCGGCCGGAGCCCTGGATCTGCAGGAACGCGGCTTCGACCGGATCATCCACCCAGGCCAGTTCGCTGCCACGCATCGCGGGGTTCTGCAACAGCTCGGCGCGCGGCGGCAACATGCCCTTGCCGAGTTGCGGCGGCCGGCGATAAAGCGGGATCTGATACGCACCCTGACGCGTGCGGGAGCCGTGCAGGATCGGCTCGTAGTACCCGGTAATCAACCCGTTGTCCGTCCCATCGACGTTGACCACGCGGTATGGCAGGAAGTTGGTTTCGAAGTACGTGCGCATCGCCACGAGATCGCCGGCATCCACCATCAGGCCAACGGCGCAGACGCGGTTCCAGTCGGCGCGCTTTTTCAGCGCCTGGCAGCTCGCCAGCAGCGCGGGCCAGGCGGCACGCACGTCGTCCTGACTCCAGCCACCGATTTCCGTCCAGCTTGCCGGTTGCAACCGGCCTGCCGCGGAGGAGGTCGCAGGTGCCTTCCCGCCCGGGACGCCGCCCGGACCTTCGATACGCGGGGGCGGACCGCTCATGCAGCCGGCCAGTAGCGCGGCAGCGCCCGTCAGGGCAAGCCAGCCGCGCCAGGAAGTGTTGCTCGACGACGCGCGGGGCGCGCGCAGGGAATACTGATTTGCCATCTTGTCCATTCTTCGCGGACACGGCCGGCGGTCAGACAGTCCACAACCCCGCGCATGTCCTACAATCTCAACCCGATCCGTCGACTGACCCCTTTGCGATGAGCCAGTTCTTCGAAAACCACCCTACCCTGCTACTTGCCGCCGAAGCCGGCGTGGCGCTGCTGTTGCTGATCTTCATCGTGGTCTGGACGATGAGCACCGCCAAGAAGAATCCGCGCCCCACGCGCGCGCCGGAGGACCATCCGTCCCGCGCCAAGCAGACCTCGACGGATGCAGACACGCCGCCCGAGGCCTAGTTCCCGCCGCGCGGCGGTTCAGTGCAGCATTCGAGGCAGCACCAGCGCGAATTCGGGAATCGGCACCTCGAAACGGTGGCCGTCCTCGGCCACGCAGAAATAATCGCCCTTCATCGATCCCACCGGGGTGGAGATCGTCGCCCAGCTCGAATACTCGAAGTGCTCGCCCGGCTTGAGCAGTGGCTGATGGCCGACCACGCCCAGGCCAGAGACTTCCTGCGTCGAGTTGTCGCTGTCAGTGATGATCCAGTGGCGCGAGATCAGCTGCGCGGCGACTTCGCCGGTGTTGTGGATCGTGATGGTGTAGGCGAACGCGTAGCGTCCACGGTCTGGGTCCGATTGGTCCGGCATGTACTGCGTGCGCACGGCCACGGAAAATGCGTACTCGCTCATGTATCGACGTGGTAAGAAGGGTCGGCAGGCCGCGCGGCGGCCGGGTGTTGCGCATTGTGCGGCAAGGCCATGGCAGGGGCAAGCGGCCCGGCCAGGCGTCCGTCCCGACTCCGGGGGCCCGACCGGCGTAAAATACCGCCCATTCCGCCTTCAGCCCGCCCGAATATCATGAGCAGCCCCACCTTCCGCATTGCCCCGTCCATCCTGTCCGCCGACTTTGCCCGCCTGGGCGAGGAAGTGCGCCGCGTCACCGAAGCCGGCGCGGACTGGATCCATTTCGATGTGATGGACAACCACTACGTGCCCAACCTGACCGTCGGGCCGCTGGTCTGCGAGGCGATCCGCCCGCACGTCACCGCCCCGATCGACGTGCACCTGATGGTACGTCCGGTGGATCGCATCATCCCGGACTTTGCCCGCGCCGGCGCCAACATCATCACGTTCCACCCCGAGGCCAGCGACCATATCGACCGCTCGCTCGCGCTGATCCGCGACAACGGCTGCCAGGCCGGCCTGGTGTTCAACCCGGCCACGTCGCTGCACTACCTGGACCACGTGATGGACCGCCTGGACGTGATTCTGCTGATGTCCGTGAACCCGGGCTTCGGCGGCCAGTCTTTCATTCCCGAGACGCTGAACAAGCTGCGCGCCGTGCGCCAGCGCATCGACGCGTACACCGCGCGCACGGGCCGCCAGATCCTGCTGGAAGTGGACGGTGGCGTGAAGGTAGACAACATCGCCGAGATCGCCGCGGCGGGCGCGGACACGTTCGTGGCGGGCTCCGCCGTATTCGGCAAGCCGGATGCCGACGGTGGCTACAAGGGCGTCATCGGCGCGCTGCGCGCCGAGCTGGCCACGGTTGGCAAGTAATCAGGCAGGGAAGTCACGCGCATGAGTCTCGAAATACTGCGCCGCACGGACTGGCACGCCATCCGGGCGGTGATCGTCGACCTCGATGGCACCATGGTCGACACCGCCGGCGATTTTCACGCCGCCGTCAACGCGATGCTGCTGGCCCTGGCGCACAAGCATCCCAACCTGGGCCCGGTCGAGCCGATGTCCCAGGAGGACATTGTCAGCTTCGTCGGCAAGGGGTCGGAGAACCTGATCCGCCGCGTGCTGGACGCGCGTTTCTCGCCGCTGCACGCCAACGGGCTGTTCGCTGATGCCTACGCGCTGTACGACCGCGAGTACGTGCGGATCAACGGCCAGTTTTCGAACGTCTACCCGAATGTCCGCGAGGGCTTGGCGGCGCTCAAGGCGATGGGCCTGCGCATGGCCTGCGTGACCAACAAGCCGTGGAACTTCACCGAACCGCTGCTGGCCCGTACCGGCCTGGCGCAGTATTTCGACCTGGTCTACGGCGGCGACGCGTTCGCCCTGCGCAAACCCGATCCGTATCCGCTGCTCAAGGTGGCCGAGGCATTCCGGGTCGATCCGGAGGCCGTGCTGGCCATCGGCGACTCCGAAAATGATGCGCGGGCGGCTCGTGCGGCGGGCATGGGAGTGCTCTTGATGCCATATGGCTACAACCATGGCAATCCTGTACAAGACGTCGACGCCGATGGTATAGTCCCCGACATTGCCCGCGTGGCTGCGCTTCTTGCCGCACATCGGGCAACACACCGCTAAACCCGGCTGAACACCATTCAATGTTCCTCAACCGCAAACGCAACTTTCTTGGCAGTGATCGGCAGGCTTGGCCCTGGCGTCGCTGGCGCGCCTTTGAACAGGCGTAAAGTGCGTTCGCGAGTTTCCTGACGGGCTTGCGGGGATACATCGGGACTTATTAAGTCCGCCGCAGTCACCCCCCCAAGCTCCGCCGGCCCGGTCCAGATTCACTGTCGACCGACGTCTCCGGCAGATCCTTCCGCCAGCGCCGTAGCCCAGATGCCTGTGTGCTACGGTTAGCTCATGAACGCGCCGCACGCCACGCCTTCGGCCGTGTGCGCGCGTGCGTCAAACGCGTGTGCTACACGGTCCGCTCCCGGGGCGGGTTGCCGCAACTTCTCCAGCCCTCCCCCTGCCGACGACACACGCGGCGCCGCCTGAACCCGACCATCGTGGCGGGCGCCGCAAGAAGAGGATCGACATGACCGAACTGGAATTCAAATCGCTGGCCGACCAGGGATACAACCGCATTCCCATCATCGCCGAGGCGCTGGCCGACCTGGAAACCCCGCTGTCGCTGTACCTGAAGCTGGCCCAGTCGCAAACGCGTGGCGTGAACACGTTCCTGCTGGAATCGGTGGTCGGGGGCGAGCGTTTCGGCCGCTACTCGTTCATCGGCCTGCATGCCCGCACACTGCTGCGCGCCTACGGGCACCGTGCCGAAGTGGTCACCGACGGCAAGGTCGTGGAGACACACGAAGGCAACCCGCTCGATTTCATCGCCGAGTTCGAAAGCCGCTTCAAGGTGGCGCTGCGCCCCGGATTGCCGCGCTTCTGCGGCGGTCTGGCCGGCTACTTCGGCTACGACGCGGTCCGCTATATCGAAAAGAAGCTGGCCGACACCCAGATGCCGGACGACCTCGGCCTGCCCGATATCCAGTTGCTGCTGTGCGAGGAACTGGCGGTCATCGACAACCTGTCCGGCAAGCTCTACCTGATCGTCTACGCCGACCCGACCACGCCGGAAGCCTATTCCCGCGCCCGCCAGCGCCTGCGCGAACTGCGCATGAAGCTGCGCCAGCCCGTGGATGTGCCGGTGACGAGCCCCTCCGTGCTGACCGAGGTCTATCGCGAATTCGCCAAGCCCGACTACCTGGCCGCCGTGCACAAGGCCAAGGAATACATCATGGCCGGCGACATGATGCAGGTGCAGGTGGGCCAGCGCCTGATGAAGCCGTATCGGGACTCGCCGCTGTCGCTCTACCGCGCGCTGCGCTCGCTGAATCCGTCGCCGTACATGTACTTCTACAACTTCGGCGATTTCCAGGTGGTGGGCGCCTCGCCTGAAATCCTGGTGCGTCAGGAGACCCGCAAGGTCGGCGGCACCCAGGCCAACGGCGACACGCAGAATGCCCGCATCGTCACGATCCGCCCGCTGGCCGGCACCCGCCCACGCGGCAGCACCCCCGAGCGCGATGCCCAACTGGCCACGGAACTGCTCAACGATCCGAAGGAGATCGCCGAGCACGTGATGCTGATCGACCTGGCCCGTAACGACATCGGCCGCATCGCGGAAACGGGTTCGGTCAAGGTCACCGACAAGATGGTGATCGAGAAGTACTCGCACGTGCAGCACATTGTCAGTTCCGTGGAAGGCACGCTGCGCGACGGCATCAGCAACCTCGACGTGCTGCGCGCCACGTTCCCGGCCGGCACACTGTCCGGCGCGCCGAAGGTGCGCGCGATGGAAATCATCGATGAACTGGAACCGCGCAAGCGCGGCATCTACGGCGGCGCCGTGGGCTACCTGTCGTTCGGTGGCGAGATGGATCTGGCCATTGCCATCCGCACCGGTGTGATCAAGGAAGGCAATCTCTACGTGCAGGCCGCGGCCGGCATCGTGGCGGATTCGGACCCCGAAGCGGAATGGAGGGAAACCGAAGCGAAGGCACGCGCCGTGATCCGCGCCGCCGAACAGGTCCAGGACGGTCTGGACGCCGACCTCTGAGCCCAGGAACAGGAGAAACGAACATGCTGCTGATGATCGACAACTACGACTCGTTCACCTACAACCTGGTGCAGTATTTCGGCGAACTAGGTGCCGACGTGCGGACCTTCCGCAACGACGAGATCACGATCGAGGAAATCGAAGCGCTCAAGCCCGACCACATCTGCGTGTCGCCGGGACCGTGCAGCCCGCACGAGGCCGGCATCTCGGTGCCCGTGCTGCAACACTTCGCGGGCAAGATTCCGCTGCTGGGCGTGTGCCTGGGCCACCAGGCCATCGGCGAGGCGTTCGGCGGCAAGGTGATCCGCGCCAAGCAGGTGATGCACGGCAAGGTCAGCACGATCGAGACCACGCAGGAAGGCGTCTTCGCCGGGCTGCCCAAACACTTCGACGTGACGCGCTATCATTCGCTGGCCATCGAGCGCGAAACGCTGCCCGATTGCCTGGCTGTCACCGCCTGGACGCCGGACGGCGAGATCATGGGTGTGCGCCACAAGACGCTGGCCGTCGAGGGTGTGCAGTTCCATCCGGAATCGATCCTGTCCGAACACGGCCATGCGCTGCTGGCCAACTTCATCAAGGCGCCACGATGAGGCGCACCGATTTTTCCGCTTTCGCCGCACACTCTGCCCAAGAATCCGCCATGTCCATCACGCCGCAGGAAGCACTGACGCGCTGCATCGAGCACCGCGAGATCTTTCACGACGAAATGCTGCACCTGATGCGGCAGATCATGCAGGGGCAGATGTCCCCCGTGATGGCCGCCGCCATCCTGACCGGCCTGCGCGTCAAGAAGGAGACGATCGGCGAGATCTCGGCGGCGGCACAGGTGATGCGCGAGTTCGCCAATCACGTGATCGTCAAGGACCGCGAGAACTTCGTGGATATCGTCGGCACCGGCGGCGACGGTTCGCACACGTTCAACATTTCCACCGCGTCGATGTTCGTCGCCGCTGCCGCTGGCGCGAAGATCGCCAAGCATGGCAACCGTGGCGTGTCGTCGAAGTCCGGCAGCGCCGACGTGCTCGAGGCGCTGGGCGTGAACATCATGCTGACGCCGGAGCAGGTAGGCCAGTGCATCGAGCAGACCGGCATCGGCTTCATGTTCGCCCCGACCCATCATCCGGCCATGAAGAACGTGGCGCCGATCCGCAAGGAAATGGGCGTGCGCACCATCTTCAACATTCTCGGCCCCCTGACCAATCCCGCCGATGCGCCGAACATCCTGATGGGCGTGTTCCATCCGGACCTGGTCGGCATCCAGGTGCGCGTGATGCAGCGCCTGGGCGCGCAACATGCGATCGTGGTCTATGGCAAGGACGGCATGGACGAGGTATCGCTCGGCGCGGCAACGCTGGTGGGCGAACTCAAGGACGGCGAAGTGCGCGAGTACGAGATCCATCCTGAAGACTTCGGCCTGTCGATGATCTCGAACCGCGGGCTGAAGGTGGCAGACGCCGTCGAGTCGAAGGAAATGCTGCTGGAAGCGCTGGGCGATGTGCCCGGCACCCCGCGCGAAATCGTGTCGCTGAACGCCGGCACCGCGCTCTACGCGGCCAATGTGGCCAGTTCGATCGAGGATGGTATCCGCCGCGCGCGCGAAGCCATCGCCAGTGGCGCCGCTCGCGAGAAGCTCGACCAGTTCGTGCGCGCCACCCAGCAATTCAAGTGAGCCCCCATGTCAGCCAAGTCCGACATCCTGGAAAAGATCCTGGCCGTGAAGGCCGATGAGGTGGCAGCCGCGCGCAAGAAGCGCGACCTGCCGAGCCTGCGCGCCGAGGCCGAGAGCCTGCGCCACGAAACCGGCATGGCCCCGCGCGGCTTCGAGCGCGCACTGCGCGACAAGATCGCGGCCGGCAACGCCGGCGTGATCGCCGAGGTCAAGAAGGCCTCGCCGTCGAAGGGCGTGCTGCGCGAAAACTTCGTGCCGGAGGCCATCGCCGAAAGCTACGCCGCCCATGGCGCGGCCTGCCTGTCCGTGCTGACCGACGTGAATTTCTTCCAGGGTCATGCCGAGTACCTGAAGCGCGCGCGTGGCGCCTGCCCGCTGCCGGCGCTGCGCAAGGACTTCATGGTCGATATGTACCAGGTCTACGAAGCCCGCACCTGGGGCGCCGACTGCATCCTGCTGATCGTCTCCGCGCTCGACCACGGCCTGATGGCCGAGCTGGAAGCGTGCGCGCACGAACTCGGCATGGATGTGCTCGTGGAAGTCCACGGCGGCGAGGAACTCGATAGCGCGCTGCGACTGAAGACGCCGCTGCTGGGCGTGAACAACCGCAACCTGCGCACCTTCGAGGTCTCGCTGGACAACACGCTGGACCTGCTGCCGCGCATGCCGGCTGACCGGCTCGTGGTAACCGAATCGGGCATCCTCGGGCCCGACGACGTCAAGCGGATGCGCGACGCCGACGTCCATGCCTTCCTGGTCGGCGAAGCGTTCATGCGCGCGCCGGAGCCGGGCGTGGAACTGGCCCGCCTGTTCTCGTGATTCCCACATGGGCATCGAGATCGAACTGAAACTGGCCGTGCCCGACGCCGCGCTTGCCGCGGTGGCGGCCTGGCTCGACGCCAACGGGCAGCCACGTGGCGAGTTGACGTTGCTGAACGTCTACCTCGACACCCCCACCCGGGATCTGGCGCAAGCCCGCGCGGCGCTGCGCCTGCGCAGGAAGGGCGAGCAGTGGCTGCAAACGCTGAAGACCGCCGGCCACAGCGCCGCCGGCCTGGCTGCCCGCCACGAATGGGAAACGCCAGTCGCGGGCGAGGCCATCGACTTGTCGTGCTTCCCCGACGATGCCCGCGCCGTGCTGACGCCGCTGGCAGACCGGCTCGCTCCGGTATTCCGGACCGACTTCGCCCGCCGCACCTGGATTGTCGAACAGGATGGCGAGCGCATCGAGGCCGCGCTCGACACCGGTGCGATCAGCGCCCCCGGCACGTCGCGGACCGAGCGCATCCAGGAACTCGAACTGGAATGGCTGCCGCGCGATGGGGCTGACGAACGCCATGTCGAAGCCGCATTGCGCGCATTCGCCCTGCGCCTCGCCCACATCGCCCCGTTGACCCCTTCGGACCTCAGCAAGGCCGCGCGCGGCTACCGTCTCACCACCCCATCCTGATGCAAGCCGACCTGTTTGCGCCCGACACGCCGGAAACTTCCAGCGCCACACCCCAGACCGTCAGCCTGCAGGAGCAGGCCGATGCCCTGCCCGCCGCCTGGCGAACCTTGCTCGCGCCATGCGTGGGCAAGGCCGAATGGTCGTCGCTGTGCGCGTTCGTCGACGAAGAACGCGCGGCGGGCAAGCCGGTGTTTCCACACGCGGTATTCCATGCCCTGCACCTGACGCCGCCGGACGCGGTCAAGGTCGTGATCCTTGGCCAGGACCCGTACCACGGCACTGGCGTCGTGGATGGGCTGGAGATCCCGCAGGCACACGGGCTGGCCTTCTCCGTGCCCGAGGGCGTCAAGGTGCCACCGAGCCTGCGCAACATTTTCAAGGAAATCGGCGCGGAATACGGCGTGGCGCCGACGCGTGCGTCGGGCAATCTGGAAGGCTGGGCACGTCAGGGCGTGCTGCTGCTGAATACGGTACTGACAGTCGAGCAGGGACAGGCCGCCAGTCATGCGAAGCGCGGCTGGGAAGCTGTGACCGACTGCGTGATCCACGCACTGGCGGCATCGCGGCCGAACCTGGTGTTCCTGCTCTGGGGCAGCCACGCGCAGGCCAAGCGCGCCTTGCTCGAAGACCAGACGCATTGCGTGCTGGAAGCGCCGCATCCGTCACCGCTGTCAGCGCACCGGGGTTTCCTGGGCTGCGGCCATTTCCGTCAGGCCAACGACTGGCTCGAACGCCACGGCCGTGGCGGTATCGACTGGCAGGCGACCTGACCGACCTGACCGACCGGGCCGACCGGGCCGACAAGCAGGAGGCCGCCGCTCAAGCGATCACTCAGGCCGTGGGCAGCCAGTCGAATTGATCGAACAGCTGCGGCGCCGCCTGAGCCACTTCCACCTTCGACACCTGCGCGGCGGGCGGCCCCGCCTCCATCCACACGCGTAGCGCCTCCAGGCGCTCGCGCGGGCCGCTGGCCAGCACCTCCACCCTGCCGTCGACACGGTTGCGCACCCACCCACCCAGACCGAGCGATGTCGCCCGGTCCGCACATGCGGCACGATAGCCCACACCCTGCACACGGCCGTGGGCGAACAATTGCCAGGTTTCCGTCGTGGTTGTCATGATTTGCTTCCATACTGAGGGGCGCCATCAAAATGAAGCGAAACAGCTCTGGCCAAACGCGTGGCCGCAGACAGTGCAAGTAGTACGGCAAGGCCACGCAACAACGCCAGAATCATTTTGATAGCGTCTCTAGGTACACTACCTGGCCCGCTTGGGCGTTAGGTCATCAGCATACGATGCCTTTGCCCTCTCCCCCAGCCCCTCTCCCGCCTGCGAGAAAGGGGCGCGAACCGACAGCGTTGGAATTGCGCGGTGTTGGCCGCCCTCCCCGCTTGCGGGCGAGGGATCGATGGAGAGGCTACGGCGGTTCCGAAACGAAGGGCCGTGCCCATGCCACCAACGCAAGATAACCAACCCGCACCCGGCTACGTCGGCCCTCTGCTGACTGCGCCCCCAAACCGGTTCGACTTCGCACTGCTGCCGATCATCCTCGCGGTCATCGTCATCGTGGCCTTTGCGGCCAAGCAGATGGTCGTGCCGTACCAGCCTGGCGACGCGCTATCCGTGCAGCTGGACGTCGCCAGCCTGCCCTACTATCTGATGCGCACCAGCATACGAATGCTGGCGGCGCTGGCGGCGTCGCTGCTGTTCTCGTTCGCCTTCGCGGCCATCGCGTCGCGCAATCGCACCGCCGAGAAAGTGATGGTGCCGGCGCTGGACATCCTGCAGTCGATCCCGGTGCTCGGTTTTCTGTCGATCACGGTCACCGGCTTCATCGCCCTGTTCCCCGGCAGCCTGGTCGGCGTGGAATGCGCGGCGATCTTTGCGATCTTCACGTCGCAGGCCTGGAACATGGCCTTCAGCCTGTATCAGTCGTTCCGCACCATCCCCGGCGATCTGATCGAAGCCGCGGCAATGTTCCGGCTTTCGCCCTGGCAGCGTTTCTGGCGGCTCGAAGTGCCGTACGCCATGCCCGGCCTGCTGTGGAACATGATGATGTCGATGTCTGGCGGCTGGTTTTTCGTGGTCGCTTCCGAAGCCATTTCGGTATCCGGCCACGACATCCGCCTGCCCGGCATCGGCTCGTACATCGCGCTGGCGATCCAGCAGCAGAACCTGCCGGCAATCGGCTGGGCCATCGTGGCGATGCTGGTCGGCATCCTGATCTACGACCAGTTCCTGTTCCGCCCGCTGGTGGCCTGGGCCGACCGCTTCCGCTTCGAAACGCTGGCGCAGGACACCATGCCCCAGTCCTGGCTGCTCGACCTGCTGCGCCGTTCCGCATGGGTCCATGCACTGCTCAAGTGGACCGCCAGCCTCGGCGGACGCACGCTGGCGTGGAGCGCCCGCCACCGCAACATGGTGGTACTGCCCGCCGCGCCAGCCCGCTGGAGCCCCTGGCTCGAGCGCCTGCGCGATACGGTGATCATCGTCATCGCGCTGGCGGCGCTCTATCGCGTGGTGCACTTCGTGCACAGCGAGGTGGGCTGGGGCGAGGCCGCGCACGTGCTGTGGCTTGGCGTGCTGACGATGACGCGCGTGATCGTGCTGATCGCGCTGGCGGCGCTGATCTGGGTGCCGATCGGCATCCGCATCGGCCTGAACCCGTCCGTGGCGCGCATCGCCCAGCCGATCGCCCAGTTCATGGCCGCCTTTCCGGCCAACCTGATGTTCCCGCTGGCCGTGATGGCAATCGTCAGGTTCGGGCTCAATCCCGAGATCTGGCTCAGCCCGCTGATGATCTTCGGCACCCAGTGGTACATCCTGTTCAACGTGGTGGCCGGGGCTTCCGGCATTCCCACCGAACTGCGGCTGGCCGCGCGCAACTTTGGGCTCAAGGGCTGGCTGATGTGGCGCCGCTTCCTGATTCCCGCCGTGTTCCCGAGCCTGCTGACCGGACTGGTCACGGCCGCAGGCGGGTCCTGGAATGCGAGTATCGTCTCGGAATACGTGACCTGGGGCGATCGCACGCTCGTGGCCACCGGCCTTGGCAGCTACATCGCCGAAATGACCGCGCGGGGCGACTTCCCGCGCATCGCACTCGGCATCGGCGTGATGGCGCTGTTTGTGGTCGGCTTCAACCGGCTGCTCTGGAACCGCCTCTACGATCTCGCGCAGTTGCGCACCCGACTCTGACATTCGCACGATGGCACTGCACGACAACCCATCCAGACTGGCCCCATCCGTCATCGAACTGCATGGCGTGGGCAAGGTATTCCGCACCGCCGACCACACCGATCGCGCCGTGCTCGAAGGCGTCAACCTCACGCTGCGTGAAGGCGAGATCGTCGCCATGCTCGGCAAGTCCGGCTCCGGCAAATCGACGCTGCTGCGGATCATGGCCGGCCTGGTCGGCGCGGACCGTGGCGAGGTGCGATTCCGTGGCCAGAAGCTGGTCGGCACGGCCGAAGGCATCGCCATGGTGTTCCAGTCGTTCGCGCTGTTTCCGTGGCTGACGGTGCAGCAGAACGTGGAACTTGGGCTGGAAGCGCAGGGCGTGCCGAAGGCGGAACGCGCGCGGCGCGCCGAAGCGGCCATCGACATGATCGGCCTCTCAGGCTTCAACAGCGCGTTGCCGCGTGAACTGTCCGGCGGCATGCGGCAGCGTGTGGGCATAGCCCGAGCGCTGGTGACGCAGCCGGACCTGCTGCTGATGGATGAGGCGTTCTCGGCGCTCGACGTGCTGACCGGCGAAACGCTGCGCGATGAAATGCTCGACCTGTGGGAGTCGGGTCGCGCCAACATCAAGAGCATCCTGATCGTCTCGCACAACATTGAGGAAGCGGTGATGATGGCCGACCGGATCGTGATCCTGTCGAGCGACCCGGGGCGCGTGCGCGCCGAGGTGCGGGTGCCCTTCGCGCGCCCACGCAATCGCGACAGCGCCCAGGTGCGCGCGCTGATCGATGAGGTCTACACGCTGATGACCTCGCCGGCCGCGCTGGGGCCGCGCGTGCCTGCGATGGCTGCCGCGCAGCAGATCGGCTACCGCCTGCCAGAAGCCGACATCAGCCAGATGGAGGCCATTCTCGACCTGCTGCACGAATCGCCGTTCTTCGGCCGCGCCGACCTGCCGCACCTGGCCGACGAAGCCGGGCTGACCGACGACGAACTGCTGCCGGCCTGCGAGGCCATGCAGTTGCTGGGGCTGGCGACCATCGAGCGCGGCGATATCACATCGACGGCGCTCGGCCGCAGCTACTACGAGACCGAGCCCTCCGAACGCAAGGTCGTGTTCGGCAAGCAGTTGCTGAGCCACGTGGCGCTGGCCGCTCACATCCGGCGCGAACTGGAAGAGAGCGAGGACGGCGAGGTTGGCGAGGAAACCGTCCTGCGCGAGATGCAAGCATTCCTGAAGCCGGATGAGGCCCAGCGTGTGCTGACGATCGCGATCGACTGGGGCCGGTACGGCGAGGTTTACGGCTACTCGTTCAACAGTGGCGTGTTCAAGCTGCCCGACGTGGAGGAAGCCGGGGCGACTGGGAAGGCGTAGGTCCGAGTCAATGCCGCAGGCTTTCTCTCCTCTCCCGCAACACGGGAAAGGAGAGAAAGCCCGTCGCGATTCCGTTCGATCAGCCCTTCCACGGCGTCCGGATTGCCCGGCCGATCGCGCCGGTACGCAGCGCGATCTTCGCTGCGTCCTCGCGCAGCGCACGCAGGCGGCGCTCCAGCACCGCATTGGCCGCACGCCCGGAAGCACTCGCGGTGGACTCGGCACGCTGGTCCTGCGATCGCTGAATCGGCTCGGCCGCACCGATCTCGCCGGCCGCCGCGGCCTGCGCCAGCACCTCGGCCTTGCGCCGGTCCGCCGAGTCCGCGATACGCGCGCGGCGCTCGCTCGCATCGTCCTCCGTGGTATCCGTGGCCGACGACGGCGCACTCTGATGGACCATGCCCACGCCGGCCACCGCCGCCTCCGTCGGTGTGCGGATGAATCCCGCGCCACGCGCCCCATGCCGTTCCTGGCCCGCCAGCCGCTCGCTGGCCAGCGTCAACGACCGCACGGCCGCCTCGGTGGCCTGCTCGATCGAGGCCTCGGCTGCGGGCACATCCAGTTCGCCGTAGTGCTGCCGCACCTGGATCCGCGCAGCGGCCACATGCGCGGCCACCAGGTAGTTCTGCACGATGAAGCGGCTCAGGTTATCCACCGCGCGCTGCCGGCTGCGCGGCTCGTCGAGCATGCGCTGGAACGACGAGATCAGCGCCGACAGCGCATCCATGAACTGCTTGCGCTGCACGCGGTATGCGAAGTCGTCCTGCGCCTTGCGCAGCAGCAGATCCCGCGTAGCCGCAATATAGCGACGGTTGGCCTGCAGCACGTTTTCCACCAGCTTCGGAATGGCGCGGTACTCCCAGCTCGGCAGCACGAAGCTGAACACGGACGCGATAATCCCGCCAATCACGGTATCGACCAGCCGCTCGCCCACCACCGTCTGGCTGCCCGGAATCAGCAGGTTTATCTGGATCAGCACCTGCACACAGGCGGCAATCGCGGTGTAGCGGTACTTGATCGTGGAGAACGCCGCGCTGGCCACGAGCGCCAGATAGAGCACACCCAGCAGCACTAGCGGCGCATGAATCCAGTGCAGGATGCCGACGCTGATGATGCAGCCGATCAGCGTGCCGATCAGACGATCGTTGTAGCGCTGCTTGGTCATGCTGAAGTTCGGCTTCAGGATCACCACGATGGTCAGCAGGATCCAGTAGCTGTGCGACGCGTACGGCAAGTGCTCGCCCAGGAATAGCCCGGTCCCCACCGCCAGCGTGATGCGCACCGCGAACCGGAACGCCGGCGAGCGCCAGTTCAGGCTGTCGAGCACCACGCCCAGTTCGTACTTCTGGCGCGTCAGGAACGGTGTCATGTCCGAACCGGGCAGCACCTGAGCCGGCTCCACCGGCGTGCGCGAAGCCTCGTGCAATTGCCCCATCAGCGTGACCGCGCCCCGAATCATGTCGAAGGTATCGACCAGTGCCGTCATCGCCGTGGCCGACACATTGAGGTGGCGCAGCTGGGCGATCTCGTTTTCCACCGCGCGCAGGTCCGCCGCGTAGTCGTACGCGCTGTACGACGGCCGCCCGCGCGTGATGTCGTAGGCGATTTCCTCGAGGTCCTTGCAGAGCCCGAGCACGAGCCGGCGCAACGCGTCGAGCACCGGCGTGCCGCCGAACGTCTGCCGCAGCAGCGGATAGTCGGTATTGGTCGACAGCAGATACTCGTAGAGCTCCAGCATGCGCAGGTGCACCCGCACCAGCAGACCATCGAACGGTGTCTTGTTGCCGCGCAGCACCATGTCGCGCGCGGCCTGCTGGCGCTCAGCCACCACGATCTGCTGGCGCACCAGCCGGTTGAACAGCTCGTCGTAGTCGGTGCCAGCGTCGTAGAACCCCGCCTTGATGTCGAGGTAGGCCGCCATCTCGTAGAGCGACTCCGCCAGGATCTGCTGCCGCGTGCGGCGTTCCATGAACCAGGCCACGCTGATCGCATAGAGCAAGTAGCCCAGCGCGCCCACGCCGAACAGTCCCGCGTGAGACAAGGCCGTGCGCACGACAAATTCCTCGTTGATCGTCAGCGTCATGACGAACAGCATCGAGAACTGCAACGGCATGGTCTTGTTGCCGTAGACCGTCATCATGCCGGCCAGGAACGTGACCAGCACCAGCACGAACGGCATCACGCGCGGAAACGGCGTGGCCAGCGCCACCACCACGGTCACCGCCGTGCAGAGCAGCACGCTAGCCAGCATCTCGTTGAACTTGTGGTTCAGCGGGCTCGGCAGGTCCATCAGGCTGGTGCACAGCGCGCCCATCGAGACGACCATCGCGCTGGGCAGGTCCATGAACTGCATGGCCAGCAGCGTCATGCCGATGACCCCCGTGGCCGAGCGCAGGCCACGGTAGATGTAGTGCGAGTAGAGGAACGTGCGGGGATCGTGCGCGTATTCCATGGGGGGGCGATTACAAATGCCGGGTCGGCCGGGTCAAAGGGGAGCCCTGCCGTCGCCAGGGCGGCGACGGTAGGGTGGCTGGCAGGTTACTGGCCGAGCCAGCGCGCTCTCCCGACATGCTTGCCCGTTTCCACCGACACCTTGTACTGCACCGCCGGCTCGCGCGCCAGCGTCACCGGCAATACTTGCAGTTCATCGCGCCGGAACACGTGAAGCTCCACGCGATCACCTGCCCGGTAACGCCCGAGCAGCTTTTCAAGCTGACCCGGCGCCACGCGCAGCCCGTCGACGGCGGCCAGCAGGTCGCCCGCCGACAGCCCGGCCTTCTGCCCCGCCCCGCCGTCGAGCACCTGGCTCACGCGCACCCAGCCGTCCTGCTTGGCCGTCTTGATGCCGAGCGCGGCCGTGCCGTCCGGCTTCTGGACTTCCGCCTTGACCCCAAACGCACGGAACAACGGCACCAGTCCGATCTCGCCCGTGCCCTCGGTCAGCGCGCGCAGCAGGGTGCCGAGCTTCAGGCCAGTGACATCATCGAACAGCGCGTAGACCTCCGCCTCGGTCACGCCGCGCTGCGCGGCGCCCGGTGCGTAGAAGTCGCGCCCGTAGCGTTGCCATAGCGCGCGCATGATGTCATCGAGCGACTTGCGGCCACGCGTCTTCTCGCGGATCGTCAGGTCCAGCGCCAGCGCCACCAGCGAGCCCTTGGTGTAGTAGCTGACGATGGCGTTCGGCGCATTCTCGTCCTGGCGGTAGTACTTGGTCCAGGCATCGAACGAGCTGTCCGCCACGCTCTGCTTGGTGCGGCCGCTGCCGCGCAGCACGCCGTTCCAGGTCTTGCCCAGCATCTCGACGTACTGCTGGTCGGTCACCAGCCCGGTGCGAACCAGAACCAGATCGTCGTAGTAGCTCGTGAAGCCTTCGAACAGCCAGAGCAGCGGCGTGTAGGTCTCGCTCTCGAGCTGATAGGGCACGAATGCCGCCGGCTTGATCCGCTTGACGTTCCAGGTGTGGAAATACTCGTGGCTGCACAGGCCCAGGAAGGTGCGATACCCCTCGCTGGCCTCGCTGTCGCCGCGCGCGGGCAGGTCGTTGCGCGCGCACATCAGCGCCGTGCTGGCGCGATGCTCCAGACCGCCATAGCCGTCGGTCGTGACCATCGTCATGAACACGTAGCGGCGGTTGCTGTCGAGCATCGGCGCGCGGGCCGAGCGCGGTTCGAACAGCTTGATCTGCGCCTCGCAGATCTTCTTCAGGTCGCGGCAGACACGCTGCAGGTCAAGCTGCGGCACCTTGCCCGTAAAGACCACGTCATGCTGCACGCCGCAGGCGCGGAAGCTGGCCAGCGCGAACGTGCCCATCTCCACCGGATGGTCGATCAGTTCATCGTAGTCGGCAGCCTGGTAGCGTCCGAAGCCGTAGCGCCGCGCGCCACCGGGGCCGCGCGCCTCGGGCAATGCCGTAGCAACGCGCCAGTCGGCATAGGCTTCGCCCGCGGGCGCGTGGATATCGACCAGGCACGGACCATCGTCCTGCCCGACCACACGCAGGAACACCGAACTGCCATTGAAGAAGCCATGCGTGGTATCGAGATGCGCGGCACGCACCGACAAATCCCACGCGTACACCTCGTAGCTGACCACGAGCGGCCCGGCATCCGCCGCCAGCGGCGCGGCCTGCCAGCTCTGCTTGTCGAGCTTGGTCAGCGGCACCGCCACGTCGCCCGCATCGGCCCGTATGCGGACGATATTGCGGGCGAAGTCGCGAATCATGTAGCTGCCCGGAATCCACGCAGGGAGCGTGAAGACCTGGCCAGCGGGATCGGGAACATCCACCGTCACGGTGACGGCGAACAGGTGGGCTTCCGGATGAAGCGGGGCGATGGCGTAGCGGATCGGCGTCATGGTCACGATTGTAGCGTCACGTCCCGGACCGGCCCGGGACGCCAGTGCGCGGCAACCGCCGCCTTCAGCGGTTGACGTTGACCACCACGCGTCCGCGCATGCCGCCATCGACGATCTTGCGTCCCGCGTCGATGGCCTCCGCCAGCCGGATCTCGCGCGTGATGGCCTGCAGCCGGTCTGGCGCCAGATCCTGCGCCAGACGCTTCCACGCGGTTTCGCGCAGCGGCATCGCCGCCATCACGCTATCGATGCCGGCCAGCGTCACGCCACGCAAGATGAACGGTGCCACTGAAGCCGGAAAATCCATGCCCTGCGCCAGTCCACATGCCGTGACCACGCCGCCGTACCGCACCTGGGCGCAGGCATTGACGAGCGTATAGGAGCCGACGGAGTCGACCACGGCCGCCCAGCGCTCCTTCTGCAGCGGCTTGCCTGGCGTGCCGAGTTCGGCGCGGTCGATTACCTCCGACGCACCCAGCGCGCGCAGGAAGTCGGCCTCCGACGTCTTTCCCGTCGATGCAGTCACGCGATAGCCGAGCTTCGACAGCACCGCTATCGCCACCGAGCCCACCCCGCCCGATGCGCCGGTCACGAGCACATCGCCATCGCCGGGACGCACAGGTCCATTCACGCCACCGCGCTCGAGCGCCAGCACCGACAGCATCGCCGTATAACCCGCCGTGCCAATTGCCATGGCCTGGCGCGTGGTGAACGCGTCGGGCAGGCGGACCAGCCACTCGCCCTTGAGCCGCGCGCGCTGGGCCAGGCAGCCCCAATGCGTCTCGCCGACACCAAAGCCGTTCAGCACCACACGGTCGCCGGCCTTCCAGCGCGGGTCGGCCGATTGCAGCACGGTGCCCGCGCCGTCGATGCCGGCCACCATCGGCCATTTGCGCACCACGGGCGAACGGCCGGTGATCGCCAGTCCGTCCTTGAAATTGATCGTGGAGTAGTCGACTTCGACCAGCACGTTGCCGTCGGCGGGCAACTGGCTCTCATCGACCCGCGCGATCTCCGCGTGCGTCGTGCCATCGGTCTGGGTCAGCAACAGGGCCTGGAAGGTCATGGTGTCTCCGTTTTCGTCGTCGTTTTCGAAATCAATCCGGGGCGCGGAAATGCAAAGCGGCCGGTAGCAACCGGCCGCTTCATACAGCCGGATGGGGTCCGGCGTCGGGTTTATTTTTTCAGGCTGGCGAGTTTGCGTTCCAGCGTGGCCGCGTCGGCGGCTCCAGGGATTCGCGTGCCATCGGAGAAGAACACCGCTGGCGTGCCCGTGATGTTCAGGTTGTGGCCAAGCTCGAGGTTCTCATCCACCGGCGTCTTGCAGGATCCGTTGCCCGTGAGCGCCACGTGGTTCAGCATCCAGTCGCGCCAGACCTTGGTGCGATCGGCCGAGCACCACACCTGCTTTGCCTTCACCGTGGAATCCGGCGACAGCACCGGATAGAGGAAGGTGTAGACCGTGATGTTGTCCATCTGCTGGAAGGTCTGCTCGATCTTCTTGCAGTAGCCGCAGTTCGGGTCCGAGAACACCGCCACGGTGCGGCTGCCGTCACCCTTGGTCCACTTGATGGCGCGCGACAGCGGCAGATCCGACCACTTGATCTTGTTCAACTCGGCCAGACGCTCCTCGGTCAGGTTCGTGTTGGTCTTGGTGTCGATCAGTTCGCCGTTGATGATGTAGCGAGCGGTGGCGTCGGTGTAGACAAGCTGGCCGCTGACGTTGACTTCGTACAGGCCTGGCACCGGCGCCTTGGTCACGCTCTTGACCTCGGCGCGGCTACCCAGGATCTTCTGGATCGACGCCTTGATGCGATCCGTACCCGGCTCGTCCGCGGCCAGCGCGTGCAGGGCATAGCCGGCGGCGCCCACGCCGCTAGCCAGAGCCGCGATGGCGGCGAAGCGGGCGGAACGGCGGCGGAACATTTGGAACATAGTGACTCCAGGAAAACGATGCGCCGGTCAGTGTGTCGGCTTATTCGTGAATGGTAAATCGTTAATGGGCTGGTTTGTGGCTCGTTTGTGGCTCGTTTGTGGATTCGCCGCTTCCGGCTTGCATCACCCGAGCGCGTGGCCGATCAGAAGCCGCTTGATCAGCCCCTGGCTGCCCACTGCCCGCATCCCCAGATTGCGCACCACACGCGCCGGCGTGCCGGGCAGCGAGAACAACCGGTGCAGGCCGTCCGTGGCGGCGGTCAGCGACAGCAGATCGGTAGCGCGCGCGCGCTCGTAGCGGCGCAACAGGCGCAAATCCCCTTCCGAACGGAACGACTCTTTGTCGGCCATCACCCGCCCGAGTTCCACCACATCGCGCAAACCCAGGTTCATGCCCTGCCCGGCGAGCGGATGGACCACGTGCGCGGCATCGCCGACCAGCGCCACGTGCGGCTGGACGAACTGCTCGGCGCGCTGCAGCACCAGCGGGAAGCCCTGCGCCGGCGTGATGCAGCGCAGCGCGCCAAAGCGGGCGCCCACCGCGCCGCTGGCGACCTGGGCCACGGTCGCGGCCAGCGCCTCGGGCGACAACGCGAGCAGGTCGTGGGCGTGTGCCTCATCGGCCGACCACACCATCGACACCCGATTGCCCGGCAACGGCAGCATCGCCAGGATTTCGCCGTTGGCCGGTTCCTCGTCAGCCATCAACTTCTCCGGCGCCCCCAGGAACCATTGCCAGGCGGTTTCCTGGTGCGGCAGCTCGCACTGGAAGTTGGCCACCACGCCAAGCTGCCGATACCGCCGCTGCGTGGTGCCGATATGACATTGCTGGCGCACCCAGGACCGGGAGCCGTCAGCCCCCACCAGCAAATTGGCGCGAACCTGCGCGCCGCTGGCCAGCGTCAGCGTCACACCGTCGACGTCGCGCTCGAGTCCGGTGGCCGTGTCGTCGAACCATTTCACCTGGTGCTGGAATCGCAGCGCGGTATCGAGCACGCGCTCGACGTGCCCAGATTCGACGATCCACGCGAGCTGCGGCACGGCGGCGGCGTAGGCCGAGAAATGCAGATCCCCATCGAGCGAGGGATCGGTCTCGGCAGCGCTCTCATCGCCAAACACACGCATGTCGCGCACGGGCTGCACACGAGCAGGGTCCAGCGCCTCCCAGACACGCAGCCGCTCCAGCAGCGCCTGCGAACTGGCGGAAAACGCGTAGATGCGGGCATCCCAGTCATCGTCCCCCCGGCGGGCCCCCTCAGCGGCGGGCCGGGGCGCCGCCAGCGCCACCTGCATACCCTGCTGCGCCAGCAGCAGCGCGCAGGCCTTGCCAACAATGCCACCGCCGACGACGGCGACCTGGAAGCGGGAAGAGGAATTCGAGGACATGGAAGAAGTGACGGTGCGTGACACCGATGCGGCAGGTCCGGACATCCCTGAATTATAGCGACGTGACGGGGGCTCCATCCGCGTGATCGGTTCGGACACGCATATGGACCGGTCTTGCCGCTTGCCTCCCGGCAGGCGCACCCAACCGCCCAGAGCCGGCATTGCCGTCAGGGCGACCTGCGCCGTCTGGCCCAAACCCTTTCTAATCAAGGCGTCCGATAGGGTTACTACGGTTACTAGGGTTACAATTGCCCCTTTCGTGCATGAAGCACGCGCAGGATCCGTGAGCCAACGCCGCGATCCGTGCTTGCTCGTCACTTCCCCGAATTCACTTCCGACTGTCATCGACTGGCGCCCACCGCGCAACAAGCCGCGCGCCAGGCAGTCGTAAGCCATTGACTTCAAAGGTTTACCATGAGCCTCAAATGCGGCATCGTCGGCCTGCCCAACGTCGGCAAGTCCACGCTGTTCAACGCCCTGACCAAGGCAGGCATCGCCGCCGAGAACTACCCGTTCTGCACCATCGAACCCAATGTGGGCGTCGTGGAGGTGCCGGACCAGAGGCTGGCCAAGCTGGCCGAGATCGTGAAGCCCGAGCGCATCCTGCCGGCGACGGTCGAATTCGTCGACATCGCCGGTCTGGTGGCTGGCGCGTCGAAGGGTGAAGGCCTGGGTAACCAGTTCCTGGCCAACATCCGCGAAACCGACGCCATCACCCACGTGGTGCGCTGCTTCGAGGACGACAACGTGATCCACGTGGCCGGCAAGGTCGATCCGCTGTCGGACATCGAAGTCATCAACACCGAACTGGCCCTGGCCGATCTGGCCACCGTGGAAAAGGCCCTGGCCCGCTACATCAAGCCGGCCCGCGCCGGCGACAAGGAAGCCCTGCGCCTGGTGGCCGTGCTCGAAAAGGCCCAGGCAGTGCTGGACCAGGCCAAGGCCGTGCGCACGCTGGACCTGGCGCCGGAAGAATGGGAGGCCCTGCGCCCGTTCTGCCTGATCACCGCCAAGCCGACCATGTACGTGGCCAACGTGCGTGAAGACGGCTTCGAGAACAACCCGCACCTGGACGCCGTGCGCGAGTACGCCAAGACCACCGGTTCGCCGGTGGTGGCCGTGTGCGCCGCCATCGAGGCCGAGATCGCGGATCTGGACGACGCCGACAAGGCCGAGTTCCTGGCCGACCTGGGCATGGAAGAGCCCGGCCTGGACCGCGTGATCCGCGCCGGCTTCAAGCTGCTCGGCCTGCAGACATACTTCACCGCTGGCGTGAAGGAAGTGCGCGCCTGGACCATCCACGTGGGCGACACTGCCCCGAAGGCCGCGGGCGTGATCCACACCGACTTCGAACGCGGCTTCATCCGCGCACAGACGATCGCGTACGATGATTTCATCGCGTTCAAGGGCGAGCATGGTGCCAAGGAAGCCGGCAAGATGCGCGCCGAAGGCAAGGAATACGTGGTGCACGATGGCGACGTGATGAACTTCCTGTTCAACGTCTAAGCCATTCGGGACGCTTCCCGAGGTCCCGGACCATAAAAAAACGCCCACAACCTTGGAGGTTGTGGGCGTTTTTGTTTCGGCCAGTTCCGCCGAAGGGTATCGACGTTACGAGCCGACCTTGAGCTGGCCGCCGCGACCCAGGCCGCCCTTCACTTCCTGCGCCTTGTAGTTGCGCAGCGAGACGACCATGTTGTTGTAGGCGTCCATGAAGGCCGCCACGGTGGCCTTGCCTTCCGGCGTGCGCGAGAAGCCGCCGAGGCCGCCCGCCGCACCGCCGCCAAATGCACCCAGTGCCGCACCGAAGTTCGTCGCCGTGGCGTTGCCTTCCGAGATCGAAAGTTGCACACCTGAACGGATGTCGAACATGGTCAGCGTTACGACCGAAGCCTTGCTCTGCATGGCGCCGCCCACGAGCGCGCCAACACTGCCGAACAGGCCGCCCACGCCAGCCGCCAGTTGGCCCGTGGAATCATTGTCGACGATGATGGCCGGCTCCATGTAGTAGTCGGCGGCCACGCGCTGGCCCTTCTGCTGGCGCGAACCGGCGCGGAATTCACCCGAGTTGCGCTGCTTGTCGGTGATGTTCGACAGCTTGCTTTCCGTGCGGTTGTTGCCGACGGACGTGATCACGAAGCAGTTCGATTGCTGCACCGCCAGGCGGATCAGCGGCTCGATGGTCGTGATCTTGGTGGCAGCGCCAAAGCTCGCATACCACTCCTTGCCGCGGCCATCATCCACGGCAAGCGTACCCAGCGGGGTATCGCAACGCTCCAGCGCCGGATTGGCGTTCACGCTGGTGGCGCCACCAGCCGCGCCGGTTGCCGCAGTCGCCGCCGTACCGGTGCTAATGGAGCCGCCTCCGAGGTTGGCGCAGCCGGCGAGTACCAGGGACGCGACCAAGGCGGCCGCGCGCAAGGAAATCTTATTGGACATGAAATCGTGTTCCTATTGAGAGAAATTGGGGAAAAATCAGTGGGGCGCAATCTGGCTTCGGACAGTCGATCCCTGGCCGCTCAGCCGCCTATCGCTGATACCAGCCGGAGGGGCCCCATACCCAGTAATACGGATAGCCGCTGTACCACGCGTACCAGGACTTTCGGTAGGCTTCGCGCACCTGGTACGCCGCCTGTTCGTCCTTCTTCGCGGCCTGGGCCTGCGGAATCAGCGCCGCCGCTTCCTTGTTGCCCTTGGCGGCCGCACGGCTCAGCCATGCCTCGGCTTCGGCCGGATCAGGGCCCATTTCCTCGAAGCCCATCAGATAGAGGCGGCCAAGCGCCAGTTGCGCCTGCACGTGGCCGTTGTCGCCAGCCTTGCGCATCCATTCCAGCGCCTGGTAGGTGTTGCGCTCCACGCCATCGCCACGCAGGAGGCGCAGGCCCAAGTCATAGGCCGCATTCGGATTCCCTTCGGCCTTCTGCGCCAACGCCTCCATGCGGCGATCGGATTCCGACGGCCCGGCCGGCGTGAACGTGGCGATGCGCCGATCCTGATCAGCACAGGTGTTGCCATTGCACAGCCGCACTGTCGGCGACTGCGACAACTGCGACGCCGGCGTCTGAGCACAGCCGGTCATTGCAAGGGCTGTCGGCAACACCAGGAGAGCAAAAGTTCGCATGGAAAGTATCGAGCGCGAGTGCATAGGCACGCGCGGTGTCTGAATTGGGTTATGCCTTTGGGGTGGCTGGCTTCTTGCGCTAGCGCACCAATGCGTATTGGCGAGAGCCTCGATCGTAGGCAAAGTGTTGGCGCGCGAGATGCGGAAATTTCCGAGACAAACACCTCTTCGATCCGGTTTTCCAAGGCGCACCCACTTGGGCGCAGATGATTCCTAAGCAATGACGAGGGCCTGTTGACATCAAGCCAGGACGTGTCGCGGAAGGCCATTAGCCTGCACAGGTTTTACGTCTGCCCTTTGGTCGTAACAGGAATGGTGCGAGGAGGAATGGTGCGAAGGATGTAGCGGGGTGATCTCTACGACGAACTCGGCAAGCTCATAGCGCAACAGACAGGGCTGGCGAACTGGCTCCGCCTGGCTCATGAATACTCCGAGTCAACGCCCAGGTTCGCCGGTCGCCGTAGATTGACGAGTGCATTCTTTTCCCGGAGTGCGTTGCTCAGGATTTGCCTCGCATGACGAGGGCCACTCACATTCCCGGCATGGATGACCCGTGAAGAAGAACCTGAGGAAGTCCCTTCGGGCATCCTGGTATCGCCTTCGGCAAAGGCTGCGGGATTCGCAGGGGTCGCCGACAGCGACGTCCGCAACAACGCGGTGTTCCTGCTGCCGCCCGCGAGGAGCGGGCGGCAGAGTCCCGCGCCAAACGTGAAGTGGGATCATGATGCAGCAGGCCGGCGAGGCGCCCTTGCAGCGCCTCGCTCACTACATCGGCGCCAGCTTGTCGTCGCGCATTCCCACCAGCAGGGCTTGCCCGCTGGCATCCACCCGGAACTCGCCGAACCTCGCCTTCGAGAAGCGCTCGGCATGCCCTTCCTGGAAGAACCAGGCATCGGTCGATACCTGCACGTTCGACCGCCCCCAGCGCGACGCGACATTCTGCACGCGCAGCAATTGCTCGCCGGCAGCCAGCGCCTCGCCCTTGTGCAGGCGCACGAAGTGCCCCTCGTTGCTGGCGTCGCGGCGAATCACCACCAGTTCGTCACGGCGATTCTCGGTCTGATCCTGGCCATACGCGGCCGACACTTCCATGCCGATGGCGAAATTCAGCGCCATGTAGTCGCCCTGCATCAGCGACCGTGGATCGACCGGCGCCAGCCGCAGATAGACCACATCGCCACGCGAGATCACGCGCTCCTTGCCGACGATGCCGGCCACGGCTACGGCGATGGTCAGCAGCCATCCAATCATGATCCAGCGTTTCATGCGATGGCCTCCTTGCGTGGCATACGGGTCAGCGCGAGCCGAGCGGCCAGCAGCAACACGCCAGCGGCGGCGAGCGTGACCGACTTGACGAGCAGCGTCCACTGCAGCGTGCTGTAGTACCAGATAAACCCGAGCAGAATCGCCGCGATGGCCAGCCCGATCCACGGCAACGACGCGCGCCGCAATGCCATGGCCAGCGCAAGCACGCCGGCCGTGACCGCCGGCGCCATCACCATCAGGCCGCTGAACGCCACAGCCAGCACCATCAGGCCGATACGAATACCGGCATCACAGCGAATGCGCGCGCCCTCGATCTGCGCGAACCCAACCAGGCAGACGCCGACCAACACGCCGGGCACCCAGTTGCCGGGAGTCTGCAAATGCCTGATGCCATCGAACAGGAACTCGGACGGAAGCGCGGTTCCAGTGATGATTAGCGCCGAAGACAGGCCGAACACCAACGTGGCGTCGGCGGCGGGCTCCCAGAGCGCATGTGTCCCGCGTGCCGCAATGCGTGCCTCGTTCAACACGAAGACCATCACGGCAGCCATCGCCAGCGCGCCCAGGATGCCCACCGTGAGCGGCATCATCAGGAACGGATTCCGCATGGAGCCGCCCAGCGCGATATACAGCGCGATGGTCGCTGCCGACCAGCCGCCAGTCACCGCCACGAACCGATGCAGCCGGTTCGGCACGATCACGAACAGCACGGCTTCCAGCGCGGTCACACCCAGCCAGAACACAGCGGTCTGCGAAAGCCGATCGATACCGAGGCTCTCGCCCACGCCAACGATCACCATGCCTTGTCCGCCCAGACTCGCGGCTAGCGCGAACTGGCCCAGCGCGATGCGTGCGCTGTCCTGACTGGTGGTCCGATACATCAGGATCGCCGCGCCAATCATCAGCAACCCGGTGATGGCGATAGCGGGGCCGTTGCCCCGCGTCACGGCGAACACGGAGCCCAGCAGGAACAATTGGGCGAACAGCGCGCCGAGCCAGCCCGCCGCGCCCATCAACAAGCGAATCGGCCACGGCATGCGAAGCGCGGGCGTGAAATCGCCCTGCACGGCACCGCGAGCGGCAAGTTGCTGCCACAGCAGGCGTTCGAATGGTTCGGTACTCATGCCGTCCTCCCGCTCTTTTCGCGCCATGCGCGCAGCAGCCACGTAGCAGCGACGACGGCCAGGCCGACCGTCAGCAGCGCGAGCAACAGGAACGATCCGAAATCGCCATAGGCATCGATCAGCCAGCGGCCCACCGCCGAGATGATGACGCCGATGCCGGTCAGGCAAATCAGGCTCAGCACGACGATATCGAAAGCGCGCCAGCGGAACCACGCGCCAAGCGCGACCAGCGCCACCGCGCTGATCAGCAGGCCGGAGCCTTCGACATGGCTGGTCAGCAGACTCATCAGTCCAACCCAGCCCGCATAGGCGCAAGCCAGGATGCCGATCAGCCGGGGACCGGTGACACCCCGGAAGCCCCAGCTACCCGCGCGGGCGGCCAGCACGTACCAGAGCGCTAACTGGACCACCGCGGCGCCCAGCAGGAACAGCATCGTTTCGCGCGCATGGTCCGCCGAGAACAGCAACTCGAACATGCCGCCCACGCCAAGTCGCACACTGCCATATCGCAGCAGCGCCACGTTCCCGACAACCAGCACGATCCACCAATGCGGCGTGGCCCGTGCGGCCAGCGCCCAGGGCAGCGCCAGCAGCGTCCAGAGCGCGAAGAGCTGCCAGGCATCGGCGCCAGTCTGGTAGGTCTGACCGATCACGGCCATCAGCACGCCGGACATGATCTGCGCACCGCCCAACGCGGCGCGACCCGCCATATCGTCGGTCGGCCGCAACGAGGCAAAGCCGGCCAGCAGGGTCAGCAACGCCGCCAGCAGCCCGAACTTGGTGAATTTGTGGAGTGCCGCCCAATTGAAGGCGAAGAAGACGATCACGCCGGCGCATAGCAGCGCCGTCCCCAGTATCAGCAGCGCGCGGTCGAGCCAGCGGCGCCAGTCCATGCGATCGGGCAGCGTCGGCGCCCAGGCCGTGCTCAGGCCCGCCGCATCGAGGCGACCCTGGGCACACCAGTCAGCAAGCGCCTGCTGTGCGGCGCGGCGATTTGAGAAGGTTTCCAAACCGTCGATCTCCCGAATGTCGGCATGGATCGCAATGTAACAAAAACGCGCTCGGCCAACGCATGGCTGTCACCAATTGATGACCAATTGATATGCACGGCGCGCGGGCCTTTCGCCCCCGCTGGCACACCGGTATGCTGGCGCTCTCTCCGTTTCCCGCGTTTTCCGCCCTGCCTGCCATGACCCTCGGCATTCTTGCCGCCCTCCACGATGAAGTCGACGGGCTGATCGCCGCCATGCGCCACGAGGACGCGCGTGCCACGAAGCGCACGATCGGGATGCGCGATTACTACAGCGGCACGCTGCACGGCCAGCCGGTGGTGCTGGTGTTGGCACGGATCGGCAAGGTGGCCGCGGCGGCCACGACGGTCACGCTGATCCGCGAGTTCGGTGTGAATGAGATCGTCTTCTCCGGCTTGGCCGGCGGTGTCGGCCCGGAGGTTCGGGTGGGCGATATCGTGGTGGCCGACCGCACCGTCCAGCACGATCTGGACGCCCGGCCGCTGTTCCCGCGCCACGAGGTGCCGTTGCTCGCCCGGACCGAATTCCCGGCCGATCCCGGCCTCACCGGTGCTTTGCGCCAGGCCGCCGAGGACTTCCTTCGGCAAGATCTGGCCACTGAAGTCCCGGATGGCGTACTGGCTCGCTTCGGGGTGCGCGATCCGCGCCTGCACGTGGGGATGATCGCCAGCGGCGACCAGTTCATCGGCTCGCCGGCGGCGGTCAGCGGATTGCGCGAGCAATTGCCGGCGCTGCAGGCTGTGGAAATGGAAGGCGCCGCCCTGGCGCAGATCTGCTACGAATATGGCGTGCCCTACGCGCTGCTGCGAACGATCTCGGACCGGGCCGACAACACCGCACATGTGGATTTTTCGTCATTTTTGCGTGACGTCGCCAGTCACTACTCCGGGGCGATCCTGCGTCGATTCCTTGATGCAAAGGCTTGAATCCCGACAAAATCGCTCGGAGATTCCTGACTTTTTCGTCTATTCACCCGTTACCGACGCGGACGCGCAACACCCCAGACACCCACGAGCACGGCCGCGCCGATGATCGCCGCACCCCAGCCAAGCAGTTGGCCATCGGTGAACAAATGCGCCGCGCGTCCGGTGTAGAAAGCGGCCAGCGCACCCGCCACGCCCAGCAGTAGCGCGGCTGGCAGGCTGACGACGCGTCCGGACGGATGCATCTGCCGCCCCGCCAGTCCAACCACTGCGCCCACCACCGCCAAGCCGAGCATCCGCTTCCTCCGTGTCATTCGTGTCGTTTCGGCCACTTTCCAGCGGCCACGGCATAACAATACTGCAGGTGGAACAAATCGCCTCGATTCCCTGCAACCCCGCAGGCGAGCGGTATAATGACCATCGCTTCCGGCGAAGTTCCGGATGGCACGCAAACCCCACAAATGCAACTGCTCGCGATCGGTATCAATCACACCACGGCACCCGTCTCGCTCCGCGAACGTGTGGCGTTTCCGCTTGAGCAGATCAAACCCGCGCTTGGCGCGCTGCGCACCCACCTCTCGGGTCGCAACGGTACCGAAGCCGCCATTCTCTCCACCTGCAACCGCACCGAGATCTACTGCGCGACCGACGTGCTGAAGCCGGGCGAGGAAGGTTTCGAGCACACGCTGCGCTGGCTGGCGCAGCATCACAACGTCCCCGCTTCGGAATTGGCACCGCACCTGTACGCACTGCCCCAGTCGGAAGCCGTGCGCCATGCGTTTCGCGTGGCCAGCGGCCTGGACTCGATGGTGCTCGGCGAAACGCAGATCCTGGGGCAGTTGAAGGATGCGGTGCGCACCGCCGGTGAGGCCGGCGCGCTGGGCACGTACCTGAACCAGCTTTTCCAGCGCACGTTCGCGGTGGCCAAGGAAGTCCGCGGCCAGACCGAGATCGGCGCGCATTCGGTCTCGATGGCGGCCGCGGCGGTTCGCCTGGCGCAGCGCATTTTCGAGAGCGTCTCGACGCAGCGCGTGCTGTTCATCGGCGCCGGCGAGATGATCGAACTGTGCGCCACGCACTTCGCCGCGCAGATGCCGCGCCAGATCGTGGTGGCAAACCGTACGGTCGAGCGCGGCGAGAAGCTGGCAGAACAGTTGTCCGGGCAGGGGCTGACCACCCAGGCGATCCGCCTGCAGGACCTTGGCGACCGTCTGCACGAATTCGACATCGTCGTCTCCTGCACCGCGAGCTCGCTGCCGATCATCGGCCTGGGCGCGGTCGAACGCGCGGTCAAGCGCCGCAAGCATCGCCCGATCATGATGGTCGATCTTGCCGTGCCGCGTGACGTGGAGCCCGAAGTCGCACGCCTGGACGACGTGTTCCTGTACACCGTCGACGACCTTGGCGCCGTCGTGCGCGAAGGCAACGCGCTGCGTCAGGCTGCCGTGGCGCAGGCCGAGGCCATCATCGATTCCCGCGTGCTGAATTTCATGCACTGGCTGGAGACGCGCAGCGTCGTGCCCGTCATCCGCGAACTGCAATCGCAGGGCGAGGCGATCCGCCAGGCCGAAGTCGAACGCGCACGCCGGATGCTGGCGCGCGGTGACGACCCCGCGGCCGTGCTCGAGGCGCTCTCCGGCGCGCTGACCCGCAAGTTCCTGCACGGCCCGACCCACGCGCTGAACCACACCCAGGGCGAGGACCGCGAGGCGCTGCTGCGCCTGGTACCGGGCCTGTTCCGCCACAGCAGCCACTCCGAGCGCTAGCCGCTCCCTGCTTCAACGCTGGCGCGCGCCAGCGTCCGGCATCCGCGTGTCGATCCGCGCGGCCCGCCAATGCCCCCCCCTGCGACTCCGAATTCCTCCGCCAATATGAAAGCCAGCATCTCCACCAAGCTCGACCAATTGGCCGAACGACTCGATGAAGTCAACGCCCTGCTCGCCCGCGAAGACGCGACGGCGAACATGGACCAGTACCGCAAACTGTCGCGCGAACATGCCGAGCTGTCGCCGGTGGCGGAGCAGTACGGCCAGTATCGCCAGGCCCAGGACGACCTGGCCACGGCGCAGGCGCTGCTCGACGACCCAGAGATGAAGGAGTTTGCGGCCGATGAAATCGACGCGGCTCGCGAGCGTCTCCAGTCACTCGAAAACTCGCTGCAGACCCTGTTGCTGCCGAAGGATCCGAACGACGACCGCAACCTGTTGCTCGAAATCCGCGCCGGCACTGGCGGCGAGGAAAGCGCGCTTTTCGCCGCCGACCTGCTCCGCATGTACACGCGTTATGCGGAACGTCGACGCTGGCAGGTCGAGATCATGAGCGAGTCGCCCTCGGACCTTGGCGGTTACAAGGAAGTGATCGTCCGGATCGCTGGCGATGCCGCGTTTTCCCGGCTCAAGTTCGAGTCGGGCGGCCATCGCGTGCAGCGTGTGCCGGCCACCGAATCGCAGGGTCGCATCCATACGTCGGCCTGTACCGTGGCCGTCATGCCGGAAGCGGACGAGGTTGGGGAAGTCGAGATCAACCCATCGGATCTGCGCGTTGACACGTTCCGCGCGTCGGGTGCGGGCGGCCAGCACGTGAACAAGACCGACTCCGCCGTGCGCCTGACCCACCTGCCGACGGGCATCGTGGTCGAATGTCAGGACGACCGGAGCCAGCATCGCAACAAGGAAAAAGCGATGAAAGTGCTGGCAGCGCGCATCAAGGACATGCAGCTCCGCGCGGCGCAGGCCAAGGAGGCCAGCACGCGCCGCAACCTGATCGGTTCTGGCGACCGCAGCGACCGCATCCGCACCTACAATTTCCCGCAGGGCCGGGTGACGGATCACCGTATCAACCTGACGCTCTACAAGATCGACATGATCATGGATGGCGACCTCGACGAGCTGATTTCCGCACTCTCCGCCGAGCACCAGGCCGACCAGTTGGCCGCCCTGGGTGAGGAATCCTGAATATGTAACTGAGGTAAATGCTTGAAACAGCACTAGCCGGGAAAGACGCACTGTCTATAATCGATTTCGACCAGACCACCCCGATGCGTCACTTTCAAGGCTCAAGGGTTCCGAAGTCTGGATGGAAGTTCACTCCTCCAACAGACATACAAGGATGAAATCATGAAAAAACTGCTCGCTCTGCTGATGATCACCGCCGCCCTGACCGCCTGCGGCAAGAAGGAAGAGGCTCCGCAAACGAATACCGACGCCGCGATGCAGAACGCAGCGGACTCGGCCAAGGCCGCCGCCAGCAGCGCAGCCGCCGCTGCATCGGATGCCGCGGATGCCGCCAAGGCTGCCGCCAGCGATGCCGCCGCCGATGTCTCGGCTGCCGCCGACAAGGCCAAGGCCGATGCCGGCAGCGCGATGTCCGCCGCCAAGGATGCAGCCAAGGACGCCGTCAACTCCGCCGCCGACAAGGCCAAGGACGCCGTCAACAAGTAAATCCCCTACGTGATTCAGCGCGCGGCGGGGCCGGAATCGGCTTACACTAGGCGCTAATCACAAAATGCCGCGCAAAACCCCGTCGGGATGTTCCGACGGGGTTTTTTGCAAACTGGCGTACCGGTTCCCCAGATGGTCGAAGTCAGTAGTAAGCCGATGTCCCCGAATCCTCAGGGCGCGCTGCCGCCCGCCCCCACGCTGCGCGAGGCCCTGACCCTCGCAGCCATCGCCGGCCTGCCGGTGCTGGAGGCCCGCATGCTGCTCTCGCATGTGACTGGATTCACGCGCACGCAGCTGATCACGCGTGACAACGACCACCTGGACGCACCCAAACGTGACGCATTTGCCACGTTGCTGGCCCGCCGGCTCACCGGGGAGCCCATGGCCTATCTGATTGGGGAGCGTGAGTTCTTCGGCCGTACCTTCCGCGTCACGCCCGATGTGCTGATCCCCCGTCCGGATACCGAAGTGGCCGCCGAGGCATCGCTGGCACGCATTGCCGACGTCAAGGCGCCACGCGTGCTGGACATGGGCACGGGCTCGGGCATCCTGGCCGTGACGATCGCCCGCGAGCGCCCCGACGCCGATGTCTGGGCCACCGATATCTCCCGTGGCGCGCTGATGGTGGCGGAAGACAACGCCCGCGCGCTTCAGGCCGACAACATCCGATTCCTGGTTTCCGACTGGTATGAGGATTTGCCGGTCGGATTGTGCTTCAACCTTATCGTCAGCAATCCGCCGTACATCGCTGAGGGTGACCCCCATCTGGTGGAAGGCGACCTGCGGTTCGAGCCGATCGACGCCCTGACCGATCATGAAGACGGCCTGAGCGACCTGGCCACCATCGTGGCGGGCGCCACCGCGCGGCTGCTACCGGGCGGCTGGCTGCTGATGGAACACGGTTACGACCAGGGCGCCGCCATGCGCGCGCAGCTGGCCGAGGCGGGCTTTGTCGAGGTTTTCACCTCGCGCGATCTGGCTGGGCTCGAGCGCTGCAGCGGTGGCCGCCTGCCCGGTTGATTTCCGGCCCGAATACCCCTACCTGAAGGCAAGGCGCGAATCCGGTAAAATCCGGACCGCTCCCCCCATTTCAGCGGTGCCAGCCTGGCGCCGCGCGCAACCAGAACGCATATCAATCATGAGTGACGTACAGCAGAAGATCGACCAGATCGTGAAGGGCAGCCCCGTGGTCCTGTTCATGAAGGGCACCGCGCAATTTCCGATGTGCGGTTTCTCGGGCCGGGCCATCCAGATCCTGAAGGCATGTGGCGTAGACGCCCCGACCACGGTCAACGTGCTCGAAGACGAAGGAATCCGCCAGGGCATCAAGGAATACGCCAACTGGCCGACGATTCCGCAGCTCTACGTGAACGGCGAGTTCATTGGCGGTTCGGACATCATGATGGAGATGTACCAGAACGGCGAACTGCAATCGCTGCTGAAGGCTTGATGGCCTGACGGCCTTCACGCTCCAGCCCATCATGCCTGTGACCAATGGCGGCGCGCCGCAACGGCTGATCATCGCCATCACGGGCGCGACGGGCGCCATCTACGGCGTCCGGCTCCTGCAAGCGCTCCAGGGGGCGGCCGATGTGGAAACGCATCTGCTGATGTCGCCCGCCGGCGTGATGAACCTGCAGCACGAACTCGACATGGGCCGCGCCGAAGTGGAAGCGCTGGCCGATGTGGTTCACAACGTGCGCGACATCGGCGCGACGATCGCCAGCGGATCCTTCCGCGCCAACGCGATGGTCGTGGCGCCCTGCTCGATGCGCACCCTCGCGGCAATCGCCCACGGCCTTTCCGACAACCTTATCACGCGCGCGGCGGACGTCACGCTCAAGGAGCGGCGCAAGCTGGTGCTGATGGTGCGGGAAACACCGCTGAATCTGGCGCATCTGCGCAATATGACCGCGGTGACGGAAATGGGCGGGATCGTGTTCCCGCCGGTGCCCGGGTTCTACCAGAAGCCGCAGACAATCGACGAGCTGGTCGACCACACGGTCGGACGAGTACTCGACCTGGTCGATCTGCGCGAGATCGGCGAAAAGCTCGCGCCCGGTTGGGGTGGGCTGAACAGCAGCGCGGAAGATTGAAGCACTGACGCCAGCCAGGCACACCCCTCTCCCAGTGGTGGACGAGGGATGTGCCCACCATTCGCCTTACCAGTGGTAATAGCGACGGCCGTAGTAGCCGTAGTAACCGCCATACGGCCGCACCACCACGGCAGGCGGCCCCACATAGACCGGCGCGGGGGCCACAGCGATCGGCGCCGGCGCCACGGCTGGTCCGTACGGCGTGGGGTACACCGCGCAACCGCCAAGCATGGCTGCGCCAGCCACTGCCAAACCCATCAATATTGTTTTCATTTCCGCGTCCTTGTAGTGATGCTGCTACCTGCAAGAACGTTATACGGGTGGGTCTGGTAATACAGCGTCAAGCTGCTGTAACCCTTGTTACGATTCGCAACGTATTCGCGCATGTATATACGTGCGCTTTACTCACACATCCGCACATATATCCGATCAAACGTCGAAGCGGATACCCTGTGCCAGCGGCAACGCATCGCCATAGTTGATGGTGTTCGTGGCACGCCGCATGTAGCCCTTCCACGCATCCGAGCCTGATTCCCGACCACCGCCGGTCGCCTTTTCGCCGCCAAAGGCGCCGCCGATTTCCGCGCCGCTGGTGCCGATATTGACGTTGGCGATGCCGCAATCGCTGCCCGCCGATGACAGAAACCGCTCGGCTTCCCGCAGCGACTCGGTGAAGATGCACGACGACAGCCCGTGCGACGCTGCATTATTGAGCGCGATGGCCTCGTCCAGCGAGGTGTATGGCATCAGATAGAGAATCGGCGCGAAGGTCTCGGTCAGCATCGTGTCGTGCTGCGCGTCGGTCAGTACCAGCGCGGGCCGCACGTAGCAGGCATGGGGATAGCGGTCGCCAAGCAGTCGCTCCCCGCCGTGCACGACGTTCCCTTGGGCACGGCAACTCGCCAGCGCATTGGCCATCGTATCGCCCGCCGCATGATCGATCAGCGGCCCCACCAACGTGCCGTCTTCCAGCGGATCGCCAACCGGCAGCCGGGCGAACACTTGTTTCAGCCGATTGGCGACGGTCTCGATCAGATCGGCATGGACGAAGGCGCGCCGCAACGTGGTGCAGCGCTGTCCGGCTGTGCCCGCCGCCGCGAACGTCATCGCGCGAATCGTCATTTCAAGATCGGCCGATGGCGTGACGATGGCCGCGTTGTTGCCGCCGAGCTCGAGAATCGCCCGCTTGAAATGCGCGGCACAGGCCATGCCGACTTCGCGGCCCATGCGCGTCGATCCGGTCGCGCTCATCAAGCGCACGGCCGGATGCTGCACGAGGTGCTCGCCAAGCTGGCGGCCGCCGGTCAGCACGCAGCTGAGTCCGTCGAACTGTGGCGCGTGGCGTTCGAATACGCGATCGAGCAAACCCTGCGCAGCCAGCGCGCAAAGCGGTGTCTTTTCCGACGGCTTCCACACCACGCCGTTGCCGCAGACCAGCGCCAGCGCGGCATTCCACGCCCACACGGCCACCGGAAAATTGAAGGCCGAAATCACGCCGCACAGGCCATATGGATGCCAGGTTTCGCGCATCGCGTGCGCGGGCCGCTCCGAGGCGATCGTCAGTCCGTGCAACTGTCGCGACAGCCCTACCGCGAAGTCGCAGATGTCGATCATCTCCTGCACTTCGCCAAGGCCTTCCTGCAGGATCTTGCCGGACTCCAGCGAGACCAGTCGCCCGAGCGCATCCTTGTTCGCGCGCAGCGCCTCGCCAAAGCGCCGCACCACCTCGCCCCGCGCTGGCGCCGGTGTCAGCGCCCAGGTGGTCTGGGCCGCATGGGCGCGCGCGATCCGCGCGTTGGCCTGCGCGGCATCACACATCGCAAGCTGGCCGAACACCTCGCCGTCGATCGGCGAACGCACGGCCAGCACGCCTGGCGCGGCGCCTTCGGCTGGCGTCCACGGTGGCGGCAGGTCCATGGCCTGCCAGCAGGCTGCGATCTCTTGCGCTTTCATGCGAGCGTCTCCTGTAGCGGATGATGCGAGTAGTGCTGGCCGAAGCGGTTGGCCAGGAACCGGTCGAGCGGCATGGCTTCCTGCGGCACGAACCCGGCCTGCGGCAGCACGCCCGTGGCCACAAGGTCGAGCGCCGTGCAGATGCCCGCCGCCGTGGTCAGCTGGATCGCGTTGACGTGGCCAATCCCGGCAAAGTCCGCCATGCCGCCGATGCGCGCGGAGAACGATGCCTGCGTGAGCGGTCCACGCTTGCCCTCGCCCCTCACGCCGGGCGGATGCCCGGTGGCGCTGGCGAAGACGATCACCACGTCCTGCTCGGTGACCGGAATCGCGTGCTCGAAGATCTCGCGCAGCCACTCGCGCCGTTCGCGCAGCCGCAGGTCGTTCAGCAGCAGTTTCATCTGCGCGCAGTGCCCGGGGTAGCGGATCGACTTGTAGTCGACTTGCCGCGCATGGCCTGCCAGGGTGTCTGGCAAGGTGCCCAGCCCTCCAGATGTATTAAAGGCCTCGTATTCGACGCCGTCCAGTGCGAAGGTCTCATGCCCTTCCAGCGCGGGCAGCTCCACGCGCCGACCGTCGACGATGGCTTCGCACGGGTTGCAGTACTCGTTGATCAGCCCTTCGGTGCTCCACGTCAGGTTGTACTTGAGCGCGTTGCTCGGATAGCGCGGCAGCGCGCCCACGCGCATCCGCAGATCCAGAAGTTCGCCGCCGCCGCGCAGGAAGCGCTGCGCAAGGTCGTGGCCAACCACGCCGATGAAACCCGGCGCGAGCCCACACTGGGGCATCAGCACGGCACGCGCGCTCCGCCCCAGTTCGCGAATCACCCGGGTGGCGGCCACATCCTCGGTCAGGTCGAAGTAGTGCACGCCAAGCCGCGCCGCCACTTTTGCCACGTTGACGGCGGCATGGAACGGCAACGCATTGAGCACCGCATCGGCGCCGGCCAGCAGCGCCGCGCAGGTGCCGGGTTCGGTTGGATCGCCCGCGCGCACGGCGATCTGGCGCGGCATGCCGTCGAGCCGGTGCGCGTCGTGATCGACCAGGCAGACACGGTAGTCGCCAGAGGCGGCCAGCATCGCGGCAATCACACGGCCGATCTTGCCGGCGCCGAGCACCACCACGGATAGCGGCCGTGGTGCCAGGGTCAGGTCGCGCACGGCGGCGGGACCAAGCGTTGAGGGTTGCATGGCGGGCTCCGTCAGAAGGTCATGAAAAGCATTCGTTGTGACTGAAGTATGGGCAGCAACGCGCACGTTTTGTAGCCACAAGATTGACGAAAGCCCGGCATAATCCGACGTATCGACGTCCAATACTGACGAATCGTCAGAGCGAGCCATGGCAGAACTCGACCAGACCGATCGGCACCTGCTGGCGCTGCTGCAGGCCAACGCACGCGAGAGCGCTGCAAACCTGGCACGCGCGCTCGGTATCGCCCGTACCACCGTGGTGGCGCGTATCGCACGACTGGAGAAGATCGGCGTGATCGCCGGCTACGGCGTGCGGCTGGGTCGCCAGATGGAAGACAACGCGATCCTGGCGTTCTGCGGGCTCTCCGTGCAGCCCAAGGCGTCCCCTGCCGTGGTGCGCGCATTGCAACGCTTCCCGGAAATCGAGGAACTCAATTCGGTCAGCGGCCCGGTGGACTACATGGCGGTGATCCGCTGCGACTCGCATGCGCGGCTCGACAAACTGCTCGATGAAATCGGGATGCTCGATGGCGTCAATCACACGCAGACGTCGATCGTGCTGGCGCGGAAGATCGACCGGCGACGGGCAGCTGGCTAGGCGAAGCAGGTCAACCGGCCCTGCCAAGCGCCCACCGCGCGGCTGCACTATCCTCTACGTACTCAGGAGCGGAGACCAATATGAACAATGACATTCGCGTTGCTGTCGGTGGTGTCACTGGCTGGGCCGGTGGCGAGCTGGCACGCGGCGTGGCGCATGCCGCCGACATGACACTGGTGGCGGGCCTGTCGCGCGGCGCGGCGGGACAGGCGCTGGCGAAACTGACGGGGCACGCCGACACGCCGGGCATTGCCGTGGCCAGCATCGAGGAACTGAACCAGACGCCTTACGACGTCTATGTCGAATACACCGAGCCGGTCATCGGCAAGCACAACATCCTGCAGGCGCTGGCGCGCGGCGCGCACGTCGTGGTGGGCACCTCGGGGCTGACGGACGACGACTACGTGGAAATCGACGCCGCCGCGCGCAAGGCTGATCGTGGCGTGCTGGCTTGCGGCAATTTCGCGATCACGGTGGTGCTGCTGCAGAAGTTTGCCGAAATGGCCGCGCGCCATCTGGAGCACTGGGAAATCATCGACTACGCCAAGGCTGGCAAGGTCGACGTGCCGTCTGGCACGGTCCGCGAACTCGCATTCCGGCTCGGTCAGGTCAAGGCCGCCGCGCAGGTGGTGCCGATCGACGAGCTCAACGGCCCGAAGGAAACGCGCGGCGCGACGATGTCAGGCACGCAGGTGCACGCGGTGCGGCTGCCCGGCTACCAGCTCGGTGTAGAGGTGATCTTCGGCGCCGATGGCCAGCGCCTGCACCTGAAGCACGAAGCCGGCGACGGCTCGAAGCCGTACGTGTCCGGTGCGCTGCTCGCGATCCGCAAGGTCCACACCGTGCGCGGCGTGGTCCGCGGACTCGACAAGGTGATGGAAGGGCTCTGACGAGCCCGACGACTCCGGGCGCCTTACCAGCTGCCGGGGTTCACCGGTTTGACGGGCGCCTTCTTCTCCGCCTTCTCCTTCTCGGCTTTCTCGGTCCCCTTGCCGGACTTCGCCGCCGCGTCTGACGCCGGCGGCGCGAGCGACTTGGCCACCGCGGCATCGCGATTGGCCATCAGCGCGCGCGCCTGCGGCAGCAGCAGTTCGATCGTGCCTTCGGACGGGTCCTCTGGAATCGCGTACAGCTCGACCGTCAGCGGGCGATGCATCCAGCCCGCGTGAATGGTCTTCACCGCATTGCCGGCCTTGTCCTTCATGTCGACCATTTCCTTGCGGAACGGCTTGCCGTAGCGCGCGGAGAGCGACTGCTCGGCGGCATCCTGCGACTTGATGCCATCCGTCGGCACCATCACGCCCACCAGCGCATTGCCGTCGACGAACGCCAGCAGGTGCGGGCCATCCATGAAAACCGGACGCTTGTCGCGCGGCACGCCAATCTGGCGCATCGTGCCGTCGCCGCGCAGCTCGACGCATAGCGCTGTCACGTCCTTGCCATCCGGCGTGCGGTGGTCGGCACAATCGGCCAGCGCGGGCAGCGGGTTGCCGATCTCGAGCGTGCCGAGGATCTGGGCCAGCGCGTCAGTCCCGGTGGGGGCCGGCGCGGCAGCTACGGCAGCTACGGCAGGTGCGGCGGGTTTCGCGGGTGTTGCGGGTGCGGCATGGGCGACGGACGTCGCCAGCAGGCTGGCGAGCGCCAGCCCGGCAAGAGGCAATCTCAAAACTCACTCCTGAAAACGGCTCCGCGTTGGAGTCGGCCCCGCGCCGAGGGTTCAAACCCGTCCACCGGAGTGACGTCTGGTCGACAGATTGGCCGAGGCGGCTAGCGGAGCATGTGCTTCACGGCGTTGAAGCATACCAGCGCGAGGCCGATCAGCACCGCCCACAGGATCAGGCGCGGTATCGGGCTCGGTGGAAGCTGGCGCGACGGGGTACGCTGCATGACGGGCATGCGCATACGGGAGTTGGTCTGCAATCCGCGCGTGTGCCAGATGGTGGTGTCCGCGCCAAGGTCCGCCGCCTGGGGCGTTTCGCGCCGAGGCTGGCTGCCCGGCGCCCTGGCTTGCGTGCTGGTATTGGTGCTGGTACTGGTCGAAGCCTTGCTGGTGGAACTACTGGTCGAACGCGTGCCGACCGGTCGTTGCGTGGCCATCCCCTGCTCCCCGATTGCATCGATTGCCGACGTATCAGTGTGCCGCCGGTACACACGCGTGGCCGCCGGTCTGCAGCCCCCGGTCCACGCGCGGCACATGTTAAGACAAAGTGGCCGCGTCCGCCACCGCGCCTTTCCTCTGGCAGCGGCGGCAACCACGCGTCACGCCTTCACGTGGACGCAGACGCTGACTTCCGGCCGATCGACATTGCCTCGCGGCGGAAGGCGTGGCCCATGTGGTGATAGAACGGATGCGGATTGAACTGACGCGACAGGAACGACGCCAGCAGCGACGCCGCGAGCAGGTAGATCGTCAGATCCTGCGTGCGGGTCATCTCCATCACGATCACGCTGGCCGTGATCGGCGCCTGCGTGGCGGCGGCCAGGAATGCGGCCATCGACACCAGCGCCAGCACGCGCGGCTCGGTCGCGCCCGAGAGGAAATGGGACACGGTATCGCCGATGCCCGCGCCGATGGCCAGCGAGGGGGTGAAGATGCCGCCCGGGATGCCCGCGAAATACGACACCACGGTGGCAACGAACTTCGCCAGCCCGAACCAGATCGTGCTGTGCGGCGTGCCGTTGATCAGGCCGGATGCCTGCTCATAGCCCGTGCCGAACGTCGCGCCCGCGGTTGCCCAGCCGAGCGCGGCCACGACGAGGCCGCAGAAGAACGCCACCATGACCGGATGCGCGTTCAGCCAGCCGCGCCACGATGTCGGTGTCAGGCCCGGCACCCCTGCGATCAGCAGCTTGGCGAACAGCCCGCCCATCACGCCGTTGACCACGGCGCAGAGCAGCACTGGCCCCCAGGCGTCGTGCAGCACCAGCATCGGCACCTTGACGCTGAAGTACGGATTGTTGCCGAGCACTGCCAGTGACAGGAAGCCTGCCGTCAGCACGCCGGATAGCACCAGCCTGTCCCAACGCACCGACGTGCCACGGCCCAGTTCCTCGATCGCGAACACCACCCCGGCGAGCGGCGTGTTGAAGGCCGCGGCAAGACCGCCGGCCGCACCGGCAGCGATCAGCGCGTTCGGATGAAAGCCGATGCGAAACTGGAGCTTCTCATGACACAAGCGGCCCCACGCCAGCATGGCTGCGGCGCCGACCTGGACCGATGGCCCTTCACGGCCCACCGAGGCACCGGCCAGCAATGCGCCGGTCGTCAGCAACACCTTCCACATGGATTGCCGGAACGAGACCAGCACGGTCTGCGCAACGCCCGCCGGCGGCAGCGTCACGGCGGCGATCACCTGCGGAATGCCACTGCCGCGCGCCTGCGGCGCCAGTCGAATGGTCAGCCAGCGCAATGCGGCCAGCCCGAACGGCAGGATCACGAACGCCAGCCATGGGGTGGCCGTCGTCAGCTTCGCGTTCCAGTTCAGCGCCACTTCGGCGATGTATGCAAAGACGATCGAGAACAACGCCACGAAGCCCGCGCCGCACATGAACGCACCATAGCGAATGGTGGTGCGCGAGATTCGGCCAAACTGGCGCGTCTTGCGGAATGCGGTGCTGCGCGCGTGGAAGCGCAGCTTGCTCAGTCGATCGGGGCGGTCCGGGTGTGGCGTGGATTGGGAATCTGGGGGCTTGCCGGCACCAGAAGGTGGTGTGCCTTTGGCGGGATCGGAGGGACCGGAAGAGTTGGACGAATCAGGCGGCTCGGCGGAATCGGTCATGGCGTCGATGCGTGAGCGTTGGCAGCGGGGGATGATGACAGAGGCTGCCGGAGGCATCCAGCGCCTCCGGCAGCCCTCAACTATACGCCCGTCGCTCCCGCTGTCGCGCCAGCCTTCGGCCTAAATCTCAATCCAGCGTGATGTGGTTGGCACGAATCACCTTGCCCCAGTTGTCGCGATCGGCGGTCACATAGCGGTCGATCTCGGCCTGCGTGCGCGGCGGCTGCACCACGAACCCGAGCGCGTTGAACGTGTTGCGGAACTGCGTCTCCGTCAGCACGTGCGATGCTGCGGCTTGCAGCTTTGCGACGGCATCGGGCGGTGTATGCGCCGGCACCGCCAGACCGAACCATGTGGCGGCGCGGAAGTTCGGGTAGCCGCTCTCGGCGACGGTCGGCACGTTGGGCAGCACGTCGAGCCTCGAGCTTCCGGTCACGGCCAGCGCCTTGAGCTTGCCAGCCTTGATATGCGGCAGCGACGTGCTGACCACGTCGACCATAAGCTGGACGTTGTTACCCAGCAGCGCGGACAGCGCCGGCGCCGAGCCGTTGTACGGCACGTGCGTCATCTCGATGCCGAGTTCGGTCTTCAACATCTCGGTGGCGAGCTGCAGCGAATTGCCGAGCCCCACCGACGAATAATTGAGCTTGCCATTGGCAGCCTTGGCGTAAGCCGCGAACTCCTTAATGTTGTTGGACGGTACCTGGTTATTGACGACCACCACGAGTGGCGCTTCCACACCGACCGTGATGATCTTGAATTCCTGCGGCTCGTAGCCGGGCTTCTTGTAGAGCATCGGATTCAGCACCATGCTCGCGCTGGTGACCAGCAGCACCGTGTAGCCGTCCGGCTGCGCACGCGCCACGCTCTGCGTTCCGATCATCGTGTTCGCGCCGGGGCGGTTCTCCACGAGCACGGGCTGCTTCAGTTCCCGCGATACGCCTTCGGCAATCCCGCGGCCGAACTGGTCGGTCGAGCCGCCGGGCGCGTAGGGCACCACGAGCTTGATGGGCCGATCCGGCCATGCGGCGGACGCGGATGACAGGGTCGTGGCAAGGCCGAGCGCTGCCGCGGCCAGGATGGCGGTTCTGCGATGCATGTTGTCTCCTGCTGCTTTGTGTTTTATGTGTGTTGTCTCCCCGCCCCCGCAAAGCGGGAAAGCGGAGTCTGTCAGTGGCCGACGCCGACGCCGACGCCGGCGCGGCCGGCTTCCGTCAAACCCTCCGCTGCCGCCCTGCCCAGTGCTGGTCGCGCAGCCGACGCTTTGCCAGCTTGCCCGTCTCGTCGCGCGGCAACTGCGCGACGATTTCGATCGTGCGCGGCACCTTGAAGCCGGACAGCCGGCCTCGCATCCAGTCGATCACGGCCGCCGGATCGAGCGTCGCGCCGGCCGTCGGCTGAATCACGCCGTGGAGCCGCTCGCCATACTCGTCGTCCGGCACGCCAAACACCACGCAATCGGCCACGCCGGGATAGCGCACGAGTTCATGCTCGATCTCGGCCGGATAGATGTTCACGCCACCCGAGATGACCATGTCCGACGCGCGGTCGCAGATGAACAGGTAGCCATCCGCATCGAGGTACCCCATGTCGCCAAGCGTGACGCGTCCGTCCACATCGATCGTCCGTCGTGCGGCATCGTTGTTCAGGTAGGTGAAATCGGGATAGGCGGGCTGGCGGACGTACACGAGCCCGACTTCGCCAGGCGCGCAGGGTCGTCCGGATTCGTCGATGATGCGCACGCTGGCCGCATCGACCGGACGCCCCGCCGTGCCCGGACGCGCGGCCGCGTCCTCGGGCGTGGCCACGGTGACCATGCCTGCCTCGCTCGACGCATAGGTTTCGTGGATTACCGGGCCGAACCAGTCGAGCATGGCGCGCTTGACCTCCGGCGCGCACGGCGAGCCGGTGGACGCGACAAAGCGGATCGACGACAGGTCGTAACGCGCGCGCACCTCGGGCGGCAGCTTGAGCAGGCGCACGTACATGATCGGCACGAGGTAGAGCACGTCGATGCGATGCTTCTCGACCAGCGCCAGCACCTGCTCCGCGTCGAAGCGCGGCGTCAGTACCAGGCGCTCGGCCATCTGCAACGCGTTCTGGATAAAGACACCGGGCGCGCTGTGATAGAGCGGCGCGGACATCAGCGCACGGCACCCGGGCACGATCCCGATGGCCTTGGCCACCACCGATCGCATGCGCGCGGTCTGGTCCTCGAGTTCGCCCAGCGGCACCGCGCTGCGCAGCACGCCCTTGGGACGGCCGGTGGTGCCCGACGTATAGGCCAGATGTCCACGCGGCGCAACGCGTGGGCCGTCGTACGGCGATTGCGTGGCGAGCCAGGGTTCGTAGGCGATGGTGCCGGTAGCGGTGGCATCGGCGTCGCTGCCGTTCACGGTCAGCACGGTCATGCCTGCGGGAATCACTTCGCGCATCGACGGGAACAGATCGGCCTCGATGATCAGCACGCGGGCGCTGCTGTCCTCCAGCAGGAAGCGGGCTTCCTCCGGCGTGAAATGCCAGTTGATCGGGCAGTAGTAGACGCCAGCCGTCCGGCACGCGAAGACGACGTCGGCAAACACCGGGTCATTGCGCAGCATCACGGCCACCACCGCGCCCTCCTCGAGCCCCAGCCGCCGCAGGCCACCCGCCAGCCGGTTACCGCGGTCGAGCACTTCGGTGCCGGTGCGGTGCAACGATTCGAACCAGAGGTCTGCGGCCATGCGGGGTCTCCTGTCTGCGCATTTTGTTGACCGAACACTGTAGCGGTGCCTACTGGCATCGACAATGCCTCCGACTGGAATCACAATGTTGCGTCAAACTTGACAATGCTCAACCAGGCGCTTTATGGATCTCCATCTCGTCCAGGCTTTCGTCGACATCGTGGAAGCCGGCAATCTGGCCGAAGCCGGCCGGCGGCGCGGTGTCACGCGTTCGCAGATCAGCCGCCAGCTTGGCCAACTGGAAGAACAGGCCGGCGCGATGCTGCTGCGGCGGACCACGCGCCGGCTAGAGATGACCGACGCAGGACAATCGCTCTACGAGCACGGCTTGCGCATCCTGCAGGAAGTGGCGGCCGCGCAGGCCGAGATCGACAGCCTGGGCAAGACGCTGCGCGGTCACGTGCGCGTGAGCGTGCCCACCGGCCTGGGCGATGCGTTCATCGCCCCGTTGCTGCTGCAGTTCGCCGAGAAACACCCGGGCATCTCGCTGCGCGTGTTCTTTGCCAACCGTGTGACCGACCTGATCGCGGCGGAAATCGACGTTGCGCTCAAGGTAACGTCCGAACCGCCGCTCGATACCGTGGCGCGCGACGTGTGTCCGATCCACTGGCAACTCTGCGCCTCGCCCGCCTATCTGGCCGGCATTGCGCCGATCCAGCAGCCCGCCGATCTGGCCGCCTGCCGCTTCCTCTGCCCGCCCTACACGTCCAGACGCTTCCTGCTGACTTTGGGCCGCGATACCTGCGACGGCCCGGAACGCGAGGATGTCGACATCACGCCGTACCTGCAGTCCGAACACTTTCCCTTCCTGATGAATGCCGTGCGCCAGGGGCACGGCATCAGCCTTCTGCCGCTCTACATGACCTGGGAAGATGTGCGGCGCGGCACGCTGGTACCCGTGCTGCCCGACTGGAAGCCCAAGGGACTGGGCAACCGGCTCTACATCTTCACCACCGCGAATCCGCATCTGTCGATGGCCACGCGGGCGCTGATCGGCTTCCTGCGCGAGACGGTGGCGGAGCTGGAGGTGTTCAAGGAGCGCTGAAGGCTCCACATCGCGCGCCATCGTCGATTTGCACTCGCTCTGCAAACTTTCAATTCGCAAGCTATGATTCATGCCAAAGCTTGCAAGCTGAAAGTAAAAGAGCGAGGAGACACATGGTACCGACCGATTTTTCCACCATGCCCTGCCCGATCGCGCGGTCGATGGCGATGCTGGGCGAGCGGTGGGCGATTCTGCTGATGCGCGAGGCCTACTACGGCAGTTCGCGTTTCGATGAGTTCGAGAAGAACCTGGGCATTGCCCCGAACATACTTAGCGCCCGACTCAAGACGATGGTCGAGCACGGGCTGCTCGACAAGGTGCCGGCCCCGGGCGGCGGCGCGCGCCACGTCTACGTGCTCACCGAGATGGGCCGCGACTTCTTTCCCGTATTCGTTACGCTGAAGGACTGGGCGGACCGGTGGCTGGCCGATCCGAAGGGTCCGCTCACCGTGCTCGAAGACAAGCGCGAGGGCAAGGAGATCCTCGCCGGCAAGCTGACGCGCGACGATGGCAGCGCGATCACCGTGGACGACCTGCGCGTGAAACCCGGCCCAGGCGCCGGACGGTATCTGCGCGCGCGTTTTGGCGAACCATCCTCGGAGGCGGCCGATCATGCGAAAGTCTGATGCGCTTGCGCTCGATGGTTCGGCAGCCCTTGCCGAGCCGGTGCCCGCCACCGAGATCGCGCGCGGCATTGCCGTGCTGGCCGCGCCGACCAGTCTGGTGGCATTCCTGCAGGCCGGCGCGCAACTGATCGAAACCTGGCTGGCCGCGCGGCAAGGTACGGCATCGCTGGCCGGATGGGCGGTGGTGCTGCCATTCGCGCTGCTGCTGCAACAGATGTCGACGGGAGCAATGGGCGGTGGCGTGGTATCGGCCATCGCGCGCGCGCTCGGTGGCGGCAAGCGCGAGGAGGCATCGTCGCTGGTGCTCCACGCGCTGATCATCGCGGTGACGGCCGGGCTGATTTTCGCAATCGTGCTGGCAGGCTTTCCGCGCAGTGTGTTCGGTGCGGTGGCCGGCGCGACGGCAGCCGAAGCCGCGGCGAGCTACGCGATCTGGCTGTTCGGCGCCGGTGCCGTGCCCGCGTGGCTGGCCAATACGCTGGCATCGGTGCTGCGCGGTGGCGGACGCCACGCGCTGGCGGCGCGTGTGCTGGGCGGCATGTGGGTGGTGTTTCCGGTGCTGTCCTGGTGGCTGGCGGAGCGCGTCGGCATGGGCCTGGCAGGCATCGGCGCGGCCCTGGCGGCCGTGTCATGGGGGGCGGCGCTGGTGATGGCCTATGTGGTGTTCCGTGGCGGCGCGGGCTTCGTGCCGTCGCTGCGCATCCGCCCGTCGAAGGCGCTGTTCTACCGGATTCTCTCCATCGGCCTGGTGGCCTGCGCTCTCGCATCGGTCGCCAACCTGACCACGATTCTCGTCACGGCCCAGTTGCGGCACTACGGCACCACGACCGTAGCCGCGTATGGCATCTCCGCCCGGCTTGAATTCCTGATGATCCCGCTCGCGTTCGGCGTGGGCTCCGCGTTGACAGCCCTGGTGGGCCGCGCCGTGGGCGCCGGTGACTGGCATACCGCGCGCCGCACCGCCTGGGTCGGCGCGTTGCTCGCCTTGCTGATTGCCGGGACGGTAGGCGCGGCGGTCGGGCTGGCGCCAAACCAGTTTGCCGGACTGTTCACCCAGGACCCCGATGTCGGCGCGATTGCCGCGCGCGCGCTGTCGTGGGTCGGCCCGGCGTTCGGCGGCTTCGGCCTGGGGATGGCGCTCTACTTCGCGTCGATGGGTGCGGGCCGTATGCGCTGGCCGATCGCCGCGGGCCTGTGCCGTATCGCCCTGGCGGCGGGCGGTGGCTGGCTGCTGGCCAACGTCGCCGGGATGGGGCTTGACGGACACTTCCTCGGCGTGGCGCTCGGCATCACGTCATACGGGCTCGTCACGGCCATCGGCGTGCGCAAGGGGGAATGGTCGCCGCGCCACTGACGGTCGGCGGTCGGCGGTCGGCGGTCGGCGGTCGGCGGTCGGCGGTCGGCGGTCAGCGGTCAGCGGTCAGCGGCTAGCCGCTGGCCGCGGCCTCCTTACCTGCGGAATCCCCCGCGGAAGTGGCCGCCACCACCGCCACCGAAACGTCCACCCCCGCCCTGGAATCCGCCGCCGCCGATACGGCCCTGCCATTGCTGCGCCGCTGAGCTGTTGAAGCGCTGCTGACCGGCCTCGCGCGCCTGGCGCTGCTGCTCGAGCTGGCCCTGCACATTGCTGTTCGGCTGCACCGGTTGCCAGCCGCTTGGCGTGTGCTGCTGCCAGCCGTTGTCGGTGTGCTGGTAGACGTTGCCGTCGTGCCCGGCGTAGACATTGCCGTTGTTCCAGGCCACGGCATTGCCCTTGTCCGGGTTGGCGACGAATCCGCGGCTGCCCGCCGTGTGCTGCCCGGTCTGGGTATTGCCCGCGACGCCCGCTTCCGCCGCGCCGACGCGTCCGGTCTGCGCGTTGTAGCCCGCGGCCTGCCGCCCGGCCGCATAGTTGCCGTTGTACTCGTTGCCGACCACACCGCCACGCGCGGCGCCTTCGCGGCCGGTGGAAGGATTGGCGAACGAGCCCTGGCGCCCCGCCGCATAGTTGCCCGAGTACGGATTGAACGCGGCGCCCCGGCTGCCCTGGTAGCGCGCCCCGGTAGCAGCGTTGTAGCCGTAGCCGGCCGTGCCGCGCCATTGCGTGCCCGTCCAGGCATTCCAGCCCTCGGCGTGCGTGACCGTGCCCTGCCCCCAGCGGCCGTAGAAGTTGGCTTGGTTCACGTTCACGTAGTTCCAGTTGTACGGGCCGCCCCACCAGTACGGGCCCCAGTACGGAGCCGCCGCGCCCCAGATCGCGCCAGCCGCGAATCCGAAAGCGAAGCCTTCGGCCACGCCGATGCCAAACCCGGCGCCATAGCCATAGGTCACCGGGTATCCGTAGTAGTAGGTGCCGACATACGGCGGATAGACGTAGCCGGTGCCGTAGACCACGGTGCCGTCCGGGCTGACCACGACGCCCATGTAGCCGGGTGTGTAACCCACCACTACCGCTTCCGGCGTCACCGAATAGATGCGCACATAGGTCACGTAGTACACCGGCGAGCTCGGCGGAATCGTGTAGATCGCGGAAGGCACCTCGGTCGCGACCACCCACGGGCCGACCGGCGCACCGGAGGTGAACCAGATGCCGTTCGACACCGCGTAGTAGCGACCGCTATCGACCTCGATCACGGGCGTGCCGGTGTTCACCGCATAGCGCAGCGACGTACCGGTGATCGGCTCGAATTTCGGCGCGCCATCATAGGTCGCGGTCATCGTGGCCTTGGTGCGCGACACCGAGGCCGTCTGCGGAATCGTCGCCGCGATCTCCGCTTCCCGGGCCTGCGGCGTGCCGGGGACGGACACCAGCACGTTCGCCTTCGGGTCCTGCGGCGAGATCTTGGTGAAATTGGCGGGCAGCTTGTCGCCGGGGACGAACTCCCACGGCCCGCTCAGTACCGGCGCCCGGAACCAGCGGCCAGAGATCAGCACGTAGTACTGGTTGGTCGACGGGTCTAACAGCACGGCGTGATCGGCGTTCCCCACCGTCAGCAGCTCGACACCACCGACCGGCTTCATCTGCGGCTCGCCGTCGGTGATCACCAGTTCCGCAGGGCCGGTTGCCAGCAATATGGTGGGCGGCCTGGCGGGCTTCTTGCCGTCGGCAGGCATCATCGGATCGGGCCTGGTCTGGTCCTTGGCCGCCTGCAACTTGCTGGCGGCGCCCAGCACGGCCGCGGGCGGGTTGGCCACGCTATCCCAATGGCCACCGGCCGATTCCGACCGATACCAGTAACCCGCCGCCTGCAGCCACAATTCGCCGCCCTGCTCGCGCAGCATCAGCGCGCGGCTGTTGATCGCGCGCTCGATCTGCGTGCCTGGCACTGCGCGCCAGACCGGCTCGCCATCGACATGCACGAGCAGCGTGGGCGTGGTCGCGAAGAAAATCTGCGGCACGTCGTTCTTGACCGGCACCCTTGTTGCGCGAGCCAGTTCCTGCGACACCGCGTAGCTGGCCTGCAGTTCATCGAGCGGGACGGTCAGCCCCTTGGGCGGCAGCCGTCCGATCAGCGCGGTGCGCACCTTGTCGGCCGCATCGGGGCGTGTGGGCACGTCAACGCTGTCGATCTGGATCTGCGTGAGCTGGACCAGCCCGGACGGCTTGTCGATATCGGCCTGCGCCGAGAACCGGGCCACGCCATAGGTGGGCGTGCCGTCCTTCTCGCCAACGGCCACCGCAGCCCGACCCGACAGCCGGTTGCCTTCCCATTTCTCGATCTCAGGCTGATAGAGCTCGATGTGCTCCCCTGCGGCGTCGAAATTGCGTGGCCAGTTCAGCGACGGCAGCTTCTGGGCCGCGCTGGCCGAGGTTCCGGGGTTGGCGGCCAGGACGGCCGGCGTGGCCGCCGTCAGCAGGGCGGCTGCCATCAGCGCCTGGCTCAGGAAGGTGCGCTTCGGGAATGACATGAGATCTCCGGCATGAGTGAGCAGTATGCGACACCGCGCGTATCGTCGGTCGAATCTAAAGTAGTGCGAAGACTGGAACAATCCGCCTCGAAAACATTCAGGATGACCACGGAAACCTGACAGATCACCTTCCCTGGGCCGGGCGAGGATTTCGCGACGATGGCGTGCTTCCTCCTGCTCCCCGGTTGATGTTACGCCTCTCGAAACCCCTTGAAGCGCCCCGTCTGCGCCCTCACTTTCTAACGATCTCATCTTCGCGCCCCCCGCCATGAGTGCCATACGCTCCCGACGTTCGCTACTGATCCCCGTGCTGATCATGGCGCTGCTCCATGTCTATATCGGCGTGCGGCTGCTGCCCGGTCTGCCGGTGCCAATGATCGTCCACAGCCTTGCCGTGCTGTGGCTCATCGCCTCGACCCTGCTGATGCCAGCCGCGTTGATGGCGCGCCGACTATCGACGCCATGGGCCGACCAGCTTTCGTGGGTCGGCATGATGGCGATGGGGTTCTTCTCGTCGCTGCTGGTGCTGACCATTGCGCGCGACCTCTTCCTGTTGGTGACGCTAGCCATCGGCTGGCGCCCGCCCGGCCTGACGGGCTATAGCGCCCTGGGCGCGATTGCGCTGGCCCTCGCCGTGACGGTGATCGGCTTCTTCCAGGCGCGCGGGCTGGCGAAGGTCAAGGAAGTGGACGTGCCGATCGCCAACCTGCCCGACGCGCTGCACGGTTTCACGATCGCGCAGATCAGCGATATCCACGTGGGACCCACCATCAAACGCCCGTATATCGATCGCATCGTCGATCGCGTGAACAGCCTGGCGCCCGATGCGATCGCCATCACAGGCGACCTGGTCGATGGCTCGGTGCGCGAGCTTTCCGCGCACACCGCGCCATTCGCGCGGCTATCGGCGCGGCACGGCGCGTACGTGGTCACCGGCAACCATGAGTACTACTCTGGCGCGGAAGCCTGGATCGCGGAGCTGCGCCGCCTGGGGCTGCGCGTGCTGATGAACGAACACGTGGTGGTCGAGCGGGGCGACGCCTCGCTAGTGCTCGGCGGCGTGACCGACTTCACGGCCGGGGGCTTCATCGAAAGCCATCGCAGCGATCCGGTGCAGGCCCTGGATGGCGCGCCCCGGGACGCGGCTGCGCGCGTATTGCTGGCGCACCAGCCACGCACTGCGCCGGCTGCGGCTGCGGCGGGCTTCGATCTGCAACTGTCGGGTCATACCCACGGGGGACAGTTCTGGCCGTGGAACCTGTTCGTGCCGATGCAGCAGCCCTACGTGCATGGGCTGAACCGGCATGACAACCTGTGGGTGTATGTGAGCCGTGGAACCGGCTACTGGGGACCCCCGAAGCGGTTCGGGGCGCCTTCGGAGATTACGCTCGTGAGGCTGGTGAGGGCGTAAGGCTGGTGAGGGCGTAAGGCTGGTGAGGGCGTAAGGCTGGTGAGGGCGTAAGGCTGGATGGTTTTCTCCCCTCTCCCACAAGTGGGAAAGGGGAGCCAATCAAAACTACCTTACCTATCAGCGCGTGATCGGCTTATACCGAATGCGCTTCGGCTTCGCGGCCTCTTCGCCGAGACGCTTCTTCTTGTCGGCTTCGTATTCCTGGTAGTTGCCGGGGAAGAACTCCACATGCGAATCACCTTCGAAGGCGAGGATGTGGGTTGCGATACGGTCCAGGAACCAGCGATCGTGCGAGATCACCATCACGCAGCCGGCGAACTCGAGAAGCGCGTCTTCCAGCGCGCGCAGCGTTTCCACGTCCAGGTCGTTCGACGGTTCATCCAGCAGCAGCACGTTGCCGCCGGCAATCAGCGTCTTGGCCATGTGCAGACGGCCACGTTCACCGCCTGACAGCGTGCCCACCTGCTTCTGCTGATCGCCACCCTTGAAGTTGAAGCGGCCGATGTACGCACGCGACGGCGTTTCGTACCTGCCCACGGTCAGGATGTCCGACCCGCCCGAGATCTCCTCGAACACGGTCTTGTTGCCGTCCAGCGCATCGCGGCTCTGGTCGACGAACGCCATCTTCACCGTCGGCCCGATCTTGATCTCGCCGCTGTCCGGCTGTTCCTTGCCAGTCAGCATCTTGAAGAAGGTGGACTTACCGGCGCCGTTCGGGCCGATGATGCCGACGATCGCGCCCGGCGGCACCTTGAAGCTCAGGTTCTCGATCAGCATGCGATCGCCGAACCCCTTGCTGACGTTGTCGAACTCGATGACCTCGTTACCCAGGCGCTCACCCACGGGGATGAAGATTTCCTGGGTTTCGTTGCGCTTCTGGTATTCCTGGCTGTTCAGTTCGTCGAAACGGGCCAGACGCGCCTTCGACTTGGCCTGACGACCCTTCGGGTTCTGGCGCACCCACTCCAGTTCCTTGTTCAGCGCCTTCTGGCGGGCCGATTCGCTGGCCTCTTCCTGCTTCAGGCGGTTTTCCTTCTGCTCCAGCCACGAGCTGTAGTTGCCCTTCCAGGGAATGCCGTGCCCGCGGTCCAGTTCCAGAATCCACTCGGCGGCGTTGTCCAGGAAGTAGCGGTCGTGGGTGACGGCCACCACGGTGCCCGGGAAACGCGTCAGGAACTGTTCAAGCCAGTCGACCGATTCGGCGTCGAGGTGGTTGGTCGGCTCGTCGAGCAGCAGCATGTCGGGGCGCGACAGCAGCAGGCGGCACAGCGCCACGCGACGCTTTTCACCACCGGACAGATTGCCAATCTTGGCGTCCCACGGCGGCAGGCGCAGCGCGTCGGCGGCGATTTCGAGCTGCAGCTCGGCGTTATTGCCGTCGCTGGCGGACAGGATCGCCTCGTACTTGGCCTGCTCGGCGGCCAGCGCGTCGAAGTCGGCGTCCGGCTCGGCGTAAGCGGCGTAGATCTCGTCGAGCTTCTTGCGGGCTTCGAACACCCCGCCGAGCGCCTCTTCGACCGATTCGCGCACGGTCTGCTCGGGATCGAGCTGCGGCTCCTGCGACAGATAGCCGATGTTCAGATTCGGCATCGGCGTGGCTTCGCCTTCAATCTCCTTGTCGAGACCGGCCATGATCTTCAGCAGCGTGGACTTGCCGGAGCCGTTCAGGCCCAGCACGCCGATCTTGGCGCCGGGGAAGAAGGACAGCGAGATGTCCTTGAGGATGTGACGCTTGGGCGGAACGATCTTGCCCACGCGGTTCATGGTGAAAACGTACTGTGCCATTGGGGTGCGCGTTCGAATGGTGTCGGGGAATGGCGGGAGTGTAGCAAACGGGCGGGCGCTGCCCCGGCCACACCGGATGAAATCGGGCGCGGCAAGTACAATATCTGGTTTCCCAATCGAACCCGATTGCCGTCGATTCCATGAGCAAAGCCGCCCTGACCCTCCGTTTCAAGTGCAAGAAGTGCACAAAACCCGTCACCCTGTACCTGCAGAAGACGTCCGCGTGCTCGCACATCCTCCCGTACCAGGGCTTCTGCAAATGCGGCGAAATGATGCGCCATGCCATCGGTGACAAGGACGCCGTCGAGTCGTTCGTGAATTCGATGGACAACAGCTGGATGCATCACCACCACCATCATCACTGAGCATCGTGAATGAAGCGTGGCGCCCGGGCGCGAAAGACCCGATGCGTTTCCTTGGCGGCTATCCGCCCAATGTGCTCGCGCAGGTGCGCGCACTGATCGATGCCGACCGTCTGGGCGAGCACATCGCCCGGCGCTACCCGGACCGCCACACGATCCAGACCGACCGCGCGCTCTACGACTACGCCGGCGAGATCAAACAAGAATACCTGCGCAGCGCGCCGCCGCTGCACAAGGTGGGATATGACGCGCGGCTGGACACCGCCCAGCACGCGCTGGGACTGCATACCGCGATTTCTCGCGTGCAAGGTGGCAAGCTGAAAGCCAAGAAGGAAATCCGGGTGGCGTCGCTGTTCAAGGAAGCACCACCGGAATTCCTGCGCATGATCGTCGTGCACGAGCTCGCGCATCTGAAAGAGACCGACCACGACAAGGCGTTCTACCGGCTCTGCGAATATATGGAGCCGCGCTACCACCAACTGGAATTCGACACGCGATTGTTCCTGGCGTGGCGAGAGATGGAAAAGCGCGGCGGCGCCTGAGAATCTCCCCGATTCAGTCGCAGCTATACCGGTACTTGTCGTTCAACGCCAGCGGCAACACCAGCGTCCGGATATTCAGCGCGGCGGCCTTGGCGCATAACGCCGGCCGCTTTGTCGCATCCTTCCACTTCGTCGCATATTCCACGTTGAACACCGGCTTGCCTTGCGCCGTGAAGGCCGAGTATCCGCCGCACTCGTTGTACTGGAAGCATTGCTCGTTAATCGCGAAATCAAATGACGATGCCAGATCGGTGAGTTGATCGACGTCGTTCTTCAATCCGATCGCCAGACCGCGCGCATGTGCCGCGTTAGCCAGAAAACGGTTGTAGTCGAGTTGGGTATCCGCCGTGAGCGGCAGGCCGGTGTTATTGGTATATCCATCGACATTGTCGGGATCGATGCCGTCACACCCCTTCGAGACCGCCAGATCCATACGCGCGGCCATGATGCCGCGCACATTGCTGGATCGCGTATCCAGCCAGCGCTCGCCCGCCCAGCCGCTGAGTACGTTGCCCATATCCGAGGGCTGGAAACTCTGGAAATCGGGGCGCCAGTCCTCGCTGCTTCCCGCGGAGAAATAGCACACGACTCGCCTGCCCTGCTCCTTGAGCGATGCAATGGTCGACGGTGGCGTGTCGAACAGGTCGAGCACGTAGAGCGCGACGTTGTAGCTCGTATCGAGTTTTCCCTGGAGTTGAAGCTGCCACGTGTCGGTCACCGAGGGCATCCAGCGGACTGGATTGGCGACCATACTGTTGTTCACCTGCTTCGGCGAAAGCGTGGCGGCTTCCGTCACCCGGACCACCGTGCCGCCCGAATTATCGTCCCCGCCACCACCACAGGCCGCGACCGCGATAGCGGCCGTCACCGCTGCAAGGCACGCCTTCACCGAGCTTGCCAGTTTTCCATCCATTTCAATTGCCCTTCCAGTTGAACCCCAACAAAACCTTCAATTGGCCGCTATATTCTTCCGCCCGCGCAGTCGGCCACCACACGGGAGCTGCCTTTCGTGAAGAAGGCATATGTGATGCATGGCGCATTATCACGGAGCCGGTTCTGGTGGTAATGACAACTTGCGTCGATGGGTGGAAATGCGACACCGGTGCCACGAACACATCTCACCGATTATCAAGAAGCTTGCCTCCGTAACCGATATCGGATTCGATTATGAGTTCGCAAAAATGTCACATTCAGTTTCGCCCGTGGACGGACAAATAATGTCCGTTTCGCAATTTTGAGGTCCCAATCGCTATAGATCCGGTTTTCAAGTCTTATGTGTGCAACATCCGGGCGACCAGAAAAGCCCGAGGCAGCAACTCCGCAATACTCTGTCAGTCAGCGCTTCCTAAGAGTCTCCGCCGGTGCCTGCCTTGTCGTACTGATGCTGTTGGCCTGGCTGGTTTTGCATCAGTGGCAAGCATTCTCGCGCAGCGACCAGGCACTCTCGGATTTCGAGATCTTCCGCGCGGCGCTGCTGGCGATGGAAAAGGTATCAGCAGAACGCGGGCCCATGAATGCCGCGCTTGGCGAGGATGTACCGGTGCCGGCGCAGCGCATCGCGGCACTACGCAAGGCCCGCGAGGAAAGCGATGCCAGTCTGCGTGACCTCGACGCAGCGATCGAGGCTAGCCACTGCCAAGAGTGTGCCGCGCTTTACGTGACAGCCACCCACACCATCACCACGCTGGCCGAGGCACGCAAACATGCCGACGACGTACTGCTGGTACCGCGCCAGACCCGGTCCCCAGAGTTGCTGAACAACGCCGTCAACCACATGGCGAACGTCATCCCGATCATTGCAGGCATCGCCGATGGCACCATCGAGGACATCGTCAGCGGCGACGCCGCAATCCTGGACGACCTGCAGATGGCCCGGCTCGCAGCCGCACTGCGCGAACACGCCGGGCTGCTCGGTTCGCGCTTTACGGGCGCGCTTGCATCGGACCGGCAACTGACCGAGCAGGAACAACAGCGCATCTTCAACAGCGAGGGCCGCGTGGAGCAGCTTCGCACGCTCCTGGCATCGCACGCCGGCAACCACCCTGCCCTCGCGCCGGAAGCAGTAAGGCGTGTGGGCATGGTGTATGGCGAAGCCGGACTGGCCTATGTCACCAAGGTCTACCGCCGTGCGAAACGTCCGACGGGCGCCGGCATCACCACCGGTGATTTCGCCGCACAGTACGTGCCGACGATGCTGCCGATCGTCCAACTGCGCGACGAGATTCTCGACCAGGCCCGCGCGCGGCTGCACCGCAACCGCGACGTCACCCTGACGCTGCTACTCGGCGCATTCGCCATCGCCTTCGCGCTGCTGGGAACGATGATCTGGCTGCATTCGCTGTTTCACCGGCAGATTCTGAAACCATTCTTCGCGGCCACACGTTCCATCCTGGCCATTGCGAACGGCAATCTCTCCGTACGCGTGCCATCGCCCGATAACTACCGTGGCGAAATCCGCGCGCTGCTCGAGGCCGTTCACACACTCAAGCGCTACAGCCTCGACAAGCAGCAACTGGAACAAGACCGCCAGAGACTGATCGCCCAGCTGACCACCATGGCGGAAACGGACGCGCTCACACAGTTGCTGAACCGCCGCGCACTCGAAGCACGGGCTTGCGACCTGTGCACGAACCCGGAGGCCGACAAACCCTACGTCGCGCTAGTGATGTTCGACATCGACCATTTCAAGCGGATCAACGACACGTATGGGCATATCGCGGGGGACCGGGCGCTCGAGATCGTTGGCGCCGTGTGCCGGGACGTGCTGGGTACCGGAGACCTGGCCGCGCGCTTTGGCGGGGAAGAATTCGCGGTGGTTTCGCTGGTGAGCACACCCGGCGAAGCATTGACGCTCGCCGAGCAGCTAAAGGAAAAGCTGCGCGAGATCCGGGTGACGCTGGAGAGCTGCAGGCCGTTCGGCATGACCGTCAGCCTCGGCGTCGCCATCGGACGCCGGGAGGATGTGGGCCAGGACCTCTCGGCGCTGATCAGGCAGGCAGATCTGATGCTTTATCGGGCGAAGCGCGGGGGGAGAAATCGGATTGAGGGGGATTGGGAACTGATGGTTGGTTGAGCGGCGGATGCCAAGCAACTGTTTCGCGTCGCCACGCTACTTTATGCCCCTATCAGAGGCCGCCAGATACGCTTTGAATGTTGCAATTGACATCCAGGTCCGGCGTCTTTGCATAAGGCGATGTAGTAAACGATGGCAAACTGCACACAGTAGCGCCATATCAGCAAGCCGGGTACTCGTTCCCTCCTCACTTGATTGCGCCAAAGGGGCCGTGTGATGTGCCTCGAACCCAGCATCCGATATTTCCGCGTCGAGCACGCGTGGACCTGCACCACAGGCATCACAGGTCAACCCTCCCGATTGCCGGAGGCGATAGCTAATAAGCTTCGTCCGCACCTTTGCATTTCGTTCGCGACGTCTATGGGCCCTTGTTAAGAGACGCCCTTCCGCAAACTCGAAATCCTCTTCCTCCGCTGGCGTCTCAACGGCTTCTGCGCTTGCTTCAACGCGAATCTCTCGGGCGAGCGAGGATACCTGTTCCGGACTTCCGCCGTAGTCGGCCCACACCTCTTTATCGATCGTCGAGACGTTGGCCAATCCCCGCCCAGTCGCTACCTGACGAAGATTTTGCAGTTTGAATGCAACGCCCTCAGGATTGCGAAAGGACTCTTGCCGCAAACCGGCCGGATAGATTGGAAGTGATCGCAACACATTTGAGAGTTCGATAACTCGCGGGTCGTTTGGCCCGGGCATCGAATTGGCACAGCGCAAGTACAGATCTAGAGCCAGGATGGTCTCATCACGAGTCCAACGAGGATTTCCGTGTCCCTTTGTAACAGCCATGTCAGCCTCGTGATCCTTGCAACCATCAAAATTGCAATTCTAAGACCAACTAGGAGAATTCCTGTGGATATACCCTTGCTCGGCAGCAGGGCTCCCCACGAATGACATTGCCCCGTTACGTCGACCATCGACATAAGGTACTCAAAAAGCAAAAAGGCCACGCTCTCGCGTGGCCTTTTCACATGATTCTTGGTGCCGGCTGCAGGACTCGAACCCGCCACCTGATGATTACAAATCAACTGCTCTACCTGATGAGCTAAGCCGGCATTTTTGGTGCAGTCCGCGATTCTACTTCAAGCGGACCACTTTGACGATGGCTTATTTGACCACCTTCAAGGAGGGCTTTTTCCCGCCGATGCGTGGCACGGGCGGCGGTGTTGGATCGTCGTCAGGAGAGACGCCCTCTTCCGCCGTTACCGGCGCCGGCGTATCGCTGTCGACCGAGGCGAGCTTCGGCGGCGGGTTGTTCTCCCGCTCCGTCGCAGCCTGGGTTTCGGGGATACTGCGTTCCACCGGGAACGCCATGCCCTGGCCGTTCTCACGCGCGTAGATCGCCAGCACGTTATCCACGGGCACTTCGATCTTGCGCGACACGCCACCGAAGCGCGCGCTGAACGTAATCCACTCGTTCCCCATATCGAGACCGCTGGTCGCGTCGAAGCTCACGTTCAGCACGATTTCGTTATTCTTCACGAATTCGCGCGGCACGCTGGTATTGCCGTCGACGAAGACTGCGATGTACGGCGTGAAGCCGTTATCCGTGCACCATTCGTAAATGGCCCGGATCAGATAGGGCTTGGTGGATGTTTCAGACATTACGCTTTGCGGTGGCGACGTCGGATGTGTCTTAGCGACGCATCACCTTTTCAGACGGGGTCAGAGCTTCGATGTAGGCCGGGCGGCTGAAGATACGTTCGGCGTACTTCAGCAGCGGCGCGGCGTTCTTCGACAATTCGATGCCATAGTGATCCAGGCGCCACAGCAGCGGCGCGATGGCGACGTCGAGCATCGAAAACTCTTCGCCGAGCATGTACTTGTTCTTGACGAAGATCGGGGCCAGTTGCGTCAGGCGGTCACGAATCGCGGCGCGGGCGCGCTCGTGATTCTTTTCCGCGGCCTTGCCCTTTTCGTTTTCCAGCACGTAGACGTGCGTGAACAGTTCCTTTTCGAAGTTGAACAGGAACAGACGGGCACGGGCGCGCTGCACCGGATCGGCCGGCATCAGCTGCGGGTGCGGGAAGCGCTCGTCGATATACTCGTTGATGATGTTCGATTCGTACAGGATCAGGTCACGTTCGACGAGGATCGGTACCTGGCCGTACGGGTTCATCACCGAGATATCTTCCGGCTTGTTGAACAGGTCAACGTCGCGGATCTCGAAGTCCATGCCCTTTTCGAACAGGACAAGGCGGCAACGTTGGGAAAACGGGCAAGTGGTACCCGAATACAACACCATCATGGTTGAATTCCTTGGGTGTGGAGTGCGCCAGATCGATATAACTTCAGCGAACTTGGCAGAGCTAGGTCGGACAGGGCAAACATTCTGTCAGAACGCCCTATCGAAAAGCAAATAAGTTACAAATACAAGGTGTGCCCCCAAGCCGACTTGACCGAGCGGCTGCCCGGTGTCGCGCAAAACAAAAGGGCCGACGCGGTGCTGCACTGCTGCAACCTCCGCGCCGGCCCTTCGGCGGGCACCGCCAGGCTGTTACAACCAGCCTGACAAGCCACACAGGCTTACTTCACATCTTTCCAGTAAGCGGCATTCAGGCGCCAGGCAAACACGGTGAACATGCCCAGGAACAGGAGCACCCACACGCCCAGACGCTTGCGATGGCTTTGCTCCGGCTCGGCCATCCAGTTCAGGTAGTTCACCAGATCGGCCGCGGCTTGGTCATATTCCTGCGTGCTCAGCTTGCCCGGGGTGATCTGCTCGAAACCTGTGAACTTGTGCACCTTCTCGCCGTGTTCCTCGGCCTCCGCGAACTTGGCGGCGCGCTGGCCCTGCAGTTCCCACAGGACGTGCGGCATGCCGACGCTAGGGAAGACCAGGTTGTTCCAGCCCGTGGCGCGGGTGTCATCACGGTAGAACGTACGCAGGTACGTGTAGAGCCAGTCGTTGCCGCGTGCGCGGGCGATGACCGACAGGTCCGGGGGAATCGCGCCGAAGAATGCCTTGGCGTCCTTCGGGTGCATCGCGATCGTCATCGTTTCGCCCACCTTGTCCGCCGAGAACAGCAGGTTCTGCTGGATCTGTTCTTCGGTAAGGTCCAGGCCCTTGAGCCGGTTGTAGCGCATCATCGACGCGCCGTGGCAGTTCAGGCAGTAGTTGACGAACAGCTTGGCACCGCGCTGCAGCGATGACACATCGCTCGTGTCCAGCGGCGCCGGCTCCAGCGGGTAGCCCCCTTCTGAAGCCATCGCGGGCATCGCCGCGAAACATGCGCCGACCAGTGCGAAGATCGAAAGCAACTTTTTCATCTTGTGTCCTTGTCCTCTTGTAGGGTCGCGCAGCGTCTTAGTGCGGATGGAACGTGACGCGCTCCGGCACCGGCTTGAACGTGCCGGCACGGCTCCACAGCGGCATGGTCAGGAAGAAGGCGAAGTACAGCAGCGTACCGAGCTGCGACACCTTCTCACCCACCGGCGACGGCGGTTGCACGCCGAGGTAGCCGAGGATCAGGAACACCACCACGAAGACAACCAGGATCGTCTTGTGGAATGCGGGGCGGTAGCGAATGGACTTGACCGGCGAGCAGTCGAGCCACGGCATGAAGAACAGCACGATCACCGATCCGCCCATCACCAGCACGCCCCAGAACTTGGCGTCGATGAAATAGAAGCCCACGGCCAGGATCACCAGGATCGCCACCGAACCCATCTTGATGCGTGCATCCTTGCTGCGCAGGAACACCATGCCCAGCACGATGGCGAAGAACGCCCACAGGATCGGCAGGAAGTTCGCCGTGGTTGCGCGCAGCATCGAGTAGAACGGCGTGAAGTACCACACCGGCGCGATGTGCGGCGGCGTCTTCAGCGGATCCGCCGGGAAGAAGTTGTTGGCTTCCAGGAAATAGCCGCCCACTTCCGGGAAGAAGAAGATCACGGCCGAGAAGATGATCAGGAAGCCGGCCACGCCCAGCAGGTCATGCACCGAGTAGTACGGGTGGAACGGGATGCCATCGAGCGGAATGCCGTTCTCATCCTTCTTCGCCTTGATTTCCACGCCGTCCGGGTTGTTCGAGCCCACTTCGTGCAGCGCGATGATGTGCGCCACCACCAGGCCCAGCAGCACCAGCGGCACCGCGATCACGTGGAAGGAGAAGAAGCGGTTCAGCGTGGCATCGCTCACCACGTAGTCACCGCGGATGAACAGCGACAGGTCTTGGCCGATCACCGGAATCGCCGAGAACAGGTTCACGATCACCTGCGCGCCCCAATAGGACATCTGGCCCCAGGGCAGCAGGTAGCCCATGAACGCTTCGGCCATCAGGCACAGGAAGATCAGGCAACCGAAGATCCAGACCAGTTCGCGCGGCTTGCGGTACGAACCGTACAGCAGCCCGCGGAACATGTGCAGGTACACCACGACGAAGAACGCCGAAGCGCCGGTGGAGTGCATGTAGCGGATCAGCCAGCCCCATGGCACTTCGCGCATGATGAATTCCACGCTGGCGAATGCCACTGGAATGCCAGCCGCGTTCAGCGTGCCGTCCGGCTTGTAGTTCATCACCAGGAAGATGCCGGTGACGATCTGGATCACCAGCACCAGCAGTGCCAGCGAACCAAAGAAGTACCAGAAGTTGAAGTTCTTCGGCGCGTAGTACTTGGAGAGGTGGTCTTCCCAGAGTTGGGTGGCGGGGAAGCGGGCGTCGACCCAACCCAGCAGCCCGGTAGTCTTGACTTCTTTTTCGGCCGCCATGATCAGGCTTCTCCTTTCTCGTCCTTGCCGATCACGAGCTTGGTGTCGGTCAGGAACTGGTACGGGGGTACGTCAAGGTTCTGCGGGGCCGGTTTGTTCTTGAACACGCGGCCAGCCAGGTCGAAGGTCGAGCCATGGCACGGGCAGAGGAAGCCGGGATCAGCGCCGAGTTGAGGGTTGGCGCCTGCGGGAAATGGGCCGGATGGCGAGCAGCCGAGGTGGGAACAGATTCCAACCACGACCAGCAGGTCCTTGTGGTCGGCACGGGAACGGCTTTCGTTCTTGCAGTACTCCGGCGTCGGCATGGTGAAGGGGACGTCGGAATTCGGGTCCGCGACTTCGGCGTCGGTCTTCTTCAGGGAAGCCATCATCTCCGGCGTGCGCCGCAGAATCCAGACTGGCTTGCCACGCCACTCCACCGTCATCATCTCACCAGACTTCAGGGCGCCAATGTCCGCCTCGACTGGTGCGCCCGCAGCCTTCGCCTTCTCTGAAGGTGCAAAGGTACTCACGAACGGTACTGCTACTGCTACGCCTCCTACGCCGCCTGCGACAGAAGTCGCGATCAACCAATTGCGGCGACCTTTGTCCACGTTCTTCACGTCTTGCTGGTCACTCATTCCAAACCCCAGGGGATGTCATCAATTGAATCTTGCGTCAACAAAAAATTATACCTGAGGCACATCTGGCGACGATAGGCGAACTACGGATAGCCGACCGCGCTTTTATCGGTCATGGAGACGCAATTTCCGCATCCAGACTTGCACTCGAGGGTGCGATGATGCAGTCTCTGTCAAACTCAGACGTTAATCTGGAACAACAAAACGGAGAATAGCGCTATGGGAATGATGAGCGAGTTCAAGACCTTCGCCATGCGTGGCAATGTCATCGACCTGGCGGTCGGTGTCATCATCGGGGCGGCATTCGGCAAGATCGTCGATTCAGTCGTTAATGACCTGATCATGCCTGTCATCGGCAGAATCGTGGGAAAACTCGACTTTTCCAACATGTTTGTCATGCTGGCGGATCCCCCCCCTGGCACCCCGCAAACGCTGGATGCACTGAAGAAAGCGGGTGTGCCGGTATTCGCTTACGGAAATTTCCTGACCATCGTGGTGAATTTCGTCATTCTCGCGTTCATCATTTTCATGATGGTGCGCGCCTTCAACAAGATGCGCGAAAAGGAGGCAGAGCCTGCCGCGCCGGCCGTCACGCCGGAAGATATTGTTCTGCTGCGCGAAATTCGTGACAGCCTGAAGGCCCCACGCGGCTGATAATTGCGCCCGGTTCAGACCGGGTTCGGAATGTCGATAAATGTGTGGCGCAGCCCGAAGCGCTGCGCCAGGTGTTCGCCCACTGCACGGATGCCGTAGCGTTCCGTCGCATGGTGACCGGCAGCCAGATAGGCCACGCCGCTCTCTCGCGCCAGGTGCGTGGTGGGCTCGGACACCTCCCCACTCATATAAAGATCCACACCCGCGCCCACCGCTGCCGCGAAGTACCCCTGTGCGCCACCGGTACACCAGCCCACGGTGCGGATCATCTGGTCGGCGTCGCCGATGACCAGCGGCTCCCGCTCCAGCACGCCACCCACATGGGCCGCAAAGGCGCTGAGCGGCATGGGCTGCGGCAGCGTGCCGGTCCAGCCCAGTTGATCATCGCTGAAGCGGCCCGTCGGAGTGATCCCGAGCTGCAGACCCAGTTGGGCGTTGTTGCCGAGTTCCGGATGGTTGTCGAGCGGCAGATGGTAGGCCAGCAGATTGATATCGGCGCCCAGCAGGCGCTTCAGGCGGGCATGTTTCTGGCCGACGATACAGGCATCCTCATTTTTCCAGAAGTAGCCGTGGTGCACGAGGATCGCGTCAGCGCCGGCTTCGATCGCCGCATCGATCAGCGCCAGGCTCGCCGTCACGCCGGTGACAATATGGGCAACCTCCGGCCGACCCTGCACCTGGAGTCCATTCGGGCAATAGTCCTTGAAACGGGAAACCTGTAGCAGGTCGTTCAAGTACAATTCAAGCTCTTTTGTTTTCATTTTCTGCTCAAAAATCCAATATGTTGCGCCGCTTCTGGCTGTTCTTCGCTCAGGCTGTCACGGTTGTTCTGGCCGTGTGGTTCGTCGTGGCCACACTCAAACCCGAGTGGCTGCAGCGCGGGCGGGTGGCCGTGCAATCGGGTTCGCCCATTGTGGCGCTAAAAGAGGTCGTCCCCAGTGTGGAAGGTTCGGCCGCTCCGGGGTCCTATAGCGAGGCGGCCCGCCTTGCCATGCCCGCAGTCGTCAATATTTTCACCAGCAAGAACGGCTCGAAGCGATCGCCCAATAACCCGCAGACTGAAGACCCGTGGTTCCGGTTCTTCTTTGGCGACCGCTTGCCGGAGCGCCAGGAACCGGTGTCGAGCCTGGGCTCGGGCGTGATCGTCAGTGCCGAAGGTTACATTCTAACCAACCACCACGTTGTGGACGGCGCCGACGAAATCGAGGTGGCGCTGACCGACGGACGCAAGGCAAACGCCAAAGTGGTCGGCTCCGATCCCGAAACCGACCTTGCCGTGCTGAAGGTCACGCTCAAGGACCTGCCCGCGATCACGCTGGGGCGGATCGAGAACGTGAAGGTGGGCGATGTGGTGCTGGCTATCGGCAACCCGTTTGGTGTCGGCCAGACCGTGACAATGGGTATTGTCTCGGCGCTCGGCCGCAGCCATCTCGGCATCAACACGTTCGAAAACTTCATTCAGACCGATGCAGCGATCAACCCCGGTAACTCCGGTGGTGCACTGGTCGACGCGCAGGGCAATCTGCTTGGCATCAACACGGCGATCTATTCGCGCTCGGGCGGCTCGCTCGGTATTGGCTTTGCGATTCCGGTGTCGACCGCCAAGCAAGTCATGGAATCGATCATCTCTACGGGTAGCGTGACACGTGGCTGGATCGGCGTGGAGCCGCAGGATCTGACCCCTGAGATTGCCGAGTCTTTTGGGCTCGAAGCCAAGGAAGGCGCCCTGATTGCGGCGGTGGTCCAGGGTGGGCCAGCGGACAAGGCCGGCGTCAAACCTGGGGATGTGCTGGTCTCGGTCGACAATCAATCGATCTCGGACACCACCGCCCTGCTCAACGCGATTGCACAGTTGAAACCGGGCGCCGAGGCGAAGATGAAGGTGATTCGACGCGGCAAACCGGCGGAACTCACTGTCACGATCGGCAAGCGCCCGCCTCCTCCGCGCAGGCCAATGCCGCTGGATGAGGAAGAGTAGGCAGGCTCGCTGCTCGCTGGTAAGTCATCCGGCATAGATATCAATACAAAACCCCCCGTCAGCAGTGACGGGGGGTTTTTGTTTGTGCCGGCTGGGAGAGAAATTCGTTTGGGTACGTCGGGCACAAACCGGGACCACACGGCGCTCTTCGGCACACATGGATTCTGAAGGTACTGCCGAGGAGAACGAGAAGCCAAGCCCCCTACGCTCATAGCTCGCAGACTCGCTGCCTTCGCCAACCCCGCCCAGCCCGGCAGCACGAGGGCTACTCACCTTCCGTGTCCGCGTACCCGGCATCGCCCTGGTCATTGATCAGCTAAGCGGTTGCTATCAAGTATCGAACCGGATGTAGCCCCCAATTCGAGCCCGAAGCCTAGCGCCGGTACGCCCGCACAATCAAGGCCCCGAACAAAACAAAACGCCGACATCCTTTCGGATGCCGGCGTTCTGAATCCAATCTGAAGCGGGCTTACACCCGCATCAAATTAGAACTTGTGGCGCAGGCCAACCATGGCGCCGAACTGGTTGTACGAACCCAGAGTCGTGCCAAAGCCGGAGCCACCAACGCTGCCCGGGCTAGCCGACGACGTGCCCAGAGTCGAGCCGTCCTTGTTCTTCGTGTAGGCCAGGTTGAAGTAGGCGTCCGTACGCTTCGAGAAAGCGTAGTCCGTCGACACAACGAAGCTCCACGGATCAGCACCGGTGTTGCGGAAGTCTTGGTAGTACGCGGCGCCGGTCAGCGACAGAGCCGGGGTCAGCTGGTAACCCATGCCCAGCCAGTACAGGTTCGAGACGTTCGCAATCTTCGTAGCGCCGTCAACGGTGTTCACACCGCCGGGCAGAACTGCGCCGCCCAGACCGTGAGCGTAACGGTAGCCAGCGAACACCTTGGCCGGGCCGAAGGCGTACGTACCAGCAACCGAAGCGCGGCGGATCTTGGCGCCGTCAGCAGCAGCGATACCAACGTTGGTTTCGTCATAGATCGCGCCAACGGAGAACGGGCCACCGTTGTACATCACGCTTGCGCTCATCTCGCGGCCCAGGTGGTAGTTACCCGGAACTTCGCCGCTGGTGCCTTGGTAGATGCTAGCCGTGCCAGCCGTGTTCGAGCCGGTGCTGTACAGCAGCGAGCCGGTCAGGCCACCGAACGTACCGATGTACTTGATCGAGTTGTCAGCACGTTGCTGGAACTCCGGAGCTTGAGCCGTGATCGAGTAGTTCGACGAGATGGCCATCGGGTCGAAGGCCAGACCGAAGTCATAGAACGGCGTCTGATGGCGACCCAGGGTCAGCGTGCCGAACTGGCTTTGCATACCGACGAAGGCTTGACGACCGAACAGACGGTTGTTTTGGCCCGACGTACCGGTGTCAACGTTGAAACCGCTTTCCAGCACGAAGACGCCCTTCAGGCCACCGCCCAGGTCTTCAACGCCACGCAGGCCCCAACGGCTGCCCGACATGCCGCCCGAGTTCAGGCGCACGACGTCGTGGCTACCGGACACGCCCGGCTGGTGGTTAGCGTACTCGACGCCAGCGTCAACCACACCGTACAGGGTCACGCTCGACTGGGCATAGGCGCCACCAGCGGCCAGAGCGGCGACGGCAGCAGCAAACAGTTTCATCTTCATATCGACACTTTCCTTGTCAACTGATTGGGAAATCTTGGTTGCCCAAGTGTTTGGGCGACGCATTCACCTTCACGTCTGCGTCGTATTATGTGTCACCCCCCTTGCTCGCCAGAAGTCTTTTTCGCCGTAAACGCGGTTTACCGACGCTTCTTGTTGTGATGAAGCAACAGCAATTGGGGAGGATTTCACCAAATTGGTGCAATGCGCAGTATTCAGTCTCGGGGATTACCAACCGTTAACTGAAGTCCTGGAACTCAATCTGCCTGGGTTTCACCCTCGGCAGGTGCACCAAGCGGCTGTTTCGAGACGAATCGCGCCATCAGCAGCCCGAGTTCGTACAGCGCGATCAGGGGTACGGCCAGTAAGAGCTGCGACATGACATCCGGCGGCGTGACGACGGCGGCGATGATAAATGCGCCGACAATCACATACGGCCGGATTTGCTTGAGCTTCTCGAGCTCGACCACGCCGAATTTCACCAGCACGATCACCACTACCGGCACTTCGAACGTAATGCCGAAGGCCAGGAATGTCGTCATGGCGAAACTCAGGTATTTGTCGATGTCCGTCGACATGTCCGCGCCAAGCGGCGCGTTGTAGTGCGCCATGAAGTGGAACACGGTCGGGAACACCAGGAAGTACGCGAACGCGACGCCGCACAGGAACAGCACGTAAGTGCTGGACACCAGCGGCACGACCAGCTTCTTTTCATGCTGATAGAGTCCCGGCGCCACGAACTGCCAGATCTGGTACAGCACCCATGGCAAGGCGATAAGGAATGCGACCAGCATGGTCACCTTCATCGGCACGAAGAACGAGCCGGTAACATCAGTAACGATCATGCGTCCGCCCTTGGGCAGCGAATGCAGTAGCGGGGCCGCGAACAGATTGAAGATCTGCGGCGCCCAGTAAACCATGGCCAGGAAAACGATAATCACCCCCGCCACCGCCTTGACCAATCGCTCGCGCAATTCGATCAGGTGGGAGATGAAGGTTTCCTGCTGGGATTCGTCGTTGGGGTCTGCGGAGCCCGCCATGCTTATTCGAAGAAGGAACGGTTGCGGCCACTGGCGGGCCGGTGGCGCTTCACGCGTGCGGCGCCGGACTGCACCCACATGCGCGTGCTCTGCTGACGCTTGAACCAGATCGGACGCGCGCCCTGCTTGACGCGCCAGCTCTTGCGGCCGTTGTGCGACTTGTGCGCGCTGTCCCAGCTGGGCACATAGCCCGAGCCCGTATCGCTGGACGATGACGACGAGGCCGAGCCATCAAACGCTTCGTTAAGCGCCTGGGTGTGCTCGCTGACTTCCTTGTGGATGGTCTGCTCGACGTCGCGCGCGGCGTTCTCGAATTCCGTGCGCATCTTGCGCAGTTCCTCGAGCTCCACCTCGCGACTGACTTCGGCCTTGACGTCATTGATATAGCGCTGGGCGCGACCGACCAGCGCGCCGACCGTCCGCGCGACCTTCGGCAAACGCTCGGGGCCGATCACAATCAGCGCGACGGCGCCGATCAGTGCCAGCTTGGAAATGCCGAGATCGATCATGCAGACATCAGAACAGGGACACAGGAATGGCAGGCCGTCGCAACGTACGTGGCGGCGGCCGCCGCAAGGGTGACTGGCAAGGAGAAAATTCCGTCAGACAATTATTGCTGACGCGACTTTTCCTTGGCTTCGACGTCGATGGTGGTGGAATCGCGCAGTTCCTTGGCCGGAGCGGCCGGCTCGTCGGTATTGCCTTCCTTCATGCCGTCCTTGAAGCCCTTTACCGCACCACCCAGATCCTGGCCGATATTGCGCAGCTTCTTGGTACCGAAAACGAGCATGACGATCACCAGCACGATCAGCCAGTGCCAAATGCTAAACGAACCCATTTCTTGCTCCTGATAAAGCCGCGGGCGTCGGAAGACTGCCGCCCGGCCCCGTAGTTCCGTCCCTCAAAGGCCGCGCCGGGCGACGGTTGCCGGCGCGACACCGGACCGCGACATCCGTCCCGGTCCACTCATACCCTGGTTGCCCCGAACAGTCAGGGCGCCGGCGCCTTCCACTGGCTGCGCGGTCCGCCCATCACGTGGATGTGGAGGTGGAACACTTCCTGCCCTCCGTCGGTGCCGGTGTTGATCACCGTCCGGAATCCATTGTTGCAGCCGGCCTGGCGTGCCAGTTCGGGCACCTTAAGCATCATTCTAGCAAGCACATCCGATTCGCCGGGACCGCAATCGGCTAACGAATCGACATGCGATTTAGGAATCAGCAGAAAGTGTACCGGCGCTTTGGGGTGGATATCGTGAAACGCCAGCAAGTCTTCGTCCTCATACACCTTGTTCGAGGGAATCTGGCCGGCCACGATCTTGCAGAAAATGCAATTGTCCTGGGTTTTCATGGAGATCTTGTTGCAGCTTGTCCGAACTATGCCTAGTCACTTCCGGACTTGCCGCCATCGTCTTGGGACGCCTCAGAACTGCTCGTCCGGATACATCGGCTTGCGATCATTCAGATACAGCCAGCCTTTGACGATACGATACAGCATCCACAATGACAGAACACTCCACAAGCCGATCGCCACCGGAAACAGCAATACCGTGACGAACATGCAGCCACCCACAACGAACCACACAATAGACCACCAGAACGTGCGGATCTGCCAGGCGAAATGCGAAGCGTAGAGCGTGCCCCGAGTGTCGTCGCGCTTCACATAATTGACGATGATCGCGATCAACGCCGTGATCCCACCGGTGAACCAGTGGACTGCATAGAGCGCATAAAGAATGTGCGTGAGCTTGCGCAGGCCATCGAGCCTGTCAGCATCCGCGGTCGTCGTGACTTGCGAGGTATAGTCCGTCGCCATCATGCCCTCCAGGATCAAGCCGCGCCCGAACCGGTTCGGGCCGCGTGACTCGTATCCTACTCCTTGCGGCTGGCCTTCTCGACCAGTCCGGACAACCCTTCGCGGCGCGCCAGTTCATTGACGACGTCTTCTGGGGTCCGGCCGATGCGAGCCAGCAGCACCATGGTGTGGAACCACAGGTCGGCTACCTCGTAGACCACCTTGCTCACGGCTTCGTCGGCAAGGTCGGCAGCCCGCGCATCCTTGGCGGCCATGACCGTTTCGGTAGCTTCCTCGCCGATCTTCTTGAGAATCGCGTCGTCGCCCTTCTTGAACAGCTTGGCGACATAGGATTTCTCCGGGTCACCACCGTTTTCGGGCTTGCGCGATTCCAGCGTGGCCGCCACGCGGGCCAGGATATCGGCCTGGGACAGGTTATCGCTCATGGCTTGGCCGCGTAGATCGAGGACGGGTCCTTGAGCACCGGCTCGACGGTCTGCCAGTCGCCGGACTCGACATCGCCTTCGAACTTCTGGAAAAAGCACGAGTGACGACCGGTGTGGCAGGCAATGCTGTCGATCTGCGTCACCTTGAGCAACACCACGTCTTCGTCACAATCCAGACGAATCTCATGCACCTTCTGGACGTGGCCTGATTCCTCGCCCTTGTGCCACAGGCGCTTGCGCGAGCGCGACCAGAACACGGCCTCGCCCAGTTCCACCGTGCGTTGCAACGCGTCGCGATTCATGAACGCGAACATCAGGACGTCGTTGGAACCCACTTCCTGGACGATCACCGGCACCAGACCGTTGTCGTCCCACTTCACCTTGTTCAACCACTTCTTCGCCATGATCACATCCGGACGGGAATGCCCTCGCGGGCCATGAAAGCCTTTGCCTCACCAACGGTGTGCTCGCCATAGTGGAAGATGCTGGCGGCCAGTACGGCGTCGGCGTGTCCCAGACGGATGCCATCGGCCAGATCCTGCAGGCCACCGACCCCGCCAGATGCAATAACGGGCACGGGCACCGCGTCGCTGACAGCGCGTGTCAGTTCGAGGTCGAACCCGCTCTTCGTGCCATCGCGATCCATGCTGGTCAGCAGAATCTCGCCCGCGCCGCGGCGCGCCATCTCGCGGGCCCACTCCACTGCATCGAGCCCGGTGGCCTTGCGGCCGCCGTGAGTGAACACTTCCCAGCGCGGCGGTTCGCCGGGGGCGGAGCTGCGCTTGGCGTCGATGGCCACCACGATGCACTGCGAACCGTACTTGCCCGTTGCGTCGGACACGAGCTGCGGATTGGCGATGGCAGACGAGTTCACGCTGATCTTGTCTGCGCCTGCATTCAGCAGCCGCCGCACGTCTTCCACGGTGCGCACGCCACCCCCGACGGTCAGCGGGATGAACACCTGCGACGCCACCGCCTCGATGATGTGCAGGATCAGGTCGCGGCCGTCACTGGTTGCCGTGATGTCGAGAAATGTGATCTCATCGGCACCCTGCTCGTCGTAGCGCCGCGCGATCTCGACGGGATCGCCCGCATCGCGCAACTCAACGAAATTGACACCCTTGACCACCCGCCCATTGGTCACGTCCAGGCAGGGGATGATACGTTTGGCTAACATGAGTTTCCTTGCCCGCCGTCGCCCGCATCGGCGACGGCTGGTTGTGGCGCGCGAGCTTGGATTACTCCGCGCCCAGCTTGTCCGCGTGGGCCTGGGCCGCCGCGAAATTCAGGTCGCCCGAGTAGATCGCGCGGCCGCAGATCACGCCTTCCACGCCTTCGCCTTCCACGGCGCAAAGCTGGTCGATGTCGGCCATGTTCGACAGGCCACCGCTGGCAATCACCGGGATCGACATCGACCGGGCCAGCTTGACCGTGGCGTCGATATTGATGCCCTGCAGCATGCCGTCGCGACCGATGTCGGTGTAGATGATCGACTCGACACCGTAGTCTTCGTACTTGCGTGCCAGGTCCGCCACCTCGTGGCCGGTCAGCTTGCTCCAGCCATCGGTGGCCACCTTGCCGTCCTTGGCATCGAGGCCGACGATGATGTGGCCGCCGAATGCGGCGCAGGCGTCCTTGAGGAAGCCGGGGTTCTTCACCGCAGCCGTGCCGATGATCACGTACGACAGGCCGTCATCGAGCCAGCGCTCGATGGTATTCAGATCGCGGATGCCGCCGCCAAGCTGGACGGGGATCTCGTCGCCAACCTCGGCAATGATGGCCTTGATGGCGGCTTCGTTGCGTGGCTTGCCAACGAATGCGCCATTCAAGTCGACCAGATGCAGGCGACGCGCGCCCTGGTTGACCCAGTGACGTGCCATGGCGGCGGGATCTTCGGAAAAGACGGTGGCCTGGTCCATGTCGCCTTGTTTGAGGCGTACACACTGACCGTCCTTCAGGTCGATGGCCGGAATGAGCAACATATGCGTGACGAGCGTGGTGGTTGTGTAAAGGGAAAAAGGTAGCGATTCCGACGCCGGGCGTCGGCGCTCAGGTCATGTCAGTTTGGCAAAAGATGCGCAGTCTGGTTGGTGGCTCTGAACGAAAAGGTGATCGCTGTACGGTATTACTGGCGCTTCAGGTAACAGGTGCTTCTGACGCTTTACGGATTCCAGTGCACGAAATTCCGGTATAGCTGCAAACCCATCGCGGCGCTCTTCTCCGGGTGAAACTGCGTGGCGAAAATATTATCGCGTGCCACCGCACTGGTAAACACGACGCCATATTCAGTCTCGCCGGCGATATGGGCCGGATCCTGCGCGTGCACATAGTAGCTGTGCACGAAGTAAAACCAGCTGTTGTCCGGAATGCCGTTCCACAGCGGATGCGGCTTCGACTGGCGTACCCGGTTCCATCCCATCTGCGGCACCTTGTAGCGCGAGCCGTCGGGCTGCATCATGCCTTCCAGTTCAAAGCGAATCACCTCGCCGGGCATCAGCCCCAGCGCCGGCGTGCTGCCTTCGCCCGCACGAGCTTCGCTGCTACGTTCGAACAGCATCTGTTCGCCAACGCACACGCCCAGCATCGGCTTGGTCGCGGCGGCTTCCAGCACCGCCTCCTGCAGGCCGGAATTGCCGAGCGCGCCCATGCAGTCAGGCATCGCGCCCTGCCCCGGCAGCACCACGCGGTCTGCCGCGCGGATCGCTTCCGGGCGATCCACAACCTGGACATCCGCCTCCGGCGCCGCCGTGCGCAGGGCCTGCGCTACCGAGCGCAGGTTGCCCATGCCGTAATCCACAATTGCTATGGTAGTCATGATTTCAAAACAGGCAACAATGTCTTCAGCCCGTCCACAATGAATTCAACGGCCAGCGCCGAGAGTATTAGACCCATCAGGCGCGTGCCAATATTGATCCCGGTCTGTCCGATCACCCGCGCGATGGGGTCAGCCGCGCGGAACGTCACATACACCACAGCGCCAAGCAGCACGCCGATGCCAACCAGGATCAGCAACTGGTACCAGTGCTGCGTCTTGCCCGCATAGACGATCACGGTACTGATCGACCCCGGCCCGGTCAGCAGCGGCAGCGCCAGCGGCACCACCGCGATACTGGCCTTGGCTTCGGCCTCATTCTCTTCCTCCGGCGTGGCCTTGGTACGACTGGTCTGCGCGTTCAGCATGTTCATGGCCATCATGACCATGAGCAAGCCGCCACCCACTTCCAGCGAGGCCACCGAGATATTGAAGAACTCGATGATCTGCTGGCCGAGCAACGCCGAGACCCCCACCACGATCGCCACCGATACCGATGCCGTCTTGATGGTCCGCAGCTTTTCCGCCTCGGTCTGCTGGCTGGTCAGGCTGATGAAGAACGGGATCGCCCCGATCGGATTGATCAGCGCCAGCAGCGAGATGAAGGACTTGAGCGTATCCATCGGGTGCGGGTGTCGGTGGTAGTCAGCGGGCGCCGCAACCAGCCGGCACGCCTACAGGGTGGCGCGTGAGATCAGCCTGGCTTAGAGCGTGCCCTTGGTCGACGGAATCATGTTGGCCGCGCGCGGATCCAGCTCCACCGCCATGCGCAGCGCACGCCCGAAGGCCTTGAACACCGTTTCGCATTGATGGTGGGCGTTGATGCCGCGAATATTGTCGATATGGAGTGTCACGCCGGCGTGATTGACGAAACCGCGGAAGAACTCGATCGTCAGGTCAACGTCGAAGCTACCCACACGGGCGCGCGTGAACGGCACGTGGAATTCCAGGCCCGGACGGCCCGAGAAATCGATCACCACCCGCGACAGGCACTCGTCGAGCGGCACGTAGCTGTGCCCATAGCGCGTGATGCCCTTCTTGTCGCCAATGGCGCGCGCCACGGCCTGGCCCAGCGTGATGCCGACGTCTTCCACCGTATGGTGATCGTCGATATGGGTATCGCCCGTGGCCTCGACCTCGAGGTCGAACATGCCATGGCGGGCAATCTGATCCAGCATGTGGTCGAGGAACGGCACGCCGGACGCCAGTTTCTGGCGGCCAGTGCCATCGAGATTCAGCGAAACGCGGATCTGCGTTTCCGAAGTATTGCGGGTGACCTCTGCGACACGCATGGTGGGGTTAATCCTGCAACGAGGCCTTGAATGCCTCAAGAAACTGCGCGTTTTCTTCCGGAGTGCTGACCGTCACGCGCAGACAGTTGGCCAGCAACGTGTGCATTTTACTCACGTTCTTGATCAATACCTTCCGGGCGAGCAGGCGATCGAAGATCTGTGCAGCATTCGGCACGCGCACAAGCACGAAGTTGGCCGCGCTCGGGAACACCGTCACGCCCGGCATGCCGGCCATGACCTCGACCAGTTTCGACCGTTCGGCACGCAACCTGGCGGCCTGGTCATCCAGTACGGCCACGTGTTCGAGAGCGAACAGCGCGGTGGCTTCGGTCAGCACGTTGACGTTGTACGGCGGGCGCACCTTGTCGAGCTGCGACAGCCATTCGGGTGCGCCGGCTACATAGCCCAGGCGAATACCGGCCAGACCAAGCTTTGACACGGTCCGCATGACCAGCAGGTTGCCGAATTCCGTCAGGCGCGGCATCCAGCTTTCCTGCGCGAACGGCTGGTACGCCTCGTCGACCACGACCAGGCTCTGGCATACCTCGCCCTGGGCGGCGCGCACGATCGCCGCCATATCGTCGGCGTCGAACAGGTTGCCCGTCGGGTTGTTCGGGTAGGCCAGATAGATGATGGCGGGCTTGTGCTCGGCCATCGCCGCCAGCATTGCCGCGCGGTCCAGCGTGAAGTCCGGGCGCAGCGGCACGCCAACGAATTCGAGCCCGGCGAACTGCGCCGACATCGCGTACATGACGAAGCCCGGCACCGGCGCCATCACCTTGGCGCCCGGCCTGGCCGCGGCCAGCGACAACATGCTGATGATTTCGTCGGAGCCATTGCCCAGCAGCACATCCATGCCGGCCGGCACGTTCATCACCGTCTTGAGCCTGGCGCGCAGCGCCTCGCTGCTCGGCACCGGATAGCGATTCAGCGCGACCTCGCCGAGCCGCGCGGCCAGTTGCGCGCGCAGCTCGGGCGGCAGCCGGTACGGATTCTCCATCGCGTCGAGCTTCACCAGTCCGTGCGAATCGGCCACGTGGTAGGCGCCCATGGCGCGCACGTCGTCACGGATGATGCGTTCGATCAGGGATGGGTCTACGGCTGACATGATGGTCCTCGTTGGTCCTGCTTTGATGAATCCGGCTTAACGTTTGAAGCGGTACTCGGCACTGCGCGCGTGGGCCTGCAGGCCTTCGCCATAGGCAAGCTCGGCAGCGATCTGGCCAAGCATCTGCGCACCGTTCTCGCTCACCTCGATCAGGCTCGAACGCTTCTGGAAGTCATAGACACCCAGCGGCGACGAGAAACGGGCGGTGCGCGAGGTGGGGAGCACGTGGTTCGGGCCGGCACAGTAGTCGCCGAGCGACTCGCTCGTGTAACGGCCCAGGAAGATGGCGCCGGCATGGCGAATCTTCTCGCTCCACTGACGCGGATTCTCGGCGGAGATCTCGAGGTGCTCCGGCGCGATCGCGTTGGCAATCTCGCAGGCTTCCTCCATGTCGCGCACCTTGACCAGTGCGCCACGGCCCGACAGCGACGCGGCGATGACCTCGCGGCGGGGCATCGTCGGCAACTGGCGCTGGATACTTTCCAGCACGCGGTTCAGGTACTCGGCATCCGGGCACAGCAGGATCGATTGCGCGAGCTCGTCGTGCTCGGCCTGCGAGAACAGGTCCATCGCCACCCAGTCGGGGTCGGTGGTGCCATCGCAGATCACGAGGATTTCCGACGGGCCGGCGATCATGTCGATACCGACCGTGCCGAACACGCGGCGCTTGGCGGCGGCCACGTAGGCATTGCCCGGGCCGACGATCTTGTCGACCTGCGGCAGCGTGGCAGTGCCGTACGCGAGCGCGCCCACGGCCTGCGCGCCACCGATCGTGTACACGCGATCGACACCGGCGATCTGCGCGGCGGCCAGCACCAGTTCGTTACGCACGCCGCCCGGCGTCGGCACGACCATGATGACTTCCTTGACGCCAGCCACGCGCGCCGGAATCGCATTCATCAGCACCGACGACGGGTAGGCAGCCTTGCCACCCGGCACGTAGAGGCCCACGCGGTCGAGCGGGGTCACCTTCTGGCCCAGCATCGTGCCATCGGCCTCGGTGTATTCCCAGCTATGGCTGCCGCATTCGATTTTCTGCTTCTCGTGGTACGCACGCACGCGGGCAGCGGCAGCTTCCAGCGCGGCGCGGCGCTTCGGCTCGAGGTCCTCCAGCGCGGCTTCGAGTTCAGATTGCGACAATGCCAGCGCCGACATCGACGCGGCTTCCATGCGATCGAAGCGGCGCGTGTACTCGAGCACGGCCTCGTCGCCACGGCGGCGCACATCGGCCAGGATATCGGCAGCAGCGCGGTCGATCGCCTCGTCTTCGGATGCTTCGAACGCCAGCACCTGACGCAGCGCGCCGGCGAAACCGGGCTCGCGCGAATCAAGCCGGCGGATCGACAGGTTTTCCATTTCGGTATCGTTCATGACTTCTTTCCTCGCGGGTCTCCGGTCACTGCCCGCCTCAGGCGAGCGCGGCCGAGGCCCGTTCAAATGCATCGAGAATCGGCGCCAGCCGTTCGCGCTTGAGCTTGAGCGCTGCCTGGTTGACCACCAGACGCGACGAGATCTGGACGATCTCCTCCACCTCGACGAGGTTATTGGCGCGCAAGGTGCTGCCGGTACTGACCAGATCGACGATCGCGTCGGACAGCCCCACCAGCGGCCCCAGTTCCATCGAACCGTAGAGCTTGATCAGATCGACGTGCACGCCCTTCTTCGCGAAGTGCTCGCGCGCGGTCTGCACGTACTTGGTGGCCACGGCCAGGCGCGCACCCTGGCGCACCGCATTGACGTAGTCGAAGCCGGCCGGCACTGCCACAGACATGCGGCAGCGCGCGATGTTCAGGTCGATCGGCGCGTAGAGGCCGGCCATGCCATGTTCCATCAGCACGTCCTTGCCGGCCACGCCGAAATCGGCCGCGCCGTACTGCACGTAGGTCGGCACGTCCGAAGCACGCACGATGATCACGCGCACAGCCGGATCGGACGTGGGCAGGATCAGCTTGCGCGAAGTCTCGGGATCCTCTGTCACCTGAATGCCGGCGGCAGCCAGCAGTGGCAGCGTTTCCTTGAAGATGCGGCCCTTTGACAGTGCCAGCGTAAGCTGGTCGGGCGAAGCATTGAAAGCGGGGCTCATCGTAGATTCTTCAGCAGTGTTCGGGGGCGGCTTGCCGTTTCGGCATCGTTCGTGGTGGGCGTCGTGCCTCAACTGATGCGGAGGATCTTCGCGCCGACCGCGGACAGCTTGTTTTCCATGCGGTCGTAGCCACGATCCAGGTGGTAGATGCGGTCGATCACCGTCTCGCCATCCGCCACCAGACCCGCGATCACGAGACTGGCCGACGCGCGCAGGTCGGTGGCCATCACGCTGGCGCCGGACAGTCGCGGCACACCGGTCACCACGGCCGTATTGCCTTCGGCGGTGATGTTGGCGCCCAGGCGGTTCAGTTCCTGCACGTGCATGAAGCGGTTCTCGAAGATCGTCTCCGTGATACGCGCGGTACCCTCGGCCACGGCATTGAGCGCCATGAATTGCGCCTGCATGTCGGTCGGGAACGCCGGGTATTCGGAGGTGCGGAAGCTCACGGCCTGCGCGCGCTGAGACATGGCCAGACGAATCCAGTCATCACCGGTTTCCACGGTAGCGCCGGCTTCGCGCAGCTTGATCAGCACGGCGTCGAGAATCATCGGCGGGATGCCGCGCAGCACGATGTCGCCAAGCGTGGCCGCTGCGGCGCACAGGAACGTGCCCGCCTCGATGCGGTCGGCCACTACCTTGTGCTCGGCGCCGTGCAGGCGATCCACGCCCTGCACCACCAGGCGGTCGGTACCGATGCCCTCGATCTTGGCGCCCATCTTCACCAGCAGTTCGGCCAGATCGGTGACCTCGGGCTCGCGCGCGGCGTTTTCAAGCACGGTCTCGCCTTCGGCCAGCGTGGCCGCCATCAGCAGGTTCTCGGTGCCGGTCACGGTGATCATGTCCGTGACCACGCGAGCGCCCTTCAGACGATTGGCGCGGGCATGGATGAAACCGTGCTCGATGGTGATCTCGGCGCCCATCGCTTGCAGGCCCTTGATGTGCTGGTCCACCGGACGCGCGCCAATGCCGCAACCACCGGGCAGCGATACACGTGCCTCGCCAAAGCGCGCCACCAGCGGCCCGAGCACGAGAATCGACGCGCGCATCGTCTTCACGAGGTCGTACGACGCTTCGGGCGAGTTGATGTCGGCACCCTGCAACGTGGCGACGCCGTCGACCATTTCGGCCTTCATGCCCATTTGGCGCAGCAGCTTGAGCATGGTGCGCGTGTCCTGCAGGTCGGGAACGTTGCCGATGGTCACCGTATCGGCGGTCAGCAGGCCGGCGCACAGGATCGGCAGCGCAGCGTTCTTGGCGCCCGAGATGCGGATTTCGCCCTTGAGCGGCCCATTGCCCTGGATCTGGAATTTGTCCATGTTCTGTCAGTAGTCCCAGCCGGGCACACGCCCAGCCGGCAAAGTTGTTCTGTGGTGCGGAACGCCGCTTACTTGCTGCCGGCCTGCCATTCGGCGGGGGTCAGCGTCTTCATCGACAGCGCGTGGATCTCCGCGCGCATCCGCTCTCCCAGCGCCGCGTACACACGCTGGTGCCGCTGGATCAGGCGTTTGCCATCGAACTCCGCGCTCACGATCGTCGCGAAGAAGTGCTGGCCGTCGCCGTCCACTTCCAGATGTTCGCAGGGCAATCCTTGGGCAATGTAATCCCTGACTTGTTCCGGTGTTGGCAGCATGTCTATCTCTGGTTGAATCCGTTAGGGCGGCACATCAGTACCGTAGCTTGTATCCGTTGCGCAGCAGCCGCAGCGCCAGCGCCGCCAGCACCACGAAGGCCACGACCACGACGGCCAGGCTCTGCAGCGGCGGCACGTCCGACACGCCGAAGAAGCCATAGCGGAAGCCGTCGATCATGTAGAAGAACGGGTTCGCGTGGGACACAGCCTGCCAGAACGCCGGCAGCGAATGTATGGAATAGAAGACGCCGGACAGGAACGTCGCCGGCATGATCAGGAAGTTCTGGAACGCGGCCAGCTGGTCGAATTTTTCGGCCCAGATGCCGGCGATCAGGCCCAGCGTGCCGAGAATGCCCGCGCCCATCAGGCCGAACACCAGGATCCAGCCGATATGGGCGAAATGCAGGTTGGCGAACCAGGCGGTCACCAGCAGCACGCCCAGGCCGACGCAGAGACCACGGATGATCGACGCTACCACGTAGGCGCCAAACATTTCCCAGTGCGACAGCGGCGGCAGCAGGATGAACACCAGGTTGCCCGTGATCTTTGACTGGATCAGCGACGACGAGCTATTCGCGAACGCATTCTGCAGCACGCTCATCATTACCAGGCCCGGCACCAGGAACGCGGTATAGCTGATCTGGTCGTAGACGCGCACGCGGTCTTCCAGCACGTGACCGAAGATCAACAGGTACAGCACGGCGGTCAGGACCGGCGCGGCCACGGTCTGGAAGGACACCTTCCAGAAGCGCAGCACCTCCTTGTAGAGCAACGTGCGGAAGCCGATCAGGCCACCCACGGCCATCGACTCCAGGCGCTGCTGCTCGGCAACGTCGATTTCAGCCGGGTTCTTCATGCCGCAGCCTCCATCGCGGTATTGGGCAGGGCGCCCGGCATCTGGCCTTCGCGGCGCATGATCTGGACGAACACGTCCTCGAGGTCGGCCTTGCTGATTTCCATGTCTTCGATCTCGCAACCGGCTTCCCGCAGCGCAGCCAGAATCGGCTCCACGGCTTCGTATCCGGACAGGCGCAGGCGATGCGCGCGCTCCCCCGGGTTGGACGGCGTGCGCAGCGCTTCCAGCGCCGGCGGCAGCGTGCCCCGTGACAGCGTGAGCACCAGTTGCAGCCCGGCAAACTGGGTCAGCAGGTTGCTGGTGCGGTCCAGCGCCACCACTTCCCCGAACTTGAGCATGGCGATGCGATCGCACAGCGCCTCGGCTTCTTCCAGGTAGTGGGTGGTCAGGATGATCGTGTGGCCCTCGCGGTTCAGGCGCGAGATGAATTTCCAGAGCGTCTGGCGCAGTTCCACGTCCACGCCGGCGGTCGGCTCGTCCAGCACGATCACGGGCGGCCGGTGCACCAGCGCCTGCGCCACCAGCACGCGGCGCTTCATGCCGCCCGAGAGCTGGCGCATGTTGCTGTCCGCCTTGTTCGTGAGATCGAGGTTGGCCATGATCTCGTCGATCCAGTCGTCGTTGCGCGTCAGCCCGAAGTAGCCCGATTGCAGGCGCAGGGTCTCGCGCACCGTGAAGAACGGGTCGAAGACCAGTTCCTGCGGCACCACGCCCAGCATGCGGCGCGCCATGCGGTAGTCGTCCACGACGTCGTGGCCAAGCACGCTGACGCGTCCCGAATTGGCGCGGTTCAGGCCCGCGAGGATCGAGATCAGCGTGGTCTTGCCCGCGCCGTTGGGCCCGAGCAGGCCGAAAAACTCGCCGCGCTCGACGCTGAAACTGACCCCCTTGAGCGCCTGCAGATTGCGGTAGCGCTTGCGGACATCGGTAATTTCGATGGCTTTCATGGCCGAATGTCTTGTGACTGGGCCGCTTTGCGGCCGGCCTATCTTGAGTTGGGGAACGCCCTTGAGGTTAGCCGCGCAGCACCTGGGGGAATCGTGTCAGGACACTTGGGGACGACTTGGGGACGAACAACCCGGAATTATAGGGGATGCAGGGGAAACCCCGCTTTGCTCGACGCGACGCCGACCCTCGGCCGGACGCCGTGGCATCGCATGGCTACGCGCGAAAGCTGCTGGCGCGCGGCAACGGATGCCGGTTCAATGTCGGTGGTGATGGTCCGCGTGATCGGCGGCCGAGGCGAGACCCAGCAGGCCATCGACGCCATAGAGACTGGCCAGCGACCGCAACTGGGCGGGCACGCCGCTCAATGCCAGGGTCTGCCCGCGCCGCGACGCGACACGTTGCCAGGCCAGCAGCACGGCAACGGCAGCCGAATCGACCTGCTGCAGCGCGCTGCAGTCGACCGTCACTTCGCCCTGCGTCACGCGCGACAGCCCGTCACGCAGCACAGTGGCGGCGTTGCGGTTGGTCAGCGAATTGCCAAGGGCAGGCATGAAAGGTCGTGGAATCAGGGAGATGGAAATGAAACGCTCCCGCTCAGTGGTTGCAGGCGGGAGCGAACGGTCATTGTAGACCAGATCGTTGCGACGTGGTGCGCCGCAACGAAATCCGGATCAGCCCTTGGCGCTGGCCAACTGGCGGTTGCGGTCCTGCAGCGTCTTGATGATGCCGTCGACGCCCTGCTGGTTGGCGATCGTGTTGAAGCTGCCCTTGTAGGCCTCGGTCAGCCAGGCGCCCAGCACGTTGATGTCGTAGACCTTCCAGCCTTGCGCGGTCTTCTCGAGACGGTAGTCGAGCTGGATCGGCTCGCCCTTGTTGATCACCTGGGTGCGGATCGTGGCATCGGTGTCCTCAGGCGCGCCGCGGTACGGACGGAACTGGACCTGCTGGTCGCGAATCTGCGCGATGGCGCCCGCGTACGTGCGGATCAGCAGCGTCTTGAACTCGTCGGTGATGACCTTCTGCTGCTCGGGCGACGCCTTCGACCAGTTACGGCCCATCGCGATCTGCGTGGTCTTGGTGAAATTGGCGTTCGGCAGGATCTTCTGCTCCACCAGCGCCGAGATCTTGCCAATGTTGCCGGCCTGCATGTCCTTGTCCGCGCGCACGCTGGTCATCACGTCGTTGACCACGGACTTGACCAGGCCGTCAGGGGTAGACGTGTCCGCCGCCTGCTGGGCGTGCGCGGCACCGGCGAAGGCGAAAACGGTGAGGAAGGGAAGCAGCAGTCGCTTGATCATCGTGAATATCCTTTCGATTCTGGTCCGGCCTGGACGCTGCCGGGTACCGGAACCATTGAAACACAGGCGTTGGGCAAGCGCGGGGCGCGAAATGTTCCAAACACCACATTCAAACACTTTGTTGCAGGGCTCACAGCGTGCTCACAGGCGACACAGGTCGTTGTCAGCACTGGCCTGGCGGGGCAATCAACCCGCCTTCGGACTTGCTGGGGTTGTGGGCGTGGCAGGCGCCGGTGCGGATGGCTGCGCGGGCGCGCTGTTGTCGTCCTGCTTTTCGTCCGGCGCGCCCCCATCCTTGTCCGGCACCTCACCGTCGTGAATCAGGTAGTTGCGCCGCTGCAGGTATGAATCGCGCAGGAACGAATAACGGTCCAGCGCCGCCGCCTCGATCAGGCTCGACGCGCCAAGCAATTGCGCGCGCGTGTCGATCACGCGGACGGTTTGCAGGCCCAGGCCGGCGTACCAGGGCGAGATATAGGTGGTCGGGTCCGAGAAGCGGTCCACGATCATGCCTGCGGTATCCCGCACGCTGCTCGGCCCGAAAAGCGGCAGCACCAGGTACGGCCCCGCAGGCACACCCCACACGCCCATGGTCTGGCCGAAGTCTTCCTTGTACTTCGGCAGGCCGGCCGGCGTGGCGATATCGATCAGGCCCCCGATGCCGAGCACACTGTTGATCGCCACGCGCATCGTGTCCTCTGCCGCGCGCGACGGCTTGCCCTGCAGCAGATTGTTCGCCGCGGAGTAGACGTCACTGACGTTCGAGAAGAAATTGCCGACCGCAATCTGCACCGGCGTCGGTGTGTAGTCCGAATAAACCGTGGCCACCGGTTTCAGCGCATAGGTGTCGAGCTTGTCGTTGAACGTGCTGACGCCGCGGTTGAACGGCTCGAGCGGATCCGCGGGATTCGCGTTCGGGCCCGTTGCGCAACCCGCCAGGGCAAGCGCCGCCAGCGATGCAACGGCCAGGCGCTGCAAGACCATCATTTGCCGCTCCCGCCAGTACCGGGCGCTGCAGGCAGCGCCGCGGCGCCCGAGCCTGACGACGTCGATCCGCCACCGGCGCCGGCATCGGCCGCCTTGTTGTAGAGGAACTGGCCGATCAGGTTTTCAAGCACCACCGCCGACTGGGTCATCGTGATCTTGCCACCCTGCGCCAGCATCGCCGTGTCGCCACCGGCCTCGAGGCCGATGTACTGCTCGCCAAGCAGGCCCGACGTCAGGATCTTGGCCGACGTGTCCTTCGGAAACTGGTAGCGCTTGTCGAGGTTCAGCTCCACCGTGGCCATGTAGTTCTTGTCGTCGAGGCGGATGGATGCGACGCGGCCAACCACCACCCCCGCGCTCTTGATCGGCGCGCGCGGCTTCAGTCCGCCGATGTTGTCGAACTGCGCGGTAACCGTGTAGGTCTCCTGGAACGAGAAGCTGCTCATGTTGCCGGCCTTGAGCGCCAGGAACAGCAGCGCGGCAAAGCCCAGTACCACGAACACCCCTACCCAGTAATCGAGCGTAGTCTTCTTCATGCGATTCTCTTTCTCATGCGATCGGTGCGGCTGGCCTAGCTGAACATCAGCGCGGTCAGCAGGAAATCCAGTCCCAGCACGGCCAGCGAGGCCAGTACTACGGTACGCGTGGTGGCGCGCGATACGCCCTCCGGGGTCGGCTTGGCTTCGAAACCTTGATACAGCGCGATGAACGTCACGGTGATACCGAAAATAAAGCTCTTGATCACGCCGTTGAGCACGTCCGCGCGCACATCGACGCCGTTCTGCATCTGCGACCAGAATGCGCCGGCGTCCACACCAATCAGTTGCACGCCGACCAGGTAGCCACCCAGGACACCCAGGGCGCTGAAGATCGTGGCCAGCACTGGCATGGCGATCACGCCGGCCCAGAAACGCGGGGCGATCACGCGCTGCAGCGGGTTCACGGCCATCATCTCCATGGCGCTGAGTTGCTCGCCGGCCTTCATCAGGCCGATTTCGGCCGTCAGCGACGTGCCAGCGCGGCCAGCGAACAGCAGCGCCGCCACCACCGGGCCCAGCTCGCGCACCAGCGACAGGGCTACCAGAAGGCCCAGCGCCTGCTCCGAACCGAAGCGGTTCAGCGTGTAGTAGCCCTGCAGACCCAGCACAAACCCGACGAACAAGCCCGACACCGCGATGATCACGAGCGAAAGGTTGCCGACGAAGAACACCTGGTCGGTCACCAGCCGGAAGCGGCGCAACAGCGCGGGCGAAAGCGCCAGCATCGTCAGGAACATGCGCGAGGCATGACCCAGGCCGCCGACGAACTGGCGTACCGTCGAGCCAATCGAGGTAAAGAAGCCGTTCACTTCGCGCCTCCTACGCCGAAATCATCGGCCAGTGCCGGACCGGCATAGTGGAACGGCACTGGACCGTCCACCTCGGCGTGAACGAACTGGCGCACGAATGGATCATCCGAGCCGCGCATCGCCTCGGGCGTGCCTTCCGCCGCGATACGGCCGTTGGCGATGAAATAAACGTAATCGGCGATCAGGAATGTCTCGTTCACGTCATGCGAGACGATGATCGTGGTCGCGCCGAGCGCGTCGTTGAGATTCCGGATCAGGCTTGCGGTCAGGCCGAGCGAGATCGGGTCGAGGCCGGCGAACGGCTCGTCGTACATCAGTAGCGCGGGGTCCAGCGCTATGGCGCGGGCTAGCGCCACGCGTCGCGCCATGCCGCCCGAAATCTGCGCGGGCATGAGGTCGCGTGCGCCGCGCAGCCCCACTGCGTTGAGCTTCATCAGCACCAGATCCCGGATCATCGACTCCGGCAGATCGGTGTGTTCGCGCAGCGGAAATGCAACGTTGTCGAATACCGACAAGTCAGTGAACAGCGCGCCAAACTGGAACAACATTCCCATCTGTCGCCGGACCGCATACAGGCCCTTCTGGTCCATGGCGTCGATGTCGGCACCGTTGAAAGTGACGCTGCCGCGCTGCGGGCGCACCATGCCGCCGATGAGGCGCATGACCGTGGTCTTGCCACAGCCGGAGCCACCCATGACGGCCACCACCTTCCCGCGCGGAAAGCGCATGGAAAGGCCGGAAAGGATGGGCTTGTCGCCAGCCGCGTATGCAAAATCGACATCCGCGAGTTCGACAACATTCGGGCCAGCAAATACTTGGCCAGAAGGGTTCGGCACAGTAGCGGTCACATTGTCACCGTTTTTGGACAGTCCGCCATTATAAGGGCTAGTACCTACCCAGCGCCGGTTCCAAATGGTGACCGCACTGTTCCGGAAACGATAACAATCGTTAAGAGAAGTATCTTCGCTGGGCAGAAGACATTTCAGGGATCGCCGTGTTGCCCTGTCTGGCGCAGAATGGCCTGCCACTGGGTCGATTCGGAGCGGATGGCCGTGGCGAATGCCTCAGGTGAGTCCTGCATCGGCGTGAGGCCCGCGGCAAGCATCCGGGCACGCACTTCGCGCTCTTCGGTGACGTTGTCGAGTTCGTTCGCCAGCCTGGCCACAATCGCCCGCGGCGTCTTCGCCGGCACCATCACGCCATACCACGCGGCGGCGGCATAGCCTTCGATGCCAGACTCCTGCAGCGTTGGCACCTGCGGCGCAAGAGGCGAACGCGCCACACCGGTCACGGCGATCATGCGCAGCGCACCCGAGCGGATGTGTTGCTGGATCGATACGTACGAGCAAAAGCAGGCACTGATGCGACCGGCCAGCATTTCCTGCACGACTGCACTCTCGCCCTTGGCCGTCACCAGCGGGACCGCATTCGGGAGCCCCCGCACGGCGTACTCGGCATACAGGTGAGATGGACTGCCGGGCTGGCCGTAGCCATAGCTGTAGGAGCCCGGATTCGAGCGTACCGCGGTGGCCCACTGCTGGGGCGTCTGCATGGGCAGGCGACCGTCGATGACCAGGAACAGCGGCATTGTCGCCACACGGCCCACCGGCACGAAGTCTCGAATGACATCGTATGGCACAGGCTCCAGACCAGGCTGGATCAGCATGTTGGCCTGATGGAACAGCAACGTGTGACCATCGGAGCTTGCCTTCGCCACCACGTCGCCAGCCATGGTGCCCGAGGCTCCGGGACGATTGTCGACCTCGATCGGCACGCCGAGCCGAGCCGACAGCCGCTCGGCCAGCAGCCGCGCGACGGCGTCGGACACACCGCCCGCAGGAAACGGAACGATCATCCTGATAGGACGAGCCGGAAATGACACCGGACGACTCATCTCCGAACGACCGGCGCTGGGAATGCTTGCCAGCTGCGCGATGACGGGCGGTTGCGCGAGCGCCGTCGCCGTGCTCGCGGCACAGGCAACCAGGCCCCACGATATGGCGCTCCGCGGCCCGCACCGCAGAACTGCCAGGATGGCAGCAAGTTTTGGCAACTTCGCTATACCTCGCCAAAGTCGCTTCGATTTGCGCACTTCGGACATCAATTTCCTCCGGTCCGCCACACAGGGCGACGGCTCCAAATCGGCTGAAAGGGATTCGAGGCAGTTTCTTCGTTATCGTTTCGGGCCATTGTAGAGACATGCTCCCGGCCAGCACAGACCACGTAAACGCTGTCCGGGAGGACCCCAATGTGAGCCCATTTATAATCGCTGGATGTCTGAAATCGTCCTGCGGCCATTAGCGGTCGCCGACATGCCCGCCGTGCTCGCCGTCCAGGCGCAGTGCTACGGCGACATGTTGCTCGAATCCTCCAATGCCCTCGCCAGCCGGCTGGCGCTATCCCCCGACACCTGCTGGGCAGCCGCCCTGCCAGATGGCGCGCTGGCGGCGTACCTGTTCACACACCCCTGGCCCAAAGACGCGTTGCCGCCCCTCGATGGCGTGCTGGCGCGTGACTGGATGCCGGGGGCCGCGCTCACCTGGTTCGTGCATGACATGGCGGTGGCGCCGGTCGGCCGGGGAATGGGCCTGGCGCAACGGCTTTACGCGGCGGCCCGCGATGCCGCGCTGGCGGATGGCTTGCGGTCGTCGCGCCTGATCGCCGTGCAATCGGCGGCTGTGTGGTGGCGCAGGCTTGGGTACGCGGCGATCGCCGCTGACGAGTATGCGGAGAAGCTGGCTGACTACGGGGATGACGCCGTGTTGATGGGGTGTCGGCTTTAGAACGACCACCCCACTACTCTCGACCCAGCCACAAACAAAACCCCCCGCAAGTTCGCACTTGCGGGGGGTTTTGCTTTTGCTTTTGAACCCGACGCTACGGATCAGCGCGGCAGGGTCGAATGGCCCATCAGGAACGCGTCCACCGAACGGGCAGCCTGGCGGCCTTCGCGGATGGCCCACACCACGAGCGACTGACCACGGCGCACGTCACCAGCGGCGAACACCTTCGGCACGTTGGTGTAGTAAGCGCGATCGCCTTCGGTCGATGCCTTGGCGTTCTTGCGCGCATCCGTGTCGACACCGAACGCTTCGAGCATCGAGCCAACCGGGTTCGTGAAGCCCATGGCCAGCAGCACCAGGTCGGCCTGCAGCACGAACTCGCTGCCCGGCACTTCCTGCATCCTGCCGTCCTTCCATTCGACGCGGCAGGCCTTCAGTGCCTTGACCTTGCCGTTCTCGCCGACCAGTTCCTTGGTGGCCACCGACCAGTCACGCGAGCAGCCTTCGTCGTGCGACGACGACGTGCGCATCTTGATCGGCCAGTACGGCCACACCAGCGGCTTGTTCTCTTCTTCCGGCGGCTGCGGCAGCAGTTCGAATTGCGTCACCGAGGTGGCGCCGTGGCGGTTCGACGTGCCCACGCAGTCCGAACCCGTATCGCCACCACCGATCACGATAACGTGCTTGCCTTCGGCACGAATCTCGTTGACGCCATCGCCCGCCACTTCCTTGTTCTGCGGGATCAGGAACTCCAGCGCGTAGTGCACGCCGGCCAGATCGCGGCCCGGCACGGGCAGGTCGCGCGGCACTTCGGCGCCACCGGCCAGTACCACGGCGTCGAACTGCTCCATCAGCGCCTGAGCCGAGATCGTCTCGCGAGCGTAGTTCTTGATGCCAGCCGGCAGCGCGCCGTCGGTCACCATCACGCCAGCGCGGAAGGTCACGCCTTCGGCCTGCATCTGCTCGATGCGGCGGTCGATCAGGCTCTTCTCCATCTTGAAGTCGGGAATGCCGTAGCGGAGCAGGCCGCCGATGCGGTCATTCTTCTCGAACACGGTCACAGCGTGGCCGGCGCGCGCCAGTTGCTGGGCGGCCGCCATGCCGGCAGGGCCCGAACCCACGACAGCGACGGTCTTGCCGGTCTTGTGCGCAGGCACCTGCGGCTGAACCCAGCCCTCTTCCCAGGCCTTGTCGATGATCGCGTGCTCGATCGACTTGATGCCAACCGGCAGCTCGTTGATGCCGAGCGTGCAGGCAGCTTCGCACGGTGCCGGGCAGATGCGGCCCGTGAACTCGGGGAAGTTGTTGGTCTGGTGCAGGACTTCGATCGCCGACTTCCAGTCCTGGCGATACACGAGGTCGTTGAAGTCCGGAATGATGTTGTTGACCGGGCAGCCGTTGTTGCAGAACGGGATACCGCAGTCCATGCAGCGCGCACCCTGAATCTTCGCCTCGCTGTCCGACAGCGCGAACACGAATTCCTTGTAGTGCTTCACGCGCTTGACTACGGGTTCGTAGCCTTCGTTCTGGCGCGCAAATTCGAGAAAGCCAGTCGCCTTACCCATGTTGCATCCTTGGTCTTGCTTGGCGCGAGGCGGCAGGGCCGGCCTCGCGTGGGGTCAGTATCTTGTCGGCGCCGCGAACCTGGCCGCGGCGCCATCTCGTGGGGCTACCGATCAGGCGGCCACTGCCTCGCGATCGTTGTCGCGCGCGGCCTGTTCCTTCGCGTACATCTCGCCCAGCGCGCGCTTGTACTCGGTCGGGAAGACCTTGACGAACTTGCGGCGTGCGGTGGTCCAGTCCGCCAGCAGCGCCTTGGCGCGCTCCGAACCGGTGTAGCGGAAGTGCTGCTCGATCAGGTTGCGCAGGATGACTTCATCGGCCGTGCGCTCGCCACCGAACTTGTGCCACTGCGCCTTGGGCTGGCCCTTCTCCTGGTCGGCCGAAGCCAGCACCGCCTCGAGCGCCACCATCGACGTGTTGCAGCGCTTGTCGAACAGGCCATCCTCGTCGTAGACGTAGGCCACGCCACCGGACATGCCGGCCGCGAAGTTACGGCCCGTGCCACCCAGCACCACGACGGTACCGCCGGTCATGTACTCGCAACCGTGGTCGCCCGTGCCTTCCACGACAGCCGTGGCACCCGAGTTACGCACCGCGAAGCGCTCGCCGCCCACGCCATTGAAGAAGGCTTCGCCAGCGATGGCGCCGTACAGCACGGTGTTGCCGACGATGATGTTGCGGGTCGGATCGCCACGGAACTCGTGCGGAGCGCGCACGATCACGCGGCCGCCCGACAGGCCCTTGCCCACGTAGTCGTTGGCGTCACCCACCAGATCCATCGTGATGCCATGTGCCAGGAACGCGGCAAACGACTGGCCGGCGGTACCCTGGAACTGGATGTGGATCGTGTCGTCGGCCAGGCCTTCGTGGCCGTGCTGCTTGGCGATCACGCCGGACAGCATCGCGCCAACCGTACGGTTCACGTTCTTCACCGGCTGGATGAACGACACGCGTTCGCCCTTGTCGATGGCCGGACGCGCCTTGGCGATCAGCACATGGTCGAGCGCCTTGCCGGCTTCCGCCGACAGGCCGTGATCCTGCACGTCGGTGTGGTAGCGCGGCACGTCGGCCGGGAACGGCGGCTGGTAGAAGATGCGGCCGAAGTCCAGGCCACGTGCCTTCCAGTGTTCGATACCAGCGCGCATGTCGAGCAGGTCGGCGCGGCCGATCAGTTCGTCGAACGTGCGGATACCCAGTTGCGCCATGATCTCGCGTGCCTCTTCCGCAACGAAGAAGAAGAAGTTCACAACGTGCTCGGGCTTGCCCTGGAATTTCTTGCGCAGCGCCGGATCTTGCGTGGCCACGCCCACCGGGCAGGTGTTCAGGTGGCACTTGCGCATCATGATGCAGCCTTCGGCAACCAGCGGCGCGGTAGCAAAACCGAACTCGTCAGCGCCCAGCAGCGCGCCGATCACGACGTCGCGGCCGGTCTTCATCTGACCGTCGGCTTGCACGCGGATACGGTTGCGCAGGCCGTTCAGCATCAGCGTTTGCTGCGTCTCGGCCAGACCCAGTTCCCACGGCGTGCCAGCGTGCTTGATCGACGACAGCGGCGATGCGCCGGTGCCGCCGTCATGGCCGGCGATCACCACGTGATCGGCCTTGGCCTTGGCCACGCCAGCAGCCACGGTACCCACGCCCACTTCGGACACGAGCTTGACCGAGATGTCCGACACCGGGTTCACATTCTTCAGGTCGTGGATCAGCTGTGCCAGATCCTCGATCGAGTAGATGTCGTGGTGCGGCGGCGGCGAGATCAGACCCACGCCCGGCACCGAGTAACGCAGCTTGCCGATGTAGTCCGAGACCTTGTGGCCGGGCAACTGACCGCCTTCGCCGGGCTTGGCGCCCTGGGCCATCTTGATCTGGATCTGGTCGGCCGATGCCAGGTATTCGGCGGTCACGCCGAAACGGCCCGAGGCCACCTGCTTGATCTTCGAGCGCAGCGAATCGCCCGCCTTCAGTTCCAGGTCGCGCTCGATCACGCCATCGCCCAGCAGGCCCTTGAGCGTGTCGCCCTGCTTGATGGGGATGCCGCGCAGTTCGTTGCGATAGCGCTTCTCGTCCTCGCCGCCTTCGCCGGTGTTCGACTTGCCGCCGATGCGGTTCATCGCCACGGCCAGCGTCGTGTGGGCTTCAGTCGAGATCGAACCCAGCGACATGGCGCCGCTGGCGAAACGCTTGACGATGTCCTTGGCCGATTCCACTTCTTCCAGCGGAATGGCGCGGGCCGGATCGACCTTGAACTCGAACAGGCCACGCAGCGTCATGTGACGGCGGCTCTGGTCGTTGATGATGTTCGCGTATTCCTTGTACGTCTGGTACTGGCCCTTGCCATCGTCGGCGCGCACCGAGTGCTGCAGCTTGGCGATCGAGTCCGGAGTCCACATGTGTTCTTCACCGCGGATACGGAATGCGTATTCGCCGCCGGCTTCGAGCATGTTTTCCAGCACGGGGTTGCTGCCAAACGCGTCGCGATGCAGGCGCAGCGCTTCCTCAGCCACCTCGAAGATGCCGATGCCTTCGACGTTCGACGGCGTACCGTGGAAGTACTTCTGCACCAGTTCGCGCGACAGGCCGATGGCTTCGAAGATCTGGGCGCCCGTGTACGACATGTACGTGGAGATGCCCATCTTCGACATCACCTTGTGCAGGCCCTTGCCGATCGCCTTGACGAAGTTCTTGACAGCCTTTTCCGGCGACAGGTCACCCGACAGGCCCGAGGCCATGTCGGCCAGCGTTTCCATCGCCAGGTACGGGTGCACGGCTTCGGCGCCATAGCCGGCCAGCAGCGCGAAGTGGTGCACTTCGCGGGCCGAACCCGTTTCCACGACCAGGCCGGCCGACGTGCGCAGGCCCTTCTCGACCAGGTGATGGTGGATGGCCGACGTGGCCAGCAGCGCGGGAATGGCCACCTGCCCATCGTCCACGCGACGGTCCGTCACGATCAGGATGTTGTAGCCCGAACGCACCGCGTCCACGGCTTCCGCGCACAGCGACGCCAGGCGGGCCTCGATGCCTTCCTTGCCCCACGCCACCGGGTAGCAGATGTTCAGTTCGTACGAACGGAACTTGCCACCGGTGTAGTGCTCGATGTTGCGGATCTTGGCGATGTCCTTGAAGTCCAGCACGGGCTGGGACACTTCGAGGCGCATCGGCGGGTTGATGTTGTTCAGTTCCAGCAGGTTCGGCTTCGGACCGATGAACGACACCAGCGACATCACCATGTTCTCGCGGATCGGGTCGATCGGCGGGTTGGTCACCTGGGCGAACAGCTGCTTGAAGTAGTTGTAGAGCGTCTTGTTCTTCGACGACAGCACAGCCAGCGGCGAGTCATTGCCCATCGAGCCCGTGGCTTCCTCACCGGCCAGGGCCATCGGGGCCATCAGGAACTTGACGTCTTCCTGCGTGTAGCCGAACGCCTGCTGGCGGTCGAGCAGACGCGCCACCGGCTTCTTCTCGGCAGCTACATCCTCGGCCTTGGCCTCGAGCTCGTCGAGCTTGATGCGCACGGCGTCGATCCAGCTCTTGTACGGCTTGGCGTTGGCCAGGTTGTCCTTGAGTTCCTTGTCGTCGATGATGCGACCCTGCTCCATGTCGATCAGGAACATCTTGCCCGGCTGCAGACGCCACTTCTGGACGATGCGCGACTCGGGGAACGGCAGCACGCCGGCTTCCGACGCCAGCACGACGAAATCGTCTTCGGTCACGTAGAAGCGGGCCGGACGCAGACCGTTACGGTCCAGCGTCGCGCCGATCTGCCGACCGTCGGTGAAGCAGATCGCCGCCGGGCCGTCCCACGGCTCCATCATCGCGGCGTGGTACTCGTAGAAGGCACGACGGTTGTCGTCCATCAGCGTGTGCTGTTCCCAAGCTTCCGGGATCATCATCATCATCGCGTGGACGAGCGGGTAACCGGCCATTGTCAGCAGTTCGAGGCAGTTGTCGAACGATGCCGTATCCGATTGACCCGGGTAGATCAGCGGCCAGAGCTTGGGCAGGTCGTCGCCGAGCACCGGCGACGAGATCGCGCCGGTACGGGCGTTCACCCAGTTCACGTTGCCCTTCACCGTGTTGATTTCGCCGTTGTGGGCGACCATGCGGTACGGGTGGGCCAGTTCCCAGGCCGGGAACGTATTGGTCGAGAAGCGCTGGTGGACCAGGGCCAGGGCCGACACGGCGCGGGCGTCCAGCAGATCCAGGTAGTACTCGCCCACCTGGTTGGCCAGCAGCAGACCCTTGTACACGACGGTACGGGCCGACATCGACGGCACGAAGTATTCCTTGCCGTGCTTGAGCTTGAGGGCCTGGATGGCGTGGCTGGCGGTCTTGCGGATGACGTAGAGCTTACGTTCCAGCGCGTCCGTGGTCATGATGTCGCGGCCACGACCGATGAAGATCTGGCGGATCACCGGCTCGGTCTTGCGCACGGTCGGGGACATCGGCATGTTCGCGTCCACCGGCACATCACGCCAACCCAGCACGACCTGGCCTTCCAGGCGCACGGTGCGTTCGAGTTCCTGCTCGCAGGCCAGGCGCGAAGCGTGTTCCTTAGGCAGGAAGATCATGCCCACGCCGTATTCGCCGGCGGGCGGCAGGGTCACGCCCTGCTTGGCCATTTCCTCGCGGTAGAACTGATCCGGGATCTGGATCAGGATACCGGCGCCATCGCCCATCAGCGCGTCGGCGCCCACGGCACCGCGGTGGTCCAGGTTCTCGAGGATCTTCAGACCCTGCGAGATGATTTCGTGGGATTTCTTGCCCTTGATGTGAGCCACCATGCCGACGCCGCAGGCATCGTGCTCGTTGGACGGGTCATACAGGCCCTGAGCCTGCGGGCGGGCGGCGATTTCGGAGGATTGTTGCGAGTGGTCCACGGGCTGAATTCCGGTGAAGGCTGCGCAGCCAGCAAGGCAGACCGAACGGGATGGCTGTGTACGTGCTTCTTCGAGCAACGATGTCAGACAGCGGGACCGCAGCGGCGTACACGAGCGTGACGCGCCGCACAATGACTGTGGGTGGAGCAACTATAAAAGAATCGTCCGAGCCCTTGCAAAAAAATTAAATGGGGTCAGAACACATTAAATTTCTCACCATCTCGGCGCACAATTTAATTGGGGACACATTATTTATGGCGCACAAATGCATCATGTTGGTGCACTGTCAAAATCCTCTGTATCGCCTGTGCGCTCGCTCTCGGATTCGGTGGATTTTCGGGGACGTCCTTTCGGCAGCGGATGAATGCGTCGCGTGGCATGGCGTTCGAGCTGCGCCAGGAAGGCATCGTCGCCTAACGGCCAGCCGCTGTGCGCATGTTTCTGCAACGTCGCCAGCGTCTTGCCGGACAACCCTTCCAGCGCCAGCGCGCGGTAATTGGACTGCCGCTCGAATGGCGTATTGCCAAGCTCCCAGTAAATAGAGTGATCACTCACAAGCGGGCTCGCCTCAATACCGATGTGATGGCGATAGCTACTCCAGCGATCCGCCTCCAATGTCGCTGCATCGCCCGCGCGCGTGGCGTTGGACTCCACGTAGATCATGGCCGGCAGCAGCCAAGCGCCTGGCTCGATCACGGCCGAGCGGAAGCGCCCTTCCCAAAGGGTGCCGGTACGGCTGGCCGCACGGTTGAAATGGCGCGCGTAGCGACGTCCGACAGCCTGCATCGTCAGGCTCAGCGAGTCAGCGCCCTTGGGCGTGGCAACCAGGTGAATATGGTTCGGACGCAGAACGTAGGCGTGGACTGCGACGTCATGCTCGCGCGCGGCCATGCGCAGGCAGTCGAGGTAATGCAGATAGTCGTCCGGACCCAGAAACACAGGCTGACGATTGTTGCCGCGTTGCAACACGAGGGCCGGCAGGCCGGCGGGAGAGAAGCGGGGAAGACGAGCCATCGAACATCCTGCTGAAACGATGGCGCAATGATACGCGGATCTGTCCCCGTTTATTGGTGGGCGCTAATTGCCCACCCGCTGCCTGCCTAGTTGCTCTCGCTGACGGCGAAAATCCGCCGGTGCTCGCGGATGGCGTACCGGTCAGTCATGCCCGCGATGTAATGCGCGATCAGGCGCGGCTGGTCCGCCCCGTGGCCTGCCTGATATTGCGGCGGCAACAGGCGGGAATCCTGCATAAAGGCCGTGAACAGGTCCGAGATGATCCGCTGGGCCTTGGCCGACATCCGCATCACCAGATAGTGGCGATACAGGTGGCGGAACAGGAAGCGCTTGAGGGCTGCGGCTTCCTCATGCACCTTGGGACTAAAGGACACCAGCGGGCCAGCGGCGCGCACCGCATCGATCGACTTTGGATTGGCGGTGGCAATGTTGCGACTGGTGGTCTCGATCAGGTCGACGATCAGCGTATTGATCATGCGCCGAACGGTCTCGTTGATTGCCCGGCGCCCATTGATCTCCGGGAACGCCTCGGCCACTTCGGCACGGTGGCGACCCCACATGGGCACCTCGTCGAGCTGCTCCAGGGTCAGCAACCCCGATCGCAGGCCATCGTCGATATCGTGATTGTTGTAGGCGATCTCATCGGCCAGGTTGGCCAGTTGGGCCTCGAGCGACGGCTGCGTGCCCTGCAGGAAGCGGCGTCCCAGCTCGCCGAGCCCCGCCGCGTTGACACGCGAGCAGTGCTTGAGAATCCCTTCGCGCGTCTCGAAGGTCAGGTTCAGGCCATTGAAGCCGCCGTAGCGCTCTTCCAGTTCGTCCACCACCAGCAGGCTTTGCAGGTTGTGCTCGAATCCGCCGTGGTTCTTCATGCAGCCATTCAGCGCGTCCTGCCCGGCATGGCCGAACGGTGTGTGGCCGAGATCGTGGGCCAGCGAGATCGCCTCGACCAGATCCTCGTTGAGGCGCAGGTTGCGCGCGATCGACCGCGCGATCTGCGCGACTTCCAGGCTATGGGTCAGCCGCGTCCGGAACAGATCGCCCTCATGATTCACGAAGACCTGGGTCTTGTACTCGAGCCGCCGGAACGCGGTACTGTGGATCACACGGTCGCGGTCGCGCTGGAACTCGCTGCGGGAGGACGAGGCCGGCTCCGCGTGTACCCGTCCGCGCGTCTGCGCGGAGTGGGCGGCGTACGGAGCAAGGTGGGCTTCAAGATCGGTCGACAGGGCGGTCATGCGGCAATCCGTTATCCGTTACAGGGTCAGGGCTGCGAGGCATAACCGTTCGCTCAGGCGACCGGGGCCTCGGTGGGAGGTTTCAATACCGCGTGACGCAGCGTCTCGCGCAGGTCCGCGTCCGGCACGGTGGTAATGAAGGCGGAACCCAGCTTGCGCAGCAGGATGAACTTGATGCTGCCCGCTTCGGCCTTCTTGTCCACCTTCATCAACTCGATATAGCGATCAATACCCAGATCCGGCGCCACCACCGGCAACATCGCCGCCTGCGTCAGCGTGCGAATGCGGGCGCGCGTCTCGACGTCGATGAAGCCGAGCCGGTGCGAGAGGTCCGCGGCCATCACCATGCCACAGCCCACCGCCTCGCCATGCAGCCATTCGCCATAGCCCATGCCGGCTTCGATCGCGTGACCAAACGTATGGCCGAAATTGAGAATCGCGCGCAAGCCGCCTTCACGTTCGTCCTGGGCCACCACGGCAGCCTTGATCTCGCAGGAGCGGCGCACCGCTTCGGTCATCAGGCCGGTGTCGCAGGCGTTCAGCCCGGCGATATGGTCCTCGATCCAGGCGAAGTAGTCGGCATCGGCGATTGCCCCATGCTTGATGACCTCGGCCATGCCTGCCGCCAGTTCGCGCGGGGGCAACGTGCGCAGCGTGTCGATGTCGGCGATCACCGCGTTGGGCTGGTGGAACGCGCCGATCATGTTCTTGCCGAGCGGATGATTGATGCCGGTCTTGCCGCCCACCGACGAGTCGACTTGCGACAGCAACGTGGTCGGCATCTGCACGAACGGCACGCCGCGCATGTAGCAGGCGGCGGCAAACCCGGTCATGTCTCCCACCACCCCGCCGCCCAGCGCGATCAGCGTGGTCTTGCGGTCGGCCCCTGCCTGGAGCAGCGCATCGAAAATCAGGTTCAGCGTTTCCCAGTGCTTGAAGCGCTCGCCGTCCGGCAGCACCACGGTGCGCACGGTCTTGCCAAGGCCGGCAAGCACGGCTTCGACGCGCGCCGCGTACAGCGGGCCCACGGTCTCGTTGGTGACAATGACGGCATGCTGGCCGCGCACATGCGGGGCCAGCAGGTCGGCGCGGTCCAGCAGGCCGCTGCCAATGTGGATCGGGTAACTACGCGTCCCGAGATCGACTTCAAGCGTGATCATGAGTGGGTGTCCTGCGCCGGCGGCCCGTCATCCTCGGCGGATTCGGGCACGATTTCCGCGGGCGGAAACACAAAACCGGCCATTTCAAGTTGCATAAGAACCATATTAGCAAGCTGCGCCACGGTCGGCTTGCCGGTTTCGATAATGAAGTCCGCCACCTCGCGATAGAGCGGATCGCGCTCGGCATAGAGTGCCTCGAGGCGGCCCTTCGGATCCCCCGTCTGCAGGAGCGGTCGGTTGCGGTCATGCCGCGTGCGCAGCCACAGATCGTGCGGGCTGGCGCGCAGATAGACCACGGTGCCATTGGCCTTCAGCGCTGCGCGGTTGACCTCGCGGAGCACCGCGCCGCCGCCCGTGGCCAGCACGATGCCACTGCGCCCGGTCAGCTCGGCAATCACCTGGGCCTCGCGATCACGGAACCCCGCTTCGCCCTCATGCTCGAAAATTATCGGGATTCGCACCCCGCAGCGCGCCTCAAGTTCATGATCGGAATCGAAGAACGGATAGTTGAGACGACGGGCCACGGTGCGGCCGACGGTGGTCTTGCCGGCGCCCATCAGGCCAACAAAGAAGATATTCGGGCGATTGGCTGTCACTGGACTGAGGTCTTGCACAATAAGGCGGCGGGCACCCGCGTCAGGCCGGGAACCCGCAAGGGGCGTGATGCATACGCCATTGTGCATCATCCCGCCGCGCTGGTCCTGGCCGACCCTCAGAGCCGCCAACGTTGCCGCCAAATAGAAAAAGGCCGCGTCGCTTTGCGACGCGGCCTGCCAGTCTACTGCATCCGGGCCCCCTGCTGCACCCGGCCGGCGTTATTTGAGCGACACGTTATCGTTCAGGACACGCGGCGTCAGGAACACCAGCAGTTCGGTCCGGTTATTGACCTTGGCGTTGTTCTTGAAGAAGTTGCCAAGCACCGGGAGGTCGCCCAGCCAAGGTACCTTGTTCACGGTATTGGACTCTTCCTGGCTATAGATACCGCCGATTACGACCGTGCCGCCATTCTCCACCAGCACCTGCGTCTGCACGTGCTTGGTGTCGATGGCGAAGCCGTTGTCCGTCCGGATACCGACGCTGTCCTTGTTCACATCGACGTCCAGCAGCACATTGCCTTCCGGCGTGATCTGCGGCGTGACTTCAAGCTTCAGGTTGGCCTTGCGGAACTGCACCGAGGTCGCGCCGCTGGAGGTGGCCGACTGGTACGGCAGTTCGGTACCCTGCTCGATCAGTGCCTTGATGTTGTTGGCCGTCACGACGCGCGGGCTCGAGATGATCTTGCCCTTGCCGTCGGCTTCCAGTGCGGACAGTTCCAGATCCAGGAATCGGCCTGCAGCAGCGTTGAAGATACTGAATGCCGCCGTAGCCGGGTTCACGCTGTTGATGGCTGCGGCAGGCAGGCTCAGTGCCGGGGTACCGTCGTTCGTGGCATTCGGCAGCGAGTTGCCGTAGTTGGTGCTCAGCGAGCTGCCAGACTTCGGCAACGCAAAGCCGAGCTTCACACCGAGGTTCCGGCTAAAGGTATCGCTAGCCTCGACGATGCGTGCCTCGATGATCACCTGCCGCACCGGGATATCGATCTTCTGCAGGAAGATCTGCACTTCCTCCAGCTTGCTCGAGACATCGGACACAAACAGCTGGTTCGTGCGGGGATCCGCTGTCAGCGAACCGCGCTTGGACAGCATCCGCGTCGCGCCCATCATGCCTGCCGCGCCACCAACCGGCATCGGCATCGCACCTGCCGCCCCGGCAGTGCCTGTAACCATGCCCAGCAACATCTTGCGAACGTCATCGGCACGCTGGTAGTTGAGCTGGAACACCTGGCTGCGGATCGGTTCGAGTTCGTTGATCTGCTGCATCGCCTCGAGTTCGAGCTTCTCCTTGGTCGCCAGTTCCGCCTTGGGCGCCACCCACAGCACATTGCCGTTGCGGCGCGAGGCCAGGCCCTTCGAATCCATCACGATCTGCAGCGCCTGGTCCCACGGCACATCCTTCAGGCGCAACGTCAGGTTGCCCTGGACCGTGTCGCTCGTGATGATGTTCAGGTTCGTGAAGTCCGCGAACACCTGCAGCAGCGAGCGGATGTCGATGTTCTGGAAGTTCAGGGACAGCCGCTCGCCGCGGAAACCTTGGCCCGCGATCAGCTTGTTCGGGTCATCCTTGACCTGCCGCACCTCCACCACGAACTGGTTGTCCGTCTGGTACGAGCTGTACTCCCAGTTGCCACGCGGCTCGATCGTCAGTTTCGCGCTGCCATTGGCATCGCTCGCTCGCATACTCTGGATCGGCGTGCCGAAATCCGTCACATCGAAGCGGCGGCGCAGATCGGCCGGCACTGACGTGCCCATGAAGTCGACCACGAGGTTCTGGCCCTGCTGCGCGATGTTGATGCCCGAATCACGCGACGAGAGATCCACCACCACACGCCCGGCGCCATCGCCCCCGCGACGGAAATCGATGTTCCGAATCGACGGACGATTCGCTGCCATCGCCGATGTCGGCATCGTCGTCGCCGGCGCGAACGTCGGCACCGCGCCAGTTGCGGCCTGCTGGACGTTGTCCAGCATCACCACGAACTGGTTACCACGCACCTCGGTGCGGTATGTCGTCGACCGGCTCAGGTTCAGCACCACACGTGTGCGGTCCCCGATCTGCATCACGTTGGCGCTCTTGAGCACCTTGCCGCCGTACTCGTACTGGGCGCGCCCCGCCGCGAAGCCCGTGTCGAAGAAGTCGATCGCGATCTTCGCCGGATTCTGCGTGGTGAAGTCCGCCGGTTTCTGCGCCAATGGTCCCTGCAGATCGATCGTGAATACGGTCTGCTCGCCAAGCACGTTGGCTTCCATCTGCTTGACCTGGTTGTTCTGCGCCAGCGCCGCCGGAGAGGCGAGCACCAGCACCATCGTTGCCGCGCCCGCGAGCGCCTTGACCCATCGTGCCGTGATCATGCCGATGCCTCCAGCTTCAGGCTGGTCATTTTCTCTTTCCACTCTGAGACCCCTTCCCGGACCAATTCGCGCAGCACGATCTCCTGATCGGTGATGCGGACCACCCGGCCATAGTTCTGGCCGAGATACTGACCCACCTTTACGTGATGGATCTTGTTATCTACGCGTACGACACCGTAGGTCTCGCCGTTTTTCTTCAGCATCCCGAGCATCTTGAAGTTCTCCAGCGGATAGTCTTCAAGGGGCTCGTGCCGCCGTCCGGCCTCCGGCGACTCCGACATCGCCTTGTTCAACTCGCCGATCTTCGTCTGCGCGAAGGGCTCGGGAGATTTGGTGCCCGCATACTGGCGCGGCTCATAGGGCTTGACCTCGGGCAACGGCTCAGGCGGCGGCACCTTTGCCGCGCGCGTCTGCGCCATCCATTGCTGGAGGTGTTCATCCTCGCCTGCACCGCAACCGGCCAGGGCGACAACGGCCAATGCCGCAACCGCCACTGCGCGCAGGGCCATGGGGGGGCGTCGGGTCAGGCGGCTCACTTGGCACCTCCCTTGGCCTTCTTCGCGGCGTCCGCGGCTGCCTTGCGCTGCGCGGCCTGCTCGTCGGGATCCAATGCGCGGTAGGCCATGGCGACAGCTTCCATTGATAGCGTGCCGTCCTTGCTCACCGACATGTTCAGGTTCCCCATCGAAACAATCCGCGAGAGTGCCGCCACGTCGGCGTTAAAGAGCGCGACATCGTGGTAGCGGCCCGTCACTTTCAGGTTGACCGGAATTTCGGCGTAGTACGCCTTGATCGTGGCTGGCTGAGGCTTGAACAGTTCGAACTGCAGTCCGCGCGCCACGCCGGCGTGGTTCACATCGGCCAGCAGCGCATCCATCTCGGTGCTGTTCGGCAGTTGGTGCTCGGCAAGCGCTACGCGCTTTTCGACCTCGGCCTTCTGCGCGACCAGCGCGTCGAGGTTCGCAACCTGCGCCACCTTGGTCTGGAACTGCTGCTTCAGCGTTTCCTGCTCGGCGCGCTTGCGGTCCAGATCGTCGCTCTTGTCGCTCCAGTAGAACTGCCAGCCGAGCGCCAGCACGATGGCGGCGGCAAGCGCGGAGAAGGCCACGCGCGGCGCCGTCGGCCAGGTCTCCGGCTCGTTCAGGTTCAGGCCACGGAACTGCGCGGTCAGGTCCTGCAGGGAGATTTCGGTATTGAGCGCCATGATCAGACCTTTCGACCAGCGGGCATGCCCGCGGCGTCGGAGGCGCCCTTTTTCTTGTCGCCCGGGACTTCCGGCGCGCGATAGGAAAAGCGCATCGAGAATTCGAACAACCGGCGCTGTTCGCGCAGGTTGTTGGTCATGGTGATGGCCTTGGACTCCACCAGATCCGCCTGGTCGAGCCAGGTCACCTGGCTGATGTTGCGCAACAGCTCGGACACTCGTTCGTTGGACTGCGCCACGCCGGTCATCACGAACTTGTCACCGGTCTGCTTGAGGCTGGACAGGTAGACGCCTTCCGGCACCTGACGCACGAGCTCCTCGAGCAGTTGCACGGGCAGGTTTCGCTGCGCCTGAAGGCTCTCGATCGCGCGTTGGCGATCCAGCAGTGCCTCGATGTCCTTCTTCAGCGAGTTGACCCTGCTGATCGTCGCATCCATGCTGGCGTTTTCCGTCTTCAGCACCTGATTGCGTGCCGCGACGGCATCGATCTGCGAGTCGATATAGAAACCGCCGATCAGAACCACGAGCGCCCCCGCGCCCGCTGCTCCGCCCAGCATCGTGTAGACCTTCTTCCGCCGGGCCGCCTTGCGCGCCTCGTGATACGGCAGCAGGTTGACCGACGGAATGGAATTCGTCGTCGTGGACATGCTTGCCCCCCGGTGGGTTATTGCAAACCGCGCAGCGCCAGTCCCGCACTGACGATGTACGCAGGCAGGTCACGCTGGAGATAGCGCTCGTTGACCTTGCCTGCGGTCATCATGTTTGCGAAAGGATTGGCCAGCGTCGTCGTGATCTGTGTCTGTTGCTGGATAGCCGCCTGCACGCCGAGCAGGGACGCATGTCCGCCCGAAAGCAGGATCTCGTCCACACGGCCAAGGCTGGAACTGGCGATGAAGTTGCCGATGGCGCCCTGCACTTCCATGGCCAGCGCCTCGAGCGACGGCTTGAGCAGTTGCGCGCGCCACGACTCTGGCAGCGTGTTCTTGCGCTTCTTGATTTCGGCCTTGAGCGCATCGAGCGTGAACATGCGCGCGGCGCTCTGGGTGAGCTGATCGCCGTAGCTGTTCAGTGGCTGCTCGTACAGTTCCTTCCAGCCCTGGTAGAAGATCGCCTTGGAGCGGCTACCGCCAAGATGGACGACCGCCACAACCGGGAGGTCCTTGGCATCGGCTTCCGAGAGACCTTCTGGCACGCCGAGCATCTGCACGATCGAGCGCTGCACGGCGTACTCTTCGACGTCCATCACCTGAGGCTTCAGGCCAGCCATCTCGGCGGCCGTCACGCGCTCCTGAACGCGATCGCTATTGGCGGCCGTGACACGCACGCCGATGCCGCCTTCGGTTTCGCTGGGACCAATCACCGCAAAGTCGAAGTTGACCGCCTGCGAAGGCGGATAGAGGCGGTGCGCCTCGGATTCGACCTGGGAATAGAGTTCGTCTTCCGAGAGATTGTCCGGAAGACTGACCGTCTGGGACTCCGTCAGCATAGACGGCACGCCGAGCACGACTTCCTTCGTGCGGATGCCAGCCTTGCCGAGCGCGCGCTTCAGCGCGATACCCACGGCCTCGATGTTGACCACGTTGCCATCGGCAACGGCGTTGCGATCCAGCAATTCGCTGGCGCATTTTTCCAGCCTGAAGTCGTTTCTGCCTGCCCCGACGGACAGCTCCACGACCTTGACGCTAGACGACCCAATATCTACGCCGACCGTAGTCCGGCGTAGAAGACCCGACAAGATGCCCCGTCGCAAGGTGACCCCCTGACATTTGAACTCGCCCACGGCATGTCTGCTCTAACGGTGCGAGCCAGTTTCTTTGGATGAAACGTTTTGCTCTTTTATGGTCGACGATTCTTACAAAATCCAAGGGCGCTGGCAATGTGCCGGTTTAACCACGCTTTCTTTTTCAGATCGCCCCTGCCAAAGCGTTGCCAAAATCCGACGCTCAACAACAACTTCATTGCATAGCGTTGCCCCGCGCCAATTCTGCGATCCTTGCCCGTATTCCTGGCGACACACTCGACACCACCGCTCCCGTTTCCGGCCCGCCGCGCGCGTTCCATGGCAATCGCCTGCACGGCAGGACACGCAAGCTCTCAGGCCATTACATCTTGTAACAGCGCGATAGCGCCTTTCGCGCCACAGGAACGCCGGGCCGCCGGAGGGGCGGCGATATAATCCGGGCACTCTGATTAGGTAAACCCTTATGGCCACAGCACAACAGAAGCCGTCCCTTCCCGTCCGCCGCCCATTGTGGGCACGGATCATGATCTGGGTGATCGGACTGCTTGTCGCCGGCATGGCAGCGGTAGCGCTGCTGGTTGGCTATGCGTTGGTTGTGGCGGCGCCGAACCTGCCGTCGCTGGACACGATCACCGACTACCGCCCCAAGATCCCCCTTCGGATCTATACGGCCGACAACGTGCTGATCGGCGAGTTCGGTGAGGAACGCCGCAACTTCGTGCCGATCACCGAAATTCCCGATGTCATGAAGAAGGCCGTGCTCGCGATCGAGGACGACCGGTTCTACGAGCACGGCGGCGTGGACTTCGTCGGCGTGATGCGCGCCGGCCTGGCCAATCTGCGCGGCGGCCTGTCGCAAGGCGCCTCGACGATCACGATGCAGGTAGCGCGCAACTTCTTCCTTTCGAGCGAGAAGACCTACACGCGCAAGATCTATGAAATGCTGCTCGCGTACAAGATCGAGGCAAATCTGAGCAAGGATCAGATCCTCGAGCTCTACATGAACCAGATCTATCTGGGGCAGCGCGCCTACGGCTTCGCCAGCGCGGCGCGCGTGTACTTCGGCAAGTCGATCAAGGACGTGACGCCGGCCGAGGCCGCCATGCTGGCCGGCCTGCCCAAGGCGCCGTCGGCCTACAACCCGGTGGTCAACCCACGCCGCGCGAAGGTGCGCCAGGAGTACATCCTGCAACGCATGCGCGACCTGCACTACATCACGCCGGAACAGTACGACCAGGCAGTGCGCGAGCCGCTGAATGTGCGTAGCGAAGGCAACGAATTCTCGACCCACGCCGAGTACGTGGCGGAAATCGTGCGCCAACTGATGTACGCGCAGTACCGCGAGGAGACCTATACCCGCGGCCTGACGGTCTACACCACGCTAACCAAGCCCGACCAGGACGCCGCCTATGAGTCCGTGCGCAGCGGCATCATGAACTACGAGCGCAAGCACGGCTATCGCGGCCCCGAAGCGTTCATCGACCTGCCGTCCGATCCGGCCGAGCGTGAACAGGCCATCGACGATGCGCTGGTCGAGCATCCGGGCAGCGACGACCTGCGCTCCGCCGTGGTCACGAGCATCTCGCCGAAACAGGTCCGCGCGACTCTGCTATCGGGCGAGGTGGCAACGATCGAAGGCACGGCGCTGCGCTTCATCGCGCCGTCGTTGGCGGCCAGCGCGCAGCCCAAGGTGAAGATCCGCCCGGGCGCGATTATCCGCGTGACGCAGGACCCGAAGGACAACTCGTGGACGGTGACGCAATTGCCGGAAGTCGCCGCCGCGTTCATCTCGATCAACCCCGAGGACGGTGCGATACGCTCGATGGTGGGTGGTTTCGACTACAACCGGAACAAGTTCAACCATGTGACGCAAGCCTGGCGTCAGCCCGGGTCGAGCTTCAAGCCGTTCATCTACACGGCTGCGCTCGAAAAGGGCTTCTCGCCGGCCACGGTGATCAATGACGCACCGCTGACGATCGGACCGGATACGGGTGGCCAAGTCTGGGAACCCAAGAACTACGACGGCAAGTTCGAAGGGCCGATGACGATGCGCCGCGCCCTGGCCAAGTCGAAGAACCTGGTGTCGGTGCGTATCCTGCGCGCGATCGGCACGCAGTACGCCCAGGACTACATCACGCGTTTCGGCTTCGAGGCCGACAAGCATCCGGCCTACCTGCCGATGGCGCTTGGCGCGGGTAGCGTGACGCCGCTGCAGATGGCGGGCGCCTACTCGGTGTTCGCCAATGGCGGCTATCGCATTAACCCGTTCCTGATCCAGCGGGTCGAGGATTCGCGCGGCAAGATCGTCTCGGAGACTCATCCTCAGAAGGCTGGTGGCGATGCCGTGCGGGTGCTCGACGCGCGCACCGCGTTTATCGCCGACAGCATGCTGCGCGAGGTGGTGCGTAGCGGCACGGCAAACCCGGCCAAGCAGCGCCTGGGCCGTAACGACTTGGCCGGCAAGACCGGCACCACCAACGATGCGGTCGATGCGTGGTTCGCCGGCTACACACCAAAACTGGTGGCGATTGCCTGGATGGGCTACGACCAGCCCAAGAGCCTGGGCGTGCGCGAGACCGGTGGCGGACTGGCACTGCCGATCTGGGTCGGCTACATGAGCAAGGCGCTCAAGGGTGTGCCGGAAAGCCCGGAGCGCCAGCCGCCTGAAGGTGTGGTCATGGTCGCGGGAGACTGGACGCTCGAGGAAAACGCCGGCGGCGCAGGAGTGGCGTCGGTTGGCCTGGGCGACCCATGGCCTGGCAAGCCGGACGAAAGCTCGCGCCCGCCACAGGACACCGAGGCGGAAAAGAAGAAGATCCTGGAGATGTTCGGCGGAGCCTGACCGGCGCCGCCTCCAACGAAAAACCGGCCCTTGCGGCCGGTTTTTTGTTTCGGCGTGGCGTGCCGGAACGCTTACTTCAGTGTCAAGGTGACCCCTGCCTGCTGGCTCAGGTACCCGGACAGCGCGGCATACAGTTCACCACCGCCCCGCGTATCGACCCATTTGCTGCCATCGTTGCGGAAATGGAAGCCACCGGCCTTGGCTGCCACCCACAGTTCCTGCATGGGCGCCTGGCTGTTGACGATGATCTTGGAGCCGTCCTCGAACTCGAGTTCCATCACGTTGCCGGTCCGATTGATTTCCACGTCGGCGTCGGCCGCATCGGCGGCGGCTTCGATCGCCGCTTCCAGCTGGTCCAGTGCCTTGCTGGCCAGCGCCAGGAACTCGCTTTCACTGAGGGGGGGCATGCTACACTCCAAGGCCGCCGGCGCCCCGTTCGGATTGGGCACTCGGGCCGGCATCAATTGATGGAAAAGTCGGGAAACCTTGCGCTTCCCGCAGCCATCCGAGAACCCACCCAGACAATGAAGGATTTCCCGATGCTGCGTCGTGCTGCGATTGTATCGGCGTTTGCCGCCACGCTCGCGATGCCCCTGGCCGGATGTGGCATTCGCGGCCCGCTGTACATGCCGATCGTGCCACCCGCTCCGACGGCGCCAACCGTGGCCGATCCCGGACTGGGCAAGCCTGATGCGCCCGGAGCCGTCGAGCCCGCGCGCCCCATGTCCGAGCCGTCGACCGCCTCGCCCGTGCCCGTGGAACCGGCTCGTGGCAGTTCCGCCCCCTCAGCACGTTGAGTGCCGTTTGAATATGACCGATTTCTTTTCGCGCCGCGATGGCATTCTCGCCGTCGAGCAAGTCCCGCTGACCCGCATTGCCGACCAGTTCGGCTCGCCGACCTTCGTCTATTCGCGGGCCGCGCTGACGACCGCGTACAACGCCTACGCGGCTGCGTGCAAGGGCCACAACGCCCACGTGCAGTATGCGGTGAAGGCCAATTCGAACCTGGCCGTGCTGCAGGTATTTGCGCAACTCGGCGCGGGATTCGACATCGTCTCCGGTGGTGAGCTGCTGCGTGTGATCGCCGCTGGCGGCGACCCGCGCAAGGTGGTGTTCTCCGGTGTCGCGAAGAACATCGCGGACATGGAGCTGGCGCTGAGCCACGACGTGCGCGGCTTCAACGTCGAGTCGATTCCCGAACTGGACCGCCTGAACGCTGTTGCCGGCCGCCTCGGCAAGCGCGCGCGCGTGTCGCTGCGCATCAACCCGGATGTGGATGCCAAGACGCATCCGTACATCTCGACGGGCCTCAAGGCCAACAAGTTCGGCGTCGCCTTCGAGGACGTGCTGCCGACCTATCGTGCTGCCGCAGCGCTGCCGAATATCGAGGTCACGGGCATCGACTGCCATATCGGCTCGCAGATCACCGAGGTGGCGCCTTATCTGGAGGCGCTCGACAAGGTGCTCGACGTGGTTGAAGCACTCGAGGCCGAAGGCATCAAGCTGGAACATATCGATGTGGGCGGTGGCCTTGGCATCACCTACAACGATGAAACCCCGCCGGACATCACCAAGTTCGCCACCACGCTGATCGACCGCGTGGCCGCGCGCGGCCACGGACACCGCGAGGTCCTGTTCGAACCGGGCCGTTCGCTGGTCGGCAACGCCGGCGTGTTGTTGACCCGTGTGGAATTCCTGAAGCCCGGCGCGGCCAAGAACTTCTGCATCGTCGACGCGGCAATGAACGATCTGGCGCGTCCCGCGATGTATGAGGCATTCCACCGCATCGAGCCGGTCGCCCCTCGCAACGACGCGGGGGTGATGTACGACGTAGTGGGTCCGGTCTGCGAGTCCGGCGACTGGCTCGGCCGCGACCGCACGCTGGCCGTTCAGGCCGGCGACCTGCTGGCGGTGATGTCGGCTGGCGCCTATGGTTTCGTGATGAGCTCGAACTACAACACGCGCGGCCGCGCTGCCGAGGTGATGGTCGATGGCGATACCGTGCATCTGGTGCGCGAGCGCGAGTTGCCCGCGGACCTGTTCCGCAACGAGCGACTGCTGAAGGCCTGACCTGAGGCTTGAGGCCTGAGGCCTGACAGGGCCTCGGCCAAAACAAAAAGGGCGACGTTCTACGTCGCCCTTTTTTATGGCATTGCCCGCCGCCTCTGCAGCCACCACCACACGCGTAGCGCCAGCAGCACGAACACCACTACGGCATAGATCGACACCTCCTGGAAATCGTTCTTGCCCGCTTTGTGCCACCAGTAGTGCAGGATCGCCAGTACGGCAATCGCATAGATCGCACGGTGCAGCAATTGCCAGCGTCTACCGCCAAGCCAGCGCACCATCGCATTGGCCGATGTGGCGGCCAACGGGGCCATCAGCACGAATGCCGCAAAACCCACCGTGATAAATGGCCGCTTGCCGATGTCCTTGATCATGTAGGCCACGTCGAAGCCGCGATCCACCGCGAGCCACAGCATGAAGTGCAGCACGCCGTAGAAAAACGTGAACAGGCCAAACATGCGGCGCAACCGGATCAGCCAGTGCCAGCCGGTAATCCGGCGCAGCGGCGTTACCGCGAGCGTGACGCACAGCATGACTAGCGTCCAGGTGCCCGTCGATCGTGTGACGAACTCGAGTGGATTCGCGCCGAACTGCGACGTGGCACCGAGGTACATCAATCGCGCGAACGGCAGGAGCGCCAGAAGCCAGGCACAGACCTTCACCGCGCGCACGCGTGACGGCGCTAGCAACGCCAACCCACCGTGGCGCGGCGAAGCCTGCGCGGCCGACGCCGGCAGATCGCGCTCGGCCATCAGAAATTCTTCCTCAGGTCCATGCCCTGATAGAGCGACGCCACCTGCGCTCCGTAGCCATTGAACATCAAGGTCTTGCGCTTCGGCGCGAACAGGGCCGAGAAACCGCCTCCCCCCTTGTCTTCCCCGATACGCCGTTCCGTGGCCTGGCTCCAGCGCGGATGGTCCACGTCAGGGTTCACGTTCGAGTAGAAGCCGTACTCGTTCGCCGCGGCGATGTTCCAGCTCGTCGGTGGCTGCTTGTCGACAAAGCGGATCTTCACGATCGACTTGGCACTCTTGAAGCCATACTTCCAGGGCACCACCATGCGCACCGGTGCGCCGTTCTGGTTCGGTAACACCTCACCGTAGAGTCCAAATGTGAGCAGCGCCAACGGATGCATGGCCTCGTCCATGCGTAAGCCTTCGCTGTAGGGCCATTCCAGCACCCCGCTGCTGATACCGGGCATCTGCTTCTTGTCGGCCAGCGTGATGAACTGGACGAACTTCGCGCCCGGCTGCGGCTCGACACGCCGGATCAACTCCGCAAGCGGATAGCCGATCCACGGGATCACCATCGACCAACCTTCGACACAGCGGAGCCGATAGACCCGCTCCTCAAGCGGCGCAAGCTTGAGGAGTTCGTCGAGGTCGTACACCTTGGGCTGCTTGACCAGCCCCTCCACCGCGACTTGCCAAGGACGCGGCCGCAGCGTAGCGGCGTATCGCGCCGGGTCGGACTTATCGGTGCCGAACTCGTAGAAGTTGTTGTAGGTCGTGACGTCCTCATACGAGGTGCGTTTTTCCGTCACCGCGTAGGCATTGTTCAGCGTGGCCGCCAACTTGGGGAGCCTGCCTGGCGAGCCCTGCTGCGCGAACGCCTCCCGCGCAAACCAAGGTGTTGCCAGGCTCCCGGCCGTACCCGCTGCCGCCATGGCCAGCAGGCGTCGTCGCGCCGTGAATACGTGCTGCGGGGTGATCTCGGAGGCAGCGATGTCATCGCCGCGCAGCCATTTCGGAGAGGGAATCAGCATGGTTCGAACGAAGCCTGATGGAGCCTGGGGAGTTTGACAGGGAAGACTGCTGAAAGGTGCGGCGGGCGGTGCGATTATCCCCGTTGGTATTGCTGATAGACGGCGGTCGCCAACGCCAGCAGTCGCTCACGATCGATCGGCCCCGCCAGTGCGAAACCGAGACTGTGATCGACCCAGTAAAACGCCATGGCAGCGGGCCCGGTGGATTGAGCACCTTGGGCAGGCGCCAGCCGTTCGAGCCGGAATGCGGTATCCGGTGTCCCTTGCGCCATCCGCCGCAATTGCAGCGACAGGCGTGTCCCGGCGTCATTCTCATACATCAGGATAGCCATCGGACCGCCCTCGGCCACACCGAGCCGCCCGCCGATCAGGCGAAAGCCCTGTGCGCGGAGATCAGGGACCTGCAACGGCGCACCGAGCCGCTTGGACAGCCAAGCGACCATGTGCGCCTCATCGCTGGCGGGAACCTCGACCACATGGCGAACCTCGGGTGCATAAACCACATGGCTGGCCAATGCGTCGCGTGCAAATCGTTCGAGTGGAGGCACGCCGCCGAGGTCGGCGTCAAATCGACCACGCGCCATCCAGCCGCTCGTGCCACCGATGATGAATGTCGCGACGCTGGCGGCCAGCGCTAGCGCCACGGGCCAGAGCGGGCGGTGAGCCTTTGCGCGCCCGCTGCCGGCGCGCAATCCGCGTGGAAGCGCGTCCAGCGGTACCGCCTCCTTGAGGACGGCGTTCAATGATGCGTGCAGCCCCGCCGTTTGGCGACGCCAGGCCTCGACCTTGCGCGCGGCTTCCGGATCGGCTGCCAGGAAGGCTTCGACTTCGGCCCGGCGCGGGCCGCTTAACTGGCCGTCCGCGTATGCATGGAGGTCGGCTTCGCCGACTGGAGTCGGGGTCACCATCATTTCACCCGCTGCAACGAGGTTGTTGCCGCAGCACTATCGGCGCCGCCATCCAGCAGGCGACGCATATGTTCGCGCGCGCGCGCCAGGCGCGACATCACGGTGCCGATCGGCACGTCGAGCACCCTGGCGGCCTCGGCGTACGAGAACTGCTCCAGGCTGACGAGCAGCAGCACCGCGCGCTGTGGCTCCGGTAACTGGCCGAGTGCCTGTAACAGATCGCGACGCAGGCCCGGGTCGGCGGTATGGGCAACCACCTCCGGCAGCGTATCCATTGCGGTCACGACATCACTCTTGCGCAGATGATTCAGGCGCAGCCGATGCATCAGTGTCAGCAACCATGGCAGCAGCCCATCCGCGCCATCGCCCCATAACGCGCCGGGGCGAAGGCGAAATCTCCAGCGATAGCGCAGGGCACGCTCGAGCGTGTCCTGCACGAGATCGTCGGCCAGCATGGCATCGCCGGTCAGACCGCGGGCATGGCGCCGCAAACGCGGCGCCAGTACCACCAACTGACGTTCAAACGGTTCCATGCCGGGATTGCCTAGCGACGATCAGGGCTTCACGGCAGCGCGACGTGCCAGACGGCGTTGAAGTTGTCGCCTGACTTGTCGCCCGCCTTGGCGTCCTTGGCAAAGCGATAAAGCGGCTTGCCCTTGTACGCCCACTGCCGGGTACCGTCATCGCGCGTGATGATCGAGTAGTCACCCGATGCGCTCTTGCCTGGCTCAGCCAGCAGCGGCGGCCAGTTGGTCGAGCACATGCCGTTGCAGACGCTCTTGCCGCCGTTCGCCGGGTCACGATCGAACGTGTACAGCGTCAGGCCCTGCGGATCGGTCAGCGCGCCGTTGGTGACTTTCACGGTAGGCGGCATGTCGCCACCACCCATCCCCAGGCTGGAACAACCGGCCAGCAGGACAGTGGCAGCACCCAGCGCGAGTGCGATCGGGCGGAGCTTCGATACAGCAGTGTGACGAGAAGCCATCATGAGGGTCTCCTTCTTCAGGGCGGTGCCGACAACCGGCGCCGTTCTCTTTCAGTAAACACCCGATGTGATGTGTTTATTCCTCCCACCTCAAAAAAATGTGGCGTTCAGCGGCGGAAAGTGGCTTCTTAGATGGTGATAAATGCCTAATGACGCATATTTAGAAAACCGAAGCGCATTCTCTGCGAAACATGATGCGACGGTTCGAGCCTGTCCGATGTTCAGGGTCCGCTCAGGAAACAAAAAAGCCTGCCGGAATCGGCAGGCTTCGTCATCGGGACAGGTTGATCTGGCGGATCAGAGTTCGCCGTAGCTGTGCAGCCCCGACAGGAACATGTTCACACCGAGAAAGGCGAAGGTCGTCACCAACAGGCCAACCAGCGCCCACCATGCAGCAACCGTACCGCGCAGCCCCTTCATCAGGCGCATGTGCAGCCAAGCTGCATAGTTGAGCCAGACGATCAGCGCCCAGGTTTCTTTCGGATCCCAGCTCCAGTAGCCACCCCAAGCCTCGGCAGCCCACAGTGCGCCGAGGATCGTTGCGATCGTGAAGAAGGCGAAACCGACCGCGATCGCCTTGTACATGACGTCGTCGAGCAACTCGAGCGAAGGCAGACGCTCGGCCAGAATGCCACGTTGCTTGAGCAGGTAGGCCACCGACACCATTGCCGCCAGCGCGAACGTGCCGTATCCGATGAAGTTCGCCGGCACGTGGATCTTCATCCACCAGCTCTGCAGGGCGGGCACCAACGGCTGGATCTCCTGTGCATTGCGGCTGACCGTGTACCACAGCAAGAAACCGACTGCCGCTGACACCACGAGCATCACGAACGGTCCAAGCGCGCGGGTTGCATAGCGGCGCTCGTAGTACAGATAAAACAGGGACGTGATCAGCGAGAAGAGAACGAAAACCTCATAGAGGTTCGAGATTGGAATATGGCCGATGTCCGCGCCGATCAGGTACGACTCGTACCACCGCACCATCAGACCCGTGAAGCCCAGCACGACGGCCGCCCAGCAGAGCTTGCTGCCAATGCTGTAGCCGGTTTCCGACCGCGAAATCAGTCCAACCCAGTAGAACAGGGTCGAGAGGAACACCAGCGCACTCATCCAGAGGATGGCCGACTGGCTCGACAGGAAGTACTTCAGGAAGAAAGCCTGCTCGGCGCGCGCGAGGTCACCCTGATAGAGCTGGATCGCGAACAGCGAAAACGCCGCGATGCCGATCATCAGCAGACGGACGGGCTTCCAGTGCCAGCCCAGCAGCGCGAACGTTGGCACGGCGGCAATCAGCACGCCCTTGTCGTAGACGTTCATCCACTGGCCGTAGCGCGAGAGCGCAAACCCGGCGCCGACCACGAGCAGCAGCGCGAAGACCCAGTCGGTCCAGCCCAGGCGGCTCAGGAATGAAGGTTCGAGATAGGCGGTGTCCTGGCCGGATGCGTCACGGGACACATCATCGGTTGCCGCGGCACGCCGCGGCGTCAGGCCAGGATTGACGTGATTCACATTCGAGGACATGGCATTCCTGCTCTTTGGCGCTAAGCGCCTGTTTTATCTGCTGCGCCCCCGCCCGCGTGTCTCCGCACAGGCTGACGCCGGTTCATGCTCTTGTACTTTGTACTATAGCGATGACGCGTGCTTATCATCTGACGCTGATGGCCCCGATTGCGGTGCGCCTTGCGTCATCGCGGCATCATGACCACCCGCCGCTTCCGTCACCTCGGCGCCAACGGCGCGGCCGATATCGGCGCGCAACGCCACGAATTCCTTCTCGAAATCCATCGTGCGACGTTGTGTGGACATCGCCATCAGGACGTGACTACCGCTGGAGTGTCCGGCAGCATCGACGCCCTTGTCCTTGATCCAGATCCAGACGCGCCGTTCGCGAATGTAGAACATTGCGAACACGCCCAGGACAAGCAGCAAGCACCCAAGATACACGATGTTCTTGCCCGGCGCACGAGTCATCTGGAACACGCTGGCCTGGACCTGCTGGAAGTCTTCTAGCTGCAGAAACACCGGCGCGGCGTAGAAGAAACTGTCCGAAAGCGCATTGATTGCCTGCTGGAGGAATACGCCGCTTTTCGTGTCATTGGGGATGGCCGGCAGCTTGTCCTGCTCGCGCGCCAGTTGCCAGAGCTCCCACATCGAGCCGTTGAGAATCTTCAGGAGCACGTCCGCGGCCTTTTGCTGATCAGCCTGCGGGACCGATTTTTCCAGGAAGGCAGCGATCGCCGTGAAACCGCCCGGAGGCGCATCGGGCGACGTGCGAGTGGCCCCGGCAAACAGGTCCAACGCACGCATGGCGCTTTCAGCCAGTTGCTTGCGCAGGTCCGCCTTGTCGGCGCCCGGCATCGATATCTCGGCGAAACGGCGGGCAGCTTCGCCGCGCATCCCCTTGTCCTGCAGCGCCGCACGCAGGCGCATCCAGTCCGCCACACTACTCTGGTCATCGGCCGGAATTCTCAGGTAGCGGAATGGCTCATTCGGCGATTCGCGCATACCGGCCAGGAACACGGTCTGCCCATCCAGTTGCACCGGCAGCATGTAGTTGTTGAACTCGCGCGCCTGACCATTGGCGTCGCGCAGCTTGTACTGCACCGACGGACCGACATTGCGCAGGTCCTTTTCCTTGTTCGGATTGGCGGCGGCGCCGAGGTGCTGCTCCAGCGTGCCCAGCGAGGACTTGCGCGCCACGCCACGCGCGTCGGCCTTGCCCGACGCATCGGTGACCGTCTCGACGTTCATCAGCCGGAAATCGCTGAACTCGACGGTCAATCCATCCTTGTCGGCACCGGTGCCGGTACCCGCGAGGGGCGCGTTGCCACCGATCGTGCCAGCAAACGGGAACGTCGCATGGGTGCTGCCCGTCATGGGATACCCGACGAACTTCAGGCGCGAGCCGCCGTCTTCGAAGCTCGACTGATAGATGGCCACGCCGTCGATAACCAACGGCTCGTTGACCTTGATCGTCGCCTCCGTCTTCTTGCCGGTGGCCCGGTCGGTCACCACCACGTCGGAGGCGAACAGCTTGGGCATCCCGGTGGAATAGAAGTCCACGGTGAACTTCTTGAGCATGATCGTGAACGGCAGGTCCTGCACCAGCGCGCCGTCGGCGATGTTGAGGATCGCAGTCGACACGGTCGCGCCTTCGGGCACGAACGCATTGCCACGGAAGCCCGGGTTGCTCGGCGAGAGCCTGTGCTTGGCCGGAATCTCGCTGATGATGGCATTGCCGTCGATCGGGCTCTTGCCGCCAAACCACATTTGCGCCCGGATCAGCATGTCGCCATCAAGCAAACCGCCCAGGCAGATCACGACAATGGCCGTGTGCGCGAGGATGTAGCCGAGCTTGTTCGCCGAACCGGCCTTGGCAGCCAGCAACGTGGCGCCCTCGTGCTCGACGGGCTTGATGCGATAACCCCGGTTGCGCAGCAGCGCATACACCCGGCCGGCGGCATCGGTGCGGACGCGCGACGCATCGTACTCACCCCGATGATGGAACGCGCGCAGGCTGCGCTCGCGCACGTGATCCTTCCACGAGCGCATGTCGACGATCATCTTCGGCCCATTGCGCGCGATACAGAGCGAAGTCGAGACAACGAGAAAGCCCAGGATCAGCAGGAACCACCAGGAGCTGTACACCTTCTGCAGGGACAGCGCGTGGAACAGGTCCGCCCAGAACGGCCCGAACTGATTGACGTAATTCGGGTACGGTTCGTTCTGCTTGAGCACCGTGCCGATGATGCTGGCGATGGCAATCACCGTCAGCAGCGTGATGGCGAAGCGCATCGAGGACAGCAACTCGACGGCGTCGCGCAGCACGCGGTGATGAGTCTTCAGGTGCAGGCCTGAAGTGGAAGGGGTCGACATGTGCGGTAATACCCGATATCCGGTTTGGTGCTTGATGTGACGCCGGTTGGGCGCCGGAAAACAAAAGAGGGTGGACGTGCTTTGGCAAGCAGGCCACCCTCTTCGATTGCTGCTGGCACGGCTGGTTCACCCCCCCAAGGGGATACCCTGCCATGCCGGCCAGATACGACTTAACGGACGCCGGCGACGTAGTCCGCGACCGCCTTGATCTCGGTATCCGACATCTGGGCGGCGATCGTGCTCATGACCGAATTGTTGGTACGGGTGCCCTGGCGGAACGCCACCAGTTGCGCTTCGGTGTACTCGGAATACTGGCCGCCGATTCGCGGATATTGCGCCGGGATGCCGGCACCGGTCGGACCGTGGCAGCCAGCGCAGGCCGGCACGCCCTTGGCCGCGATACCACCGCGGTAGATCTTCTGGCCAATCTCGATCGTGTCCTTGTTCTTCGCTGTGGCAGGCTTGACCTGCTGCTTGGCGAGATAGGCACCGATGTCCTTCATTTCCTGGTCGTTCAGCGCCGACGCATACGGCGTCATGATGGCGTTGTTACGGCTCTTGGCCTTGAAGTCTGCCAGTTGCTTGTGCACGTACTCCGCTTGCTGGCCGGCCAGCTTAGGATTGGTGGCCGCGGCACTGTTGCCGGCTGCGCCGTGGCAGGAAAGACATGCTGGCACATTGCGATCGGGTGCGCCTTGCGAATATAGCGTCTCGCCCTTGGCGGGATCTGCCTTCGCGGCGGCCTGCTCTGCGGCAGATGCCAGCCCACTCATGGCGGCCATCGGAACAGCCAGCGCCATGACACCCAGAAGTTTCGCAATGCGGTTCATTCGTATACCTTGTCAGATTTGTTATGAACACCGTAATGCATGCCGATCTTCCCTGGCCAGGCGGTGAGGAAGCGCCTTTTTCGAGCAAGGGGTGAGAACGGTATACGCAACACCCGCCAACCTGCCCCGGACATTGCTTCCCGGGCGATTTAAGGCATCGCCGATGACATCGCGCAAGGATGCCACACGTCACCTGCTCAGGAGACCGTAAACCGGGTTATTGTACAATAAATCGCTTTCCGGATTGACTTAGATCAGTCTCTATGGCGACGTCCCTTCAAGGGGTCGTATACCACCCCGCCGACTCGTCACCTGCCTCAACACTCCAGCGCATGTCCCTCCTACATCAGGCCCGCTTCTTTACGACCGTCAACCACCTCCGCGACCTGCCTGCCACGGCCGTTCCCGAGGTGGCGTTCGCCGGCCGCTCCAACGCCGGCAAGTCCACGGCCATCAACATCCTGTGCAACCAGAAGCGGCTGGCGTTCTCGTCACGCACGCCCGGGCGCACGCAACATATCAACTTCTTCACCGTGGCGCCGGTCAAGGCCCCCGATCCTGTCGGCTTCCTGGTCGACCTGCCCGGCTACGGCTATGCGGAAGTATCTGGCAGCGCCAAGTTTCACTGGCAAGGCCTGCTTTCCGACTACGTGCAGGCCCGGACGCAGTTGTCCGGCCTGATCCTGATGATGGATGCGCGCCGCCCATTCACGGACCTCGATTGCCAGATGGTCGAGTGGTTTCTGCCGACCGGCAAGCCGATCCACGTGTTGTTGACCAAGGCGGACAAGCTGACCACCAGCGATAATGCCAAGGCGCTGCGCGAAACGCGCAAGGTGCTCGCCGATTACGCGGCGCAGATGGAAAACCCGCCGGCGCTCACCGCCCAGTTGTTCTCCAGCCTGAAGCGTCGTGGCATCGAAGAAGCACAGCGGGTAGTGGCGGGTTGGCTGGCGTTGCCTGAAGCGCAGCCTGCCGTTGCGAAGACGGATACGCCCGACACGCCGCAGGGCTGAGGCCACGCATCGACTTCGAACCGGCAAAAAAAAGCCCCGTTGCGAACAACGGGGACGAACTTTCCCGCCGGTTCAGGGCGGGTACCCGCTCAGGGAGGAGTAGCGGGGGACATCCGCGCTGCGCGGAGCAACACAGGGTGTCCGCGAGTATGATAGCGGGCACGCACAAAAGTTCTTTTTTCTTTCGGCGTACTTCTGCTGTTGTCTGCCGCGGGCCTTTCGCGGTGACGTGCGCCGCGCATTCGTCCACGACTTTCCCAAGATTCAGCCATGTCCACGTTCCCCGAGTTCCGTCCCCGCCGCATGCGTCGCGACGACTTCTCGCGCCGCATGATGCGCGAGAATCGCCTGTCGCCTGACAACCTGATCTATCCGGTCTTTATCCTGGAAGGCCAGAACCAGCGACAGACCGTGGCGTCGATGCCCGGCGTGGAACGTGTGTCCGTGGACCTGCTGATGCCAGTCGCGGAAGACTGCGTGAAGCTCGGCATTCCGGTCATCGCGCTGTTCCCGGTGATCGATCCGTCGCTGAAAACGCCTGACGGCATCGAGGCCACGAACCCCGAAGGCCTGGTGCCTCGCGCCGTGCGCGCACTGAAGGATCGCTTTCCCGAGCTTGGCGTGCTGACCGACGTCGCGCTCGATCCGTACACGAGCCATGGCCAGGATGGCGTGCTCGACGAGAACGGCTACGTGATCAACGACATCACCGTCGAGATCCTCGTCAAGCAGGCGCTTGTCCAGGCGGAAGCAGGTGTCGACATCGTCGCGCCGTCCGACATGATGGACGGCCGTATCGGCGCCGTGCGCAACGCACTGGAAGAAGCTGGCCACATCCACACGCGCATCATGGCCTACTCGGCCAAGTACGCGTCAGCGTTCTACGGCCCGTTCCGCGATGCGGTGGGCTCGGCCAGCAATCTGGGCAAGGGCAACAAGATGACTTACCAGATGGACCCGGCCAATACCGATGAGGCTCTGCGTGAAGTCGCACAGGACATCATGGAAGGCGCCGACATGGTCATGGTGAAGCCGGGTATGCCGTACCTCGACATCGTGCGCCGCGTGAAGGACGAGTTTCGCTTCCCGACGTACGTGTATCAGGTCAGCGGCGAGTACGCGATGCTCAAGGCCGCCGCGCAGAATGGCTGGCTCGACCACGACAAGGTCATGATGGAATCGCTGCTGGCATTCCGCCGTGCTGGCGCGGATGGCATCCTGACCTACTTCGCGCGCGACGCCGCGCGCCTGCTGCAGGCCTGAGCGGCGGATGCAGCTGCTAGGCTTCTCGGCCAACCAGGTACATCCGCTGGACACACTCGACGCGGCGCGCGACTTCCTCTCCGGAAATGCGGCCGCGCGGTTTGTCTGGGCGGACTTCGGCACCGAGGAAGTTACGCCGGCGCCCGGCGCCTGGCGCGACAGCCTGATGGCGCTGACGGGCGCACCCATCCTCGACCTGCATCTGGCCGACGCCACCAATCCTGCGCATCCGTCGTTCTTCGATACGACCCACGCGTACGACATGGTGATCTTCCGCAAGCTCACCTTCGAAACCAGCCGGCAGTTCGCAGAGGCCGAGGCCACACAGTCCGTCACGCAGCGCAAGGCGTCGCGCAAATACGCGCCGGGCTTCCTGCCGGCGCTCGCCCGCATTGATACACAGCCAGTTGCATTCTTTGTCTTCGACAACGTACTGGTAACCGTGCGGCCCTCGCCGTCACGCACGATCGAACAGGTACGCCAAAGGCTACTCGAGAGCTGTGGCGCGCCTCGCCCCGCGTCCGCGCGCGCCGGTGGCACGGCAGCGCTGGTGCATGGCGTCAGGCCGCCAACCCGGCCCGAAGACCTGATGCTGCGACTGCTGAACGCGATGGTCGACCGCTACTTGGATCTGCGTGCCCCGCTGACCCGGCAGCTCGATCGTTGGCAGCGGGCGCTGCTGAGCAGTCGCCATAGTTTCTCAAGCTGGGAAGGCCTGCTGGATGCGCGCATCCAGCTCAGGCGGCTCGAGCATCTCAGTGAAGAGCAGCGAGATGCGCTGCAGGAGTTTCGCGACAGTCTGCTCGACAACCGCTATAGCGCCGAGGATGCCGAAGGTGCGCAGGAAGCGAGCCGCGACGAAGTCCTGCTCGTACGCATCAACGACCTGATGGAGCACATCCTGCGCGTGCTGGCGCACGCCCGGCGACTCGAGGATTCGATCGAATCCGCGGTGCAGATCCATTTTTCCGCAGTGGCTCACCGAACCAACCGGACCATGCGTGCGCTGACCGTCATCACGGCGGTCTTCATGCCGCTGACGCTCATCACGGGCATCTTCGGCATGAACTTCGCGCGAATGCCGTGGCTGCAAGAGCCAGACGGCTTCTGGTGGTCGATCGGGCTGATGGGAGCCGTGGTCACCGTGATCGGTGGCGTCTGGGGCCTGGGCCGCTGGCTGGATCGCTAGGACGCGGACCGGGTCAGGTCAGGTCAGGTCAGGTCAGGTCAGGTCTGCGACCGTGGCCCCAGCGCGCGCTCAAGGCTTTCGAGGAAGCGCGATGCCGATTGATAGCCGATCACCCGCACCGGGCGCTCCTGGCCATCCTTGCCGAAAAGGATGATGCCCGGCGGGCCGAACAGACCGAAACGCTTCAGTAGCGCGCGATCGTCGGCATTGTTGGCTGTCACGTCAGCCTGCAACAGGACGACGTCCGCGAGTTGCGCCCTGACTTTCGCGTCCGGGAACGTCAGCTTCTCCATCTCCTTGCAACTGACGCACCAGTCGGCATAGAAATCCAGCAGCACCGGACGCCCGGCAGCGGAGGCCTGCGCGATCCGCGCATCCAGTTCGGCGATGCTCCGCACGCGCTCGAAGCGAGTCTCGGCCGCATGCGGTGGCAGCGTAGCCGCCGACAGACTCAGATGGGAAAGTGGCTGCAAAGGGTTGCGTCCGCCCGACGCCACACCAACGATCTGAATCGCTCCTACCAGTGCCGCCAGCAGGCCAAGCCCCTTGCCCAGTCGCATCAGGCCCCGAGGGTCCGGACCCAGCGCGTCGAACGCACCGAGATAGACGGCCGCCACAAGCAGCAGCGCCGCCCAAGCCAGCATCACGACCCAGGCCGGCAGTACGGGCGTCACCATCCAGATCGCCACGCCCAGAAGCAGGAAGCCGAAGAAGCGCTTGGTAGCCTCCATCCACTTGCCCGCACGTGGCAGCAGATTGCCGGCGCCCATCCCAACCAGCATCAGCGGCACGCCCATGCCGAGAGCCATTGCCATCAAGGCACCGCCGCCGGTGATGGCATCACCGGTTTGCGCGATATACGCCAGCGCGCCCGCGAGCGGTGCCGTGACACAGGGCCCCACGATCAGCGCGGAAATCGCCCCCATCAGGGCCGCACCGACAAACTGGCCGCTCTGCCGGCGATTCGAGGATTCGGTCAGCCGGGCTTGCCAGCGCTGCGGCATCTGCAGTTCGTACATGCCGAACATGGACATCGCGAGCGCGACCATCAAGGCGGCGAAAGCGCCAAGCACCCAGGGCGTCTGGAGCGCCGCGGCCAGGCCTTCGCCAGCCAGGCCAGCCGCTACGCCCACCGTGGTGTAGACCACGGCCATGCCAAGCACATAGGAGAGCGACACCAGGAACGCACGCCCGCGCGTGACATGCTCGCCGACGACGATCGACGAAAGGATCGGCACCATCGGCAGCACGCACGGCGTGAATGTCAGAAGAATGCCGAGGCCGAAGAACAGGGCCCCGATCAGCGCGAGATTGCGACTGGCGAGCGCATTGGCGATCCGATCAGTGTCGTCGACCAGTTTGCTTTGACGCGTCGGCGTCGCGCTATCTGGCGCAGATTGCACGGCGGCTGGAGCCTGCGCCTCCGGCGTCGACTGGGCAGCCGCGCCACGATCGCCGAACAAGTTGCCAAGTACAGAGCCACCGACCTTGTAGATGCTTTCCATCGGCGGATAGCAAAGCCCCTTGTCCGCACAGCCCTGCGACGTCACAACGAGCGACCAGCGGCCATCTGCGGGCGCCTGCTCCACCGGCACCTTGATCACGACGGCACCGCGATACGTCTCCATGTCCTTGCCAAAGGTCTCATCGAAATGGACCTTTCCGGCAGGCATCTCCGGCTTGCCGAGCTTTACGTCAGCCGGCTGGGCAGCAAAGGCGAAGCGCTCCCGGTAGAGGTAGTAGCCATCGGCTACGTCGAAGCGAACCTCGACGGTTTTCTGGTCGATCTGCCTGGCGACAAATCGGAAGGCCTGCTCCGGCGGCAGGAAATCGTCTTCGGTCGCCGCATGTGCAACGGTCCAGAAGAAGAGGCAGGCGAATACCGTCAGCCATAGTGCGGCGATATGTCGCATCAGATTCCCGCGCGTCGCACCGGTTTTCCACATTGTTCCGATGCTGCTACCCGTCATTACCATGTGTTGATATTCCGATACTTGAGAAGCTTCAGTAGCTTCAGACCTTGTCGTCAGCACCCGTCGCTTCGCTCCGGACCCAGTCCAGATAGGCCGGCAAACCGGCCGCTAGCGGCCATGCGACAAGCTCCGGTACGTCGTAAGGATGCGCGGCGCGGATCAACGCCTCCAGGGCCCCGTACTGACGCTGCGTCGTCTTGATCAGCAGCGGCCACTCCTGCGCTTGCTCCAGCCGACCCTGCCACCAGTACTCCGACTGGCATGGTGCCATCCGGTTCACACACGCCGCTACGCGCGCCTCGAGAATGGCCGCGCTCAGGCGGATCGCCGACGCCTCGTCCGGCAGGTTCGTCATCGCAATCAGCACCGACTCCGCCGGATCTGCCGACTGAGCGGAAAGGGAAGCATTCGAAGCGGTCATTTCCAGATTCCGGCGCAAAACAAGGCACAAAACAAAAGAGCCAGGCAAAAGCCTGGCTCGATTGTAGTGCCGTGTCCAAAATCCCGTCAGCGAAAGACGGGATCAGGCATCACTTATTCCGCCGCTTCTTCAGCCGGGGCTTCGGTGATTTCCGGACGATCCACCAGCTCGACCAGCGCCATCGGCGCGTTGTCGCCCTGACGGAAGCCGAACTTCAGGATGCGGGTGTAGCCGCCCGGACGGGTGGCATAGCGCGGGCCCAGTTCGGTGAACAGCTTGGTAACCATGTCGCGGTCGCGCAGACGGGCGAAAGCCAGACGGCGGTTGGCAACGGTGTCCTTCTTGGCCAGCGTGATGAGCGGCTCGACAACCTTGCGCAGTTCCTTCGCCTTGGGCAGGGTGGTCTTGATCAGCTCGTGCTGGAACAGCGAGTTGGACATGTTGCGCAGCATCGCGAGACGGTGCGACGAGGTGCGGTTCAGTTTCCGCAAACCATGACGGTGACGCATGATGATTCCTTTCGATTTCAGTGTTTAACCAGCTCTTCTATCGCCTTTGCTTGCGCAACGGCGCGGGCCGGTGGGGCTTCCATGCCACGGACGGAATGCCTGTGGCGCGTACGAAGCGTGGGGCGGCGTTACCGCTACCCCACGACTTCAATTACTTCTCCAGACCTGCGGGCGGCCAGTTCTCGAGCTTCATGCCGAGCGTCAGACCACGCGAAGCCAGGACTTCCTTGATCTCGTTGAGCGACTTGCGACCCAGGTTGGGAGTCTTGAGCAGTTCGTTCTCGGTACGCTGGATCAGGTCGCCGATGTAGTAGATGTTCTCGGCCTTCAGGCAGTTGGCCGAACGCACCGTCAGTTCGAGGTCGTCGACCGGGCGCAGCAGGATCGGATCGATCTGCGGCGCGCGGCTCGAAGCGGCCTCGGCAGCCGATTCGGTGCCTTCCAGGGCGGCGAACACCGACAGCTGGTCAACCAGGATACGGGCCGACTGACGAATCGCTTCCTCGGGCGAGATCACGCCGTCGGTTTCGATGTTCATCACCAGCTTGTCCAGATCGGTACGCTGTTCCACACGCGCCGATTCGACGGCGTACGAAACCCGGCGGACCGGCGAGAACGAGGCGTCCAGCACGATACGGCCGATCACCTTGCTGGCTTCGTCGCCGAACTTGCGAACGTTACCCGGCACATAGCCGCGGCCTTGTTCAACCTTGATCTGCATGTCGAGCTTGCCACCGGCGGACAGGTGAGCAATGACGTGACCCGGGTTGATGATCTCGACGTCGTGCGGCAGTTCGATATCGGCTGCCGTCACCACGCCTTCACCGTCCTTGCGCAGAGAAACCGTGACTTCGTCGCGGTTGTGCAGCTTGAACACCACGCCCTTCAGATTGAGGAGCAGGTTGACGACGTCTTCTTGCACGCCATCGATGGTGGAGTACTCGTGGACCACCCCAGCGATCGTGACCTCAGTCGGCGCATAACCGACCATCGACGACAGCAGCACGCGACGCAGGGCGTTACCGAGCGTATGACCGTAACCGCGCTCGAACGGCTCCATCACGACCTTGGCGTGATGGTCGCCCAGCGGTTCAACGGCGATGATTTTTGGCTTGAGGAGTGCTGTTTGCATTAGGTTGTCCTTTTCAATACCCTCGGCTCGTTACACCGATAAGGCTGACGTTTGGAACCTGAGAATCCCATCGTACGATGGGCAATAAGCCCGGCGCGCCACAGAGCGCGTCGGGCTGAAAGCGAAGCCTTGCTTGAAAGGCAAGCGCTGAACCGTTCGATGATCGATTCGGCGATTAACGCGAATACAATTCGACGATCAGGCTTTCGTTGATGTCACCGGAGATGTCGGCGCGATCCGGGGCTTGCTTGAACGTGCCTTCGAACTTCTTGGCATCCACAGCAACCCAAGTCGGGAAGCCCGACTGCTCAGCCAGCGACAGTGCTTCGGCGATACGCACTTGCTTCTTCGACTGCTCGCGCACCGACACGATATCGCCCGCCTTGATCTGTGCCGACGGAACGTTCAGCGTCTGACCGTTCACCAGGATCGCCTTGTGCGACACCAACTGACGCGCTTCAGCGCGGGTCGAGCCGAAGCCCATGCGGTACACGACGTTGTCCAGACGCGATTCCAGCAGTTGCAGCAGCTTTTCACCGGTATTGCCCTTGCGGCGATCGGCTTCGGCGAAGTAACGGCGGAACTGACGCTCGAGTACGCCGTAGATACGCTTGACCTTCTGCTTTTCGCGGAGCTGGTTGCCGTAGTCGGACGTACGGGCGCCCGAAGTGCGACCGTGTTGGCCAGGCTTGCTGTCCAGCTTGCACTTGTCGGCCAGCGAGCGGCGTGCGCTCTTCAGGAACAGATCTGTGCCTTCGCGGCGGGAGAGTTTGGCCTTCGGGCCGGTATAACGTGCCACTTTATCTTCCTTTGATCGATCACGGCGCCATCATGACGCGCCATGAGTCCGTCACCGGTTGTAACGGACGGTGGGCTTATGGTTCTTCATCCGCCAACGACAGGCAGCCTGCCGCACGGACGCAACGCAAAAGCATGACAACACGCCGGACTGCGGAGGCAATGACCCCTTCGTCCAGACGCAAAACGAAAACCTGCTGCAATCAGATTGCAGCAGGCGAACGCGCGATACTACCACAGTCCGGAGGCAAGGGATCAAAACCCCCTTGCGGTTCTCCGGCAAACCAAGCGCTTAGATACGGCGGCGCTTCGGCGGGCGGCAGCCGTTGTGCGGCACCGGCGTCACATCTTCGATCACCGCGATCTTGATGCCCAGCGCGTTCAGCGCACGGACAGCCGACTCACGGCCGGGACCGGGGCCCTTGATGCGCACTTCCAGGTTCTTGATACCCTGGTCTTGCGCAACACGGCCGGCGTTCTCGGCAGCAACCTGGGCAGCGAACGGGGTCGACTTACGCGAACCCTTGAAGCCCTGGCCACCTGCGGTCGCCCACGACAGAGCGTTGCCCTGGCGGTCGGTGATGGTGATGATGGTGTTGTTGAACGAAGCGTGGACGTGCGCAATGCCGTCGGCAACGTTCTTCTTGACCTTCTTACGCGCGCGCTGGGCGGCGTTATTCGGACCTTTTGCCATTCGATTCTTCCTATGCCTTCGGCTTTACTTCTTCAGTGCCACGCCGGCCTTGCGCGGACCCTTACGGGTACGAGCATTGGTGCGGGTACGCTGACCGCGCATCGGCAGACCCTTGCGGTGACGCATGCCACGATAGCAACCAAGGTCCATCAGACGCTTGATGTTCATCGTGGTTTCACGACGCAGGTCACCCTCGACCGTGACCTTGCCCACTTCATCACGAAGCTTTTCCAGGTCGGCGTCGGTCAGGTCCTTGACCTTCTTGTCAAACGGTACACCGGTGGCCTCGCAAATCTTGCGGGCGCGCGAGCGGCCGATACCGTAAATGGCCGTCAGGCCGATTTCGGTATGCTTGTGGTTCGGGATGTTAACCCCTGCGATACGTGCCATTCGTCAATCCTCTTTCCGATTAGCCTTGGCGTTGCTTGTGGCGGGGATCCGACGAGCAGATCACGCGCACGACACCGTTGCGCTTGATGATTTTGCAGTTGCGGCAAATGCGCTTAACAGAAGCCAGCACTTTCATGATTTTCCTCTTCCTTCAATTCCTGTTCGCTTCACTTCGTCCGGAAGACGATGCGTGCGCGTGACAGATCATATGGGGTCAGCTCGACAGTCACCTTGTCACCCGGAAGAATCCGGATGTAGTTCATTCGCATCTTGCCGGAGATATGGCCCAGTACTACGTGGCCGTTTTCAAGCTTGACGCGGAACGTCGCGTTGGGGAGATTTTCCAGGACCTCCCCTTGCATCTGGATGACGTCGTCTTTTGCCATACCTGAGCCTGTCCCAACCTGTTTTTAACGCAAGGTCAGGTTACCCTTGAAATTCGCCTTCTTCAGCAGCGACTCATACTGCTGCGACATGACGTAGGACTGTACCTGTGCCATGAAGTCCATCGTGACGACCACGATGATCAGCAGCGAGGTTCCGCCGAAATAGAACGGAACGTTCCAGCGCAGCACCAGGAATTCCGGCAACAGGCAGACTAGTGTGATGTAAATCGCACCAGCCAGCGTCAGGCGCACCAAGATCTTGTCGATATAGCGCGTCGTTTGCTCGCCCGGACGGATGCCCGGAATGAAGGCACCACTCTTTTTCAGGTTATCCGCTACTTCCCGGCTGTTGTACACCAGAGCCGTATAGAAGAAGCAGAAGAAAACAATCGCAGTTGCATACAGCAGGATGTACACCGGCTGACCCGGCGACAGCGTGGCAGCCAGGTCCTTGATGAACCGACCGACCGCACTCGTCGAGTCCGACGTAAACCAGCCCGCAATCGTTGCCGGGAACAGGATGATCGACGACGCAAAGATCGGCGGGATCACCCCTGCCATGTTCAGCTTCAGCGGCAGGTGCGACGACTGACCGCCGTACACCTTGTTGCCGACCTGACGCTTGGCATAGTTCACCAGAATCTTGCGCTGGCCACGCTCGATAAACACCACGGCGAAGGTCACACCCGCAATGATCGCCACGATGAAGATCGCCGCGATGATGCTCATGGAACCCGTACGGACCAGTTCGAACAGTCCGCCAATCGCATTGGGCAAGCCCGCCGCGATACCGCCAAAGATGATGATCGAGATACCGTTGCCCAGACCACGCTCGGTGATCTGTTCACCCAGCCACATCAGGAACATCGTGCCAGTCACCAGCGTGATCACCGCCGTGGCCCGGAACATCAGACCCGGTTCCAACACGAGACCAGGCTGCGATTCCAGCGCAACCGCAATCGACAGCGCCTGGAACGTGGCCAGAACCACGGTGCCGTAACGCGTGTACTGCGTAATCTTGCGTTGCCCTGCCTGCCCTTCCTTCTTCAACGACTCCAACTGCGGCAGTACGATCGTCAACAACTGCATGATGATCGACGCCGAGATGTACGGCATGATGCCGAGCGCGAAGACGGTAAAGCGCGACAGCGCACCGCCCGAGAACAGGTTGAACATCCCGAGGATGCCACCTGACTGAGACTGGAAAAGCTTCGCAAGCTGGTCCGGATCAATCCCCGGCACCGGAATATGCGCACCGATGCGGTAAACGATCAGAGCCAGCACCAGGAACATCAACCGGCGCTTGAGATCGCCGTACTTCGCCGTGTTCCTGGCCTGCGCGCTTGCATTGGGTTTCGCCGTGGCCAAACGATGCTCCGACTGTGACTTCGCCTATGCTGCGAATGCTACTGCGTAATTACGCTTCGATCTGGCCGCCAGCGGCTTCGATCGCAGCCTTGGCACCAGCGGTGGCACCCAGACCCTTGATCGTCACCTTGCGGGACAGTTCACCGGCCTTGATGACCTTTGCGCTCTTGACCAGCTCGCCCACCAGGCCAGCTTGCTTCAGGACCAGCAGGTCCACTTCAGCAGCTTCCAGGCGTTCGATGTCGCGCAGGGTCACTTCGGCGGTGAAGGCCTTGGTCAGCGAGGTAAAACCACGCTTCGGCAGACGACGATACAGCGGCATTTGACCGCCTTCGAAGCCCACCTTGTGGAAGCCGCCCGAACGCGACTTCTGACCCTTGTGACCGCGACCAGCCGTCTTGCCCAGGCCGGAGCCGATACCGCGGCCGACGCGACGCTTAGCGTGCTTCGAACCGTCAGCCGGTTTCAGGTTGTTCAGTTGCATGTTGCTCTCCAAGTCCCGATCAGGCCAGAACCTTGACCAGGTACGAGACCTTGTTGATCATGCCGCGCACGGCGGGCGTGTCCTGCAGCTCCGAAACGGAGTTCAGACGGCGCAGGCCCAGGCCACGAACGGTGGCGCGATGATCCTCGCGCGTGCCGATCAGGCTGCGCACGAGTTGCACTTTTACGGTTTTCTGCGACATTTCGTTCACCTTAGCCGAGGATGTCTTCAACCGACTTGCCACGCTTGGCGGCGATTTCTGCCGGCGTGCTCATCTTGGTCAGACCATCGAGGGTGGCACGAACCATGTTGTAAGGGTTCGTCGAACCGTGCGACTTGGTCACAACGTTCGTCACACCCATCACTTCGAAGATCGCGCGCATCGGGCCGCCGGCGATCACGCCGGTACCTTCCTTGGCGGGCATCATCAGAACCTTGGCTGCGCCGTGACGACCAACAACTTCGTGCTGCAGCGTGCCGTTCTTCAGTGCGACCTTGACCATCTTGCGACGGGCTTCGTCCATTGCCTTCTGCACGGCCACCGGAACTTCCTTGGCCTTGCCCTTGCCCATGCCGATGCGGCCATCGCCGTCACCCACCACGGTCAGCGCAGCGAAACCGAGGATACGACCACCCTTCACCACTTTGGTGACACGGTTGACCGAGATCATCTTCTCGCGGAGGCCGTCGTCGCGTTCGTCCTGTTGGACTTTTGCTTGCATCTTTGCCATGACGTATCTCTCTGTGAGCGCTTAGAACTTGAGGCCGGCTTCGCGCGCAGCGTCAGCCAGAGCCTTCACGCGGCCGTGGAAGCGGAAGCCAGCGCGATCGAACGCGACGGTTTCCACGCCGGCAGCCTTTGCCTTCTCGGCAACACGCTTGCCCACCACGGTGGCGGCAGCGACGGTAGCGCCGTTGCCATTCAGTTCCTTGCGCACTTCTGCCTCGGCGGTCGAAGCCGAAGCCAGCACTTGCGTGCCGCACGGCGAGTACACCTGAGCGTAAATATGCGAATTCGTACGGAACACGGTCAGACGATTCACCTTCAGTTCCGCGATCTTGGCGCGGGTCTGACGTGCACGGCGCAAACGAGCGTCTTTCTTGTTCATCATTGCACCCCTTACTTCTTCTTGGTTTCCTTCAGGATGACGCGCTCGTCAGCGTAGCGAACACCCTTGCCCTTGTAGGGCTCAGGCGGACGGTACGCGCGAACTTCCGCGGCAACCTGACCGACTTTCTGCTTGTCCGCACCCTTGATGATGATCTCGGTCTGCGTCGGCGTTTCCGCCTTCACGCCTTCCGGCATCTCATGGATCACGTCGTGCGAGAAACCAAGCTGGAGCTTCAGAGCGGCGCCCTGCAGTTGAGCGCGGTAACCCACGCCAACCAGCTGCAGCTTGCGCTCGAAACCGGTGGTCACGCCCTTGACCATGTTCGCGGCCAGCGCGCGCATGGTGCCTTGCAGGGCGTTAGCTTCGCGCGATTCGTCGGCCGGTTCGAACGTCAGCGTGCCTTCGGCAACGTTGACCTTCACCAGGCTATGAATCGGCTGGGACAGCGTACCGAGCGGGCCCTTCACGGAGAGCACGCCAGCCGCCACATTAACTTCCGCGCCTTTCGGCAGCGCGATGGGAGCCTTACCTACACGGGACATGTTTGCTCCTTACGCGACGTAGCAGAGAACTTCGCCGCCCACGCCAGTGGCACGTGCCTTGCGGTCGGTCATCAGACCCTGGGGGGTCGAGATGATCGCTACGCCCAGGCCGTTCATCACTTGGGGAATGTCGCTGCGGCCCTTGTACACGCGCAGACCGGGCTTCGAAACGCGCTCAATGCGCTCGATAACCGGACGGCCGGCGTAATACTTCAGACCAATGGTCAGTTGCGCCTTGCCGCCTTCTTCCTGCACCGAGAAGTCTTCGACGTAGCCTTCGTCCTTCAGGACTTTGGCGATCGCAGCCTTCAGTTTGGACGAGGGCATGACCACCGACGCCTTCTGCACGCCCTGGGCGTTGCGAATGCGCGTCAGCATATCGGCGATAGGATCGCTCATGCTCATACTGTTTCTCCTGTAGCCTGTGCGTAATTACCAGCTGGCTTTCGTCAGACCCGGAATTTCGCCCTTGAAGGCGATTTCACGAATCTTGTTACGCGCCAGGCCAAACTTGCGGAAGGTACCGCGGGGACGACCGGTGATCGCGCAGCGATTACGCTGGCGAGTCGGGTTCGCGTTGCGCGGGAGCTTTTGCAGCTCGAGGCGCGCCAGATAACGCTCTTCTTCCGACTTTTCTTGGTCGTCAATAATGGCCTTGAGGTTTGCGCGCTTGTCGGCGTACTTCGCCACGAGCTTTGCGCGCTTCTTCTCACGTTCAATCAGAGCCAGTTTAGCCACGGTTACCCCTTAATTACGGAACGGGAACTTGAACGCATTCAGGAGAGCCTTGGCTTCCTCGTCGTTCTTAGCCGTCGTCGTGATGCTGATGTTCAGACCACGCAGTGCGTCGATCTTGTCGTACTCAATTTCGGGGAAAATGATCTGCTCTTTCACACCGATGTTGTAGTTACCACGACCGTCGAACGATTTGCCCGACACACCACGGAAGTCACGCACGCGCGGCAGGGCCACGGTCACGAAACGATCCAGGAATTCGAACATACGCTCACCGCGCAGGGTCACCATCGCACCGATGGGGTAGCCCTGACGGATCTTGAAGCCGGCGATGGCCTTCTTGGCCTTCGTCACCACAGGCTTCTGACCGGCGATCTTGGTCAGGTCGCCAACGGCCAGTTCAATGACCTTCTTGTCATTGATGGCTTCGCCAAGGCCCATGTTCAGGGTGATCTTGGTGAAACGCGGCACTTCCATGACCGACTTGTAGCCGAACTGCTTCATCAGCGCCGGCACAACCTGTTCTTTGTAAAACTCTTGCAGACGTGCTGTCATGCTCAACTCCTATCTGTGCCCAGAATCAAGCGGCCAGGACGGCACCGGTCGTCTTCAGCACGCGCACGCGCTTGCCGTCTTCGACCTTGATACCGACGCGCGACGGCTTGCCATTGGCATCTACGAGCGCAACGTTGGAAATATGCAGCGGCATGAGCTTGTCGACCACACCACCGGTGGTGCCCAGCATCGGGTTCGGGCGAGCGTGCTTCTTGGCAACGTTCACACCTTCAACCACGACCTTGTCACCCTGCACTGCTTGCACCGTGCCGCGCTTGCCCTTGTCCTTACCGGTCAGCACGATGACTTCGTCGCCTTTGCGAATCTTGTTCATGGCGGCTCCTTACAGCACTTCCGGAGCGAGCGACACGATCTTCATGAAGCGCTCGGTACGGAGTTCACGAGTCACCGGCCCGAAGATACGGGTGCCGATCGGCTCGAGCTTGTTGTTCAGCAGGACAGCAGCATTGCCGTCGAACTTGACGAGCGAACCATCAGCGCGGCGCACGCCCTTGGCGGTACGCACGACGACTGCGTTGTAGATGTCGCCCTTCTTCACGCGACCGCGCGGCGCTGCGTCCTTCACGGTCACCTTGATGATGTCGCCCACGCTCGCATAGCGGCGCTTGGACCCACCCAGTACCTTGATGCACAGCACTTCGCGCGCACCGGTGTTATCGGCCACTTCGAGCCGGCTTTCTGTCTGAATCATGGTGTTATCTTCCCAACTTAATCCGCCAGACTTTCTATATACGAAGCCCGCCGGTCAGTCTTGGTCCCGTCGGTACCTGGCATTGCGCCCCGCACCGCTTGGGTTGATCAACTTGGAAGTCGGTAGTGCCTGTTGCCCCGTAAAACATGGAGCGCCAGACCCTGGCTCGCTTCACAGGCCCGCCCGGGTGATACTGCAAGGGCAAGCGCAACAAAGCGGAAGTCCAGGATTATAGCATATAACCCTGGACTTGCAAGTCATCGCGACACTGTTGTGTTTAGATGACGCGCGCAGCTTCTACCAGCCGGGAAACCACCCAGGACTTGGTCCGCGACAGCGGACGGGTTTCCTGGATCTCGACCTTGTCGCCTTCCTTGTACTGGTTGGCTTCGTCGTGTGCGTGGTACTTCTTCGAACGCAGCACGTACTTGCCGTACAGGGGGTGCTTGACGCGGTTTTCGATCAGGACCGTCACGGTCTTGTCCATCTTGTCGCTCACGACACGACCCACGAGGGTACGGCGAAGCGACGTTTCAGTCTTCGCAGCTTCAGTCATTTCGCGTTCGCCTTTTCGGTCAGCACGGTTTGCACACGCGCGATGTCCTTGCGCACCTTCTTCAGCTGGCTGGTGTTCTGCAGCTGTTGGGTGGCCTTTTGCATGCGCAGGCTAAATTGGGCCTTCAGCAGCTCGGAGAGCTCCTGGTTCAGGCCTGCGGCGTCCTTGCCGCGCAGTTCGGATGCTTTCATCCCTAACTCTCCTTACGTACCGACCTGACGCACCACGAAATTCGTGGCGATCGGCAGCTTGGCGGCCGCGAGGCGGAACGCCTCACGCGCCAGCTCTTCGCTCACGCCATCCATTTCGTACAGCATCTTGCCCGGCTGAATTTCAGCCACGTAGTATTCCGGGTTGCCCTTACCGTTACCCATACGAACTTCGGCAGGCTTCTTCGAGATCGGCTTGTCCGGGAAAATCCGGATCCAGATGCGGCCGCCACGCTTGATGTGACGGGTCATCGCACGACGTGCCGACTCGATCTGACGAGCGGTCAGGCGACCACGGCCCATTGCCTTCAGGCCGAATTCGCCGAAAGACACGGCGTTACCACGGGTAGCCTTACCCGTGTTGCGGCCCTTCTGCTCCTTGCGATACTTCCTACGCTTCGGTTGCAGCATTGTTATTCTCCACTCTTCGCATCTGCGCCAGGCGCAGCACGACGACCAGCACCGGCACCACCGCGGCGGTTACCAGCCGGACGGCCTTCACCTTCGCGGCGACGGCCTTCCGGACGACCCGGGCGACGACGACGGTCTTCTTGCGGCTCTTCAACCACAGGCGCATCGTTGCGGCCCAGGTGATCACCCTTGTAGACCCACACCTTGACACCGATGATGCCGTAGGTGGTTTCGGCTTCGGAGAAGCCGTAGTCGATGTCGGCGCGCAGGGTGTGCAGGGGCACACGGCCTTCGCGGTACCACTCGGTACGTGCGATTTCGATACCGTTCAGACGACCCGAGCTCATGATCTTGATGCCTTGGGCACCCAGACGCATCGCGTTCTGCATCGCGCGCTTCATCGCACGACGGAACATGATGCGGCGCTCGAGCTGCTGCGTGATCGAATCGGCGATCAGCTGCGCATCGGTTTCCGGCTTGCGGATTTCCTCGATGTTCACGTGCACGGGCACACCCATGCGACGTTGCAGCTCGGCCTTCAGCAGTTCGATGTCCTCACCCTTCTTGCCGATCACCACGCCCGGACGCGAGCTGTAAATGGTGATACGTGCATTACGGGCAGGACGCTCGATCACGACGCGGCCAACCGATGCGTTCTTGAGCTTCTTCTTCAGAAACTCGCGAACTTCGATGTCTTCTTTCAGCATGCCGGCGAACTTCGTGTTGTTGGCGTACCAACGCGAAGCCCAGTTACGGCTGACGGCCAGACGGAAGCCAGTCGGATGAATCTTCTGTCCCATCGTGACTCCTTAGTTGCCGAGCGTCACAGTGATGTGACAGGTTTGTTTCTCGATGCGGTTGCCGCGGCCCTTCGCCCGTGCGGTGAAGCGCTTGAGCGAGGTTGCCTTGTCGACGAAGATCGATTTGACCTTCAGCTCGTCGATGTCAGCGCCTTCGTTGTGCTCAGCGTTGGCGATGGCCGATTCGACCACCTTCTTCACGATCCCGGCGGCCTTCTTCGGGCTGAAAGCCAGGATGTTGAGCGCACGCTCGATCGGCAGACCACGGATCTGGTCAGCAACCAGACGCGTCTTCTGGGCGGAGATGCGGGCACCGCGATGAATCGCTTTCACTTCCATGATGGCACCTTACCTCTTCGCTTTCTTGTCAGCCGCGTGGCCCTTGAACGTGCGAGTGATCGCAAATTCGCCGAGCTTGTGGCCAACCATGTTTTCCGTCACGTACACCGGCACGTGTTGACGGCCGTTGTGCACGGCGATCGTCAGGCCGATGAAGTCCGGCAGAATGGTCGAACGACGCGACCATGTCTTGATGGGCTTCTTGTCCTTGCCGCCAACGGCCGCTTCCACCTTCTTCAGCAGGTGGCCGTCGCAGAACGGACCCTTTTTTGCGGAACGAGTCATATCTTTAGCTCCTACCTACCGATTAGCGCTTGTGGCGGCGCTGGACGATCATGCTGTCCGTGCGCTTGTTGCTGCGGGTACGGTAACCCTTAGCAGGGGTACCCCACGGCGACACAGGATCGCGACCAGCAGCAGTCTTGCCTTCACCACCACCATGCGGGTGGTCGACCGGGTTCATCACCACGCCGCGAACGGTCGGGCGAATACCGCGCCAGCGGGTTGCACCGGCCTTGCCGATGACGCGCAGGCTGTGCTCTTCGTTGCCCACTTCACCGATGGTGGCGCGGCATTCGATATGCACGCGACGCACTTCACCGGAGCGCAGACGAACCTGAGCGTACAGGCCTTCGCGGGCCAGCAGCACGGCGGAACCACCAGCAGCACGCGCAACTTGCGCTCCCTTGCCAGGCAGGATTTCCACGTTGTTGATCGTGGTACCAACCGGGATGTTGCGGATCGGCAGGTTGTTACCAGCCTTGATCGGCGCTTCCGAGCCGTTCATCAGGGCTTGGCCAGCCACCATGCCCTTCGTGGCAATGATGTAGCGGCGCTCGCCGTCGGCGAACAGCACCAGCGCGATGTTCGCGCTGCGGTTCGGATCGTATTCCAGGCGCTCGACCTTGGCGGCGATGCCGTCCTTGTCGTTGCGCTTGAAGTCGACCACGCGGTAGTGGTGCTTATGACCACCGCCCTTGTGGCGGGTGGTGATATGACCATTGTTGTTACGGCCCGACTTCTGGAATTGCTTTTCCAGCAGCGGAGCGTGCGGGGCGCCCTTGTGAAGGTCCTTGTTGACCACCTTCACCATCGAGCGACGGCCCGGGGAAGTCGGCTTGGTCTTGACGAGTGCCATGATTACTTGGCCTCCGCTTCAAAATTGATTTCCTGACCCGGCTTCAGCGACACGTAAGCTTTCTTCACGTGGTTGCGACGGCCCATGAAGCGGCCAAAGCGCTTTTGCTTGCCCTTCTGGTTCAGGATCTGAACGGACTGCACCTCGACCTTGAACAGCAGTTCGACTGCGGCCTTCACTTCTGCCTTGTTGGCATCGCGAGCCACTTCGAACACGACTTGTTCATTCTTGTCGGCTACCAGGGTTGCCTTTTCGGAAACCACCGGCGCGAGCAGCACCTGCATCAAACGATGATCGTTCTTGGCTACTTGCGTCATTTCAGCAACTCCTCGATCTGCGCGACAGCCGCCTTCGTCACCAGCACCTTCTTGTAGTGCACGAGCGACAGCGGATCAGCATGACGCGGCTCCACGACTGCCACGTTCGGCAGGTTGCGCGAAGCCAGGTAGAGGTTCTCGTCGAGGTTGTCGGTGATGATCAGCACCGAGTCCAGGCCCATGGCCTTGAACTTGTCAGCCAAGAGCTTGGTCTTGGGCGCGTCGACAGCGAAACCGTCCACCACGTTGATACGACCTTCACGTGCGAGCTGCGAGTAAATCGAGCGCATACCGGCACGGAACATCTTCTTGTTGACCTTCTGGCTGAAGTTCTCTTCCGGCGAATTCGGGAAGATACGGCCACCGCCACGCCACAGGGGCGAGGACGACATACCGGCACGAGCACGGCCCGTACCCTTCTGGCGCCACGGCTTCTTGGTCGTGTGCTTGACCTCTTCACGATCCTTCTGCTTACGGTTACCGCTACGCGCGTTGGCCTGGTAAGCGACGACGATCTGGTGAACGAGGGCTTCGTTGTAGTCACGGCCGAACACTTCGGCAGACGCGGCAACGCCGGCGCCGATTTGACCGTTGTCCTGGAGGAGCTTGAGTTCCATTACATGCGCTCCTTAAGCTTTGGCCTTGACGGCCGGGGTCACGATGACCTTGCCGCCCTTGGAACCGGGGATGGCGCCCTTGACCAGCAGCAGCTTGCGCTCTGCGTCGATCTTGGCGATCTCGAGGTTTTGCACGGTGCGGGTAACGTCACCCAGGTGACCCGTCATGCGCTTGCCCGGGAACACGCGGCCCGGATCCTGCGCCATACCGATGGAACCCGGAACGTTGTGCGAACGCGAGTTACCGTGGGTGGCACGACCCGATGCGAAGTGGTAGCGCTTGATGGTACCGGCGTAGCCCTTACCGATGCTCACGCCCTGCACGTCGATCTTCTGGCCAACCTGGAACAGGTCGACGGAGAGCGAGCTGCCAGCTTGCAGCTCGGCAGCCTTGGCTGCATCGATGCGGAATTCTTTGATGACTTCGCCAGCTTCCACACCGGCTTTGGCGAGGTGACCCGCCAGCGGCTTGGTAACGCGGCTTGCGCGTCGGCTGCCAAAGGTGACTTGAACGGCGGTGTAACCGTCGGTCTCGTCCGTCTTGATTTGCGTCACGCGGTTGTCGCCGACCTCGACCACGGTAACGGGAATCGAATCACCGTCGTCCGTGAAAATACGGGTCATGCCAACCTTGCGACCTACAAGGCCAAGGCTCATGGTTTGCTCCATTCCCAGCTGCGATTGGCCGGGGCTGATTGATACACGAAAACTGTGTGAGTGCGGGTTGCGCGAAAGAAATTGCGCACGACCAAAACGGCCCCCGCTACCCGGAGAAACGGGTAGCCTTACACTATATCGCAGGAGCTTGGAAAGGGCAAGTTCAATTGCCGAATCCCGCGCAGAACCACATCTGTAGTGGCAGAATTCGGCGAAATTGCGGCGTAAAGCCAACTCGTGGCGGCGCGATGGCTGCCGAAGTGTGCATTTCAGGCGGCCACGCGGACGAAATCACCCCCATAGAACACCAGCGGATCACCATCGGAGGCGGCAAAATCCTCTACTGCACCGACGATCAGCAGGTGATCGCCGAGCGGGTCGGCACGCTCGACACGGCACGAGAGCGTCGCGAGCGCCTCGTCAAGATACGGCACGCCACGCGGACAGCGCCAGTGCGGCACGCCGGCGAACTTGTCAGGCTGGGGTCTGGCGAATCGACGCGCCAGTTCGTCGTGCCCTGCCCGGAGGATGCTCACGCCGAAGGCCTCTCCTGACTGGAACAGGGCCACATTGGGCGAATGGCGCGCCAGGCTCCAAACGATCAGCGGCGGATCCAGCGACAGCGAGGCGAACGAGTTCACGGTCAGCCCCACCGGCCGGCCTTGCGGGGCGCACGCGCCAATGATCGCCACGCCCGTCGCGAACCGTCCGCAGACCCTTCGCAAGGCCCGGGGATCGGGCGCGCCCGCCGGCGCGCTTGCGACTATCTTGGTCGAGTCCATGTCACGCTGCCTTGGCCAGTTGCTGGTCAATCAACTGCTGACATGCCACCGGATCGGACCACCACGGGAAGAAGTCCGGTGGATTGTCGAATCCGTTGGCAATGCGCGCGGCCAATGCCGGCGACTGGCCCGCGGCGCCCAGGAGGCCGAGGATATGAGGCGGCGGCGGGGTCAGCAGCGAGTTGGTCCAGTTGACCACATCGCCCGCATACGCCCAGTACCGCTCGAACGTCTGGTTCATCCAGTCCGCGTCATAGGGAAGCCCATCCCGCGCGAGGATGGCGTCCAGATACACCTTGCAGCACTTGGCGGCGTTGTTCGAGCCCTGGCCAGTGATGGGATCGTTGACGACCACGGCGTCGGCCATTCCGAATACCAGTCGACCGGAAGGCAGGGTCAACACCGGCTTGCGCACCGTCGGCGCGAAGCGGCCCGACAGGATGCCATTGGCATCGGTCAGCGCCACGTGATCGCAACGCTCGGCCTCCCAGGGCAGATAGGTACGCAGAATGCGCAGGCTCTCCTCAAGGTGCGCTTCCGGCGTACGCGCTTCGGACCAGCGGTCCATGTCGCCGCCCGGAACCCCTTCGAACACCATGATCTCGCATGGCCCGGATAGCGTGAGCGCTGGGAACACGAAGTACTCCCCTACCCCCGGGATCAGGTTGAAGCAAACCCGCGAGAAAGGTGTGCGCGGCACCATGCCCGTGACGTACGTCAGCGCCAGCGCGCGCTGGGGCGCACTGAAAGGGCTGCGTGCGGCGTCGCGCTCGAAGCGGCTCACGATCTCCCCCTTGCCGGCGGCCAGCAGCACCAGGTCGTGCTCGAGCGTGAGGGCTTCCAGTTCATCCAGCCCGACATCGACAATGCGCAGATCGCCGCCGCGTTCGACGAAGGCATCCATCCACGCCGGCATCTTCAGGCGCTGGTCCACTGCCTGCGCCACGCGGTCTAGCGGGGCCGCCCAGTCGATCAGCTTCTCGCCATGCCGTTCCGGATGGGGAATGGCCAGGCCGATACCTTCCACGGGCGGGCACGCTTCCTCCCACCAATTGAGATCGAGATCGCGCTCGGTCTGCAGCGCGCGATCGAACATGCATTGGCTGGACATCACCTTTCCCGCGCGAATCTGGTCCGCGGTGCGATTAGACAGCAAAGTCACCCGATAGCCTCTGGCCTGCAGCCCCAGGGCCATCTGCAATCCGGACTGGCCGGCACCGACGATGGCAATACGTTGGCTCATGGTTGTCTCCGTGATCTGTTTTCGGAAGGCGATTCAGCCAGCCAGCTTGCCGATGGCCGGCACGTTCTGTTCAGGGCCCATGGCGGCGTATCCGCCATCCACCGCGTAGTCCGCTCCGGTGACGAAGCTGGCGTGATCCGAGCAGAGAAACAGGACCACCTGTGCGACCTCGTCCGGCTCACCAACGCGTCCGAGCATGTGGAAGGGCGCGGCCACAGCATCGGTGCGCGCGCGGTTGCCACCGCTGACTTCGTCCATCAGCCGGCACCAGGTCCATCCCGGCGAGACGGCATTGACGCGGATGCGGTCCGGCGCGAGGTCCATCGCCATGCTGCGCGTCAGTTGCGCCATGGCGGCCTTGGAGACCGGATAGAGCCAGCGTCCGGTCTGCGCGACCCGTGCCGAGATGCTGGTGAAATTGACGATGGCACCGCCGCCACGCGTGCGCATGTGCGGGTGCACGGCCTGCGCCAGCATGACGCCGGACACCACGTTCACATCGAGAGCCGCCAGCCAGTCAGCACGGGAAGAGCGAAAACCATCATCCAGGTAGGTGCAGGCCAGGTTGACCAGAAAATCCACGCCGCCAAAGCGGCTGACCACCTGCGCGACCGCGCTGCGGACCTGATCGTCCTGGGTGATGTCGGTGGGCACGAACATGGCCATCGGCCCCAACGATGCCGCCACACGCTCGCCGCCGGCAGCGTCGATATCGAGAATCGCCACGCGGGTACCCGCTTCGGCAAATGCGCGGGCAACCCCCGCGCCGATCAGTGTGGCGCCGCCTGTGACGATGGCTACCTTGTCCTGCAAGCCTTGCATGATGGTGTCTCCTCGGTTGATGTGCGGGGCGGCCTCTGACGTGCCGTCCCCGCGTTCCGCCCGTTCCGCGACGTGGGCCGGGGGCGTTACTTGCCTTCGCTCTCGCTCCAGCGCGCCATCAGCGTGTTGGATGGCAGCGTTTCGTCCAGCAGCTTGCGTGCCGTCTCGATTCCGGCCACGGGCAGCCCCTTGGGATCGAGCAGGCCCACCTGTACCAGCACGCTGGCCTGGTCCCAGTAGATATGCTCGTGATAGAGCTTGTCGCCACGGAACTTGATGATGGCGATCAGCGGGATCTCGACGCGCTTGCCGGTTGGAGGCACGCCGGGGAGCATCCAGTCGATCTCGCAGGTGTGGGTAAAGCAGAAGAGGATCTCGTCCACTACCTGGCTGGCGCCGATCGTGCGGGACAGCGGAATCAGCGTGGTGTCGGGCGGATTGCTGTGGACGAAGTGGTGCTGGTAGAAGCGCTTGAGCTGCCGGTAGCCCACGCCACCGGTCATCGTCGGGATGTGGTTGACGTATGGCTCGGCCACCATCGTCGCCATCGTGGCATCGACATCGCGCGTGGCGAATTCGTACTCGCAATGCTTGTCCCACAGCGCGGAGAAATCGTAGTGTGGGCCCATCTCGGCGCGGAACGCCGCGATCGAACGCTGGTGCGCCATCAGGGCCGAGGCCTTGTCGAAGTGCTCGCCGCCGGCGCGCGCAAAGGCGTGATCCATCCCCGGATAGACGTACAACTCGACACCTGGCTGGCCGGACAGCGCTTCACGGATGCTCGCCTGCGCCTCGGGCGGGCAGAAGCCATCGCGCTCGGCGACATGCAGTACCAGCCGGCCACGGATGTTTCTGGCCTCGCCAAGCGCGCGCTCGATACCAACCCCGTAGTAACCGACGGCACAGGCTACGTCCGGCAGTCGGCACGCCGCCAGATAGGCCAGCTTACCGCCGAGGCAGAAGCCGAGCACACCGGTCTGGCCAGCGCATTCGGGGCGTTGGCGCAGCGTGGCGAGAGCGGCGCCGACGTCCTGTACGCCCTTATCTTCGTCAAATTGCTGGTACAAGCCGAGTGCACGCTGGAAGTCCGCCCCGCGGTCGGTTAGCTCGATCCCGGGCTTGATGCGCCAGAACAGATCCGGCACCAGCACGGTATAGCCTTCCTCGGCGTAGTAGTCGGCCACCTGCCGCATGGTGGCGTTGACGCCGAAGATCTCCTGGCACAGCACGATGCCCGGGCCCTTACCTACTGCCGGAGTGGCGAGATAGCCACTTAAGTTGCCGTCCTGGGTCTGGATCTGGATGGTCTGGCCCATGCCTTTTGCTCCTGTATGTTTTGTGGGTATGGCCGCCGTGCGTGCCCCGCCGTTGCCTACATGATCGGAGACCCGCACCGCAGCAAACTAGCCGCCTAGTGCAGCGGCTATCCGATTAGTGCAGGAAAGTGCGTCCCCGTTCAAGGGGGACGTAGGGGCCGGGGACGAATCCGCTATAGTGGTGCGCAGCGAATCAGCCGCTGCGCACTGTGCCAGCCGGCTGACAACAGCCGGAATCACGCGGCGCGCACGTTCGGTCAAGGTGGCGATCCACCGGCAGAAGCGGCAGCGCCCGGGCCGGCCCCGCCAGGAGCGAGACATGCCGCAGATGCCCCCCACTGCCCCGGCCATGGTGCCGCTGGCAGGTGCCCTGCTTCACGACACCGGCCGTCTGGTGTTCGATTCGGACGACCTCGACACCACGCGTGCACGGGTAGCGTCGGTCTTCAAGCCCCATCGACTCACCCTGCATGGCAATGCGCTGCGTGCGCGAATGCATCACGTGCCCGTGGGCGCAGTGTCCTTCAACCGGCTCAGTTACGGCGGAGACGTGACCATCGACCCAGGCCCGCTAGGCGATTTCTTGCTGATACAGATGCCGATGGCTGGCCAGGCGGATATTCACTGCGGCGGGCAGCACGTTGTCTCGGATTCGGAATGCGCCTCGGTGCTGACACCGAGCGAACCCCTGCGGATGCGGTGGAGCGCCGACAACGACCAACTCATCGTACGCATCGAGCGCAGCGCCCTGGAACGCGTTTGCGCGGCATATCTGGGCCGGCGACCGAACCAGCCGCTGCGCTTCCAGCTCGGCATGGCCTGGCGCAACACGGGGTGGCAGTCGCTCGTCCAGTATCTGGCCGACACCTTGAACCACGCGCCGCAAACCGCGAGCCACCCGCTAACTGCCTGCCAGCTCGAGCAATTGGCAATCGGCACATTGCTGACGTTCCAGCCGCACAGCCTGTCCGACGTGTTACGCGAACACGGCAAGCCGCTAGCGCCAAGGCACGTGAAGGTTGTCGAGGAATACATCCATGCCCACGCCGATGCAGCGGTGACGCCCGCGCTGCTCGCCGAGATGGCGGGGGTCAGTCTGCGCAGCCTGTATGCGGGATTCCGCGAGCATCGGGGCCTGAGCCCGATGACCTATCTGCGCACGGTCCGCCTGGAACGGGTGAGGCAGGATCTGCTCAATGACGCAACGCTGTCTTCGGTAACGGCCGCCGCGTTGCGCTGGGGCTTTGCTCACCTGGGGCGATTCAGCGTCGAATACCGGCGTGCGTTTGGGGAGTGCCCGGGAGAAACTTTGCGACGACGCGGTCGGGGCTGAGCCAGGCAAGAAACCGGGTCACCACAAAACAAAAACGGCGAACCGAAGTTCGCCGTTTTGCTGCAACAGGCCGCCGATGCGGCCCGAAACATATTTACACCTTGATCTCGACGTCCACGCCTGCCGGCAGGTCGAGCTTCATCAGCGCGTCGACGGTCTTATCGGTCGGGTCGACGATGTCCATCAGGCGCTGGTGAGTGCGGATCTCGAACTGATCGCGGCTGGTCTTGTTGACGTGCGGCGAACGCAGGATGTCGAAGCGCTGGATACGGGTCGGCAGGGGCACGGGACCCTTGACGATAGCACCGGTACGCTTGGCGGTATCCACGATTTCGGCTGCCGACTGGTCGATCAGGCGATAGTCGAAAGCCTTCAGGCGGATACGGATCTTCTGGTTCTGCATGATTGTTCCTTAAAAGAGCGATGGGCCAGTGGCCCGGATAAAAGGGGACATGCCCGCGGGCATGTCCCAGGAAGATTGCTTAGTCGAGGATCTTTGCCACAACGCCGGCGCCGACGGTACGGCCACCTTCGCGGATAGCGAAGCGCAGACCTTCTTCCATGGCGATCGGGGCGATCAGCTTGACGGTGATCGACACGTTGTCACCCGGCATGACCATTTCCTTGTCCTTCGGCAGCTCGATCGAGCCAGTCACGTCGGTCGTACGGAAATAGAACTGCGGGCGGTAGTTGTTGAAGAACGGCGTGTGACGACCACCTTCGTCCTTCGACAGAATGTACACCTCACCCGTGAAGTGCGTGTGCGGCTTGATCGAGCCCGGCTTGCACAGAACTTGACCACGCTCCACGTCTTCGCGCTTCGTGCCGCGCAGCAGCAGACCAACGTTGTCACCAGCCTGGCCTTGATCCAGCAGCTTGCGGAACATTTCCACGCCCGTGCAGATCGTCTTCACCGTCGGGCGGATACCCACGATTTCGATTTCTTCACCGACCTTGATCACGCCACGCTCGATACGACCGGTCACCACGGTACCGCGGCCCGAGATCGAGAACACGTCTTCCACCGGCATCAGGAACGTACCGTCCACAGCGCGCTCCGGCGTCGGGATGTACGTGTCCAGCGCGTCGGCCAGGTTCATGATTGCCACTTCACCCAGTTCGCCCTTGTCGCCTTCCAGCGCCAGCTTGGCCGAACCCTTGATGATCGGCGTGTCGTCGCCCGGGAATTCGTACTTCGACAGCAGCTCGCGCACTTCCATTTCCACCAGCTCGAGCAGCTCGGCGTCGTCCACCATGTCGCACTTGTTCAGGAACACGATGATGTACGGCACGCCAACCTGACGGGCCAGCAGGATGTGCTCACGCGTCTGCGGCATCGGGCCGTCAGCGGCCGAGCACACCAGAATCGCGCCGTCCATCTGCGCAGCGCCCGTGATCATGTTCTTCACATAGTCAGCGTGGCCCGGGCAGTCAACGTGGGCGTAGTGACGGTTGGCCGTCTCGTATTCCACGTGCGCGGTGTTGATCGTGATGCCGCGTGCCTTCTCTTCCGGCGCTGCGTCGATTTCGTCGTACTTCTTGGCTGCGCCACCGAACTTGGCTGCCAGCACCGTGGCAATCGCTGCCGTCAGCGTCGTCTTGCCGTGGTCAACGTGACCAATCGTACCTACGTTCACGTGCGGCTTGGTCCGCTCGAACTTTTCCTTTGCCATGTTTCAGCTCCTAATGGAATACAGTCTGATTCGATTCTTTACACCGCCACGCAGATCATGCGTGGCGGTACAGCGTTTTATTACTTGCCCTTGGCCGTCATCACAGCTTCGGCGATGTTCTTCGGTGCCTCAGCGTAGTGCTTGAATTCCATGGTGTAGGTGGCGCGGCCTTGCGTGGCCGAGCGCAGCGCGGTCGAGTAACCGAACATTTCCGACAGCGGGACTTCGGCCTTGATGATCTTGCCGCCGCCCACCATGTCGTCCATGCCCTGCACGATGCCGCGGCGGGACGACAAGTCGCCCATCACGGTACCCGTGTAGTCTTCCGGCGTTTCCACTTCCACGGCCATCATCGGCTCGAGCAGAACCGGGCTGGCCTTGCGCATGGCTTCCTTGAAAGCCATCGAGCCGGCCATGCGGAACGCGTTTTCATTCGAGTCCACATCGTGGTACGAACCGAACGTCAGCGTGACCTTCACGTCCACCACCGGGAAGCCAGCCAGGATACCGGCCGGCAGCGTGTCGACGATACCCTTCTCGACCGCCGGGATGTATTCGCGAGGAATCACACCGCCCTTGATGGCGTCGATGAATTCGAAGCCCTTGCCCGGCTCTTGCGGTTCCAGCGTGATCACGGCGTGACCGTACTGGCCACGGCCGCCCGACTGCTTGACGAACTTGCCCTCGACGTCCTCGGCCTTCTTGCGAATGGTTTCGCGGTAGGCAACCTGCGGCGCGCCGATGTTGGCTTCCACGCCGAATTCGCGCTTCATGCGGTCGACCAGAATTTCGAGGTGGAGCTCGCCCATGCCCGAAATGATGGTCTGGCCCGATTCTTCATCGGTACGCACGCGGAACGACGGATCTTCAGCGGCCAGGCGGTTCAGGGCGATGCCCATCTTTTCCTGGTCAGCCTTGGTCTTCGGCTCGACAGCCTGCGAGATCACCGGCTCCGGGAACACCATGCGCTCGAGCACGATCGGGGCAGCGGGGTCGCACAGCGTGTCACCCGTGGTGGCGTCCTTCAGGCCCACCGCGGCGGCGATGTCACCGGCCAGCACTTCCTTGATTTCTTCGCGCTGGTTGGCGTGCATCTGCAGAATACGGCCCAGACGCTCCTTCTTCTGCTTCACCGGGTTGTACACGGTGTCGCCCGAATTGATCTTGCCCGAGTACACGCGGAAGAAGATCAGCTGACCAACGAACGGGTCGGTCATGATCTTGAACGCCAGCGCCGAGAACTTCTCGTTGTCGTCAGCCTTGCGCTCGAGCTTCTTCTCGTCGTCGCTCTCGTCCACACCCTTGACCGGCGGAATATCAACCGGCGACGGCAGGAAGTCGATCACGGCGTCGAGCATACGCTGCACGCCCTTGTTCTTGAACGCGGTGCCGCACAGCATCGGCTGGATTTCGCAGGCGATGGTACGGTCACGCAGCGCCTTCACGATCTCGGCGCGGGTCAGCTCTTCGCCGCCCAGGTACTTTTCCATCAGCTCTTCGCTGGCTTCGGCGGCGGACTCGACCATCTTCTCGCGCCATTCGTCAGCGGTAGCTTGCAGTTCGGCCGGGATGTCCTGGTACTCGAACTTCACGCCCTGGCTGGCTTCGTCCCAGACGATCGCCTTCATTTCCAGCAGGTCGACAACGCCCTGGAAGCCGTCTTCAGCGCCGATCGGCACCACGACTGGCACCGGGTTGGCCTTCAGGCGGGTCTTCAGCTGGTCGTAGACCTTGAAGAAGTTCGCACCGGTACGGTCCATCTTGTTGACGAACGCCAGACGCGGCACGCCGTACTTGTTGGCCTGACGCCAGACGGTTTCCGACTGCGGCTGCACGCCACCCACTGCGCAGTAGACCATGCAGGCGCCATCCAGCACGCGCATGGAACGCTCCACCTCGATGGTGAAGTCCACGTGGCCCGGGGTGTCGATGATGTTGAAGCGGTGCTCGGGGTAGTTGCCGCCCATGCCCTTCCAGAAGGCGGTGGTCGCAGCAGACGTGATGGTGATGCCGCGCTCCTGCTCCTGCTCCATCCAGTCCATGGTGGCCGCGCCATCATGCACTTCACCGATCTTGTGGTTCACACCGGTGTAGAACAGGATCCGCTCGGTCGTGGTGGTTTTACCCGCGTCAATGTGAGCCGAAATACCGATGTTACGGTAGCGCTCAATAGGAGTCTTACGAGCCACTTTAATCCTCTATTCGTCCATGAGGCGCAGAAATCTCATGGTCTGCGCCCTTAACACAAACGGGCGAGATGTGTAAAAACACAGCCCGCCCGGCAACCAACAATGTTTCTCGCGCGCTTTAGAAGCGGAAGTGCGAGAACGCCTTGTTGGCTTCGGCCATGCGGTGCACTTCGTCGCGCTTCTTCATCGCGCCACCACGGCCTTCTGCAGCTTCAAGCAGTTCACCTGCCAGGCGCAGCGCCATCGACTTCTCGCTGCGTTTTTTCGCGGCCTCGCGCAGCCAACGCATCGCCAATGCCAAACGACGCGACGGACGGACTTCGACCGGAACCTGATAGTTTGCGCCGCCCACGCGACGGCTCTTCACTTCCACCACCGGCTTCACGTTGTTGATCGCAACGGAGAACACTTCGATGGGGGCCTTGCCTGCCTTCTTTTCGATCTGGTCGAACGCGCCGTAGACGATACGTTCGGCAACCGACTTCTTGCCGTCCAGCATCAGCACGTTCATGAACTTGGCAACTTCAACGTTACCGAACTTCGGATCAGGCAGAACTTCCCGCTTGGGGACTTCACGACGACGTGGCATCTTTTTTCCTTTAGATTCAGTTGAGAAGCGGTCTTGCTTGTTCCCGCTCTCCGGTCACCAACTAGCTTGCCTTCGTTTTATGGGCAAATTCGCCGGGTGACCACTTACTCGACGGCACGGCGCATCAAAAACGCTCCGTTGTACCGCCGCCTGGTGACAGCTCCATGACTCGCGCCACAGCTCTGTCGGGTATTGCTTGCGTAGAAGCTTAGGCAGCCTTCGGACGCTTCGCACCGTACTTCGAACGGGCCTGCCGGCGGTCCTTCACGCCTTGCAGATCCAGCGAGCCACGGACGATGTGGTAACGCACACCCGGCAAGTCCTTCACACGGCCGCCGCGAATCAGCACGACCGAGTGTTCCTGCAGGTTGTGGCCTTCACCGCCGATGTACGAAATGACTTCGAAACCGTTGGTCAGGCGCACCTTGGCGACCTTACGCAGTGCCGAGTTCGGCTTCTTCGGCGTCGTGGTGTACACGCGGGTGCACACGCCGCGACGCTGCGGGCAGTTCTCAAGCGCTGGGCTCTTGCTCTTGATGACTTCAGAGACACGCGGCTTGCGAACCAGTTGGTTGATAGTTGGCATTGTTCAATCCAGCTTGGTTTTTACAAAAACACCCCTCTGCCAGCGGACGACATAAGGGGCAACTACGGGTTTCGGACGGGAAAGGTGAGCGAACGCTCTGGAGGAAGGGCTGTGAAGTGACAGACTTGCCAAAGAGCGCGAGCTCGCCAGGATCCCGCTGTCGCCTTGCCCGGTTGCAAACCGAAGTCCACATATCCGACAGACGAGCGAAATCCAAAGCCAAAAACTCGAATCTGGCACTCTAGCAGGCCGCTTGGCAATGGTCAAGCGGTATACCCGAAGATCCGCCCGGCACCCTCACGCCTCACACTGCGCGCAGGATTTCGAGGATTTCCTCGCCGTAGCGTTCGAGTTTCGACGCACCGATTCCGGGCACTTCCGCCAGCTCATCGAGCGACTCGGGTGCGCTGCGCGCCAGTTCCCCCAGCGTGGCGTCATGGAAGATCACATAGGCGGGCACGCCGTGCTCGCGCGCCGTGGTGGTCCGCCAGCCGCGCAGCGCTTCCCAGTTGGCCAGCATGTCGGCATCCATCGTCGCCGTATGGTCGATCCTCGCCCCGCGCGCGCCACGGTCGGCGGACTTGCCCGGCTTGCTGACCTGGCGGCGCAGGGTGATCAATTCCTCACCCTTGAGCACGGCACGCGCCGAATCGCCAAGCAGCAACGCTCCGTGTCCACCGTGATCGATGACCAGCAGCCCGTGTGCGATCAACTGACGGAAGATCGCGTGCCACTCGGATACCGAGCGATCCTTGCCGATGCCGAACGTCGACACCTTGTCATGCCCCCATTGCCGGATCTTCTCGTTGGCATTGCCACGCAGCACGTCGATCAGATGCGTGGCGCCAAAATAGACGCGGCTCGCCTGCGCGATGCGGTAGACGCACGACAGCGCCATCTGGGCCTCGCGTGTCCCATCCCAGGTGGAAGGTGGCTCCAGGCAGGTATCGCAATTTCCACAGGGCTCGGCCGTCTCGTCGAAGTACGCCAGGATGCGCACACGCCGGCAGCCAGCGGTTTCACACAAACCCAGCAACGCATCGAGCTTGGACGATGAGACGCGCTTGTGCGCCTCGTCCGCTTCCGACTCGTCGATCATGCGTTTCTGCTGCACCACATCGCCCAGCCCGTATGCCATCCATGCATTGGCGGGCAGGCCGTCGCGCCCCGCGCGTCCGGTTTCCTGGTAGTACCCTTCCATGCTCTTGGGCAGGTCCAGGTGCGCCACAAAGCGTACGTCCGGCTTGTCGATACCCATGCCGAAAGCGATGGTGGCTACCATCACGATCCCTTCTTCCTCGCGGAATCGGGCCTGGTGCGTCTGGCGAATCTGGGAGTCCATGCCGGCGTGATAGCCCAGCGCGTTGATGCCGTGGCTGGACAGCCACGCTGCGGTATCCTCGACCTTCTTGCGTGACAGGCAGTAGACGATGCCGCTGTCGTGCCCGCCAGTCGCGTTCATGTGCTCTGCCTTGATGAACGCGAGCAACTGCAGCCGGGCGTTGTCCTTTTCGATGATCCGATAGCGGATATTGGGGCGGTCGAAGCTTGAGATGAAGACGCTCGCTTCGTCCAGCGCCAGACGCTCGACAATCTCCTGGCGCGTCAATGCATCGGCCGTGGCCGTCAAGGCGATACGCGGAACACGCGGAAAGCGCTCGTGCAGGACCGACAGCTGGATGTACTCGGGCCGGAAGTCATGTCCCCATTGCGATACGCAATGCGCTTCGTCAATCGCAAAGAGACCCACGCGCGTCCGCTCGAGCAGATCAAGGAACCGCGGCGTCATCAGCCGCTCCGGCGCCACATAGAGGATATCCAGCCGCCCCGCCAGCAGGTCCCGCTCGACTGCCGATGCCTCGCTGCTGCTCAGCGTCGAGTTGAGCACTGCGGCGCGAACCCCCGCCTCCGTCAGTGCGGCGACCTGATCCTGCATCAGCGCAATCAGTGGCGATACGACGATACCCACGCCGTGGCCTGCCTGCTGCCGGAGCAGCGCGGGAATCTGGTAGCAGAGCGACTTGCCGCCACCGGTCGGCATCAGCACCAGGCAATCACCGCCTTCGGCCACGTGGTCGATGATTTCGCCCTGCCGGCCGCGGAATGCGTGGTAGCCGAAGACTTCTTTGAGGATCGCCAGGGCGCGCGACATGGGACAGCGGGATTCGGAAAGCCAGGAAAGGCGTAACCATACCACTAAGGCCCGGCTCACCTGCATGTGTCTGTGCCAATGTCGCGAAGACTTCAACGGCCAACAACCGAGTTGCCGCAATCCGACGCATCCCCGTTCACCTTGCCTCAGCACAACGATCGCACCGCCAGTCAGGCCTAGGATGATTCGAAGCCGCGCATTCTGTGACGCGAGCAACGGTTCAGCGAACCCCACGGAAGATGCAAACCCATTCCTTTGCCCTGCCGATCTCCATTACCCGGGACGGCACCGAGCCGTACAAGCGGCAGATCATGCGACAGATCGAATGGCTGATCGTCTCCGGGTGCCTGCAACCTGGAGATCGACTCCCTTCGATTGCCGCTCTGATGGCGATGTTGCGCGTCTCGCGCAATACCGTGGTTGGCGCATATGAATGCCTGGCCGATACCGGCCTGCTGCGTGGAGAGCCGGGCCGAGGATTCTTCGTCGCTACCGATACACCGCGAATGTCCTCGCTGCCGTCACCCGGGGCGGAAACGTCGGGGAATGCCACATCCGCACACCAGTTCGCCGAATCCGGCGCGGACATCGTCACCCCCGGCGTTCACACCTCACCGCCGCCGTCGCCAGTACGCTTCGACTTCAAGATCGGGCGTCCCGCGCCGGATGCCTTCCCGGCGCGTCGTTGGGCGAAACTGGCGAATCCGTTGCTGCGCCATATGGGCCATGCCATGACGGAGTACACGCCCGCTGAAGGCCTGTGGGGTCTGCGGGTGCAGATCGCGGATTACCTGGCCGCGACACGCGCGCTGGCCGTGGATCCAGGCCAGATCATCGTCGTCGCTGGCGTGCAGGAAGCACTCCACCTCCTTGCCACGCACTTCATCCGCCACGGCAGCCGCGTCGTGATGGAATCCCCGGGCTATGCGGGCTTCTGCAACCTGCCGCGATTGGGGAATGCCGTTCATGTCACCATCCCCGTCGACACGCAAGGGCTATGCACCCATGCCCTGCCGGAAGCACCAGTGCAACTGGCCTATACCACGCCATCGCACCAGTACCCGCTCGGCTACACGATGTCGCTCGACCGGCGGCGCGAGTTGCTGGCGTGGGCAGCACGCGTCGGCGCCTGCGTGATCGAGGACGACTATGACGGAGACTTCGCCTATGACAGCGCGCTGCTCCCGCCACTGGCCGCACTCGATCCCACACGCGTCGTTTATGTGGGTACCTTCTCGAAAGTGCTGGGTCCAGGGCTCCGTCTTGGTTTCATGGTCTGCCCCCCAAGGCTCGCCGACGCAATGGCGCGTCGAAAAGCCCTGCTGAATCATGGGTGCCCGTGGCTGGAGCAGGCAGTGCTTGCGCGTCTGTTCGAGTATGGGGACTACAGTCGCCATCTCTACAAACTGCGCCGGAGATATCGCGCCCAGCGCGATGCCTTGCTGGCCGGCCTGCGCAGTATCTGGGGTGACGATTGCCAGATCAGCGGGGCAAGTACCGGAATGCACCTGGCCTTGCATCTCCCGACCGACAGCCCACCCGCCGACGAAATCGTTCAGTGCGCACTGGCCAGCGGCATCCGCCTTTACCCGCTGCCGGAAGCCGCCTGCGGGAATGCATCGGAGAAGACCGATCGGGTCGTGCTGTTTGGCTATGCCTCATTGACGACCAGGCAAATCGGCGAAGCGATGAGCCTGCTCAAATCCGTGCTGACTGCCCGCTTCAGGCATGCGGTGGCGGAGCCCGCCACCGCACGAGCCACTACTTCGGTGGCTTCACCTTGCTGAAGTAGCGCGACAATGCATCGATCGCGGCATCATCCAGCGGTTCGGCCATTGGCCGCATCACAGGGTCATTGCGGCGCCCAGCCTTGAAATCGTGCAACTGCTTTGCCAGGTATTCGGGCTTCTGCCCCGATAGGTTCGGGTACAGCCCAACGCTGCTGATGCCATCGATGCCATGGCAAGAAGCACACAGCGGCAGGATAGCTTTCACCTTCTCGTCAAGCTTGGGTGTCTCGGCGTGCACGCCTACCGAGAACAGCACCAATGCAAGCGTGACGGCGCTACGGTTCAAACGAAAATCGGTCATCGCGTCACTCCTCCATCAGTTCTTGCGAGTGGGCGGCAGGCCCACGGTGATCCATTGCGTGCGGGCACGCGAGAAGATGCCTGCCGGGCTTTCCATCTTGTGTTCGGCGACCAACTCCAATGTCTTACTGTCGTAGATGCGAATCCGGTCTCCGTAGTAGCCCGCGCTCACGTACAGATACTTGCCATCACGGGTGTACTCCGGGAAGAACGCGTGGCCACCGGCTTCGAGCGTGCGAACGACTTCAAGCGTCTGCTTGTCAATAAGCTGGATCTGGGACGCCCTCTTGTCCTTGCTGACGATATCGACCGCGACATACGGCGCGTCAGGATGGGCTGCCGGCGACTCGGTCGGGCCAGCCACGCGGATGTTCTTCACGACCGAGAAATCCTTGGTGTCCCAGACTGTCACCACATCACCCTTGTCGCACTTACCGATGTTGGTACCAAAAGCCAGCATTCGGCCACCGATCGGCGTCACTGCGCCCGATCCAACGTGCGGCTGGCAGCCCGCAGGAATATCGCGAACCACCTTGTCTTCCTTGAGATCGATGGCGACGATCTTGTTGTCGTCATATGAGGCCACCATCGAATATCGTCCATCCGGCGTCAGGAACGTATCGTGCAACATGCGTCCGACCTTCTCGAGCTTGGTGACGGGCATCCCCTCTCGATCCGGATCCACGATCCAGATCTGCCCCGCCTGGCGCAGCGTCAGCGCGAACTTGTTGTTGATCCGGCTGCCGATCACCGGCCCACCTGCCGACTGAATGAACTTGCCGTCCGGGTCCGTGCCTTCCAGGCGAAGGTGCTTCACGGGTTCGAGCGTATCCGCCTTCAGGATCATGACGAGATTTGGCACGAATGAACTGGCGGCCAGCCATTTGCCGTCGTTCGACACGGCAATGCCCGGCCCCGTCAAACCCGTCTTGATCTTGCGCACAACCTTGAGCGAGTAAAGGTCGATCTTATAGACGTAGCCATCGTCGCTCTTGAGCCACGCCCATCGCTCATTGACCGGGCTGAAATCCATGATGTGCGGCGCAATCGGTGTAGCGATCTCGCCAACCACCTGATTGGTCTTGCCGTTGAGGAACACCGTCTTGGCGTTATCGGAACCCGTTCCCCGGCCATAGCGTCCGCGGGCCATGACCACCATCAGGTCGTAGACCGAGTCGATCTTGTAAGTCGGCTTCGACGGGAGCGTCTTCTCGTCGATCAGCACTTCCAGGCTGTCCTGGGCCTGCTTCATCGACCATTCCGGCTTGCTGACCGGCTGCGAATGGATGTACTCCGCCAGCAGATGAATGTCCGCATCGGGCAGGCGCGAGTGGAACGGCGGCATCAGCGTGTCGGGGATACCAGTCATGATCGTGCCGCGTAACGCAGCCGCGCTCTGCACAAGGCGGTCCTTGTGCAAGGCGGGCCCCACATACCCGCCCCGGCTCGCCGAGTGACACACCGCACAGTTGGCCTGATAGAGCGCGTCGGCGCGCGTTATCTCCTCGGCAGTCATGGCCGAGATGGCCGACGACACACCGGTCAACGTGACAAACAGCATCGTTCTTCCGAACATGGACCAGACTCCAAGTACCCCGCGCAATCGCGCAGCAACAATGGAAGTCTGTTCCGTCGGGTGACGGCGCGCAGGGGATGGAAACTGAAAGGTGATGGGTACGGTTGGCGGGTTGGGGAACGACTGCCGTGGGCGCCGCTGCAGTCAGCGCCCCCCCGGCAACGGTATGACTTGCCGCTGGAATTCGTCTGGGTCAACCGGCGGAGTTAGCGGGGCCGGCGATGCGCTCTGACGCAGCACATCCTTCTGGCCTTGGCGCGCCTGATCCTCGAGCCGTTCGCACAGGTGCGCATTGCCGCGGCCCGAGAGGCAATCATAGTGTTCCTCGAACCGCTGACGGCGATGGTCCTCCACCGTGGCGCCCGGCTGGCTGGTCGACAGATCGAGCCAGAAGGCCTCTTCGGCTACCGCCTGCGTCAAAGACAGCATCAAGCTCCCGGCAATCGCGAGTCCACGGACAATTCGATGGCTTGGCGGAATGCGAGAAACGGGCAATGGAGGCTGCATGGGCTTTGGTTGGCGTGATGAGAATCGTTCCGGCCGAACGTAGCATCCATCGTTGGTCGATTTCCTGACGTCGCGCAAGTTTCCGGCTCGCACGGAAACGCGGAAGCAAAAAAAACCCGGCTCGGGTGAGCCGGGTTTTCTATACAGCTGTACTGCTTGGCGTGATGCCGATCAGACTGCGTCGCCCTCGCCTTCGGTCGCTTGCACAACCGGCGGCTCGATGAAGAGCGATTGCTCTTCGTCGCTGATCGCCTGTGCGCGTTCGCGCTCGGCAGCCTCGCGTGCCTTGCGGGCACGGTGATAGGCCAGGCCGGTACCGGCCGGGATCAGACGACCCACGATCACGTTTTCCTTCAGACCACGCAGGTCATCGGTCTTGCCCATGATCGCGGCCTCGGTCAGCACGCGCGTCGTTTCCTGGAACGATGCAGCCGAGATGAAGCTGTCGGTCGACAGCGACGCCTTCGTAATACCCAGCAGCAGGTTCTCGTGCGTGGCCGGACGCTTGCCATCGGCGATCACACGATCGTTCTCGTCGAGCAGTTCCGAACGCTCCACCTGTTCACCCGGGATGAACTTGGTGTCGCCCACATCGGCGATCTGCACACGGCGCAGCATCTGACGAACAATCACTTCGATGTGCTTGTCGTTGATCTTCACGCCCTGCAGACGGTACACGTCCTGCACTTCGTCCACGATGTAGTGCGCCAGCTCTTCGATGCCCTTCAGGCGCAAGATGTCGTGCGGATCCGCCGGACCTTCCACGATCATTTCGCCCTTGTTCACCACCTGGCCGTCGTGCACCAGCACCTGCTTTTCCTTGGCGATCAGGAACTCGTGGGCGTTGCCGTCCAGGTCCGTAATCACCAGGCGCTGCTTGCCCTTGGTGTCCTTGCCGAACGACACGGTACCGGTGACTTCCGCCAGCACGGCGGCGTCCTTCGGCGAACGTGCTTCGAACAGCTCGGCCACTCGCGGCAGACCACCGGTAATGTCACGGGTCTTCTGCGACTCGGTCGGGATACGTGCGAGCACTTCACCCACGTGCACCTGCTGGCCGTCCTTCACGGTAATCAGCGCGCCCACCTGGAAGCCGATGGTCACGGAGTGGTCCGTGCCCGGGATCTTCACTTCCTGGTTGTTCGCGTCGAGCAGCTTCACCTGCGGGCGCAGACCCTTGGTGGCAGCCGTGCGGCGCTTGGCGTCGATTACCACGAGGGTCGACAGGCCGGTGACTTCGTCCATCTGCTTGGCGACGGTCACGCCTTCTTCGACGTTCTCGAACTTGGTCGTGCCGGTGTACTCCGACACGATCGGGCGCGTCAGGGCGTCCCACGTGGCCAGCTGCGTACCAGCCTTGATGGCCTGGCCGTCTTGCACGAGCAGCGTAGCGCCGTAAGGGATCTTGTGGCGCTCGCGCTCGCGGCCGTGGTCGTCGGTGATCAGCGCTTCGCCCGAACGCGAAATGACGATCAGCTCGCCCTTCGTGTTGGTAACGTAACGCATGGTCGCCGTGAAACGCACGGTACCGGTTGCCTTCGCTTCCACGCTCGATGCCACTGCCGCACGCGATGCCGCACCACCGATGTGGAACGTACGCATGGTCAGCTGGGTACCCGGCTCACCGATCGACTGTGCGGCGATCACACCCACGGCTTCGCCGGAGTTCACCAGCACACCGCGGCCGAGGTCACGGCCATAGCACTTGCCGCACAGGCCGTAGCGCGTATCGCACGACAGCGGAGTACGCACCTTCACTTCGTCCACGCCGATGGCGTCGATCAGCTCGACCAGGTCTTCGTCCAGCAGCGTGCCGGTCTCGATCGCGGTTTCCTGGGTTTCAGGGTTCACCACGTCGGCCACGGTCACACGGCCCAGGATACGGTCGCGCAGGGCTTCGATCACTTCACCGCCTTCGACCAGGGCCTTCATGGCCACGCCGTTGGAGGTACCGCAATCGTCTTCCACCACCACCAGATCCTGCGTCACGTCGACCAGACGACGGGTCAGGTAACCCGAGTTCGCGGTCTTCAGTGCCGTATCCGCCAGACCCTTACGTGCACCGTGGGTCGAGATGAAGTACTGCAGAACGTTCAGGCCTTCACGGAAGTTCGCCGTAATCGGCGTTTCAATGATCGAGCCGTCCGGCTTGGCCATCAGGCCACGCATACCGGCCAGCTGACGAATCTGGGCCGCGCTACCGCGAGCACCCGAGTCAGCCATCATGTAGATCGAGTTGAACGACTCCTGCTTGACCGTCGCGCCGGTGCGGTCGACCACGTCTTCGTGCTGGAGCTGCTCCATCATCGCCTTGCCCACCTGGTCACCAGCGGCACCCCAGATATCCACGACGTTGTTGTAACGCTCCTGGTCCGTCACCAGACCCGACATGTACTGCTTGTCGTATTCCTTCACCTTGGCGGCTGCGTCGGAGATGATCTTCTCCTTCTGCGGCGGCACCAGCATGTCGTCGATCGCGATCGAGATACCGGCGCGCGTAGCCAGGCGGAAGCCCGACTGCAGCAGCTTGTCAGCGAAGATCACGGTTTCGCGCAGACCGCACTTACGGAACGCGGTGTTGATCAGGCGCGAGATTTCCTTCTTCTTCAGCGGCTTGTTCAGCACCGAGAACGGCAGGCCCTTCGGCAGGATCTCGGACAGGATCGCGCGGCCGACCGTGGTGGCCTGCAGCGTGATCTTGGGTGCGAAACGTGCGTCGCCGTCGGCGTCCTTGTTCACCACTTCGTACTCGGTGATACGGACGTTCACGCGCGATGCAAGCTCGACTTCCTTGTTCTCGTAGGCGCGGATGACTTCGCTGATATCAGCGAAGGTCATGCCTTCACCCTTGCCGTTGATCTTGTCGCGGGTCGTGTAGTACAGACCCAGCACCACGTCTTGCGACGGCACGATCGACGGATCGCCGTTGGCCGGGAACAGCACGTTGTTCGACGCCAGCATCAGCGTGCGGGCTTCCATCTGGGCTTCCAGCGACAGCGGCACGTGAACGGCCATCTGGTCACCGTCGAAGTCGGCGTTGAACGCGGCGCAGACCAGCGGGTGGAGCTGGATTGCCTTGCCTTCGATCAGCACCGGCTCGAACGCCTGGATACCCAGACGGTGCAGCGTCGGCGCGCGGTTCAGCATCACCGGATGCTCGCGGATCACCTCTTCCAGGATGTCCCACACCACCGGCGTCTGGCTTTCCACTTCCTTCTTGGCAGCCTTGATCGTCGTGGCGATGCCCATCGTTTCCAGCTTGTGGAAGATGAACGGCTTGAACAGCTCGAGCGCCATCAGCTTGGGCAGACCGCACTGATGCAGCTTCAGCGTCGGGCCCACCACGATGACCGAACGGCCCGAGTAGTCCACGCGCTTGCCCAGCAGGTTCTGACGGAAACGACCGCCCTTACCCTTGATCATTTCGGCCAGCGACTTCAGCGGACGCTTGTTGGCGCCGGTCATCGCCTTACCGCGGCGACCGTTGTCCAGCAGCGAGTCGACGGCTTCCTGCAGCATGCGCTTTTCGTTGCGCACGATGATTTCAGGGGCCTTCAGCTCCAGCAGGCGCTTCAGACGGTTGTTACGGTTGATGACGCGGCGATACAGGTCGTTCAGGTCCGACGTGGCGAAACGGCCGCCATCGAGCGGAACCAGCGGACGCAGTTCGGGCGGCAGCACCGGCAGGACTTCCAGGATCATCCACTCGGGCTTGATGCCCGAGCGCTGGAACGCCTCGAGCACCTTCAGGCGCTTGGCGAACTTCTTGATCTTGGCTTCGGAACCGGTGGCCTGCAGCTCGGCGCGGATCTGTTCGATCTGCTTTTCGATGTCGATGCCGCGCAGCAGTTCACGGATGCCCTCGGCACCCATCATCGCCACGAATTCGCCTTCGCCGTATTCATCGCACTTCGCGATGTAATCGTCTTCCGACATGATCTGGCTCTTCTTGAGCGGAGTCATGCCGGGTTCCAGCACCACGAACGCTTCGAAGTACAGCACGCGTTCGATGTCGCGCAGCGTCATGTCGAGCACCATGCCCAGACGCGACGGCAGCGACTTCAGGAACCAGATGTGAGCGGTCGGAGCAGCCAGTTCGATGTGGCCCATGCGCTCGCGGCGCACCTTGGCCAGCGTCACTTCCACGCCGCACTTCTCGCAGATCACGCCACGGTGCTTCAGGCGCTTGTACTTGCCGCACAGGCACTCGTAGTCCTTGATCGGGCCAAAGATCTTGGCGCAGAACAGGCCGTCGCGTTCCGGCTTGAACGTACGGTAGTTGATCGTTTCCGGCTTCTTCACTTCACCGTACGACCACGAACGGATCTTCTCGGGCGAGGCCAAGCCGATCTTGATCGCGTCGAACTGCTCTTCCTGCTGAACCTGCTTAAAGAGATCGAGCAATGCTTTCATTGCAACTCCTTGTTTCGCCGCCGGTCCGGAATTCGTCCGGAGCAGCGGCATTCAATTCTGTGGGAAACCACTCACTGGTGGGCACCGGCCTCGGCCGGCACCCTCGTCGTCCGGATCAGTAGCGATCTAGGTCGATGTCGATACCCAGCGAGCGGATTTCCTTCACCAGCACGTTGAACGATTCCGGCATGCCGGCGTCGATCGAGTGCTCGCCCTTGACGATGTTCTCGTACACCTTCGTACGGCCGTTCACGTCATCAGACTTAACCGTCAGCATTTCCTGCAGCACGTACGATGCGCCGTAGGCTTCCAGTGCCCACACTTCCATCTCACCGAAACGCTGGCCACCGAACTGGGCCTTACCGCCCAGCGGCTGCTGCGTCACCAGCGAGTACGGGCCGGTGGAACGGGCGTGCATCTTGTCGTCGACCAAGTGGTGCAGCTTCAGCATGTGCATCACACCCAGCGTGACCGGACGCTCGAACGCTTCGCCGGTACGGCCATCGTGCAGCGTGACCTGCTGCTTCGATGCCGTCAGGCCGCGTTCCTTCGCGATATCGTCCGGGTAGGCCAGGTCGAGCATCCGGCGGATTTCCGCTTCGTGCGCGCCATCGAACACCGGCGTGGCGAACGGAACACCCTTCTTCAGGTTGCCCGCCAGTTCCAGCACTTCGGCGTCGCTCAGGCTATCCAGGTCTTCGGCCTTGCCACTCTCGTTGTAGATCTGCGCGAGCAGCGGACGGAGTTCCTGCGCCTTGGCCGAAGCCTTGAGCATGTCGCCGATACGCTGGCCCAGACCGCGAGCGGCCCAGCCCAGGTGGGTTTCCAGAATCTGACCCACGTTCATCCGCGAAGGCACGCCCAGCGGGTTCAGCACGATGTCTGCCGGCGTACCGTCGGCCATGTACGGCATGTCTTCGATCGGAACGATCTTCGACACGACGCCCTTGTTACCGTGACGGCCTGCCATCTTGTCGCCAGGCTGCAGGCGACGCTTGACGGCCAGGTACACCTTGACCATCTTGATCACGCCCGGCGGCAGTTCGTCGCCCTGCGTCAGCTTCTTGCGCTTCTCTTCGAAGGCCAGGTCGAACTCGTGGCGCTTTTGCTCGATGGCTTCCTTCACCGCTTCGAGCTGGGCAGCCACTTCCTCGTCGGCCGGACGGATGTCGAACCAGTGGTACTTGTCCAGGTCGGCCAGGTACTCGCGGGTCAGCTTGGCACCCTTCGCCAGCTTCTTCGGACCGCCGTTGACGGTCTTGTCGAGCAGCATGCGCTCCAGACGCTGGAACGCGTCGCCTTCCACGATACGGAGCTGGTCGTTCAGGTCCAGACGGTAGCGCTTCAGTTCGTCGTCGATGATCGACTGGGCGCGCTTGTCGCGCGTCACGCCTTCACGCGTGAAGACCTGCACGTCGATCACGATACCGCTCATGCCCGACGGCACGCGCAGCGACGTGTCCTTCACGTCCGAAGCCTTCTCGCCGAAGATCGCGCGCAGCAGCTTCTCTTCCGGCGTGAGCTGGGTTTCGCCCTTCGGCGTGACCTTGCCCACCAGCACGTCGCCGGCTTCGACTTCCGCGCCGATGTACGTGATGCCCGACTCGTCCAGACGCGCCAGTTGCGCTTCGGCCAGGTTCGAGATGTCGCGCGTGATTTCTTCCGGTCCGAGCTTCGTGTCGCGGGCGACGACCGACAGTTCCTCGATGTGGATCGAGGTGTAGCGGTCTTCAGCAACCACACGCTCCGAGATCAGGATCGAATCCTCGAAGTTGTAGCCGTTCCACGGCATGAACGCGACCAGCATGTTCTGGCCCAGCGCCAGCTCGCCCAGGTCGGTCGATGCGCCGTCGGCGATCACGTCGCCACGTGCAACGATATCGCCAACCTTCACCATCGGACGCTGGTTGATGTTGGTGTTCTGGTTCGAACGCGTGTACTTGATCAGGTTGTAGATGTCCACGCCGACTTCACCGGCCACGGCTTCGTCGTCGTTCACGCGAATCACCACACGCATTGCGTCGACGTAATCCACCACGCCACCACGCGTTGCCTGAACGGCCGTGCCCGAGTCAACGGCCACGGTACGCTCGATGCCGGTACCAACCAGCGGCTTGTCCGGACGCAGGCAAGGCACGGCCTGACGCTGCATGTTCGCGCCCATCAGTGCACGGTTCGCGTCATCGTGTTCCAGGAACGGCACCAGCGATGCAGCGGCCGACACGATCTGCGACGGCGCCACGTCGATGTACTGAACGCGGTCCGGCGTGACCATACGCGTTTCACGCTCGGAACCTTCACGCGCCGACACCAGTTCGTCGATGAGGTTGCCTTCGGCGTCAACGGTCGCGTTGGCCTGCGCCACCACGTACTTGCCTTCCTCGATGGCCGACAGGTAATCCACCTGGTCGGTCAGCTTGCTGTTTTCCACCTTGCGGTACGGCGTTTCCAGGAAGCCGTACTCGTTCAGGCGGGCGTACAGTGCCAGCGAGTTGATCAGACCAATGTTCGGGCCTTCCGGCGTTTCGATCGGGCACACGCGACCATAGTGGGTCGGGTGCACGTCTCGGACTTCAAAGCCGGCGCGCTCGCGCGTCAGACCGCCCGGGCCAAGAGCCGAAACACGGCGCTTGTGGGTGATTTCCGACAGCGGGTTGGTCTGGTCCATGAACTGCGACAGCTGCGACGAACCGAAGAACTCGCGAATCGCCGACGAAATCGGCTTCGAGTTGATCAGGTCGTGCGGCATCAAGTTCTCGGTCTCGGCCTGGCCCAGACGCTCCTTGACGGCGCGCTCCACGCGCGACAGGCCGGCACGGAACTGGTTCTCGGCCAGTTCGCCGACGCAACGCACACGACGGTTGCCCAGGTGGTCGATATCATCGACTTCACCCTTACCGTTACGCAGGTTCACCAGGATCTTGATCGTCTCGAGGATGTCCTCGTCCTGCAGCACCATGCTGCCTTCGCCGCTCGGGCGCGACAGACGGCTGTTGACCTTCATGCGGCCAACGCGCGACAGGTCGTACGATTCCTCGCTGTAGAACAGGCGCTGGAACAGCGCTTCCACGGCGTCCTCGGTGGGCGGCTCGCCCGGGCGCATCATGCGGTAGATGGCGATACGCGCGGCCGTCTGGTCCGCGGTGTCGTCCGCACGCAGCGTTTGGGAGATGTACGGACCCTGGTCCAGGTCGTTCGTGTACAGCGTCTGGATGTCCTTGACGCCGGCTTCGCGCAGGTTTTCCAGCAGCGTCTCGGTCAACTCGTCGTTGGCGTTGGCGATCACCTCACCGGTGTCCGGATCAATGATGTTCTTGGCCAGGACGCGACCCAGCAGGTAGTCTTCCGGCACGCTGATCAGCTTGGTACCGGCGGAGTCCAGATCACGGATGTGCTTGGCGTTGATCCGCTTGTCCTTCTCGACGACCACGCGACCATTCTTGTCGACGATGTCGAAGCGCGCGACTTCGCCGCGCAGACGCTCGGGCACGAACTCGAGTTGCGCGCCTTCGCTCTGCAGCGTGAAATTGTCGAACACGAAGAAGTGCGCCAGGATCTGTTCCGGCGTCAGGCCGATCGACTTCAGCAGGATCGTCACCGGCATCTTGCGGCGACGGTCGACGCGGAAGTACAGGATGTCCTTCGGATCGAATTCGAAGTCGAGCCACGAGCCACGGTACGGAATGATCCGTGCCGAGAACAACAGCTTGCCCGAGCTGTGCGTCTTGCCCTTGTCGTGCTCGAAGAACACGCCCGGCGAACGGTGCAGCTGGCTGACGATGACACGCTCGGTGCCGTTGATGACGAAGGAGCCGGTCGAAGTCATGAGCGGAATTTCGCCCATGTAGACTTCCTGTTCCTTCACTTCCTTCACCTTGCCCGGATTCTCACGATCGTTGATGATCAGGCGAACCTTCGCGCGCAGCGCCGAGTGGAACGTCAGGCCACGCTGCTGGCATTCCTTGACGTCGAACGGCGGGTTGGACAGGTGATACGAGACAAACTCCATACGGGCAAGCCCGTTATGGGAGGAGATGGGGAAAATCGCGTTGAAAGCGGCCTGCAGACCTTCGCTCTTGCGACGCGCGGGCGGCGTTTCCGCTTGCAAAAACTGGGTGTAGGATTCAATCTGTGTGGCAAGCAGGAATGGAACCTGATGAACCGTCGCACGCTTCGCAAAGGATTTGCGAATGCGCTTCTTTTCGGTGAAGCTGTACGCCATGGGATCTCCGAATCATCGCAGGGCTGGCTGGACCTGGCCAACACCTGAGGTGTTCAGCGACTGGGAGGGGATTTGGCGGTTGGCCGCTACCAACCTCTGGCTGACGGTGCCCGCACGCTGCGGGCGGTGTGGTCATTGCACGGCGCAATGCCTGTACTCGCCCGGGGGACACCCGACCAAACTTGTCTTCTGCAGTCGGTTCAGAAGACAAACATCAGCAACCACCTAGTGTGCCACTGATGTTTGGCTTCTGCTGAAGCCGCGAACAATTGTCGCGTGCCAAGCATATCTTGCCGCACATTTCTGCGTATTTCGCTCGCCTTTGCGCCGTTTGGGTGAATCATTCAACACACCCCACAGAAGCGCAAAAAGGCTGGCGCCGGGAATTTCCCTTTGCCAGCCCCATCCGCGTGCCCGGGGGCACGCGTGGTACCACTTACTTGACGTCGACCTTGGCGCCAGCGTCTTCCAGCTTCTTCTTCGCGTCGTCGGCGGTAGCCTTGTCCACGCCTTCCTTGACGGGCTTCGGTGCGCCATCGACCAGGTCCTTGGCTTCCTTCAGACCCAGACCGGTGATTTCGCGCACGGCCTTGATCACGCCAACCTTGTTCGAGCCGACTTCGGCCAGAATCACGTTGAACTCGGTCTTTTCTTCAGCAGCGGCAGCACCGCCAGCGCCCGGGGCAGCAGCCACAGCCATGGCAGCAGCCGACACGCCAAACTTCTCTTCGAACGCCTTGACCAGGTCGTTCAGTTCCATCACGGACATCGCGCCAACGGCTTCCAGGATGTCGTCTTTAGTGATTGCCATTTGGATTACTCCTACTAGATTTGATTCGGGATCGGTAATGCGATCTGTCTATGCGACGGCTCAGGCGGCCGGGGCTTCCGCTTCCGCGGGAGCACCTTCTGCCTTCTTGGCAGCAACTGCAGCCAGCAGGCGGGCAAAGCCCGACACCGGCGCCTGCATCACGCCAAGCAGCTGAGCGATCAGTTCGTCACGGCTCGGGATCGAAGCCAGGGCCTTGACGGCGCCAGCATCGAGAACGTTGCCGTTGTACGACCCTGCGCGCAGGACCAGCTTGTCGTTGGTCTTGGCAAAGTCGTTCAGAACCTTGGCCGACGACACTGCATCTTCGGAAATACCGTAGATCAGCGGACCGGTCATTTGCTCTGCGAGGCCTGCAAACGGCGTACCTTCGACGGCACGGCGGGCCAGCGTGTTCTTCAGAACACGCAGGTACACGCCTTGCGTACGAGCGGTAGCACGCAGCTTGGTCAGATCGCCAACCGTGATGCCGCGATATTCGGCCACGACGATGGTCTGAGCCTTGGCGACTTGCGCCGAAACCTCAGCTACGACGGCCTTCTTATCTTCAATATTGAGTGGCACGGTTAAGCTCCAAAACGATGCGAATACACCAGGCGGACCTGGTACAGACACATCAGTCCAAACGAACGGCGTCCGATTGGCCCGAATCGGCCGGGTCATGCCCAGCTTCATCAATCCCTTCGGGTGCGCCATCTGCGCTGGCGGGCCGGCTCACATCGGGGCGTGCGTGCCCCGCAAGTACCGACCGATTAAGTCCACGCTGCGGAAACGCTGCAGTGTGAACACCAGCGGTCTTTGATAACCAGCAGCACCTGCCGCGCTTTCCGCGCAACGGGCGCCACTGCCCAAAGCCATACTCCTTCGCCCCTCGGCTCCGGAGACGATCCCGGCCATGCCGAGATCTTCAATTCCTGCCCTGACCGGTGTTATCGGGTTCCGGTCAGGTGATTGCCGTCAGCTCAGGCTGACAGCGAGGTCTGTTCGACGCGAACGCCAACGCCCATCGTGGACGACACGGCGATCTTGCGCAGGTAGACACCCTTGCTCGTAGCCGGCTTGGCCTTGACCAGGGCTTCCAGCAGGGCGCTCAGATTGCTCTTCAGCGCGGTGTCTTCGAACGAGCGACGACCGATGGTGGCGTGGATGATACCGGCCTTGTCGACACGGAACTGAACCTGACCAGCCTTGGCGTTCTTCACGGCCTGGGCTACGTCCGGCGTCACGGTGCCAACCTTCGGGTTCGGCATCAGGCCACGCGGGCCGAGGATCTGACCCAGCGTACCAACGATACGCATCGTGTCCGGCGAAGCGATCACGATATCGAAGTTCAGGTTACCGGCCTTGACTTGCTCGGCCAGGTCTTCCATGCCGACCACGTCAGCACCGGCGGCCTTGGCGGCTTCAGCCTTCTCGCCCTGGGCGAACACGGCAACGCGAACCGACTTGCCGGTACCAGCCGGCAGCACCACGGAACCACGCACGACCTGGTCCGACTTCTTGGCGTCGATGCCCAGTTGCACGGCCACGTCGATCGACTCGTCGAACTTTGCCGAAGCGCAGCTCTTGACCAGGCTCAGAGCCTCGTCGATCGGGTAGAACTTGGTACGCTCGATCTTCGCCTTGTTGGCGGCGACGCGCTTGGAAACCTTAGCCATTTACAGACCCTCCACGGTGATGCCCATCGAACGCGCCGAACCAGCGATCGTACGCACGGCGGCGTCGAGGTCAGCAGCGGTGAGGTCAGCGTTCTTGGCCTTGGCGATTTCTTCAGCCTGGGCGCGGGTGATCTTGCCAACCTTGTCGGTATGGGGCTTCGCCGAACCCTTGGTGATGCCTGCTGCCTTCTTGATCAGCACGGTCGCCGGCGGCGACTTCATCACGAAGGTGAAGCTCTTGTCGGCGTAGGCGGTAATCACCACCGGCACCGGCAGACCAGGTTCCATGCCCTGAGTCTGCGCGTTGAACGCCTTGCAGAACTCCATGATGTTCAGACCACGCTGACCCAGTGCGGGACCAACGGGCGGGGAGGGATTTGCTTTACCAGCCGGGATTTGCAGCTTGATAAAGCCAATAATCTTCTTGGCCATCTTTACTCCAATCCGGATCCGTTCCTTTGGAATCAGATCCTGTTGAGTCGTAACGCGCTATCGCCATGCCAATCGGCACAACCTCACGCTCCTCTTGGGCACACCTTGCGGGCACCCTATCCTGGCTGCTGCCTGTCTTGCGACGCCAGCAGCCAAAAATGCTTAAACCTTCTCGACCTGGCCGAACTCGAGTTCGACCGGCGTTGCGCGTCCGAAGATCGTGACCGTCACGCGCAGGCGCGACTTTTCGTAGTTCACTTCCTCGACGTTGCCGTTGAAGTCAGTGAACGGGCCGTCCTTGACACGGACCATTTCGCCCACTTCGAACAGCGTCTTGGGACGCGGCTTCTCGACCCCTTCCTGCATCTGGGTCATGATCTTGTCGACTTCCCGCTGGGAAATCGGGCTCGGGCGATTACGCGCACCGCCAACGAAGCCAGTCACCTTGCTGGTGTTCTTCACCAGGTGCCAGGTCTCGTCGGTCATTTCCATTTCCACCAGCACATAGCCAGGGAAGAAACGACGCTCGGTCACAGATTTGTGGCCGCCCTTGATCTCGACGACTTCTTCCGAAGGCACCAAGATGCGGCCAAACTTGTCCTGCATCTCGGCGCGCTCGATGCGCTCCTGCAGCGCGCGCTGCACACTCTTCTCCATACCGGAGTAGGCGTGCACCACATACCAGCGCTTCTTCGACGAAGGCGATTCCGCGGCGGTGGTTTCCTGCTGAGCGTTATCAGTCATGTGCTACCTCTTATTTCCAGCCCAGCACGAGGGAGAAAATCACCCACTCGATGAGCTTGTCAGCCGACCACAGGAACAGCGCCATGATGACGACGAAGACGAACACAAGGCCGGTCATCTGACCGGCTTCCTTGCGCGTCGGCCAGACGACCTTGCGAACTTCCCGATACGATTCACGGGCGAATCCCACGAAGTCCTTGCCCGGTGCCGACAGCAGCGCGACAACCACGCCAGCTGCGATACCGGCGAACAGCGCGGCACCTCGTACATACGAGGGCTGCTGCGCGAGCGCGTAGAAGCCGATGACCCCGGCAACCACCAGGAGCACCGCCACGCCGAGCAGCCACTTGCCGCTCGAGGCGCCTACGGTTTCGACATTGGGATTGGCCATGTTTCGCAAACGAGACTAAGCCGCGTCACGATTACCCCTCGCGACGCGGCTGATTGATTTGGCAGGGGCAGAGGGAATCGAACCCCCAACCTTCGGTTTTGGAGACCGACGCTCTGCCAGTTGAGCTATACCCCTAGAACAACTTTGGGTTGGCATTGCCAACCCCTCTGGCAAACGAACGCGGCCGGTTGATGCCGCGTTCGCCAGTTCGACTAATACTTAGTCGAGGATCTTTGCCACAACGCCGGCGCCGACGGTACGGCCACCTTCGCGGATAGCGAAGCGCAGACCTTCTTCCATGGCGATCGGGGCGATCAGCTTGACGGTGATCGACACGTTGTCACCCGGCATGACCATTTCCTTGTCCTTCGGCAGCTCGATCGAGCCAGTCACGTCGGTCGTACGGAAATAGAACTGCGGGCGGTAGTTGTTGAAGAACGGCGTGTGACGACCACCTTCGTCCTTCGACAGAATGTACACCTCACCCGTGAAGTGCGTGTGCGGCTTGATCGAGCCCGGCTTGCACAGAACTTGACCACGCTCCACGTCTTCGCGCTTCGTGCCGCGCAGCAGCAGACCAACGTTGTCACCAGCCTGGCCTTGATCCAGCAGCTTGCGGAACATTTCCACGCCCGTGCAGATCGTCTTCACCGTCGGGCGGATACCCACGATTTCGATTTCTTCACCGACCTTGATCACGCCACGCTCGATACGACCGGTCACCACGGTACCGCGGCCCGAGATCGAGAACACGTCTTCCACCGGCATCAGGAACGTACCGTCCACAGCGCGCTCCGGCGTCGGGATGTACGTGTCCAGCGCGTCGGCCAGGTTCATGATTGCCACTTCACCCAGTTCGCCCTTGTCGCCTTCCAGCGCCAGCTTGGCCGAACCCTTGATGATCGGCGTGTCGTCGCCCGGGAATTCGTACTTCGACAGCAGCTCGCGCACTTCCATTTCCACCAGCTCGAGCAGCTCGGCGTCGTCCACCATGTCGCACTTGTTCAGGAACACGATGATGTACGGCACGCCAACCTGACGGGCCAGCAGGATGTGCTCACGCGTCTGCGGCATCGGGCCGTCAGCGGCCGAGCACACCAGAATCGCGCCGTCCATCTGCGCAGCGCCCGTGATCATGTTCTTCACATAGTCAGCGTGGCCCGGGCAGTCAACGTGGGCGTAGTGACGGTTGGCCGTCTCGTATTCCACGTGCGCGGTGTTGATCGTGATGCCGCGTGCCTTCTCTTCCGGCGCTGCGTCGATTTCGTCGTACTTCTTGGCTGCGCCACCGAACTTGGCTGCCAGCACCGTGGCAATCGCTGCCGTCAGCGTCGTCTTGCCGTGGTCAACGTGACCAATCGTACCTACGTTCACGTGCGGCTTGGTCCGCTCGAACTTTTCCTTTGCCATTTCGCGACTCCTGTCTCGGTAGCAATTGCCAGTGCGGGATTGATGGTGCCCATGGGCAGGATCGAACTGCCGACCTCTCCCTTACCAAGGGAGTGCTCTACCACTGAGCCACATGGGCGAAACTTGACTTACTTCTCTGGCGGCAACCGGTAGGCTGGAGCGGGTGAAGGGAATCGAACCCTCGTCGTAAGCTTGGAAGGCTTCTGCTCTACCATTGAGCTACACCCGCCCGGTTACTTCCTGCTTCACCGGCTTTCGCCTGGTTGCTGCCTTGCATTCTGGTGGAGAGGGCTGGATTCGAACCAGCGTAGGCGTAAGCCAACAGATTTACAGTCTGCCCCCTTTAGCCACTCGGGCACCTCTCCGCAGAGAACTTGTGATTATGGTGCAACCTACCTTGGCTGTCAAGCACTTTCCATTGCGGTCAGCGACTTTGCGGATTGCCAGGAGGCCCACTGAAGATCCGTTTGCGGCGGCTCCAGAGGAACCAGAATCATCGATCTGAAATCGACGCTCTCACCCTATAGGGGTCTCGGAGAGCCGCCTCGGCAGCCAGTTTTGGGCTGCTAAAGCCTGATTTCAGAGCTTTTACGGCCTGCACTCAAATCGCGCGGCATAAAAGCAAAACCCCCAGCTTATAGGGCTGGGGGTTTTGGGTATAAGAGCCTGGCGATGACCTACTTTCACACGGGTAGTCCGCACTATCATCGGCGCGAAGTCGTTTCACGGTCCTGTTCGGGATGGGAAGGAGTGGTTCCAACTTGCTATGGTCACCAGGCATGAGGGGTTGCCGGGCTGACCCGAGGTCAGCGCGGCGAATCTGGGTGTAGTAAAGATTGGGTTGTGTTGCACACCTGGGCACAAGGCGCACTCACCAGGTAAAACACACTGGTTATAGGATCAAGCCTTACGGGCAATTAGTACTGGTTAGCTTAACGCATTACTGCGCTTCCACACCCAGCCTATCAACGTCCTGGTCTCGAACGACCCTTCAAGGAGGTCAAGCCTCCAGGGAATCCTCATCTTCAGGCGAGTTTCCCGCTTAGATGCTTTCAGCGGTTATCTCTTCCGTACATAGCTACCCTGCGATGCCTCTGGCGAGACAACAGGTACACCAGCGGTACGTCCACTCCGGTCCTCTCGTACTAGGAGCAGCCCCCGTCAAGATTCCAACGCCCACGGCAGATAGGGACCAAACTGTCTCACGACGTTTTAAACCCAGCTCACGTACCTCTTTAAATGGCGAACAGCCATACCCTTGGGACCGGCTACAGCCCCAGGATGAGATGAGCCGACATCGAGGTGCCAAACACCGCCGTCGATATGAACTCTTGGGCGGTATCAGCCTGTTATCCCCAGAGTACCTTTTATCCGTTGAGCGATGGCCCTTCCATTCAGAACCACCGGATCACTATGTCCTGCTTTCGCACCTGCTCGACTTGTCAGTCTCGCAGTTAAGCACGCTTTTGCCATTGCACTTTAGGTACGATGTCCGACCGTACCAAGCGTACCTTCGAACTCCTCCGTTACACTTTGGGAGGAGACCGCCCCAGTCAAACTGCCTACCATGCACTGTCCCCGACCCGGATTCACGGGCCAAGGTTAGAACCTCAAACAAACCAGGGTGGTATTTCAAGGACGGCTCCACGTGAACTAGCGTCCACGCTTCAAAGCCTCCCACCTATCCTACACAGATCGGTTCAAAGTCCAATGCAAAGCTACAGTAAAGGTTCATGGGGTCTTTCCGTCTAGCCGCGGGGAGATTGCATCATCACAAACACTTCAACTTCGCTGAGTCTCGGGAGGAGACAGTGTGGCCATCGTTACGCCATTCGTGCAGGTCGGAACTTACCCGACAAGGAATTTCGCTACCTTAGGACCGTTATAGTTACGGCCGCCGTTTACCGGGACTTCAATCAAGAGCTTGCACCCCATCATTTAATCTTCCGGCACCGGGCAGGCGTCACACCCTATACGTCCACTTTCGTGTTTGCAGAGTGCTGTGTTTTTATTAAACAGTCGCAGCCACCATTTTATTGCAACCCCTTCACCCTCCTGGCGCAGGCCAGTCAAGCTACAAGGGCGTACCTTATCCCGAAGTTACGGTACCAATTTGCCGAGTTCCTTCTCCCGAGTTCTCTCAAGCGCCTTAGAATACTCATCTCGCCCACCTGTGTCGGTTTGCGGTACGGTCTCGTATGACTGAAGCTTAGAGGCTTTTCTTGGAACCACTTCCAATTGCTTCGCAGCACTAGGCCGCTCGCCCCACATCCTTGAATTCCGCGCCCGGATTTGCCTAAGCGCCTTCTCCAATGCAGGGACCGGGACTTCCAACACCCGGACAACCTTCCGCGATCCGTCCCCCCATCGCATCATACGACGGTGCAGGAATATTAACCTGCTTCCCATCAGCTACGCATCTCTGCCTCGCCTTAGGGGCCGACTCACCCTACGCCGATGAACGTTGCGTAGGAAACCTTGGGCTTACGGCGAGGGGGCCTTTCACCCCCTTTATCGCTACTCATGTCAGCATTCGCACTTCTGATACCTCCAGCATCCTTTACAAGACACCTTCACAGGCTTACAGAACGCTCTCCTACCACGCACTTGCGTGCGTCCGCAGCTTCGGTGACTGGCTTAGCCCCGTTACATCTTCCGCGCAGGACGACTCGATCAGTGAGCTATTACGCTTTCTTTAAAGGGTGGCTGCTTCTAAGCCAACCTCCTGACTGTTTTAGCCTTCCCACTTCGTTTCCCACTTAGCCAATCTTTGGGACCTTAGCTGGCGGTCTGGGTTGTTTCCCTCTTGACACCGGACGTTAGCACCCGATGTCTGTCTCCCGTGATTGCACTCTTCGGTATTCGGAGTTTGCTATGGCGGGGTAATCAGCAATAGACCCCCCAACCATGACAGTGCTCTACCCCCGAAGGTGAGACACGAGGCACTACCTAAATAGTTTTCGGAGAGAACCAGCTATTTCCAGATTTGTTTAGCCTTTCACCCCTATCCACAGCTCATCCCCTAACTTTTCAACGTTAGTGGGTTCGGTCCTCCAGTACGTGTTACCGCACCTTCAACCTGGCCATGGATAGATCATCTGGTTTCGGGTCTACACCCAGCGACTCAACGCCCTATTCGGACTCGCTTTCGCTACGCCTTCCCTAATCGGTTAAGCTTGCCACTGAATGTAAGTCGCTGACCCATTATACAAAAGGTACGCCGTCACCCGTTTCCAGGCTCCGACTGTTTGTATGCATGCGGTTTCAGGATCTATTTCACTCCCCTCCCGGGGTTCTTTTCGCCTTTCCCTCACGGTACTGGTTCACTATCGGTCGATTACGAGTATTTAGCCTTGGAGGATGGTCCCCCCATCTTCAGACAGGATTTCACGTGTCCCGCCCTACTTGTCGTACACCTAGTTCCACAACGCTGTTTTCGCATACAGGGCTATCACCTGCTATGGCCGGGCTTTCCATCCCGTTCTGCTAACAATGCTGCTAAAGAGTACAAGGCTCTTCCCATTTCGTTCGCCACTACTTTGGGAATCTCGGTTGATTTCTGTTCCTGCAGCTACTTAGATGTTTCAGTTCGCCGCGTTCGCTTCCCTGACCTATGTATTCAGTCAGGGATGACCCATTCGGGCCGGGTTTCCCCATTCGGACATCTCCGGATCAAAGCTCGTTTGCCAGCTCCCCGAAGCTTTTCGCAGGCTACCGCGTCCTTCATCGCCTGTAATCGCCAAGGCATCCACCACATGCACTTGTTCGCTTGACCCTATAACGAGTGTGTCTCTAGGACACGACCGTCATAGGTCTGAGTTCTCGCGTTTGTGCCGTATTCCAAGTCATCTTTCGATCACTTTAAATACATTTTGGTTGATACAATCACAACCCGGTATCGCGTTTGTACTACAGCGTCTCATCAACGCTCGCGACACCTTTACTACATCCCATATTGTTAAAGAACAGCCAGGCTTGACGCCTGTTGGCAACAGCCAAAGACAAACACTCAGGCACCCGCCTGAATTCTTGTCTTTGACTACAACCCCAAGGTACTGGTGGAGGATGACGGGATCGAACCGACGACCCCCTGCTTGCAAAGCAGGTGCTCTCCCAGCTGAGCTAATCCCCCGCGCGATAACTTGGTGGGTCTGGTAGGACTTGAACCTACGACCCCCGCCTTATCAAGACGGTGCTCTAACCACCTGAGCTACAGACCCTTGGCTGTAACAGCAAACAAACCGATAAGTGTGAACGCTTGACTTGTGAACACAAGCCTCTAGAAAGGAGGTGATCCAGCCGCACCTTCCGATACGGCTACCTTGTTACGACTTCACCCCAGTCATGAACCCTGCCGTGGTAATCGCCCTCCTTGCGGTTAGGCTAACTACTTCTGGCAAAACCCACTCCCATGGTGTGACGGGCGGTGTGTACAAGACCCGGGAACGTATTCACCGCGGCATGCTGATCCGCGATTACTAGCGATTCCAGCTTCACGTAGTCGAGTTGCAGACTACGATCCGGACTACGATGCGTTTTCTGGGATTAGCTCCCCCTCGCGGGTTGGCAACCCTCTGTACGCACCATTGTATGACGTGTGAAGCCCTACCCATAAGGGCCATGAGGACTTGACGTCATCCCCACCTTCCTCCGGTTTGTCACCGGCAGTCTCTCTAGAGTGCTCTTGCGTAGCAACTAGAGACAAGGGTTGCGCTCGTTGCGGGACTTAACCCAACATCTCACGACACGAGCTGACGACAGCCATGCAGCACCTGTGTCCACTTTCCCTTTCGGGCACCTAATGCATCTCTGCTTCGTTAGTGGCATGTCAAGGGTAGGTAAGGTTTTTCGCGTTGCATCGAATTAATCCACATCATCCACCGCTTGTGCGGGTCCCCGTCAATTCCTTTGAGTTTTAATCTTGCGACCGTACTCCCCAGGCGGTCAACTTCACGCGTTAGCTACGTTACTGAGAAAATGAATCCCCAACAACTAGTTGACATCGTTTAGGGCGTGGACTACCAGGGTATCTAATCCTGTTTGCTCCCCACGCTTTCGTGCATGAGCGTCAGTCACGTCCCAGGGGGCTGCCTTCGCCATCGGTATTCCTCCACATCTCTACGCATTTCACTGCTACACGTGGAATTCTACCCCCCTCTGACGCACTCTAGCCTTGCAGTCACAAGCGCAATTCCCAGGTTAAGCCCGGGGATTTCACGCCTGTCTTACAAAACCGCCTGCGCACGCTTTACGCCCAGTAATTCCGATTAACGCTCGCACCCTACGTATTACCGCGGCTGCTGGCACGTAGTTAGCCGGTGCTTATTCTTCCGGTACCGTCATCCACGCCAGGTATTAACCAGCGCGATTTCTTTCCGGACAAAAGTGCTTTACAACCCGAAGGCCTTCTTCACACACGCGGCATTGCTGGATCAGGGTTGCCCCCATTGTCCAAAATTCCCCACTGCTGCCTCCCGTAGGAGTCTGGGCCGTGTCTCAGTCCCAGTGTGGCTGATCGTCCTCTCAGACCAGCTACTGATCGTCGCCTTGGTGGGCCTTTACCCCACCAACTAGCTAATCAGACATCGGCCGCTCCTGCTGCGTGAGGCCTTGCGGTCCCCCACTTTCACCCTCAGGTCGTATGCGGTATTAGCTAATCTTTCGACTAGTTATCCCCCACAACAGGGTACGTTCCGATGTATTACTCACCCGTTCGCCACTCGCCGCCAGACCGAAGTCCGCGCTGCCGTTCGACTTGCATGTGTAAGGCATGCCGCCAGCGTTCAATCTGAGCCAGGATCAAACTCTTCAGTTCAATCTCTGTGTGGTGCCGAAGCACCTCGCTCTTTCGAGCGGTCGCTCACTCTCAGAAAACTGACTGGCCAGGCTCCGAAGAACCCAACCAACATGTTTTACTGTGCGAGCACTGATAACTTTTGAAGCATCACAGCGACCGAAGTCACCGTGGCGTTCGCCATCAAGCGCCCACACTTATCGGTTGTTTGATTGTTAAAGAACCTCAGCGCCCGGCTTTGCCGGTTCGCTGTCGCTGCCTCGCTGACGTTGCCGTCATTTCGTTGCAGCGGAGAAATGAGATTATGCAGAGCATTCAGCGTTTCGTCAACAGTTTTTGCAGAACTTTTTTCTGCCGGTCAGCGCTGCATTCCTCCGCAACTCCAACCCACTGCCGCCCCGCAACCCTTGTCGCTACTGCGTTTGCAGTGCGTTTCGTGTTGCGAGGGGGCGAATAGTACGGGACACCCACAGGGTTGGCAAGCACTTTCTGAAAATATCTAAAAAGGCCCTTTCAAGGCCTGATTGGCCATCGCCATAATCGTCGGCCCAACGGTGAATGCATCATATATATAGAGGCATGTGACACCATGGGTTCTGGCGCCAGACTCCCCGGTAGGGGATTCCGGCGAAAGTGGGGACAACTAGATGAGCATTCGTATCGTCAGGCTTGGCACACCCCGCGCAGCGGATGAAGGCCTGCGCATCGGTACCGTGAGGCGGCCACCACGAGGTGTCCCCAAGGCGGAGTTCGCCAGCAGGGACTATTACGATGTGTGGTACCCGGTACTTTCACCCTCCGCCGATCTGGTCGCGGAAGCGCAAGCAGCGGCAGACGACAAGGCCTGGCGCGCATTCGACAGGCATTTCCGGTCGCAGATGGCCGAACCGGACGCGAGTCGCACCTTGGATCTGCTGGCGGCGCTATCCCATCAGACCAATTTCTCACTCGGCTGCTATTGCGAGAACGAAGCCCATTGCCACAGGTCGATCCTTCGAGACCTGCTGGCTAAGCGTGGCGCCGATATCGCCTAAGTCTGATCGGCGTCGGGCTATGATGCGAAGCTTCGCCGGTGGAACGGCGAAGCCTTCTTACTGCCACTTTTCTCGCCGATGGCACTGAACCTCGTCTGGCTCGGATTCTTTCTCGTTTCTTTCGTTGCCGCATGTGTGCGGTTGATTGGCGGCGACACCGCGGTGTTTCCCGCCATGCTGGCTAGCCTGTTCGACAGCGCGCGCACTGCCTTCGAGATTTCGCTTGGGTTGGCCGGAGTGATGAGCCTGTGGATTGGCATCATGCGCGTCGGCGAGCGCGCCGGCGCCGTGGATATGTTCGCCCGACTGGTGAATCCACTATTGCGCCACTTCTTCCCCGGCGTGCCGCAGGGCCATCCGGCGCAAGGCGCGATGATGATGAATATCTCCGCCAATATGCTGGGGCTCGATAACGCCGCCACTCCACTTGGGCTCAATGCGATGCGCGAGCTCCAATCGCTAAATCGCCAGCCTGGCACCGCCACCAATGCCCAGATCATGTTCATTGTGCTGAACACGGCGGGGCTGACGCTGATTCCGACGTCGGTGATCGCCATCCGGCAGGCCATGGCTGTGAAGCAGGGATTGGTTGGCTTCAATGCCGCGGATATTTTTCTGCCGACGCTGCTTGCCACGGCGGTGTCTTGCCTGGCCGGTTTGCTGGCAGTGGCTTGGGTTCAACGGCTCAACCTGCTCAAACCCGCCGTACTGGTCACGTTTGGCCTCATCGGCGGCCTGCTTGGCGCCCTGTTCTTCTGGCTGCGACATGCTCCACCAGATCAAGTCAGCAAGCTCACCGCCCTGGCCGGCAGTGGATTAATCCTTTCACTGATCACCCTCTTCCTGGTCGCTGGAGCACTGCGCCGCATCAATGTCTACGATGCGTTTATCGATGGCGCCAAGGAAGGGTTCGGCGTGGCGGTGCAGATCATTCCCTACCTGGTAGCCATCCTCGTGGCCATCGGACTGTTTCGTGTCACAGGCTGTATGGATGTGGTGATGCAGGCGCTTACGAGCGTATTTCAGTGGCTCGGCATGAATACCGATTTCGTGCCCGCCCTGCCCGTTGGTCTCATGAAGATCCTCTCCGGGGCTGGTGCCAGGGGGCTAATGGTCGACGTGATGACAACCTATGGCGTCGACTCCTTCCAGGCACGGCTCGCAGCCATTATCCAGGGATCGACGGAAACCACCTTCTATGTGCTTGCGGTGTACTTCGGTAGCGTCAATGTGCGCAATACAAGGCACGCACTAGCCTGCGCACTGTTTGCAGATGGTGTTGGACTCGTTGCGGCTGTCTGGATTGCCTATCTTTTCCGCTAGTCGTTGTACGACCACAACGAGCTTGTGCGGTCATCGAACATCTCGCAAAAGGACGCTTGGTGCGACGCAACAAGTCGTGTATAGTGAAGTCTGTCTCCTCCACCACCTCGGTGGATTCCAACCCGCGCATCATCTGCGCGGGTTTTTTTTGCCCAAAATTTGGGGAATCGTGGATCAGTTGGACTGTTTCCTTCTGTCCATATGAGGAATATGGAGCACGCACCGTCATGCACCGCGCATCCCACTTGCGGTGCAACAATGCACGATTTGCGCACCAACCCCTGATTCAAATCAGATTTGTTGCGATGCAGCAAGCGGGCAAGTACAGTGGTATCGGTACTGACCCTGATACCACTCAGCCGCCCCCGCCTGCTCGATGCGCCCCGCCTTGCACTACCTCCGCTACTGGCCTGACGCCGCCTTTCTACGGCGCGGCGCGATCTACGCCTTGTCATTTCTCACGCTCGCCGGTACGGCCTGGCTGACTGGGGACAGTGGCTACATCTGGTCGGCCACGGCATCCATCTGGACTTGCCTTGCCGATCGCCCCGGCACCGCCGCCGCCCGTATTCGTGGACTGGCAACTGTAGGGATTGGTGGCGCAGCCGTCAGTGTGATCGGCGCGAGCCTCCATGCCTCGCCGCTAGCAGCGCTGGCGTTCGTGCTGGCCGCGGGTCTTGTGGCCGGCTTGTCGGAGGTTCGCGGTCCCGCCACCGCGCTGTGGTTCAAGCTCCTCTACGTAGTCTTGATCGCCGCGTGCCTGCAGCCAGCGTCAGGGCCATCCGCCTCCATTCATGCCTGGATGGCCGGCTTGGATTTTCTTCGCGGCGGCCTGTTCGCCTGCGCGGTCAGTCTTGTGTTGATCCCCTCGGATCGCGAGACACGCCCACGGACTGAGATCATTGCTATCTACGACGCACTGCGCAGATTCGCGGTGGCGCTCGCAGGAGCGCGCTCGCTGGATATGACACCGCACAAGCAGGAGATTCGCCTTTGCATCGAAACGGCGCGCAAGGCGCTAGTCAGCCGGCGTGGCCTGGCCGATCCCGTTGCGCTCCTGCACTACGCCTACGCCATCGCGGTCGGCGATGCGATATTCGCGCTGTTGATTGTTGCCGGCGAATTGCGCGAAAGGCTGGGCGTCGGCCATGCGTTGCCACTGGCCTGCGCGGCTAGCCGGCTGACCGACATGCACGCTCAGGTTCTGCAAGCCCTGTCCTGCCACGGCCCGGACCTTCCCGCTCTGACGGCCATGCTCTTCCGGGACCTGCGTGAACTGGCTGCCCGGCGTACCCATGCCAGCACGCCTCCGGCATATCAATCGGCCCTGGCTGCGCTTGCGCAGTTTCCTGCGTTCGATCGCTGGCGCGAAGGCTTCTCCTGGCCAAACAGCGGATTCGCCAGCCTGATCGATCGTCTCGGTCTCATGCTGGCGGATCTGGCCGCGCGCGACACTCGCGTCACCCGGCACGCGGTGCGCCTTGCGCTCGCCGGCGGCCTGAGTCTTCTACCCGCGCAGATCTGGCATGTCGATCACGGCTACTGGGTGGCCGTCACCGTGATCATGGTGTTGAGTCCGCGGCTGCAGACGACTCGCCAGATCTCGTTCTTGCGATTTGCCGGATCTCTGGCCGGTGCCCTGCTCGCCTGCGCGATCAGCCTGTTGCACCCAACACCCGCGCCGGTGCTGGGACTAAGCGCCCTCTTCCTGGCGGGTGCCTATGCTGCGCGGCTGGCGGGCAACCCCGGGGGCTTTGCCTTCTGTCTCACACCAGCGGTCATTCTCTTCTCCTGGCTCGGTGAACCCACATCGAGCAGCAGCCAGGTCGCAGCGATGCGAGGGCTCGATACCGCGATCGGGTGTCTGATCGCACTGGCTAGCTACTACATACTGGCACCGCGTGCCGAGCTATCGCGGGTCTTCCGCCACAGCATTGACGCGCTGGCGGTCAACGCCGTCTACCTGCGCGCGGCGAGCCGCGCCTCGCGCACACTCACGCCGTCCCATTTGCGGCTCGAGGCCCTGCGCGTGGCGGCGGGCCGTGCATCATCTCGCGCCGAAGCCACGCTGTCCCAGTCCGCCGGTGATCTCGCCTCCGATCTGACGGCGGCCCACACGTCGCTGCATGACACGGCGCGGCGCATGGCTTCTCTGGCCGGGCTGATTCGGGCCAGCGCGGAATCGGGAAGTGTCGACCAACCCCCGGGTCCCGCGGTTCAGGCCCTGCTATCGGCACTTGAGGTACGACTGGCGGAGGTTGCGGCACGACCAGGGCGGATTGATGCGATAGCCCCCTCCGCGCCTGACTGGATCGGACCGTCTCCACTCGCCACCACGGCATTCGAGCAGTTCCTGGTCGAACAAGCGGCGTACGCCAATGCCCATGTCGACAGCGCGCATCAAGCCGTTGCCCAGATGAGCGCACTGGCCGCAGCGCACGAGCACGGCAGCCGCTCCCGGCGGAGCAGCTTGCGCGCCAGTTGATGCGATCGACCAAAAGGAGAAATTCGGGCTCGCTCAGGGTTGCCGGACGGCTGCAGTTACCTATATTAAAAGGATATTCGCCGTTTCCCCGTTCCCGGCAAGACGAGGTGCGCCATGGTCGATATCACGTTCCCGAACAGCAACCCGACGTACTGTGGCGCCAGTCTGACGCTCTCCTGCCCGGCCACCGTCAACGGCAATCGTTCGCAGTATTCGGTCACGGCCGAGGCGCTTGAGGCCTACTGCGGCGCGCGCTCCCCGCGCGAAGAGGATCTGGTGCGCGCCTTCACAAACAACCGCGCGCGCATCGAGCAACTGGCGCACAGCATGTTTGAGCTGACCGAAGCGCGCGAAATCATGCTGCGTGGCGGACACTTCCGCTTCGCCGGCTGAACGTTCGCGCGCCTGGCTTGTTACTGCTCTGACGACGTCCCGCGCACCAGCAAGACCGGCATGGTCGACTGACGAATCACGGCTTCGGCAACGCTGCCGAGCACGAGCCTGCGCACGCCGCGTCGGCCGTGTGTACCGATGACGAGCAAATCGCCGCCCCACTCACTGGCCGCAGCGTTGATCGACCCAGCTATGTCGCCGGCCACGGCAGGTTCCGTGACGAGTTTCGTCTCGAACTTCACCCCGGCATCGCCAAGCAACTTGCTGGCGGCCTCGAGGGCTCGGGTGCCGCTTTCCACGAAAGCGCGTTCGATCTGCGACGGATCGTAGTACCCGGCGTCGAACAGCACCATGGCATTGTCGACGACATAGAGCGCGAGAATCGTCGCCCCGCTGCCCCCCGCCACACGAATCGCCTCCTGCAATGCCAGATCCGAGGTGCTGCTTCCATCTACCGCCACCACGATCTTGCTGTAAGCCTTGCTCGCCATTGCATTGCCCTCCAGTAAAGAGATGAATTTTCATACTACACGTGGCGCGTGCCTCACGTGACGGCGTGATTCTGAAATCGTTCGCCAATCGGATAGTCTTTTAAATTGACCGACCGGTCGGTTTATATATATAGTGAGCAAGCCCGACCGACCCAAGCACCCAGATCACAAATCACGAGTCGGCCCGTCGCAGCAGACGCCCCGTCAAGGAGACGTGATGTACACACAGAGCCTCGACCTGCCCGGCCAGGCACCGCAAGTGGCGCCCATCGCCCCGGAATTCGCCGATCAACAGGCCGCGTTCGATGCCCGCATTGCCGAGGACGGCAAGATCGAGCCGATGGACTGGATGCCGGACGCCTACCGCAAGACCCTTGTCCGCCAGATCTCGCAGCATGCGCATTCCGAAATCGTCGGCATGTTGCCCGAAGGCAACTGGATCAGCCGCGCGCCGTCGCTGAAGCGCAAAGCCATCCTGCTGGCCAAGGTCCAGGACGAAGGCGGCCACGGACTCTATCTATATAGTGCGGCCGAAACCCTCAATGCCTCGCGCGACGACCTCGTCGATGCGCTGCACGCGGGCCGCGCCAAGTATTCGTCGATCTTCAACTACCCGACGCTGACTTGGGCGGATGTCGGCGTCATCGGTTGGCTGGTCGACGGCGCCGCGATCATGAATCAGATCCCGCTGTGCCGCTGCTCATACGGGCCGTATGCGCGGGCCATGATCCGCATCTGCAAGGAAGAATCGTTCCACCAGCGCCAGGGCTACGACGCGTTGCTGGCGATGATGCGTGGCACCGAAGCGCAGCGCGATCTGGTGCAGGACGCCGTCAATCGCTGGTGGTTCCCGGTGCTGATGATGTTCGGCCCGCCCGACTCCGCATCCACCAACAGCGCCCAGACCATGGCCTGGGGCATCAAGCGCATTTCCAACGATGACCTGCGGCAGAAGTTCGTCGACGCCACCGTCGAGCAGGCCAAAGTGCTCGGCGTGACGTTGCCCGATCCCGGCCTGGTATGGAATGCCGAGCGCGGCCACTACGACTACAGCCCGCTCGACTGGGAAGAGTTCTGGCGCGTGATCAACGGCGACGGCCCGTGCAACCGGGAGCGCCTGGCCACACGCGTCAAGGCACATGACGACGGCGCCTGGGTACGGGAAGCCGCACTGGCCCACGCCGAAAAACAGGCACATCGCAAAGCCGGCGCCAAAGCAGCCTGAACGCCAAGAGGAGACAGACATGACGCAAAAGGAATGGCCACTGTGGGAAGTCTTCGTCCGCAGCAAACAGGGCCTGGAACACAAGCACTGCGGCAGCCTGCACGCCGCGGATGCGCAACAGGCGCTGCTCATGGCACGCGACGTCTACACGCGCCGGCAGGAAGGCGTGTCGATCTGGGTGGTGCCATCGTCGGCGATTACGGCCAGCGCGCCTGCCGAGAAGGGCGAGTTGTTCGACCCGGCGGCCGACAAGATCTACCGCCACCCGACGTTCTATCAGTTGCCCGAAGAAGTGAACCACATGTAAGGCCGGCGACATGAATTCATCCATCACTGCCGCCGCCAACGGCGACGCCGCATTGGACGGCCTTCCTCTCGCACGCACCGCGCCGCTGCAGTATGTGCTCCGCCTGGCCGACAATGCGCTGATCCTGGGACAGCGCAATGCCGAATGGTGTGGCCACGGCCCGGCGCTAGAGGAAGACATCGCGCTGACCAACATCAGTCTCGACCTGATCGGGCAGGCCCGGCTGCTCTACAGCCACGCCGGCGTGCTCGAAGGCCAGTTGACCGGCCGCACCCGGCATGAAGACGACTACGCCTACTGGCGTGCCGAGCGCGAGTTTCACAACTGGACGCTGCTGGAACTGCCGCACCACGGACCGCTGGCCGGCACTGCACGCGCGGATCGTGACTACGCCATCACCATCATGCGCAACTTCCTGTTCGGCGCGTTGATGGTGGAGTTGTGGCCCGCGCTGGAGCGCAGCCGCGACACCGAGCTCGCCGCCATCGCCGCCAAGTCGGTAAAAGAAGCGCGCTACCACCTGCACCATGCCGCCGGCTGGGTCGTGCGGCTTGGCGATGGCACCGAAACGTCTCACCTCCGGATGCAACGCGCGCTCGAACATCTGATGCCGTACATGAACGAGTGCTTCGCCGCCGATCCGATCGAGCGGGAAGCCGCAGAGCAAGGCATCGGCGTGCTGACCGCCGACTTGCGCGATGCATGGGACGCCACGGTACGCGCCACACTCGAAGAGGCGACGTTGCGCCTGCCGGCCGAGTCCGCGTTCCTCTCGACAGGCAAGCAGGGCGTGCACTCGGAACACATGGGCTATCTGCTGGCCGAGATGCAGGGCCTCGCGCGCGCCCATCCCGGCGCGCAGTGGTAAGCCAGGGATCGAAGCCATGCGCGACACCCCCGCCCGTGATGCCACCACATCCCCGTTCGCGCCGACATTTTCGACGCCTTCGGGGAAAAGGGCCGATACACCCGACGATCGGCTCGCCTGCGCGCGCGCGGCACTGGAGGCCGTGCCAGACCCCGAAATCCCGGTCGTTTCTATCCGCGACCTCGGCATTCTGCGAGACGTACGGCTGGGCGACGATGGACTGACGCTGGAAGCTGTGATCACGCCGACGTACTCGGGCTGCCCGGCGATGTCGCAGATCGAAGAAGACGCGGGCCGCGCGCTCGAGGCCGCCGGGGTCGCCCCCTGGCGCGTGCTCACAGTATTGGCGCCCGCCTGGAGCACCGACTGGATCACCGAATCCGGCCGCGCCAGCCTGCGCGCCTTTGGCATCGCCCCGCCCGGGCACTGCGTCACGGATGCCCCACCGGATAACGCCAAACCGCTGCGCTTCGTGCCACGGGCCCAGTCCGAAGACGCCGTGACATGCCCGCGCTGCGGCAGCCCCCATACGCAGGAGCTGTCGCGCTTTGCGTCCACTGCGTGCAAGGCGCTCTACCGCTGCCTGGACTGCCGTGAGCCGTTCGACTATTTCAAACCTTACTGACCCCCACCGGCCATGACCCCACAGTTCCATCCGCTGCGCGTGGCGCAGGTTCGTCCCGAGACGTCCGATACGGTGTCGATCGCATTCGATGTGCCTGACGCCCTGCGGGATGCCTACCGGTTCACCCAAGGCCAGTTCCTCACGTTGAAGGCGCCGGTAGGCGGCAACGACGTGCGCCGTTCGTACTCGATCTGCAGTGGCGTGCAGGACTACGCTGAAAGCGGCGAACTGCGCGTGGCGGTCAAGCTCGTCGACGATGGTGTGTTTTCGACCTGGGTCCACGACAACGTCGAAGCCGGACAGACGCTAGACGTCATGACACCTGATGGACGCTTCCATGTACCGCTGGACCCGGCCACGTCGCGTCATTACGTGGCCTTCGCCGCCGGCAGCGGCATCACGCCGGTGCTATCGCTGATCCGCACCACGCTTGCCATGGAACCGAACAGCCGCTTCACGCTGGTCTACGGCAATCGCAGCGTCGACACGATCATCTTCTCCGAAGCGCTCGAGGACCTGAAGAATCAGTATTTGTCGCGCTTCACGCTCTATCACGTGCTGTCGCGGCAGCCGCAGGAGGTCGATCTGCTGCATGGCCGCCTGGATCGCGAGCGCGTGGGCCGGTTCCTTGGCTCACTGATTCCGATCGACGACATCGACGCCGCGTTCGTGTGTGGCCCCGCGTCGATGATCGACGAGGTGGAGGAGGCGCTCAAGGCAGCTGGCCTCGACCCGCACCGCATCCATGCCGAGCGCTTCGGCGTGCCACTCGGCCCACGGCGCGAGACACCCGTTTCGCTCGAAGGACAGACCGGCACGGCCGAACTGGTGGTGGTGCTGGACGGCAAGCAGCACAAGATGCGCCTGCCGCTTGGCAATGCCAAAGTGCTCGACACCGCGCTGGCGGCCGGCCTCGACCTGCCCTACGCCTGCAAGGGCGGGGTCTGCTGCACCTGCCGGGCAAAAGTGCTCGAGGGCGAGGTTGAAATGGAGAAGAACTACACGCTCGAGCCGTGGGAGATGGAAAAGGGCTTTGTCCTGACCTGTCAGGCCCGGGCGGTGACGCCGCGCGTGGTGGTCAGCTACGACGAGCGCTAGGCGTCGCGCATATGGTGGAAATCCCACACGCCGGGGTGCCGCCAATGCGCGACTGACCACATGCCGTGATTACAATGGCGGGGACAGGCTTGATCCGTCGCACCCTATACAATCACGGTCATGCAATATATCCATGTCGTCAACGGCGATGTCGCGGGCACCACGCTGCGCCAGGCTCTGGCCCAGGCGGCCCGTCCCGATCCGGTTGTCGTCCTCCGTGACGACCTCGCCGTCGGCCCCATTGCCGATATCGACAGTACCGGCCTGATCCGCTCCGGCTTCTGGCAGCGGGTGGCGCCCCATTCCGATATCGACTTCGCCGCCGAGATGCGCCAGGCGCTGGATCAGTTCCAGGCCCTGCGCCGCGACGACATGGAGGTGGCGATCTGGCACGGTCAGAGCGCGTCAGACCAGTTGATGTTGCGCCGCGTGGTCTTTCATCTCTATCAGACGCCGCAGCGGATCAACGAGGTGGCGATGGACCTGCGCGAGCTGGAAACGCCCACGCATGGCAGCCTGACCGCCATCGGCATGTATTCGGCCGCAAGGCTGGCGCGCCGGTTCTCGACCATCGCGCCGGTCTCGGTGCTGCGCCTGGGCCGGCTGGGCTACGAGTGGCAGCAGAACGTCAAGGAGAATGCCGACGTGCGGCTGTGGAAAGGCAACACGCTGGTGCCAGCGGCCTACCACACCGTCGACGACGTGATCCTGGAGCGAGCCCCTGCCGAGTGGACACCGGCCGCCCAAGTGGTGGGCAGCGTGATGGGGGCCATCGAAGGGCTGCTGGCCAGCGACTGGTTCGTGTTCTGGCGCTGCCGTGAGCTGGTCAGCACCGGCCAGCTCGTGCTGCGCGGTAACCCTGAGGCACTCGACACCTGCGAGCTCCGTCGCAACAGCCTCGCCGACGACGACGCGTGAACCCGGTCTCTTAATCGACCCAGCAAACCCCAGCGACCCCCGATCGCCCTCCCGGCGAACATTTCGGAGCCATATGGCCAGAACCAAAGCGCCCGATTTCGAGGCGCAACGAGAACAAATCCTTGACCTGGCAGCGGCTGCCTTCGCGGCCACCAGCTACCCGAGCACGTCGATGGCCGATCTGGCCGCCGCGTGCGGCACGTCGAAAGCCCGGCTGTACCACTACTACGAGAGCAAGGAGGCGATCCTGTTCGACCTGCTGGACCGCTACACGTGTCAGCTCATGCAGATCGTCAGCGAGGTGGAAGCGGATAGCGCTCGGCGCGGGCTGAACAGCCGCGAGACGTTCGGGCACTTGCTGCGCGCCTTCCTGGCCGAATACGAAACGTCGCAGACACGCCATATCGCGCTGATCAACGACGTGAAGTTCCTGGCTGAAGAACAGCGCGATCAGATCCTCAAGCGCGAGCGCGACGTGGTGGCCGCTTTCACTCGCCTGCTGCGCCTTGCCTATCCGGACCGAGTCACGGCTGAGAACCAGACCGCGCTGACCATGACGGTGTTCGGCATGATCAACTGGACGTTCACGTGGCTCAAGCCCGGCGGCAAGCTGTCATACGCCCAGTTCGCGGAGATGGTGGTCGACCTCCTCGAAGGCGGCCTGACCCCGCGCGGGACCGGCATCACCGGATAACGCGCCCCAGCGACAGCGCCCGCCATCAGGACCACTCGGCCTCCTCGCGCTTGCGCCGCTGCTCGCGATCCTGCCGGAACATTTCCTCGAGCTCGTCTCGCGCCTGCTTGGTCAGGGACGTCAGCTTCTTCTGGTCTGTGTAGTACGGATAGAACCGGTCGATCCCCTGGATGTTGTGACGGCGGAACCGAAGCGCCACGTTGCGTGCTTCCGCGGGATCGAAGCCGAGGCCTTCCAGCACGCGGCGCCCCATCATCAGCGACCCCTCGAACATCTCACGCTCGTAGATGCCAACACCCCGGTCCTTGAGCTGGTAGACGTGCGACACATGGCGTGCCCGGGCACAGATCGTCAACTCCGGCCAGCGCTCACGCACGCGGTCGATCAAGGCGAGGCTGTCTTCCATGCCATCGATCGCCACGACCAGAATCTTCGCCTCCGCCACGCCGGCTGCCTCGAGCAGGTCCACTCGCGTGGCATCGCCGTAGAAAATCTTGAAGCCGTACTGGCGCAGGAACTCGATCTGGTCCGGATCATGGTCGAGCACGGTCACACCGATGCCCTGCGCATAGAGCAAGCGACCAATGATCTGACCATACCGCCCGAAACCCGCGATGATTACCGGGTTGTGCTGCGGCGGGATCACATCGTCGGGCTTCCGCATCAGGATGTGCAGGCGCGGCGCGATCAGCTGATCGAAGACAAGCAGCAAGAGCGGCGTGGCCACCATCGACAGCGCCACGATCAGGACCAGCAGCGCGTGCATATGCTCGGTCAGCAGGCCGACATTGTCGGCCACCGAAAACACCACGAACGCGAACTCGCCGCCTTGCGAGATCAAGAGCCCGAACAGCAACCACTGGCCTCGCGCAATCCCGAACCGGGGCGCGAGCACCGCCAGCACCAGTGTCTTGACCAGTACGAATCCAGCAACCAGCCCCAGTACCTTCCACGGCGCCTGGGCGAGCACGCCGAAGTCGATCGACATGCCGACGGCCATGAAGAACAGGCCGAGCAGCAACCCCTTGAATGGCTCAATGTCGGCTTCCAGCGCGTGTTTGTACTCGGAATCCGCCAGCAGCACGCCGGCGACGAATGTGCCAAGCGCCATCGACACGCCCACCGCTTCCATCATCAGCGCGATGCCAACCACCAGCAGCAGCGCAAAGGCGGTGAACATCTCGCGCATGTCCGTGCGCGCGATGAACCGCAATGCGGGCCGCACGAGGTACCGGCCACCGACCACCACGATGCCGAGCACCGCCACCGCCCTGGCCACCGTTTGCCAGTGCGGCGGGCCATGGGGCGCAATCTCGGCGGCGTCGATCGCCAGCAAGGGCAGCAGCGCGATCATCGGGATCGCAGCGATATCCTGGAACAGCAGAATGCCGAAGCTGGCCGCACCAGCGGGCGTGCCCATCAGATTCCGCTCGGCCAGGGTAGCAAAGGCAATGGCGGTAGACGACAGCGCGAGCCCCAGACCGGCGACGATCGCGACCTGCCACGACGCGCCCAGCAATGCGGCCGCTCCCCCGACTACCAGCGCACACGCTGCCATCTGAGCCGTGCCATAGCCAAAGATCGTCTTGCGCAGGTTCTTCAGCTTGCGTGGCTCGAGTTCGAGGCCGATCACGAACATCATCAGGACAACGCCGAACTCCGAGAAATGGAGAATCGACTCGACGTTGGTCACCAGCCTCAGCGCGAAGGGTCCGATTGCCGCACCCGCCAGCAGATACCCGAGCACGGCGCCAAGCCCGAATCGCCTCGCCAGCGGCACGGCCACCACCGCCGCCACCAGGAAGACGACCAGCGCAATCATGAAATCATGCTGGTTCATGGCGCGTCCTCCCCGCCCAGCTCCGTATCGGTCCACTGTTGCGTCTCAGGGGGTAGCGGTAGCGCCGGCAGATGACGCGCCACATGCTCGATATGGAGCGCCACGGCATCGCTATCGGCGTTGTCGGCGTCATGCAGCACCACCGGCGGCAGCCAGGTCATGCCGCACAACAGCGCGGTCTGTTCGAGCGGCAGCAGGAAATCGGCGATTGGATGGCCATGGGTGCCCTCCGGGCCATAGGCATCGGCATGACCACCGGTGCTGACCACAGCCAGCATCGACTTGCCACGCAGCGCCGTGCCGCCGGGGCCAAAGGCCCAGCCGCTTTCGAGCACATCATCCAGCCACAGCTTGAGAAGCGCGGGCACGCTGTACCAGCGCACGGGAAACTGCAGGACCAGGGTCTCGGCGGTGGACAGCAAGCGTTGCTCGGCAACGACATCGATGTCGTAGTCGACGTAGAGCCGGTACAACTCGCGCACTTCCACATGGGGCAACGCCGCCAGCGCTTCAGCAAGGGGACGGTTGACGCGTGAACGCCGGGGCGAAGGATGCGCGAAGATCACAACTACGGGGGGCTCGGTCATGGTGTCTGGGTACGAACGGGTCCAGCGAGTGGCCGGCAGCAGGAGAATGCGGCGTTGCAGCAAATCCACAACACGCCCCCTGGTGACGCCAGGATCGCGCAGCCAAACCGTTGATTTGGCTCAATTTTTCGAAATATCACACTTTTCTGGGTGTGTTGCGGCGCAGGATAGCTTACGCGAGACTGACAATTCCACTACAATAGTTTTCGCGTCGCAGCAACCTAGTGTTTGCCCGGATCCGGTGCATCGTGACACGAAAGTGCACAGGCATCCACCGCGACGGTGTTATTTTTATACCGATCACTGAAGAAGGAAACAAAAGTGAACCCGCTCGAACTGAGCAAGGCCGTCGGAGCCGTAACCGACGAAGATCTCCGCCGTGCAGCCGCAGCAAGCCAGGCAGCCCAACGTCACACCGTTCTGGTTCGTGAACTGGCCGCCCATCACCGCTCGCGCCTGCTCAAGCATTTCCTCGCCCTGGGTGAGGAGGATCGCCTGCTCCGTTTTGGCCAGTCGGTGGGTGATCACGTGGTCGAGGCATACGTCGACAGCATCGACTTCGACCACGACAGCGTGTTCGGCGTCTACGACGAGAACCTGGAACTGATCGGCGTGGGCCACTTCGCCAACCTGCGCGACAACGCGCAGGGCCGCGTCGCCGAATTTGGCGTGTCGGTCTCCAAGAGCGCGCGTGGCCGCGGTATCGGTAGCGCGCTGTTCGAGCGGGCCGCGATCCACGGGCGCAATACCAGCGTGCGTACCCTTTACATGCACTGCCTGTCGCGCAACGCGGCGATGATGCACATCGCCAAGAAGGCCGGCATGAAGGTGCAGTATGCGTACGGTGAAGCCGATGCGTACCTGGAACTGACACCGGCCGACACCGTGAGTCGTCTGACTGAAGCGCTTGATGAGCAGGTTGCCGACCTCGACTACATGATGCGTCGCAATCTGCGCGATGCCCGCCGCTTCGGCCTGCGCTTCTGGCGTTCGCTAGTGCCGCAGAAACACACGGTCTGACACACTCTGCGCTAGCACGCCCAACACGCTAGCCCGGAAATGCAAACGGCGCACCCTGGCGGTGCGCCGTTTGCATTGGCATGGCGTTCAGCCAGCCGATCAGGCGTTGCCAGCCACTGGCAGCGCCGTGGTGTCCTTGATCGATTCGAGCGCGAAGCTCGAACGCACGTCGATCACGGAAGGATGCGCAAGCAGTTGCTCCTGCATGAAGCGGGCAAAGTGTTCCATGTCCTCGACATATACCTTGAGCAGCAGGTCCATCTCGCCGGTCATGGCATGGCAGGCCGCGACTTCGGGCCACGTCTGGATGGCCGCCCGGAAGAGGTCTAGCGGCGCCTTGCCTTTCGGGGTGCCCCCCTGCTTTTCCAGCCTGACGTTGATATAGGCGAGCAGGCCCAGCCCGATCTTGTTGGGCTCCAGCAGCGCTGCATACTGGCGAATGACGCCAATCTCCTCCAGACGACGGATGCGACGCAGACAAGGGCTTGGCGACAGATTCACGCGCTCCGCCACTTCCAGGTTCGTCAGCCTTCCATTGGTCTGCAGGACTTCCAGGATCTTTCGGTCGATCTTGTCCAGCTCCACCTTGCTCACGTTTTGTTGCTCCGCAATATGTTTGTCGGCAATTTTTTTGCGCAAATTTAACAAGTCGTGCACAAATGCGCAATTTTTTTGATGCGATACCCGCTATCACGGGCCAAATACGCCGATGAAATGCACTAGATTGCACAGGCAAGGATGGTGCCATGATCTTTCATGAGGCTCGACCACGAAAAAAAAAGCGCGACCCGAAGGTCGCGCTCGTCTGCCGGTGAAAGTTGGCTTAGTTGCCGCCGCTCGAAGGCATTGCAGGCGCCGGCGCGGCGCCCGGACCGCCAGGGCCGCGGCGCTCCATCCGGTCCATACGTTCCTTGTGCATCTTCTGCATGCTGGCTTCCATCTCGGCCATCGTCACCTTGCCATCGTGATTGGCATCAATCCGATCGAAACGGTTTGCCATGCGCGGGAAGGCCGCCTTGAACTCGTCGCGGGTCAGCGCACCGTCGTTGTTCTTGTCAGCGGCCTTGAACTTGGCCTCGAAATCAGCCTTCATCTCGGCGCGACGCTGCTCCCACATTGCCTTGTGAAAGGCCGCCAGCTCGGACTTGTCGAGCTTGCCGTCGTGGTTCGTATCGATCTTGTTGAACAGCGCATCGAACTCGGCCTTCGAGATCGTGCCGTCCTTGTCCGTATCGGCCAGCTTCATCAGCCAGTCTCCGCCGCGATGCTCGCCCGGGCCACCCATGCGGTGCATGGGCATGCCTTGCGGGCCGTCGGACGGCGCAGGCGCTGCGGTCTGGGCAAAGGCGCCACCGGCGACTAGGAATACGGCCGAAGCCGCGATGAACTGCTTGAGTGCGTGCGTCTTGTGATTGCGTTGCATGTCTGTGCTCCTTTTCATCACGTTGGGCATGTACGGATTAGAACCCAGACAACCACGCAAGTTTGGCGCTTTTAATACGATGTTACGGGGCTCACAGAACGGACGACTGCCGTAAACAGACGCAAGATACTCAAACAGTACGCAATACTCTGAAACGTATTTGCATCCGACAAGCTTAGTCCTTCGCGCCCAGGCTCTCGCCAACCGGGCCTTGCGCAGGCGCGTGTTGAGGCGGCGGTGGCACCGGCTGTGCCGGGGATGCGGTGAACTCCTGTGGCTGGGCCGGCGCGCTGACCACGGGCGGCGGGGCGACCGGGGCCGGCATCGGTGTCGATAGCGGTGCACCGGCACCCGCGGGCGGCGCTGCGCCGAGGTTGGCCGGCCGACCCGCTGTCGGTGTGTTCTGCACCGGCAATGCAATCTCCTGCCGCACGCCGTTGCGTTCGATCACGATGTTGCGGCTGTGGATTTCCGTCAAACGAATCTGCGCAGACAGCGATGCGCCGACGCGCACAGCCTTGGGCGGCCCGCCATCAAGCGACAGAATTGCCGCCGCAGGGCCTACGCCGTCCAGATCCGCCACGACGCCGATCAGTTGCACATCGCGAACGCCTGACTGGGCGCTGCCGCCGAATAGCGTCGCCACCGCTCCGGTCTCGACTGGCTCGGTCTGGGCGATACGCGCGGATGTTGGTACGGGGATCGTCCGCATTGCGCTGAATACCAGGACCCAATGGGTCACCAGCGCGCACAGCGCGACAAACAGCGCCAGGCCGGCCAAGCGGGGCATCCAGGCGGCGGACGGGTCGAAACGGAGGGCAGGCCGAAGCAGGGTTGACACAGATCGATACGCCGGGCGGCTCGAATAGGGAGACCGCCTAGCGTACCAGACCCACATGTCACCTGTCGTCTGCCAACTGACGCAATATCAGCAGGCAGATTCGAAGAATGCGACGGCGATCAAAGGATATCGTCGAGCAGGTCGGGCCCGAACACTTCGCGATGAATGTGTCCGACTGGAATGCCCGAGGCAATCAGCGCGCGACGCTGCTCCTGCATGAAGCCAAGCGGGCCACACAGGTAGAAACGGGCGTCATTGAACGCGGCGTTGTCACCGGACTTCAGCAGGGCCTCGACCGGCATCGTGCCGGCGTGGTCGTAGTCGCGCCCCGAGGCATCCACCGACTGCGGCGTTTCATAGCTGACATGAGTACGCAGATTGGGCATCCGCTCGCGCGCCCATGCCACGTCCCGACGATGCGCGTGCTGACGGCCATGACGAGTGGCATGGGCAAACAGCACCTGGCGATGCGGATTTTCGTGTGCGAGCGTGCGGAGCACCGAGACCATCGGCGTCACGCCGATGCCTGCCGACATCAGCACGATCGGCTGTCGGCTACCGAGTTCTGGCGCGAAATCGCCCCAAGGGGTGCTCACGTGCAGCGTCGTGCCAACTTGGGCGTTCTCATGCAGCCAGTTCGATACCGTCCCCGCCGGCGCGTCGCTGGAGCCATCTTCGCGCTTCACCGAGATACGCCACGTCGGGAGGTCGCGCTCGCCCGAAAGCGAGTACTGGCGCAGTTGACGGCGTCCATCGGCAAACGATGCCTCGACGCTGATGTACTGACCCGGCGCGAAGTCACGCAGCGGCGAGCCGTCTTCGGCGGCCAGCGTCAACGCCACCACCTGATCCCCCTCCTGCTCGCGGTTCACCACGCGCACGCGCAGAAGTTCACCTGCCGCCACGCCATGGCGTTCATAGAGCCGGGCCTCGGCGGCAATCAGTTCGCCGGCCAGCAGCCAGTAGGCTTCGTCCCAGGCGGCCAGCAGCGGCGGCGTGGCGGCGTCGCCCAGCACGGCGGCAATGGCTTCCAGCAGATATTTGCCGACAATCGGATAGTGGGCCGGCGTCAGACCGACCGCCACATGCTTGTGGACGATACGTTCTACCACTGGCGCAAGCACGTCGGCACGATCGATGTTGGCCGCATAGGCGAACACTGCCGAGGCCAGCGATTGCTGCTGCGAGCCATTGGCCTGATTGCCCATGTTGAAAATGCGCTTCAGTTCGGGGCGCGCCGCGAACATCTCTCGGTAGAAATGTGTCGTGATCGCAAGACCGTGCTCACGCAGCACGGGGACGCTGGCATCGATATAGGGGCGGGAAGCAGCGGACAACATCAGCAAAACTCCTTGAATCATGCATATAAAATGCATGTTTTTGCGCACAATAAAGCCGGCAGACGACATGGGTCGGGGCGGTCCCCCGAATCCTTATGCCACGTGCCGGCTCAGGAAATCTCGATGCAGGCTGATGATCGATTCGGCTGTGCGGCTACCTGACACATCGGCCAGGGTCACACCATCCAGCGCGCGATAGAACGCCTCTTCGGCGTCATCGAGTGCCCGTTTCAAACGGCAGTTGCCATTCAAGGCACATGGCGGATCGGCGCAGTCGATGATGGCCTTGCGGCCTTCGAGTTCGCGCAGGATCGCACCGACGGACAGTTTCTCCGCTCCCGGGCCGAGTTGCAGGCCACCGTGGCGCCCGCGCGTTGCCGAAATCCAGCCGAGCTTTGACAACCGCGCAGCCACCTTCACGAGGTGGTTATGCGAGATGTCGAATTGCTGGCCAACCTCGGCAATCGTGATTGGCCGGCTGCCGTCGCCGCGTGATACATACATCAGCAGGCGCAGCGCGTAGTCGGAGAATCGGGTCAGTTGCATCGTGACTGGAATCATAGATAACGTGCATCGCCAATGCAAGATTTTTGATGCAATGCAGCATCGTGCACAACCGGATCTGCCTCGGCACATTAAACAGTCATGCGGCGGCGGTTATACTTTCCGATCATATCCGCCGCGCTGCTTGCCTCGGCGCGGCTCTCTCCCGACATACAAGTCCAAGGCACTACACACGATGCGCAGATTCGCCACCCAGCCCGATATCCGACTCCCCAGCCAACGCCGTCGCGCGCGCGGCTTCACCCTGATCGAAATCATGGTGGTGATCGTGATCCTGGGGGTGCTCGCGGCCCTGGTGGTGCCGAAAATCATGAGCCGCCCCGATGAGGCACGCATCGTCGCGGCGCGTCAGGACATCTCGTCGGTCATGCAGGCGCTGAAGCTTTACCGCCTCGACAACGGCCGCTACCCGACCACCGAACAGGGTCTGGCGGCACTGGTGGCCAAGCCGACCATCGAGCCCGTTCCCAACAACTGGAAGGGCGGTGGTTACCTGGAAAAACTGCCAAAGGACCCGTGGGGTCATCCGTACCAGTATCTGAACCCCGGCGTACGCGGTGAGATCGACGTGTTCAGCTTCGGTGCCGATGGCCAGCCCGGCGGCACCGGCAACGACGCCGACATCGGCAACTGGGAATAAGCGCCCTCTCTGATCCATGCACCCGGCGACACCACGCGGCCTGACCGCACTCGCTCCTTGTCGCCGGACGTGTCGCCGGGTTCCCGGCTTCACGCTGCTCGAACTGCTGGTGGTCATGGTGATCGCCGGCATCGTTATCTCGCTGGTGGCCGTCAATGCATCGCCCAACGAACGCGGGCGCGTGCTCGACGACGGCCAGCGCATCGCCCGCCTCTTCGAACTCGCCCAGGAAGACGCCCAGCTTGGCGCCCGCCCGATCGCCTGGGAGGGTGATGCCGGGGGTTGGCGCTTTCTCGAATCCACGCCGCAGGGCTGGGTGCCGATGCGGACCGATGTCTTCGCGCCTGGTCAATGGCGAGTACGCCTGGATGGCGCCGTCATCGCCGAAGGCGGGCGCCGCCTGGGTACCGGCCCGGTCCGACTGGTCTTTGGTCGCGAACTGATCGACGAACCGCAGCGCCTGATCCTCACGAGCGGCGCCATCCGCGTCGACGTGACCGGCGATGGCAGCGGCCGCTACGTGGCCACGGTCCTGCAATGAGCGCGCGTCGCATTCGTCAGCATCGCCGCGAAGGCTTCACGCTGATCGAGGTACTGGTCGCGCTGACGATCCTCGCGGTGGCCCTGACCGCCGCCATGCGTGCGATGGGTTCGATGACCGAGTCGAGCATCTCGCTCCAGCAGCGCATGCTGGCCGAGTTCAGTGCCGAGAACCACCTCGCCACATTGCGACTCTCGAAGACCTGGCCCGAGCCCGGCACGCGCGGCTACGACTGCCCTCAGGGCGGCGCCGCGCTCTGGTGCGAGGAATCCGTCACGAGCACGCCGAATCCCTCCTTCCGGCGCGTCGAGATCTCCGTTTTCCCTTCGGCCACCAACAAGTCCGTGCGGCTGGCCTGGCTCGTCACGCTGGTTCCGAATGAAACGCGCAATGTCCTCTGACCGCGGCCGCGGCTTCACGCTGCTCGAGATGCTGGTGGCGATCACGCTGCTGGCCGTGATGGCCGTGATCGGGTGGCGCGCGCTCGATTCGATGACGCGCTCCCGTGAACGCCTGGTCGATCACGACAAGCGGCTCGATACGCTCAAGGTGCTCTATGGCCAGTTCCAGTCCGACTGCGAGCACCTGACCCTGCCTGCGCTGCTGCAGGCCAGCCCGGTGGAACTCGCCCAGAATCAGATACTGATGGTGCGCGATCGACGCGATGCCGGCTCGCCGCCGGCCTGGCAGGTCGTGTCCTATCGCCTGGACGGCAACACGATCGTCCGCGCGGCCAGCCGCCCGGCGATGTCGCGCAACGAGGTCCAGAACGCCATCCAGTCGATGCGTCAGACGGCTGCCACGACAGGTGTCCAGCTACGTCCGCTGCTGCCCGACGCCGAGCAGCTTTCCGCACGGGTCTGGGTGGAGCCGTCCGGTTGGCTAACGGACACCGGGCGCATACGGGCCGCGCTGCAGCAAGGCAGCGCTGCGGCGGCAGTCGGCGCCAGCGATGCGCAGGCCGGCCTCGACCTCGTGGCGAAGACCGTGGCGATCCGTGCGGTCGAACTGACGGTCCTGGCCCGCATGGGCGACGGCGACGTACCCCGCCAGTTCCAGAAGATCTGCACGACGGGCCTATGACCGCGCGCCATCACACCCCCTCCTCCTTCATGCGATCCCGCCAGCGTGGCGCCGCTGTCGTCACAGCGCTGCTGATCGTGACGCTGGCCGTGGTGGTGGTCTCCGGCATGCTCTGGCGCCAGCAGGTGCAGATCCGCTCGATCGAGAATCAGCGGCTGATGGCGCAGGCTCAGTGGATCGAACGCGCCGCGGTGGACTGGGCACGCCTGATCCTGCGCGACGACCAGCGCCGCTCAAACGTCGACTACCTCGGCGAGCCGTGGTCGGTCCCAGTGGCCGAAACACGCCTGTCCGATTTTCTCGGTGCCGGGCTTCGCACCGATCAGGCCGGAGAAACGTCGTTCCTCTCGGGCCGCATCCTGGACGCCCAGGCACGTTTCAATCTGACCAACCTCTATCAGTCGACGTCCGGCGAATCCGGTCTCACGATCTCCATCGACCCTGCATCGATGCAGGCATTCGGACGCCTGCTTCAAACGCTCGGCATGAACGCTGCGCTGGCGGAGACCACCGCGCAATATGTCCTACGCGCGGCCAAGGGTGGATCGGGCGACGGGCAACCCGTGCCGAGGCCGCCAGACAGCGTGCAAAGCCTGCTGGCGATTCCGGGCTTCACCCCGGAGATGATCGACACGCTCGAGCCGTTCGTGACGGTGCTGCCCGAACGCACCACGGTCAACGCCAATACCGCGGACGCGGAGGTGCTGGCCGCCGTGATCGACAAGCTGCCGCTGGACCGCGCGCGCGAGCTTGTCCGCCAGCGCGATCGCGCCTATTTCAACAACACTGGCGACATCACGACACAGTTGCAGACGATTGCACCAAAGGCGGTAATCACCGCCAACACGCTCGACGTGAGCTCGCGCTACTTCCTGATCTACGGTCTGGTGCGGCACGATCGGGCGCGCCGCCTCAAGGTATCGCTGGTCGAGCGCCAGAACGTGCAGGGCAGCGGCAATACGACCCGCGTCGTCTGGTCGCGTGATGCCGATGCCATGCCCCCGTCGAACTAACTGGCCGACGCGCATCCGGTCTTGTCCTGCGACAGAGTTAGATTCTGCCGCCTGCAAATTGGGATGGGACGCTATTGACGCGAGTTAGTCACACAGGCAAGGTATGCTGCTGCGCCGAACCTGGGCGGCTGTCTGCCGCTACTCCAGGCTATCCCCCGCAACGATTTGCGTCGCCCGGACGCCCCTGTCGGGCGACTTCCGCGCGACTTTTCCACTGATTACAGGGAAATTTTGAGTACCACCCTCTACGTCCGCCTGCCGCATCGGCCGCACGATCAGCCGCAACCGTGGCAGTTCGGCGCCATGCCATTTGCGCTGGTACGCACGCCCGTAGGGGACAAGCATCGCCGTCAGGCGGCCGAACAGGCACCCGAGCTGTTGCGCGAAGGCCACGCCGTGCCGTCAGAGATGCCGCCGGCAGACCGCCTGGTGCTGATCGTGGCCGCCAGCGATGTCCTGCTGACGGCGGCAATGGTCCCGCCTCTGCCGCCAGTACGGATGCGCCTCGCGCTCCCGAACCTCGTCGAGGACGTGCTGGCCACCGACGCCGCGCCGTGCCACATCGCCCTGGGGCCGGCCTTCGATGGCGCCGGTTCAGCGCGTGGCCCACGCCGCCGCCTGCTGATGGTGACTGACCGTGCCTGGATGCGCGCCGCGCTCGACCAGTTCGCAGAACACAAGCATCGCCGCCGCCATGTGGTGGCCGCCCAGCTTTGCCTGCCGCTCGCTGCCCCGGTCACGGCCCCCGAACCCGCGCCAGAGCCGGAACCGGCGTTGGCCACCGCGGATGGTCCCGCATCTCCGGCCCGTGCTGCTGGGCAGTCGGCGCCAACAGAAGCGGGCACAGCCGGTACCAGTCTCGAACAACCCGCCACGCTGGTCGTGGAAGGCGCCACCTCGACGCTCGCGCAATCGGCGCTGTTGCTCGACACCGCGGCACCCGCGCCGGGCGAACTGTCGCGACTGTGGCAATTGACCGTGCGTACCGGCCCGTACGAGGGCTACGGTCTGCTGCTCGATGATCGGGCGCTGTCGACATGGCAGCTCCTGGCGCCGGCCGGCCAATGGCATGGCGACAGCGCTGCCCTGGCAAACGCGCCAGTACCGGCGCTACAAGGCAAGCGTCCGCCGATGCACGCATCGCGTGCCTCCGAGACTTGGCGCATCTGGCTGGCTGGCGTCGAGGAATGCCTGCAGCAGCCTCAGCTCGATCTGGCGCAGTTCGAGTTCGCCCAGGGACGCATGGACCGCTGGAACGTGCGCGCATGGCGCTGGCCGGCCCTGCTGGTCGTCGCGCTCCTGCTCGTGCAGATCGTCGGCATGAACGCGCAATGGCTGGCGCTTCGCAAGGAAGCCAAGCGTCTGGAGGCGGCTCAGGTCGATCTGCTGCACACAGCATTCCCGAACGTGCCGCCAGTAGCCGAGCCCATACTGCTGATGCGCCGCCAGGTGGAGCAATTGCGCACGGCCAGCGGTCGCAGCACACCCAACGATTTCCTGCCGCTCGCCGACGGCTTTGCGCGCGCCGCGCGCGATCTGCCGCCCGATGCGCTGCTCCAGCTCGAATACCGCGCCGCAACGCTCTACGTGACGCTCAAGCCCCGCACCAACACCTCCGCACTGCAGAACGCCGTGCGTCAGGTCGGTCTGCAGATGGATGAAGACAGAAGCCCGCCCGATGCGGCGAGCCGCAGCGGGGGCGCCCCGACGCCGACCGGTTCGCACTGGACCGTGAAGGCGGAAGGCGGGACGGCATCATGAGATCAGGCATGTCAACCAGCATGGCCACGCGCCTCGCCCGCTTCAAACCGCGCGTCCCCGATCGGTGGCGCGAGCAGTTCGACGTATTCTGGACCGCACGCAATCCGCGCGAGCAGGCCATCCTCGGCGGTGGCGCGGTGGTGCTCGTGCTGGTCTTCGGCTACCTGCTGCTGTGGGAGCCGGCCGCGGTCGAGGGAGCGCGGCTGACGCGAAACCTGCCGGTGCTGCGTGCGGATCTGGCCGAGATGGAAACGTTGGCGCAGGAAGCACGCGGCCTGTCCGCGAATCGTGCCCCGTCACTGCGTGGCGACGCACTGACCCAGGCGCTGCAGGACAGCCTGGTGCAGCACGGGCTGAAGGCCACGCGCCTGATGACAACCGGCGACAACGCCGTCCAGATACAGTTGGACAAGGTTCCGTTCGGGTCCGTGGCCGGTTGGCTGCAGGACGTACGGCTACAACAACGGCTGAAGGTCACCGATACACGTATCAGCTATGTGGGCGCCACGGCGTTGGTCAACATGACCGCGACGCTGCAGGGCCCTGGCACCGGCGGCCGGTGATGGCGCGGCTCGAAGCCCTGCGTCTGCCGCGACGGCGCATCCGCGCGTCACGTGGCTGGAGGCGCGTGCGCTGGACGTTGCTCTGCGTCGCCACTGTCGGCGTCACCGTACTGGTGTCGATGCCGGCCACGTGGCTGGCCGAACGCATCGCCGGCGAGACGCAACGCCGGGTGCTGCTGGCCGACGCGGCGGGCACGATCTGGCACGGCAGCGCCACGCTGGCGCTGTCAGCGGGCACGGGTAGCCAGACCGCCACGGTACTGCCGGGGCGCCTGAACTGGGACGTGGCATTCTGGCCATTGCTCACGGGCACGGCCCGCGTGACCGTCTCGCACAGCGAGGCGATGGGCGCGCCGACGACGGTAGCCGTCACGCCGTCGGGCTGGACCGTGACGCCGGGCAGCATCCGCCTGCCGGCGTCACTGCTCGAGGGCATCGGCGCGCCTTTCAATACGCTGCGTCCCGACGGCATGATGCGTATCGACTGGTCGGCGCTGCAAGGCAAGTTCGCCGGCAACCAGAAGTACGGGCACCTGACGATGCAACTCGAGCAGATGTCCGCCGCAGTAAGCCGGTTGCGCCCGTTGGGCAGCTACCGCGCGGAGGTCGAGCTGGCCGGCGCGGACGGCACGCTGCAACTGAAAACCACGGCCGGGCCGCTGTACCTGGAGGGCAGCGGCACGATCGGCCGGCAGGCACGCTTCGATGGCACGGCACATACCGACCCCGAAGCGGCCACCCAGCTGGCAGGCCTGATGAGCCTGCTGGGACGACATGAGAACAATGTGACCAGGCTGCGCTACTGAGGCCCCGTCCTCGGCAGCGCGCCTTGAATCGATGATGAAAACCCGAGCCAACCAACCCGTCTTTCGTACCGCCTGCGCCCGCGCCGTCGTCCTGCTGTGTGGCCTGTCGCTGCTGGCACCCGCCCCGCTCTGGGCCCAGCCATCCCAGCAGCCACCGCAACCGAACGACATCGGCTCGCGCAGCAATCGTGACCAGGTGGTGCTGAACTTCGTCAACGCCGATCTGGAATCAGTGGTGAAGGCGGTCGGTCAGGCCACCGGCAAGAACTTCGTGATCGATCCGCGCGTGAAGGGCACCGTGAATCTGGTCACGGAGCAGCCGGTCTCGCGCGCGCAAGCGCTGGAAACGCTCGGTTCCGTACTGCGGATGCAGGGTTACGCGATGGTCGAGTCCAACGGCTTTACCAAGGTCGTGCCCGAAGCCGATGCCAAACTGCAGGGCTCGCCCACGGTGGTCGGTCCCAGCAGCAACCGTGGCGATCAGGTCGTGACGCAGGTCTTCCGCCTGAACTACGAATCGGCCAACAACCTGGTGCCGGTGCTGCGGCCGATGATCGCGCCGAACAACACGATCACCGCTTACCCGGCCAACAACACGCTGGTCATCACCGATTACGCGGACAATCTGCGCCGTCTGGCACGGATCATCGCCGCGGTGGATGCACCCGCCTCCGGCGAAGTGGAACTGATTCCGCTCAAAAACGCGATCGCCAGCGATGCGGCAGTGGTCCTTCAGAAACTGCTCGACCCGACCGCCGCCGCAGGTGGCGCCGGCGCGGGCGACGCGAGCCTGCGCACGACCGTCGTGGCGGAGCCGCGCAGCAACTCGCTGATGATCCGCGCTTCCAGCCGCGCGCGCGTGCAGCAGGCACGCCAGCTCATCGAGAAGATCGACCAGCCGTTCGCGCGCCCGGGCAACATCTGGGTGGTGCCGCTCAGGAATGCCGACGCCGTGAAGCTTGCGGCCACGCTGCGGGCCATCGTCGCGGCGGACAGCAGCTTCTCCAGCTCGACGCAACCCGGTGGCGGTGCGACGGGCGGCGCCGCAATGCAATCCACCTCATTGCCGCAAAGCGGCCAGTACACCGGTGGCAATACCGGCAACTACAACCGCAGTGGTTCCGGCAGCAGCTTCGGCAGCGGCGGCAGCAATGCGTTTTCCGCATCGTTCGCGGTCAACCAGCAGCCGACCACGGGCGGCATCGTCCAGGCCGACCCGTCGACAAACTCGCTGATCATTACCGCCAGCGAGCCGGTGTACCGCAATCTGCGCGGCGTGATCGACGACCTCGACGCACGGCGCGCGCAGGTCTACATCGAATCGATGATCGTGGAAGTCAGCGGCACGCTGGACAGCCAGCTTGGCATCCAGTGGCAGGGGCTGATCAATTCGGGCGGCAGCACCGTCGGCTTCGCTGGGACCAACTTCGGTGCTGGCGGCCAGAACATCATCAACCTGACTGCGGCTGCGGCGCTCTACAACCAGAACAAGACCGCCGGCCTCGCGGCCATCAGTGGTCTCGTGCCCGATGTGGGCGGCCTGAATCTTGGGGTGATCAACAAGGCCATTGGCCTGGGCGCGCTGCTCCACGCACTGGGACAGAACACAAGCGTGAACCTGCTGTCCACGCCGAACCTGATCACGCTCGAGAACGAGGAAGCGAAGATCCTCATCGGCCAGAACATTCCGATCACCACCGGATCGTACGCGCAGACTGGCAGTTCGGCCTCGGTGACGCCGTTCCAGACGTACGACCGCAAGGATGTCGGCATCACACTGCGCGTGCGCCCACAGATTTCCGAAGGCGGCCTGGTCAAGATGCAGATCTACCAGGAGTCTTCGCAAGTGGCGCCCGGTACGCTCACCAACCCGCAGGGCCCCACCACGAACGTGCGATCGATCGAAACCAATGTGCTGGTGGACGATGGCCAGATCATCGTGCTGGGCGGCCTGATCGAGGACAACTACGGCGACAACGTTCAGAAGGTGCCGCTGCTCGGTGACATCCCCTACCTCGGCTCGTTGTTCCGCTACGAGAACAAGACCCGTTCGAAGACCAATCTGCTGGTGTTCCTGCGCCCCTACGTGATGCGCACCACCACCGCCACGGATCGCCTGACACAGGATCGCTACGACTTCATCCGCGGCCAGCAGCAGAACTTCGTCTCGCCGAACATGGTGGTCCGCGAGCTGAACACACCGGTGCTGCCGCCGGCCGATGCGCCGACCGCGCCGTTCGTCGACCCGCGCTACAACGGTCCGGTGCCCGGCCCGGTGCCCCTTGCGCCGGGACAACCGTCGACGTCCGCACCCGCGCCGCAGACCGTGCCGCAGCCGGTGCAGCGGCCGCTCTCGCAGACCACTTCCGGCCAGGGCGCGTAAGGTTGAACATCATGGCAACCGATACGCCAGTGACGGCACCCGCCGCGACAGAAACGCCACTCGAAGCCCCGTCGCCGATGGCGGCGCGGCTGGTCTCGTACACGTTCTCGCGCGAAGCGCCGCTGCTGATCGCGCACCAGCGCCCCGACGGACTCGAAGTCTGGGTCAGCCGCAAGACCTCTCCGGCCGCGCTGGCCGAGGTGGCGCGCGTGCACGGCGCGTTGCATCTGCGCGTGCTGGAACAGGCCGAACTCGAGGCTGCGATGTCCGATGCCTATAACCGCCAGGACGGCACCGCCGCGCAGGTGGTGGGCGAGGTGGAAGGCGAAGTCGATCTGTCGCGCCTGATGCAGGACATCCCGGCCGTGGAAGACCTGCTCGAGTCCGAGGACGATGCGCCAATCATCCGCATGATCAATGCGCTGCTGACGCAGGCCGCGCGCGAGCAGGCCTCCGATATCCACATCGAGCCGTTCGAGTCGTCGTCGGTCGTGCGTTTCCGCGTGGATGGCACGCTGCGCGACGTGGTGCGTCCGAAGAAGGCGCTGCATGGCGCCCTGATCTCGCGGATCAAGATCATGGCGCAGCTCGACATCGCCGAGAAACGGTTGCCGCAGGATGGCCGCATCACGCTGCGCGTGGGCGGACGACCGGTGGACGTGCGCGTATCCACGCTGCCGACCGGACACGGCGAGCGCGCGGTGCTGCGTCTGCTCGACAAGGAAGCGGGCCGCCTCGATCTGGCCAAGCTCGGTATGGCTCGCTCGACGCTGGCCAGCTTCGATGACCTGATTCGCCAGCCGCACGGCATTGTGCTGGTGACCGGACCCACGGGTTCGGGCAAGACCACGACGCTGTACGCGGCGCTATCGCGGCTGGACTCCCATACGACCAACATCATGACCGTCGAGGATCCGATCGAATACGATCTCGACGGCATCGGCCAGACGCAGGTCAACGCGCGCATCGACATGACCTTTGCCAAGGCCCTGCGCGCGATTCTGCGTCAGGACCCGGACGTGGTCATGATCGGTGAAATCCGCGACCTCGAAACCGCACAGATCGCGGTGCAGGCATCGCTGACCGGCCACCTCGTGCTGGCCACGCTGCACACCAACGATTCGGCCTCGGCCGTGACCCGTCTGGTCGACATGGGCATCGAGCCGTTCCTGCTTTCGTCGTCGCTGATCGGCGTACTGGCGCAGCGACTGGTGCGCCGTCTCTGCCCGCACTGCAAGCGCGAGGAAGTCATCGAAGTCACACCGGGCGAATCCGAGACGCTTCATGCCGACGGCAAGCCACTGCAGCGCGTATGGCACCCGGTTGGTTGCGACAAGTGCGGAAATTCCGGCTATCAGGGCCGTATGGGTGTGTATGAACTGCTGACTGTCGATGCCGAAATCCAGACGATGATCCACCGCCAGCAGGCCGAGTCCGAGATCAAGCAGCGGGCGCTGGCCAAGGGCATGCACACGATGCGCGGTGATGCGCAGCGCTGGATCGACAGCGGCGCCACTTCGCTTGAAGAAGTGCTGCGCGTGTCGCGCGACTAGAGCGAAGGAGCCCGCGCAGCATGCCCGCCTATCGCTATGAAGCCGCCGACGCCGCCGGCCGTGCAGATCGCGGCGTCATCGAGGCCGACAGTCCAAAGCAGGCGCGCGCGCAGCTTCGCGCTCGCGGGCTGACGCCGATCATCGTTGACCCGCTGGCCGGCGCGGGGCTGGCCAAGCGCAGCGGCAGCAGCGCGTTCGTGCGCCGGCTGTCGACGCAGGAGCAGGCGCTGTTCACGCGCCAGCTCGCCAGCCTGATCGTGTCGGGCCTGCCGCTCGACGAAGCCCTGGGCGCGCTTGCCGACCAGGCCGAGCGCCAGTACGTGCATGAGCTCCTTGCGGGCATCCGCGCCGAAGTCATGGGCGGCAGCTCGCTCTCCGTGGCGCTGGCCCAGCATCCCAAGGACTTTCCGGACATCTACCGCGCGCTGGTTTCAGCCGGTGAACATTCTGGCCACCTCGGCATGGTGCTCGAACGGCTGGCCACCTACATCGAGACGCGCAACACGCTGACTTCGAAAATCCGGCTCGCATTCACGTACCCGGCCATCGTCACGGTGGTGGCGTTCGCGATCGTGATCTTCCTGCTGTCGTATGTGGTGCCGCAGGTGGTCAGCGTGTTTGCCAATACCAAGCAGAAGCTGCCCACGCTGACAGTGATCATGCTGGCGCTGTCGGATTTCGTGCGTAACTGGTGGTGGGCCGCGCTGGGTGTCATCGCCGCGGTCGCTGCAATCATTCGCAGCCTGCTGAAGCAGCCAGACGTTCGTCTGGCATGGCACCGCTGGCTACTGACCGCGCCGCTGGTCGGCAAGCTGATTCGCGGGTACAACACGGCGCGCTTCGCCAGCACGCTGTCGATTCTCGTATCGGCCGGCGTGCCGATCCTGCGCAGCCTGCAGGCCGCCGGAGAAACACTGACCAATCAGGCGCTCAAGGCCAACGTCGAGGACGCCACCACGCGTGTGCGCGAAGGCGCATCGCTGGCGCGCGCGCTGGCTGCGCAGAACCAGTTTCCCCCGGTGCTGGTGCACCTGATCCGGTCCGGCGAGGCCACCGGCAACCTGCCGACGATGCTCGACCGCGCAGCCACCGGCGAGGGCCAGGAACTGGAGCGCCGCACGCTGTTCCTGACCAGCCTGCTTGAGCCGCTGCTGATTCTGACGATGGGTGTGGTGGTGCTGATGATCGTGCTGGCCGTGCTGATGCCGATCATCGAGATCAATCAGCTGGTCAGATAGCGCGTCAGTTGTTGACGCGCTGACGCTCTCCCGCACAAGGGAGAGAGGAACAAACCGATTGCGCTGAATCTGCACGAGGTTCTCGTCCTCTCCTGCGTGCGGGAGAGGACAGAGACCTCAGACCACGACGACGCTTACTCCGCCGCAGCCGCCTTCTTCGCCGGCGCGCGCTTGCGCGGTGCGGCCTTCTTTGCCGCAGGCTTCTTCTTCGCCGGCTTCTTGGCTTCCTCCGCAGGCGCTTCCGCCTTCGTCTCCTCGGGCACGTCTACCTGTGCCGACAGCACGGTCGCGCCGGGTGCCGAGAACACCGACTGGTCGATCGGCCACGGGGTATCGCTCAGCGTGACATCGGGACGCTTGGAGCGCTTGCCGCCCGCCTTCGGCCTCTCGGCGGAGACTTCCACGGCCTCCTGAATCAGCGTCGAGGCGGAACCGGCTGCGTCGTCGTCATCTTCCTCTTCCATCACCCGAGCGGGCTCGGTTGCCGGTACGACGACTGCCACGGGTTCGGGCGCTGGCGGCACGTGTCGTGCGGGTGCCGGGGCCGGACGCTGCTGCTGTGGCTGGGCTTGCTGCGATGGCTGCTGCGACTGGGACGGCTGGGACGACTGCGCCTGCTGCTGCGGTTGCGCCGGCTGCGGCTGCCCACCACCCTCACCCTTGTTGCGCTTCTTCAGCCGCACCCAGAGGGTCTTGTTATTGCCGCCGTTGCGCGTTTCCACCTCGAACAGGTTCGTCGCTGTCACCAGCTCCGAAAGCTTGCCGTAGCCATAGTTACGCGAATCGAATTCCGGGGCCTGCTTGGCGATGTAGTTGCCGATGCCACCGAGCGTGGACCAGCCATCCTCGTCGGACACGGCCTGCGACGCGCTCTGCAGCAGCCGCACCAGGCGCGAATCCTGGCGCAGTTCCTGGGTCGTGCGCTTGCGTGCCGGCGCGCTCCCGGTCTCGGAGTCGGAATCCGAATCGGCTTCCGCGCGCAGCACATCGGAGTAGATGAACTTGTCGCACGCCGTCACGAACGGTTTCGGCGTCTTGCGTTCGCCGAAACCGTAGACGGTCAGGCCCTGTTCGCGGATGCGCGACGCCAGGCGGGTGAAGTCGCTATCGCTGGAGACGATGCAGAACCCGTCGAAGCGGCCCGTGTAGAGCAGGTCCATCGCGTCGATGATCATCGCGCTGTCGGTGGCGTTCTTGCCCACGGTGTAGCGGAACTGCTGGATCGGCTGGATCGAGTGCGCCAGCAGGCGGTCCTTCCAGCCCGAGAGGTTAGGACGCGTCCAGTCGCCGTAGATACGCTTGACGGCGGCAACGCCGTACTTGGCCACTTCGGCCAGCAGGCCTTCGACGATGGCGGGCGCCGCGTTGTCGGCATCGATCAGCACGGCCAGGGTCGCGCCCTGGCGAGGAGTATTGGTCATGGTCGGAGTTGGATGGGGCGGGTTGCACCACGACAGGATACGCCGTGGTGGCGCGCGGTCTACATCGTGGCTCGCGCGTGCGCCGTTTGGATGCACCGCAGTGTACACGTGTGGCGTATGCGTATACGGGAAATCACGGGGGTCCCGGGCGCGATTTATGCTGCATCGCACGGTACCGCGGCCTGCACGCCGGTGCTACCATGCCGCGCAGAGACACGGCCGTCCAATGGCTCCAAAAGAGACTGCGAACGGCTGCCCACAACTGATGTGTCGGTGATCCCGACAGCATGCCCCTAGAGGAGCACAAATGAATGCCCCACTGACCCCTCCGGTCAGCGACGCCATCCGTCGCGCGCTCGAAAACGTTTCCCTCGAAGACAAGTACACGCTGGAACGTGGCCGCATCTACATCAGCGGCACGCAGGCACTGGTACGTCTTCCGATGCTGCAACAGGAACGCGACCGCGCCTCCGGCCTGAATACCGCAGGCTTCATCTCCGGCTACCGCGGCTCCCCGCTCGGCGCGCTCGACCAGTCGCTCTGGAAAGCCAAGAAGCACCTTGCGGCGCACAACGTCGTGTTCCAGGCCGGCCTGAACGAAGATCTTGCCGCCACCTCCGTTTGGGGATCGCAGCAGGTCAACATGTATCCGGACGCCAAGTTCGATGGCGTGTTCGGCATGTGGTACGGCAAGGGTCCGGGTGTCGACCGCACCGGCGACGTCTTCAAGCACGCCAACTCGGCCGGCTCCAGCCGGCACGGCGGCGTGCTGGTGCTGGCCGGTGACGATCACTCGGCCAAGTCCTCCACGCTGGCGCACCAGTCCGAACACATCTTCAAGGCCTGCGGCCTGCCCGTGCTCTACCCGTCGAACGTGCAGGAGTACCTGGACTACGGCCTGCATGGCTGGGCGATGAGCCGCTACTCGGGTCTATGGGTGGCCATGAAGTGCGTGACCGATGTGGTGGAATCTTCGGCATCGGTCGAACTCGACCCGCACCGCGTGCAGATCGTTCTGCCCGATGACTTCGCGCTGCCCCAGGGCGGCCTGAATATCCGCTGGCCGGACCCGCCGCTGGAACAGGAAGCCCGCCTGCTCGACTACAAGTGGTATGCGGGGCTGGCCTATGTGCGCGCCAACAAGATCGATCGCATCGAGATCGATTCACCGCACGCTCGCTTCGGCATCATGACCGCTGGCAAGGCCTATCTCGACACACGCCAGGCACTGTCCGACCTGGGTCTGGACGACGAGACCTGCGCCCGCATCGGCATCCGGCTCTACAAGGTGGGCTGCGTGTGGCCGCTCGAAGCGCATGGCGCGCGTGCGTTCGCCGAGGGCCTGCATGAAATTCTGGTCGTCGAAGAAAAGCGCCAGATCATGGAGTACGCGCTCAAGGAAGAGCTGTACAACTGGCGCGACGACGTGCGTCCCAAGGTCTACGGCAAGTTCGACGAGAAGGACAACGCGGGCGGCGAATGGTCGATCCCGCAGAACAACTGGCTGCTGCCGGCGCACTACGAGCTGTCCCCGGCGATCATCGCCAAGGCCATCGCCACGCGGCTCGAGAAGTTCGACCTGCCCAGCGACATCCGCGCGCGCATCGAGGCGCGCCTGGCCCTGATCCAGGCGAAGGAAAAAGCGCTGGCCACGCCGCGCGTCACCGCCGAGCGCAAGCCGTGGTTCTGCTCGGGCTGTCCGCACAACACGTCGACCAACGTGCCCGAGGGTTCGCGCGCGCTGGCCGGCATCGGCTGCCACTACATGACGGTCTGGATGGACCGCAACACCAGCACGTTCAGCCAGATGGGCGGCGAAGGCGTGGCGTGGATCGGCCAGGCGCCGTTTGCCGGCGACAACCACGTGTTCGCCAACCTGGGCGACGGCACGTACTTCCACTCCGGCCTGCTGGCGATCCGCGCGTCGATCTCGGCCGGTGTGAACATCACCTACAAGATCCTCTACAACGACGCGGTGGCGATGACCGGCGGCCAACCCGTCGACGGTCAGCTTTCGGTGCAGGACATCGCTTTCCAGGTGGCCGCCGAGGGCGCGAAGAAAATCGTCATCGTCACGGACCAGCCCGAGAAGTACAACAGCGCGATCAAGCTGCCCGAGGGGCTGACCGTGCATCCACGCGAGGAACTCGACAACATCCAGCGCGAGCTGCGCGAGGTGCCCGGCTGCACGATCCTGATCTACGACCAGACCTGCGCCACGGAGAAGCGTCGCCGCCGCAAGCGCGGCACGTTCCCCGATCCGGCACGCCGCGCGTTCATCAACGACGCCGTGTGCGAAGGCTGCGGCGACTGCTCGGTCAAGTCGAACTGCCTCTCGGTGGAACCGCTGGAGACCGAACTCGGCACCAAGCGCCAGATTAACCAGTCGTCGTGCAACAAGGACTTCTCGTGCGTGAACGGCTTCTGCCCGAGCTTCGTCACGGCCGAAGGCGCGCAGGTGCGCAAGCCTCAGGCCACCGGCATGTCGATGGGCGGACTGCCCGCGCTGCCCGAACCCGTGCTGCCGACGATGCGCCGTTCGTACGGCATCCTCGTGACCGGCGTGGGCGGTACCGGCGTGGTGACGATCGGCGGCCTGCTCGGCATGGCGGCGCACCTGGAGAACAAGGGGGTGACGGTGCTCGACATGGCCGGCCTGGCGCAGAAAGGTGGCGCCGTGCTGTCGCATGTGCAGATCGCGGCCAAGCCGGATGACCTGCACGCCACGCGCATCGCGATGGGCGAGGCCGACCTCGTGATCGGTTGCGACGCCATCGTGTCGGCCACCGACGAGGTCATCTCGAAGACGCAGACGGGCCGCACGCGTGCCGTGGTCAACACGGCGCAAACCCCGACCGCCGCGTTCATCAAGGACCCGAAGTGGCAGTTCCCGGGCCTGTCCGCCGAGCAGGACATCCGCAATGCGGTCGGCGAAGCCTGCGACTTCATCAACGCCAGCGCGCTGGCCGTGGCGCTGCTTGGTGACGCGATCTACACGAACCCGCTGGTGCTGGGCTACGCGTGGCAGAAGGGCTGGATTCCGCTATCGCTCGAAGCGCTGGTGCGTGCGATCGAACTGAACGGTGTCTCGGTCGACAAGAACAAAGCCGCATTCGACTGGGGCCGCCACATGGCGCACGACCCCGATCACGTGCTGTCGCTCACCGGCAAGCTCAAGACGCAGACGGAAGGCGCGGATGTTGTGAAGCTGCCGACGTCGTCGGGCGCGCTGCTGGAGAAGCTGATCGCCAATCGCGTCGACCTGCTGACGAAGTACCAGAACGCGGCCTACGCCGAGCAGTATCGCGACGCGGTGAATCGCGTGCGCGCGGTGGAAAGCGCGCTGGTGGGCGCCGGCAAGCCGCTGCCGCTGACGGAAGCCGCGGCACGCAACCTGGCCAAGCTGATGGCGTACAAGGACGAGTATGAAGTCGCGCGCCTGTACACCGACCCCATCTTCCTGGACAAGCTGCGCGCGCAGTTCGAAGGCGAGCCGGGCCGTGACTATCAGCTGAACTTCTGGCTCGCGCCGCCGACCACGGCCAAGCGCGATGACAAGGGTCATCTGGTCAAGCGCCGCTTCGGCCCGTCGACCATGACGCTGTTCCGTATGCTGGCCAGGCTCAAGGGCCTGCGCGGCGGACCGCTCGACATCTTCGGCAAGACCGAGGAGCGTCGCACGGAACGCGCGCTGATCGGTGAGTATCGTTCGCTGCTCGACGAGCTGTCGAAGGGTCTGAGCGCGGCCAACCACGATACAGCAGTGGCGCTGGCGAACTTGCCCGACGATATTCGCGGGTTCGGTCATGTGAAGGAAAACAACCTCAAGGCGGCGCGCGGCCGGTGGGAAAAGCTGCTCGCCCAGTTCCGCAATCCGCAGGCGGGGCAGCAGGCAGCCTGATTGCGACGGAGCAGAACGGCGGCGCGGGAGTGAATCCCGCGCCGTTTTTGCTTCTGGGGCGTGTCTTGGCGTGCCATAGCGTGGCCGGCGCTACACTGGCAGGCCGACACACTCCCGGCATTCCCATGCAAATCCGCCCCTACAACCCCACCGACGAAGCCGATGTCATCGCCCTGTGGAAAGCCTGCGGGCTGACACGCCCGTGGAACGATCCGCACCGCGACATCGCCCGCAAGATGACCGAGCAGCCGGAGATGTTCCTGATCGGCGATGTGGAAGGACATGTGCGCGCGTCGGCCATGGTTGGGTTCGACGGGCATCGCGGTTGGGTCTACTACCTGGCCGTGGACCCCGCCCATCAGGGCCGTGGCTATGGGCGTATGCTGATGGCACACGCCGAGGCGCTGCTGATCGAGCGCGGCTGCCCGAAGATCAACCTGCTGGTGCGCGAAGGCAACGACGCCGTGCTGGCGTTCTACAACGAACTTGGCTACACCCGTGACGCCGCGGTCAGCCTGGGCAAGCGGCTGATCCCCGATCAATGATTCCCTGGTGACCCTCCGGTCAGCGCAACTCGCCATGCTGAAGATCCGCGGTATCGACCATCTGGTGCTGCGCACCGCCGATGTCCCCCGCCTCGTGCGCTTCTACGTTGACGTGCTTGGCTGCACCATCGAGCGCGAGCAGCCCGCCTTCGGCCTGACCCAGTTGCGCGCCGGCGGCGGACTGATCGATCTGATTTCGCTCGATGGCCCGCTTGGGCAGGCTGGTGGGGCCGGACCCGGCCCGGAGGGCCGCAACCTCGATCACTTCTGCCTTCGCATCGATCCGTTCGATGAGAAAGCCATTTCTATGCATCTAAATATTCATCGTATTGATGCAAGTCCGGTCGAGCAGCGATTTGGCGCAGAGGGCCGCGGGCCGTCGATCTACGTGAAGGACCCGGACGGCAATACCGTCGAGCTGAAAGGACCGGCGACCCCGGACTAAGGGATCCCCCCGGAAAGTGGCTTCCCGCTGGCACGGGCGGACCGATACAATCTTCGCTTCATCGATCAAGCTTCGCCACCGGCGCCCCCCAAATCTGCGTCGGGCGCGCCATGAACGCTCCTTCCGCCCCCCATCCTGCCGGTGGCCCGGCACTGCCACCCCGCCAGATCGTCTGGACACTCGGCATCACCGAGATCATCAGTTGGGGAACGCTGTACTTCGCGTTCACCGTGTTCATCGAACCGATGCGCCAGTCCCTCGGGTACGGCAAACCATTCCTGGCGGGCGGATTTTCGCTGGGGCTGCTGGTCTGGGCGATGTGCTCGTTCGCAGTGGGCCGGCTGCTGGACCGCGTGCCGGCACGCAAGGTCATGGGCACGGGCTCGGTGCTGGCCGCCATCGGACTGCTGCTCTGGGCGTGGTGCCCGTCGCCAGCGGTATTCCTGCTGATGTGGATTCCGCTCGGGCTGGCCATGGCGTCGACGCTGTATGAGCCGGCCTTCGTGGTCCTGCGTCAGGCCTGGGGGGACGGCTACCAGAAGCCGATCGTCCATGTGACGCTGCTTGCGGGCTTCGCCAGCACGATCTTCATCCCGCTGGCGCAGTGGCTGGTGCTCCATCTGGGCTGGCGCGAGACGCTGGTCGTCTTTGCCGCGCTGAACCTGTTCGTCTGCGCACCATTGCACGCGCGGTTGCGCTACGCGGTGCATCCCAGCTACGCCCATGCCGGCACCCACAGCGGCACACCGCTGGCTGGCGCGGCGTCCTCCGGCATCGCCCGCGCGACGCTGCGCCAGCCGGTATTCTGGTGCGTGGTGCTGGCGTTCACAGCCACAGCGGTGATCGCCTCGCTACTCGGCGCCCACCTGATTCCGATGCTGACGGAGAAGGGGATGCCCATCGCGCAGCAACTGATCGTGGCCGCGCTGATCGGGCCCGCGCAGGTAGCCGGGCGGCTCGTCATGGCGCGGCTGCCGATTGATCACCCGGTGCGGCTGTCGATGCCGGTCTACATCGTGATGACCATCGGCCTGGCCTGTCTGGCGCTGGGCAACGGCTACTGGCTGATGTTCGCGGCGATCTGCTACGGCTGCGCCAACGGCGTCAACACGATGCTGCGCGCGATGGCCATGCCCGAACTGATCTCGCGTCATCACTATGCAACGCTGAATGGGTTAATGATGACCCCTGTGTTGCTGATGCAGGCCGCCGCGCCGTGGTTTGGCGCCCTGCTCTGGCGTGCCGCCGGCGGCTACTGGCTGATGCTGTGGGTCATGGTGGCGCTATCCATCGGCGCGCTGGCCGCCTTTGCGTTCGCGCTGCATCAGCGTGGCCTGCTGCGTGCCGGCGCGGCCCCCGCGTAGCGACGTCGCAGCGTTATTGCGTCATTTCATTGCGTTGTTGTCTCCTTGCTGTCTGGTAGTACCTGATGTCCGAATACTCGATCGAATCACCCGCCCGTACCGAAACCGCTCCGCCCCCGTCGCCCTCGGCAGTCTCCCGTGCCACACGCGGCACCATGGCGCTGTTCTTCGCCAACGGCGCCACATTTGCCACCTGGGGCGTCCATATCCCCACGATCAAGGAACGTTTCGGCCTGTCCGATGCCATGCTGTCGTTCGCCATGCTGGCCGTGGCCGCTGGCGCCATCGTCGCCATGGGCCCGGTGGGCCGCTGGGTGGCCCGGCTTGGCAGCGCGCGCGCCTCGATGATCGGCGGCGTCGCCTTCGCGCTGCTCACGCTGGCGATCATCGCCATGCCGAGCTTTGCCCTGCTGCTGCCCACGTTGTTGATATTCGGCATGGCCAACGCCGCGTTTGACGTCGGCATGAACGCGCAGGCCGCGATTGTGGAGGCCAGCCGCACACGTCCGGTGATGTCCGCGCTGCACGGCATGTTCAGCCTGGGTGGGATGATCGGCGCGGCGTTCGGCGGGCTCATGCTGTCGCTTGGCGTGCCGCCGCTGGTGCACGCGGCGCTGATTGCCGCACTGACGGCGGGCGTGGCAATCGGCATGACGCCGGGGCTGCTGGCCGATCATCCGGTGCTGCCCACCGCCGACCATCACCGCGAACACGCGTCGCGCGCGTTATGGCTGCTGGGCCTGATGGCGTTCCTGGGGCTGGTGGGTGAAGGGGCGATGTACGACTGGACCAGCGTCTACATGCGTGACGTGGCCGTGGCGCCGCTGGGCTGGGTCAGCTTCGGGTATGCGGCGTTCTCGGGGGGTATGGCCTGCGGTCGCTTCGGCGGTGACCGCCTGCGTGCCCGTTTCGGCGATGCGCGGACGCTGACCGGCAGCGCCTGGCTTGGCTTTGCCGGCATCGTGCTGGCCATCGCCGTGCCGTTGCCGCTGGCCGCGTTGATCGGCTTCGGGCTGATGGGGCTCGGCGCCGCGAACATGGTGCCGATCTTCTTCGCCGCCGCGTCGCGCCTGCCCGGCGTAGCCGCGGCGGAGGCGATTGCGCGCGTAGCGCGCTTCGCCTATGTGGGCCTGCTGCTCGGGCCCGTGCTGATCGGCGGCGTCGCGCACCTCTCGGACCTGCGTATCGGCATCACGGTGGTGGCGCTAACGATGGGCTACATCGCCCTGTTCGGCGCGAAGGCGGCACGCCGCTATCTCACCACCTGATTCGACAACCGGCAGGCTCAGGCCGCCTTCTGCAGCGGCGCATGACCAGTGCCGATGCCATCGAAGACGAACGTGTCCATCGCCAGCACGCCATAGGTGACCTCATCGGCCACGCGGTCCACCCGCGCCGGCCCTGCGGCCACGGAGGCTGGACCGATCGCGGCGCCCAGCGCCACGTAGAACGGCAACAGGTGCTCGTCCGTCGGATGCGCGCGACGGGCGAACGGTGCCTGGGCACGATAGTCCGCGATGCGGCTGACGTCGCCGGTGGCCAGCGCCTCGTCCAGCGCGCCGCTCATCCAGTCGCGGAAGGCATCGACGTACGGCTCGGTCGCCGGGCCGTGCTGCGCCTTGCGTTCGCCCGCCCCAAACACTTCGCGCAGGTTGTGCGTGAAGCTGCCCGAACCGATCACAAGCACGCCTTCCTCGCGCAGCGGCGCCAGTGCGCGGCCGATATCGATCTGCGTGGCCGGAGGCAGGTACGGGTTGAAAGCGAGCTGGACCACGGGGACGTCGGCATCCGGGAAGAAGTGACGCAGCGGCATCCAGGCGCCGTGGTCAAGCGGACGCTCTTCATCCTCGCAGACAAACCCGGCACCCGGGATCTGAGCCGCCTCGACCAGCGCCTTCACGCGGCCGGCAAGTTCGGGCGAGCCCGGCGCGTCATAGCGCAACGTGTAGAGCTCGCGCGGAAAGCCGCCGAAGTCGTGCCATGCCTCTTGCTGGCTGCGCGTGCTGACTGCCAGCGTGCTGTAGATCCAGTGCGCGGAAATCACCAGCACGGCCTTGGGCTTGAGCGCGCGCAGGCGGACACCGAGCGCGTCGAAGGCGGCGCCGGTCGGACCCGGGTCGATCGCGAGCATGGGGGATCCGTGGGACACGTAGAGGACGGGAAGCATGGTGTTCATGGCGAGTTGCCGTTCAGCGAATTTGTGCGATGCCTCAAGTCTGGCAAAGAATGCTGGCGCTGACGCAGGCCAATTACGGACACCTCGTGCAAAAAACTTCAACAAGACCTGCGCCGACCATCCGCGCGCCGCGCGCGAGCGTTGGATAACGCACACAGCACATGGGGGATCCGGCCGCACCGCCGACAGGCGCAAGCCGAATCGGCCTATGATGGGGAACACGATGCCCCTGCGCCCCAGACAACGTGCCGGGCATCGGCTGGAGAACCCCGTGGCCAAGCATTTCGATCCCCTGCACGCCCTGCCGCACGCCTTGTGGTGGCAGCCCGGCGTATACGGCAGCGTCCCCGCCGTGCTGCTCTGGATCGTCGCACGATTGCCCGCCGACGCGCTCGCCAGTGTCTTCAGCACCCCCTACGCCAGCGCGCTGTTCAACCATGCGGGCGACACGGTATTCGTCACAGGCTGGCTCGCGAGCGCAGTCTGGCTCTGGTTCACACGCAAGAAACCCAACCTTCCGGACCGCAAGGTCGCCCCGACAGGGGACGAGCGCCCCGCCGCCGGGCAACACGCGCCCCATCACGGCCATCGCCCGGGCTGACGGCTTCGCTGATGTAAGGAATCGCTTAAGATGACGCCTTCGCCACTGCCAGAGCACGCGCTTGCAGTGGCATCCAAAGGTTCTCTCAACATCATCATTTGCGCCATGTCCGTCACCGCTACATCCGCCAATGAGCTGTCCAAGGCCACCCGACGCCGCGCGATCATCGCCGCGACCATCGGCAACGGCCTGGAATGGTTCGACTTCACCGTCTACAGCTTCTTCGCAGTCATCATCGCCAAGCTGTTCTTCCCCACCGGCAATGACATGACGTCGTTCCTGCTGACGGTGGCCACGTTCGGCGTGGGCTTCTTCATGCGTCCGGTGGGCGCGATCGTGCTGGGCGTCTACGCCGACCGCGTGGGCCGCAAGGCGGCGCTGACCCTGACCATCCTGATGATGGCGCTGGGCACGGCGATCATCGGCCTGGCGCCGACCTACGACTCGATCGGCCTGTGGGCTCCGGCGCTGATCGTGCTGGCACGCCTGATCCAGGGCTTCTCGGCCGGCGGCGAAGTCGGCGGCGCCACGGCGTTCCTGATCGAGCACGCCCCCGACGAGGAACGTGGCATGTACGCCAGCTGGCAGCAAGCCAGCCAGGGCATCTCGTTCATGCTCGGCGCGGCCATGGGCGCGCTGGTGACCAATGGCCTGGACCAGGCCCAGATCGATGCCTGGGGCTGGCGCATCCCGTTCCTGTTCGGCCTGTTGATCGGCCCGGTGGGCATGTATATCCGCTCGCACCTGGAAGAGCCGCCCGAGTTCGAGGCACGCCAGGCCGAGCGCCGCGCGAGCAACGTGAAATTCTCGCCGCTGTCGCAGGTGCTGCGCGATCATCCGCGCGAAGTGCTGGCCGGCCTGGGCGTGACGATCCTCTGGACCGTCTGCACCTACGTGCTGGTGTTCTACATGCCGTCCTACGCCAAGCAGCAACTTGGTCTGCCGCTGGGCGCCACGTTCCAGTCCACCGCGATCTGCGGCGCGATCATCCTGGTGCTGTGCCCGCTGATGGGCATGCTGTCCGACCGCGTGGGTCGCAAGCGGATGCTCGGCGTCGTGGCGCTGGCCATCGGCGTGCTGGCCTACCCGTTGTTCCACTGGCTCAACGTTTCCCCGACCACGGCCACCCTGCTCCAGGTGCAGATCGTGCTGGGCATCCTGCTGGCCGCGTTCACCGGCCCGGCGCCCGCCGTGCTGGCCGAGCAGTTCCCGACCGAGGTCCGCTCCACGGGCCTGTCGCTGGCCTATAACTTCGCCGTGACGATCTTCGGCGGCTTCGCGCCGCTGATCGTCACCTGGCTGATCGAATCGACGCACAACAAGCTGGCGCCCGCGTACTACGTGATTGCCGCTGCGGCCATCAGCTTCGTCGCGCTCGTGTTCATGCACGACCGTACCGGCAAGAAGCTCGCCTGACCGCTTACGCTTGCGCAAGCAGAAGAAAGCCAACCTTCGGGTTGGCTTTTTTTTTTTCGCCAGCCGGATTCGTCAGGCAGTGATGCAAATCGCATGTCCGAATCCAGCCATGCCGCGCCTTTACCGCGTCGGGTAACAGGCGCAAGATCGCGTGGACGCACGTCCAACCTGCCCGCCAAGGAGCCCCATAGCATGACCAGATCGACATCCGCGCCACAGCCCCGCGAACGCTGCGGCTGGTGCGGCACGCTGGAGGATTACTGCCACTACCACGATCACGAATGGGGCTTCCCTGTCGACGACGACCGGCGGCTGTTCGAGAAGCTCTGCCTGGAAGGCTTCCAGTCGGGCCTGAGCTGGCTGACGATCCTCCGCAAACGCGAGGCGTTCCGCAGCGCATTTGCCAACTTCGAGATCAACAAGGTGGCGCGGTTCACCGAGCACGACGTGGAAAGGCTGCTGGGCGACGCAGGCATCGTCCGCCATCGCGGCAAGATCGAAGCCGCGATCAACAATGCCCAGTGCGCGAAGGAACTGCTGAAGACCGAATCGTCGCTGGCTGCGTACTTCTGGAAGTTCGAGCCCGACCCGAAGAGCCGGCCCAAGACGCTCACGCCCGAGGTGCTGCGGGGCATGACCACCTGCCCGGAAGCGGTAGCGTTGTCGAAGGACCTGAAGAAGCGCGGCTGGAAGTTCGTAGGCCCGACCACGATGTACGCACTGATGCAGGCAATGGGGCTGGTCAACGACCATCGCGAAGGCTGCTGGACCCGTGCCGAAGTACAGCGCGCGCGCAAAGCGTTCAAGGTGCCAAAATAATAGGCAGGTCACGTATACGGGTGTTTACGTATACATGTCTGTTTACATTGTTGTTTACGTATACATAGATAGTAGTAATAGATAAGACTGACCCGTCAGCGTGGATAACCGGCTTATCTCTTGCCGCATCAATGGTTTACGTTCGGGAGAACCCTTAGGGCAAGCGGTCTACGTATACGTGGATACGGGTGGACAAGTTTTCCTTCCGTCGGCGGAAAGCGGTAAGCTTGCCGAGTTGTTCGTATACGTCCCACATGCGACCCCCAGCCGGACCACAGGCTGTTCACCCGGTTGTCCCCAGGTCAACCGCCAATTTGTCCACAGGCCGCGCATGGTGAGGGACCACCGCCAAGGATGCTGCCGATGGATGCCACTACCCTGTTCCTGTACATGATTGCCGTTGGCGCCGTGGTGGTAACGCCCGGCCCAACGATGCTGCTGGCCCTGAGCAACGGAGCCACGCGCGGCATGCGGGTGGCGGCCTGTGGCATCGCCGGCGCGGCGCTGGCGGACCTGATCCTGATCGGTGCGGTGGGTTGCGGGCTTGGCGCCGTGTTGCTGGCGTCCGAGCAGATGTTCGCGGTGATCAAGTGGATCGGTGCCGCGTACCTGCTCTATCTGGCCTGGGGGCTGTGGCGGGCGCCGGTGCAGGCGCTGACGGTCTCGTCCGGCGAGGCGTCGGTCAATGGCTGGGCGGCCTTTTTGCGCGCATTGTTCGTGGCGCTGTCCAATCCGAAGACGCTGCTGTTCACGTCGGCCTTCGTGCCGCAGTTCATCCACCCGGACAAGCCGGTGGCGCTGCAGTACACGATCCTGGCGGTGGTGGCCGCCATCCTCGACATCCTGATGATGATGATCTACGCCTTTGGCGGGCAGCACGCCATGCGGACGATGTCGGCGCGCGCCGTGCGCTGGGTCAATCGGGGCTGCGCCGGGATACTGGCGTTCCTGGCCGTGGGTCTGAGCCTGTACCGCCGCAGCGAACTACGCTGAGCGGCGGCTCTCGCCGCTCACTCCGGTCCCTCCGGCCACACCGGTAGTCCCAGTCACCCTTACCGGGTCCACATGGGTCATTACGTTGAGGACGTCGTTGCGCACCATGGCGCGACGCGCCGCCTCCGTGGCAATCGCGTGGCCCTGCTCGACGGTCAGGTCGGCCTGGATCTCCAGATGGACATCCACCAGGATCATGTCGCCCATCTTGCGCGTCTTCAGGTCATGCAATCCGAGCACGCCCGGCGTCTCGAGCATGGCCGCGCGTAGCGCTGCCACGGTGTCTTCGTCCGCAGCGCGGTCCATCAGGTCGCTCAGCGCGTCCCAGCCGAACTTCAGGCCCGTTCGCGACACCATCAAGCCGACCACGATCGCCGCCACGGGGTCCAGCACGTGATAGCCAAGCAGGTTGCCACCGACACCCAGCGCCACCACCAGTGACGATGCGGCATCGGATCGCGCGTGCCACGCATTGGCAACGAGCATGCTTGACCGGATCCGTTCGGCCACGCGCAGCATGTAGCGGAACAGCAACTCCTTGGCCACCAGCGCGCCAAGCGCCATCCAGATCGCAATGGTCTGCACCGGTTGCACGCCGTTCGGGTGCTGGATCTTTCCAACGGCCGCCCACAGCATCCCGACACCCACCGCCAGCAGCAACGCGCCGATCGCCAGTGAGGCTGCGGTCTCGAAACGTTGGTGTCCGTACGGGTGATCGGTATCGGCATCCTTGCGGCTATGGTGTCCTGCAAACAACACCACGAAATCGGATATCAGATCGGAAAGAGAATGGAGTGCATCCGCAACTAGCGCCTGTGAACCCGCAATGATCCCGATCACGGCCTGCGCAATGCTGAGTCCGATATTGACGTAGACACTGACCATCGTGCTGCGTCGGCCCGCCAGATGGCGTGCCCGCGCGGCTTCGTCGTGCTGGGCGACTTCAGGGGCCAGGGGATCATCAGCGATGGAACTATCGCGCATGGTGTTCAGGGGAAACGGGATCGAAATAGCGGGTGAGCAATACGTGCATACGGTAGCACTTTTACATCACGGTGACAGTGGTCTGAAACGGTAAGCCATTAATCCAGGATTAATCCCGAAGATGCAAAGTGGATGCAGGTAAACCGCGTCGGGGTGAACGATTAAAGCCAGTTGTGGCGCAACGCGCGTATGACGGCAATAATACGTCCACGCCTTTGTTTCAGGCCTGATGCAGTTCACGGTGTGCTCACCAGAATTCCTGGTGCTGCAGTGATGCTTGGTCGCGTGCGATAAGGGGCAGACATGAGTGCCATCTGGACCGCTGAAGTGGGACAGTTGATGGTGGAGGCCGCCACGGTCTACGCCGTTGTGGCCGCGTGTGTCAGCCGCAAACGCCCTGCCCAGACCGCCACGCCATCACGCCTGGCACCGGTCAGCGTGCTCAAGCCGCTTTGCGGCGCCGAACCCCATCTCTACGAAAACCTGGCTGGCCTGTGCCGGCAGGACTATCCCGACTACCAGCTTGTTTTCGGCGTTTGCGCCTATGACGATCCGGCGATCGCGGTCGTGAACCGTCTGCGCGCGGCATTCCCGGAGCGCGACATCGTGCTGATCGTCGACGCGCGCACGCATGGGCGCAATCCAAAGGTCAGCAACCTGATCAATCTGTACCGTGCAGCGCGTCATGCCCATCTGGTAATCGCGGATAGCGACATTGCCGTGCCACCCGACTACTTGCGCCGACTGGCGGGACCGCTCAGCGATCCGCATGTCGGCGTCGTCACATGTTTGTACCGGGGCCGTCCCGTCGACGGCATCTGGTCGCGGCTGGGTGCCGCATTCATCAACGAATGGTTCGCGCCGTCGGTCCGCGTGGCCCACGCGGGCGGGTCGCGGCGCTTTGCCTTTGGCGCGACGATCGCGCTGCGCCGCGACACCCTCAACGCGATCGGCGGATTTCGGGCGCTGGCGAACCGGCTGGCGGACGACTACTGGCTAGGCGAGCTGACCCGGCAATCGGGATGGAAGACCGTGTTGTCGGATGTCGTGGTGGAAACCGACGTCACCGAGACCAGCCTGCGCGCCCTGTGGCGCCATGAGCTGCGCTGGCTTCGCACGATCCGGTCCCTGAACGCGCCCGGCTTCTTCTTCACGTTCCTGACCTGCACCTGGCCGATGCTGGTGCTCGGCTGCCTGCTCGCGCCGCACCTTCCGGTGCTGGCCATCGCACTCGTTGGCGCGCTCGCGCGCAGCGTGACCGCCGGCAGCATCGGCGCCGCGCTACGCGCACCACTGCGCGACGCATTGTTGCTGGTGGAATGGGCTGCCGCACTCGGCGGTGGCCGTGTGCACTGGCGCGGCCACGTGATGACGACCACCGACGCACCACCCAACCATTCCACACCGCAGCCGGGCAGCCGGCCCGCGTTGCCCAAACCTCTTTATTCGACCACGCCTCACGCTCAGGATAGCCCCCGATGAAAACGCTCTTTCTTCAGGCCCCTTCGTACGACGGCTTTGACGGTGGCGCAGGATCACGCTACCAGGCCAAACGCGAGATCAAGTCGTTCTGGTATCCGACCTGGCTCGCACAGCCTGCCGCGCTGGTGCCGGACAGCCGTGTGCTCGATGCGCCGGCGGACGGACTCGGTGTGGAACAGACGCTCAATATCGCGCTGGACTATGACCTTGTCATCATCCACACGAGCACGCCGTCCTTTCCGACCGATGCGCGCTTTGCCGAACAGCTCAAGGAGCGGCGTCCGGACATCATGATCGGCATGGTCGGCGCCAAGGCTGCGGTGGATCCGGGCGGCACGCTCAGCGCCACCCAGGCGATTGATTTCGTCTGCCGCGAGGAATTCGACTACACGTGCCAGGACGTTGCCGCCGGCAAGCCCCTGGCAGGCATTGCCGGGCTCAGCTATCGCCTGACCGATGGCACGATCGAACACAACCCGGCGCGTCCGATGATCGAGAACATGGACGAGTTGCCGTTCGTCGCCCCGGTCTACAAGCGCGACCTGAAGATCCAGAACTACTTCATCGGCTACCTGATGCACCCGTACGTGTCGATCTACACCGGGCGCGGATGCCGCTCTCGCTGCACGTTCTGCCTGTGGCCGCAGACGGTCGGCGGCCATCGCTATCGCACGCGGTCAGCGCAGAGCGTGATCGAGGAGGTGAAATGGATCAAGGAGAACATGCCGGAAGTGCGCGAGATCATGTTCGACGACGACACGTTCACCGACTTCAAGCCGCGTGTGGAAGAGATCGCGCGCGGGCTGGGCGAGATCGGCCTGCCCTGGTCGTGCAACGCCAAGGCCAACGTGCCGTACAACACGCTCAAGATCATGAAGGAGAACGGGCTGCGCCTGCTGCTGGTGGGCTACGAGTCGGGCGACGACCAGATTCTGCTCAACATCAAGAAAGGGCTGCGTACCGACATCGCGCGCCGCTTCACCGAGGATTGCCGCAAGCTCGGCATCCAGATCCACGGCACGTTCATCCTGGGCCTGCCCGGCGAGACGCGCGACACGATCGAGAAGACGATCGAGTACGCCAAGGAAATCAATCCACACACGATTCAGGTCTCGCTGGCCGCGCCGTATCCCGGCACCACGCTCTACAAGCAGGCCGTGGACAACGGCTGGCTGGAGGAGAACAAGGTCATCCACCTGGTCAACGACAGCGGCGTGCAACTGGCCGCGATCAGCTATCCGCACCTGAGCCGCGAGGAGATCTATCACGGCGTGGAAACGTTCTACAAACGCTTCTATTTCCGGCCGAGCAAGATCTGGGAGATCGTGCGGGAAATGGCGGGTAGCTGGAACATGACCAAGCGCCGGCTGCGCGAAGGCGTGGAGTTCTTCCGCTTCCTCCGCTCGCACGAGGCCTGACCCGCATGACCCACGGCCAGTTGCTGATCGTCACCGCCGATGACTTCGGCCTTCACCACGACATCAACGAGGCCGTGGAGCGCGCGCACTGCCAGGGCATCCTGAACGCCGCCAGCCTGATGGTCAGCTCGCCGGCCGCCGCCGACGCGGTGGAACGCGCGCGCCGGCTACCCGAGCTGCGCGTCGGCCTGCATCTGGTGCTGGCCGATGGCGTTGCCACGCTGCCGTGCGATCGGATTCCGGATCTGGTTGATGCCCGCGGCCGCTTTGGCAGCGCGATGGTGCGGGACGGCTTCCGCTTCTTCTTCCTGCCGCGCGTGCGCGCGCAACTGGCCGCCGAGATCCGCGCGCAGTTCGAGGCTTTCGCCGCCACCGACCTGCCGCTCGATCACGTCAACGCACACAAGCATTTCCATCTGCATCCGACCGTGCTGTCGTTGATCCTGAGCATCGGACGCGACTACGGCATGCGCGCCGTGCGACTACCGCGCGAGGCCGGTGGACCGCTGCTGCTGCGCCCCTGGCTCGCGCTGCTGCGCGCGCGCCTGCAACGTGCCGGCATTGCTTATAACGACTATGTGCTTGGGCTGTCCGACACGGGCGCGATGGACGAAGCCACGTTGCTGGCGGCGTTCGAGCAACTGCCGCGCGGCGTGGTAGAGATGTATCTGCATCCCGCCGTGACATCGGGTGCCGAAGTGGGCGCATCGATGACCGGCTACCGGCACGCGGATGAACTCGCCGCGCTGCTCTCCCCGCGTGTGCGCGCCGCTGCGGACCGCTTCGCCCCGCGTCGCGGTGGCTTCACTGATCTTCACGCTGGACTTCGATGAAACGCTTCGCCCTGCTGGGTGCACTGGCTGGTTTGCTGATCCTGACGGCCGTCGTGGCCATGGAAGGCATTGCCGATGTGGCACACATCCTCGAGCAGGCCGGATGGCCGCTGTTGTGGCTGGTGCCGATCCACCTCATCGCGCTCTGGTTCGACGCCTACGGCTGGCGTGTGCTGCTGGCGCCGGCCGATCCCGAGAAACGCGCTGGCACGGGCTTCCTGCTCTGGGTGGCGACGGTGCGCGAAGCCGTGACCCGGCTGCTGCCCACGGCCGGCATCGGTGGCGAACTCGTCGGCATCCGCCTTGCGTGGCGGCGCGTGCCAGACAGTACGGCGGTCTCGGCAAGCATCGTCATCGAGGTGATGGTGACGATGTTCTCGCACTACCTGTTCGCGCTGGCCGGGGTGCTGCTGCTGATATCGATCACGCAGGACAGCGACCACGGCCTGCTGGTTGCCATCGGCCTGCTGCTGTCACTGCCGATCCCCGCGCTATTCGCCTACGCGCTGCGTCACGGCGCATGGTTCACCCGGCTCGAATCGTTTGCGCAGCGGATGCTCGGCGACGACCACAAGCTCGCCGCGCTGATCGACGGCGCCCGCCTCGACGCGCAGATTCGCGCGCTGTGCCGCCACTACGGCGTGCTGCTGCGCACGCTGATCTGGCAGATGACCGGGCTGGTCGTCGGCACGCTCGAAGTCTGGTGGGGACTATCGCTGCTCGGCCACCCAGTGGGTTTCGGCGAGGCATTGGCCATCGAGGCCCTGACGCTCGCCGCACGCCAGGTGGCGTTCTTCATCCCTGCAGGGCTGGGGGTGCAGGAGGCGGTGATCGTGCTGCTGGGCACCAGCTTCGGCATCGACCCGCAAACCTCGCTCGCACTCGCGCTGGTCAAGCGCGCGCGCGAAGTCCTGTTCGGGGTGCCGGCGCTGCTGTCGTGGCAGTGGATGGAGTGGCGGCAGATGCGGCGGCGGGTCGTCGGTTGAATCACCCGGCTAGCCGATGCACTGGGCGTCAATCCAGCGTCAGGCCAGATGTGCGAATCACAAGCCCCCATTTCTCCCGCTCCGCGGCCACGAACGCGGAGAACTTCTCCGGCGACTGTCCGCCCGGAATGCCACCCATCTGCCGGAACTGGGAGATGAGGTCGGGGTCTCGCATGACCGACGCCAGAGCCTGTTCGAGCGGACCGATGACGGCAGGTGGCGCCTTTGCTGGCAGGAAGATGCCGATCCACGCTGTCGACGTGAAGTTGGCGAAGCCAGCCTGCTCCATGGTGGGAACATCGGGCAAGGACGGCGCTCTCTGCGAGGCAGCCACCGCCAGGGCACGCAGCTTGCCGGCGCGGATGTATGGCAGCGCCTGCGTCAGGTTGTCGAATTGAAACGTGGTCTCTCCCGCCAGCAACGCCGTGGTGGCTGGTGTCGAACCCTTGTAAGGCACGTGGATAGCGTCGGTGCTGGTGCGCATCCTGAACAGTTCGCCCACGAGGTGACTGGTCTGACCGATACCGGCAGAGCCGAAGGAGAGCTTGCCGGGATTCCGTTTCAACTGCTCGACCAGATCAGCCACGGTCCTGGCTGGCGACTGGGCATTGACCACCAGCACGTTAGGAAAGGCAATGATGTCGGTGATCGCCGTCAGGTCCGATGGCTGGTAGGAGAGATGCTTGTACGCGCTGTAGTTGATGGCCTGCGGGCCGACGTTGCCGGCCAGGAGCGTATAGCCATCGGCAGGCGCGCGCAGCGCGGCTTGTGTGCCGATGATGCCGCCGCTGCCCGGACGATTGTCCACGACGACGGCCTGCCCGAGACGCGCGCCAAGCTTTTGCGCCAGCAGGCGAATCGGGATGTCGATCGTGCCGCCCGCCGCACCGGGCACGATGATGGTGACGGGCCGTGACGGCCATGCGGCATCCGGCGCGCCGAAACTTGCGGTGGATGCGAACGCGATCAGACCACCAGCGAGCGCGCGTATCAGGCGTCTTGAAGCATGGAATGCCTGCATATCCTTTGTCTCCTCCTGATCCATTGCACTGATGCGTCACTGATGCGTCTCTGATCGGTCTCTGTCAGCGCGCCGGCGCTCGCGGAATCGCATCCACGGCGGCGGCGAAGCGACCCAGGTGGGTATCGGCGCTGCCAAGCAGCAAATCGTTGCCGACAAGCCGTTTGCTGTAGTGGCTGATCGGCGTCTCATCCTGCAAGCCAATCGCGCCATGCAATTGCAGGACGTCGAACGCAATGGCGCGGCCAACCACGCCAGACAGGTGTTTCGCCGCGCAGATACGGCGACGGCGCTCGGCAGACGGCGCGGCATCCCAATCGACCAGTACCCGCCGTGCAAGATGACGCGCACCGTTCCAGGCGCGGAAGTGGTCGGCCATGCGGTGTTGAAGCACCTGCTGTTCCGCAAGCGTGCGGCCAAACTGCCTGCGCGTGCGCAGGTACTCCGCAGTGATGCCCAACGCGCGCCGCATGGCGCCGATACTGTCGGCACACAAGGCCAGCGTGGCGAATGTCATGCCTCTATCGAGCGCCGTCGCGGCCTGTTCGTCTTGACCAAGCATGGCGAACGCGCTCAGCCGCACGTTGGTCAGCCGCACTTCCGCCGCGCCGCGGCCGTCATGAAAGCGATAGCCCTGCACGACAACGCCAGAGGCATCGGCCGGCAGATCGAACAGGCCGAGGCTGCCGTCGTCCAGCGTCGCGGCCACGATGAAGTGATGCGCATCTGTGCCACCCATGACCATCGCATCGTCGCCATCGAGCTGCCACGCGTCGCCGACACGCCGCGCGATCACGGTCGGTTGCGGCGTCTTCCCGACGCCTGGTTCCTTCCCGCATAGCACTGCGCAGCGCGCATCGCCACCGGCCAATGCGGCCAGGCGCGCATCACGTGACGGGCCGACGGGGAGCGCAAGCAACGTCTGCGTGCCGAACACCGCGCTCCACGGCACGGGTTCCAGTACCAGTGCCTCACCCAGCGTCTCCATCAGTGGGAGCAGATCCGTCATCGGCTGCTCCATGCCGCCTAGCGCCTCCGGTATGGTCAGGCTGGTGATGCCAAGTTCGGCCAGGCCTGACCACGCGGATGCACTGCACCCGCCTGGCGTGTGCATAACCTGCTGCCTGAAGTCGAAGCTGTAATGCTTGCTCAGCCACCGCCTCATCGTGTCGACCATCATGGCCTGTTCGTCTCCAAGATGGTCGTTGCGCGGCACGTCCAGTTCGGTCTGTCCGTCGAAGATCGCCTTGGCGATGATCTGTCGCTGAATTTCCGAGGAACCGCCTGCCAACGAACTCCCGCGATAGCGCCACATGTGCAGTGTCTGATTGCCGGCGGACGCGGCATCGTCGGGCGCACCGGGCGGCTGGCCATCGAGCGCTTCGGGATAGAGCCGCAGCGAGGCTGTGCCGTGCGCATCCATCCGGAACAGTTGAAGATCCTGCAGCAGCTGGATGCCCTCGAGCTTCAGCAGCGAAGCTTCAAGATCCGGCCGACCACCTTCGGCCGCCTGCTGGATCGCCGGCCACCACGCGGCTTCGAGCGCGCGCATACGAATGTCCAGTGCGGCGTGGCGCCGCGCCGTCAGCGCAAACGCCATCTGCTGCTCGCCGCGCATGACCGGATCGCCTTCGTCAGACGGCGGGTGGAGCAGCGCGGCCGCCCTGGCCAGCTCCGCCTTGCACTCCGCCACCCGGGCCACGAAAAGACGCTCGATGACCAGCAGGCCCTTGGCGATCGCCCACCCGCCATTGGGCTCACCGACCAGATTGGCTGCCGGTACCCGCACATCGTCAAAGAACATCTGGACGTGGAAATGCGAGCCGTTGATATACCGGATCGGGCGCACTGTCACGCCAGGGGTGCGCAAGTCCACGAGCAGGATCGAGATGCCATCCTGCTTGCGCGATGCGGCAGAATCGGTGCGCACCAGCAACAGCGCCCAGTTGGCCCAGTGGCCGAGGCTTTGCCAGATCTTGCTGCCGTTCACAATCCAGCAATCGCCCTCGCGACGGGCCGTGGTTCGCAGTGCGGCCAGATCCGATCCTGCGTCGGGCTCGGAGTAGCCCTGCGCCCAGAAATCGTCGAACGACAACATGCCTGGCAGGAACCGTCTGCACTGCTCATCGGTGCCGTGTCGGATCAGCGTCGGGCCGATGGTATCGATGCCGAGGTTCTCGATGTAGGGCGCGTCGCTGGCCGCAAGTTCTTCCCGAAAGATGGCCTGCCGCACCAGCGACCACCCCGTGCCGCCGTGCTCGCGTGGCCAGCCGGGTGCTGCCCAGCCTTGGGCATGCAGGATGCGATGCCAACGCACTGCCTGCTCCCGCGTGACCAGGCAGTGCGCGCGCATGGCGGCGCGGATATCCGCCGGCACCGCATCCCTGAGAAAGGAGCGGATCTCGGCGCGGAATGCCTCGTCGCTGTCTTGCGCCCGATCTGATGTTCGAGGATCACGCATCGTCATGGTCTTCACGCTTGCCAGCGTGGCTTGCGTCGTTCCACGAATGCGGCGATGCCTTCCTGCGCGTCCTCGGTAGCAAAGATGTTCCCGAACGTCTCCACCGCGCCCGCCACGCCACGCCGGTAGTCGATGTCGTTGGCGCGCATGAATGCCTGCCGCCCCATCCGCATGATCTCGGGCGATTTCTGGCACAGGGAGCGCGCCAGCGCGCGAGCCTCCTCCATGACGCGCTGTTCTGGCACCACGCGGTTGACCAGCCCCAACGACATGGCTTCCGCCGCATCGAACGAACGCCCCGTGAACAGCAGATCGAAGGCACGATGCCGGCCGATGATGCGCGGCAGATGGGTGTAGTGAATCGCGGGTACCAGCCCGACATCGATCTCGGGATAGCCGAAGGTCGCGGTGTCAGCGGCGACGATCATGTCGCAGTGGATCGCCAGTGTCATGCCACCGCCCCGGGCCGTACCGCCGACGGCGGCGATCGATGGCTTGCCAAGATGGAACTGCGCCTCGCACAGCCCGCTATAGAGCTTCTCCACCAGTGCATAGCCGCGCGATGGCGGCGCGTCGCGCAGGCTATCGAGTTGCAGCCCGGCACAGAACCGGCGTGGCACGGCGCTGCCCAGTATCACGGCGCGTACCGAGTCGTCCTCGGCTGCCCGGCGCAGCCCTTGCAGCAACGCGTCGATCATTGCCTCGTTCAGCGCGTTGACGGGAGGGCTATCAAGAAGGATCTCCGCGATGTTGTCGCGGACCTCGTAGGAAACGGTTGTCATGGGGTTCCACTCATGCAGTGAGAGGGGCCGCGGCCGACTGGGAATCAGCCTGCGGCATGTTGGCGGTGGCGATCACGCCTCGCGCCTTGAAATCGGCAATAACGTCGGGGCCGTAGCCAGCCTCGCCGAGTACCTCGTCGGTGTGCTGGCCCAACAGCGGCGGAGCGCGATGCGCGCTACGTGGCGCCTCGCCAAAGCGGATCGGCAGGCCAACGTTGCGAACCTTGCCGAGCACTGGGTGATCGGATTCGACAATCAGTTCGCGTGCCGCAACCTGCTGATGCGCCAATGCGTCGCCGAGCGTATGAATGGGAGAGCAAGCCACGCCCGCCTTGCGCAATGCCTCGATCCAGTGCGCGACTGGCTGCAGCGCAATGCGCGCCTGCACCATCGCCACGGTTTCATCGAAATGCGCGACGCGCGCGGCGTTGGTTGCGAACTTGGGCGCGTCGACGACATCGTCGAGTCCGGCGACCGGGCAAAAGCGCCGCCACTGGACATCATTGCCAACGCCGATCATGACGGGGCCGTCCGATGCCTCGAATACCTGGTACGGCGCCATGGCGGGATGGGCGGTTCCCATCGGGCGCGGCAGCTTCCCGCTGCACCAGTAGTTCTGTGCCAGGTAGCTCATGAACCCCATGGCCGTGTCGAGCAGCGACACCTCCAGGAACATGCCCCGCCCGGTCTTCTGTCTCTCGAGCAAGGCGGCCAGGATGCCGCTGAACGCGTGCATGCCCGTCCCCAGGTCCACCGGCGAGAAGCTGGCGCGCGCCAGCTTGCCACCTGCTTCGCCCATGGTGCTGATCATGCCGCTGAACGCCTGCAGCATCACGTCGTAACCGGGCTCCTGGCCTAGTGGCCCCGCTCTTCCGTATCCAGAAATCTCGCAGTAGATCAGCGACGGGTTCATGCCGGACAGCGTCTTGTAGTCCACGCCCAGCCGTGCGGCGGCGCCGCTGCCGAAGCCCTGCAGGACCACGTCCGATTTTGCTGCCAGCGTCTGCACGATCTGCCTGCCCTCCGCGGTCTTCAGATCGACGGCGAGGCTGCGCTTGTTGTGGTTGACCGCCAGGAAGGTCGCTGACTGGCCTCGGTCCTGCGGCAGCCATGCCCGTGTGTCGTCGCCGCGGCCAACCGGTTCAACCTTGATGACTTCTGCGCCAAGCTCCCCCAGGTACTGGCCACACAAAGGACCGGCCAGCACCTTGCTCAGGTCGAGTACGCGGATACCGTTCAATGCAATCATGGATGTTTGTCTGATGCTGATGCCGCTTCAAGGACGGCGACGGACCGCCGTCGGGCGGCCCGTGTTGCGGGTGCGCCTTATTCGGGCTTGATGCCTATGGAGCGTGCGAGGTCGGTCCAGCGCGCTGCATCCCGATTGACGAAATCCTGCACACTCGCCGGCGCCATGCGGAATGGCTCCGCGCCACGCGCCACCAGCGCGTCGCCGTAGGTGGCATCCTGCGTGCAGGCCGCCACGGCTTCGCGCAGCGCCTGCAGGACTGATGCAGGCGTCTTGGCCGAGACCTGCAATGCGAGCCAGAACTTCAGGTCGAGCGCCGGGTAGCCCGATTCCTGTAGCGTCGGCACATCCGGCAGCAATGACGAGCGCGCCGCCGAGGTGATAGCCAGCGCCTTGAGCTTGCCCCCGCGAATCTGCCCGATGCAGGTGGTCATGCTGTCGAAGAGGAAGTCCACGTTTCCGGCCATTACGTCGCTGCTCGCTGGTGCGCTGCCCTTGTAGGGCACGGCGACCGCGGTGAACCCCGCTTCCTTCTGGAGCAAGGCGCCGTAGATATGCGGGGAGCTACCGGCCCCGTATGTGGCGTAGCTAAGATTGTTCGGACGCTGCCGGCCAAGACGTACAAGATCGGCCAGGCTGCTCACACCGAGCTTGGTGGGATGCACTACCAGCACATTTGGCACGGTTGCGATCACGCCAACTGCCGCCAGATCGCGCCTGGGTTGAAAACGCAGATCCGGGAACATCAGTGGGTTGACCGCGTGCATGCCAACCGTGTTGAGCAGGATCGAATAGCCATCGGCCTCGCTATCGAGCACGGTCTGCGTGCCGAGGTTGCCGCCCGCGCCGGGCTTGTTTTCGACCACCACCGGCTGGCCAAGCTTCCGGGACAGTGGCATGGCGATCTGCCGCGCCACGAAATCCCCAGGCCCCCCCGGCGCGAACGGCACCACCAACCGGATCGGCCGCGCGGGCCATGTGCTTGCCAGCAATGGCCGGGAAAGCAATGCAATCCCGGTACCCATCAGAAGCTTGCGGCGACTGATACCCATCGTGTCTCCTTTTTGTGGCCGACCCTGTGCAGTCCGGGTAATGCGGCCTGTGTGATGACGCACTATTGCCCTCGGGCGCATATATGTCCAAGATATCTTTTTGATGTCGGCTATCGTGGTGACATATACCCCCTGGATCATCGGCCGGACGCATGAGCAGGACTCGCCGGCAAGATCCGAGGACAGGAGACAACTGTGGGAATGCCAGTCGATTTGCGCGCGATGCAGTGCTTTCTTGCCGTGGCGGCGGCGGGGTCCATCTCGCGTGCGGCAGAAACCCTTCACATCGCCCAGCCGGCCCTGAGCCTGCAGATCCGGCATCTGGAAGAGGCGCTTGGCGTCACGCTGTTCACGCGCAGCCACAAAGGCGTGGAGCCGACCGTGGCCGGCCAGCGCTTCGAGATCCATGCCCGGGACATCCTGAAGCGCCTCGACATCGCATGTGAGGATGTGCGCGACCTGATGGTCGATCCGGAAGGCAGTGTTGCCATCGGCCTGCCGCAATCGATGGCCAAGATCCTGACCGTCCCGATCGTCCGCGAGGTGATCCGGCGATGGCCCAAGGTTCGCCTGCAGGTCATCGAACTCAGCACGGGCTACATCCCCGGCCATCTGTTGTCCGGACATATCGATATCGGCCTGACGTTCCGGGCGCATGCCAATTCTGGCCTGCAGTTCGACCAGATCGTCGACGAGGACCTCGTGCTGGTGGGTCCGCCCGGGCAATTCGCCAACGGTCATACTCAGGCGCAGCCCTTGGCCGAGACTGTCCGCCTGCGTGACCTGAATCGATACCCAATGATCTTGCCGGCCGGTGAGCACGGCCTACGCGCCTTGCTGGATGGCTACCTGAGGACCCAGGGCGTCGACCTGCAGATCCTCGCGGAGGTCAACGCCATCCCGGAGCTGATCGCGCTGGCGTCCGCCGGCGTGGGATGCACCGTTCTTTCGTATGCGTCGGTGTGTGCCGAAGTGCGAAAGGGCCAGCTCTCGGCCGCGCGCATCTACCAGCCCGCCGTATCGCGCCCGGTCTATCTGTGCCGCTCCGCCACCATGCCCCTGTCTATCGCCGCGTCCGCCGTACTGGACCTGCTGACAGAGACCGTGCGAACCGTGCTTGACGATGGCAGTTGGCCGGCACGCATCGGGGAGATTGCAGAGTGACTTGGTTCTGCCTGGCAGGGTGAGCCGGGTTTTGTTTTTTCGATGCCGGAAATAGAAAAAGGGGCTTGGCAATTTGCCAAGCCCCTTTTGCATTTGGTGGACCGAAGGAGGATCGAACTCCCGACCTCTGCATTGCGAACGCAGCGCTCTCCCAGCTGAGCTATCGGCCCGTAGCGGATGATTGTAGCTGCCTTCAGGCGGCCTTTCAATCGCATTGGCGCAACCGTTGCGTCGATGTCAGGCGGTCGTAATTCCCGGGTTGCCGCTCATGCCGCGCACGGTCGGCAGGTTCAGTGGGCGGGCGCTGACTTCCTTGTTTGTGCGCAGCCACTGGGCCATCACATCCCAGATTGGCGCCCCACCCGCCTGGCGGGCTTCTTCTGATACCGGGGCCCAGCCGGCCACCTTGTAGGCCTTGCCGGTTTCCAGCGGCTTGCCGCCCAGCCGCATGTCGGTGATCCGCTTGCCGATCGGCTGGTTGGGGTCGATCGTGTATTGCAGCCCGCCCACGCGCACCATGTCGCCGCCCTGCTGGTAGTAGGGATCGGGGTTGAACAGGTTGTCGGCCACGTCCTCGAGGATGGTCTTGATGGTCTCGGCTGTCATCGGCGTCACCGTCGTGTACGGGTACGTGACGGCCGTCTGGTCCATCAGGGCTTCCATCGTGATGTTCTCGCCGGGCAGCAGCGTGGTGCCCCAGCGGAAACCGGGCGAGAACGCGATCTCGGCGTCCTGCACGGCCATCAGGCCGTCCAGGATGAGCTGGTCGAAGGTGCCGTTGAAGTTGCCGCGGCGATACAGCAGGCCACGGTTGATCGCCAGTACCTCGCTGAGTCTGGACTCGTACGGGGCACGTACCTTGGTGATCAGTGCCTCCATCGCGGGGTCGGCCGGCAGGTAGTCTGCGAAGACCGGCAGCAGCTTGTAGCGGAAGTCGGCCACCTTGCCGTTGCGGACGTCGAAGTCGAGCACACCGAGGAACTTGCCGTTGGAGCCCGCGTTGGTCACCAGCGTCGCACCGCCCGGATTCCTGACATGCACTGGCTTGGGCACGCCGTCATGCGTGTGGCCGCCGAGGATCGCGTCGAGGCCGCGCACGCGCGAGGCGAGCTTGAGGTCGACGTCCATGCCGTTGTGCGACAGCAGAACCACCACCTCCGCGCCCTTGGCACGCGCATCGTCGATCACCTGCTGGAGGTTTTCTTCCTGGATGCCGAAGGTCCAGTCCGGCACGAAGTAGCGCGGATTGGCGATCGGCGTGTATGGGAAGGCCTGCCCGATGATCGCCACGGCCACGCCGTTCATGTCGCGGATCACGTATGGGTCGAAGACCGGATCGCCGAAGTCGTTGGTCTTGATGTTCTGCGCCAGGAACGAGACGCGGCCCTTGAAGTCGTTGTCGACGATCTGCTTCACGCGCTCGGCGCCGAGCGTCATTTCCCAGTGCGGCGTCATCACGTCGACGCCCAGTTGCAGCGCCGCGTCGACCATGTCCTGGCCCTTGGTCCACAGCGCCGTGGCCGAGCCCTGCCAGGTATCGCCGCCATCGAGCAGCAACGCGCCGGGCCGGCTGGCCTTCATGCGCTGGATCAGCGTAGAGAGATGGGCAAACCCGCCCACCTTGCCGTAGCGACGCGCGGCTTCGGTGAAATCGAGGCAGGTGAACGCGTGCGCTTCGGGGGTGCCGGGGCGGATGCCGTACTCGCGCAGAAAGGCCTTGCCCACCAGATGCGGCGGCTTGCCTGCCCATTCAGCCACGCCCAGGTTCACACTGGGTTCGCGAAAATGCACCGGACGCAGTTGCGCGTGGCAATCGGTGAAGTGCAGCAGGTGGACGTTGCCGAAGCGCGGCACGTCGTAGAACTGTTGCGCGGCGCGCGCGGCCTGTGCGTCGCCGCCCGGGAAAGCCATGCCGCCGGCGCCGGCCACCGCCAGCACCTGCAGGAACTCGCGTCGATTCATACTGATTTCCGTCCGAGTCGTGCGCGCTCAGCGTTTGCCGTAGCGCGCCAGGGCGGCGACGTCGTCGTCGAGCATCTCGCCCACTTCCTTCTGCACCACGCGGCCCTGCCCGTCCAGCACGTACAGTTCCGGCAGCCCCTTGCGCTTGCCGAAGGCGTGGCGCAGGGCATCGGAATCCATCGTCGCGGGGAAGGTGTAGCCGCGCTGTTTCAGGTACGCCACTGCTTCATGCGGGTGCTTGTCGATGCTGATCGTCAGCACCTGCAGCGGCGTGCCGCGCGTCTTGTCGTACAGGGCCTGCAGGCGCGGGTTCTGCAGCGCGCAGAACGGACACCACGAGGCCCAGATCTCGACGACCAGCGGCTTGCCCGCCCACTGCGAGGCAGGCACGGTGCGGCCGTCGAGCAGCTTCACGTCGGGCAGGTGGATCACGTCGCCGACTTCCGCCGCCTGAGCCAACTGCGCTGCCGCGCCAAACGCCGCGGTCAGCGCGAGCATCCATGCGACCACGACGCGCCGAGCCCGCATCATGCGCCCCTTACTGATTGACCGGCGATGCCGGATCGAGCAGCAGCGCCATCACGTCGCGAATCTGCTGCTCGGTCAGGATGCCCTTGTGGCCGAAGCGCGGCATGTTGGAACAGGCGCTGAACGCGTTCGAATCCCAGATCTTGCCCCACGTGTAGCGAACCACTTCCTGCGAGTTACCGCGCAGCTTTCCGTACTGGTAGAGCGACGGCCCGATATTCCCGAATGAGATCTCGGCCTTGGTCAGCTGATGGCAGGCGTAGCAGTTGCCGCCGTTGGTGCCGCCCACCGCGTCGGTGAACTGCATGCCCCGGCCGTTCTGCGCGATCTTCTCGCCTTCCTTCCAGTCGCCGAGCCAGTTGTTGTCGGCGGGATACTTCACCTGCTTCAGCTCGGCGGCTTCCACCTTCTTCGCCACGGCGGCCGGCACCTTGCTGCGATCGGGGTACTGGCTGCATGCCTTCTGCGTGGCATCCTGGTTCAGCACACCCTCGACCGTGGCGGGCCCCTTGGACGTGAAGGACGATTCGATCATCTGGCGCACGTCGGCGTCGGTGACCTTTGCGGTCGCGCCCTTCGTCGCAGCCTTCGTCGTATCTTTTGCCGCCGTCTGCGCCAGCGCCTGCGTGCCGGCAGCCGAGAGCGCCACCATGGCGACCAGCGCCATCGTATGGAGTTTGTTCATGTCGTGGTCTCCTAGCGCTTCATGTTCGGGCCGTCGTACGTGCCGCCGTTGGCGTTCTTCGCCAGGAACATCGTCAGGGCGGTAATCACGTCGGAACCATAGGCCGGTTCGGGGAAGCGCTGCTGGCGCAGGCAGTCGTAAAGCCGGTGCTGCATCGTGCGAACCTCGCCCTGCGAGACGCGGTAGGCGGGCCACGTGGTGTACGCGGCCTCGGCGCCCTTCGACGTCAGCAGGTTCGGGAGGTCCTGCAGGCGGATGCGCTGGCCATCCACGGCATGGCAGGTGGCGCAGGCGAAGTCATACGCGCCGCCACGATAGAAGAACATCTTCTCGCCCAGCGCGTAGACCCGCTTTTCCTCGGGGTGCGTGAGCTGGACGTTCATCTTCACGCCGCGCGATTCGCCGGTCAGGTAGGCAGCCAAGCGTTCGATGTCGGACGGCTTGCCCTGCGACGAGAACGGGTTCTTCGTCGCCTCTTCCTGTGTCAGGCCCTGCAACGTCACGCGGCAGTAAGCCAGGCGCTGCTCCAGGTCCATGACCTTGTTGGTGTCCTTGAAGTAGCGCGGCAGTTCGGCGTAAGCGCCCTTGGTCACGCCCGGGCCCTTGCCCAGGTCGCACTGTTCGAGCGAGACGTTCTTCGGGCCGGCCGGCTTTTTCCACAGTTCCTCGCCGGCGGCTTCCCATAGTTCTGCGGGATTGCCTTCGGCCAGCATCTGACGGTACTTGGCGAGTTCTTCGGCGGTGCTGCCCTGCGCCAGCGCGGGCGCGGAGAGCGTGGTGGCGATCGCGGTGACGGCGGCGGCCACGGCCAGAATGGCAGAAGCGGCGCGGTACGTGCGGCGGGTATTGCGCGGGGAAACCATCGGGGCGTTCTCCTCGCCATCTCGCCACATGGTCGGGCGGCGGACGGCTTGCTATGCGGGTCCGGCCCAGGGGCTCATGGCCGGACTTCCGGAAATCGCGCTCGGCGCTCGCGCTTGCAGCGGCGAACGCCTCGCGAACACATCAGGGCTTGAGGTAAGCGTAGCCTTCGTCGAACTGCAGGCGTGCCACTTCCACCACACCGGCGGGCACCACCTTGGCATCCATCAGCAGGTTCTGCTCGGAAATGCGGCGGGCAGCAAGCGTGTTATGGCAAACGCGAAACTCCACGCCCGACGACGCCAGCGCGGCCACCGGGGCTTCGAACGTGTTGCCGCGCGAATCCTTGGCGCCTTCCACCAGGAAGTCGATGCCGTAGCCGAACGCTACGACGACGATCTTCGTATCCGGCGCGGCGTTCAGGTGATTGCGCAGATTGGCCATGGCACGCACGGCCTGATCGATGCCCTCTGACAACTGATAGACGACCTTGACGCGGCCCTTGCCCAGGATAGGCATGGACGCCTTCTCCTGTGCCGCTGCCTTGGCGGTGAGGCCGATGGCGGCCAGCGCCGCCGTGGCCCGAAAGAATGCTCGCCGCATGGTGCTTCCTCGCTTCGCCCTGGTCAGGCGATGGTGGCTTCGTCGGTACGCTTGTCGCCGCGGTTGTCGACCCAGGTCACGGTGACCTTGTCGCCCTTGGCACCGCCCTTGAACTTGAAGTTCAGGAACGGATCCTTCGATACGGCCGGGCCGAACTGGGCGTGGAACACTTCCTTGCCCTTGCACGTGGCGATCACGGTCTGGATATGCCAGGCCGGAATCGTCTTGCCGGAGGCGTCTTTGCGCTGGCCGGTCTCCATGTCGTGCTTCATCAGAATCTTGACGTCAACCACGCCGCCGTTTTCGGTGGCGCGAACGCGCATCGGGTCTGCCATGTGCTTCTCCTGTCAGCAGTAATCTGGAAATCTGGTCCGTGTTCTCGTCTGAACGATGGGGCGTCAGCCGCCGCAGCCGCCCAGCGTGACCTTGATTTCCTTCGATGCCACGTACCACTTGCCGCCGGCCTTGACCGCGGCGTGGACGACCGAGGTCTGGCCCATCTTCACGCGCGTGGAGACGAACGGCTCGGTGCCGGCCGGAATCGCGAAATCGGCGGCCAGCGTGTTCGGGTTCTTTTCCACCAGGATAGCGATCTGCTCGGTATCGGGGATGTTGCTGGTCACGGCCACCGGCACCACGGCGCCGTTCTCGGCGATGTCCGGTGCGATGAAGGTGATGGCCGAGCTCTTTTCGGGACCGCTGCCGCCCAGTGCCTTGATCACGTCGGCCACGCTCTTGCCGTCGAAGGCCGTCTTGTTCCACTCCGCGGCCTGCGCCTCGCTGATCAGGCCGGTGGCGGCCATCAGCGACAGCACAGCGGTCATCCGCAGCACGTCTCGTCGTTTCGCATTCATGTTGCTGTATTTCCTGTACTTGCCTTGCTTACCCGGTTTCCCTGGAAGCCGTTTCAAAATGATTCTGGCGCTCGTTCCACTGTCTGCAGCCGCGTGGCTGGCCAGAACTGCTTCGCTTCATTCTGAAACGACTTCTTGCGAACAGTGCGCCGGCATTGCTTTGGTATTTCGCCGGTCATCACGATGGATGTCCTACCGCCGGAAATGGCACGGGCCGCCGGAACATCAGACGGCCCGCGCGGACGTCGCGGCGCTTACTTGGCCGGGGCGCCAGCCAGCACCCATTCCACGACCGTCTTCAGATCGGCATCGCTGACAGCGGCGTTAGCCGGCATCGGCACCGGACCCCAGACGCCAGAACCACCGTTCTTGACCTTCGCGGTCAGCTTCGCCAGGGCGGTCTTGTCGCCCTTGTACTTGGCGGCCACGTCCTTGTACGCCGGGCCGACCAGCTTCTTGTCGACCTGGTGGCAGCCCATGCAGGCGTTCTTGTTGGCGATTTCCTGGGCCTTGGCGGCGTCCACGGCGTGCGCGGATGCGGCGGCGGCCAGGAGAGCGGCGGCGATGACAAACTGCTTCATGTTGTTGTGCTCCAAACTGATTGAGCCGTGGGGACGGCAAGGACGCGCTTGGGGGGGCGATCCCGCGGCGCGGCACGCGCTGGCCGCCGTTGGGGCGGGCCTTCTTTCGGGCCTCTGGGCCTCCGGGCCTCTCGGGTGATCGGTGAGAGCGTCTCGGGCGGGTTGCGGCCAGTCCGCTATTTTGCCTCAAGAAGCGGCAACGATACGGATTCACACGTGATATCCATATGCGCAAAAACGCGGGAACGGCGGCTAAATTGCGGGTTAACCCTCGAAATCACCGCCCGGCGAGCATCCGACCGGCCCACAGTCGCCCGCCGAACACGTTGAGCAGCAGACCGGCCATTACCACCAGGGCGCCAGCCCATTGCGTCAGCGCCAATGCTTCGCCCAGCAGCAGGTGTGCGGAGACCAGGCCGACCACCGGCACCAGCAGCGTCAGCGGCGCCACCTTGCTGGCCGCGTAGCGCGTCAGCAGGCGGCCCCACATCGTGTAGCCGAACAGCGTGGCACAAAACGCCAGGTAGCAGACCGCGAACACGCCCATGCCGGAGATATGGGTCAGCGCCTGCGTCATCCGGGCCGGGCCCTCGAACCAGAGCGACAGCAGCGCGAACGGCACGATCGGGATCAGCGCGCCCCACACCACCAGGCCCAGCAGGTCCACCGGCCCGATCTTCTTGCTGACGATATTGCCCGTGGCCCAGCACAGGGCGGCGCACAGCGTCAGCAGGAAGCCGGCCAGCGTCATGCCGCCCGGGCCGTGGGCGGCGCCGCTGCCGATCAGGGCGAGCCCGCAGGCGGCGATGGCCATGCCAGCGATGTTGTGCCAGCGCACCGGCTCGCCAAGCCAGAACCCGGCGATGGCCACGGTGAAGAACACCTGGGACTGCAGCACCAGCGAGGCCAGCCCCGCCGGCATCCCGACGGCCATCGCGTAGAACAGGAACACGAACTGCCCAAGGCTGATGGTGGCGCCGTAGGCCACCAGCATCCGCAGCGGGATACGCGGCCGAGGGATAAAGAAAACAGCCGGAAACGCCACCAGGCAGAAGCGCAGCGCGCCCAGCAGCATTGGCGGCACGCCGACAAGGCCGACCTTGATGACGACGAAATTGACGCCCCAGACCACGATGATGGCCAGGGCAAGCAGACGGTCTTTGGCTTGCATGATCGAAAAAGGATCGCCGCATCCCCGGGGGCGGGATGACCGGCAAGGCTAGCGTATCAGCCCGTGGCGGCGCGGCGTTGCACGATCCTGCGGTTTTGCGACGTGTGGGGCAGCCCGCACTTTGTCAGTGGGTCAAGCGCCCAGCATGTCGGCCCAGATGCTATGGGCCCAGGCAAGTCCGTACTCACCTTCCCGCCGGCTTGGCGCGACGGACAGCCCGCCGGACCCCGGCACGGTCAGCATGGTTTTCTCGCCGGCATCGTAGCGATGCACGCTGGCCACGTGGATGGCCTCGTTCGACGACGTGAAGCTGTAGCAGGTGTTGGTGTAGACCGGCTCCGGGTCCGGATCCTGACCTGCCAGCAGCCGCAGGATCGCGGCGGCGGCCACCTTGCCGTGCTGATTGGCCATCGTGCCGGACTTGGGCATCAGCGGCGCGATCTGGACGGCGTCGCCAAGAACATGGATGTCGGGTGCCACGGTCGACGCCATGGTCAGGAAGTCGACCTCGCACCAGCGGCCGTTGGCCGTCGCCAGACCGCTGGCCACGGCGATGGCGCCGGCGCGCTGCGGTGGCAGCAGGTTGATGACGTCGGCCCGCTCGTCGTCCTGCACGTCGAAGCGGATCGTGCGTGTGGCCGGATCGACATCGACGGTCTCGAACTGCGGCCGGTACTCGATCATCCCCTTGTAGCGGGTCTCCCAGACCTTCCGGAACAACGCGCCCTTCGACGTGATGTCCGGATTCGCGTCGAGCACGAGCACCTTGCTGCGCGGCTTGTGTTGCTTGAGATAGTCGGCAACCAGGCAGGCCCGCTCGTACGGGCCGGGCGGGCAACGGTACGGCGCCAGCGGGATCGTGATCGCGAACGTACCGCCATCGGGCATCGCCGCAAGCTGGCGGCGCAGGACGTCGGTCTGCGGACCGGCCTTCCAGGCGTGCACGATCTGATCCCCGCCAGGACGCGCCAGACCCGGGATCGCGCTGGACTGCATCTCCACGCCGGGGGACAGGATCAGGCGGTCATACGGCAGCGTCCCGCCGCTCGCCAGCCGGACAGTGCGTGCCGCCGGGTCGATCGCCGTGACCGTGTCGCGCACGTGCCTCACCCCGTGACGACTCACCAGCGTGTCGTAGGGCAGCGTGATGTCGGCCATCTGGCGATAGCCGGCGACAACGAGATTCGACAGCGGGCAGGACACAAACGCCTCGTCGGGCTCGACCAGCGTGACGTCGACAGCACCACGACTCCAGGTGCGCAGGTAGCGTGCGGCCGTGGCGCCGCCAAAGCCGCCGCCGATCACCACGACCTTCGCTGCAGTTGCTGCGCGCGCCTGACGCGGCGTCAACATGCCGAGCGTGGAGGCCGCGACACCGGCCAGGGCGGCCTGTAGGACAGAGCGTCTTTGCATGGGCTATTTCTGGTCGGCGAACCAGGCGGCCATCGCGAGGATCTGCGCGTCACTATAGCCCTTGGCGATTTGCGGCATCACGGTCCCGGAGCGCTTGCCGTTCTTGAAATTGAACATCAGCTCGACGAGTTCGGCCTGCTGCCGGCCCGCCAGTCGCGGAATCGGACTATCCGCAGGCGGCTTGCCGTCCGTGCCGTGGCAGACCGCGCAGGACGCGGCGAGATTGCGCCCCTGCATCGTGCGGGCCGCCTGCGCCTCCACGGTCAGCTTGCCGGCTTCGGCCGGCCCGGCGGGTGCCGAAGCCGGCTGCGCGAGCGCCAGCGCCGGCGCCACGCAGACACCCGCCACGACGCCCCTCAGGTACCGCGGCGCGAGCGTCATGTCGCTTACGGCAGGTTGCGGCCCGGCGGCAGCGCCACCGGCGACGAGACCGGCGCGGCCACGGGGCTCGTGGTCGCGCCACCGGAGGTGCCCATCGACGCGGGCGCGTCGGAGTTCACGGGCGCGTTGGGTGCGCTACCCGGCACCGACTGGACCGGCGCCGGCGTACCTACCGCTTCGCTGCCGGTGTTGCCGTTCTGCGAACTGCCCAATGCATCCAGACGGGCGCGCTCGGATTCGCTGATGTAGTCGAACGCCTTGACCACCTTCTGCACGCCGCTGGAGTTGCGGGCCACGTCCGTGGCCTTGTCGCCTTCGGCATTGGTCACGATGCCCAGCAGATAGACCACGCCCTTGTCCGTCGTGACCTTGATCGAATTGGCGGGCACGCCCTCGGCGGTCACCAACAGCGTCTTGACCTTGCTGGTCAGGTACGCGTCATTGCTGCGCGTCATGAAGCCCGGCGAGGCCGTGACCTGGAGTTCGTTCACTACGTCACGCGTGTTCTGCAGGCCGCGCACGTACTGTTCGACCTGCTGCTTGACGTCGGCATTGCTGACTTCGCCCACCAGCAGCACCTTGCGGTTGAACACCGCCGCCTCCACGCGGGCCTTGTCGCCGCTGAAGCGCGAGCTCAGCGTGCTGTCGATTTCCATCTGCAGGCCACGGTCGATCGTTTGCGTGCCCGTGGGCCGACGGTCGGTGGCCATCACCACGCCGGTACCGACCGCGCCGGCCAGCACGGGGAAGCAGCCGGCGAGCTGCGTGGCAGACACGATCAGTGCGGCCACGGTGACGGCCGTGCGTGCGATACGGGCCGGGGAAGTCTTCTTCTGGTTGGTCTTGGTCACGTTCGTCATGCGGTCCTTTGCAGGAAATCAGATTGCAGCGGTTTGCAGGGCGGTTGCGCGGCTGTGGATATCACTGTGGATGACGCCGCAAAACCTGTGGATACGTTGTGGGCAGGCCTGTGAATAACCCGGGATAACTCGCGGGCGTCCACTGGCGTGGTCCTTATGCTTCACCCAGCAGTGCCTCGTCGATACCGTCGCAGAGGCAATGCAGTGTCAGCAGATGCACTTCCTGGATCCGCGCGGTCCGATCGCTCGGCACGCACAGGTCAATGTCGAATTCGTCCAGCACCGTGGCGATCTTGCCGCCACCCTTGCCGGTCAGCGCCACCACGCTCATGTCGCGCTGGTGCGCGGCCTGGATGGCCGCGATCACGTTGGCCGAATTACCCGAAGTGGAGAGCGCCAGCAGGATGTCCCCGGGCTGGCCCAGGGCTTCCACCTGCTTGGAGAACACCACCGAAAAATCGTAGTCATTGCCGATCGCCGTCAGGATCGAACTGTCCGTGGTCAGGGCGATGGCTGCCAGGCCCGGGCGCTCGCGCTCGAACCGGCCGACCAGTTCGGCCGCGAAATGCTGGGCGTCCGCAGCCGAGCCCCCGTTGCCGCAGGCCAGGATCTTGTTGCCGCTGGTCAGGGCCGCGACCATCCGCTCCACGGCGGCGTCAATGTGAGGCGCCATCAGTGTGGCGGCCATCCGCTTGGTCTCGGCACTGTCCAGGAATTGCTGCTCGATACTTTCAATACTCATGGCTTGATGACTTCTGCACAATCCCGCGCATTATGACGCACGCCCCTCGCCGCCGCCCTCGGAATCCAGCACCCCGAGGTCGAACGCGTTCCGCAGCCATTCGAGCCGGCCCGGGTCCAGCGCCACCACATCCACCCGGCATGGCGGCAGCCGGTCCAGCGTGGCAAGGTAATGACTGGCCGCGCGCAGCACGCGCCGCTGCTTGGTCAGCGTGATGCTTGCCGCCGCGCCGCCAAACCCGCGTCCGCCGCGCTTGCGCACCTCGACGAAAACCAGCGTATCGTCAGCGGCGCGCATGATCAGGTCGATCTCGCCGCCTTTGCAGCGATAATTGCGTTCGACGGCCACCAGACCCTGCCGCTGCAGGTAGGCAAGCGCGCGATCCTCGGCCAGCGCGCCTTGCCGCGTCGTGGACGATGCCGGCAACGCCGGCAAGGCGGATGGCGTGGTGGTTTTGAATGAGCGAATCAACGGAAGTTCTCCAAGCATGAGTGACTGGACCCTGCTGGCAAGCGGCCAGACCTACCCACCGGGTACGCTGTACGTGGTGGCCACGCCGATCGGCAACGTCGCCGATCTGTCCCTGCGCGCGCTGCACGTGCTCGGCCTGGCCGACGCAATCGCCTGTGAAGACACGCGCAACACCGGGCAACTGCTGTCCCGCGTGGGGCTGCAGCGGCCGCTGGTCGCCGTGCACGAGCACAACGAGCGCGAGGCGGCCGTCCGTATCGTGGAACGCCTGCGGGCCGGGGAACGGATCGCCTATGTGTCCGACGCCGGCACGCCGGGTATTTCTGACCCTGGGGCTCGGCTGGTGGAAGCCGTGCGCGCGGCCGGACTCGGCGTGGTGCCGTTGCCGGGACCGAGCGCCGCGGTCACGGCGTTGTCCGTGGCGGGCGACATGCTCGAGGCCGGCGAAGGCCGTTTCACGTTCGTCGGATTCCTGCCCGGCAAGCCCAAGGCCCGCGCGGACCAGATCGCCCGGCTGGCTGCGCTCGACCACGCCTGGGTCCTCTACGAAGCACCGCACCGCATTGCCGACACGCTGGCAGCGCTGGCGGCCGCCCTTCCCGGCACGCGCCGCCTGCTGATCGGGCGCGAACTGACCAAGCTGTTCGAGGAGACACCCGTCCTGACCGTGGCGGAAGCCCCGGCCTGGCTTGCGAGCGAAGCTGCGCGCGGCAAGGGCGAGTTCGTGCTGGTAGTGGAAGGTGTGCGTCGGGCGGAAGCGGGCGATGAAGATGCGCCCGATGCCGAAGCCGTGCGCGTGCTGAAGCTGCTGCTGGCCGAGCTGCCAGCCAAGCGTGCCGCCAAGCTGGCGGCCGCGATCACCGGCGCGAAGACGGATGCGCTCTACCAGCTCGCGCTCGCGCAGCGTGCTGAGTGAGAAAAATCTGAATTGGGAGAGGGGCTGCAGGCGGGCGGTTGAGCGGGGAGCGAGAGGATCGATCCGGCCGGCCTGCATCGCGGATCAGGGGCGCTTGCGCTTGACCGTGGACTTCTTGGCCTTCGACTTCGCCGGCACCAGCGCGTTGGCGGTATCCGGCATCTCGTCGGCGCCGCTGCCGTCGCCGGCCTCGGTGCCACCCGCCTCGATCTCGGGGCCCAGGGCCGCCACTTCGGTGCGGGACAGCCGGCGGATTTCGACCTTGGTCGAGCCGCTATTGACGAAGCTCAGGCGCTTGGCTGCCGCGTACGACAGGTCGAGGATCCGGTTGCCATGATAGGGGCCACGGTCGTTGATCCGTACCACGGCCACCTTGTTGTTGCTGAGATTGCGCACCAGCACCCAGCTGTCTAGCGGCAGGGTCGGGTGAGCCGCCGTCATGGCGCGCATGTCGAAGCGTTCCCCATTGGCGGTCTTGCGGCCGTGAAAGCCCTTGCCGTACCAGGATGCCGTGCCACGCTGCTCGAACGTACCCATGTCCGCGCGCAGGCCGTCGATCGACGATTGCGCCGGCGCGCCTTCATCGAGGCCGAACAGGTTCCAGCTACCGCGATCGTCGGACTTGGCCGTCGCCGGCGCGTTCGTGCCGGACTTCGACCGTGCGGACTTGGTCGGGATCGCGCCTTGCGTCGATGCGTTCTCGGTGTCGCCGCCCGGCGGCGTCGCGCACGCGGCCATCACCAACGCCGATACGATGATCGCGCATTGACGAAGGAAGCGTGTGGAGCCGGGCGCTATCGTGCGCACGGACTCCGGGCGGAGTGCGGGCTGGCTAAACATAGGCGCGCAGTCTAACAGAGTCGTATTGAAGCTAGTGCCTTGATTTTGTTACGAAACTTAATCAAAAGGTGCTTAAACTGATGTCAATTCCCCGCAATCCACGGCGTGGCAAGGGATTGCGCCGGATACCCCGGGGCGGGTTTTCGATGGAGCGTGCACGGCTTATGCTGCACTTTCTGTGTGGCATCGCACGTATCGGAGTCGATGACCGAGCGATGACGCACGCATGACGCGGCTACAATGACCCACCTGCCGAGGCTGGTGTCCAGCCTCAAAATATGCCGCAACAAGCACAAATGAAAGCCCTCCTGATCCCCGTCACGCCCTTCCAGCAAAACTGTTCGCTACTGATCGACGAGACCACGCAGCGCGCGGCCGTTTGCGATCCCGGTGGCGATCTCGACCGCATCCTCTCGGCGGTCAAAGAGCAAGGCGTCACGCTGGAGAAGATCTTTCTGACGCACGGGCACGTCGATCACTGCGCTGGCGCCGCGACGCTATCGCGCCAGCTCGGCATTCCGATCGAGGGACCGCAGCAGGAGGAACGCTTCTGGATCGAGCAACTGCCCGAGCAGACGCGGCGATTCGGCTTTGGGCATCCCGAGGCGTTCGAGCCGGACCGCTGGCTCGAGAACGGCGACACAGTCACGTTCGGCAACGAGACGCTCGAGGTCTATCACTGCCCGGGCCATACGCCGGGCCACGTTGTGTTTTTCTCGCGTGCCAACAAGCTCGCGATCGTCGGCGATGTGCTGTTCGCCGGCTCGATCGGGCGTACCGACTTCCCGCGCGGCAACCACGCGGATCTGATCCGCTCGATCCGCACCCGGCTCTGGCCGCTGGGTGACGACGTGACGTTCGTGCCGGGTCACGGCCCGGTCTCCACGTTCGGCGAGGAGCGTCGCAACAATCCATTCGTGGCCGATCACCTGATCGACGCGGCCTGACCCATGGCGAAAAAACAGGCGCCGGACACGCGTCCCGAGATCTACGTCAGTACCGACGTGGAGGCCGACGGCCCGATCCCGGGCCCACATTCGATGCTGTCCTTCGCATCGGTGGCGATGCTGGCGGACAAGACTGTCGTAGGCACGTTCTCCGCGAACCTCGAGACCTTGCCAGGCGCGGCCGGTCATCCTGTACAGATGCAATGGTGGAAGACGCAGCCCGAAGCCTGGGCGGCATGCCGGCGTGACCTGCAACGCCCCGAGGACGCCATGCCGCGTTACGTCGAATGGGTCGAAAGCCTGCCCGGCAAGCCGGTGTTCGTCGCGTTCCCGGCCGGCTTCGATTTCACATGGGTGTTCTGGTACATGATGCGGTTCGTGGGCCGGTCACCCTTCGGCTGGGCCGCGCTCGACATCAAGACCGTCGGCTTCGCGCTGACCGGGCTGCCCTACCGTAAAGCGGTCAAGGCGGCCTTTCCGGCCCATTGGCACGATCCGCTGCCACATACGCACGTGGCGCTCGACGACGCGCTCGAGCAAGGGGCGCTGTTCTGCAACATGCTGACCGAACTGCGCGCGCGGGAAGCCGCCCTGGCTGCCCTGCCCCCGGCGGCGGACACATCGGAAGGCGATCCCAAACCCGCAGTGTGAATGCTGGATCGCTTTCGGTGCATTTGAGGCCAAACAGGCGCACCGCCTTGGTGCGGCAACCAACACCTGTTTGATCCGTGCCGCATCGATAGCATGGCAAACGTCACCTATAGTAGAAGCGTGCAATTGGTGGCGTGAGGTGGCGTGAGCGTTCGCGCGCCTGTGTCCGCCAGCGATCCCTGACGGTGCGCCGAGGAGGTGTGGCCATGCGATTCCATCCCGATCTTCATCTCAAGGATCTTTCCGGCCGATTGCACTGGCCGCACCGTCCTGGTGCGCATACCGATATCGTCACGCATTACCATTCCGTCACGGAAGATGCGGAAGTCGCCCAGGCGACGATCTACGTGAGCGCGGTCACGGCTGTCGTGCTGCTGGTCGTCCTGGCAGGAATCTCTTTCGGTCAGGAGGTCATGCACTGGCTGGGCGTCAATTGAACGGCCCCGTCTGAAGCACAGTCCCTGTCTGACCGGCCGGCCTCCACCTCTGGTGGGGGCCGGTTCTATTTCAGGGGCGGAAAACTGGCGCTCAGCCCAGCAGCGGGGCCACGTTCTCCGGCGGACGCCCGATCGCCGCGCGGCGGTTGCGGACCACCACCGGTCGTTGCAACAGAATCGGGTTGTCGGCCACGGCGGCCAGCAGTTCGGCGTCGGTCAGGCCGGGATCGGCAAGATCCAGTTCCTTGTAGGCGCTTTCGCCATCGCGGATCATGGCGCGCACCGGCACGCCCAGCATCGTGTGGAGCTGGCGCAGCGTGGCGAGCGACGGCGGTGTCTTGAGGTATTCCACGATCTCCACCGGTTCGCCCAGGCGCTGCGCCGCCGATTCGACCAGCGCGAGCGTTTCGCGCGACTTCGAGCAGCGGGGGTTATGGTAGATCGTGATCATGACGGCTTCCTTCGGCCTGTTCCGGCAGTCTGTGTTGAACTACCCGCACTATATACAACGGCACGCTGCAACGGACAGGCAACGAATGCCGGCTGGCACGCATCATGCGAGACCCGGCCTACCGCTGAACCATGGCCAGCGACGACGTGCCATGGCAGGTTTACCCCTCAGAATCTTCTTCGGAATCCAACGTGTCCGCCCTCCCCACCACCGCGCGCAAGCCTTACCGGCTGCGCGACGCCACCACTGACGACGTCCCGGCGATCCACGCCATCTACGCCCACCACGTGCAACACGGCCGCGCCTCGTTCGAGGAAGTGGCGCCGACCGTCGACGAGATGCGGCACCGGTTCGGCGAGGTCCTCAAGAAGGGTCTGCCATATATCGTCGCCGAACGCGATGGCGAGATCCTTGGCTATGCCTATGCGTCGAGTTATCGCGCTCGCAGCGCCTACCGCTTCGCCATCGAGGATTCGATCTATATCGACCATCGCCATACCGGCGAAGGGCTGGGCCGCGCGCTGCTGGCCGAACTGATCACGCGCTGCGAGACCGGGCCGTGGCGTCAGATGGTGGCCGTGGTGGCACTGACCGCGTCCGGCGAGGGCGCCGGTTCCGTGGCCGTGCACGAGCGACTGGGATTCCGTACCGTCGGGCGGCTGGAAGCGGTCGGTCTCAAGCACGGCCAGTGGATCGACACCCTGCTGATGCAGCGCCCGCTTGGTGTCGGAGACGGGACAGTCCCCGACTGATTGGCCGAGTGGGCCGCCTTTGCGGCGTCAGTCCACATCAGTCCAGCATCAGTCCGGCATCACGGGCACGGCGGCTTCGCACCAGGCGCGTAGGTGGTCAAAGCTGCGCGCCACCGGGTCGGAGCCGCGATTCATGTTTTCCATGCGCAGGACCTCGACGCGCGACAGGCCGATCGTCCCCAGCACGTACTTCAGGTATGGCGTGAAGAAATCCTGCTGACTGCCGGGCCCGTCGTGGAACGCGCCGCCGCAGGCCACCACGGCCAGCACCGGGCGATCTCGCAGCAGGCCCTGCTTGCCTTGCGGCGTGCTTCGGAAAGTCCGCCCCGGCCGCACGACGAGGTCGATCCACGTCTTGAGCGTGGCCGGCACCGTGAAGTTGTGGATCGGCGTGGTGATGAGCACCATGTCCGCAGACTCGAGTTCGGCAATCAGGCGCCCGGAGACCATCAGCGTCGGGGCCTGCTCGTCACCGCCGGCCGCCACGGCAAGATTCGCGTCGGTGAACGCCGCGTCGATGGGCGGCAGCGGCTCGGCACCGAGATCGCGTTCGATCACGGTCAGCGGTCCGCGATGCGCGGCCAGCCGTTCTCGTACGACGGTTCCAGCCCGGCGGCTATGTGATCGTTCACCGCGCGGGCTGACGTTCAGGTGTAGCAATGTGGTCATGTCTGGGGGCGTATGGTCGGCCCATGAGTTCGGCGCAGTGATCGACTCACTCAGTCGAACACGTAGTTGAACCGTAGCGCCCGGGCCAGCAGGCCGTTGCGGTAGTAGAAGCGGTGGCCGAGCACATTGTCGAGCGGCGTATCCAGTACCAGCCGCGCGCATCCCTGCGCGTGCGCTTCCGTCTTCAGCCAGTCCATCAGCATCTGGCCGTACCCACCGCTGCGCGCGGCGGCGTCGGTAACCAGATCGTCGACATAACAGTACGGCCCGTAGACGAGGTTTTCCGCGTACCGATAGCCAGCCAGCGCTACCAACGGGCCGTCGTCCCACAAGCCGACCAGACGGTAGCCGTCGCCGGTCTGCTGCCGCCAGCGCGTGACCAGCTCGTTCGCGTCCCGCAGATGCGGGCGCAACTGGCGCATCAAGGGAAACGCCGCAGCCACGTCGTCGGGCGTATCGATGCCCCGAATCTCGATCCGCTCCACGGTGACGCCGTTCATGGCCGGCCCCCGGGCGCGGCCGGCGGCGGCGCGAAATGCAGGCCGACCGCAATGCGGTTCCAGGCATTGATCGAGGCAATCGCGGCTGCCAGCAGCATCAGTTCCTGCTCGCTGAACACCGTCCGCGCGGTGGCGAAGGCTGCATCGCGCGCGGCGGGATCGCTCATGGACGTCAGCGCCTCGGCCCAGCCCAGCGCAGCGGCTTCGCGCGCCGTGTAGATGCCCGCGTCGCGCCAGCCGGCCAGCAGGTCGAACTTGCGCGGGTCGATATCGAGCTTGCGCGCAATGTTCAGATGGAACTGCAGGCAGAACGCGCAGCCGTTGATCTGCGAGACGCGCAGCTTGAGCAGCTCCGTCAGCGCCTTGTCCATCCCTGCCGCTTCCACCGCCTTGCTCACGCCGCTCAGCGCCGCGTAGACGTCGGGTGCCGATTTCGTGAAGGTCTGGAAATCCATGACTGGCTCCTTGCGATAAGATGTCAGAGTTCGAAGATTAATGTAAGAGCACTGATATCATGGGAAAGACCCTGTCATCCAAAGGGAAAAACAAAGGGAAGAAGGCGGACGCGGCGGAAGCGGCGCGGATTCCCGCACCCGGTGAAGGCAAGCGCGGCGAGAGCGGCTATCTGGCGTACCTGCTGCGGCAGGCCAGCGCGGCCAATCGCCTGAACATGGAACGCCTGCTGGCCGATCTTGGCGTGACCCTGCCGCAGTTCTTCGTACTGACGATGCTTGGCGCATACCCCGGCATTTCCGGTGCCGACGTGGCGCGGCTGGCGATGCTGACCCCGCAGACGGTCAGCGTGATCATGAACAACCTGGAGAAGATGGGCGCGATCGCGCGTCAGCCTCATCCGGTGCACGGCCGCATCCAGACGATCGCGCTGACGGAGAGCGGGCAGGCGTTGCTGGCCGAGTGCAAGGTACGCGCGCGGGAGGCCGACAAGCGACTGCGCGCCGGGCTCACCGCCGAGGAAGAGCAGATCGTGCGGCGATGGCTGGTAAGCCTGGCCGTGCCGGACGAAGACGCCGCCGAATGAAAAAAGGCCCGCGGACGAGTGTCTCGCGGGCCATCATCACAACCAAGAGGTACTACAGTTCGCGGGGGCGCGTCTTGTTCAGGCCATCAGGTCCGACAGTGCCAGCGCCACGACCTTGGTAGCACGGTTCAGGTCGTTCAGACGCAGGTTCTCGTCCGAGTTGTGGCCGCGGGCTTCCATCAGCGTGCGCGGGCCGGCGCCGTACAGCACGGTCGGGATGCCACGGCTCGTGTAGTGGCGAGCGTCGGTGTAGAGCGGCACGCCCTGCACCGGAATCTCCACGCCGAAGACCGACTCGGCGCGTTGCTTCAGGGCACCGATCAGCTTCTCCACGCCCGGCAGTTCCGACAGCGGTTCGGCCAGGATGATGCGCTCCACCTTCACTTCGATGCCCGGACGCTCCTTGGCGGCCTTTTCCACGACGGCACGGAGCTCGCCTTCGGCGTCGAAACCGATCTCTTCCGGAATCATGCGGCGGTCAACGCGGAACGTGACCAGGTCAGGCACCACGTTGGTGTTGATGCCACCCTTGATCAGGCCGACGTTCAGCGTGGCAGTGTCGATGCCGAGCACCTTGCTCTTGCGCGTGGCCAGTTCGGCTCGCAGGCCGTAGATCGCCTGCAGGATGTGCGTGGCAGCCTCGATCGCGTCCACGCCAGTGTGCGGCATGGCGGCGTGGCCCTGCTTGCCCTTGACGGTGACTTCCACGTGCAGGCAGCCGTTGTGGGCCGACGTGATGCCGTACGAGAAGCCGGCCGAGATTGCGTAGTCGGGCTTGGTCAGGCCTTCGTCGAGCAGGAACTTCGGACCGATGTCGCCACCGGTTTCCTCGTCATAGGTGAACTGCAGTTCGACGGTGCCGTTCAGCTTCGCGCCCTGCTTCTCGGCTTCCTGGAGCGCCAGCACGGCGTAGGCGTAGGTGGCGAAGTCCGACTTCGACACGGCCACGCCACGGCCGAACATCACCGGGCCATGTTCGCTGTCGGCGATCTCGCCGCCGTACGGGTTCTTGGTCCAGCCCAGGCCCGGAGGCACCACGTCACCGTGGGCGTTCATCGCGATGGTCGGCCCACCGTTGCCGAACGTCTTGCGCACCAGCAGGTTGGTCGCGCTGATCATGCCGGCTGCACGGACCTTGTCTTCGGGCACCTTGTGGGCCTCGACCTTGAATCCCAGCCCTTCGAGCAGTTCCTTGGCGCGCTTGCCATGGGCGTCGCAATCGCCGGGGGGGTTGTCCGACGGCACCTTGACCAGCTCGGCCAGGAACGCTTCCTGTTGCGGGCGATGTTGGTCGATATATTGCGTCAGCGTGGTTTCAACGGGATTCATGTTGTCTCGTGCGGTCATCTTCGTTATCTCTGGAGTGTTCGGGGCGACGCCGATGGCGCCGCTTATTGGGGGCGATGGAAGTGCTCGACGAAATCGGCGAACACGCGCGCGGCCGTCTGGGCGTCTTCCGACGTCATGGTTTCGGTGGGGTGATGGCTGATGCCGCCGTTGCCGCAGCGAACGAACAGCATGGCCACATCGGCGATGGCGGCAATGGCCATGGCGTCATGGCCCGCGCCGGAGGGCAGGTGGCGCACGGGCACGCCCTGGCGCTCCACTGCCGCGGCCCATTGGGACTGCAGCCACGGCGCGCACGGAACGCTGGCGGCTTCGTGCGTCTTGCGGATCTGCGAGCGCACGTTGCGGCGCGCGCAAACACGTTCGATTTCGGCCAGCACGTCGTTGACGGCGGCCTCGCGCTCGGCGTCATCGCCAGCGCGGATATCGATGGAAAACACCGCGCGGCCCGGAACCACGTTGGTGGCGCCGTTCGGCACGTTGAACTGGCCGACCGTGCCGACCAGGCCCGGCTTGCCGCCGCAGCGCTTCTCGATGAACAGGCCGATCTCCGCGCCGGCCATCGCGGCGTCGCGGCGCATATCCATCGGCACCGTGCCGGCATGGCCGGCCAGGCCTTCCAGTTCGACGATGAAGCGCGTGGCGCCGGAGATGGCGGTAACCACGCCCACGGGCAGGCCTTCGTTCAGCAGCACCGGACCCTGCTCGATGTGGACCTCGATGAAGGCCAGCACCTGGCTGCGATCGTGCTTCGCGGCGGGCAGTTGCCCGGCATCGAACCCGGCCGCGCGCATCACTTCACGCATGGTCTTGCCCGAGTCGTCGACGTTGTCGAGCACATTGGTATCGAACGTGCCCGCGATGGCGCGGCTGCCCAGCAGCGTGGCCTTGAAGCGCACGCCCTCTTCCTCGGCAAACCCGACCACTTCGAGCGCGAACGGAAAGCGCTTGCCCTGGCGGTTCCACTCGGCCACACAGGCGATCGGCAGGATCACGCCGAGGTTGCCGTCGTAGCGACCCGCGTCGCGCACGGTGTCAAAGTGGGAACCCGTCAGCAGCGCCGGGGCGTTTGGCGTGGTGCCTTCATACCGGCCGATCACGTTGCCGGCTGCGTCGCGGCGCACGGTCATGCCCGCGGCTTCCATCCATTCGGTCAGCAGCGCGGCGGCGCCGTGATGGGCCTCGGTCAGATAGGTGCGGGTAAGGATGCCGGGCTGATCGGTATGAACGGCCAGGGCGTCGGCCCAGGTCATGATGCACGTGCCGGTTTCAGCGGACAACGGCGTAGGGGTTGCTGCCATGTGTGTGTCTCTCCTGCTGGTGGTGCGTGAGCTCGGTCGAGGAAATCCTGGCGGGAAGGCCAGTCAAGGCGGGCGCCCGGTGCCGTAGCTCTATTCTGTGCGATTCATGTTAGCACAGTGAATTCAAAAATTGCATACAAAAATGATATGCACTATATTGGCCTCCACGCACCAACAATCCGCTGCGGACAATCCGGTCCGGACAAGTGGATTGCGTGGATTCCGCCTCAACAGGGGGGCTTTCCGCGCGGGATATGGTTCTCGGGCCGATTTCCCGTGGTGATGCCAGACCCGCCGCGCATCCGCCCTCCCGCGCCATGTGACGGCAGGTAGTCCTGAATCAGATCAGGGCCGGCCAGCGACGCAAAGACGTCTCATCTGGACCGCGCCCGGCACGGAGACAACGATGCAGCAAGCCGTACCCTCGCAGCGCGCCGCTGGTGCACGCCTGCACACCCGATTCACCCGCTCCCTGTTCGGTCAGGTGCTGATCGCGCTGGTGATCGGCACCCTGCTCGGGCTGTTCTTTCCCGAGTTCGCCGCCAAGCTCAAGCCGCTGGGCGATGCCTTCATCAAGCTGATCAAGATGCTGATCGGCCCCATCGTGTTCTGCGTGGTCGTGGCCGGCATCTGCGGCGCCGGTGAGCTGAAGAAGGTCGGGCGCGTCGGCATCAAGGCCGTGGTCTATTTCGAGGTGGTCACGACCATCGCGCTGGCGCTCGGCGTGGTGCTGGCCTACGTGTTCCATCCGGGCACCGGCATGAATGTGAATCCGCGTTCGCTGGATATCTCGGCCATGTCGGCCTACATCGAATCCGCCGACAAGGTGAAGAGCGCGGGCATGGTCGATTTCCTGCTCAAGCTGATTCCGAACACGATCATGGGCGCGTTCTCCAGTGGCGACGTACTGCAGGTGCTGCTGGTCTCGATCCTGTTCGGCTGCGCGCTGTCCGTCGTGGGCGAATCCGGCCGTCCGCTGGTCAGGCTAATCGACACGTTCTCGCACACGCTGTTCAAGATGATGGGCTTCATCATCAAGCTGGCGCCGCTGGGCGTGCTGGGCGCGGTGGCGTTCACCGTGGGCAAGTACGGCATCGGCTCGCTCAAGCAGCTCGGGTTCCTGGTGATCCTGTTCTACGGCGCGGTGGTGATCTTCGTGGTCGGCGTGCTGGGGCTGATCATGCGGCTGTGCGGCTTCTCGGTGCTGAAGCTGATTCGTTACCTGCGTGCCGAACTGCTGGTGGTGCTGGGCACAGCGTCGTCTGACAGCGTGCTGCCGCAGGTGATGAAGAAGCTCGAGTACATGGGCATCCGCAAGTCGGTGGTCGGCCTGGTGATTCCCACCGGCTACTCATTCAACCTCGATGCATTCTCGATCTACCTGACGCTTGCCGCAGTGTTCATCGCGCAGGCCACCAACACGCCGCTGGCGCTGGGCGACCTGCTCGGCATCCTGGCTGTGGCACTGGTCACGTCGAAGGGCGCGCATGGCATCCCCGGTTCGGCTATCGTGATCCTGGCCGCGACGCTCTCCGCCCATCCGGCGATCCCCGCGATCGGCCTGGTGCTGGTGCTGTCGGTGGACTGGTTCATCGGCATCGCCCGCGCGGTGGGCAACCTGATTGGCAACTGCGTGGCCACGGTGGTAGTGGCCGCCTGGGAGCGCGACATCGACCGCGAACGGGCCCACGGCGTGCTCAATGGCACGATCCCGGCAGGCGAGCTGGAGGAAGGGCTGACGGTGCACGAGCATGGCTCCGGGGAAGTCCCGGTAGCGGCGCCGCTGCCGGGGGTGGCCTCGGGGCGCTAGAATCACGCACATCCCACTCTCCGCGCTGGCCTGCCAGGCGACGCGCGACACCATGCCCGAGCATATCGATCCAGACATGACCGCCGAGGCGATTGCCGACGATATCGTCGCCGCCATCGTCTCGCACCGCCTGCCGCCCGGCACCAAGCTGCGCGAGGAGGCGCTGGCCAGCGTCTATCGTGTCAGCCGCACCAAGGTCCGCGCCGCGCTGCTGATGCTGTCCAAGGACAAGGTCATCCAGATCGTGCCGGACAAGGGCGCGTTCGTGGCCAAGCCCAGCGCGGAAGAAGCACGCGAGGTGTTCACGGTGCGGCGCATCCTGGAGGCGGCACTGGCGCGCGAGTTCGTCGCCAAGGCCGCGCCTGCCGACTACAAGCGCATCGAGAAACACCTGACCGCCGAGCGCAAGTCGCTGGGCGGCAATGATGCCCAGACGCGTACCCGGCTGCTGGGCGATTTCCATATCGTGCTGGCCGAGGTGGTGGGCAACAGCGTGATGACCGGCATCATGCGCGAACTGTCGATGCGTAGCGCCGTGATCACGATGCTCTACCAGAGCCGCCGCGATGCGACGTGTTCATCGGACGAGCACCGCGCCTTTATCGACGCCGCGCGCGCGGGCGATGCCGAGCTTGCCGTGAAGCTGATGGTCGAGCATCTGGCGCATGTGGAGGCCGCCCTGCACTTCGAGGAAGTACCGGCGGCAGCACGTGGCAAGGACCTGGTGGCCGCGTTGCTGGCCTGACGTTCAGAGCGAATGCGATAGGCTTGATCGGAGTCAAGGACGAAGAAGCGGGAGAGGCGCAATATTCACCTCGCCATGGAGTTGCGGGGGCGCACTTCATGAGCTCTCCCCGTCCTTCGCAAGAAGGACCGCCCGCAGACCGCAATGGCTGCGGGCTTTTTCTTTTGGGGGTCCGGTTTTGCGGACCTGGTTCCGCGCAGACGGCGCCAGCGCGCCGGAGCGCCAACGCTTCAAACCCCTCAGACCCTGCCGCTCCAATACCCCGGCTTTGCAAACGCCTGTTTCAAGTGCTCGATGAAGAAGCGGATCTTGGCCGGCACCGGCCGCTGCTGCGGGTACACCGCGAGGATGTCGTAATCCGGCAGCGCGTACTCGTCGAGTACCGTGATCAACTCCCCACTTTCCAGTTGCGGCAGGATCTCCCATGTCGAACGCCAGCCCAGTCCCAGGCTCTCACCAGTCCAGCGATGCAATAGCTCGCCGTCGTTGCAGTCGAGATTGCCGTTCACGCGCACCGTCACGGTCTTACCGTTTTGCTGGAAGTACCAGCCACGCTGCTGCCCGCCTTGCAGGTTGAACGCGAGGCAGTTGTGCTTCTCCAGATCCTCGAGCGTGTGCGGCACGCCGTGCCTGGCAAAGTACGCGGGCGTGCCGCATACCACGCGCTTGTTGGTCGCCAGCTTGATCGCCACGAAGTTCGGGTCGATCGCGCCCCCGATGCGGATGCCGACGTCATAGCCCTCGCGCACCAGATCCACCACGCGGTCGGTCAGGTTGAATGAAATCTGCACCTCGGGATTGGCGGCGAGAAAGGCCGGCGCGTGCGGCGCCACGTGCTTGCGCCCGAATGCGGCCGGTGCCGACACGATCAGGTGACCGGTGGCCTTGTGCTTGCCTTCGGCAATCAGCATCTCGGCGCGGTCCAGGTCGGCCAGCGCCTTCTTGCACTGCTCCATAAACGCGGCGCCCTGCTCGGTCACCACAATGCGGCGCGTGGAGCGATGCAGCAGCTTGACGCCGATGCGTGCCTCCAGCGCGTTAATGCGCCGGCCGATCATGACCGGCGTGACGTTCTGCGTCAGCGCGGCGGCGGCCATGCTGCCGTGTTCCACCACGGCGATGAATGCTTCGATCTGTTTGAGTTTGTCCATGCCAGCCCAGCTAAATGTCTCCTGCCGGCACATTGTGAGGCATTGGAGCCATATCGCGCATCCCCGGGGCGCTATGACGCCCATCCGGCCCACCGATCGTCACGCCCCGGAAGCCCGGCACTGGACGACCGCTACGGCTGACGCTGGCGGTTCACGGCCTCGTTGATTTCCGCCGCTTCACCCAGCACGTGGGCCAGCCGGCGCAGCGGGGCGCTGCATTGCAACTGGGCGAACAACGCCAGGGCGCATCCAGCCACCAACACTGCGCCGTAGATCGCCACGAGCGCCGGGACGCCGCCGGGTGCCATGACCGCCACACCGTCGGCCAGGATCACCGCGGCGGGCCCGATGGCCAGGACCAGCGCCATGGTGCGGGCGCTGGCGTCCCAGAGCCGCGCCTGCAGCACCACGCGACGCTGGCGAGCGCGGAGCTGGAGCGCAGGAATGCGGCCAAGGCGTAGCAGCAGCGCGTTCTCGACCTCGCTTTGGGTATCGAGCCGACGCGTCAGCCAGCGAAGCGGATGCTGCAACGCAGCACGGCGATCAAGCAGCCTGATCACCCATGCGCCGACGTAGAACACCCCGCAAACGGCCAGCAGCACGTGAAAAGCCTGCGGAAGCCACGCCGGCGGCACCTGCGCAAGCACCCGGTGCCACCACACCAGCGCGCCGCCGGCGACCAGCATCGGCACCAGCGCCAGGACAAAGCCGGCCCACAACACCGTGGCCAGCCGGCTCTCGGCGGCCGGTCCGGCCTGCGGTGAGGCCTGGAGCGCTTCAATCAATTCGTAGGTGGTCGGCAGCCGCGAGTACATGGCAGAGCAAGGGCGATTCCAAACCTGCCATTTTGGCCCGATGGCGGCGCGACCGAAAGCCCGCGACGCCACCAGATTGCGCCGAACCCCTCTCCATGGGGGATCCGGCGAAGGGTTCGAGCACATACTGCATCGCTCACATTCGACGCTCGATGCTGCGGCATTGCTAACCGCAAGTATCGAATCAACTGATCTCCCTTCTGTTTATCCACAGGCCGGTGCGGGCATAGCATCAGACCCAGAACAAATCCCACCCATTGTTTTGAATCGTATTGGAGACAGACATGCCGAAGATGAGAGCAGTCGACGCGGCCATCGCCGTACTGGAAAAGGAAGGCATCACCACCGCGTTCGGCGTGCCGGGCGCTGCCATCAACCCGTTCTACTCGGCCATGCGCCGTGCCGGCTCGATCCGCCACCTGCTGGCGCGCCACGTGGAAGGCGCCTCGCACATGGCCGAGGGCTACACCCGTGCCGAGCCGGGCAACATCGGCCTCTGCATCGGCACGTCGGGCCCCGCCGGCACGGACATGATCACGGGCCTTTACTCGGCCTGGGCGGATTCGATCCCCATTCTCTGCATCACCGGCCAGGCGCCGCGCGCCCGTTTGTACAAGGAAGATTTCCAGGCGGTCGATATCGAGTCGATCGCCAAGCCGGTGACCAAGTGGGCCGTGACCGTGCGTGAGCCGGCGCTGGTGCCGCAGGTGTTCCAGCAGGCGTTCCACCTGATGCGTTCGGGCCGCCCGGGTCCGGTGCTGATCGACCTGCCGTTCGACGTGCAGGTGGCCGAGATCGAATTCGATCCCGAAACGTATCAACCGCTGCAACCGTACAAGCCGGCCGCCTCGCGCGCCCAGATCGAGAAGGCCATCTCGATGCTGAACCAGGCCGAGCGTCCGCTGATCGTCTGCGGCGGCGGCGTGATCAACGCCAACGCGTCGGAACTGCTGGTCGAGTTCGCCGAGTTGGTCAATGTGCCCGTGGTGCCCACGCTGATGGGCTGGGGCGTGCTGGCCGACGACCACCCGCTGCAAGCCGGCATGGTGGGCCTGCAGACCTCGCACCGTTACGGCAACGCCACGCTGCTCGCCTCGGATTTCGTGATGGGCATCGGCAACCGCTGGGCCAACCGCCACACCGGCAGCGTCGACGTCTACACCAAGGGCCGCAAGTTCGTGCACGTCGACATCGAGCCCACGCAGATCGGTCGCGTGTTCGGTCCTGACCTCGGCATCGTCTCGGATGCCAAGGCCGCGCTGGAGCAGTTCGTCGAAGTGGCCCGCGAAATGAAGATGGCCGGCCGCCTGCCGTGCCGCAAGGCGTGGGTGGCCGACGTGCAGAAGCGCCGCCGCACGATGAAGCGCAAGAGCGACTTCGACAACGTGCCGGTCAAGCCGCAGCGCGTGTACCGCGAGATGAACCAGTACTTCCCGCGCGACGTGCGCTACGTGACGACGATCGGCCTGTCGCAGATCGCCGCCGCGCAGTTCCTGTCCGTGAACCAGCCGCGCCACTGGATCAACTGCGGCCAGGCAGGCCCGCTGGGCTGGACCATTCCCGCCGCCATCGGCGTGAAGACCGCCTCGCCGAACTCGGACATCGTGGCCATCTCGGGTGACTACGACTTCCAGTTCATGATCGAGGAACTGGCCGTGGCCGCGCAGTTCAAGGTGCCGTACATCCACGTGGTGGTGAACAACTCGTACCTGGGCCTGATCCGTCAGGCGCAGCGCAACTTCGAGATGGACTACTGCGTGCAGCTCGCGTTCGACAACATCAACGCGCCCGAGCTGGAAGGCTACGGCGTGGACCACGTAAAGGTCGTGGAAGGTCTCGGCTGCAAGGCAATCCGCGTGTTCAAGCCCGAAGACATCGCACCGGCCTTTGCCGAAGCGCGCGACCTGATGGCCGAGTTTTCGGTGCCGGTAGTGGTCGAGGTGATCCTCGAGCGCGTCACCAATATCGCGATGGGTACCGAGATCGACAACATCAACGAGTTCGAGCCGATCGAGGACCTCGAGGATGCCGTGGACGCCGATTCGGCGATCCTGGTCGAAGAGACCACCGCCTGAGTACCGAGTACCGCTTCCCCGTAGTACGCCACCCTGCCCCGCTCCACCGGGGTGGGTGTGGCGGTTTTTCCCAGACACCGAGAGAGACAAACAATGCCAAAGCTCGCAGCAAACCTGACGATGCTGTTTAACGAAGTCGGCTTCCTGGACCGCTTCGAGGCCGCCGCCCGCGCCGGATTCCGTGGCGTGGAGTTCCTGTTTCCGTACGCGTTTCACGCCGACCAGATCGCCGATCGCCTGAACCGCTTCCAGCTCGACCTCGTGCTGCACAACCTTCCCGCCGGAAAGTGGGAAGCGGGTGAGCGCGGCATCGCCTGCCACCCGGACCGCGTGGGCGAATTCCAGGACGGCGTGGGCGAGGCCATCAAGTACGCCAAGGTACTGGGCGTGCGCCAGTTGAACTGCCTGGTCGGCATCCTGCCGCAGAACGTGAAGCGCGAACAGGCGCAGGAAACGCTGGTGGAAAACCTGCGTTTCGCGGCCAATGCGCTGGCGCAGGAACATATCGATCTGCTGGTCGAACCGATCAACACGTTCGACATCCCCGGCTTCTTCCTGTCGCGCACGCAGCAGGCGATCGACCTGATTGGTCAGGTCAACGCGCCCAACCTCTACGTGCAGTACGACATCTATCACATGCAGCGCATGGAGGGCGAGATCGCCAACACGATCCGCGCCAACCTGCCGAAGATCAAGCACGTGCAGCTTGCCGACAACCCCGGCCGCAACGAGCCCGGCACCGGCGAGATCAATTACCAGTACCTGTTCCGCTTCCTCGACGAGATCGGCTACCAGGGCTGGATCGGCTGCGAATACAAGCCGAAGACGACCACCGAAGCCGGCCTGGGCTGGCGCGCGGCGCACGGCGTTTGAGCCGGCGTTCCGCTGAAATCCGAATCGAATTCTTTCTACTGACTGGAGACAAACATGGCAAACCAACGCAACGTCGGCTTTATCGGCCTGGGCATCATGGGCGCGCCGATGGCGGGTCACCTGCGCGCCGCCGGCCACACGCTGTTCGTGCATGACGTGAACCCGGCACCGCAGTTCCTGGTGGACGCTGGCGTCACCGTCTGCACCAGCGCCGAGGAAGTGGCCAAGCGTGCCGACATCGTGATCGTGATGGTGCCGGACACCCCGCACGTCGAAGCCGTGCTGTTCGGCGAAAAGGGTGTTGCCGCCGCCTTCAAGGCAGCCGGCAAGGAAGCCAGCTACAGCAAGATCGTCGTGGACATGAGCTCGATCTCGCCGATCGCCACGAAGGACTTCGCCGCGCGCATCAACAAGCTCGGCGCCTCGTACCTTGACGCACCGGTGTCGGGTGGTGAAGTGGGCGCCAAGGCCGCAACGCTGACGATCATGGTCGGTGGCCCGGCTGAAGCGTTCGACCAGGTCAAGCCGCTGTTCGAACTGATGGGCAAGAACATCACGCTGGTGGGCGGCAACGGCGACGGCCAAACCACCAAGGTGGCCAACCAGATCATCGTGGCGCTGAACATCCAGGCCGTGTCCGAAGCGCTGCTGTTCGCGTCGAAGGCTGGTGCCGATCCGGCAAAGGTGCGTCAGGCGCTGATGGGTGGCTTCGCGGCTTCGCGCATCCTGGAAGTGCACGGCGAGCGCATGGTCAAGCGCACCTTCGATCCGGGCTTCCGTATCGAACTGCACCAGAAGGATCTGAACCTGGCGCTGCAAGGCGCCAAGGCGCTGGGCGTATCGCTGCCGAACACGTCGACCGCGCAAGAGCTGTTCAACGCGTGCGCCGCGAACGGCTTCGGCAAGCTCGATCACTCGGCACTGTGCCGCGCGATCGAAATCATGTCGAACCACGAGATCGCCAAGGGCGGGAAGTAAGCCCTCCCGCGGCCGCCCTGCCTGACGGCGGGCGGCCGCGTTGATTGTTGTCCTTGTTTTTCTGCTTGCGTTTCATTTCAGGACCCACATGTTTGCCACCGACGCCACCGCCGCCCTGCTGTCGCCGCAGCGCCAGGCCGGCACGCCCGACTATCGCGACGCTTCTCAAGCCCGCGCGCTGCTGCGCGATCTGTTCGATACGGCCGTCTCGGCCGTGAGCGCGACGCATTGCCTGCCGCCGCATTTGCCACAATCGCCGAAGGGACGCACCGTTGTGATCGGCGCGGGCAAGGCCGCCGCCGCGATGGCGCAGGCAGTAGAGGCGAACTGGAAGGGCGAACTGTCGGGGCTGGTGGTCACGCGCTATGGCCATGGCGCCGATTGCCAGCGCATCGAAGTCGTCGAGGCCGCGCACCCGGTGCCTGACGCCGCGGGCCAGCAGGCCGCGCAGCGCATGGTGGAACTGGTGCAGGGACTGACCGCCGACGACCTCGTGCTGTGCCTGATCTCCGGTGGCGGCTCCGCCCTGCTCGCGGCACCCGCGCCGGGCATCACGCTGGCGGACAAGCAGGCCGTGAACAAGGCGCTGCTGCGCAGCGGCGCCAGCATCGGCGAGATGAACTGCGTGCGCAAGCACCTGTCCGCCCTCAAGGGTGGCCGCCTGGCTCTGGCCTGCGCACCCGCGCGTGTGGAAACGCTGCTGATTTCCGATATTCCGGGCGATGACCCCACCCTGATCGCCAGCGGCCCGACGCTGCCGGACGCCACCACTTGCGCGGATGCGCTCGCGGTCATCGCCAAGTACCACATCGATGTGCCCGCCAACGTGCGCGCGCATCTGGAGAGCGGCGCGGGTGAAACGCCGAAGCCCGGCGACGTCCGTTTCGAAGGTCATCGCAACGTGACGCTGGCCAGCGCCCAACAGTCGCTCGAAGCTGCCGCCGCGCGCGCACGCGAACTCGGCCTGACGGCGCACATCCTGTCCGACAGCATCGAAGGCGAAGCGCGCGACGTGGCCGAAGTCCACGCGGCGATCGCACGCCAGATCGTCGCGCATGGCCAGCCGTTCGAGAAGCCGTGCGTAATCCTGTCCGGCGGCGAGACGACGGTGACGGTGCGAGGCAATGGCCGTGGCGGTCGCAATGCCGAGTTCCTGCTGTCGCTGGCGGTATCGCTCGACGGCCTGCCCGGTGTGCACGCGATCGCTTGCGACACGGATGGCATCGACGGCTCCGAAGACAATGCCGGCGCACTGCTTGGCCCCGATTCGCTGACGCGCGCCGTGGCACGCGGCCTGTCTGCCCGCGCGCATCTGGACAACAACGACGGGTATGGATTCTTTGCCGGCATCGACGACCTGATCGTCACCGGCCCGACCCGTACCAACGTGAACGATTTTCGCGCGATCCTGATCATCTGATCGCGCCCTGCAAGGAACGAGGAAGAGAGGAGACACTCATGAGACGCCAGCGCAAAGCCAAGATCGTGGCCACACTGGGCCCGGCCAGCACGGACATCGCGGTCATCCGCCAACTGTTCGATGCCGGGGCCGACGTGTTCCGGCTGAACTTCAGCCACGGCACGCACGAGGACCACCGCGCGCGCTACGACGCCGTGCGCCAGGTGGAAGCCGAGACCGGCCGTCCGATCGCGATCCTGGCCGACCTGCAGGGCCCGAAACTGCGCATTGGCACGTTCGCGGCCGGCAAGGTGGCCGTGAGCGCCGGCGACACGTTCGTCCTCGACAGCGACCCGACGCCTGGCGATGCGAAGCGCGTCTACCTGCCCCACCCCGAACTGTTCAAGGCCGCCAACGCGGGCCAGTCGCTGCTGATCGACGACGGCAAGGTACGCTTGAACATCGAATCGGTGGCCAGCGGCAGCATCACCACGCGCGTGGCCAACAACGGCACGCTGTCCGACCGCAAGGGCGTGAACGTGCCCGACGCGGTGATCCCGATCCCCGCGCTGACCGAAAAGGATCGCAAGGACCTGGCCTTCGCACTGGAACTTGGCGCCGACTGGATTGCGCTGTCGTTCGTGCAGCGCCCATCTGACATCCTCGAAGCGCGCGAACTGATCGGCACGCGTGCCGGCGTGCTGTCGAAGATCGAGAAGCCGGCCGCATTGCAGCAGCTCGAGGAAATCGTACGGGTGTCGGATGCAGTGATGGTCGCGCGTGGTGACCTCGGCGTGGAACTGCCGCCCGAGCGCGTGCCGGGTGTGCAGAAGCGCATCCTGCGCATCTGCCGCCAGCTCGGCAAGCCGATCGTGATCGCCACGCAGATGCTCGAGTCGATGATCGACTCGCCAGTGCCGACGCGCGCCGAAGCGTCCGACGTGGCGAGTGCGATCTATGACGGCGCCGATGCCGTGATGCTGTCGGCCGAATCGGCCAATGGCCGTCATCCGGTGGCCGCTGTCTCGATCATGAATCGCATCATCACCGAGGTCGAGAACGATCCGCTCTACCGCAACATGATCGACGCCCAGCACGAGGCACCGCTCTCCACGCGCCAGGACGCAATCTGCGCGGCGCTGCGCGAGGTCACGCAGATCATCGGCGCGAAGGCCACGGTGACGTACACGTCGTCCGGCGCCACTGCGCTGCGTGCGGCGCGCGAGCGGCCATGCGCGCCGATCGTCAGCATCACGCCGAACCTGGAGATCGCGCGTCGGCTGGCCATCACCTGGGGCGTGCATTCGACTGTCAGCCCGGACGTGCAGAGCGTCGACGAAATGGTCGAGGCCGCCGCGCGCGCCGCGCTGGTGGAAGGCTATGCCGCACCGGGCGACCAGATCACCATCGCGGCCGGGATGCCATTTGGCCAGGGCGGCACGACCAACCTGCTGCGCGTGGCAGAGGTGGGTACGGAAGTGGCCGGGCTGGACATCGGCAAGGTGCCGGCTGCCGAGGCGGTTTGATGCGCTGAATCGCTCCCCCATCCCGCTTACGTCACGTGGGAAAGGGGTCGGGGGAGCAGGCTGGCGATGCACATTGCCGGCTACGCAGGATTTCCCTTTGGCTACCAGGCTGACCCCCTGCTCGCCGGCCGCCCACGCCCTTATCAGCCCGCTTGTCGCCTGGTGCGCGGGCGGCTTCCCTTTTTCGAGGTAACGAATTCTGAACGGTGCGCTGTGCGTCAGGCGCCGTTGCTATACTCCACCGGCATCGGGCAGCCGAAGCGCGGCTGCCGCCATACATGACCCGACGGAGCCCCCATGCGTCTCGATGACGAAGCCGAAAGCCAGAACGTAGAAGATCGCCGCGGCGGTGGCTACGGCGGAGGCGGAGGGTTCGGACTGCCGATCGGCGGCAAGTCGATCGGTATCGGCACGATCGTCATTGCGCTGGCCGCTTCATATTTCTTCGGCATCGACCCGTCGCTGATTTTCCAGGGCGCATCGGTCGTCCAGAATCAGCAGCAACAGGCACCGCAGTCCCAGGCACATCGCCCGCCCGCCAACGACCAGCTGACGGTGTTCACCCGCAAGGTGCTCGGCAATACCGAGCGCACGTGGGAACACATCTTCGAAACCGACCTGAACCGCCGTTACGCGCCACCGAAACTGGTGCTGTTCTCCGGCGCCACGCAAACCGCCTGCGGTACTGGCCAGTCCGCCATGGGGCCGTTCTATTGCCCGGGTGACCAGAAGGTCTATATCGACCTGTCCTTCTATGACGAACTGCGTCAGCGCTTCGGCGCCGGTGGTGATTTCGCGCAGGCATATGTGATCGCGCACGAGATCGGCCACCATGTGCAGAACCTGCTCGGCGTCTCGGAAAAGGTGGATGCGGCACGTCGCCGCATGAGCGAGGCGCAGGCCAACCAATTGTCGGTACGCATGGAATTGCAGGCCGATTGTCTGGCAGGCGTGTGGGCTGCCAACGCGCAGAAGCTGAACCAGCAGTTGCTGGAACCGGGCGATATCGAGCAAGGCCTGAAGGCTGCCGCCGCAATCGGCGACGACCGGCTGCAGCGTCAGGCACAGGGCTACGTGGTGCCTGAAGCCTTCACGCATGGCACGAGCGAGCAGCGTGTGCGCTGGCTGCGTCAGGGACTGACGACCGGCGATATCCGCAAGTGCGACACATTTGCCGCGCGGCAACTCTAGATCACTTCGGGAAGAACTACAGACACTGCCGAGGGGGAAAAATCACCTGCGCGACGGAGAGAGATGGAGGAGGTCGGTCGCGCAGGTGGGAGAGAAACTTTTGAACTGGCGACCACCGGAGTGGCCGCCACGGTCCATAAGGACCGGATGCGTCAGACGCTGTAGCCGTAGAGCTCGCCGCCGTTGCGCGAGTTGTCGAGCGACGAAGCGGAGATCTCGCCGCTGAATGCGTGGGCGCCTTCGCTGAAGCTATCGAACTTGCCCTGGCGGGTGCCTTCGCTATACGGGTCGAACTTGCTGGCGCGTTGTCCGTCGGTATAGAAGTCGTACTTGCCGATCTTCGCGCCGTCGGAATACACATCGAACTTGCCCACTCGGGCGGCGTCCGCATAGACATCGAATTTGCCGGCCTTCTTGGTGGCGGCGGGAGCGGCTATCGCGGCCGAGGCGGCAAATGCAGCCAGCACGAGTGCGCCGCCAAGGATACGTTTGGCGTTCATCTGGGACTCCTTCAACTGATTCACAACTTTCTTATGGATACAGCTGACTTCTGCCCGGATACGCCATCTCTGTGGCGATCGAGCACGGACTGAAGGTTAGTGGCTCAACGAACCAGGAGAAATAGCGCTGCGACGAATGGTGCGTTGCACGCCGTGAAACGCTGAAGATCTGGATGAACGGAAGGGATTGCCTGACCGAACGGTGCATACCGTTCGGTACTGCCAGGCGGCGCGGCTACCCGCGCGCGCCGCTTCGGGCGCACGGTGGGTAGCTGGCTGGGGGAAGGATCAAAGCGTGAACTGGCCGCTGGCCTCGGGCTGGAACGCAATCTCCACGATGGTCACGCGTTGCGCGCGGCCGTCGGGCAGGCGGTAGTCGACCGTGTCCCCGGAGCGGGCACCCAGCAGTGCCTGGCCAATCGGCGACAGCACCGATAACCGGCCAGTGGCCAGATCGGCATCGTCCGGGTACACCAGGGTCCAGTCACGCGGCTTGGCCTCGCCTTCGAGCGCACAAACCACACGTGAATTCATCGTCACGACGTCCTTCGGGATCGAGTCGGGCGACACAATGGCGGCGCGCTCCAGCAGTGCATCCAGCATCTCGTCGAGTTCGGCGGTGCCGGCACGGCTGGCAATTCCCTCGAGGCGGGCGACGTCGAGTTCGGTCAGATAAAGGGTTGCCGGGCGCGATGGCGCGGCGGTCGTGTTCTTGGTCTTGGCCATGGCAATGCCTCTCACGGAAGTGAAATCCAGAATCGATTGGCCGGCGCAACTTCACGCGCGCCGGACGGACACAGCTTGGTAATGCAGTGAATGCAGCAACTAAATCGGCAGCAGATCACACGGCAACTGGCGAGGCCTGGTGCTACGCGTGAAAGCGGGGGTACGTGCTGGCTCGGGCCCGGTTCGGCGCCGGGCCTTCTGCTGGTTCAGGAAGGGGATCGGTTAGGCCGGGAACCGGGCTGGATCAAGCGGGGCGTTGATCCAGCGGCTGGCGTCGATGGGCGCCGGCATCACGCGCGCGCGCGCCGGTCGCTGGAAGCGAACCATGACGGAGACGGCGAGCAGTAGATGACGGGACATCGTTGGGAAATCTCTGAGTTACAGGTAAGTCACCGAAGCGACCAGCGGCCATCGTAGCACAGGTCCGAATCGAAGCGTGGGGGCGGAATGCCCCAGTTTCGGCTTGCCGCCCGCCTTGTAGCGAGATGTTGCGAGATCGGCGTGACGATGCCGTCCCGCTGCATCCCTAGTGTCGTGGGTGGCACTCGCAGGCCGCGCCCTCGGCTGCCTGCTGCAGGTTCTGCAGGATGCCGCACTCGCTGGCCGGATGCGGATTTGGGTTCTCGCAGGTATGGCGCAGCGTGCGCAACTGACCTTCCAGCGCTTCCAGCGAAACACGCTGGGCGTGGATCTGCTCGATCTGGCGGTCCAACAGCGTATTGATGTCGTCGCACGCGAGTGACGGATTGCGCTGGAAGTCGCGCAGCTTGCGCACGTCGGCCAGGCTCATGCCCAGCGAGCGGCAGTGGCGCACGAAGTTGAGCTGGACGAGGTGCCCGTCGCCGTAGCGGCGATAGCCGTTGTCCTCGCGCTGCGGTGCGTCCAGCAGCCCTTCACGTTCGTAATAGCGGATGGTCTCGATGTCGCAGCCACTGTGGCGGGACAGTTCGCCGATACGCATGGTGAGTGCCTCCTCGATGCCAGATCCCTGTAGTAATTACAGGGTTACCGCTGAAGTGTAGCCCAATCAGGCGGAACCTGCAGAGGCGGGGCCACGCGCCGCATCGCGCACATGCCATTGCGCCGGCGCCAGTTCGGCCACGATGGCTTCGATGCCCCGGTAGGGCTGCGCCGCACCGCACATAAAGATATCCACAGCCGCGAAACCATATTCCGGCCAGGTATGGATGCTGATGTGTGACTCCTTGAGCAGCAGCACGCCCGTGACACCGAGGCCGGGGCCGAAATGCTGGAACCGCGCGTCCACCGGCGTGGCGCCAGACACCCGGGCGGCATCGTAAAGCACGCGCTCGATCAGCACGGCATCGGTGAGCCGCTCGGCGGTCACGCCCTGCATGTCGAGCAGCAGGTGGCGGCCAAGAACCGGTGGGCAGGCAAGCGTCGGGGCATTCATGGTGATCGTCTCACCGGACTATTTGTGCCCGGCGCCCGAAGACCAGCCGCCGCCCGAACCGCCGTATCCGCCGGAGCCACTCCAGCCGCGAGCCGACGACGATCCACCGGACGTACTGCCCGCCGACCCCAGCGTGTAGAACGTGACGCCGAACAGCACGATCAATCCGTAGACAAGAAACAAAAAGCGCACAGCTCAGTCCCCTCCCCCGATATGCCCCGAAAACGCCTGCACGGTCCAGATCGGCAGCCAGAGCAGCAGCGTGCCCAGCAGAAGCCCGGCCATGCCGGCACCGCCGAAGAACGAGATCGGCAGGTTCAGCAACCACATCGCGATAGCGATGCCCCACGCGACCTTGCGGCAGTACGCGAGGTCGCCGGTGGCTGGCGCGGCGGGACGCTTGCGCTCGGGTAGCGCCTTCGCCGCGGCGGCCAGCGCCTTGTTGCCCTTGAACCATTGCGCGACCTGGGTGCGCGACACCGTGGTGGACTGCGTCCAGACGATCTCGGTGTCGCTCGTCTCGCGCGTCAGTCGCCGCGCCGGCGGGCCGAACTCGGTCAGCCGCGTGGTATCGCCGGCCTGCACGCGCCAGTTGAACGTGCCCGCCGCATAGAGCACGCGGCTGACGTATTCGAACCCCTTGCGGTACTCGTTGCCGGCCAGCACGGCCACGCTCGACGACGCCATCGTGCCGGGCCAGACATCCAGCACGCGCACGCGGTCCCAGCCGGCGTCCTGCTCCACGAGCCACAGAAAGCCGGCCGTTTCGTTGAACAGCAGGTACTCCATCCAGGTCGAGGTCTCGTCCTCGTCATCATCGGTGCACTGAAGCAGGCCGAGCACGGTGTATGGCTTGCCGTCGATCGTGCCGACCTCGCCCGGCGTCAGGCTGGTCTGCAGTGCCTCGATCTCGGCGTGCTTCTCCAACACGATGGCTGTCGACGTCGTGCAATCGACTTCGCTATGGCAGCTTGGGCAAATGACGAAATTCGCCACGCCAGCGCGATAGGCGATCGGGCTGCCGCAGTTCGGGCAAGCCAGCGGAATCGCCTTGCCACGATAGCGGTCGGCGGTGCGGTCAATCTCGTCTGCGCTGCGCAGAAGCTGGCACTTGAGCTGGTCGAGCTCGACCATCTGGCCCGTGTAGACCGCGGGCGGGTAACCATCGGCGTAGTCGAGCGTCAGGAAGTTGCCCGCATTGCGGAAGTCCGCTACCTGAGCGGTCCAGCCCGCGCCGACCTGGAACGGCAACTCGCCCTGACCACCGGTGCAGCGCGCGGTGCGCACGTCGCCGGCTTCATAACGATACTTGTTGAAGAACAGCGGCTCGCCGGGCTTCAGGCCTTCGAACTTCGGCAGCTTGCCGACCGACGCCTTCGCCGCGTCTTCGTCAGGCACCCTGCGCGTGAACATGTACTGGCCCGACGCATCGCCGAGCCAGCCGTCCGTGCCATCGTCGAACAGCACATACCATTCGCTCCAGAGACCGGCGTCGTACCGCAACTGGAGACGGCCGATCAGCGTGAAGCCCTGCCCCTTGCCGTCATTTGGCCAGATGCCGCTGGTGCCGATCTGCAGCGGCGAGTAGTCCTCGAGCAGCGCCGACATCTTGCCGATGTCGCGTACCTGATCGGCCTCGCGCAGCAAGGTGCTGTGGCAGTACTCGCAGACCGCCATGACCGCGGCGGACGACCGAAAGCGGACCTCCGCGCCGCAGCCCGGACAGTTGACCGTTTGCATGGAGCGGAATCAGCCGACGAGTTTCTTGAGAATTTCCGCCTTGGCCGTGTCGAACTCCGCCTGCGAGATCAGGCTCTTGTCGAGCAGCTCCTTGAGCTTCTGCAGCCGCACCGCCGGATCTTCGGCGGCGGGCGTTGCAGGAGTGACGGGCGCTGCGGCCGGTACACCCGCCACGCCGCCCACGAGTCCGCCAGCCATCGCCTGCCCCATGACCGCCCCGGCGGCCAGACCCGCGCCGAGCCCGGCGACACCGCCCTCGTTCTGCGCGGCAAGCGGGATCGAGCTGGCCACCTGGTACTGCGTGTACTTGGCCATGTCGCCCATCATTCCCATCGAGATGCGGGTGTCGATGGCCTTCTGCAGTTCCTCCGGCAGGGAGACATTGGTGACCGCGAAGTTGTCGAGCGCCACGCCATAACGCTCGAACTCGGGCGCGAGCTTTTCGTGGATCGTCTGCGACATCAGCGTCTGGTTGGCCGCCATGTCCAGGAACGGCACCGACGACGCGCCGAGCGTGTTCGTCATCGTGGCGATCAGCAGATTGCGCAGTTGCTCTTCCACTTCGTCGCGCGTGTACTCGGCGCGCGTGCCGCTGATCTCGGTGTAGAACTTCTGCGGATCGCTGATCTTGTACGAATACAGACCGAAGGCGCGCAGCCGCACCATGCCGAAGTCCGCATCGCGGATCGTGATCGGCTGCGCCGTGCCCCACTTGCGGCCAATCTGCAGGCGGGTGCTGAAGAAGTAGACGTCCGACTTGAACGGCGACTCGAACAGCTTGTCCCAGTTCTTCAGGTACGTCAGCACCGGCAGCGTCTGGGTGGTCAGCTTGTACATGCCGGGGCCGAACACGTCAGCGATCTTGCCTTCGTTGACGAAGACCGCCATCTGGGATTCACGCACGGTCAGGCTGCCACCGTACTGGATTTCCATGTCTTCCATCGGATAGCGCCACGCCAGCACGCCGTCCGTGTCCTCCGTCCACTGGAGGATGTCGATAAACTGCTTTCTGATGAACGACCCGATGCTCATGTCAGCTCCTTCTTCCCAAGGAATGATTCACGTCCTGGCCTCAGGACAGGCACGCGGCATTGAGCACGCCGACCGAGACCGACATCGTGCCCATCAGCCCGCCCATGGCCATATTGTTAGATTCGATGGCCGCATCCATATCCGGCAATGCGCGCGCCAGCGCCGCGTAGACCACTGCCTGCACCACCATCGCCACCAGCGACCACACCAGGAACATCAGAAAGGTGTCGTTGTGCTGGAGACTCGACGACAGCGTGAGGCAGAAACCGAGCGTGCTGCCGCCCAGCGAGAGCGCGGCAGCCACATTGCCCTGGCGGATCAGCGCGAACTCGTTGAAGGGCGTGATCCTGGTGTAGACTCCGACGAACACGACCAGCAGCACAAGGCTGGCCAGCAGATGCTCGGCGTAGGCGTAGATGGGTAGCATGGTTCGGGTACGCGGCCTGTCAATGAAGTTGTGGAAATACCGGTCCTGCGCGATGCGCTTGCCGTGCGGCGATGCCAGCGGCAAACTACGCGGCAAAGTATAGCCGCAGTCCTATTCCTTCCAATATCAATTTGTGACACGCCGGAACGCCAGCCGCGCTCCGGGCGATCTCCTGTTGCTCACCTGTTGCGACCGCTGCCCCATGCGCGACCGTACCCTAGTCCTGTCGGTGTTGATCGTAGCCTCCTGCGGGCTTGGCTACGAACTGATTGCCGGCGCCCTGTCGAGCTATCTGCTCGGCGATTCGATCCTCCAGTTCTCATCGATCATTGGCTGCTACCTGTTTGCGATGGGTGTCGGCTCGTGGTTCTCGCGCTACGTGAAGGACGAGGACGTCCTGACCCGGTTCATCGACATCGAGATCCTGGTCGGCCTGCTCGGTGGTATCTCGGCGGCGCTGCTGTTCGTGGTATTCGCCTGGCTCTCCGCGCCATTCCGCACCGCGCTGTATGCGCTGGTGTTCGTGATCGGGATGCTGGTGGGCATGGAGATTCCGCTGGTCATGCGCATCCTCAATGCGCGGCGTGCCCAGTTCAGCGATCTGGTGAGCCGCGTGCTCACGTTCGACTATCTCGGCGCGCTGGCAGTGTCGCTGGTATTCCCGCTGGTGCTCGCGCCACGGCTCGGGCTGTCGCGCACGGGATTCCTGTTCGGCATGCTCAACGTCGCGGTGGCGCTGTTCACACTGCGCATTTTCCGCGACGAGGTGGCGCGCACGACGTTGCGCACACTGCGCGCGGGTATGGTGCTGGCGGTGCTGACAGTCGGATTCGTCGGCTCGAACCATCTGACGCACTGGGCCGAACGCGGCCTGTTCGGCGACGAGATCATCCATAGCGAAACCACCCCGTACCAGCGGCTGGTCATCACGCGCTGGAAGGACGATCTCCGCCTCTACATCAACGGCAACCTGCAGTTTTCCTCGCGCGACGAACACCGCTATCACGAGGCGCTAGTGCACCCGGTGCTGCAGGCGCTGCCGTGGGCGCGTCGCGTGCTGGTGATCGGTGGCGGCGATGGGCTGGCGCTGCGCGAGATTCTCAAGTACCGCAATATCGAGCACGTCACACTGGTCGACCTGGACCCGGCGATGACCACGCTATTCTCGCGCAGTGAACCGCTGCGGGCACTGAACCACGGCTCGCTGACCGACCAGCGCGTGACAGTGGTCAACGCCGATGCCGCGCAATGGCTCGAGCAGAACCAGGACAGCTTCGACGCGATCATCGTCGACCTGCCTGACCCGTCCAACTTCGGGCTCGGCAAGCTGTATTCGGTACCGATGTACCGGTTGATGTCGCGCCATCTGGCCGAGAAGGGCTACGCGGTGGTGCAATCGACATCGCCCTACTACGCACCGCGCTCGTTCTGGGACATCGACGCCACGCTGCGTGAAGCCGGGCTGCATACGTGGCCGTACCATACCTACGTGCCGTCGTTCGGCGAGTGGGGCTACATCCTGGCCGGCAAGCGCAACGACTACACGCCGCCGACGCACTACGACGTGCCGATGAAGTTTCTCGACGGGGATACGACTGCGCTGATGTTCCGCTTTCCCGCCGACATGGCACCGCGCCAGGGCGAGCCGAACCGGCTCAATGAACAAACTCTCGTGCACGACTTCGAGCGTGACTGGCGCAATGTCATCCGCTAAGTCATCCGCCAAGTCATCCGCAAGTTCGCTTGCCGGAGTGGCTGCTCCAGGACGCCGATGGACCGCCGCCGCTTCCTGATCGCCGCCGCGGGTACCGCGCTGGCCGGCTGTAGCCGCATCGGCGACGAGGCCGACAGCTTCCTGCGCGGCCTGGGCCTGCGCGAACCCACGCCGGTGGTCCTGCGCCCCGGCATGGCGGAGGGGCACGCGCTGCGTGACCAACGCGGCTGGCCGGAGCCGGGCGGCGAACTGCGCACCGATGTGGCGATCCTGGGTAGCGGTCCGGGCGGGCTGTCGGCCGCATGGCAACTGTCGCGCGCCGGTCATCGCGACTTCATCATGCTCGACGGCCCCGAGTTCGGCGGCAATGCGGCCGGCGGCCAGTTCGGCGAGATCGGCTTTCCGCGCGGCGCGCATTACCTGCCATTGCCTTCGGCGCAATCAACCCACGTGCGCGAGATGCTGGCCGACGTCGGCGTGATCGAGCGCGATCCATTCGATGCGCGCCCACGTTTCGACGAACGGGCGTTGGTGCACGCGCCGGACGAGCGGCTGTTCTTCGACGGGAAGTGGCAGGACGGCCTGCTGCCCGATCATGACGATCACGATGCGCAGCACGCACGCTTCCTCACCCGCATGGATGCGCTGCGCCACGCCACCGGCAGCGATGGCCGCAAGGCATTTGCGATTCCGATCGCCGAGTCCTCGCGTGACCCGGCATGGACGGCGCTCGATCGCCAGACCTTCCGGCAATGGCTGAAAGCCGAAGGCTTTACCGCACCAACGCTGCACTGGTACGCCGATTACTGTTGCCGTGACGACTACGGCGCGGGGGCCGATGTCGTGTCCGCCTGGGCAGGTCTGCACTACTTCGCCAGCCGTGGCGGCCATGCCAGCAATGCCGCCGATGGCGCGGTGCTGACATGGCCTGACGGATTGCACGGCATGGTGACGCGGCTGACATCGAAGATCGATGCGCGGATGAATGCCGGCCAGCCATGGCGGCGCGCGGGCATGGCGGTGCGTATCGACGAAACGTCGGAGGGCGTCAGTGTGCTGTGCGCGCACTGGCCCGATGGCGTCACACAGCCGCCCGCGCTCTTTCGCATTCGGGCGCGGCGCGTAATCTGCGCGATGCCGCTGCACGTCGCCGCGCACGTCGTGCCGCTGAAGCCGCTCGGCTTCGACCCGGCGCAACATCTGCAGTATCACGCGCCCTGGCTGGTTTCATCGTTCCACCTGCGGGGGTTTCCGCAGGAGGCCGCCGGCGTGCCGCTGGCGTGGGACAACGTCGTGCATGGCTCGCGCGGCCTCGGCTACGTCGTGGCCACGCACCAGTGGATCCGCCAGGCACGTCCGGCGCACACCGCGTTCACGGCCTACTGTCCGCTCGACGCCGAATCCGGCGCGCCTGCCGGGGGATCGCCAGATGCCGTCAGGCGATGGCTGGCGGATGCCGACCCGGCCGCGCTGATGGATCTGGCCGTGTCCGATCTTCGCGCGGTCTATGGCCGCGAATTCTGGCGCCATGCGGACGCCGTCGAGATCACGGCACGCGGTCACGCGATGGCCACGCCGGTGCCGGGCTTTCTGGGCAACGCGGGCATCCGTGCGTTGCGTGAGACCGACGGCCGCATCCTGTTTGCCCACGCCGACCTGAGTGGACTCTCCGTGTTCGAGGAAGCGGCATGGTGGGGCACACGCGCCGCGCTGAGAATCGTCGGATAGTGACGCCGGGGTGGGGACGACCGTCTGCGCCGGCCCCTGCCATCCTGTAGAATCGACGCCAGTCTTTTTGTCTTTTACGTCACCCGCGCCCCGACCTCTCGTGCAACCGTTCCGGTTACTGCTGATGATTGTGCTGCTTGCCTTCCTGCCGTTGCAGGCATGGGCAGGTCTCGGCACGTCCGCGGCAGGCGTCGGCATGGCGCAGGTGCCTCAGACGGCCGATGTCGCCGACGTCGCTCGGGCCACGCTCGCCGTGGCGACCGATGCTACCGCTATCGCCGATGTTGGCGATCCCGGTGATATGCCGGCGCCCACGACTCAAGAGTCCTCCCACCCTGCCGATAATGCGGAACCGTCGCCACCGGGCTCGGATTTCGCCGAGCAGTTGTTGCCCGCGCCGCTTCCGCGAATGGCAACCGCAACCGGCCGTGGCGCGGTGCCGCAGTACGCCCGCATCGCCCTGCCGGACCCCGACCTGCCTCTGCTGCCGCGCCCGCCGCGCGGCTGATCCCGCTTTCGCGCGAAGGTTGCTTCGCGCGCACCTTTATCGCGCAGTTCGCATCCAGCGGGCCGCGCGCTTGCGGCCCGTCCGCGTTCTTCCTAGTCTCGCCCCACATCCATGAAACGTATCTTTCTGTTCCTGGCGACCAACCTCGCCGTCATGCTTGTCCTCAGTGTCACGGCCAGCCTGCTGGGCGTGAACCGCTTCCTGACCTCGAACGGCCTCAACCTCGGAATGTTGTTGGCATTCGCGGCGCTGATGGGCTTCGGTGGCTCGTTTATCTCGCTGCTGATGTCCAAGACCATCGCCAAGTGGTCGACCGGCGCCCAGGTCATCACCCACCCGAGCACCAGCACGGAGCTCTGGCTCGTGCAGACCGTCGAGAAGCTGGCCACGCGCGCCGGCCTGCCGATGCCTGAAGTGGCGATCTATGATGGCGAGCCCAACGCATTCGCTACCGGCGCGTCGAAAAACGGCTCGCTGGTGGCTGTGTCCACGGGCCTGCTGCAGTCGATGTCGCACGACGAGGTCGAGGCCGTGCTCGCGCACGAAGTGGCCCACATCGCCAATGGCGACATGGTCACGCTGACGCTGATTCAGGGCGTGGTGAACACGTTCGTGATCTTCATGGCACGCGTGGTCGGCTACTTCGTCGATTCGTGGCTGCGCCGCAATGACGAGGAGTCGAGCGGCCCCGGTATCGGCTACATGGTCACCGTGGTGGTCTGCGAGATCGTCTTCGGCATCCTGGCCAGCGTCATCGTCGCCACGTTCTCGCGTCATCGCGAATATCGTGCCGACGCCGGCGCGGCGAAGCTGCTCGGCACGCCGAGCCCGATGGTGGCGGCATTGCGCCGCCTGGGTGGTCTGGACGCCGACGGCCTGCCGCAGAACATGCAGGCGATGGGTATCTCGGGCGGCAAGTCGTGGCTGGCGCTGTTTGCAAGTCACCCGCCGATCGAATCGCGCATCGCGGCCCTGCAAGGCACCCACTAAACCCCGCAGAGCGCTGGTGGCTACGCGGCCGCCAGCGCCACTGCCTGCCCTTCCCCGCGGAATGCCGCCCGGTATCGCTCGGGCGTCGTCTGCACATGGCGCTGGAATGCCTGACGCATGACATCGGCATTGCCGAATCCGGTGACATGCGCGATGGCTTCCAGCCGCCGATCGCTCCCTTCCAGCAGGCGCCGCACCGCTTCCACGCGAAGCCGCTCGACATAGCGCGCGGGCGTGTCTCCCACCTGCTTCACGAAGACCCGCGCAAAGTTGCGCGGACTCATCGCCACCTGCTCCGCCAGCACGCCGACCGACAGGTCCCGGCCGAGGTTATCGGCGATCCATGTCTGCAACGCTCGCAGTTCAGGGCTTTGCGCCGCCTGCGCCCGCAGCACCGTCGAAAACTGCGCCTGATTGCCCGGACGCCGGAGGAACAGCACCAGATCCCGCGCGACGTCCAGCGACACCGTGTGCCCCAGGTCTTCCTCGACCAGTGCGAGCGACAGGTCCATGCCAGCCGAGACACCGGCCGAGGTATAGAAGCGACCCGCGCGAATCCAGATCGGATCGGCATCGACATCCAGTTGCGGGTGCCGATGGGCCAGCCGCTCGGCATGACGCCAGTGGGTGGTCACGCGCTGCGCGTCGAGCAGCCCCGTACCGGCCAGCACGAACGCCCCGGTGCAAACCGCGCCCATCCGCCGCACCTGCGTCGCCTGCGTGCGTAGCCAGCCGATCAGCCGCTCGTCCTCGGCGGCCCGCGCATGGCCCGAGCCGCCCGAGATCAGCAGCGTGTCGATCGGTCTGCCCACCTGCTCGACGATGCGGTGGTACGGCGCGTCCGCCAATATGCGCAGACCGCTCTCCGTACGCACGATGGCATCGTCGCTGACGCTGACCACGTGCAGGTCGTAGGGCGGCGACTCGCGGCCGCACAGCTTGTTGGCGGCACCGAACACGGCGGTCGGCCCGGTGACGTCGAGTTCCTGCGCAGGATCGGGCGCGACGATGACCACAACGCGCGGCGGTTCGGGGGCTGGGTGCATGGGGGGCAAGTGATTGGGCGCGGATGCGCCGATCATACGCCCGCCGCCGACGGCGCCAACCGCTCCTGACGCTGCCACGCCAGCGTCACGGCAAGCGCCACGGCCAATGCCGGCAGCACCGCCAGGTTCACGCCCTGCCAACCCCACTGGTTCAACACCTGCCCCGCCGCCAGTGTGGCCAGCGCGGTCAGCGCGGCTGTGGAAAACTCGCTGGCCGCCTGCGTCCGTGCCCGCTCCGCCGGGCGGTAGCTGCTAGTCAGCAGCGTCGTGCCACCAACGAACATGAAGTTCCACCCCACGCCCAGACAAAGCAGGGCGAGGTAGAAGGCCGGCAGCGTGGTCGAGCACAGGGCGACGATGGCCGCGGGCGCCGACAACGCAATACCGCTCACCAGCATCACCGGATTGCCGAAGCGCTGCAGCAGCCAGCCGGAGAAGAACGATGGCGCATACATGCCGACCAGGTGCCATTCGATGATCTGGGCGCCCTGCTTGATCGTGTGCTGGCACGCGACGGCCGCGATCGGCGTGGCCGTCATCATGAACATCATCACGGCGTTGCCGATACCGTTGTTCGCAAACGATGCCAGGAACACAGGCTGGCGAACGATCTCGCCGAGCGGCCGGGCCGGAAGGTTATCCACAGCTGCCTCGGCGTGCGCCACTGCCGGTGGTTCCCGATAGGCCAGCGCCAGCACGGCCACGGATAACGCGCCAAACACGGCAACTACCGCGTAGGAACCGGCAAACGGCAGCGGCTGCATCATGTCAGCGCTCCAGGCCGCGATCGCGGGGCCACACACCGCCGCCACTACCCCACCGGTCAGCACGGCCGATATCGCCCGCGGCTTCTCGGCAAGCGGCGCGGCATCGGCGGCGGCCAGGCGATAGAAGCGCGCGAATGCCTGGAACACGCCGACCAGCGCCGTACCGAGACAAAACAACACGAAGTCGTGCCGCCAGATCGCTAGCACCGAAACCAGACCACCGGCCATGCAGGCCAGTGCGCCGAGGCAGAACGCCGGGCGTCGGCCAAGCCGCTCGATCAGGAAAGCCGCGGCGATGGCGGTCAGCGCCGATGCCACGGTAATCAGCGCGAATGGCAGCGTGGCCAGCGCCTTGTTCGGCGCGAGGGTGTAGCCGACCAGCCCGGTCAATGTCAGGTCGACGGACAGCGCCGAGGTATAGAGTGCCTGGCACAGCGCCAACACGCGCGCCTGCCGCAATGCGTGGGAAGCCATCGCGTCTCCGAAAGGGAAATGGGGATGGCACCCAGCGTACGGGTCGGCGTAGCCGTCCGACTGACAACGTTCAGCGGATTTCTGCCAACCGGGAACTCAGCGGCTCAATTGAAGACATCCTGCCGATAGCGGCCCTGCGCGACGAGACCGCCAAACCAGTCGGACGCCGCCTCGTCGGTCATGCCACCCTGAGCCTTGCCGATGTCGATCAGCGTCTGGCGTACCGCCGGCGCCATGCGGCGGCCATCGCCGCAGACGTAGATCGTCGCGCCGTCCCGCACCTGTGCCCAGACCTGCTCGCGTCGTTGCCAGAGCAGATCCTGCACATAGCGTGGCGCGTCCGGCACGACCGAGTACGCCGGGTGAACCTCGACCACACCCTGCCCTGCCCAGCGTTCGATGTCCTCGCGATAGAGCCAGTCATGTTGCGGATGGCGGCAGCCAAAGTAGAGCTGCGCGGGCGTCACCGCATTGCCCGCCATCTTCCGCAACGCGCGTTCCTCCAGGAATCCGCGGAACGGCGCGATGCCGGTGCCCGGACCAATCAGCAGCATTGGCGCCGTCGGGTCGGGGTCCGGGGCGAACGGAGGATTCGGCGTGCGGATCGACGCGGATACCCGCGCGCCGATCGGCAGATGCTGGAGCCACGTCGACGCCACGCCACGGAACTGCCCGCGCCCGGATAACGCCGGCGCGCAGACGGTGCCGACCAGCAGCGTCGCCACATCGGGCGATACCAGCGGCGACGATGCGATCGAGTAAAGGCGCGGCCGCATCGGCACAGTGCACGCCAGCAGTTCCTGAAGCGTCAGTGCGATCGCCGGATGTTCGACCAGCACATCGAGGATACCCAGCCGCCGCGCGACCACCTTCGTGGCGTACCCATGCTCCGCGTCGTCCGAAGCAAGTTGTTCGATCGACTGCTTCGTGAACGGGCAGCGCGTGGCCTGCGCCAGCGCACGCAGCGTCTGTCTCGAGACCACGTCCTGCAGCTCGATGAAGTGCGTCAGCAGTTGCCGCACCGGCAGTGACTGGTCGAGCGGCAGGCCACGCCCCATGCCGTGTGGCGCGGAGATCGTGGCCTGCGCATCGGGGTCGAGATCGAGTCGCTCGCACAAGTCGGAAACGAGCTGCGCGTCGTTCTGCGGCCACACCGCGATGTGATCGCCGGTGCGATACGTGATGCCCGGAGGCAGTTGCAGCCGGATATCGCGCGTCGACGTGCGCGGCGCCTCGATCGAGAAATCCCACAGACCGCTCGGGTCGCCTACCAGTTCGTCGTTTGACAGCACCGTGAACGCCTGCGTGCCGGCCGGCAGCGTTTCAGCGCGGATTGCCGCCATGCTGCGCACCTGCACGTCTACGCCGAGGCCTCCGGAGTCCGCGCCGTCGGCCTGCAGCGCCTGCCAGAGTTGTGCGAGCCAGCGCTCGGCCGCCTGATCGAAGTCGCCATTACCATCGGCTTCGCCACGCGGCAGCAACGGCACCGCACCTGCGGTGATAAAGAAATCGAACACGCGACGCGGGAACGCCTGGTACGTCGCCCACTGCGAATTGCCGCAGCCGAGCAGCGCCAGCCGCACTCCATTCGCGCGGTAGCCACTGGCATCGTCCGCATCGAGCATTGCTTCGAACTTGCGACCCGAATCGGGCGCGCGGCCGTTGTAGGTGGCGGCCACGACGACGACCAGGCCCGAAGTGGGCAAGGCGCCTACAGCGTCGTCGAGGTCGGCCAGTTTCGCGTCGAAGCCCGCCGCAATGGCGCCGGCATGGATCTGCTCGGCCAGTTCGCGAGCCGTGCCGAGACTCGATGCGCACAACACGGTCATCGCCTGCCCATGCCCGCGAACGTCTGTCTGCGCGGCGTCGGCAACGGCCTGCGATGCCTGCCGGGTCACGAGCCGCTCGTGTGGCCTGCGCCGCCGCACGCGCAGCACGAACTGATCGGGCTTGATCGTCAACGTTTCCTTGAGCCGGAACTGGTAGTCGTGCGGGTCCTGGAACGCGAAGTTGCGCAGCATCAGCGCCAGCGCGAGCTTGGCTTCGGTCAGCGCGAACTGGCGGCCGATGCACGCGCGCTCGCCCTGTCCGAATGGCATGTAGGCATGGGCGGGAAGCTTCGCCTCGTTCTCGGGCAGGAAGCGATCGATATCGAAGCGCTCGGGGTTCGCCCAGACCTTCGGATCGCGATGCAGCGCAGTCAGCACCACCGAGATGCGACGGTCCTTGCGCAACCGGTAGCGGCCGCCCAGCACCACGTCGTCGAACGGCGCCACCGCGAAGGCGGGTGCGGTCGGCCACAGCCGCAGCGTTTCCTTCAGCACGCGGTCGAGCACGGGCATACGCGCCAGATCGGCATAGACCGGCGGCGCATCGCCGGGCAGCACTGTGTCGACTTCGGCATACGCCTGCGCCAGCACGCCCGGATTGCGCAGCAGTTCATAGAGCGCGAACGTAAGCAAGCCGCTGGTGGTTTCGTGGCCGGCAATCAGGAACGTGATGACCTGATTGCGGATGTTGGCGTCGTCAAGCCGCCGGTCCGTCTCGGGATCGCGCGCTTCGAGCATCAGGTTCAGCAGATCCATGCCCGACGTTGGCGACACGCGCCGCTGGCGAATCACGTCATCGACCAGATTGCGCATATACGCAATGTCCTCGGCAGCCTGGCGATGCGCGCGGCCCATGAAGCGATCCTGGATCGGCAGCCGCGTGAGCTTCTGCATCGCCTCCCCCAGCGCGCCGACCATCGCCACTACGAACGGATCGAGTTCGTCACTCGCAAACGATGCGAAGTCGTACCCGAAGCCCGCCAGCGCGATGGTGTCGAGCGTCAGACGCGTCATGTCGTCCGCCACGGCGATATCGGCGTCCGGGCCCTGGCGGTCCCATTTGTCCACCAGCCGGTTGGCCACACGCAGCATCACGTCGAAGTAGGCCTTCATCGCTCGCTGGCTGAACGCCGGCATCAGGATGCGATGCGCGCAGCCCCAGTTCGGCTCGTCGCTGTGCGCGGTGAACAGGCCGTCGCCGGCCATGTCGCGCAGGTAGGACAGCGGCGGTCCGATGATCTTGCGAAAGCGCGTGGCGTCGCACAACTCGCTGGCCAGCGCTACCGACGACACGAACGGCACGCGCTTGCCGGCGAAGTCGAGTTCGAAGATGCCATCGTGGTGGCGGCTGCGCGCCAGCAGATGCTGGCCGACCTCGCCCGGCGTGATCTGGAACAGGTTGCCGAAGATCGGCCAGCCCGGATCCCGGGGAATCGGCTCGAGGGCAGCGGCAGGTGTTGCAGTGGACATGGGGGAAGCGCCTTGTCGCGCGTGAATGTCATCAGGAAAGCTGCCGTCGACAATCGCCAGATTCGGCGGCGAAGTCAACGCTTTGGCGCCGAGGATGCACTCCAATCGGCACTTCTGTCCGCTCCGCCCCGTCCGTTTGAAATGTTTGTTCGAATCCCGGGCGCGCGACACCGAACCGACTACCTGATCGGCTACCGGCATCAAATGCCCGATCGATTCCCTAATCAAACACCTTGCCGCGCAGGGCCTTGACCTGGCCGCGCTGGGTCTTGGCCTCGATCCGGCGCTTGCGCGACGCCAGCGTCGGCCGCGTGGCCCGCCGTACGCGCGGCGGCTCCGCCACGCTGCGCACCAGTTCGTGCAGCCGCCGGATTGCCTCTTCCCGGTTCAACTCCAGGCTGCGATGCTGCTGGGCCTTGATGACCACCACGCCGTCCCGCGTGATGCGATGGTCGTGCAGCGCCAGCAGCCGCTCCTTGTGATCGGGCTCCAGCGACGACGCACGCACGTCATAGCGCAGATGCACGGCGTTCGACACCTTGTTGATGTTCTGCCCGCCCGCGCCCTGGGCGCGGATCGCGGTGATGTCGTACTCCTGGTGCGGGATAAAAAAGTCGTCGGCCATGCGCCGCATCATAGCAACGCGTGGCCGACGATGTGGAGCAATCGGTATCAGGCCGCTGGCGCGATGTTCTGATTCGTGGAGAACAGGTTCTGCGGGTCGTAGGTGCGTTTGATCTGCGCCAGACGGGCGTAGTTCGGGCCATAGGCCGCGCCGATGCGCGCGGTTTCATCGTCGGTCAGGAAGTTGACGTAGACACCGCCAGTGGCGAACCTTTCCGTGGCGCGGAAAAAGTCGCGCGCCCAGGCGATACAGGCGGCGTCCTCGTCGGGACGCTCCCACCGCGCGTGGACGTTCAGCACATAGCGGGCGTCGCGATGGTGATACGCGGTGGCTTCGGGCGCCACGCGATTGGCCACGCCGCCCACCTGCCCGACGAAGATGTCCGCCAGCGGCGACGGTAGCCGCAGTGCGAAGTCCGTCATGGCGTCGATCGCACCATCCTCGAGCCGCGTGAAGTTGTGCGACTTCCAGTAGTTGCGGGCGCCCGGACCAAGCAGCGCGTCGAAGGCCTGTTGCCACGCGGTGTAAGGCATCTGTCCGACGTGTTCGCCCACGGTTTCCCCGAACTTGCGCAGCGGTTCGATCGCTTTCTCCGCGGCGGCCGGATCGCCGTCGTGGAACACCGCCAGCACCACCACATCCTTGCCATGCGCGGAGGCCGGCAGGAAGGGTAGCGGCGGCGCTTTGCGCAGCACGACCCAGACGTTGAGATCCTCCGGCATCGTCGATTCCACATAGGCGCGGTATTGCCGGAGCACGGTTTTCGCCTCGACCGCGGGGAAGACCAGCAGGCCCGCCGTGATCATCGGCCCCACGGGATGCAGTCGGAACTGGAAAAGCGTCACCACGCCGAAGTTGCCGCCACCGCCGCGCAACGCCCAGAACAGCTCGGGCTCGTGTCGCGAGTCGGTCCAGTGACGCGTGCCGTCAGCGGTGACGATCTCGCAGCCCAGCAGGTTATCCACAGTCATGCCGTACTTGCGCGTGAGCCAGCCGAAGCCTCCACCAAGTGTCAGCCCAGCCACGCCGGTGGTCGAATTGATGCCGAGCGGCGTGGCCAGTCCCTGCGCCTGCGCCTCATGGTCGAAATCGGCGAGCGTGGCGCCGGGACTCACCCACGCTACGCGTTCGAGTGGGTCCACGTGGACGGTACGCAGTTGCGACAGGTCGATAACGAGACCGCCGTTGCAGATCGCGCTGCCAGCGATGTTGTGCCCGCCGCCCCGCACCGCGAGCACCAGGCCACGGTCGCGCGCGAAGCCGACGGCCTGCATCACGTCGGCTGTGCCCGAACACTGGACGATGATCGCCGGACGCCGGTCGACGGTGGCATTCCAGACCGTACGTGCTGTCTCGTATCCCGCATCGGCGGGGAGCAGCACCTTGCCGCGCACGGCGTGGCGCAGCATGTCGATATGATCGGTGGTCAGGGTGGGCATGGCGGTACCTCCACAAACATGCCCGGGGCTTTGGAATTCGCACCCGGAAGAGATATCCATGCAAGGCACGCGCCAGTGGGCGGAAAGCCGCATCGGCGCTGGATTGTCTCAATGTCCGGGGTAGCAACACCGCCGCGAGTTGGCACGACCCGTTGCAAAGTTGGGACGGCGTGAAAGGGACATCCGCACGCCCGATACGGTCACGCAGGCCGACAAATCTTATCGCTGCCAGCGAGGGGGACGCTTCTGCAGGAACGCATCGATGCCCTCGCCCGCGTCCTCTTCCATCATGTTCCGCGCCATGACGTCGCCCGCGAATGCATAGGCATCGCCCAACGCCATCAGGCGCTGGCGATAGAACATCGCCTTGCCGTAGCGGATCGCTGCCGGGCTCTTGGAGAGAATCGCCTCCGCCTTGCGCGCCACGGCGGCATCAAGCTCCTGCTCGGGCACGGCCTCGTTGATCAGGCCCCAATCCGCTGCCGTCTCGGCATCAATGAAGCGGCCGGTCACGAGCAGGTCGAACGCGCGCTTGGTCGAGACATTGCGCGACAACGCCACCGATGGCGTGGAGCAGAACAAGCCGACGTTGATACCGGACACCGCGAACTTCGCCGCGACCGACGCAATAGCCAAGTCGCAACTCGCCACGAGTTGGCAGCCGGCGGCCGTGGCAATGCCGTGCACCCGCGCGATGACCGGCACCGGCAACGCCTGGATCGCCTGCATGACCACGCTGCATTGCGCGAACAGCGTGCGGTAGTAGGCCAGGTCCGGGCGACCGCGCATCTCGCGCAGATCGTGCCCGGCGCAGAACGCCTTGCCTTCGGCGGCCAGCACGACGCAACGTACCGAGTCGTCCCGGGCGATGTCCTCGAAGGCCACGCGCAGCGCTTCGAGCATGGCTTCGGACAGCGCGTTGAATTGCTGCGGCCGGTTCAGCCGCAGCGTTGCCACGCCATCATGGGTCTCTCGTAACACGAAGGGGTCAACAGCCTTGCCGCCGGATTCCATTTCCACGTCTGCGCTCCGTCAAGGGGTGAGTGTCCAGGTTCGGACCTGCAGGAATGTCAGGTCAACTCGGGCGGATATCCGGCCGGCGAACCATCCAGACCCTATTCGACACCAGAACAACGCTGGAATCCACTGCCTGGTTGGCCACCGTGCGCGTCTTTTTGCGCACTTTCATTCGCCCGCAGTGACCTGGCAGACACCGGAACAGCGACTAATATGGTGTTACGCACCAGCCCCGTGCGGTATCTACAACAGCGGAGGGAAATTGCAATGGCAAGAAGACTGAGCTGGCTCGCAGCAACGGCAACGGCATGTGTCGTGATGACGATGGGCCAAAGCGCCCTGGCCCAGGAGATTCCACTGGTCACCGGCAAGCAATGGACACAATCGACCGAACAGATGAAGAAGGCCTATCTGGTGGGCATCGCCAATCTGGCCCAGGTGGAATCGGCTTACTACGCCGACAAGCCGCCCGGCGACACTCAGAGCATCATGCCCCGTCTGTCGAAGGGGCTCAGGGGCCATACGCTCGATACCGTGCGTCAACGTGTGGATAACTGGTATGCGGCGCACCCCGACCAGCTTTCGCGGCCGGTGATCGAGACGATCTGGTTCGACATGGTCATTCCCGGCCTGCAACCCCAAAAGTGAGGTGATGCCATGAAACGACTTCAACAGCTTGGTGTGGTGCTGGCCATCGTCGGCGCCGCTGGGTGTACGAACATGACGCCGCAGCAGCAAGGCACGGTATCCGGCGCGGCAATTGGCGCCGCGGCCGGCGCGGGTATCGCGGCGATTGCCGGCGGCAGCGGCTGGACCGGCGCCGCCATCGGCGCCGTCGCAGGCGGCGTGGCGGGCAACATCAAGGGCAACAAGCAGCAGAGCTGGTACTGATCTCCCCTTGTCCCTGTAAATCGCCCTTGCGGCGATCGGCGCGGATTCGGGTACGCACGGCATTGGCCCGTGCGTATCGGGTCCGCGCCTTTGACTTCTGGCATCGGGCGACGGAAATCCAGCTATGGCCGGTGCGCAGCCTGAGTTGAAATCACTTCGGAAAAGTCTTGCTGGGATTGGCGCGCCCGGCTGGGATCGAACCAGCAACCCCTGCCTTCGGAGGGCAGTACTCTATCCATTGAGCTACGGGCGCGATGTGGGCTTTGCTGACAACGGGCGAGTGCCGCCGTCGGAAAGTCGCATAGGATACTCCGTTTGACCCGGCCCGTCCATGCGGGTTGCGCCGGTTAGTGCGATTACGGGTCTCCACGGGTCTCCCAGCCGCCGCTTTTGGCCCCCGGAGGCCATGTCTTGCGTCTATAATCGGCTCCTATTTGCGTCGCCAGAGAGACGTACCCGGGACCTGAGACAACCCGGACGCAAAAACGACAGATTCATCCCCGAAAACAGGGACGCTATCCAGACGAGGCCAGGCCGAAACGGCCAGGCGCGTGGACGTGGGCAGTTGAAGCCGCGCTGCGACGCCAGAGTCGTCCGGATAGCGTCTCCGAGGGCCAGACAAAGCAAGCCGCCCCCAACGTGCTGTGCAATAGGTTTCCCGCAAAATCGAGAGTTCTGTATGAGTGACGTCCACCAAGAAAACGACCACCACGAGTCGCCAATCAAGACCCCCAAGCAGCTGATCGTTGTCGTGATCGCAGCGTTCCTGATCCCGATCCTCGTCATCATCCTGCTGGTCAACTTTGTCGGACACGGCACCCGCGAAGGCGCCGGCTCAACACAGTCTGCCGAGGCAATCAACGACCGGATCAAGCCCGTAGCCTCGCTCGAAATCAAGGACCCTAACGCACCGCGCGTCCTGAAGACCGGCGAAGAGGTCTACAAGGCCGTCTGCGCAGCCTGCCATGCCAGCGGTGCCGCTGGCGCGCCGAAGTACGGCGTGGCGGGTGACTGGGCGGCCCGCATCGGCCAGGGCTTCGACGGCCTGATGAAGTCGGTGCTCAACGGCAAGAACGCGATGCCTGCCCGTGCCGGCACCACCCCGGATGACCTGAGCGACTACGAACTGGCCCGCGCCGTGGTGTACATGGCCGACGCCGGTGGCGCCAAGTTCCCTGAGCCGGCAGCCCCAGCCGCTGGCGCACCGGCCCAGGCCGCCGCTCCGGCAGCCGACGCACCCGCCGCTGCCCCTGCTGCTGCAGCGCCTGCCGCCGCCGCGGCTCCGGCCCCTGCTGCTGTTGCTGTTGCTGTTGCTGCTGCCGCACCGGCCGCCGCTTCGGCTGAAACGGGCAAGAAGGTCTATGAACAAGTCTGCGCGGCTTGCCACGCCTCTGGTGTGGCCGGCGCGCCGAAGTTCGGCGACAAGGCCGCCTGGGCGCCGCGCCTGAAGGAAGGCATGGACGCAGTCCACAACTACGCGCTGAAGGGCAAGGGCGTGATGCCGCCGAAGGGTGGCTATGCCGGTCCGGATGCCGACGTGATCGCCGCTTCGAACTACATGGCAGAGGCCGGCAAGTAAGAGCGAATGACAGTGACGCCGGGGGCAACCCCGGAAGTCACCCCGGCTCCACAAAAAAGCCCGCGAATATCTCGCGGGCTTTTTTTATTGGCTCATTTGCCGAGCATCAAAATTTCTTTAAACGACGCGTGAGTAGCGCACCAGCGGGATGACCTTCGCGTCGTTGGCCGCCGGAGTTGCGGGCTTGGGACGCAACGCGTCTTCACGCAGATAGTGGTCGAACACCATCGCGATGCGACGCACCAGCAGTCGGCCCAGCGGCGTGATCTCGATCCGGTCCCGTGTGCGCCGAAGCAGATGGTCCACAGCCAGCTTGTCCAGGTCGGCCAGTTCAGCGGCGAATTTCTGCGCGAAATCGATGCTGTGCGCGGCTTCCACGGCAGGAATATCGAGCGTGCCGTTGCACATCAGCTCGCCGATGATGAACTTGCGCAGACGGTCGTCTTCCGAGGTCTCGAACCCGCGCACGATCGGCAGTTGGCCTTTGTCGAGCGCGGCGTAGTACTCGTCCGTGGTGCGCGCGTTCTGCGCGTAGTGACCCGCCACGGCGCCGATCGCCGAGACCCCGAAGCCAAGCTGGTCGTAGCCTGCGTGGGTGGCATAGCCCTGGAAATTGCGTTGCAGCCGGCCTTCACGCTGGGCAATGGCCAGATCGTCATCCGGCAACGCAAAATGGTCCATGCCGATATAGACATAGCCAGCGGCGGTCAGGCGCTCGATCGTCGATACGAGGATGTCGAGCTTTTCCGCGGCAGGTGGCAATGCGGCGGGATCGATGCGGCGTTGCGGTTTGAACACATGCGGGAGGTGCGCGTAGCTGTAGACCGACAGGCGGTCCGGGCGCATTTCCAGCACGCGGTCGATGGTTGCCGAGAAGCGTTGCGTGGTCTGGTGCGGCAGTCCGTAGATCAGGTCCATGCTGATCGAACGGAACCCAAGGCGTCGCGCGGCCCGCACCACGCCGTTGGTTTCCTCGTACGACTGCACCCGGTGGATGGCCTGCTGCACTTCGGGGTCGAAGTCCTGCACGCCGAGGCTGATCCGGTTGAAGCCAAGTTCGCCGAGCAGGTCCATGCGATCGTCGCCCACACGGCGCGGGTCGATCTCGATCGCGTGCTCTCCCTCAGGCAGCAGTTCGAAATGCTTGTGCAACGCCGACATCACGTGGCGCATTTCAACGGGATCGAGGAACGTCGGCGTACCGCCGCCCCAATGCGACTGCATAACCGCGCGGCGCTCGCCAAGCTGCTCGGCGGCCATGGCCATTTCGCGTGCCAGATAGTCGACGTAACGCGCGCTGCGGGTGTGATCCTTGGTGATGATCTTGTTGCAGCCGCAGTAGTAGCAGATGTTCTCGCAGAACGGGATGTGGACGTACAGCGACAGTGGAGCCGGTGCGTTCGCGCGGCAGGCATCCAGGGCGCGCCGGTAGGCGGCGTCGCCGACTTCACCGTGAAAGCGGTCGGCGGTGGGATACGACGTGTAGCGCGGGCCGTTGCCATCGATGCGGCCGGCAAGTTCGCGGAAGTCGGCGAGTGCGGTGCGGTCGAAGGCGGTCGACGGGGATGCGAGGCCGGAAGGGATAGCGGTATCGGGGGTGTTGGACGTGGGGGCGGACATGATTGTGGTGCTTTCTAGGCGGAAGTACGTCCGATCCTATGCCTCGCCCGGGACTGCCATCTTGATAAGCATCAAGGCCACGTCATGCGTGCGCCCGCCAGCCCCGCCGAGGTGGGGAGCCAAGTCGCGTGCAAGTCACGGGAACGTCATGAACCGCCGATAGTCTCGGCCCGGTCTCGCTGCCCTGCGCTGCGAGACATCCTTTCCCCTCACACCGCTTCCGAACCACTGCCATGCGCCAAGCCCCACCGCAGTCGATATCGTCATGCGCGCCCGCGTCCGCAGGGCGTCGGCGCACGCTCGGCACGCTCGGCACGCTCGGCGCACTGGGTTCGCTCGGCGCGTTGTCATCACTGGCCGGGATCGCACCGCTCACCGCGTTCGCGCAGCCCGCGCCATCGGGCGCGCGCCGCCAGCTTGTCGTCGGCCAACTGGTCGATCGCACCGGCCCGCAGGCCGATCTTTCGCGCGACTACCTGGCCGGCGCGAAGGTGCTGTTCGATGCGTACAACGCGTCCAACGGCAGCCTGCATATCGTCCACGTCGCGCGCGATGCCGATACGAATCCGCGTGGCGCCACGGCCCAGGCAGTGGCACTCGCCGACAGCGAACATGCCGAGGTGCTGTTCGGGCCCGGCGATGCATTGCTGCCCGCGCTCGCAGCGTCCACCGAGCTGTCGCGCCGTGGCGTGCAGATCGTGGCACCGCTGTCGGGTCTCTCACTGAATGCCGAGAACGTCTGGTTCACCCGCGCCGACTATCAATCCGAACTGGACGCAGCGGTACGTCAGCTACGCGGCTTCGGACTGACCGCGGTAACGCTGGCGGTCTCTCCCGATTTCGCGGCGGGCACGCTCGCTGCAGGCACGCCCTGGCTGTCGCGGCTGGAGAAAGCCATGTCGGTACAGACGGTGCCGCTCACGGGCAACTTCGACGAGAGCGCGCGCCGCATTGCGGCGGGCCGTCCGGGCGCGGTGATCGTCGGCGGCGACACGCTGGCCTACGGCAGCCTGGGTCGCGCGCTGGCTGCGCAGAACTGGTACGGATTCCTGGTGGGGTTGTCGGCCGTCAGCCCGGTGTCGGCGCGTGAAATCCTCGGTACAGGCTATGCGGGCGGGATGGTGGTGACGCAGATCGCGCCGGGGCCGCAGGAATCGACGCTGCGTGTGGTGAAAGAGCATGTCGCGCGCATGAAGCAGTACCTCGACGAGCCGCCCTCGCCCGCCACGCTGGCTGGCTACATTGGCGCCGCGTGGCTGGTGCGCGCGGCCAGCGGCATCAAGGCGTCCGGACCGGTAGAGCTGCGTCGCGCGCTACAGACGCGCGTCGACGTTGGCGATTTCACGCTCGACTTCACGCGCGGACTACGCGGTTCGCAGTACGTGCAACTGGCACCGATCAACAAGAGCGGTGTGCCCCAACGCGCCTGAGCGATCGACGCGCCGACGCCCCGTCAGGCGCGCGGCAGCACGATGCGCACGCGCAGGCCGCCCTCGGTGCGGTTGGTCAGCGTCAGTTCCCCGCCGTGCCGCGCCACGATGTCGGCGGCGATCGCCAATCCCATTCCCACGCCACCTGTAGCACGGCTGCGCGACGACTCCACGCGATAGAACGGCTCCAGCACGCGCTGGAGTTCCGCGGGCGGAATACCCGGGCCGTTATCGGACACGTCGATGATCACGCGCTCGGCGCTGTCGGTCAGCACGATATGGGCGGCGCCGCCGTACCGGTGCGCGTTCTCCACCAGATTGACCACCGCGCGGCGCAGTTCGGCCGGGTACGCCAGCAGCGGCACGGCGGTGCCGGAAAGCCGCACGTCCTGACCCATTTCCTGTGCATCGTCGACGATGGCCTGCAGCAGTGCCAGCACGTCCACGCGCTGGCGCGGGCCGGCGGCATCGTCTCGCTCGCGCAGGTAGTACAGCGTGGCGTCAATCAGTCCGTTCATCTCGGCCAGATCCTGGCGCAGACGGTAACGCACGTTGTTGTCCTCGATGCGCTCGATGCGCAGGCTCATGCGCGTCAGCGGCGTGCGCAGGTCGTGCGACACCGCCGCCAGGAAGCGCGATTGCTGCGCCAGCTGGGTGCGGATGCGCTGCTGCATCAGGTTCAGTGCCCGGGTAGCGTCACGCGCTTCGGCTGGGCCCGTCTCCTCCTCCAGCGGTGGCGCGTGGACGTCCTGCGCCAGCCGGTTCGCACCACTGGCCAGTTGCTGCACGGGCCGCGCCAGCAGACGCGCGCCAACCCACGATGCAATCAGGATGGCCACGAGCTGGAACAACATGCCCAGGTGCGGCGGCCAGATACCTCGGATATGGAAACCGGACGGTGGCCCAGGCGGCCCAGGGGGTCCGGGTGGCATGAGCACGCCACCTTTCTGCATGCGGAATGCGTCGGGATGCAGCGGGGGCCCGTCGTTGTCGCCGTCGTCATCGTCGTCATTGGCGTTGGGCGGCGGTGGCGGTCCGTGCGGATGGCTGAGCGACGCCAGCGCGCCCGGCAGTGGCGCAGGCAACGGGTGGCCGGCCGCCTCGGCTTCCGACGCGGCGCGGCGCATCCGTTCCATGTAGCGCTCCGAACCCGGGCGCGGGAAGAACCCCTCGATCACGGTCACGCCCAGCACGTGAACGGCAAGCATGATCGCGGCCATCACGAAGAACAGCCGCACGAACATCGAATCGAAGCGCCTTCGGGGCGTCTCCAATGTGCTGGAACGCAATTCTGGCCGCACCATTGGTGGATCGTCCGCCGATGGCGGCATCTGCGCTGCCATGCCGTCAGTGCTCCACGGTGCCCGTGAAGACGTACCCTTCGCCGCGCACGGTGCGGATCAGTGCCGAGTCGCGCGGATCGTCACGCAGCTTCTGGCGCAGACGGGACACCAACAGGTCGATGCTGCGATCGAACACGTCCAGATCGCGCCCACGCGCGGTGTTGATCAGCATCTCGCGATCGAGCACGCGATTGGGATGCTCGATGAATGTCAGCAGCAGCCGGAATTCCGCGTTGGAAAGCGGCACCACCGTGTCCTCGGCATCCACCAGCTGGCGCAGCGTGGTGTTCAGTCGCCATGCCGCGAACCGGACTTCATGCCCGGGCGCGGCCGGTGCCGGACGTCGCACGTCGGCACGGCTGCGACGCAGCACGGTATGGATGCGCGCCACCAGCTCGCGCATCTCGAACGGCTTAGTCACGTAGTCGTCCGCGCCCACCTCGAGTCCCACCACGCGATCGGCCAGTTCCGCCCGCGCGGTCAGCATGATCACAGGCAGGTTGCTGGACTCCCGGATTTCGCGGCACAACGTCAGGCCGTTCTCGCCGGGCAGCGAGAGGTCCAGGATGACGAGGTCGTATTCCTGCTTCGACATCGCCGCACGCATGGCAGTGCCGCCTTCGGCACCATCGGCCTCCATGCCGAATGTGGCGAGGTATTCGGCCAGCATGGCCCGGATTTGTGGGTCGTCGTCGACGATCAGCAGGCGGATTGGCAGGGCGGGGGACAGGTCCATGGGCGAGCTTGCAGATGGGAACGGCCGCGGAACCGCGGCCGGATGGAGCACCCAATGTACCAGCTTGCCCATTACAAGCGATGCCGGTTTTGTATCAAACTTGATACGTGCTCAGAACGCCACAAGCTGCGAGAGGCGGAAAAAAACGCCCCCGGTGCTGCCGCATCCGGGAGCGCTCAACAGGGAAGAAGCCGGGCTCGCATGCGCCCAGCACACACCGCAAACCGAAGGGTAGGCGCGATGTGTCGCGACAGACGCCGAGACGAAAGCGCGCACGCCAATCGTAGAGAGACGGTCATCCCGAAGCTTGTCCGGCTTGTATCAATCACCCCGCCGCAGGCTTGCCGAGCAGCGCCTTGAGCCCGGCCAGACGATCCTTCGGGCTCATGGCCGGGGTCTCGTCCTTCGGGGCGGGGTCGTCCTCCAGCTTCATCTCGGCGATGAAACGCGACGGCTCGCACGCATACGTATCGCGGGCGCGCTTGCGCTTCTTGCACCAGCTGATCTGCAGACTGCGCTGCGCGCGCGTGATGCCCACATACATCAGGCGGCGCTCCTCCTCGATCTTCTCGTCGCCCATTTCCTCGTCCTCGCGCGAGTGAGGCAGGATGCCCTCTTCCACGCCGACCAGGAACACGTGCGGGTACTCGAGCCCCTTCGACGCGTGCAGCGTCGACAGTCGCACCGCATCGGGATCTTCCTCGCGGCCTTCCAGCATGCTCATCAGCGCCACGGTCTGCGTAAGTTCGAGCAGGTTCTTGCCTTCGTCGCCGAAACCATCGGCGGTGTCGAATCCGGTGGCCGCGCCCTCGCCTTCCGGCTCGGGACGCGTGCCCTTGCGTTTGAGCCAGTCGAGGAATTCGAGCGTGTTGGTCCAGCGTGATTGCGCCTGCCGTTCATCGAAGGTGTCGTAGAGGTAGGCCTCGTAGTGGATACCTTCCATGAGATCGTCGAGCACCACCGTGGCCGGGTCCGTCTTCGCACGATCGGCCAGCCGCACCATCGACTCGCTGAACGTGCGCAGCGGCTCAAGCTGGCGCGGCTGCAGCTTCGCCTCGATGCCACCCATCATGGCCGCCTCGAACAGCGATACCTTGGCCTGGCCTGCGAACGTGCCGAGCACTTCGAGCGTGGTGTTGCCTACGCCACGACGCGGCGTGGTGATCGCGCGGATGAATGCGGGATCGTCGTCGGGGTTGGCGATCAGGCGCAGGTACGCGCAGATGTCCTTGATCTCGGCCTTGTCGAAGAAGCTCTGGCCGCCGGAGAGCACATACGGAATGCGCTCGCGGCGCAGGATCTGTTCGAACAGCCGGGCCTGGTGATTGCCGCGATAAAGGATTGCGTAGTCACGGAACTGCGCGCGCCGCTCGAACTTGTGCGCGGACAGCCGGAACACCACCGACTCTGCCTCGTGCTCCTCGTCGTTCATCGGGTGGATCGCGATCGGATCGCCCATGCCATGTTCCGACCACAGCTTCTTGTCGAACAGCTTCGGGTTGTTGGCGATCACCGCGTTGGCTGCTTCCAGAATCCGCACGGTCGAACGGTAGTTCTGTTCGAGCTTGACCACCTTCAGACTCGGGAAATCGGACTGCAGCAGGCGCAGGTTGTCGAGCGTGGCGCCACGCCAGCCATAGATCGCCTGATCGTCATCACCCACTGCGGTGAATGCCGGCGCGCGCAGATGCGACCCACCGGCCAGCAGCTTGAGCAACTGGTACTGGCACGCGTTGGTGTCCTGGTACTCGTCGACGAGGAAGTAACGCAGGCGGTTCTGCCACTTCAGTTGCACGGCTTCGTCGCGCGCGAACAGTTCGGCGGGCAGGCGGATCAGGTCGTCGAAGTCCACCGCCTGGTAAGCGTGCAGCGTGGCCACGTAATTGCGATACACCATCGCGGCCTGGTGCTCGTCGGCATCGCTCGCCTGCGCGAGCGCCGTCTCCGGGTCGATCATGCCGTTTTTCCACAGCGAGATCGTGCTCTGCACGCTGCGGATCAGCTTCTTGTCCGTGGTGCCAAGCTGCTCCTGCACCAGACCGAAGCAGTCATCGGAATCCATGATCGAGAACTGCGGCTTCAGGCCAAGGTGCTCGGCTTCCATGCGCAGGATCTGCACGCCGAGCGAATGGAACGTGCAGACCGTGAGTTGCTTGAGCGGAATCCGCTTGCCCTCGCGCGTGGTCTTGCCCTCCATCAGCTTGCCGATGCGCTCCTGCATCTCCTTGGCCGCCTTGTTGGTGAACGTGACGGCGGCGATGTGGCGCGGCTCGAACCCCTTGTCCTCGATCAGGTGCGCGATCTTCTGCGTGATCACGCGCGTCTTGCCCGATCCGGCACCCGCCAGGACGAGGCATGGCCCGTCGAGATAGCGAACGGCTTCGGATTGCGCGGAATTGAGCCCGTGGGACATGTGATCTTTGATGAGGATTGGCCAGGATCGGCCGAAAAGGCGCGGATGAAGCACACCGGAGCCGGTGCGCCAAAGCTGGCGATGTTAACACGTGCCTCGTGTCACGCGCCTCGTGTCTGGTCGCACCCTGCACGTGTGTCGGAGACCGTCCTACGGCAAGCGTTTCGAGCCCGTAACAATCGTAAGCCGCGGGCACCCGGGCACGGCATCGGCCTCTCACTTTTCACAGCGTGCCGGTATGGCTGGCGCGCGTGGCAGTACCGCATGTCGACAACAAAGCACTGGAGGCCATATGACTACGTTCCGCACGATTTCGAAGCTCACACTGATTGGTGTCACGCTTGCTGCCTTTGGCGGCTGCGCCGACATGACGCCGAAGCAGCGCAACACGGCGATCGGCGCGGGCGTCGGTGCCGTGGGTGGCGCCGTACTGACCGAAGGCAGCCCGCTGGGCACGCTCGGCGGCGCCGCCGTGGGTGGCGTGATCGGTAACGTCACGACCAAGGGTCACTAAGGGTTGTCCCAGGGCCGCTCATCAAGGGCCTGTTACCGGGCGCGATGACGGCCACTGACAGGTTGGCGAGGGCCGCCCGCAACGGGCGACCACGCACGGGACCGGGCCTGCCGCACGAGGTTTGACAAAGGCAGACCGGTCCCGTACATTCACGCGCATCCGGCCGGGAGAGCGCGCAGCGATTGCGCCGCCGAAGGGGTATCACCCGAAAACTCTCAGGCACCATGGACTGGCTGGATCGGCATGCAACATGCACACAATGCATGCCGCACTCTGGAGAGCGACATCCGCTATTGCAAGGCAATGGTGAGCATGTCCACCGAAGGGGCGCACGAAGCACCACGCTTCGTAATCTCTCAGGTATCGAGGACAGAGGGGTCATCCGCGGCAGCGGACTGGTAGCGCATTGGCGCGACCGGACGCTGCGGCGGATGACCCTTTTTTCGTTTTCGAACCACGGTTTTCGAACCGAGCGCCCCCAAGGACATCCATGACGCTCCAGGCCACGCCCCTCAACGCCATCCACCGCGCCCTCGGCGCCCGCATGGTCGACTTCGGCGGTTGGGACATGCCCGTCAACTACGGCTCCCAGATCGAGGAACACAACGCGGTACGCGCCGACGCCGGCATGTTCGACGTCTCCCACATGTGCGTGGTGGACCTGAGCGGCACCCACACGCGCGCCTTCCTGCGCGGCCTGCTGGCCAACAACATCGACAAGCTGCAAACGCCGGGCAAGGCGCTCTATTCGTGCATGCTCGACGAGAAAGGCGGCGTCATCGACGACCTGATCGTCTACTTCTTTGCCGAGGACCGGTTCCGCCTGGTGGTCAACGCCAGCACGGCCGTCGGCGACATCGAATGGATCCAGTCCCGCAACACGGCCACCGGCAGCGGCGTGACGATCACCCCGCGCCGTGGCGACGTGGCCCCGGCCGGCGTGAGCAAGCTGGCCATTGTTGCAGTGCAGGGTCCGAACGCGCGCCAGAAGGTGTACGACGCATTCCCGTCGACCCAGCCCGCCGACACGCTCAAGCCTTTCAACGCGGTGGTGGTGCACGACGCCGAGATGGGTGAACTGATGGTGGCCCGTACCGGCTACACCGGTGAAGATGGCTTCGAACTCGTTGTGCCGGCGGAGAACGTCGCGGGCATCTGGGAAAAGCTGTCCGCCTCGGGCGTGCGTCCCGCCGGACTCGGCGCGCGCGACACGCTGCGGCTGGAAGCCGGCATGAACCTGTACGGCCAGGACATGGATATCCACACCTCGCCGCTCGATGCGGGACTGTCGTGGACCGTCGACCTGCAAAGCGAGCGCAACTTCATCGGCAAGTCGGCGCTGCTGGCCAGTGGCCAGCAAAAGACCTTCGCCGGCCTGATCCTGCGAGACAAGGGTGGCGTGCTGCGCGCGCACCAGAAAGTCATCACCCCGGCCGGCGACGGCGAAATCACCAGCGGCACGTTCAGCCCGTCGCTGGCGCAATCAATCGCCTTTGCCCGCCTTCCCCGCGACATTGCCCCCGGCACCGAGGTGCAGGTGGAGATTCGCGACCGCAAACTGACCGCGACTGTGGTTAAACTGCCGTTTGTGCGCAATGGCAAGGCACTCGTGAGCTGAGGCATCGCCCGGCTTCACACCAACGGTCGCCCTTACATTCCCCCGGCGGGCCAGCCAGGGGGATGCCTGAAACAAGAAACACACTGCATTCCGGAGAACCTCAATGAATTTCCCCGCTGACCTGAAGTACACCGAGTCGCACGAATGGGTGCGCGTCGAGTCCGACGGCACGCTGACGATCGGCATCACCGATCACGCGCAGGACGCGCTCGGCGACATCGTCTTCCTGGAACTGCCCGAAGTGGGCAAGTCGGTCGGCGCCGGTGACGCGCTTGCCGTGGTGGAATCGGTAAAGGCCGCCTCCGACATCTACGCCCCGGTGGCTGGCGAAGTGATCGCCGTGAACGAAGCCGCCTCGGCCTCGCCGGAATCGGTCAACGCCAATGCGTTCGACGCCTGGCTGTTCAAGCTGAAGCCGGCCAACAGCGACGACGTGAACGGCCTGATGAGTGCCGACGCCTACAAGGCCAGCGTCGGCGCCTGAGCCCCGACACCCTGACTGATTCGATGCCGCAAACGCGGCGGCCAGGCTGACCACCTGCCGCCGCGCCCCCCACGAGATTCCTTGCCATGAACGCCCCGCTCCCCATGAACGCTGCCGCCCAAGGTGCCCGGCCCACGCTGGCCGAACTGGAGGCGCGCGACGCCTTCGCCGCCCGTCATATCGGCCCCGATTCCGCCGAACAGCAACACATGCTCAAGGTGCTCGGTTTCGAGAGCCGCGCCGCGCTGATCGACGCCGTGGTACCCGCCGCGATCCGCCGCCGTGACGGCATGTCGCTGGGCGAATTCACCGCACCGCTGACCGAGGAGGCCGCGCTCGGCCGCCTGCGCGCGCTGGCGGGCAAGAACCGTGTGCTCAAGAGCTTCATTGGCCAGGGCTACTACAACACGCTCACGCCGGGCGTCATCCTGCGCAACATCTTCGAGAACCCGGCGTGGTACACCGCGTACACGCCGTACCAGCCCGAAATCTCGCAAGGCCGTCTGGAAGCGATGCTGAACTTCCAGCAGATGATCACCGATCTGACCGGCCTGGATATCGCCAACGCGTCGATGCTCGACGAAGGCACCGCCGCCGCCGAGGCGATGACGCTGCTGCAGCGCGTGAACAAGCACGCATCTAACACGTTCTACGTGGCTGAAGACGTCCTGCCGCAAACGCTGGAAGTGGTTCGCACGCGCGCCCTGCCGCTCGGCATCGAGGTCAAGGTCGGCCCCGCCGCTGACGCCGCGCAGGCCCATGCCTTTGGCGTGCTCCTGCAATACCCGGGCGTGAATGGCGATGTGGCCGACTACCGCGCAATTGCCGAAGCCGTGCACGCCTCCGGTGGTCGCGTCGTGGCCGCTGCCGACCTGCTGGCGCTGACGCTGATCGCCGCGCCGGGCGAATGGGGCGCAGACGTGACTGTGGGCAACTCGCAGCGCTTTGGCGTGCCGCTCGGCTTCGGTGGCCCGCACGCGGGCTACATGGCCGTGAAAGATGAATTCAAGCGCTCGATGCCGGGCCGTCTGGTCGGTGTGACGATCGACGCGCAAGGCAACAAGGCCTATCGCCTGGCGCTGCAGACGCGCGAACAGCACATCCGTCGCGAGAAGGCGACGTCGAACATCTGTACGGCGCAGGTCTTGCTGGCCGTGATGGCGTCGATGTATGCGGTCTACCATGGTCCGCAGGGCCTCAAGCGCATCGCCCAGCGCGTGCATCGCCTGACCGCCACGCTGGCCGCCGGCCTGAAGACGCTGGGTCACACGCCGCTGAACGCTACGTTCTTCGACACGCTGACGCTGGAGACCGGCTTCAACACCGACGCGTTCCACGCATCGGCGACGGCCCGTGGCATCAATCTGCGCCACGTGGACGCCACGCGCATCGGCATCTCGTTCGATGAAACCGCATCGCGCGACGACGTGATCGCGCTGTGGGAAATCTTCGCGCACGGCAAGGCCGTGCCCGACTTCGACACGATCGAGGCCTCGGTGCAGGACGGCTTCCCGGCGACGCTGGCGCGCCAGAGCGCGTACCTCACGCACCCGGTGTTCAACACGCACCACGCCGAGCACGAGATGCTGCGTTACCTGCGCGCGCTCGCCGACAAGGACCTCGCGCTCGACCGCACGATGATCCCGCTGGGCTCCTGCACCATGAAGCTCAACGCCACCAGCGAGATGATCCCGGTGACGTGGCCCGAGTTCAGCAACATCCACCCGTTCGCGCCGCTCGACCAGACCGTCGGCTATCGCGAAATGATCGACCAGCTTGAGGCGATGCTGTGCGCCGCCACCGGCTACGCCGCGGTAAGCCTGCAGCCGAACGCCGGCTCGCAGGGCGAGTACGCGGGCCTGCTGATCATCCACGCCTATCACGCCAGCCGTGGCGAAAGCCATCGCGATATCTGCCTGATCCCGTCGTCCGCGCACGGCACCAACCCGGCGTCGGCGCAGATGGCCGGCATGAAGGTGGTGGTGGTGGCCTGCGACGAGAACGGCAACGTCGATCTGGAAGATCTGGCCAAGAAGGCCGAGCAGCACAGCAAGAACCTGGCCGCGATCATGATCACCTACCCGTCCACGCACGGCGTGTTCGAGCAGGGCGTGCAGCAGATCTGCGACATCGTGCACAAGCACGGCGGGCAGGTCTACGTTGACGGCGCGAACATGAACGCGATGGTCGGCGTGGCCGCGCCGGGCCAGTTCGGTGGCGACGTGTCCCACCTGAACTTGCACAAGACGTTCTGCATTCCGCACGGCGGTGGCGGCCCGGGCGTCGGCCCGGTGGCAGTGGGCGCGCATCTGGCGGACTTCCTGCCGAACCAGGACAGCGTCGGCTATCGTCGTGACGAGAACGGCATCGGTGGTGTCTCGGCCGCGCCGTTCGGCTCGGCCAGCATCCTGCCGATTTCGTGGATGTATATCGCGATGATGGGCTCGGCCGGCCTGACCGCCGCCACCGAGAACGCGATCCTGACGGCCAACTACGTGGCCCGGCGTCTGTCGCCGCACTTCCCGGTGCTCTACACGGGCCAGCACGGCCTGGTGGCGCACGAGTGCATCCTGGATCTGCGCCCGTTGCAGAAGGCCACCGGCATCAGCAACGAGGACGTGGCCAAGCGCCTGATGGACTACGGCTTCCACGCGCCGACCATGAGCTTCCCGGTGCCGGGCACGCTGATGATCGAGCCGACCGAGAGCGAGGCACTGCACGAGCTCGACCGCTTCATCGACGCGATGATCGCCATCCGCGGCGAGATCGCGCGTGTCGAGGACGGCAGCTTCGATCGCGAAGACAACCCGCTCAGGCACGCGCCGCACACGGCCGCTGTGGTCGTCAGCGACAAGTGGAACCACAAGTACACGCGCGAGGAAGCCGCCTACCCGGTGGCATCGCTGCGCACGCAGAAGTACTGGCCACCGGTTGGCCGCGCGGACAACGTGTACGGCGACCGCAATCTGTTCTGCTCGTGCGTACCACTAAGCGAGTACGCTGAAGACTGAGACCCGCTTAAAAAACGATTCTGGCGTCGTTGCGCGGCCTTGCCGTACCACTTGTACTGTCCGCGGCCGCGCGCCTAGCCAGAACCGCTTCGCTTCGTTTTGTAAGCGGCTCTGCGGCACCGCCCTCGCGCAGGAGTGCCGGGTAGTCTTACTTTTACGGCACATCTCAGGAGTCAGCCGTGGCAGTCAGCGTCTTCGATCTGTTCAAGGTGGGCATTGGCCCGTCCAGTTCGCATACCGTCGGCCCGATGCGCGCCGCCCTGATGTTTGCCCACGGGCTGGAGCGTGACGGGCTGCTGCCGCAGGTGGCCAGTGTGCGCGTGGAGTTGTATGGCTCGCTGGGTGCGACGGGCAAGGGACACGGCACCGACAAGGGCGTGATCCTGGGCCTGATGGGGGAAGCGCCGGACACGGTCGACCCGAACACCATCGACGCCAAGCTCGCCGCGCTGCGCGCGAGCCGCCAGCTCTCGCTGCTCGGCAAGCATACGGTGCCATTCGTAGAACGCGAACACATTGCGTTCTATCGCCGCGAGGCGATGGCCGAGCATCCCAACGGGATGAAATTCCACGCCTACGATGCGGACGGCACCTCACTACGCGAGGCCCGCTATCTGTCCGTGGGTGGTGGCTTCATCGTCACGGCGGGCGCACCCAACACGCAGTTGCAAGCGGCCGAGCGCCAGTTGCCGCATCCGTTCCGCAGCGGACGCGCGATGCTCGACATGGCCCACGCCAGCGGCAAGTCGATTGCCCGGCTCATGCTGGAGAACGAACTCACGTGGCGCTCCGAGCAGGAGGTCATGGACGGCCTGCTCCACATCTGGGACGTGATGCAGCAATGCGTGGCACGCGGTTGCCGCACCGATGGCGAACTGCCCGGGCCATTCAAGGTGCGCCGACGCGCGCCCGAGCTGTATCGCAACCTGACCGAACGCGCCGAGCGCACCCTGTCCGATCCGCTTTCGGTCATGGACTGGGTCAACCTGTACGCAATCGCCGTCAACGAAGAGAACGCGGCGGGTGGCCGCGTGGTCACGGCGCCCACCAATGGCGCGGCGGGCATCATTCCGGCGGTGCTGCACTACTACGACCGCTTCATTCCGGGCGCGAACCCGCAGGGCGCGGTGGATTTCCTGCTGACGGCGGGTGCGATCGGTCTGCTCTACAAGCTCAACGCGTCGATTTCCGGCGCGGAGGTCGGATGCCAGGGTGAAGTCGGCGTGGCCTGTTCGATGGCGGCCGGGGCGCTGGCGGCCGTGCTCGGGGGCACGCCCGAGCAGGTGGAAAACGCCGCCGAGATCGGCATGGAGCACAACCTCGGCCTGACCTGCGACCCCGTGGGTGGACTGGTGCAGATTCCCTGCATCGAACGCAATGCCATGGCGGCGGTCAAGGCGGTCAATGCGGCGCGCATGGCCCTGCGCGGCGACGGCACGCATTACGTCTCGCTCGACTCGGTCATCAAGACCATGCGCGAAACCGGCGCGGACATGAAGACCAAGTACAAGGAAACCGCGCGAGGCGGCCTGGCGGTCAATATCGTGGAGTGCTGAGTCCGGGTGCCTCCGGTTACCCGCGCGGGTTGCAGGTACCGATGGCCGACGTATGATTGAGGCACCTTCGGTTTGCCAAAAACAACACGGCCATGCAGACCTTCCATCAGCTTTTCGACGAAACGTCGTCCACCTACACCTATCTGCTGATCGACGCGGACACCCACGAGGCGGTGCTGATCGATCCCGTGGACCGCCAGTACGAGCGTGACCTCGGCATACTTGCCGACACCGGCGCCAAGCTGGCCTGGGTGGTGGAAACACATGCCCATGCCGACCACATCACGTCGGCCGGGCATCTGGCGCAGCAGACCGGCGCCCACACGGCGGCGCCGTCGGGCTGCGACATCAAGCCCGCGCAGAAGCAACTCATCGACGGCGACACGCTCCGCTTCGGCAATCAGGTGCTACGGGCCATCCATACGCCCGGGCATACCGCGGGCAGCATGAGCTATCTGTGGGAGGAGCCCACCACCGATGGCGTGGTGCGCCGCATCTTCACCGGCGATGCGCTACTGATCGACGGCTGCGGCCGCACCGATTTCCAGTCCGGCGATGCGGGCACGCTGTTCGACAGTCTGACGCAGAAACTCTTCCGCCTGCCCGACGACACACGCGTGTATCCGGCGCATGACTACAAGGGCCGCACGGAGTCCACGATTGGTCAGGAGCGCGCCACCAACAGCCGGGTGGCGGGTCGTACACGCGACGAGTTCATCGTGATGATGCGCGGCCTGAACCTACCCCGGCCAAAGCTGATCGACGTGGCCGTGCCGGCCAATCAGCAGCTCGGTCTGGTCACCGGCCGCGATGGGGAAAGTGTGCCGCACGGCGCGTGAGTTGCGCGCTGCGCGACGTCGGCGCAGCGCCTTGTCTCAGCCCCCCCACTGCTCACAGGTCTGTCGCACCATATCGCGCAGGCTGTGCGCATCGCGATTGGCGGCGCGCACCCAATGCGCGTCGTTGCTGCGACTCGCCGCCAGCGCGCGAATATTCGATAGCGCCTCCAGCGAACCCAATGCTTCCGCATGTGGCTCAAGCGCATCGCAGATTGACAGGATATGGTCGGCGATCGGCATCCGTGTCAGTTCATTCGGATGCACATACTCGCCCTCCAGCCCGAAGCGACACGCCTGGAAGCGGTTGAACGTGTAGACCAGATAGTCGTCTTCCTGAGGCATGAATGGCCGCGACAACAGCAGGTAACGCGCCAGCGCCTGGATATAGGCTGCGATGTCACACGCGCGCTGCACGGTCAGTGGCGTGTCCATGACGCGAACTTCGATCGTGCCGAATTCCGGCTTGGGACGAATGTCCCAATAGAAGTCCTTCATGCTCTCGATCACACCGGTGGCGCGCATCTTGTCGAAATACGCCTTGAAGGCATCCCAGGTCAGCACGAACGGCGCGCGCCCGCTCATCGGGAATGCCGCCACCGAATTCAGGCGGGCCGAAGCAAAACCGGTATCCACACCCTGCACATAGGGCGACGACGCGGCCAGCGCAATGAAGTGCGGGACGTAGCGCCCGATGGCGTGCAGCAGGAACAGCGACTCGTCGGCGCTCGGGCACCCGATATGCACGTGCTGCCCGAACACCGTGAACTGCTTGGCAAGATAGCCGTAGAGTTCGGAGATGTACTGGTAGCGGGGCGAGTCGGAAATCGTGCGATCGGACCATACCTGGAACGGGTGCGTGCCGCCGCCGCAGATGCCGAGGTTCAGCCCGCGTGACGCATTGACCATCAGGTCCCGCATCACGCTCAGCTCCTCGAGCGCCTGTGCGTAGTCGTGGCAGATCCCCGTGCTGATCTCGATCATCGACGGGCTGATCTCCGGCTTGATGTCGCCGGCATGTTGCGCGCCCCTGAGCGCCCGGAGCAGGTCCGGCGCGAACGGCGCGAGGTCATAGTCATGACGATTGACGAGCTGCAGTTCCAGTTCGACACCAAACGTCAGGGCTTCGGAATGCTTGAAGGGTTCGAGCGACATCAGCGCCCTCCGTTGTCACGCGCTTCGCCGACATAATGCAGCGCCCACGCCGCAATGACGGGTCCGAGCAACTGCTCGATCGCCAGCGCACACAGAATGATCGAAGCCAGCGGCGAGCCGGTTCCCGGATACAGCAAGGCGACGTCGTTCATCAAAAGATAGGCGAGTCCCGACATCGGAGCCAGCGCCAGGCCGAGCGCCGTGCACTGGCGCAGACTCAGGCCCGAGAAGGACCCCAGCGATATCACGCCAACGAGCTTGGCAACGTGACGCATCACGACCAGCGCAATGGCCAGCATGCCACCCACCGCCCAGTCATGTGCCGTCAGCGGCAAGCCGAGCGAGACGATCATCACGATGATCAGCAGGCTGCCCGCGCTGCCGAAGTGCGTGGGCCACACATGCGGCTGTCGGTCCTGATGCTTGAAGACCACGCCGGCCAGCATCAGCGAGAGCGGCATCGACAGCTTCAGCACGCGCGTCAGCGCCAGCGCGAACAGGACCAGACCAACCAGCACCAGGAAGCTGTAGTGATCGTCGGCGGACATGCGGGCGTAAATGGCATGGCCAACCTTGCCGACCACCCACGCCAGCAGGCACGAGCCAATCAGCAGGTAAAGCGGATGCAGCAGCGCCGCGCCGATGTTGCCGTATTCGGAATGCAGCCAGCCGGTGGCCACCTGCACGATGACAGCGGCGTAGATGCTGTTCAGGGCCGCCATTGCCATCAGCCGCTCGGTTACCTGACCTTCGGCGCGCAATTCGTTCTTGAGCTGGAGCACGATGGTCGGCGACGTGCTGACCGCGATACCGCCCGCGAGAATCGCCACGGCCGGTGACGCGCCGAGCCACTGCAACACTGTGGACACCAATCCCCAGGTCAGCAGGCTTTCCGCCCCGCTCGTGAACAGCAGCCAGCGGTTCGCGCGCAGCCAGGAAAACGAAAGTCGATGGCCAAGCTCGAACAGCGCCAGCGCGAGCGCCATGTCGATCAGGATGCGCGTCTGCGCGATCATGTTCTCGTCGACGATGCTGCGTCCGAGCGTGCCCGCGAACAACCCCGCGGCCGCATAACCAACGATGCGGGGGAAGCCGAGCCAGCGGCGGCATAGCTCGCCGGCCAGTCCCGCGCCAACCAGCGCGAGCCCGACCCAGAACAATCCGCTCGGGGCCAGTGGCAGGGATGGGAAAAGTTGGCTTAGTCCGTTCATGGTCGACATGGTAACGGAAGCACATGAATTTTCGTGTCGGGTGTTGTCCGACGCTTCTTTTAATGCGCTTGTAACTTTCGGCTTCTGCCATTAAAAAACGCCATCTTCGCAGATGGCGTTTTCCCGGGGTTGGCAAATTCAGAATAGGCTCACACGCCCCAGACCTTCCATTTGGGGCGCGTCGACTTCAGGCCGGCTTCCACCTGCGCGAAAAGGCCCCGGGTGGCACCCTTGTCGCCCTCGAGCGCGCGGGCCTTTTCGAACCAGGCAAGCGCCGTTTCGCGCTGCGCCATGCCTACGGCGGCCCGTACCGCCGTCAGCCAGGTTCGGGCATCCCAGTCGTCCCGCGCGGCGAATGCAAGCTGAAAATCGGTCAGCGCTTCAGGAAAGCGCGCCAGGTCGACTAGCAACGCAGCCCGCTGCACGCGTGCCTGAGCCTGGCCCCGGCCATCGCCCTCGCCCTCGCCAAGCTGCACGGCTTGCTCCAGCAGCGGCAGCGCGCGGTCGTTGTCGCCAAGGTCACGCCAGATCTGGCCGAACCGACTGCATAGCCACGCGTCTTCGACCAGCATCGAGCGGCGCTCCAGCGCTTCGAGTTCGGCGCGCGCATCGGCTCGATCATGTTCGTCCATCGCCGCCATGCCGGACTGGAGCAGCCCGGCATAGTGGGCGCGAGCGTGCGCCATGGCATGGGCGCCCTCGCTGCGCGCTTCCACCGGCAGCGCGTCAAGACGCGCATCCATATGCGAGATGGCCGCGCTGGCAGACTCGGTAGCCTCGCGGCCGCCAATCGCCGCCCAGGCCGCCACCAGACGGCTGAACACCCAGCTCACATTGCCGGGATTGCGTTCCACCGGGTAGCGGTTCATGACCTCGCCGGCCAGGTCGACCACCTGCTGATGCTGGCCTGCCGCCGCGTGGGTGTCGAGCAGGTCGATCCAGTGGTCGATGAAATCGCTCGCCGCCATACCCTTGCGGTGCAACGCCAGCTTTTCCTCCAGATGCGCCTCGTCGGCAGGCAGCAAACGCGCCAGCAGACGGCACAGCAACGAGTAGAGATGAGGATCGGCATTGCCGCCGTGGCCGCGCGGGTCGCCTTCGCCTGTGGAAAAGTACGACTCAAAGCAGGCCAGGCCCTTGCGGCAGGCGGCCTCGAGCAGCGGCCTGAGCGTGGCCTGCGACGCCGGCACCTCGTCGATGAAGGCACCGAGCGCGCTGGCCGCATGGAAATACAGCGCGCCGTCGTCGGCGTCCGCCGTCAGCGCGAAGCCGGTCCATGCCGGTTGCGGCGCAGGCGCATTGGCCGGTGCGGCCGCGTTGATCTGGTTGCGCAAGGTCAACACGCGTACCTGTGTCAGCGGATCGGCCTCCTGACGCAGATAGGTATCCATGTCATCGAGCGCACCCGCCGGATCACTGCCCAGACGCAGTGGCGCGCGCAAACGGCGTGCCTCGGGGTGGTCGGCTTGCTCGGCCAGCACCCGTTCGGCCTGCACGGCAGCGAGCGCATCGCCCTCGGGCGGCGTCAGATCGAGCAGCTCGGGGGAATCCAGCGCGATACGTCCCAGGCAGACGCGCAGCAGCGGCTCCCCCAGTTGCCCGGCGGCATCGCAACGCGCCACGTAGTCCTGCACCAGCGGGAGAATGTCACCCGCGCCAAGGTCCGGCGCGCGATAGAGCAGATCGTGCCAATAACGGCCCGCGAGGGCGAAGTCATTGAGGCGAAGCGCGACGAAGCCGGCATAGAAATGCGCCGCCCACTCGCCAGTGGCCAGCCCGTTGCGGCGCGCCGCTTCATGCATCCACGGCTGCGCCTCGGTATCACGCCCTTCGCGCATCAGCAGCGTGCCGTAGATATGGGCCAGCGCGCCACGTGACGCCCAGCGGTGCACTGGCGCCAGCGACAGCGAAGGCAGGCGTTCCATCGCCTCGTCCAGCGCGGCCAGCGCGCCAGGCACATCGTCGCGATCGGCATGCAGTTGCGCGCGCAGCGCTGCATAGTCCACCACCTCAGGGTGTGCCTCCCAGAGCTGGTCGGCCACCTGCAGCGCCTCGTCGTGGCGCCCGGCATTGGCTAGCGCGATCGCGTGCTCGTAACGGACATCCTGCACGGTCGGTTCCTTCTCAAGAATTCAGCAAAAGCGGAATTATGCGCTAACCGCGGGAATCACCCGGGAAAGAACAGCGGGGGTTTCGGGCTGGTTCCCGCCGCCCAACAAAAAACGCCACCACGGGCCGGGCCCGGGTGGCGTCTGGTACTGCGCGGCGCGCTGGACGGAGGAAAGCCGTCCGGCGCGCCGATGCAGGCTGGCTTACTTGCCGCCCACGGTCTGCAGCACGGTCCACTTGCCGTCAGCCACCTTGTAGACGGTGATGCCGCCGTCCTTCAGGTCGCCGCGGGCATCGTAGGCCAGCGTCTTGGTGGTCACGCCCTGCATGTTGGTCGCAGCCAGCACCGGCAGGTAGCGCGCCGGATCGGCCGAGCCGGCCTTGATCATGGCCGTCATCATCGCGGTGGCGCCGTCATAGGCATACGGCGAGTAGGTCTGCACCTTCGAGCCGAAGCGCTTCTCGTACTTCTTCTCATAGGCCACGCCACCCGGCATCTGGTCCAGCGGCAGGCCGGCCAGCGACACCACGGTGCCATCGGCTGCCGGGCCGGCCAGCTTCAGGAAGTTGTCGGTCTTGGACATTTCGCCCGACACCAGCGGCGCCTTCATGCCCAGTTCCTTCACCTGCTTGGCCATCGGGGCCGACTGCGTCTCGGCGCCGCCGTAGAAGATGATGTCCGGGTTGGCGCGCTTGATGTTGGTCAGCACGGCCTTGAAGTCCACGGCCTTGTCGTTCGTGAACTCGCGGCGGACGATCTTGCCGCCAGCGGCCTTGGCCGCCTTCTCGAACTCGTCGGCCAGACCCTGGCCGTAGGCCGTGCGGTCATCGACGATGGCGATGTTCTTGGCGCCGAGCTTCTTCACCACGAAGGCGCCGATCACCGAACCCTGCTGGGTGTCGGACGTCATCATGCGGAACGTGGTCTTGAAGCCCTGGCGGGTGTACTCAGGCGCCGTGGCCATGGCGATCTGCGGAATGCCAGCGCGGTTGTAGACCATCGACGCCGGGATGCTGGTGCCCGAATTGAAGTGGCCGAGCATGCCCTGGATGCCCGCGTCCACGAGCTTCTGCGCCACGACGGAACCGGTCTTCGGGTCGGCCTGGTCGTCCTCGGAGACCAGCACGAACTTGACGTCCTTGCCGCCAATCTTGGGCTTGGTGGCGTTCATGTCCTCGATGGCGAGGACGATACCGTTCTGCATGTCCTTGCCATACTGCGCCTGGCCACCGGTCATCGGGCCGGCAAAGCCCAGCTTGATTTCCTGCGCCTGGGCAAATGCGGCCGAGGCGGCGGTCAGGCCGGCTACGGCCATGGCAACGGTCATCGCCGTCTTGCGGAATGTCGAGCTCATCAGTTCTCCTTGGGTCCCATAGGGTGCCATATGGTGCCGGTGTCGGCATGTTCGCGGACCGGCGTTGGCAGCACCGGTCCGTTCCTGGGTTGCGACGGGGTCGGGATCGCCGGCCCCCGCCGCGCACTGCGACGCGCCACGGTCGAGGCCTGCCTCAGCCGATCGTCATCAAACTTGCATTGCCGCCCGCGGCCGCCGTATTGACGGACAGCGAACGTTCGATCAACAAACGCTCCAGAGCGATATTCGGTTCACCATGCGCAAGACCCTGCACGCCGACAATCGGACCAGTGCGGGTGGCCACCTGCTCGCAGACCGTGCGAAGCTGGTCGGAATCGCCGTGGTGCAGCACGGCATCGAACGCCGTATCCGTCGACGTCCAGTCGGAAACCATGTGGACGCGCGATTGTACTGCGGCGGGAAGCCTTTCAGACAGGGCCCTGGTCTGCGCTGTGTCAACGCACAACGCCTCGCTGCCGACGGCCAGCACGGCGGCCAGTTGCAGCACCAGATCGGACTCCTGCTGGGCGAGGCAAAGCACACGCTCGCGCGGTAGCAGCGAGTAGGTGTTGCGCTCGCCGGTAGGACCCGGCAGCGTCACACCGAGCCCCGACGGCGATGCCGCGGCAAGGCGGTCGCAGGCCTCGGCAACCTCGGGCAGCGACACCTGCGCCCAGGCCTTCAGCGCGGCCAGTTCGGCCGACGCCGGCGCGGCGGCCACGCCACCGGTCGCATCTGACGCACGCACGGCGCGCGCCACGGCATCCTGCGGGCAGACCGACAGCAGCCGGTGCAGATAGAGTGGCCCCCCCGCCTTCGGCCCCGTGCCGGACAGCCCCTCGCCACCGAATGGCTGCACGCCCACCACGGCGCCGACGACATTCCGGTTCACATAGAGATTGCCCACATCCGCGCGGTCGACGATGTGCGCGATCGTCTCGTCGATCCGCGTGTGGACGCCGAGCGTCAGGCCATACCCGGTGCCATTGATCTGGTCGATCAGCTTGTCCAGCGCGGTACGCGGGAAGCGCACCACATGCAACACCGGACCGAATACCTCCCGCTTCAGCTCCGCGATCGAATCGAGTTCGATCAGCGTCGGCGGCACGAACGTGCCATGGCGGCAGGCCGGCGTGTCCGCCGCGCCCGGGTCGGCCTGGTGCACACGACGGCCCTTGGCCCGCATCGCGTCGATATGGCGCAGGATATTGCCGCGCGCTTCCTCGTCGATCACAGGACCAACGTCAGTGGACAGGCGATCCGGGTTGCCCAGCGTCAATTCACCCATCGCTCCCTTGAGCATCTCCAGGATGCGGTCGGCCACGTCCTCCTGCAGGCACAGCACGCGCAGCGCCGAACAGCGCTGGCCGGCCGAATCGAAGGCCGAAGTCACCACGTCGCCCACCACCTGCTCGGCCAGCGCCGAGGAATCGACGATCATCGCGTTCTGCCCGCCCGTCTCGGCGATCAGCGGAATCGGACGGCCGGCGGCATCGAGACGGCTCGCCACGTTGCGCTGCAGCAGGCGGGCAACTTCGGTCGAGCCGGTGAACATCACGCCCTTGACCCGGGCGTCGCCCACCAGCGCCGCGCCGACGGTTTCGCCCCGGCCCGGCAGCAATTGCACCGCGGCTGCGGGCACGCCAGCGTCGCGCAGCAGGCGCACGGCGGCTGCGGCAATCAGCGGCGTCTGTTCTGCCGGCTTGGCCAGCACCGGATTCCCGGCTGCCAGCGCGGCGGCCACCTGGCCGGTGAAGATCGCCAGCGGGAAATTCCACGGGCTGATGCAGACCACCGGACCAAGGGGGCGATGGGTATCGTTCGAGAACGACGCGCGGACCTGCACCGCGTAGTAGCGCAGGAAGTCGACCGCCTCCCGCACTTCGGCGATGGCGTTCGAAAACGTCTTGCCGGCCTCGCGCATGATGATGCCCATCAGCGACTGCATCTGGGCTTCCATCAGATCGGCGGCGCGTTCCAGCGCGGCGGCACGCACTTCGGGCGGCGTGGCCTGCCAGATCGGCGCTACATTGACGGCGGCCACAAGCGCGGCTTCGATCTCAGCCGGCGTTGCCTCGCTGACCTGCCCCACTACGTCGCGACGATCCGCCGGATTCAGCACCGGCTCGGACGTGGCATCCGTACCCGCCACTGCGGCGCCGAGCAGCGGTTCCGCGCGCGGCGTCTCGCTGGTGCCGGCCAGCAGCGCGGACGACAGCGACGCCAACCGATGTTCGTTCGACAGGTCGATGCCGGCCGAATTGGCGCGCGACTTGCCATACAGCGCGCGCGGCTGCGGGATACGCGGATGCGGCAGGCCAAGCACGCCCTCGGTCTTGTGCATGGTTTCGACCACGGCCACCGGGTCGGCGACGAGATCGTCGAGCGCGATCGTCTCGTCGGCGATCCGGTTCACGAACGAGGTGTTGGCGCCGTTCTCCAGCAGGCGGCGCACCAGGTACGCCAGCAGCGTTTCGTGGGTGCCGACCGGCGCGTAGATCCGGCACGGCCGATTGAACTTGCCGTCCGCCACCGGGCCCACCACCTGGTCGTACAGCGGCTCGCCCATGCCGTGCAGGCACTGGAATTCGTACTGCCCGGGGTAATAGTTCTGGCCGGCGATCTGGTAGATGGCCGACAGCGTGTGGGCGTTGTGGGTGGCGAACTGTGGATAAATCGCGTCGGGCACCGACAGCAGCTTGCGGGCGCAGGCCACATACGACACATCGGTGTAGACCTTGCGCGTGTAGACCGGGTAGCCCTCCAGGCCGTCGACCTGGGCGCGCTTGATCTCGCTATCCCAGTACGCGCCCTTGACCAGGCGGATCATCAGGCGGTGCCGGCTACGGCGCGCCAGGTCGATCAGATAATCGATCACGAATGGGCAGCGCTTCTGATAGCCCTGCACCACGAAGCCGATGCCGTTCCAACCGGCCAGCTCCGGCTCGAAGCAGAGCCGCTCAAGCAGGTCGAGCGAGATTTCCAGGCGATCCGCTTCCTCGGCGTCGATATTGATACCGATGTCGTACTGGCGGGCCAGCATCGTCAGGCTCTTCAGACGACCGTAGAGTTCGGTGATCACGCGCTCGTGCTGCGCGCGGCTATAGCGCGGGTGCAGCGCCGATAGCTTGATCGAGATGCCCGGGCCTTCATAGATGCCGCGGCCGCGCGAAGCCTGCCCGATCGCGTGGATCGCCTGCTCGTAGGACGCCAGGTAGCGCTGGGCATCGGCCTCGGTCATCGCGGCTTCGCCGAGCATGTCATACGAGTAACGGAAGCCCTCTTCCTCGTACTTGCGCGCGTTGGCCAGCGCCTCGGAGATCGTTTCGCCAGTCACGAACTGCTCGCCCATCAGGCGCATCGCCATATCCACGCCCTTGCGGATCAGCGGCTCGCCGCCCTTGCCGATGATGCGCGTCAGCGCCTTCGACAGTCCGGCTTCGGTATGCGTGGCCACCAGCCGGCCGGTCAGCAGCAGGCCCCAGGTAGCAGCGTTGACGAACAGCGACGGGCTCTGCCCCAGATGCGATTGCCAGTTGGCGCCACTGATCTTGTCGCGGATCAGCGCATCGCGCGTGGCCTTGTCGGGGATGCGCAGCAGCGCTTCGGCCAGGCACATCAGCGCCACGCCTTCCTGCGACGACAACGAAAACTCCTGGATCAGCCCCTGCACCAGCCCCTCGCGTCCGCTGCCGACTTTCTGCTCGCGCAGCCGGGCCGCCAGGGCTCGGGCCATCTTGATGGCGGCATCGGCCTGCGCCTGCGGCAGGCGCGCCTGCTCCAGCAGCACCGGCACACATTCGGTTTCCGGACGGCGGTAGGCGGACGTGATGGCCGCGCGCAGGACCGACTGCGGCTGGACGCTCTGCGCAAATTCGAGGAAAGGTTGCGGCGCGGCGTCGGCCTGCGTCGCGTCGCCGGCATCGGCGCCGTCGGTATCTGCAGTGGCGCCGGCGCCAGCTTCATGAGGCAGATGGCCGCGTTCCACCTGCTCCAGGTACGTGAAGATGGCCTGCTTGATCAGCCAGTGCGGGGTGCGGTCGATGGACTGAGCAACGCGCTTCAGGCGTTCGCGCGATGCGTCGTCGAGCTTGACGCCGAGGGTGGTGGTGGCCATGCGATCGGTTCTCCAGCGAATCTTGGAATATCGGTTGGCTGCACCGGCGATACGCGCGTGTGCGTACCCGCCAGATAGCCGGACTGGCGCGATCTTACTCTCGGAGAATTACGAGGTGCAACCTAGTGCAACCCCTAAGCTCGCTTGCGGACAAAAGGTTGCACTTTCGCAACTTTCCGGCGTGGCGACTGCTCCGCTCAAATGCGTAGCGGATCGATTTCCAATTGCCAACGCACCCCTTTGACACGCGTCGCGGCATCATCGAAAGTCCGTACCCACTCACTGACAAACCGTTGTAATAACGGGCGGGAGCCGGCTTCGACGAGCATCTGGGCGCGCTCCTTGTTGAACAGGCGCACCATCGACATCGGCACCGGGTCATGCAGTTGCACTTCGGATGCCAGCGGACTGGCATCCGCGCACGCGCGAGCGGCCTGCAGGAAGGCAAGCGCGCGCTCGAGCTGCGCGTGCTCGGCCGTCACCAGCACCTGGTAGGCATACGGGGGCAACCCGGCCTGCCGGCGCTCTCGCAACTGGCTGGCTGCGAATCCATCATAGTCATGGCGAACCAAAGCCTGCAATGCGGGGGCATCTGGGTAGCGGGTCTGGATCAGCACCTCGCCGCCCAGCCCTGCCCTGCCGGCGCGGCCCGACACCTGCATCAGGGACGCAAACAGGTGCTCGGCCGCGCGGAAATCGTGGCTGAACATGGCGGCATCAGGGTGGACGATGCCCACCAGCGTGACACGCTGGAAGTCGTGCCCCTTGGCCACCATCTGCGTACCCACAAGGATGTCGACCTCGCCGGCATGGACCTCGTCGAGCATGGCCTGCGCACTGCCCTTGCGCCGCGTGGAGTCCGCGTCGATCCGGGCGATGCGTGCCTGTGGAAAACGTGCGGCCAGCGCTTCCTCGATCCGCTGCGTACCCCGGCCGAGCGGCGCGATGTCGACATTGCCGCAGTCGGGGCAATGATGTGGCACGGGCGCCTCGAGCCCGCAATGGTGGCAGCGCAACCGCCGCTCCGGGCGATGCAGCACCAGGTACGCCGAGCATCGCGGGCAGCCCGAGAGCCAGCCGCAACTGTCGCAGGCCAGCACTGGCGCGTAGCCCCGCCGGTTCAGGAACAACAGGCTCTGCTGCCCCCGATCCAGCCGCTGCTGGATGGCATCGAGCAGCGGCACCGACAACCCTTCATAGAGCGTGCGCTGACGCTGGCGTTCATGGTTCAGGTCGATCAGCCTGACCGTGGGCAGCGCGGCATCCGCCTGAGCACGATCCCGCAGCACCAGCTTGCGATAGGCGCCCTGCTCTGCCCGGTACCAGGACTCCATGGACGGCGTGGCCGAGCCGAGCACTACCGGGATACCCAACTGGTTGGCACGCCACACGGCCAAATCGCGTGCAGAGTACCGCAGGCCTTCCTGTTGCTTGTAGGAAGTGTCGTGCTCTTCATCGACCACGATCAGCTTCAGGTTCGGCACGGATGCCATGACGGCCATGCGTGTGCCGAGCACGATACGCGCCTCGCCGCGATGCGCCGCCAGCCACTGGAGGCTGCGTTCCTGATCGGCCAGTCCACTGTGAAGGACGGCCAGTGGCTGGTCAGGAAAGCGCTCGGCGATACGCGCCTGCAGTTGGGGCGTGAGGTTGATCTCAGGGACCAGCATCAGTACCTGGGCGGCTGGGTCCTCGTCCAATCGGGCGGCGATGGCGTGGAGATAGACCTCCGTCTTGCCGCTGCCGGTCACCCCGTGGAGCAGGAAGGCGGCATAGCCTTCGGCGTCGGTGATGGCATCCACGGCCGCACGCTGCTCGTCATGGAGCGTCGGGGCGACAGATGGCAGTTGCGTGGGGGCCGTATCGAGTAGCGGACGGTCCGCATGGGTGCTTTGGATACAGCCGGCGGCCTCCCACTCGGCCAGCCGTGCCGGGGCCGCCGTGCAAATCTCGCGGGCTTCAGCAAGGCGCAGCCCGTCAGGTGCCGCAATCAATGCTTCAGCCAGCGCCCGCACGGTTCGCGCGCGCGACGGCGCTGCCGCCAGCAAGGCTTCTGACTGCGCCGGGTGTACCCGGTACTGCGTGGTTTGTGCGCGGTGTTCCAGCCGTTCCCAGGTCTGCGGATCGCGCAGCGACGGCGGCAGCGCGGGCAGCATCACTTCGCCCAGGCAGCGGTGGTAGTACCGCGCGGCAAAACGCGCGAGGCCGATCCACGCGGCGTTGAGCGGGGGCATCCACGTCAGATGGCCCGTCACCGGCCTCAGGCGGTCTGCGGGTACCTCGGTGTTGTCGGGTCGATCGAGCACGACCCCCATGACATGGCGCTTGCCAAATGGCACGACCACGAGCTCGCCCGGCATCACCGTGGCATCCGCCAGATAGTCGAAGTAGTCGTCAGCGGGGGTATCCAATGCGACGCGCACGAGGCCCGCCGCAGCCTCAGCGGATGCGGGCTGTAACGCAGTATCCACAGGCGCCGCCGCCGATGTCATTGACCAGCTCCAGCGTGGTGCAGTCCGGCTGCGCGATGGTTGTGCATGGCTGGCGTAACAGGATTTTCCGAACGGGTCTGTGTGCGGCGCAACATCAACTTAAAGTAAAACCTGAAATGTGACCCTAAGTCGATGATCCTTGGTGGCTTTTCCAAGGTATCTGTCACGCCTGTGGATAACTTTGTTGAAAAGTCGCGCCGAGTTCCCCGCAAGGCCCATGAATCAAGGCTTTCATCGACCTTACACGGTTCTTAAAGAAAGATTCAAAGCCTTATGAATCAATGGGTTGCAAACACCCCCCAACTGAGTTAAGGGGTTACCCCGTCTTGCGGTGCGGCAAACCTATCGGTGTGCATAAGTCAAGCCTTGACAGCAACCGCCCGGCACCTTTTTGGCGAAATATCGCAAATAGTTTACTTGACAGCTTATCGATAGCGCCGACTGCGACACAGCGGCGCAGTCGGGTCGGCGAATCGCTGCGCCGCGGGGAAAACGCCTGTTTCAGACGGCCGCTGCAACCTGCCCGGCGCGCAGCTTGCGGCTATGGTTGTGCACTTCGTCAACCAGGACCGAAACGTTCTCGGGCGGCGTGAACTGCGAAATGCCGTGGCCGAGGTTGAAGACGTGTCCATCGCTGCCACCGGCGGATGCGTAGGAGTCGAGCACGCCCCGTACCTGTTCGCGGATGGCCGATTCGGACGCGAACAGCACGGTCGGGTCGATATTGCCTTGCAGTGCCACGCGGCCTTCGGTCCGACGGCGGGCTTTCGCCAGGTTCACGGTCCAGTCGAGCCCGATCGCATCCGGGCCAATCCCGGCGATTTCCTCGAGCCAGATGCCGCCGCCTTTGGTGAATACGATCACCGGGATCTGCTGGCCGTCGTGCTCGCGCTTGAGGCCCTGAAGTACCTTGCGCATGTACGCGAGCGAGAAGGCCTGATACATGCCATCCGCCAGCGCGCCGCCCCAGGTGTCGAAAACCATCACGGCCTGGGCCCCGGCTTCGATCTGCGCGTTGAGGTACGCGGACACGGCGGTGGCATTGATGTCGAGAATGCGATGCATCAGGTCGGGCCGGGCGTACATCATCGCCTTGACGGTGCGGAAGTCGTCCGAGCCGCCACCTTCGACCATATAGCAGGCCAGCGTCCACGGGCTGCCCGAGAAGCCGATCAGCGGCACACGCTGACGGCCGTCCTGCACCAACGCCTTGCGGATTTCGCTGACCGCATCGAACACGTACTGCAGCGAGGCCATGTCCGGCACCGCGAGCTTCGCCACGTCGGCTTCCGTGCGCAGCGGATGCGCGAAACGCGGGCCTTCGCCCTGCGCGAACGACAGGCCGAGGCCCATCGCATCGGGTACGGTGAGGATGTCCGAAAAGAGGATCGCGGCGTCGAGCGGATAGCGGTCGAGCGGCTGCAGCGTCACCTCGGTGGCGTAGGCCGGGTTCTTGGCCAGGCCGAGGAAGCTGCCGGCGCGCGCGCGCGTGGCGTTGTACTCGGGCAGGTAGCGACCCGCCTGGCGCATGAGCCAGAGGGGCGTATATTCAGTGGGTTGCCGGCGCAGCGCCCGCAGGAAGGTGTCGTTCTGCAATGCGGTCATGGTCATCCTCGTGAGACCGACATTCTAAGGGATGCCCGCACCCGCAAGCCCCATGGCGAGTGATATCCACACGAATGCTTGCGCTGGATCGGGCCTCAGAGCGTCACCGAGGACCTCATAGGTCGTCGAACACACCTGTGAACGCATCGGCGGCTCGGCGCATCCACTCCCGCGCACGTGGCGCATCCGGTTGCAGACGCGCAAAGCCATGTGTCATACCTGACGCCTCGATCGTGATCACCGGTGCATCGTGGCGCACGAGGAAGTTGGCGTAGGCCAGGCCGTCATCACGCAGCACGTCATTGGCCGCCACAAGCACCACGCTGGCGGGGGGCAACATGGCGGGCGGCGATGCCATCAAATGGATCCGGGGATCGTCCTGCTCGGCGCCCTTGGCTAGTTCTTCGGCGCCGATGAATTGCGTCCAGTACCACGCCATCTCGTCGCGGGTGAGACCAGGCCCGTTCGCGAACGCGCGATAGCTCTCGGTCGTGAGCAATGGCGCGGCCACGGGGTAGATCAGCAACTGCGCCTGGACGATATGCGCACGGCGCTGCTCGTTGACGACCCGGGCCGCTGCCGCAGCCAGATGCGCGCCTGCGCTGTCGCCAGCCACGGCGAGAAAATCTGGATGCACGCCAAGCGACTCGCGCGATGCAGCGAGCCATTGCACGGCTGCCACCGCATCGTCACAAGGGGTTGGAAACGCGTATTCCGGGGCCAGCCTGTAGTCGACACTGGCGACGACGCACTGGGTGTCGGCTGCCAGCAGCGCCGCCACCGTGTGATGCGTTTCCGGCGAGCCGACGACCCAGCCACCACCGTGGAAATAGACAATCAGTCGAGGCTGCTCAACACTGGCGGGCCTGAACAAGCGCACCGTCAACGCCGCGCCGTCCACCGGGATCGCGAGGTCGGTTACGGAGATCTCCTCGGGGTCCGGCAGACGCGAGCGTGCGGCCACATCCTCGAAGCGCGAGCGCCGCGCTGCGGCATCCTCGGGAATGGGTTCGTTGGAGTACAGGTCCGCCATCTGGCGGTAATAGCTGAGTAGCTGGGGGTCGATGGCCATCGGAAACTTCGAAAATCGCTTTGCTAACCGTTTCGAATCGTAACGCTGAATGCGCTGCCGAACACAAAATCGGAAACCCGATTTTTCTTATCCCCCGAATGTGGGGAACACGGCCTATTAATGGGCAGAAAACGTAATGCATTCAAGACACTAGCAAGTCTTCGTTTTTGCACTTCCTGGCGCACATTATGACGGAACACGCGATGAAAACGCTTTCAAGCAAGCCAGAAAGTGTTCAGAACGACGTATCCATACGCGGCCGCCTTTCAACTACTTGCAAAACGATACATTTTGTTACTGCCATGGCCAGAAGTTTCCCCCACAATGCATTGACAGACCGATGCTTGGTGTGAGGCGCCCCCCGCCGCTAAAGCATTGAAAATATGGGGCGCTGAAGAAAGCCCCTCAGGTAGTGACCAGATTTATCCGGACCAGCCCAGCAGATGTTGCTGGTTGATCCGGAAAACCAGGAAGACCGGTGCGCATGTTGCGGAGAGAACACTCCGATGCGCGTGTAAGAGTAGCCTGGACCGTACCCGTTCCTTCGAATTGACCCCTCGAAGGGATTTTCCCGTCCGCGCGGAGCCTCCCCGGCCCGCGCGCTTTTTTTTGTGGTCCAGGCCACGAAATATAGCGCCCGTCAGAAAAAAAAGGCAGCCCGCGGGCTGCCTTTTTTAGTGCCGCGCCAAAAATACAACAGCGCGGCGGTACGACTTAAATGCTTACTTCTTACGACGCAGGCGGGCGATTGCAGCAAGCTGCGCAGCGGCCACGGCCAGTTCGCTCTGGGCACGCGCCAGATCCAGATCGCTGCTCTGATTCTGCAGCAATTCCTCGGCCGCGCGCTTGGCTTCGCTAGCCTTGGCCTCATCCAGATCCGTACCGCGAATCGCGGTATCGGCCAGCACAGTGACGTGCTGGGGCTGCACTTCGAGAATGCCGCCGGCAACGAACACGAACTCTTCGCCGCCGTCTTCCTTCTCGATGCGCACCGCGCCCGGCTGGATGCGGGTAATCAGCGGCGTGTGACCCGGCAGGATACCCAGTTCACCCGACTCGCCCGGCAGCGCCACGAACTTCGCCTGACCGGAGAAGATCGACGCTTCCGCGCTGACGACGTCTACAAGAATGGTTGCCATATTTGATCCTTTCTTCAGAAAGCGTTGGCTTCCCGAAATCAGGAAGCATGTGTCTCGCCCTCATGCTCGCGGCTGCCACGTACACCGGCTGACTTCGCCAGGACAGCCGCAACGGCGCATGAAGGCGAAAGACGCTGCTTACTGAAGCTTCTTGGCCTTCTCGAAGGCTTCGTCGATCGAGCCAACCATGTAGAACGCCTGCTCGGGCAGGTGATCGCACTCGCCATCCACCAGCATCTTGAAACCACGGATGGTTTCCTTCAGCGGCACGTACTTGCCCGGCGAACCCGTGAACACTTCGGCCACGTGGAACGGCTGGGACAGGAAACGCTGGATCTTACGCGCACGCGACACGGAGAGCTTGTCTTCCGGCGACAGTTCGTCCATGCCCAGAATCGCGATGATGTCGCGCAGTTCCTTGTAGCGCTGCAGGGTCTGCTGAACGCGGCGGGCCACTTCGTAGTGTTCCGTACCCACGACTTGCGGATCCAGCTGGCGCGAGGTCGAGTCGAGCGGGTCGACGGCAGGGTAGATACCCAGCGCGGCGATGTCACGCGACAGCACGACGGTCGAGTCCAGGTGCAGGAACGTGGTAGCCGGCGACGGGTCGGTCAAGTCATCCGCAGGCACGTACACGGCCTGGATCGACGTGATCGAGCCAGTCTTGGTCGACGTAATACGCTCCTGCAGCTTGCCCATTTCTTCAGCCAGCGTCGGCTGATAGCCCACGGCGGAAGGCATACGGCCCAGCAGTGCCGACACTTCGGTACCGGCCAGCGTGTAGCGGTAGATGTTGTCGACGAAGAACAGGATGTCACGGCCTTCGTCACGGAAGCGCTCGGCCATCGTCAGGCCGGTCAGCGCCACGCGCAGACGGTTGCCCGGCGGCTCGTTCATCTGGCCGAACACCATGGCCACCTTGTCGAGCACGTTCGAGTCCTTCATTTCGTGGTAGAAGTCGTTCCCTTCACGGGTACGCTCGCCCACGCCGGCAAACACCGACAGACCGCTGTGCTGCTTGGCGATGTTGTTGATGAGTTCCATCATGTTCACGGTCTTGCCCACACCGGCGCCACCGAACAGACCCACCTTACCGCCCTTCGCGAACGGGCATACCAGGTCGATAACCTTGATACCCGTTTCCAGCAGGTCAACCGACGGCGACAGTTCGTCGAACTTCGGTGCCTTCTGGTGAATCGCGCGCTTTTCGTCAGCTTCGATCGGACCAGCTTCGTCGATCGGGCGACCCAGCACGTCCATGATGCGACCCAGCGTGCCGTGGCCAACCGGCACGGAGATGGGGGCACCGGTGCCCTTCACCGACATGCCACGGCGCAGGCCGTCCGACGAGCCCAGGGCAATGGTACGCACCACGCCGTCGCCGAGCTGTTGCTGCACTTCGAAGGTCAGACCCTTCTCGGCGAACGACTTGTCGTTGCCCTCTTCGAGCACGAGTGCGTCGTACACCTTCGGCATTGCGTCGCGCGGGAACTCGATGTCCACCACGGCGCCAATGCACTGCACAATATTTCCGATACTCATTTCGTATCTCCGATAGCTTGAATTCTTGACGCCTTAGACCGCAGCGGCACCGCTGACGATTTCCGACAGTTCCTTCGTAATCGCTGCCTGACGGGTCTTGTTGTAGACCAGTTGCAGTTCGCCGATCACGTTCTTGGCGTTGTCGGATGCAGCCTTCATGGCCACCATACGCGCGGATTGCTCCGACGCCATGTTCTCGGCCACGGCCTGGTACACCAGCGCTTCGACGTAGCGGACGAGCAGCTCTTCCACAACGGTCTGGGCGTCGGGCTCGTAGATGTAATCCCACGAGTAGGCGCGCTTTTCATCTTCGGTCTGGCTCAGCTTGTCCGCTGCCAGCGGCAGCAGTTGCTCGACCATCGGCTCCTGCTTCATCGTGTTGATGAACTTGGTATATGCCAAGTACACCGCGTCGACTTCGCCGTTGGTATAGGCGTCAAGCTGAACCTTGATCGCGCCGATCAGCTTTTCCAGATGCGGGGTGTCACCCAGCTGCACCACATGCGAGACCACCTTGGCGCCGATGCGACCCAGGAACTGCATGCCCTTGGTACCGATGGCGGTCGCTTGCACGTTCACGCCCTGGCCCTGCAGGTCTTTCAGTTCGTTGGTCACCGCGCGCAGCACGTTGGTGTTCAGGCCACCGCACAGACCCTTGTCGGTCGTCACCACGATCATGCCGGCGCGCTTGACGTCGCGTGCCACCATGAACGGATGCTTGAACTCGGGGTTGGCAGAGGCCAGGTGCGCCGCGATATTCCGCACTTTCTCGGCGTAGGGGCGGGCGTTGCGCATCCGTTCCTGCGCCTTGCGCATCTTGGATGCGGCGACCATCTCCATCGCCTTGGTGATCTTGCGCGTGTTTTGCACGCTCTTGATCTTGGTTCGAATCTCTTTCGTTCCGGCCATATCTTCCTCTCCACTTGTGCCGCGCCACGCGCCTTACGGCGCGCCCGGCGCAACACATGGAATCACGCGGTTAGAACGCGGCGGACTTCCTGAAATCCTCGATCGCTGCACGCAGGGCGGCTTCGTCTTCCTTCGACAGATCCTTGGTATCTTCGATGCGGTTGACGAGGTCGGCGAACTTGGTCTTCAGGTGGTCGTGCAGGCCCTTCTCGAACGGCAGAATGTCCTTCACGTCGACGTTGTCGAGGAAGCCGTTGTTGGCGGCATACAGCGACGCGGCGAGCTGCCACACCTGCAGCGGCTGGTATTGCGGCTGCTTGAGCAGTTCGGTCACGCGGCGGCCGCGCTCGAGCTGCTTGCGGGTAGCGTCGTCCAGGTCCGAAGCAAACTGCGCGAACGCAGCCAGTTCACGGTACTGGGCCAAGTCGGTACGGATACCACCGGACAGCTTCTTGACGACCTTGGTCTGCGCTGCACCACCCACACGCGACACCGAAATACCGGCGTTGATAGCGGGGCGGATACCGGCGTTGAACAGGTCGGTTTCCAGGAAGATCTGACCGTCGGTAATCGAGATCACGTTGGTCGGCACGAATGCGGACACGTCACCAGCCTGCGTTTCGATCACGGGCAGCGCGGTCAGCGAACCGGTCTTGCCGGTAACGGCGCCGTTCGTGAACTTGGCCACGTAGTCTTCGTTCACGCGGGCAGCGCGCTCGAGCAGACGCGAGTGCAGGTAGAACACGTCGCCAGGGTAGGCTTCGCGGCCCGGCGGGCGGCGCAGCAGCAGCGACACCTGACGGTAGGCCCAGGCCTGCTTCGTCAGATCGTCATAAACGATCAGCGCGTCTTCACCGCGGTCGCGGAAGTACTCGCCCATCGTGCAGCCGGCGTAGGCAGCCAGGTACTGCATGGCGGCCGAGTCCGAAGCCGTTGCGGCCACGACGATCGTGTACTCCATGGCGCCGTGCTCTTCCAGCTTGCGCACCACGTTGGAGATCGTCGAAGCCTTCTGGCCGATTGCCACGTACACGCAGAAGACGCCCTTGCCCTTCTGGTTGATGATCGAGTCGACGGCCACGGCGGTCTTGCCGGTCTGGCGGTCGCCAATGATCAGCTCACGCTGGCCACGGCCGATCGGCACCATCGCGTCGATCGACTTCAGACCGGTCTGCACCGGCTGGCTCACCGACTGACGCGCGATCACGCCCGGAGCGACCTTCTCGATCACGTCCGTTTCCTTGGCGTTGATCGGGCCCTTGCCGTCGATCGGCTGACCCAGCGTGTTCACCACGCGGCCCAGCAGTTCCTTGCCAACCGGCACTTCCAGAATGCGGCCGGTACATTTGACCGTATCGCCTTCCGAAATGTGTTCGTACTCACCCAGAACCACGGCACCCACCGAGTCGCGCTCGAGGTTCAGTGCCAGGCCGTAGGTGTTACCCGGGAATTCCAGCATCTCGCCCTGCATCACGCCGGACAGGCCGTGCACGCGGCAGATACCATCGGTCACGGAAATTACCGTGCCGGTGTTGCGCACTTCAGCGTCGGCGCCAAGACCCGAGATGCGGGACTTGATCAGCTCGCTGATTTCTGAGGGGTTCAGTTGCATCACAATGCTCCTAATTCTTCAATCCGTCGGCCGTTGCGGTCAGGCGGTCAGCGCGGCTTGCATGGCAGCCAGACGCGAGCGCACGGAGGTGTCGAGCACTTCGTCACCGACCTTGACGCTTACGCCACCGATCAGCGACGGGTCCACCGCCACCTTTGCGTACAGCTTGCGGCCGAACTTGCGTTCGAGTGCGGCGACCAGTTCGTTCGTCTGCGAGGCGTCCAGCGGGAATGCACTGGTGATCTCGACATCGGACGAGCCCTCGCGGGCGTTCTTGAGCGCATGGAACTGTTCGGCGATTTCCGGCAACGCTGTCAGGCGGCTGTTTTCCACCAGCAGCTTCACGAAGCGGCGAGCTTCGTCGTTGACCGGGCTCTTCAGCACCGACAGGAACACTTCCTCGAGCTTGTCGCCGGAAATGTTCGGGTCGGTGGCGAGCGCCTGCATGTCGGGATTGGCGGCAACCTGCCCCATTTCCGACACCAGCTCGGACCATGCACCCAGGTTGCCTGCACCGGCTTCACTGGCGACGCGGAAGAGCGCCTCCGCGTAGGGACGGGCAATGGTTGCGGTTTCAGCCATGATTAGAGCTCAGCCTTGAGTTGATTGAGCAGGTCTGCGTGGACCTGCGCGTTCACTTCACGCTTGAGGATCTGCTCTGCACCCTTCACGGCCAGCACAGCGACCTGGTCGCGCAGCGATTCACGCGCGCGGGTCACTTGCTGTTCTGCTTCGGCCTTGGCCTGAGCGATGATGCGTGCGGCTTCTGCCTGGGCGTTCTGCTTGATCTCGTCGGCAGTCAACTGGGCACGCTTTTCAGCGTCGGCCACACGTTGGGCGCCTTCGGTGCGGGCTTCGGCCATAGCCTGGTCCACACGCTTGTTGGCGAGTTCAAGCTCCGCCTTGCCTTTTTCGGCAGCGGCGAGGCCATCGGCGATCTTCTTTGCGCGTTCGTCGAGCGCCTTCACCAGCGGCGGCCAAATGAATTTGGCAACAACCCACCACAGGATGAAGAACACGACCATCTGCGCAAAAAACGTTGCGTTCAGATTCATGGTGTGTTCCTTTCGGTAATCAAACTACAGATAAATGCACAAGGGCGGCCAGGCCATCGGACTGAGGCCCACGCCGCCCGTCAGCATCATGCAGACCGAAAAGACTTACTGAATGACGGACAGCAGCGGGTTGGCGAAGGCGAACAGCATTGCAACACCCACACCGATCAGGAATGCAGCGTCGATCAGGCCAGCCAGCAGGAACATCTTGGTTTGCAGCGGGTTCATCAGCTCAGGCTGACGTGCGCACGCTTCGATGTACTTGCCACCCATCAGGGCGATACCCAGGCAGGCGCCGATAGCGCCCAGACCGATGATGATGCCGATACCGATAGCGGTCAGACCCTGGATGTTGGCGAGATATGCTTGCATGATGACTCCTTTAATTTAGAGAGACTTAGAACCAAAAAACCAAAAAACCAAAAACCGAAAATCAGTGGTGATCGTGAGCCTGGCCGATATACACCAGCGTCAGCATCATGAAAATGAATGCCTGCAGCAGAACGATCAGGATGTGGAAGATGGCCCAGACGGTACCGGCAACCACATGTCCAACGAAGCCCAGCGCGCTCAGATCAGCACTAAACGTCCAGATGGAACCCAGCAGCGCGATCAGCAGGAACACGAGTTCGCCGGCGTACATGTTGCCGAACAACCGCATGCCGAGCGAAACGGCCTTGGCCAGGAATTCGATGATGTTCAGGATCAGGTTGAACGGGGCCAGATACCACTTGGCGCCGAACGGGGCCGAGAACAGTTCGTGCATGAAGCCGCCCGCGCCCTTGATCTTGAAGCTGTAGTAGATCATCAGCACCAGAACCGAGCACGACATGCCCAGCGTGCCGTTCAGGTCGGCCGTGGCCACTGCGCGGTGGTGCGGAAGATGGATGTGGAAGATGCCCAGCAGACCGTTCAGGCCGGTGACCCAATCCACAGGGATCAAGTCGATCGCGTTCATCATGGTGATCCAGCAGAACACCATCAGCGCGAGCGGAGCGATCCACGAGCGGTCGCCGTGAATGATTCCCTTGGCCTGGTCGTCCACCATCTCGACGATCATTTCCACGAAGGCCTGGAAACGGCCCGGCACGCCGGCCGTCACACGGCGAGCGGCCATGTAGAGGAACAGGATGGCGATCACGCCGCACAGCACCGACCAGAACACAGTGTCGTAGTTCAGGACACTGAAATCGACCACGGAATGCTGCTTGCCGCCGACCGAATTAAAGTTCTGCAAGTGTTCGGCGATATAGCCTGAGGGTGTGAGCACGTGCTCCGCGCCTTGAGTAGCTTCAGCTGACATGTCGAAACGAACCGTATATTGCGAAATCTGACATCGGAAACCCGCCTTCGGCCGACTCCCGGTACACGTCTTGCTTAGCCTTCGGTCACATGACCGGTCACCGCATGGAGCAAGGACGACTAGTTATTCTTGGCAAACCTTAGTCACGCGACACGGCACCGTTGTGACGCATCGCGCTTGAAACCTCTTGATTTCCCCGGGGGTTGCCTCATCTGCAACCAGTGCCCGCACCGCCTAGCGAATTGCGAGCGCCACCCAGTAAGTCTTCAACACCAGCAAGAACGTGACGAGCATCGGTATCCAGCGCAGATCGCGGTACAGCACCACCACCAGCACGAACAGTGCGACGGTACTGAACACCTTGATTGCCTCGCCGGCCACCAGGCCGCCAACCGTCGGCTGCCTGCGCGACATCCACAGGCGCAACGCAAAGAAGCCACTGGGGATCACACACACCATGCCGCCGAGCAAGGCCGACCAGCCCGACGGCGCATGCTCATGCGCGAATATCGCCCAAGCAAGCGCCGACAACAGCGTCACGGCGACCTGTGCCAGTACCACCTTGCCGGGCGTCATGCGCGATGGACGCAACGCACGCTCGCCAAGCAGCTTCACCGCTTCAGCATGTGACAGCGGATCGACAGCTACTTCCTCGCGCTCGGCGCTATCATCCCAATCGTCGTCACGCCACGCGTCTTGCTGGCGCTCATCTCGACGATCGTTTCCGGACGCCTTGCCGGCTTGCGAACGGTCCTGCTGACGGTCTCGAACCACCACCTGCCCTGCCTCATTCCAGGCCGGAACTTTTCAGGCCCGGCCAGAATTCAAACCGCACGATTCTATTAGGAATCGCTAACATCAGTCAATCTGCTTTCAGATTGCTTGCAGTGAATTTCGCACAACGGCTGCTATCACGCCTTCATGATGGCTGGCCGGATATTGCGCCGCAACGATCTGAAACGTAATTGGATTGCGCCAGCATTGGCGCGCATGATGTCGGATCCGTCAGCGACTGCACGACCGCTATTCCCGTCGACGGCGTTCGGTAATCGCGCAGATCAGCGGAACGCTGTATACGTGTCGCGCGAGACCGACAACCTTCCGGCAACCGCAAGGAATAGGTTGCCGGAATGTATGGAACAGGTTAGGCGCTGGCCTGCGGTTCGCGCAGGCGCGTGAGCACACCGTCCAGTGCGTCGTTGCTGGCGAAGTGAATCGTGAGCTGGCCCTTGCCACGCGCGCCGAGCTTGATCTGCACAGACAGGCCCAGCGTATCGGAAAGCTCTTCTTCGAGCCGCGCCACATCGCGTGTGCCATTGCCCGACTTCTGCTTCAGGGACTTCAGATCAAACGGCTTGAGCGTCGATGCCACCAGCTTCTCGGTCTCGCGCACGGACAACCGTTTGTTGACGATCTGGTTGGCCAGCGTGATCTGATTCGCGCCGTCGACAGCCAGCAACGCGCGCGCGTGTCCCATGTCGAGATCGCCAGCCATCAGCATGGTCTGGACAGGTGCGGCAAGATTGAGCAGACGCAGCAGATTCGATACCGCACTGCGCGAGCGACCCACGGATTCGGCCGCCTGCTCGTGCGTGAAACGGAATTCGCGGATCAGGCGCATGATGCCTTGCGCCTCTTCCAGCGGGTTCAGGTCTTCACGCTGGATGTTCTCGATCAGCGCCATGGCGGCCGCAGCCTCGTCGGCGACGTCCTTCACGAGCACCGGCACCTTGTCGAGACCCGCAAGCTTCGAAGCGCGGTAGCGGCGCTCACCGGCGATGATCTCGTAGCGATCAGGCTCGGCCACGCGGCGCACCAGAATCGGCTGCATCAGCCCCTGAGCGCGAATGCTCGCGGCCAGTTCCTGGAGCGCGCCTTCGTCCATGCGCGTGCGCGGCTGGTACTTGCCAGGCTGAAGCTGATCGACGCGCAGCACAGACGGCGCACCCTCCTGCTTCGAGGTTTCAACGATCTCTGCAGGGCCGCCGAGCAGTGCTTCCAGCCCCCGACCCAGTCCCTTCTTCTTTGCGGTACTCATCGTCGCCATCCTTGCTGTCCCTTCCCTGCTGTTTCAGTGACGTGCTCAGCCGAGCTGTCGCACGCGCGCGATCATCTCCGCGCCGAAATCGAGATACGCCTTCGCGCCCTTGGACGAGGCATCGAACGCCACGCCCGGCATGCCATAGGAAGGCGCTTCGGCCAGACGCACATTACGCGGAATCACAGTCTTGAATACCTTGTCGCCGAAGTGGGCCTCGAGTTGGGCCGACACCTGCTGCTGCAGCGTCACGCGCGGATCGAACATGACGCGCAGCAACCCGATCACCTTGAGGTCGCGATTCAGGTTCGCATGTACCTGCTTGATCGTGTTGACGAGGTCCGACAGTCCTTCGAGCGCGAAGTACTCGCACTGCATCGGCACGATCACACCGTGCGCCGCGCACAGGCCGTTCAGCGTCAGCAGCGACAGCGACGGCGGGCAATCGATCAGCACGAAGTCGTATTCCTCATCGACTTCAGCCAGCGCCTGCTTGAGCCGACGTTCGCGCTGGTCGAGCTCGACCAGTTCCACTTCGGCACCAGCCAGTTCACGGTTGGCAGGCAGCACGTCATAGCGCCCCGATTCGGATCGCTGGCGCGCCTCGGGGACCGTGGCGAGCCCCACCAGTACCTGGTACACGCTGTGTTCCAGCGCCTGCTTGTCGATGCCCGACCCCATCGAGGCATTGCCCTGCGGATCAAGGTCGACCAGCAAGACGCGCTGGTCCTGCGCTGCAAGGCCGGCGGCCAGGTTCACCGTGGTGGTGGTTTTGCCGACGCCGCCCTTCTGGTTTGCGATCACGAATACCTTGGCCATATGCGCTTGCAGCTCCTCAGTGCACAATTCCGCCATGCGGAACATGTGCTCAATAAATTACCCAACCGATTTCAACGCCGGGACAGCACAACAAGGTGCCGTTCCACATCGAGCTCAGGTACTACCAGTTTCGGTACCGCTTCCACCTGCCAGTCAGCCATCAGACCGGCCGCTTCCATGCGATCGATCTCCGCCTGCGGATAAACTCCCTTCATGGCGATCAGCTTTCCGCCCGGCGCCAGCAGGTGCCCGGACAACGTCACGAAATCGGTCAATTCTGCGAATGCTCGCGAGGTGATCACGGCATAGCCCTGCGCGTCGTCGATCTTTTCCACAGGCCCCCAGTGGGCGGCCGCATTGGTCAGGTGCAACTGGGCACGGCACTGCGTCAGGAATGCGGTCTTTTTCTGCACGATGTCGACCATCAGCACCGACACATCCGGGCACGAGATCGCCAGCGGCATGCCCGGCATCCCACCGCCCGAGCCGACGTCGAGCACCCTGCCCCGCGCGCCCTGTGCCACGTTTGCGGAGCGAGCGGCTTCGGCCAACGCCGGGACAGCCGTCAGCGAATCGAGCAGATGATGCGTGAGCATTTCGTCAGGATGACGAATCGCGGTTAGGTTGTAGACGCCATTCCATTTGCGGAGCAGCGTCAGGTACGCAAAAAGCGTATCGATCTGGGCTGGCGTCAGTGCCAGCCCGATCGCGTTCAGTCCGGCTTCGAGCCGGCGGCGTTGCGCGGCGTCGTCGACCGCGAAATGTCGGGAACCACCCACTCAGGCAGCCTCCTGTCCATTGCCGGCCACCGGGGTTGCCGATGTCTGGGTCGCGGCGCGCCCCATGCCCTTCTTCTTCAGGTGTACCAACAGCAGCGAGATAGCCGCAGGCGTCACGCCGGAGATACGCGAAGCCTGACCCAGCGTTTCCGGGCGATGCTGGTTCAGCTTCTGGCTCACCTCGAAGCCCAGGCCACGCACCTCGGTATAGTCGAAGTTCGGCGGCAGCTTGGTCGACTCGTTGGCTTCAAGCTTGTCCACTTCGGCAGCCTGGCGTGCGATATAGCCGTGGTACTTGATACCGATCTCGATCTGCTCGCGAATCTGCTCGGCAAGCATCTTGTCTTCGTCGAGCGGCGCTTCCGGTGCAAAGCGGCCATCCTGCAGCGCGACAAGCGCCTCATAACGGACTTCGGGACGGCGCAGCAGGTCTGCGAGCGAGTATTCGCGTTCGATGCCCTTACCGAGCAGCGGGACGGCGTCAGCCTCGGGCAACAAGGTCGGATTGACCCAGGTGCTCTTGAGTCGCTCTGTTTCACGTGAAACAGCGTCGCGCTTCCGATTGAAGGCATCCCAGCGCACATCGTCCACCACACCGAGTTCGCGACCGATTTCGGTCAGACGCATGTCCGCGTTGTCCTCGCGAAGGCTCAGGCGGAACTCCGCACGGCTGGTGAACATGCGGTATGGCTCGGTCACGCCTCGCGTGATCAGGTCATCGACCAGCACACCGAGATATGCCTGGTCGCGGCGCGGCGTCCAGGCGTCGCGTTCGCGTACGTAGCAACCGGCGTTGATCCCGGCCAGCAGACCCTGCGCCGCCGCTTCCTCGTAGCCGGTCGTGCCATTAATCTGGCCGGCGAAGAACAACCCCTCAATTGCCTTGCTCTCCAGCGACGACTTCAACCCGCGCGGGTCGAAGTAGTCATACTCGATCGCATAGCCCGGACGCAGGATATGTGCGTTCTCCAGTCCTCGAATCGAGTGAACAAGCTCAAGCTGTACGTCGAAAGGCAGGCTCGTCGAGATGCCGTTCGGATAGAACTCGTTGGTCGTCAGCCCTTCTGGCTCCAGGAAGATCTGATGGCTTTCCTTGCTGGCAAAGCGATGGATCTTGTCCTCGATGCTCGGGCAGTAGCGCGGCCCTACCCCTTCGATCACACCGGTGTACATCGGCGAGCGATCAAGGCCGCCGCGGATGACATCGTGGGTACGGCTATTGGTATGGGTAATCCAGCACGGCAGTTGTTGCGGATGTTGCTCCGGACGGCCCAGGAACGAGAACACCGGCACCGGGTCCAGGTCGCCGGGCTGCTCTTCCATCACCGAAAAATCGATCGTGCGGCCGTCAATGCGCGGCGGCGTACCGGTCTTCAGGCGACCTTGCGGCAGTTTCAGTTCCTTGAGACGCGCCGACAACGACACGGCTGCAGGGTCGCCCGCACGACCGCCCGTGTAGTTATCGAGGCCAACGTGGATCTTGCCGTCCAGGAAGGTACCAGCCGTCAGCACCACCGCGCGCGCGCGAAAGTCGATGCCAACCTGGGTACGAGCACCGACCACGCGGTCACCCTCCACCATCAGGTCATCCACGGCCTGCTGGAACAGCATCAGGTTTGGCTGGTTCTCCAGCCGCGTCCGGATGGCCTTGCGATACAGCACTCGGTCCGCCTGGGCACGGGTCGCCCGAACGGCCGGGCCCTTGCTGGAGTTCAGGATGCGGAACTGGATGCCCGCCTCATCGGTGGCGGCAGCCATCGCGCCGCCCATGGCGTCCACTTCCTTGACCAGATGCCCCTTGCCGATGCCACCGATCGACGGATTGCAGCTCATCTGCCCCAACGTTTCGATGTTGTGGCTCAGAAGCAGCGTCTGGCAGCCCATGCGCGCGGCGGCAAGGGCTGCTTCGGTGCCGGCGTGACCACCGCCGACGACTATGACGTCGAATTCTTTCGGGTAAAGCATGGGACACCTCCTCCGGGAGGCTGGGCGGGAAAAATCGGGATGTCGAATTATAGCGGCAATCGATTCCCCGCCTTCGGTTGGACACGATGTTTCACGTGAAACATGGCGTGTGCGGTACCTGGCGAGGCAAAGTGTGTTTCACGTGAAACACTCCCGAGCCAAAAGAAGAAGGCCCCGCTTCCGCGGGGCCTTCCCTCTGCCCTACTTTGCCTCACATGTTTCACGTGAAACGTGCCCTCAGATCTGGCTCCGGATGTATGCCGCCACCTTCCCGCTCAGCACACCCAGGTCTCGCTGCAGGGTTTCGAAACCAGCATTCGGCACCTTGCTGGCTTCATCCATATACAGCGGCCGCCGGATCTCAATCTGCAGACTATTGCGCCGCTCGGCCGGGCGGCCAATCTGCGCGATCAGCTGCACGCCCTTGTACGGGTCATTACGTGCGACGGTGTAGCCCATGCCCCTCAACTCCCGCTCGACCAGATCGACGATACCCGGCTCGCAGGTGGTCCCGTCCCGGTCCCCGAGCACGAAGTCAGCCAACGGATGCGGGCTCTGGATCTTCAGGCGCTCATAGGCATTGTTCGGCATCGAGTGCAGGTTCAGATGCCAAACCGCGCCGAAGCGCGCGTACGCAGACTCCACCGCTGTCGACAGCGCCGCATGGTACGGACGGTAATAGCGATCGATTCGGGTCCGCACCTCGTCCACTGTCAGCTTACGATCGTAGATCGGGGTGGCAGCATCGATATTGCGCCAGACCAGACCGTAGCCGAGCCTGGTCTTCTCCCCAGGCGACAGGGGTGTCGGCCAGGATGTTGCCAGCAACTCCGGATCCAGATCGTCGAGCATCCGGTTTGGGTCGATATAAACGCGCGGAAAGGTCGCCCCAATCAGCGTGCCGCCGACCTTCGGGATGGCGGACCACAACGCATCGATATGCGTATCTTCCCCGCCACGCAGCCGCTGCAGAGGCACGGCCGCACCGAAGTCCGTCGGGTAGTGGATGCCGCTATGTGGCGAGTCACAGACCAGCGGCAACGCCGCGCCTTCGGGCGCAAACAAGAGGAACGGCCCCACCGGCGCGTCGCCCCGCACTGCTTCAAACGTCGTCATGGCTTAGTCCAGCTTGATGTTGGCGGCCTTGACCACACGGGCGTAGCGGGCGATCGATTGCTGGATTTGCGCCTTGAACTGGTCAGGCGTCGTCGGCACCAGCGTGCCACCCGACTCCTCCACCTTCCGCTTGAACTCGGGGTTCTGCATGGCCTTGTGGATTGCGGCATTCAGCTTGTCGATCACCGGCTGGGGCGTACCGGCCGGCGCGACGATGCCGAACCAGCCGCCCTCACCCATGTCCTTGAAACCGAGTTCGGCATAGGTCGGCACATTGGGCAACTGTGCCGACCGCTGCGCCCCGAGCACCGCCAGCGCACGCAGCCGGCCCGCTTTCACGTGGGGAAGCGTCGACGACAGGTTGTCGGTGATCGCATTGACCTGTCCCGCCACCGCATCGTTGAGCGCCAGACCCGCGCCCTTGTACGGCACATGCAGCAGATCGATCTTGGCCAGCATCATGAAGTTCTCGATGTTCACATGACCCAGCGACCCCGCGCCCGGCGATGCGAACGTGTACTTGCCCGGGTGCGCCTTCGCCAGGGCGATGAATTCCTGCATTGTCTTGGCGGGCACGCTCGGATGTACGGCGAACACACTCGGAATCGCCACTACGTTGGTCACCGGAGCGAAGTCCTTGATCGGGTCATAGCCGAGCTTCGGATAGACCGCCGGGTTGGACCCGTGCGTGCTGACCGTGGCCATGCCGATCGTGTAGCCGTCCGGCGTGGCACGTGCCACTTGCTCCATGCCGATCGAACCGCCGGCCCCGCCCTTGTTGTCGACGACGATGGTCTGCCCCAGCTCACGCCCTGCGAACTCCGCAACGAGACGCGCCGACAGATCCGTCGAGCCACCCGCGGCGAATGGCACAACCAGGCGGATCGGCTTGTTTGGATAGTTGGATTGCGCGAACGCCGACGCCGTCAAACCAACCGTGGCAAGCGTACCCACTGCAGCGGACACGGCGGTGGAAAGCAGGAAATGCCGGCGCGTGCTGGCAGCATTGCGGACTCGGGTCATCTGATCAAACTCCTCTTCTCGTTCTCGAATTTCGGGGTACCGAGCAGCGAGTGTCGGGAGTTTACCGGCCCTGCACAAACGACTATATTGCACGCTTCCATTACCAAAGATCATCCTAGGCGGCCCGGTCATGCGCATCCGTTCCCCGTCGATGTCAGAGCTGCACGCGTTCGCCACGGCGGCCCGGTTGGGCAGTTTCACGCGTGCGGCCGAGACACTGTGCGTCACCCAGGGCGCCATCAGCCGGGCGATATCTCGCCTGGAATCCCACTTCGGCCAACCGCTGATCCATCGCAACGCCCATCGTCTGACCCTGACCGACGCCGGCCGCAGCTATCTGGAGGCGATCGCGGTGCACTTGGCAGCCATTGAGACCGCCAGCACATCCATGCTTGCGACGGATCGCCGCCATCATCTGATCCTGTCTGCCGTCCCCACGCTGGCCAGTGTCTGGCTCGTTCCGCGCCTGCCGGACTTCCAGCGTCGCCATCCAGAGATTCACCTGGACTTCGTCCCCTATCGGCGCGACGAGGACTTCTCCGGCGCCCGGCCGGATGCCGCAATCCTGGCGGGCGAAGCGGGCCAGTGGCCGGGCTGGCAGGCCGATTATGTGATCGGACGTGAAATGGTGCCGGTCTGCCACCCTGCCCGCGCCGAGACGCGGCAGTGGCAATCGCCGGACGAGTTGCTCGACGAACCCTTGCTCTACCACACCACTGCACCCGCGAACTGGCAGAACTGGCTGCGCGCGGCCGGCGTACCCAGTGCTGCGCCCACACTTGCCAGGGGCTTCGACCAGGTCTCGATCCTGCTCGAGGCCGTGAAGGCCGACATGGGCGTGGCGGTCTTGCAGAGATGCCTGGTACGCGATGCACTACAGGCTGGGCAGGTCGTCGCGCCTTTCGATCTTCCGATCCGGCTCAATCGCGGTTACTTCCTGTGCGCGCCACGTGAGAGACGCGACCATCCTGCCCTGACTGCCTTTCGAGATTGGCTGCTCTCAGCCGCAGCGATAGATATCGGCTCGAAGTAATATCGACTATATATCTATTGCATGAATGATCATCGGCTTACTATATGATAAACAAATAAAAACGACGCCATATTGGCGTCGTCAATCAAACATAAGAATATAAAAGCAGGTCAGGCCGCTTTCTTCGTCAGCCCCAGATACGTCTCGATCACCTTTGGATTGCTCGCCAACGCCGACGCTTCCCCTTCCATAGCCATGTCGCCGGTCTCGATCACATACCCGTAGTCAGCCACCTGCAACGCCGCCCGCGCGTTCTGTTCGATCAGCAGCGTCGCCACGCCGGTTTGTCGAAGGTTGTGGATGATGTGGAAGATCTCCTTGACGATCAGCGGCGCGAGACCAAGGCTCGGCTCATCGAGCATCAGCAACTGCGGCTTGGCCATCAGCGCGCGCCCCACGGCGAGCATCTGGCGCTCGCCACCGGACAGCGTGCCCGCCTCCTGCTTCGCACGCTCCCGCAGACGCGGGAACAGGTCGTACACCACATCCTTCTGGTCCAGATAGTTGCGTTCCCCAGCGCGCTTGCGCCGGAATGCGCCGAGCAGCAGGTTGTCCTCGACGCTCATCGACGCGAACAGTTCACGCTTCTCCGGCACCAGACACATCCCGCGCGACACACGCCCCTCCACGGGAATCCCCGCCATGTCGTGGCCGAGGAACCGAACCGAGCCGCTCGATGACCCGCTGACGGGCAGCGCGCCCATCACGGCATTCAGCATCGTCGACTTGCCGGCCCCGTTCGGCCCGATCACCGTCACGATCTTGCCGGCCTCCACCTTGAGGTTCGCGCCATGCACCGCCTCGACCTTCCCGTAGCGGACATGCAAGTCCTTCACTTCCAGAATCAGACTCATCTCATATCCTCAATCAATGCCGCCCAGATAGGCTTCCAGCACTGCCGGATTCTTCTGCACCTCCTCCGGCACACCTTCGGCGATGCGCGTGCCGAACTCCATCACCACGAGCCGGTCGGTCAGGTTCATCACGAAGTCCATGTCATGCTCGACAAGCAGCACGCTCATGCCCTCGCCCTTCAGCTTGCGCAGCAGGTCCGCCAGCGCCTGCTTCTCCTTGTAGCGCAGCCCCGCCGCAGGCTCGTCGAGCAGCAGCAGCGCGGGATCGCAACACAATGCGCGCGCGATCTCCAGGATGCGTTGCTGACCCAGCGCAAGGCTGCCAGCTTCGAGGTACATGCAGTCGGCCAGTCCAACGCGCTCCAGCTGGCGCTTCGCCTCGAACAGCAGCTTCTGCTCCTCCATCTTGTTCATGCGCAGGATCGCCGCCGACACACCGCCTTGCGCACGGAAATCGCCGCGCAGATGGGCGCCGATGGCAACGTTCTCGAGCACCGTCATCGTCGGCAACAAATGCACGTGCTGGAAGGTCCGGCCCACGCCGAGCTTGACGATCTCGCGCGACGGCAAACCGGAGATCACGTCGCCCCGATAGCGCACTTCGCCCGATGTCAGCGGCAGCACGCCGGTCACCAGGTTGAACGTCGTCGACTTGCCCGCGCCATTCGGGCCGATCAGGCCGATGATCTCGCCGGCCCGCACCTGGAAGCTCACGTCGTTCACCGCCACGAGCCCGCCGAACTGCTTGCGCACCGCGCGCACGTCCAGAATCAGCTCGCCGGTCTCTGGCTTCTGCCGTACCGGCAACGGCGGCGCAGTATCAGGGGCCAGCACCGGTGGCCCGGCCGGCATCAGCTTGCGTATGAACGGCCAGATGCCATCGCGCGCGTGCTGCAGCAGCAGCACGAGCAGCACGCCGAAGACGATGATCTCGAAGTTGCCGTCGGAGCCAAGCAGCTTCGGCAGCAGCCCTTGCAGCACGTCCTTGAGGATCGTCAGCACGCCTGCGCCCAGCACCGCGCCCCAGACATGACCCACACCGCCGACGACGGCCATGAACAGGTACTCGATGCCGTAGTTGAGACCGAACGGCGTCGGATTCACGGCGCGTTGCAGATGCGCATACAGGAAGCCCGACACACAGGCCAGCATCGCCGCCACGACGAAGATCACCACCTTCATCCAAGCGGTGTTCACGCCCATCGCCTCGGCCATCGTGCCACCGCCCTTCAGTGCGCGAATGGCACGGCCCGGGCGCGAGTTCAGCAGGTTGTGCATCGCCACCACGGCGAGCAACACCACCGCCCAGATCAGATAGAACATCGAGCGGCCCGATTGCAACTCGATGCCGAACAGCGACAGCACGGGAATGCCGTTCAGGCCATCGTACTTGCCAAGGAAATCGAGATTGCCGAACAGGAAGAACAGCGACAGTCCCCACGCGATCGTGGCCAGCGGCAGGTAGTGCCCGGACATGCGCATCGTGATCAATCCGATGACATAGGCGCACAGCACCGTGATGATCAGACCCACGACCAGACCGATCCACGGCGAGAGCCCGAACTGTGTGGTCAGGTATGCCGTGCTGTACGCACCGAGCCCGACGAACGCGGCCTGCCCGAACGACGTCATGCCGCCAACGCCCGTCAGCAGCACCAGCCCGATCGCCACGATGCTGTACAGACCAATGTAGTTGCCGAGCGTGATCCAGAACTCCGGTGTCGGCAGCACCGGCAGCAACGCCAGCACGATGACGAATGCCAGCGTCGCAATGCGATTGCGCAATGCGCCCGTGCCGCGAACTGCCGGCGCTTCACGCGAACCCATGTCCTTCTCCATCTGCTTGTCGGTGAGCATCGTCATGGCTTACTCCTCTTCCTCGACATGCCGGCTCGTGAGCGAGCGCCACAACAGCACCGGAAGGATCAGCGTGAAGACGATCACCTCCTTGAACGCGCTGGCCCAGAACGACGAATACGATTCAAGCAGCCCCACCAGCAGCGCACCAAGCGCGGCCACCGGATAGCTGACAAGACCGCCGACGATCGCTCCGACGAAGCCCTTGAGACCAACCAGGAATCCGGACTCGTAGTAGATCGTCGTCAGCGGCGCGATCAGGATGCCGCACAGCGCACCCATCGCCGCAGCCAGCGTGAACGACAGGCGGCCCGCCTGCGTGGTACCGATGCCGACCAGACGCGCGCCAAGCCGGTTCACCGCCGTGGCACGCAATGCCTTGCCCTGCAGCGTGCGATCGAAGTAGAACCAGAGCGCGCCGATCAGCACTGCCGACACCGCCACGACCCAGAGGCTTTGCCCCGATATGGTGAGACTGCCGACTTCGAAGCGCGCATCGGAGAACGCCGTCGTGCGCGACCCCTCCGCACCGAACATCACGAGCCCCAGTCCCACCAGTGCGAAATGCACCCCAACGGATACGATCAACAGCACCAGCGTGCTCGCCTCCGCCAAGGGCTGGTACGCGAGCCGGTACAACATCGGACCGAGCGGAATCACAACAAGCAGCGTCAGCGCGATCTGCGCGAGCATCGGCAAGGGTTGACCACCGTACTGCTGCACCACCAGATGCACGGCACCCGGAAACAGCAGGTACTTGCCCGCGAGAATCGCCAACCTCCGCGGCGCGGTACTGCGCAACTCGGGGCTGCGCATCACGGTCACGCACTCATAGAGAAATGTCAGCACGCCCATCGTGAGCAACAGCCATGTCGTCTTGGGTGCGTGGCCGGCCTGCATCGCTGCAAGCGTCAACGCGCCGTACGCAACAAACTCGCCCTGGGGGATGAAGATGACGCGCGTCACCGAGAACACCAGCACCAGCGCCAGTGCCAGCAGCGCGTAGATCGCGCCGGAGGTGATGCCGTCCTGCGCCAGAATGGCCGCAATCGATAGGTCCATTGTCTACTCGTGTCTACTCGTTGTCATGGATGAAGCAAGGCAACACGATTCCCGCTGCTGCCTCCACTGCCGTCAAACGTAGTCGCCCGGATGCGGAGGTAAAAAAAGGGCGCATGGCAAACTCCATGCGCCCTTCCGTACCACGCTTACCCCGCGCGACTTATCTCCCGCTTACTTCTGCAGCTTCCACTTGCCGTCGACGATCTGCACCATCACGCGCGCGCGCTGGTCCATGCCGAGGTGGTCGGTGGGGGTCATGTTGATGATGCCGTGCGACACCGGCAGGTTCGTGGTCTTCTCGAGCGCATCGCGCAGCGCCTTGCGGAACTCCTTCGTGCCGGGCTGACCTTTCTTGAGCGCCTCAGGAATCGCGTTCTGCAGCAGCAGGCCCGCGTCCCAGGCATGGCCACCGAACGTCGACACTTGACCGCCAAAGGCCTTTTCGTAAGCCGTCTTGTACGTCAGGGCCGGCTTCTTGACCGGATTGCTGTCAGGCAGTTGCTCGGCCACCAGCAGCGGGCCGGCAGGCAGGAACGTGCCTTCGCAGTCCTTGCCGCACACGCGCAGGAAGTCAGGGTTGGCCACACCGTGCGTCTGGTAGATCTTGCCCTTGTAGCCGCGCTCCTTGAGCGCCTTCTCCGGCAGCGCGGCCGGCGTACCCGAACCAGCGATCAGCACCGCATCCGGATTGGCGCCCATCATCTTCAGCACCTGCCCGGTCACAGAGTTATCGGTGCGCGCAAACCGTTCGTTGGCGACCACCTTGATCTTGCGCATCTCGGCGACCTTGGCGAACTCCTGACCCCAGCTATCGCCATAGGCATCCGCGAAGCCGATGAACGCCACCGTCTTCACGTTGTTGTTGGTCATGTGCTCGGCAATGGCGGTAGCCATGTGCGAGTCGTTCTGCGGCGTCTTGAAGATCCACGCGCGCTTGGCATCCATCGGCTCGATAATGCGCGCCGACGCGGCCATCGAGATCATCGGCGTTTCACTCTCGGCGGCAACGTCCACCATCGCCAGCGAGTTCGGCGTCACGGTGGAACCCACCACCACGTCCACCTTGTCCTCGCTGATCAGCTTGCGCGTGTTCTTGACCGCCGTGGTCGTGTCGGTGGCGTCGTCGAGCACGATGTACTCGATCTTCTTGCCCGCGATCTCCTTCGGCAGCAGCGTGAACGTATTCTTCTCGGGAATGCCGAGCGATGCGGCAGGGCCCGTGGCCGATACCGTGACTCCAACCTTCACCTGGGCGTTGGCTGCGCCGGCGAACAGGCTGGCGGCGGCAAGAGCCAGCAAGCTGGCACGCTTGAATGTCATTGCGTCTCCTTCGGTTCCAAAAACGGAAAAAGGCATCCGCCGGCTTCCGGCCGGCGGATGCCTCCAGTTTTTTGTTGCGGCCCGTTGTTCGGGCTCTCTGGCAGATGCAGCGCCGGCATCCGCGTCACTATCGGGAACGTCGAAGATCGCCCCGTTTTTTCCCGTCCTGCGCTTTTTACCCCCGGTTGCGCAGCTGCATTTCCCGACCGCTCGGTCGGGAATGCGAATTGAGTCTAACACAGCGATCTTGTAGCGAAAGCGGGATTAACCCGCAGCCGCGCGAGCGCAACAGTCGAGGGTTGTTGCTCCCCCTATTGCCCCACGCCGACCACCATGCTCAACGCAGGAATGCGTCGTAGGCCGTCTTCAGGATCAGCGCGCTCACCACGGCGATGAACACCTTGCGCACGAAGCCGCTGCCATGGCGCAGCGCAAGCTTGCTGCCCACCTGGCTGCCCGCAACGTTGGCCGCTGCCATGATCAGGCCGAGCTGCCACCAGATATGTCCCTTGGATGCCAGCAGCAGCAGCGCCGCGAGATTGGTGGCTAGGTTGACGATCTTGGCCGACGCCGATGCGTGCAGAAAGTCGTAACCAAACACCCGTACGAATACGATCATCAGGAAGCTGCCGGTGCCCGGACCAAAGGCACCGTCATAGAAGCCGATCACCGCGCCCGCGAGCAAGGCGGCCACGCGCTCGCGCATCCCCGTCAGGGTTGGCGCATGCTCGGCGCCCAGGTTCTTCTTGGCTACGGTGTAGATCAGCAGCACCAGCAACACCAGCGGCAATGCCTTGCGCAGCGGCTCGGCCGGAATCTTGGTCAGGGTCCAGGCGCCGGCCATCGCCATCACGAACGCGGCAAGCATTGCCGGGGCCGTGGCGCCCCAGTAGATCCGCACCTTGCGCGCATAGCGTGCCGCGGCGTTGGCGGTGCCCGCCAGCGACGCCACCTTGGTGGTGCCTATCAGCGTGGCGGGCGACATATTGGGGTAGGTGGAAAACAGCGCCGGTACCTGCACCAGCCCGCCGCCGCCAGCGACGGCATCGATCATTCCGGCCAGAAAGGCGGCCGCGGCCAGAAAGACAAACTCCATGGATGAACAATCAGGAAGGGTTCGGAAGCGCCTGTCAGCCCAGTTGCTTGGCTGTCGGTACGAGGTTGCCGCGCCAGAGGCCTTCGGCCCCCCGCACGAAGCCGGCTGGCGCGTGCGCGGCATCGGCGATCAGTCCGGGTGCCAGCATGGCGTGACGGATGCCGTGAGCCCGGCACCACTCGGCCAGCACGATGCAGCATTCGGCCAGCCAGTCGTCGGCATCGCCGGATTCCGGCGGCCACCACTCGGTCGCCATTGCCACCCGTCCACCTGTGGACAAGCTGTGGACAAGCACTACGGGCAATAGCGCGCGCACCGCGTCGGTGCCTGCCATCAGGCAAATGCCGTGTCCGCCCTGCTCCAGCAAGGCATCCAGCGCCAGCCGCCGCCCGCGCGCCTCGGGCACCGCCAGTGGCGCACGCGCCATCAGCCACGCGTCCAGGACGGGCGCGTCGGCCGCCACGCCTGGGCGTACCCAGCGCTGCGTTTCAATGGGAATCGGGGAGTCGGGATGGACGGACATGACCGGGCCTTGGAAGCTGGCCGGCATTGTCGCATGGGGCTTTGCCGGCGGTCATGCCGAAGTTGCATGGTCCGCACTTCCGATCGACAAGGACCCCGGGGAAGTGACTGAAAGTTGATATTTCGGTGCCAGAAATGAAAAAGGCGTTGCTGGGGATCACCCGGCAACGCCCTTTTATCGTATTGGCTGCTGCTACCCGACACCGGGTGCGCGCCTGTCGTCTCCTCGCTTCCGCCTCCAAGTAACCTGCGAAAACCGTATATGGAATGTAACGAAGCGGTGCGTATGAAACAAGTCAGCAATAACCCTAGCCCCAAAATCGGGCATGTCGACCCGTCTTCACACCCTTGCTAATTCTTCCGGCTCGTGAGTGCGATCAGCTCGCCCATGATCCCGCGGCGGAAGGTCAGCACGCAGATCACGAAGATCACGCCCGTCACCATCGTCACCGATTCGCCCAGCGAATTGAACCAGTCGAGGCCGGTCACCGAGGCCAGGAACGTGCCGATATCGCCCAGCTTGTTCTCGAGCGCCACCACCACGAACGCACCGACGATCGGGCCGGACAGTGTGCCCAGGCCGCCCACCAGCGTCATCAGGATCACCGAGCCCGACATCGACCAGTGCACGTCCGTCAGCGTCTCGAAGCCGAGCACCAGCGCCTTGATCGAGCCAGCCAGACCGGAGAGCGCTGCCGAAAGCACGAAGGCCAGCAGCTTGAAGCGGTCGACATCGTAACCCAGAGAAATGGCACGCGGCTCGTTCTCGCGGATGGCCTTCAAGATTTGGCCGAACGGCGAGTGCACCGTGCGCACGATCAGCGCGAACGCCGCCACAATGATGACCAGGGCCACGTAGTAGAGGGTCAGGTCGTCGGAGAGCGGCAGCACGCCAAGCAGCTTGCCGCGCGGAATGCCCTGCAGCCCGTCCTCACCACCCGTCATCGGCACCTGCAGGCAGAAGAAGAACAGCATCTGCGCCAGCGCCAGTGTGATCATCGAGAAGTAGATGCCCTGGCGGCGAATCGCCAGCGAACCCACCACGTAGCCGATCGCCGCGCCGCTCAGCGTGCCGAAGATCAGGCCGAGTTCGGGTGTCACGCCCCAGACCTTCATCGCGTGCCCTGCCGCATAGCCCGCGCCGCCGAAGAACGCCGCGTGGCCGAACGACAGCAGGCCCGTGAAGCCGATCAGCAGATTGAAGGCGCACGCGAACAGCGCGAAGCACAGCACCTTGAGCACGAACACCGGGTAGGCACCGGCCAGCGGCGCCGCGATCAGGCCCAGCAACAGCAGGCCATACAACACTTTCTTCTGCACGCCCGTTCCTTCCTTGAAGCCCTTGGCCTCCACGGCCGTCGTCGTTTGTCCGGTCGGTCCACTCATCACTTTTCCCTCCCGAACAGCCCTGCCGGGCGCAGCATCAGCACGATCACCATGATGAAGAACACCACGGTCGACGATGCCTCAGGGTAGAACACCTTGGTCAGGCCTTCGATCACACCGAGCCCCAGGCCCGTGATGATCGATCCCATGATCGAGCCCATGCCGCCGATCACCACCACCGCGAACACGATGATGATCAGGTTCTGGCCCATCAGCGGCGACACCTGGATGACCGGTGCCGCCAGCACGCCGGCAAACGCTGCCAGCGCCACGCCGAAGCCGTAGGTCAGCGTGACCATCAGCGGCACGTTGATACCGAATGCCTCGACGATCTTGGGGTTCTCGGTGCCGGCGCGAAGGTACGCGCCGAGCTTGGTCTTCTCGATCACGAACCAAGTGGCCAGGCACACCACGATCGACGCGGCCACCACCCATGCGCGATAGTTCGGCAGGATCATGAATCCGAGATCGGTCGCGCCCTGCAGCGCATCGGGCGCCGAGTACGGCAGCCCCGACACCCCGTAGATCGAGCGGAACACGCCTTCGATCACCAGCGTGATGCCCAGCGTGAGCAGCAAGCCGTAGATGTGATCGAGCTTGTAGATCCAGCGCAGCATCGTCTTCTCGATGATGACACCCAGCACGCCGACCACGAGCGGCGAGAGAATCAGCATCACCCAGTAATTGAGTCCGACGTACTCCATGCCCGCCCATGCCAGCACGGCACCGAGCATGAAGAGCGCGCCGTGCGCGAAGTTGATCACGTTAAGCAGGCCGAAGATCACGGCCAGCCCAAGGCTCAGCATCGCGTAGAAGGCGCCGTTGACCAGGCCCAGCAGCAGCTGGGACAGCATGGCGGGTAGCGGTATTCCGAAAATATCCATGGCTTAGATTGCCTTCTGGGTCTCCCCTCTCCCACAAGTGAGAGAGGGGTCGGGTGAGAGCGCATGGCGGGCCCAATTGCCGCCCTCGCGTACTGAAACGCTGACCCTCTCCCCCTGCCCCTCTCCCGCTCGCGGGAGAGGGGAGCAAACCATCTCGGGTTCGCCTGCTTCGCTTACTTCTTCAACAGCGCGCACTTCGACTCGGCCGGCGTCGTGAACGCCTGGTCGCCCGGGATCGTCGTCACGATCTTCAGGTAGTCCCACGGCTTCTTCGAATCGGCCGGCGCCTTCACCTGCATCAGGTACATGTCGTGGATGTTGCGGCCATCGGCACGGATGTAGCTCTTGTTGTAGAAGTCGCTGATCTTCATCTTCTTCAGCTCGGCCATGACCTTGTCCGGATCATCGGTCTTGGCGGCTTCCACGGCCTTCAGGTACGTGCTGATCGCGGAGTAGTCGGCGGCCTGCAGGCTGCTCGGCATCTTCTTCATCTTGCCGAAGAAGCGGTTCGCGAATTTGCGCGTGTCGTCGTTCATGTCCCAGTACCAGCTGTCGGTCATCAGCAGGCCTTCGGTGTTCTTCAGACCCAGCGAGTGAATGTCGTTGATGAACATCAGCAGGCCGGCGATCTTCATGTTCTTCGTGATGCCGAATTCCTTGGCCGCCTTGATCGAGTTGATCGTGTCGCCGCCAGCGTTGGCCAGGCCCAGGATGTCAGCCTTCGACGCCTGTGCCTGCAGCAGGAACGACGAGAAGTCCGATGCCGACAGCGGGTGGCGCACCGAACCCACCACCGTGCCGCCATTGGCCTTCACCACGGCTGCCGTGTCGTTCTCGAGCGAATGACCGAAAGCGTAGTCGGCAGTCAGGAAGAACCACTTCTTGCCGCCCTGCTTGACCACAGCGCTGCCGGTGCCCTTGGCCAGCGCCACCGTGTCATAGGCGTAGTGCACCGTGTACGGCGAGCACTCTTCGTTCGTCAGTCGGGCAGTGCCCGCGCCCACGTTGAAGTAGACGCGCTTCTTTTCCTGCGCCACCTTGTTCATGGCCAGGCCGGTAGCCGAGTTGGTGCCGCCCAGCAGCATGTCCAGACCCTGCTGGTCCATCCACTCGCGCGCCTTCGAGGCGGCGATGTCGGCCTTGTTCTGGTGGTCAGCCGAAACCAGTTCGATCGGCTTGCCCAGCACCTTGCCACCGTGATCCTCGATGGCCATCTTTACCGCTTCCAGGCCGCCCGGGCCGTCGATGTCGGCGTACAGGCCCGACATGTCGGTGATGTAGCCGATCTTTACCGTGTCACCCGAAACCTGCGCCGAAGCGCCGCCTGCAAACGCACCAAGGACAGTCGCCGCCACTGCGACGGCCAGTCGAGTCATCTTCATTTGTTGTCTCCTGAGTTGCGGCAGCGCAGTCACGCCGCCCGTTCCTGCCACCAATGCGAGTTAAATGCGACCACGGCACCGCAGGCGCGGCGCCGTCGATCAGACCCCAAGCAGTTCGTTGAGCACGGGCATCTTGGCCTGCAGCTCGTTCGCGGCGAAGCGTTCGACGATCGCGCCGTGCTCCATCACGTAGAAGCGGTCAGCCAGCGGCGCGGCGAAGCGGAAGTTCTGCTCCACCATCACCACCGTGTAGCCCTTCTTCTTGAGCATCAGGATCATGCGGGCCAGCGCCTGCACGATGACCGGCGCCAGGCCTTCGGAAATCTCGTCGAGCAGCAGCAGGTTCGCGCCAGTGCGCAAGATACGGCCCACCGCCAACATCTGCTGCTCCCCGCCCGAGAGGCGCGTGCCCTGGCTCTGGCGCCGCTCCTTGAGGTTCGGGAACATCTCGTAGATCTCGGCCTCGCTCATCCCCTTGCCTGCGTTGGCGCCCTTGAGCATCGGCGGCAGCAACAGGTTTTCCTCGCACGACAGGCTCGAGAAGATCGCCCGCTCTTCCGGGCAGTAGCCGATGCCGAAGTGCGCGATCTTGTGCGTGGGCAGGCCGATCGTCTCGTGTCCGTTGACCTTGATCGATCCCTTGCGTGCGCCGGTGAGGCCCATGATCGCGCGCATGGTCGTGGTGCGGCCCGCGCCGTTGCGGCCCAGCAGCGTGACCACTTCGCCGCGGTTCACGGTCAGGTCCACGCCATGCAGGATGTGCGACTCGCCGTACCAGGCGTGCAGGTCCTTGATCTCTAGCGCGGGAGTGTTGTCGTTCGCCATGGTCCGTCTCCCTTAGTGCGCGCCTTGCAGCTCGGCGTCGGCCGTGCCCATGTACGCTTCCATCACGCGCGGGTCCTTCGACACCTCCGCGTACGGGCCTTCGGCCAGGATCGCGCCGCGCTGCAACACCGTGATCTTGTCGGCGATCGACGACACCACGCTCATGTTGTGCTCGACCATCAGGATCGTGCGGCCGGCGGATACTTTCTTGATCAACTGCGTCACGCGGTCCACGTCCTCATGGCCCATGCCCTGCGTGGGCTCGTCGAGCAGCATCAGCTCCGGCTCCATCGCCAGCGTGGTGGCGATCTCCAGCGCGCGCTTGCGGCCATAGGGAAGATTGACGGTGACGGTCTCGGCGTACTCGGTCAGGCCCACCTGATCGAGCAGTTCCATCGCGCGCCCGTTGAGCACGTCGAGTGAACGCTCGCTACGCCAGAACTGGAACGCGGTGCCAAGCTGGCGCTGCAGGCCGATGCGCACGTTCTCGCGCACGGTCAGGTGCGGGAACACGGCCGAAATCTGGAACGAGCGGATCACGCCCCGGCGTGCGATCTGCGCGGGCTTCTCGCGCGTGATGTCGATGCCGTTGAACAGGATCGTGCCGGTCGTCGGCTCCAGGAATTTCGTGAGCAGATTGAAACAGGTGGTCTTGCCCGCGCCATTCGGTCCGATCAATGCGTGAATCGAACCGCGCCGCACCCGCAGATTGACGTCGCTTACCGCAGTGAACCCTTTGAATTCCTTCGTCAGGTTCTTCGTTTCCAGGATGGTTTCCTGAGTCATAGTCTCCTGCCCGCCCTCTTGCTGCGATGCCGGATTTTGGCCGGCAACTGACAATGGTTCGAACTCCGGCGCTGTGTCGCCATGGTTGCCGCTTTGTAGGTGTGATTCGGCGCGGCTGCCGGACTGGCGCGGTGGCGCAGCACCAAGTGGAGTCTGCGGCACCGATATGCCGGCGACTATTGTGTGCGCCTGCTGCGTCGCAAAACATCGGGGTTTGCACTAGGCGTAATACATGCACGATATGTCACCCACACGACAGACGTGCGAGCGCGTACCGATGTCTGCGAGAGACGTCGAAACGGCGTGACGATGATGTAATCGGCCGGTCTTCATGCGGTGCGTGTTGCACCGCATACTGACTATGCAGTGACTGCTGGTGAAGGCGCCGTGACGATGTCCGGATTACCGGCGCTTGCCTTGCGATCCGCGCGGATCATATCGCTGGCACGCTCGGCAATCATGATCGTCGGCGAGTTCGTATTGCCGGACGTGATCAACGGCATCACCGACGCATCGACCACGCGCAGACCACTGATACCCCGCACGCGAAGGCGGTTGTCGACGACCGCGTCGGCATCGTCCGCGCCACCCATCCGGCAAGTGCCAACGGGATGGAAGATTGTCGTGCCGATCGCGCCAGCAGCTTCCGCCAGTTCCTCGTCGGTCTGGAATGTCGCGCCGGGCAGATACTCCTGCGGCTTGTAGCGCGCCAATGCCGGCGATGACACGATGCGCCGCGTCAGGCGGATCGAATCGGCGGCGACCTTGCGGTCTTCCTCAGTGGACAGATAGTTCGGCGCGATCAATGGCGCGCGACGGAAATCGGCTTCTTCGATATGCACGCTGCCGCGCGACGTGGGCCGCAGATTGCAGGCGCTCGCCGTGAAGGCATTGAAGCTGTGCAATGGATCGCCGAACTTGTCCAGCGACAGCGGCTGCACGTGGTATTCGATATTGGCGCGAGGCTGCTCGGGATCGCTGCGCGCGAACGCGCCGAGTTGCGACGGCGCCATGCTCATCGGCCCGCTCTGGTTGAAGGCGTATTGCAGGCCGATGCCAAGCTTGCCCCACCAATGCGCCGCCTGCGTGTTGAGCGTGCGCACGCCCTGGACCTTGACCACCGAACGCAACTGCAGGTGATCCTGCAGATTCTCGCCCACGCCGCGCAGCGCGTGGCGCACGCGGATGCCCAGCGCCTGCAGCCGGTCTGGCTGGCCGATGCCCGCGAGCTCCAGCAACTGCGGCGAGCCAATCGCGCCGGCAGCAAGTATCACCTCCTGCTTCGCGCGCGCCTCGTGTGGCTGGCCACCGCCCAGGTATTGCACGCCGGTGCAGCGCAGGCCGTCCGGGCTATCGAACGTCAACGCGCTAACCTGCGCGCCGGTGACGATGGTCAGGTTGGGCCGTTCCGCCGCACGGCGCAAGAACGCCTTCGACGTATTCCATCGAATGCCGCGACGCTGGTTGACCTCGAAATAGCCCACGCCGAAGTTGTCGCCGCGATTGAAATCGTCGGTACGGGGAATGCCAGCCTGCTCGGCGGCCTCGATGAAGCACTCGAGGATTTCCCAGCGCAGCCGCTGCGCTTCCACGCGCCATTCGCCACCGGCGCCGTGGAACTCGTTCGCGCCACGGTGATGGTCCTCGCTGCGTTTGAAGAACGGCAGCACGTTGTCCCAGCGCCAGCCGTCATCGCCAGTGATGCGTGCCCAGTCGTCGTAGTCCTCGCGCTGGCCACGCATATAGATCATGCCGTTGATCGACGACGACCCGCCCAGCACGCGGCCACGCGGATAGCCGAGTGAGCGGCCGTTCAGGCCGGCTTCGGCCACGGTGCGATAGAGCCAGTCGGTGCGCGGATTGCCGATGCAATAGAGATAGCCGACTGGAATATGAATCCAGTGATAGTCGTCCTTGCCGCCCGCTTCGAGCAGCAGCACGTTGACATCGCTGTCCTGCGTCAGCCGGTTGGCCAGCACACAACCCGCCGAACCCGCACCCACGATGATGTAGTCGAACGTCTCCATTTCCCTGCGATCCTATTCAGACACCGGCAGTTACTGCTGGAATGCCCGAAATCATCGCACGACTCGGGGTGCTTCCGCCGTCAGTGCTTTGCCGGAGTCTCCAGGCGCTGCCGCAGCCAGCCGGTCAGTGCCGCAATCACCTCGCCGCGCAACGGCTCGGCTTCATTGAAGATCTCGTGATAGCCAGTGTCGAACCAGACCATCTCGCGCAGGTCCTCTGGCGCGCTCTCGAAGAAGATGCGGCTGCCCTCCGGATCGACGATGCGGTCCGCGCCACCCACGAGCATCAGCATGGGCGCTTCCAGCCGCGGCGCATCAGCGAGGGCCTGCGGCATTCCCCGGATGAATGTCTCCAGCACGCTGGCGCTAATCGTCCCCTGCACCAGCGGATCGGTGCGATATGCGCGCCCCACTTCGACATCGTGGGACAACAGCCGGGCATCAATTGGATTCGGCACACGAATATGCGGCATCAAAGCAAGCAGCACTCGATGCATCGTAAGCATGGAATTGGACAGACGAAGCGCCAGCGCGGGCGACGACAGCACCAGCGCGCGGATCGGCCGCACGCGCGCGGTGGCAAAGCGCGCAGCAATGAGTCCGCCCATGCTGTGCCCGAGCACGATCGGCAATTCGTTCCATTGCCGCATTGCACCATCGTAGATTTCGGCCAGATCGTCGAGATAGCTGTCCGGCGTGGGCGCCACCATGCGCGGCCCGCCACTCGCGCCGTGGCCGCGATGGTCGTAGGCCCGCACGCGCAGGCCGAGCGCGCAGAGCGCTGCGGCAACTTGGCCGTAGCGCCCGCTATGCTCGGCCAGCCCATGCACCAGCAGCACTGTGCCAAGCGGCTCGGCAAAGCGTTGGGGATCGGGCACCCAGGTGCGCAGCAGCAGCTCGGTGCCATCGCGCATTCGTTGGCGTGTCTCGGTGGGTACGGCTCCGATTACGGCGGATTCGCGCGCGCCTGGCAGGCCAGCGGCGGTCACAGGTTCATTCATCCCACACGTCTCCTCGTCGGGTACGCCTGCTTGTTGTTGGTTATCTGGATCTGGATCCTTCAGTACCGCTGACGCCTGCGCTCCCCCGGCCCCGAGCCGCCAGCACTCAGTGATGGCAGGCCGGGCGATCCTCGCTGTCGGCACGGGCCATATCCGACAGGATCGGGCAGTCGGGCCGGTCATCGCCTGTGCACGCTTCGGCCAGCGACCGCAGTGTGTCGCGCATCGCAGCAAGTTCGGCGATGCGAACTTCCAGGTCGGCCACGTGCTTGAGCGTCAGCGCCTTCACATCCGCACTGGCGCGCGCCCGGTCATGCCAGAGCGACAACAGACCGCGAATCTCGTCGAGCGAGAATCCGAGATTACGGGCCCGCCGCACGAAGCGCAAGGTGTGCACCGCGCGTTCGTCATACCGCCGATACCCACCCTCGCTGCGCGGCGGCGCATCGACTAGTCCGATCGACTCGTAGTGGCGAATCATCTTGGCGGAAACGCCCGAGGCTTCCGCGGCTTCTCCGATGTTCATTGCGTTACCTCCTTGTGTCCACTACCTGCGAGCGGATGCCAGCGGCGCAGCAGCAGTGCGTTGCTGACCACGCTGACACTTGAAAATGCCATGGCGGCGCCCGCCACGACCGGATTGAGCAGACCGGCCGCCGCGAGCGGAATGCCGATCACGTTGTAGATGAACGCCCAGAACAGGTTCTGGCGGATCTTGCGCACCGTGCGATGCGACACGGCCAGCGCATCGGCAACCAGCGCCGGGTCGCCACGCATCAGCGTGATGCCGGCCGCGTGCATCGCCACGTCCGTGCCAGTGGACATGGCGATGCCAACATCGGCCGCCGCCAGCGCGGGGGCATCGTTGATGCCGTCGCCCACCATCGCCACCACGGCTTCGCCACCTCGCTTGAGCGCGACGACGCGCGCGGCCTTGTCTTCCGGCATCACCTCGGCCTGCACTTCGTCGAGCCCCAGTTGCTTACCCACACGCGCCGCGGCGCCTGCGTTGTCGCCCGTCAGCATCACCGTGTGGATGCCGGCCTCACGCAGGCGTGCGATCGCGGCAGCGGCGCCCGGCTTGATCGCGTCGCCGAATGCCACCAGCCCCAGCACGCGGCGCTGGTCCGTATCGATCAGCCAGGAGACGGTGCGGCCTTCGCCACGCAGCCGCTCGGCATCGGTCTGCAGCGCCCCCGCATCGGCCTGCAACGAGGCACGCAGGCCATCGCTGCCGAGTTGCAGCGCCTGCCATGCAACGATGCCGGCGATACCGCGTCCCGGCAGCGCGCGCACGTCAGTGGCCGCTGGCGCGGTGATGCCACGTGCCGTGGCAAGCGTCGTCACCGCGCGCGCCAGCGGATGCTCGCTGCCGGCCTGGAGTGCAGCCAGCTTCGCGAGCAATGCGGGCTCATCGCCATCGGCGGCATGCAGCGCCACCACCTCGGGCTTGCCCACGGTCAGCGTCCCGGTCTTGTCGAAAGCTACTACCGATACACGATGCGCCACCTCGAGCGCCTCTGCGTCCTTGATCAGGATGCCCGCGCGGGCGCCCGCGCCAGTGCCCGCCATGATCGCGGTCGGCGTGGCCAGACCCAGCGCGCATGGGCAGGCGATCACGAGCACCGCCACGGCATTGAGCAATGCGGTAGTCCAGTCGCCCATGACCAGGCCCCAGCCAAGCAGTGTTGCCAGCGCGATGACCAGCACGATTGGTACAAAGACCGCGCTGACCTGATCGACCATGCGCTGAATCGGGGCCTTCGCGGCCTGGGCATGTTCGACCATGCGGATGATCTTCGCCAGTACGGTCTCGGCGCCGACGGCCGCCGTGCGTGCCACGAGCAACCCGTCATAGTTGATCGAGCCACCGGTCAACCTGTCGCCGGGCTGCTTGGGCACGGGTACCGATTCCCCGGTCAGCATCGATTCGTCGGCATGGCTGCTGCCTTCCACGACATCGGCGTCTACCGGAATCCGCTCGCCGGGACGCACGACGATCTCATCGCCAACACGCACGCTGGCCAGCGGCACGGTCTGCTCCACGCCGTTGCGGCGTACCTGTGCGGTATCGGGGCGCAAGGCAGCCAGCGCGCGGATCGCGTCGGCCGTCTGGCGCTTGGCCCGTGTTTCGAGCCACTTGCCCAGCCGCACCAGCGTGATCACCACGGCCGCGCTTTCGAAGTAGAGATGTGGCATGGCATCGCCAGCCTCGGCCATCTGCCAGATCGACAGAAAGTACGCCGCCGAGGTGCCAAGCGCGACCAGCAGATCCATATTGCCGGCACCGGCGCGCACCGCCTTCCAGCCCGCCTTGTAGAAGCGCCAGCCGAACACGAACTGCACCGGCGTGGCCAGCGCCCATTGCACCCAACCCGGCAGCATCGCGTGGATGCCAAACCATTCGAGCACCATCGGCATCACCAGCGGCAACGACAGCGCGGCCGAGATCACCACCGGCCACGGGCCGGCCCAGAAACCGGGACCGGCCTCGGCCGTACCCACCGCTGCGGCAGCCGCTTCGACCACCGGCGTGGCGCCGTACCCGGCACGCTCGACGGCGGCGGCCAGCGTCGCCGCATCGGCCGCGCCGCGCAACACGGTGACCGTGGCACGCTCAGTGGCCAGGTTCACCTGCGCGCCCACCACACCCGGCACGGCGCGCAACGCACGCTCGACACGGCCCACGCATGACGCGCAGGTCATATCGGCGATATTGAGTGCGATCTCGGCGCGCGGCACGTCGTAGCCGGCATCGGCCACGGCCTTGGCAGCCGCGTTCAGCACTTCCGGGCTATCGGCCTGCAGCGTGGCCTGCTCGGTGGCCAGATTGACCGCGACGTCATGCACGCCGGGCACCTTGGCCAGCGCCGTTTCCACGCGGCGCACGCACGAAGCACACGTCATACCCTCAACAGGTAGACGCCATTCGGATGGTTGGAGAGATGCGGCAGGATGGGTCATCGGAGTCGTGGAATCTGAGCGACGGAGCGCGACAACTGCACTGTGAACCTTACCACCATTGGAAGGTCAAGGATTTGTTGAGTCGCACGCGACACTTGCGCTTCCCATGGTGGGAAGGTTCACACTTCAACCTGTCGTCGAGATTCATTGCTCACCGATCCAACCCAACAGGAGTCATCACCATGATCCAGTTCCAAGTCGAAGGCATGTCCTGCAACCACTGTGTCGGTTCCATCACTCGCGCCGTGCAGGCCGTGGACCCGGCTGCTCGCGTATCGGCCGATGTGCCAACCCAATCGGTCAAGGTCGAATCGGCTGCGGACCGCCAGGCGCTGCAGCAAGCCATCGAAGGCGCCGGCTACCCGGTCAAGTCGGCAAGCTGATCGTCGCCGTCAAACAAGAAAGGGCACCCGAAGGTGCCCTTTTTCACGTCCACGCCGGAAAGGCTCAGAAGCGGTAGCCGACGTTCAGGTACGTCACGACTGGATCGATCTTGATCTTCGTGTGCGACTGAACCTGCGCGCCGTTGGCCAGCGTCGTCGTGAAATTGGCCGTGGTGGTGACCGGCACGTACGACACCGAGAAGCCCACGAACCAGTTGTCGGTCACGGCGTAGCTGGCGCCGACGTTGAACACCGGGTTCCACGACGACTTGGCGCTTGCGGTCATGTGCGAGCCCGGACCGAATTCACCTTGCACGAACGACTGGTTGGTCACGGATTCGCCCGTGAACCACGTGTAGTTCACACCGAGACCCACATACGGGCGGAACTTGGTCTTGGCGTCGAAGAAGTGCCACTTGGCCACGATGGCCGGGCTCCACTGGCGCACTTCGCCGAGCTTGCCGTACTTCTCGTAGCCGCGATCGCCGCTCACGTTGTGCTTCGGCGGCACGCCGAGCACGAATTCCGCCGAAATATTGTCGGTAAAGAAGTGGGCGAAGGTCAGGCCGAGCGTATCGGCCGAATCGATCGTCGCGCCCGTGTTCGGCTTCTGCGCGCCGACCGGGAAGCCACCAATCGAATCAATGGTCAGAAATTCCGAGTGGCCCGTCGGCATGATTCGCATCCAGCCAAAACTGACCATATTGCTGCCTGCCGATTGAGCCTGTGCAACACCAGCCAGTGCCATGGCGGCGCCTGCCACCAGCATCTTCTTATAGATCGTCTTCATTGTTCCTCTTACTCCGTCCTTTGGTTACAACGCACTGCTAGGGGCGCATTATCCTGTGCGCCGGGCCCCGACTGTTTCAAACCGGTTACCCAACGGTAGAAGATTTGCCCTAAAGACAGGGTTAACCCAAAGTCTGAGTACGAATTTTCAGATTTTTGGCTACACACCGACGCTTCCGCGCAACGGTTCTGTTTCAAGCATGAAAGACCATTTCGGAAAAATGGCCCTTCTGGCGTCAGCAGCCCGACCTCAAACACCCGTTCGGGTATTGTGTGGAGGCACTTTGTGTCACTTTTTGCTGGCCAGCACGCAGGCTGCGAGATCCCAGAGCGCGTAGCCCACGCTCTTGAACACGAGAGGACTCCCGGTCCGCGCACGCAATGCGTCAGCCTCCAGGATCGCTGTCTCGAACGGCTGCACGGTCTGCCAGTCGATACCGGCCTGCAGCAGGTCTCCTGCTTCATCCTCGATACCGAAAAGCGTGTCCGCCAGCAGACGTCCACTGGCCGCCGCCGCATGGCAAAGCCGCGGAGGCAGTTCGCACATTTCCGGTCGGAATGCGCCCACTGCTGCAATGAAATGGCGGTCAGTCCACAGGCCGCTGTCGAGATCGGGCAGGACCGGCGTGCGGCTCGATGTCACCGTCACCACCATCGACACACGCGGCAGCACCTCCGCCACATCCTCGATCACCGTGGCCGAGACGCCCAGGCGCCCGGCGTGCTCCGCCAGCGCCTCGGCCTTGTCGCGTGTGCGCGAATGCAGCCAGACTTTGCGAACGGGCAAGCCAGCCACGAACGCCTCGAGATGCGTCTGCGCCTGCACGCCTGCGCCGACGATCAGAAGCTCGCCATCCGGCACGGGCGCGAACGACTGGGCCGCGAGCAGCGACACGGCAGCCGTGCGGCGGCCCGTAACGGTCGGGCCATCGAGCAACGCAATCCGTTCGCCGGTGTGTGCGTTGGCGACGACCACCTCGCCGAGGATATTGGGCAGTCCGCGTTGCGGGTTGTCGGGATGCACCGTGATGTTCTTGGTCATCACGATGTCGCGGTTGCGTGCCGGCATGACCAGCAGCGTGCCATGCCCGCGCTCCGCGTCACCGACCGGCAGCGCGATACGCGGCGGCGCCATGGCGGTCCCGTCGCGTAGTTCGGCCAGCATGGCCGCGATGGCCTGGGCGAGTTCCGGATAAGGCAGGCGTGCCGCCGTGGCGGCGGCATCCAGGGGGACGAACGAAGCGGCGGGAGCGGTCATCGGCAACAAGGCGGCTAGGCAAACGAGACCGCCATTGTCGCCGAGAGTCACCGGAAGTAGGCCGCGCCGATGACTCGGTCCCGCTCAGCGCGACAGGAACTGCATCATCGCTGCCGCATAGCGCGTACCCGCCGCTGCGCCCAGCGGGAAGATCGCGTCGATCCGGGCCAGATCCTGCGCGCTCAACGTCACGCCGAGCGCGCCCAGGTTGTCGTCGAGATTGGCCACGCGCCGCGTGCCGGGAATCGGCACCACGTGCTCACCGCGCGTCAGTACCCAGGCCAGCGCCAGTTGCGCCGGCGAGCATCCCTTCTCGCTCGCCAACGCACGCACGGCATCGACCAGTTGCAGGTTGCGCGCGAAGTTCTCGCCCATGAAGCGCGGATTGGTACGTCGATAGTCGTCCGCTTCGAAATCGTCGGGCGTGCGGATCGCGCCGGTCAGAAACCCACGGCCCAGCGGGCTATACGGCACGAAGCCGATACCAAGCCGCTCGCAGGTAGCCATGATGCCGTTCTCGTCGACGTCACGCGTCCAGAGCGAATACTCGGTCTGCAGCGCCGTGACCGGATGCACCGCGTGCGCCCGCTCGATTGTCTCGACGCCGGCTTCCGAAAGGCCGATCCACCGCACCTTGCCCGCCTTGACCAGTTCGGCCATTGCGCCAACGGTGTCCTCGATCGGCGTATCGGGATCGATGCGGTGCTGGTAGTACAGATCGATATGGTCGACACCGAGCCGCTTCAAACTCGCATCGCAGGCGGCGCGCACATATTCGGGACGACCATTGACGCCGCGCGCCGTCGGATTCGACGGATCGCGCACGATGCCGAACTTGGTCGCCAGCACCACCTTGTCGCGCCGGCCACCGGCAAGCGCACGCCCCACGAGTTGCTCGTTCGTGTGCGGACCATAGATGTCGGCGGTGTCGAGCAGATTCACGCCGTGGTCGAGCGCATGGTGAATCGTGCGGATGGATTCGGCATCGTCATGCGCGCCATAGAACTCGCTCATGCCCATACAGCCCAGACCGATGGGAAATACCTCGGGGCCGTTACGGCCCAGCTTGCGTGGTGTGGTCATCTGGAAGCTCCTCAGGATAGGTACTTCAGCGAACCCCGCGATGATACGCGCGTCGTGCGGCTACTGCCGGACCGACCCAACAGGCGTCTTCCGTGACGCGGCCGTCTCACGGACGCCCGCGCCGCGCACCTCGATGCCGATCTCGTGCACCACCTTCCCCGCCGCATCGACCAGTTGCACGCGATGCCGGCCCGGCCATGGCAACCAGGCAACCTGCCCGCCATTGCCGAGCAGCTTGCCGTCCATGCGCCAACTCACCGCGCGCGCGGTCTGACCCGTCAGCCCATCGGCATGAAACCAGATCCGCTGCGCGGCCGGAGGAATATCGGGATCGAGCGCGAAGATCGTGCCGTCGGCCGGGCTGGCGATTGCCGGCATCGTGTTGCCCTGCTCCGTCGTGCCCACACTGACGCGCCGCATCGCGGTGCCGCTCAGGAATACCTCCTGCCGTGCTGGCTCGAGTTCGTCATCGAACGTCAATGGCACACGTTCGACGCCTGATGGCATCGCCGGTGCGCGGCTCGACGTGCGCTGATGCAGCGCCTCCATGACCTCGTGCCATACAGGCGCCGCGCCAGACACTCCCGACACGTCGTGCATGCTCGCGCCGCTGGCATTGCCGACCCACACGCCCACTGTGTAGCGCTCCGACCAGCCGACGCACCAGTTGTCGCGCATATCCTTGCTCGTGCCGGTTTTCACGGCGGTCCAGAATCGCGTGGTCAGCGGACTGTCGAGCCCGAACGTGCGCGCCCGCGCGTGGCGATCAGACAGCACATCCCCAATCACGAACGTCGCCGCAGGCATCATCACGTTCTGCTTCGACGGTGCGATCGCATTCAGCGTCATCCGCGATGGCGCATACGCGCCCTGGTTCGCGAAGCTGCGATAGGCATTGGTCAGCGACAGCAGCGACACATCCGCACTGCCCAGCGCAAGGCTATAGCCGTAGTAGTCGCCTGATTGCGTCAGCGGCAGACCGAGCGCCACCAGCCGTTGATGAAAGCGGTGCGGCGTCACCATCACCAGCGTGCGCACAGCCGGCACGTTCAGCGACGAACCCAGCGCGGCGCGCAGACTGACCCAGCCCGCGTAGTGATGGTCATAGTTCTGCGGAATATAGAGGCCACCGCCGGTGGGCAGATTCACGGGACGATCGTCAAGCAGCGAAGCCGCGGTCAGCCTGCGTTCCTCGATAGCCTGTTCATAGAGGAATGGCTTCAACGTCGAACCGGCCTGCCGCAGCGCGGCCGCGTGATCGACCTGTGACGCCGCGGACAGGATGCCTGAAGAGCCGACGTAGGCCAGCACGTCACCGCTGGCATTGTCGATCACCACCACGGCGCCGTCCTCGACATTGCGCCCCGCCAGCTCGCGCAGATGGCGATCGAGGCTGGTCACCGCCACGCGTTGCAGCCCGGCATCGAGCGTCGAGGTGATGCGCGGCGGCACCGGCTTGCCGGACTCTCGTGCCTGCGCGATAACGGCACGCGCCAGATGCGGCGCGAGATTGGCGTTGCGTGCCTGCGGGCCGGTCTGCGCACTGGCTGACTTCACCAGCACCAGCGCAGTGAAACCGTCGAGCCCCTCGCATTCGCGCGGCTGGCCCATGTCGCGCAGAATGCCGCACGCACGCTTGGACACCTGCGCGGCCGAGGCATTGGGCGCGCGCACGAGCGCGACGGCCACTGCCGATTCACGCGCGTCGAGCCCGCTCGGCACCTTGCCGAACAGCGTCTGCGACATCGCGGAGAGCCCCACCAGTTCGCCACGGAACGGCACCAGATTCAGGTATGCCTCGAGGATCTGGTCCTTGCTCCAGCCACGCTCGAGTGACGCCGCGCTGACCGCCTGCTCGACTTTCTGTCCGATGCTGCGACCACGGCCCGCGCGCAGATCCTCGTCGAGCAACCCGGCGAGCTGCATCGTCAGCGTCGAAGCGCCACGTGTGCGGGTGTTCCACAGATTGGCCCATGCGGCAGCCGCCACGCCCTGCCAGTCGACGCCGCTATGCGCGTAGAAGCGCTTGTCCTCGGATAGCACGATGGCAGTACGCAAGGCCGGCGACGTATCGGTCAGCGTCACCCAGTCGCCGCGCCGCGCGCGGAAGTCGTCACGCACGCGGGCCACGGTTTCGCCGTGGCGATCCACCACCACGATATCGGCGCTGCGCCAGTTGGCGCGAACCTCTCGAAACGTGGGCACGGCCTGCGCGGCGCCCGCGAATAACAGCAGCGCCACAGCAACATGAATCCCACCACGCTTCATCACGAACCCCAACCTCTCACGCGTCCCGCTCGGCCACCACGCCCGCCACCAGCAGCACCTGTGCGATGGCGTAGGTCCACCAGATGCCGAGTTGGTACGTGTCGAACAACGACAGAAACTTCGCGATGCCGATCATCGCGTCCGACGCCACGAAAAACAGAGCGCCGATTGCCGCCAGCGCCGTAGGCAGCGATGCCAGCATCGTCGTGCAGGCCATCGCCGCCAGCACGCAGATGTAGACCGTGACCGGCCACATCAGATCGCCGAGATTCGGCCAGAAGCGCCCAAGCAATGCGCCCGCCGCGCCGATGATCAGACCACAGCCGATCAGCCGATGCGGCCGCAGGTCTCCCATCATCGGCACGAACAGGCGCAGATAGGCCAGGTGCGCCATCAGGAACGCCCCGAGCCCGCCGATGAACGAGATCTTCAGACCGGGCAGCGCCAGCAACAGATCTCCCAGCGCGGAGAAGAGCAGCGCGGTCACGAGCCAGCGCCGCTCTCCTAGCGGGCGATGGAACCACGCCGCGCGCGCGAGCATGACCGCCATCGCGGTTTTCCAGATCGGCTGATAGGCGATCTGGCCCGTCAACGGCGTGCCGGGAGGCAAGTACGCGGACACCTGGATCAGCATCACGCCGTATGTCACGCCGGCCAGCACGCCGGCAATCCACCATTCGCGCACGCGTGGGGGCATCCGCATGGCGATCCAGCTCACGGTTTTGCCCCCACTGTCATCTTGGCGTTCGGCGTCTCACCGAACACATCAGGCGCGTACAGCGCTTCAACGCGCGTAGGTGGCAGCGTGAACTCGCCGGCGTTGTTCAGGCGCACCGTGTACTCGACCGACAACGCTCCCTTCGGCACATAGCCGAAGTACTCGCGATAGACCGCAGGTGTGCGCTCCGTGAAGGCAGACCACGACTTCTTTTCGTCACGCGTTGCGATTTCCGAATCGCGGCCCAGGCCGCTGCCGAGAATCGTCGCCCCGGTTGGCACCGGATCGCTGACCACCACCCACGTCATGTCGGCCTGCGCGTCGATGTCGAGCTTCACCCGATAGGTATCGCCACGCGACCACTTGCCTGCCACCGCCTGATCCACCGGCGTCACGGTACGGCGCACGCGATAGCCCGCCGACACCGGTTCGGTCAGCGGTACGGCCGCCAGCGCGCGCACCGTGGCCCACGGACGACCCGAGCCCTGCTGTTCGACCTGCAGCGTGGCGGGTGCCGTCGATGTCTTGGCCGGCCACGGCAATTCGACCATGCCGCTGGTCACGCCGTCCTTCTGCGTGGCCTTCGACCATTCGAACGTGCGTGACGCATCGCCCAGCGCCACGCGCGCCGCGCCTGCCACCGGCGTCTTCTCGTACACCTGCGCATAGCGCTGGATCGCCAGCACGCCCCAGGCGTTGGCCGTGGTCGTCATCCACGCGCCGCGCGTCTGCCGGCCGAGCAGCCCGGTCACCAGTTCGGGCACATCGCCCTTCCAGTCCGGCAACTGTGTCGCCAGCGCGAGCAGCTTCGCGGCGTTCGCATCGCCACCAGACATCAGCCACCACCAGTTGTCGGTGCGCTCGGTGGAGAACACCAGTCGCGTGCCCTGCACCGTCAGGCGGCTGCGCAGCAACTGCGTGGCTTCGGCCATGCGCTTGTCACGCTGCGGGATATCCTGCACGCGCGACAGAATGCCGAGCCAGTCGATCAGCGCCGACGTCGGCCACTGCTCGGGCAGGATCTGGATCGATCCGAGCATCCGCGCCTGCGCATGACCGGTGCGCGACAACGCATCCAGCGCGGCAAGCTTGCGCACGTCGAGATCCATCGTCGCCGAAGACGGCGCCCAGCGCGGCGGCGTGATGCGGCCTTCGACAAAGGCGGTCAGTCCGCGCTCCATCTGATCGCGCAGCGCGTCCGGCACGCGCATCGGCAGGCCAGCACGCGCAGCTTCGTCGGAGATCGAGAGCAGATAGGCCGTCAGCACTTCGCTGCCGTAGCTTCCATCGCTACGCAGCGGGAAGTACGCGGCCAACCCGTTGCTGTCCAGGTAGGACGGCAACTGCACCATCAATGCATCCCACGCGGCGGCATCGCCGAGGCCGAGCGCCTTCGACGAGCGTTGCTCGAGGCACGTGAACGGATAGTTGCGGAACCATTCGCGCACACCGGGCATGCCGCCAGCCAGCGACGACTGCAGCGACACCTGCATCCCGCCACGCACCTGGCCCTTTGGATCCGTCAGCGCACCAGCCGGCGCCTGCACTGGCATCGAGGCGTTCGGCGTCAATTGCGCCAGCACTGCCTGCTGCACCGTCACCGGGATGGCAGGAACGATCTGTTGCGAGACCTTGAGCTTGTCGCTGGCGGTGCCGGTGCCCTTCTCGGTCGCGCCCACTTCCCAAAGGATCGACCCACCGCGACTGAACGCCAGCAGTGCCGGCGCGGTGATGTCCCAGCCAATTTCTCGCGCTTCACCGGCAGGAATCTGCACGGTCTGGGCGGGCAGCGTCTGCGCGTCGACCAGCGTCGCGCGCGCGGTGGCTTCCACGGTCATCGCACGCTGCGTGGTATTGCGCAGCGTGAACATCGCGCGGTACTTGTCATCCTCGCGCACCAGCAGCGGCAGGCCGGCGATCATCTGCAGGTCTTGCGTCGCGGCGATCGACGCGCTGCCGCTGCCAAAGCGGCCCGCGCCAAGATCGGCCACGGCGACAATGCGGAAGCTGGTCAGCGAATCGTTGAGCGGCACGTCGAGTGCGGCCTTGCCTTCCGCATCGAGCTGCACGCGCGGATTCCACAGCAACAGCGTGTCAAATAGCTCGCGCGTCGGGCTCTTGCCACCACCACCGCCCGCGGCCACGGCCTTGCGGCCATAGTGGCGGCGACCAATGATCTCCATCTGCGCGGTCGAGGTCTCCACCCCATAACTGCGCCGCTGCAGCATCGCATCGAGCAGGTTCCAGCTTGTGTTCGGCATCAGTTCGAGCAGCGACTGATCGACCGCCGCCAGCGCGACCTCGCCATTCGCCGCCGGCTTGCCGTCGGGCAGCTTCACCTGCACCACCACATGCGCCTTGCCGCGCACCGGATACGTGGCCTTGTCAGGCGTGACGGTCACGTCGAGCCGGTGCGCTTCGTTGCCGACGCGGATCTCCGCCAGACCGAGCCGGAACGCCGGCTTCGACAGATCGACCAGCGGCGACGGCGCCACGTATTCCTTGCCCTCGCTGCGGAACGCGTGCCACCAGTCCAGCGGCTGACGCCATCCCCACGTGAAGAACGAGTACCAGGGCACCTCGCGCAGACGTCCGCGAATGCTGAGCACCGAGACATACACGTTCGGGCCCCACTCCGGCTTGACCTTGAGCTTGATGGTCGGATCGGTGCCGTTCAGCTCGACCACTTCGGTGTCCAGGATGCCTTCGCGCTCGATGGCGACCAGCGCCGTCGCGCGGCGGAACGGCATCCGTACCTGGAACACCGCGGTGTCACCCGGCGCGTAGGCCTTCTTCTCCGGCAGTACGTCCATACGGTCGTGGTTCTCGCCGCCGAACCAGAGTTCGCCCTGGCGCGTGACCCAGACGGTCGTCGCGGCCTGTGCCACGCGTCCATCGCCATCGCGCGCGTTGGCTACCAGTTCCACTTCACCCGCCTGCGACAACGCCACCTCGCAACGCGCGCGACCCTGTGCGTCGGTACGCGTCTCGCACACCACGCCCAGGTCTTTCGTTTCGCTGCGGTTGTCGTAGCGATAGAAGCCACCCACCACGCGCTTGCGCGCTGACGTGGTGATCCGCGCGCTCGCCTTGACCTGTACCGGCGTATCGGCAATCGGCTTGCCCTGCGTGTCGAGCACCACGCCGTACACGGCCAGCTTCTGTGACACCGATACCCAGTTCGCGGCGCGAATGCCCGCCACCACCGCCGAAGGCCACACCGGTACGGTCTGCCGCAGCGTCTGGATCTCGCCATTCGGATCGGCAAAGCCCGCTTCGAGCACGAGGTCGCCCGGCACGTTCACCTTCGGCAGCTTCTTGATCGTGACCTTGCCATTGCCGTCCTTGTCGAGCGTCAACGGCAGCTTGTCGGCGACGAGCTTCTCCGCTTCGTCGCGCGAGCTCTCGCCTTCCTGGTCTTCCTCCTCGTCACCGCTGGCGCTCTGCTGCTGCGGGCGTGGTGGGTTGAACGAGAAATCGTCGTAGTCGGCAAAGTTCACGTACTTGTTGCGCATCAGCGCCGACACGCTCACCGGCAGCCCGGCCGCGCCACCACCGTTCGTGTAGTGGATCTCCACGCCAACCGGTACCTCGGCGGGCGCTACAAGGGCATTGCCCTTCGCCTTCGGATCCTTGGTCACCGACAGCGTGCCAGCCAGCACCGGCAGTCGGAACGCTTCCACGCGGAAGCTGCCGCTGCTCAGCGTGCGCCCATCACCATAGACCAGCGCCACATCGTAGACGCCCAGCTTGGCCGCCTGAGGCACCTGGAAGGTGTTCTCGGCGCTGCGGCCACCCGTGGCCGTGTTACGCCACGCCAGCGGCAGTTCATAGGTCTGACCGCTACCTTCGTGCGTAATGACCACCTTGTCCGGCATCGCGGCAGGCAGCGCGAATCCCTGTGCGGTCTCCGTGCGGATCAGGTGCTTCATCGACACCGTTTCACCCACGCGCAGCAGCGTGCGATCGAAGATCGTATGCGCACGCACGGTCTGGTTCGGACTCAGGTCTGTCGGCACGTTGAAGCGCCACGTCTCGATGCCGCGATTCCAGTCGGACATCACGAACGCCATGTCGGCCTTGCCACGCGCCTGCGGGTGGTCCGCCGCAATGCGCGCGGAGACGAAGTAGCCGTCCATGCCGTTCGCGCAATCCTTGTAGCGGCGATCGGGCAGCTTTGCGAAGCGGGCGACGCCGGTGGCATCGGTCGCGCCTTCGCCCAGCAACTCGCCATCGCAGCTACGCACGGCCACCTTCGCATTGGCCACGGGCTTGCCGTCATCCAGCGAGGTGACCCACGCGAGACCGCTCATGTCGCCATCGGCCAGGCCACGCGCCAGCTTGAAATGCACACCGAGGTTGGTCACCAGTACCGCTGTGCGCACATACATCGGCGCCTTCCGCCCGAGCAGTGCTTCGCCCAGCATCGGCGAAGCGATCTCAACCACATGGAAGCCAGGTTCCGGCAGCGGAATTCCGACCACTTCGAATGGTCGAGGCGAGGTGTCGTTCGATTTCGGAATTGCCAGCTTCTTCGCGCCGGATACGCCTTCGAGCAATGACACCGAGCGGGTCTCGATAGATGGCGCGTTGCGCGGGCTGCGTGCTTCCGACGGCGATTTGCCTGCGCGGATCGCATCAAGCTCCTGACGCGTCCACGAGTTCTCGTGCATACGCTTGACCATGCCGAACCAGCGCAGGATCGCGCCATCGTCATCGACCTTGAGTCGTGCGACCGTGCCGGCTTCGGCCCGCGCCGACAGCGCCGGCAGATCAGCTTCGACGTTGCGCAGCGTGACTGGCAGCAGCGGCGGATAGTCAGCCGGCGACTTGCCGCGCGGCACATCGGCAAAACGTTCGACCACGCCAAACGGCGCGGCGGCGAACTTGGCCAGCGGCGGCAGCGCGGCGGTGGTCAGCTTGATGGGAAACAGGTCGGCATTGGACAGCGAGCGACCGCTCTCGTCCTTCAGATCCTTCGGCGCCTCGATCGTGAGGCTGGCCTTCTCCGGGAAGGGGCCCGGGAACGTGACCGACGACACCGGAGCGTCCCTGGCATCGTCGCTATCGAACTTAGGTGCGCGCGGGCCGGACGGCGTCTTGAGCACGATGTGCTCGGCCAGCTTGCGCGGTACCGGCGCGGTGAACGTGACGACCAGCGGCCGCAATGGCGTGCATGGGGCTTCGGCACGTTCGCGCTCGCAGGTGAAGCCCGCGGCAAACGGTTCGCGTACCTGATAGTCGAAGCGGCGCGGCGCAGTGGTGGCCAGCCCGGACGGGGTGGAAATGCCGGCATCGAGCACGAGCTGCATGCGCGCGCCGGCGGGCAGGCGTTGCTGGCAGGCCAGCAGATGTACGGCTTCGGGGTTCTGCTTGACGATGTCGTTCCAGCGCACCGCTTCGATGACGCCATCCCGCTCCTTGCCCGTCAGCAGCCTAACCGGAATCCGCTCGCCAAGGCCTTCGGCCTGGCACCACGCATGTTCACGGATCGATCCCGCCGTGGCCGCGCCATTGAAGCGCAGCACGAACACCTGGTCTTCCTCGATCTGCCCACCCGACGGGCGCGCCGAGATCACGAACGGGCCGCCGGTCTCGAACCTGTATTCCGGTTTGCCTGCGTAGGCCTTGCCGGCCACGCTCTTGAGGCCTGCCGACATCCGCACCGAGCACCGCACGCCCGGGGGCAGGTCACGCTCGAAGTCGTAGACCCAGTTGGTGGCGTTGACCCATCGCCCGCTGCCGCCAACGCTGCCGCCGGTACAGGACACAGCCGCTGGCGGCGCGGCCTTGAGATCGCCCATCGGCACCATCGCCTCGTCGAAGCGGATCGCCACCTGCCGTACCTGCGGGACCACCCCTTCGGGTGAAAAGCGCGTGATCTGCGCGGCTGACGCCATCGGCGCCCACAGCACTGCCCCCAGCACGAGACCTGCGGCGGCGGTTCCAACCGCCGTGACGATCTTCGACATCATCTTGCCCTTTCCGGATTTGCCACCGGGCGAGGGTGACATGCGCGGATGGCAAGCGCAAGCCTCTGCACATTTTGTTCAGATCGCGTGACCGTTTCAGCGCAAATGTGAAAGTGGCAGCGGTCCTTCGCGCTTGAGCGCGGTCAGCACAATGTTCGACCGGATGCTCTCCACGCCGGGCACGCGCATCAGGCGTTTCATCGTGAATTCGGCCAGTGTGGGCAGATCCGCCACCACCACGCGGATCAGATAATCGGCCTCGCCCGCCACCGAGTAGCACTCCTGCACTTCCTCCAGCAGCAGGATTTCCTCGGCGAAGCGCTCGATGATCGTGTCGCCGTGGTGCGCCAGCTTGACGCTGATGAAGACCAGCACCCCCAGGCCCAAGGCTTGTGCCGACAGGTTTACGCGATAGCCGGTAATCACCGCGTCGGCCTCGAGCCGCGCCAGACGCCGGCCGACCTGGCTCGGCGACAGGTGCACGCGCTCGGCCAGTTGCTGATGGGTGGATCTGCCGTCGGCTTGCAGCGCCGCCAGCAGGGCCAGGTCGAAGGGGTCCAGGTCGGCATGGCTCATGATTCGCATCAATCTCGCATTGAATGTTAGATATGCGCGGATTATATGCATCCATCACCGTAATCAGGCTGATTTTGCGGCCTGAATGCAGCATCTGGTCGCTAGACTATGCATAAATTCCGCATACAGGAGACATAGATGATCGCCACGGCCGCCCCGCAGGAAAGCGCCACCGCCTTTGCCGGCACGATGACCGCCAAGCTCAAGGAACAGTTCGACGATGGCCTGCTATCAGGCCAGGAACTGCGCCCGGACTTCACCATCGCCCAGCCGGTGCACCGCTATACGGATACCGACCATGCGATCTGGCGCAAGCTGTACGACCGCCAGGCTTCGATGCTCCAGGGCCGCGTGTGCGACGAATTTCTCCAGGGACTGGCCACGCTGGGCATGGAACGCAACCGCGTGCCCGAATTCGACCAGCTCAATGAAACGCTGATGCGCGCCACCGGCTGGCAGGTCGTGGCCGTGCCGGGCCTGGTGCCGGACGAGGTGTTCTTCGACCACCTGGCCAACCGCCGCTTCCCGGCAAGCTGGTGGATGCGCAAGCCCGAGCAGCTTGATTACCTGCAGGAACCGGACTGCTTCCACGATGTGTTCGGCCACGTGCCGCTGCTGATCAACCCGATCTTCGCCGACTACATGGAGGCGTACGGCAAGGGTGGCCTCAAGGCGGCCAAGCTCGGCGCGCTCGACATGCTGGCGCGCCTGTACTGGTACACCGTGGAATTCGGCCTGATCCGCACGCCCGCAGGCCTGCGCATCTTCGGCGCCGGCATCCTGTCCAGCCAGGGCGAGTCGATCTACAGCCTGGATTCGGCCAGCCCGAACCGCATCGGTTTCGACCTGCACCGGATCATGCGCACGCGCTACCGCATCGACACGTTCCAGAAGACCTACTTCGTGATCGACAGCTTTGAACAGCTGTTCGACGCTACCCGCCCCGATTTCACCGCGCTGTACCCGGACCTGCGCGCCCTGCCGACGCTGGGCGCCGGCGATATTGTCGAGGGCGATCGCGTGATCAACGTCGGCACCCGCGAAGGCTGGGCCGACAGCGACGACATCTGAGCGGCGCGCATCCCGCCAGCCGCTTTGTGAAACAATGCCGGCAAGCCCGGCCGCTCGCGGCCCGGGCGGGCCGGCCTTCGTCTTACCCTACTCTTCAGATCGAGCCCCCATCATGACTCCTCTCTCCCAAGAGGCCCGCGCGAGCCTGCTCGCCGGCCTGCCTGGCTGGACCCCGGTCCAGGACCGTGACGCCATCCAGAAATCGTTCCGCTTCGCCGATTTCAACGCGGCGTTCGGCTTCATGACGCGCGTCGCGCTGCAAGCCGACAAGGTGGACCATCACCCCGAGTGGTTCAACGTGTACAACCGCGTGGACATCACCCTGTCCACCCACGATGCCAACGGGCTGACCCAGCGCGACATCGACCTGGCCACGTTCATCGAGAAAGCCGCCGCCGGTCTGGCGCGCTAACACACCGGGGAAGGCGCTGTAGGGCAACTGAAAGGCAGACAACGGGGCGTCCCTGTACAATCAGCGGCATCCCTCCTACGAGTCTCGTTGTCTTGCTCCCATGCGTATCCTGCTGATCGAGGACGACCGTCAAATCGCCAGCGGCGTGGAGGCCGGTTTGTCCCGCGCCGGCCATCAGGTGCGCGTGGTGCACGACGGTGTCTACGCCACCGACCATCTGCTGCGCGAGCAGCACGATCTCGTCATCCTCGACCTGGGCCTGCCCGGCATCGACGGCATGACGCTGCTGGCCCGCTACCGCGCCCGTAACCGCACCACCCCCGTCATCATCCTGACCGCCCGGGATGAACTCGAGGACAAGCTTTCCGGCCTGAACGCCGGCGCCGACGACTATCTGGTCAAGCCCTTCGCACTGCCCGAGCTGGAAGCACGCGTGCGCGTGCTACTGCGCCGCAGCCAGCACGGCGAGGCCGCGCCGGAACGCGATGTGCGCCTGGGCAGGCTCCGCCTGTCCGGCAACGACCGCCGCATGTTCGTCGATGGCCGCCCGCTGGAACTGTCGCCCCGCGAATTCGCCGTGCTCGAACTGCTGCTGCAGCGACAGGGCCGCGTGGTCAGCAAGGCACAATTGCAGGACCATCTGGCCACGTTCGCGCACCCGGCCGGTGAAGGCGGCGACACCGTGGGCGACACCGCCATCGAGGTCTACGTGCACCGCGTCCGCAAGAAGCTCGAGGATGGCGACGTCGAGATCGTCACCGTGCGCGGCTTCGGATACCTGCTCCAGATTCGTGCCGGCCACTGAGGGAAGCAGATTCCCCGGGATGCCCTGAATCGCCATGTGGCCGCGCTCGTCTTCCTCCTCGGCGCAAGCCGGTGACACGCCCGCAACGACCGCGACCGGCAAGCGCCTGCGCGGCGGCGGCAATCCCAAACCGACGTCGAATCCAAGCCTGCGTGTCCACCTGCTGCGCGCGCTGGCCACGCCGCTGTTCGCCCTCGTTCTGACCAGCGGTTCGCTGTCGTACTGGCTGGCGGCCCACTACACCACCCAGGTATTCGACCGTGCGCTGTATGGCGTGGCGAACAACATCGCCCAGCAGATCCGCATCGCCGGCCCACGCCTGGAGCAGGACATCCCGATGATCGCCCAGACCCTGGTGGAAGCCGAAGGCTCCGACCGGATCTACTGGCGCATCCACGGGCCCGACGGGCTGATCGGCGGGATGGATACCTGGCTTGGCTACGGCACAGGCCAGACCACGCTGCATGACGCCCGGCTGTTCTATGCCTGGTTCAGCGGCCGGCAGGTGCGCGCGGTGCGGCTCCCGGTCAACCTGCCGCCACCCAGCCCCGATGAAGCGGGTACGGGCGGTGAGACCAGCACGATGCGTGGGCCGATCGTCATCGAAGTAGCCGAACTCCTCGACCGGCGGGAAACTGCAGCCAACGAGATCCTGCTGTCGGTGTCGGTGCCGCTGATCCTGCTGCTGCTGGTGGGTAGCCTGATCCTGTCGCACGTGCTCAAGGAAGAGCTTGTGCCGCTGCAGATCCTGACCGACAAGCTCAACCGCCAGACCGCGCGCTCGCTGGCGGCGCTGGACGAATCCCAGATGCCCGCCGAAGTCGAGCCGCTGATTCGCGCCCTGAACGCGTTGCTCTCCCGGCTGCGCGACGCGCTCGACGCCCAGCGCAAGTTCATCGCCGATGCCGCCCACCAGCTCCGCACGCCGCTGACCGCCGTCAAACTCCATGCCGACCGCGCGGTTGATGCCGATTCGCTCGAGGTGGCCCGCCAGGCCTTGCGGGAGGTACAGACCGCCGCGGATCGCGCCGTGCGCCTGTCTAACCAGTTGCTGTCGCTGGCCCGCGCCGAACCGGGGTTGTCGCTCGAACGGCTAGGACCGGTCGAGCATTTCGATCTGGCCGAAATGGCCTTCGAGATCGGTGCCGAATGGGTGCCGCAGGCGCTGGCAAGGCGTGTGGATCTTGGATTCGAGGTGCTGCCCGGCCCCACCTTCACCGGCGGCGCGCCGGCCGTGGTGCGTGGCAATCGTCTGCTGATGCGCGAGGCGCTATCGAACCTGATCGACAACGCGGTGAAGTATGTGCCTGCCGGCGGGCGGATCACGGTGCGCGCCGGCGGCGAGACCTTGGGTCATCGCGGCATGGCCGTGGTGATGATCGAAGACAACGGGCCCGGCATTCCAGCGACACGCCGCGAGGAAGTGTTCAAGCGCTTCTTCCGTGGCGATCACACGCCGGGCGCACAGCCGGCACAGGCCGCGCCGAGCGGCGCCGGCCTCGGGCTGGCCATCGTGCATGAAATCGTGACCCTGCACCAGGGCACGATCCGCATCGAGGATGTGCCGGCGCCTGCTGGCTCACGGACAGCGCTGGCAGTCGGATCCGAGAAGATCGACGAGGAGAGCGACGAGGCGACGGGCGAGCAGCCGGGGCGCCCGCCGACCATGCGTTTCGTGATCCGGATTCCGTGCGAAGCCCCCGGCACCGCAGCCTGATGCGTCACGCGGGGCCCTTGCGCCCCGATCGCCTTACTTCTTGTCCTTCGGCGCCAGCATCGTGCCACGGCACTTGGGGCTGCCGCAGCGGCACTCGTATTCCTGCTTGAGCTTCTTTGTGTAGCGCGCGTCGATCACCAGGCCGTAGTCGTAGAACAGTTCCTCGCCCGGCTCGATATCGCGCAGCGCGTGGATGAACACGCGCCCCTTCTTCTCGCGCGCCTCGCAGTTCGGATCGCAGGCGTGATTGATCCAGCGCGCGCGGTTTCCGCCGAACTTGGCGTCGATCACGTCGCCGTCGTCCAGACTGAAATAGAAGGTGTGATTCGGGTCGTTCGGATCGTGCGGATGGCGCTTGAGCGCTTCCTTCCAGGAGATGTGCTCGCCCTTGTACTCGATCACGCGCTCACCTTCGGCGATTTGGCCGATCGCGTAAACGCCCTTGCCATGCACGCCCGACTGGCGCACCTCGATGCGATCACTGGCGGTCTTCTTCTTTCCCGCCTTCTTCTCTTTATCTTTGGTGTCCGTGCCCTTGTCCGACATGTGCTGATTCCCGTGGCGATGGCGGCCGGTCCAGTCCGGCGCGAACCGGATGATACCCGTGCTGCCCACTCAGGTATACGCACGACGGACGTATACCTCGCCGCCACCAATGTGGATAACCAAGGCTATTTCTGTGGATAAGCGCGCGCGTTTGGTGTGGGTTTACTGGGGCTGACATGGGGACGGCGCTGGAACAACTCGGTACGTATACGCGCACTGCCTCATGCGAATGACTGAGTCATCCACGTCGCCCGGCTGTTCATCCCTGTGGTTTTGGTATACGTAAACGCTTGATTCGCTTGACGTATACGCGGTTATCCACAGAATCGGGCGCCGTTTACCTACTACTACTATCTGTATACATGAAAAGAAGATGTAAACCATACGCATGAGCTGCGCCGTCGAGACGTATACCTCCAGACATCGCAGCCCAACGACCCGAATCCGGCATTCAGAAGGCCGATCAAAAAACAGGCAGGGTGCCCAGCAGGCCCCTGAACCTCTCCCAACCCTCCGCTACGCCTCCCAGGCAACGTATACGCCCCAGGACGCGCTCAAAGGGCCGTATACGTCCCTGGCAGCCTCCAGGAGGGGCCAGGAGCCTCTGTGCCCGTATACGCCGTATACGCGCTCACAGGGCTTCCAGAACGTCTCCAATCCCCGCCATCCCTTTGCTGACGCGGCCGTGCAAACGTAACCGGTAACAATCTTGTTTCCGGTGCACTTTGCCCGACACGGTATGATGTGGCCCGCGGCGTCTTTGCCAGAGCGGCTTCCAGGGTGAAGTCGCGGGCTTGGACGCTGGTGTTTTTTCAACTCGATACGGAGTGAAGCATGACGAAAACTGAACTGATCGACGCAATTGCAGCAGGCGTGGACGGTCTGACCAAGGCGAAGGCCGAGCAAGCCCTTAACGTGACCCTGGGCGCCATCATGGACGCCGTGGCCAAGGGTGAGACCCTGAGCCTGATCGGCTTCGGCACCTTCAGCAAGGGCGAACGTGGCGAGCGCATGGCGCGTAACCCGCGTACCGGCGAAGAGATCAAGGTGGAAGCTGCAAAGACCGTGAAGTTCAAGGCCGGTCAGAAGTTCAAGGACGCAGTCAACCAGTAATGCCTGCGGGCGTCTCCAGCCCGTATCGCATGACCCCGCCGTGCCGCCGCCAGACGCCAGAACTGGCGCAGGTGCGCGCCAGGCGGGGGACGTTATCCACAAAGGATTTCCCGCGACGCCGCGGGTAGAATCTCACAGTCGGCATCGCCACTTTCGTGATGGCCGAAAATCCCTGAAAAATGCCATCCAGCCTTGTCTGATCAAGGCATTGCGGGATGTCGCGACGCATGGACCCGACATGCTGCCCCGCTTGCTGCTGCGCAGATTTCCACAGCGTTATTCACAGCGCTTTCCACACAAGGCTCCACAGGCTTCTCCACAGGCCATGGCGCAGAGACTGACGGCGGCAGTTGCCCTCGCCGTGCTTTGCGGCTGTACCACGACGCCTCCGAAAACGGCTCGTCCGCAGGCCGTGCCGCTCCCCGACTATCAGCAGGTGACCACGCCGCCTGGCGCAACGCCGCGCGAGCGCATTGTCGATATCGCCATGCAGGAATGGCGCAAATGGGGGCAGCAGGTCGTGCACATCGGGCGTGACGACAGCGCCTGCGTCACACAGAGTCCGCTGCCCGCTCCGGTGATTGCCGGACCCGAAAAGGCATCGGACGGCGGTGATGTCAGCAGCCAGGCGTCGGCGGATACCGAGAATGACGAGAACGGCCGGGAAGCGGACTGCGTGCGCTTTCCCGATGGCACCGGCATGGAAGCCACGCCCCGGGGCTGCCAGATGGCACAGGGGTACTGGGGCATCGTCGGTGAGGCGCCGAATTGCCGTCAGATCACCCAGGGCGCCTGGGCGTGGTCGGCCGTGTTCATTTCGTGGGTGATGCGCAAGGCGGGACTCGACAATGACCAGTTCCTGACCGGCCAGTCACATTCGATGTATGTGGTGGATGCACGCGATGGCATCCTGCCCCGCCCTGCCTTCCATATCGAGCCGATGCCGGCGGTACCGAGGCCGGGCGACGTCATTTGCGCCGCCCGCGGACGCGACAAGTACATCTCCAGCGCGGCGGAGATCGGTTTCGGTACCACGCCGATGCATTGCGACATCGTGGTCGAAGTGGACCCCGCCGCGCGCGTGGTCAAGGCGATTGGCGGCAACGTCCAGCAGTCGGTGTCGATGGACGTGATCGACATGAACGATGCTGGCCAGCTCGACGGCTTCACGAATTCGCACATGCCGTGGCTGCTCCTGATGCGCAACAACCTGCAGTAGCTGCTTTTAATAATTAGTATGGATGATCGATGATGAATTTTATCTTAGATCATTCGTGCGAAAAATAACTATGCAGTTAGTGCTTGCAATCCATCAGCCCGCACGACTCTTTTCCATAAGCAGAATGGATGAACTTTGTTGTTTGTCGATTGGTTTGATTTATTGCGGGAATAGTTTGACGCCTACCATTCGATACCGGTAGTTCGTTCACTACATCCTGACGCGGCATTGACGGGGTTTGCTCCCGCGCGGAACACTGCGCGGTCGCAGTTCCCCCACGATTCAGCCCGCGCCATGCCAGACACCACCCCCACGATGCGTACCCCGACGACCGCGCGCCGGCTCGTTGCCGAAGGACTGGGTACGGCCTTGCTGATTGCGATCGTAGTGGGGTCCGGCATTCGTGCCGAGCGGCTTGCCGCTGGAGATACCGCGCTCGCCCTGCTCTGCAATGCCCTGGCCACTGGTGCCGGGCTCGTAGCGCTGCTGGTGTCGCTTGGCCCCGTGTCAGGCGGTCATTTCAATCCGGTGGTCACGCTGTCGAACCTGATCCAGGGCAATCTGTCGCCGCGCGAAGCGCTTGGGTATGTGCTGGCGCAGTTGTCCGGCGCGGTGTTCGGCGTGATGGCCGCGCACGCCATGTTCGGTCTGCCGCTGCTGGCCGCGGCCACACAGGCGCGCACGGGTCCGCCCATGTGGTGGAGCGAATTTCTGGCGACGTTCGGGCTGATTGGGCTGGGTCTGGCCACCAGCCGCCATCGGCCGGGACTCGTGCCATTTGTCGTGGCGGGCTATATCACCGCCGGATACTGGTTCACATCGTCCACGTCATTCGCCAATCCGGCGCTGACAATTGCCTGCGCGCTGACCGATACCTTTACTGGTATTCGTGGGATTGATGTTCCGATGTTTATTCTGGCGCAGATATGTGGTGCAACGAATGCCGCGTTGCTGTTCCAGTGGCTCTGCCCTGCACCCATGGCAGCGGTCTCAAACCCGCCAGCCCAACGCTGGCAAGGCCGCACGGAGCTTACCAGCGCCGATTGAGCTGGACGCCGAAGATCGAGCCGGATGTCTGGGATGCCCAGGCATCGGCTGGCGAGGCGAAGGTGATGCCATCCACATCATTGGCACGGCTGTAGGTATAGAACGCACGCAGGTTGGCGTTGCCGGCCGATTTGCCGAGCGTAAGTGTCGGTGCCACGGTGAACGCCGTGCGCTGCCCGCCAACGCCAAACCCCGACGAGATCTGGTCGTGCGCGACCTCGAACGTCAGCCGGAACTGGTCGTTGGCGACGAATGCTGGCCGGACGCGCGTGGCGGCCCATTGCAGCGTGCCAACGCCGGAATGATCGAGCTGCAGGCTGGACTCCACCGAACCCGCCAGGCCTGTCCGGCTCTTCCATTCCACCGAATCGGACACGCGGACGCGTGACAGATCGTTGCCCATGCCCGAATAGCCGGTCATGGCCACGCGCGACCCCTGTCCATACTGCAGGCCAAGCCGATTGGTGCCATAGAGCACGCCCTTCTGCTCGTGCATGGCCGATGCCCACCATGCGCCGCCCGAATTCTCGATTTCCTGCATGGCTTCCACGCGGGTGAAGCCTACCTGGACCGAACCCTTGTCATTGGTGCCGATCGGTGCCGATCGGACTGTGTGATAGCTGGGCAGCTTGGCGCCATTTAGTTCGTTACGTGCGGTGTATTGATAACTCAGTCCAAAGTCGCCCAATTTGGCGTTGTCGACGCCGAAACGCATCGATGGCGAACTCGGTGGCAGCAGGCCCGACGACATCAGGAATGGATTGCTGTCGCGGCGGCCAGCCCAGACGCTGGCTTCCTGCAGCATGGGTGTTCCCGAGAGGCCACTGACGGAGGTATAGAAGTTCTGCACCAGCGCGTAAGGGTCCACCGCCGCGGCATTGCCGTTGACCGATGTCGTATCGGTGCCCTTGGCCTGCGCGACGAGCTGGACCTGCGTGCCGCCTCCCATATCCACCAGAGACTCGCGAATCTTGACCTCGCCCGAGCTGGTGCAGGCAAGCCCCTTGCCAAAGCCGGCCGAAGGCGTGCCACCGGCGGTGCAGGCGTGCTGCAGGCCTGACCGGTCCTCCACGGCCGCACGGCCGCTGTAGCCGAGCTGCCAGACCGAATCCCCGGCCAGATCGCCTGCCGGCAACTGCGAGCGCAGGACCGGCGGGGCGTCGGAAGGGGTTTGCGCGGATGCAGGGTCGCCGGTCCCTTCCCCTTGCGGCGCAGCGGCCTGCGCGGGGAACTCTCCCAGGCGGTGCGGGAACAGGACGAGCGGCGGCGGAGGTGGTGGCGGCGGCGCCAGCGAGTCGGGCGGGCCGACGAAATCCGGATCGACGGCATTCGTCGCTTCGACGGGCTTCGCGCTATCAGCGGGCGTGGCTGCTTCCGGGGAAGTTGCCGCGTTAGCGGGCGGCGAGGCCTCGGGCGAACTGGCCGCCTCGGCGGGCTTGGCAGCCGCATCCGTCGGTGCAGACGACAGAATCAGGTCGCCAAGCGGATCGGCTGAAGGTGCCGAAGCTGCCGGTGCGGCAACTGATTCAGGAACTGCCGCCGCTGGCTCCAGGGACGCCATCACCGAGGCAGCGGGCGGCACCGTGCTCTCCGCGATGAACGGTGGCGGGGTGACGGAACTGCCGGTATGCGCGCACGCACCCAGTCCCCACGCGGCCAGTACGGCAAACGTGAGGCGACGACGGGCAAGCAGACGATGGGGGCGCAAAGCAGGACGCAGCATGGCAACGACGAAACCGGTTTGGTACGAACACCGGAACAAGGGCTCAGGTTTTATCAGGTGAACTGTTGGACTACAAGGTGGGTTACAAAATCCGCCGAAATGCCCAGCTTTTCACATTACGAAAGGCTGCGGGACGATCCGGCCATGCCCCGTGCATCATTTCCGAACATGCCCGTTATCCGTTGCAGAAGTGCGAATTCCTAGCGAAAACCCCCATTCTGATGGGGCTCCGTGCCCAAAACGCCACCGCTATAATCGACCGGCCTGTCTTTCCGACAACACATCCGGATTCCCGACAGTTCTGCATACATACATATCAATAACGAGGAGATGTCCATGGAACGTCGTTCCTTCCTGTTGAAAGCGTCCGCCGTGGCCGCCACCGGAGCGCTCGCCGCCTGCGGCAAGGAAGAAAAGCCCGCCGCGCCGGCAGCATCGGCCAGCGCCCCAGCCGCCCCTGCTGTCATCGGCAGCAACCCGGCAGTGGAATGGCGGATGGCTTCGAGCTTTCCGAAGTCGCTGGACACCATCTATGGCGGCGGCGAACTGCTGGCGCAACGTGTGAAGGAACTGACGGACGGCAAGTTCAACATCAAGGTATTTGCCGCAGGTGAAATCGTGCCGGGCCTGCAGGTGCTGGACGCCGTGCAGAACCAGACCGTGCAGATCGGCCATACCGCCGGCTACTACTACTTCGGCAAGAACCCGACGCTGTGCTTCGATACGACGATTCCGTTCGGCCTGACCGCGCGCCAGCAGAACGCCTGGATGCTGCAGGGTAACGGCATGAAGCTGATGCGCGAGTTCTTCAAGGAATACAACGTCGTCAACTTCCTGGGCGGCAACACCAATGCGCAGATGGGTGGCTGGTTCCGCAAGGAAATCAAGAGCGTGGCGGATCTGCAGGGCCTGAAGTACCGCATCGCCGGGTTTGCTGGCGTGGTGCTGTCGCGCCTGGGCGTGGTGCCGCAGCAGATCGCCGGTGGCGATATCTACCCGGCGCTGGAAAAGGGCACGATCGACGCAGCCGAATGGGTGGGCCCGTACGACGACGAGAAGCTCGGCTTCTACAAGGTGGCGCCGTACTACTACTACCCGGGCTGGTGGGAAGGCAGCGCTCAGCTCTCGTTCTATGCGTCGGCACCCGAGTTCGAGAAGCTGCCCGCGCTGTACAAGCGCGCGCTCGAAACGGCCACCATCGAGGCCCATACGAACATGATGGCGAAGTACGACACCGTGAACCCGCAGGCGCTGGCCCGTCTGCTGGAAAACGGCGTGAAGCTGCGTCCGTTCTCGAAGGAAATCATGGAAGCCTGCTTCAAGGCCACCCAGGAAGCCTACGCGGACGAAAGCGCCAAGAACCCGTCGTTCAAGAAGATCTTCGACGACTGGCGCGTGTTCCGTAACAACGAAGCCGCGTGGTTCAACGTGGCCGAGCAGGCATTCTCGCAGTTCAGCTTCGCCCGCAAGCTGTAAGCAGCAAACGCCCCTCTCCCGCGCGGAGAGGGGCGAGTGGAGAGGGCCGGCACTTTATCCGCTAGCCACGCCCGCAAGGCGCTCACACGCGCTTTCTCCCGCCCCGGTAGAATCCGCCCACAACCGGACATCTACCCGGGACATTTCCCCATGCAACTCGGCATCTTCTACGCGCTGCTCGCGTACATCATCTGGGGCCTGCTGCCCCTCTACATCAAATCCCTGCACGGCGTTGCGCCGCTGGAAATCCTGCTGCATCGCATGGTGTGGTCGCTCGTGTTTCTTGGGGCGATCCTGCTGTGGCGCCGGCATTTCGGCTGGCTTCGCGAGGTGGCGGCCAATCCACGCCTGGTGCTCAATTTCGGAGCCAGCGCGGCCCTGCTCTGCTGCAACTGGTTCCTTTATATCTGGGCCGTTTCCGCCGATCGGGTGGTCGACGCCAGCCTGGGCTACTTCATCAATCCCTTGTTCAGCGTGCTGCTTGGCGTGTTGCTGCTGCACGAGCGGCTGCGCCCCGTGCAATGGCTATCGATCGCGATTGCTGCGGCGGGGGTGATCTGGCTCACGGTGACGGCCGGGCAGCTGCCGTGGATCGCGCTCGGCCTGGCGGCATCGTTCGGCGGCTATGGACTGTTGCGCAAGACCGGTGCCCTGGGGGCGCTGGAAGGGCTGTCGCTGGAAACACTACTGCTGTTTCCGTTTGCCGCCGCCGCGCTCGCCTTTCTGTTTCTGACGGGTCAGGACACCACGCGCGCCGCAGCACCGGGTACGCAGGTGCTGCTGGCAATGGCGGGTCCGATTACCGCCGTGCCGCTGCTGTTCTTCGCGGCAGGCGCGCGGCGCATTCCGCTGTCGTTGCTCGGGCTGCTGCAGTACGCCGGCCCGACACTGCAACTGGCGCTCGGCATCTGGCTATATCACGAGCCGTTTCCGCCGCAAAAGCAGATTGGCTATGCGCTGATCTGGGTATCGCTGGCCATCTACGCGGCCGAAGGCCTGCTTGTCAGCAAGCTCCTGCAGCGGAAAACTATTAGCGTTAAGAATGAAGTCGGTAAAAGTATATGAACTTAAATCTATTAAATTGATGGTTTGCGAGAGAGGCCGCTGACAGGCCCTCCGCAAAATCCGGGCGCGGCACTATACTGTACGTTTATACAGTACTCGATTCTCCCTTTCGTCCATGTCCTTATCCGCACGGCGCATCGCCCATCTCGACATGGATGCCTTCTATGCGTCCGTCGAACTGTTGCGCTACCCGGATTTGCGCGGCCAGGCCGTCGTGATCGGGGGCGGTCGCAACGCCGTGCCCGAGGTCCTGCCCGACGGCACACGCCGTTATGCGCGTCTGCGCGATTACGCCGGACGCGGCGTCGTGACCACGTCCACCTACGAGGCCCGCGCGCTTGGCGTGTTCTCCGCCATGGGGATGATGAAGGCTGCCAAGCTCGCACCCGACGCAATCCTGTTGCCGACCGACTTCGACGCCTACCGGCGTTACTCCGGGTTGTTCAAGGCTGCAGTCAGATCATTCACCGAACAAATAGAAGATCGCGGAATCGACGAGATATATATCGATCTGACTGATGTTGATGGCGAGGCGCGCGATGTGGCGGCCCGCATCAAGGCAGCCGTGAACGCGGCCACCGGGCTGACCTGTTCGATCTGCGTGGCGCCAAACAAGCTGCTGGCCAAGATCGGTTCCGAACTCGACAAGCCCGACGGCTTGACGATCCTGACGCCGGCCGATATCCCGACACGAATCTGGCCGCTGGCGGCCCGCAAGGTCAATGGCATCGGCCCCAAGGCGGCGGAAAAGCTGGCGGCGATCGGCATCGAGACCGTGGGGCAATTGGCGGAGGCCGACACCGCGCTGCTGCAGGCCCATTTCGGCCGCAATTACGCAAGCTGGCTGGCCGAAGTGGCGAATGGGCGCGACGAGCGGCAGGTCGTGGTCAGCTCCGAACCCAAGTCGATGAGCCGCGAAACCACGTTCGAGCGTGATCTGCATCCGCGCAGCGATCGTCCCGTACTGTCCGAGCAATTCACCCGGCTTTGCATGCGCGTGGCCGAAGATCTGCGGCGCAAGGGCTATGTGGGGCGCACCGTCGGCATCAAGCTGCGTTTCGACGACTTCCACACCGTCACGCGCGACCTGACGCTGACCGCCCACACCGCGGACGGCGCGACGATCCGGCATGGCGCCACCGAGTGCCTCAAACGTATCCCGCTGGAACGACGCATCCGGCTGCTCGGCGTACGCGTCAGCGCGTTGATCCCGGCCGCCGATCAGGGCGATGACCCCGCGCCGGTCCAGGAGGAATTGCGCTTCGACGCCGAGCCGGATTCCCCTGTTTTCCGTTGAAGCGGGTTTGAATCCCCTGTGTCATACGGGCCTATCTATGTCCCGGTAGAATCGGCGGCCATGACATCCGCCACCGCCCAACGCGCCGACGCCCCTGCTGCCTGGATCACTCCCCTCCTGGCCACCGCGTGCGGCATGATCGTCGCCAATCTCTACTACGCCCAGCCACTGGTCGGTCCGATCGCGCGGGCGCTCCAGCTTTCTCCCGAGATCGCCGGCCTGATCGTCACGCTGATCCAGATCGGCTATTGCGTGGGGCTGCTGCTGCTGGTGCCTTTGGGCGATATCGTCGAGAACCGCAAGCTTGTACTGACGCTGATCGCCGGCTGCGCGGTGGCATTGGTCGCGGCAGCGCTCGCTACCCACGCGAGCGTGTTCCTGATCGCCGGTTGCGCAATAGGCTTGTGCTCGGTGGCGGTGCAGGTACTGGTGCCGTTCGCGGCACACCTCGCCCCCGAACATGCGCGCGGCCGGGCCGTCGGCAACGTGACCAGCGGTCTGCTGATGGGCATCATGCTGGCGCGCCCGGTATCGAGCCTGGTGGCGGACCTGTTCGGCTGGCATACGATCTTCGCCGCGTCGGCCGTGGCCATGGTGCTGCTTGGCGTGGTGCTGTCGCGCAAGCTGCCGCAGCGCCAGCCGGCGCCCGGCGTGAACTATGTCGAGATGCTTGGTTCGATGGGGCACCTGTTGCGCACGCAGCCGGTGCTGCGGCGGCGCGCGATGTACCAGGCAAGCATGTTCGGCGTATTCAGCCTGTTCTGGACCACCACGCCGCTGTACCTGGCCGGGCCTGCCTTCCACATGTCCCAGACCGGCATCGCCGTGTTCGCGCTCGTGGGCGTGGCCGGCGCGATTGCCGCGCCGATGGCCGGCCGCTATGCCGATCGTGGCCACAGCCGCCAGATGACCGCCATCGCACTGGCGCTGGGCGCCGGCTCTTTCCTGCTGAGCCGCATCGGCGTCGAAGGTTCGCTCATGTCACTGGTGGCCTTGACCGTCGCGGCCGTCGTGCTCGACTTTGCCGTGTCGGCCAACCTGGTGATCGGGCAGCGCGCGATCTTCTCTTTGTCCGCGGAGCATCGCAGCCGCCTGAATGGGCTCTACATGGCCATCTTCTTCGTCGGCGGCGCGATTGGCTCGTCGGTTGGCGCATGGGCCTATGCGCGTGCCGGCTGGCCGCTGGCGAGCTGGATCGGCTTCGCCTTGCCGGCCGTCGCCCTGCTCTATTTCCGAACCGAGCCTGCAAGCACCTGACCGCGGTTGAATCAGGCGGAAGACGTTCGTCTCCCGTGCGCCAGACGTCGTCGTGTGCTCTACACTGTGCCAGCATATCGGTACCATCATTCCTGAATCCGTCGTCGCAGTACCCGCAAGATGCGGGCTTGCCGGAGACGTCCAATGGCATGGCACAAACTGCTTCCGCGGCCGCGCTGGCTGCCGCGTGCGGCACTGATATATCCGCAGCGCGTGGTGGTGGTGGGATTTGGCCTGGCGATGCTGCTGATGCTTGTCGTGGCGATGCGCGACCTGTACCTGCTGCGCGAGCGCGTCCTGATCCTGCATCAACACGATCTGGCGCTGCGCGCACTTGGCGCGGAAGCGGTTATCAATGCGGAACGGTTCAAGCTATCGTTCGTGCGCGATTACGCGCAGCAGCTTCTCGAACTCCAGCAGGGTACGAAAGCGTCTACTGACGGCGATATCGAACGTGCCTATGCGGCACGCAATGAACCTGTCTGGGAATTGCAGGTGCCGCTTGGCGACGCGCCGATCGTGGGGGTGTCGCCCCAGATCCTGAAAGGACTGCAGGGTTTCGAACGGCGCGACGAGGACTTGCGGGCGGATCTGCAGGCGGCGCGTCAGCTCAGCCATGTGCTGGGCGTCAGCCAGCGCAGCGACCGTCCCGATGGCACGGTGACGTTCATCTCGACCAACGGCTTTTACGTGACATATCCCGCGTTGCCACCGGACAGGGCTCCTGCCCTGATCAAACGCTTCAGCGGGATCGACTATTACCGCAGCCTGCTTCCCGATCGCGACCCCAGCCACGAAATGCGCTGGGCGCAGGTCTACACGCAATTCGAAAGCACGCAACTGCGCACCACACTGAGCGTGCCGGTCTACGTCGCGCAACGCTTCCGTGGCGTGGTGGCCGTGGACCTGGAGATTCGCCGTCTGCGTGACCTGATTGGCTTGCCGGAGATCCTGGGGTCTCATCGCTACCTGCTGGACCGCAACGGCAATGTCATCGTCTCGAGTCAGACCGGAGGCAAGACCAATCTGCGCTGGCCCGACGATTTCGCCGGGGACCTGCGCAATACGGCGGTGTCGGACCTCATCTCGCAAGGCACGGGCATGCGGCACGTCAACGGCCAGTATGTGTATTTCCAGCGCGTGGGCAATGCCGGAAACTGGCTAATGGTGGACACGCTCGACGAATACGATGTCTATGCGACGGTGGCCCGGCGCCTCAGCTTGCCATTGCTGACGATCTGGTTCCTGCTGCCTGTGCTGATGTATGTCACGCTGCGTGTGGTGACGCTGCTGTTTGACCACTATCTGGCCGCCGGCAGGAAACTCCAGCAGATGGCCGAGACCGATCCCTTGACGCAACTCGCCAACCGGCGCCGCTTTAGCGAACAGTTCAAAAAAGAGACGGCCCGCCGGCAGCGCGATGGCACGCCGCTGGCCATGCTGATGCTCGACATTGACTTCTTCAAGCGCGTGAACGACAAATGGGGCCACGCCAGCGGCGATTGCGTGCTCATGGCGATGGCGGAACTGATGCGCAAGCACTTGCGCGAGATCGATTTTCCAGCCCGCCTTGGCGGCGAGGAATTCGCGGTACTGCTCCCGGGCGCCTCGGCGGTTGAAGCCGTGGCAGCGGCCGAGCGCCTGCGCCTGGCCGTGGAAGCCGCGTCCGTCGAGGCTGCACCCGACGCGCCGCACCCCGACGCGGGCGACGGACGCATCCGCTTCACCGTGTCTATTGGTGTTGCAGAAGCCGGGACCGACGGATGCCAGACACTCGACGCCATGCTGGCAGTGGCCGACCGCCGGCTCTATGTCGCCAAGGAAGCGGGGCGCAATCGGGTATGCGCAACGGATGCGCCGGATGCGCCGGATGCGCCGGCCGGTAGTGCAGCGGTGCCATCGATGCAGCGACAAGGCAATTCATGACCAGCTCCTTGCGCGGGGATACGGCAAGTGCGCCCCGCGCAAATCCATTGCGCATTTCAACTCAGCGCACGAGAAACGCGATGTCGTCGGCAGTGATGACCGACACCGGAATCCCTTTGCGACGCTGAAACAGGATGTGTTGCTGAACGCGGCTGCGTTGCTCGGCGAAGACTGCGGGTTCAATCGCCAGGCCGTTGCGCGCGTAGTGCTGCACCAGCAGCTTGTAGGCGCGATGGCGGATCTGCAGCGTCTCGTTCTCCGCGCGCAGGCGCTGCCATTCGGCGGGGCTCAGGTCGAGCGTGTGATTGAGTTCGTCGATCGTGCGGGAATGCAGGTCGCGATAGAGATCGCGTTCGGCTTCCATGCGGTGCAGTTCGTCACGCAGCGCGGTGATCTTGCGCTGGAGCTTGAGCGACTGGCTGACGGCCGCCTGCATGCCTTTGGCCGCTTCCAGCGCCTGGTTGGCCGCTGCCATGGTGCTTTTCCACAGGCCGCGATCGCTTGCCGCGCCAAGTTCCGGCACCCAGCCGTCCGACGCCTTGATTATCGTATCCATCTTGACCCCAGTGACACCCATTGAAACTTCTGTTTTATCGGCCGATTCGCATCGTCGTGCGTCGGTCCGGATCGTTCTTGTCATTGCTCCGTCCGTGCGGCAGGCAACTGAAATCCATCGTAGTGAGATGTATGTCGGCCGCCAAGTCAAAGATGTTTAGATCAGATTTCCCCCCCAGCCGGCGATGCCGAAATGCGACAGCGGCAACGACCTGCGACGGCAGACAAAGCAAACAACACCACGTAAACCCCAACACATTTGCTGACGTTTTGACAGGCATTTGACAGTTTCGGCCATCTAGAATTCGGGCCATGATCGCCGATGTCCATGCCTTCGGCAGTCTGGCCAAATACATCGTGGCCGTTCTCTCAGTACAACCACAACATTCCAATAAAGACAGGAGACAGCATTGATGAATCGCTCGTTCGCCCGTTTCACGCACGCCTTCGTCGCCTCCGCGACGCTGGCCGCCGCCGTGGTGGCCGCTCCGGCCTACGCTGTGGACTCCCTCAAGGTCATGATTGGCGCCAACCCCGGTGGCGGTTTCGACCAGACTGGCCGCACCATCGGCGCGGCAATGGTGGCAGCTGGCGCGGCCAAGAGCGCCTCCTATGACAACAAGGGCGGCGCGGGCGGCACCATCGGCCTGACCCAGTTCGTCAACACCGACAAGGGCAACCCGAACGCGCTGATCGTGACCGGCGCCGTGATGGTCGGCGCGATCGAGACGAACCACCCGCCGGTGACCCTGAAGAACGCCACGCCGATCGCGCGCCTGTTCGCGGACACGATGGTGCTGACGGTGCCGGCCAGCTCGCCGATCAAGTCGATCAAGGACCTGACCACGCAGCTGAAGGCCAATCCGGGCAGCGTGAGCTGGGGCGGCGGTTCGAAGGGTTCGATCGACCACATCCTGGCTGGCCTGATCGCCAAGGAAGCTGGCGTGGACCCGAAGAAGATCAACTATGTGCCGTTCCAGGGCGGTGGTGAAGCCTCGGCATCGATCCTGGGCGGTCACGTGACCGTCGGTATCGCTGGCGTGTCCGAGTTCCTGCCGTTCATCAAGACCGGCAAGATGCGCGCGCTGGCCGTGACGTCGAAGGATCGCACCGCCGATATCCCGACGCTCAAGGAGCAAGGCATCAACGTCGAGATCTACAACTGGCGCGGTGTTTATGGCGCGCCTGGCATCTCGGCCGAACAGCGCAAGGCGATGATCGACGCCGTGGTCAAGGGCACCGAGAACCCGGTCTGGAAGGACGCGCTGCAGAAGAACGACTGGACGCCGTTCCTGCTGACCGGCGACGAGTTCGGCAAGTTCGTCGACGCGGAATCCGCCCGCCTGGGTGGCACGCTGCGCGAACTCGGCGTCGCCAAGTAAGACCGCTCCACAGGGGCCCGGCGCGCAAGCCGCGGTCCCCGACGACCAGCAAGCACGCGGAAGTTCGTTTCACCCTGTCGTTCCCGCCCGGCCGCCGACCGTCATGTCCGGCGGTGCGGAGAGCGGCACGGGGCCCGGTGCCGCCACCTGCGATGCACCGAAAAAACAAACCATATCGTCACCGGGCCCCGTGACCGTGCGGGTGGCAGGACCATCCGAGAGCCCCATCATGAAACCATCCCACGTCTCCATCGGCGTCGCCATCCTGGCGGTGTCCGCCTTCTTCTTTGCCGGATTGCCGGGTATTTCCGGCGATGAAGGCTATGCCGGCCTGTCGCCGCGCTTCGTCCCCACGCTGGTGGCCATCGGCCTGGCGGTGTGCGGCGCGCTGCTGACGTGGCAAGGCGTGCGCGGCGGCTTCCGCAACATGCCCGAAGAGGATGCCGAACTGCCGTCGGCGCCGCACAACTTCAAGGGCTTCCTGTGGGTGGCGTTGGGGCTGGTGGCCAACATGGCGCTGATCGGCACGCTGGGCTTCGTGTTCTCGTCGACGCTGATGATGGTGTGCGTGGCGCGTGGCTATGGCAGCCGCCGCATCGTGCGTGACGCGCTGATCGGCCTGCTCATCACGGTGCCGATGTGGGCGCTGTTCGAATTCTTGCTCGGCATCAACCTGCCGCTGCTGCCGGTAGCGGGCTTCTGAGCCCGCACCCCAACGGGAGGAACGAAACATGGATACCTTGAACCAGTTGATGCACGGCTTTGCCGTGGCCATCACGCCGCTTAACCTGATGTGGGCCCTGGTGGGCTGCTTCCTGGGCACCGCGATCGGCGTGCTGCCGGGCATCGGCCCGGCGCTGACCGTGGCGATGCTGCTGCCGCTGACCGCGAAGGTGGAACCGACCGCCGCGCTGATCATGTTCGCCGGCATCTACTACGGCGCGATGTACGGTGGCTCGACGACCTCGATCCTGATGAACACGCCGGGCGAGTCGTCCACGATGGTCACCGCGATGGAAGGCAACCTGATGGCCAAGAACGGCCGTGCGGGCCCCGCGCTGGCCACGGCCGCGATCGGTTCCTTCGTGGCCGGCACGATCGCCACGGTGCTGCTGTCGATGTTCGCGCCGGTGGCTGCCGACGTGGCGCTGCAGTTTGGCCCGGGCGAGTACTTCATGATCATGCTGCTGGCCTTCACGACCGTTTCGGCCGTGCTCGGTTCGTCGCTGCTGCGCGGCATGACCAGCCTGTTCCTGGGTCTTGGTATCGGCCTGATCGGCATGGATTCGCTGTCCGGCCAGACACGCTATTCGATGGACGTGCAGGAACTCTACGATGGTATCGACATCGTCGTGGTGGCCGTGGGCCTGTTCGCAGTGGGCGAGGCGCTGTTCAACGCCTTCTTCCCGCAGCCCGAAGGCTCGTTCAACAAACTGAGCTCGGTCCACATGAACAAGTCGGACTGGAAGCGCTCGGTGCCGGCCTGGATTCGCGGCACGGTTATCGGCTTCCCGTTCGGCCTGATTCCGGCCGGCGGCGCGGAGATTCCGACGTTCCTGTCGTATGCCGCCGAGAAGAAGCTGTCCGACCACAAGGACGAGTTCGGCCGCGTTGGCGCGATCGAAGGCGTGGCTGGCCCCGAGGCCGCCAACAACGCCGCGGTGACCGCCACGCTGGCCCCGCTGCTGACGCTGGGCATCCCGACTTCGAACACCACGGCAATCCTGCTGGCGGCGTTCCAGAACTACAACCTGCAACCGGGTCCGATGCTGTTCCAGACCTCGGGCGATCTGGTGTGGGGCCTGCTCGCTTCGCTGTATATCGGCAACGTGATGCTGCTGGTGCTGAACCTGCCGGCAATCGGCCTGTGGGTGCGCATGCTGCGCGTGCCGACGCCGCTGCTGTACGGTGGCATTCTGATCTTCGCCGGCCTGGGTGCGTATGGCATCCGCCAGTCGTGGTTCGATCTGCTGCTGCTGTTCGTGATCGGCCTGCTCGGCATGGCGATGCGCCGCTTCGATTTCCCGACCGCGCCAGTCATCGTCGGCCTGATTCTGGGGCCGATGGCCGAGAAGCAGCTTCGCAATGCGCTGTCGATTGGTCAGGGCGACTGGAGCCTGTTCATCAAGCAGCCGATCTCGGCAACCATCCTGGCCATGACCGTGGCGGTGGTGGTGCTCCCGCGTCTGCTGCGCTGGCACGCCAGCCGCACGACCGCGCGCGCGGAAGCGGACAACGCGGCATAAATCCCAGGTTCCGCCCTTCGGGGCGGCCCGGCGGGTTTGGGCAGGGGGCTTCGGCCCCCTGTATCATTGGCGCAAACAACATCGTGCGCCGAGGAGACACGGACCGTGCCCGAATCCACTTTCACGCTAGCCGACATCGACGCCACGCTCGAACGCGTGCTGGCCCCCTGGGTGCGTGAGCTTGGCCTGCGTGCCGAAGCCGTCGATGCCGATGGCGTGACACTGCGTCTGCCTTTCAGCGAAAGCCTTCGCCACGCCGGCGGCGTGGTGTGCGGGCAGGTGCTGATGTCCGCGGCGGACACGGCGATGATCGTCGCCATCGCGAACGCCCTGGGCAACTTCCGCCCGATGACGACCGTCAGCCTCACCACCAACTTCATGCGTCCCGTGATCGACGGCGATGTGCTTGTGCGCGCCAACGTGTTGCGGCTCGGCAAGACCGTGGTGTTCGGCGAGATCGAACTCACTGGCAAGGACGGCAAGCTCGCCGTGCAGGCCACTACCACCTACGCGCTGCTTTGAACGCCGGCATGTCGACCTCCACTTCCCTCCCTTCGACAGGTACGCAGCCGTTCGACCAGATCGTTTTCGCTGGTGGTGGCAACCGCTGCTGGTGGCAGGCCGGATGGTGGGACACCGTGGAGCCAGAGCTGAAACTGCGGCCGCGCGTGATCGCCGGCATCTCGGCGGGCGCGGCGACGGCGTGCATGGTCTACGCCAATGATTCGAAGCAGACCATGGCCTACTACCGCGAGGTGCTGGCCAACAATTCGCGCAATGCGTACTGGGGCAACCTGCTGCGGCGCGAACGCGTATTTCCGCACTACGGCATCTATCGCAACGCATTGCTTTCGCTGTTTGGCGACAGCCGTCTGGAGCGATTGCAGGAAGCGCCGGAGATTCGCATCGGCGTCGCGCATATCCCGCGCTGGAGCGGCCCGCGTCTGGCCGTAGCGGCCGGACTGCTCGCGTACAACATCGACAAGCACCTGCTCAAGACACTGCATCCGAGGCTGGGCCGCAAGCTTGGCTTTCATCCGGAGTTCGTGCGCGCGCAGGATTGCCGGTCGCCCGAGGATCTGGCCGATCTGCTGCTGCAATCGGCATCGACGCCACCGTTCACGCCAGTACTTCGCCGGGGTGGCCGCGCGGTGCTCGACGGCGGGCTGGTCGACAACGTCCCCGTCGATGCGCTCGATGCCACGCCGGGCAATGTGCTGGTGCTGGTGACCAGGCTGTATCCACGCCCGCGCCGCTTCGTGCTCGAGGTGGACGGCCAGCGTCGCCTGTATCTGCAACCGTCGATGCGTGTGCCGATTTCGAGCTGGGATTACACCCGGCCCGAGGCGATGACGCATGCGTACGACCTGGGCTGCCGCGATGCGGAAACGTTCCTGCGCGAGTGGCCCGAGATCAGAGAGGAATTGTTGCCGGCGTCTTGAGTGGTATGCGCCAGATTGGCGCCGGTCGATCGTGTGTGCAATGTGCAATGCGGCCAAGGGCTGCCAGGCAAGGAGGCATGAATGACTAAGCGTCAGGCATCAACGGCGACCACCACGAAGACAACGGCAAAAGCCCGGCGCCGCGCTAGCGAGGTTAGCGCGGAGCCGGTTGTCGAGCGTGTGCCGCGCCGCAAGCGTTCCGTGCGGCCCACCACGCGTGAAGCGGATTTCGTCGTGATCGGCGCAGGCTCCGGTGGCGTGGCCGCGGCGCGCCGCGCGGCATCGCATGGCGCACGCGTGATACTGGTCGAGCGCGACGCCATTGGCGGCACCTGCGTGAATCGCGGTTGCGTGCCAAAGAAGATGCTTTCCTATGGCGCGAACTGGGCGTCGATCCTCTCGACGTGCCTGTCGCATACCGGCGGCAAGGAAGACTGGCGTGATGCCAGTGTGCGCGTGAATGCCGAAGTGGCGCGGCTCAATGCGTCGTACGCGCAGCGGCTCAATGAGGCCGGCGTCGAGATCCTGCATGGCGATGCGCGGCTCAGTGGAGCGGACGAGGTGGTGGTCGGCAACGAGATCATCCGCACGCGCAAGACGCTGATCGCCACTGGCGCGCATCCCCTCGCCCTGCCCGTTCCGGGCGGCGAACTGGCGAGTTCGTCCGATGACGTTTTCACCTGGCAGACCGTGCCTGCATCGATCGCCGTGATCGGCGGCGGCTACATTGCCGTGGAGATGGCGTCGATTCTCTCGCGCTATGGCGTGAAAGTGGACCTGCTGGTGCGCGGAGATCGCCTGCTGCCGAAGTTCGATCACGATATTGCCGCGGCGCTGGCCGAGGCACTCGCGGCAAAGGGCGTGCGACTCCATTTCAGGGCCGACGTGACGATGCTGTCGCAGGCCAACGGCGCGACGGAAGTCTGCTACACGCAGCAGAACAATCCTGGCCGCACGCAGACCGTGCGCGCACAGGCGATGCTCGCGGCGATCGGGCGCCGGCCCAGCATCGCCGAACTCGGGCTCGATGCGCTTGGCGTGCAGCTTGGCGAACGCGGCGGCATTTGCGTCGATCGGCAGTTCCGCACCACGGTGCGCTCGATCCATGCGATCGGCGACTGCATGGATCGGAATCTGCATCTGACGCCGGTAGCCATCGCGCAGGGGCGCTGGCTTGCCGACCGGTTGTTCGGCAAACGTGGTGATATCGCCGATTTCGATTTCGTGCCGACCGCCGTGTTCAGCGAACCCGCGATCGGAGCGGTGGGATTGACTGAGGCACAGGCGATCGAAGCCGCAGGCGGTAGAGCCGATCGCGTGCGCACCGAGATCAAGCGATTCGTGTCGCTGGAGAACCGCTTCGGCGGTGTGGCGCAGCCATCGGTATTCAAGCTGGTGTTCAACGCGCGCAGCGGGCGGGTGCTGGGTGCGCACCTGATGGACAACGCCGCGCCGGAGATCATCCAGACCTTTGCCGTCGCACTGCGCCTCGGCGTGAAAGATGCGCATCTGAAGACGACGATGCCACTGCATCCCACGGTGGCGGAGGAACTGTTCGGCTAGGGATGCGAACTAGTCCAGCGCCGGATTCACGCGCGACAGTGCTTCGCGAAACAGGTTCGAGAATCGCGTGGCGGCCAGCGAGAGCGGGTTGTCGCGCAGCGTCACGATGCCGAGCACCAGGGGCCGCAGCGGTACGTCCACGGGAATGCGCGTGAGCTGCTCCGACTGGGGACCCACCTTCAGGATGCTGCTCGGGATCGTCGACACCGCATCGGTGCTGACCAGCAGACTCGACGTCACGCCAAACGTATTGGTCTTGATGATGCGCCGGGGAAGCGGCAGGCCGAGTTGCTGCAACTGATCGAGCAGGAAGGTGTGCTGGCTGCCTGGCGATAGCTGCATCAGCCAGTCGCACTCCACCAGTTCTTCCCAGCGCGTGGCGTTGGCCAGCGGGTGTCCACGGCGGCCCGCGATCATGACGTCGAGCATCTTCAAGGGCTCGAAATCGAACTCGCTGCCCAGCGTTTCCGGAATCAGCGCGGCAATCGCGAAGTCGACCGTGCCGGCGCGCAGCGCGGGCAATACCGCGGGCATCAGGCCCTCTTCGAGCGTCAGGTCGGCCAGTGGCATGCTGCGCCGGAAATCTCGCAGGACATCGGGGAGCACACTCAGGAAGACCATCGGCGTCACCGCGACCGACACGCGGGCTTTTTCACCGCCCATCAGCTGACGGATGTCCTGGCGCGCGAGCGTGAGCTGGTTCTGCGACTGCCGCGCGCGGACGGTCAGCTGGCGGCCGCACTCGGTGAGCGTGATACCGCGCGAGCTTCTGACGATCAGCGGCGCATCGAGGTCTTCTTCCAGTTCGCGAATGGCCTTCGTGATCGCTGCCTGGCTCAGGTGCAGACTGCGCGCGGCGCCACGGATGCTGCCGGTTTCGACCAGCCGCAGCCACGCTTTCAATTGATGGTCCCGCATGTGTGTTGTCTCCCCAGGGCAGGTGTCCTGCCGCGCCGCAAATGATGACAACTCCTAGTGGTCACCATCGGAAAAGTATTGTCTTTTGGTATGCATCATAGCGGACTAGTCTTTCTCCGACGTGCCGTCAGCCCCACAGGCGGCCGAACACAAAACTCAAAACACGGAAACAGGAGACAGACGCATGAGCAACGTGAGCAACGAGCTGTGGCGTTGGAGCGCGGCCGAGGCGGCCAGCCAGATCGCAAAGCGCGAGGTATCGTCGGTGGAGGTTGTTGCCAGTAGCCTGGCCCGACTGGACGCTGTCAATCCGTCGATCAATGCCGTCGTCGACGTGCTGGCGTACGAGGCGATGCAGGCAGCGGCCGACGCCGATGCGGCGCTGGCCCGGGGCGAGTCGCTTGGGCCGCTGCATGGTGTTCCCGTGACGGTGAAGGTCAACGTCGACATGGCGGGCCGTGCCACGACCAATGGCGTGGTGGCGTTCCAGGACACGGTGGCCAGCGTGGACAGCCCGGTGGTTGCCAATCTCCGCAAGGCCGGCGCCGTGATCATCGGCCGCACCAACACGCCGGCATTCTCGCTGCGCTGGTTCACTGACAACGACCTGCATGGCCGTACCCTCAATCCGTGGAACGCCAGCCATACACCGGGCGGGTCCAGCGGCGGCGCCTCGGCTGCGGTGGCGGCCGGTATCGGCGCCATCGCGCACGGCAATGACCAGGGCGGCTCGATTCGCTATCCGGCCTATGCTTGCGGTGTTGCCGGGCTGCGCCCGACACAGGGTCTGGTGCCGGCCTTCAATCCCTCGCAGTTGCGTGAGCGCACGATGGGCGCGCAGCTATCGTCCGTGCAGGGGCCGCTCGCACGCACGGTAGGCGACCTGCGTCTGGCGCTGACCGCGATGGCCGCGCCGGACAGCCGTGACCCCTGGCAGGCTTCGGCCTCGGTTGGTAGCGCTCACAAGACCTTTCCGACACGCATTGCTGTCTGCGCAACCCTGCCGGGCTTCACGGCTGACGAAGCGGTCACGGCCGCCGTAAGGCAGGCGGCCCGCTGGCTTGAGGATGCCGGCTGCGTGATAGAGGAAGTCGTGCCACCTCGATTGCAGGAGGCGACCGACCTGTGGCTGGCACTGACGATGAACGAACTGGCCGCTGGCCTGGGCGACATCATCGAGCGTGAGGGCGACGATGCCGTGCGCGCTGCCATCGGCACCCAACGACGTCAGACAGCATCGCTGGATCTCGCCGGATACATGAACGCCCTGGCGCGACGCACCACGCTGCTGCGCGAGTGGCAGCAGTTCTTCGAACGCTACCCGCTGCTGCTGATGCCCGTGTCCTGGCAACGCCCGTTCCTGATCGACGCGGACCGTCAGGGCGCTGATGCCGCGCGCCACATCCTCGACGCGCAGAGTCCGATGCTCGCAACGGCAATTCTCGGCCTGCCCGGGCTGTCCGTGCCCACTGGATTGGCAGGAGGCTTGCCAATGGGTGTGCAACTGGTAGCCGGACGCTTTCAGGAAAGCCTGATCCTGTCCGCGGGCGAGGCCATCGAGGCGCGCTGCGGCGTGATGACGCCGATCGATCCCCAGACGTCGGCCGCGCGCTGAAAGGAGTCCGGTCATGCTCAAGCTACTGATCGGCATCGGCATTCCCTACGTTGGCGTGCTGGGGCTGCTGCCCTGGGTTGCGTCGGTGGACACCTTCGTGCTCGGCGTGCCATTCATCTATGCGTGGATGTTCGCCTGGTTCGTGCTGACGTCGGTGTGCCTCTACGTCTGCTGGCGCTTCTTCGATCGTCCTGTCGACGCCGAGCGTCGGCTGGACGCCTGACTTCCGGGAGCCACTCTTATGTCGACAGCGGTTTTCCTCGGCTTCATCGTCCTGTCGCTGTACCTGGCCCTGCGTTCGCGCAAGGGAACGGGGTCGCAAAGCGCTCATGACTTCTTCGTCGCGTCCCGGCAGTTCGGCGCGTTCCTCGTGTTCTTCCTGGCGGCTGGCGAGATCTACAGCGTGGCCACGATGGTGGGCTTCGCCGGCGGCATCTACGCGAAGGGGCCGACCTACGGCATCTGGTTCCTGGGCTATATCCTGCTGGCCTATCCGCTTGGATACTTCCTGGCGCCGAAGATATGGGAGGCCGGCCAGCGCTTCAATGCCATCACACTGGCTGACCTGTTCAAGGGCCACTTCGACAACCGCGCCGTGGAGTTCGTGGTCGCGCTGTCGTCGATCCTGTTCCTGTTGCCGATGGCGCAGCTACAGTTCACGGGCCTGATCGCCGCGTTCCGGGGGCTAGGCTGGAGCTTCCAGCCGCTCCATCTGGTCCTGATCGCGGCGGTGCTCGCCTTCACGTACATCGCCATATCCGGCGTGCGTTCGTCGGCCTACGTGGCGGTGCTCAAGGACGTGCTGATGGTGGTGGCGATCGTGGTGACGGGTCTGGCGGTTGCGGGCGAGGTCGGCGTGGCGAAGGTCTTCCACGTGGCGAGCGAGCAGGTCAGCAACCGGATGAACGACGAGCAGCTACGCTTTTCGATGAGCACGATCCTGTTCCAGTCGCTTGGCTTCTACATGATGCCGATCTCGGTGCAGTTCATCTACACGGCGAAAAGCGCCGATACGATCCGCCGCACGCAAGTGGCCATGCCGCTGTACATGCTGATGTATCCGTTCCTGGTACTGGCGTCGTACTACGCGCTGACGCGCAGCGACACGCTTGCAACGGCGAACGAGGCCTTCTTCGTGGCGGCCACCCACCTGTTGCCCTCCTGGCTACTGGGCCTGGTGGCGGCGGCCGCGGCGCTGTCGGGCCTGCTGGTGCTGACGGGCATGTGTCTGGCGATCGGTCCCATCGTCACGCGCAACCTGCTGCCGCACCTGCCAGAGTCCAGGCAGAAGGCGGGTGCAAAGGGGGTGATCGTCGTGTACCTGATCGTGTCAATCCTGATGACGCTGATGGCGCCGAACCTGATGCTCACGCTGATCAACACCACGTACTACGGCGTGACGCAGTTCCTGCCAGGGATGATCGTCATCCTGTTCTCGCTACGTGTCAGGCCAAGCGCGGTGGTGCTGGGCATCCTGACCGGCCAGTTGATGGCGGTCGTGCTGTATCTCGAGAAGGTGGATCTGGGTGGCATCAACCTTGGACTGCCCTGCCTCGCGGCGAACGTCGTGGTGATGGTGGTGCTGAACCTGCTTCGTACCCCGAAGGGGCTTCAGGCGACGGCGTAGTCGCACAGCAGGCCAGATGCTTGATGGTCGCGGGGTCGGGCATCGCCCGATTCCAACCGACCGAATGCAGAACGCAAAAAGCAAAACGGACGCCGAAGCGTCCGTTTTGCTTGAATCTGGTGGCCTGGGACGGAATCGAACCGCCGACACAAGGATTTTCAATCCTCTGCTCTACCGACTGAGCTACCGGGCCAAAGAAGCGAAACTATAACTGCGCAAAACTGGTTCGTCAAGCGTTTTGTCGAGCCACTTATTGCTCGGTCGGCTCGGGCTTGTTGCGGCCCAGTTCCACGCCCAGCTGCTTGAGCTTGCGGTACAGGTGGGTACGCTCCAGACCGGTCTTCTCCGCCACTCGGGTCATGCTGCCGTGTTCGCGCACCAGGTGGTACTCGAAGTACGCACGCTCGAACAGGTCGCGCGCTTCACGCAGCGGCATGTCGAACGAGAACTGCATTTCACCTTCGGGCACACCGCGGGTAGCCGTGCCGTTCGCGATGGCCTCGGCCGGTACTTCGGCAGTTGCCATCGCGGAGACCGCGGCTTCGCCCGTGCTGACGGCGGCAGGTGTGGCCACCACGGAAGGCGCGGCACGTGGGCGCTCGACGCCACGGGCCAGCCCTGCCTCGACGGCGGACAGCAGCTTCTGCAGCGCGATCGGCTTCTCAAGGAAGTTGAGCGCGCCGATCTTGGTGGCTTCGACGGCCGTGTCGATCGTCGCATGGCCGGACATCATGATGACCGGCATGGTCAGGAAGCCCTGTGCCGACCACTCCTTGAGCAGCGTCACGCCGTCCGTATCCGGCATCCAGATATCGAGCAGCACCAGGTCCGGCGTCGCGCCTGCACGGAACTCGCGTGCCTGCTGGGCGTTCTCCGCCACTTCGACCACGTGGCCTTCGTCGCTCAGGATTTCCGAGAGCAGCTCCCGGATACCCATTTCGTCATCGACTACGAGGATGGTTGCCATACGTTCCTCTTAACCCCACCGCAGCGTCACCGGACGTTGCCGGTGCGCAAGATTGACTATGCCAGCTTAACGAACAGGATCGAGATCTGAGCGCCAATGATCTCGGTGCCGTTCATGCGATTGCGCACCTCGATGCGTGCGCCATGTTCGTCAATGATCTTTTTCACCATCGCCAGCCCGAGACCCGTGCCCTTGGCCTTCGTGGTCACATAGGGTTCGAACGCGCGGCTCAGAATCCGTGGTGCGAAGCCGGGGCCATTGTCCGCTATGGACAGCTTGACGGCTTGCCGGTCTTCGCCGGCAGAATCTTTGTATTCTACAGTCTCGGTGTGCAGAGTGATATGGGGCGCCGCCCTACCGGCCGCAACGTTTTCCGCCACCGCATCCTGGGCATTTTGCAACAGGTTGTGAATCACTTGCCTGAGTTGGGTCGGATCGCCTTTGATTTCAGGCATATCCGTGTCCAGCGTCGGATGGATCACGGGGTGCTCGTGCACGGCAGGGTCATCGATGCCGTAGAGATGCAGGACTTCCGACACCAGGCCGTTGAGCGGCAGCGACTGCATCACAGCCGGCGGCGTGCGCGCGTAGTCGCGGAAATCATCGACCATGCGCTTCATCGCCGCCACCTGGTTGACGATTGTCGCAGCCCCACGTTTCAGTACTTCGGCATCCGACGTCTCAAGTTTAGGGGACAGCTTCATCTGCAGCCGTTCCGCCGATAGCTGGATCGGTGTCAGCGGATTCTTGATCTCGTGGGCAAGACGGCGCGCCACTTCTCCCCAGGCCACCGAACGCTGTGCCGAGATCACGTCGGAGATATCGTCGAACACCACCACGTAGCCCGGTTCGTCATGGCTGCCGCCAGGAAGATGCGCGCCGCGAACCAGCAGTGTGAGCGGCTGCTCCTCGTCGCCCTGCGGCAACTCGATCTGCTTCTGCCAGTGCTGCGCGCCCCCCAGGACCTCGCTGGTGGTCTGCTCGGAAAATGCCTGACGCACGATCTCCGCGAAGTCGTTCATGCCGGGGATCTGTTCCACCGGGTGGCCCAGCACACCGTTGAGCGGCTGGCGAAAGATGCGCTCGGCGCCGGGGTTGGTAGTGATCAGCACAAAGCGCCGGTCGAACACGAGCACACCTGCGGTCAGATTCCGCAGCACGCTTTCCAGATACGCCTTCGACTGCTCGAGCGCACTGCGATTCTCTTCCACGGCGATGCGCGCTTCAGAAAGCTGACGTGTCATCTGGTTGAACTGCTGGGTCAGCATCCCGAGTTCGTCGCGGCTTTTGAGCTCACGCTTGGGAGAGAGGTCGCCCTCCGCCACTTCCTTCGTACCCTGCAGCAGCATCAGCAGCGGGCGGGCTAGCTGGCCACCCAGCAGCAGCGCCAGCATCACGGCGATGAACACGGCGAGGAACAGCGTCAGCGTCAGCGTGCCGATGTACATCTTGCGCAGGCCGGTGCGGCCCAGCGCCTTTTCCTGATATTCCTGATAGGCCCGCTGGACCTCGTCGGCATTGCGCGCGAGCACGCCAGGTACCGGGTGCAGGACCTGCAGGTATCGCTCCTCTCGCACAGTGTCGCCCACCAGGCCGAAGCCCGTGGCGGGCGCATCCTCGGGGCGACGCTCCACGGACAGGCCCGAGCCTGCCCAACGACTACTCGGCACGGGCAGGCCGAGTTTCGGCGGGGGATGCTGGGTACGCGCCGCCGCGGCCACGGCAGCACTTGCAGTGGCCTGTGCCTGATCGTCGGAGGCTGCCGCGCTCGGCGCGGGTCCCAGCGGAATGATCACGCGCAGCCGGTAGAGATGGCTGCTATCGACATTGGGCTGCGGTTTGTCGCCAGTCGACGGATCGGTGCCACCTTCCACTGCCGCATAGCCTCCGGCCATGCGTGCCTGCTCTGCCAGCACGCCGGATGGCAGGTCCGGCACCAGCGACGCATAGCTGCTCGACGCCGTTGCCAGCACGCGTCCGCTGCCGGTGAAGATCGCGGCTTCCTGTACGCCGTACTGCTCGCGCAGGCGGTTCAGTTGCAGCGACGTTGCCATGCCGCTCGAGCCGGTCAGCTGGTCGGCCATCAAGCGCGCCTTGCCCTGCAGATCGGCCAACTGGCTGTCGATGGTGGAGCGGCCGAGATTGAGGCCGGCCTCGAGCGCGGTTTCCACGCGCACGTCGAACCACGACTCGATACTGCGGGAAACGAACTGCAGCGAGACCAGATAGATCAGAACGCCCGGCAATACGCCGACCACGCCGAAGAACACGGCCAGCTTCGACATCAGCCGCGTGCCGAACTTGCCGCGGCGATAGCGCAGCCAGAGCGTCAACGCGAGCGCGCCCACGGTCAGCACCAGCAAGGCGCCGACAACGAGGTTGATCTTGAAGAGCAGCGTGAAATAGCGGTCGAAGAACTCGGTATTGGCCGAGGCCCCGGCTAGCAGTCCCACCAGTACCAACGCCAGGAAGACGATGATGCCCACCACGACGCGATAGAGCAGGCGTCGGAATCTGCTGTCCCACGGATTGCCGTTCATGGCTGGCTTACCGGCTGGACCAGTTGGTTCGTGGACAACGCATTCGACAGCGTTTGCGAGAACTGCGTGCGTGGTTCCGCGCTGACGGCCGAAGCGGGCGTTGGTGACGAGCCGGGCATGGCCGGCGGTGCGGGTGGCGCAACGGGCGGCGGTGCTACCGGGGCCGGTGGCGGCGGTGCGTCGAGGTTGGTCGGCACCGTGTAGTTGAAGCGCTTCCACTCCGACGACAGGTTCCACTCACGCGTATTCACGGCGTTGATCTGGAACGGCTTCGGTAGCTGGGACAGGTCCAGGCGCATCCGTGTTTCGGCGTGATAGGTCTCGCCGAGCCTGACCTGGTTGCGTTCGAACACGCGCCAGCCGCGTACTTGCTGGATGAACTGCAGCGCGCTCTTGAGACGGCTGAACGGTAATTGCAGGCCACCGGTCGACACGCGGTACTGGCGCGTCAACGGCTGATAGGAAATGCGCACCGTGCGCATGGTGTTGACCGGCTTCTCGTCGAACCAGTACCAGCGTGGGCGCGTGAGCTGGAAGTCGACGACGAAATAGAGCGAGATGCCCTTGTGCAGGGCGTCTTCCAGCGCGGGCGGCAGGTCGAAGTCGAACGACGCGGCGAGATCGAACCCGCCGTCCTGGTACTCGATGCGGGCCTCGGTAGTCTCGATGAGCTGCGCCGATGCGTGCGGGGCAAGCACCATCAGCATCAGCATCATCATCGTGGCCGCGCACCATGCGCGGAGTGTGTTCACCAGCGAGTCTGCCGGGCACTCGCGCAACGCGTGACCGGGGACACGTAGGTCGAACAGGCGCGGCGTGCTCAGCATCGGTGGAATTCAGGCGCGTTTCTGGAAGCGGGCGTAGTAGAAGCCATCGTGATCCGATGGCAGGCTTGGCTGGCCGGCCATGTCGGTGCCGGCCGTCTCCTGCGCCTTCGTGCCGGGCAGGAGCTGCCCGGGCGCCTGCAATCGTATCGCATCTGGGAGCTGGGCACCAAACCAGAGCGCCTGCTCTTCGCCCTCCGTTGGGAAAATAGAACAGGTCACATAGACCAGAATGCCGCCTGGCTTAAGGAGCGACCACAATTGCGACACGATGCGACGTTGCTCATTGACAAGCTTCGCGATGTCCGATTCGCGGCGCAGCCAGCGGATATCGGGATGGCGTCGGACGATGCCCGACGCCGAGCACGGCACATCGGCCAGAATGCGGTCGAACTGCTGGCCATCCCACCAGTCCTGCGGGCGGCTGGCATCGCCAACGATGACCTCGGCACGCTGGTCCAGGCGGGCCAGATTCTCATGAATGCGCGCGGCGCGCTCCGCATCGCTTTCCACGGCGGTCACGTGGATATCGGCCAGTTCGAGCAGATGGCCGGTCTTGCCCCCGGGGGCCGCACAGGCGTCCAGCACGCGCATCCCGTCGGCAACTTCGCAGAGCGGCGCGGCAAGCTGGGCGCCGGCATCCTGTACGGAGACATCGCCGGTGGCGAAGCCTGGCACCTGCGATACCGGAAATGCCCGAACCAGCCGCACGGCCTGAGGGCCGATGGCGGTGCCCGCCATGCCCGCGTTGGCCAGTTCCTTCAGGTATTCGTCGACCGACAGGCGCTTGGTGTTGACGCGCAGCGTCATTGGCGGGCGGGCATTGACGCTCTCTGCCAATGCCGTCCATCGATCCGGGTATGCGGCGCGGAGTTGCTCAAGCCACCACGTGGGCAGGTTCCAGCGTGCTTCCTCGTCCTTGGCGATCGCGTCCATCAGGGCCTTGCGCTCACGCAGGAACCGGCGCAGTACTGCGTTGACGAGCCCGCGCGCGTGGGCGGTCTTCGGCTCCGAGGCTGCTGCGCTGACGGCCTGATCGACGACGGTGAAGTCGGAGTAGCCGCCGCGTCCGACCTTGCTACGATCGCCCTCCTCGCCTTCTAGCAGCAGCGCGAGCGCCACGGCCAGCAGGGAATCGACCAGCGCGCCGGGAGGGCGGGTGACCAGTTGCGTCACCAGGGCGCGCGTGGCGCCGAACTGCCGCACGGTGCGGTAGGCCAGGTCCTGGATGGCGCCGCGCGTCGCGGCATCGCGCACGCGGTCCAGGCGCAGCAGGTTGGTGGCGTCCTCGATGGCTTGCGGCAGGGCCGTGCCTTCATGGACGCCGCGTACTGCAGCGGCGGCGCCGAGCATCTGGAAGGCAAGGGAATCTGGTGGCAGGCGCATGGGAAATACCGGAAATCTGCAAAAAACGGGTGGTACGGGCCGTCGGGCCCGTGCGGATACGAAAAAGCCCGCCGGCTCCTGACGGAACACAGCGGGCAGTTTACCTGTTACCGGGCATGAGCCCCCGGAAACGTGGCAATGCGCGTCAGGCCGGGTAGGTGCCGGTCTGTGCCATCTGCATCAGGCGCGCGATCCGTTCCTCCGTGGCGGGGTGGGTCGAGAACAGGTTCGCGATCCCGCCGCCCGAGAGCGGATTCATGATCATCATCTGCGCCGTGGCCGGATGCTCCTCGGCGGCCTGGAACGGAATGCCCTGGGCGTAGCGATGGATCTTGTCGAGCGCGCTGGCCAGGGCCTGCGGGTCTCCGCTGATCTCCGCGCCGCCGCGGTCGGCCTCGAATTCGCGTGCCCGCGAGATCGCCATCTGGATCAGCGATGCGGCCAGCGGCGCCAGGATCGCCACGGCGATGGCGGCAATCGGATTCGAGCGGTTGCCGTTCTCGTCGCGCCCGCCGAAGAACATCGCCATATTGGCCAGCGCGGAAATGGCGCCGGCCATCGTCGCGGCGATGGTCGAGGTCAGGATGTCGCGATGCTTCACGTGCGCGAGTTCGTGGGCCATCACGCCGCGCAGTTCGCGGTCCGAGAGCACCCGCAGGATGCCCGTGGTGGCGGCCACCGCGGCGTGTTCGGGATTGCGGCCAGTGGCAAACGCGTTTGGCGCATCCTCGTTGATCAGGTACACGCGCGGCATCGGCAGGCCGGCACGCTGCGAAAGCTCGTGCACCATGTTGTAGAACTGCGGCGCGGTGCTGGCATCCACTTCCTGCGCGTTGTACATGCGCAGGACCATCTTGTCCGAGAACCAGTAGGAGAAGAAGTTCATGCCGAGCGCGATCAGCAGGGCGAATGTCATGCCGTTGCGTCCGCCGATCATGCCGCCGATCACAACGAACAGCGCCGTGATCGCGGCCATCAGCATGAAGGTCTTGACCCAGTTGAACATGGCTTGATCTCCAGATCGTCTGTCAGTCGCGTGCCACGCCCCTGCGTGGACACGATAACGGTTAGATAGGGTGCGAACCGTGGAAATTCAATGCCGGAGGCGACGTTTTACGCATTGTGATAACCCGGGGTCACATTGCTGCGGCGCTCGCCATGGAGTACCTGCTAGGCGCCGGCAATCAGGCAGCGCGTTCCCGGTGGCAGCGGCATGGCCTGCAGGAACTGTTGCGCTGGCTGGCGCCGGCCGCCGGGCTTCTGCAGCTCGGTGACCTGCAGGGCGCTGCCATTGCCGCAGGCGATGATCACGCCGGCTGAGTCGGCGGCCAGGATCGTGCCCGGGGGATGCGGCAGGCTGGTGGCGGCGGCCAGCGGCAGCGCCTGCCAGCACTTGATGACGGTATCGCCCACTTGCACCGTGGCGCCCGGGAACGGGTTGAAGGCGCGGATCTGGTTCGCCAGTTCGGTGGCCGGGCGCGTCAGGTCGAGCGGTGCCTCATCTTTGGCGATCTTCTCCGCGTAGGTGACGCCGGCTTCGGGCTGCGGCGTGGCGGTGAGCGGCTGGCCCGCGGCGAGCTGGCGCAGCGCATCCACGATCATGCGCCCGCCGAGCGCGGCCAGTGTGTCGTGCAGCGTGCCGGTACTGTCCTGCGGGCCGATCGGCGTGGACTCGCGCGACAGCATCGCGCCGGTGTCGAGCCCCTCGTCCATCTGCATCAGCGTGATGCCGGTCTCCGGGTCGCCCGCCTCGATCGCGCGATGGATCGGCGCGGCGCCGCGCCACCGCGGCAGCAACGAGGCATGGATATTCAGGCAGCCATGGCGCGGCAACTCAAGGACTTCGGTCGGCAGAATCAGCCCGTAGGCGGCCACCACCATCACATCGGGCGCGATTTCCGCGAGCGTGTCGACGGCCGCGCCGGCTTCCTCCGGATACTTGCCCTGGCGGCGCAACGAGCGTGGCTGCAGCACCGGGCCCAAGCCGGCCTCGATGGCAAACCGTTTGACCGGGCTGGCCTGCAATTGCATGCCCCGGCCGGCGGGCCGGTCTGGCTGGGTCAGCACGGCGACCACCGGAAATCCGGCGGCGTGAATGGCCTCAAGGGCGACGCGCGCGAATTCCGGCGTTCCCGCAAAAGCGACGCGCAGTGGCTGGGCTTGGGTCATGACGATATTCCGCAATGAAAACGACACCGGCCGCATAGCGGCCGGGTACGTATGTGTTCTTCGGAAGCTGTAACCTTAGCAGAGGCGTTTCCGCTTCCGCGCGATTGTTACATCCTTACATGCGTGAGCGCACGCGCTTCTGGAGTTTGCTCTTGATGCGTTGGAGCTTGAGTGGCGACAGATATTCCACGAATACCTTGCCGTCGAGGTGATCGATCTCGTGCTGTATACATACAGCGAGCAGATCGTCGGCGTCGAGCTCGAACGTTTCGCCCTTCTCGTCGAGCGCGCGTACCTTGACGCGATCCGGGCGCTCCACGCGGTCATAGACTTCGGGCACCGACAGGCAGCCCTCTTCCCATACCTTGCGGTTCTCGCTGGCCCAAGTGACCTCGGGGTTGATGAACACCATCAACTCATCCCGGCTCTCGGAAATGTCGATCACGATCACGCGCTCGTGCACGTCCACTTGCGTCGCGGCCAGGCCAATGCCGGGCGCTTCGTACATGGTTTCGGCCATGTCTTTCACGAGCTGGCGGATGCGGTCGTCCACCACCTCCACGGGCTTGGCCACTTTGTGCAGGCGAGGATCGGGGTAGGTGAGGATGTCGAGTTTTGCCATGATGCTCGGGCGCAACGCCGGGTGCTGTCCACGGTCCGGCCGCCGTTGCGGCGACCGGGGTTTCCATGCAGAATCGGGGCGCTAGTACAAAAATTCAAGGCGCGCCGCAGCAGGCACGCTCTACCTAGGGTCAATCCGGTCGTTCTCCCGACCGGTTCAGGAAAATGCGCGATCTTACCAAAGAACAGGCGGCGTCGGGCCGCAGGCTGCACGCGTTCACCCTCGCCATCTTGAGTGTCGCAGGGATCACAACTGGGATGACCATGGCGGTTCAGGCCGCTGACCTGAGCGTCTCGCCGGTCCAGCTTGCGGAGGCCGATCGCACGGCACAGCAGGGCATCCCCGTTGCCGATCTCTCGCCCAATGCGCCCAGTCAGTATACGGTGCGTTCGGGCGACACGCTTTGGGGCATTTCCGGACAGTACCTGCGCCAGCCCTGGCGCTGGCCCCAGCTGTGGGGCATGAACCGGCAGCAGGTCCACAATCCTCACCTGATCTATCCGGGCCAGATTCTCTATCTGGTCCAGCGCGATGGCCGCGCCTACCTGTCCACCAACCCTCCGGGCGGTGCCAGCGGCGACGTCCGCCTGTCCCCGCGCATTCGCGGGAATGGTGGCGACGGCGAGGCCATCCAGAGCATTGCCTCCAGCGATATCGAGCCGTTCCTGATCCGACCGCTCGTCGTTGACCAGGGCACGGTGGATACCTCGGCGCGCATCGTCGCTCTGCCCGACGCCCGTGTCTATATGGGGCGCGGTGACATGGCCTACGCGCGTGGCATTGCGCCGGCCGACGCCTCGCTCGGCAGCGACTGGCAGGCATTCCGGCCGGCCAGCCCCGTGCTCGATCCGGTCACCGGCCGGGTCATCGGCTTCGAGGCGGCTTACGAAGGCAGCGTGCGCGTGACGCGCGGACCCGAGGGCCCCAACGCGGTGACCACGGTCCAGGCCACCCAGTCCCTGCAGGAGATCGGTCCGGGATCGCTGTTGCTGCCGCAGCCGCAGCGCGAGCTGATCCGCTATGTGCCGCATGCTCCCGATGGTGAAGTCGAGGGACGTGTCGCCGCCGTGTATGGCGGCGTGCGCTATGGCGGCGCCAAGCAGATCGTGGTGCTCAACATTGGCGCCAACGCCGGTCTGGAGCCGGGCCACGTGCTGGCGCTCTCGAGCGATGGTGGCCACGTCGCCGATCCGACCGATGGCAATCGCGCTATCGAGTTGCCCGATGATCGCTACGGTCTCGCGTACGTCTACCGCGTGTTCCCGGGCGTTGCGTACGCGCTGGTGACCGACGCGTCCAACGTGATGAAGGTTGGCGATATCGCCTCGACGCCGCGCTGACCAGGGCGCGTGCCCTGCCACGCGCCGCATCGTTGCCGATGACCGATTCGACTCGCGATCCCGCCGAGGTCGCAGCCTGGCTGCGGCTGACGGCGACGCCGGGCGTCAGCGCACTGGCCGGACGACGCCTGCTGGCGAAGTTCGGCCTGCCGCAGACTGTGCTCGCCCAGAACCTGGCAAGCCTGCGTGAAGTGGTGGATGCCAAGGTGGCGTGTGTATTGAACGCGCCGCCGGATGCCGCCATGTCGGCGTTGATCGACTGCACGCTTGCGTGGCTGGCCGATGCCCGCCACGCCATGGTCACGATGGCCGATGCCGGTTATCCGGTGGGGCTGCTCGATCTGGCCGACCCTCCCCTGCTGCTCTATATCAATGGAGACCCCAACCGTCTGGCTGGTCCAGCGCTTGGCATGGTCGGCGCGCGCAAGGCGACAACGCAAGGCGCGCGCGATGCCCAGGCGTTTGCATCGGCGTTTTCCAATGCCGGATGGACAGTGGTGTCCGGCCTTGCGCTCGGCATCGACGCCGCAGCCCACGCCGGGGCACTTGAGGGGCCGGGCGGCACTGTGGCCGTGATCGGGACGGGCGCCGATATCGTCTACCCGGGCAGGCATCATGCGCTGGCACATCGGATCGTCGACGCGGGCGGTGCCATCGTCAGCGAGTTTGCACTGGGCACGCCCGGGTTGCCGAACCACTTTCCGCGTCGCAACCGTATCATTGCGGCCCTGTCTCGCGGCGTGCTGGTGGTGGAAGCGGCGGAGCGGTCGGGTTCGCTGATCACGGCGCGGCTGGCGTCCGAGATCGGCAGGGAGGTATTCGCGATGCCGGGATCGATCCACGCCGAGCTGGCCCGAGGCTGCCACAAGCTGATCCGTCAGGGAGCCAAGCTGGTCGAGACACCGGCCGACGTGTTCGAGGAGTTCGGCGATCCGGGCGGGGTGGCTTCAGTCTCTCCAGTAACCGTACCCGATTCGGCGCCAACGCCTGGTGATCCGTTCGGCGCCGCCCTCGCCTATGATCCTGTCACGTTCGATGCGTTGTGCGAGCGATCCGGTCTCGCGCCGCACGTGGCGGCGGCAATGCTTCTGGAGCTTGAGCTTGGGGGGACGGTCGAACGCATGGCCGGCAATCGTTACCGACGTCTGGCATGATCCGCGGTATCGCAACCGTCTCATTTTTTGCGCGCAATGACCGTTTACTTCCCCGAGCGAGATCTCGCAGCCATCCGTCAGGCATTGGCGGCGCGCCCAGGCGGCCGTCTGGTTGCCTGCCTGTGCGCGGACTGGTGTGGGACCTGCAAGGAATATGTGAGCGGGTTTGCGGCGTTGGCGGCACGCTATCCGGACGACTGTTTCGTCTGGGTCGATATCGAAACCCATGCCGATCGGCTGGGTGAGGACATCGATATCGAAAACTTTCCTACTGTATTGATTCAGCCCATTGCCGGAGGGGCACCGCACTTTTACGGAACGGTGTTGCCCCACCTGGAAGTTCTGGACCGGATGCTGGCGCGTGGTAGTGCGATGCCGGCAACGGCGTCGGAGATTCCTCAAGTGCTCGACTGGTTGCTTGGGTAGGAAGCCGGCCGGCGTTGCGTGGTGCCGCGTTTGGGCGTGGCATCAGCTTGCACCGCCGTCCGAACCGCGCTTATTATTGGCGCCTCAAAGCCCAGCCGTGCTGTTTACATAGTTTGTCGTGAATTTCAAGAGGCGCGCACTGCCCTTGCGCAGTGGTGCCACAAGGACCCGTTGAATGTCTAAAGCCCTCATCATCGCGGAAAAGCCATCGGTCGCCGCCGATATCGCGCGCGCCCTCGGGGGCTTTACCAAGCACGACGAGTATTTCGAGAGCGACGACTACGTGCTGTCCTCGGCCGTCGGTCACTTGGTAGAGATCGCGGCGCCCGACGATTACGAGGTGAAGCGTGGCAAGTGGAGCTTCGCCAATCTGCCGGTGATCCCGCCGCACTTCGATCTGCGCCCGATCGCCAAGACCGAGTCACGCCTCAAGGTGCTGAACCGCCTGATCAAGCGCAAGGACGTGACCGCGCTGATCAATGCCTGTGACGCGGGGCGCGAAGGGGAACTGATCTTCCGACTGATCGCCCAGCAGGCCAAGGCCAAGCAGCCGGTGCGCCGCCTGTGGCTGCAGTCAATGACGCCGCAGGCCATCCGCGACGGGTTTGCCGCGCTGCGCGAGGACGAGGAAATGCTCCCGCTGGCCGACGCGGCCCGCTGCCGTTCCGAAGCCGACTGGCTGGTCGGCATCAACGGCACGCGCGCCATGACGGCCTTCAACAGCAAGGGCGGCGGCTTCTTCCTGACCACCGTGGGCCGGGTACAGACGCCGACGCTGTCGATCGTGGTCGAGCGCGAGGAGAAGATCAAACACTTCGTCCCCCGCGACTACTGGGAGGTGCGGGCCGAGTTCATCGCCGCCGCGGGCCTCTACGAAGGCCGCTGGTTCGACCCGAAGTTCAAGAAGAACGAGTTCGATCCCGAGGCGCGCGACTCGCGCCTGTGGAGCGAGGCGGAAGCCAAGAGCATCGTGGCGGCCTGCCGTGACAAGCAAGGCACGGTCACCGAGGAATCCAAGCCGTCGACGCAGCAGTCGCCTGCCCTGTTCGACCTGACCACGCTGCAGCGCGAAGCCAACTCGCGCTTCGGATTCTCGGCCAAGAACACGCTGGGCCTGGCCCAGGCGCTGTACGAAAAGCACAAGGTGCTGACGTACCCGCGTACCGACGCGCGCGCGCTGCCGGAGGACTACCTGGACACGGTCAAGCAGACCATGGACATGCTGGCCGACAGCTCGCCGAACTATCTGCCGCACGCGAAGAAAATTCTGTCGAGCGGCTGGGTGAAGCCGAACAAGCGGATCTTCGACAACAGCAAGATCAGCGATCACTTCGCTATCATCCCGACCCTGCAGGCGCCCAAGAACCTGTCCGAGCCCGAACAGAAACTGTACGACCTGGTCGTGCGACGTTTCCTGGCCGTGTTCTTCCCGACCGCCGAGTTCCAGGTGACCACGCGGATCACCGAGGTTGCCGGCCACCACTTCAAGACCGAGGGCAAGATCCTGGTCAATCCGGGCTGGCTGGTGATCTACGGCCGCGAGGCACAGGGCAAGGACGACAAGGACGCCAATCTGGTGCCGGTGCAGAAGGACGAGAAGGTCAAGACCGACAAGGTCGAGTCCGTCGGCCTGACCACGCGCCCGCCGGCCCGCTATAACGAAGCGACGCTGCTGTCGGCCATGGAAGGTGCCGGCAAGCTCGTGGACGACGATGCGCTACGCGAGGCGATGGCAGGCAAGGGCCTGGGCACGCCGGCCACGCGCGCGGCCATCATCGAAGGCCTGCTGGCTGAGAAGTATCTGGTCCGCGAAGGCCGCGAGCTGATTCCCACGGCCAAGGCGTTCCAGCTGATGACGCTGTTGCGCGGACTGGGTGTGGAGGAACTGACCCAGGCCGAGCTGACGGGTGAGTGGGAACACAAGCTGTCGCAGATCGAGCGCGGACGTCTAAAGCGTGACGAGTTCATGCGCGAGATCGCGCAGATGACGCAGCAGATCGTCAAGCGTGCCAAGGAATACGACAACGACACGATTCCGGGCGATTACGCGACGCTCGACACGCCGTGCCCGCAGTGCGGTGGCCAGGTCAAGGAGAACTACCGTCGCTTCGCCTGCACGGCCTGCGAATTCTCGATCAGCAAGATCCCTGGCGGCCGCCAGTTCGAGATCGAGGAAGTCGAGGAACTGCTGCTGAAGAAGGAAATCGGCCCGTTGCAGGGATTCCGCAGCAAGATGGGCCGGCCGTTCGCGGCCATCCTGAAGTTGGCCAAGGATGACGACGGCAACTGGAAGATGGAGTTCGACTTCGGCCAGAACGACGACGAAGGCGATGGCGAACCGGTGGACTTCAGCGAACAGACCCCGGTCGGCAAGTGTCCGAAGTGCGGCGGCTCGGTCTACGAGCACGGCATGAAGTACGTCTGCGAGAACGCCGTGGGCAGTGCGAAATCGTGCGACTTCACCAGCGGCAAGATCATCCTGCAGCAGGAAATCTCGCGTGAGCAGATCGGCAAGCTGCTGACGGATGGCAAGACCGACCTGCTGACTGGCTTCAAGTCGTCGCGTACGGGCCGCAACTTCAAGGCTTTCCTGGTCAAGCAGCCGGACGGCAAGATCGGTTTCGAGTTTGAGGCGCGTGAACCCAAGGCGGGCGCGGCGGCCAAGACCGCGAAGCCTGCGGCCAAGTCGGCGGCCAAGGCAGAGTCGGCGCCTGCAAAGGTGGCCGCCAAGAAGGCGCCGGCAGCGAAGAAGGCCGCCACGAAGACGGCGACAAAGACGGCTGCTACAAAGACGGCTGCTGCCAAGAAGACGCGCGCAACCACAAAGCAGACAGCCGACGCCGAAGAGTAATCACTCACCTTCTGGCATCACGGGAAGGTAAAACGGCGGGGCGTGAGCCCCGCCGTTTTCATTTTGCCGCGGTCATCTGCGGCTTGTTCTCCGTGTCCACCGCCCGTTGCTGGCTTTCCTCCAGCAGGAAGTCGATGAAGGCCCTGACCTTGGTCGGCAGGAACTTGCGGCTTGGATAGACCACGCTCACGTCGCGGCGCGGCAACTGGTACTGGGGCAGGATATGCGTCAGCCGCCCTGCCTCGATGTTCGGTCGTGCCAGGTACGACGACAGCATCGCGATGCCCATATTGGTCAGCGCCGCCTGGTGCGCCAGTTCGGCATTGCTGCACAGCAGGCCTGGGCGAATCGGCACGGTCACCTCGCCTTCGGGGCCGGACAGTGTCCATTCGTGCTCGGCGTTGGGCAGCCGCATCGCGATGGCGCGGTGGTTGGACAGGTCATGCGCATTGCGCAGCGGCGGGTGTTCGCGCAGATAGCCCGGCGAGGCGCAAAGAATGACTTCGGCGGAGATCAGCGGGCGCGCCACGAGGTGCGAGCCGAGCCCGAGATCGGACAGCATCACGCCTACGTCCCGCCCTTCCTCGACGATGTCGATCATTCGGTCCGAAAGCTGCACGTCGAAAACGACCTCGGGATACAGCTGCTGGAAGCGTTCCAGGATCTGCGGCAGCAGATGCAGGCCGAACATGACCGGGGTGACAAGCCGTAGCGTGCCGGATAGTGACTGGCTGCGCGCGGCAACGATCGACTCGGCTTCCTCCACGTCTTCGAGAATCTGCGAACAGCGCTGCAGATACGTCTCGCCGGCGTCGGTCAGGGAGAGGCTTCGGGTGGTCCGGTTCAGCAACCGGGTGCCGAGATGGCTTTCCAGATCAGCGACATAGCGCGTCACGACCGCATTGGACATTTCCAATTGCTGCGCCGCACGGGCAAAACTGCCCAGTTCGACGACTTTGGCGAAGACGCGCATCGATTGAAGCCGATCCATGACATAGTCTCCCTGTTCACCGGTGAATTTTTACACGATCCGGGTGATTTATTGTTGAAAGCACAACCAATCATTGTGGACGGCGCTATTTATTCATATCAGGGAAATGCCTAATATCGCACCATCTGATGCCGCATTGCAGCACCGGTCCTGGGACCACCGGCATCCTTGAATGTGAAAAAGGATTCCATCATGAAGCGCCAATTCGCCCTGATCGCTGCCCTGACCGTTGCCCTGTCGGCAGCTCCCGCCTTCGCCAAGGCAGGCAAGTTCGATACCTACACCGACGGTGCCAAGGCAGGCAAGTTTGACACCTACACCGATGGCGCCAAGGCCGGCAAGTTCGATACCTACACCGACGGCGCCAAGAGCGGCAAGTTTGACACGTACACCGATGGCGCGAAGGGCTTCGACGTCTACTCGGACGGCGCCAAGCTCTGATCCCAGCCAGGCATTCCGCAAAAGCCCGTACCCTCGCCGGTATGGGCTTTTTGTTTGGGCTTCGGCCAGAGACCGGCCGGACAAAAGAAAACGGGCCCGTTCAGGGCCCGTAGTCTATTCCTTTGTGACTCAGTCGTCGTGGTGGTGGTGACGGTGCTTGCTGCGCTTGTACCCACGGTTGTATCGACGATCATCGTCGTACGAGTTGCTGCGCGACACATTGCCACCCAGCGCCGCGCCTGCAGCGCCACCCAGGCCAGCGCCAACCAGGCCGCCGGTACGGCCGCCCATGGCGTTGCCGGCCGCTGTACCTGCACCGCCGCCCAGTGCGCCACCAATGATGGCGCCGGTGCGTTCGCGACGGTTCGAAGTGATGGCGCCACCGGCACCACCGCCCACGGCACCACCGATCACGGCGCCGGTGCTACCACCCAGCGCGCCGCCCACCGCGGCGCCAGCGACGCCGCCCAGGCCACCGCCCAGTGCGTTGTTCAGATCTCCCCCTGCGAACACCGGCAGCGCAGCTGCCGAAAGGGCAAGGGCCAGGGTCAGGTTGCGAAGAGGACGAGACATCGTTTTTCCTTTATATGGCGGGTATCTGGTTCGAGAGTGTAGAGAAGGAGTCCCCCCGTTGCTGTAACGAGTTGTGAGGCCCTGTAACCCTCTGCAGAAACGGTATCAAGGCGTTAGCAGTCGATGTGCTGGCGCAACGCCATATGGCATTTACGTCGCATATGGCCGCCAATAAAAAAGGCGACCCAGGTGGGTCGCCTTGTCTTGCCAGCGCCAGAGGCGTCAGGTGAGTCTGGTCAGCAGCACTTTCCCTGTCCGCCACCGTAGCGCGCCTCCTGACGCTCGCGGAAGAATTCCTCGTACGTCATCGGCTCGCGGTCGGGGTGGGTGCTTTCCATATGGGCCACGTAGGTCTGATAGTCGGGCAGGCCGACCATCAGACGCAGCGACTGGCCCAGGTAACGTCCCATGGTTCCGAGCTGTTCCAGCATGATGGCCTCCAGGTGATCAGTGCGACCCTGCCGAAGCCTGGGCAGGCATCGGCTCGAACGGCGTTTCGCGGTCCGTGCGCTTCGAGATGGCGCGGGCCGACATCGCGGTCTTGAACCCATAGAACACGATCGACAGCACCACGAACATGAACAGCGCGCACAGGCCGGCATCCAGGTAGTCGTTGAAGACGATGCGCTGCATCTGCTCCATCGTCTTGGCCGGAGCCAGTACCTTGCCTTCGGCGATCGCGGCGCTGAACTTCGATGCGTGGGTCAGGAAGCTGACCTTCGGATCGGCGTCGAACAGCTTCTGCCAGCCGGCGGTTAGCGTGCAGATCAGCAGCCAGCAGGTCGGCAGCAGCGTTACCCAGGCGTACTGCCCGCGCTTCATCTTGACCAGCACGCAGGTGCTCAGCACCAGCGCCACGGCGGCCAGCATCTGGTTGGAGATACCGAACAGCGGCCACAGCGTGTTGATGCCGCCCAGCGGATCGACCACGCCCTGGTACAGGAAGTAGCCCCAGGCCGCCACGGTCAGCGCGGTGGCGATCAGGTTGGCCGGCAGCGAGTCAGTACGTTGCAGGGACGGCACGAAGCTGCCCAGCAGATCCTGCAGCATGAAGCGGCCGGCACGGGTGCCCGCGTCCACGGCGGTCAGGATGAACAGCGCTTCGAACAGGATCGCGAAGTGGTACCAGAAGGCCATCATGGCCTGGCCACCCACCACCTGATGCAGGATGTGGGCGATGCCGACGGCCAGCGTCGGGGCGCCACCGGCGCGCGAGATGATCGTGTTCTCGCCCACGTCCTTGGCGGTCTGGATCAGCACGTCCGGCGTGATCACGAAGCCCCAGGTGGAGACCACGTGCGCCACGGCTTCCGGCGTATTGCCGATCACGGCCGCCGGGCTGTTCATCGCGAAGTACACGCCCGGCTCGATCACCGAGGCGGCCACCAGCGCCATGATGGCGACGAACGACTCGGCCAGCATCGCGCCGTAGCCAATGAAGCGCGCGTGCGATTCATTTTCCAGCAGCTTCGGCGTGGTGCCCGACGAGATCAGCGCGTGGAAGCCCGAAACAGCGCCGCAGGCGATCGTGATGAAGAGGAACGGGAACAGGTTGCCCGACCACACCGGGCCGCCACCCTGCGCGAACTGCGTGAACGCCGGCATCTTCAGTTCCGGCGCGACGATCAGGATGCCGATGGCCAGTGCGATGATCGTGCCGATCTTCAGGAAGGTCGACAGGTAGTCACGCGGGGCCAGCAGCAGCCACACCGGCAGCACGGCGGCGATAAAGCCGTAGATGATCAGCATCCATGTCAGGGCCTTGCCGTCGTACGTGAACAGCGGCGCCAGCACAGCGCTTTCATGTACGTACTGGCCGCCGATAATGGCGAGCATCAGCAGCACGAAGCCGATGACCGACACTTCGCCGATGCGGCCCGGACGGATGTAGCGCGTGTAGATGCCCATGAACAGCGCGATGGGAATTGTCACCGCCACGGTGAACGTGCCCCACGGCGAGCCGGCCAGTGCCTTCACCACGATCAGCGCCAGCACCGCCAGGATGATGATCATGATCATGAAGCAGCCGAACAGGGCGATCATGCCCGGCACGGTGCCCATTTCGGACTTGACCAGGTCGCCCAGCGAACGGCCGTCGCGGCGCGTGGAGATGAACAGGATCATGAAATCCTGCACCGCACCGGCGAATACCACGCCGGCCAGAATCCACAACATGCCCGGCATATAGCCCATTTGCGCGGCCAGCACGGGGCCCACCAGCGGCCCGGCGCCGGCGATGGCGGCGAAATGGTGGCCGAACAGCACCGCCTTGTTGGTCGGCACGTAGTCCAGGCCATCGTTGTGGCGCCAGGCGGGCGTCATGCGATTGGGGTCGAGCTGCATCACCTTGTCGGCGATGAAGCGGCTGTAGTAGCGGTAGGCGATCAGGTAGATGCAGAGCGCGGCAACCACGATCCACAGGGCACTGACGGCCTCGCCACGCGACAGCGCGACAGTGGCAAAGGCGAAGGCGCCGAGCACGGCGACGGCCAGCCACAACAGGTGTTGTCCGATGCGATTCATTTGAAGGGTCTCCTCAGACCGGCTGAAAAGGCCTGCGGCGACGGGAGGCGGGCAGCGGGGGCGTGCCGGATGGCGGCCGCCGACGATCGCTTGGAAGATTGCCTCCTGGATGTCCGCGGCGCCCGGTCTGTTCTCGTCTGAACCGGATCTTGTCGTGCAGGTGGTCAGTGCGCTCGACAGCGAGATCACCGAGATTCGCAGTGGATCGAGGCACACCAATTGTGTCAGATCGCGCCAAGGGCGGGGCCCCCGGATCAATCCGGCGTGTAGTATTGACACCCGCCCAGGCCGCCACAAGCGCGGAACTACGCAACGCACCTGCGTAGTAGTGCGTAGATCGACGGTTTCATGCGGTCTTCCCGGCGTCGGTGTTTACCCCCGGTTCAGATGAAACTCCGCCAAAAGATACTTTTGCTTGCCGTGGCGCCGCTGGCCGTTGCCATGCTCGGCATCGCGCTGGCCGTCCGTTTCCAGGCCACTGCGCTGGTCCGGCACGAGCGCATGCTGGTGGAGGCCGCCTACCTGCAAAGCAAGGAAACCGAGCTGCGCCACTACGTAGAGCTGGCGCAAAGCGCGATCGCGCCGATGGTCAAATCCGGCCGCACGGACGAGGCCACCCGGCAGGCCGCCATGGACGCGCTGGCGCGGCTCGATTACGGCCGGGACGGCTATTTCTTCCTGTATGACCTGCAGGGGCGCAACCTGATGCACCCGCGCCAGCCCGAACTTGTGGGCCAGGACCTCTGGCTGATGCGCGACCCCGAAGGAGCGCTGACAATCCAGAAGCTGGTGGCTGCCGCCAAGGCGGGCGGTGGCTCGGTGCGTTATCTGTGGAAAAAGCCGTCCTCGCAGCAGGTGGCGCCCAAGCTGGGCTATGTGGTCGCCGTGCCGGCCTGGAACTGGATGCTCGGCACGGGCATTTATCTTGACGACGTAGAGCAGACGCTGCGCCAGCTCGACGCGCGCGCCGAGACCGACATCCGCGAAACCATGGCCTGGATCGGCGTGATCGCCGCCATCAGTATCCTGCTGGTGGCCGCCAGCGGCCTGGCGCTCAACGTCAGCGAACACCGTGAGGCCGACGCCAAGCTACGGCAGCTTGCCCAGCGTGTGGTGCAGTCGCAGGAAGAGGAACGCGCGCGATTGTCCCGTGAGCTCCATGACGGCATCAGCCAGTTGCTGGTGTCGGTCAAACTGGTGCTCGAAGCTGCAACGAACCGCATCCGCCTGGCCCCGACCGAGGGAGCGTCGGTGGCGCCGATCCTCGGCATGGCGCTGAACCGGCTCGATTCCGTCTTCAACGAAGTGCGCCGCGTGGCGCGCAACCTGCGCCCTGCCTTGCTCGACGATCTTGGCCTGTACGCCGCGCTTCAGCATCTGGCGCGCGAGATGCAGGCCGGCAGCTCGCTTATGATCAACGTGACGCAGACCGGCAAGCCGCGTCTGCTGGCCGACGAGCCGGCGACCGCGCTGTTCCGGATTGCGCAGGAGGCGCTGACCAATGTCGAGCGCCACGCCCATGCCACGCGCGTCGATGTGACACTCGACTTTGCCGACCGTGCCACGCGCCTGACGGTGCGGGACAACGGCACGGGTTTTGACGTGGCCCGCATGCAGATCGATCCGAGCCGCGGCATCGGCCTGCGCAACCTGCGCGAGCGGGTAGCCGCGCTGGGCGGAAGTTTCGAAATCCTCTCCGCTTCCACCGGCACGCTGCTCACCGCTTCGCTGCCCACCGCTCCGCAGCCCTTTTCCCCCGAGACTTCGCAGTCATGATCGCACCCCACGACGCCGATCCGGCCGTCACCACCTCCTCCGCCGCACGCGTATTGCTGATCGACGATCACGCACTGGTGCGCGACGGCATGCGTATGCACCTGACGCTGCAACCGGGGCTGGAAGTGGTCGGGGAAGCCGACGATGGCGAGGCCGCGCTGGCGTGGCTGGCGGCAGCCGAAGCCGGACGCATGCCGGACCTCGTGATCACCGACATCGGCATGCGCGGCATGGGCGGTATTGCCCTGGCGGGCGCCCTGCACGATCGCTACCCGGAACTGGCCGTGCTGATCGTGTCGATGCATGACAACCTGGAATACGTGCGCCAGGCGATCCGCGCGGGCGCGCGCGGCTACGTGCTCAAGGACGCACCAGCCGATGAGTTACTGGCCGCGATCCATGCGGTGCTGGCGGGACGTGTGTTCTACAGCGCCCGTATCGCGCGCGGCATGGCGGAGCAGGCTGTGAGTCCGCTCGACGCGCTGACACCGCGCGAACGCGACATCCTCCACGGCATCGGACGCGGACAGGCCAACAAGGACATCGCGGTTCAACTCGGCGTATCGGTGCGCACGGTTGAGACCCACCGCCTCAACCTGAAACGCAAGCTTGGCATCGAGGGCCGGGCGGAACTGGTGAAGTATGCGGTGCAGCAGCTTGGGCTGGATGTCGAGGGTGGTTGAGGGGCCGTTCACGAGAAAACGATAGCCCAAACAAAAAAACGCCGAACGGCGGCAAGCCGTTCGGCGTTTTTCCTTAACGCGGGAAGACTCAGGCCGACAGGCGCTTGGCCAGTGCGTCCTTGGTTTCCGCCAGCGCTTGCGGCAGGTTGTGCTTGAGCTGCGTGAACAGTTCGTCGTGCAGCGCCAGTTCCTTCTGCCATGCGTCACGGTCGATCGACGTGACCTGGGTGAATTGCTCGGCCGTGAAGGCCAGGCCGTCCCAGTTCAGGTCCGTGTAGCGCGGCGACGTGCCGAACACGTGCTCGGCGCCTTCGCCACGGCCTTCCACGCGGTCGATCATCCACGACAGCACGCGCATGTTCTCGCCAAAGCCCGGCCACACGAAGTTGCCGTCGGCATCCTTGCGGAACCAGTTCACGCAGTAGATGCGCGGCAGCTTGGCGCCGGCGGCTTCGAGCTTCTTGCCCAGTGCCAGCCAGTGGCCGAAGTAGTCGCTCATGTTGTAGCCGCAGAACGGCAGCATCGCGAACGGATCGCGGCGGACCACGCCTTGCTGGCCGGCAGCGGCGGCGGTGGTTTCCGAACCCATCGTGGCGGCCATGTAGACGCCTTCGGTCCAGTTGCGGGCTTCGGTCACCAGCGGCACGGTGGAGCTGCGGCGGCCGCCGAAGATGAATGCATCGATGGCCACGCCAGCCGGGTTGTCCCAGTTGTCGTCGATCGACGGGCATTGCGAGGCCGGCGCCGTGAAGCGGGCGTTCGGGTGGGCAGCCTTGGCGCCGGTCGACTTGGCGATCTCGGGCGTCCAGTCCTTGCCCTGCCAGTCGATCAGGTGCGCCGGGGCTTCCTTCGTCATGCCTTCCCACCACACGTCGCCGTCGTCGGTCAGCGCCACGTTGGTGAAGATGACGTTTTCCTTGAGCGTCGCCATCGCGTTGAAGTTGGTCTTCTCGCTCGTGCCCGGGGCCACGCCGAAGTAGCCGGCTTCCGGGTTGATGGCGTACAGGCGGCCATCGTTGCCCGGCTTGATCCAGGCGATGTCGTCACCGATCGTCGTTACCTTCCAGCCCTCGAAGCCCTTGGGCGGGATCAGCATGGCGAAGTTGGTCTTGCCGCAGGCCGACGGGAACGCGGCAGCCACGTGGTACTTCTTGCCTTCCGGCGAGGTCACGCCGAGGATCAGCATGTGCTCGGCCAGCCAGCCTTCGTCGCGGCCCATCGTCGAGGCGATCCGCAGGGCGAAGCACTTCTTGCCCAGCAGCGCATTGCCGCCGTAGCCCGAACCGAACGACCAGATTTCGCGCGTCTCGGGGAAGTGCACGATGTACTTGGTCGGGTTGCACGGCCATGCCACGTCCTTCTCGCCAGCGGCCAGGGGCTTGCCCACGGTATGCACGCACGGCACGAACTCGCCGTCGGCGCCCAGCACGTCGTACACGGCGCGGCCCATGCGGGTCATGATGCGCATGTTCACGGCGACGTACGGCGAATCGGACAGCTCGACGCCGATGTGGGCGATCGGCGAACCCAGCGGGCCCATCGAGAACGGCACCACGTACAGGGTGCGGCCACGCATGCAGCCGTCGAACAGGCCGTTCAGCGTCTGGCGCATTTCGGCCGGTGCGGTCCAGTTGTTGGTCGGGCCGGCGTCTTCCTGCTTCTGCGAGCAGATGAAAGTGCGGTCTTCGACACGTGCCACATCGGAGGGGTCCGACAGGGCCAGGAACGAGTTCTTGCGCTTGGCCGGGTTCAGGCGGCGCATCGTGCCGGCGGCGACCATCTGCTCGCACAGGCGGTCATATTCTTCCTGCGAGCCATCGCACCAGTAGACCTGGTCGGGCTTGGTCAATGCGGCGATGTCGGCAACCCAGGCGACCAGTTTCTGGTTCTTGACCCAAGCCGGCACGTTCAGTGCCGGAGTGCCTTGCATTGTGGGGTGGTTCATACTGCGACTCCAAAGCGAAAAAGAAATCGTGCAATGTCCGAGCGGCGGTTCGCGGATGAGCGGGCCGGGAAAGTCGGGGCCGGGCCGGCTGCCTGCCTTGTTCGGCATGGCGCACTTGCCTTCTGACCGTGACATCCCGTTACAACTCGGCGGCGACCAAATTCTTTCAAATGGTCGCGAGGGGCCCTGTTGCTGCGATACAGTTGCGCTTCGCCTGCTTTTGGCGGGCGACAGGGGCCGGGCGGGCATTGTCCGGCGACGAACGGGGTGTGGGAGCGTAGCTCAACCGCACTGTGCGCGTCGCGGGAGCGGGCAAGGATACCATTGCACGGATCACCTGTTTTTTGCTGCGCAACATTGTTACCTCAGCCGAGATGCCTTTTCGCCACCGCCGCGGGTCGTCGCGGACACGGTTGGGGACGATGATGTCCGCTTTCAATGTTGTGTCAGGAAATCCAACAATACTGTCGGTTGCGCACTGATTCTGTGGCCGTGCGCACCGAGCCCGAGGTCAAAGAGTCACCAATGAAGATTGCAGTTCTCGACGATTACCAGGACGCCGTGCGCAAGCTGCCCTGCTTTGCGCTGCTCGAAGGCCATGACGTCAAGGTCTTCAACAACACCGTGAAGGGCGTGGGCCAATTGGCAGCGCGCCTCTCGGATGTCGAGGCATTGGTGCTGATTCGCGAGCGCACCCGTGTGACGCGTCAGCTACTCGAGAAGCTGCCCAAGCTCAGGATCATCAGCCAGACCGGCCGGGCGGGGAACCATGTCGACATCGAGGCCTGTACCGAGCGCGGCGTGGTCGTGCTGGAAGGCGTCGGTTCTCCCGTGGCGCCCGCCGAGCTGACCTGGGCGCTGATCATGGCGGCCCAGCGCCGCATTCCCCAGTACGTTGCCAGCCTCAAGCACGGCGCCTGGCAGCAGTCGGGCCTGAAATCGACCACGATGCCGCCGAACTTCGGCCTGGGGCAGGTCCTGCGCGGACAGACGCTCGGCATCTGGGGCTATGGCAAGATCGGCCGCCTGCTGGCGGGCTACGGCCGCGCCTTTGGCATGAACGTGCTGGTCTGGGGCCGCGAGGCTTCGCAGCAGGGCGCCCGGGAGGCTGGCCTTAACGTGGCGGAATCGGTCGAACAGCTGTTTGCCGACTCCGACGTGCTGTCGCTGCACCTGCGCCTGAACGACGAGACGCGCGGCATCGTCAAGCTGGCCGATCTGCAGCGCATGAAGCCCACATCGTTGTTTGTGAACACCAGCCGCGCCGAGCTGATCGAGGAAAACGCGCTGGTCGCCGCGCTGAATCGCGGACGTCCGGGCATGGCGGCCATCGACGTGTTCGAGTCCGAGCCGATCCTGCAGGGTCATGCCCTGCTGCGCATGGAGAACTGCATCTGCACGCCGCACCTGGGCTATGTGGAGCGCGAAAGCTACGAACTCTACTTCCGCGCGGCGTTCCAGAACATCCTTGATGTGCTGGCCGGCAAGCACGACAGCATCGCCAATCCCAAGGCACTCACCCCCACGCTTGCACGCTGACTCGAGCGCTGACTTCAGTCAAGTCACATTCTGACGTCGTGAAATGATGTTTGGAGCGCAGGGCGCGCGTGACTATTATTCCTCTTGGTCGCCTGCTTTCGGCGGGCGGTCCTGACATTGCCAGAGCAGGCAATGCTGAACCGTAAATTTCAGGAGGAGAGGGAAAAATGACTGTCCGTACACCTGTAGTTGGTTTGGCCGTAGCCGTAACACTGGCGCTCGCTGCTTTCGGGGCGAACGCTCAGCAGACACAGCAGCCCGCAGCGCAACCGGCGACGGGGTCCGCCGAGGTTCCTCCGATGCCGCCAACCTCCCAGGCCAAGGCCATGATTTCCGAGAAGTTCAAGGCCGCGGACACCAACCATGACGGCAAGCTGACCCGCGACGAGGCCAAGGCCGGCATGCCGGAGGTCTACAAGCGCTTCTCTCAAATCGATGTGAAGAAGAAGGGCTACGTCACCGAGCGTCAGATCGGTGCCTACTGGCATTCGAAGACCGCCGAGCAGATGCAGAAGGAAAATCCCATCTGGAACTGAGCGTTCGAGCGCTTCCCGGACCCGCGCCATGAGGCATGGCGCGACGTCCGGGCGGGACGCCTGACCGGCAGACGCCCCGCCCCGCCAGACGCCTGGAACGTGCGTCTGTTTCCCCACATTCCCTTGCTCAAACGAGCGCCCAAGTCGGTACACTCGGTGCAAAGCCGACGCGCGGCAGCATGACGCGCGCGCAGCCCCGCACACGCAAGGAGAGCGTACCGTGGCCGAAACCGATCCGCGTCCGAACCCCGCCGGCGCCGGTGGCAGGAGCATTGGCCGTGTGCTGGCCGTCAATGTTGGCACCGCACTGCCGCTCGTGGTGGCAGGCGCAGGCACGGAGGCGGTGGTGATGTCGGCCATCCGCAAACACCCGCTCAGTACATTGCATCATCCGATTGCCGTGGGCGTGCACCGCCTGGGGCTGGCCGGCGACGAGCAGGTGGACCGCAGCGTCCACGGCGGACCCGAGCGGGCCGTCTATGCCTATCCGATCGAGCACTACACCTGGTGGAACACGCGCCGGCGCGATGCCGGGGTCGAGGAATCCGAGCGTCCGCTGGCGTTCGGCGCGATGGGCGAGAACCTGACGACCCAGGGCTTGCTGGAGTCCGCGTTGTGGGTGGACGACCGCCTGCTCATCGGCGACGTCGAACTTGTGGTGAATGCGCCACGGCGGCCCTGCTACAAGTTCAATGCGGCGATGGGGTACGCCCACGCCGCGCGCGACATGCTGGAAAGCAGTTTTTCCGGCGTGTACCTGGGCGTCGTCCAGCCGGGCGTGCTGCGTGCAGGCGACGCCGTGATCCTGGTTCCCGGCCCGCGCGATGTGCCGCTGAATACCCTGCTGCACCGGAACGGCCGGCAAATCTCCCGCTAGATTGTTGCCAATCCCGCGTTAGTCCGGGGTGGCCGCCACTGGCTTTTCTGCTAATGTTTTAGAACTCATACAAGCGGTTCGGCCATCCCTTCCCTGTCGGCCAGACATCCATCCCCAGCGGAGCTGTAATGGGTTGTAATACAACGCACTAGCCGGAAGCGGCCTAGGCGCGGTACTAGTAGCGGTTTGCGCGGATAAAGCCGGCCCCAATGAAGCCGGCGCCAAGGGGGAGTCGCGCGCCGTGCAGTATTTGAGGGTCCTCATAATGAAAACAGATGGAATCGACCAGCCGAAGGGCTTTGTCGATGGCAACTGGAGCGCGGCCGCCGGTACGGGGCGCGGCCGCACTTCGCGCTGGCCAGTCGTCGTGGCCGTGCTCGTGATCGTTGTCGCCGGCTGGTTTGGCTGGAAGCACTGGTTCGCGCCGAAGCCGGCCGCCAAGGGCGCGGCCGTGACCACGGTTGCCACGGCGGTCGTCCAGCAGGGCGATGTGCCGCTGGAAGTGAACGCCAACGGCAATGTGGTGGCGATGCAGACCGTGGAGGTGCGCCCGCAGGTGTCGAGCACCGTCCGCGCGGTCCATATCAAGGAAGGTCAAAGCGTCAAGCCGGGCGACCTGCTGTTCTCGCTCGATACCCGCATGGACGAGGCCAATCTGGACAAGGCGCGCGCCCAGCTCATGCGCGACCAGGCCGATTTGTCCGACGCACGCCGCACGCTGACACGTAGCCAGGAGTTGCTGCAGCGCAACTTCATCTCGCGCAGTGCCGTGGATACGGCACAGGCCAAGGTCGACGGTTTCGAAGCGACGATTCGCGCCGACCAGGCGGCCATCGAAGCGAGCCGCGTGGCCATCAGCTACGGCACGATTCGCGCGACGATCGGCGGCCGGACCGGCGTCATCAACGTCTTCCCGGGCTCACTGGTCACGCCGACGACTGCGACGCCGATGGTCATCGTGGCGCAGATCGCGCCGATCACGGTCATGTTCACGCTGCCCGAACGGCAGCTTGCCGCCCTGCGCGAAGCACTGCGCAGCGGACCGGTATCGGTGACGGCGCTGCCTAACGACGGCAGCAAGCAGCCCGTGACCGGCAAGATCACGTTCGTCGACAACACCGTCGATCCGCAGTACGGCAGCATCCGCGTCAAGGCGATGTTCGGCAACGAGGAGCACCGCCTCTGGCCGGGCACCTACGCCAATGTCAACGCGACGGTGCAGGTGCTGAAGGATGCGCTGTCCGTGCCGCCACAGGCCATCGTGGCTGGCCCCGAGGGTCGCTTCGTCTACACCGTGCAGGCCGACAACAAGGTGGCGCGCGTGCCGGTGCAGGTCATCGCCACCACGGCCGCTGCCGCCGTGGTCGAAGGTGTGCAACCCGGCGCGCGCGTGGTGACCGAGGGCGCGCAGAATCTGCGCCCGGGAAGTCTGGTGCGGGAAGCCGCCGCCCGCGGCGCGTCGGCCCCGGCCGCCGCCACCAAGCATTGATGCCATGACGCTGTCCGAGCTTTGTATCCGCCGGCCCGTCATGACGGTGCTGCTGTGCCTGGCCGTCATCGTGACCGGTATCGTGCTGTATCCGACGATTCCGATTGCGGCGCTGCCCAGTTTCAATTCGCCCGTGATCCAGGTCACGGCCACGCTGCCGGGGGCGAGCCCGGAGACGATGGCGGCATCCGTCGCCACGCAGCTTGAGAAGCAGTTCGCCACGATTCCGGGCGTCTCGGTCATCAGTTCGTCGAACACGCTCGGCAATTCGAGCATCACGATCGAGTTCAACAACGACCGTGATATCGATGCCGCCGCCGTGGACGTGCAGGCCGCGCTGTTCCGCGCACAGCGGTCGCTGCCGATCGAGATGACGCTGCCGCCGTCGTATCGCAAGGTGAACCCGGCCGATGCGCCGGTGATCCTGCTGGCGATCAATTCGCCGTCGATGAGCCTCGGGGAGCTGAATGCGTTTGGCGACAACCTGATCTCGCCGACGCTGGCCACCCTGCCCGGCGTTGCGCAGGTGCAGATTTTTGGCCAGAAGCGCTTCTCAGTGCGCGTGCGCGCCCACCCCGACGCGCTGGCCGCGCGTGGCCTGACGCTCGATGAGCTGGCCACCGCGCTCAATCGCGCCAATGCGAACACGCCGGTTGGCACGCTCGACGGCGCGCGCCAGACGCTGACGATCCAGGCCAACCGCCAGATGACCAACGCGGACGCGTTCCGCAACATCATCGTGGCCAGCCAGCCGAGCGGCGCCGTGGTGCGGCTGTCGGACGTGGCGGAAGTGGAAGACAGTGTCGAGACGATCAAGACCGGCAGCTGGCTCAACAACGAACGCTCGATCGTGCTGGCCGTGCAGCGCCAGCCGGACGCCAACACGGTGGCCGTGGTCGATGCGATCCGGAGCGCCCTGCCGCGCCTGCTGGCGCAGATGCCGGGCTCCGTCAACGTGAACGTGGTGAACGACCGGTCGATGTCGATCCGGGAATCGATTCACGATGTGCAGTTCACGCTGGCGCTGACCGTCGCGCTGGTGGTGATGGTGATCTTCCTGTTCCTGCGCCGCGCCGCCGCGACGCTGATTCCCACGGTATCGCTGCCGATCTCGCTGATCGGTACCGTGGCGCTGATGAAGGCGCTGGGCTACAGCCTGGATAACGTGTCGCTGCTCGCCATCACGCTGGCCGTGGGCCTGGTGGTGGACGACGCGATCGTGATGCTCGAGAACATCGTGCGTCATATCGAGGAAGGCGTGCCGCCGCTCAAGGCAGCGCTGGTGGGCTCGCGCGAAATGGGTTTCACCATCCTGTCGATTTCGATTTCGCTGGTGGCCGTGTTCATCCCGATCTTCTTCATGCCGGGTGTGATCGGCCTGCTGTTCCACGAATTCGCCGCGGTGGTCTCGCTGTCGATTCTCGTCTCGGCGCTCGTGTCGCTGACGCTGATCCCGATGCTGTGCGCGCGTTTCCTGTCGGCCGAGAACGTGCCGGTGGACGAATCGCAGCACATGTATGGAGAAACGGCAGGCGATCACGCGGCGGGCGCGCCCGTGCATCGCGTGGAGCAGAAGCAGACGATCGGGATGCGTTCCACGCAGTGGTTCGAGGACCTCTTCGAATGGACGCTCCGCAAGTACGCGAGTGGACTGGACTGGTGCCTGGCGCACCGCCGCGTGGTGCTTGCCGCAGCCGGCCTGACGTTCGTGCTGACCGCGGTGCTGTTCGTGAAGATCCCGAAGGGCTTCTTCCCCGAGGAGGACATCGGCCAGATCCAGGTCAACGCGGAAGGCCCGCAGGACATCTCGTTCGATGCGATGTCCGACCGCCTGCGCGATGCCGCCGAACGTATCCGCGCGAATCCGGCCGTGAAGAGCGTGGTGGCGTCGATCGGCGGTGGCCCGTCGCCAGCCATCAACACGGGCCGGATGTTCGTCGAGCTGAAGCCGCTCGGTGAGCGCCCGAAGATGCCGCAGGTGGTGGAGTCGCTGCGCAAGGATGTTGCCGGGGTGCCCGGGCTGGCGGTCTACTTCTCGCCGGTGCAGAACCTGCGCCTCGGCGGGCGTCAGAGCAAGAGCCGCTACCAGTACACGCTGCAGAGCGTGAAGCCGGGGCAGTTGCAGGAGTTCAGCGACAAGCTCATGGCCAAGATGCGCACCGAGCCGATCTTCCGTGACGTGACCAGCGATTCGCAGCAGTCGGGCCTCGAGGCGCAACTGACGATCGACCGCGACAAGGCCAATGCGCTCGGCGTGCAGATGCAGGACGTGCGCACGGCGCTGTACACCGCGTTTGGCGAGCGTCAGGTGTCGACGATCTACACGCCGATCGACAACTACTACGTGATCCTGACCGCGGCCGATATCGATCGCGCGGATGAGACGGCGTTCTCCAAGCTCTACGTGCGCAGCCGGACGGGGCAGATGGTGCCGGTGTCGGCGTTCGCCACGACCGAGCGCCGCGTGGGACCGATCGCGGTGAACCACCAGGGTCAGTTGCCCTCGGTCACGGTGTCGTTCAACCTCGCGCCGGGCGCCGCGCTTGGCGATGCGTCGAAGCTGATCGACCGCTATCGCGAGGAGATCGCGATGCCGACATCGATATTCACAAGCTGGGGTGGCGATGCGGCGGTGTTCCAGTCGTCGCAGGCCACGCAGGTGGTGCTGCTGGTGGCCGCGATCGCGGTGATCTACACGCTGCTGGGCGTGCTCTACGAGAGCTACATCCACCCGCTGACGATTCTGGCTGGCCTGCCCTCCGCGGCCGTCGGCGCGTTGTTGACGCTGTTCCTGTTCAACGTGGAGCTGTCGCTGATCGCGACGATCGGTGTGCTGATGCTGATCGGCATCGTCAAGAAGAACGCGATCATGATGATTGACTTCGCGCTGGCGGCGCAGCGCGAACAGGGCATGGCGCCCGCGAAGGCGATCCGGCAGGCGTGCCTGCTGCGCTTCCGCCCGATCATGATGACCACGTTCGCGGCCGTGATGGGCGCTCTGCCGCTGGCATTGGGCCTGGGCGCAGGCGCGGAACTGCGCCAGCCGCTCGGCTTGGCGGTGGTGGGTGGTTTGCTGTTCTCGCAGGTGATCACGCTGTTCATCACGCCGGTGATTTACCTCGCGCTCGATCGCTACTCTGGCACCGGCCCGTTGCAGATCGATTCGGAAGGCAATCTGCTGGACGAACAGCAGCCGGCAACGGTGGCGCACTGATCGCCAATCTCGCCGAGAGTTGTGCCGTTGCTGTGCTGTGGCCGTGCTGTAGTTGTGCCGCAGTGTGTTTGCTCTTATGCGCCGGTTCCCAGATCGTAACGGGACCGGCGCACCTTCCCCGATTCAGCCGCAATTCGCGAGCGTTCTCCTCCCCCAGCCTCAACATGCCGACAGTCCTCGCCACCGAGGCTTGTCATGCCTTTTGTAAACGCGAATAATCTTCACCTGCATGGGTGTGGCCAAGAATCAAAAACATAAGGCCTGCCCGCTCACGCCAGCCAGTCATCGCCTCCCGACGCGCGCGGTCTTCGATCGCGATCCGCCGTAGCCAGCCAGCGTTTCGTTTTCTTTCAAAGGAAAATCCAATGAAACGCTGTTTCCTGGCGCGTCGCCTGCGCGCCTCAGTCAGGGTCACGCCGGTCGCGGCGGTCTGGGCCACGTTCTGCACGCCGCTCTGGGCAGAAGACGTCCAGCAGCTTCGCGAAGTGGTGGTCACGGCCACGCGCACGGAAGAACGTGCCGATGCCGTGGCCTCGACCATTACCGTGGAAGATCCACGCAAGATCGAACGGTCGATGCCGGTCGATGAAACGGGCCTGTTCGCCGACGAGCCCGACATCGATGTGCCGCGCGACCGCCGCCGTTTTGGAGCCGGCAGCATCAACATCCGTGGCATCGAGGACAACCGTGTGCTGCAGATGGTTGACGGTGTGCGGCTGCCAGACTTCTACAACGGGGGCGGGCCGTCGAACCTCACCACGTCCACGCGTGACGCGCCGGAGTTCTCGTTCCTGAAGCGCGTGGAAGTGCTGCGCGGCCCTGCATCGAGTTTGTACGGGTCCGATGCGATCGGTGGCGTGGTCTCGTATGCCACGAAGGACCCCACGGATCTCATGCGCGACAAGTCGGTCGGTGCTGAAGTCGGGCTGAACTGGAACGGCATCGACAATGGCTTCGGTCAGACCGTCGGCGTGGCCGGTGGCAACGATTTGATCCAGGGGTTGTTCATGTACGCGCACCGTCGCTCACATGAGATGAAGAACATGGGTGGCGACGATTCGGTGTCAGTGTCGCGCACCGCGCCGAACCCGCAGGATGTCGAAACCAATGCCTACCTCGGCAAGCTCGTGCTCAATGCCACGGCACGGCAGCGCCTCAGGCTGACCTACGAGCACCGCGATGCCACCAGTGACACGGGCATGTTGCGTTTGTCACGGTCGCTACCGCGTGTGACGTCCGCCAACGGTACGGAGGACCTGGCGCGCGACCGCGTATCGCTTGACTACGAGTGGCGTCCCGACAGCGGCGCGCTCGATCGCCTGACCGCTGCGATCTACTATCAAAAGAGCCGCACCACGAACGTCACGAACCAGGTGCGCAGCCGTACCAGCCGCGGCTGTTCCGCTACCCTCGCCGGTGCCAACCTTTGCGATGTGAGGCTCGATTTCGGCTTCGAGCAGCAACAGACCGGTTTCAACTTCCAGGCCGACAAGTCGTTTCACACCGGCAGCGTCGAACATCGCCTGATCGGAGGCGTCGACTTCATCCGCACGGAGTCCGAGGAGTATCGCGATGCCACGGTCGTCAACGTCACCACCAGTACGCGCACGAAGTCACTGGCTGGCGAGACATTCCCACTGCATGACTTTCCCAAGGGCGCGACACGGCAGGTGGGTGTGTTCGTGCAAGACGAGTTGCGCTTGATGAACGGGCGGCTCACGCTGACGCCGGGTCTGCGTTTCGATCACTACTCGCTTGGGCCCGATGACGACTCGCTCTACAACAGCGTGGCGGCGAAGCCCGCGGTCAGCCAGAGCAATTCCAACCTGTCGCCGAAGTTGTCCGCGCTCTGGCAGGCCACGGATCGCGTCAACGTCTGGGCGCAGTACGTGTTCGGCTACCGTGCGCCGAACTACCGGGAAATCAACGGCAGTTTCCGCAACCTGGTGCAGGGCTACGGCGCGGCGCCGAACAGCGAACTCGATCCCGAGAAGAGCCGCTCATTCGAGGTCGGCGTGCGGTACACCGGCGAGAACGTTCAGACCAGCGTGGCCATGTTCGACAACCGGTACCGGGACTTTATCGAACAGGTTCAACTGGCGTGTCCGTCCGACCCCGCATGTTTGCCGGCCATGCGCGCGACCTATCAGTTCCGCAATCAGGCCAAGGTGCGCATCTACGGTGCGGAATGGCGTGGAGTGTGGCGCTTCCTGCCGCAGTGGCGTGTCGATGGCGCGGTAGCCTATGCGCATGGCACGAACGAGCAAACGGATCAGCCGTTGAACAGCGTGTCGCCGCTGCGTGCCTCCGCAGGGCTGACGTGGGAGCCTTCGGTCAGCGAAGGACCCGGCGCCGCATTGCGCTGGCGCGGCGCCAGAGCAGTGACGCGGACTGACGACACACGACGCGTGACGTACTTCAAGCCAGGTGGCTATGGCGTGGTCGATCTGCAGGCCTGGTGGCGGCTTGGCAAGCGGGCCACAATTGCGCTGGCCGTGAACAACCTCTTCGACAAGACCTACTGGCTTTGGGGCGACGTGCGCCAGACAGGCGTTTCCGCGTCGGAACCGGGTCTCGCTTTCTACACGCAACCAGGCAGAACCTTCGCAGCGAGTGTGAAGTTGGCGTTCTGACGCGGCGCAGCGGTCCCCACAATCGACGAAATGAACGTCGCTGCGCGTCGCGCGTATCCCGGGCTACCAGCCACCTTGATGCACATGCTGTGGACAATCGGCTCGTGTCGCGTCAAGCTCCCATCCCAATGGCCTGGCGCAAGTGCCGGGCAACCGGAGAGACCACAGCGATGAACCGATTCGTAGCCTGTATCGCGATGGCAGCCCTGACCGCCGGATGCGCGTCGACTGGACCTTCGCCAGATGCCTTGAGCCAGCGCTTCCCGAACAAGACCTACGTATTGCTCGGAGAGGTGCACGACAACGCGGCGGGCCAACGGCAGCGGCTGCAGGCGCTGACGCAGGCCGTGGAGGCGGGCTGGCGGCCCGCGATCGCGATGGAGCAATTCGACCGCGAACGGCAGGGCGATATCGACCGTGCGCGTCGCGAGCGTCCGCGCGATGCGGACTATGTCATCGCGCAGGCGACGGGCCCGAAGAGTGGCTGGAACTGGGCGCTCTACCAGCCGGTGGTATCACTTGCATTGCAATACGACCTGCCGTTGCTTGCCGCGAACCTGTCGCGTGGCGATGCCGCGAAGATCGTGCGCGGCGGGCTCGGGCAGGTTTTCGCACCCCAACAGCAGGCCGAGTTGAAACTGGACAAGCCCTTGCCTGCCGACCTCGTCGCCTTGCAGACGGCGACGCTCGATGCCGGGCACTGCGGCAATTTCCCGAAGGCGATGTTGCCAGGGATGCTCGACGCGCAAGCCGCCCGCGATGCCGTGATGGCGCAGATCATGAGGTCGCATGGCGACCGGGGCGTGGTACTGATCGCGGGTAACGGCCACGTGCGGCGCGACATCGGTGTGCCCCGCTGGCTCGATCGCGCCAATCAAGATGACGCGCGTGTGCTCAGCGTCGGTTATGTGGAGTCAGCGGCCAACGGTAAGGCATTCGATGCGCTCGTGCGTGTCCCTGCCGTGGATCGTCCCGACCCATGTGCCGATGCGGTGATGAAGAAGTAGCAGTGCGTCGGCTTGCGCGGCCCATCAGGCCGTCGGCTTCACCAGCGGCAAGCTGAGTTCCGCGCGCACGCCACGCCCCTGGGCGCCTTCGCGCAAGACCACGGTGCCGCCGCAGCGCGTCGCCATCTCGCGCGAGATGGCAAGTCCGAGGCCCGACCCTGTTTCCGTGTGGCCGACCCGGCGATAGAAGCGCGCAAACACCTTCTCGCGTTCGGCCTCTGGAATACCGGGGCCGTCATCCTCGACGATGAGCATGGCGCTGTCGTCGACCTGTGTGGCGGAGAGAGTGATGCGGCTGCGGCGTCCCGAGTACTGGATGGCGTTGTGGACAAGGTTGGCGAATGCCTCGCGCAACAGCGCGGGATCGGCCTGCACTGGCAGTTCCAGTCCGGCCGGTCGCTCCCAGCCGAAATCCTGCTGGCGTCCGCGAGCGAGTGGCAGGTAGTCCAGCGCCACCTGCTCCGCCACGCCGATCGCGTCGATGATCTCCACTTCCGTGGCCGGGGCGGTGCCGTCCGGCGCGTGCTGTCTGACGCGCGCCAGTGCCAGCAACTGGTTGGTCATCCGCGCGGCCTGCTCCAGTTGCTTGACGATGCCACCAACGGCCTCGGCGGCGCCCGAATGCGCCGCGCCTTCGCCGCCGAACGTGTCGAGCTGCCGCTGCGCGAACTCGGCCTGTGTCTTCAGGATGGCCAGTGGCGTGCGGAGCTGATGGGCGGCATCGGCGATGAACTGGGCCTGCGCCTGCGCCATCGCGTCGGAGCGCGATACGTGCAGGTTCACCGCGTCGACCAGCGGGCGCACCTCGACCGGCACATGGTCGAACTCGAGCGGGGTCAGATCCTCGGGCGAGCGCGCGCGCACATCGTCACGTACCTGTTGCAGCGGGCGGAGCACGTAGGTAATGCCGCCGACCAGGATCAGCGCCGATACGATGATCAGCGCGATGTCGCGCAGCAGTGCGCTGCGCCAGACGTTGCCGATCAGCGCCGCGCGCGGCTCGGCGGTCTCCGCCACCTGGATGATCACGCGCATGTGCGCGTCGGGGCGATAGACCGGGCGGGCCATCGCCGCGATGCGGACCCGGTCGCCGCGATAGGTGGCGTCGTAGAAGCGCGGCTGGCCGTTCCGCAGCGCTCCCGTCGGCAGCGGCAGATCGTCATATCCGGTGACAGTCTCGATCTGGCCGGCCCGCTCCATCGACACGCGGTAGAACACGTGTGTCTGCGCCGCGGTTTCGAACATCTCCATGGCCGCGTCGGGCAGCGATAGCTGGATGCTCTCGCCGGCCATCCCGATGGCGTTGTCGATGGTCAGCACGGAGCCGTACAGCGAGCGGTCGTATGCCGTGTTGGCGGCATCGCGCAGGGTGCCGTAGGTGAACCAAGTATCGACCGCCATCATGAGCGCCAGCGCCGGGACCAGCAGGATCAGCAACTGGCGCCGCAGGCTGCCGCGCAACCAGGACCGCACAGGCAGGCGCGCGCGCTGGCGCAGGCGGCGAGGCCACATCAGGTGGCGGCCTCTGGCTCGAGCAGGTAGCCGAAGCCGCGTAGCGTGACGATGGTCACGCCGTGGCCGGACAGTTTCTTGCGCAGGCGATAGACCAGCACCTCGATGGCGTCGGGGCTCACGTCCGCGTCGAGCGAAAACACCTTGTCGAGCAATTGGGCTTTCGTCAGCGGTTGGCCGCTTCGGGCCAGCAGCGCGCCGAGCAGCGTCGATTCGCGCGGGGTCAGGGACAGCGGCGCGCCAGCCAGTGTGAAGCTGCGCGCTTCGCCGTCGAACACCAGCGTGCCGCATTGCAGGCGCGGATGCGCCCGGCCACGGCTGCGCCGGATCAGCGCCAGGATACGGGCTTCGAGTTCTGCGATGGCGAATGGTTTGGGCAGGTAGTCGTCGGCCCCGAGATTGAGACCGCGCACGCGTTCGTCCAGGGTGTCCTGCGCGGTGAGGATCAGCACGGGCGTGCGGTCGTCGCGGCCACGCATGGCCTTCAGCACGGCCAGGCCGTCCTTGCCGGGAAGGCGCAGGTCCAGCACGACGGCATCGTATTCCTCGGCCATGAGTCGGGCCTCGGCCTTCAGACCGTCGGTGACATGCTCGATCACGAAGCCGCCCTGCTCAAGTGCGCGTGTGACCCAGCGGGCCAGTTCCACTTCATCTTCCACCAGCAGGATGCGCATGGGACCCTCCTCTGCCCGCTCTTGATCTGTCTCCGGGGGCTGCCCCCGAGGGCGCCTATGATACCGCCTTGGCGGCGGGTGTCGGGGGCGCCGCTCGCGCCCTATAATGGCGGCGCTCCTCCCCGTGTACAACACGCGTGTCTACTGTGCCAGAAACCAAGTCGCCTCCGGTTCATGCTTCTCGCCGTCACCTGCTGATGGCGGGCGCCGTCATGGCTGCGGGTGTGCCGTCGTTTCCGGCCCGGGCGCAGCCGACGGCGCGGGTGCCGGCGGGGTATCCGAGCGACTATATCGAGGTGATCGCGCGCGCGCAGCGCGAGGGATCGGTCACGGTCTATGGTTCGACCGATCTGGAGATCGCGCAGCCACTGATCGACGCATTCGAAGCCCGCTATCCGGGTATTCGGGTGCGCTATCAGGACCTGAACACGATCGAGCTGAACAACCGCTTCCTGGCGGAGAGCGCCAGCCTCGGCGCGAACCGGCCGGCAAGGGACGCGGATGTGGCCGACGTGCTCTGGAGCACGGCGATGGACCTGCAGATCAAGCTCGTCAACGACGGCTACGCGCAGCGCTACGAGTCGCCGGAACGCGATGGCCTGCCGGGCTGGGCGGTCTGGCGCGACGAGGCGTTCGGCACCACGTTCGAGCCTGCGGTGATCGTCTACAACCGGAAGCACTTCGCGGGCACCCATATTCCGGGCAGCCGCAGCGGCCTGGCGCGTTTGCTGCAGGACCGCGCGCCGCAATGGCGGGGCAAGATCGTGACGTACGACGTGGAGCGTTCTGGCGTTGGGTATCTGCTCGCCCAGCAGGATGCGCGGATGGGCAGCGAGTTCTGGTATCTGGCTCAGGCGTTGGGCCGCGCGCGCGTGCAGTTGTCTGCATCGACGGCGGACATGATCGAACGCATCGCCAGTGGCGAGCTGGTGCTGGGCTACAACCTGCTGGGTTCCTATGCGCTGTCGCTGATGGAGCGCGGGGCCGGGATTGCCGTCATCGCGCCGCGCGACTACACCCTGGTGATGTCGCGCGTGGCGTTCATCGCGCGGCAGGCGCCGAGGCCACACGCGGCGCGACTGTGGCTCGATTTCCTGCTGTCGCGCGATGGGCAGGTCCTGCTGAGTCAGACCACGTCCCAGCTGTACACGATTCGCACCGACATCGACAGCACGCACACTGCCAACGCACTGGCGGAACGGCTGGGCTACGCGCTCAGGCCGATCAGCGTCGGGCCGGGTCTGCTGGCGGCGCAGGATGCCCTGCGCAAGAAGGCGTTCATCGCGCGTTGGCGCGAAGCCATGCGCGGTTGACGGCTCATAGCCAGCTCGGCAATCAGTTCGGGAGTCAGTTCGGGAATCAGTTCGGGAATCAGTTCGGCGCCAGGGCCTGCTGGGGCTGCCGTTCGCACAGCGCCGCCATTTCCGCATCGAGCGGCGCCATGGGGCGTGGCACGTAGCCCACGCGCAGAGCCGGCGAGAGGCGCAATGTGTCGATGAATGCGTCCGCCAGGCGTTCGGCCTCGCGGGCCAGTTCGAAATCCTCGGGGGAGAACAGCCAGTGCGCCAGCACGCCACCGATCGCGGCGTGGAAGGCATTGACGGCCAGTGGCAGGTCGAGGTCGGCGGGCAACTGGCCGCGCTCCATCGCCAGCCGCAGATGCTCGCGCATCTTCACCGTGCCTTCCTGGTGCGACTGGCGCTGGCGCACGAAGATGGCGCCGTTGTCCTCGACCATCTCGCACTTGTGGAAGATGATTTCGAACACGCGACGCCATTGGGGATTGTTGACGGTCTGGCGGAACACGAATGCGCAGATGTCGCGGATGCTCCCGAGCGGGTCTTCCTGCGAGGCAATGCGCTCGGGTGAGCAGAGCGCCTCGACTGGCAGGTTGACGCGGTCGCACATCGCGGCGAACACGTCGCTCTTGTTCTTGAAATGCCAATAGATCGCGCCGCGCGTGACGCCTGCCGCCTCGGCAATGTCCGCCAGCGAAGGACGTGCCACGCCACGGGCGTGGAACACGGCCTCTGCCGCATCCAGAATGCGGTTGCGCGTCTCTAGCGCTTCTTCCTTGGTACGTCTGACCATTTCCCTCTTTACCCGGACGGTGGTGGTCGCCAGGTCTCCATGGGCGCTGCCGGTGGATGGCAAGGCGCTTCTCTCTCCAAATTGCGCAACGGCACTAGGCGGGGCGCATCGTACCGTGAATGGAACAATCGTGCTCGATTTGCAGGAGCATTCCACTACACGCAACCATTGCCATGTGTTGTAAACGCCCCAAAATTTATCCGGGTACTTACATACATGCGCGAATGTATCTATAATACGCCCCTGCCCGAGTTTCAGCCAACCTGATTTGTGTGATGGCGCGCGCGCAAAGCGACGCAGCCATGAGCCGAAACCGGGAAATCCTGCCTGTAGAAAGAAAAGCGTTTCCATCCACCGACTTGCGAGCGGTGGATGGCAACGAGCAAAAACCTGTTTGGCCGCCATGCCCCGCCCCCGGAGTGTGTTGCCCTTTGCGACTGTTCGCGTCGCGGGCATTGCGGCAGATCTCAAATTGCCATCATGGGGTTATCGATGAGGAAGTCCCAACAGATCCGTAGTGTTGCCGCCGCTGTGGCGGTACTGGCGTTGTCCGCCTGCGGCCAGAAAGCCCCGCAGGGCGGCGCGATGCCGCCTCCGGAAGTGGGTGTCGTGACCGTCACGCCGTCCGCAGTTGCCGTCGTCAATGAATTGCCGGGTCGTCTCGAGGGTGTGCGCACCGCCGAGGTGCGTGCCCGCGTGGAAGGTATCGTCCTGTCGCGCAATTACACCGAAGGCGGTGAAGTGAAGGCCGGTCAGGTGCTGTTCCGCATCGATCCCGCCCCGTATCAGGCGCAACTGGCTTCGGCCAAGGCCCAGCTCGAGCGTGCAGAGGCCAATGCCGTGTCCGCGCGCCAGAAGGCCGAGCGCTACAAGCCGCTGGTGGCCGCCAACGCCGTCAGCAAGCAGGAATACGACGAGGCGGTTGCCGCCGCCGGTCAGGCCAATGCCGATATCGCCGCCGCCAAGGCGGCCGTGACGACCGCGCAGATCAATCTGGGCTACACCACCGTCACCGCGCCGATCTCCGGCCGCGTCGGCCGTGCGCTGGTCACGGAAGGCGCGCTGGTCGGCAAGGGCGAAGCCACCAAGCTGACCACCGTCGAGCAAGTCGAGCCGATCTGGGTGACCTTCACGCAACCGGCGTCGGAAGTGGCGCGCCTGCGTCGCGCCATCGAGGCCGGTCAGGTCAAGGGTGTGAACGGCGGCGCGCGCGTGCACCTGTACCCGGAAGCCGGCGACAAGGAATACGGCATGACCGGCAAGCTGCTGTTCTCGGACATGACCGTGGACCCGACCACCGGTTCGATCACGCTGCGTGCCGAGTTCCCGAACCCGAAGCGTGAACTGCTGTCGGGCACCTTCGTGCGCGTGAAGATCGAACAAGGTGTGGACGAAAAGGCGCTGACCGTGCCGCAGCGCGCGCTGATCCGTGGCGCGCAGGGTGCGAGCGTGCTGGTGGTGGGCGATGACGGCAAGGTAGCCGCGGTGCCGGTCAAGGCGCCGCAGGCGATCGGCGATCGCTGGGTGGTGACCGAAGGCCTCAAGGGTGGCGAAAAGGTCATCGTCGAGGGCCTGCAAAAGGTTCGCCCGGGCGCGCCCGCCAAGGCCGTGCCGTTCCAGAACCCGCAGACCGCGGCTGCGCCGGCATCGGGCGCGGGCGCGCAGGGTGCTGAAGGCGGCAAGTCCGAAGCCAGCAACGAAGCCAAGCCCGCCGAGCAGACGCCGGCCAAGCAAGGCTGACCACGCACACTTAGGGAGCCAGTTTCATGGCGAAGTTTTTCATCGACCGGCCGGTGTTCGCGTGGGTGCTCGCGCTGATCATCGTGCTGGGCGGGGCACTCGCGATCCTGCAATTGCCGATCGCGCAGTACCCCAATATCGCGCCCCCGATCATCACGGTCAGCACGACCTACCCTGGTGCATCGGCCAAGACCATTGAAGACACGGTGGTGACGCCGATCGAGCAGGAGCTCAACGGTGCGCCGAACCTGCTCTATTACGAGTCGCAGAGTGAGTCGTCCGGCCTGGCCACGATCAATATCTCGTTCGCGCCGGGCTCGAGTTCCGACCTGAACTCCGTGGAAGTGCAGAACCGCCTGAAGCGCGTGGAAGCGCGTCTGCCGGCGGAAGTGCGCCAACAGGGTGTGAAGGTCGACAAGGCCGGCAACAACTACATGATGTTCATCACGGTCTCGTCCAAATCCGGTAACTCGGATGCGATCGAGCTCGGTAACTTCGTGTCCGCGCAGGTCGTCGACTCGATCCGTCGCGTGCCCGGCGTGGGTGCGGCCGACTTGTTCGGTACCGAATACGCGATGCGGATCTGGCTGGATCCGGCCAAGCTGACCGGCTACAACCTCACGCCGCTAGACGTGAAGGCCGCAGTGGCCGAGCAGAACATCCAGGTTGCTGTGGGCGAACTGGGCGGCACCCCGTCGCCGTCTGGCACGGAGCTTAACGCCACGGTGAGTACCGAAAGCCGTCTGAACACGCCCGAGGAATTCGCCAACATCCTGTTGCGCGTGAATCCGGACGGTTCGTCGGTGCGCATCAAGGACGTCGGCCGCGTGGAACTGGGCGGCGCCGACTACTCGACGCTCGCCCGCATCAACGGCAAGCCGGCCTCGGCCATCGCCATCAAGCTGGCCCCGACCGGCAACGCGCTGGCCACCGCCACCGCGGTGCGCGCCAAGATGGAAGAGCTTTCGCGCTTCTTCCCGCCGGACTACGAGTTCAGCGTGCCTTACGACACCTCGGCCTTCGTGAAGATCTCGATCGAGGAAGTGGTCAAGACGCTGCTGGAAGCCGTGGTGCTGGTGTTCCTGGTGATGTACCTGTTCCTGCAGAACTTCCGCGCGACGCTGATCCCGACGCTGGTGGTGCCGGTGGCGCTGCTTGGCACGTTCGGCGCGATGCTGGCGTTCGGCTTCTCGATCAACGTGCTGACAATGTTCGGCATGGTGCTGGCGATCGGTATTCTGGTCGACGATGCCATTGTGGTGGTCGAGAACGTCGAGCGGATCATGAGCGAGGAAGGACTCTCGCCACGTGAAGCCACGCGCAAGGCGATGGGACAGATCACGGGCGCCATCATCGGCATTACGCTGGTGTTGACGGCGGTGTTCATCCCGATGGCGTTCTTCTCGGGCTCGGTCGGCAACATCTATCGCCAGTTCTCGCTGTCGCTGATTGCTTCGATGGGCTTCTCGGCGCTGCTGGCGCTGACGCTGACCCCGGCACTGTGCGCCACGATGCTCAAGCCGGTGGAAGCAGGCCATCACCACGAGAAGAAGGGTTTCTTCGGCTGGTTCAACCGTACCTTCACCACCGCATCGGGCAGCTACCAGGGCATGGTCGCGCGCATTCTCAAGCGCACGGGCCGTTACGTGATCATCTACCTGGTGATCATTGCCGGGGTGGTGGTGCTGTTCAAGCGCCTGCCGTCGTCGTTCCTGCCTGATGAGGACCAGGGCTACATGATCACCGTGGTGCAGTTGCCCACGGGCGCGACGCAAGAGCGCACGATCGGCGTGCTCAAGCAGATCGAGGACTACTACCTGCAGAAGGAATCGAAGGTGGTGGACCAGATGATCACGGTGGCGGGCTTCTCGTTCTTCGGCCGCGGCCAGAACGGCGGTATCGCGTTCGTGCGTCTGAAGGACTGGAAGGAGCGTCCGGGCGCGGATCAGACCGCGCAGGCGCTGGTGGGCCGTGCGTTCGGCGCGCTGTCGTTCATCAAGGACGCGATCATCTTCCCGCTGAACCCGCCGGCCATCTCCGAACTGGGTAACTCGTCGGGCTTCGACTTCCGTCTGCAGGACCGCAGCGGTCAGGGCCACGCGAAGCTGATGGAAGCGCGTAACCAGATGCTGGGCATGGCGGCGCAGTCGCCGGTGCTGCAGGGCGTGCGTCCGGAAGGCCAGGAAGACGCGCCGCAGTTGCGCATCGACATCGATCGCGAAAAGGCGCGCGCGCTGGGCGTATCGGTGGCCGATATCAACTCGACGCTGTCGATCGCATTTGGCTCCTCGTACGTGAACGACTTCATCTATGAGGGTCGCGTGCGCCGTGTGATCGTGCAGGCCGAGGGTGCGGATCGCCGTCTGCCGGACGATCTGACCAAGCTGCGCGTGCGCAATGCCAATGGCGACATGGTGGCGTTTGCCGCGTTCGCGACGTCGAAGTGGATCATGGGTTCGCCGCGCCTGGAGCGTTACAACGGCATGCCGGCCGTGAAGCTCGCGGGCCAGGCCGCGCCGGGCAAGTCCACTGGCGACGCCATGCGCGTGATGGAGGAAAACTTCGCCAAGCTGCCGCCGGGCTTCGGTTTCGAGTGGTCGGGTCAGTCGTATGAAGAACGCCTGGCCGGCTCGCAGGAACCGATCCTGTACACGCTGTCGCTGGTGATCGTGTTCCTGTGTCTGGCCGCGCTCTATGAGAGCTGGTCGATTCCGGTAGCCGTGCTGCTGGTGGTGCCGCTGGGTGTGATCGGCGCGCTGCTCGGCGTGACGCTGCGCGGCATGCCGAACGACGTGTACTTCAAGGTGGGCCTGATCGCGACGATCGGTCTGTCCGCCAAGAACGCCATTCTGATCGTGGAATTTGCCAAGGACCTGCAGGCACAGGGCCGTAGCCTCGTGGATGCGACGCTCGAAGCGGTGCACCTGCGGTTCCGCCCGATTCTGATGACGTCGATGGCATTTATTCTGGGCGTGCTGCCGCTGGCGATTGCCACTGGCGCGGGCTCGGGTAGCCAGCGCGCAATCGGTACCGGCGTGATGGGCGGGATGATCACGGCAACGCTGCTGGCGATCTTCCTGGTGCCAGTATTCTTCGTGGTGGTGCGTAGCCGCTTCAAGGGCAGCAAGGCCCAGCACGAGCGGGAAATGGCACGCCTGGAAAGCCAGAAGGAAATCTGACTATGACAAAGACTTTGACCACTTTGCTGCTGGTGGCCGGGGTGCTGAGCGGCTGCACGATGGCGCCGCACTATGACCGCCCCGCCGCACCCGTGGCGGGCGGCTACCCGGCAGCGCCGGAAGGTTATGCCTCGGCCGAGGTGAAGAGCGGTGAAACGCGCCGCGCCACCGAGATCGGCTGGCGCGAGTTCTTCACCGACCCGCGCCTGCAAGGGCTGATCGAGGCGGCGCTGGAGAACAACCGCGACTTGCGTACTGCCGCGCTCCGCATCGAAGAGGCGCGCGCGCAGTACCAGATCCAGCGCGCCGACCTGCTGCCGACCGTGAATGCGAATGCCGGCTTCCAGCGCGGCCGCTTCTCGGGCGCCTCGTCGGGTATCGACCAGTCGTTCACGGGTAACGTGTACCAGGTCGGCTTGTCGGTGACGCAGTGGGAGCTCGACTTCTTCGGCCGCGTGCGGAGCCTTTCGAACGCCGCGCTGGCGCAGTACCTGGCCACTGAGGAAGCGCACCGCGCCGCGTACATCTCGCTGGTTTCGGAGGTTGCCAAGGCCTATCTGGCCGAACGCGCCTTTGCCGAGCAGTACGATCTGGCGCGCGACACCTACAAGGCGCGCCAGAGCACGTACGAACTGGCGCAGAAGCGCTTCAGCGCCGGCGCGACGTCCGCGCTGGACCTGCGCGACAACGAATCGCTGGTGGCGCAGGCCCGCGTGGCCGCAGCGCAGCTGGCGCGTCAGCGCGCGCAGGCGCAGAACGCGCTGGAAGTGCTGGTGGGCAAGCCGATCGCCGAGATCCCGAACCTGCCTGCGCCGATGCGTCTGTCGGACGAACACATCATCAGCGATATTCCCGAGGGTCTGCCCTCGGAACTGCTGACGCAGCGTCCGGACATCCGTCAGGCCGAGCAGCAGTTGTTGTCGGCCAATGCCAACATCGGCGCGGCGCGGGCCGCATTCTTCCCGCGCATCACGATGACGGCCAATGCCGGCACCATCAGCACGTCGTTCACGAACCTGTTCGACTCGGGCGCTCACGTGTGGTCGTTCGCGCCGCAACTCGTGCTGCCGATTTTCGACTACGGCCGAAACATGTCGAACCTGGACCTGTCCAACGTCCGCAAGAACATCCAGATCGCCAACTACGAGAAGACGATCCAGACCGCGTTCAGCGAAGTGGCCGATGCCCTCGTGGCACGCGGCACGCTCGAGGACCAGGTGGCTGGCCAGGAACAGCAGCGTAACGCGGAAGCCGCGCGCTACGAACTGGCGCGGATGCGCTTCCGCAGCGGCGTGGCGAGCTACCTCGACGAACTCGACGCGCAGCGCCAGCTGTTCTCGGCCGAGCAGGATCTGGTTGCGGCACGGCAGTTGCGGTTGGTGAACTCGATCGACCTCTACCGCGCGCTGGGTGGCGGGCTGGTGGAGAAAGGACCGGTGGCGCAGCAGCCGGCACCGCAGACAACGACGACGCAGTAAGTCATCGTTTCGGCTCAGCAAAAAAGGGCGAAGCTTTCAAGGCTTCGCCCTTTTTGCGTTGTGGCCGACGTCGTCAGAACTTGTAGGTCGCCGCGAGGAAGAACACCAGCGGGTTTGGCCGCAGTGTCGTCTTGGAGGTCGACAGCACGGTGCCGTCCGACGCCTTGATCGTCATCGTCGATTCGCTCTTGAGCGGGATGTACGTGACCGCCCCAGTGACACCCCAATGCTCGGTGAAGTTGTAGGTGCCGCCGACATTGAAGACCGGCGCCCACGACGACGACGCATCGGCGTGGACCGACGTCGGACCCGGAATACCCGCACCCGCAGCCAGGATCGCGCCGAGGTTATTGTTCACCGATGCGGCGAATGCCGGATTGACGTCGATATTGGTGAAGAAGTTGTACGAGACACCAACACCGACAAACGGGCGGAACGTCACATCGGGAGCGCGGAAGTGATACTGCACCATTGCCGCAGGGCTCCACTGACGCGCGCGCGTGATGATCGGATTCAGCGACGGGTCGCCCAGGCTCTGGTGACCCAGTGCGCCGGCCGGGCCCGGCGGAATCAGATAACCGTGTCCGTAGATCTTGAACTCGGGCGGAATGCCGCCCACGGCTGTGATCGCGATGTTGTCGGTGACGAAGTGGCTGAACGTCAAACCTAGCGTGTCGGCATTCGACGTCGACAGGCCACTGCCTGGCGCCGAGAACGACGTCGGCAGGCCAAGCGGATAGTTGATTGGCACATCGAGCAAGGTAGTGGTCAACGGGCCGCTGGTACCGAAAGTCTCGATGTGGAACCAGCCCGCGGAAACGACGTTGTCCCCGGCCTTTTGCGCGTGCGCGGTGGTGGCCATGAAGGCGCTGCAGGCGAGAAAGGCTGCGGCGATCGAAAGCAGGCGGGCCAGCGAGAGGCGTTTGTTATGCATGTCGGTCCCCTGGGTTGTTATTGCACGAAGGCGCCGACCGTGAAGTACGGGCCGGTGGTGCGGTTTTCGAGGAAGCCAAACACGCCGCCGGTGAACATGAACTTGCCCGTGATCGTGGCGTTGTCCTTGCGCGTGGTGGTCACTACGCCAGCGGTGGTCTGCGAGTAGTCGAGCTTCAGCGCCGTGGCCAGCGTGGCGTCGGACGCGCGGAACGGGTCCAGTTGCGCGGCATCGGCACCCACCAGCGCCGTGGTGCGGTAGTCGAAGTTGCTGTCCACGCCGATGTACTCGCCATTGACACTACCCTGTGTGATCGACACCGCCGGCGCCATCATGCCGATGCCGATCTCGTCATCCGCACCCACCGGTTGCAGGTTCGTGAACGACGCATTGGCATAGCCGACGCGAATCATGATCGGCACGAGTTGTCCACGCAGCTTGCCCACGATCAGGTACGCGCGGCCCAGGACGCCGCCGAGGCTTGGTTGCTGCTCGCCTTCGTAGTTGGTGGAAAGCAGCGAGCCGTTGCCTTGCGGCACGAACTTGTTGCCTTTCTGCTTGCAGGTGCCGCCGGTCTTGTTGTCGCAGACCGTGAACGAACCATCGGCGGCCAGGGACATCTTGTAGTCCTGCGCGACCTGCGCGAAATTCTTCGATGGAATCTCATGGAAGCCCGACCCGTTGTAGACGCCCGCGATCTTGCTCAGGTCCGTCTCGGTCTGCGCGAAGCCGATGAACTGGAAGTACGGGAACGTCGTGTCGGGCACGGCGCCGGCACCGGCAATGCCGTTGAACTGGATGCGCGCGCCAGGGATCGTGCCGCCCATCACGCCTTCACCCAGGAACAGGCGTGCCGGGCGCGATGCATCGAGACTCGCGCCGAGCAACTGGAAGGCGCATTGATTCAGCTTGTCGGTGGGCAGGCCAGTTTCCTGCGCGAGCTTGCCGGTCATCACGTTCTGCCCGTTGGTGGCGTCGGAGCGCGTTGGCTGCACCGTGCCCGTGGTGCGTGGGACCGATGAATCCAGAAACGTGACGGCCCACGTCATCTTCGCGGTATCGATCTGCACGCTCACCAGTTCTCCCGATCCGGTGCCGCCGACATAAGGCGTCGAATAGTCGACCGATGCAGGACAGAGTCGGGCAGGCACGGCAGCGGGCACTGCGGTTTGCGCGCTGTCGCCATCGCCACCACCGCCGCACCCGGCGAGTGCCGCGGTGGTAACCAGTGCCAGCGCCAGGCGTGGCGCCCAGGGCCGCAGCGGAGCTGCGGAACGTGGTTGATGCGATTGCGGCAGCGGCATGATGATGTCTCCTATGGGGTTCTTCTAGGTGTGAGGCAGTGGATGTTTTGCGTCAGCGGCTGGCCAGCGCGCTGACACGGAACGTTGGATCTGCTGCGGGGCCGAACAGGTGGGCATACACGGGGCCAGTAGTGACGACCGATCCCGTGACGCCGCTGTTGTCGACAGTGGCTACCACGCCGGGCCGCGTGGCCTGCGTGAAGTCCATCTGGAATCCGCCGACCGGCTTGAGCGACGGGTCCTGCGGGTCGATCAACGCAACGAGGTTGTTCTGGACCGTCGAAGACAGGTACTTGAAGTCGCTGCCCGAGCCGATGTAGCTGCCCTGCATGCTGGCCTGGGTGACCGTGGAGGTTGGCGTCATCAGGGCCAGGCCGGATTCGTCGTCGACCCTGATGTCCAGTCCGTTGATGTAGGCGTAGCCCACGCGGACCAGCAGCGGTACCTGTTTGCCCTCGAGCTTGCCGACCACCAGCACGCCGCGTGCGCGTGCGTTCGCGGGCGCGAGCGCGTTGGCATAGAAGTGTGGATAAGGCTGGCTGCCCGCCCCGCCATCGTTGTCACTGCCGAACGCGCCATCGTTACCGGCACGCAAATGCCAGGGTTGGCCCGTCGACAGGCAGGACCCGCCGCTGGCCGGCGCGCATGATCCGTCGGCGTTGAGCGTTTCCACGGTGTTGGCAGTAGCGGGCGCGTAGTTCGTGGCGCCAGTCAACTTGCCGCCGGACGGTACCAGGTGATAGCCGAGCAGGTTGTACGTGCCCGCGACCTTGCTGAAGTCGGTCTCCGTCTGCGCAAATGCCAGCACCGGGTACATCGGGAACGTGCGTTGTGGGATCTTGCCGAGCCCCAGCAGGCCGCCATACTGGATCGTCGCGCCAGGAATGCCGCCGCCCGCCACGCCATTGCCGATGAAGATGATCGGCGGATTGGCGGGGTCGATGATGGCCTGCGATGCGCCGTCGGATGCGGTGACCGTTTTCAGTTCATACGCGCAGTTGTTCTGCGCCGCAGTCGGCAGCGGTCGGGTCGGATGCGTCATCGTGCCAGTCAGCGTGACGCCCGCGCGTGTCGGCGATACCGATCCCGGTGCCTTGGGCACCGCCGATTCGATGATCGTGATCTGGTACGTGCCCTTGGTTGAATCGAACTGCATTTTCAGGAATTCCCCCGCGCCGGAACCGCCGGTGTACGTGGTGCCGTAATCGAGTGTGCTTGGGCACAGCGAGGCCACGGGCTGGTTTTCGGTAGCCCCTGAAGTGGGACAGTTGCCGACGGTGGCGCACTGCTGCGCAGCGGCGGCTGGCGTTGCGCTACTGGAGGCATCGCCATCTCCACCGCCGCCGCAGGCAGCGAGCGTCATAGTCAGGCTTACCCCTGCAACAGCAAAAAATGCGTGTCGAGCATGCGACATCTGCATGGTTGTCTCCTTGTCGTTATGACCGGCGCTCCGGCGATTGCCGGGATAGCTCACGGTGCGTCGGAATCTCGCGTTTCAAGCGGTCGAGCGCAATAGAGCGCTCGTTCCAAACACCGTGGCCGCGCGGCGTGCCGTTGTCACGCAAGCCTCTCCCGTCATTGTTCAAACCGCGTTTGCCATGCATGGCACGCGAATTCAAACGGACGGGATGGCCCACATTCGGCATCTTCAGAACTTGTATTCGCTGTTCGACGGATCGAACGTCGATGCGTCGAAGGTCTTTTTCTGGGCCTTCTCGAAGACGATCTTCTCGACCATGTTGCCGTCCGCGTCCCACGCGGTTTCCGCGCGCGGCCAGGGGTGCTTGAGATCGAACATCAGTTGCACTTTCTTCGCGTAGTACTTCGGCGCGCCTTCCGGCAACTCCCATGTCAGCGCCACCATGCGAACGCCCTGCTCCTGCACGATTTCGACGCGGCTGTACTTCTCGGGCAGCCCCGCCGCGCGTAGCGTCTTCGCATCGCGCTCGAGCATCGACAGCACGAACTGGAAGCCGAGGTCGCGCACGGTGTGATTCGACTGGGATTTGGCCAATGTGCCGTCGATTGCGGTCCAGATCGACGTGAAGCCCATGATGCCGCCGAGGTGCCCGTACATCTCGTCCTTGCGACGGGTCTCGTCATAGATGATTTCCTGGCCGGCCTGCACGCCGTTTGGCAGCCACTTCGCGTAGAGCTGGCGTGGCATATGGCGGTAGCGGATCATCATGCGCGCTGGCTTGTCTTGCCATTGACCGTTGAGTCGTTCCTGGCGCGTCATCGAGTATTCGTACTCGGGGTAGCGATTCATTTCCGCGCGTGCCCACGTCAGGATGGCTTCGGGCTGCAGCGCATCGAACGTGGCCAGTACCTGCGCGTCGGATTGCGCGGCAAGCTCGCCGCTGGCTACCTGTTTCGAGAGCATCGTGGCCTGCTGCGAGGTGGGCAGACCGTCGTATGGCGTGGCGACGCGCGGGGTCTGCGTGGCCAGCGCGGATGCGCCCTGGGCGTACGCCGTGGTGCCTCCGGGCGGTGCCGCAAGAATCCCCAGGATGCCGCCGAGCGCGGCTGCCGCGTATAGCTGTTTCATCGCATGTCTCCTTTTGCGGGCAAGACGTGGCCCTCCCGCGGGCTGCCGTGGCAGGCGGGTGAAGTCGCGCCATGCGTGGCGCGCAACGGGTCACGCCTCGCAAGTTGCGTGGCGAATCACGTTGTCGGTATCGATAGCGACGGATGCCGTCGCCGCTCGTTGCCGGTGTGCGGCGGCCCCGGTGAGGACCACCGCGTCACTTGCCGGCTAGGACCTGGGGCGGGTTCGCATCCAGTCGTCGAGCGGGTTGCTTGGGAAGGTCGCGCAGTGCTCGCGGCGTACCGCCATGCTGGCGGTGGCCGCTCGCGTCGCTCCCTCGTTGCGCACTTGTCGCGCACTGCGTCTGGCACGTCCCAGCGCGGCTGCGGCGGCTGCCGCGGCCTCGTGGGATTCGCCCTCTACAGTGGCGGCCAGCGCCGCGAGGTGAGCCTGCTCGTCGGCGTGCTGCGTCTCGCCGATCTCGAACACATCCTGCAGCGCGCCGAGCTCCTGCGGCGCGGGTGAAGGCGCCTTGAGGGCCGCCACCACCATCGACGTCAGTTGCGCCAGCACCTGCGCATCGCTCATCCGCCTGCCCTGCGTGAACGCCGGCATCAGGTTGCCGAGTTCGTCGCCGGCCAGCACGCCTGCCAACGCCTTGAGGGCGAAATGCAGGCGCCAGCCGAGCTCCTGACGTGGCACGTCCGGCAGCGCGTGGGCGAACGCTTCGAAGAAGCGGCCGAACACGGGTGCGTAGTGCCCCATCAGCCAGGACTGGATGAACGGGGATGTATCCGAATACACGCGCCCTAGCAGGCGCAGGAACGATGGGCCGCCGATCTCGGGCTCGCGCGCCATCTGGAGCGCGGGCACGAACAGCGCGCCCATCACGTGTTCGCAGCGAATCTCGGCACCCGGCCAGCGTGCCTCGCAGGCGTCCAGCAACGCAAGGCGACGGGTGTTGAGGGGATCCAGTCGGCGGCCAAGCACCGACTGCATCATGATTTCCTTGCTGCGGAAGTGATAGTTGACGGCAGCGAGGTTGACGATTGCCCGCGACGTAACCTGTCTGAGCGATGTTGCTTCGTAGCCTACCTCGATGAACAGCTTCTCGGTCGCGTCAAGAATGCGAGCCTTGGTGTCTCCTGCCGTGGTTTTCCCGGTCTTCATGGGGGCGTCTCTCGCTATGAAACCGCAGTGGACCCCTGCAATAAAAATAAAAATCCACGACCGCTGTGGCTCCGTGCTCTAACGGCATACGGATGCTTGAAACGGTTGTGGGAGCCTATCCAGCGCCACGACCGTTTCACAAGACTTATATTCGAATAGATCCTCTAAATTGCAAGCCCGACTGCGACGGACTTGATTTGGATCACGGCTTGATGCTTCGGGATAGTGCGGAGACATTCTGCGCCGTGAGTGCGAATACTGACAACTGAGGGTTCGCACCAATACTGGTTGGAAATACCGAGCCGTCAAACACGGAGAGATTCTCGAGCTGGTGGTGGCGACCCGCGCTGTTCACCACGCCCTGCTTGGGATCGTCGCTCATGCCGCAGCCACCCATCAGGTGCGCGGTGAAGAGCAACGCGCGGAATTTCTTCAGGGGCAGTTGGCCGATGGCTTCGCGTGCCTGGGTCCAGCTCGTGTAGTCCTGACCGTCGAGATGAGCGGGTCGTACCCGTTTCGCACCTGCAGCAAACTGGGCTTCGGCCATGCTCAGGTAGGCGCGGCGCACGCCGTCCCAGACATAGTCGCTCACGTCGTAGTCCAGCACGGGACTGCCGTCGTCGGCAATGCGCACGCGCCCGCCGGGGCTCTCCGGCACGAAGCCGTCGCGCAGCAGCGCCAGCATCGCGTTGGTATGCGGCAACGCGGCCATCTGACGCCGCAGGTCATCGCCCAGCGCATTGAAAACGCCCGAGCTGATGCCCGGGAACATCGGCGGCACTTCGAGCTTGTAGCCCATCGGCCCCGTTGCGCCATCGCGCCATTGGAAATAATCGGACGCGATCGACTGCGGCGCGCCATAGTACGGATCGATCTTTTCCGGCATCTCGGCAATGGTCAGGTTCACCGGATGGATGAACGTGCGCAGGCCGATCCGCCCATGCGGGTCCGGTACGCGCGAACGCAGCAGCAACGCGGGCGTATTGATGGCGCCGCCCGCCGCGATCACATGTCTTGCGCGGACGGTGACCGTGACGCCGGTGGCCGTGTAGCCATCGATGCCAAGCGCATCGCCTGTGAGGCCGCGCACGGTCTTGCCGTCATGGTCGATCGCGCGTACGCGCAGCCGATGCACGAGCGTGGCCCCGTGCGTGAGCGCGTTGGGAATCGTGGACACCAGCATCGATTGCTTGGCGTTGACCGGGCAGCCCAGGCCGCAGTACCCGGAGTTCCAGCAGCCTTTCACGTTGCGCGGAATCACGTGCCATTCCCAGCCGAGCTTTTCGCAACCGCGCTTGAGCACGGTGTTGTTCGGATTCGGGTCCATCGACCATGGCGCCATGTTCAGGCGGGCTTCGATCTTCTCGAACCACGGTGCCATCTCGGCTTCGGAATGCCCGGTTACGGCGTGCTCCGTGGCCCAGTGGGCCAGCGTTTTCGGGGGCGTGCGGAAGCTGGACGTCCAGTTCACGGTGGTGCTGCCGCCCACGGAGCGCCCCTGCAGGATCGAGATGGCGCCATCGGACGTCGCACGCGCGGCAGCCTCCTGGTAGAGCTCGCGATACGCGCGCGCTTCATCCATGTCCTTGAAGCTGTCCGAAGTGCGCAGTGCCCCTTCCTCGATCAGCAGTACCTTGAATCCCGCCTCGGTGAGCATTTCGGCGGCAATGCCACCGCCTGCGCCGCTGCCGATGATGGCGACGTCCGTTTCAAACGTGCGCGGCGCGGTGAACGTGGCGGCGTCGAGCACCTTCCAGCCGGACGCGATGCCGGCGCTGTAGATATCGTTAATGGCCATGGTGGGTGTCAGCTGTGAATGGCGCGATAGACCGCGGGATTAGGGCCGGGATAGCCGGCGGCGGCCCACGCATCGGGCAGCACGAAATAGCCGACGCTGGTCAGCTTGGCCAGCACCACGCCGCCCGCATTGAGCGTTGCGAAGCGGCTGGTGCGCCAGCGCGTCAAAAATCCGCGCACCTGCTCGGGCGTGGCCTGGTCCCACGGCGCGCGCAGGCCGGCCAGGGCCCAGCGCAGCGGCGTGCTGGCCAGCAGATCGAGCAGCTTGCGGAGTTCCGCGCGGCCGTTCAGACCCATTGCCGCGATCGACCCGTCGATGAACTGCACGGCGGCGGCGATGCGCTTCTCGCGCTGGGCCGGGTCGACCGATTCCAGCTCGCTGACTACCGCTGGCAGCAGTGCCCGGAACAGCGCGACATCAGCCGGCCGCAGGAAAGCCATGCCGGCCTGCGGTGGTGTGCTGGCGGGCGAACAGCCCGTTAGCGAGGGAAGAAGCGCCGAGCAGGCGATCGCGGCGGAAAACCCGGCGCCGACCTTCAGGAACTGGCGGCGTGATGATTTCTCCACAGCGGGTGGGGCGGGTACGGGCATCGTGTCTCCGTCTTCGTTTGTGTTTTCGATGTCGTTGCCAGGCCGTGCGAGTCGCACTGGCCAAGGTGCGTTGCGATTCTGCCGAAGCGCTGGATTTTTTTTCATCCCCCCGACAGGTTTCAAACGCGCGACTGACTGCCGCCGCCGATGCGGATTTCTCGGCGCGCACCTTGTTTCATGTGCGCCAAGAGCCGCTGGAAATTGCCAAAAAATAGAGCAAATCTTCAAACCAGCGCATTGACCCATGCCACAGCGATACCTACGATGACATCGTTCAATGTCACAATCAATGGTGTCGTGATCGTGTCGCCGCCTTCGAAGGCGACACCCGCGCACCCACCGGAATGCGCCAAATGAATGCACCCGTGGATCTGCCCGACCGTCTCATCCCCACCCGTCCCAACGACGCTGCCTGCGACATCGCCATCATCGGCAGCGGCTTCTCTGGGCTGGCCATGGGTATCCGTCTCAAACAAGCTGGCGTCGATGATTTCCTGATCTTCGAGAAAGCCGGTTCGGTCGGCGGCACCTGGCGCGATAACCACTATCCCGGTTGCGCGTGCGATGTGCAATCCCATCTCTACTCGTTCTCGTTCGCGCCGAATCCGAGCTGGTCGCGCATGTTCTCGCCGCAGCCGGAGATTCGCCGCTACCTTGAACACAGCGCCGAGACGTTCGGCCTGAGCTCGCATTTGCGCTTCGGCCATGAACTGAAGCAGGCCGTCTGGGACGCGTCCGCTGGGGTCTGGCGGCTGGAAATGGCCGATGGCCGGCGCGTGCGCGCCCGGATCCTGGTCTCGGGGATGGGCGGGCTCAGCCGCCCTGCCATTCCCGATATTCCCGGTCTCGATACTTTCGCCGGCACCACGTTCCACTCCCAGCAGTGGCGCCATGACTATCCGTTGGCGGGCAAGCGCGTGGCCGTGATCGGCACTGGCGCCAGCGCGATCCAGTTCGTGCCGCAGATCGCGCCACAGGTGGATCGCCTCGACCTCTACCAGCGCACGCCGCCGTGGGTCATGCCCAAGCCGGATCGCGACGTGTCCGCGCTGGAGCGCTGGATGTTCCGCCAGTTCCCCTTCACGCAGTGGCTGGTACGCGCCGGCCTGTACTGGATGCTGGAAATGCGCGTGATGGGCTTCGTGATGCATCCGAAGCTGATGAAGGCCGTGGAGCGGATGGCGCGGCGCCACCTCGCGCGGGAAGTGCGCGACCCAGAACTACGCGCGAAGTTGACGCCGGACTACACGATCGGCTGCAAGCGCGTGCTGATGTCCAACGACTACTACGGAGCGCTCACACGCGCCAATGTCGATGTGGTGACCACGGGCATCGACCATGTGGAACCGGACGCGCTGGTGATGCGCGACGGCAGCCGCAGGCCGGCCGATTGCATCATCCTGGGCACGGGCTTCCGCGCCACCGATCCGCTGCCGCGTGGCGTGATCATCGGACGAGGTGGCCGTGACGTGCTCGATGCCTGGCGCGACGGCGCGGAGGCGTACCTCGGCACCACGGTCTCGGGCTTCCCGAACCTGTTCCTGATCATGGGTCCGAACACCGGACTGGGACACAGCTCGATGGTGTTCATGATCGAGTCGCAGGTGCGCTACGTACTCGACGCGCTGCGGCAGATGCGCCAGGAACGCGTGCAGGCCGTGGACGTGCGCCCGTCGATCCAGGATGGCTTCAACCGCGGCATCCAGCAGAAGCTGGATCACACGATCTGGTCAGCAGGCGGCTGCGCGAGCTGGTACATGGACCCGCGCAGCGGCAAGAACACCACGCTGTGGCCAGGTTTCACATGGCAGTTCTGGCGCGCGACGCAGACCTTCCGCATGGCCGACTACGAACGCTGGCCCATGCGCGAACAAGGCGTCGCGCCGCTACCCGATGAGGCCGAGACCGCTCGCGCCTGAGATCCGATCGCGCGCATCCCCAACCCTGCGCCCTCATCCACACCGCAACACCCCATAACGATATCGGGAGACATGCATGAAGGATTTCCACAACAAGGTTGCCGCGATCACCGGCGCTGGCTCGGGCATGGGGCGCTGTCTGGCCATCCAGCTCGCGCAGTCCGGCTGCCACGTGGCGATATCGGACTGCAATGAAGCGGGCCTCGCGCAGACGGTGGCTGAAGTGCGCTGTGTGGCGCCCTTGGTGCAGATCACCAGCCATCGCGTGGATGTCGCGGATCGCGCCGCCGTCCATGCCTGGGCGGATGACGTGGCGCGCGCGCATGGCCGCGTGAACCTGATCTTCAACAATGCCGGCGTCGCGTTGTCGAGCACGGTCGAAGGCATGGCCTACGACGATCTCGAATGGATCATCGGCATCAACTTCTGGGGTGTGGTGTATGGCACGAAGGCATTCCTGCCCCATCTCAAGGCCAGCGGCGAAGGCCATGTGGTGAACACGTCGAGCATCTTCGGCCTGTTCGCGCAGCCCGGCATGGGCGCGTACAACGCCAGCAAATACGCGGTGCGCGGATTCACGGAATCGCTGCGCCAGGAACTCGATCTGATGGACTGCGGCGTGTCCGCGACCACTGTGCATCCAGGCGGCATCAAGACCAATATTGCGCGTGCCAGCCGGGTGTCGTCGAGCGTGAACGGGCTGCTGGTGCGCGACGCGCAGCAGGGCCGCGAGGAGTTCGAGAAGTTCTTCATCACCACGGCAGACAAGGCCGCGCGCGTGATCCTGGACGGTGTGCGCGCGAACAAGCGCCGCGTGCTGATCGGCCCGGATGCCTACGCGGCGGATGCCCTCTCCCGCATCCTGCCTGCCGCGTACCAGTCGCTGGTGGTGCGCGATACGCGACGCAAGAGCAAGCGACTGCTGTCCGATACGGCGGGCGCGCCCGCACGCGGAGAACGCGCATGAATCGCGCCACGCTTTCACGTGAGGCGGCATTGCAGTCGCCGCCGGGTGCGTTCACGCGCTGGTTCGGGCAGGGCCGCATCGGCCTGTTCAGCCTGTCGCGCGAAACGCTGGCGCTCCGCCACGCGTTGCCCGCGTCCCGCTGGGTATCGGTGATGGGCACGCTGGTCCACTACACCGAGGAAGGCGTGCCGGAGGGCGAGCCGCTGGTGCTGATTCACGGATTCGGCGCGTCGCTGCATACGTGGGAGGGGTTGATGCCGATGCTGCGTCGCCGCTATCGCGTGGTGCGGCTCGACCTCGCGCCGTTTGGCCTCACCGGTCCGCTGCGTGACGCGCATGGTCGCATCATGACGATGGATGTCGACGTCTATCGCGCGTTCATCGACGGCTTCCTGGCTGCGGTGAACATCTCGCGTGCAACGGTGATCGGCAACTCGCTCGGCGGACTGATCGCATGGGACCTCGCGGCGCGCCGGCCGTCGCTGGTGAACCGGCTGGTGCTGGTCGATGCCGCAGGCTTCCCGATGAAGCTGCCGATCTACATCGACCTGTTCCGGCACGCCGTGGTGCGCTGGTCGGCGCCGTGGATGTTGCCGGAGTCGATCATCCGCGCGGCTACGCGTGATGTCTATGGCGACGCGTCGCGCGTGCCGGAGGCCACGTTCCGTCGTTACGTCGATTTCTTCTATGCCGCAGGCAGCCGTGAAGCCGTAGGCCGCATGGTGCCGAAGCTCGATTTCGATGGGTTGGATACCGAACGCCTGCGCGGCGTGCGTGTGCCCACGCTGGTGCTGTGGGGCGATCGCGACCGCTGGATTCCGCCCGCGCACGCGGCCGAGTTCGCGGCCCGCATTCCCGACGTGACGCTGCGCCGTTACGCGGGGCTTGGCCACATCCCAATGGAAGAAGACCCTCAGCGCGTGGCCGCTGACCTGTTGCCTTTTCTGGACGGTGCACGCGAGGCACGTCCGTCATTCAGCAAGGAGTTTGCATCATGATGCCTGTCCGCCGCGACGTACATCCCCATCTCCCGCCGGAGCGCATTTGCGATTGGCATCAACGCGGCCGGCACGTCACCCACTTCATCAACGCGCTTTCGATTTTCTTCCCGGCCGGCGAACGCTTCTTCATGGACAGCGTGCGCAACTATCGCGACCGCATCACCGATCCAGAACTCAAGCAGGCCGTGGCCGGCTTTATCGGACAGGAAGCGATGCACACACGCGAGCACATTCTTTACAACCGTTTGCTCGATGATGTTGGCCTACCTGCCAGCAAGCTCGACAACCGCGTGGCCAGCCTGCTCAATCTGCTGCGCAAGATCCTGCCGAAATCATGGCAGCTCGCGCACACGATCGCGCTGGAACACTACACGGCGATGCTGGCTGCCGGCATGTTGGCCGATCCGCGTCAAATGGGCGATTCGGAGCCAGGCTATCGGCAGGTATGGACCTGGCACGCGCTGGAAGAAACCGAGCACAAGGCCGTGGCCTACGACGTGTGGAACGTGGTCATGAAGCCCGGCCCGTACCGCTACTTCGTGCGGACGTTCACGATGCTCACCACCACCGTGACGTTCTGGGCCATGGTGTTCGCTTTCCATGTCAGGCTGGTGATGGCGGACAAGTCATGCCGCAACAAGCTGTTCGGCTTTGGCAGCGTGATGAACTTCCTGTGGGGATCGCCGGGCACGCTGCGCAAGATGATTCCGGAATGGTTCGCCTACTTCCGGCCTGGGTTCCATCCTTGGGATGACGACAATCGCGCGGAGCTCAGCCGCATCGCGCCGCTGATCTCGGAGATCGAGGACACGGCGATTCGCGCGGGTGCCAGCACGCGCGCGCCGTCGATCCGTAGCGTGGCGTGACGCGGTAGGTGGCAAGCGGCAAGCGGCAGGCGTGCGGGAGATCGGCCGGCGCATCAATCGCCCGCCGATCCTCCCTCTTCATGCAGGTGTTCGAGGATCGCGGCAACGCGGTCCCCGAGATACTTGTTGGCCGAGATTTCGAGCGCCCGCATCATCTCGGTTTCCAGCGCCACCAGCGCGAGTGGCCGGATGCGCCAGAGCACATCCACGATGCGCGGCACTTCGGATGGCGGCGGCAGCTTGCCTTCGCCGAAGCGGTCCAGTTCGCGCACTACCATGCCGACGATCCGGTCGGACACGGCCTGGAAGTGACCGCGCGCCTGCTCGATGATGTCGAGCACGTCCTCGAGCGGAAACCCGGCTTTGGCCATCTCGGCACCCGCCGCCAGCGCGCGCGGGCTGCGGGCCAAGTAGCCGAAGCCATCCGGTTCCAGCAATCCCAGTGAAATCGCCTTGGCCAGCGCCGTGCGCGAGATCGCGCGGCCGAACAGCCGTGCCAGCGCCAGGTACGAGTAGTGGCGCGGCGCTTCGCTGTTCCAGGGGCTGCTGATCGCCGTCTCGAGACCCAGGATCGATCGCAGGTCGTGGCCTTCGACGATCGCCTTGAGCAGTTCCATGATGTTGGCGAGCGTGTAGCCGCGCGCCAGCAGATGGTGGATCAGCCGCAGTCGGCCCAGATGCGCCTGCGTGTAGATGCCAACGCGGCCGCGCCGCTCGGGTGGGTCGATGAGCCCGCGGTCCTGATAGGAGCGGATATTGCGGACGGTGGTGCCGGCCACACGCGCCAGCTCGTCGATGGTGTATTCGGGAAAAGTCTTGCCGCCCGTCTGCGCTGAGTCGGAATCGGTAGGACTGGAAGGAGTGGGCGTGCCGCCGCGCTTGATCGAGACCATGGCGAAAATTCTAACTGAGTCGGCGACGTTACAATGCGGCATCACCTCCCGCCGTCCCCATGCATATCCGTTGGCTCGAAGATTTCGTCTGCCTGGCCCAGGCCGGGAGTCTCGCGCGTGCCGCCGAGTTGCGCAACGTCACGCCGCCCGCATTTGGCCGGCGGATGCAGGCGCTCGAAGTCTGGGCCGGCGCGCCACTGATCGATCGCAGCACGTTTCCGGTGCGGCTGACCGCCGAGGGCCGCCAGTTCCTGGAGGCCGCGCAGACGGCGCTGCGCACGCTGGAGGACGCACGCCTGTCGCTGCGGGCGGCGCATCGCGCGGACGCCAGCACGCTGACCATCGCCACCGGCAAGACGCTCGCGCGTTCGATGGTGCCAGCATGGCTGGCCGGCCTGCGCGAGGCACTGCGCGACGACCCGGCCGGCGCCGGCTTCCGCACACGGCTATCGACCCATGCCACGCACGATGCGCTGGCCATGTTCACCGAGGGCGATGCTGACTTCCTGCTTTGCTACAGTCCGCACGATATGCCTGTGATGCTGGACGACGCGCGCTATGTGTTTCATCCCGTGGGCGTGGAGCGCATGGTCTGCGTGGCGGCTGCCGATGCGCGTGGTGGCCCCGCCTTCCGGCTGCAACGACCGAAGTCGGGCACGCGCCCCGCGCCGGTGCCGATGATTGCCTATGCGGAGACGCTGACAATGGGCCGCATGGTCAATCAGGAGATTGCCCGCCGCAAGCTGGCAAGTTGGCTCGACGTGATCGCCGTCAGTGACTTCGCCGAGTCGGTACACGAGATGGTGAGGCAGAAGATGGGGCTGGCCTGGCTGCCGGCGCGTCTGATTGCCGACGATCTCCATTCGGGACGCCTGGTACGTGCCGATCTTCAGGGCGGCGACTCCGTCGACCTCGCGCTCGATATCCGCCTGTACCGCCCGCGCGCGCAAATGCGCCCGTTGGCCGAGGCGTTCTGGCGGGCCGCGGCGGCCGCCTGAGCACTGGTTCGTCCCTTCTCCCGGTCTATACACCCGTCGTGCGGAGCGGGGAGTCAGGCAGCCATTGCCAAATTGGCAATCCACATTGCCAAAGCCGCATGTTTCCCGCTGCGCGTCTCTCTACCATCGCCGGACAACATTCCTAGAACTGCCCGGAGAAATCATGAAGACCCTGCTGCGCGCGGCCGTTGCCGCCTCCCTCGCCTGTTGTGCATTCGCCGCAAGCGCGGCCGGCAACTACCCGACCAAGCCGATCACGCTGGTGGTGGGCTATACCGCGGGCGGCAGCGTCGATCTGGTTGCGCGTACCGTGGCGCCGGAACTGGGCAAGCGTCTGGGGCAGAGCGTGGTGATCGAGAACCTCGGCGGCGCTGGCGGCACGATCGGCGCGCAGAAAGTGGTCAAGGCCGATCCCGACGGCTACACCCTGCTGATGGGCTCGGGCAGCGAGGTGTCGATCGCCCGCCTGACCAACCCGGCCGTGCGCTATGACGGCGAGAAGGACCTGGCGCCGATCACGTTCGTCGGCACGCAGCCGATGGTGCTGGTCGGCAAGCTGCAACTGCCGGCCAAGGACGCTGGCGAATTGATGGCGCTGGCCAAGGCGCAGCCGGGCAAGCTGTCCTATGCGTCTTCCGGCGTCGGCACGCCGCTGAACCTGGCCGGCGAACTGATCAAGCAGCAGGGCAAGGTCAACATCACCCATGTGCCGTACAAGGGGGCCTCGGCGATGTCCACCGACCTGCTCGGCGGTCAGATCGACCTGGCCGTGATGGTGCTGTCCTCGGCGCTGCCGCACATCCAGGCGGGCCGCATTCGGGCCTATGGTGTCACCGAAGCCAAGCGCGCCAGCGTGGCGCCGAACGTGCCGGCGCTGGCCGAGACCCCGGCGCTCAAGGGCGTCGACATGGGAGTATGGTTCGGATTGATGGCACCAACGTCTACTCCCCGCCCTGTTATTGATCGCCTGAATAATGAAATGCAGGCCGTACTGGCCATGCCCGAAGTTCGCAAGAAGCTGGCCGAGGCCGGCGTGGAAGTGGCGCCGGCCAATCCGGCCCAGTTCGCGAGCTTCGTCAAGCGCGAAACCAGCCGCTATCGCACGATCGTGCAGGCGGCCGATATTCGCGAGTAACTCCTGAGGAAGTCCCGATGACGCAGACCGCTCCCGCCTTCGACGCCTACCCCGTCGAAGTCGAATTTCCCGATATTGGCCCGTATGCCGAGAGCAACACCGGCATCGCCTACCTCCATACGTTCGACAGCGGCCTGCCCGGGCCGCACGTGATGATTAATGCACTGACGCACGGTAACGAGGTGTGCGGCGCGATCACGGTGGCCGGGCTGCTCGACCATGGGCTGCGGCCGCGACGCGGCAGGCTCACGCTGTCGTTCGCCAATGTCGACGCCTACGCGCGCTTCGATGCGGCGAAGCCCGATGCGTCGCGCTTCGTCGATCAGGACTTCAACCGGGTCTGGACTTCGGCGGTGCTCGACGACCTGTCGCGCGATTCGTCCGAACTGCGCCGGGCGCGCGCGATGCGTCCGGTGATCGATACGGTGGACCTGCTGCTTGACCTGCACTCGATGCACGAGAAGAGCCGGCCGCTGATCGTGTCCGGTCCGCTCGACAAGGGCATTGCGTTGTCGCGTGCCATTGGCGCCCCGGCCGACATCATCGTCGATGAAGGCCATCCTGAAGGCCGCCGGATGCGCGATTACGCGGACTTTGGCGATCCGGCCAGCCCGCGAAATGCGCTGCTGATCGAATGTGGCCAGCATTGGGAGACCTCGGCGGTGGATGTCGCGCGTGACAGCACGGCGCGCTTCCTGCTCAGCGCCGGCATCGTTGAGGAAGCCGATCTGCCCGCGGGCTGGCTGCGCCCGCTGCCGGCCGCGCAGCGCGTGATTCGCGTGACGGAGCCCGTGGTGGCGACCAGCATGGATTTCCGCTTTGCCGGCCCGTACACGGGGCTGGAGACCTTTGCCGATGCCGGAACCGTGATCGGCTGGAACGGCGGTGCCGAGGTGGTCACGCCGTATCCCAATTGCGTGCTGGTGATGCCCTCGCTGCGCCAGTTGCGGCCCGGGGTGACCGTGGTGCGCTTGGGACGGCTGGAAGCCTGAGCACTGGAGCACTGGAGCATCCACGCGCCAGAAACCCACGATCTTCATGCGGCGAGCCGGCAAGATGCCCCCTCAAGAGGCGTTCCCCGGCCCCGCTTTTCTTAGGCCTGAATGCCGCTCGCTCAGGCGGCGGGCGCTACGCCACCGGAGCCTGGCTGCGAACCCGGGGTAGGCGCCGGTGCTGCCTGGGCAGGCACCGGTTGGGGCTTCAGGCCCGGGAACAGCTGGTCGACCAGTTCGTCGATCTTGGCGTCCGGCTGGATCAGATGGCTCAGATTGATGCCGCCCGCGCTGCGATTGGCGTTGTAGATGGCCTTGCCGGCACGCTCTCCGTTGCGGAATACCGTGATGTCGACCGAGACCAGGAACGGCGTTACGAATGTCTGGCGCTGGGCCGTGTACGTGGCGGTCATCGGGCACGCTGCCACCGACGAATACGGCTGCAGGACCTTCACTTCGAAATTGCGCGCGCGCAGTGCGTCCGCGAAGTTCTCCACATAGGCATTGCCGTTCACCTGATTGGGGATGATGCAGAACAGCGCGCCATCGGCACCTACCACGTGATTGCCGTTGACGCGGAACTGCGCCGGTCCGCCATAGGGGCCGGGCTGGAAGCTGGCGATCGGGTCAGCCTGGCCCTGGTCGACCGGTGTGACGGCTTGATAGGTGGAACAGCCGCTGGCCAGCAGGGCCAGCATGGCGGCAATCGTTGCTCTTTTCATCGTGTGTCCTGAGTCGCGTCGGCGCGGGCGCCGGCCGCCCGGATCCGGATGAGGGGCGCATTGGCGGCACCATGCCTGCGTACTGTAGACGCGCGGGCACAGCGTCAAATCACCGAACAACGGGGCACTGATGCCGCAAATCTCCCGCGTGCCGCGCACGGCACCGCGCCGGACGGCGATTTAATTGGCGCCGCCGCGAATCAGGCAGTCATTCAGCAGCGGCACGCCGCCCTCGCCTTGCCCGGCGCCCGTGCATTCGACGGCCACCTTCTGGCCACGCCGGACCATGGTGGCGCGCGCCTCGACCTCGCAGACCCTGCCTGCCGGGCCACAGATCTGCCGGCGCAGCAGGTTTGCCCGGACCAGTTCACCCGGGTTGCTGGTGCGGATTTCCAGGAACACGTTGTTGCCGTCGTCGCGCCGGATGCCGCTGGCCACGCCTTCGACGATGAAGTACTTGCCGCGATAGCGGTCGTCGGCCTCGCCGGCATTGTCGCGATAGTCGGCAAACAGGCCATCGGCCTGGTACTGGGGCAGGACGTCGGCGGGACGCTCGGGATCGATGCTGATCGGGTCGAGCGTGCCATTACGTGGGATGCCGCGCGGGATGCTGGCTGGCTGGGATGATGGCGCGGCGCCGGTTTCAACCGGTACGACGTCCCCCTTGTCATTGCCAACGAACCACAACAGGCCGAGGACGACCACGGCAACGACGGCGATGAGGGATTGCTGCAGGCGGCTCAACATCTCGGGGACGGGCTCCTCTGGAGCCCGGTAAGTGGAGAAAGGCCGCCAGTTTAACGCGCCTACTCCTTGCTGACCCGAGCCAGCAAATATCCCTTGGCTGCTGCGAGCACTTCGTTGGACAACGGCGTGCCCTGCGTGGCGCGCGAGAGCACCAGGGCGCCGACCAGTGTGGCCATCTCCGCGATGGCATTGGCGCGATTGGCGTCGGCGTTGCCGGCCGGCTGGATGCTGGCCAGGACATCCAGCAATTTCTCGAGCCCTTCGTGGTAGGTCGCGCGAACCGGTTTGTCATCGGCCTCGCGCGCGACATCGTTGGCCAGCGCCGCCGCCGGGCAGCCACTTCCAGGCGCATTGCGGTTGCGTGTGGACAGATAGCCATCGATCAGCGCCGCGAGCGCCGTCGCCTTGTCAGGCGCTTCTTCCACACGCTTGCGCCAGCGCGCGTTCGACTCCTCGAATGCGCGCGCGCAGGCGATGGCCGCCAACGCATCCTTCGATTCGAAATGGCCGTAGAAGCCGCCGTGCGTCAGTCCGGCCGCGCCCATCAGATCGGCTACGCTGATCCCGTGAAATCCTTGTTCGCGAAACAATTGGGACGAAGCCTGTTCAATGGCTATACGGTTCTTTTCCGTTTCCGCTTTCGATACCCGCGGCATGACTGACTCCCATCACTGACGTCCATCCTTGGGGACTGACTCACCATCCGTGCCGGGATGGTCTGCCACATTGTTTGCCAAGTCAACGGCGTCCAGTTGAGTGATACCGATCGAGCGGCCTCTTGCAGGTGCGCCCGCCATCGCGACGTATGCTTCGGTGTCATACGGTGTCGGTTGTCCAAGTTGCGCGAGGAACAAGTCGCGCATGATGTCGCCCTGCTGCTCGAGCTTGTAGGCCGTGAGTGGCTTGCCGGGCTCCAGCCGGTACCGGTACTGGTTGAAGCCGAGGAAGTGCCGGATCTGCTCGCCAAGTCCTCTGCACAACACGTTGACGCCGTGCTGGTGCTGCCAGACGTGCGCCATCTCGTGAATGAAGAACGCCTGGATCTGGATGCCGGCAGCGCTGAAGTCTGTGTAGTGACGCAGCCTTCGGCCGAGGTACATCTGTCCGTTCGGCGTGATGATGTACCCGGCGCCCTGCCAGAACACGTAGTTCCGCGCGTGAATGCGGACCTGCCTGTAGTCGATGTCATCGGCAAAGACACTGCGGGCGAGCGCGATCTCACCGGGGGTGAGGGGGCGAGAGGTTTTCGCGGAAGACATCAGGAGACGGTTCGCCTTGTGCTACCGGTCTAGTCTCGCCAAGCCGTCACTTCCCGATGCAGAACCGCGTGAAGATCGTCCCCAGCAGGTCGTCGCTGGTGAACTCTCCAGTGATGCTGTTCAGGTGATCCTGCGCCAGCCGCAGCTCCTCCGCGAACAGATCCAGCGCCTGGGCGTGCTGCGAGGCGCTGGCCTCGGCAAGTTCGAGGTGCGATTCCGCGTTGCGCAGCGCGATGAGATGGCGCTCCCGCGCCAGGAATGCGCCTTCATTGCCGGACTGCCAGCCGATCAGGCGCAGCAGTTCGCTGCGCATCAGATCGATGCCCGCGCCGGTGCGCGCGGAGATCCAGATTTCGGTCGGGTTTGGCCCATTGGCCGCCACCACGTGCGGGCGGTTGCCGCCAAAGCCCATCGCGCCGACGGACGGCGCGAGGTCGATCTTGTTGATGACGCGAACGATTGGAGACCCGGGGGGCAACTGGCCGCTCAGGCGATCGTCGATATGGTCATCGGTCTCCGAAATGCCATGCTCGATGTAGTCCGCCGCGTCGATCAGATGCAGCACGATATCGGCGTGGCGGATGGCCTCCCATGTGCGCTCGATGCCGATGCGTTCCACTTCGTCGGCGGCATCGTCGCGCAGACCTGCGGTGTCGATAATGTGCAGCGGGATGCCGTCTATCTGGATCGTCTCGCGCACGCGATCACGCGTGGTGCCGGCAATCGGCGTGACGATGGCGAGATCCGAACCGGCGAGCGCATTGAGCAGCGAGGACTTGCCCACATTGGGCTGTCCGGCCAGAACCACCGACAATCCTTCACGCAGCAATGAACCCTGCCGCGCCTGCTTGAGGACGCCCGCGAGATCTTCTCGAATGCGCGTCAGTTGGCCGCGTGCATTGGAGGCCTCGAGGAAATCGATCTCCTCTTCGGGAAAGTCCAGCGTGGCTTCCACCAGCATTCGCAGGTGGATGACTTTCTCCACAAGCGCATGGATCGCCTTGGAGAACTCTCCCTCCATGGATCGCGCCGCAGACCGCGCCGCGGCTTCCGTGCTTGCCTCGATCAGATCCGCCACGGCTTCGGCCTGCGCAAGGTCGAGCTTGTCGTTGAGGAACGCGCGCCGCGTGAACTCGCCCGGCTCGGCCACACGCAGGCCGATGTCCTTGCCGGCCTCGAGGCAGCGCGACAGCAGCATCTGCATCACCACAGGCCCGCCATGGCCCTGCAACTCAAGCACTTCCTCGCCGGTGTATGAATTCGGTGCCGGGAAGTAGAGCGCGAGGCCATGATCGATGACATTGCCACGCGCATCGATAAACGGCAGATAGGTGGCGTGACGTGGCTGCAGCGTGCGGCCGCATACGGCGCGCATCACGGCGCCGACATCGGGGCCGGAAACACGCACGACGCCGATGCCGCCACGGCCTGGTGCGGTGGCAATCGCGGCGATGGGAATCTGGGATACGGTCATGGGCGGTATTGTCGCAGATCGTCCGCATCGGGGACGATCGGGGTGGCAAGGCTCAGCTCGCCAGGCATTCGCATATCAGCCTGTGCGCCACGGCGTCGTCGATGACGCCGCCGAGTTCGGTTTGGCGTGCGATGAGCTTACCGTGCAGCCGCTTGCGGTAGCGCTTGGGCAGCACATCGGACAGCGCTTCGATTGCATACCTCAATCGCTTGTTTCCGATCCGCAGCGCATGGACGTGCGCGATCTGGCCGTCGCGTGCCACGCGCGCCAGATCGCGCACGCGCCCGCGCGCCTTGCGGATGCGCCCGCGCGCGAACGCGGCCATGCGGCCATGCTGCCCGTGACGGGTCTTGGGATCGGACAGGTGCAGCAGATCCCGGTAAAGGGTGGGCAATGGCGCCTGCCGGTAGCGCGTCAGCTGCGTGACCATAAGCGTGCGTGCCTCGGCGCGCCTGGCATGGGCGACGTCGATCAACGCGACCAGCACCGGGTCCCCGGGTTGCAGGGCAAGGGCGGGCAGCAGCGTTTCGGAGAGGAAGACGTCCCAGTCGCGCACGGCGCTGGCGGCATCGGCCACGTCATGGAGCGCCAGCTTCCAGCGCTCCCTGATGGCGTGCGGCAGGATCGGGCCGAAGGCCCAGGTCACCGCACGCAGGTGTCGCACGGCCACGCGCAGTGCGTGCACGTCTTCCGCTATGTCGCGTTGCAGCAGGGCGTCGAGCTGAGCCTCGACGATGCGCAGACCCGAGCCGCCCAGCATGACAAAGGCGGCGACAGGGCGCATCTTCCGATGCAGCTCGGGCGGACGGCTCATGGCGGTATCTCTATGCGCGCCTCTTGGACAAGAGGAGACTGCAAGGCGTCACTGCAGTGTAGGCGACGACGCACGTGATACCAACGTCATGTTCCGTGGAGGCTTCCTAGCGCGTTGCGACGATGAACACGCGCGGGAACGGCAGCAGGACGGTGCCATCGGACATGGCCGGGAAGACCTTGGCCACTGCCGCTTCATATCGCTTCAGGTATTCGGCCTTCTCATCTTCGGTCAGAGGCGCCAGGAATGGCCGCAGGCCGCTGCCCTTGAACCACTCGACGATGGCCGCCGGGCCGCCCTTGAGCGGATGTTGGTAAATCGTGCGCCAGATGTCCACGCGTGTGCAGTGCGGCTTGAGCAGTTCGTAGTACCAGCGTTCGTTGGCCAGCGGCGTGCGGGCTTCGGCGGCCTTGGCGAGCTTGTCCGCCCACGGGCCCTTCAGCGCTGTCTCGCGCATCAGCTGGTGCGGCGGCTCGTTGAGGTTGTCCGGCATCTGCACGGCCAGGCTGCCGCCCGGCGCCAGCTTGTCGATCAGCGAGGGAAACAGCGTGGCGTGATCTGGCACCCACTGGAACACGGCATTGGCCAGGATCACGTCGTAGGGGCCGGGGTCATTCCAGGCGGTGACGTCGGCGATGTCGAAGCGCAGGTCCGGCAGGCGTTTGCGTGCCGCCGCGATCATGTCCGCGTCGCTGTCGAACCCGGTTACCTCGGCGCCGGCGTAGCGCGCGGCCAGTACCTCGGTGGAGTTGCCCGGGCCACAGCCAACATCGGCGGCCCGCCGCGCGCTGACGGTGGGGATTGCCCCGACCAGATCCCGCACCGGGCGGGTCCGTTCATCCTCGAATTGCACGTATTGGCTGGCGGACCAGGTCATGGCGTATCCCCTTTCGTCGTGGTGAAGGGGATTCTAGTCTTATATAAGATATAAGACTAGGGGCGTGCACCGAAAAAGAAAAAACCCGGCGCGAGGCCGGGTTTTTCCAGGTTCAGGGTCGGATCGGCGGTGATCAGCTCTTGGCTACCGCAGCCGTCTTGCCCTTGCCGAGCATCCGGTTGATCTGCCATTGCTGGGCGATCGACAGGATGTTGTTCACCACCCAGTACAGCACCAGGCCGGCCGGGAAGAAGAAGAACATGAACGAGAACACCAGCGGCATGATCATCATGACCTTGGCCTGCACGGGGTCCGGCGGGGTCGGGTTCAGTCGGGTCTGCACGAACATCGACACGGCCATCACGATCGGCAGGATGTAGAACGGATCCGGCACCGACAGATCGTGAATCCAGCCCAGCCACGGCGCGCCGCGCATTTCCACCGACGACAGCAGCACCCAGTACAGCGCGATGAACACCGGAATCTGGATCACGATGGGCAGGCAGCCGCCGAGCGGATTGACCTTCTCGGTGCGGTACAGCGCCATCATTTCCTGGTTCATCTTCTGCGGATCGCCCTTGTGGCGCTCGCGGATGGCCGTCATGCGGGGCTGCAGGTCCTTCATCTTGCCCATCGACTTGTAGCTGGCAGCCGACAGCGGGAAGAACACGAGCTTGATCAGCACGGTCAGCCCGATGATCGACCAGCCCCAGTTACCCAGGAAGCCGTGCAGCTTTTCCAGCAGCCAGAACAGCGGCTTGGCCAGGATAGTCAGCCAGCCGTAGTCCTTCACCAGTTCCAGGCCCGGGGTGATCTGCTCGAGCATGCGCTCTTCCTGCGGGCCGGCGAACAGGCGGGCATCGGTGCTGACCGTTGCGCCCGGGGCCAGTTGACCCAGCGGTTGCTGGATACCCACGCGGTACAGGTTCGGGTCGATCTGCTCGGCGTAGAAGCTGTGCTGCTTGCCGGTCTGCGGAATCCAGGCCGATGCGAAGTAGTGCTGCACCATCGCCACCCAGCCGTTGTCGGTGGCGGCCGGCACGGTGGCCTTGCCCTTGGCGATGTCTTCGAAGGTGAGCTTGTGGTACTTGTCGGCGTTGGTGTAGATCGCCGGGCCCGTGAACGTGCTGTAGAACTGCGATTTCTCGACCTTGCTGCCGTCACGCGCCAGTTCCAGGTACAGCGTCGGCGAAACCGCCGCGGTGCCTGTATTGGTCACGTCGAAGCGCGTGTCGACCACGTAGCTGCCCTTGTGGAACGTGTAGGTCTTGACGAACTTCACGCCGTTTTTCTCGGCGGTCAGCACTACGTCGAGCTTGTCCTGGCCCGGTGCCAGCGTGCGCGTGCCCGGCGCCACCGTGAACACGGTGGTGTGGTTCGGCAGGTCGCCACCGATCAGGCCCGAGCGGGCCAGGTAGGTGCGATTGACGTCGCGTTCAAGCAGGACGACCGGCGCGCCATCCTTCTCATGCTCGTTGAGCAGTTCCAGGCGCGACAGGATGCCGCCGGCCGTGTCGATCTCGGCGCGCACCTCGTCGGTGGTCACGGTGACCTTCTCGCCGACCGGCTGCGCAGCCGCTTGCGGCGCTGCCGGAACCGTTCCAGGGGCTGCGTTCGTCGCGTTCGCCTTGGGCACGTCGGCCTGAGGCGTAGCGCCACCAGCGCCGGCCGGGGCGGCCTGCTGCGTGTTGGCGCTCGGGAAGAACATCGACGCGTGGCCGTTGGCGCGCTGCCAGTTGTCGTAGAGCAGCACGAGGGACATCGAGAAGATGACCCACAGGATGGTGCGTTTGATATCCATGTCTCGCTATGGTCGGAGGAAATCAGGGTCTGGGAAGCCGGACCGTGACAGGCGGGCGGCCTGGCGCGGCGGATGCCGGGGGCGCCGCGGCGGTCCCGTGTGTTGCAGGCACGGGATCATACCCGCCCTTTGTGAATGGGTGGCAGCGACAGAGTCTGCACGCTGCCATCCAGGTGCCGCGCGCCGCGCCGTGCTGCACGATGGCGTCGCGGGCATAGTCGGAACATGTGGGCAGGAAGCGGCACTGCGAGCCCAGGTAAGGACTCAGGGCGATCTTGTAGATGCGCAGCAGGGCAAGCAGGATTCGCTTCATGGTGGTGGTCAGGCAGGCGCCTCGGGCGTGGTGGGCACATCCGCGGAAGCCGTTGGCGGTGCCGTGGGTACGGCGGGCGCAACGGGTAGCGGCTTGGCCGCCACGTCCAGCAGTCCGCTGATCTCCGCATGGCAGGCCTTGCGGATCGCAACCCGGCTGGAGAACTCCGCACGCGGAAACTTCGCTTGCAGGCGCAGCAGAATATCGCGGCCCGCGAATTGGGCCTGCCGGCTCCGAAACAGTTCCCGCACCATGCGCTTCACGAGATTACGCTCGGCCGCGCGTGGTGCGAATTTCTTGCCGACAACGATGCCCAGCCGGGCCTGCGCCTGGCCGTTGGCGCGCACGTACAGCACGAAGTGCGTAGTGCGACGCCGGGGCCGCAAAGCAAAAACGGATGAAAACTCATCCGTCTTTGTGAGCCTCGCGGCTTTGGGAAAGGCATGGTTCGACACGCTTGGCAAAGCTAGCGGCAAGCTGGGCTTCGACGGGCAGTGCTCCCGGCCATCCTGAGTGCGAGGCGCTTGGCCGGGCAGGCTTTCATCGAGGCAGCGCGAATCGCGCAACCCGACGTTCACCGCCCGGGCCGGTCGCCCGGCACTCAGATCGCCAGGCGCTTGCGGCCCTTGGCGCGGCGTGCGTTGATCACGGCACGACCGCCACGGGTCTTCATGCGCACGCGGAAACCATGGGTACGCTTGCGGCGGGTAACGGAAGGTTGGTAGGTACGTTTCATGTTGCACTCTCTGGTTGATCCGGGCTTTCCGGGCGCCGGCGATTTGCCGGGGCGCCTTGGCCGCCGCGTATGGTTCGCATGGGGCTGTGCCGCGATGCAGACTCTGGGAAAGCTGCGGCCTTGCCGACGATTCTGGTTCTGTCTTGCTGCCGGCCGCCGCTGGCATCGCCACATTGGACGAAGCGCCGGCGGGGATCAGGCCGCTTGCCTGATGCCGCACATGGTTCACACGCACGGTACGGGCCAGACCCGGCGATGCGCATACGTGATCCCCTGCCGCATCGCAGAACCCGCCATTTAACCGATATTCGTTGCGACTGTCAAGGCGTCCGATGGTTGAGGCCGACGGCGGCGGCGAATCCGTCACGTCGCCGTGGCGCGCCATTGTCCACAAGTCGCAGTGGGTAACTCTGTGGGTATTCCCGGTCATCCATACGCATTACCGGCAGCAATCAAGTCATTGTTTTCGATAGCCAATTGGTCGTTTTTGCCTTGTACCGAGAACGGCTTCTGACATGGTTGTGCACAGCAATCCACTGAATTTTCACAACTTGTCCACAGGGTTATCCTTTGTGGATAACTTGGGCAGGGGGGTACAATCCCGGTCCAAACACCACACGGGCTTGCGTGGCGCACGCACAACCCGGACTTCCTGCCTTTGGTATACCGCCATGTATACCGTTTGATCGACGCCGTTACGATGCCTCGGGCACGTGGACGGCCTGTTGTCGTTGACGCGTTTGGGAATGACGCGGAGGCGGCATGGCAGGGCAGAGTCCGTGGCGCGCGTACGTTGCGATACTCGTGACACGTCCGCAAGGATGTGATCACTTAGAAGAACACATGCAAGATTTCTGGCAGGCAGCAGCCGCGCAACTCGAGCGCGAACTGACGCCGCAACAGTTCAAGACCTGGATCAAGCCGTTGGCGCCCGTGGCCTTCGACGAGGAAGCGCACGCGCTGCGGATTGCCGCGCCCAATCGCTTCAAGCTTGACTGGGTCAAGAGCCAATTTTCGGGCCGGATCACGGCCCTCGCGTGCGAGTACTGGGAAACGCAGGTTAGCGTTCACTTCGTGCTTGACCCCGCTGCATCGGGGCGCGCGGCCGCATATACCCAGCAAGCGATGCAACAGGGCCAGGATGCGCCCGCTGCAATGGGTCCGGCCATGAGCGCAGCAATGAGTGCGGGCCATGCGCCTTATCCGGGCATCGCTGGCATGGCCGGAGGCCAATCCTACGGGCAGGCTGGCGCGCAGGTTCCCGGCGCGCATCCGAACCAGATGGCTGGATATCCCGACTATCCCGGCCAGTCCAACGGCGCGCCCGCTGGCTATGGCGGCACGGCGGGCGGACAATCGCCCTATTCACAGTCGCAGCAGTCCGCGCAGGGACGCGGCGCGGCACCCACCGGGCATCCGCTTCAGGGCAATTCGGCAGCGCATTTGCCGGACATGGGCGAGATCGACGTGGCCCAGATGGACCCGGCCGAAGCCAGCGCCCGCTCCTATCGCGTGCCGTCGCCACAGCCGGCAGCGCCGGCCGGGGCGCAGCAGCAGAGCGACACG